>NZ_JBZCHT010000013.1:0-2117642 GCF_058241465.1 Erwinia papayae
CCCTGTCAATATTGCACTGGCCCACCAGCGCGATCAGGTCAGCATTCAGTGCAACGCTGTCGCCGTATGTCAGGACGGGCGCAATCTCCGGTAAATCAATTGGGCTTGTCAGCTGGGCTGGCAGGCTGAGATGCGGCTGCTTTATTGTCCTGTACTCCACCTGCGGCTTTTGCTGCGTCCCGCAACCTGTCAACAGCATCAGCGGGAACAGGAGCAACAGCGCACTTGTCAGCCGCGAGATAACGCTTGATTTCATTCTGGAGCTTCCTGTTCTGCTGTGCTGTGACAGCCCGTTGTTCTGCAACCTGAGACATAACCCCGTTTTGCTGCTGCACTGCTTTGGCGAGGTCGTTGACGCTGTCGGCCAAACCGTCATTCTTTGAGCGCAGATCGTTTATCTGGTTGTCTTTACTGTCCGTCAGTTGTTCAAGCCTGTGATTTGTTGCCTCAAGCTGGAGATTTCTGGCATTCAGCATCCAGAGCGCTCCGCAGATAAGCGCTATAACAATGAGGTGTGAATAGTTTCTGAAGAAGTTGATAACAGCCATGACGCCTCCTGTTTTCAGACGAGGTCGAGCGCCCGCACAAATACGTCAAATGCGTAGGGCTGACTGCCGTTCTCGTGTTTGATAATCGCCTGTAAAAGCGGAAAGAGTTTTCGTGAGTCGGTCAGGTCGATTGGTTTATCAGCATCAGTGCCTGTCGCCGTAGCCACGCTTTTGATATAAGCCGGAGTGTCATTCTCATTCGGTGGTGCCCAGCGCGTAATGATGCCAGTGATAGTTTTCAGACCGTATTTGCTCTGGTAATTTCGCAAAATGATAATCATCGCCCTGATACCGTACTCAGGCTTTGTAAACTGGCAGAACGACTTATCTGTGCGCTGAGCCTGTGGGACTAAACCTTTCCAGTCATCGCCCCAGCGAATATTTCCTGGATTGTTGTTGCGGATCCCGCGAGTTTTATCACTGCCCGTCATTAGCATCTCCTGATTTGCGGCTGATCCAGCCACGCAATTTTTCACTGATATAGTCATTACCCACGTAGCCGATATACACAGCGAAAACCTGTGCGGCAGCGTCGGGAATTGTCCAGTTCATGAGAGCACCGATAACCTGAAGTGTTGGCGCTGCGAAAAAGGCAAGTGCGCTGCATGACACAGCGTCGAGAACTCGTTTTGACCAGGGGCTTTTTGCATAGGCACTGCGCAGTAATGAAAACATACCGGCTACTCCCGCATATCCCCATTCTGTTTTATGGGCATAGAGCCACAACACCACGCTGGCCCAAAAGCCCGGATCGTTATCTGAAGACATGCTGTTACCCCGCCACCGGGATGATGGCGGCTTGCTGTTGGAAAGAAATTGCGCCGTCCCGAAAAATGACAGGAGATATCTGAGTGTGATTCGGGGGCGCAAAAGAAAAAAATAAAGAATATATAGTAAAATGCTTTACACTAAGCATAAAGCGTTTTACTATACATACATCGACGACAAACTGGATAATCAACATGAAACTCTTTCACGGCTCACACAGCAAAGCAGCACCGGTTATCAAAGTTGGCGCTTTCGCAATGACTGGCGATAATGTTTTTGACGGCGTGTTTGCATCACAGGATAGTGAAATTGCTGGCTCTCACGGAGAGCATGTGCATTCTTATGATGTTTCGAGCATTGCTGACAACTCATCTCTCAACGAGCGAATTAATGATGTTGTTGAATTCCTGCGCACTGAATTAGAAATTGATGAGGTTGAAGATCTGGCTGAAGCCATCGTTGACGATAAATGCGACGATTCTTTTGCTGATATCCTTTCCCCTCGCTCTTGCACAAATGATGCAAGCTGGGAAATGCAGCGCTTACGCGGTCGTGTAGCTGCTCATCTCGGATTTGATGCGGTCGAAATGGAAGACGAACACGGCAGTTCATATCTGATCGTAAACCCAAAAATTATTGCGGAGTAATCCCATGCCGTTACTGCAATACATTGAAGAGAAGTTTGACGGCAATCAAGCCGAATTTGCCCGGCATGCAGGCGTAATGAGCCAGCAAGTTACGCAGTGGATCAAGAAAGGATTCATCGTCGTAAACGGTACGCTGTATAGCCCCCGTAGGGATATAAGCTAATAAAACACCCCGCGCCTTAAGCTAATTTCCGCATTTGTCGATGCCGGGGTGAATTAGATGTCCGCAACGTGACAACCACGTACAGACGAGTTGACAGTTATGGTTGCGGCTCAATCATGGTGCTCAGTACGAGGAATCGAACCCCGGTCTATCCTGCTTACCGAGCTGATTAATGTGTGGCGGCCAGTGCTGATCTCCGGCTTTGTGCGGAACTCCTGAGGGTCGCATAATCCCGCATCTCATCGTAGTAAATCAGTGACCCATCTGGTTTGAAATACGCCCTTCACGACAAACGCATCAGTCTACGCATTCACCACAACGAAAAGCCGCCTTTTTCACAACACGAGTACATCGCACCGCGATACCACGTCAGGCAGCTTATCTGTTGTGCAGAAAGCAAAAACCCCGCCGATTGGCGAGGTTTCAATGTTAAGCGGTGTGTCAAAGTAACCACTCTTAGCAGGTTACAACACTTTTTGCGTAACGCAGTAGAATTATTTATATTTATCGCGGTTTTTTGACAAATCTGGTACTGCCCCTTGTGGCAATCATCATGTCCAGTTAACAACGAACGGAGAATGGAATCATGGCGCGTAATATAGCCCCCGGATATTGTGTGGTGGAAAGGCCCGGTACGCTGGATTACCAGGCGCGGGAACTGTTCAGGGATATTCGCTCCCCTGCTACCCAGCTTTTTATGAAACTCAATGCGGATACACAGTATCTGAAGCCCGGACAAATACTGATTGTGGCTGATCCTGATACACCTACTCAGCTCACAATGCATATGCTCAACACGCTTCGGCAGGCAAAGAATCAAACCAATTCCGCATTTATTGGTGTGGACACAGAGGCCGCCAGTTTTATGCATAAACATTATGGGATGATTGCCGCGCTGACCGGTGCCGGAGACAAGATTTTCAGCACCGCAGGTGATGCGGGTGAACGCTATTTCAGGGCCATTGAGCAGACACTGAAAAAAATTGAGGTCAGCTATCAGAATCAGTTCCGCACTCAGGGGACGCTTATCAGCCAGCAGTTTTTTGTCGAGCGCAATCAGCTGTTGAATCAGCTAAAGGAGCTGGTCAACAAGCCGCTGTTAAAATCGCTGGCCCGCTATACAGTTAAATTCCGCCAGTATGAAAATCTGAAGCGGGCGTTAAACCTGTCGAGTAAATCCATTGTGCATGAGTGGTCAACGTCAGGGCTGAGTGGTATTCCCGGTTATTCCTATTATGTGGGTAATGCGGCCAGAGCAGCGCGTTACATGAAAAATGGAGGGCTAATTGGGATTGGATTCGGTTTCGCCGGAACGACAAATGATATAGCAGAAGCCTGCGCGAAAGGGCGTGAAGGCGATTGTGGTAAAATCGCAGTGAGAGACTATTCAAAATTTGCTCTTACTACAGGCGGCGGAATGCTGGGTGGTGCATGGGGTAGCTCTGCCGCGTTAGCTGGTTGTGCTGCTATTGGAATAGTGACAGCAGGCACCGGGGGTGTCGCATGTGCTGTTGTGGGGTCAGTTGCAGGGGGATATGCTGGTAGCTCAGGCGTAGAGACAATAGTTAACAAAGTAATTGAATATTATGATAACTAACAAATTATTGGCTGGTACATCGTTATTTTTCGGGGGATGGGCTGCTGTCTTCTTATTGTGTCACTTATAATTTATGCATTAAAACGATACGATTATTACGAATTAGTATCTGCCTATAGAGAAAAATACGATTTTCCCGGCCCCTGCATCTTTTTTTATACGACTGGATTCTTTGGGGTATTTCCGGTCTTAAGGTTCTTCATAAAATTAAGTCACAGAAAAAAAATAAGCTTCATGGCAAACAACGATCCCGGATATGCTTTCTTTGATGATAAGAACATAAAAATACATAACTGGATGAAGGTTTATTCTTTCCTGTGGTTTGCTGCTACAGCATGCTATCTCTTATTTGCTTTTTTCGGTCTGCTTTTACCATAATTATTAGAGTGGCCCTTATGTGGGCCACATTTTCAGAACGAGTGATCCATCTCCAGCTCAACATCCAGCATTGACAGACACCCGTCGATAAATCCCTCAGCCATCTGAAACTTTATGCGGATCATGCCCTCTGACAGCTTCAGCTTTCTGCCCAACGCCCGCTTTGAAATATCCCTTATGTAATGGTCCACCAGCAACGCATATTCATCAGGGCGCTTTTGTTTCAGTCTGCCCACACAGGTATCAACAATCATCGCATCATTGTCTGTGCAACTAATGCTGCTGGCATTCTCAGGCAGCAATCCTTTGAATCCACCCGCTATCGCTGAGTACCCAACCTCGCTCTCAATCCGATGTTTTGACCAGTTTCCCCAGCGCTCAAGCACAAGCTGAATATTACGCATCCTTACCTCCTGAATTCTTTCTACCCGTAGCGATAACCCCGATAGCCAGCGCTCTGTCGAGAATGCGCAGCAGCAATTCTGGCTGAGTACCATAACGCCGTTCGAATGCGTTAGTATCAGCATGCAATTCATCGTGGTGTTTTCTGCACAGCGGCAGTGTGAAAAGGTCATGGGTTTTGGTTGCCATTCCGCCCTGCCCGTATCCGATCAGGTGATGAGGATCGTCAGCCTGCTTCCCGCAACATAAACAGGGCTGAGCCTTAACCCAACGGGTGTACGGCTCATTTACCCATCGCCTGCGTTTGGGACGCAACATGAACGATTCAGGTGTTTCCGGGTCAATGGCTAATTCAACAACCTGTTTAGCCACTTCCTGCAAAATATCGCTGGCAGGTCTGTATGGTGCTATTGCAGACTCTTTCAAAACACCCACTAACGGTGCAGGCTTCGGCAGTTTCAGCACCCGCCGTGCCGGGGATTCTGGCATCAAATCAATAACGTTGTTGAGCGTTGCCCACCAGCAGAGTTCGGGCAGCGATAACTGATGACCTTCCGGCAATGACAGAGCCAGTCGTACTGTATGCATCACCCACTCAGCAGCATTCTTCCTGGAAAGCTTTACCACGCCATCAGCAGAAACCATCTCGCGGAGCTGGTTATCATGATGGAAACACAAACGCACAACGCCATGTTGTGTAATCAGGGAGGTATCATCTTTGCTGTGATAATCATCTTTCCACTGACAACCCCGCTGAGTCATCAACCAGAATTCCATAGCTGATTTACTACCCGCAGCCAGTATCACTTTTTCATTGCACAGAAATTCGAAAATCGCGGGATCATCCATCAGCGGCTGGTCAGCATCAGAAACAGCACCTACCGGCAGGTCCGCCATAAATTCTGGTACGGAACTGACCAGAATGCGACGATGGCTGAACACCGGCCACAAATCCCGGCCAGGCTTCAGCAGAACCATCCCCAATTCATTCACACGAAACGGGGTTAATATTGCTCTCATGCCTACCCCTTAAACAGCTGTCGAAGTAAGCATCAGACGGATAAGTTCATCCGATTTCGATGTGTAAAAATGCGGCTGTGTTTCACGCGGGCTTTTCGGATTGGTCACGTTCTTCGCGTAAAGCAAACCTCTGGCAGTGACACACCAGAAACTTTTTTGCCCGTTGCTGGCGTTGCGAGAATTGCTTGGCCGCGTCAGACGTTCTACCAGTCCAAGACGTTCGAGCCGCCGATACGCTTCACTGGTGGTTACATCCAGGCGCTTATCACGAAGGAGAGTGGTTAACGAGGTTGTTGGCCTGCTGGAGCCATCCTGTGATCCTGCTGGTGCATCGATGGCGTACACAGGCATCATATCTGGCAGACCGGCAAAATCCTGAAGTTTCTGGTATGCGCCAAGTTTGGAAGAGTTTGAGAAGTTAAGCATGCGGGCTGCTGATTCGAGCAGAATGACGCCAGCCTGAACCTGGTCTGTTTTTTGACTGATAGCCTGACCAGATGCAACAGCGTCAAATGTCCGGATGACTTTCAGATTGAATGATGGGCTGATCCACATAGCGTAGGCAAAGACCAGTTCTTTACATACGTATGTACCCTGACCTGCCCCACCACGAATTGACTCTACCGAAGCGATGCTCATATCTGAGCAACGGTCAATTTCTGCACAAAGCTCTTTAATATTGTCCTGGCGAAAGAAGTTTCCGGGCTTATGCCGTTCCTCTCCTCCTGAAGCGCGGTGTAAATCATTCAGGCAATAGCGACCTGATTTATCCAGACGGACAGAAACGCCGTCAATTACGAGTAACTGATGCATTGTTTTCTCCCTTGTTTTCAGACTGCCACCGTCTGCAAACGAGTGGCAATTCACTGATCAAATGTACATGTTGTGTTCTGTCAGAGCAACCCTGGCGACTCCTGTTGTTGATGAAATTCGTTGATCGTTACTTCCACCTTGCCGTGACATGTCACGCTGCCCCACTCCACCAGCATCCGCTTGATTTGACTGTCGTCAGCCCACACGCCAGCGTGGGTCAGACCATCAAACAGCGCCTTCTGAAAATTATCTAAATCACGTTTAGCGCGGGTCGGCGGGTACAGGATGACATGAACATCAATATCGTGGGTTATTGGCTGTGGACGACGCTTTAGCTGTGCATACACTGATGCTATCGCATTCGTTCGGTATGTGCGCCCTCTTGCGCTGATTAGCGTTCCCTTCCCTGTGGAACGCCAGTAACCATTTACGCTGGGCGGGAATGGTAAAGTCAGCTTCAAACCACTCTCCCAGGCACCAGTTGAATGCTGTTATCACACTCATTACCCCATATGTGCCAGCCATCAGCAGGACGGCGGGCGAACAGTTCAATGCGTGGAACATCCCCGTAAAGCTGCTCAAGCCTGAATCTGGCCTCTGCCGGTTTAGTGCTGTGTTCACCCTGGCAGGAATAGATCACCTGCTTTACCGATTTGCTGGCACGTTCCAGACCATTTCCGCAGACGGCCACCAGCGCAGATTCCTGATTTCCCCGCGTATAATTTCCGGGATTCATGCGGGTTTCTGCGTTGAGCATATCAAGCAGTTCTGTGAAGTCGTAAACCGTTTGCTCATTCAACGCTTTGTTGAAACGCTCCTCTGCCCTTGCGTTAAACTTTACCCAGGTGAAAAGGAACATCTGACGGACGTCAAACCCCCATGCCTCGGCAAGTTCTCTTGCCTCCTCATCATGTGTGCCGGTATACCACATAACCAGCACTGCGTTTTCTGCTGACAGCTCCCACACAGGGAGCCGCTTCAGTTCAGTCAGTGTCATCGTGCTGTAATGGTTATCTGCCGCGCCACGGCTTACCGTGTTGCCATACTGCCAGGGAGGATCGGCGTATATCACGCTGTATTTCATGATTCAGCCCCTTCCGCTTTTTCCGACTTCCCCTGAAAATCACGGAATTCGGCAATAATCCCCATAGCCTCCAGATAAATATCATCAGCCGCAGTGTAACCATCATCATCAAATTCGAATGCAGCCATCAGCTCCACCAGTCGCCTCGCCTTAATGGCGTTAAACTGAGGAATAGCAGAAGCTCTGGTGAGCCTCTTTTTCCCTGCGGCTTTAGCTTTTGCCAGTTCGTGTGTGGCGACCGTTCCCGCCTTAACCCCAAACTCTCGCGACATTGATACCGCTGTGGTTGCGGCCACCTCTCCTGTCCTGACCATGCTGATTAGTTCGTCACCACATTCCAGCAGCTGCAAATGATGCTCAACATCAGCTACAGACCGCTTGACCTTTTTCGCCACTTCCCCTTCAGTAAAGCCCTGATTCATCAGGCGCTGATAAGCCGCTGCGCGTTCCAGTGGGGACAAGGCCTTCCCTTGTGAACTTGTCACCATCAGTGCAATGCGATCAGCCTCCGTGCCTTTCGCATCTTTACACTCAAGCCTCGCCACTTCATGGCCCCTTTCGGTTGCCATAACTGCACCGTAGTAACGGTGGTGACCATCAATGATTTTCAGTCCCTTTTCCGTTACCTGGACAACCAGCGCAGGAATTTCTTCACCCGCAATAAATGCCTCGCAAAACTCCTGAACGTGCTGTTGGTCAATCTCTCGGACGTTGTAACCCGGCTCCACATAAAATTCTTTCAACCCGGCAAAATAAGTTTTACGTGGAACAATATCGGTATTTGAGTCATCGCGATTTTTATGAACTATTGACAGTGAACTCATGCGATTACCATCTCCATAGCCAGGGTAAATACCACCAGCGCGATCAGCACTATTGAAGTGCGAATGCTGTGATAAAAAATTTCGTTTCTGAGGAAATGCGCTTTCAGTTTCTGTTGCATCAGTCCCTCCACATATCTGTTACCGGGGCGCTGTAAACACGCACCCCTGACGTCTCATAGCTGACGCCATAGTGACCACGCATGATGCAGTGTTCACGGCGGGCTGTTGCCTTGTCCCTCGCTGCCTCATCCTTCGTCGCGTCCATCGCCATCAGCCACTCACGCGCAGCACGACGCCACAGATTCCTCTTTTCCAGGTCTTCAGCGATACAGCGATGCTGCCGGTATTTCTCGCCCAGGGTCGCGCGGTCAGATTCTTCAGCCAGCCGGTAGAAAAACGGATGCGTTTTAAAAACGCTACGAACCACAACTTCCTCAACGGATAATTCACTCATCAGCGGCTGAACCAGACGACGCGGCACACCCGATCCATCAGCAATTTGTGCAGAGGTACAACCAGGGTTTAAACGAATAAATTCGATAACCTTCTCACGAATATTCACGCGGCATTCCCTCCATTCAGGCGCTGGGAGCAGTCTTTCCATATGCTGTTCCAGCGGCTTACCGCGAAACTGGTATTCATGCTGCGTACACCGGCCTTGCTGGCCTCAGCTTTGACGGTCTGCTCCAGATTGCTGGGATTTCTCAATGGCTTTGCGCTACCGATGAAACGACGCCAGGCGGCATCACGTTCTGTGTGATCCTCGCGTCTGCCACTGATGCTTTCACCATTTCCCCGCACCCATTCCCCGTTTACGCAGGCTGGGCGACCGGCTGATTGCCAGTTTTTTGCCCCGGTCAGATATCCCTGAAATTTTGTCGGCTGGAACATTGTCACCGGCCTGAGATACTCAGCCATTTGCAGATCGCCGCGCCACTTCGCGTTGAGATAATCTGTCGTCAGGATCAGTTCATCAGCGGTAAAACCTTCTGCCAGCCTGGCCCGCATATTTTCCAGCGATGTCCTGCTGACCTGATAACGCTGACCTGTTACCTGATTCAGATGGGCCAGAACCTGTTTAGCCATGTCAGTCAAAATCACTTCAGGGTCGGACTGCGCAGCAGGCTGACAAATAGTTTTTTTATCTGATGGATCATGTTTTGAATTTACTGACGGATCGTATCCAGATTCTGGAGGGTCAAAACGGGTTTTATCTGCGTTTTCTGACGGGTCAAAATTTGATGCATCAGATTTTGATGCTTCGGAATCTGAATAGTCAGAATTTGATACGTCAGATTTTGATGCTTCAGAATCTGGAGTGTGAGATAAAGCCGCATCTCTCAACTTTTTGACGTTCAGCTGATACATGTTTGATGCATTACGGTTGCCCTTTCTTCGTGCCGTTCGGATCAACCATCCATCCTGCTCAAGACCTGCAATAGCCTTGCTGACAGTGCTGGAACCAGCGCCAATCTGACGCGCAATTGTGGCTACAGACGGCCAGCACAGCCCCTCATCACTGGAAAAATCAGCAAGCCGCGCCATAATCGCCACGCTGGTGATCTTCATCCCTGATGACGCGCAGCCATCCCATACGTAAGCAGATAACTTAACGCTCATAGCACCCTCTCAAATTTCTTCTTCCAGTCCCTGCGAGGGCATACACATTCATACTCATAACCTTTCCGGCGATAGATAACGCGCTGGTTAACCGTATCAATGCCAATAGTTTCAACGATGGTGCCGTGATAGCGCTCACGATAGGTTGCCTGCCAGGGTTCGATGTGTTCCTCATCCAATCAAGCCCCCTGCCTGCTTTTTGCGGCTGCGAGTTGTCTTCACTGGCTTGCTGACCTGATCACGTTTAACTGTGTGCATATAGGCATATTGTCGGGCCATATACAGACAATCGTCATACATCGCGCCCTTTCTTGACGCCTGCGAACAGGTACGGTAATGATCGACGCCTTTTCTGGCTCCGATGACGGCTAAATCCTTTGGATAACCATCATTGATAAGCTGCTTTTCGATGTTTTGATGAATAAATTCAGTGGGGTTCATTGCTGCCCCCCCAGCTTGTTAAATTCGCTCCAACGGGACTCGACATCTACCCTGGGCAGATCGCGCTGGTAGTTGTTAGGCAGCGGCGAACCGGGTATATTTTCTACATAGACAAACGCGCCGCCAGGCAACACAAAGACGCGCAATTGCGGAATACCAGCTTTTACGAGTAAACTGTTCAAGTGTTGATTCTCCCTAAGTTTCATCACAACCCACGAGGGCCAGAGGCTGCAACCTGCTGGCCCTCAACTTTTCTGTTAGCTACCAAATCAATCGCATCTGCCTGAACGCCATGTAATGCAGCCCACGCCAGAAAACCCTTTATCGTGTAGCGGACAGAATTCATTACCTGCTGACTGATGTGCTTCAGCTCCTGCTTATCAATAACGCCATCTTCCTCCGCATCGATTTTTGCCTGTGCAACCTTCCCTTGTGCAGCGTCAGCTCTTAACTGAATGCTAAACAGTTCAACGTTGTCGATTTCTTCAGGTATCGGATTGTTGACCACCAGCATTCCAAATTGCCCTGCAAAATAATCCGCCAGGAACGGATAGCCAACGATAAGCTGCAAAGCGGACATATGCTGAATATCAAAAAACCTGGTGCCATTTTTCATGTGCAGACGGTTATTGAACTCCGAGAAAGTCATTCCCAACTGATCTGCAATTTGCGTATTCGTGAATTGACTATCTCTGCACACACGGATAACTAATTTTTTTAGATCCACCATTTTAATCACCAGCTGGTAGTTATCAGGCTTTAACTGATCGTTTATGGTGTTCAGCGTAAAGCTTAGGCTCATAACGCAACACACCCTTTGTAATGCGCTCAAGACGCATCGCCTGCTTTTCTGGGATTACGACACCCCACCGAGAAATTGCGGGGTGCCTGATACCCAAAGCTTCGGCAGTTTTTACAACTCCACCGAAGTACTTAATGACAAGGTCTTTATACATTTATGGTTCCTCTTTTAGAATTGAATGAAGGTAACAAAAGTTACATCATTACGCAAACATCTTTTACTCTAGATTCGCGTAACATTGGTTACATGAAAACAGATATGAAAGACCGTATAAGACAACGGCGAATCCAAATGGAATACAGCCAACAAGCGCTAGCTAATCTGCTTAGTGTTAGCCGTGTATCTGTAACCAAATGGGAGAGCGGGGCTGTTAAACCGGCTGGTGAAAATCTGCACCATCTGGCTAAAGCCCTTTCATGTACTCCTGAGTGGCTGCTCTACGGTACAGGTGATCGTGTCCAGGATGACACAAAGCTAAAACCTATTACCCCCCCCATAATAACGGTTCCTGTCATATCGTCAGTTCAAGCTGGGGGGTGGACTGATTCATATGCCGCTGCAAGGCTAGTTGATGTAATAAGATGGTGCTCTACTACTGTGAAGGTTACTGAAGAAGCGTTTGCACTGGATGTAAGAGGCGAATCTATGACAAACCCAAACGGATACCCAAGTATCCCAGAAGGGTCAACCGTTATAGTTGAACCGAGTTATGGGTCTTTTGATGATTTAAACGGGAAAATAGTTGTGGCTGTCATTGATGGCAGTTCTGACGCCACTGTAAAAAAAATGGTCGTTGACGGTCCCTACCGTTATTTAATGCCTCTAAACCCTCAATTTAAGCCAATTCAGTGTGATAACACTTGCCGCATTCTTGGCAAAGTAGTACAGGTACTTCAAGAGCTTTAATCCCACCCCCCTTGTTCTAAGGGGTTATACCCCTAAATCCTTTCTGTAACTTTTGTTACCACGCCTATTGACACCAAAGGTAACTTTTATTACATTTCAATTGTGAGTTACAGATAAAAAAGTTTACACCTATAACCCACGAAACGAATGCTGTGTTGTCTTGACGGTTACAGGGTACGCCTCACCAGGGAGATCAATAGCCCTGCTAACCGTCCTTTTTCATATCAGGTAAGAGCGCTTGTCGGGTGTGTCTGGCGCACCAAAGAGGCGATGAACGCTCTTACCGATGTGAACGTATCCGGTGATAGTCAGGTCCGATCCCCCTGATGCAGGTTCGACTCCTGCCGCTCCTTCAGTCTGAAGGGAGAGTCTGGCTGTGGTGCGTTGCAGCGCCCACCAGCCAATTTAATACGCTTGAGCTGAACGAATTATTACCAATTCTGGTAAGGGATTCGTGCAGCCTGAAAACAGGAAATTATATGCACAACGTGATGATTGACTTAGAAACATTGGGCAATAAACCAACCGCCCCCATTGTAGCCATTGGAGCTGCTTTCTTTGACCCGGCAACCGGTAATGTCGGTGCAACTTTCTCAGTAATTGTTCTTCTCAATAGCGAAATGGCCCTCGGTGCCGTTCCTGATGCATCCACAATAATTTGGTGGATGATGCAGAGTACTGAAGCCCGCGCAGCTATATGTGACAGCGAAGCCAAAAGTATTCTGGTAGCCCTGCACGAATTGAATGCTTTCATTAAAGCTAACCGCGTGGGTAAGTCGGTCAAGGTATGGGGTAACGGAGCTTCATTCGATAACGTCATTCTCCGCGCTGCATATCATCGCGCCAATATCCAACCATTCTGGAATTTTTACGACGATTTAGACGTCAGAACCATTGTTGAAATCGGTCGCCGTTTAGGTATTGACCCTAAGCGAGAAATCCCCTTTACCGGTGAACGGCACAATGCCCTTGCAGATGCGCTTCATCAGGTCCAATACGTTTCCACGATTTTCCAACACATTGATGCTATGGAACTTTCTCAACTCAATGAAGGTGCTGCGAAATGAACATTGATACCAGTGTTTTGCGGGGGCTTCTGCTCATCCACAAAAGGGGAACTTTCCTTGCTGCTGCAACTGAACTCAATCGCACACAGTCCGCACTGTCACAGCAGATGGCGCTATTTGAAGAACAGCTTGGTAAGCCTCTCTTTATCAGAAAAGGACGGAATAAGGTTCTGAATGATGAAGGGCTGCGGGTATACAAAATTGCGGAAGCGATTATTGACCTGGCAGACGAAATTAAAAACCCCAGCACTGACTCAATGCAACGACAGTGGATGGCTGAAGGTGCCCGCAATGTAGTGGTGGCGCTTAAGGCTTGCGAAGATGAATTCCCTCAAGAGTCAATTGATATCGTTCACGAATGCGAACTTATTGCAGAAGGTGTAGCCGCCCAACTCCGCGCCGGTGAGCAGGGAGGCGACCATGCATAAGTGTCAACAATGCGGTAAATACGCCGGAGAGCCGAAGCCTGTCGCTATCGGTGATAAATGTAACTTCACAATCACAACAACCAATGGGCGCAGTACACGCCACCGTGTGGCAACAGGACGATTATTGCAAACAGGTGATTGGGGTTATTCAGTTAGCTACCGTAAAAATGTTTATCGGTGTGATGTGATCGCCCATCCAGATGACCCCAGCCCGATTAGCCTGGCGATGTGCGGTCTGTGCGAGTGCGTGGGAGGCGACCATGCGTGATTCAATAGCCATCCCAACAGAGTTTTACCAGATAGCCAAACACCTGCGTGAGCAGGATAACCGCTGTACTGAACAGCCAATGTTTGTCGTCTTCCAAAAACAGGAAATCATCGGCAGTGATGAGCATTCGCCTAGCCGCATTGCATGGGTCTGGGAAGGCGAAGAGGTTGCCCCCCTCAAAGCCCTTAGACTGGAACTGCTTTATCAAGATGGGCGGGATACTCGCGGATATGACCGGTACGCAATGCAGGAAATCGACGTGTTTGTCACGGCATGTTTTACAGAGTCAGGGTGCAAGGAATATCTGCGACGCAATGGGCACAACCTGAGACTTCCGTTCATCTATGCCGATGGTTCGTATCGTAATGATGAATATCGCGTTATCCGAAACTGGTTAATGTCATTGATCGCGGGAGGCGACCATGCGTGAGCGCCCTATTATCTTCAACGCTGAAATGGTCCGTGCAGTTCTTGACGGTCGAAAGACGCAGACGCGCCGGATCGTCAAAGGTGTCCCATCAGCCCATGATTTCCAAGGCTGGGTTTTAAGTAGCACCTGCCCGAAAGATGAAAGTAAGGCCTGCTGGGCCATTGGTAAATCACCGATCCTGAATAAGCCAATCCGTGTTCGTTGCCCGTTCGGTGCAGTAGGTGATCGCCTATGGGTGCGTGAGACTTTCCGTGTGCACAGCCGGGCAACTGACGTGGCCACACTGGTTTATAAAGCCAGTGAGCAGCAAAGTTGGACCCAGCAGACGCACCGTGTGCCAATTGAGAAATGCCATAAACCAGCTGTGGTCGATAAGTGGACGCCATCAATCCACATGCCGCGCTGGGCATCCCGTATAAAGCTGGAGATTACTGGTGTTCGTGTGGAGCGGCTAAACAGCATGACGGAGCGAGATGCTATTGCCGAGGGCTGCATTGGAGGCCACAACTCGATACCCGGATATCATTACAGCGCCACGCCACATGAGCACTTTCATCATGTCTGGCAATCCATCTATGGGGCTGACAGCTGGGTGGCTAACCCGTGGGTATGGGTGGTTGAATTCCGGCGCACGGAAGGTGATTCATGAATATGGGTGAGCAAATGCAACCTGTTGTCGATGAGGTTAACCATATCACGGGCGGTAATCCAGACGAGTCGATCAAACTCCTGGCACTGGTTATTGCTGAATATATGCTCGGCATTGAGTGCACAGAAGGCCAGATTTCGACACCCGATTTCAACATATCTATTCAAATAAGTGGCGGTGCCTCATGAACCAGCGCCCTATTCTCGACATGTGCTGCGGTAGTCGAATGTTTTGGCTTAATAAAACGGATCCTCGCACCGTTTTTGCTGACATTCGCAGTGAGTCACACACTCTTTGCGACGGACGTCCGCTACATATTACGCCGGACGTTATTGCTGATTTTCGCGCTCTGCCATTCCCTGACGATTCATTCTCTCAGGTTGTTTTTGACCCTCCTCATCTCGTTCGAGTCGGTGAAAACGCCTGGATGGGTAAAAAATATGGACGCCTGAACCGCTCGACATGGCAGGAAGATATCAGACAAGGATTTGTTGAGGCGTTTCGTGTACTGCGGCCACAAGGAACTCTCATCTTTAAGTGGAACGAAACGCAGATACCAGCCAGCCAGATAATTGCCCTGACGGACCAAGAGCCGACAGTCTGGCAACGTACCGGCAAGGCCGACAAAACTCACTGGATTCTATTTCTGAAGGGGTCAGATTCATGAACCAGCGCCCATACGACAAAACACTACCGCTCAGCCAGCAGCCGTGGCTGTTCAGTAACCCGGGGAGGAAGCCAGCATGACAATTACAGCTAATGAAATGCGCGGGATTTTGAAGGGTAAATGCCTGCCGGGTGACCTGCGTGTGAATGAGGAAATACCAGATTATCTGGCCCGTAAGTTTGCTATACAGGCGGCGCGAATTGCTGAGCAGCAGGCGGTTATCGACCAACGCAATGGAGAGTGCGCCAGACTTATAACGGAACTAAGTGTCGCAACTGAGCGTGTCGGGATCAATTTTGACAGGGCCATAACAGCAGAGAACGAGCTGGCGGCGCTGCGGGAACAGGAGGCAGTTTTTCAAATAGAGGTCTCAGGCAATCACTGGCTAAACGCTGGTCCAGTTGACGACGCTGATTTCACAGGTCTTCCAGATGGAGTTAATAAACTATATGCCAACCCCATGCCCGCCCGGGTTGCTGTGCCGGGTAGTGTCGCTGACATTACTGAAGCAAATAAGCACACAGCAGGAAATGCCTATGAACTCCATGCATGGATGCGAGGCGCTAACTGGATGCGCGCTGAAGTGCTGCGCCTCAACAGCGGGAGTAAGAGCGATGACGAATGAAGAACGGCTGGCGCTGATCGGACTTTGCCGCATTGAGATTGAACGCTGGAAGGTTGCCTCTGAATCTGTGCCAGAGAAGGTATACATGGTTGAGCTAATGGAGATAGCTCTCGCCTCGCTGCAGGCTGAGCCAGTTGATCGCATTGTTGATGATGGATGCCAACAGCAAATAGGTGATGTCCAGGTCAGCGACCATGTTAATTGCGTTTGGCCGATCGGCTTGCAATTCTACACCACCCCGCCCACGCCAGCAGATAGCGATCTGATATGTGCCATAAACAGGCTGCTTGATAGCGATGGCTCTTGCGGTACTTTCAGCGCGATTGAATGTTCAGATGCGCGGCAAGAAGTTGAGCGGTTGCTGGCAGCAGCGCCGGAGCCGGGAGGTGATGATGAGTGATGTTGATGCACCAGATGATTCAGAAAACGTACTGGCGTTTACAAAGAGGTTCGATAGCAATTCAGATATCAGGGAAATGCGTAATTTTGTCAGAGAACCCAATCCAGCAAACTTGCCACGCCATTGTAGCCACATGAATATTTTAGTTGATGATCCCCATCGAATGCTGACTTGCCGCAGGTGTGGTGCAGTGGTAGATGCCTTTGACTGGATTAGCAAGGTTACGGATGGTGAGGATAAGGTTGATTGGGAGCTGAAAAGTCTTAGGCAAGAAATTAAGGACCACAGGGAAGGCCTGGAAAAACTAAAAAGGGAAGATATTAATTGTCGTGCACGTATAAAAAACGCTCAGTTCAAGCTAAATGATATCAACACTGCAATCTACCGTGCGGAGAAAGACAATGACTAAATCACCCGCAGAAAGAAAAGCCGCACAACGGGCCAGACAAACCGCTGCCGGTGAATATAAGTTAGAGGTCATGCTCGACTCTCAGGAACTGGCAATGCTTGATTATGACTGTGTGGCCAGACGCCCTGGACGTGAACCTTATGACAGGACGGAATTAATCGCATTAATGATCCGTAAATATCATGCCGAATTACTGAATTCTCATGAGGAACTAAGCAAACGGAAATGCAAAAAATGTAATGAATCATTACCCGTTCAGGATTGTTGCTTTAAAAAAGAGTCAGAATGCTGGGTAACTCTGGGTTGGCACGAAACCAAATTATCTGTGTGACACGTCACGATATAAATACCGTTGCAGCGGTGAAACTTAGGGTAAAACGAATGAATACAATCTTTCTTCTCATGGCCGAATTCGAAACATCAACCATTCCGCTTGCAGTTGTGGCTGAGCGCTATCTTGGAATGAAACCTGCGACAGCAGATAAAAAGGCCGGATGCGGTGATTTGCCACTTCCAACTTTCCGCATAGGTGATAGCCAAAAATCCCCACGCATGGTTCACGTCAGTGATCTGGCAGATTTCATTGATATAAAGAGGAAAGAGGCAAAGCAAGAACTTAAAAGGATGCAATAAGTTTAGCTGCCCGGCACCCCAATAGCACCCCTAAAAAATATAACTTATTGATTTTTATTTGTAGTATGCCCCATCGAGCATCGGGGCGACGCTGAAGCGTCCGGGACACTCATTATCTGTTTTATGAGCTGTAGCGTGGGTTTTCTGGCATTCAGTATTGGTCATAGTATCGTGCATGTTTTTGATATTCTTCTGTTCCTGCTTTCTATGACACGACAGAAAACAGCTGCAACAGGGTGTCCCGGAATGCCGGAACTGTCTGAATTACGGCTGACTATAACACAATAAAGCCTGTAAACGCGGATGGGACGATGCGCCAGTGCTGCATCATCAGTGTTAAATTCAGCGGCAAACCTGTTCACTGCCGGACCTTCAGTAAGCAAGCTAGGCTGATAAAGGTTAAAAGGGCGTGATCGGGTGCGGGTATGGCAGGGGGTGCCTTGGGCAGTAGCGCTCAGTTTGACATCTGAATAAATACTGCTCACGATAACCTCTTAATGGAAAAACAGGGTGTAAGGGATACAAATGCCAATTCAATCATTTCGCTTTACCCGGCTCGCAGATTTACGTCAGGAAGGCGTCGGCTCTTTACATGCCTCTTTTATCTTGCTTCTCAATATAAAAGAGGATGATGTAAAAGAAGGAAAAAAATTAAACCTGTCGGCATCGCTGATATGTAATGCGGCCAGAGCATACGGTTCAGGAAAAGTTGTACCCTGGTGTAAAGTAAGAAATAACATTGACAATAAAGAATACATATTTGATGCAACAGGAAAATCATTTCTCCTTAGTCATAATAAAACACTCATTGGGAATGCTGTTTTTATTATACCTCGTAAAAAAATGTCATTCCCTCTGTAAAAGTTCAGGCGGGATACATTTTCGATACGGGATAAATCGGAACAATAGTGCCGCTCCCATCAGCATTAACTCAAACCATTTTATTACACAAATTTAATTAAACCATTATGAAAAAGACAGCAAACTTATTAACTGTTATCGCTCTTTTTTTCTGTATAAGAACATACGCTTTTCCTTACCCTGAGCTGATTGCAGATAAAAATTTACACGAAAAAGAAATTATTCGGAAGGCCTCCAGGCTTACAATGAGTCTGGTGATGGCAGAGAAATAAGACAAAGACAAAATTCTCGAAGAGTTCAGAATACTAACCATTAAAAATCCCGACAGCAGTATTATTAAGAATATGTATATAAATAATCTTATTGCTGCAAAACATTATCAGGAAGGATTGGATAATCTCAATGCCATTAACAAAGAGAATATAACGCGCACTGATTTACTTACTGAATGCATGTTGAGAGAAAAACTGGGAATTAAAGATGAAAACTGCTATAGGGAGGTTATTTTCCTTTCCGAGAAAGATAACATAGTCGACTCAGATTATATAAGTGCACTTTTTTTCTCAGATGATCAACGGTTTGAGCCTCTGAAATTAAAATTAATTAAAGAAAATAAATTTAAAGAAAGTGACTTTCTGGTATTTACCTCAGGCAAGGAAAAAATGCTCTACGAGTTTTTTCCTTAAGGTATTTTTTCGGCAGCGATAAATTTATTATCCTGCTCAAAAAAAACTCTTACGTAGTTTCAACTGATGGAAATATGCTGCTCACTCGTTGAGCGTCAGGATCTCTTTAATAGTGGGGGCGAAACGCGCCCCCATTGTTCAGAAGGTAAATGTCATCTGGGCAACCGCGCCCCATGTCCTGTCATCACCCTCCATACCAGCAAGATCCAGATGTACCTTGTTAAAGGGTGATATACCAAAGCCAGCCGTAGCCACATTCGTCTGATTAGATTTCATATCTGCCCGATAACCGGCACGCAATTGCAGCCAGCTGAGCAGACGGTATTCCGCACCAATTCCGGCATACTGACTGTCACCGACAGTTTTAAAGCCTTTTGTTGGCGTGGCATCCACATCTAACGCTGCGGTGAAACGCTCGGTATGGAAAGAGATACCCGGCGTGACCACCGGATTAATCTGGTAAGTATCCTTGAAGCCATTGACCTCTTTGGTCTCGATATCACGCGAGATCAGATTTTGGGCGCTGACACCCAGCGTCCAGTAATCTCCCAGGTCGGTCGCCATTCCGGCATCAAGGTTAAAACCGGAGTCACTGTTTTTATAGTTGCCATTGGTGAAGTCTGATTTGTCGTAGTCGTAAACAGAGGCATTGTAGTTATACAGATAAACCTTTTGTAATTTAGGTGTGACGCCGAAGGAGACCGGATGTCCGGCAATCTCAAACTCATGCGCCAGAGCGATACCATAATCATAAACAATCGCGCCAAGCCCCGTGGCAGAAGAAGTTAACGTATCCTTCGGGTTGGAGGTAGGTATTGCGCCCCCGTCAGCCACGGCCTGCAAATAGTCAATATCGCTCTGCGTCACATCAGTCGCGACATTTGCCGTGCCATAGGCTTTGGCAACAAAAGCCGCTGACAGCGTATCATTAGGGATGGTGACAGCAAATGCGGCACCCGCCGTGGCGCTTGCCTTAGACCCCTTGATAGCCCGCAACTGGCTGGCCAGATCGCCCGCTGCTGCGCGGACAGTGGCCAGATTTGCAGACAATGCGTTTAAACCAGCTAAAGTAAACGGCGTGGATGCCAGGTTATCATAAACGTCCTCGTAATGATTAACGCTGTCAGTCAGATTATCGACTTTATCAATCAGATTATTCTTATCCGTTAGCTGAGCACCTACCGCAGGAAAAATAATGCTGACATCATCTTCAGGTTTCGCTTTGGTCATCAGCGCCGGGTTCGCCAGCACCGCAGTACCATATGTTGAAGAGGCCACACCCGTGCCGCCCATGGCATCATTACGCGCATCGTAATAATTGCCCGCAGCCAGCGCACTGAGGGGAGCAAAAAAGAGAACCGGCCAGACAACAGGACGAACAGACCTGCTTAACGTACTGTATTTTTTTGCCATTTTACTTTAAACCCGTCCAGAGAAGGAATAAGTGCTCAGCGGAGGCCTGCACAGGAGACTGCCTGTATTTTGAACACAAAGGCAGCAATTCATTGCTGTGAATTAAGTAAGAATGCAGTGGTTTATCTGCTTATTGTTGTTTTATTTATCTGTTAACAGAGAGGCGAGTCAGCCATAACAACAAAGCCTGCCACGCAGGTAATCGCCTCAGATAATTAACAAAAGGTAGTCAGGATGGTCTCAGGCTGCAAATTACATTAGCAACGTTTTACAGAAATCATATGGCACTGAATTACCCGCGCCGACACATTAACAAAATTTCACCATCAACACATAACGCAAATACCCTGCATTTCTGTTGTTTAATCGGAGGGTTAGTTTTAATCAGGTGGCTTAAGATGGCCCGATGGCGGGCATTCGGTGTTTCACAGTGGGCGTGATAACATAACATTCCGATCTGGCCTGGGGGAAAACCATGAACATCAGTAGTGCTGAAAAAATCCTGGCGCAGGCAGAGACACTCTGCCAGCAACGCAATGTCAGGCTCACTCCTCAACGCCTGGAGGTACTGCGTCTGATGTGCCAGCATCAGGGGGCGATTAGCGCTTATGACCTGCTCGATTTGCTCCGCGCCAGTGAACCGCAGGCAAAACCGCCCACCGTCTATCGTGCGTTGGATTTTCTTCTGGAGCAGGGATTTGTGCATCGGGTTGAATCCACTAACAGCTATGTGGTTTGCCATCATTTTGAGCAGCCATCCCACACCTCTGCCATGTTGATTTGCGATCGCTGTGGTGCCGTGGCGGAGCAACATGCCGATGGTGTCGAAAAAATCCTCAAGTCGCTGGCCCTGCCTTCAGGATTTATTCTGACCAACAGTGTTATCGAGGCGCATGGGTTGTGTCGGGAATGCGTGGAGGTGGAAGCCTGCACCCATCAGGATGTGTGTCAGCATGATCATACGGTAACCAGCCGCAAGCGTGGACGTCAGTAGCTTTCATACTGGTAATAATAACCAGCTGGAGTGGGTGGGGACGGAGCGGAACGATGAGGGCGGCACCTTCCCTGTGCCGTTGATGAGAGAGTCAGACTATTTCAGAAGCGGTGGTTATTATGGCTTTCCCAGTCGCTAACCTCTTTCTCTGCCTGGTCTTTCGCATAGCCATAGCGTTCCTGAATTTTTCCCACAAGCTGATCGCGTTTACCTTCCACAACCGTCATATCGTCGTCAGTCAGCTTGCCCCATTTCTCTTTCACTTTACCTTTAATCTGTTTCCAGTTACCGCTGGCTTCATCTTTATTCATGGCATTATTCCTTCAATCAGATCTTAACGGATTTAGTGATATCGTCCCAGCAAAACGCTTAACAACAAAATGAAACGCTACAAAAATGCTGAACTTATGGTTAATTCTAGCTGGAATCTGGCAAACTTCCTGCGCAAAACTTCCGGAGGAATAACCTGAAAAATAAATTGGGGAAAAAATCATGAAAATAAAAGACTTGCATCAGTGCCGCATAGGGTAACAAGATATGTCATCAGGCAAACCAGCTGCTGTTCTGCCAGTGTCGTCGCCAGATTAGCCATAACGTCAGACCACGTAAAAGCAGGAAAACCGTTACCGCCAGCCACAGACCATGATTTCCCAGCAGCGGTACACTAAACAGCGTCAGACCGAAGCCAGCCGCTGCCACCACCATACCGTTACGCATCTCTCTGGCTCGTGTTGCCCCAATAAACATGCCATCAAGCAGATAGCACCAGACACCGCAAACAGGCATTAATATTTGCCAGAACAGGTAAGCATCTGCCTGCTGCCGCAATTCAGCAATTGAAGTCAGTAAAGCCACAATATGCGGGCCGGCAATGGCATATATCAGCGAAAAAAATAGCGCCACCAGTCCTGCCTGACGGCAGGCTGCATGCCATACACGCAGCAGATCCTTGCCGTCGCGGGCACCATATGCCTCACCCGAACAGGCCTCGACGGCGTAAGCAAATCCGTCCAGTGCATAGGCGGTAAAGGTCAGGAACATCAGCAGTACGGCGTTGACCGCCACCACCTCACTACCGAGGCGTGCCCCAAGAATGGTCATTGACAGAAAACACAGTTGAAGCATCAGCGAGCGCAGCATAATGTCACGATTCAGCCGCAGTAGCCGTGACAGATCGCCCTGCCATGCTGTCAGTAACATAGCCAGTGTGATGCCACGTAACCGGATCACCCGCCCTGCCATGTATAACCCGATTATCAGTGAGCAGTATTCAGCAATCACGGTTGCCATAGCAGCCCCCTGCACCCCCCACTTCAGGCCGATAACCAGCCACACATCCAGTACGATATTGACCAGGTTTCCCACCACCAGCAGGATAACCGGAGCACGGGCATACTGTACGCCCAGCAGCCAGCCCAACAGCACCAGGTTGGCGAGGGTGGCAGGGGCGCTCAGCCAGCGAATATTCAGGAACTGCACGGCCTGATGCAATACC
This sequence comes from Erwinia papayae, assembly GCF_058241465.1. Lineage (NCBI taxonomy): Bacteria > Pseudomonadati > Pseudomonadota > Gammaproteobacteria > Enterobacterales > Erwiniaceae > Erwinia > Erwinia papayae. Next base: position 23,039 of record NZ_JBZCHT010000013.1, read on the forward strand.
GCAGGGTCGCCACCGATAACCGTCAGGGCAAGATGATTAAGCGGTGATTTGAACAGGATCAGGATGGTTCCGGCCATCAGCGCGATAAGTAGCGGCTGAATCAGCGCACGAGCCAGCACAGTTTTATCTCTCGCGCCAAACGCCTGAGCTGTCAGTCCGGTGGTACTCATCCGCAGAAAAAGAAACAACATAAACAGAAAGCTGGTAATGGTGGTGCCGACGGCCACACCGCCAAGATAGCTGGAATTATCAAGGTGGCCTGTCACAGCGGTATCAACCAGACCCAGCAGCGGCACGCTGACATTGGAAAGGATCATCGGCAATGCCAGCCGCCAGAGGTGCTTATCAGAGGAGCTGAATAATCGCATCATCGCCCACTGCGTAACGGATTCACCATTCAGCCCTCACTCCAGACGGAACGGTGACCAGTCAAGCTGCATGATTATTGTTGCGCGAGGCATTACAACCAGTTGCCGTTACGGATGACGCCCACTGCCAGACCTTCGATGGACAGGCTTTGCTTATTAAGATCGACAACAATCGGTTGGAATTCGTTATTTTCCGGCAAAAGATGGACCACGTTGCCCTGTTTTTTCAGACGCTTGACGGTAACTTCATCGTCAATCCGTGCCACCACAACCTGGCCGTTACGCACATCCTGCGTTTTATGTACCGCCAGCAGATCGCCATCCATAATACCGATATCTTTCATCGACATACCGCTGACACGCAGGAGAAAATCCGCCCCCGGTTTAAACAGGCCAGGATCAACCTGATAGTGCCCTTCAATATGCTGTTCGGCTAACAGCGGCTCACCGGCGGCCACACGGCCTATCAGTGGCAGACCTTCTTCTTCTTCCATCATCAAACGGATTCCCCGTGAGGCTCCGGAGACAATTTCAATCACGCCTTTACGCGCCAGAGCCTTGAGGTGTTCTTCCGCCGCATTGGGGGAGCGGAAACCAAGCCGGGTGGCAATTTCTGCCCGCGTGGGTGGCATGCCGGTCTGGTTAATGTGATCACGTATCAGGTCATAAACCTGTTGCTGCCTTGCCGTTAATGCTTTCATCCCGCCCCCTGGTTGTTTATACAGTCGACTGTGATTATATACAGGTATTTGCGCGTTGGAAACCAAAATTCAGGCAAAAAACAGTCATTTGTCAGATTATGCGAGCGCTAACGAAAATAGCTGACTAACAAGGTGACCCAGACGAAAATCGCCAGCATGATAGCCAGCAACACTGCGGCGGAGCCCATATCCTTGGCCCGGCCAGATAGCAGATGGAAGTTGCTGCCCGTCCGATCCACCACGGCTTCAATCGCGCTGTTGATCATCTCAACGATCATCACCAGCACGACAGAGCCTATCAGTAAAACACGCGTGACGGCGTCGACGTTCAGCCAGCAGGCAACGATAACCGCCACGACAGCCACTACGGCCTCCTGACGAAAAGCAGCCTCGTTCTGCCATGCGGCGCGAAGACCTTTCCATGAGTAGCCTGCTGCTTTTATGATGCGGGTCAATCCGCTGACACGGTTTGCCATAGGGGTAAAACCTTTATGTGATAATGACGTCATTAACTGGAGATAGCACATTTTGTAACACCAAAGATCTCAATGGCGCTTTCTGGTATGCTTGCGGCGTTTTGCTAACAAGAGGCTTCATATTGTCTATGTCAGGTTGGCGTAAGTTTTATTATAACATACTGAATTTACCGGTTAAATTTCTGGTAAAGAGTAAAGCAATCCCTGCTGAGCCGATTGCTGAACTGGGGCTGGACACCTCACGTCCTATTATGTATGTGCTGCCATACGATTCAAAGGCCGATCTACTGGCCCTGCGCGAGCAGTGCCGCAAGCAGGAACTCCCCGACCCGCTGGAACCTCTGGAAATCGATGGTACGGTACTGCCACGCCACGTATTTATTCATGATGGTCCCCGCGTATTCCCCTACTTTGTACCAAATCTTGAATCGGTGAAGCTGTTTCACGATTATCTGGATTTACACCGCAGTAACCCGCGTCTTGACGTGCAAATGGTGCCTGTTTCGGTGATGTTTGGCCGGGCGCCGGGCCGTGAAGTCCAGGGTGAAGAACAGCCCCATTTGCGGGTGCTGAACGGCATTCAGAAATTTTTTGCCGTACTCTGGCTGGGCCGGGACAGCTTTGTGCGTTTTTCTCCCATTGTCTCTTTGCGCCGGATGGCCACGGAGCACGGCACCGACAAAACTATTGCCCAGAAGCTGGCAAGAGTCGCGAGTATGCACTTCGCCCGCCAGCGACTGGCCGCCATCGGGCCTCGTCTGCCCGTACGTCAGGATTTATTCAACAAGCTGTTGCAGTCCAAAGCGATTGCTAAAGCAATAGAAGATGAAGCGCGCAGTAAAAAAATCTCCCGCGAGAAAGCACAGCAAAATGCCGTCGAACTGATGGAAGAGATCGCGGCCGATTTTTCTTATGAAGCTATCCGCCTGACCGACCGTGTGATGGGCTGGCTGTGGAGCAAGCTCTATCAGGGCATTAACGTCAACGGCGGTGAACGCGTGCTTCAGCTGGCGCAGGACGGACATGAAATCGTCTACGTCCCCTGCCACCGCAGCCACATGGATTATCTGCTGCTCTCCTACGTGCTCTATCATCAGGGACTGGTGCCGCCGCACATTGCCGCCGGGATCAACCTTAACTTCTGGCCCGCCGGGCCCATTTTCCGCCGCCTTGGTGCTTTCTTTATTCGCCGCACCTTCAAGGGTAATAAGCTCTATTCCACCGTATTTCGCGAATATCTCGGCGAACTGTTTACCCGTGGCTATTCCGTTGAATACTTCGTTGAAGGCGGGCGCTCCCGCACTGGCCGCCTGTTGGATCCAAAAACCGGCACGCTGTCGATGACTATCCAGGCCATGCTTCGTGGGGGTAATCGTCCTATTACCCTGGTGCCGATTTATATTGGTTATGAGCATGTGATGGAGGTGGGAACCTACGCCAAAGAGCTGCGTGGTGCGACCAAGGAGAAAGAAGGCTTTGTGCAGATGGTGCACGGCTTGCGTAAGTTGCGCAATCTCGGCCAGGGCTATGTCAACTTCGGTGAACCTCTGCCGCTGGTAAGTTATCTGAACAAGCATGTTCCGGAATGGCGTGAGGCCATTGACCCGCTGGAGTCACAACGTCCGGCGTGGCTGACGCCAGCGGTAAACGATATCGCTCAGCGGGTGATGGTGCGGATCAACAATGCCGGGGCAGCCAACGCCATGAACCTGTGTGTAACGGCACTGCTCTCTTCACGTCAGCGCTCACTGACCCGCGAGCAGATGATCGATCAATTAAGCTGCTATACCCAGCTGATGCGCAATGTGCCTTATTCGCCAGATGCAACGGTGCCAGAGATGACGCCAGAGAAGCTGCTGGATCATGCTCTGGGGATGAATAAGTTCGAAATTGAGCAGGATAACATTGGTGAAATCATTGTATTGCCACGCGAGCAGGCGGTACTGATGACCTACTACCGTAACAATATTCACCATATGCTGGTGATGCCTTCGGTCATCGCCGTGATCCTGATGCAACATCGCGAGATAACCCGTGCCGAACTGCTCCGTCAGGTCAGCGTCATTTATCCGATGCTGAAAACTGAGCTGTTCCTGCGTTGGGAAAAAGAAGCGCTGCCATCCTTACTGGATGCGCTGGTCAGTGAGATGGCCCGACAGAATCTGCTGAATGCCGATGAACATACCCTGCGTCTGAGCACCTTGCGTTTCCATACGTTGCAACTCCTCGCCGCCGGAGTGCGGGAGACGCTGCAACGCTACGCTATTACCTTTTCAATCCTCAGCGCTAATCCATCCATTAATCGTGGCACGCTGGAAAAAGAGAGCCGCACTATGGCTCAGCGTTTATCGGTGCTGCACGGGATTAATGCGCCTGAATTCTTCGACAAAGCGGTGTTTTCCACGCTGGTACTGACGCTGCGTGATGAGGGTTATATCAGTGATACCGGTGATGCGTTGGTTGAACAGACGCAAAAGGTTTACCAGATGCTGGCAGATTTGATTACTCAGGAAGTCAGAATGACCATTGAGAGTGCGGTGGCACACGAATAGGCGTTGAGCGCAGGCTGAGCGCGCAGTGCCTCAGCCCGGCCAGTACATCAAGCTGAGGCTCGCACGCCAGGGACGGCACCATCGACGGACAATTCTTTTTCATCCGACGTTAACCCTCCCTTAACCGTGGCTACTCACAGCCAGCCTGCAACAGGCCCTGTACTCAGTGCAATGCCAACAAACAGCACCAGTCCGACGTAATTATTATTGAGAAAAGCCTGGAAACAGGCATCCCGATCCCGACCGACGATCAGCCTTTGTTGGTGAATAAACAAGGTGCCAGCCAGCAAAACTGACCAGTAAAACGCCCCACCCAGCTGCATCATCCAGCCCGTCAGCGCCATCAGCATCAGTGTGGCAAATTGCAGTAAGCCAATAATCAGCTTGTCAAAACGACCAAATAAAATGGCGGTGGATTTTACGCCAATACGTAAATCATCATCACGGTCCACCATCGCATACTGAGTGTCATACGCCACCGTCCAGCAGATATTGGCGAAGAATAACAGCCAGCAGGCAAGTGGCACAGACTCACTCACCGCCGCCCAGCCCATTGGAATAGCCCAGCCGAACGCCGCGCCCAGCACCACCTGTGGCAGGTGGGTGTAACGCTTCATAAAAGGATACATCCAGGCCAGAGCCAGACCACCAAACGATAACCAGATGGTCATCGCATTCATGGTCAACACCAGACAGAATGAAATCAGTACCAGCCCGGCAAATAACCAGCGGGCCTCTCTGGAGGTGACGGCACCGCTGGGCAGCGGGCGTGAGCGGGTGCGTTTAACATGACCATCAATTTTACGGTCGGCAAAATCATTCACCACGCAACCAGCGGCACGCATAAAAAAAACGCCCAGCACAAAGACCAGCAGTATGTTTAGCGGCGGGATTTTCCCCCCTGCCAGCCACAGCGCCCACAGTGTCGGCCACAGCAGCAGCAGCGAGCCGATAGGCTTATCGATACGCATCAGACGGCTGTATGCCTGAAATTTATTTATTGGCAGACTTCTTTCCACGCTACAGGCTCCCTTCCGCCAGCTCCGGCCAGTACAACGGCGCAGGCGGTAAAAACAGTTCGGTCAGTAATAAAGGCTTGCCGGAAAGACGTAAACGCGAACGACGCCCCCACAGCCCCTCCACCTGACCCGGCTCAATAAAATCGCGCGTCAGCGTTGATGAAGCAAACAGATAGCGGCCCAGGGGACGTGTTCCCAGTCGTTGCAGCATCTGCTCCGGGCCATTGAGCGTCGATTCTGGCACGACGGTGCGACCAGCCAGCCACGGCACATCGTCGCCACAGAGAAGGATTTCCCGCAGCCAGTAACGCGGCTCCTGCGGCAGCAGCGCCCCTTCTTCCCCCAACTGGACGGCACTGATAAATCCCTCATGCTGTACCTTTACCGAAACCTGCTGGCAATGGTTTTCGAAGCGACGGGTCATGGAATCCTCCTCCAGCAGCCATTCAAGTAGCGCCGTGGTCAACAGGGGGGAGGATACGGGTAGCCATGCGAGGGCGCGCAGTTGCAACAGCGCGTTATCGTTCATTGGCTTCTCCGGAAAATAGACAGGGGGTCACAGTGTAGCGTAGTGCGCAGCCGAGAACACCTGGCGTTAAACAGAATTTTAAGGCGTGGATTTTTCTGCCAACGGCTCGTTGCTTCCCCCATTACATCCGCGCTGGCAGGTATAACGCCGCTAAGCAGGCGTTATTTCGCCGCGATAACCGGGAGGATTATCAGGACCGCGTCCGTTGATCAAACAGATTGTCTGTCTGTGTCGCCAGTACACCACTAATCAGCGCCACGGGTTGATAAAACTCTCGCGCCCTGAAAGCAACTTCAGCTGCCGGGATATCAATCTGCCCAATACCTGATGCGCGAATTTTTTGCACCGAACTGGCCCAGACAACCCGCTTTATCCCTGCCCATGCAATGGCAGACATGCACATATAACAGGGTTCTCCCGTAGTGTAAAGCGTCATCTGCTGCCATCCCTGGTTACCGTGTTTGTGGACATAGTCGTTAATTGCCACCATTTCGCCGTGAAATGTCGGATTCTCAGCACCGGTATTTACCCCTTCGCTGAAGATTTTTCCTGACTGAAGATCGGCAATGATTGCGCCAAAGGGATAAGCAGGATTTTTAGCCGCCTGAGCGATCGCCTTTTGCATAAAAAACTCATGCTGTTGCCGCTCTTTCGCCGACAGCTCTTCCGCCTTACGCACCGAAGACACGGTGACGCTTTTAGCCTGAGCCAGCAAAGGTAATGAGCAACATAATCCACTAAACAGCGTCACAAAATTTCGGCGGGAGAAATCACGCATCGGTTGCTCCGTTGATGTCAGGCAGGGCTGTCTGCGGAAGATAAATATAGCACTGAAGTGTGAACAGCCTGATTGCTCAGCACGCCGTTAACCGGCTTACTGAGCCGCATAGCCGGGCTGACACTGTTTAACAGTTCAGCTCGAAGGAAAGAGAGAATTATTCGCGCTTCAGTCGGTTGCTGTTCGCCAGCCAGAGCGTAAAGACCAGGATGAGGATGGCGATGGAGTAGGCCAGCGTATCAAAGGGATTCTTATGATCGACGATAATCAACCGGATAATAGCGGTAATGCCAATGTAGACAAAATAGCGCAGCGGGAAGTGATAGCCTGACTGAAAATATTTAACAATCAAGGCGATGAATTCGAAATAGAGGAAATAGATGACGATTCCTTCAATCAGCAGATAAGACGAGGTCTGCTCACCGGTATTCAGTAATACATTAGCCAGATGGTAAGTTTCTTTGCCCAGAAAAACAGCCAGAATACAGGCCAGAATAATCAGGCCAATATTCAGCACCATCTGTAAAACCCAGGCAATTCGCGTGGCGGTAATCATGCAAAACAATCCTCAGAAGTCACGGTAATCGTCAGGATTCTCCCGACCCGTACACTATGCTTTAGCGTGATGAAGTTCACAAGTTTTTGCGAGATGCCCGGCGGTGTAGCCACTGGCGGCATCCTCAGCCCATAAAAAGGGCTGACAAATAAAGAAAAACCCCATGTAAAAACATGGGGTTGGTCACGGCGGCGAAAGCCTGCCTTAATTATTCCAGCAAGCAATGTGCTGGCAGCGCACTTTTAGCACTTTAACGGAAGTTCTTATCCCGATCGCTGGTCATATCATACAGCTGGTATTTGCGACCCAACATCTGACCACCGTCACGCGTCAGCGGCGTCCAGTTGACCTGCGCACGTCCACGGGTTGGCGTGGTGGTAAACAGATCCATTGGAATCGAGATGTAGAAGCCTTTGGTGAAATCGCCCTCGCCGTACTCCTGCGCGGAAACATTGGTTTTAGTCGCATAAGCGCCGACCATAATGCCGCTGTCAAACTGGCGTGAGACATCAATCGTCACCCCTTTATCTTCCGCCAGATACTGGCCGACGCTGGCCTTCACCAATACCTGATGGTTGAAGAACGAAGGCCGCCAGTAAGCGGTCAGGTTACCGACTTTGGCCGTATAGTCGGTGAACTGCATCATATTGTCCCAGTCACGCTGCTTGACGTAGTTGGCATCAACACCCAACGCCCAGTCAGAATCAAGCGGACGATACAGCACCTCGCCACCCACACCACCGTACATCGTTTCCAGATAGCCGCCATAAACCTGACCATAGAAGCCGTTACCCAGCTCGTGCATGTAATTGGCCTGGAGGTTATTGACGTAGACGTTGTTCTCGACGTAGTCGCGGATATGGGTTCGCACACGCGGCAGCGTTGAATCGGTTGGCGTACCGTTATAGCTGAACTTATCGTAGTTGTTCGCCAGGTTGGCGAATACGCTGCCGTCCAGCAGCAGATGATTAGTTACCCAGTAGTTGGCATTCCCCATCACACCCAGCTGATACAGGTAGAAACTTTCCGGACCACCCACAGACTGGTTGAGCACCGGAGAAAGGCCGTAGTTAAAATCGTCAGGATCAATATGATATTCCTGCTCGGTGCGGCCCGGGTCGACCGGCTCCACCCGCTGCTGATCCAACGTTTTCTCTTTGCCGAGCGGATAACCTTCCAGCTGCTGACGCAGGCTGTCAACGCGGGTGACGGTGGTCACCTGCGGCATACGGTTTCGGGTTTCGGTCACGTTCAGCGTATCGATGTTCTGCGGCAGATGATTCATCAGGATCACATTCGCACGATCGATGCCTTCCTGAGTATTGCGATACTTCGACTGTTGCCCGGTGACATACAGGGTGTTGCCTTTCACCTGCATATTTGGCGCGTTAAGACCGGCGTTGTACTTCAAATCGGTCAGTTGCTCTGCGGCCACCGTGGGCTGAAGGAAATTATCCTGTGGCTGCGGCTTGTAAGCAGGTTTAGCTAAATCGGCCGATGCAGAGCGCAAATCGTTAAAGTTTGAACGCAGCGTGAAGCCAGCCATAAAGGTGTTCCCGCGCTCGTAGCTGACATTCACGTCCGCCCAGTCAGTCAGACGATAAATTGCCCCAACGTTAACTTTGCTTTTTTGCTCAAGACGACCGGCAAAGTCATCCTGGTAGTTATTGCCTTCATATTCCACTTTCAGACGCAGCGGCTGCCACGGCGTCTGATACTCAATTCCGCCAAATAACGCTGCCGGGCCTTTGAACATATCTTTGCCGTTGACCGATCCTGCCGTGCCACTGCTGTCTGAACGGTAACAGTAGCTGCTGTCAGCCTGGCAGAATGGGTTTTTCACCGTGCCGCTGTTGCCAAGGTAGCCAAATCCCAGTCCGAGGGTGAAATCAAACGGTCCCCAGGCTTTGGTTGCCACAAAATATTCGCTGTCAAACAGGCCAGTACCGCCCAGATCACGCGCCCCTACCGACACCTCCGGCAGCCAGTACCCTTCCTGCCACAGACGGACTTTCAGGTCGAAAGCCTTATCTTTATAGGTCTGACTACCGCTGAAGCTTTCTACTGCACTGTAGCGACGGGTTTTGACATCGGTATAGCGGATGGTGGCTTCAAGCCAGGGAAACAGCTGCACCGATGAGGAGTAAAAACGGTACTGATCGTTGTAACGGTAGTTCAGGCTGAATTCGCCATCCTTCGCCATTCTCGCAGTGGGCACCTGTAGCAGCCCCACGCCGCCAAAATCAGACTGCGAAGGACCAACAGGATCGGCAAAGGTGTCGGCATGAGCCTGGCACGCGCAAGCCACGGAAATCGCCAGCAGGCTGAAAAGATAGGTTTTTTTCATCAGTCAGGGATCCGGTGCGTCAGAACAGAAATAATCTGCTGGTTAAGATCTTCATACTGGCTGGGCAGCGACCAGGAAGAGAAACCAAGGTAAATGATGCTGCCAGCTTCTGGCTCTGTGTGGCGATGGTTCCAGTAAGCGACCGGCACCTGCGACACTTCACCTGAAGGCGCAATGACCGTGGCGACATTACGCTCCGCACCGCTAAGCCGCTGATGCTCATCAAGATAGTCAACCACCGTACGCCCCGGTAACCACGGCGCTTTGCCACTGCCGCTGACCAGTCCGGCAACCATCAGGGTGGTCGGTTTTTGCAGGGTGTAGACGCTGTATTCCCCTTCCAGACGGCGATTGTCCGCCGCGCGCACCCGCACCCAGTCAGGGTCGAGATTAGCAATCTGCCGCCCGGTGACTTTCACTGCGGCTACCTGCTGCCGGACGTTATCGACAATCGCGGCTTTATCGGCATCATCATCTGCCCGTAATTCAGCGCTCCAGCCTTGCAGCCGGGCCAGCAGTTGCTGCTGCTGCACCGCCACCGCCGTTGCCAGTTTTTCTGCGATCACCGTTCCCGGCCACCAGGTTCTGCCCATCAGCGCTGGGCTGGTCACCAGTTGCGCAAGATTCTGGGCATGGCTGACCACGGCGGTTTGGGTTTGTCCCGGATAAAAGACGGTCACCTGGCTTTCGGCAGACACCTGCGACGACGCACCAAGCACCATTCCTGCGAGAAGATAGGTTATTTTTTTCATGATTTCGCGGGCTTCAAGATGATGGTTTCAACGGAGAAATCAGCCCCACCCAGCATCTGCTGCGACTGACGAACCTGTCCTGTAGTGGTATCGAACCAGAAGGTATTGCTCCAGGACTTGCCACTCTCCGGTAGTGTGACCTGCTCCTGCCAGACGCGGCAGGCGACTTTTTTACCGGCCAGATCCAGCACCTGATCATCCTTGCGGGTGAAATGTGATACGGCGGTGGCAGAGCGGAAGTGTCCGGCCTCGGTCCAGCTCAGTGTGCTGGTCCAGCTGGCTCCCTCACGTAGCTGCAATGGAGCAGACAGCGGGTCCTGACCGGCGTTAGTTATGCTGACCAGATTGTCATTGAGTCCCAGCGTTTTCACCACGCGGCCATGCTGGGTGACCAGCACTGACTGGTCACGGGTGATCCATTTTTGCTGACCATTTTCATCGAAGCCCAGCACCACAAAGATACGCTGCCCGTCATTCAGGCGCAGATACATGCTGGCATAAGGAAGGTTATCTATCTGTTCGCTGCTCACTTCAACATCATCTGGCCCGAGCAGCGCGAGTTCGACAGTATCGGTAAGTCCTTTTTGCGTCTGAGTACAGGCCTGCAAACACAGGCATAAAAGCAACAGTGGTATATAGCGCACCGGAGTGGATCCCTGAGCAAAGTCTGACAATGTCAAAAAATAACCACACAATTGTGTGGTTATGATTAATTTACCGAACTTAACGAGTCGTGCCCGTGGTGGTTGTGGTAGTGGTTCCGGTATTAGAACCGTTACCGCCGCTGCTTGCTGCCAGCGCTACACCGACCAGTGCGCCAAGCGCACCCACACCCACCGCGGTTGAGGTGCCGGCGGAAAGCGTTCCCGCCGTTGCGCCTGCTGCACTTCCTGCCTCTTCAGGCGCGGCGAACGCAGCAGAAGCTCCCGCTAAGTACACTATGGCTGCAACAGCACATATGACTTTTTTCATAACATTTTCCCTTCATTAAATGAATGGATACTCAACCTGAAGGGTTTCAGGCGCGTTCAGTATAAGGCAATAAATTACCAGAATTCATGGCAGAACAATGAAGGTTGGAAGCGGATTAATTCTGATTAAAATAAAGTTTTTTTGGCAGTTTTAAGCGTATTCATAATAATTACGGCAATGTAATAGCATGAATTACTGTAATGAGCTGGTATACCAGTCACACCGACTAATAACCTTACTTAGTGTGCAAAATATATTAATTATGGAGGAAATCCGCGCAAAAACAATAAAAAAATCATATATATCAAACCATTAACCCATCGTAATATCGTAATAAGATCGGTCCGAAAAGGGTAATGTTTCAGAATTATCTTGTTATAAATCCAGCTATTGCAATAAATTTTAAGATTTTTCTCAGGAATAAGTCATCAGATGAATTTATCAGCATTCAGATATATTGGCGATTTTTTTCTGCGCATCAAAAAGGGCCGTTGCTATCGCATCCGGCCCTGAAAATAATTAATTCATCTCTGGCAAAAGATTATGCGCGCCAGTTTTTGTAACGATTGATCAGACCATTAGTCGAGCTGTCGTGGCTGGTCACCTGCTCACCACCAGAAAGCTCTGGCAGAATGCGGTTAGCCAGCTGTTTACCTAATTCGACACCCCACTGATCAAAAGTAAAGATGTTAAGGATGGCCCCCTGGGTGAAGATTTTATGCTCATACAGGGCGATTAACGCGCCCAAGCTGTATGGCGTGATATCACGCAGCAGGATCGAGTTAGTTGGGCGGTTGCCTTCAAAGACTTTAAATGGCACCACATGTTCAACCGACTTCGCATCTTTACCAGCATCGGCAAACTCTTTCTCCACCACTTCGCGTGATTTACCAAAGGCCAGCGCTTCGGTTTGCGCAAAGAAGTTTGACAGCAGCTTGTCATGATGATCGCCCAACTGATTATGGCTAATCGCCGGGGCAATAAAGTCACAGGGAACCAGCTTGGTGCCCTGATGGATAAGTTGGTAAAACGCATGCTGTCCGTTGGTGCCGGGTTCTCCCCAGATAATCGGGCCGGTCTGCCAGGTTACCGGAGAGCCATTGCGGTCAACGTATTTACCGTTGGACTCCATATTTCCCTGCTGGAAATAAGCCGCGAAGCGGTGCATATACTGGTCGTAGGGCAGAATGGCTTCGGTTTCAGCACCAAAGAAATTGTTATACCAGATGCCAATCAGCGCGAGGGTTACCGGCAGATTCTGCTCCACTGGCGTGCTGGAGAAGTGCTTGTCCATCGCATGTGCGCCGCCGAGCAACTGCTCGAAATTGTCAAAGCCAATTGACAGAATGATCGACAGGCCAATAGCGGACCACAAGGAATAACGTCCACCCACCCAGTCCCAGAATTCGAACATGTTTGCGGTGTCGATACCAAACTCACCGACAGCTTTGCCATTGGTGGAGAGTGCCGCAAAATGCTTTGCCACATGCTTTTCATCACCGGCCGTTTGCAGGAACCAGTCGCGGGCGCTGTGCGCATTGGTCATGGTCTCCTGCGTGGTAAAGGTTTTCGACGCAACCAGGAACAGCGTGGTTTCCGGACTGAGATCCTTAACCGTTTCAGCAATGTGCGTGCCGTCCACGTTAGAGACAAAATGCATGTTCAGGTGATTTTTATAGGGCCGCAACGCCTCGGTGACCATAAAGGGGCCCAGATCGGAACCCCCAATACCAATGTTCACCACGTCGGTGATTGCTTTGCCGGTGTAGCCTTTCCACTCGCCGCTGATGATGCGCTGAGAAAACGACTTCATTTTCTCCAGAACCGCATTCACCTCTGGCATCACATCTTTGCCATCCACCTTAATCGGCGTGTTGCTGCGATTGCGCAGAGCAACATGCAGCACGGCCCGGTCTTCAGTACGGTTAATTTTTTCGCCGGAAAACATTGACCTGATGGCACCCTGTAAATCAGTTTCTTTCGCCAGATCCTGTAACTTACTGAGCGTTTCGCGGGTGATACGGTTTTTCGAGTAGTCCACCAGCATCTGGTCGTCGAAGGTGGCAGAGAAGGTGCTGAATCGATCGCTGTCGCTGGCGAAGAGATCGGCTATCTGCACATCTTTCATCTGCTCAAAATGCTGCTCCAGGGCCTGCCAGGCAGCGGTTTGTGTCGGATTAATACTTTTCATAGCAACACACTCTTTTTCAATTGAGAACCGTAAGTCAAACCGGACGCCATGTTACCTGTTGCGAGCCATTAGCTCCCCTTTTCCTGCAACAGGTTACAGCTATCAGACGAGAGAATTTCTCTCGTTTTGTCCGGGGCTATTTATAATTCAGTCGGCGTGGAGACGATCCGCTCAGCGTTTCAGTATGACCACACTTACTGTCGAAAGGAAAAATTTTATGGCGATGTCTGCCCCACTGCTGTTGATAATCATTGGATTAAGTTCGCTGGTAGCCCAGTGGCTGGCGTGGCTGCTGCGTCTTCCGGCTATTTTACCTCTGCTGGTTTTCGGCATTGTCCTGGGACCGGTCGGACATATTCTGCAACCCGATGCCCTGTTTGGCTCGCTGCTGTTTCCGCTGGTCTCCTTGTCGGTGGCGATCATTCTGTTTGAGGGCGCGCTGACATTACGCTTCGAAGAAATACGCGGTCTGGGAAAGGTCGTGCGTAATCTGGTTTCCATCGGGATGCTGATAACCTTTCTGATCATTGGTCTGGCTTGCCGGATATTGCTGGATTTTCCTGCGGAACTCGCAGCCCTGGTGGGTGCCGTCACCGTGGTGACCGGCCCTACCGTTATCGCGCCCCTGATGCGTGTGGTTCGACCAAAGAAAGCGATCAATCAGGTGTTGCGTTGGGAAGGCATCGTCATCGATCCGGTAGGGGCCATTTTTACGCTTTTGGTATTCGAATTCATTGTGCTTCAGCAAAAAGCTGAATCGTTAACGCATTTACTGTGGACCTTAAGTCTGACCACTGCAACCGGCCTTATCACAGGCGCGCTGTTCGGCTGGCTGATGGGCCTGGCGTTGAAAAGGGTCTGGCTGCCCGGCTATCTGCGAAACTTCGCGGTGCTGGCGGTGATGCTCACCGCTTTTGGCCTGTCGAACGAGCTGGCGGACGAGTCCGGCCTGCTGACGGTGACGGTGATGGGGATCTGGCTGGCAAATATGCGTGGTGTCGATCTCAGCGAAATCATCGCCTTCAAAGAAGAACTCTCCGCTCTGCTGATCTCGGCCCTGTTTATTATTCTGGCAGCCCGCCTGGATTTGAACGCACTGGTGGCGATGGGCTGGCCGCTGGCAGGCCTGCTGCTGATGGTGCAGTTTGTAGCCCGCCCGTTGTGTATTGCCGTTTCAACCTTTCGATCGTCACTACACTGGCGCGAACGCTTGCTGCTCAGTTGGATCGCGCCACGTGGCATTGTGGCAGCCGCAGTCAGCTCTCTGTTTGCTCTGACGCTGGAGAAAACCGGCTATGCCGGGGCGGACAGGCTGGTTACGGTGGTGTTTGCAGTGATTATCGGCACCGTGGTGCTGCAAAGCCTGACCAGTTCTGTGCTGGCCCGCCTGTTGCGGGTACAACAGCGTGAACCTCGCGGCATATTGATTACTGGCGCTAACAGCGTTGCGCGGGCATTGGCAGCCGCGCTGCAAAAGCTGGATATCCCGGTGCTGCTGACTGACAGTAGCTGGGAACAGTACCGGCTGGCGAGAATGGAGGGGATTCCCGCTTATTATGGCAACGCCTGGTCAGATCATGCGGAGAATTTTCTCGACCTGAGCGAAACGTCACAGGTGATTGCCCTTTCACCTGATCGTCATCAGAATGCCCTGGCGGTGTACCATTTCAGCCATATCTTTGGTGATGAAAACGTGGCTGCTATCCGTTCCGGCGCACCATTAAAGGGACGCCGGGATACTGAAAGCCCGCGCTTTCATCGTCATGAGGTGCTGTTTGGCCAGGAGCAAAGTTATGCCCAACTCAGCAGCCTGCTGGCGAAAGGCGCGGTGATCAAAGCCACTCAGTTGAACGAAAATTTCGGCTGGCTGGCGTATCTGGAAAAAAATCAGGGTGTCATTCCGCTGTTTGTAGAGGAGAAGGGTGTGCTGAAAATGGTACGCGGTGAAAGTACGCCAACGCTTCCCTGTACGCTGGTCGCTCTGGTGCAAAATGAACCCCATACAGACGACAGTAATTGACAGCGGCAGCATAAACGGCTATTTGTAGTCGGCTTGTTGCGCATCCTGGATGCGCATGCCAGAAGAGGCGCGTCGCCCAGGCAGTGTGTTGGAGGAACCGAATCCGCAGATAACACATCAGGGGGTGCGACGCCGAGGTACAAACCACGCGGGTGGTAAGTATCGGCTACAGGGGCTGAATCCCCTGGGTTGTCACCAGGATCGGTTCAACAGTTGGACGATCCCTACCTGATTCACCTGGGTCGCAGCTCAACGTTGCCGCCGCGGGTGTTCGGGTCAACAAGGTGGGGCGCTTCTGGGTGACTCGTAGTAAAACCCTTTTCTACGTCTACCCCGTTTCTGCTCTTTCCTTGTGCCAAGGCTGATGGAATCTAACCTGACACGAGGTATGTCAACACATGTCCCAATCTTCATTAATCGTGGCGAAATTTGGCGGTACCAGCGTTGCCGATTTTGCCGCGATGAATCGCAGCGCCGATGTGGTGCTGATGGACCCGAATGTACGCCTGGTGGTGCTTTCAGCTTCCGCCGGGGTCACCAATTTGCTGGTATCGCTGGCGGATGGACAGGAGCAGGAGCAACGTGCTTATCTGCTGGACGAAATTCGCCGTATCCAGTACGCAATCATTGACCAGCTGACGCAGCCGGATGTCATCCGCGAAGAAATCGATCGCCTGCTGGAAAACATCACCATGCTCTCCGAAGCCGCTGCGCTGGCGACATCCACCGCGCTGACTGACGAACTGGTCAGCCACGGTGAGCTGATGTCCAGCCTGCTGTTCGTCGAGGTATTGCGGCAGCGCAAGGTCGCTTCCGGATGGTTCGATGTGCGTAAAGTGATGCGCACCAGCGACCGTTTTGGTCGTGCTGAACCCGATGTGTCACAGCTGGCAGAGCTGGCACGCACCCAGTTGGCTCCACGCCTTGCGCAAGAACTGATTGTGACGCAGGGCTTTATCGGCAGCGAAGCGAAAGGCCGCACCACCACCCTGGGCCGTGGCGGCAGCGACTATACGGCGGCACTGCTGGGTGAAGCACTGCATGCCAGCCGTATCGATATCTGGACCGATGTGGCGGGCATTTACACCACCGATCCTCGGGTGGTCCCCGCCGCTAAGCGCATTGACGAAATCACCTTTGAAGAAGCGGCGGAGATGGCCACCTTTGGGGCAAAAGTACTGCACCCGGCGACGCTGCTGCCTGCGGTGCGCTGCAATATTCCGGTTTTTGTCGGCTCCAGCAAAGATCCTGCCGCAGGCGGCACCCGCGTCTGTAATCAGATGCAGAATCCACCGCTGTTCCGGGCGCTGGCCCTGCGCCGCAAGCAGACGCTGTTGACGCTGCACAGCCTGAATATGCTCCACGCGCGTGGCTTCCTGGTTGAAGTGTTCGATATCCTGGCGCGCCACAATATTTCTGTGGACCTGATTACCACCTCAGAGGTCAGCGTCGCCTTAACGCTGGATACCACTGGCTCTACCTCAACCGGTGATAGCCTGCTGACTCAGGCACTGCTGACCGAACTCTCGTCGCTTTGCCGGGTTGAGGTGGAAGAGAACCTGGCGTTGATTGCTATTATTGGCAACAACCTCTCCAAAGCCTGCGGTGTCGGAAAAGAAGTGTTTGGCGTACTGGAACCTTTTAATTTGCGGCTGATTTGTTACGGTGCCAGCAGTTATAATTTGTGTTTTCTTGTTCCGGGTAATGATGCTGAACAGGTGGTGCAGACGCTACATCATAATTTATTTGAATAGCGTCAAAAATTATTCTGACCGGGCCTGGCCCGGTTTTTTTATTAATTTTGTAATATTCCCGCCGCCGCTTCTTTATTATTTTGTTAATAACAAGACCAGTTGTTGCAATAAATAATCTTATCTTCACATCGAATAATCCTTAATTCACACAAGTCCTTTTTTTACCGTATTACACTTGATCCATTGCATTGAAATACAGCTTATTACGGTAATAATTACGCGCTTAAGAATAAAACTGTGAGGTTAAGGATGAAAAAACTTTTTGCGGAATTTACAGGGACCTTTGTTCTGGTATTTGGCGGATGTGGCAGTGCGGTGCTGGCTGCTGCTTTCCCTCAGCTGGGAATTGGTTTTGTTGGCGTGGCGCTGGCATTCGGACTGACCGTATTAACAATGGCTTATGCCGTCGGCCATATTTCAGGCGGTCATTTTAATCCGGCCGTCACCCTGGGACTTTGGGCCGGTGGTCGCTTCCCGACGTCGCAGATTATTGGCTATGTGGCCGCGCAGGTGCTGGGTGGTCTGGCGGCTGCGGGTGTGCTTTATGTGATTGCAAGTGGCCAGGCAGGATTTGATGCCAGCGCTAGTGGTTTTGCGGCAAACGGCTATGGTGAGCACTCACCAGGCGGTTTCTCACTGTTCTCCGGCATGGTGACCGAAGGGATATTGACCGCCGTATTCCTGATTGTCATTCATGGCGCAACCGATAAACGTGCGGCAGCGGGTTTTGCACCCATCGCCATTGGCCTCGCGCTGACGTTAATCCATCTGATCAGCATTCCGGTCACCAACACCTCGGTCAATCCGGCGCGCAGCACCGCCGTGGCCATCTTCCAGGGAGGCTGGGCGCTTAGCCAGCTGTGGATGTTCTGGTTGATGCCCATTGTCGGCGGTGTCGCAGGTGGCATGATCTATCGCACGCTGCTGGAAACCAAAGAGTAACAGTCCATAAGGCGGGTTCACACTGCACCCGCCTGCGTTGCTCATCCCTTCTTTTTCCTTCCCGTTTTAATGCTATGATTCTGCGTCCACTTCAGCAGCAACCTTTGCTGGCAACCACTCGTACAGAGGAAATCTGGCTATGCTCGCCACTTTCACCCGCCTGTTTCCACTATGGGCGCTACTACTTTCTGCCATCGCTTACTACGCGCCGACGCCGGTTCTCAGCATTGGCCCGTGGGTGACATATCTGCTGATGCTGATTATGTTCGGCATGGGTGTCACGTTGAACATCAACGATTTCCGACGGGTACTGACCCGCCCTGCTCCGGTGCTGGCGGGGACCTTCCTGCACTATCTGGTGATGCCGCTGGCCGCCTGGGGCCTGGCAAAGCTGTTTAATATGCCGCCAGATCTCGCCGCAGGCATGATTCTGGTAGGCAGCGTGGCCAGTGGAACCGCATCAAATGTGATGATCTATCTGGCGAAGGGCGATGTGGCGCTCTCCGTCACCATCTCTTCTGTTTCCGCACTGGTCGGGGTGTTTGCCACGCCGCTGTTGACCAAACTCTATGTCGATACGCATATCCAGGTTGACGTGGTGGGCATGTTGCTGAGTATTGTGAAAATCGTGGTGGTGCCCATCACGATTGGACTGATCATTCATCACTCACTGCCCGGGCTGGTAAAGCGCGTGGAGCCTTATCTGCCCGCCTTTTCGATGGTCTGTATTCTGCTGATTATCAGTGCGGTAGTGGCAGGCAGCCAAAGCTTTATTAGCTCGGTGGGCCTGATGGTGATTGTGGCGGTGATGCTGCATAACGCCATCGGGCTGCTTGGCGGCTACTGGGGTGGCAGGTTGTTTGGCTTTGACGAGTCAACCTGCCGGACGCTGGCGTTGGAGGTCGGGATGCAGAACTCCGGTCTGGCCGCCACACTGGGTAAACTTTACTTCTCCCCGCTGGCGGCTCTGCCGGGCGCGCTGTTCTCTGTCTGGCACAACCTTTCCGGCTCTCTGCTGGCGGGTTACTGGTCAGGCAAAGCGGTTGATAAAAAGTAATTGATCAACGCCCCTGCCAGCCAGGGGCCATTCACTCTTCAATACGGTCGTCATCCGGCTGTTCAAGCACGCTGTAGGCTACTGCACAAAACAACGAGTTAAGTCGTTTCATATCGCCAAGCAGACCCAGGTGTAATGAGCTGGTTTCAATACTTTGCACATTATGCTGATGCAGGCGATCAACATGTTTATGGGAGTAGCGCCGGTTCAGAATACGAAAGCGATGCTTGGAACGGCGTAACCGTTTGGCCGTGGTGATATCTCGGGATAAAAAGACCGACAGGCTGAGACGCAGGTTGGCAGAAAGCTGTTCCAGCAGGCTGTCCAACTCTTCTCTTCCTTCGACGGAGAACGCACGGCGAGCCGCCAGCGATTTGTCGGCCACCTCGCCACTCATTCTTTCCAGGATATCCCCCGCCATCTCAAGGTTTAGCGCCATTTCAATAATCTCCGCCCAGCGGCGGGAATCCTCTTCCGGCAGGTCTTCCTTAGGCATCTGCGCCAGGTAGAGTTTGATCGCGGTATACAGCACATCCACATCATCATCCAGCTTACGGATCTCGCGCTCTTCGCGCAGTTCACCGTGGACCACTTTGCCAAAAGCCGCCAGCATCTGTTCCACAACGTCACCGATACGCAACGTCTCACGCGAGGCATTAACCAGCGCCAGCGCCGGCGTATCCAGCGCACTGGGATCAAGGTGCCGGGGTTTTAACCGCTGGTCGGTTTCAGGCTCCTCACGAATTAACTTACAGCACAGCGTGGCCATCGCACCGGTGAAGGGCACCATAATCAGACAGCGGATCAGGTTGTAGAAGACGTGAAAGAAAATCACCAACTCTTCGTCATTGACCGGCAGTTTATGCAGCAGCTCGGACAGGGGATCGATAAAAGGCAGTACGATCAGTGAACCAATAAACTTAAACAGCAGGCTGCCCAGCGCCACCCTTTTACCGGCCGCGTTCGAGGTGCTGTTGTTAAGCATTGCCAGCAAGCCGCTGCCAAGATTTGCGCCAATCACCAGACACAGCGCCACTTTAAAAGAGATAACCCCGGTGGCGGTGAGGGTGGCGGTCAGCAGCACCGCCGCCAGGCTGGAGTAACTGATGATGGCGAATACGGCACCCAGCAGCGCATCCAGCATCACATCGCCGGTAAGTGAAGAGAACAGCACTTTCACCCCGGCAGCCTGGGTGATGGGCGTGGCGGCGGCGACAATCAGCTGCAACGCCAGCAGGATCAGCCCCAGTCCGATGCTGGTTCTGCCCAGTTGCCCGGCGCGGGTCTGCTTACGGCCAAGAAAGAACACCACGCCAAAGAAAATAAATAACGGTGACAGCCAGGAGAGATCAAATGTCAGCAGACGCGCCATCAGCGCCGTACCCACATCCGCCCCCAGAATAATCACCAGCGCGGGCGTCAGTCCCACCAGTTCCTGAGCGACAAACGAGGTGACCAGCAGCGTGGTGGCATTGCTGCTTTGCACCAACGCCGTCACGCCAATTCCGGCGACAAAGGCCATAGGTTTTTTAGACACGCTGCGACTCAGCACGCGGCGCAAGTCAGCGCCGTAGACGCGCATAATCCCGGTTCGCACGATGTGCGCTCCCCAGACCAGCAGCGCTACGGCGGAAAGAAGGTTTAGCAGGGTTAACACTGATATCGACCTCACAGCCAGGCAAACATAACAGATTCAGGGCAGGCAATTTGCCTGCTGACCCGGTTAAGTTTAGCCGATCCGCTGAAAAAATGTTTTTAATCAGCGTGATAGTTCGTAGCTATCAGGCAACCTCACGCAAAGTAAGCTTATCCAACAGCAGCCCCACCTGATATCCCGCCGGGTGCAAATCGTCCGGAGAACGGTTCAGAACATCAACCCACAGCTCAACTTCCCGCGCACGCACATGATAGCGAATGACGTTACCCAACAGGCTGTGACTGAGAATTTCTGCAGGGATCCCCTGCGACAATGCACAGAACGTCACCGATTCAGGACGCAGCGCCACCTGTTGTGTAAAAGTGTCTCCGGTCAGGCGGTGGGCCTGCTCGGCCGTCAGCAGGTTATAATTACCGATAAATCCGGCCGCGAACAGATTCGCAGGCTGAGTGTAGAGTGATTCCGCGTTACCGTTCTGTACGATTTTTCCTTTGTTCATCAGTACAATACGGTCTGAAAGCGACAGCGCCTCTTCCTGATCGTGGGTGACAAACAGCGTGGTCAGATTCAGCTCTTTCTGAATACGGCGGATCTGATCGCGCAGGTGGCGACGGATACGCGCATCCAGCGCCGAGAGCGGCTCATCCAGCAGCAGCAGGCGGGGCCGGGTGACCAGCGAACGCGCCAGTGCCACCCGCTGACACTGGCCGCCGGAAAGCTGATGCGGGTAACGTCTGGCGTAATCGTTCAGCTCCACCAGCTCCAGTGCTTCTGCCACCCGCCGCTGGATATCGGCTGGCTTCAGCTTCTGCATTTTCAGGCCAAATGCCACGTTGCGCTCTACAGTCATGTTTGGAAACAGTGCGTAGCTTTGAAACACCATGCCGATTGCACGTTTCTGCGGCGTCAGCGGCACGATATCCTGTCCCTGCAACAGAATTTGCCCGCTGTCGACCGGGGTCAGTCCGGCAAGACAGCGTAACAGGGTCGATTTTCCGCAGCCGCTCGGCCCCAGTAAGGTGACAAATTCCCCTTCACCCGCACTGAAATTAATATCTTCAAATATCGCGGTCGGGCCGTAGCTTTTATTCAGTTGGGTCACATTCAGCCATGAATTCATCTTCAGCCTCTCTCGCGGTTCAGGGCATTTGCCAGCCAGGTGACCAGCAGCACAACAAAGAAATAGGAGATAACCAGTGCGCTACTGAAATGCCCACTGGCATTGCGCACGTTATAGAGATAAACCTGTAAGGTTTCATAGTTGGTGCCAACCAGCAGGTTAGCGAATACAAACTCACCAACCAGGAATGAGAACGAAAGCAACACCGCAATCAATGCCCCTTTGCGCAGATTGGGTAGCACCACCATCAACGCCGCCTGCCAGGTGGTGGCTCCCAGCAGATGAGCCGCATCGATCAACTCTCTTATATTAATCGCCTGCATATTGTTGCTGATGGCGCGCCAGATAAACGGCAGTGCGATAGTGAAATAACAACCAACCAGGATCCACGGCGAACCGGTCAGCATCAGCGGAGGGGCTGAATAGAGCTGCAACAGCCCGACCGATGACACCACAGGCGGGATAGCAAAGGGCAGCAGGATCAATACATTCATTACCACACCGAGTTTAGGAAAGTAGTAAGCGATCACAAACATTACGGGCAGCACCAGCACCAGGGAAAACAGCAACGCACCAAAGCAAATCAGCAGTGAGTGCCACAGGGCCAGCAAAAAGCGCGGATCCTGCCAAAGTTGCGCCATCCATTTCAGGGTGAAACCGTCCGGCAGGATGGTGGCCCCCCATTCCGTTGCCAGCGCGTACAGCAGGGTCGCCACCAGCGGCAGCGCCAGAATCAGCAATACCAGCCAGATAATCACCCGATGATAAATATATTCACTTCTCGACATTGTCCTCTCCTGTCAGCGTGCATTCTGGTAGCTGCGACGAACCAGCCACTGATGAACCACGGTGATTGCCGACATCAGCACCACCAGCAACATCGCCAACGCGCTGCCCATATTGGGGTCGAGGGAAATATCTCCCGAAACCAGCGCCGCAATTCGTACCGGCACCACATTGAAGTTTCCGGTGGTCAGGGCATAAATGGTGGCGTAAGCGCCCAGGGCGTTAGCCAGCAAAATAACGAAAGTACCGAGTAGCGCTGGCGTGAGGATGGGCAGCCCGATGTGCCACCAGTAGCGCCAGCGGCTGGCACCGAGGAGTGCCGCTGACTCCTGCCAGTCTTTTTTCAGCCCGTCAAAGGCGGGATAGAGAAGGAGAAGCCCCAGGGGAATCTGGAACCAGGTGTAAACCACAATCAATCCACTGCCAGAGTAAAGCTTAAAACTTTCCATCAGCCCGTGGCTGCGCATCAGCATCGTCAGGCAGCCATTCAGTCCCAGCAGGATCACAAAGGCAAATGCCAGAGGTACACCCGCGAAGTTACTGGTCATGTTGGTGAAGGAGATGAAAAAACGGTGTAGCTTACCTCCCCCCAGTTGATGCAGTGAGTATCCCCCCAGCAACGCAATAATCAGTCCGTAGAGGCTCGACCAGAAAGAGATCTCCAGCGAGAAACGGATGGCCTGCTGATAGAAACCGGAGGTGAGAATATCAATGTAATTTCCCCAACCCCAGGCTTCGTTCATTTCGCTGTAGAAACTGTTGATGGCAATCCACACCAGCGGAGCGACCTGAAAAGCAAGATAAAACAGCGCAAAGGGCAGCAGACACAGCAGCGCGATTCCTTTTCCTTTCATCATGCGCGCTCCTGATTGAGTAGCACCGTGCAGACCGGCTTATCGTGCGCCACACCCAGAATCTCGCACAGGGTGCCACAGAGTTCGGTCTGCAATGGAACCACCGACGTTTGCAGAGAGAAGGATTTACCAAAGACAAACAGCGGCACCTGTGTCTCTTCCGGCAGCGTACCGCCGTGGCTGCGATCGTCGTTCATTCCGTGGTCGGAAGTCACCACCACCTGGTAGCCCTCCGCCAGCCATCCCGGCATCCAGTGCGAAAGATAGCCGTCAGCCATCCGCGCACGATTCCGGTACTGTGCCGTCGAGAGGCCAAACTGATGGCCGGCATCATCAATATTCATCGGGTGGATCAGCAGAAAATGTGGATCAACACGCAGGCGCAAACTTTCCGCATCTTCAAACAGGTGTGAATCCGGATAGCTGTCATCGTGGTAAAAATGACCGTACTGAATCGGCAGTTCCGTGTCTGTCGTGTGACGATCGCGAACAGACAGCCAGGGTGAACGATTATACAGCTCACTAACCCAGTAGTATGCGGCAGCGGCCGTCGTCAGACCGCAGGCGCGGGCGTAGTGAAAAATACTGCGTTCTTTACTTAACCGGTTGACACCGTTGTGAATAATACCGCTGTTCACCGGCGTCACCCCGGTAAAAATGCATTCGTATAACGGGCGGGAAAGCGAGGGCAGCTCACATGTCATCTGGTAGAGCTGTCCGTTTCCCTGAGCACATTCCGCCTGCAAATAGCCCATCGCATGTTGTGCCACGGTGTAACTCAGACCGTCCAGCACCACCAGAATCGTTTTCATCGCCGGTCCTTATTGCTTCATGTTGATAATGACGTTTTCCTGCCACAGACGCGGCAGCATTTTGCTGGCTTTATCCCAGGCCTGGGTATCCGCAATTGGGTGCGCATTTTTATACTCAGAGTTGGGCAGCAGCTTTGCCTGAACGTCAGCAGGCAGGGTCAGATGTTCGGCGCGGATCGGGCGAGCATAGCCGCGAGCCAGGTTAATCTGACCGGCATCAGAAAAGATGTATTCACGCGCCAGTTTGGCGGCGTTAGGATGCTTCGCATATTTGTTAATGATGGTGGTATAGCCGGAGGTGATACTGCCATCAGAGGGGATCACCACGGCAAAACGATTTTTATCAATCTGATCGCGGTAGTTCAGACCATTAAAGTCCCACACCACCGCCACCTGAATCTCGCCCTTCTCAATATTGGCAATTACCGGATCGGTGACGCCAAGACGACCTTCTTTCGCCAGATCGCTAAAGAAATTCAGAGCAGGCTTAAGGTTCTTTTCGCTACCACCCATGGCATAAGCTGCCGCCAGCACACCGTTTGCTGCCTGCGCCGCCACGCCCACATCACCAATAGTCACCACATATTTACCTTTTTTAAGATCGGCCCAGCTGTGCGGCACATCTTTCACCTGATCTTTATTAACGATAAATGCAATGGTGCCGGTGTAAGCCAGCATCCAGTTACCTTCCGGATCTTTTGCCCAGGCAGGCACCTGATCCCAGTTCGTGGGTTTGTAAGGCTGAGCCAGGTCTTTCTGTACGGCAACAGGACCAAAAGCCGCGCCCACATCACCAATATCGGCGCTGGCATTGCTTTTCTCAGCAGCAAATTTCGCCAGTTCCTGGGCGCTGGACATGTCAGTATCACTGTGCTGAATACCATATTTACTGGTGATGTCGGCCCAGGTATCTTTCCAGTTCGCCCAGCTGTCCGGCATACCGACGCTGTTGACCTGTCCTTCACTCTTCGCCGCCTTTTCCAGCATGGCAAGGTCGTTACCTGCGGCATGAGCACCCGGTAGGGCAAGGAAAATGGCACTGGCTAACACAGATGCGAACAAAGATTTCATAACTGCTGCTCCAGGTGATAAGTTGAATGGCTTACTGGACTAGTCCAGCAAGAACCGAGCCAATCTAGCCTGATCCGATGACAGTTTTATGTCAGCGCTGATTCCCACTGGACTAGTCCAGAAAGAGGGCACGATATCAGTCTGGTGAGGAGATGTTTCGGGCGTTCTGATTCTGTGCAGCTTCGCACCAAACTGAGGCATTGATGTGATGAAAGCATTAACTGTGGATGTGATTTGTCAGACGCTGGCCGTACGTATCAGAGAAGGCGATTTTGCCGCCAGTGGCCGACTGCCTTCCGAGCGTGAGCTGAGCGAGCAGTTCTCCACGACCCGCATCACTTTACGTGAAGCGCTGGGACAGCTGGAATCACAGGGAATGATCTACCGTGAACTGCGGCGTGGCTGGTTTATTGCCCCACCACGACTGGCCTATGATCCCCTGTTGCGCAGCCACTTTCACGCCATGGCTGAACAGCAAGGGCGCACGGCGCAGACCGAGGTGCTGGATGCCCGCAAGGTAAAAGTCAGTCTTGACGTCGCGGCGAAACTGGAAATGCACGAAGGGGATGATGTGTATCGCATCTGTCGACTGCGGCGTATTGATGGGCGTGCCGTGCTCTATGTCGAGCACTATCTCAATCCCCACTATTTTCCTGATCTGCTGAGCTTTGATTTGACCCGTTCGCTTACCTGTTTGTATCAGCAGGAGTACGGGATTCGTTATGGGCGGGTAGGGTTTAACATGCTGCCTATGCCGTTACCTAAATCTGCCGCGCCAGCGTTGAAGGTGGCAGCAGGCAGTCCGGCACTGTTTATTACCCGCATTAACCGTGACCGGGATGACCGGATCATCGACTGTGACATTGAGTACTGGCGCTACGATGCGTTGTATATTGCCGTTGAGGTCAGAGAGGAGCAGCAGGCCGAAACGCCGTCGGCCTGAAAATAGCGGGCTGTCGGTTTACATCGGCAATCAGTGCAGTTCCGACGCCGGCCAGCGTTCGATATTGCACTAGCCGGGTGACAGGCAAACCGGCCATATCTGACGGAAATAATAATTACACGGATATAGCTACAGGCTACTCAAGCGTAGGATTCATATGCCGCAGATCATATGGAGTAATCTGGTAAACGTAATAGTTGAGCCAGTTAGAAAACAGCAGGTTGCCGTGGCTACGCCAGCTGGCGCGCGGGGGCAATGCCGGATTGTTGTGTGGGAAATAGTTGTGGGGCACTTCAGGATTCAGTCCGGCTTCACAGTCACGATGGTACTCACCAGATAACGTCAGAGCATCATATTCAGGATGGCCGGTAACAAAAGCCAGACGCTTATCCTTGCTGGCGAACAGGTATGCTCCCGTTTCTTCTGACTCCGCGAAGATATCCAGGTCGGTGTAATCACGTATTAGTTCAGCAGGAAAATCAGCATAGCGTGAATGCGGTGCCAGGAAACTGTCATCGAAGCCCCTGGTGAGCAACGCGTGAGGGTGCAGGATTTGATGTTCGAAGACGCCAGAGAGTTTCTTATCACGGGTGTGCTTAGGGATACCGTAAAGAATATTCAGTGCTGCCTGTACTGCCCAGCATACAAACAGTGTGGAAGTAACATGCTCTTTTGCCCAGTGCAACACGCTCTGGATCTGCGGCCAGTAAGCGACATCATTAAAATCGATCAGTCCCAGCGGTGCGCCAGTGACGATCAGGCCGTCAAAATTATCATGCTGTATATCATCAAAATTACAGTAGAAATTATTCAGATGATCCATAGGAGTATTGCGCGATTCACGATTGTCAATTCTCAGCAACTGGATATCGATTTGAAGCGGCGAGTAGGAAAGCAGGCGAAGAAACTGGTTTTCAGTTTCGATCTTTTTCGGCATCAGATTCAGCACCAGCACTTTTAACGGGCGAATTTCCTGAATACTGGCGCGCGAAGACGTCATCACAAAGACATTCTCGTTGCGCAGGAAATTCACTGCTGGTAATTCATCAGGCACCCTGATTGGCATAACCTTTTCCTCAACTAACCATTTAAACGTTCAGACATCCAGACAGCCGAAGATAGCGTGGCACCCGACAAATGTCGAGGCCTCATCTGATAGTTGAAAATGTTTCATCTCAGGCAGAAAAATGAGCCAGATACAGAAGCGATTTTTTGATGCAAAAGCGAGGTTTGTCCCTGAAAAACTGGGGATTTTCTCTGACAGCAGGGGGGATGGTAATAAGGCGGGATATCTGGGCAAGAAACGAAAGGAACGTGGCTGGCAGGCGTGTACAGGGGCGGTGCCGGGCCGGTGACGTACTGCCGGACAGGCCAGCGACCGTAGCATCCCGGTGACGTGCCCCCTGCTGGATCTCAATGACCCGCCGCAGATTGCTGATTTTATTGCCGCATGGCTGCGCACCCGGCGCTGAGGTCTTCAGAGGTAAAAGTCGGCCCGGGAGGGGGTATCCGCTTTTTTTATTGGGGAAAAACGCAAAAAACCCCGGCCTTACGGTCGGGGTCTTCGCTTTAGTTGATGCCTGGCAGTTCCCTACTCTCGCATGGGGAGACCCCACACTACCATCGGCGCTACGGCGTTTCACTTCTGAGTTCGGCATGGGGTCAGGTGGGACCACCGCGCTACGGCCGCCAGGCAAATCTTGGTGCACAAAACGCTTCTTTTGCCCTGATACCGCGTTGCCTGCGCTCGTAAAGTCAGTCGCATACTTATGTATGCTCTTTCCTTTCCTTCGCCTGCCGCCTTCTCTCAGCACAAAATCTCACGTTCCCTGCAAATTACTTATCCGTCACAAGCTGAAAATTATTCACTGTCTCTCAACAGAACGCCTCTGGCGTTGTAAGGTTAAGCCTCTCGGGTCATTAGTACCGGTCAGCTCAACGCATCGCTGCGCTTACACATCCGGCCTATCAACGTCGTCGTCTTCAACGTCCCTTCGGGTGGCTTAAAGCCACAGGGAGAACTCATCTCGGGGCAAGTTTCGCGCTTAGATGCTTTCAGCGCTTATCTTTTCCGCACTTAGCTACCGGGCAGTGCCACTGGCGTGACAACCCGAACACCAGCGGTGCGTTCACTCCGGTCCTCTCGTACTGGGAGCAAACCCCCTCAATTCTCCAGCGCCCACGGCAGATAGGGACCGAACTGTCTCACGACGTTCTAAACCCAGCTCGCGTACCACTTTAAACGGCGAACAGCCGTACCCTTGGGACCTGCTTCAGCCCCAGGATGTGATGAGCCGACATCGAGGTGCCAAACACCGCCGTCGATATGAACTCTTGGGCGGTATCAGCCTGTTATCCCCGGAGTACCTTTTATCCGTTGAGCGATGGCCCTTCCATTCAGAACCACCGGATCACTATGACCTGCTTTCGCACCTGCTCGCGCCGTCACGCTCGCAGTCAAGCTGGCTTATGCCATTGCACTAACCTCCTGATGTCCGACCAGGATTAGCCAACCTTCGTGCTCCTCCGTTACGCTTTGGGAGGAGACCGCCCCAGTCAAACTACCCACCAGACACTGTCCCCGCGCCGGATCACGGCGCAAGGTTAGAACGCCAAACGTTAAAGGGTGGTATTTCAAGGATGGCTCCGCGCAGACTGGCGTCCACGCTTCAAAGCCTCCCACCTATCCTGCACATCAAGGCTCAGCGTTCAGTGTCAAGCTGTAGTAAAGGTTCACGGGGTCTTTCCGTCTTGCCGCGGGTACACTGCATCTTCACAGCGAGTTCAATTTCACTGAGTCCCGGGTGGAGACAGCCTGGCCATCATTACGCCATTCGTGCAGGTCGGAACTTACCCGACAAGGAATTTCGCTACCTTAGGACCGTTATAGTTACGGCCGCCGTTTACCGGGGCTTCGATCAGGAGCTTCTGGTTACCCATAACCCCATCAATTAACCTTCCGGCACCGGGCAGGCGTCACACCGTATACGTCCACTTTCGTGTTTGCACAGTGCTGTGTTTTTAATAAACAGTTGCAGCCAGCTGGTATCTTCGACTGGCCTCGGCTCGGGGAGCAAGTCCCTCCACCTACGCGCCAGCGTGCCTTCTCCCGAAGTTACGGCACCATTTTGCCTAGTTCCTTCACCCGGGTTCTCTCAAGCGCCTTGGTATTCTCTACCTGACCACCTGTGTCGGTTTCGGGTACGATTTCGTGTTGCCTGATGCTTAGAGGCTTTTCCTGGAAGCAGGGCATCTGTCACTTCAGCACCGTGGTGCCTCGTCATCACGCCTCAGCCTTGATTTTCCGGATTTGCCTGGAAAACCAGCCTACACGCTTAAACCGGGACGACCGTCGCCCGGCTGACACAGCCTTCTCCGTCCCCCCTTCGCAGCAACACCAAGTACGGGAATATTAACCCGTTTCCCATCGACTACGCCTTTCGGCCTCGCCTTAGGGGTCGACTCACCCTGCCCCGATTAACGTTGGACAGGAACCCTTGGTCTTCCGGCGAGCGGGCTTTTCACCCGCTTTATCGTTACTTATGTCAGCATTCGCACTTCTGATACCTCCAGCAGCCCTCACAGGCCACCTTCGCAGGCTTACAGAACGCTCCCCTACCCAACAACGCTTGCGCGCCGCTGCCGCAGCTTCGGTGCATGGTTTAGCCCCGTTACATCTTCCGCGCAGGCCGACTCGACCAGTGAGCTATTACGCTTTCTTTAAATGATGGCTGCTTCTAAGCCAACATCCTGGCTGTCTGGGCCTTCCCACATCGTTTCCCACTTAACCATGACTTTGGGACCTTAGCTGGCGGTCTGGGTTGTTTCCCTCTTCACGACGGACGTTAGCACCCGCCGTGTGTCTCCCGTGATAACATTCTCCGGTATTCGCAGTTTGCATCGGATCGGTAAGCCGGGATGGCCCCCTGGCCGAAACAGTGCTCTACCCCCGGAGATGAGTTCACGAGGCGCTACCTAAATAGCTTTCGGGGAGAACCAGCTATCTCCCGGTTTGATTGGCCTTTCACCCCCAGCCACAGGTCATCCGCTGATTTTTCAACATCAGTCGGTTCGGTCCTCCAGTTAGTGTTACCCAACCTTCAACCTGCCCATGGCTAGATCACCGGGTTTCGGGTCTGTACCCTGCAACTTAACGCCCGGTTAAGACTCGGTTTCCCTTCGGCTCCCCTATACGGTTAACCTTGCTACAGAATACAAGTCGCTGACCCATTATACAAAAGGTACGCAGTCACACCACGAAGGTGCTCCCACTGCTTGTACGTACACGGTTTCAGGTTCTGTTTCACTCCCCTCGCCGGGGTTCTTTTCGCCTTTCCCTCACGGTACTGGTTCACTATCGGTCAGTCAGGAGTATTTAGCCTTGGAGGATGGTCCCCCCATATTCAGACAGGATACCACGTGTCCCGCCCTACTCTTCGAACTCACGACCTGTGCCTCTTCGTGTACGGGAGTATCACCCTGTATCCTGCGACTTTCCAGACGCTTCCACTGATGCACAAGCCGATGATGGTTCCGGGCTCCTCCCCGTTCGCTCGCCGCTACTGGGGGAATCTCGGTTGATTTCTTTTCCTCGGGGTACTTAGATGTTTCAGTTCCCCCGGTTCGCCTTGCAGCACTATGTATTCATGCTGCAATGATGCACTGAGTGCACCGGGTTTCCCCATTCGGGTATCGTCGGGTATCGCGGTTCATATCACCTTACCGACGCTTATCGCAGATTAGCACGCCCTTCATCGCCTCTGACTGCCAGGGCATCCACCGTGTACGCTTAGTCACTTAACCTCACAACCCACAGGCGTCCTTTCTTCTGGTTTCGTAACGACTGCGCGTCGTCATGGCCGCGTTATGCAGTGCTTGCAGTGCTCATGGACATCAGTCCACTCCGCCCTGCTGCGCGCTGACGCCTTGCCACGACCTTGCTCGTTCGTTACTCCGACAGAGTCACGCTGCATGTTGTAAGCATTTGAGAGACCCGAACATGTCGTTATGCCATTCTTATTACGGAGAATGACCACAACATGTCGTTTCAAATTTTCAGCTTGTTCCGGATTGTTAAAGAGCATAATACGTCGCAGCACACCGTTTCCGGCATGCTCTGACGTACTGTTGACAACTGCATGGTGGAGCTAAGCGGGATCGAACCGCTGACCTCCTGCGTGCAAGGCAGGCGCTCTCCCAGCTGAGCTATAGCCCCATACAGTGTGCAGAGACCGTCTACTACCACTCAGCTTTTCTCCCGATTGAGAAAGGCAATTTTTTCTCAGGCAAGGCGTGGCGATGCGAAGCATAGTTTGCTATGCGAGTTATCGTCACAACGCGGCATGAGGGAAAATCTGGTAGGCCTGAGTGGACTTGAACCACCGACCTCACCCTTATCAGGGGTGCGCTCTAACCACCTGAGCTACAAGCCTGTAGAGGTTTTTTCTGCTCGTTACTTTTCTATCAGACAATCTGTGTGAGCACTGCACGGGAAGGTATCTTCAGGTAAGGAGGTGATCCAACCGCAGGTTCCCCTACGGTTACCTTGTTACGACTTCACCCCAGTCATGAATCACAAAGTGGTAAGCGCCCTCCCGAAGGTTAAGCTACCTACTTCTTTTGCAACCCACTCCCATGGTGTGACGGGCGGTGTGTACAAGGCCCGGGAACGTATTCACCGTGGCATTCTGATCCACGATTACTAGCGATTCCGACTTCACGGAGTCGAGTTGCAGACTCCGATCCGGACTACGACGCACTTTATGAGGTCCGCTTGCTCTCGCGAGGTCGCTTCTCTTTGTATGCGCCATTGTAGCACGTGTGTAGCCCTGGCCGTAAGGGCCATGATGACTTGACGTCATCCCCACCTTCCTCCGGTTTATCACCGGCAGTCTCCTTTGAGTTCCCGGCCGAACCGATGGCAACAAAGGATAAGGGTTGCGCTCGTTGCGGGACTTAACCCAACATTTCACAACACGAGCTGACGACAGCCATGCAGCACCTGTCTCACGGTTCCCGAAGGCACAACCCCATCTCTGAGGTCTTCCGTGGATGTCAAGGCCAGGTAAGGTTCTTCGCGTTGCATCGAATTAAACCACATGCTCCACCGCTTGTGCGGGCCCCCGTCAATTCATTTGAGTTTTAACCTTGCGGCCGTACTCCCCAGGCGGTCGATTTAACGCGTTAGCTACGGAAGCCACGCCTCAAGGGCACAACCTCCAAATCGACATCGTTTACGGCGTGGACTACCAGGGTATCTAATCCTGTTTGCTCCCCACGCTTTCGCACCTGAGCGTCAGTCTTTGTCCAGGGGGCCGCCTTCGCCACCGGTATTCCTCCAGATCTCTACGCATTTCACCGCTACACCTGGAATTCTACCCCCCTCTACAAGACTCAAGCCTGCCAGTTTCAAATGCAGTTCCCAGGTTAAGCCCGGGGATTTCACATCTGACTTAACAGACCGCCTGCGTGCGCTTTACGCCCAGTAATTCCGATTAACGCTTGCACCCTCCGTATTACCGCGGCTGCTGGCACGGAGTTAGCCGGTGCTTCTTCTGCGGGTAACGTCAATGAATGAAGTTATTAACTCCACTCCCTTCCTCCCCGCTGAAAGTACTTTACAACCCGAAGGCCTTCTTCATACACGCGGCATGGCTGCATCAGGCTTGCGCCCATTGTGCAATATTCCCCACTGCTGCCTCCCGTAGGAGTCTGGACCGTGTCTCAGTTCCAGTGTGGCTGGTCATCCTCTCAGACCAGCTAGGGATCGTCGCCTTGGTGAGCCGTTACCTCACCAACTAGCTAATCCCATCTGGGCACATCCGATGGTGTGAGGCCCGAAGGTCCCCCACTTTGGTCTTGCGACGTTATGCGGTATTAGCTACCGTTTCCAGTAGTTATCCCCCTCCATCGGGCAGTTTCCCAGACATTACTCACCCGTCCGCCACTCGTCACCCGGGGAGCAAGCTCCCCTGTGCTACCGTTCGACTTGCATGTGTTAGGCCTGCCGCCAGCGTTCAATCTGAGCCATGATCAAACTCTTCAATTAAAAGTCTGATTTGCTTCAACTCGTGAAGCGGTGCTCAGGAAAAACCGTAATGAATTACGTGTTCACTCTGAGGCTTGATATTTTTTTGCATCCTAAGATGCGGATATCAATCCTGTGAGTGCCCACACAGATTGTCTGATAAATTGTTAAAGAGCGGTGCAACCGGCAGCGCTGCTGCTGTTGCGAGGTGGCGTATATTACGCATTCCTCTTACAGAGTCAACCTTAACTTTAAAGGAATTCTCTTTATCTTAAAGCCTGCTGAATATTCATCAGCTGCCGTTCGATGGAGGCGCATTATAGGGATGCGCCGCAGGAAGGCAAGTACAAAAGTGAACTTTTTTATCGTTCGGAGAAACTTCGTGCAAAACGCTGCTTTTTAGCCCTGTTTAATTCTGGAAGGCAGGTCTGCCAGACTGTTTATCACCCAGTCTGCCGCTTTTTCACTCTCCCCGGTGACCGGTTTGCCGGTACGAACCAGAACCTTTGTCCCTACTCCTGCTGATTGCCCCGCCAGCATGTCATCAATTTTGTCACCAACCATATAAGAAGCTGCCATATCAATGTTCAGCTCTTTCTGTGCTGACAGCAGCATCCCGGGCTGCGGCTTACGGCAATCACATTGTTGACGATATGCATCCTCCACGGCATCAGGATGATGAGGACAGAAATAAATGCCATCAAGATCCACATCCCGGTCCGCCAGCGACCAGTCCATCCATTCGGTAAGTTGCATGAAGGTATCTTCGGTAAAAATACCGCGTGCAATACCCGACTGATTCGTCACCATGACCAGCGCATAGCCCATTTTTTTCAGCTCACGCAGCGCATCAATCACGCCATCAATAAACTGAAAGTTGTCGATCTCATGGACATAACCATGATCGACATTAATCGTGCCGTCACGATCAAGAAAGATTGCGGGAACTTTGTCTGCCACGTAGAAACTCCTGCTACTAAAATTGCCAGAGAGTATCGCATGATTGCACCTGGAACGAGAATGCCAGTTTGGATCACTTTGATTGATTCAGACGTCTGGATGCCTTACCATCCACTCGCTCACATCCCT
This sequence comes from Erwinia papayae, assembly GCF_058241465.1. Taxonomy (NCBI): domain Bacteria; kingdom Pseudomonadati; phylum Pseudomonadota; class Gammaproteobacteria; order Enterobacterales; family Erwiniaceae; genus Erwinia; species Erwinia papayae. Next base: position 57,412 of record NZ_JBZCHT010000013.1, read on the forward strand.
GTCTGGAGTGCGCTAAAATCAAACACCACGGATAATGGTACTGCCCAGAAAAATGATAAAACTCTCCCACATTTCCAAAGTGTTCCGCCAGGGCACTCGCAGCATTACTGCGCTGTCTGATGTCAGCCTCGACGTCCCTGCGGGACAGATATACGGCGTCATTGGCGCTTCAGGCGCGGGTAAAAGCACCCTGATTCGCTGCGTAAATCTGCTTGAGCGTCCAACATCCGGTACCGTGCTGGTTGATAATCAGGATTTGACTAAGTTATCAGAAAGTCAGCTGACTCAGGCACGTCGTCAGATTGGTATGATCTTTCAACACTTCAACCTGTTAAATTCCAGAACGGTTGCAGGCAATGTCGCCCTGCCGCTGGAACTGGGTAAACTTTCCAGGTCCGAAATCAAGGCCAGAGTGACTGAACTACTGGAACTGGTCGGCCTTGCAGACAAACATGATTCATGGCCTGCCAATCTTTCAGGTGGGCAGAAACAGCGTGTTGCTATCGCTCGTGCACTGGCGAGCAATCCAAAAGTTTTGCTCAGTGATGAGGCCACCAGCGCCCTTGATCCGGCGACCACGCGCTCTATCCTTGAATTGCTGAAAGACATTAACCGTCGGCTCAGCATCACCATTCTTCTGATTACGCATGAAATGGATGTGGTCAAACGCATTTGTGATCGGGTCGCGGTGATCAGTCACGGTGAGTTAATCGAACATGATACGGTGAGTGAAGTCTTCTCCCATCCCAAGACGCCTCTGGCACAGCAATTTATTCAGTCAACGCTGCATCTGGACATTCCCGATGATTATGCAGATCGCCTGTCTACGGAAGCCAGCCCGCATAATGTACCGCTGCTACGTCTGGAATTTACCGGCCAGTCAGTTGATGCACCGCTACTTTCAGAGTCGGCACGCAAGTTCAACATTAATAATAATATTATCAGTGCGCAGATGGATTATGCCGGCGGCGTGAAGTTCGGCATTATGCTGACAGAGATGCATGGTGAAGATGCGGATACCCAGGCAGCCATCAATTTTCTGAAAGAGCATCATGTCAAAGTGGAGGTGTTAGGGTATGTCTGAAGCAATGATTATGCTGCTCTGCCGTGGTGTCTGGGAAACACTGGTGATGACGTTTGTCTCCGGACTCTTCGGTTTTGTACTCGGCCTGCCACTAGGCGTGCTGCTGTATGTCAGTCGGCCAAAACAGATTATTGAAAATCGTCTGCTTTATCGTTCGCTGTCAGCACTGGTAAATATTTTTCGCGCCATTCCTTTTATCATTTTACTGGTATGGATGATTCCGTTCACCCGCATGATTGTCGGTACTTCGATTGGCTTACAGGCCGCTATTGTGCCTTTGACTCTTGGCGCAGCGCCATTTATCGCCCGCATGGTTGAAAATACCTTACTTGAACTGCCTGCGGGTCTGATTGAGGCTTCACGCGCAATGGGAGCGACACCGATGCAGATTGTGCAAAAAGTTCTGCTACCGGAAGCGCTGCCAGGTTTAATCAATGCTGCGACCATCACCCTGATAACACTTGTCGGCTATTCCGCCATGGGGGGAGCCGTCGGAGCCGGAGGTCTTGGCCAGATTGGCATTCAATATGGTTATATCGGTTATAACGCTACGGTGATGAATACGGTATTAGTGTTGTTAGTGGTTTTAGTGTATTTGATCCAGTTCTGTGGCGAGCGCATCGTGCGTGCAGTCACTCACAAATAAACAACCATAAGTTCTGATGAAAGGAAGGGATATGTCTTTTAATTTTAAAACATTTGCCGCTGTGGGCGCGCTGATTGGTACGCTGGCGCTGGTTGGTTGCGATCAAAAAGAAAAAGATCCTAACCATATTAAAGTCGGCGTGATTGTCGGTGCCGAGCAACAGGTTGCGGAAGTAGCGAAGAAAGTCGCCAAAGATAAATACGGGCTGGATGTTGAACTGGTCACCTTTAACGATTACGTACTGCCCAACGAAGCGCTGAGTAAAGGTGACATTGATGTCAATGCTTTCCAGCATAAGCCTTATCTGGATCAACAGATTAAAGATCGGGGTTACAAGCTGGTGCCGGTCGGCAATACCTTTGTCTATCCGATCGCGGGCTACTCCAGAAAAATCAAATCGCTGGATGAGCTTCAGAACGGCGCTCAGATTGCTATCCCTAATGATCCCACCAACCTTGGTCGTTCCTTGCTGCTGCTGCAAAAGGTCGGTTTGATTAAATTAAAAGATGGCGTTGGTCTGTTACCCACCTCGCTGGATGTGGTAGAGAACCCCAAAAACATCAAACTGGTCGAGCTGGAAGCACCACAATTGCCCCGCTCTCTTGACGATCAGCAAATTGCACTGGCTGTGATCAACACCACCTACGCCAGCCAGATCAATCTGACACCCGCGAAAGACGGGATTTTTGTCGAAGATAAAAATTCACCCTACGTCAATCTGATTGTGGCGCGCGAAGATAATAAAGATGCTGAAAACGTTAAGAAATTCGTGCAGGCTTACCAGTCTGATGAAGTAAACGAAGCGGCAAATAAAACCTTCAACGGCGGCGCTGTTAAGGGTTGGTAAATCCCTTCTGAAATACCGTGCTTTTGTCATTATTTTATCAAAGCGGGCAAAAGCCCGCTTTGTTGCATCCTGAGCGCTTGTTATTTGCCACCAGGCTTGTTTCAATAACGCCACTTTCAAAACCGAACATGAGGATTTTCCCATGCGTGTTTTACCGCTCTGTTTGTTAGCCCTTTCGCTGACAGGGTGTTCATTGCTGCAAAAACCCTATAAACCTGTAGAGCCATTCAGGCAGCCCGCGCAAACTGTGTCAGGACAGGCTAAACCTGCTTCCCGCCCGGCACCGGTAAAACTGTACACGAATGCCAGCGATCTGGTGAGCAGCCCTTTCCGCGATTTGGGTGAAGTTTATGGTGAAGATTGCCAGAGCAGCCGACAAAGTTCGCCACCGAACATCAGTACGGCACGTAAGCGGTTACAGGCACATGCAGCCAACATGAAGGCCAATGCCGTTCTGCTGCATCGCTGTGAGATTGTCAGCAATACACAAGGCTGTTTCCGTCAGGCCGTCTGTGAAGGTTCAGCGCTGAAAGTCACAAAACAATGAGTTCTTTTTCCTTCCAGCAAATTGGCACCATCCGTTCTCCCTGGAAGGAGAAGTTTGCCGTTCCCCGTCAACCGGGACTGATTGAGGACGGCGGTGGTGAACTGCATTTACAGCCCCCCTATAATCAGCCGGAAGCCGTGCGGGGACTGGAGGCATTCAGCCACCTCTGGTTGCTGTTTATCTTTCATCAGACAATGTCGGGAGGATGGCGGCCTACCGTTCCTCCTCCCCGACTGGGTGGCAATGCCCGCATGGGCGTTTTCGCCACCCGCTCCACCTTTCGTCCCAATCCCGTGGGGATATCACTGGTTGAACTGACCGGTATTCGCACGGAAAAAGGAACGGTAGTGCTTGAGCTGGGTAGTCTGGACCTGGTTGACGGCACCCCGATAGTGGATATCAAGCCTTATCTGCCGTTTGCTGAATCTTTACCTCAGGCCCGTGCGGGCTTTGCCTCAGAGCCACCCGCGATGGATATGCCGGTATCCTTCTCAGACAATGCACGGCAGCAGATTGCCAGGCAGCAAACCCGATATCCTCATCTTGAGCGCTTTATCCGCCAGACCCTTGCGCAGGATCCCCGCCCGGCCTACCGCAAAAATGAAGTCCCGGGTCGGGAATACGCCGCCTTGCTGCTGGATTTCAATGTTCGCTGGTGCGTGACCGCCAGCGGCACGCTGGTGACCGCTATCGACAATCGCTAATTTATCTTCCGGCATCTTTTGACTCTTTGATCACGCTGTTACACTAGCCGCCAGCAATTTTTCTGCCGGGCTTAATTCGTAAGCTTTCTGCTTAACTGGAATCGAAACTCATGCGTACTACTCAATATCTGCTCTCCACTCTGAAGGAGACGCCAGCCGACGCCGAAGTGATCAGCCATCAGTTGATGCTGCGCGCCGGTATGATCCGCAAGCTGGCCTCTGGTTTGTATACCTGGTTACCAACCGGCCTGCGCGTGTTGAAAAAAGTCGAAAACATCGTGCGTGAAGAGATGAACAATGCCGGTGCGATCGAAATTTCCATGCCAGTGGTGCAGCCCGCCGATTTATGGCAGGAAAGTGGGCGTTGGGAACAGTATGGCCCTGAACTGCTGCGCTTTGTGGATCGGGGGGAGCGCCCTTTCGTTCTTGGTCCAACGCATGAGGAAGTGGTTACTGACCTGATCCGTAACGAACTCAGTTCATATAAACAGCTGCCGCTGAATGTCTTTCAGATCCAGACCAAATTTCGCGATGAAGTACGACCTCGTTTTGGCGTGATGCGTTCCCGGGAATTCATCATGAAAGATGCTTACTCGTTCCACACGTCGCAGGAGTCGCTTCAGGCAACTTATGATGATATGTACCGCGCATACAGCCAGAGTTTTACCCGTATGGGGCTGGATTTCCGCGCTGTGCAGGCTGATACCGGCTCGATTGGCGGCAGCGCATCTCACGAGTTTCAGGTGCTGGCACAAAGTGGTGAAGACGACATTATTTTTTCAACGGAGTCTGACTACGCAGCCAATATGGAGCTGGCAGAAGCCTTAGCCCCGACGGAAAACCGTGCCGGGGCCACTCAAGAACTGATTGAAATCGACACCCCGAACGCAAAAACCATCGCCGAACTGGTTGAACAGTTTGGTCTGCCGGTGGAAAAAACCATCAAAACTCTCATGGTCAAAGCCAGCGAGGAGAGTGGCCACACGCTGGTGGCACTGCTGCTGCGTGGCGATCACCAACTCAATGAAGTCAAAGCGGAAAAAATTAACATCATCGCGGCACCGCTGACGTTTGCTACCGAAGAAGAGATTCGTGCTGCCGTCGGTGCAGGTCCGGGATCGCTGGGACCCGTAGGCCTGACGCTGCCCGTCATCGCAGACCGCACCGTTGCGGTGATGAGCGATTTTGCTGCCGGAGCGAATAAAGACGGTAAACATTTTACCGGCATCAACTGGCAGCGCGACCTGCCACTGGCGCGCGTGGAAGATATCCGCAACGTGGTGGAAGGTGATGCCAGTCCGGATGGAAAGGGTACGCTGCTGATTAAACGCGGTATCGAGGTGGGGCACATTTTCCAGCTGGGCTGCAAATATTCTGAAGCGATGAAAGCAGCAGTACAGGGCGAAGATGGCCGTAACCAGACCCTGACAATGGGCTGCTATGGCATTGGTATCACCCGAATCGTTGCCGCCGCTATCGAGCAGAATCATGATGAACGGGGGATCATCTGGCCAGACGCGCTGGCCCCTTTCCAGGTGGCTATCCTGCCGATGAACATGCATAAGTCCTTCCGCGTGCAAGACCTGGCTGAAGAGCTGTATCAGCAGCTACGCGCCAAAGGCATTGAAGTCATTCTGGACGATCGCAAAGAACGTCCGGGTGTGATGTTTGCCGATATGGAACTGATTGGCATTCCGCATACCATCGTGATTGGAGAGCGTAATCTTGACAGCGAAGAGATTGAGTATAAATCTCGTCGCGAAGGCGAAAAACGCATGATCAAAACCAGCGAAATCCTGGATTTTCTTGTGCGAGAAGTGAAAGCCTGATCCAAAGCGGCGGGCTAATCAGCCCGCCGCTCATAACGTGGATGCGAATAACCAGCACGCCGGCTGCATTCAGCCTCCAGACTTCACCCTTTGCAGACGGTAATTATTTGCTGACGATATCGGGTTACCCTGCATATCCATCATTTCAAGACCATCCGGTACAGGTCGGAAGTAGCGTTTTTCCCCCGCATCGGAAATCAGCACCAGCTTCTCTGCGGTGCGGCTCCAGCGTCCCTGCTGCACATCGCTGAGATTTGCGGTTCCCTGATAACGTTCGCTGATGCGATAGCGTCCTCCCTGTTGCAGCGACAGTGAAACCGTAATGCCTTCGCAATCAGCACAGGGAATCACCCCCTGATAATCCTGCGCCATCGTTTCCGCCGCAGGCGGAATGACCTTTTGATGGTTCTGGCAACCCAGTAACGAACCTAAGAAGAGTGTAGTCAGAACAGCCACAACAATTTTTTTCACCTGTCCTCCTGAATATCAATCCTGGCTGCGGCCTGGTTTTCCCCGCAGCAATTTGGTACTGGCTTTGCGGGCCTTGCTGACCAGTCGACGCTGGGCTGAGGCTCGGGTGGGCTTCGTCGGTCGTCGCGCTTTCTCAACCACCATCAATTCCTGAATGAGATTTTCCAGCCGCTTTAACGCCGCTTCCCGGTTCATCTCCTGGCTACGGTATTCCTGAGCTTTAATCACCACCACACCTTCTGCGGTGATCAGATGATGGCTGGCCGCCAGCAGACGCTCTTTAAAGCATACCGGCAAATTTGAGGCGCGGATGTCAAAACGCAGATGGATTGCCGTGGCGCTTTTATTAACATGCTGGCCGCCATTGCCCTGCGCTCTGATCGCCGTCAGCTCCAGTTCAGCACTGGTGATGGTCGCGTTGCGTGACAGAACAATCATACAATTTTGCCGTTTGTCAGCCAGTCGGTGAAGCGGAGTTCAAGATGGTTATGCTCATCAGACAGCCAGATGGTGCCGTCCTGTAGCGTGGCCTGAAGCGTCATCGAGCGAGAAGCAAGCCCGGCCAGCGCCTTCATTTGATGATCATCCAGAAAACGAATGCTGAGATTCTCCTGCTGTGTCAGCTTCTGTTGATTCTGCTGCCACCAGATCTGCGCCGCACGGGCGTTGTAAGTGTATAAGCCCGGTTGCAGGCTTTTTTGATTCGGCGTTCGTCCGGAAGGCCCAGTTCAACCCAGACTTCAATACCGTTATGGTCATTCATCAGCCAGATTTCAGGCTCATCCTCTGCGCTCAGGCCACGGGTGAACATTAATCTTTCGTCAGCATGCACTAACCAGGCAAGCAGGCGAAGCATCAGTCGTTCTTCCGTTTCGGAAGGGTGACGGGCCAGCGTCAGATTGCTGTCGATAAAAACATTTCTGTCCATATCGGCAACATTAATTACCGCTTTGTAAATAGTCGCTTTGAGTGCCATGAGGTTCCTTATCTTTATCGGCTGCTATTGTAACCGGTTAAGACAGTAAATCACCCGCCGTCGGGCTGATTTCACGTAAAATCCTGTGTTATAGTCGTCAAAACACCAGAGAAAACTCTTGAGGTGCATTGTGCAAAAGTATTGTGAATTAGTTCGCCAGAAATATGCCGAAATTGGCAGTGGCGACCTGGGATACGTGCCGGATGCGCTGGATTGCGTGCTGAAAGCACTTGATGAGGTAGCCGCAAACGCTGAGCTACCCTCTTCCATCAGGGAACAGGCAGCTTATGCTGCTGCAAACTTATTGGTGAGCGATTATGTTGACGAATGAAGCCTATAAACCGATCAACTGCGATGACTACGATAACCTGGAACTCGCCTGCCAGAACCACTGGATGCTGGCGCTGTCGCTGAAGAATGGTGAACAGCTGAAGGCCAAAGCGACAGACATGGTGTCACGTAAAAACGTCGAATATCTCGCTGTCGATCTTTCCGGCGAAGTCCGTGAGCTGCGCCTGGATCACATTGCCAGTTTCAGTCACCCGGACCTGGGTACCGTCGTGGTTAGCGAGTCTGATTAACGCCTGCGGGCGGGAGCTTCCCGCCCCTGTTTCTTTCATCACCCCCCACCTGCTACAACGCACAGCTACAACTCCCCTGTCACCTGTATAATGTTTATGCCAGTCATACTGACGTATTCTGCCAGACTGTCTGCCAGAAGGTGCCCGTACCGGCCTGACCTTCGCGGGTGACAAAAATGCCGGGAGCTGCGATTAACTGATCATCATAAAAAATCATGGGTATACGCTCACGCTGCCACGGCGGCACTCCCAGATCCTGCCAGAGTTTTTTTAGTGAGCGGCTGCCTGCCCGACCAACAAAATGAAATTTTCCCCGAGCCTGAAAACGCACCGTTACCCTCTCATGCCCGGCTGGTGGACGAATGGTGACCATTGCCTCTGCCGATGGCGCACAGCATCCGGCTTCTTTTTCATAAATATTATGCCCGGCCACCCTTCTTTGGCCGTCATTGTTCTCTTCTGACTCACGCCTTACCAGCCAGCCCATCCGGGCAGGGAGAGCAACAGACCGTACACTGGCAGGCCATTCAATCACCACATGTCGTACAGGTTCACAGAGCGCAAGCCAGTAAAGGCGGTTGCGATAACGACGAATCTCATGCTGTCCCAGTAACAGACGCGGCTCCGCATCTTCACGACTGCATGCCACCTCCAGCCAGATACGTCGGAGCGCATCGCGGGAAGGCATCTGCCCCTGCTGCCGGGCGATCCATCGCCTGATTAAGGCACTGCGTCGGGAATCACTCATCGCCGCCAGTGGTGCAACGGCCAGCGATCCCTGCTGGTCAATTAAAGCGTCGAGTGATTCTGCCAGTAGTTCATCCAGCAGCTGTTCCTGCTCTGCACACAGGCTGGCGCTTCGGGCCGTCGCCTGAGAAAAATGCGGCCAGCGTGCATTCAGCAGAGGGATAACAGCCTGACGCAGAAAATTGCGGTCATAGCGGCAGTCCTGATTGCTGTCATCCTCAATCCATTGCAGATGATTCTCTGCCGCCCAGTTTTCCAGTTGCAGCCGGGAACAGCTAAGTAATGGACGAAGGTGAACATGCCCCCCCGTGACACCGCGCGCAGGCATCGCAGAGAGCCCGGCGGGGCCGCTGCCCCGCTTGAGGGCCAGTAACAATGTTTCACACTGATCGTCCTGATGCTGAGCAGTCAGCAATGCGTCTTCAGGGCGGAGATGCTCAACAAAAGCCTGATAGCGCACCGCCCGCGCCGCTGCTTCGATACCTTTGCCCCTGGCATCCACCTGCACCTTTACCACCTCCAGCTCAACCTCCCATTCAGCACACTGCTTCCGGCAATGCTTTACCCAGCTGTCTGCCTGCGGATTCAGACCATGATGAACATGTATCGCCCGCAGATGCAGCTCGGGTAACTGCTGGCGTAGGCAGACCAGCTGATGCAGCAATACACTGGAGTCCAGCCCGCCGCTGTACGCCACCAGCAGGTGCTGATGTCCATCAAGTTGCTGTTGAAGATAACGCAGTGACATGGGCTTTCCGGCAAGAGTTGATAACCCGGTGATATCACACCGGGCCAGTGAGCGGCTATTTTACGCCTGATAAAGTTCCAGCGGCAAACCATCCGGATCGCAGAAAAAGGTGTAGCGTTTACCGCTGATTGGGTCCACACGAATGGGCTCGCAAATAACCCCCTTTTCGGTCAGATACTGACTGGCAGCATCAATGTCTGCCACACTGAAGGCCAGATGGCGCAAGCCACAGGCCTCTGGCCGGTTGGTACGTGCTGGCGGCTGCGGAAACGAAAACAGTTCGATAACGTACTGACCGTGCAGCGCCAAATCCCCCTTCCACGAATCACGCGCTTCCCGGTAGACTTCACCAATCAAAGTAAAGCCCAGCAGGTCGCAGTAAAAATCTTTACTGACCTGATACTGACTGGCGATGATGGCGATATGGTGGATTTGCTTAATATTCAACATAGTAATTCCTTTATCTTGTGCACGCTGATGCTTTGTATCCTGTTAACCCTGTTGCTGTCGACCCGCGATTACGCTTTTAACACCCGCACCCTGTACTGACCTTCGTCGGTGAGTTTTGCACCGTGTATATCCGTCTCAAAACCAGGGTAATGTCTGCCGATGGTGCACAACATCAGCAGGAAATCGAGAACGGCACGACTCTCCTCCGTGATCATCTCTCCGGGCATGACCAGCGGCACACCGGGTGGATAAGGCAGGATCATATTGGCCGAAACACGGCCCACCAGATCGGCTATTTCTACCGTTTCCACATTCCCTTTCACCTGCTGCTGAAACATCTGGTGCGGGGTCATTTTCATTTCCGGCAGGGTTGCAAAAGCCTGAAGCATCAGCCGGGGAAGATCGTGTTGACGGATGAGCGAATGGATCCCCTGAGCCAGCGTCTGAATGCGCATGTCGCGGTAAAAATCAGGGTCCTCTGCGTAGAGATCCGGCAACATATTTCTCACCCGCAGATTAAGATCATAAGCCCGTTTAAAGTCAATCAGGCCCCGCAAAACGCTCATTGCTTTAGTTTTGTCGATACCAATACTGAACAGAAACAGCAGATTATATGGCCCGGTCTTCTCCACCACGACACCGCGATCGTCAAGATATTTCGCCACCAGCGCAGCAGGAATACCCTCTGGCGCCATTTCCCCCTGTTCACTCATTCCCGGCGTCAGAATAGTGACCTTGATAGGATCAAGGTACATATGATCGGCATCCGCATTGATAAAACCATGCCAGTGCTCCTCTCCCGGCTGGATTGGCCAGCATTCAGGTTGGTCGATACCCTCTGGTTGCCAGATATCAAAGAACCAACCGTCAGCCTCTTCACGCAGACGCTGGATTTCGCGACGAAAATGTAAAGCACGCTCCACCGAGCGATTGATCAACCTCTTACCGGGATTACCGCGAAGCATTGCGGCGGCGGTTTCAATCGATGCCACAATGGAATAGTTAGGTGAGGTGGTAGTGTGCATCATGTAGGCTTCATTAAAGGTTTGTTCGTCGTAGTCACCTTTAATGTGGATCAACGAGGCCTGGGAAAACGCCGCCAACAGCTTATGAGTGGACTGTGTTTCATAAATAACTTTGCCTGGCGTGCGTTCACCGCTCATTCCGCTAAGCCCGCAGTAGATCGGGTGAAAATTGGTGTAGGGTACCCAGGCAGAATCAAAGTGAATTGACGGAACATCCAGCGTCTCTTTGATGTACTGGGTGTTATACAGCAGGCCGTCATAGGTAGAGTTGGTGATCACCGCATGCACTGGCCAACTGGCCCGCTCGGTCTGCGCAACTTTCAGCGCGATGCTCTCTCTGGTGAACTCCTGTTTAGGAATACCGCCGAGGATCCCCAGTGCGTTGCGGGTTGGCTTCAGCCAGACAGGAATAATATCGCTCATCATCAACAGATGAGTCAGTGATTTATGGCAGTTGCGGTCGATTAGCACGGTGCTTCCCGCAGGCGCGGCATACATGCCGACAATCTTGTTAGACGTTGAGGTGCCGTTGGTCACCATGTAGCTCTGCTCTGCGCCAAAGGTTCGGGCCACATACTCCTCCGCCTCAAGATGAGGACCGGTGTGGTCCAGCAGCGACCCAAGCTCAGTCACGGAGATGGAAACATCTGCCTTAAGAGTATTTGCGCCAAAAAAATCATAAAACAGCGTTCCGACCGGGCTTTTCTGAAAAGCAGTACCGGCCATATGTCCGGGGGTGCAAAAGGTATATTTGCCTTCTTTCACGTAGGTAAACAACGCTTTGGTCAGCGGTGGGGTAATGGTATCCGTGTATTCATCGGTATACTGGCGGATACGCTGAGCAATCTCTTCTGATGCACCCAGCGCATATTCGAAGAACCAGATAGTCATACGCATTTCATTAATGCTGACATCCATCGTCGAGTGGGTGTTAATAAAAGCATACAGCGGAAGATATTCATTGAGCTGATTGATTTCACTACAGAGATCGAGGCTGTACTCGTCCCAGTCAAAAATGACGCCGCAGATACGTGGATTATGTTCAATCAGTTTCAGCAGGTCATTAGCATCTTTCGGGTAGATGGTCTGAAATCCCTGAAGTTGTAACGCCTGGTCCAGCTCCCGGATGGGTTCATCTTTATAAAATGCGTTATGCGGTCCCATTATCGCGATAATATTCAATGCACATCTCCTGATTTTGCGTAAACGACTGTCTTATAAGTATAGTCTGCCCACGAAACTGGTCAGGATGACATTATCCGCCCGCCATGATGGCGGGCTTACAGCGATTTGTGACAAAGACCTACGGGTATCAATTACAATGCTGACGAATTTAATCTTTCCCAGCGCTGACCTGAAATTCAGTCTTTATCTTACTACAGGGAGTCAAATGGCATATCATACTCCTGACTTGCTATTTGATAATCTGGCAATACCCTAACGCCCGCTGCTCCAGGGTATCTCATAAAATTAAAAACCTTGGTTTTATCAGAAACAATATCTCTGATATCAACGCCTTCCATATCGACATCTTTAAGTATTGTATTTTTTATATTAGCCTCAGACAGTGAAGCGAATTTGAGGGAAGAACCGGTTAAATCACAATGTTTGAAGTTGTAGCCTGACAGGTCTGAGAACGTCATACCGGCATATTTTAAATTGATATATGGAACAAAAAAAATCGATGCAGTCTATAAACCCCCTGTCTTTAGGATAGCCATGAACAATCCACTCAAAAATGAATTCATCATTTTTTATTTTAGAAAATACTACTCCTGATTTTTTCTTAAATTTATTACCCCTATCATTTTCCTTACCGCCGATCGCATTATTAATCACATTATTTTTTATCACATACTCTGCATCTTCTTCGGCACTTTGCACGTCATCAATCACAGACTCTCTCATCAAAATACCCAATTCCATCAGCATTGATGTATTTCTTTCACTTACGTCAGCATTTAAAACATGTAATAAAGCACTAAGCTGATGTTGATTTAATTTTTATCTGAATTTTCACCTGATGACTTCAGAGTAATCACATTAGATGAAAATCCATATTTACCCAGAAAAAACCCTTAATTTTTCACTAGATTTTAATGCAGAAAGGGTATTTATTGATATGTTACCTTCCCTGATTTTACGCTCTTCCACATGAAAGATATAATTACCAACCCCCTGATTTTTTTTAAGATTAGAGAATTGCCCTCCTTAAATTCCAGATGTTGTGAATTGTATAAACTGACTGATTGCCCATGGTTATTTTTGATAAATCCCCGCACCACTTTATGCCCATCAGAAAAATAAATCGGAAATTTTAATTTTTCAGAATTATTTTCAACAGAGTGCATTTGTTGCATGACAAATATGGAAGGACCACTTTAACTATCCGGGCGAACATCGATATTCCGTTGCAACCCCGTCTTTCCAGTGTTGTTTTCTGCTATTTTCATTTGATATGAACCCCTATAACATAAAGGTCAACATGATATATGTAAGTTGAAAATGAATGTTTCATAAAACAATTCAAACTACAACCTCATTAACCCACAGATAATGTCAAACTCGGCCCATCCACTCATTTACACCTGACATTAATACCCTTATAGAAAATAAAAAAGGAAAAATATTGCATCAGAGACAGTCAAAGCAACATACCAAAATAGAGTAAATTTAATAATATTCATCTGCCTGTAGCATTACTTTGACACCCGCACTATTCCAGCCTGTCAAATAGTCAGTAGAAAACCTTATACACATTTGTCCGCCTGACTGGATTTTGATAACCTTGCGGCTTTATGGAATGAAAACAAAAAGGATTCAGGATGAATGTTGCTTCCATATCCGCATTAATATTGCTGCCGTTACTTATCACTGGCTGCCAGAACAAGGCACCGCAAGGAGTCAGTTCAGCCGCCTCAGATACACACTCCAGACAGGTTGCTGCCGTTATTGCTGGCACAAGATATCTTAAATATCAGTGTGGAGATACGGCGATCCCTTCCGACAAAGAGACAGAAGAGGCGGCCAGGGCCGAAGCCTGTCAGCGTGGCTGGCAGCTTGCTGATGATCTCCTCCCTCTGAGTGAAGCATTTTATCAGCAGTTGCAACAAAACAGCCTGGCACCCGCTGAGCAATATGCGGAGCTGCGGGAGGCACTGCAACCATTTCTCACAACATTGCCACCGGCGTAGTCAGGATCCACCAACCTGATAATGCCAGGCAGGGGCCAAAGGGCAGCGGCTGAGCATAGCGACGCCGTCCTGCCAGCCACAACAACAAATAAACAGTGCATCCCATCAGTGCCGCGAGCAACAATAACCAAGGCAAAGGTTGCCAGCCACACCATGCCCCCAGCGCAGCCAGCAATTTGAAGTCACCGTGGCCTAAGCCTTCTTTACCGCTAATCAGCCTGAATACCCGGTTAACCGCCCAGAGAATCAAATATCCTGCTGCCGCGCCAGCTACCGCATCATTGAGCGGTATGATGGTGTGATGCAAATTGACCAGCAGTCCCAGCCAAAGAAGCGACAATGTCAGGCAGTCTGGTAGCAGCAGGCAGCGGAGATCAATAGCAGACAGCAAAATCAACCACCAGCCGCATAACGCGAAAAGCAACGCCGTCCCCCCTGGGGACCAGTTAAAGGCAATCCATCCGCCAGTGATGGTTGCTGCAAGCTCAGTCAGGAGATAGTGCCAGCTGATGGGTTGTTGGCAGTAATGGCAGCGTCCACATAATAGCAGCCAGCTGAGCAACGGGATATTGTGATAAAACGCCAGCCGCTGCTGACACCGTGGGCATAACGAGCCGGGAAAAAACAGATTCACTGGCATCGATCCGTTCTTATACTCAGAAGGTAACCCTGGAGGCAGGCAGGATTCTGCAAGCGCCTCTCTTTGCAATATCTGAGGCAAACGCCAGGCCACGCAGCTTATTACGCTACCCGCCACGGCTCCCAACGCACTCATTAACACTATCCACAGTTCCGTTGTCACTTCATTTCCTCCCTGGTGCTGTCTTCTCATCTTCGCCACAGCAAAGAAGAGCGCCCGTGAATACCATGCGGCCGGTTGCTATGCGGCAGCCTGCCATTTAAATGCCCGTGGGCCTGTCAGCTAGTCAGCAAATTTCGCTCATATCGCTTTGCCGTGAGTAACGAATACCCATCAGATCATATCTGATGTCGGTTTAAAACAACCCGGCGAACCGAATGCGATGTAAATCGTAAATAACAGACAGAAGTGGTTTGCAAATACAAAACTCAGGAAGGCAGATCGTAAAAAAGAAAATGGATTATGTGGCAATCTTCTTAGTCAGCTTTTTATCCACCGGATGCGAAGTCATGCCCTGAACCACCATCTGCTCTCTGTCGTGACAGTTGCTGCACGCTTTTAATGCGAAAACTCCGTGCGGACAGGCGCAGCTGGCAAAACTCACGGATATCTTCGGAAGCTGAATCTGGTGCTGAATATAATCTGCGTTCAGAAAGCGGCAATCGGCAGGATGACAGACAGAAAACCGCTTCCGGCCAGTCTGGTTAGGATGTTGGGAAAATTAAGAAAACGAGGGAAGAGATAACAACAAGGCGGGCTGTCAGGATATCCGATGGGTAACCCGCCGTTATCCGTCAACACCCGCCTTATTTGATCAGGCGTAACCGTAGTTCATCAGGCGCTGATAGCGACGATCCAACAGTTCATCTTTACTCAGGCCATCCAGATCGGCCAGATCGGCCAGCAGCTGTGCCTTTAATGATTCACCAGCCACCAGAGGGTTACGATGAGCGCCGCCCAGCGGTTCCGGGATCACGGTATCAATCAGCTTCAGCTCTTTCAGACGTGGAGCAATGATCCCCATCGCTTCAGCAGCCAGCGGTGCTTTATCGGCGCTTTTCCACAGGATAGAAGCACAACCCTCCGGTGAAATAACCGAATAGGTGCTGTACTGCATCATATTAACTTTATCGCCCACGCCGATTGCCAGCGCACCGCCAGAGCCACCCTCACCGATAACGGTGCAAATGACCGGGACTTTCAGTCCGGACATTTCACGCAGGTTACGGGCAATCGCTTCACTTTGTCCGCGCTCCTCAGCGCCCACACCCGGATAAGCCCCCGGCGTATCAATAAAGGTGATGATTGGCATATTGAAACGTTCAGCCATCTCCATCAGACGCAACGCTTTACGATACCCTTCCGGGGCTGGCATACCAAAGTTACGACGTATTTTTTCCTTGGTTTCACGGCCTTTCTGGTGACCAATAATCATCACCGGACGACCATCCAGACGAGCCGTGCCACCTACTATGGCTTTATCATCCGCGTAGGCGCGATCGCCTGCCAGCTCGTCAAAATCCGTGAATACGTTGCGGACGTAGTCCAGCGTATAAGGACGTAGCGGGTGGCGTGCCAGCTGTGCGATTTGCCACACCCCCAAATCGGAGAAGATTTTGCGGGTCAACTCTACGCTTTTCTCACGCAGGCGCTGCACCTCTTCATCCAGATTGATATCCAGTTTTTCATCCTGACGGCCAACCGACTTCAGCGAATCAATTTTCGCCTCCAGCTCAGCGATTGGCTGCTCAAAATCCAGGTAATTAAGACTCATAATATTCCTGTTTAGTCAAACTCAAGTTCCACCTGCTCCGTTCCTATCAGCAATCGCAGTTCGTTTAACAAGCGATCGCTTGGAGACACGCGCCATGCTGCACCAAAGCGCAACCTCGCCCGTGCATCCTCTCTCTGATAGTAGAGATGTACCGGAATCGTCCCCGAACGATGAGGTTCAAGGGACTGACGGAGACGGCTTAAAAGCTGGTCATCAATTTGCCTGTCCGTCAGCGATATAGCAAGCCCGCGAGCATATTTTTCACGGGCTTCGTCAATATCCATCACCTCGCGGGCGGTCATTTTAAGCCCCCCGCTAAAGTCATCAAAGCTGACCTGTCCACTGACGATCAGGATCCTGTCTTTCTCCAGCAAATGTTGGTACTTATCCAGCGCATCGGTAAACAGCATCACTTCCAGACGACCAGAGCGGTCGTCCAGGGTACAAATACCAATCCGGTTGCCGCGTTTAGTGACCATAACGCGTGCCGCGACCACCAGCCCAACCGCCATGATCACCTCACCCCGCCGGGTCGGATGCATGTCTTTCAGACGCATTCCCCCGACGTAGCGCTCGATCTCCTTAAGGTACTGATTAATCGGATGCCCTGTCAGGTAGAGTCCTAAGGTTTCTCGTTCACCATCCAGCTGCACCTGCTCCGGCCAGCGGGTAACGTCAGCATAGGATTGCTCAATCTGTTCAGGCGCTTCTGCCAGCACACCAAACATATCGGCCTGGCCTGTCGCCTCTGCTTTTGCGTGCTGGTCAGCAGCTTTAAGTGCATCACTGAGCGCGCTCATCAGCGCCGCACGATGCGGTCCAAGGCGATCAAAGGCACCGGACATGATCAGCTTTTCCAGCACGCGACGGTTCAGTTTTTTAGTATCCGTACGGGCGCAGAGATCGAACAGCTCACGAAAATAGCCGCCCTGATTACGGGCTTCCAGAATTGCTTCAATCGGCCCTTCTCCGACGCCTTTAATCGCGCCGATACCGTAGACAATTTCGCCCTCATCGTTGACATGGAACGGATACAAACCGGAATTGATATCCGGTGGCAGCACCTTCAGCCCCATACGCCAGCACTCGTCGACCAGACCGACCACCTTCTCAGTGTTGTCCATATCGGCGGTCATGACCGCAGCCATAAATTCAGCCGGATAATGCGCTTTCAGCCACAGCGTCTGATAGGAAACCAGCGCATAGGCCGCAGAGTGCGATTTGTTAAAACCGTAGCCGGCAAATTTTTCCACCAGGTCGAAGATTTTAATTGCCAGCTCGCCATCCACGCCGCGCTCTTTTGCTCCATCCTCAAATCCGCCACGCTGCTTCGCCATCTCCACCGGATTCTTTTTACCCATCGCCCGACGTAGCATGTCAGCACCACCCAGACTGTAGCCAGCCAGCACCTGAGCAATCTGCATCACCTGTTCCTGATAGAGAATGATGCCGTAGGTCGGCTCCAGCACAGGCTGCAACGACTCGTGCTGCCACTGAATGTCGGGATAGGAGATCTCTTCACGGCCATGCTTGCGATCGATAAAGTTGTCTACCATCCCTGACTGTAAGGGGCCGGGACGGAATAGCGCCACCAGGGCTATCATATCTTCGAAGCAGTCCGGCTTCAGACGCTTGATCAGATCCTTCATGCCACGCGATTCAAGCTGGAATACCGCCGTGGTTTCTGAACGCTGGAGCATATCGAAGCTTTTTTTGTCATCAAGCGGGATAGCCGCAATATCAAGCGGTGGCTCGCCCTGCTTTTCCCGTCTGGCGTTGATCATCGCCAGCGCCCAGTCAATGATGGTCAGCGTGCGTAGCCCCAGAAAGTCAAATTTGACCAGGCCCGCATATTCCACATCGTTTTTATCGAACTGGGTGACCGGATGATTGCCGTTCTCATCGCAGTAAAGCGGCGCAAAATCGGTGATTTGCGTCGGCGCGATCACCACACCACCGGCATGTTTACCGGCGTTGCGTGTCACGCCTTCCAGCTTGCGCGCCATATCAATCAGGGCTTTGACTTCTTCATCTGCCTCGTAAATTTCGGGCAATTGAGGTTCCGCCGCAAAGGCTTTTTCCAGCGTCATGCCCGGATCGGGCGGCACTAATTTAGAAATACGATCAACAAAGCCGTAAGGATGACCCAGGACACGGCCCACGTCGCGGATTACCGCTTTGGCTGCCATCGTACCGAACGTAATAATCTGTGATACGGCTTTACGGCCATACATTTCGGCCACGTGCTCAATGACCAGATCACGTTTTTCCATGCAGAAGTCGACGTCAAAGTCAGGCATCGACACACGCTCAGGATTAAGAAAACGTTCGAACAGCAGGTCGAATTCCAGTGGGTCAAGATCGGTGATCTTCAGCGCGTAGGCCACCAGCGAACCCGCACCGGAACCACGTCCCGGGCCCACCGGCACGTTGTTATCCTTCGACCACTGGATAAACTCCATCACAATCAGGAAGTAACCCGGAAAGCCCATCTGGTTGATAACGTTTAGTTCAACCTCCAGACGCGCGTCATATTCCCCACGCTTCTCCGCTCGCACTTCAGCATTGGGAAAAAGAAATTCCAGACGCTCTTCCAGTCCTTCGCGTGATTTCATCACCAGGAAGTCTTCAGTGGTCATCTCGCCGGTCGGGAACTGCGGCAGGAAATACTCACCAAGACGAATAGTTACGTTACAGCGCTTAGCAATTTCTACGCTGTTTTGCAGCGCTTCAGGAATGTCAGAAAACAGCTCGCACATTTCATCACTGCTGCGGAGATATTGCTGAGAACTATAAAGACGCGGACGTTTTGGATCGTCCAGCGTGAAGCCATCATGAATGGCAACCCGAATTTCGTGAGCATCAAAGTCGCCCTCTTCAAGAAAACAGACGTCATTGGTCGCAACAACGGGGATGCCTGCGGCAATAGCCAGATCAACCGCCGCATGAACCCAGGTTTCTTCATCAGGGCGCCCTGTGCGGGTCAACTCCAGATAGTAGCGGTTGGGAAAATAGTGCTGATAAAATGACAAACATTCGTTGACCAGTGCGGAGTTTCCCCGCAGATACATCCTGCCAACATCACCACGGCGACCGCCAGAAAGGGCAATCAATCCTTCATTCATCTCGATCAGCCAGTCGCGATCGATAACCGGGCCAGCGGCCCCGTAGCCCCGCTGGTATGCACGGGAAATCAGTAATGTCAGATTCTGATAACCCTTATCATCAGCAGCCAGTAACGTAAGCTGTGACAGTTCGTCGCCCATTGCAGCACTGGCAACGTTAAAGTCTGCACCAATTATCGGCTTGATACCCTGTCCATGCGCGGTGCCATAAAACTTGACCAGGCCACAGAGGTTGGTGAAATCAGTTATCGCCAGAGCGGGCATACCCAGCGAGGCAGCCTTTTTCACCAGCGGCGCAGTCTTGGCCAGTCCATCAATCATGGAATAGTCGCTGTGGACACGCAAATGAATAAAACGAGGTTCAGCCATCTCTGATTCCGCTCAAAACCGTGAAGTGAAAACTACCGTGCCGTTCGGATTGCTGCCGCAACGTCGGCATCCAGTAACGCATTGCGGACAGGCGCAAAACTACGACGATGTTGTGGCGTCACGCCGTGCTGCGCCAGCCTTTCCAGATGTAACGCCGTCGGGTAGCCTTTATGTTGGGCAAAGCCATATTGTGGAAACAGCCGATCCAGCTCGGCCATCTCGCGATCGCGGGTCACCTTGGCGAGAATGGAAGCCGCGCTGATTTCCGCCACCAGGC
The DNA here is from genome assembly GCF_058241465.1 of Erwinia papayae. Taxonomy (NCBI): domain Bacteria; kingdom Pseudomonadati; phylum Pseudomonadota; class Gammaproteobacteria; order Enterobacterales; family Erwiniaceae; genus Erwinia; species Erwinia papayae. The sequence continues at coordinate 77,446 of NZ_JBZCHT010000013.1, forward strand.
TGTCGCCTTTCACCACCGCCTGCGACGGCATGGGCAGCGCCGGACAGCGGTTGCCATCAATCAGCACCAGATCGGGCCTGAGCGCAAGATTAGCCACCGCACGCTGCATCGCCAGCATAGTGGCATGCAGGATATTAAGCTGATCAATTTCTTCCGGCTCTGCCCGCCCGAGACTCCAGCATAATGCCTTTTCTTTGATCTCATCAAACAGCGCATTGCGGCGTTTCTCGGACAGCTTTTTGGAATCAGCCAGCCCAAAAATGGGCTTCAGCGGATCGAGAATAACCGCTGCGGTTACCACCGCACCCACCAGAGGCCCACGGCCAACTTCGTCCACCCCGGCAATACAGGCGGCGACCGGGTAAATAAAGTGACTCACTGACAAAGTTCCAGTACTGCTGAAGCCGCCTGCTCGTCCGCATTCCAGCGGATCTGGTGATGCAACTCAGCAAAGGTTGTTAACAGGTTTTCTCTGGCCTCATTTCTGGTCAGCAAAGGCTCAAGTGCCGAAGCCAGTTGCTCAGGCTGGCACTGTTCCTGCAACAGCTCTTTCACCAGCTCACCGCCTGCCAGCAGATTCGGCAGTGATACATAATCGGTTTTTACCAGACGCTTTGCCAGCCAGAAGGTAAAAGGTTTCATACGATAACCAACCACCATCGGACATTTTGCCAGCATACATTCCAGTGCTGCCGTGCCAGAGGCCAGCAGCGCAGCATCGCTGGCAATCATCGCGGCGCGCGCGTTGCCATCAAGCAGGTGCACCGGCAAATCGGGTGCCACCTGTTGTTTAATCTGTTCAAACTGCTGACGACGACGTGAATTCACCAACGGCACCAGAATCTCGAGATCAGGCCATTTTTGGCGCAGCAGAGCAGCCGCATGAAGAAAGTCTGCGCTGAGCATTTCCACTTCAGCACCGCGACTGCCAGGCAGCAGAGCCAGACAGAGTGCCGAATCAGCAATCCCCAGTTCCTGACGAGCTGCACGCTTGTCAGGGGTAATGGGCATGGCATCTGCCATCGTGTGGCCGATAAAGCGGCAGGGAACGTTGTAGCGATCGTAAAACGCCTTTTCAAACGGCAGAAACGCCAGCACCAGATCGGTGGCCCGACCAATTTTGAACACGCGCTTTTGACGCCATGCCCACACCGATGGGCTGACATAGTGAATGGTGCGAATACCACGCTGTTTGAGACGACCTTCCAGAGTAATATTAAAATCCGGCGCATCAATACCGACAAAGACATCGGGTTGCAGCTGTGCAAAACGTTTTGTCAGGTCGCGGCGAATTTTTAACAGGCGAGGCAGACGACCAAACACTTCAACGATGCCCATCACCGCCAGCTCTTCCATTTCATACCAGGCTTCACAACCTTCAGCCTGCATCAGCGGTCCGGCAACGCCAACGAAGCGGGTATCAGGATGCTTTTCTTTCAGCGCACGAATCAGTCCGGCGCCGAGAATATCACCGGATGTTTCTCCGGCGACCAGCGCAATTGTCAGAGGTCGGGACAGCTCCCCGCAGCTGCGGGGAGCAGAAGCCTGAACGGTATTGACTGACGGTAAAGACATATTAGCGAATCAGGCCACGTGTCGAACGGGCAAAGAAATCGTAGAAAGGCTGTACTTCCGGGTATTCACGCGCAATTTCAGCAATTTCTGGCTTCGCTTCATCCAGCGTTTTACCGCTACGATAAAGTATCTTGTAAACATTACGAATCGCCTGGAGAGCAGGTTTGCTGAAGCCCCGACGCTGTAGCCCAATCAGATTAATGCCGAACGGCGTGGCATGGTTGCCCTGAGCAATAACATAAGGCGGCACATCCTGAGCGACGCCGGAACAACCGCCCACCATGACGTGCGCACCAATGGTGCAGAACTGATGAATGGCTGTCATGCCACCAATGATGGCGAAATCATCCACGGTTACGTGTCCGGCCAGCGTCGCGTTGTTGGCAAGAATGCAGTGATCGCCAATCACACAGTCGTGGGCAACGTGAGCATTCACCATCAGCAGGTTATCACTGCCGACTCTGGTGATCCCGTCCGCCTGTGCCGTACCACGGTGAATGGTAACGCTCTCACGAATGCTGTTGCGATCGCCAACTTCAACCCGCGTCGGTTCACCGGCATATTTCAAGTCCTGGTTCGCTTCGCCAATGGTGGCAAACTGGTAAATGGTATTTTCTTTACCAATCCGCGTATGCCCATTGATGACCACGTGAGATTTCAGCACAGTGCCTTCACCAATCTCAACGTTTGCGCCAATGAAACAAAAAGGACCAATCTGAACGTGGGCGCCAATGATGGCACCCTCTTCAATCACGGAACTTGCGTGAATAACAGCAGATTCATCAATCACAGATTATGTCTCCCGGCTGCGGGCACACATCATTGTTGCTTCGCAGACAATTTTACCGTCAACGGTTGCCACACCTTTAAAGCGGGTCAGGCCACGGCGTGTTTTCTCAAAGGTTACTTCCATGATCATCTGGTCGCCAGGCACCACCGGGCGCTTAAAGCGAGCCTCATCAATTCCGGCAAAGTAGTACAGCTCTCCCGGCTCCAGTTTGCCAACGCTTTTAAACGCCAGAATACCGGTTGCCTGCGCCATCGCTTCTAAGATCAACACGCCTGGAAAAATCGGTTTGCCGGGGAAGTGCCCCTGGAAAAACGGTTCATTTACCGATACGTTTTTCACTGCGCGCAGAAATTTATGCTCTTCAAACTCCAGCACACGATCAACCAGCAGAAACGGATAGCGGTGCGGCAATAATTCAATAATCTCTTCAATTTTCAGAGTATGAGTTTCAGTAGTCAAAATACTCTTCCTGTCCTAAAAATTCTGATGGCATCAATAACACGGCCTGCAAAGGTCCCAGGACTCTTCGCAGGCCGCAAATCAGTTTCCGTGCGCAAACTTCCATGCAGTTTGTCCCCACCGATACAGGGAACGCTGTTAACAATAGTTGTTATATTGTCACATGCTTAACATTGTAATTATGAAAGCGGGTTTTCAGGCTGGTAACTGACGCAAGATCAGTCTTTGCCGACTTTGCGCTCGATGTTCTTTAAGCGCTTGCTCATTTCATCAATGTTCATTACCAGCGCGGCCGTTTTGCGCCAGGTTTTGTTGGCTTGCAGCGGAATCCCGGAAGAGTATACCCCAGGTTCAGTAATTGGTCGCATCACCATTCCCATTCCGGTGACGGTAACTTTGTCACAAATCTCCATGTGACCGTTAATTACGCTTGCACCGCCAATCATACAGTACCGCCCGATTTTCAGGCTGCCTGCCATGATGACACCGCCAGCAACCGCCGTATTGTCACCAATCACCACGTTGTGCGCAATCTGGCACTGGTTGTCGATGATAACACCATTGCCAATTTGAGTGTTATCCAGCGCACCACGATCGATTGTGGTACAGGCACCGATTTCCACACCATCGCCAATCACTACCGTGCCCAACTGTGGAATTTTCACCCAGTTACCACGGTCATTAGCATAGCCAAATCCATCGGCACCGATTACCGTGCCGGACTGGATCAGACAACGCTCACCAATCCGCACTTCATGATAAACGGTAACATTAGCCCAAAGGCGACTTCCGCTGCCGATGCAGGCCTTTTTACCGACAAAGCAGCCTGCGCCAATCACTACGTTGTCACCCAGTGTCACATCAGACTCGATGACAGCATTGGCCCCTACAGAGACATTTTTTCCAAGCGTGGCGCTGGGATCAATGACTGCACTGGGCGCGATATCGCTGGCCGGTTGCGGAGTACTGTCGAGGATCTGAGCCATGCGGGCATAGGTCAGATAAGGATTGTTAACCACCAGTACGGCACCCTGGAAACAGTCGCGGTCCGCTTCCGTCAGCACAACGGCTGACGCCTTGCAATCTGCAAGCTGTTCACGATGGCGGCTGTTAGAGAGAAAGGTGATTTGTCCTGCCTGGGCGGATTGCACAGAAGCAATGCCGGAGATGACCAGATCGCCATCTCCGTGCAATTCTGCATCCAACTGCTGGGCTAAATCAGCCAGTCGAATTGAAGGCATCAATTATTTAACCTGTTTCAGTACATCAGCAGTGATGTCTTTGGATTTACCTGCGTAAGCTACGGCGTTAGCATCGATAACCACGTCATAACCTTCATCATCAGCCACTTTCTGAACGGCATCCTGAATACGGCTCAGGATTTTGTTACGCTCTTCAGCCTGACGACGGCGATTATCCTGCTCAAAAGCCTGCGCTTTAGTCTGGAAGGTTTCACGCTGAGCCATCAGGTCTTTTTCCATACGGCTGCGCTCGCTGGCCTTCATGGTCGAGCCGTCACGCTGTAATTTCTGCATTTTGGTTTGCAGATCGCGCTCCATTCCCTGCAATTCAGTTGCACGGCCTTTAAACTCATTTTCAAGCTGTTTCGCAACGGTCGCACGCGCTGGTAACTGTTGGAAAATGCTGGAAACGTTCACCACTGCAATTTTATCAGCAGCCTGAGCACCGGCGGAAACTGCCAGAGCAAGAGAAAGGCCTGCGGCACACAACAACTTTTTCACTATAAAACTCCTTACCATCAACGTTTGTGTCTTTGACACAGGTGTTGCGCGTTAAGGCAGCCTGAAGCTGCCAGTGAACGGCGCGAGACTTACGGATTAAGGCCGTAAGTGATGAGAAAGAAAATCACGCTTCTTTCTCTCAGCTTCCTTGCTGAACCGGCTTACCAGGTTTTACCAATGTTAAACTGGAACTGCTCGGCTTTATCTCCATCATACTTTTTAAACGGCTGGGCGTATGAGAACACTAGCGGTCCCAGTGGAGACATCCACTGTAACGCCAGGCCTGCCGACATACGGATATTACCTGGATCGCTGTAATCCGGAATACCCGCAGCACGGGTTTCGGCAGTATTTTCCCAGTTGGTATCCCACACTGTACCCGCATCAACAAACAGCGAGGTGCGCACTGAGTTGGCGTATTTCTCACTCAGGAATGGAGTTGGGGTAATCAACTCAGCGCTGGCTGTTGCCATGGCATTGCCTCCCACTGCATCACTGGAATCGCAATAGGTACCCGTTGAACAGGTGCTGGAACCATTATTGTAGTAAGCCGCTTTCGGACCGATGGTATTCGAGCGGAAACCACGCACGGTGCTGGAACCACCGGCATAAAAGTTCTCATAGAACGGCAATTCTTTACCACTTAAACCTGCGCCGTAACCCACTTTACCCCGGCCCAACAGCACCCATGTCCGGTCCTGGTTTAACGGCATATATTGTTGCGTATCCAGCGTCGCCTTGTAGAAGGCGTTATCTGAGCCTGGAATCGTCACTTTTCCGTTCAGATTGGTGCGGTTACCTGAGGTTGGGAAGAAGCCCCGGTCAAGATTGTTGTAGGTCCAACCGTAGTTAAACGTGAAATCATCGGCAGAATATTCCGCACGACCGGAGAGGTCCGGATTCTGACCTACGGAGCGCAGATAGCGGAACATCGCAATCTGTGGCTGCATGTTGGAGAGGTCGTTATGAACGTAACCCAGCCCCACGCGCAGGGTGTTATTCTCATTAACCGGGAAGCCAAGCGTGCCATCCAGACCATAACTTTTATTGGTATAGTCAGACAGGTCAGCGTCGTCAGCTTTAAAGTCGTTATAGAAAATACGACCGCCCAGACTGACGCCATCCACCGTAAAGTACGGATCGGTCAGTGAGAACTCAGCATAGGTCTGGTAGTCATTCTTGGTACCACTGATTCCTACTGTATTTCCGGTACCCAGCCAGTTATCCTGGGTAACGCCGACCTGGAAACTGACGCCGCTTTCCGTACCGTAACCGACGCCGAAGTTAAAGGTGCCGGTGTTGCGCTCCTTCACCTTGTAGACCACATCGACCTGATCCGGTGAACCAGGCACACGCTGAGTGTCCGTTTCGACCGTTTCAAAGTAGCCGGTACGATTCAGGCGCTCTTTACCCTGTTCGACCAGATCGCTACCCAACCACGCGCCTTCCATCTGGCGCATTTCGCGACGCAGAACAGAATCTTTTGAGGTGTCATTACCTTCGAAACGCACCTTGCGCACGTAATAGCGATTTCCGGCATCCACATTAACGTGCAGCTTAACGGTTTTATCCGCATCGTTGATTTCTGGCTGCGTCATCACACGTGGGTAGGCATAGCCATAGCGACCAAACATCTTCTTGATGTCATCTTCCATTTTGGTGACTTTAGCACCATTGTAGAGTTCGCCTGGCTTCACTTTGGTCAGGCTTTCCACTTCCGCAGAGTGCCCCGCCATACTGCCATTCACCACCACGCCAGAAAGCTTATATTGATCGCCTTCGGTAATGTTGATGGTGATATAGATACCCTTCTTGTCCGGCGTCAGGCTGACCTGAGTAGAATCGATGTTAAAGCGGGCATAACCACGATCAAGATAGAAGCTGCGCAGGGTTTCAAGATCACCCGCCAGTTTTTGCTTCTGATATTTACGATCGCCCACCACATTCCACCAGGGCACTTCATCTCGCAGCTGGAAACGGGAGATCAGTTCGTCAGAGCTGAAGGCTTTGTTACCCACCACGTTGATCTGCTGAATTTTGGCAGAGACGCCTTCGGTAAATACCAGCTTCAGGTCAACACGGTTACGCGGCAGCGGCGTAACCACCGCCTTAACGCTGGCACTGTATTTACCCACGCTGTAGTAAAAGTCTTCCAGCCCCTTTTCGATTGAGGTGATGGTCGTCCGGTCAAGGGCTTCACCCACGCGAACGCCTGATGCCTCCAGGTTCTGCTTAAGCATGTCATCTTTCACCGCTTTATTACCGGAGAAAGTAATGCTGGCAATAGTTGGACGCTCCTTAACCTGAACGATCAGCGTGTTGCCATCACGCAACACCTGAACATCTTCGAAGTTCCCGGTCGCAAACAGCGCACGGATGGTGTTACTGATATCGTCATCAGAAACGGTATCTCCCACGCGGACAGGCATACTGAGCAATGCCGCCCCGACGGCGACCCGTTGCAGGCCTTCAAAATGAATATCCTTCACCACGAAGCCGTCTGCCGCGTATACGGTAGCGCTGCTAAACAGCAGCGATGCTATGAGCAACTTTTTCATCGCCATCGTTGTTATGCATTCTTCCTAACTGGTTCCCGCGCCGTTGCTGCTCTTAAGCAGACTAAAGACGCGAGAAATCATTGAATAGTGCAAGCCCCATTAACAACACCAGCAATATTGAGCCAATGCGATAACTGAAGTCCTGAACTCGCTCAGACACCGGCCCACCCTTGATCTTTTCGATCGCAAGGAACAGCAAATGCCCACCATCTAATACCGGCAAGGGGAACAGATTGATAATACCGAGGTTCACGCTAATCAGAGCCAGGAACATCAGGTAGTAAATCAAGCCATATTCCGCCGACATCCCAGCACCCTGGGCGATAGAAATCGGCCCACTGAGATTGTTTAACTTCACTTCACCGGTAATCAGTTTGCCCAGCATGTTTACCGTTAACTTCATCAGTTGCCAGGTTTTGGCGCCCGCCTCGCCCACTGCCGCAAACGGTCCATACTGACGTACCGTTTTATATTCATCCGGCAAAGGAATAATACGCGGGACGACGCCGGCAAACCCTTCTGGCTTACTGCCAGGTTTCACGTCTGGCGTGAGCGTCAGCGCAACCGGGTTGCCCTGTCGTTCCACCTCTATCGCCAGCGCTTTACCGGGATTATCCCGGACAAGGGTAACGAAACGCGCCCAACTTTCTAAAGGCTGACCATCGACTTTAACGATCCTGTCACCTGCTTGCAAACCCGCCTTGCTGGCCGCTGATTTGGCCTGCACTTCCGCGAGCACAGTTTCAATCTGTGGCCCCCGGGGACGGATACCAAGCGAAGTAACCGGGTCCTGCTTACCGGGGTCAAATTGCCAGTGACGCAAATCGACCCGTTTTTCACTGAGCTGGTTAGTCCCAAAAGGCACCACGCTGAGGACAGTTTGCTGGTCGCCAATCTTCGACACCAGAGCCATACGCACAGCATCCCAGTCAGGCGTTTCGATACCATCAATCGCCTTAAGTTCCATACCAGGAGTAATTTGCGCCACGGCTGCGGGCGAGTCGCTCACTATTTCGCCAACAACCGGACGAATACCAGGGACACCAATGATAAAAACCAGCCACCAGGCGAAAACAGCGAAAATGAAATTAGCAAGAGGGCCGGCAGCAATGATTGCCGCGCGCTGTAATACTGTTTTGTTATTGAAAGCCTGATGTCGCAGTTCCGGCGCAACGGTTTCCACCCGCTCATCCAGCATTTTGACGTAGCCGCCAAGCGGGATCAGCGCGATGACATATTCTGTTCCATGCTGGTCACGGCGCCGCCACAAGGCTTTACCGAATCCAACTGAGAAGCGCTCAACTTTAACGCCACACCTGCGGGCCACCCAGAAGTGGCCGAATTCATGAACGGTGATCAGTACGCCCAGCGCGACGATAAATGCGCCAAAGCTCCAGAGTATGCTCAGCATAGCAGTCCCTTATCGCATCCCGAAAACCAGCAGTAACAGGCAGGAAAATACCGGCACAGCGGCGGTCAGGCTGTCGATACGATCCATGATACCGCCGTGACCAGGAATAAGATTGCCGCTGTCTTTGATTCCGGCCTCCCGCTTGAACATACTTTCACTCAGGTCGCCGAGTACCGAAGCCAGTGCCGCGCCCACTGAACAGACTAATAATGTACTGGTCGGCACCATCAACGGTGCCCACAGGCTGAACAGCCAGGCGATAAGTGCAGAGGCCGCCAGTCCGCCAAAGAATCCCTCCCACGTCTTACCTGGAGAGACTTTAGGCGCCAGCTTGTGCCTGCCAAACAAACGACCAAAGAGATAAGCGCCTGAATCAGCGCCCCAGACCAGAAACATGACGTATAGCAGCCACCATGCACCGGCAAAATGGTCCGCTTCATAATTGTACTGGCGCAGCGTCAGCATGCTCCAGAAAAATGGCCCAATGGTCAGAATGCCAAAGACCAGCCGTAGTATCCGGGAAGCTCGCCACCACCGGGCGGAAGAAGGGTAAAACAGCACCAGTAACAGCGCAATTATCCACCAGCACAAAGCGGCCCAGAGTGAGCCGGCAACCTGCGGTTGATGAACAGAATGATGATAAGCAGGAAGGGTAAACATCATGAAGGCCAGTAGTAATCCACAGAGCACTGCCAGCCAGATGCGTTGTGAACGTGAAGCCAGACCAGCAAACTGCCCCCATTCCCAGGCAGCAAGCATACAGACGGCCATAACAACGATTGCAAAACCCGGAGGCGGCAGCAAAAAAAGTGCTGCAATCACAACAGGAATGAGTATAAATGCGGTAATCAGGCGAGACTTCAGCAAAGATTACCCCCAGTGCGTTCAGACGCTACCGGGTGCTGCACCGCCAAAGCGGCGCTCTCGTTGTGCAAACGCATTCAGTGCACCTTCAAAAACTTGTTCATCAAAATCAGGCCAGAGAATATCGGTGAAAAAGAACTCTGCGTAGGCAACTTGCCATAACAAGAAATTACTGATTCGATGTTCTCCGCCCGTCCTTATTACCAGATCCACCGGCACCAGTTCATTGAGACACAGCTGCTGATTAAGGGTTTCCTCCTCAATCTGCTCCGGACGGATCAGGCCTTCCTGTACTTGCTCAGCTATTTTTCTGACGCCATGAATGATATCCCAACGTCCGCCATAATTCGCGGCAATGTTCAGGGTAAGTCCATTATTTTGTTGAGTCAGTTCCTCTGAACGACGAATGCGTTCCTGCAAACGGGCATTGAAGCGACTGATATCGCCAATAATTCGCAACCGGACATTATGCTTGTGCAGACTTTTAACTTCATTGTCGAGCGCCCAGGCAAAAAGCTCCATCAGCGCCATGACTTCCTGTGGCGGACGATTCCAGTTTTCACTACTGAACGCATAGAGAGTCAGCGCTTCCAGTTTGTTGCTGACAGCAAAACTGATTGCACGACGGACCGATTTTACGCCAGCTTTGTGGCCACTAATGCGCAGTTTTCCCTGGTTTTTAGCCCAACGACCATTGCCATCCATAATGATGGCCACATGGCGGGGATAATCCTCCCCAGGGAGGTCATCGGCTTTTAATTGATTTTCGGACGACATAACGCGTAATTATTTCCTTTAATCAGAAATACGACGGTTTCTGAAATATCTACCCGCTCTACGCAAAAAAGCCGTGATTCACACGGCCAGCGATACCGCTTAATACAACAGCATTCTCATTCAGCGGGCGGTGACTATACCATCTCCGCCACGAGGTCACAAATGGCGGCAGGCTGCATCAGCACTTCAGGCTGGAAAGAGAAAGACGCGTCATTGCAGCTTCACGCGCCTGACGATCAATCTCCAGCACGGCTTCAACGCTTTCTGGCTCTGCACAGTTCAACCCTTCCATAACGGCGGCATTAACAGCAGCAATGTCTGTAAAGCGTATCCGGTTAGCCAGAAATGCTGCGACAGCCACTTCATTAGCTGCATTTAACGCGGTGGTCGCCGCCTGTCCGGCCTTGCAGGCATCGATTGCCAGTTTCAGACAGGGATAGCGCGCATAATCTGGCTCGGCAAAGGTCATCGCGCCCATCCGGGCAAAATCCAGCGGTTTTGCACCGGAATCCACACGCTGCGGCCAGGCCATAACATGCGCAATAGGTGTACGCATATCAGGTGAACCGAGCTGTGCCAGTACACTGCCATCACGATAACGGACCATTGAATGGATGACCGACTGAGGATGCAAAATGACTTCCATTTGCGCATCTGTTGCATTAAACAGCCAGCGGGCTTCAATGTATTCCAGCCCTTTGTTCATCATGGTGGCTGAGTCGACAGAAATTTTACGACCCATTGACCAGTTCGGATGGGCACAAGCCTGATCCGGTGTCATATGCACCAGATCCCTCAGTTGTGCTTCACGAAAAGGCCCACCTGACCCTGTGAGGATAATGCTGTCTATGCCGTTATCCTCAAGAGAAGCGTATCCTAACTGCTGCTGGAGGGAAGCAGGCAAACTCTGAAAAATAGCGTTGTGTTCACTGTCAACCGGCAGCAGTTGGGCTTTTGAGCTGCTTACCGCCTGCATAAAAAGCCGCCCGCAGGTGACCAGCGACTCTTTGTTGGCCAGAAGAACCTGTTTTCCGGCACGGATGGCCGCAAGCGTAGGCATTAACCCCGCCGCGCCGACAATTGCCGCCATCACCTGATCCACGTCATCCAGCGCAGCTAGGTCACAGGCTGCCTGTTCACCACTCAGGACTTCTGTTGCCACATTCAGGCTCTTCAGCCGCGTTCGCAGGGCGCTGGCAGCACGCTCATCCGCCATAGCAGCCCAGGCTGGCCTGAAGGCTAAACATTGCTCTGCCATCAGTTCAACGTTGTGGCCTGCCACCAGTGCCTTAACGGCAAACAGATGCGGATTTGCCCCAATTACCGACAGCGTACTGGTGCCAATTGATCCGGTAGAGCCGAGGATGGTTAATTGCTTCATGAAATTGCTCTGTGTGGTGACGCATAAAACGATCTGACCAGTTGGACAGCCAGGCAAACAAATGCAAAACGCCGTAAGACTGGTCCGCGCAAGAACGGCAATCTGTACGGCGTTTCAACACTGCTGACAGAAAATCAGAATTCCATCAGTTCTGCTTCTTTTTCAGCCAGTGCCGCATCCACCTTTTTAATGCAGATATCGGTCATCTTCTGAATATCGTCCTGAGAACGGCGCTCTTCATCTTCGCTGATTTCTTTGTCTTTCAGCAGTGCCTTAACTTTATCGTTAGCGTCACGACGCACGTTACGCACCGATACACGGCCCTGCTCTGCTTCACCACGCACGATTTTGATCAAATCCTTACGACGCTCTTCCGTCAGTGCAGGCAATGGGACGCGAATATCGCTACCGGCAGAGCTGGGATTCAGACCCAGATCGGAGGTCATGATCGCCTTTTCAACAGCAGCACTGATGGAGCGATCAAAAACATTTACTTTCAGCGTGCGCGAGTCTTCTACCGTTACGCTGGCCAGCTGGCGCAGCGGGGTGGCTGCACCGTAGTACTCGACCATGATACCGTCAAGAATACTTGGTGACGCACGACCGGTGCGAATTTTGCTAATGTTGTTTTTGAATGCTTCCACGCATTTATCCATGCGCGTTTCTGCATCTTTTTTGATTTCGTTAATCACGTTGAAACCCTTGAATTCTGGTTGACCTGCCAGGCTTTCAACGAAAGCCTGCTGCAACAAAGTGATCGTTATGATTCTGTAGTGCGCAAGGCACCCCGAAAGCAGAATATACCTTATTTTATCCGCTGACTGATATTATTGCGTAATCAGGGTACCTTCTTTTTCACCCATTACGACCCGACGCAGAGCGCCTGGCTTGTTCATATTGAATACGCGAATCGGCAGCTTGTGGTCACGGGCAAGCGTAAAGGCAGCCAGGTCCATCACTTTCAGTTCTTTTTCCAGCACGTCAGCATAGCTGATACGCTCAAACAGCGTTGCCTCAGGATTTTTAACCGGATCGGCAGAATAAACACCATCTACTTTGGTGGCTTTCAGCACCACATCTGCTTCAATCTCAATGCCGCGCAGGCAGGCCGCTGAATCGGTGGTGAAAAAGGGATTACCCGTTCCGGCTGAGAAGATCACTACGCGGTTATTGCGCAGCAGGCTGATGGCCTCCGCCCAACTGTAGTTGTCACATACGCCATTCAGCGGAATAGCAGACATCAGACGGGCATTAACATAGGCACGATGCAGCGCATCGCGCATCGCCAGACCATTCATCACCGTTGCCAGCATCCCCATATGGTCGCCGACTACGCGATTCATACCGGCCTGCGCCAGCCCCGCGCCACGGAACAGATTTCCGCCGCCAATTACCACACCTACCTGAATACCCAGTTCCACCAGCTCTTTCACTTCCTGAGCCATACGATCCAGCACGCTGGCATCAATACCAAAGCCTTCAGCACCTTGCAGGGCTTCGCCACTCAGTTTCAGCAGGATACGTTGATAAACAGGTTTTGCATTGGTCGCCATGGTCTTTTTCCTGGAAGATATTTATCGGAGTGAGAAGTTAATTCTTGTCAATCATCCCAATAACATCAAAGAAATGCTATTGGGATGAGACTGAAAAGCGCCGCGAAAACGGGCAAAAAAGAACCGCCGGTTGGCGGTTCTTTTCAGGCAATTAAGACTGTTTAGACATCGCTGCGACTTCAGCAGCGAAATCGGTTTCAGCTTTTTCGATACCTTCGCCTACTTCGAAACGGATGAAGTTAACAACGTCAGCACTCTTCTCTTTCAGAACCTGACCAACTGTTTTAGATGGGTCGATAACAAAAGGCTGGCCCGTCAGGGAAACTTCGCCGGTGAATTTCTTCATGCGGCCTTCAACCATTTTCTCTGCGATCTCTTTTGGCTTACCAGACTGCATAGCGATGTCCAGCTGAACCTGGTACTCTTTCTCAACCACATCAGCAGAAACATCTTCTGGCTTAACGAATTCTGGTTTGCTGGCCGCAACGTGCATGGCGATCTGCTTAACCAGTTCTTCATCCGCGTTTTTCGCAGAAATCAGCACACCGATACGCGCGCCGTGCAGGTAGCTGCCCAGCACATCGCCTTCCAGAGAAGAAACGCGACGGATATTGATGTTCTCACCGATTTTGGCCACCAGCGCCACACGCTCTTCTTCGAATTGCGCTTTCAGTACTTCAACATCGGTAATCTTGCCAGCAACCGCAGCGTTCAGCACTTTGTCAGCGAAAGCCTGGAAACCGCCATCTTTAGCAACGAAGTCAGTCTGGCAGTTTACTTCCAGAATCACACCGTAGTTGCCTTCGATTTTAGTTTTGATCACGCCGTCAGCAGCCACGTTGCCCGCTTTCTTGGCAGCTTTGATTGCGCCGGACTTACGCATGTTTTCAATTGCCAGCTCGATGTCGCCGTTCGCTTCAGTCAGCGCTTTTTTACAATCCATCATGCCAGCGCCGGTGCGCTCGCGCAGCTCTTTTACCAGAGCAGCAGTAATATCAGCCATTCTCTAATCCTCGGTTAGCTCGCATCTGCCCACGGCCTCTTCAGACGGCGCGACAGATGCCTGGTCTCGGGAGAAACATTCTGCCTCGCCGATGATCGTTAACGGCAAAGCAAAGTCGAAAAAATAAAGGGGCCATGCCGGCCCCTTACAGATTTTAAATCTGTTCTTACCCTGAATCATTGACGCTATAGCAAGGCGGCAAGTGCATAAATCCTCGGGAGCTTATTGAATAAGTGACCGGGGTAAGTGCACGCAGACAACGCAGCTACAGCTTCAAGGATGACGGGTATAAGGGCTCTCTGAGGAGCAGTCCTTATTACTCAGCTTCAGCGAAGCTTTCTTCTGCCTGCTGAGCCAGGTCCTGAGAGCGACCTTCACGCACGGTGGTCGCTACTGCGGCCAGGTACAGGGTTACTGCACGGATTGCATCGTCATTACCAGGGATAATGAAATCAACACCGTCTGGATCAGAGTTAGTATCGACAACGGCAAAAACCGGGATACCCAGGTTGTTAGCTTCTTTGATCGCGATATGTTCGTGATCGGCATCGATAACAAACAGTGCGTCAGGCAGGCCGCCCATGTCTTTGATACCACCCAGGCTGTTTTCCAGCTTGGCCAGCTCACGATCACGCATCAGCGCTTCTTTTTTAGTCAGCTTATCGAAGGTGCCGTCCTGAGACTGAGTTTCCAGATCTTTCAGACGCTTGATGGACTGACGAACGGTTTTCCAGTTGGTCAGCATACCGCCCAACCAGCGATGGTTAACGAAGAACTGATCGCAGCTCAGAGCATGCTCTTTTACCGCTTCGCTTGCAGCGCGCTTAGTACCAACGAACAGAATCTTACCTTTACGGGATGCGATTTTGTTCAGTTCAGCCAGAGCGTCGTTGAACATTGGTACAGTCTGCTCAAGGTTGATGATGTGAACTTTGTTACGTGCGCCGAAGATGAATGGCTTCATTTTCGGGTTCCAGTAACGGGTCTGGTGACCGAAGTGTACACCGGCCTTGAGCATGTCGCGCATGGAAACAGTTGCCATGATTACCTCTATAGAATGATTTGGGGTTAAGCCTCCATGTATCCCATACAACCGACCTCTCACTACGTTCAAGGCACCCCGGCGTATGTGTCGATACATGTGTGTTATATACACGGGAGAATTATGCGCTCCCCTGTGAAACTATCTGCACAGAGAATCGTCGGCGCGCTTTATATCACAAAGCGCCATACGACGCCAATTTTTGTTCACCACGCGACCAGCGTAATAAAGGATAATTGGCAGCGGCAAAGTGGGCTGCTAACATTGCAGCACTTCCTTTATTATTGCTGAAAATATCGGCAACTGCGGACTAAGTTGAATGGCAATTACAATCAAAACTCCTGAAGAAATACAGAAAATGCGCGTCGCGGGCCGTCTGGCTGCTGAAGTGCTGGAAATGATCGAAGATCACGTGAAACCCGGCGTCAGCACGGGTGAACTGGACCGCCTGTGTAACGATTACATCGTGAATACTCAGAAGGCGATTTCGGCAAGCCTGGGTTATCACGGCTTCCCGAAATCAGTCTGTATATCGGTTAACGAGGTGGTGTGCCACGGCATTCCCAGCGACGACAAAATCCTGAAAGATGGCGATATCGTCAATATCGACGTGACCGTCATCAAAGATGAATACCACGGTGATACGTCTAAAATGTATCTGGTCGGTAAAGCCACTATCCAGGGCGAACGTCTGTGTCGTGTCACCCAGGAGAGCCTCTATCTGGCACTGCGTATGGTCAGGCCTGGCATTCGCTTGCGCAGCCTTGGTCGCGAGATCCAAAAATTTGTTGAGGCTCAGGATTTCTCTGTTGTGCGTGAATACTGCGGGCATGGCATCGGCAAAGGATTCCATGAAGAGCCTCAGGTACTGCATTACGATGCGGACGATGGCGGGGTGGTATTGCAGGCCGGGATGGCTTTTACCATTGAGCCGATGGTTAACGCCGGAGATTATCGTATTCGCAGTATGAAAGATGGTTGGACGGTGAAAACCAAAGACCGCAGCCTGTCTGCACAGTATGAACACACCATTGTGGTGACAGAAAATGGATGTGAAATCATGACATTACGCAAGGACGACACCATACCGGCTATCCTGACACATTCAATGTAATATTCGTGTCCTTACAGGAATGTGCTGCGCAAGCGTCCGTTCCTGTATTCATTTCAGTTCTACACTCGCTACCGCCCCTGATTTTACAACACCTTACCTTTCTTACTGCCCCGTGCCTGCCCAATTTTTTTGATCTCGACCGCATTCTGGCGCTATTGTCCTGTGCACCATCCGATATTCCCTGGCTAAGCAACACTGGAGCACTGGCGTGACTGAGAGACTAAAAAAATATGGGCTGGCGGACTCTGCGGCAAAGTGGGATGACAGTGAACTGACGCGTGAGGCGCTCAGGCAACATCTGGAGCATTTCCAACAGCAACTGGCGCAGGCTTTTGACCATGGCGTGGAAGTGGAAAAACTGATCGGTGCCCGCACCCTGTTTATCGATCGCCTGCTACGTCGTCTCTGGCGCTTTTTTGGTTTTCCGCAGCAGGATGATATCGCTCTGGTTGCCGTCGGAGGCTACGGCCGGGGGGAGCTGCACCCCCTGTCCGATATTGATGTGCTCATCCTCAGCCGCGCCCCTCTCTCTGCGGAAGACGCCCGACGTGCCAGCGAACTGCTGACGTTGATGTGGGATTTAAAACTGGAAGTAGGCCACAGCGTCAGGACGCTGGAAGAGTGCCTGCTGGAGGGGCTGTCAGACCTGACCGTCGCCACCAATCTGATTGAATCCCGTATGCTTACCGGGGATGTCGCGCTGTTTCTGGAATTGCAGAAAAACGTTTTCAGCGACGGCTTCTGGCCTTCCGATCGTTTCTTTGCCGCCAAAATTACCGAGCAGCAGGAGCGTCATCTGCGCTATCACGGTACCAGTTATAACCTGGAACCCGACATCAAAAGCAGCCCAGGTGGGCTGCGTGATATTCACACGCTGATGTGGGTCGCACGCCGTCATTTTGGTGCCACCTCGCTGGAAGAGATGGTGGGTTTTGGTTTTCTGACTCAGGCCGAACGTAATGAGCTGAACGAGTGCCAGATATTTCTCTGGCGTATCCGTTTTGCCCTGCACCTTTCGTTACCACGCTACGATAACCGCCTGCTGTTCGATCGCCAGTTGAACGTGGCCCAGCGCCTGAATTATCAGGGTGAAGGCAACCAGTCTGTCGAACGGATGATGAAAGATTTCTACCGCGTGACCGGCCGCGTCAGCGAGCTGAATCAGATGCTGCTGCAACTTTTTGACGAAGCCATCCTGGCACTGGGCGAAGATGAAAAACCGCGCGCTATTGATGAAGAATTCCAGTTGCGCGGTCCGCTAATCGACCTGATTGATGAGACGCTGTTTGCCCGCCAGCCAGAAGCGATTATGCGCATGTTCTACACCATGGTGCGCACGCCAAATATTAAAGGCATTTACTCCACCACCCTGCGCCAGCTGCGCCACGCCCGCCGCCATCTGCAACAGCCACTCTGCCATATCCCCGAAGCTCGCCAGCTGTTCCTGGCCATTTTGCGTCATCCCGGTGCGGTCAGCCGGGCGCTGGTGCCAATGCATCGCCACAGCGTGTTATGGGCCTATATGCCGCAGTGGGGCAACATTGTCGGACAGATGCAGTTCGATCTGTTTCATGCTTACACCGTTGATGAACATACCATCCGCGTACTGCAAAAACTGGAGAGTTTTGCCGACGAGGCAACCCGCCCACGTCATCCGCTCTGCGTGGAAATCTGGCCAAGATTACCGCAACCTGAACTCCTGCTGATGGCGGCGTTGTTCCACGACATCGCCAAAGGCCGGGGCGGGGATCACTCCATTCTCGGCGCAGAGGATGCACTGGAATTTGCCGGGCTACACGGTCTGAACTCCCGCGAGACGCAGCTGGTCGCCTGGCTGGTGCGCCATCATTTACTGATGTCAGTAACGGCACAACGACGCGATATTCAGGACCCGACGGAGATCCAGCAATTTGCAGAAGTCATGCAAAACGAGAATCGTCTGCGTTATCTGGTCTGCCTGACGGTGGCCGATATCTGTGCCACCAATGAAACGTTGTGGAACAGCTGGAAGCAGAGTCTGCTGCGTGAACTGTTCTTTGCCGCCGAAAAACAGCTCCGCCGCGGCATGGAAAACAGCCCGGACCTGCGTGAACGTGTTCGCCATCATCGACTTCAGGCACTGGCACTGCTGCGTATGGACAATATTGACGAACGGGCGCTACACAACATCTGGCGACGCTGCCGGGCAGACTATTTCCTGCGTCACACGCCAAATCAGCTGGCCTGGCACGCCCGCCATCTGATGAACCATAACCTGAGCGAACCCCTGGTGCTGGTCAGCCCGCAGGCGACACGCGGCGGTACAGAGATTTTTATCTGGAGCCGTGACCGGCCTTATCTCTTTGCCACCGTGGCCGGTGAGCTGGACAGGCGTAATCTGAGCGTGCATGACGCCCAGATTTTTACCAGCCGGGATGGCATGGCGATGGATACCTTTATCGTACTGGAGCCGGATGGCAGCCCGCTGGCGCCCGATCGTCACAAAATGATCAGTGAAGCGCTGAAGCAGGCTATCGGCCAGACTGACTGGCAGCCCCCCAGAACCCGACGTCAGTCGGCCAGGTTAAAACATTTTAATGTGGAAACTGAAACCAAGTTTTTGCCCACACACACGGATAACCGGACCTACATGGAACTGATCGCACTGGATCAACCCGGTCTGCTGGCACGAGTCGGCGAAGTTTTCGCTGATTTGGGCGTGTCATTGCATGGTGCGCGTATCAGCACCATTGGTGAACGGGTAGAAGATCTCTTTATTCTTGCCGACAGCGAGCGTCATGCGCTCAGTGCGGAATTATGTGACCTGATACGAGAACGGTTGACAGCGGCCCTTAATCCAAACGATAAAGTGTGACCCGGATTTATTTTTTACCGCCTTCCAGGGCTGGCATGGCAGATAACGTGGTGATATGCCCCTGAATCAGGCCAGTCCGGGAATGATGTTTTGATACAGGAAATCAGATTAATGCAACAATTACAGAATGTTATTGAAAGCGCCTTTGAACGTCGCGCCGAGCTGACGCCAACCAACGCCGACACGGTCACCCGTGAAGCAGTCAGCCAGGTTATCAGCCTGCTGGACAGTGGTGCCCTGCGCGTGGCCGAAAAAATTGATGGTCAGTGGGTCACCCATCAGTGGCTGAAAAAAGCCGTGCTGCTGTCGTTCCGACTCAATGACAATCAGGTGATTGACGGCGCAGAAAGCCGCTTTTACGACAAAGTACCAATGAAATTCGCAGACTACGACGATGCCCGTTTCAAAAAAGAGGGTTTCCGCGTGGTTCCACCTGCCGCCGTTCGTCAGGGTGCCTACATTGCACGTAATACGGTGTTGATGCCTTCCTACGTTAATATCGGCGCGTGGGTTGATGAAGGCTCAATGGTGGATACCTGGGCAACCGTGGGTTCCTGCGCCCAGATTGGTAAAAACGTTCACCTGTCCGGTGGCGTAGGTATTGGTGGCGTTCTTGAACCGTTGCAGGCCAATCCGACCATTATTGAAGACAACTGCTTTATCGGTGCGCGTTCAGAAATTGTTGAGGGCGTTATTGTTGAAGAAGGCGCGGTCATCTCAATGGGCGTTTACATCGGTCAGAGCACCAAAATCTACGATCGTGAAACCGGCGAAGTGCATTATGGCCGCGTGCCGGCAGGCTCGGTGGTGGTGTCAGGCAATCTGCCGTCTAAAGACGGTAGCTACAGCCTCTACTGTGCGGTTATCGTGAAAAAAGTGGATGCAAAAACCCGCGGTAAAGTAGGTATCAACGAACTGCTGCGTACCATTGATTAACTGATTCTGCGGGCCACCTTCGTGGCCCGTAATCTTAACTTTACACTTCTGACCGTAAAAAACCGGGTTCGCGTAGCAAAACAACTGATGCTATTGGGTAATAACCAGGCGATAATCCGCGCCGTCAGGCGCACAGACGCTCCCCCGATCGCTTTTCAGATTTTTATTCAGAATCACAAGTACGGGATGAGCGGACTAAGCAAACTCGAGGTATCTCTCAGCCGTCGGTGCGGCAGATTTCATCTTCAGCACCATGACGAGCACAGGGTTTGCCAGGCGCATCCAGAACAACACTCTCCCGTTAAGGAATAAAAAACTATGTACGACAATCTGAAAGGCCTCGGCATCTCTAATCCCGATGATATTGACCGTTACAGTCTGCGTCAGGAAGCCAACAACGATATTCTGAAAATCTACTTCCGCAAAGATAAAGGCGAATTTTTTGCTAAAAGCGTCAAGTTCAAATATCCACGTCAACGCAAAACCGTGGTGGCAGATAATGTCAGCCAGGGTTATAAAGAAATTCAGGAAATCAGCCCGAACCTGCGTTACGTTATTGATGAGCTGGACCAGATTTGCCAACGCGATCAGGCCGAAGTGGACTTAAAACGTAAGATCCTTGACGATCTGCGTCACCTCGAAAGCGTGGTGACCAACAAAATCAAAGAAATTGAGTCTGACCTGGAAAAACTCACCAACGGTAGTCGTTAATCGCTTCTTTGATGGCTCCATTGCAGATAATTAACCTGCAAGCTTATGGAGCCTTTCTTCTGCCATACGGTCGTGATGATAATGAGTATTAGCATCCACGACAGATAATCCTTTGCTCCGCCAGGCCTCAGACTTCTTCGTCAAGCTGCAAAGCGACATAGAGCAACAGCCGATCGTCAAAATTACTCAGATTAAGGCCCGTCAGCTCTGAAATACGATTAAGGCGATATTCAAGGGTATTACGGTGGATGTACAACGCCTTTGCTGTAGCAGAAGGCTGCACATTATTACTAAACCATGCGATCAGGGTGCGTTTGAGCAGGCCGTTATTGTCCATCGATTTCAGTCTGGCCAGCGGGCGAGATAACTCACCGGCCTGCCAGCCACCGCGCAAACTGTCCAGCAGTACCGGCAACACTAAATCCTGGTAAAAATAGCTGCGTAATTCCGGCATTCTCTGCTTGCCAACCAGCATGGTGGTTCGGGCTGTTCGGTAAGAACGGGCAATACTGCCCGGCCCGGTGAAAAAATTGCCCAGCGCGATACGCATACGTAAATGACCGCTCTCTTTCATCCGCGCCTGTAAAAGCTCAACCCGCTTGCGATGATCTTCCGCATCAAAGCGGCCATAAGCGTTGAAGGCCGGTTTCAGCACCACCATTTCAGTGAGCGAGACGATAGCAATCAGGTTATCCCGTTCGGGTGTGGTCAACAGGGTTTGCAACTGTTGTAACTCGGACATGGCGCTGTCCACTCCCAACTGACCACTGTCAACCTCCACCACCGCTACCACACGCGGCTGATTCAGATCGATCCGCAGTCGCTGTGCCCACTCCGTCAACGCCGGAGACAGCGTATCGCTTCGGATCAGGTTCAGCACCAGCTCTTCCCGCAGGCGACTGTCCTGCGCCAGCAAATGCAACAGTCGCGCCTGCTCCAGCATCATTTCGGCAGTCATACACACCAGCTCGCCATAATGCCGCAGTGCAACAGGTTCCCCGGTCAGGCCGATTACGCCAACAATTTCTCCGTCGATGCGCAGCGGCAGATTGATACCCGGCCTTACCCCATGCAGGTGCCTCGCCACAGCGTCGTCAATATCCACCACCCGCGCCTGAGACAGTGCCAGTAAAGCTCCTTCGTGCATTTCACCAATTCGCTCTGAATCGCCACTGCCGATGATGCGACCTCGCGCGTCCATCACATTGACATTACTGTCAATAATTTTCATGGTCCGGGCAACAATGTCCTGGGCAAGGCGGGCATCGAGATGATAAGTCGCCATCCATCAACTCCTGAAAAGCATCATTCCGCCAGCATACCCGCTGGAAGATAGCGAAACATTGTGCATATGCATCAAGCGTGATCCAGACCGAAAAATTATGGCCAATAGCAGAAAAGATAGTCAGGAGAAATGTCAGCAGGCGGAAAGCAACAGCGGGAAATTTAATACGGAGTAACAGGGGCTCGAGGGCCAGTGCGCTGAGCGGTAAGATTACAGCGCCCTGGCCATCGACGAACGGTTATTGCATCAACAGATAAATAGTGCTGTCGCCACGTTGAATATTCAGCGCCAGTACCGATGGTTTGGTATCAAGGATCTTACGCAGTTCACCCAGGTTGGCGATGGCCTGTTGGTTAACCCCCAGAATCACATCATCCTTCTTCAGCCCGATACGTTCAGCAGCAGAACCCGGCTTGACGCTATCAACTTTGACGCCCTTTATGCCTTTGGCATCATAGTTGCTGAAGTCCGCCCCTTCGATGCCGGTATAAATCGTGCCGGAATCGACTTTGGTCTGGGTGCTTTGCTGCAACTCTACGTTAACCGTAACGGGTTTACCGTCACGGATCAGGCCCAGCGCCAGTTTACTTCCCACAGGCATAGTCCCTACCTGAGCACGCAAGGCAGCGAAGCTGGCAATCGCCTTGCCGTTGATGGAAACCACCACGTCCCCGGCTTTAATTCCCGCTTTTGCGGCGGAGGAGTTTGGCAAAACCTGGCTGACAAAAGCACCGCGTTGCGCATCGACTTTCATCGCTTTCGCCAGTTCAGAGTTCAGTTCAGTGCCCATGATACCCAGCTCACCGCGTTTGACCTGGCCATACTCAACCATCTGTGCGGTAAGGTTTTTAACCATATTACTGGGGATGGCGAAACCAATACCGATGTTGCCACCGTCAGGTGCGAGGATCGCCGTATTAATACCGATCAGCTCACCATTAAGGTCGACCAGCGCACCACCAGAGTTGCCCCGGTTAATTGCCGCATCGGTCTGAATAAAGTTTTCGTAATTTTCCACGTTCAGGCCACTGCGTCCCAGCGCAGAGACAATACCGGAGGTAACCGTTTCACCTAAACCGTAAGGGTTACCGATAGCCACGGTGTAATCCCCCACACGCAGGTTGTCGGAATCCGCAATCTTAATCGCTGTGAGGTTTTTCGCCTCTTCCAGCTGGATCAGAGCGATATCGGAACGGGGATCTTTACCAATGACTTTCGCATCGTATTTCCGCCCGTCACTCAGTTGAACCTGAATTTTGGTGGCGTTATTGACCACATGGTTATTGGTGACGACATAGCCTTTTGCGGCATCAATCACCACACCGGAACCCAGAGCACGAAATTTCTCCTGCTGAGTATTGCCCTCACCCTGTCCCTGATCGCTTCCCCCCTGGCACATCGGCGACCTCTGGAAAGGCGAACCGTCCTGGCAGAATGGCGAGTTGCCACCAAAGAACTGCTGGAACTGCTGGGGTAAACGAGGTGTGCGTACTGTTGTGCTCCCTTCAACATTAATACTCACTACTGAAGGCATCACTTTTTCTAACATAGGTGCCAGGCTTGGCAGTTGCTGGCTGGAGGAAGAAGCGGTTTCTGCGGCCAAAACAGTGATTGGGTTCATGGCCATTCCCAGGCTCAGAACCAATGCGCTAGCTAAAAGTGTTTTTTTCATGCGTCTGTTTCTCAAAGTGTCCAATTATTCAACCATGCAGTGGTTGTCCGGATAAGATTCAATTTTTAGCGCTAAGTTCATGAGTAAGTCTCAGCTAAAGGTAAAAAAATATTCTGCATCTTTACAAAATTCTGGTCAGGTGAAATTTACTCTACTGCCATCAGACGACGATATTCATCCCACGCATACAAATCGGTCATGCCACTGACATAATCCTGTAACAGGCGTGCCCGATAATACTTTTCCCACAGAAATCGCTCGAAAGGATAACTCACTTTCAAACTACGCATATGTACGGAGTAGGCTTTCCTGTGTTTTCCTGAGAGTTTATGAAATAAACGCGTTTCAATAGGGTAATCTTTATGAAAATCTTCATTAATCAGAATGTTAAAATCAGAATATGACATCGCCCACAACGGCTGATAAATATTCAGAAGTCCTCTTATAACCTGATAACCCTGTAATTCAAGCTGTTCAACTTCAGCATGATTAAATACATGTTTCCTTGCCACCACTTTAAATAAGGCCAGTAGCTGGCTTTCATTACTTTCATCTTCCAGCAGCGAATGGTTGAAATCTCCCTGATATATTGCGGCAATATTATCAATAAAACGTCTGACCGCATGTTCAACCAATACGGATTGTACGCCCACCCTGAGCTTCATAAAAAAGGTGTCACTACGGCTACGGTAACGCTCTTTGCTTTGCACTTCACTGTAAGCAAAGTCGATTATCTTTACAAACAGCGCATCCGAATTGACTTTTTTCTTCGTCTTCAGCAATTGCCACTCAGCCTGGAGATAGCCATAAAGCTGATCAACGCTAAAAATAGCTTTTTCGACAGCATCATCAAGGTCGGCAATACAATAAGAAATATCATCTGCGGCTTCCATAATATAGGTCAGAGGAAAACGATGATATTGTTCTGTCGACGTGGCCCGAAGCAATTCTGAGACAAACTTCTCTTCCGAAAGATAATAACCCGGCTTTTTCATCAGGGTAGCAAAGCGTTCAGGTTTTTCGCCGCTGTACCAGGCAGGCGCAGTATATTTCAGAATACAGGCGACCTGCACATAAGAGAGATTGAGCTGTAAAAGCGTGTGAACCAACCGGATAGCCTGAGCATTGCCTTCAAAATGGCAGAGATCCTGGCGTAGCTTTGCATTCATCGCCAGAAATGCTTCATTTTGTTCACTGTTTTTCACCCCCACGTCTGACGGTTCAATCAGTAATCCGGGCAGATTCAATTTAAACCAGTCATTAATAGCCGCTTCGCCAAAATGACCAAAGGGGGGATTACCCACGTCATGCAGCAGGCACGACATTTCAACCAGACTTTCAAATGCGCCGGCAAAATCGGCAAGACCAAATTGCTCCAGACCGCCAGGCTGGGCTTTTAACTGCTGAATAATTTCTTTGGCAATGTAGCGACCGGTCTGCTGAACTTCCAGCGAATGTGTCAGGCGGGAGCGGACGGCAGCATTTCTTTCCAGCGGAAAAACCTGGGTTTTCTGTTGCAGGCGGCGGATGGCCGCAGAGTTAATGATCCTGCCGCGATCGCTTTCAAAATGCCGGGTGATGCGATATTCACCCTGGGGCTGTTCGCGGTTATTAAACGGTCTTTCAAAACTGAATTTCTTCCTGAAATCGACAACGGGCATAGTCGTCCCCCCGAACAGGCTGCCTGGGTGAGTTGAGTAATGTCTTAACCGCAGATGATCCGGCCAACTCTGCTACTGACTGGCTCACACCGCCAGCGAGGAGTCAGCCCTGGTTAATCATGGTAAACTATGCACCATATCTGACGAGTTGTTCCACAACATTAGCGAGTATCCCTATGAAAGCAGGCATTATTGGTGCGATGGAGCAGGAAGTTGTGCTGCTGCGTGACAAAATAGAAAATCGCCAGACAATTACGCGGGCAGGCTGCGAAATTTATACAGGTACACTTAATGGCGTGGAGGTGGCGCTGTTAAAGTCGGGTATCGGTAAAGTGTCCGCTGCGCTGGGAACCACGCTGCTGCTGGAAATGTGCAAACCGGATGTGATTATCAATACCGGCTCTGCCGGCGGTCTTGCCGCAACCCTGAAAGTGGGTGATATCGTGGTTTCTGACGAAGTTCGTTATCACGATGCTGATGTCACCGCCTTTGGTTATCAGCCGGGCCAGATGGCAGGTTGTCCGGCGGCTTTTGCAGCGGATGCGGATCTCATCGCTGCAACTGAGCGCTGCATTCAGCAACTTGGCCTGCATGCAGTGCGTGGCCTGGTGGTGAGTGGCGATGCTTTTATCAATGGCGCAGAACCTCTGGCCCGCATTCGTGCCACCTTCCCACAGGCAGTTGGGGTAGAGATGGAAGCGACGGCGATTGCCCACGTCTGTCACCAGTTTGGTACACCTTTTGTTGTGGTCCGTGCTATCTCTGATGTCGCCGACCAGTCCTCCCATCTGAGCTTCGAAGAGTTCCTTACCGTCGCGGCTGCTCAGTCCTCACTGCTGGTTGAAACGCTGCTGGCACATCTCAAAGGTGATTAAAGCCCTCTGGCTGCTGCTGCTCTGTTGCACGGCGGCAGCCAACTCCGCTCCACGGGTAATCACACTCTCCCCGGCCCTGACCGAGCTGGCCTTTGCTGCCGGGATCACCCCGGTCGGGGTTAGCAGCTATTCAGACTACCCGCCGGAGGCTGGCGGCATTCAGCAGGTTGCCAGCTGGCAGGGGATCAACACGGAACGGATTATCGGGCTTAAACCTGATGTGGTTCTGGCATGGCGAGGGGGTAATCCACAGCGCCAGGTGGATCAACTGAAAGCCTTTGGCATCCGGGTGGAATGGATCGATGCAACAACGTTCAGCGAGATGATCGCCAGCTTGCTCAGTTTAAAAAAGTGGAGCCTGCAACCTGAAAAAGCGGAACAGGAAGCCCACAGACTGCAACAATACCGTGATCTTTTACAGCAACGTTACGCCGGACTGGCAAAAAAAACCGTGTTTCTGCAATTCAGTCATCAGCCTTTATTTACCGCATCGCGTCATACCCTGCAAAATGAAATCCTGCAACTTTGTGGAGGCGAGAACATTTTTGCCAACAGTCGCATCCCCTGGCCACAGGTCAGCCGCGAACAGGTACTGATACGCCATCCGCAGGTGATCGTATTCGTCGGTGAGCCACAACGCGTTTCATCGGTGGAAGCATTCTGGCAACCGCAACTTAACGTCACGGCGATAGCATTAAAAGATGACTGGTTCAGTCGGCCCGGCCCGCGCATCCTGCTTGCCGCGCAACAGTTATGTCATGCACTGCATCCTGAGACAGCAAAGTAATTTGTGGCTGGACAAACCAGACAATGCGACCGGATGAGGTGAGGTGTCGATATCTGAACAGAGTTTACGAAGAGGGATATTACGGCGGAAACAGCAAAACCCCGCAGCGAATGCTTTGGGGCGAGGTTATTCAGATACTGAAGGACGATCCACAACCGCAGGTGGTTTTGGCGTTAGGGTTGGTCACCACAAAACGCGAGCCTTCAAGACCTTCGGTGTAATCGACCGAGCCACCCACCAGATATTGCAGGCTCATCGGATCAACCACCAGCGCAACACCGGCTTTCTCGATAGTCATATCGCCGTCGTTGACCTTATCATCAAAGGTAAAGCCATACTGGAAACCGCTACAGCCACCACCGGTAATATAAACGCGCAGTTTCAAATCGGGATTGTCTTCATCTGAAATCAGATTTTTGACTTTACTGGCCGCAGCTTCGGTAAATTGCAGAGGCAGAGCTGGATTGTCACTCATGTATTACTCCGGTTACATACGGGCCTTCGCCCGGCAGGTCATATTTCGACCATTAATGGCGTTATTATCTTACAGCGTAGTGCAGCAATCAAGTATCAGCCTGCACAGCGTGAGGATGCACAGCTTTCTGTGCGGCGGCATCATCTGCCCGTTGCTGTTTTGCCAGCAGGCGGGCAAGCAGGGAAGAGTAAAGCGGCTTGCCACCAAGAAACTGAGCCAGCAGGGTGGCACCCAGACAGGTAATAATCATCGGCAAAATCAGCTGATAATTGTCGGTCATCTCCAGCACCAGCACGATACCCGTCAGCGGAGCCCTGACTGATGCGGCAAACAATGCCCCCATCCCGGCAATGGCAAAGGTTCCTGCCTCAAGGTGATAAGCCGGGAACAGCGAAGCGCTGGCCATGCCAAACGCCGTCCCTAACAGGGTTCCCAGCGCCAGCATGGGGGCAAAAATCCCACCGGGTGCGCCCGACCCGAAGCACAGCAAGGTGGTTATGACCCTGGCAATAAAAATAAACAGCAGCATCCCTACGGTATAATGGCCCGCAACGGCAATCGGAATCAGATTGAAGCCGCCCCCGGCCGCTTCAGGCTCGATCATCCCCAGCACGCCACATATTCCGCCGAGCAAACCGCCCATAATCAGTACCTTACGCAGGTTGCCACCATGCAGATGCTGAAACATATCCTGAGCCTTAAAAATCAGTGCATTAAACGCCACGCCCACCACACCAAAAATCATGCCCAGCAGCAGATACAGCCACAGCGTGTTGACCGGCGAGTCAGCCAGTTTACCCACGGCGATTACCGCATGTTCGCCATTGAAATAGCGAAACACAATGCTGGACATGATGACGCCAATAAATACTGCCTTAATTGAGATCAGGCTGTAGCGAAATTGCAGGCGCATCTCTTCAATGATGAACAGGATGCCGGCCAGCGGCGCATTGAACGCAGCGGAAAGGCCAGCAGCAGCCCCGGTCGCCAGAAGGGAGTGGCGAGCCTCAGCCCCTTTCATGCGGAAAATATCCAGCACCATACGCCCGACGTTTCCGCCCAGTTGAACCGTCGGCCCTTCACGCCCCAGCACCATCCCTGCGCCCAGCGTTCCCATCCCACCAATAAATTTTACCGGAATGACACGCCACCAGCGCACTGGCCGCAGCTCTTCCAGCGCCCCTTCAATCTCAGGAATTCCTGAGCCGGAAGCCTCAGGCGCAAAACGACGCACCAGGTAATAGCCGATAAGCGCCAGTGTGGCAGAGAGAATAAATGCCAGGGGAAAAGCCAACAGCCAGTGGTTTTGCACATGGGAGAGAATTGCCAGTCGCCAGGTGCTCACCGCAGTAACGGCTTTTTCAAAGGCAACGCCTGTCAGCCCCGCCAGAATACCCACGATACCTGCCATCACCAGCACCATTGCCGGGGTTTTATCACGTCGCAGTAGCAGACGGAGAAAATCACTGCGTCTTGCCGGGACGACATTTAACGTATCAGTCGAAGAGGTTGGCTCAGTCATATGCCGGAATTATTCTTTTGGGAAAGGTGGGTATCTTACGCCGCTGAGCGCAGAAGTCCCGCAGGAAAATAACCTCTTTTCCTGACACGGGTATCAGCGCATCTGCATGCGTGCCAGCCATTTCTGTAAAACAGCCTGATAATTTAGCGTGGAATGCCCCCGGCTTTGGTGACCGGGGGTTTTAATATGAAAAAACGTCTGTTTATCTGTCGGCAATAAAATGGTCGTTATCCCCGACCGGAATATAAACACGCATCCATTCCTCACCATCAAGAATGTCCCAACTGTGCCCTTCTCCCTGCGTATCCGCCGCCAGCAGCACCGTGCCCGGCTGGATAATAAAGGTCGAGCCATCGCTGACCCTAAATCTGAGTTTCCCTTTGAGGGTGACCACATACTGCTTTTTCGGCGCGGGATGTACCCCTTTTTGCCATTGTTCAAAAGTATTGCTGAAATAGAGCCCGTCGGAAGACAACTTCGCCAGAGAAGGAATTGAGCCCTTAATAAAAGCGGAGTGATTGCCCGCCGTGTTGATCAGCTTTATTGCGGGAATACGATGCTGGTCGGCTGTGGTTTTAAGGGTTTGTGCATCTGCGGTCACAGAAACAAACAAACTCGCTGTAGCCAGAAATAAATGTATCAATTTTTTCAAGATGTTATCCGAAGTTGATTATAAAGTGTCTTTTTTGATTAAAAATCAGGCAATACACTAAATCACTTCAACAGAAACCCTCAGAAAAAAATAGTTACATAATTATTGTCCACGGCATTGGCGTGGAGATCCCCTTTTCGTACCACCATTCACGGCATCCCAGCGCGAAAGTAACCTCTTCCTTTTTTTCGTTTCGGGATGAAGTCGAGTTTTCGGGCTTTCTTCTCTGAGAAAAGAGGTCATCGGAGATGAAAAAGACGCGCTATACCGAAGAGCAGGTTGCTTTTACCCTTAAGCAGGCTGAAACCGCGAGAGGGAGGATTTCAGTTTACTGGACACGAATATTTAACCTGCCACCATGTTCCCTTAGAATGGCACGTTTTTCTTTATGCATCCTCAGGAGCCAAACCATGAGTAAGTCTGAAAATCTGTATGCTCAGGCGCAACAAGTTATTCCCGGCGGAGTTAACTCGCCGGTACGCGCCTTCACCGGCGTAGGCGGTGTGCCACTGTTTATTGAACGTGCTGACGGAGCCTGTCTGTACGACGCAGATGGCAAGGCTTATATCGACTACGTGGGTTCCTGGGGACCGATGGTGCTGGGCCATAATCACCCCGCTATCCGTAATGCGGTGATTGATGCGGCGCAACGGGGATTAAGCTTTGGCGCGCCCACCGAGATGGAAGTCAAAATGGCGGAGCTGGTCACCACGCTGGTGCCCACCATGGATATGGTGCGGATGGTCAACTCGGGCACCGAAGCCACCATGAGCGCCATACGTCTGGCGCGTGGTTTCACCCACCGTGACAAAATCATCAAATTTGAGGGCTGCTATCACGGACATGCCGACTGCCTGCTGGTGAAAGCCGGTTCCGGCGCGCTGACGCTCGGTCAGCCAAACTCACCAGGGGTCCCGGCAGATTTTGCGAAGCATACCCTGACCTGCACTTATAACGATCTCCATTCTGTACGAGCCGCTTTTGAGCAGTATCCGCAGGACGTCGCCTGCATTATCGTCGAACCGGTGGCGGGCAATATGAATTGCATCCCGCCTCAGCCGGATTTCCTGCCCGATCTGCGAGCGCTTTGTGATGAATTCGGCGCGCTGTTGATTATCGACGAAGTGATGACCGGCTTTCGCGTTGCTCTGGCGGGCGCGCAGGACTACTACAACGTGGTGCCGGATCTGACCTGTCTTGGCAAAATTATTGGTGGCGGGATGCCGGTTGGCGCATTTGGTGGCCGTCGAGACGTTATGGAAGCGCTGGCCCCTGGCGGTCCGGTTTACCAGGCTGGCACCCTGTCCGGTAATCCGGTGGCGATGGCTGCCGGTTTCGCCTGCCTGAACGAAATAGCTAAACCGGGCGTACACAGCACGCTGGCCGCGCTGACCACCCGGCTGGCTGAGGGCCTGCTGGCCGCAGCACAAGCAGAAAATATTCCGCTGGTGGTGAATCACGTTGGCGGCATGTTTGGCCTGTTCTTTACCGATGCCCCTGCGGTGACCTGTTACGCTGACGTGACCCGCTGTGACACGGGACGCTTTAAACAGTTCTTTCATCTGATGCTTAAAGAGGGCGTGTATCTGGCACCTTCCGCATTCGAAGCAGGCTTTATGTCGCTGGCACACAGTCAGGAAGAGATTCAACGCACCATTGATGCTGCCCGCCGCTGTTTTGCTCAGCTGAACTGATTACCGCTGATGCCGGGCGGCTCCTGCAAGGGGCTGCCCGGCAGACAATCCCCCCTGAGGCGGCCAGACGCTACGCTCTGCGCAACAGCCAGACAAAGTAAGGCGCGCCGATAAAGGTTGCCAGCAGTCCGGCCGGCACCTGGGCCGGAAAAGCAACCATTCGTCCACACCAGTCAGCCACCGCCATCATGCCACCGCCCAGCAACGTGGCAATCATCAATTGTGGCAGCGCCCGGCGGAAACCCAGCATCCGGGCAATATGCGGTGCCATCAGGCCAATAAAACTCAGGGGGCCAATGGTCAGCGTAGCGGCGGCGGTCAGTGCTGCCGCCAGCAGCAGCAAGGTCATGCGCGCGGGTTTCAACGCCAGCCCGACAGAACGGGCCGTTTCACCACCCAGCGGCAGCAGAGTCAGGGCGCGATGACAAAGCGGTGCCAACGCCAGCAGCACGGCGGCCACCACCACCGTCCGCCAGGCCTGGGCGGCGTCAACGTGATAGGTGGAACCGGCAATCCACGTCATCAGCTCTGCCATCCGGGGATCGCCACTGGCCATCAGCAGCAGCAGCAGCGTGGCAAACGCGGTGCTGAGCGCCATCCCCGCCAGCAGCATTCTTTCCGGCGAAAACCCACCCCGACCACCAACAAAAGTGATAATCATCAGCGTCAGCGTGGCGCCGATACAACCGGCAGGCAGCAGCCAGCCAAAAGCATCACCGGGTACGATAAACAACATCACCACCACGCCAAAGGCCGCCCCGGAGCTGATCCCCAACACTTCCGGGCTGGCCATCGGGTTACCGGTAAGACGCTGTACAATGCAGCCCGCCACGCCCAGCATCATCCCGGTCGCAACGGCGGCGGCCAGACGTGGTAAACGCCACGGCAGCAGCTGCTGCCAGAGTTCGCCCGTCGCCCACTGCCAGCCGTGCGCATCACGACCGAAACTCAGGGCGACAACACTTAGTATCAGCAGCAGCAACAGGGCCAGACTTCCCCACATCAGCAGTTGATGGCGCTCAGTCGGTACGTTATCTCCCTGATCCATTGGTGGCATCACCGCAGTGGTTTTCAGTCGCGGTAACAGCCACAGCAACAGAGGTGCGCCAATAATCGCCGTCGCCGTCCCGGTTGACACTTCACGCCAGTTAGCCGTCAGCCAGATCACGCACTGATCAGCCAGCCACAGCAACAGCATCCCGATAAGCGGAGCCAGCAGCAGCCGACTGAGCAATCGTCTGGCTCCAAGCATCTTCGTCAGCAGCGGGGCAAACAGACCTATGAAACTGATGATCCCGGCGGCGTTTACCAGCTGTGCGCTGAGCACGATGGCCAGTAACAGCACCGCCAGTCGCGTCAGCGACAGCGCCAGACCGAGGTTTTTTGCCACGCCGTCATCCAGCCCCATTAAGGTCATCGGACGCAGCAAAAACAGAGACAAGACCAGCCCTGTCAACAGTTTCGGCCAGAGAAAGCTGACGTTACTCCAGTCCATCTGGTTCAGTGTGCCGGTGCTCCAGAGAAAGATGTTTTGCAGACGGTCGTGGTTAAACAGGCCAATCAGTTGATTGACCGCCCCGCAGTAGAGCGACATCACCAGCCCCGCGAGGATCAGGGTCACCGGTGACAAACGTTTACCCCAGGCAATGCCAAAGACAATCAGCCCGACCAGTATCGCCCCCGTCATCGCCGCCATCTGCTGGGTTACCAGCCCGCCAGGCAGGCTCCACAGCGTGGCAACGGTCAGCCCCAGCTGTGCCCCTGTCGCCACCCCCAGCGTGGTCGGTTCGGCAAGCGGATTACGCAGCACCTGCTGAAACAGCACTCCCACCAGTCCCAGCCCTGCCCCCACCAGTAAGGAGAGCGCCAGCCGGGGCAGCAGACTGTAATGAAATACCATCTGATCCACCTGCTCCGGGCTGGCAGTATGCAGCACAGCGAGCCATTGCGACGGCGGCAACGCCTGGCTGAAGTTGTAGCCTGTCAGGCTGACCGCCGCTGCCAGCAGTAGCGTCAGCAGGGCAAGCGGAAAACGCAGGGCTGTTTTCATGCTGCCCCCAACGCGCCGTCAAGTTCACGGCAAAAACGCATCGCAGAGAGCGTCGCGCCATAGAACCAGACCTGTGGCACGCGCCTGAAGCGGTTCTGACGGACGAAAGGCAATGAGCGCCAGAGCGGTGTGGCGGTAACCTGGGCCACCAGCGCGTCATCACCGTGGTCGAAACAGACCGCATCCACATCCTGCATTGCGGCCAGCCGCTCCAGCCCAACAATCGCACTTCCCCAGAAGTTGGTTTCCCCCTGCCAGGCATTTTCAATACCCAACAAGGTCATGACTTCCAGGAACAGACTGCCCTTACCAAACACCAGTGCGTGGCGCGGATCGAGAATCGACATCAGCAACAGGGGCCGCTGCACCCTGGCGGCAATACGTGCTCTGGATGCAGCGATAAAGGCGTCAAAAGAGGCAAGGTGGTGTTGCGCCTGCGGGACGCGATCCAGAGGTTCAGCCAGCTGCATCAGCGATTTACGCGCCATCGTCAGCGGTTTACCACTGGCATCGCTGAAGGGAAAGCCTATGCCCGGTGCAATCTGTGCAATTTTTCCCGCAGAGGGACCATAGCCGGAAGAGTATAGAATCAGTGACGGTTTCATCTGGATCAGCAGCTCCAGATTGGGCTCCGTACGCAGTCCTACATCCACCGTGGAGGCGGGCAATGCCGGTTCTCCCACCCACAGTTTGTACTGGTACATCTCCGCCGCGCCCATCGGCGTCACCCCAAGCGCCATCAGCAGCTCAACAGGGAGCCACTCCAGCGCAATAATGCGTTGTGTATCAATCGGGGAAGCCGCGCGCGCAGCCAACGCCGGTAACAGCGGAGAAAGCGCCAGCGCCATCAGCAGGCGACGACGGTAATAATCAGGCATCAATACCCCACTCCATCAGTAAACAAAACTCACCGGCGTTCCGCCGTCAGGGTGAGGCAGGGTCCCCATCGGGATCCCGTAAATATGCTGGAGCACATCGGGCTGCATAATCGCTGCGGCATCGCCCTGGGCAATCATCCCGCCATCACGCAATGCCACCAGGGTATCGCAGTAACGGGCCGCCATGTTGATATCATGCAGGACCGCAATAACCGTCAGGCCACGCTGACGGCTCAGTCGCTGGATCAACGCCAGCACCTCAACCTGATGGGCAATATCCAGCGCCGAGGTAGGTTCATCCAGCAGCAGGCAGCGGCTGTTTTGCGCCACCAGCATCGCTATCCACGCCCGCTGACGCTCCCCCCCAGAGAGACTGTCCACCAGGCGCTGAGCAAACGGCTCCAGGCCCACCAGCGCTATCGCTTCTTCAACGCGCTGGCGGTCTTCAGCGGCAAAACGTCCCAGCGCACCGTGCCACGGATAGCGCCCCATTGACACCAGCTCCCGCACAGTCATCCCTTCCGCAGGCGGTAACTGCTGAGGAAGGTAAGCCACTTCACGGGCGAACAGCCTGCCGGACCACTCTGCGACCGCTTTGCCATTGAGTCGCACCTCACCTGCCGTCGCAGCGTGGTGCCTGCCCAGTATTTTCAACAGCGTAGATTTACCGGAGCCGTTATGGCCGATCAGGCCACAGACCTTACCGGCAGGAAAAGTCAGCGACAGCGGTTGCAGCAGGGTCCTGCCGGGCACGGCAAAGGTCGCCTGCTGAAGAGAAAAGGTGCTTTCGGTTACCTGCAAAGAGTGCATAACGTTCTTCTGATTGGGGGCATGATTGCAACGTGCCCGATACAGGAAGTAGCAGAGCGCGAATGTAAATATAAACGAGAATTATTATCACAATTAAATGATATGCGAATCGTCGAAGGGTCTGCAAGCAGAAATCAGGCCTCACCGACGCTGACTGCGCCGGATTAACCTGATAAAAAGTATGGAAAAATAGTGTATTGCAGTGAGAGAGAGGTAACGGAGAGGGCTTCAGGCTTAATACCCCCTCCGGCTCTCAGCGGGATATCCCTTTGGCTCCAGCCTGATGCCCGATAACGCCACGGGCCACGGTTAACAGTGGCCCGCCCGGTTATTTACTGCCAAACATATCCCTTATCCAACCGGCCACGCCATTGCTGTCTTTCTGTTCGCCAGCGGGCTGTTGCGACTGCTGCTGTTGCTGTTGCAGTAACTGCTGCTGTTGCTGCACCTGCTGTTGCTGTTGTTGACACAGGGCATTCGCATCGGTGGTCCACACCGGCAACGTCCGCCAGCTGCTGCTGCCGCCGCCGCAAACGAAATTACCGGCAGAGTCGATATTCATCGGCGCAATGTCCTCCGGCGGAGTCGGTAACAGCGGCATCGGCGCCTGATTATCCAGATAGCGACGATAGATCTGCATCGCACCGCTGGCACCATAGAGTTTGGTCGGCTGGTTATTGTCCCGACCAATCCAGGTGATCGCCACTTCCTTACCATCGACACCCGCGAACCAGCTGTCTACCTGGTTATTGGTGGTACCGGTTTTACCTGCCAGATGCGCTTTCGCATAGCGGGCACCCAACGCACGGGCGGTTCCCTCTTCCGCCACCTGCTGCATGGCATAAAGCGTCAGATACGCCGCCTGAGCCGGAACGGCCCGTTCAGCCTGCGGGAAGCTCTGATACAGCACGGTGCCATCTTCAGCGATGACCGAGCGCACCGCAGAAAGCGGGGCGCGATTACCGCCGCTGGCGATAGTCTGGAAGGCCTGCGCCACTTCGACCGGCGTCAGGTTAAGTGCACCCAGCAGCATCGCCGGAACCGGCTGCAACTGTTCTTTTGCCACACCCAGTCGTGTCCAGGTATCGACCACCTGCGGCAGGCCCAGCGTCATTCCCAGGTTAACCGTTGGCACGTTCATCGAGTGCGCCAGCGCATCCACCAGCATCACCTGGCCGCTGAAGCGACGGTCGTCGTTCTGAGGTTTCCAGACCTGTCCATTGGGCTGCTTCAGCGCAATCGGATTGTCAGCAATCCAGGTGTTCAGACGGTATTTATCCGGCTGGCTGAGGGCGGTCAGATAGGTAGCCGGTTTCGCCAGTGAACCAATGGAGCGACGCGCCTGCAACGCACGGTTGTAACCGGCGAACTGCGGGTCTGCGCCGCCGACCATTCCACGGACTTCACCGCTAAAGCGGTCAACGATCACCATCGCCGTTTCCAGATCATTAAGGCCACGCTGCTTACGCAGCGCCGGGATGCCCTCTTCAACCGCTTTTTCTGCCGCGTCCTGGGAGAGTGGATCCAGGGTGGTGAAGATCTTCACCCCCGACAGGTCTTTCACCTTATCGCCCAGTTTCGCCTGCAACTCGTTGCGCACCATCTGCATAAAGGCTGGCTGCGGGGTGATCACCCCACCTTTAGGCTGCACGCCCAAAGGACGGGCGCTGAGCATATCGTACAGCTCCTGATCGATCACTTTTTGTTGTTGCAGCAGACGCAGCACCAGGTTGCGACGTTCCAGTGCCAGCTTTGGATTACGCCACGGATTGTACAGTGAAGCGCCTTTTACCATCCCCACCAGCAGCGCCTGCTGGTCGAGACTCAGCTCATCCACCGGACGCCCAAAATAATAGAGACTGGCCAGCGGGAAGCCACGGATCTGATCGTTACCTGCCTGGCCCAGATAGACCTCGTTAAGATACAGCTCAAGGATGCGATCTTTGCTGTAGCGGGCATCCATAATCAGCGCCATGTAGGCTTCATTAGCCTTACGCCACAGCGAACGCTCATTGGTCAGGAACAGGTTTTTCACCAGCTGCTGAGTCAGCGTACTGCCACCCTGCACCGCCCGACCGGCGGTAATATTCGCCAGAAAAGCGCGGCCAATGGAAAAAAAGCTGATGCCATCGTGCTGATAGAAGTGCCGGTCTTCGGTCGCCACCAGCGTATCCACCAGCAGGTCAGGGAAACCACTGCGGGGGACAAACAGGCGCTGCTCGCCATTAGGCGACTGCAACATGGTGATCAGACGCGGGTCCAGACGGAAGAAGCCAAAGTCGCGTCCGCTGTCGAGATTTTTGATCTCACTCAGGGTGTCGCCACTGAAGCTCAACCGGGCGCGGATTTGTCCTTCTTTACTGTCAGGGAAATCAAACGGCCGGCGCAGCATCTCAATGCTGTTACCCTGCACGGTGAATTCGCCGGGACGTGTCATGCGGGTCACCTGGCGATACTGGGTTCCCTCCAGCAGCGCCACCATTTCGCTTTTGCTGTATGACATCCCTGGCTCAAGATTCACCATCCGGCCATAGACGGCCGCAGGAAGTTGCCAGACTTTGCCATCAATACGGCTGCGGATCTGGGCATCGAGGTAAAATCCATACGCGATCATTACCACAATAAAGATCAGCAACAGCTTGATAAATAAACCCAACCAGCCTCTTTTCCTGCGCGGTGAGCGCCCTTTTCCTTTACGTGGCACTGGCTTTTTCTCCTCATGGTCATAGCCATCATCCTGAAAATGATCATCGTCATCGTCCCTGCGCTCACGCCGACCCGCCACCTTACGTGGAGGGTTGGGCTGTTTACCTTTGCGCCCAATAGGTTCGCGACCGTCAGACATTCTTCTCTTTTCTCCGCAAGCGACCATTTACGATGGCCGACCACTTTGTTCCTACTCAATTTAATCCGGAACGGGAACCTTCCGAAATCAGGGTTGCGCTCAGGAGGGCGCAGAAAACTTTTTGCTGCGGCGCGTGGGCTGTGCCGTTGCCGGATCGTCCGGCCAGAGATGTTTGGGATAGCGTCCTTTCATTTCCTTCTGCACCTCACGCCAGGCTCCCTGCCAGAATGCGGCGAGGTCGCGGGTAATCTGCAAAGGTCGCTGTGCCCGGGAGAGCAGTTCCAGCACCAGCGCTATCCGTCCATCGGCCACGGTGGGATTCTGCGCTTCGCCAAACATCTCCTGCAAACGCACGGTCAGCGCGGGCGGCTTCTCTTCATCATAACGGATCGGCACCCGGTTTCCGGTGGGCACAGTGTAATGAGTTGGCAGCAGAGTATCCAGTTGCTGGCGGCGCGGCCATGTGAGCAATTGTAATAAAGCCCCCGCCACATCAATCTGCTTCAGCCCTCTGGCGTCACGCACGCCGCTCATCGCCGGCAACAACCAGCTTTCCAGTGAGGCCAGCAAATCCGCTTCTCTGGCGTCAGGCCAGCTCTCCTCCGGCAACCATTGTGCCGCACAGAGCATACGCAGGCGCAACTGCTCTGCCTGCGGCGTCCAGTTCAGTACCGATAATCCCCGCAGCCGCACCCAGCGCAGCATCGCCGGATGCAGCTCCTCTTCATCTGGCTGGCTTAATGGCTGTGAAGCGAGCACCAGCTTACCAATCTGCTGGCGACGCCAGGCACGGAGCGTTCCCCGGGCGTCATCCCACTCCACCTCGGTGTGGTGGGTCACCAGCTCAGGGCGCTGGCGAATCAGGGCATCAATATCCAGCGGCATCGCCTGCAAAATACGGGCATCCGGCTGGCTGTTCCCCTGCAACAGAACAGGCGCGATCAGCCATTCGTAACGGGTCATCGCCTCATCGCTGTCAAGGCTGGCCCCGGTGCCATTAGCCAGTTGATAGCGCCCTTCTGCGCCACGACGCCGGGCGATACGATCGGCAAAAGCCCCGGCCAGCAACGGCGCAATCAGGCTGCTGTCAACCTCGCCATCCCTCACCTTAAGACGCCGCAATAACTGCCTCGCCCGCTGTTGCCAGTTATTCTGTCGACGGTGAAAACTGTCGCGTAGATCGACGCTGCCGCGCGCGGGTTCCTCCAGCATCGCCACCAGTAATGCCGCCGTGCCTGCCTGGTCGTTATCGTCAGCCGCATCGGCCAGCATGGCAGCGTAACGCGGTTCACTGCCCAGCGATGCCATACGCATGCCTTTGCTGGTCAGTTTGCCGCTGGCATCGGTGGCACCCAGTTGCATTAACAGCTGCTGCGCCTGCTGGAGGTGGCGCTCCGGAGGAATATCCAGCCAGTTCAGTTGGTTGACGTCGTGACAGCCCCACTGCAACAGATCCAGCCACAGCGCCGCCAGACAGCTGTTAAGGATCTCTGCGTCGGCGTGACTGGCCGCGCGCTCCGCCTGCTCCCTGGCAATCAGATGCAGACACAGGCCCGCTTCAAGGCGTCCGGCTCGCCCGGCACGCTGCGTCATCGAGGCCTGGCTGATGCGCTGCGTTTGCAGGCGCGTCAGCCCGCTAAGGGGATCAAACAGCGCGACGCGCTCCAGTGCGCTGTCCACCACCAGCCGGATGCCCTCGATAGTCAGGCTGGTTTCCGCAATATTGGTCGCCAGCACCACTTTCCGTCGGCCAGGCGGAGAGGCAAGAATCGCTTTACGCTGCGCCGCCAGCGGCAACGCACCGTACAGAGGGCAGAGGTCGGTATCGGCGGCAACCAGGCCGTCCAGCTCGGTTTGTACCCGCTGGATTTCGATTACGCCAGGCAGAAACAGCAGCAATGAGCCCGGCTCCTCATGCAGTAACTGGCTGACCTGGCGGGCAACCGCCTGTTCGAAACGAACGCCGGAAGAGAGTGAGGTGTAACGTCGTTCAACGGCAAAAGAACGGCCCTCAGAGCGGACCACCGGCGCGTCAGGCAGCAGCGTCTGTAAACGCTGATTATCCAGGGTAGCAGACATTAACAACACTTTCAGATCGTCACGCAGCCCTTGCTGAACGTCCAGCAACAGCGCCAGCGCCAGATCGGCTTGCAGACTGCGCTCGTGGAACTCATCCAGCATCACCAGCGCCACGCCTTCCAGCATCGGATCCTGTTGCAACATGCGGGTCAGAATCCCTTCGGTGACCACCTCCAGACGGGTTGCTGGCCCGCTGCGACTTTCTGCGCGCATACGGTAGCCGATGGTTTCGCCTGGCTGCTCGCCCAGCTGTTCAGCCAGCCGCTCCGCCACATTACGTGCCGCCAGCCGCCGCGGTTCCAGCAGCAAAATTTTACCGTTTAGCCCCGCATCCCGCAGTAGCTGTAATGGCAGCCAGGTGGATTTGCCCGCGCCAGTGGGGGCCACTAACAGCACCTGCGACGAGGTGCGCAGGTGCTGTATCAGCTCAGGTAAAATCTCACTGACCGGTAATGAACTCACGCTTTGCTCCATAACGTCATGGCCTGAATTTGACGGGCATTGTAGCATTCCTCCATCAGGAATACCGGAGAGCGCCATGAGTGAGCAGAAAAGGCTGTTTTTTGGCATCAGCCTGCCGCAAGAGGTTGGGCAAAGCATTGTAAAGTGGCGGGCAGACAACTTTGCCGCTGAAGCGGGTCGTCCATCAGAAGCCGCCAGACTGACGCTGACGCTGGCCTGGCCTGGCGAGGTCAGCAGCGAGAAATCCATCGTGCTGCAACAGCAGGCCGCCAGGATCAGGCAACCCGGTTTCACCCTTACGCTGGATGATGCCGGGCACTGGCCGGGCGTCGGTTTAGTGTGGCTGGGACCCAAACGCGCGCCACGCGGCCTGCTGCAACTGGCTGAAATGCTGCGTTCGCAGGCTGCCCGCTGCGGCTGCTATCAAAGTCCACAACCTTTTCATCCCCATATCACGCTGCTACGCAACGCGGTCAGGCCGGTGGACTTACCGCCGCGCAATTTTCAGTGGTCGTTTCGCGTTGAGCGTTTTGCCTTATTTGAATCCATTTATTCCCGTGGCCGTACCCGCTATAAGCAGGTGGCTGACTGGGCGCTGCAACAGGAAGAGTGATGATTTTCGATCCACCTTTGCGACCAGCCACGCTGGTTTTACGTTACAAACGTTTTCTTGCCGATGTCATCACGCCTGAGGGTGAAAAACTGACATTGCACTGCGCCAATACCGGTGCGATGACCGGCTGCGCCACGCCGGGAGATACGGTCTGGTACTCCACCTCTGACAGTCTGACGCGAAAATATCCGCACAGTTGGGAGCTGACAGAGACGCAGCAGGGAGAGTGGATTTGCGTCAATACCCTGCGCGCCAACAGCCTGGTCAAAGAGGCACTGAACCAGCAGATCATCCCGGAATTATCCGGTTACAGCCAGCTGCGTGCTGAGGTGAAATATGGCGAAAGCCGCATTGATTTTTTGTTGCAGGCAGAGGGCCGCACCAACTGCTATATTGAAGTCAAATCCGTAACGCTTTGCCAGAATGGCAAA
The DNA here is from genome assembly GCF_058241465.1 of Erwinia papayae. NCBI lineage: Bacteria > Pseudomonadati > Pseudomonadota > Gammaproteobacteria > Enterobacterales > Erwiniaceae > Erwinia > Erwinia papayae. The sequence continues at coordinate 119,007 of NZ_JBZCHT010000013.1, forward strand.
GGCTATTTTCCGGATGCGGTAACCGTGCGGGGTCAGAAGCATCTGCGGGAACTCGGCAGAATGGCTGAATATGATCAACGTGCGGTTCTGTTTTTTGCCGTTTTGCACTCGGGGATTGAGGACGTTACCCCGGCGCGTCATATCGATGCGCACTATGCAGAACTACTGGCACAGGCGCAGCGAAGTGGGGTTGAAGTGCTTTGCTATAAAGCACAGTTATCACCTGAAGGACTCTCGCTAAAAAAGGCACTGGCTGTGAAGTTGTAAAGTTTGACGCAATTTGCTGATATCAAAATGATCTCAGTACTGTGCCGATATGCTTTTCCTCACAGGCTTGTCAAGGGATGTTCAGGAATAATTGCCAACCTTGATCGCTTCTGCTATTTATAGCGACCTGTTTTTATCCCCTGTGGGGATCGATAGTGCGTGTTATCCAGGAGAAACAACATGCAAGAAGGGCAAACCCGTAAAACCTCGTCCCTGAGTATTCTCGCCATCGCTGGGGTGGAGCCTTACCAGGAGAAGCCGGGCGAAGAGTACATGAATGAAGCCCAGCTGGAGCATTTCAAGAAAATCCTGGAAGCCTGGCGTAATCAGCTTCGCGATGAAGTTGACCGAACGGTTTCTCATATGCAGGATGAAGCTGCCAACTTCCCTGATCCGGTTGACCGTGCGGCACAGGAAGAGGAATTCAGTCTTGAACTGCGTAACAGGGACCGTGAACGCAAACTGATTAAAAAGATCGAAAAGACGCTGAAGAAAGTAGAAGACGACGATTTTGGCTACTGTGAATCCTGTGGTGTTGAAATCGGTATCCGTCGCCTTGAAGCACGTCCTACCGCCGATCTTTGCATCGACTGTAAAACTCTGGCGGAAATCCGCGAGAAACAGATGGCCGGTTAACCGCTTTAAAGAGGGTGCGGTGAGGCAGCTTTATTGCTGGCCTGACCGCCCTTCTTCCCACTTACATCCTTTATTATCGGGCGTCGCCGTCATGGCACATATCGCCATCCGCACCGGGCAAGAATTTCGAACGCAGACTGGTCTGGCATTGTCAGTAAATCAGCCTGACTTAACAGGTTATTGATGTTTTCTTCTTATATCGGGCGTTTTGCCCCCTCCCCTTCAGGCGTTTTGCATTTCGGCTCCCTCGTTGCCGCATTAGGGAGTTACTTACAGGCACGTGCACAGCTTGGACAATGGCTGGTGCGTATCGAAAATATCGATCCTCCCCGTGAGATTCCTGGTGCCGCTGCGGGTATTCTTCAGCAACTTGAACATTACGGCCTGTTGTGGGATGGCGCGGTGTTGTGGCAGTCGCAGCGCCACCAGGCCTATCGGGAAGTCCTCGCCTGGCTGCAACAGCAGCAGCACAGCTATTACTGCACCTGTACACGCCGTCGTATCCAGCAATGTGGCGGCATTTATGACGGTTACTGTCGTACCCGGCATCGCGACGCGCAAAACGCGGCAATAAGATTGCGAAACGAAAATCCCGTCGACCGCTTTAACGATGCTGTACGGGGTAACATCGTTGCTGATGCCGGTCTGGCGGGCGAAGATTTTATTATTCATCGACGTGACGGGCTGTTTGCCTACAATCTGGCGGTGGTGGTGGACGACCACTTCCAGGGCGTGACGGAAGTGGTCAGAGGGGCGGATCTGATCCTGCCTACGGTGAGACAGATAGCACTTTTTCAACAGTGTGGCTGGTCCGTTCCCGGCTATCTGCATCTGCCGCTGGCTGTAAATCGTGACGGCATTAAGCTGTCAAAGCAGAATCACGCGCCAGCGTTACCCGCCGGGGATCCGCGTCCCACGCTGGTTGAGGCGTTGCAATTTCTCGGCCAGCCCGTCAGCAGAGAGTGGACAGATCTTTCCGTCGAAGCGCTGCTTAAGCAGGCAGTGCAATGCTGGAGCATCGCCGCCCTTCCTCGCGAAGATGTGCTTTATCAACACAAGGTTATTTCTTCTGTTTCAGGCGATGAACGGAAACAGAATGAGGATAACAGATGAGCATTCTCAAACGGGCCGCGCTGAGCTATGATTAGCCGCTGTTTTTATTGCCCAGCTTTAATTGTCACTATCGAGGTGTCCTATTTTTACCCGCGTTGCTAATTTTTGCCGAAAAGTTCTGAGTCGCGAAGACAAAACGCCTGCCGAAACGGTTGAAGCGCATCAGATGGCCGTTATTCCTCGCGACGGTCATACCATCTCGCGTAAAGATATCAGTGAAAATGCCCTCAAGGTGCTGTACCGCCTGAACAAAGCCGGTTATGAAGCCTACCTGGTCGGCGGTGGCGTTCGTGACTTACTGCTGGGAAAAAAACCGAAAGATTTTGATGTCACCACCAATGCTACGCCGGAACAAATGCGCAAGCTGTTCCGCAACTGTCGGCTGGTGGGACGCCGCTTCCGTCTGGCGCACGTCATGTTTGGCCCGGAAATTATTGAGGTCGCCACTTTCCGCGGACATCACGAAGCACAGCAGGTTAATGAAGATCGCAACAATTCCCAGCGCGGTCAGAACGGAATGCTGCTGCGCGAAAATATTTTTGGCTCCATTGAAGACGATGCCCAACGCCGCGACCTCACTATCAACAGCCTCTATTACAGCGTTGCCGACTTTACCGTGCGCGACTACGTGGGCGGCATCAGCGATCTGCAACAGGGTATTATCCGCCTGATTGGCGATCCGGAAACCCGCTACCGCGAAGATCCGGTCAGGATGCTGCGGGTTATTCGTTTCGCCGCCAGACTGGATATGTCCATCGCACCAGGCACGGCTGAGCCCATTCCCCGTCTCGCCACGCTGTTAAATGATATTCCGCCAGCGCGCCTGTTCGAGGAGACGCTGAAACTGTTGCAGACCGGTTTTGGTCACAATACTTATCTGCAACTGCGCGAATATCAGCTGTTTCAGCCGCTGTTTCCTGTCCTTACCCGTTACTTTACTGAAGCGGGTGACAGTAACATGGAGCGGATGATCGTTCAGGTGCTGAAAAATACCGACAACCGCATTCACAATCAGATGCGCGTGAACCCGGCCTTTCTATTCTCCGCCATGTTCTGGTATCCCCAGCTGGAAGCGGCACAGAAAATTGCGCAGGAGAGCGGCCTTGCTTACTACGATGCCTTTGCTCTGGCGATGAATGACCTGCTGGATGAGGCCTGTCGTTCACTGGCGATCCCGAAGCGCATTACCATCCTGGTTCGGGATATCTGGCAGCTGCAACTGCGCCTGCCACGCCGCCACGGCAGACGTGCCTGGAAACTGATGGAGCATCCCAAGTTCCGTGCCGCTTATGACTTGCTGGCACTGCGTGCGAAAGTGGAAAACAATCAGGAGCTGTTACGTCTTTCCGCCTGGTGGGGAGAGTTCCAGGTGGCGGCGCCGCCCCAGCAAAAAACCATGCTCAACACGCTGGGGGACGATCCGGTGCCTCGTCGCCGCACCCGCCGTCCACGTAAGCGTATTTCTGATTCGCGCCGTGAGGGTAACCACAACGCATGAACCGCGTCTGGCTGGCATTAGGCAGTAATCTTGCCGACCCGCTGCATCAGGTGCAGGCAGCACTGGATGCGCTGGCCGCTCTGCCGCAAACGCGGCTGATCACCACTTCCTCTTTCTGGCGCACGCCCCCTTACGGACCCGCCGATCAACCCGATTATCTCAATGCGGCGGTGGCGCTGGACAGCGAACTGACGCCGGAAGCCCTGCTGGACCATACTCAGCGTATTGAGCTGGAGCAGGGACGTGTGCGCAAGGAACACCGCTTTGGACCTCGCACGCTGGACCTCGATATTATGCTGTTCGGATCGCTCACCCTGAACACACCAAGGCTGATCGTCCCGCATTACGATATGCACAACCGCGCCTTTATGCTGGTCCCGCTGGTGGAAATTGCGCCGGATATTACTTTCCCTGACGGCACCCGCGCGGCAGATATTCTCGCCGGACTGGACAGCAGCGCCATTCAGCCCTGGTAGTGCAAACCCCCGTTTCATCCTTTAAGATACGCCCTCCAGAAAACATCTTGAGAGGTTGCGATGAAACCGACGACGGTATCTACCCTTCGCCAGTGGAAAAAGAGCGGACGCAAATTTGCCTCCATGACCGCCTACGACTACAGCTTCGCCCGCCTGTTTGCCGATGAAGGCATCCAGGTATTGCTGGTGGGCGACTCGCTGGGGATGGTGATGCAGGGCCATGATTCCACCCTGCCCGTTACGCTGGCGGACATTGTTTATCACACCCAGGCAGTGCGCCGTGGTGCGCCCCATGCCCTGCTGCTCGCCGACCTGCCGTTTATGACCTATGCCACAGCGGAACAGACCTTCGACAGCGCCGCTCAGCTGATGCGCGCCGGCGCCAATATGGTCAAACTTGAAGGCGGGCAGTGGCTGGCTGACACCGTCAGGCAGTTAACCGAACGTGCCGTGCCGGTATGTGGCCATCTTGGTCTGACGCCGCAATCCGTTAATATTTTTGGTGGCTACAAAGTACAGGGCCGCGAAAGCGCAGCGGCAGAAACGCTGCTGAACGACGCCCTGGCGCTGGAAGCCGCCGGCGCGCAAATGGTGGTGCTGGAGTGCGTGCCCGTGGCGCTGGCAGCGCGGATCACCACTGCGCTGAGCATTCCGGTTATCGGTATCGGTGCAGGGAATATGACCGATGGGCAGATTCTGGTGATGCATGATGCTTTTGGCATTACCGGTGGACATATTCCAAAATTCGCCAAAAATTTCCTTAGCGAGGCTGGCGATCTGCGCGCCGCCGTCAGACAGTATGTTGCAGAAGTCGAAGCGGGCACTTATCCCGACGAAGAACACAGCTTTTCTTAATCCAGGAGAAACATCGTGCTGATTATTGAAACACTGCCGATGCTGCGCCGCGAGATCCGGCGCTGGCGGCAGGATGGTAAACGTATCGCGCTGGTTCCTACAATGGGTAATCTGCACGATGGGCATATGACGCTGGTCGATGTGGCACGCGAACAGGCCGACATTGTTATCGTCTCGATTTTTGTCAATCCCATGCAGTTTGACCGCGCCGACGATCTCGCCAGCTATCCACGCACCCTCCAGCAAGATTGTGAAAAGCTCAATCGTCGCAAGGTGGACCTGGTATTTGCTCCCGCTCCCGCCGATATCTATCCCGCCGGGCTGAGTGAGCAGACCTTCGTTGAAGTTCCCGCGCTCTCCACATTACTGGAAGGTGCCAGCCGTCCCGGACATTTTCGTGGCGTTTCCACCATCGTCAGCAAACTGTTTAACCTGGTACAGCCGGACCTGGCCTGCTTTGGTGAGAAGGACTATCAGCAGCTGGCACTGATCCGCAGGATGGTTGCGGATATGGGGTACGATATCGAGATTACTGGTGTGCCAACCGTCCGGGCCAGAGATGGCCTGGCGCTCAGTTCACGTAACGGTTATCTCAGCGCCGATGAGCGTAAAATCGCCCCTGAACTGAGTAAAGTGATGAACAGCCTCGCGGACCAGTTGTCCAACGGGGAACGACACATTGAGCAGATGCTCAGCGATGCTGAAGCCGCGCTGGCGATCAAAGGTTTGCGCGCCGACGGGCTGGCCATCTGTGACGCTGACACCCTGCAACCCCTGACCGTTGACAGTAAGCGGGCGGTGATCCTGATGGCGGCATGGCTGGGCACGGCACGGCTGATTGATAACCAGCAGGTTGATCTCCTCGCCTGATTATCCGCAGGGCCTTGTGGCCCCGTCCATCAGGCTGTCTGGCGTTCTTTTTTGATTATCGGCGAAAGGTAAAAGGTTATGAACCGTACTATGTTGCAGGGCAAACTGCATCGGGTCAAAGTGACCCAGGCAGATCTTAATTACGAAGGCTCCTGTGCCATTGACCAGGATTTTCTTGACGCTTCCGGCATCCTGCAATACGAAGCTGTCGATATTTATAACGTGACCAACGGTCAGCGTTTTTCCACCTACGCCATCGCGGCAGAGCGGGGATCGAAAATTATCTCCGTCAACGGGGCGGCTGCACGTTGCGCCTGTGAAGGCGATATTTTGATCATCTGCTCCTATGTTGAGATGCCTGATGAACAGGCGCGACAGTGGCAGCCGAAAGTGGCCTATTTCGAAGGTGATAATCTGATGAAACGGCTGGCTAAAGCCGTACCGGTTCAGGTTGCCTGATGCGACGTTCAGCTCAGCCGCTTGTCTGAAAACTCAGGGCCGGATAACCGGCCCTTTTTTCTGCCTCAGGTGCGCAGCCCCCTGCCGCGCTCAATCAATGCCCAGACCAGGATGTAGAATCCCAGAATAAAGGCCAGTAAAACCGCGAGGGTAAAGGCCAGCGGCACGTCAGCAATCCCCAAAAAGCCATAGCGGAAACCGCTAATCATGTAGACGATGGGGTTAAGCTTTGATACCACCTGCCAGAACGGCGGCAGCAGGGTAAGGGAGTAGAATACTCCTCCCAGATAGGTCAGCGGCGTCAGCACAAATGTTGGGATCAGACTGATATCATCAAAGGTGCGGGCAAATACAGCATTCAGCAGGCCAGCCAGCGAAAACAGGATCGCGGTCAGCAGCAGTGTGACCGCCACCATCAGCCACGAATGCACCTGTAACGGGACGAAGAACAGCGAGACGGCGGTTACCAGCACCCCGACGCAAACGCCACGCGCCACGCCGCCGCCCACATAGCTGGCGATGATCACATGAGTTGGCACGGGCGCTACCAGCAGCTCCTCAATATTGCGCTGGAATTTAGCGCTGAAGAAAGAGGATGCCACATTGGCATAGGCGTTGGTGATCACCGCCATCATAATCAGCCCCGGCACGATAAACTGCATGTAGCTGAAACCGTGCATGTCACCAATGCGCGCGCCAATCAAATTGCCGAAGATAATAAAATAGAGCGTCATGGTGATCACCGGCGGCACCAGCGTCTGGATCCAGATGCGGGCAAATCGGGTGATCTCTTTTTCCCAGATGCTCTTCAGGGCAACCCAGTACAAATGTGTCATGCTCTCTCTCCTCTGCGACCATTCACAAGGTCGACAAACAGCTCCTCAAGGCGGTTCGCTTTGTTCCGCATGCTCAACACCTGTACCCCCTGCTGACTCAGCTGGCTGAACACGCTGTTCAGTCCCTGTTCGCGCAGCACTTCCACCTCCAGCGTCGAGGTATCCACCAGCCGGTACTGAAAGCCTTCGAGTTGGGGCAACGGACTTTTTGCTGCCAGATCGAGAATGAACGTTTCCGATTTCAGCTTCGCCAGCAGGCCTTTCATCGTGGTGTTTTCTACCAGTTCACCGCGCTGGATAATGCCGATATGACGGCACAGCATCTCAGCCTCTTCCAGATAGTGAGTGGTCAGGATAATGGTGGTGCCTCTTGCATTCAGATCCTGCAAAAACGTCCACATTGAGCGGCGCAGTTCGATATCCACGCCCGCAGTCGGTTCATCGAGGATCAGCAATTTAGGTTCATGCATCAGCGCACGGGCAATCATCAGCCGGCGTTTCATGCCGCCGGAGAGCATCCGCGCCCGTTCATTGCGCTTATCCCACAGGTCGAGTTGCCGCAGATATTTTTCCGCCCGGCTCAGGGCATCTTTCTTTTCCACGCCGTAATATCCGGCCTGGCTGACCACAATTTGCAGGACAGTTTCAAACTGGTTGAAGTTGAATTCCTGCGGGACCAGCCCCAGCTGGCGCTTGGCGTTGACCACATCCTGCTGTAAGTCATAGCCAAAGACGCGAACCTTACCGGCGGTTTTGTTCACCAGCGAGCTGATAATGCCAATGGTGGTGGATTTACCCGCGCCGTTAGGCCCAAGCGGTGCATAGAAGTCACCGGCTTCCACATTAAGATCAATCCCCTTGAGGGCCTGAACGCCGCCCGCATAGGTTTTGGTCAGTTTTTCAAGTTCCAGTGCATAAGTCATAGGTTAAAGAGTGCCCTGTTCTGAGTGGTTTTTTTATTTACCGTTTTAAATCACGTTTCGTTGACCTATATTACAGCAACGCATGTAAAGTCCTGGTCGAGTAAAAATGAAAGATATTGATACCCTGATTAGTAATAACCGCGAGTGGTCCAAGCTGCTGAAAGAAGAAGATCCGGGCTTTTTTGAGCGTCTCTCGCTGGCGCAAAAACCCCGTTTTCTGTGGATTGGCTGCTCTGACAGCCGGGTTCCCGCTGAACGTCTGACCGGCCTGGAGCCGGGCGAACTTTTTGTTCACCGCAATGTGGCCAATCTGGTTATTCACACCGATTTAAACTGCCTGTCAGTCGTGCAGTACGCCGTTGAAGTGCTGGAAGTGGAACACATCATTATCTGTGGTCACTACGGCTGTGGCGGCGTGCAGGCGGCGGTGGAAAACCCCGAGCTGGGCCTGATCAACAACTGGCTGCTGCACATTCGCGACCTGTGGTACAAGCATAGCTCCCTGCTGGGTGACCTGCCGCCGGAAAAACGCTTTGATAAATTGTGCGAGATCAACGTTATTGAGCAGGTGTACAACCTGGGCCACTCCACCATCATGCAGTCAGCATGGAAGCGCGGTCAGAAAGTGACCATTCACGGTTGGGTTTACGGTATCCAGGACGGTCATCTGCGCGATCTGGAAGTCGCCGCCACTAACCGTGAAATCCTTGAGCAACGCTACCGTCACGGTATTGCTAACCTGCGAAATGACCTGTAAACACAGGCGATTAACAGGGCGGGTATGATATAACAGGCCGGAAATTCCGGCCTTAATCGATTGTGCGGTGGCAGGGTTTTCTGAAAGATAAAAAACTACTCTTCCAACATCACCACTTTACCCACGTAGGGCAAATTACGATAACGTTGAGCATAATCAATACCATATCCCACCACAAATTCATCCGGAATGGTAAAGCCGACATACTCAACCGCGACCTCGACTTCGCGGCGATCGGGTTTATCCAGCAGCGTGCAAATGGCCAGTGATTTTGGCTGGCGCAGACGCAGGATCTCACTGACCTTGCTCAGCGTATTGCCGGAATCGATGATATCTTCAACGATCAGCACATCCTTACCGCGAATATCCTCATCCAGATCTTTGAGAATTTTAACATCCCTTGTACTGGACATGCCGCTGCCATAGCTGGAGGCGGTCATAAAATCGACTTCGTGCGGCACCTCAATTTTGCGGCAAAGATCGGCCATAAACATAAAAGAACCGCGTAGCAGACCAACCAGCACCATATCACTGCCGCTATGGCGATAGTGTTCGGTGATCTGCCGGCCCATTTCAGCGATACGTGTGGCGATCGCTTCTTCAGAAATCATGATATCTACGGTATGTTTCATAAATCACATATCTCGATGATTTTATTAAGTTAAAAATCCAGACCTTGCTGAAAATCAGCGATTCTCACCCCGATTTTTGCACTCACTCCTGCCAGAGAATCAGCACCTGTGATGACAGGGAGGCCTTTTGCAGCGGGGGAGTATATCAGGGACGGGAGCAAAATCGTGCTCATTTTCGAATGACGGATGGATGCCAGTGTGCCGTTGAGCGGCCTGACTGTATAACGCAACAGATCCTGACATCATTTTATTTGGATTAATTTATATTGGAGGAGTGTGCCATTGATTTTTAATTTTTGGCTGCGCTGATAATACAATCCACATTAAGATGACAACCGGGATTATTTATATCTCTGTTGTAAAAAAATCACTAAAACCCGGCAAAATAATTTATTACTACCGTTTGCGAAAATAAATTAAACGGTCAACACCTGTAGAGGATTGCAATTCATTTCAATTACGATTAAATTCCAAACATTACCGGAATTATTATGCTTATCCATATACCGGGTAATGCCGGATTATTATTAACCTCAACAGCACACCATAACCAACAGGGGAGAGCCAGAACAACGTTTATTTTATAAACAGAATACTGCTCAGATGCCAGGATGATGGTTTACAAACATTTCATCAACATACCACCTCGCCTCTTTGTTGTATTTATAAAATTCACAGCACAGAAAAAAATAATAACATCAATATTTTTATTTCAAATGAATGTTAAGGATAACAACATTGAAAAACAAACATTTTATATACTACTGTTCTTTTTTTATTTCTATGACTTCCGCCGCAGGCATAATGCTGCCAGATGTTGACGTTCAGGAGTATCGTGACTTTGCTGAAAACCTCGGTAAATACACGGTCAACGCAAGCTCAATTCCAGTTTATAAAAAAGATGATTCATTCTCTGATTATTTAAATTTTTCCATGCCAGATTTTGGCTCTGTTGTCTCAGCAGGATATTCAACGTTAATTTCTCCCTCTTATATTGTCAGCGTTAAGCACAATGGTGGTTATAAAAACGTGACGTTTGGTAATGGAGCCCGTTACGCAGAGACTTATAAGCTTATAAATCGTAATAATCACAGCAGCCTCGATTTTCATATTCCACGGCTTAATAAGGTGGTGACAGACGCCGCACCTGTTGCCACCGTCGGCAAATCAGATTTCCTCAGCAATTATAAATCTCGTTACACGTGGTATACCCGCGTCGGCGCGGGCGCCCAGACACAGGTAAATGAAGAAGGGACAGAGCGTGTTTCTCTCGCAGCCGCTTACAAATGGAAAACGGGTGGAACCATCAGCACAGAGAGTGTGCGCAACCTTTCCTCAAATACCTACCTGAAATATTACAATCTCGGCCCTGATGATGCATTTACCACGCCTCTTTCCATAGGGACCGAAGGTGGAGACAGCGGTAGTCCCGTCTTTGCCTGGGACGAGGTCGAGGGACAATGGAAACTGGTCGCGGTGCACCGTGGTTACGATCAGGATAAAGGCGTCTATCAGAGGCGTGCGGTGGCGGTCTATATTCCGCAGGATTTTGTGGCATCAACACAGGCATCGCATACTTCTGCGGACGTCACCGACAGCAGTAAAGATGGCACACTTTACTGGGGAGAAAGCACCGTCAGCCAGGGCAATACCAGCTGGTCATGGCAGGGGCTGGACGAAAAATACAGGCATCTTGCCCCCTCAGAAGCAAGCAACGATGAACTCGATGCCAGCAAGGATCTTCGGTTTAATGGCGATGGGGGCGTAATCGCCTTGCAGGATGCGGTCAATCTCGGTGCCGGGAAACTCCAGTTTTCCGCTGACTATACGCTGACTTCAGCTGAGGGCGCGGATGCAACCTGGGTTGGTGGTGGTGTCGAGGTCGATGCCGGAAAGGAAGTGCTGTGGCAGGTGAATGGCCTGGCCGGGGATGCGCTGCATAAAATTGGTGAAGGCACGTTGCATATCAATGCCACGGGAGTTAATGCAGGCAGCCTCAATACCGGCGCGGGAACGGTCATTCTCGATCAGCAGACTGACAGCGCAGGACAGAAACAAGCCTTTTCATCGGTGACGCTGGTCAGCGGCCGTCCGACAGTGATACTGGCCGACGCAGACCAGGTGAGCAGTGAGAACATTCGCTTTGGTTATCGCGGCGGCACGCTGGATCTGAATGGCAACGCACTGCGCTTTAAAAAAATCAACCATACCGACAGTGGTGCCACGCTGGTTAATCACCATGCTCAATCCGCCGCCACGCTGACGCTGACAGGCTATTCCAGCGAGGACGTTCCCTTTAATAAATGGAGTTCCTCGGGCAAAGGCACCATCGGTAGCCTCTATCAGTACAGTAATCCTTACTCAAAACAGACTGAATACTTTCAGTTAAACTCCACCTCTTACGGCTACTTTCCAACCAGTCAGTCCAGTACAGCCACCTGGACCTGGCTCGGCACGGATGCTTCTGAGGCTGTCAACTACCGGCTTTCTCAGCTGAATAATGATGTATTCAGAGGTTTTTTGGGTGAGAGAGACGGCGATAAAATCAACGGTGAGCTGAACGTTACCGTCAACCAGCAAGGTGACTCGTCGAAGATGACACTGAGCGGGGGCTTTAATCTTAACGGCAGCCTGAATGTCTCGCAGGGCACGGTGATCCTCTCCGGGCAACCCGTGGCCCATGCAGGTGGCGTGGTGGTGGATGACGACTGGTCCACCTCTTTGTTTAAAGCTCATCAGGTGGTGGTCAACAGTGGAGCTACATTTCAGGTAGGAGAGTATGCGGACGTCACTGCCGATGTCGTCGCAGGCGAATCATCAAAGCTGATGTTTGGCTATAACAACAGTGAAGTGCAACAGGATAAAATCTGGCGCTGTTACGCGGTGATTAACACTGACAGCGTAAACTGTAGTCAGCCCACTCGCACCCGTCAGGAGCAGTCAGCGCTGTCATACAGTGCGGTCACCGGCGATGTTTCTCTGGCCGACAACGCCAGCCTGTATCTGGGGAAAGTCGATTATCAGGGGCGTATCACCTCATCAGGCACCACCGTGCTGACGCTCGATCCAGCGGCTTACTGGCGATTAACCGGCAGCAGTTCGGTCACCACCCTGAATGCCCTCAGCGGCTCGCGGTTATCCCTGCTTTCCAGCGGAAAATGGTCAGCAAAACACCTTGAAGTGGATACATTGAACGCTAGCGACATGACTCTCAGTCTGGGGGTCATGCCCTCCACGGCAGAAAACGACAAACTGACCATCAGGCGTGCCGCAACCGGTGCCAGTAACATTCTTGATGTTTCTTTGATGCTGGATGCGTCCCAACCGGTTTCCCTGCTGAAAGATCTGGTGATGGTGGATGCCCCGGCAGGCACCTCACACAGCTACTTCACCCTGCCGGATATCGCTTTGGGCTTCAGCCTGTATTCGCCAAACTATCAGGTACAGGAAAATGATGGGCGGGTATTGTGGGTATTGCAGCATAACAGTGATCCCATCCCCGTCCCTCCAGAAGATGACAGCGCATCTGATACGGACAATACGCCAGCGGCAGATGATGACAGCGCATCCGATACGGACAACACACCAGCAGCAGATGATGACAGCGCATCCGATACGGACAACACACCAGCGGCAGATGATGACAGCGCATCTGATAAGGACAACACACCAGCGGCAGATGATGACAGCGCATCTGATAAGGACAGCGCACCAGCGGCAGATGATGACAGCGCATCTGATAAGGACAGCGCACCAGCAGCAGATGATGGCAGCGCATCCGATACGGACAACACACCAGCGACAGATGATGCAGCCGCCGGGGACAACACCGCTTCTGCGCCTCCGGAACAGGGCGGATTTTCGCCACAGGACTGGTTCACAATTAACGATAATCAGCCGCTTATTGACAAAACTCGCGGCCTGATGGCCTCTCGTCAGTATCTGTTAAACGAAATGTTCAGCACTATGCATCAGCGTTCCTCGCTGTTGCGAGACCTGCCGGAAAAAAGTGGTGAATGGGCCACACTGGAGCATCATCAGGGTAGCTGGCAGGACTTCACGCTGACCCAGCAGACGCTCAGCCTGGGCTGGGATACGGTATTTAATCAACAAACAGTGGGTATCAGCGCCAGTCACAGCCGGGGAAAAACCAAAGGTAATGGTCGGGCGACTCATTATATGTCCGGTGTGAGCATCAGCTATTCCTGGTCTTCACCGGTCGGCTGGTTTATCGACAGCGCCAGTCGCTACACCTGGCTCAAACAAGAGTTCAGTTTCGACCCGCTGCCGGGCATCAACGAGGCCTCCCCGTCCTCTCACATCATCGCAGCCAGTATCAAAAGCGGATATGAATTTACTGCATGGCAGAACAGCCTTTCAGTTTCGCCCTACATTGGCCTGAGTGGTGCTTATCTTTCCGGCTACAGTCTGAGGGGAGAAAATGCAGACATTGCGCTCAGTTCCTCCACGCCGTGGCAGATGACCAGTGGCGTCGAGCTGAAAAAACGTGGACTGTGGTCCGGCATTCCCCATCTGGTGCTGAGCGCGGGGATAGAATATCAGTATGCACCCGCCCGGGCGGGTTCAACGCTGAATTTATCTGACAGCCACTCGCACCGGCAATATGATGCCCTGTCCGATAACCGATACCGGCTTCATGCAGGTATTGAAGGTAAACCGGGCAAGAATCTGTCGGTTGTTGTACAGGGCAAAACCAGCTTTGCCGGTAACTTCAGGACCGATTACAGCGGTCTGGCTGGACTGACCTACTCTTTCTGATTTTGCGGCTGGCAGGGTTTATTTAATGCCAGGGGGGAGATCCGCAATAAGCTTTATTTTCGCGCGGACTCCCACCGGAGAAATATCCCGCCCTGCACGACGTCTGGCTTTGCCATGTTTGTGCGGGGAACACGCGCGCACAACCGTACTTACCACATACCCGTCCGGTTTATCCCCGCTCTCGCGGGGAACACGCAACTTGTTCAAATTCTATGACGAAAAATGCCGGCTTATCCCCCGCTCACGCGGGGAACACATTCCGACTAGTTCAACAGGCCGTGTAAGTGGCCTGAATTTTATGTTAAAATTATGATAGTATTACATATTTTAACAAAGATATCCTCTCAGGGACCACACTCCGACAATCAAGCCCTGTCGCCAGGGCTTTCTTGTTCAAACTGTCTTTTGCGACTTACCGTTCACCCCGCAGCCTGCCAGGAACATGTGAGATCACATAACCAGGAACAAAAGATCCCACGAATCCGGTGACTTTCAACCAACCACTTTCAAACATAAAAAGGGACAGTAATGCAGCAATTGAGCACAACCCGGTGATAGTCGCTTCAACAAGATGATACATTCCCCAGCCAACAAACCTACTCAACTGGTTTAGCGAGGATTTTACACAGTTCATTTTCAATTCCTTTGCTAATGGCTGGATAAAACCCTTTAGCCAACGTTTTTATTTATAATAATAACTACCAGTCATCAGGGCTTTCATCATAGATTTTTCGCACAGCAAATTTGAAAACATAGTAACCCAGTATTAGCCCCTGGACCATAAACCCTGCCAGGTAATATCTGTAATGACTGTACGAAAAAAAACACGAACCAGCCCATGTAAATTAATGACAGTCCGCATATACCAATTCCAATACCCTGTATAAGGCGTGAAAGTACGGCCAGTAAAAAGGTTTTCATATTTATACTTTCTCGAAAAAATAACAGCAGGTCTGGTGAAATTTGTTGCGATCAGTAAACCACAGCGCGGCAGCATCCTCAAAAGGTCTGGTTTTATCTGCAACCATAAAGTACAGAAGATCGAGATCACCCAATCGCCTGAGCGTGTTGTAAGCATTATGATTTCGGCGCTGAAGATCTCTGGAAACTTAAACTGAACGAGGCATTGCAGCACCAATCGAGAGAATGCCGCCAACTGTAGCACCAGTAACAATTCGTGGTATCAATCTGGATGAGAAAACATAGCCCATATTGCCGGTGGCTATCTGATTGAAAGCCATTTTTCCCAAAAAACCGCCCGCCCTCTTTGCAGAAAGCTCTCTTACTTTCGTTGCATCCACATGACGAAAAAAATTGTCCAGGAAGAGGCGAAGAATTTTTTCAATATTTTGCTTTGATGCCAAGCCATTCTTAATCATTCTTACCATGCGTTCCTTGTCAAAGGAATTGACCGTCCTGTTGTCTGTATCTGTGTAATCCCTACCCAAATAGTAAAAATCTAACGGGAGTGTTACAAACCCCTTAAGAAAACCACGAAAGAAATTACTGTCAAGGTGGATGGCATCAACCATTTCATCGGCAAGCTTTTCTGCACTAATCGTCATATTCCCTTATAAATTAATCCATTTTCACAGCAGCTGGCATTGTAGCTCACTGATCGTGCCATTGAATATTCAATGCAGCATTTCGCAGAAATTTCCGGCACAACTTGATACCTCAACAGCCCGTGTCAGCACTGAGTTGGCCGGCAAATATATCCCGCACCCGGTTTATCCCCGCTCACGCGGGGAACACGCCCTGTTTGCGTCATGCTGGCTAATTCCCACCGGTTTATCCCCGCTCGCGCGGGGAACACTCTAAAATTAAGCTATTGTTTTATAAACACAATCAGAGCAGCGAAAAATCTACCCGAATTTTCAGCCGGTTCAGCCTGCCGACTACCGAACGTCCGGTCATGGAAAATTCATCACCCCTTGCCGGCCTTGCTGACAAACATGCAAATGCACCCAGCCCCACAAACCCGTTAACCACTCACCGTAAAACCAAGCATCATGCCCGTATCTTCATGTTCCAGCAGATGGCAGTGGGCCATGTAAGCCTGATCCTGACCGGCAGGGTGATTGAAACTCACCAGCACTTCGCTGCGCCCCCCTTCAACCCGCACCATATCTTTCCAGCCACGACGATGTGGCGCTGGCGGTTTGCCATTTTCCGAAATAATACGAAACTGCGTGCCGTGAATATGGAAAGGATGCAGCATCTGATCACCCTCGCCGGAAATGATCCACTTCTCCACAACACCCTGTTTTACATCAAATGATGGCCGGTCCATATCAAAAGCAACGCCATTGATTTTGTTACCGTTATGGAAATCATATGCGCTGGCAGATGGCTTATCATGTTCCATTCCCGGCATTGAATCGTGCTCCATGCCTGCCATTGAACCGTGCCCTTTTTCACCACCCGACATCGCAGACGATTCCCCATCGCCGTTATCATCGGCGTCGCCACTCATATCGGCCATCGCGGCATGACCATACTTTTCCATCAGCGCCAGCATGCCGCGCCTGTCCAGCTCAGGGTCCATGGTCAGTTTCAACAGACGTGTGCTGACATCGTCATGCGAGGCTATGGCAGGCACCGCCACCAGCTTATCCGGCAGCGTACCACTGGC
This sequence comes from Erwinia papayae, assembly GCF_058241465.1. Taxonomy (NCBI): domain Bacteria; kingdom Pseudomonadati; phylum Pseudomonadota; class Gammaproteobacteria; order Enterobacterales; family Erwiniaceae; genus Erwinia; species Erwinia papayae. The sequence goes on from NZ_JBZCHT010000013.1 coordinate 135,743, forward strand.
AAAAATCTGTAGCGGCTGGATGGTCAGCACCGGCAACGGTTGATCAAAAGGTGCCAGCGTCATTCCCATCTGCTGCACCGGTAGCGTTTGTAGATCAAAGGTTTTTCCATCATGGGTATCGATCAGTACTTCAAATCGCTCTCCGGGCAGCATCGGCAGTTCATTCAGTTTCACCGGTTCAGCCAGCAGCCCGCCATCACTGCCAATCACATACAGCGGTCGGCCGTCGCTGGCAGTCAGGTTCAGCGAACGGGCGTTACAACCATTCAGTAACCGTAACCGCAACCAGCCACGCGGCACGGCATGTACCGGATAAATCGCCCCGTTGGTCAGCATGGTTTTACCGAACCAGCCCACCGCCGCGCTCATTTCGTCAAGCTGATAGTCAATCCTACTGCCATCCTCGCTCAGCCGCTTGTCCTGCAAAATGACCGGGATATCATCCACGCCCCAAATCTTCGGCAACAGCAGCTTTTCACTCTCCTCATCTTTTACCACCACCAACCCGGCCAGTCCCTGAGCGACCTGATAGCCGGTACGACCATGTTGATGTGGATGAAACCAGCAGGTAGCCGCAGGTTGATCCGGCGTAAAACTGACACTGCGAAACTCACCGGGCGCAATCAGCGCATGAGGCCCCCCATCCACCTCGCCGGGAACAGCCAGCCCGTGCCAGTGGACGGTGGTCGCTTCCGGCAATCTGTTATGCAGATTTACCGTTACGGGTTTATGCCGCTCCAAAGCAATTGCCGGTCCCAACAGCGCACCGTTATAGCCCCAGCTGACAACCGGTTTGCCCATCCACTGGCTCTGCCCCTGCTGTGCAGTGATGTTGATTAATCCTCGCGGGTCTGCGGTTAACAGGGTGGGCACAGGCAGACTGGAACGCGTCGTTTCCGCCATCAGTGAACGGCTCCACAATGGCAGCACACTGGCCGCAGCCATCGCAGTACTTAACTTAATAAAATCAAGGCGTTGCATCGCATTTTTCCTTAAACCGGCAATCTTTCAGAAGCCGCAGCATAACCCTTCCCCCAGCGGTAAGGTCAAGCCTGGCTGATGTTTTGCCACAGCCTTTGAAGAAAATACCCCATTACAGCCATTTCCCTGGCAAAATTGTCTGAAGCCCGGCAATAACTGTGTTAACGTCTGGCTATTACAACTGGTTGAGAACAATTATGAAGAAAAGCATCAAGGCTCTGTTGTTACTGGGTCTGTTTGGCTTCTCGTCGGCAAGTTTTGCGCTTAGCGAATCGGAAGCGGAAGATCTGGCGGATCTGACCGCTGTATTTGTCTATCTGAAGAATGACTGCGGCTATCGCAATCTGCCGGACGATCAGATCCGCCGGGCGCTGCTGTTTCTCGCGCAGCAGAATCGCTGGGATTTGAGTAATTACAGCAGCTACAACATGAAATCGTTGGGCGAAGACAGTTATAAAGATCTCAGTGGTATCGCCATTCCTAACGATATGAAATGCAAATCCCTGGCCCGTGACTCCCTCAGTCTGCTCGCTTACGTTAAATAATCCCGCAACAATGCCCGTCAGGTGATAATTTGACCGTGCAACCACGGTCAGAGTTAGCTATTATACTGCCCCATTTTTCGTGGCTATTTTCCTCAGGAGAGCCTCATCATGGCTGAAAAGGACAGGTGGTATGAAACGCTTCATACCGGTTTCGGGCAGTATTTCTCTGTCGACAACGTGCTGTACCGTGAGCAAACCGACCATCAGGATCTGATCATTTTTGAAAATGCCGCGCTGGGCCGTGTTATGGCGCTGGATGGCGTGGTGCAAACTACCGAGCGCGACGAGTTTATCTATCACGAGATGATGACCCACGTCCCGCTGCTGGCGCACGGCAACCCTGAACGGGTGTTGATCATCGGCGGCGGCGACGGTGCCATGCTACGTGAAGTCAGCCGCCATAAAACGGTTAAACAGATAACGATGGTGGAAATTGACGCAGGCGTGGTGACGTTCTGTCAGCAATATCTCCCCAACCACAGCGCAGGTGCTTATCAGGATCCCCGCCTTAATCTGGTGATTGACGATGGTGTTAACTTTGTCCGCACCTGTAGCGACAAGTTTGATGTGATTATCTCTGACTGCACCGATCCTGTTGGACCGGGTGAAAGCCTCTTCACCTCGGCGTTTTATCAGGGATGCCACCGCTGCCTTAATGAAAATGGCATTTTCGTGGCGCAGAATGGCGTGTGTTTCCTGCAACAGGATGAAGCAGTTAACAGCCATCGCAAACTGAGTCACTACTTCCGCGATGTCAGTTTTTACCAGGCTGCAATCCCGACTTACTACGGCGGCATCATGACCTTTGCCTGGGCCAGCGACAATTCTTCGCTCCGCCAGCTGGATAGCGCAACATTACAGGCCCGTTATGCTGCAACCGGCCTGAGCTGCCGTTATTACAATCCGGCTATCCATACTGGCAGTTTTTCCCTGCCGCAATATCTGTTAAATGCACTGGCTGACTGACTAGGGGGTGAACAAAATTGCAAAAGCTTAAACTACATGGCTTCAACAACCTGACAAAAAGCCTGAGTTTTTGTATCTACGATATCTGTTATGCCAGTTCCGATGCGGAACGTGACGGATATATTGCGTACATTGATGAGCAATACAATGCCAACCGCCTGACGGAGATCCTCAGCGAAACCTGCTCGATCATTGGCGCAAACGTGCTGAATATTGCCCGACAGGATTATGAGCCACAGGGGGCCAGCGTTACCATTCTGGTCAGTGAAGAACCGGTTGATCCGAAAGACATCGACACCTCAGAACACCCCGGCCCGCTGCCCAACTCGGTGGTAGCGCACCTGGATAAAAGCCATATTTGTGTTCATACCTACCCGGAAAGCCATCCTGAAGGCGGCCTTTGCACCTTTCGCGCCGATATTGAAGTCTCCACCTGTGGGGTTATCTCACCGCTGAAGGCGCTGAACTACCTGATCCACCAGCTGGAATCCGACATCGTCACCATCGATTACCGGGTGCGTGGCTTTACCCGCGATGTGAACGGCGTGAAGCACTATATCGATCATCAAATCAATTCGATTCAGAATTTTATGTCGGAAGACATGAAGTCGATGTACGACATGGTGGATGTGAACGTTTATCAGGAGAACATCTTTCACACCAAGATGCTGCTTAAAGAGTTCGATCTGAAACACTATCTGTTCAACACCCGACCTGAAGAGTTGAGCCAGCAGGAACATAAAAGAATCACCGACCTGCTGTGGAAAGAGATGCGTGAAATCTATTACGGGCGCAATATCCCGTCAGTCGGGGCAAAGGCACCTTAACATGCTACCCCAGAGGGCGGTCTGCGGATCGCCCTTTTTTTGCTCTCAGGACTGAGTAAGCCGCAAGTTGAATGGTTGATCGCTCAGCTGGCTCTGTACCTCTTCTGCCAGATGGCAGTCGGTAACGATATCCGTAAGATTTTGCAGCGGCGTGGCACAAAACAGCGACCATGAGCCATATTTACTGCTGTCGGCCAGCAGCACCCGGCGACGGGCATTGACCAGCAGATCCTCTTTCAGCCCGGCTTTTTCTTCCGTCGGCGTGGTTATCCCCCTCTCCAGACTCCAGGAATTGCAGCTGACAAAGGCCACGTCAGGATAGAGATTGCGTAACAGCCTGCGACCGTGCTCGCCCACGCAGGACTGGCTGGAATCATCAATACGCCCACCGATAATCGTCACTTCAATCTGCTTGAATTCAGAAAGGAACAGCGCGATATGCAGATCGGCGGTGATCACCCGCAGCGGTAGATGCGTCAGCTGACGCGCCAGTTCCATCATCGTGGTTCCGGCATCCAGCACCACCGCATCGCCTGAACTGACCATGCTTGCCGCCGCACGGGCAATCGCCTGCTTTTCAACCAGATTGCGCTGCATTTTCTCAAGCGTGGTGGGCTGAGCAGGAATAAAACGGTTAAGCGTTACCCCGCCATGCGAACGGCTGATCACGCCTTCAAGATCGAGTTTGATTAAATCCCGCCGGATAGTGGCCGGTGACGCTTCAATGGCAGCCACCAGCTGATCGACGGTGACCAGATTATGACTTTTCAGAAAGTCCATAATCTGGTCGAGGCGACTTTGTCCCTTCATATATCCCTATGCGAGCTGCATCGCTAGCTGAATGGAAATCGCCATGCTCTCAGACTTCGCTTTACCTGTCCAGGCAATATCAAACGCCGTGCCGTGGTCGGCAGAAGTACGAATAAACGGCAGCCCGGCAGTGATATTTACCCCATCGTAGAAGCCCAGTAGCTTCAGCGGAATGTGTCCCTGATCGTGATACATCGCCACCACTATGTCGTACTGGCCTTCATAGCATTGCAGGAAAACCGTATCCGGCGGGCAGGGTCCGGTGACATTCAGCCCCTGCGCTTTCATCTTCTCAACGGACGGCCCGACGATTTTGATCTCCTCATCGCCAAACAGGCCATTTTCACCGGCATGTGGATTCACCCCGGCCACCGCAATACGCGGATTTGTATAGCCCACGCGCCTGAGGAAGGTATCTGCCATCGCGGTGACCGTTTCCACCCGCTCGCCGTTCAGTGTGTCCAGGAACTTACGCAGCGCAATGTGCGTGGTGACATGGATCACCTTCAGTCGGTCGGTGTAAAGCACCATCGCATAATCTTTGCTGTCGGTGAGTTTCGCCAGCAGTTCGGTATGGCCGGGGTAGAGATGTCCGGCGGCGTGCAGCGCCTCTTTGTTCAGTGGCGCGGTGGCGATAGCATGAACCTCGCCCGCCATCGCCAGCTCCGTGGCTCTTTTCACACAGCGGAAAGCCAGATCGCCCGCCGCAACCTGCACCACACCGGGCTTCAGCGCCTGCGGTTCGGCCAGCGGTTCGTCAATCACGTTAATGATCCCCGGCGCAAAACGGGCCTCCGCCACGCGGTTCAGCACGCGTATTTCCGCCTGGGGCGTAATGCCCATACCGAGCACCCGCCGCAGCGTACTGGCACACCCTACTACCACCGCCGTTGCACCTGACAGCTCTCCTTCCGCCAGAGATTTGATGATAATTTCCGGGCCAATACCCGCCGGATCGCCCATGGTAACCGCAATAATTTTACTCACCCGCCTTCTCCTCAATAAAACGAAAAACTTCTACCAGGGTGTTGTCATCACCAAAACCGCCAGCCTTCGTCAGCACCAGCAGGTCGTTTTTACCGTTTAGCAGTTGTCCCCAGGGAACGCAGTCCGCCACCTGGCCGGCAACGCAAAAACCGTTTGCGCCCAGCCCGCTGGCCACCGCAATCGCCACATCACCGCCGGAAAGATACAGCCCGGCAGGCTGAACCTCTGCCAGTACCGCGCGGGTCAGTCCGGCAAGAAAAGTACAAATCTGCTCGCCCAGTTGACGACGGCTCAGGCCATATTGCTGACAGAGCGCCGCGATATCATGCCGCTGGCTGGCCTGCTGGCAGGTGCGGATAACACAGTGCTGACCGCGTTGCAGCGCCGTGACCGCCTGCTGTCGCCAGAGCCCCTCATCGGTGCTGGCGCTCAAAATCTGCCGGACGCTGATATCAATCAGACACAGCGAAAAGTGCTGTTGCAGGCGGGCAATTTGTCGGCTGCCCAACTCACTCATAGAGCCGGTCACGGCCAGCGCCGCTGGCCTGACACTGACCGGCGCAGGGCGTAGAGCAGCCCTCTGCCCCTCTCCGGCCAGGTGTGCGCTCAGCGCATCGCTCAGCCCGGCCGCGCCGACCAGCAGTGGTCGCACCGCGAGTGCCGCCGCCGCCTGAACAATGTGCTGCAAATCTGACGGCTGCTCGGCATCAAGAACAATCAGCCGCTGACCGTCTGCTATCGCCGCCGCAAGATGCGCCGTCAGGTCTGGCTGGCGCACCACCTCCAGCGGCAGCAGGCCACCTTTTAACGCGCTCTGCTGCTGTAATCGTGCCAGCACGCAGGCCTCGCTGACCGGGGTTTGCGGATCGCTGGCGTATTCCGTTTCGGTCAACCGGTGACCGTCGATATAGCACACCCCCTGCCGGGTGATGCGACCCAGTTTGGGCACCGCCGGCACCACCAGCGCCGCTGGGGCTGTACTGGCCAGCAGCGCGGCCTCGACTTCCGCACCGGGATTACCGCGCAGCGTGGAGTCAATTTTCTTGAAGATCCAGCCGTTGCGCGCCAGCTCTGCCTGCCGTGCCACCGCCTGCCGGGTGCGTTGGGCCGCCTCGTCGGCAGTGCAGGCGCGGCTGTCGGTATTAATCACCCAGACATCCGCTTCCAGCCCGTCTGTCTCCGCCGATGCGTTGAACAGCACGTTAACTCGCGCACCGGCCCCCGCCATGGCGCTTCCGGCATCATTTGCCCCGGTGAAATCATCCGCCACCGCCAGTACCGGCTCTTTCCACTGCAAGGGCGTCATCGCATCTCCTGCCATTTATCACGGGAAGCCATCTCCCCTGCTGGTAATGATTATATTCAATCATAATTGATTATATGTGAGCAAATTCAAATTAATCGAAATCAATTTACCCTATAAAATTAAGCATGGACCGCAAGGCATTGCGGAGAAATGAGCAAATACAATCAATTCTGCTTCGCAGGCAGATAAAGGTATGGCAAATGAATATCAACAGCACCGTAATCAGTGGCTATCAGACTCTTCATGACATTGGCTGGCTGTTGCAGGATGTACAACACGTCCTGCTGGTGACAGATAAAAACATCGTCGGCATCCCGGCAGTAAGGGCGCTGACTGACCAGCTGAGCGACAGGGTTGCCACGCTGAGCCGGGTTGATACGGTGCCTCCGGAACCGAGCCAGCATGATGTGGCGGCGATCGTCAGTGCATTGGATACGCAGGGTATCGATCTGGTGATCGGCGTGGGTGGCGGCAGCGTACTGGACGTGGCCAAACTGCTGTCGGTGCTCTGCGTGGAGAACCCGCCGACGCTGGATGCCTTGCTGGAGGGCGAGAAACCCCAGCGCCGAACCGCTTCGCTGCTTATTCCCACCACCGCAGGAACCGGCTCTGAAGCCACACCCAATGCCATTCTCGCCATCCCTGAAAAGGAAACCAAGGTAGGGATTATCTCGCCGGTGATGTTGCCTGACTATGTGGTGCTGGCACCGGAGCTGACCACCAGTATGCCCGCCCATATTGCCTCTTCTACCGGTATTGATGCGTTGTGCCATCTGATTGAGTGCTTCACCGCCACCGTCGCCAATCCGGTCAGCGATAACTATGCGCTGATGGGGCTGCAAAAGCTGTTTAACAGTCTGGAAAAAACGGTAGCGGAACCGGGTAATCTGGCGGCCAGGCTGGATATGCTGTGGGCATCGTATTACGGCGGTGCCGCTATTGCCCATGCCGGAACGCATCTGGTGCACGCCATGTCCTATCCGCTTGGCGGCAAATATCACATTCCACACGGCGTGGCGAATGCCATCCTGCTGGCACCCTGTATGCGGTTTGTGCGTCCGGCGGCGGTCAGCAAATTTGCCCAGGCTTATCAGCTGCTGCCAGAGGCCGATCTCAGCCTGAGTGAAGAACAGCAGTCCCACGCGCTGGTGGATTATTTCACCGCACTGGTTAAACGCCTGCACCTTCCGGCCAGCCTGGACGAACTGGGTATCGGCGCGGACCACCTTCCCGGCCTGGTTGATGCCGCACTTGGCGTCCAGCGCCTGATGAAAAACGTACCCGCCCCGGTCAGCGCCGACGATGTTCGCGAAGTCTATCTGACGCTGTTTCCGGCGCTACACGCTTAACGATTACGAGGACACTATGAGTAAAAAAATATCCGGCGTACTGACCGCCATCGTGACCCCTTTTACCGCCGAAGGCGACTACCACGACGCCGCCATGCGTAAGCAGATTCAGCGCCAGCTGGCGGCGGGTAACGGTATTTTCTGCGGCGGCACCAACGGTGAGTTCTTTGTGCTGAACAGTGAAGAAAAGCTGGCCGTCGCCAGAACCTGCGTCGAGGAAGTTGCGGGTCGCGCCCCGGTTGTTGCACACATCGGTGAGATTTCCACCCGTGAAACACTTCGTCTCGGTAAGCAGGTGGCCGCCACCGGGGTGGACGCGGTTTCTGCTATCACGCCGTGGTTTGTGCCGCTCAGTCAGCAGGAACTGATCGCCCATTACCATGAGGTCGCCGATGCGCTGACCGTGCCGCTGTTTCTCTACAACATTCCGGCGCGTACCGGCAACACGCTGCAACCTGAGACGGTGCGTGAACTGGCCGCCCACCCCAATATCGTCGGCATTAAGGACAGCGCGGGCAGTTATGACAGCCTGAGCGGGTTCCTCCGCGCCGCCGAAGGCCTCGACAACTTTGACGTGCTGAACGGTCCGGATTCACTGATTCATCAGGGATTTGTGGACGGCTGCTCCGCCTGTATTTCCGGGCTGGCTAACGTTGCACCCAACGAGATCAACGCCATCTGGGCGCGGTTCCACGCGGGTGATATCGACGGTTCGCGCCGGGCGCAGGAAAACGTCACCGGTCTGAGAACCGATCTCTACAGCGTCGGCTTCTCGCCCGCAGCGGTGAAAAAAGCGGTGGCGCTGATGGGCCATGAGGTGGGTGAAAGCCGCTATGCCGTGCGCTTCAGCACGGAGCAGGAGCAGCGCATCCGCCAGATCGTTAATCAATACACTCACTAATTGGTGGTGGCGCTGTCTGGCGCCATCACGGGATACGTAAAATGAAAGTGATTTGTACCTCTCCTTCATTCGCCAGATACGACAGCCAGCCAATCGAAGCCTTACAACAACAGGGGTTCGAGCTGGTGATGCTGCCTGCCGACGCCCCGCTGAGCGCACTGGAGCCGCATCTGACCGATACCGTGGCGATGATTGTCGCCTTCACCGAGGTGAATGCCGCGTTACTGGCGAAGGCTCCCCGGCTGGCCATCGTCTGCAAACACGGTGTGGGGGTTGATAACATCGATCTGACGGCCTGCAAATCCCGTGGAATTTATGTCACCAACGTGCCGGATGCGAACAAACATGCGGTGGCCGACTTTGCCTTCGCGCTAATCCTCAATGCTGCCCGCCAGGTGACGCAGGCCTGTATCGCCACCCGTGCCGGAGAGTGGCCGCGCCTTTTCGCCACCGATGTGTATGGCAAAACGCTGGGGATTGTCGGCCTCGGCAATATCGGCAAGCAGGTGGCGCTGCGAGCCAGTGGTTTCAGTATGCGCGTACTGGCCTTTGATTTTTATCCGGATACGCAATTTGCTGCCGCGCACAACATTGAGTTTGTCTCGCTGGCTCAACTGACGGCGCAAAGCGACTTTATTACCCTGCACACGCCCCTGACTGAACAAACGCGGGATCTGTTCGATGCGGCAAGGATCGCACAGATGAAAAAATCTGCCTTTCTGATCAACGTGTCGCGTGGCGGCGTGGTCAATGAAAGCGACCTGTTTAATGCGCTGAACGACCGGATGATCGCCGGTGCCGCCGCAGACGTTTTTGACCACGAACCGCTGACCACACATCCGCTGTTCTCGCTGAATAACTTTATTCCCACGCCACATATTGCCGGCTACACCGATGGGGCAATCAGTGCCATCGGCGATCGCTGTGTGCAGCAGATTGTGCAGTGTGTCAGAGCACAGCAACAGCCGGTCAACGTGATGAATGCACTGTAATCAGGGCCGGGGCGTCGTTGCCGCCCCGATAAAGAGAGCTGGACGGTGATCCAGCCTGGAACAACGCTTACCGGGGTCTGACGATGAATACTCATGCTGGAAACACCCGCATCCGCTGGTGGATTGCAGGTCTGATGTGGCTGGCGATTGCCATCAATTATATCGACCGCACCGTACTGTCAGCGGCCGCGCCGCATCTGATTGATGAACTGAAACTCAGCCCGGAAATGATGGGCTTTATCATGGCGGCATTCTTCTGGTCCTATTCCCTGCTACAGATCCCGGCGGGTTGGTTTGCCGACCGTTTCGGTCAGAAAAAAGGGCTGGGCCTCGCGGTAGCCTGGTGGTCCATCGCCACCTCAGCAATGGGGCTGGCAACCGGGTTTAAATCGCTTCTGGCGCTGCGCCTCGCGCTCGGCGTCGGTGAGGCCGCCGCCTATCCCAGTAACGCCGGTATCACCGCCCGTTGGTTTCCGGATAAAGAACGCGCCACCGTTTCCGGCCTGTTCGACAGCGCCTCAAAATTTGGTGGCGCGGTGGCAATGCCGCTGATCGTCTGGATGATCTACATGTTCGACTGGCGGCTGACCTTTCTGATTATCGGCGGCGTCGGGCTGTTATGGGTCATCGCCTGGTATCTGATTTACGCTGAAAACCCGGAAGATCATCAACGTATCAGCAAACAGGAAGTCAGCCTGATCCGCGAAGGTCAGGCGCGCAGGCACGGTGAAAAAGGCGTCCTGCCGATGAAATGGTACAAACTGCTGCGCTACCGCAACATACAGGCAATGTGTATCGGCTTTTTCACCATCAATTACACCTCCTATTTCTTTATCACCTGGCTACCCACTTACCTGGTGAAAGAGAAAGGTATGGATTTTATCAAGATGGGGATGATTGCCGCCCTGCCGCTGCTGTGCGGCATGGTGATTGAAGTCGCCGCAGGCTGGGCATCAGACCGTATGGTGCACCGCAAAGTCTTGTCGCTGACTGCCACCCGCAAACTGTTTCTGACTGTCGGTCTGCTGATGGCGCTGTGCATTGGCTTTGCACCTTTTACCGACTCAGTGGCAATGACCGTATTCCTGCTCTGCGTGGCGAAGTCAGGAACCACCGTGGCCGCATCGCAGGTATGGGCGCTGCCAGGCGACGTGGCCCCGAAAAACAGCGTCTCCGTGGTCGCCGGGCTGCAAAACACCGTCTCCAATCTGGGCGGCGCAATCGGGCCCATCGTTACCGGAGCCATCGTTGCCGCGACCGGCTCCTTCAACTGGGCACTGATTTTCTCTGCCGGACTGGTAGTGATTGGCATCCTTAATTATCTGTTTTTAATGGGGAAAGTAGAACCCATCTCCAGCGAAGACACATTAAAGGCGCGGCAGGTATCGATGGGCCGCGCGTAGCAAAACAAGGGCAGACACAGGCTGGCTGCCCGCACACCTTTAACCCTGTATCACCGTTAACGCTGCTGGCCGGCGGGCTGTCCCGCCCTGCCTGTGGTTCCGTTTCACTTTACCTTAACCCTGCAAGGCGCGGACAGAACCACAAGGTCGGCGCGCCCTGACCGATAGTGAGGCATTACGATGAAAGAGTTTTCCTCCTCAGGCACGATGATCATCATCGGGATGGTGGTGGCCTACATTCTGTTCACCACCTGGCTGACTTACCGTTTACGCAGTAAGAGCTCCGGCGATTTTATGGAAGGTTCACGGGCGATGCCGGCCTTTATCGTCGGCATTATGCTGATGTCTGAATATATCGGTGCCAAGTCCACCATTGGCACCGCGCAGGCCGCGTTTGAAGATGGCTTTGCCGCCTCATGGTCGGTGATTGGCGCGGCGATTGGCTTCCCGATTTTCGGGCTGCTGCTGGTAAAACGCATCTACAATACCGGCAAAATCACCATCTCCGGCGCGGTGGCGGAGAAGTACGGCAGTACCACCAAAAACATCATTTCGCTGATTATGATTTATGCCCTGCTGCTGGTGAACGTGGGGAATTACGTCAGCGGCGCAGCCGCCATCTCTACCGTGCTGAAAGTTAACCTGCCGGTGGCCGCCTTTATCACCGCTGTAGTCAGCACCTTCTACTTTGCCTTTGGCGGCATGAAAGGCATGGCGTGGGTGACTATGCTGCACAGTGCGTTGAAATACATTGGTATTCTGATAATCCTCGGCGTGGCGCTGAAAATGACCGGGGGGATTACGCCGATGGTGCAGAAGATGCCGGACTTCTACTGGACCTGGGACGGCCACGTTGGTGCCAGCACCATTGTCGCCTGGTTAATTGGGACCATCGGGTCGATTTTCTGTACCCAGTTTGTCATCCAGGCGATCTCCTCAACCAAAAGCCCGGCTGCCGCCCGCCGCGCCACCTGGGTCGCCTTTTTCTTCTGCCTGCCCATCGGCATTGCCATTGCGGTGATTGGCGTGGCGGCAAAATATCTACATCCTGACATTAAAAGCCTCTATGCTCTGCCGGTGTTTTTACAGGATATGAGTCCATGGCTGGCCGGGATTGTCACCACCTCGCTGGTGGCCTCGATTTTTGTCAGCGTCGGCACCGTGGCACTGGCCATCGCCTCGTTGATCGTCAAAGATTTCTACGTCCCTTACCGTAATCCCACCCCGGAGCGGGAGTTCAAAATGACCCGCCTGCTGTCGCTGGTGATTGGTTTCGCACCGCTGATCTTCGTGCTGTTCGTGCCGGAAGTGCTGAAACTCTCCTTCTTTACCCGCGCTATTCGCCTGTCAATTTCCGTGGTCGCGATTATCGCCTTCTATCTGCCGATGTTTAAAAGCGCCCGTGGTGCAAACTGGGGACTGATTGGTGCCTGTGTGGCCACCTCGGTGTGGTTCCTGCTGGGCGACCCTTTTGGCATCAACAATATGTATATCGCCCTGATTACCCCGGCGGTGATTATGGCGATTGACCACCTGATACCCGGTCGGGAAAAAAGTAAGAAAGCCAACAACAATTTGCAAAAAAGTGGAGCGTAATGATGATGGATAACGTAACCGTCGAGCGTGATGGCCTGGTACACCCGGCCGGTGACAGCCAGTTACAGGTCGCGATGCTACCCTCCCCCTGCCCGCAGAACCATGCAGCCAACCTGCTGCCGCTGCCGGATGGCGATCTGCTCTGCTGCTGGTTTGGCGGCACCCAGGAAGGCATTGCCGATATCTCCATCTGGTGTTCGCGTCTGGCAAAAGGCAGCCAGCGCTGGAGCGAACCACAAAAACTGTCGGAGGACGACAGCCGTTCAGAGCAGAACCCCGTACTGTTTCTGGCACCGGATAACATTCTGTGGCTGATGTACACCGCCCAGAAATCGGGCAATCAGGACACCGCCATCGTTCGCTATCGTCAGTCGGCTGACTTTGGTCACAGCTGGGGGCCGATAGCCACGCTGCTGGACAGGCCCGGTACTTTTATCCGCCAGCCGGTAGTCGTGCTGCCAAATGGTAACTGGCTGCTGCCGGTGTTTTACTGCACCACCCGTCCCGGTGAAAAATGGCTAGGGAATGACGATACCAGCGCGGTGAAAATTTCCTCAGACCAGGGAAAAACCTGGCGCGATGTGGCGGTGCCGGAGAGCACCGGTTGTGTGCATATGAATGTCACTCTGCTGAACGATGGCTCGCTGCTGGCGCTGTTCCGCAGCCGCTGGGCTGACCATATCTGGCTCAGCCGTTCATACGATAATGGTGAAAGCTGGTCTGCACCGCAGCCCACCGAACTGCCGAATAACAATTCTTCTATTCAGGTCACCACGCTTGCTGACGGCTCACTGGCGCTGGTCTTCAACGCCATGAGCGCCGAAGGTGCCAGCGAGCGGCGTCTGTCACTGTATGATGAAATTGAAGACGAAGACGACGTTGCCACTGCGGAACCGGTCGCCCACAGCGGCAAAACCGCCTTCTGGGGGGCACCACGCGCGCCGATGACGCTGGCCATTTCGAAAGATGGCGGTAACAGCTGGCCGTGGCAGCGCAATCTTGATGAGGGGGATGGCTACTGTATGACCAATAATTCGCAGCAAAAGCTGAACCGCGAGTTCTCCTATCCCAGCATTAAACAGGGCGTTAATGGTGAGCTGCATGTCGCGTACACTTATTTTCGTCAGGCGATTAAATACGTTTGTCTTCACGAAGAGTGGGTTACCGCTTCAGGAGAAACGCAATGATCACCGGCAATCTGAACCGTCTGTCGCTGGCAACCCTGCCCCCTTTGCTGCACGCGCTGCTTGCCAGACCTGAACACAGCCTGGCAGCGTTGCAGGCGCAGGATGATGGCCGCTTTCAGCCAGAGGGTGAAGACTGGTTTTACACCATCAGCATGGCGCAAACCGCCGCCGCTGAGACGCGCCATACCGAGTTTCATCGTCAGTATCTGGATATCCAGATCGTGCTGGACGGCAGCGAGACGGTTAATTTTTCCTGTGCCGACGCCCGTCAGCAGCAGGCAGAAGAAAAGAAACCTGATCTGTTTATCGTTGCCCAACCGCAGCTGCCGCATTCGCTGCGGCTTACCGCCGGGGATTTCGTGACGTTCTATCCCGGCGAGGCGCATCAGGCGCTGTGCGCCAGCGGTCAACCGGCTCCGGTGCGGAAAGCGGTATTTAAAATCCCCCTGACCCTGCTGGAGACGCCCTTATGAGCCGTCACGCCCTGGTCACCGGGGCCAGCTCCGGCATTGGGGCCGCCATCGTCGCCAGACTGCTCGACGAAGGCTGGACGGTCACCGGGCTGAGTCGCACTCCCGTCACGCTCAGTCATCCCCGTTTTTGCTCGCGGCCGGTTGATCTGCTGAATACCGATGCATTAAAACAGCTGCTGGCAACGCTGTCGCCGGTCGATGCGGTGGTCCATGCAGCGGGGATGATGAAGACGGCACCTCTCGGCGAACTTGATGCCGCAATCAGTCAACAGCTGTGGCAGTTGCATATTGCCGTGGCAGAGGTGCTGGCTAATCAGCTGGTGGCACAGCTACCGGGCGGTGGGCGCATTATTCTGATCGGCAGTCGGACCTCGCGCGGCGCAGCAGGACGTAGCCAGTACGTCAGCACCAAATCGGCGATGAAAGGCATGGTCAGGAGCTGGGCAGCAGAGCTGGCACCGCGTGGCATTACCGTCAATATCGTCGCGCCCGGTGCAACCGCCACGCCAATGCTGAGTATGCCTGGCCGGGAAAGCTCACCACCAACGCTGCCGCCCATCGGGCGCTATATTCAGCCGGAAGAGGTCGCCGGGCTGGTCAGCTTTCTGCTCTCCCCCGCCGCCGATGCCATCACCGGCCAGGAGATGGTAATCTGTGGCGGTGCCTCGCTGTAACGTCGGTTAAGATGCCGTGAGCTTTCCGGGCCATTGAGGCGTACAAAAAATCGGTACGGTGCGCCTTTATCTTTCCGACCTTTGAAAATGGCAGCAGATTCACTTCTCCTTTGCTGCTCGCTATCTGCCTGTTCCCTGAAATGTATTCACTTTGGGTTTTTATCCCCCTGGTCTTTAAGCGTTGCTAACCTCTGATCCTGAACAATTTATCGCCTGCCAGTGGATGATACTTTTGTGGCGGTTATCTTTTGTGGTTCATACACCTAAGGCAGAACTTATGGCGATTTTAAACATATCCGATTTTGGTGCAGTGCCTGATGCTTCTTCCCTTTCCACCCGGGCGATACAGGCTGCCATCGATCGGGCCTCGGCAGGCGATACGGTACTGATCCCCGCAGGCCGTTTTCTTACCGGCTCGCTTTTCCTGAAGAGTCATCTGACACTTAAACTGGCTGAAAACGCGGTACTGCTGGGTAGCCAGCAACTGGAAGATTATCCCCCGATCGCCACCCGCGTGGCCGGAATCGATATGACGTGGCCAGCCGGGATCATCAACATTAATCAGTGCCAGAATGTGACGCTCAGCGGTCCCGGCACCGTGGATGGTCAGGGTGCCATCTGGTGGCACAAATTCTGGGGAGAGGATGAAAATGGCGGGATGCTGGCGGAATACAACCAGCAGGACCTGCGTTGGGTTGTGGATTACGACTGTCAGCGTCCCCGCAATGTGGTGGTTTATCAGAGCCATTCCGTGGCGCTGGACAGCTTTACCTCCCGCGAGTCCGGCTTCTGGAATATTCACGTCTGCTATGCAAAACAGGTGGTGTTGCAGGGACTGCGGGTTGAGAATTCCGCCGGGCCCAGCACGGATGGCATTGATATTGATTCCAGCGAGCAGGTTCGCGTGCAGGGCTGTAGCGTGTCCTGTAACGATGACAATATCTGCATCAAATCCGGTCGGGGCGCAGAGGCACAACAGCTGGCGCGGACGGCCCGCGATATCACCATCCGCGACTGTCAATTGCTGAAAGGTTCCGGGATTACGCTCGGCAGCGAAACTTCTGGCGGAATCGAAAACATCATTATTGAGCACAATCGTTTTTCAGGCACCGGCGTCGGCTTTCGTATTAAGTCAGCTCGCAATCGCGGCGGCTGGATAAAAAACATTATTGTCCGTCATCTGACGATGGAGGATGTCTGCTATCCCTTTATGCTGCAACTGAACTGGTTTCCGCAGTACAGCTACAGCCAGCAATCTGCCGGAATAGAACAGCCCTCTCACTGGCGCAAACTCAGTCAAGGGGTGGAAGGTCTGGCAGGTCTGACAAAGGTAGAAAATATTCTGGTCTCCCATGTCATCAGCCGACTGACCAGGGCTGACGGATTTTCCCGCGCCTTTTTTATTGAGGGCGCAGTGGAGCAGCCGATTACCACGCTGCATTTCAGCCATATCAGCGTGCAGGCGCAGGAGTTTGGCAAAATTGCCGGGGTAAAAGATTTGATGTTTAACCAGGTCAGTGTGGATGCGCCCGCGATTACTCTGGCGGAAAATGACATCTATCATCGTTAGTGGTGTAGAGGGTGATATCCGGTTATCGATACCCCCACCCTCCGTCACTGGCTGCATGATTTAACTTCGCGGTTTATCGCAGTTGGTGAATACGCGCTCACGGTGTATCACCACGTCGTCCATTTCGGTTTATCCCCGCTCGCGCGGGGAACACTCTAAAACTAAATTACTGTTTTATAAGGCCAATTCAACAGGGAAAAAATCTACCGAATTTTAGTGGCAGATTAAGTCCGCAGATTACCAGAATTCATCACCGGCAAAATCCACAACTTTTCTTGCTGTCACTCTGACACAGTCAGACTTAACGCGGCTGTTTTTTCTTCAGTAACTAAAATTTACCTGGCCCTGATTACATAGTATTTCTGTGTTCGGGCAGGGACGAAAAACCTGTTGGCAATAAAGAGTGAAGCCAGCTCGCCACGGTTCACAGGATGCTTTTCCTGCTGATTGGCGAGCCTGCTCTGCACCACGGCCCGCCGCCAGGGATCCTCAGCGTTCCTGTAAAAAAGCGCGCCAGGCAGCAATCACCGCAAGAAAATCTTCCACGCCGCAAAAGCACAGGCTTTCTTCGTCGTAATAGCGCATCCCTTCTTCCATTTCGTCCCCCTCAAGACTGAGCAGGTTTGCACGAATGATCACCTCTTCCTCATCCATCCACAGCGTATATTCGCGGCCCACCCGTTGCCACTGGCGCTCAGTGCCTTTTATCTCCGCTACGGCGTTTTCAACCTCATCAAGCAGCGTGAGATTATCTTCCACTTCTTCGTTAAACCAGTGCCCGACGGCTTCATGTCCCATCGACATGCGCACCTTCACCTTACCGGTAAGGTCACGTAAAAATTCGTATTCCATGCTGCTGTCCTCTGAACTGATTTCGCTGTTTCGCGCGTATTTTCCCTTCGGGGATTGGCGCTCTCTGTGAGATGGACAGCATTATCGCAGCACCGCACAGGAAAAACAGCGCTAAACGGCCCCGACTTTTGGAAGGAAGTCGAAAGCAGTAAGCCGTTACTAATTTATAATTCTCATCGCAGTATGCTCATGCTCTCACCGGTTAATCCTGCACGGTCAGATGTTATCTTCTCTTTATCGGAGAAAGATAAACCTGCTCAGGCCAGCAGCCATCAAACAACGACATTGATGCTACCTCCTGCCGGGCGTAAACCGGGTAATCACAGCGATGGATTACCCTGAAATCTGCTTGCCGTAAGCTCGAATCAGGCATGGGTAAAATTCAAATTTTCTCATCAATTCATCTGTAAGCCGCGCCACCCTTTTATTACCATCACCTCAACTAGTTTCCAGATTTAAATACTTTTAAAACATATATTTATTTTTATTTTTCTGTTTTTTTATGGCTACTTATAAAAACTGATTATAGTTAATCATGACTCTTACCCATGCCATAACAATACAGAGGAATTAACCTATGCATAATTCTCAGCAGTCAGTAACGATTGATTTGGCCGATTCCGGCATAAAGGGAGTTGGATTGAACCGTTTTCCTCAAGGGGTGTTGGCGAAAACACTCAGATCCTGCCTGCTTTCTCTGGCAGCCATTATGGGAGCTGGCGCATTCTTCAGCCAGGCGCAGGCAGCGGTATACGTCTGTAGCAACGACAGCTGTAGCAGCTGGAAAGCCATTACCCAGGCACAGCGTGACACCAAATCCACCGATGGAGAAAATACCACCATCCAGCAGACATTAAGTCAGTCAGCGGATCAAAGCATTACCAATGGGGCGAGCGATCCCACCATTGGCAACACCAATCTTTATCTGAAAAGCAGCCTGTGGCATACGGGTGGTTATGATCCCTTCCATGGGAAGCAACATGTCACGGTCTACATTTATAAATCCACCGATCTCAATAAACGCCTGAAGACCTGCCACGCTTTCTCATTTACTAATCCGGGCGGAAAACGTTATCACGCTACCTGTGAGTGATTATTAACTTGCTTATCCCGCAGACGCGTTCAGCCAGTGATTAAAATTTATTGAGTGACAAATATTTTTATCTGACAGCGCGGCTTGATGGTCATGCTGAGGATGATTACAGACGGGCATGGAAGCCCCAGACAACCAGCCTGGCGGATAGTCGGAAGAGTCATTTCCTTCCTTGTCAGGGCTGTGGGACGGTGAAATTGACGTTCAGTGTTTATATTCAGGGCCGTTTCTTAGCTGTCTGTGCAGCAGTGAACAACGGTGACCGGGATTATTTTTTGATGAACATTTTCTAAGCTGCCTGCTCGGCAGTGAACAAGTCAGTGCCGAAAGGTGGGATGCCTCCTGCTTTCTAAGCTGCCTGTACGGCAGTGAACATCAGCCCTACGCTGGTAGTGCTGGCCGTGCTTTTCTAAGCTGCCTGTACGGCAGTGAACGGACGCGGGCCAACGCCGAAATATGCCTGTTATTTCTAAGCTGCCTGTACGGCAGTGAACGGCACGCTCAGACTCTGAGATTTACGCATGGCTTTCTAAGCTGCCTGTACGGCAGTGAACTTCCGCACAATCAGCACGGTTTCACTCTCGATTTTCTAAGCTGCCTGTACGGCAGTGAACTGTTAGCAGTTAAATATAACCTTACGTTTTTAAGAGAAAAAAAGAGCAATCTCCCTGAAAACCCTTTTTTCACTTACCCTGCCCTGACCTTAGATATCAACAAGTTAAAAACAGTGTGAAAAAAAGGGTCAGAACCAGGGAACGGTTGCCTGTCCGCTCAGTCCATAGGCACTGAACCTGCCGGGAACGGCCTCGGCCACCAGCGGCCCCTGTTTAATAAACAACAGAAACTGTTGGCTACTCGACAGACTTTTCAGGCGAATAAAAGGCAGTGATAAACGCTGCTCATGCGCATCGGGAATGCGCATTTTTGCCTCATCTACGCTCAGCCAGCCTTTCTTCACCGAGCGCCGCCGCAGCCTCTCCGCACTGCTCTTGCACTGCACCCGGCTGACGGTACGGTACTGCGTTGTTTCCGGCACCGGCAAAATACCGCTGTAATCAATATGGTCACTTAACCCCTTGCGCCAGGAAACCGCTTCCAGTTCGGACAACGCAGCCAGACAACCATGCACTCGTACTCTGTCGCCAGGGGTATTTTTTGCAGCCGGAAAGCTCACGCCAATCCGCCCCTGTCCAACGCTACCCAGCACACGATGCAGTTTGGCAAACAGCGCTGTCATCAGCATCTCCGGGCTGAACTCAGGATCGGGAAGAATACGGATTTCAATATAATGATC
Source organism: Erwinia papayae (assembly GCF_058241465.1). Classification (NCBI taxonomy): domain Bacteria; kingdom Pseudomonadati; phylum Pseudomonadota; class Gammaproteobacteria; order Enterobacterales; family Erwiniaceae; genus Erwinia; species Erwinia papayae. The sequence goes on from NZ_JBZCHT010000013.1 coordinate 155,549, forward strand.
CATAGCCACCCCTATTCACTTTTTTCACCAAAGACACCACCGCGGATCAGAACGGCCATTACATAATGCTGCTGCTCCGTTTCTGGCTTGATCCCTTTGGTCACCCAACCATCAAGCAGCGTGTAAAAATCCATTTTATCCTTTGGCTGGCGATACGCCCTGCCCCGACTGGTCACTGAACCATAAGGCTCTACCGCAATCGGTCCCAGCTCCAGCTCGGTGGCGGACGGATACCAGCTATCAATAGTGCGCAATGCGTTGCCGACTTTCTGTGAATGCAGCGCGGCACAGCCGCCAACCTGGTACAGCACTTTGCTTTTTTTACTGTTGCTGTCCAGCACCAGCTCCTGAGAAGGAAAGATCTCCTGCCCTTTTCCCAGACGCACAAAAGCATCAATGCTGAAAAAAGTGAAACCATCTCCCGCCAGTCCCTGTTCAATTTCCTGTGCCAGCTCTGCCAGATTTCCCGCAGGCTGGCTGAATTCACGCAGGCTCAGCTGGTCACTGTTAAATTCCCAGCGTTGGCTTTTACCCGTGACGCAAACTTTGATGTCATCCGCGCCAACCCGGTTGCGCCACAGGAAACGGGCATTCGCCAGATTTTCAGCATAGCGGCTGGCCAGCACGGACAATCCATGCTCACTGATATATCCGTTGATGATACCCGCCAGTTCTGCCTGATAGTGTTGATCGTTGCAGACAGAAGGCAGCGCAAGGTTACCCAGTACGCGCAGGGAAAAGCTGACTTTAAGCGTGTCGCAGTTAAAAGGCAGGGCCGCAACATCCACCCGTTGCAGATTAGCCTTCTGAATCTCGGCATCCAGTTTTCCCGGATCGCTGGCCGAGGCATTTTTGAGACGATTTGAAATCGTGCCACGTACCGCCTTTTCCTTTATTTCGATCGCCTGACACCGTTCTGGTTGCTGCCAGTCACAGGCGTACATCATCGCGTCTGAATTGGATAACTTGCGTTCAAAAGCCAGCACGGAAGCGGTTTTAATCGTTGATTTAGCCATTCTTTTATTCCTTTGCGTTATTCTTCATCAATGAATTCGTAAGTGTCATCGGGAGCAGACGATACGGAGCAGCAGCGATAGAGGCCATCATGATAGTCATAGCGCCACAGCAGCGTTTCGAGGTCAGTAATACGATGTAAACTTCGCCACTCACCTGTGCCGTAAATGGCTTCAACAAAGCAGAAAGGTAGGGTGGGATCGCGGGACTTCTCCACTTCGCCCGCAGGAAAGAGCGGCGATACCGACTTCCACCCCGTCTGGATGGGCACCAGCCAGCCGGGCTGGGGACGAGGGACGTAGCGCCACCGGGCTGACGTTTCCTCTGAGGTATTGCTCTCCCGATCGGGCGCTGAAGCTGACATTTTAAGCGCAGCAAAATCGAGCCAGGCATCGATCATTTCCACCTGGGGATTTTCCTGCTTCAGTGCCTGATAATGCTCTGCAAGATATGCGGAACGATCCACTAAGGCAAAACCGGGTAACAGAGGATACAACACGCGCCGGAGTGCACTCTGCTCAACCGGCCAGGGCATTACGCGGGCCTGGCTCATGCTGATGATGGTTCCCCCGGCCAGACGCTGGCTGACACACAGCGTCTGAAGATGAGCTTCCAGCGCTTTTGCACCATCCCGGCCATTGGCAATCGTCCCCTGACATTCAATTAATAAAGAAACCGTCATATGCATGCGTCCTTCTTCGTTAAAGGCCGCTGTTTTTGCTTCTCTGGTGAGCGGGTTTCGTGTCAGAGAGAAAAAGAAATCACGCCCGGAAGAGTACGCATGTAGCTGGTGCTGATGGCAGATCACCGCACAATTATCCAGCGTGAGTCCGTGACTCTGCTGCAACCTGCGTGAAAGCGCATGGGTATACCCCAGAAAATGGGAGATGGCAGGAAAACCCCACGTCAGCCCGGCGACAGCATTGGCATTTTCCACACGAAGATGCCGTAACAGGATCAGCGTTCTCATTGTGATTCCTCCCTGACAGCCTGTTCAAATTCGCCCAGCCGCTGCTTAAACAGGGACGACCATTCGCGTCGTTCCACCTCTGACACTTTCAGTTCATCATGTTTTAACTGCCGGTTGAGCCAGACGCCAAAATCAATGGCGATTTCTCTTTGCCATTCATTGCTTTCACGTTCTGCCCGAAACTGGCTGTCCTCTTTTGCCCGTCCGACATCCAGCCACAGCTGCTGTGAACGTTTCAACTGACACGCGTCGTCCGCGCTCCAACCGTGCTCCACGCCCATATTCTCTACTCCGGCGGCATAGCTGAAGAGGATATCGATAATTTCATCGGTGTATGCCAGTCGGCGATGGCGTATTTCCCGGTTATTGGGTGCATCTTTCACTCTCAGTAAGAATTCGCGCAGTTGCCAGATAGTGGAACGAGCCATCTGACTGAATTCACTGTAATGATTGAAGATTGATTTGTGCTTTGTGGGTGGCCTGGGCTGATTTTGCCAGCAAGGTGGGGCACATGAGAGCAGCCAGTTGCGTCCTCTGCGTACGCTGTTGAGATAAGAAATGTTCTGCGGTTTGGAGCCGCCTGGGTTTTGCGACGCCATATTGAGGTAGATGACACGCGGCTCTGCATGCCAGCGTTTCGCTTTGAAAGCCGCGTTAATCTCTTTGGCTTTATCCCTGAAACGTGCATCGGCAATCCGCTGATGCAGCGCATGTGCTAACGAAGAAGAAAACAGCGGCCCCAGCAGATGATAGTCATTTTCGCCCACCGGGAAATAGAGCTGTTTTGCCAGCTTGTGTGAGCCGGGCTGCTTATCCGTCAGTGCCTGCATAAAACCATTCACCCACTGCATCAGCTGCCCTTCCGTTTCTGCCAGCGGTGCCAGTGGGGAATAATCTCCACGACGGAGCGTTTCAATTAACGATTCGCCCTGATATTCAGTTTGCAATAATCTGGCGACGTCCAGAGCAGCCGCATTGCCTACGGCATCAATCGCCGGTTTGTGCAATGTGGCGGTGGAAAGGTAAGTGGAATCGTCTTCTCTGGCGGACGCATCGAACCGACTGCTTCCTCTGGCATCACTGTGGGTAAATTTCAGCGCATGGGTGACCAGGTTGATCTGTTCAGCCCGACTGGCCGCATCGGTCAGCCAGCTTTTAATTTCGTAACGTTGCTCAAGTTCACGCCGCTGGCTGGCCGTTTCCTGTCTGACCAACGCAATCTGTTGAGCATCAGTCAGATTTGTCAGCTTCTTTTCTGCCTCTTTATCGAATGCTTCCAGCAGCGGCTGTCTGCGAGCCTTTACATAACTGGTAATTAATAATGTGAATCCTTCATCCGGCATGGTTGGCTCCTTAACCCTATATTTCAATCAGCTATAATTTGTTTTTGTTAATCGTTATCGAAAACATTGAAAAATATTGCTGCTTTATGGCTGCATCTGATTCATCGTTCAGCACCACCTGACTCAGGTCAGATTTTTTAAAATAAAATACTTATTGTAATAACAGACAAATGCATCACCGGTCGGCGATATCACCTCATGACTACTAACCATAATCATGATTTTTATTTATTAAAAAATCTTATGAATCATTCTACTCATCGCTGTATTTCATGCAAGGTGATTTATTATGCAAAATTGAAAATAACTGGCTCATTGATTAGTGGCCTGGTAGTCCAGCCTCTTTGTTTGTAAGATTCACAAACTATCGTTCAGATAGCTTAGAAAATAATGATGATGTTTTGTCATCCTTTAACTGCCGCACAGGCAGCGGCGCACTCAGTCGAGTGCGCCAAACACGCCAAGCAACGGATGATAAAGCCACCGCTCATCACCTCGCTTTTCAGCCAGGTTGATTTCGCCAAACCGCTGGCTAACCTGCCGCAGCTCCATATGTAACTCATCCGCCAGCTGCTGATATACCGGCAGATAATCAACGGCTATCCACGGACTGACGCCGCTGGCAAAACGGAGTTCACAGGGCTGAAAATCCGCGCTGGCTTTCCACTGGCCGGGAACAACATCGGGAAACTTAAATAACGGCGAATCGCTTTCATCTTCCATCCACAGGCAGTACAACTCTTCAGGTGCCGAGCGCCGGAACGGCGTAATCCGTTGCTGCTCACCACTCCAGGTTGCCTGTTCCCGCCACCACTGTGCGGCGTAGTAATACCCCGGCCGCTCAGGTTTTATCAGCATGGCCTGTAAGGCAGTGTGCTCAAGTGCGGCAAGATTGGTTTCAGGCTGCTCATCATCACGCCGCTGCATACGGGGAATGGCGTTCATCACCTCATACTGGTATGGCTGAAGGATCTCGTTGAGATCGTGGCTGCGCAGTGGAAATCGGACAGATTCAAATCCTGGCCGACAGTAAGCCAGTTCAACATTTTTAAGCGCTTTGCGATTTTTTTGCAGAATCAGGAGATTGGCAGACTGGCACTCTTTCCGGCGATGGCGCTGAATACGCCCGGCAAGCTGGATCAGTGAGCGAACCGAGCTGGGTTCCGCAATCGCCCAGTCATAATCATGATCGCGCCCTACTTCCGCTACCGGTGAGGCCAGCACCACAAACAGGTGATGTTTTTCGGGAGTGTCAAAGATATGACCGACCTCCGAAGTCTGCCAGATAGCCTGTTCATCGTAGCGAGTCAGCGTGGCATCCAGACGTCGTTCAATCTGCGAGCGCATCGCCAGCGGGTGCTGGCTGTGATAAACACAATAGTGCAGGCGAAAATCTTCCGGGGCCGCCGTTTGCAGTAAACGCCTGGCGACCGCCACCAGTGGGTCGATATTTGCCATGCGGATCAGCCCGACCGACAGCGTTTTTCCTGATTTGTGGCGTTGATGATGACGGGTATGCAGACTGTGCATCGCTTTTAGCAGTTCTGCGGCCATACTGTCCAGCACGTCTTTTTCACGGGGCGTGGGCGGATTGACCGCCAGCAGTTCACCCCGTCGCAGAACCTCAGCGTCCTGTAATTTACCCACCCGCTTTTTGACAAAATCATCGTGATGCTGAACAAAGTTTTTGATCGCCGTAATATCATGATGCGCGCAATCATATTCATCAAACCAGGCACAGCAAATACTCACCGGCAGGTCTGGCTCACCGCAGGCACACTGATAATCCGCTCGCCCCGCACGGTAAGCGCTGAACAGCGCCTGCACCAGAGCAGGCGGCAGAGTAGCGGAAGAGAGCAGCACACGGCAGCCAAGCAGACCTGCCCAGTTCACCAGGCGACATAGCGCTGGCAGGTCGTTGTTATCAAAATCGTCAGGCTCATCCAGTACCAGATCGGCAGTTAACAAGCGCAGCATCGGCGCAATCTGCTTACCGCCACGAATCCCTTCCGTCGCCCCAATAAGATGATCGATAGTACTCACCAACACCGGCGCACTGATCAATTGATGCAGTTCAGGGGAGCGGCGCAACCACTGGCTTAAGCGTCCATCATCAAGCGCGCCATCGTAACGGACGTACTGATGTTCTGCGAAGATCGCCTCTTCAGCGTCATGGCTGTCATCAGAGGATATGGCGAGTTTTTTATTCCAGAAATCATGCAGCTGTCGTACCGGCTGCGAACCAATCAGCACCGCCAGATCGTCATCCTGTAGATGTAGTTTTTCTATGAGCGCCTCACCCGTTTGTAATGTCAGGGTACGCAGGCCAAGCGCAACGGAAAAACGGCATCCCTGTTTTTCATCCGCCAGCGCATACATGATGCGCGCATTAGCAAAAGTTTTACCACAGCCAGTGGAAGCCATATTGATGCCGAAAAATCCCTGTACCTTTGTCCTTTCACCTAGCGATGTTGCCAGTTCGAAAGCTTTGTCCTGCCAGCGAAAGCGCTCTTCTTTGCTGCGTTGTTTAAATCCTTTGTGTCGGGTAATGGCCGGTAAAGTCGTGCGCAACTGCGGCAGACAGCGGCCCAGCAGCAGAGCATTCTGGCTCACTCCAATATTATGCTCGTCAAGCTGTTGCTTTAACGCCTTTGTCTGCTTACAGGTGTTGGCCCAGATTTTACAGTCAGGTGCCTGCCAACCTGTCGTGGCGGGCAATGCGGAGTAGTGATGGTCGGCCAGCATCAGAACCAGACGCGCCATATGGCTGCTGAACCGGTGATCCAGCCCCCCAAAGCGGCTTAGTGAAGGTAATTTCAGCGCACGACCAGCAAATTTTTTCGCCTTTTCACGCCAGACTGCGCTGCGCAAAGGGGTGCCATGCGGAAAACGCCAGACGGCGGCCAGCTCCTCTTTTGTCCAGTTTTGCAGGTGGTTCGTCGAGTTCCACTCTGCCGTCAGCTGTCCGGTCAGCCAGTCTGACATCCGTGTGATATCTGGCGGATAGTCTGTATCCGCAGAGCAGGCGGGCAGGCGGTGATGAGAGAGGATCAACCACGCAACGGTGGTGGCGACTGGCGGTAAATTAATGAAGGGATTCTGATAAGGAGGATAGGGATCCTGGCAGAGGTTTTGCCATATTTGTTGCTCATCCTCCTCCGTCACCTGGCTGAGCGCGGTTAACCATTGCGGGTCTGTTTTGTTAGCCACCCATGCACAGAACAGGCGCAGCGATATCCATTCATGCCGCCAGGGCTGAAAACGTTTTCCTTCTCCCTTAAGTGTGTCCTGGAACAGTTGGTTAGCCTTGCCAAAATCATGAAACAGGCCCGCCAGTGCCGCCAGCAGGCTGATACTTTCACCACAGTACCACTGATTTTCACTGTGATTTTTCAGAATATCGCGTTCTGTGGTGTCAGTGGGAACCGCTCCCTGAGGATTAAACCGACGCAGATTGCCGACAATCCATACCAGCTCCGTTTGATTGCTGGATTTGATCCAGTGGCAGGCTACCGCCGTGTTACGCCGTGCCGTTTTCTTTAACAGCTTTCGTAAGGTATTCAGGCCTTCAAGGGTGATAGCTGTCTGCCAGGTTCTGTCCCCCTTACGTTCCGCAAACTGATCGAGGATACGCCTTGTTTCTGTCAGTGCCCGCTTATGACATTGTGAAACCAGTAGAATATTCATTTACCCGCCTTACTGAGCATTGCTGCACTGTTTTGCACTGTTTCAATCATCACCTCAAGCGCCTCCGCCTTTTGCAGACCACGAATGCAGCGTTGCCGAAATTCCTGCTCATCTTCTCCGGACATGGCAGCAATAAAAGCCTGCGGTAAAATCAGGGCGTCTTTAATCAGATCCGCCACATCAAAAACCAGTCCGCCACGTCGCGTTTTACCATGTAATACCGCCAGCCCGTGGGGTAAGCCAGTTACCCAACATGCCACGGCTGCCAGCCCGTAAGCCAGATAGTTGCCGTGATCGAGAAAACGATTGGCAGCGTCCACCCCGCCACCGCGTTTTGCTCGCGTGAAATCACCATAATTAACCGTCTGCGCGGCCAGTTTATAAAGAGCTTTGGTCATTACTGCTTCCTGCGCCAGCAAATCCTGCGAGTTCTGGCTTTGCGATAAACTCTTTTCAAATCGATCCAGCAGTATGGCTAGTTTCTGCGGTTCACAGGAGAACCTGCCTTCTCTTCTGATGATATCGGCAGACCAGTGCTGGCGAATCTGACTGATACGTGTTCGCTGAAAACATTTCGCCGCCTCAAGACGGCTGCTATCGTCAAACCAAAAACTCACCCACTGTTGCAGATATTCTGTAGGACGATATTCACTTTGTGATGTCAGCCAGGAAACGGTGGTTTCTGCTTCATTTGCTGCATATAAAGGCGTGCCGCCACCCCCGCAAAACCCCACCAGCACTCCTGCTCTGGCAAATTCACGCATTGCTGCCTGAGTGACCGAGGTTCCCGTCCCCAGCATAATTACCGTGGTGTTAGCGATGGGAATATTCCAGTAAAGCGACTGTTTTCCCTCTTCTGTGACATATTCAACGCGCCCGCCATTAACCAGCACCCGGCAACATTGCAAATAATAAATATTACTTCGTTTGGAATGTAATATGGTTTTCAGATCGGAGGGTTTAATTGATTCCAAAATAACTTTTCCTTGTACTGTTCTTCCTTATTGAGGAATCATAGTATGAATACTCATATTATTTTATCTGCGAGCTGACTTCCATTTCAGCAATCAAAGACGATCTGACCATGAATAAGGAAAAACTGTCGAAAAAACTTTTCTGAATAGCTGATATCATTCATAAAGAATGATGATATGCGCTACAGCTATATCATTCTGCTTTACCATATAGTGATGAAACAGTAAGGGGTATGATATCAGCTCGCCTCTGCGGTACGTAAACCGGGACTGGATCCTGACGCTACAAAAACGTACACCATGTACGTTTTTTAGATAAGGGTTTGCTATTTATCGATTATGATTAATGCAGTAAGAATTAACTGGATTTTACCCCTCTGAAAGATCGGGATGGACCATTCTGATTTCGTCTGTACGCCTTATTGCCATGTTAATCTGGCAGCTTAACGCTATTGCGCTATAGCCGTCGATGCCTTCAGCCCCGGCGCTGGCTGCTTTACAGTAGTCCTGACGATACTTTAACCAAAATTCCTGACTGCGGATAAAAGCGTCCTTCATCTCTTCTCTCTGTCTTTTTTCTCCCATCCACCACTGGCTGTAATCGTAATTTGAAATCTCTTTTAATTTATCCTGACAGGCTGTATTTAATTTTTCTTCTGTCATTTTACTTAGTAAACTCAGGCATTCACTGTCATCTTTTTTTAATATACATGCAGCAACTTTTTTATTTTCTACAATGCCACCTGGATTTAATTCAGCATAAACATTGATGGCGAACGTTGATAATGCCGCACCAAAAATACAATTAAAAAAAATATCTAACCATTTTTCAATTTCCTTATTTTTAGAACCTGTAATTCAGAAACAACTCCAGATAGCGGTCCGAAATACTAAAACATTCATTTCTAAGCTGCCTGCGTAGCAGTGAACCGCAGCGCCCAAAGCTTAACTCACCGATTTGAAGAGAAATTCGACACCGCCATCGCTAAAATATCTTCTTTTCCATCCAGTCAGAAATATCAATATTATCAATCGATGAGAAAATAAGTATAAAGTGTGTTACCGCCACGCTGCCTTCTCAAACACGCCTGCAAGTCGGGGCGCAATTATCCTTTAAGAACAGTAAAATAATCTTTCCTGCATCTGTCCAAAAACCGCAACAGAGAACATTAAAATCATAAATCAGGAATAAATCCTTCTTCCCGCAATATTTTAATCACCCCCCGTATCAAATACGAATTAGAAAACTTCACCGTATAACTACGAGCGCCCTCTTCTATTGGCTGAAGTAGTCCCCGTTCATTCAGCTTATTCAGTTGATAAGATATCTGCGAAGATTTCAGATTGGGCAAAACGGGGCGCAGATCGGCCGCTTTTATCGTCCCTGATTCAACAGCACGTTTCAGAACCTTTGATTCCAGAGGATTTATCAGCCCCCTCTCCAACGAGAAATCAATGGCCGGATACAGGATCTTTTTGCTCAGGAATGCGTGGTTTGTCAGCTGATCGACTTTTTTCAGCTCGGATGAAATCCCCGAGAGCACGTATAAGCACCATTCTTCCAGCCCCTGCTCTGTTCCTTTATCGGCTAACGAAAGCATGGCGTAATAGCGCTCACGATCGTTACAAAATACCGCTGTCGGATTGAGTACCCGGCCGCTGGTCTGAACATTAAAGCCATACTTGATAAGCAATGCATAAGTCAGCAATCTGACCGTTCTGCCATTACCGTTGCCAAAGGGATGTATCCAGCCAAAGCGGTGATGTGCCAGTGCAATCTTCATCAGATCATACTTTGGCTTATCGCTACGGTTAATAAAGGCGGTCAGTTCCGTCATATAATCAGGAACGCGGATGTGGTCGGGCGGTAAATGGTCAGACTGCGCGATGGTGACGTTATGTTGCCGATATGCACCGGGTGTTCTGTCGCCTTCCTGTTGCAGCCCGACTACTGCCAGACTGTGCAACTCGCGGATAAAATACTCCGTTATCTCATCGCCATCGCTCAGGTATTCGTCGATGTACTCCATCGCGGCTTCGATATTGTTGATTTCTTTGAGCTGATCCGTCGAACTCTGCGTTCCTTCAACCTTGCTTTCAACATAGTCGGCAAGCGTGGTGTGGTTTCCCTCAATCCTTGCAGAACCAAGACTCTCCAGCATGTGGAAAACGGTCTTTAACTGCGCAAACAGGATGGGGTGAACATCCGTTTCCAGGCGCAGATGCCGGAGTAACTCCAGTTCGGTTAGCGCATCGACCAGAAGGGAGTCAAAACTGGGATTCAGAAGCGAGAGTTCGAAGTGATTAAATTGAGCCATGATGTTTAGTTATCTCAACTCTTGCATGAGGTTATCTCAAAAATACAATAAAAATACTAACATAATCAATAAATCAGAAAGAAGGTAATTTTTTATTATCTCAAAATTCTTGTTTCAGGATATCAAATATAAGTTTGAAAGATGCTGAAAATGAGGGATATCGGGTTTTGTGTGCATGATGCAGTATGGGTGTTTTATCGTTGGCTTTAAGTGAGTGTTTAGCGCCACTATGTTTGAGCCTGATTCTACAGATAACACCCCTCTTTCCCCTGAGCACTGATTTTTCGGGAAGGCCCTTGCAAAAACAAAGCAATTTTTGTGGAGCATTCCCGAAGGCGCTGTTTATGAGAAATATGTTATTGATTAAATTGAATTTACAGTCTGGTTTCACCTGGATTTCTGACTGCCTGTATGGTAGTGAATGTTTAAAAAGCGCCGTCCCGACTACAGAAAAGTTTCTAAGCTGCCTGTGCGGCAGTGAACAGCGTCATGCCGCGCGAGGTGAAAAAACGTTCTTTCTAAGCTGCCTGTGCGGCAGTGAAGCGTGGCGCATAAAGCTTAACTCACCGATTTAAAAAGAAATTTGACCGCAATCGCTTAAATACCCTCTTTTCCATCTCCTTAAAAATCCCATTTTTTATCAGTCGGTTAAATTTGCAGTAAAAAAAGGGTTGTTTCCATCACCCGATTTTTCTCTTTTCAACATGCGATAATCGCTGAACAGACAATGACCGACGCAGCTCTGAAGCGTTTATAAAATCAGCTTCCGCCCCGGAAACAGACAAAAAAATCCGGGAAAAATAATTCCCGGATTTTCAAAACACAGATTGCGTCAGACTGCTTTTGCATCACCTGAGCGCGCAAGCTGCCCTCAGGCTTCTTACACCGCCGTCTGGAAAATAACGCCGTCAGCTTTCTCGGTATACTGCGCCAGCTGGTCGAAGTTCAGATAACGATAGGTATCCACCGCCGTCTTATCAACCTGATCCATAAACTGCTGGTATTCGTCCGGCGTGGGCAACTTGCCCAGCAAAGAGGCGACCGCAGCCAGTTCAGCAGAGGCCAGGTAAACGTTAGCACCGTTACCCAGACGATTCGGGAAGTTACGGGTTGAGGTGGAAACCACCGTCGCTCCATCCTTCACCCGCGCCTGGTTGCCCATACAGAGTGAACAACCCGGGATCTCAATACGCGCACCGCTCTTACCAAAGACGCTGTAGTAGCCCTCTTCCGTCAGCTGCGCCGCGTCCATCTTGGTCGGTGGTGCCACCCACAAACGGGTAGGCAACTGGCCCTTATGGCTGTCCAGCAACTTACCTGCCGCACGGAAGTGGCCGATGTTAGTCATACAGGAACCGATAAAGACCTCATCGATCTTCTCGCCCTGCACATCAGACAATACGCGGGCGTCGTCCGGATCGTTCGGCGCGCACAGAATCGGCTCTTTGATTTCCGCCAGATCGATATCGATCACCGCGGCATACTCCGCATCCGCATCGCCTTCCAGCAGTTCAGGCTCGGCCAGCCATTTCTCCATGCCCTGAATACGGCGCTCCAGCGTACGGCGATCGCCGTAACCTTCAGAGATCATCCACTTCAGTAGCACAATGTTGGAGTTGAGATATTCAATAATCGGATCTTTGCCCAGCTTGATGGTACAACCCGCCGCAGAGCGCTCAGCCGACGCATCAGAAAGCTCAAATGCCTGCTCGACTTTCAGATCCGGCAGACCTTCAATTTCCAGGATGCGGCCAGAGAAGATATTTTTCTTACCTTTCTTCTCAACGGTCAGCAGACCCTGTTTGATGGCATACAGCGGAATGGCGTGAACCAGATCGCGCAGGGTGATCCCCGGCTGCATTTTACCTTTGAAGCGCACCAGCACCGACTCCGGCATATCCAGCGGCATCACGCCGGTTGCCGCCGCAAAGGCCACCAGCCCGGATCCTGCCGGGAAAGAGATGCCAATCGGGAAGCGGGTATGGGAATCCCCGCCGGTGCCCACGGTATCCGGCAGCAGCATACGGTTCAGCCAGCTGTGGATAATGCCGTCGCCCGGACGCAGCGAGACGCCGCCACGGTTCATAATAAAGTCTGGCAGGGTATGGTGAGTCGAGACGTCAACCGGCTTGGGATAGGCTGCGGTATGACAGAAGGACTGCATCACCAGGTCAGCGGAGAAGCCAAGGCAGGCGAGGTCTTTCAGCTCATCACGGGTCATCGGGCCGGTGGTGTCCTGAGATCCCACAGACGTCATTTTCGGCTCACAGTAAGCGCCAGGGCGGATACCGTCAGTCCCACAGGCGCGGCCGACCATTTTCTGTGCCAGAGAGTAGCCACGGCTGCTTGCAGCAACATCTTTCGCCTGGCGGAATACGTCACTGTGCGGCAGGCCAAGGGATTCACGCGCTTTGCTGGTCAGGCCGCGCCCGATGATCAACGGAATACGACCACCGGCACGAACTTCATCCAGCAGCACTTCGGTTTTCAGCTCAAAGTTAGCCAGCACTTCACCGGTTTCATGATTCAGCACTTCACCTTTGTACGGGAAAATGTCAATCACATCGCCCATATTCAGCTTATCGACATCGACTTCAATCGGCAGCGCCCCGGCATCTTCCATGGTGTTAAAGAAGATTGGCGCGATTTTCCCACCCAGCACCACGCCGCCGCCTTTCTTGTTCGGCACGAACGGGATGTCTTCCCCCATAAACCACAGCACCGAGTTGGTGGCAGATTTACGTGAGGAGCCAGTACCGACCACATCACCGACATAGGCCAGAGGGAATCCCTTTTCCTGCAAGGCTTCGATCTGCTTAATTGGGCCAATATTGCCAGCGTCATCAGGCTCAATACCTTCACGGGCGATTTTCAGCATCGCCAGCGCATGCAATGGGATATCAGGGCGGGACCAGGCATCAGGAGCGGGAGAGAGGTCATCGGTATTGGTTTCGCCGGTGACTTTGAAAACGGTAACGGTAATTTTTTCGGCCAGTTTCGGGCGGGAAAGATACCAGTCGGCGTCAGCCCAGGATTGCAGAACCTGCTGAGCATGCGGGTTGCCAGCTTTGGCTTTTTCTTCCACATCGTAGAAGCTGTCAAACATCAGCAGCGTGTGGCACAGCGCTTTGGCCGCAATCGGAGCCAGTTTTTCATCGTCCAGCGCGTCAATCAGCGGATGGATATTGTAACCGCCCTGCATGGTGCCCAGCAGCTCTACGGCTTTTTCCGGGGTAACCAGAGGGGAGCTGGCTTCGCCTTTGGCGATCGCCGCCAGAAAGCCCGCTTTGACGTAGGCAGCTTCATCAACACCCGGTGGGACGCGGTTAATCAGCAAATCGGACAGGAATTCTTCTTCACCCGCTGGCGGGTTTTTCAGCAGTTCAACCAGCGCGGCCATTTGGGAAGCATCTAACGGTTTAGGAACGATCCCTTCGGCTGCACGCTCGGCAACGTGCTTACGGTATTCTTCTAGCACGACGTTCTCCTCGCTCACATTGTAATGGCTACCGGGCGCCCTCAGGTTCACCGCGAAGTGATTTGCTCATTCTGTAGGGTAAAGCGCCCGGTTCCGCGTGGGCCAGCATAGCAGGATTTCCTGCTGGTGTTAATCTGTTTACAAAAAAGCAACATTATTTGTCGTCGCCACGGCGATACTCCTGAGAAAACTAAATTTCGCGCCACATCAACGCGTTCAGATTTTGGCTGGCGAAGGGGCTTGCTCGAGTACGTTGCGCGTAATACTGTATATAAATACAGTTAAAGGAGTGTCAATCATGCCAGTAATAAGCCGTCCGTTGATCCATCAGACTCTGCACTTACCACTTTATCTTGAACGGGTTCCCTGTGGTTTTCCCAGTCCGGCACAGGATTATGTCGAGGACGCTCTCGATCTGAACAACCTGGTGGTAAAGCATCCGGGTGCGACTTACTTTGTCAGAGTCAGCGGTGATTCGATGCTTGGCGCAGGTATCAGCGACGGCGACCTGCTGGTGGTGGATCGCTCTTTGTCAGCGGAACATGGCGACATTGTGGTGGCGGCGATAGCGGGAGAATTTACTGTCAAAGAGCTTCGTACCAGGCCATCCGTGCAACTTATTCCTCACAACAGCAACTATTCTCCGATGACTTTTCAGGATGAAGAAGAGCTGGAAATATTCGGCGTGGTCACCTTCACATTGAAATCTAATAAACATGTACGCACTTGTTGATGTTAATAATTTCTATGCCTCCTGCGAGACTATTTTTCGTCCGGACCTGCGCGGCAAACCGATAGTGGTCGTCTCGAATAACGATGGCTGTATTATTTCGCGCTCGGCGGAAGCAAAAGCGCTGGGCATTAAGATGGCGGCCCCTTATTTCAAAATAAAAGAGGCGCTCCGCCAGCATCAGGTGACGGTTTTCAGCTCGAACTAAGCCCTGTATGCCGATATCAGTCATCGTGTGATGCTGACCCTGACCGAAGCAGCCCCCGCCGTTGAGGTTTACTCTATCGATGAAGCCTTTCTTGATATCACCGGCCTTTCCCATTGCCTTTCCCTGACCGCCTTCGGGCATCAGTTACGTAACCAGGTGCTGAAAAACACCGGACTGACGGTCGGCGTGGGGATGGCCCCCACCAGGACACTGGCGAAACTGGCTAATTATGCGGCAAAAAAGTGGCCCGGATTCAGAGGGGTTGTCGATCTGTCCGACCCTCTACACCAGCAAAAACTGCTGGCCAGAGTACCGGTAGAGGAAGTCTGGGGGGTGGGTCGCCGCCTCAGTAAACAGCTGCATACACTGGGTATCGAAACCGCCCTGCAACTGGCGGGCACCAGTCCCTCGTTGATTCGTAAAAACTTCAGTGTTGTGCTTGAACGTACGGCGCGTGAGCTGCGTGGTGAATCCTGTCTGGCATTTGATGAGCTGATCCCGGCCAAACAACAAATTATCTGTAGTCGTTCTTTTGGGCATCGCATTACCCGGTATGACGATATGCATCAGGCGGTCTGCACTTACGCCGCGCGCGCCGCCGAAAAATTACGGGCTGAGGAGCGGTTTTGCTGTGTCATCAGCGTATTTATGCGTACCAGCCCCCATGCCGACAATGAACCGTTTTACGCACCGCAGGCCAGCGGTCGGCTGGCAATCCCTTCTCAAGATACGCGTGACATACTACGTGTCGCCATCAATTCACTGGACAGGATCTGGAAAGAGGGTTTTCGCTATATGAAAGCAGGCGTGATGCTGAGTGATTTTTTCAGCGAGGGCGTAGCGCAACTCAATCTTTTTGAGGCACATCAACCCCGGCGCAACAGTCATGAGTTGATGCAGACCATCGATGAAATCAATCGTAAAGGCCGGGGCACGATATGGTTTGCCGGACAGGGCGCTGAGCACAGCTGGGCAATGAAACGCGACATGCTGTCACCCGGTTACACCACGCGCTATGCCGAATTGCCGGTGGTTAAATAGCGAGTGCCGGAGAGATCGCCGGGGAATGCTGCTGAACCGCTATCTGCCACAGATTTTAAACCGCTGCGAGTGAAAAACGACGCCCGGCCATTTTGTCCATCTGGCGCACATTTTTGAACACCCTGTGCTAAATCCGTGCTTTTGCACAATAGTGCTGCCCGTGTGGATGTGCTGGAGTCAACGTCTGTTCAGAGGAGGAGGCAAAGAGAGGAATGATGAACAAATCGCGGCTGACGTTATTCTGTTGTGGAATGCTGTGCGTTTGCGTAGCGCAGGCTGCGCACTGTTTACCGGAAACATTTGCGGGTAAGGCCGATGGCAAAACGCTGAATACCGGCGCTATTCAGCAGGCTATCCAACAGTGCGCCGAACGCGGTGGCGGCACGGTTTACCTCTCTTCCGGCGTCTGGCTGAGCGGACCGTTACAGTTACAAAACAATATCACCCTGCAAATAAGCAAAGACGCCACGCTGAAGGCCAGCAATCAGGAAGGGAAGTTCATAGCGGCGTTTATTGGCCGTCCGGCACAGCGTAATGAGGCCTTTATCTTTGCCAGTAACGTCCGCAACGTGGTGATTAACGGCGGGGGCACCCTCGACGGCGATGGCGAAAAAAGCTGGTGGCCTGAAGCTCTCCAGATTCGGGCGGAAGTGCGTAGCGGTAATCTACACGTCTTCCGCGATCGCTTTCCCGGCGTCCCTCTGGCAAACGGTGTACCGCGTCCGTGGTTTATTGAATTTAACGCGGTGAGCGGCGGCCGGATTGAACAGCTACATCTGACCAACTCACCGATGTGGAACATTGTCATCCGCAACAGTAAACATATTGATATCCATCAGGTAAAAATCAGCAATCCCGTCACCTCGCCCAATACCGACGGCGTGGATGTGGTGTCGTCGCGCGACATCACGATGTCAAATATGGATATTCATACCGGCGACGATAATATCGCCATCAAATCCGGGCTGATCCCTGGCACGGCTGCGCCAGCGCAGGACATCACCATCAGGGATTCGGTTATGCGTGACGGACACGGTATCTCCGCTGGCAGCGAAACCGCCAATGGTATTGGTCGGGTCACCATCAGTAATGTCACCTTCCTTAACACCGAAAACGGCATCCGCATAAAATCAGCACGCGATCGTGGTAATTATATTGGACCGCTGACGGCCGATAATCTGACCATGACCGATGTGGCGACGCCTGTTCTGGTCACCAGCAGCTACAGCGGGCAGTCCGGGGCGGCGGGCCACACGCTTACCAGTGCCATTGAGCACGCAGCAGTGACCGCATCCACGCCCAAAATTCGTGGTATCCACATTTCGAATCTCAGCGCCACCGGTGCCAGCCACGCGATGATTTTCAGCGGCCTGCCGGAATCGCAGGTGCAGGATGTGGTGCTTAAAAATATCGATATTGCAGCAAAACAGGGGGTGCAGGCGCGCTACGTTAGCGGCAGTGGACAACATGTGCGGATCAGGGTTGAACAGGGACCGATTGTTGCGCAAGGCCCGCAGGCAGCGTTAGCCCTGAGTCAGGACGTAACGGCGTCAGATGCCACGGGTGGTAATGCAAAGCAGCATTGAGGCAGAAAATCACGCTGACAGGCTGCGGTTAAGGGTGGTGATAAAGGTGCTGCCCACAGCTGGCTCTTCTGGTTCACTGCCGTGCAGGCAGCTTAGAAAAGAAATAGCCGTGTACAGCAAGTGCTGAAATCGTTCACTGTCGCACAGGCAGCTTAGAAAGCTTTGGGCTGTGTTACCGGGGCGGTATTGCGTTCACTGCCGTACAGGCAGCTCAGAAAAACGCCTGACGGATTTACCTGTGTAAGGGGCCAACGGCTGAAATCACCATTATGGCCCCCTTCTCTTACACGAAGCCGATGTGGCTGTTACTCATCCTCATCTTCTTCATCGCGGGGTTTTCCGGCAAAACGGTTACGCACCAGCACAAAAAACACCGGCACAAAATAGATCGCCAGCAGGGTCGCCGCCACCATGCCACCAAATACCCCGGTGCCGACCGCGTTCTGCGCACCAGAACCTGCACCAGAGCTGAGTGCCAGTGGCAACACGCCAAGGATAAATGCCAGTGACGTCATCAGAATCGGACGCAGACGCATACGCGCTGCCGTCAGCGTGGCTTCCACCACGCCCTTCCCTTCCTGCTCAATCTGATCTTTGGCAAACTCGACAATCAGAATGGCGTTCTTCGCCGACAGGCCAATGGTAGTCAGCAGCCCGACAACAAAATAGACATCGTTATTCAGGCCACGCAGCAGGGTTGCCACCAACGCACCAAATACGCCAAGCGGCACCACCAGCATCACCGAAAAGGGAATCGACCAGCTTTCGTACAGCGCAGCCAGGCAGAGAAACACCACAATCAGCGAAATGGCGTACAGCGCAGGCGCCTGCTCACCGCTCATCCGCTCCTGATATGACATGCCGGTCCAGTCATAACCAATACCAGAAGGCAACTGCTGCGCCAGCTGCTGCATCAGCGCCATCGCTTCACCAGAGCTTTTGCCAGGCGCAGGCTGCCCCAGAATTTCCACCGATGACAGGCCATTGTAGCGTTCCAGCCGCGGCGAGCCGTGTACCCATTGCGCAGTGGAGAAGCTGGCAAAGGGCACCATCTTGCCGTTAGCGGCCCGCACATACCAGTTGTTAAGATCCTCCGGCATCATGCGATACGGCGCATCACTCATCACGTAGACTTTTTTTACCCTACCGTGATCAACAAAGTCATTAATATAGCTGCCGCCCCAGGCGCTGCTCAGTGTGGTGTTAATGTCGGAGAGATCCACGCCCAGCGCCGTGGCCTTTTCCTGATCGATATCCAGCTTATATTGCGGGCTGTCCTCCATGCCGTTTGCACGAACTGCCACCAGCGTCTCCGGATGCTGGCGCGCCAGAGCCAGCAGCTGGTCGCGGGCCGCCATCAGCTGGCCGTGCCCCAGGCTTGCCCGGTCGGTCAGTTCGAAATCGAAGCCGGTCGCATTGCCCAGCGCGATAATCGGCGGCAGGTTAAAAGCCACCACGTTGCCATCCATAATGCGACTGAATGCCTGTGCCGCACGGCTGACAATGGCATCAACCCTGTTCTCGTTGCCGCCACGCTGCGACCAGTCTTTCAGACCGATAAACGCTATCCCCACATTCTGCCCGCGTCCGGCAAAACCAAAACCGTTAACCGTCAGCACGTTCTCAACGTTATTTTTCTCCTGATGCAGATAGTGATCCGTCACCTGATCGAGCACCGCCTGGGTACGTGCCTGGGTGGCTCCGGCAGGCAGAATCGCCTGGGTAGCCAGTACCCCCTGGTCTTCCGAAGGCAGGAATGAGGTGGGCAGACGCAGAAACAGCACCGCCATTGCCGCCACAATCACGCCATAAATCAGCAGATAGCGCCCGCTACGGTTGAGCATTCGGGCCACCGAATGGGTGTAATGCCCGGCGCTCTGGTCAAATTTGCGGTTAAACCAGCCAAACAGTCCGCGCGGTTGCTGATGTGTTCCCGGCTTAACCGGTTTGAGAATGGTCACGCAAAGAGCAGGCGTCAGGATCAACGCGACCAGTACCGACAGCACCATCGCGGAAACGATGGTAATCGAGAACTGACGATAGATAACGCCGGTACTGCCGCCAAAGAATGCCATCGGCACAAATACCGCAGAAAGTACCAGCGCAATCCCCACCAGCGCGCCCTGTATCTGTTCCATCGACTTACGGGTGGCAGCTTTTGGCTTCAGCCCCTCTTCGGCCATCACCCGCTCAACGTTTTCCACCACCACAATGGCATCATCGACCAGCAGCCCAATCGCCAGCACCATGCCAAACATGGTCAGGGTGTTAATGGAGTAGCCGAAGGCGCTGAGAATACCAAAGGTGCCAAGCAGCACCACCGGCACCGCAATGGTTGGGATCAGCGTCGCCCGGAAACTTTGTAAAAACAGATACATGACCAGGAACACCAGCACGATGGCCTCAAACAGCGTCTTGACCACCTCATCAATCGAGATGCTGATAAACGGCGTGGTGTCATAGGGGTAAACCACCTTCAGACCTTGCGGAAAGTAGGGCTTCAGCTCATCAATTTTTGCCCGAATCGCTGCGGCAGTATCCAGCGCGTTGGCCCCGCTCGCCAGCTGGATCCCCAGCGCCGATGCCGGTTTTCCATTGATTTTCACCACAAAATTGTAGTTCTCACCGCCACGCTCAATACGGGCCACGTCGTGCAGCCGTACCTGTGAGCCATCACCGTTGACTTTCAACAGAATATTGCCGAATGCCTCCGGTGAGGTCAGGCGGGTCTGGGCAATAATCGACGCGTTAAGCTGCTGCCCCGCCACCGGCGGCGCGCCGCCCAGCTGCCCCGCCGCCACCTGGGCATTTTGTGTCTCGATCATGCTGATGACATCCACCGGGGTCAGCTGGTAGTTATTCAGCTTATTGGGATCGAGCCAGATGCGCATGGCGTACTGTGAACCAAACAGGGTGCTGTCACCCACCCCGTTGATACGGCTGATGGGATCTTTCAGGTTGGTCGCCACATAATCAGCAATGTCTTCCATACTCATCCGGCCGCTTTCATCGACAAAGCCGGGCACGAGGAAAAAAACGCTGGAGGATTTCCGCACGGTAATCCCCTGCTGCTGGACCTCCTGCGGCAGCAGGGGCGTGGCGAGTTGCAATTTGTTCTGCACCTGCACCTGGGCGATATCTGCATCAGTGCCGTTTTCAAACGACAGCGTCAGTTGCAGCGTGCCGGAAGAATCACTGGTGGAGGACATGTACATCAGGCCATCCAGCCCACTCATGTTCTGCTCAATCACCTGGGTCACGCTGTTTTGCAAAGTGGTGGCATCCGCACCGGGATAGGTGGCACAGATTTGCACAGCAGTGGGGGCAACATTGGGATATTGCTCAACCGGCAGCTTAAGGATCGAAATCCCACCGGCCAGCATCACAATAATGGCCAGTACCCAGGCAAAAATGGGCCGATCGATAAAAAATCTGGACATCAGTCAGCGGTTCCTGTTGACGGAGAGGATGAATCGGAAGCGGCGACGGCTTTCACCGTCATGCCTGGCCGGGCGCGCTGTAAACCGGAGATAATCACCCGTTCACCCGCCCGCAGCCCGGCGGTCACCCGCCATTTATCGCCGACAGCCTGTGACACCTGAATCGCACGAACGGATACACGGTTGCCGCTGTCCACCACCATCGTGCTGGCATCGCCGCGCGGCGTGCGCGTTACCGCCTGCTGGGGGATCAGTAGCGCACCGGGATCGCGGCCTTCTTCAAGGCGTGCGCGCACGAACATGCCGGGCAACAGCTGATGATCCGGATTGGGTATCACCGCACGCAGCGTGATTGAGCCGGTGGTTTGATCAACAGTGACATCAGAAAATGCCAGCGTGCCGGAATGGGGAAAAAGTACGCCGTTGCCGGTCACCACACTGACCCGCACCTTGTCCGTTTGTTGTTGCAGACGTCCGGCGGCCAGTTCCTGATGCAGATGCATAAACGCCTGTTCCGACTGGGTGAGGTCGACATACAGCGGATCAAGCTGCTGCACCGTCGCCAGCGCATCAGATTGTGCGCTCTGCACCAGCGCGCCTTCGGTGACCGAAGAACGGCCAATGCGCCCACTGACAGGCGCGGTGATGGTGCTCCAGCCCAGGTTGATACGGGCGGTTTCCCGCGCGGCTTCAGCCACCGCCACTGCCGCCTGAGTTTGTGCAACGGTGGCCTGAGCCTGATCAAAGTCCTGTCGGCTGACGTACTGCTTGCCGGTCAGTGAGCGGTAGCGATTCAGCGTGACTCTGGCAATTTGCGCTCTGGCCTGCGCTTCAGATACTGCCGCGCTGGCGTTGTCATAGCTGGCCCGGAACGGTGCCGGATCGATCTGGTAGAGCGTCTGGCCGGCAACCACATCGCTGCCCTCAGTAAAGGCGCGTTTTAAAATGATGCCGGATACCTGAGGCCGCACCTGCGCGACCCGGAACGCCGAAGTGCGTCCGGGTAGCTCGGTGATAACCGGTAAATTCTGGCTGACAAGAGTAAGCACTTTCACTTCGGGCGCATCCTGCGCCTGAGCCGTCGGCCCTGAGGATTGATCACAGCCGGTTAACGTTGAAATAACCAACGCGCATAGCAAAGCCAGAGGCTTTATTGCCACATTTTTGGGCATTATTATTTTCTCCCGGAAACCGGTGAAGGCGTTAAATTACAGCAGGTAATTGACGTTATCAGTATTTAAGCGTCGCCAGGCCGCAGGAGGAACACGGTATTTCCTGACAAAAGAGCGGGTAAAGGATTGCTGGGACTCGTAACCATATTTAACCGAGATATCAATAACCGTGGCGCTGCTGTCAATCAAATCGTGCGCTGCCAGCTCCAGCTTTTTATTACGAATATAGTGGCCAAGGCTGATATTCATTACCCGAAAAAACATGCGTTGCAAGTGCCATTTGGAATAACCGGCGCGCAAAGCCACATCTTCAATTTTCAAAGGGCTGCGGATATTTTCATTTATCCAGACGATAAGGTCCTGAACGATCATTCTTTGTCGGTTCATTCTTACCCCTTTTTAATCAGAGAGAAATTAGCGATGAAGAAGGACGAAATAAATCACAAGCAAGATGGACAGTTTTACACTGTAATATATCGCCACGGGTCAGAAGATCTGGCAGAGATCCTGTGTAGAGCTATTTCGACTTCAGAAAGGGACTACTTATAGATTTCAGCCACACCATGAAGTTTATTATCCCCACCGGCCGCGATCACTTTAATGGCGGTCGCACCCTGCGCTCTGGCTTTATGCGAAAGTTTGCTGGTCAGACCGTCAAGGGAATAAGCATTCTCAGCAGAAACCACACCGATTTTCTGCTTACCGGCAATAGAATTATCCATCTCTGCGGCCAGAGCTGAATTTACCGCCAACAGACTGGTCAGCACCATCATTACTGCGGTTACATTTTTCATATAAGCCTCACTGAATATTAAGAAACAAAACTACCCAACTGCGCAATAAGAGTATCATTGGCAGTTACATTTTATTAGCATGCTATCACTGATAAAGCTTATGAGTCGAAATCATCAATATCAGAAAAAAGCGGTAAAAAAAGCCAGAATGCCGGTTTGAGATTGCATTTCTATGCCACCTGAGCCGATTTTCACTGGTCAAATTGTGAAAAAATTACATATATTCTCCCTCTCTGTTGATGTCGGGGCACCGCCCGACACGACCAGGCCAGGAGCCCACTATGCTGAAGGAAAACTTTAACGAC
This sequence comes from Erwinia papayae, assembly GCF_058241465.1. Classification (NCBI taxonomy): domain Bacteria; kingdom Pseudomonadati; phylum Pseudomonadota; class Gammaproteobacteria; order Enterobacterales; family Erwiniaceae; genus Erwinia; species Erwinia papayae. The sequence goes on from NZ_JBZCHT010000013.1 coordinate 178,609, forward strand.
CTGACCTATCTGGTGATGGTCGCAAATGAAAGGAGCTTCACCCGCGCGGCAGCGAAGCTGGGCGTCTCCCAGTCAGCACTCAGTCATGCTATTCGCGGGCTGGAAGAGAGGCTGAACACCAGATTGTTAACCCGCACCACCCGCAGCGTGGCTCCCACGGAAGCGGGGGAACAACTTATCCGCAGCGTAGGCCCGATGATTGCCGACATCGAAAAAGCCCTGCTTAATCTGACGGAAAACCAGGGGAAGACCTCGGGCAATATCCGTATAACGGCTGGCGAACATGCGTTGCACTCCACCCTGTGGCCGCTGCTGAAACCCTTTCTGGATGCCTACCCGGAAGTGAATATTGAGTTATCCGTAGACAATACCCTGACGGATATTGTCAGCGGGCGCTTTGATGCAGGGGTACGGCTGGGTGAGCAGGTGGAAAAAGATATGATTGCCGTCAGGATCGGACCGGACTGGAAAATGTCGGTGGTCGCCGCGCCAGACTATCTGGCACGCAGAGGCACGCCTGCAACCCCCTATGAGTTGCAGCATCACAATTGCATTAATATGCGTCTGCCGACCCTGGGCGGATTGTATAACTGGGAGTTCAGCAAGGATGGCAAGGAAATCCGCGTCAAGGTGGAAGGACAGCTGATCTTCAACAATCTGGCTTCACGAATTGATGCCGCACTATCAGGGATGGGAATTGCTTATGTGCCCGAGGATTCCGTACGCAAACTGACGGAAGAAGGAAAGCTGGCGAGCATACTGGAAGACTGGTGCGAACCCTTCAGCGGTTATTATCTCTATTATCCCAGCCGTAAACAGCACACCACCGCTTTTGCCAGGCTGATAGAGGCGGTCAGATACCGGGGTTGAGCGTTCATGGCAGTGAACATCACTGCCATGAACTGAACGGACGCTTACGCTTGCAGTGAGGCAATATCGATCACAAAACGGTATTTCACGTCGCTTTTCAGCATCCGCTTCCAGGCATCATTGATCTCCTGCATGGTGATCATCTCCACATCAGACGTAATGCCGTGCTCACCGCAGAAATCCAGCATTTCCTGGGTTTCGGCAATACCGCCAATCACTGAGCCTGCCACCGCCCTGCGCCCCATCACCAGCGGCGCGCTGTTCAGTACCGGTTCGAGAGGCCCCAGATAACCGACCAGTACCAGCGTACCGCTCAGCGCCAGGGTAGGGATATAGGGCTGAAGATCATGCACATATGGAACAGTATCGATGATCAAATCGAATTGGTTAGCGACCGCTTTCATCTGCGCCTCATCGGTCGAAATCACCATATGCTTAGCACCCAGAAGACGCGCATCCGCCTCTTTACCGGGCGAACGGCTGAAAAGTGTCACCTCCGCCCCCAGCGCTATCGCCAGCTTAAGGGCCATATGACCAAGCCCTCCCAGCCCTGTCACCGCGACCTTGCTACCCGGTCCCACGTTCCAGTGACGCAGCGGAGACCAGGTGGTGATCCCGGCACACAGCAGCGGTGCCGAACTTTTTAAATCCAGCCCGTCCGGCACTTTAACGACAAACTTCTCCGTCACCACGATTTTATTTGAATAGCCGCCCCAGGTGGGCATGCCATCGTGCGGGTCAACGTCGTTGTAGGTCAGGGTATTGCCCTGTTCGCAATACTGCTCAAGCCCCTGCTCACAGGCGCTGCAATGCTGGCAGGAGTCCACCATACAACCGACGCCGACATGGTCACCCGGCGCAAATTTTGTCACCGCTTTTCCCACCTGCGTGACGCGGCCAATAATTTCGTGACCCGGCACCATCGGATATTTTGCGCCGCCCCAGTCGTTATACGCATTGTGAATATCGGAGTGGCAGACACCACTGTATAAAATTTCGATCACCACATCATTATCGCGCGGGTCGCGACGTACAAACTGATGCGGAACTAAATCTTCTTTGGCCGCAAAGGCCGCATAACCCGTTACGTTTACAGTCATTTTTTCTCCTGAAACTCAGTGTATTACCGGGGATAAATCTGTTATTCATGCCAGTAACATTCAGCATGAGCGGTAAAGAAAGGCATTACGGACACTATTTCTGTCAGTTACTGGCAAGTAAAAAAGTATTTTCCCGCAATTCCTTCACCACCAGAAAATCCGCATTATGCATATAAATGGTCCGGTATTATTTTATTTATTCTGAGCAGGCCATCTTTCCGACAAAGACCAACTATCCGGCAAAGGGATAACGTTACACTTCAACCCTAAAATAAATGAAAAAAAGAACAGCGATAATTATGCGTAATAATTGCAAGAGCCTGTGAATCAGATTCATCAATGCTATTACTGCCAGTAGAAAAGATATCCTGAAAAGTTATACAGAGATGGACAAAAGGGTGTCGGAGCCACAGCTGCCTCTTTGCCGACGGTGACACCGTTTATCAAGTGACAGGGTGTTTGTGCAGTGAGTTGCCAGCCTGCATCCTGATAAAAACCTGAAACCAGCGCGCCATTTGTTTTGTCTGATACAGACACCATGACGCGCAAAAAACAATCAGTTATATAATTTTCACCTGACTATCTTTAACTTTCCCCCGTCAGAAACATCTCATTTATTCATCATTAAGCCAATTACCGGCAAAGACTCCCGTATAAAAAACCGACAAAAAAGACCATTAAGCCCGGATGGATGAAAAAAAACGCCCCGCTACAGCCATAAAATGACGGTGCTTGTGCAGGAAAAAATTATAAGAAAAATCTAAAAAATAACGTTACAAAGTGTAGATTACAATAAACGCCAACATCTGAAAACGCCGTAATCTCTGGCGTGAGCTGATAAAAAATCAGGTGAAATAAAAAATAAAATAACCAACAAAAAACACTCTGAAAAAATAACGGAACTGAAAACACTTTTTTCCCACTCAATTCTGAATGTGGCAAAAGAAAAAAAACCGACGCACATCACTGACTATGAAAAATTATTCCACAGCGATTGCATTGGTATACCGCCGTATCATATATTCCCCCAACCATAAGTTATTCTGATATTCACTTATTGGTTTTACTAAACATTCCTTTTCAACCTGTTTATTTCAGGTTGCCATTGGTTATGTGATTTTTTTATTTTCCGATACTAAGTAGTACAATAATGAAATTCAACTTGCCAGCGATTGTTTCTGGAAGTGAATCTGATCGTCAATTAGGTAAAGAGATGATTGACGTGTGGCGTCGTGATGGCATATTTGAAGTTCAGCTCACACCGGAGCAGGCTTCGGTGGCGGATGCCGCGATTAACAGCAGTAAAAAATTTTTTAAAGAACCGCTGGAAAATAAAAAAAGCCTTCTTAATGACATCTCATACAGTGGCTATATTGCCAGCAGAGAAGAAATAACCGCAGGTGAAGAAGACTATTCGGAGATATTTACCGTCTGTAAAGATCTGCCATTATCCGATCAGAGAGTCGAAGCGGGCTGGCCCTGCCATGGTCCGGTTCCGTGGCCCAATCATAGTTTTAAAGAAAATGTCTCCGTACATATGAATATGATGGGTGGAATTGGCGATAAACTATTACAGCTGGCCGCACTTGGACTGGGATTAGAATTAAATCAACTTAAATCACTGACCGAAGATGGCTGGCATCATATGAGAATGTTGCGCTTTCAGCAGGCGGTGACTGAATCTGACCGGGGCATTGGTTCCCATACCGATTATGGTTTTCTGGTTATTGCTATTCAGAAAGATGCCGATGGACTGGATATCCGTCCTCCTCTGGCCGCCGATGGCAGCAGGGAAGTCAGAAAGAAAAACTGGCTGGAGGGCCAGAGTACCGCCGGAGAATATCAGAACGATCCCCACTGGGTCAGAATGCCGCTGACGCCGGATGTCGTCACCGTTTTCCCTGGCGATTTACTTCAGTACCTGACCGGTAATTATCTGATCTCCACGCCTCACAAAATCATTTTGCACCCGGAAAGAGAGAGGTTCGCGCTGGCTTATTTCCATGAGCCAAATTTCCGTCAGGCGATAAGGCCGCTGATGGGGGAAAACCAACCCACGTCGATCACTTACGGCGAACATTTCACCAATATGTTTATGCGGTGCTATCCGGAAAGACCGGCCACGAAACGGATTATTGCTGAGAACCGCCAGAAAATTTTCTCCTGATTCTGAAGGTAACAGGCTGGGTATAAGCGCAGAGTCTGTGCTACCTGCATATGGCCGGTGTCAGTCACGCCACCGGCCATCGTTTGTGCAGAAAGGTTATGCAGTCTCAGCGACCTGAGCCTTGGCGGTAATAAAGGCTACCACTGCCTGAGTCACCTCAGCGGTGGTAGCTTTACCACCAATATCCGGGGTCATGATGCCTTTGCGGCAAGCCTCCTCTGTACCGGCCATGATCAGCGCCGCCGCGTAACGCTCTCCCAGATGTTCCAGCATCTGCGCTGCCGTCCAGAAACTGGCAACCGGGTTAGCGATGCCTTTGCCGGTGATATCAAATGCCGAACCGTGAATCGGTTCAAACATTGATGGAAAACGGCGTTCCGGGTCAATATTCGCCGTTGGTGCCACGCCCAGACTACCTGCCAGCGCACCGGCCAGATCGGAGAGAATATCCGCATGCAGGTTGGTGGCAACGATGGTATCCAGACTTTGCGGGTGCAGGGTCATGCGATGCGTCATCGCATCCACCAGCATCTTGTCCCATTGCACATCCGGAAATTCCTGCGCCACTTCCGCCGCAATTTCATCCCACATCACCATGCCATGTCGTTGCGCATTAGACTTGGTAACCACCGTCAACAACTTACGTGGACGAGACTGCGCCAGACGGAAGGCATAACGCATAATTCGCGTCACGCCCACCCGGGTAAAAATGGCTACTTCAGTGCCGACTTCCTCCGGAAGACCGCGGTGCGCACGTCCACCGTTGCCGGAATATTCACCTTCTGAATTCTCACGCACGATCACCCAGTCCAGGCAGCCCGGCCCGCAGTTGCGCAGCGGTGGTGTAATCCCCGGCAGGATCCGGGTGGGACGAACATTGGCATATTGATCAAATCCCTGGCAGATGGGTAAGCGCAGCCCCCACAAAGTAATATGATCCGGCACGTCAGGTGCCCCCACCGCGCCAAAATAGATCGCGTCAAATTTCTTCAGCGTTTGCAAACCGTCTTCCGGCATCATCACGCCGTACTTTTTGTAATAATCAGAACCCCAGTCAAAATTCTCAATAGTGAATTTCAGTGAGCGGTCCTGCTTTTCCAGCGCACGCAGTACCTCAATACCGGATGAAATCACTTCAGGGCCGATACCATCCGCAGGAATAGCAGCAATTGCATAGTGGCGCATAATAATCTCCAGTCGTTAGCGTATTTCAGGATGAGAAAAACAGGTCGTTTGTGGCTTTTTCTTTTTCAGCGATAACAGAAAAATAATCAGTGCAGATAACATCAGTAATCCGGCGACAAAATAAAGTCCCCAATGCCATGAGCCGGTTTGTTGACGAATAACACCAATAATCACCGGCCCGACAAAACCACCAAGATTGCCAATGGAATTAATAGCGGCAATTCCGGCTGCCGCTGCCGGACCGGAAAGAAACAGCCCAGGCATACTCCACAGCGGCGGCTTGGATGCGCTGATACCGATATTAATCAGCGTCAGCGCAATAATTACGCCGGTGAGTGAAAGAACATTTCCCGCCAGCAGCAGCCCTGCCGCTGCCAGCAGACAGGCGGCAATAACATGCCAGCTACGTTCACCGCTACGGTCAGAATGTCGCGCCCAGAACACCATTGCCAGCACACCGAGCACAGCTGGAAAGGCGTTGAGAACCCCCGTTGCCAGCGCCGATGCGCCGAAGGAGTGAATGATTTGTGGCGACCAGATACTGAGGGTGTAAAGTCCTGCGGAAGTACCAAAATAGACCAGCGCCAGCACCCGACGATCAGCCAGCCCACGCCAGACAGTGCTGTGTCTGCCAGCCTCAGCGCGGGAACGCGTTTCATCCGCCAGGGTGTTCTGTAACCAGTCCCGCTCCTGTTGTGTCAGCCATTTCGCCTTTGCCGGGCGATCGGTGAGAAAAAATAACACCACGCACCCTGACACCACCGCCGGTACAGCCTCAAGTACGAACATCCACTGCCAGCCAGCAAAACCCATCACGCCCTGCATCTGCAACAACGCTGCCGAAAGCGGCGAACCCAATGCCGTCGATAAGGGAGCCGCCGCCATAAAAATAGCGGTCACCTGAGCCCGCCGCGCAGCCGGAAACCAGTAGCTGAGATAGAGAATAATGCCGGGGAAAAATCCTGCTTCTGCCACGCCCAATAAAAAACGCAGCAGATAAAAGCTGTTTGCTCCCTGCACCAGTGCCATGCAACCGGAAACTAATCCCCAGCTAATCATCACCCACGCTATCCAGATGCGGGCACCCACCTTATGCAGAATAAGGTTGGAGGGTACTTCAAATAAGAAATAGCCGAGAAAAAATATTCCCGCACCCGCACCAAATATAGTCGGTGATAGTCCCAGATCTTTATTCATGGTCAGTGCGGCAAAACCAAGATTCACACGATCTATAAAGGCGATGAAATAGAGCAACATAATAAAAGGCACAATGCGCAGAGTAACTTTACGCATCACCTTTTTTTCGAGGTGAGTATTCATTCTGACGTGCTCCGCAGGTTGTACAGGGTATTTTTTTAATAAGCTTCATTATGCAGTTCGGTCTGGACTTATCATCAGAGGTGGATTATATAATTTATTTAAATTATCCCGAGGTAACGAAAAATATGGATATAAATCAATTACGTTGCTTTATGGCAGTGGCAGAAGAACTGCACTTTGGTCAGGCGGCACAAAAGCTGGAAATGATGCCTGCATCACTAAGCCGCTTTATTCGTCTGCTGGAAGATGACCTTGGCGTACGCCTGCTTAACCGTTCGACTCGCAATGTTTCGCTGACGGAGGCAGGGACAGAATTTTTCGATGAAGCAGGAAAAGTGATTGCTCAGTTTGACGCCCTGGCGGAACGTTTTAAAAAGACCAAAAAGAGTGGCCGCCGGGTGCTGAGGATTGGCGCCATCGACAGTGCAGCAAGAGGCCTGCTGCCACAATTGTTAAACCGGTTTATGCAGGAGCATCCTGAAGCGGACGTTCACCTGACAGAAGATAAGACCGCCAGCCTGCTTCCGCGACTGAAATCAGGCTGGCTGGATATGATTTTTATTCGTCCCCCGGAAAGCCTGGACAGTAGCCTGTCCGTACAGTTTATTACCCGCGAAACCTGTGTGCTGGCCGTTCCCGTAATGCATCCTTTGTCATCAAGATCCTCCGTCTGCGTGGAGGATTTTAAGCAGGAAGCGATGATCGTCCCGGAAAGAAGAGCCCGGCCACACAGTCACGATCTGACCATGAATTTGTTCAGAACATCAGGGCTGACACCGCGTGTGGTGCAATACGCTGAAGAAAAACAAACCATTCTCAGTTTTGTGGCAGCAGGCCTGGGGTTGGCAATCGTGCCCGCCTCATTTTGCAATATGAATACCGAAGGCGTGACCTATATAAAATTAATAATGAATAATGAAATCAGGGGATTGCCGTTAAGTATGGTGTGGCATAAGGGTAGCAATGACAGCAATGTCCTCGCTTTGCTGACGCTTTTCTCCGCGCACAAAGCACACTGGGTTGCCGGGCTTCTGGGAACTGACAGCCGGGAGGATCGCTAATCATACGGACTCGCGCGGTGCTGCTGATAATCTTTATCCACGCGATGAGCAGAGAACCCGATGGTCATAATCAGTCTCCGACTGACAGGTAATTTAAAAAATTGTTAATTGTCCCCGTTTTCCGCATACCGATTATTTTGCCAATGCCACCGTGTCGTTGTAGGGAAATCCCTGGAATATTATTTTTCTGTCTGAATCTTTAAAAGATGATCGACCTAATCCGCTGCTCTGTGTTAACTAACTAAGGGCCAGTACAAAACAGCAATCTGGCGCAATCAATGAGATTTTCTGTAGTCAGAAAAAAGGTATTGATAAGAAAATTTATCTTTCTCAGTAAAAAGATAACCACACATCATCATTCTATCGATGCGAAATATTTAATATTTTACCTGAAAAATGATTATCTAAATTCAACTTTCCCCCCTGAATTATCTGCCTGCCGTTCAATCCATAAAAATAATCATTCGGAATAATCAGAAAAATCAGTACCGGCTTTAATCTTATCTCTGATAAGGAGATTTTTAACGCGCTGTTGACTGACAGGCCTTCCTTTGTGTGAAAAAAAATTATTCCTTTTTTTTAGAAAAAAAAGCTAATTCTCAGGCGAGAAAAATATTTTTTTACAACCGCAATCAGGCCCCTCCTGGTCGCATCAGCAGGTGGGAATCATAAGTTCATGTCTTTCAGTCAGGTTGAAAATATAAACGAGGCTTACCAACCCGGCAGGGGCTAAATCTGTAAAATAATTATCGCCCAGTTAATCGATTTATAATGACCGGGCAACAAAGCACCAACACATTCAACAAGATTTTAATCTAATAACAATTGGACCATATAACATGCCAGCTGAATACTATTATGTTACACAACACACCGACCAGGCCGGTTATCACCTTCTCCACCGGGCGGGGTGTATTAAAATGCCGGCCCGTAATTCGCTGGTTTTTATTGGCAGTCTGTATAATTCGTTGCAGGCGCTGACTGTTGCCAGAGTACGTTTTGGTGACAACGTGAAAGCATGCTACTTCTGCTGCCTGTCACATCATGAAAAAGGTGGCCGTTTTTCTCATCCCCTCCCCCCGGTACAACGCCGCCCGTCTGGCCGGGTAACAGAATGAGTCATTGACACAGCATGCTGTCAAAGATGACAAAAACAACACAAAATGACAATTCCTGCTGGAAAGCGCTGAATGTTAAGAGTTTTTACAGCGCATAATTGGATTTCCGACTATTAATTTTTATGTCGTAAATTCATTTACTCAGGAGTGTCTAATGCCAGTAGCGAGATACAGAATTGCCGTTATCCCCGGTGACGGGATAGGTAAAGAAGTGATGCCGGAAGGTGTGAAAGTGATGGATGCCGTCGCCCGGCTTTTTGACATCCAGTTCGAATGGACCTGGTTTGACTTTGCCAGTGCAGAATATTATCAGCAACACGGCAAAATGTTACCTGATGACTGGTTCGATACCCTCAGATCTTTCGATGCTATCTACTTTGGTGCCACAGGATGGCCGGATGCGGTACCTGATCACGTCTCGCTCTGGGGCTCGCTACTCCAGTTTCGCCGTCAGTTTGATCAGTATGTCAACCTCCGTCCGGTCAGGCTGCTTGCCGGAGTTAAAGCCCCGCTGGCAAACCATCAGCCCGGTGATATCGACTTCTATGTGGTCAGAGAAAATACCGAAGGAGAATATTCCAGCGTCGGCGGAACTCTTTTTCCAGGAACCGAACGGGAAATTGTGATTCAGGAAACGGTAATGACCCGGACCGGTGTTGACCGCATCCTGAAATATGCCTTTGAACTGGCGAAAAAAAGACCGGCACAGCATCTGACATCTGCCACCAAGTCGAATGGCATCGCTATCACTATGCCCTGGTGGGACAGCCGGGTAGTGGCAATGGCTGAGCATTATCCTGAACTCCGCGTGGATAAATATCATATCGATATTTTAACGGCGCACTTCGTTTTGCATCCGGAACGCTTCGATGTGGTGGTCGCGAGTAACCTGTTCGGCGATATTCTTTCCGACCTGGGGCCGGCCTGTACCGGCACCATCGGTATTGCCCCTCCGCCAACATTAATCCCGAGCGTAACTATCCCAGTTTATTTGAGCCTGTGCACGGTTCCGCACCGGATATCGCAGGAAAAGGCATTGCCAACCCGACAGGGCAGATTTGGTGTGGGGCGATGATGCTGGACCATCTAGGCCACAGTGAGGCAGCAGAAGCCGTGCTGAAGGCAATAGAGTCGGTTCTGGCGAACAGCGGAAATAAACATCTTTTAACTCCCGATATGCAGGGTACCGGGCGCACGAAGGATTTGGGTAGCGCAATTGCTGACGCGCTGTAATCTCCGAGTGGCAGACGGATTCATCCAGCCTGCCACCGTTAATTTCTGAGATATCCGTTCAATTATTTATCACTTCACCTCGAAACAAATTTAATTTTAATTTAATATGAGAACATTCCTATTAAAAGCCATTCAGAGCTGCCAGCCACATCCTAATTAAGTTAATTTCCATCACAATTAAGATTACACCTGGACAATAAAATTTCGTAAATAACATTTAATCAACATATTTAAAAAATAAAAAATTCGCCACTTCTTAACATATTAAGAATGAACAAAATTAGAATAAAAGATCATTATTAGATTATCAGTAAAAAATTAAAACCACGACTTCACATTAACTTAATTTAAACAAAATTCCAGTTATTCCCTGTTTAATACTGTCTGAATCAATAAAAAAGAATATCCTTTTGATGATTGCCATCATGAGAAAATTAGATTTAAAAACCAAATATAAGCCAGAAAAAGAAATAAAAATCCAAAAAAAATATCAATTTAAGTTTTTTACTCTTAATTTGAGTTTTATTAATCGAATAGACTCATTTTTTAATATGGTTGAGGTCATTTCATAAGAGAAGGTAAAATTTATTAGTACTTTTAACAGAATCCATGAATACAAAGACGCCCCTGATATATCTCCGTGATGGTTAAAATAGAGGCAATGCGTGGAGGCAACACAATGGATCAACATAGTAAAAAGGTTTTTGGCTATGTGATTGAAAAGGATATTCAGGTCAACATCGTGCAGAACAGTGTTATCAACATTAACCACCTTAACCGGGAGAAAAACCCGGCCGTGGTGACGTTGAGGAAAACCATGATGCGACTGTTTATATACCTCCTTGAAAATGCAGATGGCAAAGTCATCCCACATGAAGATATTTTACTTAACGTCTGGGATAAATATGGTCTGAGTTCATCAACTCAGCGTCTGTGGCAGGTAATGCGATGTCTGCGTAATAAATTATCTTCTCTGGGAATACCGGAAGATTTCATTACCCGCATAGAAACAGGCCCGGAAAGAGGCTATCGAGTCAACAAAAATAAAGTCACCACTATTTATTATTACGACCAAAAGAATTTGTAGCAATCAATCTACAAATGCCTTCCATTTACGGGAAGGGTATGTGGCTCAGTTTGCAATAAAAGAGCCACTAAAATCATCTGAAATAGTAAAAGGAGTTAATATGAAATACGCAACGCTTGCGGCAGTTATTTTCGCTGCATGTTCATCAGCTAATGTTTATGCTGCTGCTGAAGGTACAATTACTTTTAACGGCACGCTTCAGGCCACAACCTGTAACAGCAGCATCAATGGTGGCGATGCCAGTGCTGATGTTGAACTGCCAATTGTGGGCATTAATCAGCTTGCATCTGCTGGTCAGACTGCCGGTCAGACCCAATTTACTATTGGCCTGAGTGGTTGTGAAGGTGTGCTGACTACTGCTGCCGCCTTCTTTGAAACTGGCGATACCGTTGACTCTAATGGTCGCCTGATCGATCAGAACGACACTACCGATCAGAAAGTCGCATTCCAGCTGCGCAATGCCGGTAATCAGTCAATTATTGTTGTGGGTAACAGCAGCCAGGAAACCAACAATACCTATGGTGAAATGGTTGATGGAAGTTTAACCCTGCCTTACCTGGTTGAATACTATGCTAACTCCGCAGCAGGTGCTGGCACAGTAACCAGTAATGTAACCTACTCTATTATGTATAAATAATAGTATCTGTAGCAGAGAGACGTCGTCTCTCTGCTTTTTAATTTAAAAAAAACTTTTTACCGAATAAAGAATCCTGCATGAAAAAATTATTTTCTTCTGCGTTGCTGCTGGCAATGATTGCCGTCCTGTACAGCCCCGTGTTATTTGCCAGTATCGTGGTCAATGGCACGCGCGTAATTTATCCCGGCAACGCCCGGGAAATTAGCGTAAAAATGACTAATATGGGGAAACGACCTTTATTGATACAGAGCTGGATTGATGATGGGGATATGAAAGCAAAACCAGAAAATATCCATGTCCCTTTTGTTCTCTCTCCACCTTTTAACCGCGTCGATGCCGGAAAAGGTCAGACACTAAGAATAAGCCAGACCGATTCCAGCCTGCCGGAAGATCGCGAATCAGTATTCTGGTTAAATATTCTGGAAATTCAGGCTAAAAATCCCCAACTCAGCGACAGTAATCATTTACAGATGGCCTTTCGTACGCGTATCAAATTTTTCTATCGGCCAGATAAACTGGCAGGTGATGCCAACGATGCAATCAAAATGGTCAAATGGCAGCAGCGTGGGAATCAGCTGATGGCCAGTAATTCTGGTCCTTATTATATTTCACTGGTCAATATTATGTTGAATGGAAAAAAAGTCGAAGGTGAAATGATTGCGCCATTCCAGTCCCAGACCTTCGCTCTTACAGGTAAATCCGGCGATGCGCTTACCGGAGAGTTTATCAATGATTATGGCGCGCTGATAGGCTTTGAAGCAAAGTTACAGGAATAACGCCCGCGTTAATTTAATGAATACTGACGGCATGGATGTTTCTGAAAAGGATTTCAATGAAAGTCTCCTTCTGTGGCCAGTGCAACAGAAAAGCCCTGCTGCTTTGTTTTTCTCTGATGCATATAACCGGCTTTGCCTCTGAGACAGATGAAAATATATCCGCACAAGAGCAGGAAGTAGAATTTGATTCATCGTTTCTGTATGTCAGTGACAAGAATGCTATTGATTTAAGCCGTTTTGCCAGCAGCGCATCGGTACTGCCAGGAATATACCGCACTGCGGTATATGTTAATAATACCGCATCAGGAAAGGATGATATTCGTTTTATTTCCCGCTAGGACGGTTCAGTTTATGCATGCTTTAACGCGTCGTTACTGAAAAAAATTCCCTTTGCTGAGGCGAAGTTGCCCGAGGATTTCTACCACGGCATCCGTGAAAGTGATCCTGAATCCTGTATTGATCTACGCGAAAAACTCCCGCAGGCCGAGGTGCTCTATGACAGCAATGAGCAGCGTCTTGATATCAGCGTGCCGCAAATATTGTTAGTTAAAAAAGCGCGAGGTGCGGTTGACAGGGAAGAGTGGGATAGCGGTATTGCCGCGATGCCACTGGGCTACAACATAACGGGTTACCGCAGTGAAAGTCAGGGCAATGTCTGGCAGTCGGCTTACGGTACACTTAATGCCGGGTTGAATCTGGGTCAATGGTATTTCCGGCATAATGGTAACGGCAACTGGCAGGAACATAAAGATTTCAGTTACAACGCGGTAAACACCTGGCTGCAACGTGATCTGCCTTTTATACAGGGACGCATACTGGCAGGCCAGACCTCCACGCCTGGATTGATCTTCGATACGTTGCCGTTCAGCGGCGTGCAGATTGCCAGCGATGATCGCATGCTGCCCTACTCACTGCGCGGCTATGCTCCTGAAATCAGAGGTATAGCCCGCACTTCGGCTCGCGTTACGGTGAGGCAAAACAATCAGTTAATCTATGACACCACCGTCCCACCCGGTGAATTTTTGATTAACGATATTTATCCTGCTGGTTACGGCAGCGATCTGTATGTAACCGTGCGGGAAGCAGACGGTTCGGAGCAAAACTTTCAGGTTCCCTACTCTTCTATTGCTCAGTTACTGCGTCCTGGCAATCACCGCTATTCCTTTACCGCAGGTAAGATACGCAGCAGTAATCTGCATGACCATCCGCCATTCTGGGAGGCGACCTGGCAATACGGTTTCAGCAATATCCTCACCGGCTGGAGCGGCCTGCAGCTCAGTGAACGCTACTCAGCTGTACAATTTGGTGCTGCGTTGGGAACGTCGGCGGGTGCCTTCGCGCTGGACATCACTCATGCCCGCGACAGCGAAAAGCAATGGAATAATCTCCAGAAAAGTAGCGGAGAAAGTTACAAGTTCAGCTACAGCAAAACGGTGGATGCCACCAGCAGTAATCTTACCCTTTCCGCCTGGCAATTCTCATCCCAGGGGTATCAGGATCTGCTGGCTACGCTGCAAAATCGTCAGTCGCTGAAAAGTGGAACATCGACTTCTGCCAGCTGGCGAACCCGCCAGCGTCTAACGTTGACGCTCGATCAGTCTCTGCCGACAGGTTTTGGTCACCTGACCTTCTCAGGTTCGATACAGAATTACTGGAACCAGCCGCATGACACCCGGCAATTTCAGTTCGGCTACAGCAACAGATTTAAATCACTTACCTGGGGGATCACCGCCAACCGGACGTATTCTTCTGATGGTGACGCTGAGAATAATTACCTGCTGAATTTCACACTTCCGCTCGCCAAAAGCGCCAGCCACACCAGTTCACAGCTCCGTGTCGATTTAAGTCGCGATGGTGACGGACGGTATGCCAGACAGGCCACATTGACGGGAACGCTGGGCGACGCCAACCCGTTCAGCTACGGCATTTCCGCCACCAGTGAAAATGGTAATGGCACCTCCGGATCGGTGACCGGCAGCTATCACAGCCGTCTGACGGCAATGAGCGGCAGCTGGAGTCAGGGTAGCGGCTACAAAAGCGGCTCCTTCAGCCTCAGCGGCACGATGCTGGCCCATGCAGGTGGCGTCACTCTGACGCCTTATAATTCTGACACCTTTGCATTGATTGAAGCACGCGGCGCAGAGGGAGCCAGAGTCTCCACCTATCCTGGCGTTTATGTTGATCATGCCGGATTTGCTGCAGTCCCTTATCTCAATCCTTACCAGTTGAATGAAGTCACCATCGATCCCGTTGGTGCGTCCAGCAGCATTGAGTTGGATAACACCACCCAGCGGGTTGTCCCCTGGTCCGGCGCCGTTGTCGCGGTGAAATACAACACCCGCTATGGCAATCCACTGTTAATCAACGCACTCTACAACGGGGAACCGGTAAGATTTGGTGCAGAAGTTATTGATGAAGAGGGAAATTCATTGGGCTCTGTAGGACAGGCTGGACAAATTTTTGTCCGGGTCAACACCATGCAGGGGCAACTGACCGTGAAATGGGCAGAGGGCGCGGACGGTCGCTGTACGGTGGACTATCAGCTACAACGCGTTAAAAAGGAAAAACATCCTCGCCTGCAACGCTTTAACACTGTGTGCGCGGGTGCACCATCCGATGCGCTCCCGGTAAACAACCCGCGTGAATAAGCCGAAAGCTAACCGGCGGAACAAAAAGGAATTTAATGATGAAAATCACCTGCGGGCCCGGCGCTGTTACCACCTTCATTCTGCTGATGGTCTCAGCCTCCTGCCCTTCCTTTGCAGCCAGCTGTCAGCTCAGTAACAGCGCGCTCAAATCCACGGTTTTGCCGCTGCAAAGCAGTGCCCTGACGGTCGGCCAGGATGTCAGCAACGGCACCATTATTTATCATCAGCATTTCCGTCCCGCAACTTCTGTCACGCTCAGTTGCGAAAACGGCATCCCCGCAAACCCGACCATTCGCGGCGCACTCACCATAGCTCGCCGCCTGTCAGACTGGTCAGATGGTCGCTTTGCACCGGGCACGGTTTATCAGACCGACGTGCCCGGAATAGGCATGGCGATTTATGCTTATGGTAATACGCAATACACCGTTCCTTTCAGTTATCCATTAGCGGGAATACAAACGAATGATCTCTCCGAACGGGGATGGATACCCCATGAAGGAATTGAATTTGATGTTGTATTAATTAAAACCGGGGTTATTATACCCGGCAGAATTGGTGGCGAGAGTTTACCCGGTGTTAACTACAGTTTATATTCTGCCGATCATTCTCCGATTAATCTGGGCAATCTGCGATTTTCCGGCGCTATTGAAATAGTATCAAGGACCTGCACCACGCCGGATATTATTGTGCCGATGGGCAACTATGAAATATCAGGAACCTTTAAACAACCCGGCAGCTACAGCCCCTGGCAGGATGCCTCGATAAAGCTGACCGACTGTCCGCGATTTCACGGTATGATGTCGATGAGCAGCGGATCGGGAAACCTGCAGCAAGGGAATAAAATTAATAACAGCATTAAGCTATCACTTTCTCCTAACACCCCGATTATTGACAGCTATAAGGGAATTTTAGCTGTAAAAAGCGGTAATGGCAGCGCTTCTGGGGTAGGCATCCAGTTAGCATGGGGTACGCAGAGCGATCCTTCACCGCAATGGGTAAATTTTGCTGAAAGCCGGCAATTTTTTCTGCCTGATGACGGCGCCACCCAGTTTTCTCTACCGCTGATGGCGCGTTATATCCAGACATCATCTCAGGTCATGCCGGGTAAAGCGGATGCCACAGTGACATTTACCATCTATTATTACTGAAATATGTCAAAAGGTTGTTAAGGATAATCAAACATAGAGGGAATTATGTGTATATATATTATTTCTGATGATCGTTTTTTTGTCGCAGGTCTGCGAGAAATTCTGAGCGCGACAGAGAACGAATTAAAGACGTATAGCTACGCGAATGGATTACTTCTTTTTTATTATTGTGGTTTTCGACAAGAAGATATTGTGATTGTCGATATCCATTATATGCAAATGACCCCATCACAAAACCTGGCCTACAACACCTGCTATTTTGGCGTAAATTTTCTTTTTGTGGTTGATTTACCCTTACAGAACGAGCCGGGTAATTTCTATCCTTACTGGATAGTTTCCAAAAAATGTCCAGTAAAAATACTGCTACCGCTGCTGAAATCGATTGCCAGTGACAAACCGCCACATACCGACCACCTGTCCCGAAAAGAGAATATCGTACTGCGCGAACTGGCCGTTGGGCACTCGACTGACTTTATTTCTCGTAAGCTGAATCTTTCCACTAAAACCATCAGTTCCCATAAGCAAAATGCGTTTCGCAAACTGGGAATGACCCGGCTCAATGATATGTCACTGATTTGTTACCGACAGATACTGAATTTGTATGCCGGATTCAATCACTCCTGTGCTCAGCGAGCAAGAGGGCATGTTCCTCTGCCCGCTGGTGTCAGACACTATTCACTAATCCGGTAACGTTCCAACCAGTGAGCATAAGGAGCAGGCAGAACCCAGGAAGGTCGCTCTTTGTTCAGCGTCAGCGCTGCCTGATAAGGCCAGTTGGGATTGGAAAGATGTGCGCGACCCACCATCACCAGGTCGAGTTCTCCTTTCTCAATGGTCTGACTGGCAATCAACGGGGAGTCGATCCCCCAGGCAGAAGCCACCGGAATTTCTGCTTCACGTCGGACCCGCTCAGCCACGGGAGCAAGGAAAACCGGCCCCACGGGATCTGCGCGTCTGGTGTGGAGAAACCGACGCTGACGCTGAGCAGATCCAGGCCACCGGCGCGGAACTGTCTGGTCAGGTCGATGGCTTCATTCAGCGTTTCTTCATCGCGCCCGTCGTATTCAATCACCCCAAAGCGGGCCGTCAGCGGCAGGCTGTCAGGCCACTCTTTACGAACCGCCGCCAGCGTCTCCAGCAGAAAGCGGCTTCGGCCCTGCGGATTGCCGCCCCAGGCATCGTCGCGCTGATTGGCATGGACGGAGAAAAAACTCTGAGCCAGATAGCCATGGGCAAAATGCAGCTCAAGCCATTCAAAACCGGCCTCCCTGGCACGTCTGGCCGCCTGGGCAAAGTCTTGCTGGATACGGGCAATATCCGCCCCAGTCATTTCCTGCGGGATCTTCGACAAATTAGCACCGAAAGGAATGGCGGAAGGTGAGAGCGTTGCCCAGCCGCGTGGGTCATTCTCAGCAATATGATCGTCTCCTTCCCACGGCTTGTTGGCACTGGCTTTACGCCCAGCATGAGCAATCTGGATGCCCGGCACTGCCCCGGCAGCTTTTATTGTCGCCGCAATCTCTGCCAGTTTTTCAGCCTGCGCATCATTCCAGATACCCAGACAGGCCGGGGTAATCCGCCCTTCCGGCGATACGGCTGTTGCTTCCACAATCACCAGACCTGCGCCACCCCGGGCCAGGCTGCTGTAGTGCACGCGGTGCCAGTCATTACTGACACCGTCTGTCGCGCTGTACTGGCACATCGGAGGCACCGCAATACGATTGCGTAACCTGATATTTTTTAACGTAAAAGGGGTAAAAAGTCCGGCCATAATTACCTCGTTATAACAGAATGATTTGTTTGCCGCTGAAGTTACGATGTTTCAGAGCATCAAGCTGCTGCGGCAGCTGCGCAAAGGAGAAGTGCAGCAGGGTTTCCTGCTTCAGGGTGCCCGACGCGATTTGTTGCAACAGCTGCTCACCGCTGGCGGTCAGCTTTTGCCAGTCTGACGCATCGCCATGTTGATGCAGTGCACCCAACGCCACCTCATGCATCGACAGCGCCCGGCCAAAAGGAGTGCAGGGCCAGACTTCGACACGCCCCTGAATGCAGACCAGATGGCCGTTAGCTTTCAGCAAATCCGCCAGCGCCCGCGCATGCTCAGCGCCGACACAGTCAATCAGCGCAAAATAGCGCGGTGAGTCAGCCGGAGTGGCAATCTGTTCGCGGTTGGTCAGGCAACGCTGCGCGCCCAGTTCACTCAGACGTGACCAGTGTCGTTCGCTGCACATTGCCGTCACCCGGAAACCTCTTGCCACCGCCAGCTGGACCAGATAGTGCCCGACCGATCCTCCGGCACCGGCGATTAACAGCTCAGCACCCGGCTGCGTCGGCAGCTTTTCCAGCGCCTGCCAGGCGGTCAGTCCGGGACAGGGAAATGCTGCGGCCTGAGCAAACTCAAGAGCGTCGGGCAGCTGCATCAGTACATCAGCTGCAAGAGGGGTGTATCCCGCAAAACTACCGGCAGCACGCAGATTCTGGTGATAGGCCACCCGCTTTCCCAGCCAGCTTTGCGCCACGCCACGGCCGACAGCCACTACGGTTCCGGCACCGTCCACGCCGGGCACCAGCCCTGTCTGGCTGTCCAGAACTTTCCAGTCTACCGGGTTCAGACCGATTGCCGCGTTTTGCACCAGCACCTCACCCGGCTGCAATGGCATTGCATTGATGGTCGTCTGCCGGAGATGCTGTGCAGACTCTCCTCCCTGCCATACCCAGCCCTGCCAGGCGGCGGGCAGAACGGATGATACAGGCTTATTCATAGGCACCTGCCGAATAGGTCAGCTCATAGCTGTGGCTGTAAATTTCGAGGATATTGCCAAAAGGATCTTCCATGTACACCATGCGATACGGCTTCTCGCCGGGGAAGTATTCACGGACGGGCATCCGCTGAAGGCCTCCCGCCGCCACAATTTTTGCCGCCAACCCCTCAACATCCGGATCCTGCACACAGAAGTGGAAGACGCCCGATTTCCAGTATTCAAAGTTATCTTCACGACGCTGGGCATCGCGAAACTGGAAAATTTCCACCCCGACACGATCGCCGGTGGAGAGGTGGGCAATGCGGAACGAACCCCAGCCCGCACCAAATACATCACTGCACATCACGCCAATCGCTGAGTCATCCTCCCTGATTTCCGTGGGCGGCATAATCAGATACCAGCCCATTACCTCAGTGTAAAATTTCACCGCCGCATCAAGGTCGGTGACTGACAGACCAATATGAGAAAAGCTGCGCGGATAGCCTGGGATCATGGTTTTCACTCCTCATTATACAGAATGATATTCAGGCTACGCCCACCCCCCTATAATGAAAACAGAGTAATGGTTATGAGGATTATAAAATTTCATTATGTTAAATCCGCAATGGCTTCGTTCTTTTACCGTACTGACTGAAACCGGCAGTTTTACCGCCGCCGCCGAACGTCTGGGGATGACGCAGGCCGCCATCAGCCAGCATATCCGCCACCTTGAGCAGCACCTTGGTTTGCTAATCCTGCGTAGTAAACGTCCACAGACGCTGACGCCGTCCGGCCTGGCCCTGCTGGATTATTGTCAGGAGCTGGACAGAGCAGAGAAACGCCTGATTCTGAGAATGAGTGAAACGGATATCACCTGCGGCGAGATCGGGCTGATTAGCCCCGGCAGCATCGGACTGCGTCTGTACCCTCTGCTGCTGACACTCCAGCAGCAATATCCGGCATTGTGCATAAGGCATCGCTTTGCTCCCGATCAGGAAGTGACCGAGGCGGTGCTGCATAACCGTTTTGAAATGGGACTGGTGACGCTGAAACCGGACGACCGACGGCTGCACGCCAGACCCTTTACCGAAGAGCCGCTGGAGCTGGTTATCCCACAGGGTGAAGAGGTTAACGGCTGGGACGATCTGGCGCGCCTGGGCTTTATCGATCATCCGGATGGCATGGCGATGGCGACCCGTTTGCTCAGCCGTCGTTTTCCCGGCAATCCTGGCGTTCGCAATCTGCCGCAGCGTGGTTTTATCAATCAAATAGGCCTGATTCTGGAACCGGTGGCCCGCGGGCTGGGTTTCGCTGTACTGCCACGCTTTGCCCGCCAGGCCTTTGCGCAGCAGCAGGCAATCCGCGTGGTGGAATGTGATGTGCCGGTGGTGGATACCATCTGGTTGATCCACCGCGCCGAGTGGCCGCTGTCGCGCCGGGCCACAGAGGCGATTAACTTTCTGCAACAACACTTTCAGCCATCGCCCGGTCGGGAAAAAGAGTAAAAATTGCGGCCATTTGTAACATCGTCAATAAATGTCACACTTTAACCGTCACAAATGCATCTTTCTGGTCGTGATTTGTTACGCAATCTTTATCATTGGGCGGAAAAACTGGCTATAACGCGATTGCCCGGTAATGAAATTCAGAGATTTTGCAGAAGAAGAAAAGTTGTTTGTACGCAGGGCATTGGTGGCCTTTGGATTAGTGCTGGCCGGTTTCGTCACGCTGGTCGTCAACCTCTGGCACCTGCAAATCGAGCAGAATCAGTACTACCAGACGCGTTCGAATCAGAATGAAATCAAGATGATCCCTATTGCGCCAACCCGTGGGATGATCTTTGATCGCAACGGTATTCCGCTGGTGAAAAACGTCACCTGGTATGACATTGAGATCCTGCCGTACAAAGTCGAGGACATGAAAAGCTTACTGGCGCAACTGACGCCGATTGTTGACCTCACGCCTGACGATATTGATACCTTCACCCACGCGCTGCATGCTAACAGCCGTTACAAACCGGTGGTGTTGAAAACCGAGCTGACCGACGAAGAGGTGGCGCGCTTCTCCGTCAATCAGTACAAATTTACCGGCGTCACCATCAGTAGCTATGAGGATCGCCAGTATCCTTATGGCCCCGATCTGGCCCACGTTATCGGCTACGTTTCCAAAATTAACGACAACGACTACAAGCGGCTGGATAAAGCCGGTATTGGTGAGAACTACGCCGCTGACCACAATATCGGTAAGCAGGGTATTGAAGGCTATTATGAATCGGTGCTGCACGGTAAAACCGGCTATCAGGAAGTGGAGGTAGATAACCACGGTCGGGTGATCCGCGTGTTGAAAGAGGTGCCGCCGGTGGCCGGAAAAGATCTGTGGCTGACGCTGGATCTGCATCTGCAACAGTATGTGGAAACCCAGATTGTCGGTCAGCGTGCCGCCGTGCTGATCGAAAATCCGCAAAATGGCGACGTACTGGCGATGGTTTCCAGCCCAAGCTACGATCCCAATCCTTTTGTAAAAGGCATCAGTTACAAAGCGTATAAAGCATTGCTGGAAAACAAAGACCTGCCGCTTATTAATCGGGTTACCCAGGGATTGTATCCTCCGGCTTCTACCGTCAAGCCTTATATGGCGATGTCGGCGCTGTTAACTCACGTCATCACGCCTTCTTCCACCTTCTTTGGCCCGGCCACCTGGACTCTGCCCGGCACCACACGGAAATATCGCGACTGGAAAAAAACCGGTCACGGTACGCTGGATGTCACCCGCGCCATTGAAGAATCTGCCGACACCTTCTTTTATCAGGTGGCCTTTATGCTGGGCATTGATCGCATCCATACCATGCTCAGCCAGTTTGGCTACGGTAAGCCCACGGGTATCGACCTCAACGAGGAGTATAACGGCCTGTTACCCAGCCGCGAGTGGAAGCAGAAAGTACATAAAAAGGGCTGGTATCAGGGAGATACCGTCTCGGTAGGCATCGGCCAGGGTTACTGGATTGCCACACCGGTGCAGATGGTCAAAGCGCTGGATACGCTGATTAACAACGGTCGGGTGATCCAGCCGCATCTGCTCTATCAGGAAAAACAGGGAAAAGAGGTTACGCCGTGGAAACAGACCATTCCTGTTCAGCAAATCGGTGACGCCAACTCGCCATACTGGGGACTGGTGCGCCGGGCAATGTTTGGCATGGCAAATGCGCCAAACGGGACGGGCTATAAATACTTTCACACCGCGCCTTACGGCATCGCGGGAAAAAGTGGAACATCCCAGGTGTTTGGACTGAAACAGAATCAGATCTATAACGCAAAAATGATCCCACAGCGCCTGCGCGATCATATTTTTTATACCGTCTTCGCCCCTTTCGATAAACCCAGGGTGGCGATGGCTCTGATCCTCGAAAATGGCGGGGTGAATGGCGTCACCGCCGCGCCGCTGGCAAGGAATATTCTGGACCACATTTTCCTGCCACCAGATGTGGCACCGATGTCAGCCACCGCCGATCCCGGAAGTAACATCAGTGCGCAGTAACGGTTTGAGTTCTTAACGGCGCAGGACAATTTGTGGCACCGCATCCTGACTGTGATGGTGAACCTGAAGGTCAGCCTGATACCAGCGGGTCAGCGTCGCCTCGGTCATGACCTCTGCAGGCGTGCCGCTGGCAACCAGACGGCCCTGATGCAATAACAGCATGCGATCGGACCACAGCGCGGCCAGATTGAGATCGTGCAGCACACAGCAGACCGTCAGTTCACCCTGGCGGGTCAGCTGATGCAGCAGCCGCAGCGCATGTTGTTGATGGTAAAGATCCAGCGCCGAAGTAGGCTCGTCGAGAAACAGCCAGCCCCGAGGTCCGTCATCATGCCAGAGCTGGACCAGCGCGCGCGCCAGCTGCACCCGCTGCTGTTCGCCGCCGGAAAGGAAGCGATAGTCACGCTGCGCCAGCTGCTCACACCCCGTCAGTTCCATAACCCGATCGACAATCTCCCGGGCGGTTTTTTCTGACCAGGGCGCCCGCCCCATCGCCACCACCTCGCGTACCGGCACGGCAAACTCGATATGGCTTTGCTGACGCATCACCGCACGTCGTCGGGCCAGCTGGTCACCGTGCCACTCGGCAATCGGCCGGTCATCAAGACAGCAGCGCCCTGCACTGAGCGGTAAAAAACCGGTCAGTAACCGCATCAGGGTCGATTTTCCCGCACCGTTCGGCCCAATCAGCGCCACCATCTCACCCGGATGCAAGGTCAGCGACACGCTGTCAATCAACAGACGCTGACCGAGACGATAAGAGGCATCAATCGCCTTTAAAAGCTGGCTCACAAGCGGCCCCCCTGACGACGAAGGATCAGCCATAAGAACCAGGGCGCACCCAGCAGGCTGGTGAGCAGGCCGACCGGCATTTCTGCCGGAGACACCAGGGTTCTGGCCAGCGTATCGGCCACCAGCATCAGCATCGCCCCCAATAATACCGCACCGGGTAACAACCAACGGTGGTCACCTCCCATGCAGAGTCGGATCAGATGCGGTACGACCAGACCAACAAAAGCAATCACGCCGCTGACCGCCACCGCCGCCGCGACCATCAGCGCACTGAGGATCAGCAGGATACGCTGCGTGCGCCGCACATCCACCCCCAGATAATGTGCTTCCTCATCACCCAGTTGCAGCAAATTGAGCCGCTGCGCCTGCCACTGGGTCGCCAGCATGGTCGGCAGGATCAAAACAGCACAGGCCGCGACCGTCGGCCACTGCGCCTGTCCCAGCGAACCCATTCCCCATAGCGAAAGCTGGCGCAGCTGCTGATCGTTGCTGATCCATGACAGAACGCCCACCGCCGCCCCGCTCAGGGCATTGATGGCTATGCCTGCCAGCAGCAGCCGCGGAAGCGTGGTGCTGCGATGACGGCTGAGGATAAAAATCATCATCGTCACCAGCAGACTTCCGACAAATGCCGCCAGCATCGGCCACCACAGCGCCAGTGCCGCAGGCAGCGTAACAGGTATCACTACGGCAAACGCCAGCATCAACGAGGCACCGCTGCTGATCCCCAACAGACCGGGGTCAGCCAGCGGATTACGAAACAGCCCCTGCATGGTGGCCCCGGAAAGTGCCAGCGCCGCCCCCACCAGTACGGCAAGAAGCACGCGCGGCAGGCGAATGTTCCACCAGATTTTCCAGATCATGCTGTCGGCAGGTGCCTGCCAGACCATTGCCAGCGACAGACGCATGGCACCGGTATTGGCCGCCAGTAGCATCATCGCCAGCAGCATCAGCAACATCACCAGCAAACGACGCTGCACCTTCACTCTTTTCATTGCGCTACGGTTTCCGCAGCCTTACGCAGCTTGACGATGGCCCCCGGCGTCTGCACACCAAAGCCCAGCAGCGCCATTTCATCTACGACCAGCAGACTGTGATTTTTGCCTGCGGGCGTCAGCGCAAGACCCGGCAATTGCCAGATTTTGTCCTCACCGCCCATCGCCTTCAGGCCGTCCTCACCAATCACCACCAGCTGAGGCGCGCTGGCAACAATTCCTTCCTGCGTCAACGCCTGATAGTGCGGGATATTGCCCATCGCGTTTTGTAGTCCGGCGCTACGAATAGCCCCATCAGCAGCGGTTTCAGTACCGGCCGCCATGGCTTTCATCCCGGAATGATTGAGGATGTAGAGCACTTTAACCGGCAGCGGCTTATCCGCTACGCCAGCCAGCTGGTCGTTGATTTTCGCTTCCAGCGCCTTGCCCTGCTCCTCACGGTGCAGCGCACCGGCAATGGTGCTCACTTTCTGCTTAATGGCGCTCAGTGAAGGCTCACCGGTCACGGTGACCACTTTCACTCCGGCCTGCTCAACCTGCTGCAAGGCGACGGAAGGCTTCGCCAGCGCGCTGACGATAACCAGGGTTGGTTTCATCGCCAGGATGCCTTCAGCGTTCAGCTGACGCATGTAGCCCACATCAGGCAGTTTCGTCACCACCGCAGGTTGCAGGCTGGTGGAGTCACGGCCCACCAAATCCTGCTGGGCGTCCAGCGCATAGATAATTTCTGTCAAATCGCCGCCAATCGACACCACCCGCTCCTGCGCCAGCAGGGTAAAAGGCAGCGCCAGCAGCGCCAGCAGCCAGGTTTTCATGCGACTTCCCCCTCGCCCAGTAGCGATATCTGTTCACGCCAGCGGGTCTGCTCCGGCGTTCCCTCCGTACGCTGACCATTCAGCTGAGCAATCTGCGTCCCGTCGGCAGCAAACAGCTCCAGGCTGGTGACTATGCCGTCTTTGGTAGGCTTGCGGACTACCCAGCTTTCCGCAATGGCGTCAGCCATCAGATGCAGGGTGAAGGTCGGATTAAAAATATTCAGCCAGTTGTCCATCGGCATCAGCTTCTCCACCACGCCGGTAAAGATCTGCACACACCCCCGGTTGCCAATGAAAATCATGATCTCATTCGCGTCTTTCTGCGCCATCTCCAGTAATTCGCTGAGCGCACCGTTATCCACCTGCTGCGCCAGATCGTCGGGAACGGCCCGGAAAGCCTGCTGGCGGCTGATATTGTGTCGTTTCAGCAGGCCAAAGAACTGATGGACGTCAGTCATCCCACGCCATTCCTGTTCTACCAGAGCACAGTCAGGCTGTGGGTCAGACGCCTCCACCTCCGGGCTGCTGATATGCAGTTCAGCGGCATTTTCTACGGTAAATCCGGCGATCAGCGTCTGCCAGGCAGCCATATCACTCTGCGGCGTGGTGTAGATTTTCAGTACGGCATCACCCTGGGCATCAAAAATCTGGATGCTGTGGCGATCGCCTCGCGCCGTTTTTTCATGTAACGCGAAGGCGCTTTTCCATTTGGCAGGAAAAAAACGCAGATCCAGCGCGCGAGGATTAAGGATTAACGCTCCGTGGTTACCCAGGTGCAGATTGTCATAGCGCCCGACCTGTTCATGAACCGCCCAGGCATTGCGGGTGATCGATTTGGTTTCGCCAACTGCGGCCAGCGCCGGTAACAGTGCGGTGAAATCAGGCCGCAGGGTGACGGCATCATCCAGGGTGCGTGCGTGCGTCAACTCCGCTTCACTGACGCTGAGCAGGCTGGCCAGATCGCGGGCGTACGTCTTCGGTTGTTCTGCTTTCAACGCCTGGTAACGCTGAAAAAGTGTGCTCTTTTCCATTTGCTCTCCTTAAAGCCCTGCAATGTTACGCAGGGCAAACTGTGATTGGTCAGGGTAGCTATCAGAAATCGATATTCATGCCCAACTGGAAGGTACGGCCAGGCATGACGGCCAGAGCTTTATCGTAAGCATCCTGACGGGTGGTTTCTGTCAGGTTACGGCTGCTGAGGTAATCCCAGTATTTACGATCCGTCAGGTTGTAGATGCCGCCGTTTACTCTGACGTGCTTCGCCACCTGCCAGTAAGCGGTCATATCCACCAGGCCATAACCCGGCACACGCATATATTCGGCGGTGGAATCAGTCAACGCACTGCCGCTGTTCGTGTAGCTCTCGCGATTGGTGTCGGTAGCGCGTTTACCTTTAACAAAGGTGGCAGTCACCGCCGCGCCGTAACGCTTCGCCGGATCATCCCACGCCATGCCGACGATAGCTTTTACAGGTGCCACGCTGTCGAGATCAACATAGCGGTCGCCGGAGTAGCTGGATTTTGATTTCCCTTCGTTGTAACCCAGCGCAAAGGTGGCGCTCAGCCCGTTTACGTCTTCAAACCATGTGCCAAAGTTCAGTTTAGTGCTGACCTGTCCACCATAGATATAGGCTTTATCGCGGTTCTCAGCCTGATAGATAGTGTAGATATTTGATGGCACATTGGTGAACATGCCAGGGTTAGCAGAGCGCGTATAACGGGTATAGGCAATAAAGTTTTCATAGGTGTTGTAGAACATCGCCGCACTCAGCGTCACCCCTTCAACAGCCTGGCCTTTCAATCCCCACTCGACGTTATTACTGGTTTCAGTTTTCAGATCGGAATTACCAATCAACGCATACTGCTGTCTTCCGGCATAGCTGGAGCCCAGGTTCCACGAGCCATACAGCTGGCTGGCGTTCGGGAACTGCGCGCCACGTTTGTACATCAGATAAGTCATCAGCTGCGGCGTGATATCGTAATTAAAGCTCAGAGAAGGCAGCACCTGCGTATCGGAATTTTCTTTGCCGTACAGCGTCTGCAACTGAGATTCGGTCAGCATGCTGCTGCCGGTCGTCAGGCTGCTGAGGTTCTGCGGTTTAGTGGTCTGATGGGCAACCCTTACACCGGGCACGATGCTGAAGTCATGACCACCAAGGTCGAAATGAATTTTATCCTGTACAAAACCGCCAAGCGTATAACTGCGGCTGTCAGCATCAGGTTGCATAATCACGCTGTACTGGCTGGGGGCTGGCTCCTGGCGGAACGGGCGACGAGTCTCGCTGATGCTGCCGTTCAAGCCGCCGCTCAGTTCGTGCCGTCCCAGCGATTTTGCCAGCTGAGTGCCGAAACCATAGGTGTCCACTTCATAATCGGAATAAACCCGCTCCATCGCCGTGGCGCTGGAAGGCATCCAGGTGTTGTCGTGGGCCTGCGTCTGCTGGTAGTAAACACGCGATGTCAGGCTGTCAATCCAGGCATTGGCCGGTGTCCATTCATCTTTCAGACTGACACCCCAGCGACGGGTATTACTTTGTTGCTGTGCGGTGCCCCAGATGGTGCTGCCTGCCGAATCCCAGGTATCGTAATGGCTGTGATTGGTTTTTTCGTAGTAATCCACCGTTCCGGTCAGCTTATGTTCATCATTTGGCTGCCAGATACCTGAGGCCATCAACGCATTGGAGTGCCAGTTGGCCGGATAAGCCGCAAGGGTGCCGCTGTTGTTGCGGGTCTGCTGGCCATCGCGACGGCTGTAGACAAACACCCCGCGCAGGGTTTCATCCCCGGCGGCGGCGGTAATACCGTTGTGCCAGCTGCGGTTGGAAGAGTCGTAATCAGACTGATAACCGAAATAGCTATGTTTGTTGGGCGACAGATAATCATCTGGCGATTTAGGCATAAAGGAGACGGCGCCGCCGATAGCGTTATTGGCCCGCGATGTCGAGGTGGCACCCGATTCAATATCCACCTGACCATACATGTAAGGGTCGATGTAATCGCGGCCGATACCGAAGGTATTCACCCCCACGCGCCCCACATAGCTGCGACCCGTGGCTTCCGGCTGAGGAATGCCATCGACATCAAGTCCGACACGGTTACTCTCCAGACCACGAATGTTGTAGCCGGTGTAGCCGCTGCGGTCGAAACCACTTTTACCCGCTGAAGAACCGCCGCTGGTGCCGGTTGCACCGATCAGGGGTTCATATCGCATAACAGAACCAAAATCATTAGTTCCTTTTTGCTGCATCTCTTCTGCGCTGATGGTGGTTTTGCTGCCCGCTTCCTTTTTGGGCAACGGTGCCGTCACCACCATGACCGGTTCATCGGCCTTTTTTTCAGAAGAAACGGTCAGCGGTTTGCCAGAGGTGGTAACAGCCTGAGTGTTGGTGATGCTTTCTGCCCCGATGGTGTAGCCAGAGGTGACCAGCGTACTGAATAAGACAGACGTCCGGACAATTTCCCTTGAGGAAATAGGTTTACGCATTTTAATAAGCCTTTATTCTTTATTAGTATCGACTCATACATTGCTGCCACAGGCGTAACATTCGCAAAAAGAGCGTGCGCTTGCTGCGCATTATAAATGTCGATCCCTGACCCAATAACAAATGAGAATGATAATCATATTGATTCATCATATCAACATCCTCCATAATTAATTCATAATTCAAAAAAGAACGCACGTTGACAGGCTGTTGCCAGGATAAAACAATGCTGTTAGTCGCCCTCAGGAAAAACCCAATGAAAAACGCACCAACCGTCACTATTCACTACTGTTCCCAATGCAACTGGCTGCTGCGCGCAGGCTGGATGGCACAGGAACTACTGCACACCTTCAGCACCGATCTGGCCGCCGTTACCCTGATCCCCGGCACGGGCGGCATTTATCAAATCGCCATCGACGGAGAGTTAATCTGGGATCGTAAAACGGACGGCGGTTTTCCGGAAGTGAAAGAACTGAAACAGCGGGTACGCAATGTCTGTTTTCCCGAGCGTGATTTAGGGCATATTGATAAAGCCTGATGCGTGCATAAGCGAAACCGCTAACTTTTCTGCTCTGTCCCCGGTTGATGGTTGCTTTTTTGTGAGGTGAGTCCGTGGATCTGCGGGCAAAATGTTTTACTGTCTGCCAACCCCGTTTGCGCAAACTGAAAAAAATCATGCGGTTGCAAAAAATAAGGAATGGCTTTCGCAAATGCCTGTTTGCGCAGCAAAAAGTCACTGGTCTGCACAAGGAAGAATAATGTCTCAGGATATATATTTATAAAACTTAGTGGTGTTGAGAGTGAATCTGAGAACGCCAGCCATAACGGCGATATTGAGGTACTCAACTGGAAATGGGTGATAAGCCAGACGTCGAATATGCATTCGGGCAGCGGCGGCGGTGCCGGGAAAGCAACCATTTACGATCTGCATTTTGAACATTATATCGATAAATCCAGCCCCACCCTTCCTCAATATTGCCTGAGCGGGAAACCGGTTTCCCAGGCGATTATTACCCAGCGAAAAGCAGGTGGTTCTCCTCTGGAATATCTGCGCATCACGCTTCAGGAGATTATTATCACCGGCGTGCACCCTCTTTATTACAATACCATGCGTGTACCGCGCGAAGTGGTAGCCCTGTCTTTCTCCAGGGTAACAATGGATTATCTGTTACAAAATACGCAGGGAAATGTGGTGGGCACCGTTTCGGCAGCATATAACATCAAGGACAACGCAATAATTTGATGATGGAAAAATAACGCTAAGGAAGGAGATAACATGTTATTTATTGATAAAAATGGCATGACGGATGCTTAACGTATCGTTAAGAAAAGATTCACTACCATTGAGCGGCAGGATCTTAATCAAATAAACGGCATTGTGGTGCATCAGACCAGTTCGCCAACTGCTGACAGCACCTTCAACAGTTACCAGGAGAGTCATGCCACAGGTGCACACTTTCTGATTGATAAAGATGGAACAATTTATCAGACCGCCTCGTTATATAAAGTTACCTGGCATGTGGGACAAATGAAATCCCGGTGTTATCTGGAAAAAAATGCCCACCTGGCGACTTAAAAATTATCTCCGCGCTTGAAAGGTCATGGAGAAATTATCAGAAAGTCTCTGAAACAGAGAGAAAAAAAATATTTCCCAGTCGTTTTCCAGCTAACAGAGATAGTATTGGCATTGAAATGGTTAGCATGGCTTATAATGTTGATGGTAAAAAAGACAAGGTTTACGAGTCCGTTAATGACAGGCAAAACTCTTCTCTCAAATGGCTAATCACAGAACTGACAGAGACACTCCATGTCGCTCGCGCTGAAATATACCGTCATCCTGAGATAGACAGGAAAAATATTACCGAAGCGAGCACGGCGAAATGGTGAGTAAAAATATTGCGCTTATATTTTTTTTCACTTTTTCTTCCAGGTTCGCCTGTTCAGATGTCGTGACTGATATTGAAATCAATGAATCCGGGATCGCCTGTATCGGTCATAGTAAAGTCGAACAGGAAGAATGTAAATTATTCAGCCCCCCCTGAGCAACTTGCAGAATATTTTAATCAGGCTCAGAGTCTTGAATTTGGTGGATGGCGAGAACATACCTATATTCACCCTGTATAGTTACAGGGAAAGTCTCATTCAAAAGTGGTCAGTCAGGAAAATTCACCATACAGTCGAGTGGCTATGGCTATGGCTATGGAACGTTCAACAATAAAGATATTATTTTTTTCCACAAAGAAAACCCGTGGTTTGATCCCTTCCAGTGCAGTTACGCTATGGGCGATGAACCCGATCCGGGTTGTGATGAACCTCAGCCCTGACAACAGCAGATAATAATATCCAGCTATAGTTCAAAGTACGCCTTTACTGGCGTACTACGAACCAGCTCAATCTCAGGCTTCACAACCGCGACCTGACTGATAAACAATGATAAATTTTGGATGAATTCTGGCTTATTCCCACTTACAAGGACCGCTATGAGCAAACTGCAATGCTGGAAAGTTGGTGAACTGCGCATCAGCAAACTGATTGAACAAAGACTGAGCCTGCCCGCAGAAGTCCTGTTTCCGGAGGTGACAGAGCAACAGCTTGCGCACTCTTACCCCGGAATGACCCGGCAAAACACACTGGATATCGCTGTTCATAGCTGGCTGGTCGAATCGCCACAGGGGCGCTTTCTGATTGATACCGCAACGGGTAACAATAAATCACGCCCCTTCAGCCCACAGTTTGACCGGTTGAACAGCCCGTGGATGGAGAATTTTCTTGCCAGCGGATTAGAGCCGCAAGACATCGACTACGTATTACATACCCACCTGCACATTGACCACGTTGGCTGGAACACCCACTGGGATGGCACAGGGTGGGTGCCAACTTTCCCCAATGCACGATGGATTATCCCACAGGAAGAAATTGACTGGTATCAGACGCCGGCAGCGGCAGAAAGAACGGTGATTTTTGCCGACAGCGTACAGCCATTGATTGAGGTGGGGAAAGTACAGACGGTGGCGGCGAGCGGTGGCGAAATCCTGCCGGGCATCCACTATCTGCCAACGCAGGGGCACAGCGCCGGTCATATGAGCATTGCATTTGCCTCCGCAGGAGAGATCGCGCTGTTCACCGGGGACGTTATGCATAATCAGATGCAGGTAGCCAACCCGGAACTCTCTTCGGTGTTTTGCCAGGATAAAGATGCGGCACGCCGCTCACGTAAGGTATTACTGGACTACGCCGTTGAGCACAATGCCACCCTGTTTACCGTGCATTTCAGCGACAGCGCGGTGGGACGAGTCAGTACGTCGCCTGACGGCTACTGCTGGACAGCTATCTGATACCCGACGGGTCAGCGCATCCGCCCTCTGTTAAATCTGAGGCGGAGTATATCGGGGGAGCATCTGCTCCCCCTGCCCATTTCGTCAGGCAAACCGGAATACGCCAATCGCCTGTTTCAGCGCATCTGCCTGTTGTTGTTGCTGTTGAGCCACCTGGACCGTTTCGCTGACGTGTCCCACGTTATCCTGCACGCTGCGGTCAATACTGGCGATGCTGTCGCGCATCCGGGTAATACTGCTGCACTGCTGTTCGCTCATCTCAGACAGCTCATTGACCAGCAACGTCAACCCTTCAATGCTGGCGATAATCTCGCGCATGGTATGCCCGGCATGGGTCACCTGCTGTGAACCACTGCGGGTACACTCCACCGACGTACCAATCAACTGATGAATTTCTTTTGCGGCACCTTCACAGCGCACGGCCAGCGTACGCACTTCAGAGGCGACTACCGCGAAACCTTTGCCGTGAACACCCGCACTCGCTGCTTCTACTGACGCATTCAGCGACAGAATATTGGTCTGGAAAGCGATGCTGTCGATCAGCTCAAGCGCGGCATTGATCCGGCGGGATTCTTCGTCAATCTGCGCCATTGACTCCACCGCATCATCAATTTTTTCGCCGCCTTTCAGCGCCACTTTACTGGTGCTCGCCGCCAGCTCACGCGCCCTTTGCGCCTTTTCACTGGCCAGCATCGCCGCCGAATTCATCTCTTCCATCGCGCTGGCGGCAGTGGCTAACGCTGCCGCCTGCTCATCGGTGCGCGTAGAGAGCGCGGCGTTGCGCTGCAAAATACTCTCGGAAGCGATGAGCAGTTGGCTGACGCCGTCGCTCACCTGACACAAGGTGTCACCCATGGTGCCCAGGGTGTTATTAAAGGTTTTACCAAAGGCCGTTTCCGTCGCCTCTTCATCCTGTGCCAGCGTCAGTTTCCCCGGCTCGCGGGTGATCCACGATGCCAGATGCGCCACCTCACTGGCAGAGCGGGCATCGGCCGCCATATTCAACGCAATGGCGACCAGAATAGCCGTCTGCGCCACCACAAAAAGCGCATGAAACACCACCATATGAAAACCAGGATGCATAAATACCACCACATCAAACAGCCCGTTTTCCTGAAGATAATTAAACAGTACATGGTGAACCGCAGCCGTCGCCGCGCCCATCAGCAACGGGCGATAATCGCGATAGGCCAGCAGCGCAGAGAGCAGCACAAAAATCGAGAAATGGTATTCCGTATCACCGTTCCCCAACTGAATAATCAATGCGGCATAGGCGATCAGCACAAAGGCAAACCAGAGGCGGGTGAACAACCGACCAGGCAGCAGAGCTCTGACCACGGTTGCGCTGAGCGTCAGCGTGATACCGGTAATCAGTGCCAGCTTTACATCATCATTAAACCAGCCGATCACCCCCGCAAAAAGCAGCAGCCCCCAACAAATAAACAGCATTAACAGATCGGCCTGACGCCAGATTCGATCAAGAGAAACCTGCTGCGCCGGCTGAATTTTTGCCTGGTCTGGATTGGTCAGTAACATGATAGCCCCGGTGATTATATCCACGTCATTTTCCGCACAAAGCGCGGGGCGTGGCTTCAGCGTCAGATTAGGACCGCTTCACTGTCATCGTCAATGTGATTTGTCACCTGCCCCCCGGGCCACGGGCGCAGAAGCTGGGGGAAATATCACGGAGGAAAAGAACAATGTCGGGCAAATGATTTTTTGGCGCTATTTTAGTACGACTTAAGCCTGACTCAGCGTAGTTAATGGCCTTTTAGAATACAGGCAACTGACTGTCATCCTGCTGTCACACATTTGTGATGCAGGCTCAACTATCGCCCATTTTGGACGTTTCCCGTCCGGCTCGCATCACGCACCACAACGGTAGTGGCAGGGTCACCAGCAGCAGCAGCCATAACAGCGAGTAAACCGCGTCAACGCCGTCATTCTGCAAATTGATAAACAGTTTGACCGGGATCCCCTGAGGAAAATAGCTGAAAACCAGCACGATACCGAACTCACCGATCACCCTGCCCCAGGTCAGGGCCAGCGCGGCCGCCAGCCCCCTCGCCGCCTGTGGCAGCGTCAGTCGCCAGAAAATCTGCCACGCCGTGGCCCCGAGCGTCTGTCCAGCCTCTTCAATATCGACCGATACCTGCTCAAAGGCGGCTCTGGCAGCAACCACAAACCACGGTAAACCGCCATAAAATTGCGCAATGATAAAGGCCCCGGCATTGTTATTCAGCGACACACCGAGCGTAGCCAGCACTTCGCCAAGCGAACCATAGGGACCAAACACCGACACCAGCAGGATCCCCATCGCCAGAGGCGGGGTCAGCAGAGGCACCAGCACCGCCACTTCCACCGCCCCACGCCAGCGCGACGAGGTTCTGGACAGCCACAGGGCCAGCGGCAGACCAGCGGCAATAATCAGCGGAACAGCAACCGCACTCATCGCCAGCGAGGTGGCAACGGCATGGCCGTCACCCCACGCCAGCTGAAAAGTGGACCACGGCGTAATCGCCAGCAGGGTGATAAAAGGCGTGACCAACAGCAGCACTGCCGGTATCCCCAGCCACAGCGATCGCACCTTACATCGCCCCGCCTTTCGGCGCGCCATAGCCATGGTTCTGCAACAACGTCTGCCCCTCTTTTCCCTGCATAAACTGCACAAACTTCTGTGCCATTTCAGGGTGTGGCGCGTTTTTCAGCACGGCGGCATAAAACACCAGCGGCTGGGTATGCAGCGTTTTTTTCTGGCCTTTGGCGTCGGTGATGTCAAAACTGACCCGGCTGTACCACTCTTTATCCAGCGACGGATCGCTCAGGTTGATTTCATCCGGCAGGGTAATGTAGGGCAGATGTGCCGAGCGGGTAGCGCTTTCATAGCCAGAAGCTGCATCAATCTGTCCGGCTTCAAGACGCGTCAGCAGGCCACCTTCCGCAAACACCTGCTGAGGATTCTGCACATCACCCAACACCTTGTTCGCCAGATCCGGCTGCTGATAGTAACGACTGGCCAGCAGCATGGTGAAAATGATGTTCTGCCCCTGCGGATCGGTGGCAGGATCGGTGCGACCAAAACGCAACGACGGCGTTTGCAGCACCTGCCACCACGCTTTCGCCCCCTGCTGGTGGTCACGAATGGCGTTGAACTGCGCGGCGTATTTGCCCTTCGGATTCCAGGCAATCACCATACTGGTACTGGCGACCGGCACCGCATGGTCCACCAGCCCGGCTTTTTGCAGCACGGCAATCGGTCCGGGCGTCACGGAAACAAACACATCCGCCACCACCTTTTTCGACGCCAGCAGATTTGCCATGCCATATGCGCCCTGCCCCTGTCCCTGGTAATTCACCTTATTTTCCCTGGCAAACGCCGGTCCCAGCGCCTTGTCCATCACCACACCCATCGACCCGGCATAAGTGACGCGGAAATCATCCGCCGCCTGCGCCGCGCTGGAAAGCGCCAGCAGAACGGCGGCGGCACCCGCCAGGCGGGTAAGGGTAAAAGCTTTACATCCGGACATGATTAAACGCTCATCGTTATATAACTGGATACATTACGATAATCGAATCTCCGGCCACGTCAATAAGCACGCCAGTTAACTTCACCGTGGAGGTTGCGTCAGTGCTGGCGCGATCGGGCAGCGTGTTTTTTCGTCCTTAAACCAGATACTTATTAAACCAGCCGAGGGTGCGCTGCCAGGCGAGGTCGGCGGCGGCTTTATCGTAGCGCGGCGTCGAATCGTTGTGAAAGCCGTGATTGACTTCCGGATAGATATGCGCCTCATACACCTTGTTACTGGCTTTCAGCGCCGCCTCATACGCGGGCCAGCCTTCATTGATGCGCGTGTCCAGCCCGGCATAGTGCAGCAACAGCGGAGCCTTGATACGCGCCACGTCTTTCGCATCCGGCTGACGACCATAAAATGGCACCGCGCAGGCCAGCTCCGTGTATGCCACCGCAGCGGCATTGGCTACGCCACCGCCATAACAAAAGCCGGTGATACCCACTTTGCCAGTGGTCCGCGCATCCTGCATCAGAAACTCAATCGCGGCGAAAAAGTCGTTCATTAATCGGGTCGGATCGATCTGCTGTTGCAGCTCGCGCCCCTTTTCATCGTTGCCGGGATAACCGCCCATCGCGCTGAGGCCGTCCGGTGCCAGCGCAATAAATCCGGCCTTCGCAACCCGCCGCGCCACATCTTCAATATAGGGATTCAGCCCGCGGTTTTCGTGCACCACCACCACCGCAGGCAGCTTACCGCTGGCTTTTGCCGGGCGCACCAGATAGCCACGCACGCTTTTATTGCCCTGCGGTGAAGGATAATGAATGTACTCCGGCAGGATATCCGGATCGGTAAATTCCACCTGCTGCGCCAGCGCGTAATTGGGGCTGAGCGAGGAGAGCAGCGCCGCCGCCGTCAGTCCGCCAACGGCAAACTTACCGGCCAGCGATAAAAATTCACGCTTGGTGATTTTGCCATGAACGTAATAATCATAAATTTCCAGCAATTCAGGAGAGAAGTCTTTCGCAGTCATTCGGGACATCGGTTGGCTCCTTAAGGTTGTTTATGCTGAACCGCACATTTTGGCCGGGCAGAGACGCGCGGTTTTAAGATATCATTTCGTTAACATTGCATATACTTTCAGTCAACCGCCAGATTATTCATTATGACCCAAGCCCGGCCTGCTTCTTCACCGCCCGTCTTTGACGGACATAACGATCTGTTGCTCCGGCTGTGGCTGCATCAGTCCGACGATGCGGTGGGGGATTTTCTCCATCGCTCGCTGGAAGGACATCTGGATATGGCCCGCATTCGCCAGGGGGGATTTGCCGGCGGGCTGTTTGCCGTTTTCGTACCGCCTGCACACTATGTCAGGCAGCATAACCCGGCTTACGATGAACGCAGTCACAGCCCGCTGGCCATCACCGACGCGCAGATTGCCTTGCTGCATCAGGTGGCAGAGCGCTCGCAGGGCCAGGCCCGTGTCTGTCAGAGCGCTGAGGAGACAGAAAAGTGCATCGCTGACGGCGTGCTGGCAATGGTGTTGCACATTGAAGGCGCTGAAGCGCTGGATGCCGAATGCAGCCAGCTGGAAGGCTGGATCGCCGCCGGACTGCGCAGCATCGGGCCATTATGGAACCTGCAAAATGTGTTTGGTCACGGCGTGACCGGGGCTTTTCCCGGCTCACCGGACAGCGGCGAGGGGCTGACGGCTGCCGGTCTGAATCTGCTGCGGCTCTGCAATCAGCATAAGCTACTGATTGACCTCTCTCATATGAATGAGAAAGCCTTCTGGCAGACCGCCCGACTGAGCAGCGCGCCGCTGGTTGCCAGCCATTCTAATGCGCATACGCTTTGCCCCCAGCCGCGCAATCTGACCGACCGCCAGCTGGACGCCATCGCCGCCAGCGATGGCTTTGTCGGCGTGAATTTTGGCAACGCGTTTTTGCGCGCCGATGGCAAACGCGATGGCAGTACGCCACTGAGCGAAATCATCCGTCACCTGGACTGGCTGCTGAACAGGCTGGGTGAAGAGGGCGTGGGGCTGGGATCCGATTTCGATGGCATCAGCGTGCCTGAACAACTGGGCGATGTCGCCGGGCTACCCCGACTGATTGCCGCGATGACTTCGGCAGGCTATTCCAGCCAGCTGATTGAAAAAATCTGCTGGCGCAACTGGCTGCGGGTATTAAAGAAAACCTGGGGAAAATGAACCACCTGGAACATTTTGAAAGCTTTTGAGGTTAATCCCTGCTTTACACAGGGTTGATATCAATGTGACACAGGCGCAACATTCGTTTCAGAAAATATAAGATAATTGCCGATAAACCGATCACCCTCCGTCATTATGACGGCTTTTTGATAAACACCATGAGGAGAGCACCATGAAGTGGACTAAACCAAAATTTGTTGATTTACGTCTGGGCTTAGAAGTCACGCTGTACATCTCCAACCGCTAATCCCCTGTGCCCACTTCGGTGGGCATCTTCCTTTTTCTTTGCTGGTTCACACATGCAGATTAACGTTCTCGGTTCTGCTGCGGGCGGTGGCTTCCCTCAGTGGAACTGCAATTGCAAAAACTGCCAGGGCCTGCGTAACGGCACCCTGAAAACCTCAGCCCGCACTCAGTCATCCATCGCCATCAGTGATAACGGCGTTGATTTTGTGCTGTGCAACGCCTCTCCGGATATTGCTCAGCAGATTGCCGCCACGCCGGTGCTGAACAAACAGGGGGTGCTGCGCGGCACGGCGATTGGCTCGATAATCCTGACCGACAGCCAGATCGATCACACCACCGGCCTGCTCAGCCTGCGTGAAGGTTGCCCACATCAGGTCTGGTGCACGTCAGAAGTGCATCAGGATCTGAGCACCGGCTTCCCGGTTTTTCCCATGCTCAGCCACTGGAACGGCGGCCTGGTACATCATGCCATTACGCCCGGTGAACCTTTTTCAGTGGCGGTCTGTCCGGCGCTGACCTTCACCGCCATCCCGCTGCTCAGCAATGCGCCGCCCTACTCCCCTTACCGTGACCGACCGCTGCCCGGCCACAACGTGGCGCTGTTTATTGCCGACAGCCGCAGCGGCAAAACGCTGCTGTATGCACCGGGCCTCGGCGAGCCGGACGCGCTGTTGCTGGAGTAGCTGCATAAGGCCGACTGCCTGCTGATTGATGGCACCCTGTGGCAGGATAACGAACTGGCAAACAGCGGTGTCGGACGCAATACCGGCCGGGATATGGGCCATCTGGCCCTGGCGGAAGAAGGCGGGCTGCTGGCCCTGTTGGCCTCCCTGCCGGCAGAACGCAAAATCCTGATCCACATTAACAACACCAACCCAATCCTTGATGAAGAGTCAGCCGAACGCCTTGCGTTGACCAGAGCGGGCATTGAAGTCAGCTGGGACGGGATGCAAATTGACCTGTAACGAGATGAAGATGAAGCCAGACACGATGCCGGCAGAAGCGATGACGCCAGATGCCTTTGAGCAGGCGCTGCGGGCACGCGGCGCTTATTACCATATCCATCACCCTTATCACATCGCGATGCACAACGGTCAGGCCAGCCGCGAGCAGATCCAGGGCTGGGTGGCAAATCGCTTCTATTATCAGACCAGCATCCCGATAAAAGACGCGGCGATTATGGCCAACTGCCCGGACCCGCAGGTCCGTCGCAAATGGGTGCAACGTATTCTCGATCACGACGGGCAGGAGAGCAGTCAGGGCGGTATTGAAGCCTGGCTACGACTGGGCGAGGCCGTCGGGCTGCCGCGTGAGCAACTGCTGTCGGAAGAGCGGGTGCTGCCCGACGTACGCTTTGCGGTGGATGCCTACGTCAACTTTGCCCGACGGGCCGTCTGGCAGAAAGCCGCCTGTAGCTCACTGACCGAGCTGTTTGCTCCGCAAATCCATCAGGCGCGCCTCGACAGCTGGCCAAAGCATTACGGCTGGATTGAAGCCGAAGGCTATCACTATTTCCGTAGCCGTCTGAGCCAGGCTAACCGCGATGTCGAGCACGGACTGGCGCTGGCGAAAGCCTGGTGCACCACGGTGGAAAAACAGCAAAGGATGTTGCAAATTCTCCAGTTCAAGCTGGATATCCTGTGGAGCATGCTGGATGCCATGAGCATGGCCTGGGAGCTGAACCGTCCGCCTTATCACACCGTCACCGACCAGCCGGTCTGGCACAATGAGAGACTGCTGTAATGAATATCACCGATCGGCATATTGCCGCCTTTCGCCGGGGCTACCGTCTGCAATGGGAGCCCACCCAGCAATGCTATGTGATCCTCTATCCGGAAGGCATGGCAAAGCTCAATGAGAGCGCCGCCGCCATCCTGCAACAGGTGGATGGCAAGCGTTGCATCGCAGAACTGATTACCGTGCTCAATGCCGCTTTTCCGGACGCGGGTGGCGTTGACGACGATGTCAGAGAGTTTCTCAGCCAGGCAGTAGAACAGAAGTGGATAATCCTGCGTGAACCCGCTTAAACCTCAAATCAATCCGCCGCTGTGGCTGCTGGCAGAGCTGACCTACCGCTGCCCGTTGCAGTGCCCGTACTGCTCCAACCCACTGGATTTTGCCCGCGAAGAGCAGGAGCTGACTACCGAACAGTGGATTGAGGTCTTCAGGCAGGCGCGGCAGATGGGCGCGGTACAGCTGGGTTTTTCCGGCGGCGAACCGCTGGTGCGTAAGGATCTGCCGGAACTGATCCGTGCCGCGCGCGATCTGGGTTTTTACACCAACCTGATCACCTCCGGCATCGGCCTGACGGAGAAGAAGATCGATGCCTTTGCCGATGCCGGTCTGGATCATATTCAGATCAGTTTTCAGGCCAGCGATGAGACGCTGAACGCCGCGCTGGCGGGATCGCAGAAAGCCTTCCAGCAGAAGCTGGCGATGGCAAAAGCAGTCAAAGCGCACGGCTATCCGATGGTGCTGAACTTTGTGCTGCACCGGCACAATATCGACCAGATCGACCGGATTATCGATCTGGCGATTGAGCTGGAAGCCGATGACGTCGAGCTGGCTACCTGCCAGTTTTACGGCTGGGCGCAACTCAACCGGGATGGACTGTTGCCAACCCGCCAGCAGATTGCCAGTGCGGAAGCGGTCGTCCAGCGCTACCGTGAAAAAATGAGCGCCGACAGCAATCTGGCTAACCTACTGTTTGTCACCCCCGACTATTACGAAGAACGCCCTAAAGGCTGCATGGGCGGCTGGGGAGCGATTTTCTTAAGCGTTACGCCGGAAGGGATGGCGCTTCCCTGCCACAGCGCCCGTCAGCTGCCGGTACAGTTCCCGTCGGTGCTGGAGCACAGTCTTCAGCAAATCTGGTATGAATCGTTCGGCTTCAACAAATATCGCGGCTTCGACTGGATGCCGGAGCCGTGCCGCTCCTGTTCGGAAAAAGAGCAGGATTTTGGCGGCTGCCGCTGCCAGGCCTTTATGCTGACCGGCAATGCGGACAATGCCGACCCGGTATGCAGCAAATCGCCGCACCACGAAAAGATCCTCGACGCGCGGCGGCAGGCTGAATGCAGCAACATGCGCATTGACCAGTTACAGTTTCGCAACCGCGTCAACTCGCAGCTGATTTTCAAAGTATGAGCAGGCAGCTGAGGCTGGAGAATGGGCTGCGGGTGACGGTGATCCACGATGCGGATGCGCCACGGGCCGCCGCACTGATCCAACTGGCGGCGGGCAGCCATCAGGAACCGCAGGCATGGCCGGGACTGGCGCATCTGCTGGAGCACGTGCTCTTTGCCGGTAGCGCGAATTTTCAGCATCAGCAGCGGCTGATGGCCTGGGCCGCCGCGCAGGGTGCCTC
Source organism: Erwinia papayae (assembly GCF_058241465.1). NCBI lineage: Bacteria > Pseudomonadati > Pseudomonadota > Gammaproteobacteria > Enterobacterales > Erwiniaceae > Erwinia > Erwinia papayae. The sequence continues at coordinate 219,986 of NZ_JBZCHT010000013.1, forward strand.
GCTGAATGCCACCACCCTGGCAAATCAGACCGCCTGGTTCTTTGAATCCGCCGCCGAAAGCCTGGCCGACGGGCTGGAGCGGCTGGTGGATATGCTGGTCAACCCGCTGCTGAGCCATGAGGCGACAGCGCAGGAAGCCAGGGTTATTGATGCGGAATACCGCATGTTGTGCAGCCACAGCGCCACGCTGCGGGACGCCGCGCTCAGCCAGGCGTTTGCCTTCCCGCATCCCATACATAATTTTCACGTTGGTTCGCTGAGCCACTTTGGCCACGACAGCAGCGCGCTGCGCCAGGCATTACAGGATTATCATCAGCGCTGGTTTCATATGGCAAACCTGCACCTGTGGTTGCTGGGCCCCCAGCCGTTAACCGAGCTGACCGCACTGGCACAACAGGTCGGGCGGGCTTTTCAGACCAGTCCCTCCGTCATGCCCTCACCCTGCGATCCGCTGCTCCGCCTGCGTCCTGAGCGGACCTTTGCCCTGCACAGTCATCACACGGCGCTGCTGTTAAGTTTTCCGCTTAGCGGTGTCGATCCCGGCCTGTTTTCCATACTGCGCGAGCTGCTGCACGATAAAGCTGAACACAGCCTGGCAGAGGCATTACGGGAACAGTGCGACAATATTCAGCTGCTGGAGCCTTACCGCAGTCCACATCAGTCCCTGCTGAGCGTAGCTTTTCAACTCAATGCTGGCGGCCATCAGCAAAACGCAGAAACTGAAGCCCTATTCGGCCGGTGGCTGAAACAGGCCGCCAGCATGACCGGGCCACAGCTGGCGCATTATGCCCGTCTGGCCCAGCGCGATTTTGCCGCGCAGTCCCCCGTTGAGCGGCTGCGAATACTGGCATTTGGCTTTGCGCCGCCGGAAGGCCTGACTGACGAAGCCGCTTCAGCGGAAGGTCTGACAGCACGGTTAACGCAGTGGCGAAAACTGCTTACCCGGCTGTCAGCGCAGAATATGACCCGGCTGTGGCTGAGCGCACAGGACGATTTGCCGCACTGCGTGGCCCAGGGGTTTACGCTCTCCTGTGGTTCACTGCGACAACCCGCCCGCACTGAGCACGACGTTGCGTTATCCCTCAGCGGCAAACAACGTCCGGCAGCGAAGATGCGGTTTCACCAGCCTGACAGCGCACTGCCGTTGCCGGTTTTGCCTGCGACGTCGGCCCCGTTACAGATTTTCGTTTGCCGTGGTCAACCCACGCTGTTGCTCACGCCAGGGCCCGGCCAGTGGCTGAGCGAAGCGTGTGCAGCGGTGATGACGGCCGCCCTGCAACCGGCGATGGCCAACTGTCGTCATCGCGGCGGCGATCTGCGCTTTGTACAGCAGCAGGGACTATGGCTGCTGCAACTCAGCGCCGGTAAAGAGTTAATGCTGGCGGGGCTGGCTGGCGCGCTGAGCGCGCTGAATTCGCCTTCAGAAGCCGTAATGGCGCAGGCTGAGCGCGCATATCAGCGCAGCAGGCAGGCAAATTTTGATGACGTCGCCGTGCGCTGCCTGCTGCATCATCTGCAACAGCTGTTACACCCGTCAGCCACGGCGTTCAGCCCGGTCCTGCCACTGCCGGGCAGTCTGCGCGATACCGACTGGCAGGCGGCGCTGTATGCGGAAGATCAACAGCTCAGCCAGCCGCTTGCCCGGTTGTTATCCGCTTTCCCCGCCGCGCTGCACTTCTCTTGCGGTCAGTACCGACCCGCGCTGCCGGATAAATCCTGTTACGCCGTTGCGACCCGCAGTGATGACGCCGCCGTTATCGTCTTCTGCCCGCTGGCTGAGCTCTCTTTACTGAATATCGCCACCTGTCAGCTACTGGCGACCCTGTATGGCCCACGTTTTTTCCAACGCTTTCGCGTGGAGAAGAATATCGGCTATGTGGTCAGCTGCCGCTTTCAGCATCTTGCAGGCCACGCCGGTCTGCTGTTTGCCCTGCAATCGCCGCTTGTCCCCTGCGGGGAGCTTTATCAGCACATCGTCAGCTTTGTGCAGCAGATGATTGCCGTCATCGCCACCTTATCTGCCGCAGAGCTGGAGGCGTGCATCGCCGCGCAGCAGCGCACACTTGCGTCGCATCCTCCCGGCAGTCCGGCGCAGTGTGTCGGGCACTGGCAACATCAGCGGATAAATTTACCGCCGCTGACCCCGGATATTTACCCGCAGATTACCCTGGCTACACTCCGCCAGGCCTGCCTGAGCCTGAGCGACGATCCCCAATGCTGGTGGCACCTGCACAATCAGCCCGGCGCACAAAGCTGACGATATCCGGCATGGCTCCCGCTGGTGAAAAATTCTGCGATGACCAGCATAAAGTTCCTGTCACGGTGATCCGATAACCTGTTCAGCGGGTTTTTCCCTATTACAGAGTGCACAGCATGATTAAAAATATGAAGGTCGTTACCAGCATTATCCTTATGCTGGTGGTGTTAAGCGGGCTGCTGCTGATTTCCAGCGCCCTCTCTTTTAAAGCCATTAACCAGGATAAAAATAATTTCACTCAAGCCAACTCACTGAATCATCAACAGGAGCAGCTCAGCGACAGCTGGCAGGCCCTGATTAAGACCAGGGTAACGATTAACCGTGTCGCTATTCGCTTTCTGAAGAATCAGAGCGACGCACCAGCACAGGCAGCAATAGCCAAACTGCTGTCTGACGCGACAACCTCACTACAGGTGGCACAGCAACATTTTGACGCCTACAAAAATGCACCCGCCATTACCGGACAAAGCCCTGAGCTGACAGCGCATGTTGCCAGCAGCTATCAGCAACTGTTCGATACCCTGACCATGTCAATTCAGTATCTGCGGGCCAATAATTATGCAGCCTACGGTAATCTGGACACGCAGAAAGCGCAGGAAGTGATGGAAGAAAACTATAACCAGTGGCGCACACAAAATAACGCGCTGCTGGCCACCGGTGTGGAGCAGAATCAGCAAAGCTTCAGCCACATGGTGTGGACGCTGGGTAGCGTGGTGCTAGTGCTGGCACTGCTGGTACTCACCATCTGGATGGTAATTAAAGCGGTACTGTTAACACCGCTGAAGCTGGTGGATGTCTTCATTCAGCAGATTGTTGATGGCGACTTTTCCGGTCGCCTGCCAGTGGAGGGCCGGAGTGAAATGGCCGCGCTCTCCACACGTCTCATCGTGATGCAGCAGTCGTTAAAAGCCAGTGTCACCCACGTTCGCGACAGCGCCATTGCCATCTATGCTGGTGCCGGGGAGATTTCACGGGGTAACAGCGATCTTTCAGCCAGAACCGAACAGCAGGCTGCCTCTCTGGAACAGACCGCAGCCAGTATGGAGGAGCTGACCGCCGCGGTGAAACAAAACACGGAGAATGCCCGCCAAGCTTCACAGCTGGCAAAAAGCGCATCAGAAACCGCCGGAAAAGGTGGCCAGATGGTGGATGGCGTGGTGAAAACCATGAATGAGATTGCCGGCAGCTCACAAAAAATAGCGGACATTATCAGCGTGATTGACAGTATTGCCTTCCAGACCAATATCCTGGCGCTTAACGCGGCGGTGGAAGCCGCCCGCGCAGGGGAACAGGGTCGGGGATTTGCTGTCGTGGCAGGGGAAGTGCGTAATCTGGCGCAACGCAGTGCACAGGCGGCGAAAGAGATTAAAACCCTGATCGAAGCCTCGGTCAGCTGCGTGGACGCCGGATCTCAGCAGGTTTCCATCGCCGGTAAAACCATGAACGATATTGTCGCGGCGGTGATGCGCGTCACCGACATTATGGGTGAGATTGCTTCCGCTTCCGATGAGCAAAGCCGGGGAATTGATCAAATTGGACTGGCGGTGAGCGAAATGGATCGCGTTACGCAGCAAAACGCAGCGTTAGTGCAGGAGTCTGCGGCAGCCTCTGCGCTGCTGGAAGAGCGGGCCGGCCAACTTTCTCAGGTAATGGGATCATACACAACCGACGAGGCCCAGGGCCGCAGCCAGAGCAGTGCGCCGGTAAAGAACACCATTCAAACCACCCCAGTGCCCGCATTGAGTCTCCCCCTCAAAGCACTGCCAGGCGACCAGGGTAACTGGGAAACCTTCTGAAAACAGTATAAAACCGGGTAGCCTGATAAGTCGTCCGACTGAACATCAGGCTAGTTTTTCTTTCTCCCCTGCTGCAAGAGCCACGCCTTGTCCTTAACTGCAAGACCACGTTATTTGATGAGGGGTATGGCCTTTAGCCGACCCAGCCTGCTCAGAGAGTCGGTGCCTGGGTGCCGCCAATCAGCGGCAACACCTGTCGCATCAGCGCCAGAAACTGACGCAGTTTGGCAGGATAATAACGCGCCCAGGGATAGACCAGAAAAACCGGCAGCGGCTCTGCATACCAGGCGGGACAAAGATGCAGCAGCCGCCCGCTGGCAATATCCTCCGTTACCGCCCATTTTGACGCCACCCCAACGCCCATCCCCAGCAGCACACTGTTGCGCAAGGCATACAGACTGTCGGTCAACAATCGGGGCTGGATATCAATCTGCTCTGTTGTGCCGTTGTCGCTATGCAGCACCATCTGATTGCGATAGAAAGTGCTGAGCGCCACCCAGGGATAGCTTTTCAAGGCTTGCGGATGATGCACCGGGTTATGCCCGGCAGATAATTCCGGCGCGGCCACCACAATGCGCGGCACTTCTGCAACCAGCACCGCCACCACTGAGGAATCGGTCATCGCCCCGATATGCACCGCGCAATCTATCCCTTCAGCAATAAAGTCTGGCCGCCGGTCACTGAGCATCCACTCCACGGTCATTTTTGGATAGCTCTGCAAATAGCGCTGCAATGGCGCAATCATCTGATCCTGACCAAATGCATGTGGCACCAGCACCCGTAACAGCCCGACCGGCTCTTCGGTTACCCCCCGAAGATCGTCTTCTATGGCCCGCCAGTTCTCAATCAGCGTCTGAGCATGGGCAAAGCAGCGTTGGCCGTCATCGGTTAACTTCATCACGTGCGTGGTGCGCTGTATCAGCTTCAGCCCCAGCAATTTCTCCAGGGTCTGTAAACGTCGGCTGACGGTGGGTTGGGTGGTTTGCAAACGGGCAGCCGCCGCAGACAAGCTGCCCGCTTCAACAATACGGATAAAGGTTTGCATCAACTCTATACGGTCGGTGCCTGACAAAGGGATTTCTTTCATGCATTCAGCGTATAACAGTATTACCGGGCAGGCCACTACCACGCTTCCCCGCCCGGCGTTAAAAATGTGCTCCTTATCTCATCAGGTTATCAGGAGAGGAGATGATATCCCCTTCGCCACACGCCCCCCTTGCCCGTCGCACCGTCGTAATACTGGCGACCGGCGCAGGCTTCAGCGTAGCCTCCATCTATTACAGCCAGCCGATGCTGGGGATTCTGGTCAGGGAGCTGCATGCCACCGTCTCCACCGTGGGTCTGGTGCCGACGCTGACGCAGGCGGGTTATGCGCTTGGCATTCTGCTGCTGGCACCGCTGGGCGATCGCCATGACCGACGACAGATTATTGCTCTGAAAGGGCTGCTGCTGGCCTGCGCGCTGGTATTCAGTGCCAGTAGCAGCGGGATCGGTATGCTGCTGCTTGCCAGCCTTACGGTGGGGATTGCCGCCACCGTGGCACAGGATATTGTTCCGGCCTCTGCCCAGCTCTCTCCCGCCGCACAGCGCGGTAAAACCGTCGGCAGCGTAATGACCGGGCTGCTGCTGGGGATCCTGCTGTCCCGCGTGCTGAGTGGCTTCGTGGCCGCGTATTTTGGCTGGCGCAGCATGTTTATCGCCGCAGCGGTGATGGTTACCGCCATCACCCTGGTGCTGTGGCGCAGCCTGCCGTCAATGCCTCCGGCTACGCAGATGCGTTATCCGGCGCTGCTCTCTTCCATGCGTCACCTCTGGTGCCACTATCCTGCGTTGCGGCGCGCTACGCTGTCCCAGGCGCTGCTGTCGGTCGGGTTCAGCGCCTTCTGGTCGACGCTGGCGGTAATGCTGCATGACAGCTGGCAGCTGGGCAGTGCAACAGCCGGATCCTTTGGCCTGGCAGGGGCTGCGGGTGCACTGGCGGCACCGCTGGCCGGAACACTGGCCGATCGTCGTGGTCCCCGGCGGGTCACCCTGATTGGCACGACGGTCGCTACCCTCTCCTTCGCACTGATGTTCCTGCTGCCGTGGCTGCCTGCTCCCTGGGCGCTGGCGGTAATTGTCCTCTCGGCGATTGGCTTTGATTTTGGTGTGCAGTCGACGCTGGTGTCGCACCAGTCGATCATCTTCAGTCTGGAGCCTGCTGCGCGCAGCAGGCTGAATGCGCTGATGTTTACCGGCGTATTTATCGGTATGGCGGCAGGCTCCGCTGCTGGCAGCATCATGCTGGAGAAAACCGGCTGGACAGGCGTGGTGTCACTGCTGACGCTGAGCGGCCTGGGCAGCATGATGGTGCGCTGGCGCGACAGGACCCCACCAGCTGTGGCCCGCCAGCCTGCGGCCGGGTCATAACCCGACTGCGGTAACCCTGTCTGCTGACCAGCAGCACAGAGAAACCTGGCGATCAATCGAGCCGCAGCAGCACCGCCCGCTGACCGGGAACATCGCCGGGTCAGGCAGAAAGGGATTGCAGCGGCTCTGGCAACACCAATCAACGGAAAATGCCCGGCCCGCAACACCTTTCCGCAAGGGATAATGTCGAACGACGAATAAAATTATCGCTTTTTCTGCCTTCGGCACTTCTGCTGATTATTTTTAAACAGAAGTCATTTTATAAATCCGGCAAAAAGACCATTCTGAGTGGTTCAAATTGCTGCGTATTAATAATAAGAATGGTTATCAAAAACATTTAAAAAACGGAATGTCTGCCAATAACAGAGAGAATAATTATCACTTATCTTTCACTGCGTTAATTCGCCCGAAAATGACATAAAAAGGTTCTTAAAGAGTTTTTATTTTAGCGACAGCCGTGCATAATGCGCCCAATAATACCGTTAATAAAATTCACCGCGAAAAAAATATGGAGCCGCTATGCTGACCAGCGAAATGACCGCCAAACTGAACGACCAGTTAAATCTGGAATTCTTTTCCGCCAATCTGTATCTGCAAATGAGCGCCTGGTGTGCTGATAAAGGTTTTGAAGGTGCGGCTGCGTTTATGCGTGAACACTCCGCTGAAGAGATGCAGCACATGCAGCGGCTGTTTAACTACCTGAGCGATACCGGATCCATGCCGGTGCTGGGCACCATCGCTGCGCCGCCAGTGACCTTTAATTCACTGAATGAGGTGCTGGAACAGGCCTACCATCACGAAAAACTGATCACCAGCAAAATCAATGAGCTGGCACATGCCGCGATCACCACACAGGATTACTCCACCTTTAATTTCCTGCAATGGTATGTGGCTGAACAGCATGAAGAAGAGAAGCTGTTTAAATCCGTGCTGGATAAACTGGCGCTGGTCGGCAACAGCGGTGAAGCCCTGTTCTTTGTTGATAAAGACCTGATGAAAATGAGCAGCACCAGCAATCCGCAGAGCTGATGATAAAGGGCGGCCGCCGCCGCCCAACAATCCCGCATACACCCGGTAAGTAGCCAGGCTCAGGGGCTGACTCCAGTTAAATAATGGGCAACGGGCCTGATCCACTCTTGTTGCGTGCTATTCAACTTTATGGGGGCGGTACAGGTAAGTCACCGGGCTTTTCCCGAATTATTTAAATGGATAAATATTCAGCTTAATTTTTTAATCTGGGATAATGCAAATGTCTCACATAAATTTTCTACCATATCAACCTTTGTGGTTAAATTAGTAGCATTCGCTTTCTTACTTTGTGATGAATGGTCGGTATTTAAAGATGCAACAGCATGTGCATGGCTTGTTTTTTCAGTTGAGACACCCATGATTTTAATTACTCCTGCAAATGTTATTGAATTCAAAGCGTATCAATTTCTCCAGACTGAATCTTTCAAAAAAGAACACGCCATCACGATGCCACAGAATGAAAACTACGCTTTTCCTTATAATCTCTGTAAGGCGTCATAAAGGCTGACACTGGAGCCCCTGGCAATTTTTTCATTGCCTGTAATGCCTTGCTGGCCTGTTTTCTGTAAATGTTCTTTGACCCGCCAGAAATTATCGCCACCTCAGAAAGGATAATTTCAGCGAAGTTATTGTTGAAAATTCCCGATCAACGATAATGGAAAAATCGCGTGGTGGCTGGCGAATTAATACGCACTAAAATCAAATGTAACGTTTCCCCAACCTCACTCAACGTTAATCTCTGGGATGTTGGCGATGGTAACAAGGCTAAAAGAGAAGCCTCTTACTGTTCTGATAATATTAAAAAATGGTAAACACTGAAAAAAAATGACGCTTTTTCCTGTCGATAATAACCGCAAAAAAACGCACTGATATTTATTATTCAGGATGGAATGTAGGGCATGGAAAAGACGGAAATAAATAAAACTCTCGGGCGAAGAATAACGCATCCCGACAGGAAGAACGATGCTGACGACAAATGTCTGAGCGAAAAGGCAGATATCCTGTGCCATACCGGCCTGGCGATGGCCGGAATAACACCTCAGAGACTGGCCCACCAGGTGTTATTGTCGCAGCCAGTCTGGACACGGACAGCGCGCAGAAACCGGAGCGTACACGAAGTACGTGAGGATTTCGAGCACTGCCCAGGTTCAAAATGGCGAGTAAACCAGCCCTGATGGGACAGGATCTTAATCACGCAATGCCATTTTTACTGCCGCAGAGCAAGACGGTAAAATTTGCTATCCACTTTCATTACCGGGAACGCATCGGGTAACGAAGTCTGAGAGACTTCCTGAAAACCGTTCTTCTCATAGAAACGATGTGCCGCCAGAAATTTACTGGTAGTACCCAGGTAAATATCGTGCAGTTCCCGGCGTGCAGCATGTTCCAGTAAACGGCTCAGCAAGGCGCTGGCAATGCCTTTCTCCCTTCCCCGCCAGGCCTCGGCAACAAACATTTTGCGTAGCGCAGCCTGTTGATTACCGATGTCCTTCAGGCCAATACATCCCACCACCTGCTCATCCGCCACCGCCAACCAGAAATCACCGTTGCCGGACTGATAAAAACCGTCAATATCGCTGAGATCCGGCTGCTGAGCCGCAGAGATAGTGATACCAAACTCCTGATTCTGGATCGGCAGGATTAATGCTACCACTCCGGACTGCCAGACTGGCTGATACCGAACCAGAGAAACCGACTGCGCTGTCATAAGGCTGACTCCTGCGGGTGATGGCGGGCAAACATCGCTGCCGCCCACCTGATAGATAATCGAATGAATGAGTGTGGCTCTGAGATATTTCACTTTAACAGCATGTTTATTCATCTGACACGCGTAGCGTTGCCTCGCTGAGGGGAAATTTAACGCCACGGCAGTGCATACGGAACAGACGGGCCAGGTGCGCCCCCATCGGCGTCAGCGTACTGTCCTTACGCTGAATCAGATAAAAGGTGGCCTTCGGCATTTTTTCCTGCAAATTCAGTGCCACCAGCTGATTACCGTGAATGGGATCGGCAATCACGTCCTGCGACAGAATACTGACAAAATCGCTCTGCGTGACCAGGCTGATACAGGCCATAAAGGTTTCACAGGTGACGCTGATTGACGGGGTCATCCCCATATCAGTGAACAGATCGTGCAGCAGCCGGTAATAGCTGCCTTTCGGTGTAGGCATCGTCCAGTCACAGTGCTGTAGCGCCGCAAGCGAGGTGACATGCTCCATCGGATGCCCCTTGCGCACCACCACGCGATATTCGCGCTCCATCAGCTTTTCATAGCTCAGTTCATTATCCAGATGGCTCTGATAATAGGTATTGATAGTGAAATCCAGTTCGCCCTGGCGCAGTTCAGGGATCATTGACACCAGTTGCCCTTCAACGATTCGCACTTTCACATTGGGGAACTGGCGATGAAACTGAGTTATCACCTGTGGCATCACCGTGCGGGCCACGCTACCGCCCACCCCAATGTTTACCGAGCCGCCCCCCAGCCCCAGCCGCTGCTGAATATCTTCCTGCGCCACCCGTAACTCTTCCAGAATCAGGCTGGCATGTTGAAAGAAGGTATCACCCATTTCCGTCAGCACCACCCCCTGCCGACGGCGGATAAACAGCCGTACGCCAAGCACCTCTTCCAGTTCCTGAATGGCTTTAGTCAGGGCGGGCTGTGACAGACGTGAGGCGCGACTGGCGGCACGAATGCTGCCATGACGGGCCACATCGACAAAGGCTCTGAGCTGGTGAAGCTTAATGGCGGCAGGCATAAATCCCCAAAACTGGTGATAACCAATGTTTATCAAAGCAAAGATATTGTCATCTTCTGCCCCCTGGAGCCAGTGTGTACAGTCGAAAAAAACAACATTTTTAATCCCGTAACGGTGAGGAAAAAAAGATGGATCAGGCTGTTACTGACTTTGTTAAAGAAATTGCCCCGCGACTGCAAAGCTGGCGACGCGATTTGCATAAATATGCTGAATCAGGCTGGCTGGAGTTCCGTACCGCCACGCTGGTGGCCGAAGAGCTGCACCGGCTCGGTTATCAGCTGCAACTGGGCAAAGAGGTAATAAACGCCGAAGCCCGTATGGGGCTGCCGTCGCCGGAGATACTGGCACTGCACGAAAAACGTGCGCTGGAACAGGGCGCACTGTCGCAATGGCTGCCACATTTTTCCGGGGGATTTTGTGGCCTGGTTGCCACGCTGGAAACCGGCCGCCCTGGCCCGGTGATGGCGTTTCGCGTCGATATGGATGCGCTGGATGTAGTGGAGTTGCAGGCACCGGAACACCGGCCTTTTGCCGAAGGATTTGCCTCCTGCAATGAAGGCATGATGCATGCCTGCGGTCACGACGGTCATACCACAATTGGCATCGGCGTCGCGCAGGTGCTGAAGCAATTTGAATCTCGCCTGTGCGGCACCATCAAACTGATTTTCCAACCGGCGGAAGAAGGCACCAGAGGCGCAAAATCGATGGTGGCAGCGGGGGTTCTGGATGATGTGGACTTTTTTACCGCTATTCACATCGGTACCGGGGTGCCCGCCGGAGAGCTGGTTTGTGGCAGTAACAGCTTCCTCGCCACGACCAAGCTGGATGTCACCTTCCGTGGGGTGGCTTCACATGCCGGGGCGCGGCCGGAAGAGGGGAAAAACGCCCTGCTGGCCGCGGCTCAGGCGGCGCTGGCCCTGCATACGTTGCCGCAGCACAGTGCAGGCAGTTCACGTATTAACGTTGGCGTGCTTCAGGCGGGGACCGGCCGCAACGTGGTGGCAGACCGGGCGATGATGAAGGTGGAAACCCGTGGCGCAACCAACGAAATCAACGACCATATTTTTCAACAGGCGTTACAGGTGCTGGCCGGTGCCGCGGCCATGTACGGCGTGCAGCATGAAGTGACGCTGATGGGCGCAGCCCGCAGCAGCAAACCGACACAGCCCTGGGTCAACTACATCCGTCAGCAGGCCGCTCAGGTTGCCGAACTGACCTCTCTGGTTGATACCAAAGCGCAGCCAGCCGGTTCCGAAGACGCCACCTATATGATGGAGCGGGTGAAAGAACGTGGCGGCCAGGCGTCTTATATCATCTTCGGCACCGAACTCAGTGCCGGACACCACAACGAGAAGTTCGACTTTAATGAGCAGGTAATGGCGGTGGCGGTCAAAACCCTCGCGGTGCTGGCCTTTAATATCCGGCAATTTCAGGAGGCATAATGGCCGATGATTTCAGCACCTTTGTCGCCGAATATATCGACCAGCATCAGGCGCGCTTCAGCGCCCTGAGCGATGCTATCTGGGACCGACCCGAAACCCGTTTTGCCGAAACCTTTTCCGCCGGTCTGCTGGCCGACGCGCTGGAGGAAGAAGGCTTTGGCGTGGCGCGCGGCGTGGGCGACATCGCCACGGCCTTTATCGCCAGCTATGGTCAGGGCCAGCCGGTGATTGCTCTGCTGGGCGAATTTGACGCGCTGGCCGGTCTGAGCCAGAAAGCCGCCTGTGCCACTGCGGAGCCACTGGTGGAGAATGGCAACGGCCATGGCTGTGGTCACAATCTGCTGGGCACCGCTGCACTGGCGGCCGCCTTTGCGGTAAAAGCCTGGCTGGAGCAACAGCGCCTGCCAGGCACGGTCCGCTTCTACGGCTGCCCCGGAGAAGAAGGCGGTTCCGGAAAAACCTTTATGGTGCGCGAAGGGTTGTTCAACGATGTGGATGCGGCATTCACCTGGCATCCGGAAAGTTTCAGCGGGATATTCAGTACCACCACGCTTGCCAATATTCAGGCCGCCTTTCATTTCAAAGGGGTGGCGGCGCACGCTGCCAACTCACCCCATCTGGGACGCAGCGCACTGGACGCAGTGACGCTGATGAACACCGGAGCCAACTTTCTGCGGGAGCATATAGTGCCGGAGGCCCGCCTGCACTATGCAGTGACCAACAGCGGGGGCAGTTCACCAAATGTGGTGCAGGCCAACGCCGAAGTGCTGTATCTGGTTCGCGCTCCGCAGCCCGAACAGACGCAGGATATCTATCAGCGGGTATGCAATATCGCTCGCGGTGCCGCGCTAATGACCGACACCACCCTGAGCATCCGCTTTGAAAAGGCCTGTTCCAGCTACCTGCCGAACCGCGCGTTGGAAAAGGTGATGTATCGCTATCTGCAAGGTTATGGCCTGCCGGATTACAGCGCCAGTGAGCGCCAGTTTGCGCAGGAAATTCGCCAGACGCTGAGCGAAGATGACCTGCGTAATGCGAAGCTGAATATCGCCCGCACCGGAGGCCAGGCCGGGAAAGCCTGGGTGGCGGGGCTGGGCGATAAGGTGTTGATGGACGAGGTGGCCCCTTATGCGCCGGTAGATGAGGTGCTGTATGGTTCCACCGACGTGGGTGATGTCAGTTGGGTGGTCCCCGTCGCCCAGTGCTTTACACCCTGTTTCGCGCTGGGTACACCACTGCACACCTGGCAACTGGTGGCTCAGGGCCGCACCTCTGTCGCCCACAAAGGCATGTTTCTTGCAGCCAAAACGCTGGCTGCCTCAGCGCTGGCATTACTGAGTGATAGCAGTCTGCTTGCCAGCGCCCGTGAAGAGTTTCGCCAGACCCGTAAAGGGCACGCCTGGCAGTGTCCCATCCCGGCCGGTGTACGTCCCTCACCGCTGGCATAAGTTCACCTGCAACACAACGAGGCCGGGCATGAACCCGGCCCGAAAATTATAAAAATTGCCAACATAACAATGACCAGAGGGTAAAACATGAGTGATTCAACGACCGCAGGGAAAAACCCAGGCAGGATTTTTAGCTGGATTGAGCGGATCGGCAACAAGGTGCCGAACCCATTTTTGCTGTTTGTCTGGTTAATAGTGGTACTGATGATCGCCACGGCATTGCTGTCGTGGCTCAATGTTGCGGTGAAAAATCCGGCCAACGGTGAGATTATCCAGGTCAAAAATCTGCTCAGTGTCGCCGGACTGCAATGGATTTTGCCCAACATCATCAAGAATTTCAGTAGTTTTACCCCGCTGGGGGCGATCCTCGCGCTGATGATTGGTGCCGGACTGGCGGAAAAAGTGGGACTGCTTCAGGCGCTGATGCACAAGATGGCTTCGTTCGTCAGCGCCCGTTACGCCAGCTATATGGTGCTGTTTATTGCTTTTTTCAGTCATATCTCTTCTGATGCAGCGCTGGTGGTCATGCCGCCACTGGGGGCGCTGATGTTTATTGCCGTGGGCCGCCATCCGGTGGCCGGACTGTTGGCCGCCATCGCGGGCGTCGGATCCGGCTTCACCGCCAATTTACTGATTGTCACCACCGATGTGCTGCTTTCCGGCATCAGTAGCGAAGCCGCCAAAGCCGTCAGCGATACGGTTCACGTCAGCGTGGTGGATAACTGGTTTTTTATGGCCAGTTCGGTCATCGTCCTGACGCTGGCCGGTGGCTTGCTGACCGACAAATTTATCGAGCCGCGTCTGCCCGCCTGGCAGGGCCATGCCAGTGATGAGAAGCTGGAAAAACTGACGCCATTGCAGAATCGGGGGCTGAAACTGAGCGGCGTGGCCGCGCTGATTTTTATCGCGCTGGTCGCCCTGCTGGTGGTACCGGAGGGGGCACCGCTGCGCCATCCTCAGACCGGAGCGATTATTCCCTCGCCATTTATTCAGGGGATTGTGCCGCTGATCATTCTGTTTTTCTTTGCGGTGGGCATTACCTATGGCGTGGTCACCGGGCAGATCAAACGACCCGATGATATTCCGCAGCAGCTGATTGAGCCGATGAAAAGCATGGCCGGATTTATCGTGATGGTATTTCCACTGTCGCAATTCGTGGCGTTTTTCAACTGGAGCAACATGGGCAAGTTTATGGCCGTCGGGCTGACCGATCTGTTGGAAAGTGCCGGGATGACTGGCGCACCGGCGTTTCTTGGCCTGATGTTTCTCTCGGCATTTCTTTGCATGTTCATCGCCAGCGGTTCCGCTATCTGGTCGATTCTGGCACCGATTTTTGTACCGATGTTTATGCTGCTGGGCTTCCATCCGGCCTTCGCCCAGATGATCTTTCGCATCGCCGACTCCGCCGTGCTGCCGCTGGCACCGATGTCTCCCTTTCTGCCGCTGTTTCTTGGCTTTTTGCAACGCTACCGGAAAGATGCCCAACTGGGCACCTATTACATGCTGATCATTCCCTATCCGCTGGTGTTTTTCAGCGTGTGGATACTACTGCTACTGGCCTGGTACGCGATGGGATTGCCGATTGGTCCCGGCGTCTGGCCGCAGATGCCCTGAAAAAAGGCGGAGTGACCTCCGCCCTGTGGCGATCAGCCGCCGTGATGCGCGGCACTGGCGGCGGCGGAGAGATCAAGACGCTGCCAGAAATTCTGTTCCGGGGTGTTGCCGGAAAGCGGATATCCCCCGGCCAGCGCGGTTGAAACCATCAGATGACGGCGCTGAGCGGCGCTCAACTGCGGCAGCGGTCCTTCCAGCAGGACTTCTGCACCTTCCGGCACCACTACCGGCGTGGCTTTCACTTTCTCCTGCGGCAGATTCCAGGTCATGCTGTAGCGATAAAAAGTTTTCATCTGTGGTGCACTGTAAGGATCCGCCGCGCCCTGAGGTTTAGCGCACTCCGCCAGCGAAGTGCCACACTCTTTCTCCAGCGCGACACGCAGCTGTTGCTTCGCTTCATCAAACAACGCACGGTATTTCGCATCATTCAGATAATGAGCCACGTTACGCTGAGCCACCATCCGTGATCCCATCAGATCGATAGGGTAGTGCACGCCCAGCACCATGCGGGAATAAGCATAACGGGCAGCGCGGTCCACCAGCGGCACGAAACGCTCCGGCAGCATCTCACCCAGCAGCAGTGCGTCAGTGTAAGCGGTTGGTATGCCCGCTTGGATAAGAACCTTCAGTCGCTTTGTAAGGCGCGTTGTCCTTCACCACTGCGGTGTCCGGCACAAAGTGAATGCTGTTGCCAGGGATCAGAAACGGACGCGGATTATCAAAGTGTTTTTTCGCCGCGCTGGTACTGACTTCACTGGCTTTAATCAGCGCTGCGGCTTTGCCCAACTCACCTTTGTTATAGGCGGTAATAAATGCCTGGCCCAGTTTTGGCCCCAGTGCATCTGCAAGGAAGTAGAGGTGGTCCTGCCCTTCAGCATCAATCAATGCCTGGGTACGCTGCCCCTGGCTGGCATTAAGGTTAACCTGTTCCACCGTTTTCAGGCTGGCGGCAATGGTCGTTTTCGGTAATGCAGGAAATGCGCTGAGCAATGCGATGCCCGCCTGCTGGTTCTCTTTTTTCGCAAAGTCATAGCCACTCGCTTTCAGCCATTTAGTATCGGCCTGTTTGTCGCTCTGCTCCGCATCTTTCAGGCGCTCGCGGGTCAGCTTGTCGCTGTCACTCTGCAACGCAGCAATTAATGATTGTTGAATGGCATGGTTAAGTTCCAGAAACTGCGCGTTACTGCTGGCAGGTGTGGTGCTGTCAATGGTGGCGCGAAGGCTCTCTTCTGAGATCGGGGAGATTTTCGCCTGGGCCAGCTGGCTGACCAGCAGAGCCGCTGCCAGCAGAGTATATCGGGTGCGCATTGCTTTTCCTTTTTAAATAGGAGGTGATAACGAATAAGAGGGTGTTAAAACACTGACGTTATGTTGAGTAAAAAAGATGACAAAAATATGGCAAATTCTGAATTGTGACTGAATAAGGAGTTTCTGAATATTATTCTGATTTTACAGGCTTTAAACGCCGTATGACCAGGGATGACGACGCTATTTACTCCGGCGTTTTGGCGGCTGCCGCTGGTGTGATGCGTCGTGTCCAGCATCGGTTACGCCAGCGCTCAGCTGCCGTCAGGCTAAGATTGCTGCCCCTCTGCTCAATACCTGGCGTGTCAGGCCCTGAGCAGCATGCCGTGCTGCATTTCAGTGACTAATCCTGCCTCGCCTCTTCTGGCGCTTTTTCATCCTCTGGCGCTGAAGCCTGTTGATGTACGCCAATGTAACGCTGATAACGACTGGCCTTCAGTTTGGTCAGATCAACCATCACCAGACCATCAATACAATGGTTAAAATCAGGATCGCTACCAAAATCAATAAACTGCACGCCTCCCGCTTCACATAGCTCCGAATACTGTTTGCAAAGCGGAGGTATTCCGGTGCCCAGATTATTCAGCAGGCGCTTTAAGCGTCGTAAATCTTCCTGGTAATCCTGGCCGGTAAACTGGGCCAGTACATCCGGCAGTGAGGCCGGATAAGGGCGACGGGAGACGGCCATCGGCAGCGCCGGAGAGAAGTAGAGGCGGTAAAACGCTATCAGAAGATCACGTGCCGCAAGCGGCATCCCGCCGGAGATGGATACCGGGCCAAACAGATAACGGTATTGTGGATACTTTGCCAGCCAGGCACCGATGCCCAGCCACAGATAATCCAGCCCCCGTTTTCCCCAGTATGCTGGCTGGATAAAACTGCGGCCCAGTTCGATACCCTGTTGCAGCACAGGCTCCATCTGGTCGCCATAATGAAACAGGCTGTGGCTGTAGATCCCTTCCAGCCCTTTGAGTTTCAGTTGCTCAGCCGTTGGCATAAAACGATACGCGCCAACAATATCCAGCGTCTCTTCATCCCAAAGAATCAGATGGTAATAATCGTCATCGTAGTCATCCAGATCACGACGTCGCCCACTGCCCTCGCCCACCGCACGAAAAGCGATTTCCCGCAGTCGCCCCAGTTCACGCAACAGCGGCACAGCATCTTCGCCATTACGCCGCCAGAGATAAATCATTTTATTGTCACTGGTTTTTCCTAACACCTCACAATTCGCCAGTGCTTTTTTCAGCACTGCCCGGTCTTCCGCCCTGGCAATCGCTGGCTCAGTCTGAAACAACGCCGATTTCCCTTGAGCCATACGATAGAGATGACGGCGAAAACGTGCGGCCAGCTCTTTAGCCGACGTATGACCATCATGCCAGCTGGCATAAGGGATGCGCGCACCAATTTTCAGCTTCAACCGTGCCCCACGATTGCCGAACATCTCCCGCACCAGCAGCAGCATCGACAAAGGCCGGTAGATAAGTGAAGTCAGATAGAACAACATGCTGTTGCTGCCACTCACGTGAATGGGAACCACTGATGCGCGGTAGCGGGCAGCCAGGCGAACGAAGCCGTGACTCCATTTGCTGTCCTTCACCCCTTTGCCGCTCAGACGGGAAACCTCTCCCGCCGGGAAAAAAATCAGTACGCCGTGGTGTTCAAGCTGATCCTGCATGGCTGCAAGCTGCTGGCGGTTAGTACGGTTGCCCATATTATCTACCGGCACCATCAGGCTGGTGAGTGATTGCAGACAGTTGAGCAGCCGGTTGGTGACAATTTTCACATCACGCCGCACTTGTGAAACGGCATGTAACAATGCCAGACCATCCAGGGTTCCTAACGGATGGTTAGCAACAATAACAACCGGCCCGTGTAGCGGAATCTGTTCCAGATCGCGTTCACTCAGTTCACAGCGGATATCGAGGTACTCCAGCACCTGCTCCACCATATCCAGCCCTTTAAGATGGCGGTAACGCTGATTAAATTGCTGAAATTCCCTTTCACGTAACAAAACTCTGAGAAGTCTTTTTTGCCATTGCGGTGTCTGACGCTGCGGGCAGAGATCATCTAAAACAGCTTCGATTGTAAACACAGGCATTTCTCCGGGCGTTTTGTCGCGACACTAAACAGCCCGGATGAAGATTTCATGGCAGACAGGTTACGGGATAGAGATGATTACATCTGCTGCTGATGGCATAAGTTGGCGGCCACAGCGGGTGAACCGGCCAGAAACTGTACTCTTTCATCAACTTGCAAAGAGGCTTTTGAAGCCCGAAGACGTAAAGCCAGATTCCATTGTTCCAGTTCACGAGCATTACTCACCAACGGATTATCTGCTGCCATACGGCCACTCATCACCAGCCACTCCGCCACTTCGGCCCAGCTCCACAGCGGCGATTGCCCTTTAATCCGATGGATTGGATTGGGGAAGTCTCCTTTACCCCGCGCCCCATCTTTAAGTAGCGCAACAGCCTGGCGGGAAAGTTTTGTCAGTTCAGCAATATCACTCAGCCCGACCAGGGTGGAGTCTACAGACCCGACCACCGCCCCGATTCCGGCTTCTTCGATATTGCGGATTGCACTGGAGATTGCCGCGTTCAGTGTGACGGCTTCACGGTCGAACTCCAGATAAACCGCCGTGCCGTAAAAACAGATCAATGCATCGTCACAACCCGCCGCAAACAAAGCATCTTCCAGTTTTGGTGTCGATGACGTCACTCCCGACAGTACCAATGTGAAATTCCATAGCATCATATTTATCCTCCAGCCCTGGCTCACCTGTTATCAACGACAGTTGATTTCTGTCGTTTCGTCACTTTTCCCGGCAATTCAGTTTGTCTTTACCGGCGTACACTGGCAGACCTTCCTGACAATCTGTTTTGCATGATTTAGCGGATTACCCGGCGTTGACCAGATACTCATCATGTGCTCCTGATGACCGGGAACCCCACAGCGGAGTTTGGCAAAACAGTGTGCCGATTTTCCGGCTGCGATCAGTATCCAGCCATTATCTGTCGCGAATTCAATGGCCTGTTGTATCTGCCTGTTCTTATGCTTCCTGCTCATAATCTCTACTTTTCCTGTACATTACTCAATCTGTTGACGAGTGTCAACAGATCAAATTTACCGCCCTTTGTTTCTGAATAATTGCCAACGGCAACATCAGATTCCCTTTCCAGCAGGAAAATACGTTAGCAGAATTGACGGGGTTACCGGACAAAAAATCTTTGCAAGGCAACAGGTTAGTCATTTTTTGAGTAGCATCTTCAGAAAAATTGTACCCTCGACAATAATCAGGGAGGCGATAAGGGAGGGAGATCACGATTTAACATTTTAATGCCGCTGTCTGCACAATTTCCGTCGGTTTCAGCGTATGTTTCGTCTTTCGGGAAAGTGGGGCGACGGAAATGTATAACGTTGATCTGGTATTACTGCTGCTACAACAGATGTGTGTTTTTCTGGTTATTGCCTGGTTAATGAGTAAAACCCGGCTGTTCACGCCTCTGATGCAGGTTACCGTTCGCCTGCCGCATAAGCTGCTTTGCTATATCACCTTCTCTGTTTTTTGCATTCTGGGTACTTATCTGAGCCTGCATATCGAGGGTTCACTTGCGAATACACGAGCTATTGGCGCCGTCATCGGTGGACTGCTGGGCGGGCCGGTCGTGGGCGCTCTGGTGGGATTAACAGGCGGGCTGCACCGCTTTTCTCTCGGCGGCATGACAGCGGTCAGCTGCATGATTTCCACTATTGCCGAGGGACTACTGGGTGGCCTGATGCACAGCTGGCTTATCCGAGCCGGGCGCAGCGACAAAATATTAAGTCCGCTGATCGCCGGGGTAGTGACGCTGTTAGCCGAACTGGTTCAGATGATGATCATCCTGATGATTGCCAGACCATTTCAGGATGCACTGCATCTGGTACAAAGCATTATTGTGCCGATGACCGTGACCAACTCTCTGGGGGCTGCCATGTTTATGCGAATCCTGCTGGATAAGCGGGCTATGTTTGAAAAATACACTTCCGCTTTTTCTGCCGTTGCGCTTAAGGTTGCGGCTTCCACTGAAGGTATTCTTCGCCAGGGGTTCAATGAAGAAAACAGCCTGAAAGTGGCGCAGGTTCTCTATTCAGAGCTGAAAACAGGCGCCGTTGCCATCACCGATCGGGAAAAGTTACTGGCTTTTACCGGAACAGGTGATGATCATCATCTGCCCGGAAAAGAGATTTCATCTGCCTGTACCCTGCGCGCCATTGAGAGTGGGCAGGTTGTCTATGCCGATGGTCATGAGATCCCCTACCGCTGTTCGATTCATCCTGGTTGCAAACTGGGTTCAACGTTGGTTATCCCGCTGCGTGGTGAAAATCAGCGGGTCATCGGCACCATTAAACTGTATGAAGCCAGAAACTGTCTGTTCAGCTCCATCAATCGTACGTTGGGAGAAGGGATAGCTCAGTTACTTTCCGCACAAATTCTTGCAGGTAAATATGAGCAACAAAAAGCCCTGCTGGCACAGGCCGAAATTCAGCTGCTGCATGCCCAAGTGAATCCCCATTTTTTATTTAACGCGTTGAATACGTTACTGGCGGTGATCCGCCGCGATCGGCAGCAGGCCGGGCAGCTGGTGCAGGATCTTTCGACCTTCTTTCGTAAAAATCTTAAGCGTCCCTCGCAAATTGTTACCCTGGCCGATGAAATTGAGCATGTAAATGCCTATCTGCAAATTGAAAAAGCCCGCTTTCAGTCACTTCTTACCGTCAGGATGCAGATCCCGTCCGCACTTTCACACTACCGGCTTCCTGCTTTCAGCCTGCAACCGATTGTTGAAAATGCCATAAAACACGGCACATCGCAGCTGCCGGACAAAGGAGAAATTTTGATCGAAGCGCACCAGGAAAAGGATCGTCTGATTCTGACTATTGAAGATAATGCGGGACTTTATCAGCCAGCAAAAGAGGTATCCGGACTGGGCATGAGCCTGGTGGATAAACGTTTACGGGCACAGTTCGGAGACGCCTGTGGCATCAGTGTCCATTGCCAGCAGGACCAGTTCACCCGCATCAGCCTGCAACTGCCGCTGGAGGAAACATGCTGAGAGCCGTGATTGTTGATGACGAACCGCTGGCAAGAGAAAACCTGCGCCTGATGTTGCAAGCCGAGCAGGATATTAGCATCGTCAGCGAATGTGCAAATGCGATAGAGGCAATTGGCGCGGTTAACCGGCTGAAACCCGACGTGCTGTTTCTGGATATTCAGATGCCACGTATTAATGGTCTGGAGATGGTCAGCATGTTAGATGACGGCCATCGACCCTCGATTGTGTTTCTCACCGCATTTGAAGAGTACGCGATAAAGGCATTTGAAGAACATGCTTTCGATTACCTGTTAAAACCGGTTGCCGCAGAACGGCTGAGCAAAACCCTGGTCCGTCTGCGTCAACAGCAGCACCGATACCCTCCTGCCCCGGTGCCAGAAAACCCGCAGCCTTTACAATTTATCCCCTGTAGCGGACAGAGTCGTATTTATCTGTTGCAGATGCAGGATGTGGCTTTTGTCAGCAGTCGCCTCAGCGGTGTCTGGGTCACCAGCAATGAAGGCAAGGAGGGATTGACCGAGCTGACATTACGCACGCTGGAAAGCCGTACGCCGCTGCTGCGCTGCCACCGGCAGTTTCTGGTCAATATGGCGCAGCTGAAGGAGATTCATTTACAGGATAATGGCCAGGCCGAATTGCAGTTACGCAGCGGCCAGACAGTGCCGGTAAGTCGCCGCTATCTTAAACCGTTGAAGAAAAGTCTTGGGTTGTGAATAT
This sequence comes from Erwinia papayae, assembly GCF_058241465.1. Lineage (NCBI taxonomy): Bacteria > Pseudomonadati > Pseudomonadota > Gammaproteobacteria > Enterobacterales > Erwiniaceae > Erwinia > Erwinia papayae. The sequence continues at coordinate 241,858 of NZ_JBZCHT010000013.1, forward strand.
CAGGATACCCTGCGACAGCCCTCTCCAGGGGCGGCCGCAGGTATGCGCAGCATTCAGCAACACCGCATCCCGCCCTTGCCGTTGCCGCCATAGCGAGCCTGCTGTCGTTCACGAAAAAACGCTTTGTAACTCATCACCGGTTGGTCCGGATGGTGGGTCTGCATATGCTGAACGTAGGTGTCGTAATCAGGGATGCCGACCAGCATTCTGGCCGCCTGCACAGCATATTTACGCATGTTACCTGGATGAAATAACATAATTTTTCCTGAGTGATCGGCCCCACCGTTGTGGGGCAGAAAGAGGGCTCAGTGGCCGGAAGAAACTTTCACACCTTCTTTCGGGACGGCGACATAGGGCGTTTCTTTGTCGGTGCGCTGTGGCGATCGGCCCGCACGGATAGCAGCACGAATGCCGTAGAAAATAATGCTGTAAACCACCACCAGAAACAGAATACTCAGCGCTGCATTGGTGTAATTGTTAATCACAATGTGATTCATATTAGCAATCTGCTGAGCGCTCAGCCCGTCTCCACCCGCCAGCAGCCGCGTCTTATATTCCGACGCCATATAGAAAAAGCCTTCCATCTCTGGCCTGTTGCTGAACAGCTTAACGGCCAGCGCCCAGGTGGTACAAATCAGTAACCAGCATGCCGGGATTACCGTGACCCAGATATAGCGGGTACGCTTCATTTTGATCAGGATAACCGTCACCAGCACCAGCGCAACCGCCGCCAGCATCTGATTGGAAATACCAAACAGCGGCCACAGGCTTTTTACTCCGCCCAGTGGATCAACCACACCCTGATACAGCAAATATCCCCACAATCCCACGCATCCTGCGGTGCCAACGATCCCCGCGATCAGCGAATCGGTTTTCTTCAGGAAAGGGACAAAGTTGCCCAGCAGATCCTGCAACATAAAGCGACCGGACCGCGTACCGGCATCCAGCGCGGTCAGGATAAACAACGCTTCAAACAGGATCCCGAAGTGATACCAGAACCCCATATCCGCTACCGGCAGAATTTTGTTAAACACCATCGCAATCCCCACTGCCAGCGTCGGCGCACCGCCCGCACGGTTCAGAACCGATGGCTCACCAATGTCTCTGGCGGTTTGCAGAATTTGATCGGGTGAAATAACAAAACCCCAGGCACTGACCGTTGCCGCCGCATGCGCCGTCACGTCATGCAACTGTGCCATGATCGCCGGTGCATTGCTTCCCCCCAGTTCATGCAGATTCGGCATGGTTATCCCCAGAGCGGCTGGCGGCGTGTTCATCGCAAAATAGAGCCCCGGTTCAATAATGGCGGCCGCCACCAGCGCCATCACCGCCACAAAAGACTCCATCAGCATCGCTCCGTAGCCGATGAAGCGCGCTTCAGTTTCAAAAGCCAGTAGCTTAGGTGTCGTACCGGAGGCAATCAGCGCATGAAAACCAGAAACCGCGCCACAGGCAATGGTAATAAACAGGAACGGAAACAGCGCGCCTTTCCATAGCGGACCGCTGCCATCGATATACTGCGTCAGCGCTGGCATTTTCAGATCGGGGTTAAGCAGAACAATCCCCAGCGCCAGTCCGACAATCACGCCAATTTTCAGGAACGTCGCCAGATAATCGCGTGGTGCCAGGATCAACCAGACCGGCAGCAGGGCAGAGACAAATGCATAACCAATCAGCGTAAAGGTGATGGTGGTATCTTTGAAGGTGAGAGCCGGCCCCCAGTAAGGATCGTGCGCAATCACGCCGCCAAACCAGATGGATGCCACCAGCAGAATGATGCCAATAACCGAGACTTCCCCCACCCGACCGGGCCGGATAAAGCGCATATAAATGCCCATAAACAGCGCAATGGGAACGGTGGAACAGACGGTAAACACGCCCCAGGGACTTTCAGCCAGCGCTTTCACCACGATCAGTGCCAGTACGGCAAGGATGATAATCATAATAATAAAGCAGCCGAACAGTGCGATAGTGCCAGGCACCGGCCCCATTTCTTCTTTTACCATCTCGCCAAGCGAGGCACCGTTACGACGCGAAGAGATAAACAGCACCATAAAATCCTGTACCGCTCCGGCCACTACCACCCCGGCCAGCAGCCAGAGCACCCCGGGCAGATAGCCCATTTGCGCAGCCAGCACCGGCCCCACTAATGGCCCCGCCCCCGCAATGGCAGCAAAATGATGTCCAAACAGGACAAATTTGTTGGTTGGGACGTAATTCAGCCCGTCGTTATTGAGCACAGCCGGGGTCGCGCGCGTGGCATCCAGCCGCATCACTTTTTGTGCGATATAGAGGCTGTAATAGCGATAAGCCACCAGATAGACCGAAACCGAGGCCACGACAATCCACAATGCGCTGACGTGCTCGCCCCGGCGCAACGCAACTGTCGCCAGACAAAAGGCGCCGATAATGCCGAGAATGGCCCACGGAAGATGTTTGAGTCTTTTTTTGATCATGATGCGTCATGCCTGATGTCAGAGTGAAAGACAAACTGCAATGCTGTCCGGTCGGCAGCTGAATGAATGGTTCAGGGAAGAACTGGCCATCCGGAGCAGCAGCCATGTTGACCAATTTTTAATATTGTCGGGGAAATAAATCGCTGAGCGGTAAATCTGCGTATTAAGCGGTAGTGAGCCGCTGCCAGCGGTTCAGGTGCAGGAGATTGTGATCGAGCGCAAATTGCAGCGGAATTAAAGCAGGTTTATTTAATTATCCCTGGGTGTAATTAACGGTGAAAGCTTAATAAAAAACGCGTAACCCCCCTGTTACTTCAGTAAGGCGATGATCGAATTCTTTTTCACGATAGAGGAATACCTGAAGTGGCAGCTTTATTGCGGTCAGTATTAACTCAAATTGTGCGTGGCGGATGAAAAACGTTGCTGACGATTTTCTATTAGAAATATTTAAGATTAAACGCATTGAAGAAAAATTATTCTTAATTAGTATCTTAAGTGGACCTGTAGTGTTTTCATTATTGGATTTGTTTTTGATACCGGCGACCTGCCGGTATCTTTTTGTCGGTGGCCCGGCCCGATCAGCAGAAAACGATCCCTCTTCTGCCATCACCGCCATGAAAAGTCGCCGGGACGAGAGGGATACCGTGCCAGCAGCCTACAGAAGGTTATTCATCAAGTTCGAGTGGCGGCAACCGGGCAAAAACGCTGAGCAGACCAGCGCTCCACAGCTGACGGATTTGTGAGAAATAGGGATGCTTATCGGTCAGATGATACTGCTGGGCTGCACTAAAACTGTTGCTGTGATACATCATCACGTCCAGCGGCAGCCCGACGGAGATATTACTGGCCAACGTGGAGTCCATTGAGATCAGTGCACATTGCATGGCCTGATCCAATGGCGTATCGAAGCGTAGCACCCGGTCAATGATCGGCTTACCGTACTTGCTCTCACCAATTTGAAAATAGGGCGTGTCGGTGCTGGCCTCAATGAAATTACCCTGCGGATAGATCTGAAACAGCCGCGGCTCCTCACCTTTGATCTGGCCGCCAAGCATCAATGTGCCGCCAAATTCCTCACCGTCTCGTTTGATCACTTCCCGCAGCGTTTCCCCCACCAACAGCGCGACATCATACATGCTGGTACAGCTCATCAGATTGGGTTTTTCAGCATCTTCGCAGCTTCGTCGCAGCAGACTGAGGGCGCTTTGGGTGGTCGCCAGGTTGCCTGCGCTTTGTAGCACCAGTGTGCGCTCATCATCCTGCTGAAAAACATGCAGTTTGCGGAATGACGAGATATGGTCAACCCCCGCGTTGGTACGGGAGTCAGAAACAAAAATCATCCCTGACGATAAACGCATTGCCACACAGTAAGTCATAGTTAGCCCGGTTAAATTAAGTGCCTGTTCTGCCAGGCGGTGTTATCTGCCATTCTGCTAAGCGGCAACGCTGCCCATCCGGGATACTGCCCGTAGAGCCGGTGGTGATGCGCTGTCGGTATTCAGACAGGCGGCAACAACACACGCCTGGCTGAAAGCTCTTACTGTTGCGAATTGAGCAGTTGTACCGCCGCCACGGCCAGCATATCTTCACTTCCGCCCCCTAAACGTACCCCTCTGACCGGGCAGGCATCCATGTAATCGACGCCGACGGCCAGTTTCAGATGCTGTCGGGTGCTGCGCGTATTATTGGTAATATCAAAACTGTGCCAGCTGCCATCCACCCAGGCTTCAACCCAGGCATGGGTTGCCACATGTTCAACGGCATCAGTATAAAGATATCCACTGACATAGCGAGCCGGGATATTCAGGCTGCGGCAACAGGCGAGAAACACGTGGCTGTGATCCTGACAAACCCCGGTGCCAGCGGCAAACACTTTTGCCGCCGTATCCGTGACCATCGTACTGCCCGGCTGCCAGGGCATTTTGAGCAACAGTTCCCCCATTAAGCGCTCAAGACTGGCCAGCGGCGCTTCTGCACGATAGTAACGCTGAGCAAACTCACGAATCGCCTGGTCGGGCTGAGTCAACCGGGTGACACGCAAAAATACCAGCGGCGATATCGCGTTGTCCGGGTCCGCTGCGCTATCGCCCTCATCGAGGATCTCCACCACGCCACGCGCCTCAATTTCGATAGACTGGTGCGGCGTATCCAGCGTCAGGACGTGCAGGACGTTACCCCAGGTATCGGTGGTGCAGACGGCCTGAGCGGGCAGCAGCAAATCCCACGACAGAATCTGCTGATGAACGGAGTTTTGCGGCGTCAGACGCAGATACTGGGTACTTTGTTTCACCAGATTCTGATAGCTGAAGCAGGTCTTATGAGCAATATCCAGTTTCATTTGGCCTCCAGATAAGTCTGTTGAATACTGCCGGCAATCTGATTCAGACTGGCAAGGAAATTCTGTAGCCAGTGATGTAGGCCTTCGCTGACCAGCCTGTCGTAACTGTTAAACCGTAGTTCCGCATGCAGAACAGTGACCAGTAAACGAGGCTGGTTTTCACCACTTCCGCCAATCAGATCAAGTTGATTGTCGATCTCTTCAAGGCAGGATCGCAGCGATCGCGGGCTTTCTTCACGCAGGATCAGCATTTCGTTGACGCTGTCGCTGGCCAGCTCCTGTCGGTAAATGGTGTGGTAGGCTTCGCGGGCAGACACCGAGCGCAGCAGGGTGTCGAGGCGGTAATACTCCCGCACGGAATCGTCATCCTGCTCGCTGAGATAGCGCGTCACATCCAGTAATCTTGCGGTACAGTCCGCCCTCTCCAGCAGCGTGCCAAGACGAATAAAACTCATGGCGTCACCGCGCATCAATGTGCCGAACATCGCGCCACGAAACAGGTGCGAACGCTCTTTCACCCAGTCAAAAAAAGCATCAGCGCCGCTGCTGTTAACGCCTTTTCGCCGTAGTTTACGCAGTTCGATCCAGCTGGAATTAATACTTTCCCACACCTCCGAAGAGAGGCTGCCCCGCACCGCATGGGCATTGTTCCAGGCCGATTCCCAACAGCAAAAAATACTGCCGGGATTACGGTCATCAAGCACAAAAAAAGAGAACAGCTGAGGCATCGCCAGCCGGTCATTCAGCTTCCAGAACAGTTCGGTCGTCGAGGTCAGATTGAGCGGTACCCGCAGTTCTTCATCTGAACGGCTGCGCACCTGCATCAGCGACAGCCGGTTGGTGACATCAAGCACCCTGGCGATATTCTCCGCGCGCTCCAGATAGCGCGCCATCCAGTACAGGCCACTGGCCGTGCGACTTAACATGCGTCATCCTCCAGTACCCAGGTATCCTTGGTGCCACCGCCCTGCGACGAGTTCACCACCAGTGAACCTTCGGTCAGTGCCACGCGGGTCAGCCCCCCAGGCACCAGGCGAATTTCCGCTCCGCTCAGTGCAAAAGGACGCAGATCGATATGGCGGGGAGCCAGCCCCTGGTCAACAAACGTCGGACAGGTGGAGAGCGCCAGCGTATTCTGCGCAATATAATTTTGTGGTCTGGCAAGCAGCAGATTACGGAAGGTTTCCAGCTCTTTCTGGCTGGCAACCGGCCCGATTAACATGCCATATCCGCCAGCGCCGTGTACCTCTTTCACCACCAGCTTTGGCAGGTTAGCCAGTACCCAGGAGAGTTCGTCAGGGCGACGACATTGCCAGGTGGGGACATTATTCAGGATGGGGTCCTCATCCAGATAAAACTTAATCATGTCGGGCACATAAGGATAAATCGATTTATCGTCCGCCACCCCGGTGCCGATAGCGTTAGCCAGCACCACATTTCCGGCGCGATAAACCGACAGCAGCCCCGGCACCCCCAGCATCGAATCCGCACGGAATGCGAGCGGGTCGAGGAATGCATCATCCACCCGCCGGTAAATCACATCCACTTTGCAAGGCCCGGCAGTGGTACGCATCATTACTGCCCCGCTCTTCACAAACAGATCGGCACTCTCTACCAGCTCCACGCCCATCTGCTGTGCCAGAAAGCTGTGCTCAAAGTAAGCACTGTTAAAACGCCCCGGCGTCAATACCACCACCACCGGATCGTTCACCGGCGAACTCTCACGCAGGGTCTGCAACAGGTGCGAAGAATAACGCTCTACCGGCGCGATGCGCTGCTGCACGAACAGCTCCGGATAAAGCCGCATCATCATTTTGCGGTTTTCCAGCATATAAGAAACGCCGGATGGCGTGCGCAGATTGTCCTCCAGCACGTAATACTCGCCGTCGCTGTTGCGCACCATGTCCACCCCACAGATATGGGCATAGATATCACGATGCAGATTCAGTCCCTGCATACAGGGCTGATACTGATCGTTGACCAGCACCTGCTCCGCCGGGATGATATTTGCCTTCAGAATATGCTGCTGGTGATAGATGTCGTAGAGGAATGCATTCAGCGCCTGTACCCGCTGGCGGATACCTTTGTCCAGTCGTGACCATTCACTGGCCGGGATAATGCGCGGCACGCTGTCGAATGGGATCAAACGTTCCGCCCCGCCGTCCTGCCCATAGACGTTAAAAGTGATGCCGACACGGTGAAAGAGCAGTTCAGCCTCTTCACGTTTGCGGGCGATAGCCTGCTGGTCCGCCTGTTTCAGCCAGTGCCAGTAATCGCGATAGTGTGGACGATGCTGGCCTTCGCTCAGCAGCATTTCATCATAAAATTGTGACGCTGATTGATAGCCTGAATTCATGATTTCCCTTCTGATGTCGATGGACGCGAATAGATTTTGCACAAAGCGTGCCAGCACGTACTCAGCGTCAGAAGTGGCGTTACGCAGCCGCGATACGGTAAGCCCTGTCGCCGTCATCAGCGGGAACAGGGTGCTCTATAGAGAGGTGATAAGCATCCCGCACCATCGCGGTGCAAAAGGCGTTATGGCTGTTGCAATGGATGCCAGATCTCCGTCACCGCGCCTTCTCCACCGGTAATCGGGTCATGCTTTGGCATTGGCACGCGGGCAATCTGCGCAACCGACTGCGCCAGCAATTCCTGTTCATCGCGACGGGTTTCCGGCTGTACGCCACGCAGGTAGGCTCCCACCGCAAAGAAATCCTCGCTGGAAGCCAGCTGCTGATGCCCTACGCCCGCCGGGATCAATACCGCATCGCCGACATGAAGAGTGACAGCCCGCCCGGTTTCACCACCAAACAGAATCTGCGCCCATCCCGCCGCAATCCCCAGCAGCTCGTGCGCGTTTGGATGGTAATGGGTATAAGGATAGACCGGATAACGCCAGCGTGGCAGCCACTGATGGTGGGCAAACAGATCTTCAAAATAGCTGGGGATGTCCTCTTCGCCTTCCGGCACCACCTGCGGATAGATAATCAGCGGCAGTGGATTATTCGGTACGCCATTGGCGGGCTGAAAGGTCATATATTGTGGATTGTTTGACGCCCCCGCAGAAAATGTGCCGGCAGCGAAAGACATCATGGTGAGCAAACTACCAGCATAGGACAACATACGGCGTCTCCTGTTGACTGTGGCAGACGTGAAAACAGTTTGTTAATCAAGTGTGGCACTTACGCAAAAACTTGCAATCACCAGGCCCGGCTTTTGATCACATAACGCATTAATTTTATGGAGCTTAAGTCAAATTCACCGCTGCGCTGTACAGCTCAGAAGTATGACGTCGCCGTTGGCGGGATAAGCGTCAATTTTCATCGGAAATGGGCGCTGAAAAAGTCCGGTGGGAAGGAGTCCCACCGGGAGAGCCAAACAATGCCTGGCTCAAGGGCCCTGACAGGTTTCAGATAAACGGCCAGCAATCGATTAAACACTGTTACCCGGATGATGAGCGTAAAAATGGCCATTCTCCCGTTGAGGTTCGGCACACCGCGCAGTCGCCGTTCACTGGCGGCTGCGCTGCACATGGCCGCCCGGATTTCAGCCGGGAGACGTTAAAAAAACGCCTTAATTTTGTCGCCAATCCGCTTATTTAACTGACACACTCTGGCCTGGGTCAGATCCAGAACCAACGCAATCTCTTTCAGACTTAAATCCTGTTTGTAGTAGAGATTGAGAATAATTTTTTCGCGATCTTCCAGCGATGCAATGGCCATCGCCAGGGTACGCTGCGTTTCTATCTCCTCTTCCAGCCGTCGCCCCTCCAGGGCTATGTCTTTACCTTCTCCTGACAGCAGCAAATCAAAACTCTCCATCGTACCGGCGCTCTCCAGCATCAGATATTGCTGATAATCGTCACTGCTCATCGCCAGCTGCTGACAAACTTCTTCCGGGGTCGGTTCTCGCCCCAGGCTACGCGACATAGCGCGAATGGCATCGTTGGTTTTGTGCGTTTTTTGCCGCAGAGTGCGTGGTCGCCAGTCGTGCAGACGGAACTGGTCCAGTACCGCACCGCGAATACGCTGAGCGGCATAGCTGGCAAATTGCTCGTCAGGTACGCCATAGCGTCGCAGTGCCTCCAGCAACCCCATTAGCGCAATCTGTTCAATATCCTCCCGATCAATCATGCTGTTAGCCTGCGGGGCCAGTTGACGGACGATGCGTCTTACCAGAGGTAGCCATTGCTGTATGTGATGGCTCTCTTCAGCTGGCGTCAGTGCCGACAGCTTATTTAACATTTCCTGATGCGCCATTACATAAAGACCATTTTTGAAAGAGTAAGATCGGTGAAAGGCATCAACACGTTGATAGCATCGAAGTCTGATTGATATCTCTCCATCATCAGCTGGCGCAGCTCCATCATGTTCATGCTGCGCACCTCATCCGGAGAGAGGGAGTTGAATATATCGAGGGTGAACGCTTTGATTTCTGGCAACAGATTTTCAGTCTGCTGCGCACGCACATCGTCTGAGGCGCTAAGAGCCAGATCGAGTGACAAAGCGTGTTTGCCTGTGCCTTTATCGTCCAGAGACACCCGCAGATTTTTTACTTCAACGTATTGCCATCCATGCTGTTCTGCACGGGTTGAGACGACAGGTGAATTTGCCTCTGGTTTGACGGGTCTCTGGAGATAGTGGTTACCCATTACCACCAGACCGGCGTTGACGACTGCTCCGGTCACAACCAGAAGCAAAATGAGGAAAAAAGATTTTATTGTCATGATGTAAACCATTGTCAGTATTATGCCGTTACAGCCCCCTGGTGTTCAGGATGCAAAGGGCCTCAAATGTAGGCGACTGCTGTCGCTCTCTTTTCTGACGCCACCTGAAGTTGTTTCGTATACATAATCAGGGGGAATGACCTTATATGCTGGATAACGAAACGAACCGCAATTAATATTGCAACAGCCGTGCCAGTATTAAAAAATCTTAATATTCATATAGTTGGAATTACCGAGGAGGAAGTAACACTTCCGCCAGGCGGAAATATAAGATCATAAAGAGGAAGAAAAGCGCCGGGATATTTATGCTTAAAAATATAAGGATGACGTCGACTGTCACAAAGTGCAGTACACAGATTTACCCGGACGGTACGATAACCAGAGCGGGTTGAGTTTACGGGGCTATCGCAGCAATACCGCCTGCATGGATATAAGAATAATGATAGCAATGATTATTTTTAACCTGTGGAGCAAAAGTCATCCGCCATTTTTAAACAGATAAAAAATGAACATACCTCTGATTATTGATGGCTGTAAAAAATGTAAAACAGTATAAAGCTGAATACGCCGGGACTTCAGAGCAATAAAATATTACTGCTACAATTATGGCTGAAATATCAGGCCAGTTTATCAACATAAAAGTCAGTAGCCATTAAAAAAAAGAATATTAAAGATAACCGTGGTAACTTACACCACTCAAATATTAAAGAGTCGTACAAGCCTGATGAAGAAATTACCACACTGTTATTTTCCTGCTGAAAGGCGGTCTTTAATCCCATGAGTTCACACTGCGTTATCCATCACTGGCTGATTGATATTGCCTCCAGCTCGTTAATTCATCAGCAAACGGGTGAACAACGTCGGCTGGGTGAATACCAGTTCAGGCTGCTGTTGGTGCTGATACAAAACGCCGGTCAGATCCTCACCCGTGAAGAACTGAACAACCTGGTATGGGAACGCCGGGTGATAGGCAACAACAGTCTGCCCAATGCCATTCACGCCCTGCGTGTGGCGCTGGAAGATGATGGTAAACAACAGCGCATCATTAAAACCATTCCCAGGAAAGGATACATTCTTGAAGCAGAGTTCTGTGAGTTTGGCCTGGATGAGCAGCAAAGCCCTGAGGAGAGGGGCCACGCAGCAGAACAAGAGGGCGTTAACGCCTCTCTGACCACCCCGTACGCGCTGAGCGCAATACCGCACGCCAGAGAGGAATGGCAGAAAGAATCGCAAAAGGAGAATTTGCGGCTGACGCAACAGCGCGAGGAAAAACGTCAGCGTTTCTGGCGCGGGATGTGCCTGGCGCAGGTGGTGGTGCTGCTACTGGTAATGATTTTTCTGTCACTGACTGGCCCCGAAAAAATCGGTGAACGGCTGAACGAGCAGGACACGGGCCTTTACAGTCAGATAAGAATTTATGCCCTCACCCGCGCCAATGATATGCAAATGAGTGGCGAAGATATTTCCGGCCCTATCAGCCCCACCCTTACCGCCCTCAACGAGGTGTTGAGCAACCAGCACATGAAGATGCAGGTATTTTATTCCACCACCAGCACCACACTTAAGTACACGCTGCTGATAAGCAACACCTGCGATCGGCGTCAGCTGGCGATGAATATCGGCCAGTTTCGCAGTAATACTGCCTTGCTGAATACTCTTATCTATCGGGAAACAGAGCGAAAAATCAATGAAATGGCAAACTGTCTCAGTCAGTCTGATGGCCCTGACGTTAACGATCACCGGCGCGGCGCTGATGATCAACCTGTTCACGCCGGGTCTGCAAAAGGCAGGCCTGTTCAGTGAAAATGTTAATCGCTACCATCTGCAACTGGGCTATTACGATTTATTTTCTAAAAACAGCGAATTGTATAATCCCCGTTTTGCTGTCAGCAAAGATGCGGTGGTGATGAAACTGACCAGTCCGGATGACAACCAGCTACAGATTACCCTGCTGATGAACCTGATAAAAACAACGCCTCAGGGAGTGATGTACAGCTACAAATCGGTGTCGTCTCCGGACAAAAACAGCGATCTGTTGATCGCCGATACGCTGGGCTACCTTGAGCATCAGAACATCCGGTTCAACACTCTTCGCTATCCCGAAGGAAAAGTAACGGTAACCTCGTCAGGGCTGATTATCACGCATAACTAACCGTCTGCAAGGTGGAGACAGCGCTTCGGCACGGTGCCGCCGTACCGGCCTCGCAGCATCTCCCCTCTCAGGCATCGGCAATCTGAGACGGTAAAATTTTTCTTCCGCGTGTTAAGTTTCGACGGGTGCGGCCGCCATGATATTTAAGAGCCGTTTAAACCCAACAACAGGCAGTTTATTGATGAAAATGTCTACCAGCAATTTAATTCACCGCAGTAGTCCGGTCAGTGCTGTCGCCGCGCGTGCGGTGGAAAGCACCATCACCTCTCCCTCCCTTGCCACAACATCAGGGAGAGAGCTCAGCCTGGTCCGGCAGATCTCAGATGCCATACCGGAGGTGGACAGCGAGAGGGTTCACGCCATGCAGGCCGCGCTCAATAACCATGAGCTGTCGCTGGACAGTCTTCTGCTGGCAAGGGCAATGATGGCGTATTATCGCCGTTAGCTCAGCTCATCGGTACAGAGCGGGGCAGAAGCGATGGCGCAAACACCAGAAATCAGCCAACAACAGATGAAAAGGCCAGTAGCGCTTGCAGTTTTTCGTTCACCGTCAAGCTGTAAAAGCCGAGGGGATTCAGGCGCTGAAATTCAGGTCAAAACCCTGCTCACGCATACTGGCAAGTCGATAACGCAGCGCGCGCGGCGTTATCCCCAGGCAGGCCGCAGTTCGGGATTTATTACCGTGATAACGCTTTAACAGATCGTTGATGTACTGAAACTCCGCCATTTTTCCGCGCCGCTTAATCAGATTTTCGTCAGCGTACGCGGGCTGTTCAGGGCGAACAGCCGGTGGCAGCGGCAACCCGAAGCAATGGCTGTCCAACACGTCGCCTTCGCACATGATCAGACCGCGCTGCACGGCATTTTCCAGTTCGCGGATGTTTCCCGGCCAGTCGTAAGAGAGCAACGTCTGGCATGCTGAGGGGGTCAGACGGGGAGTTCTGCCGGAAAAACTGCGATATTTTTCAATGAATAACTCGATCAGTGGCATAATTTCCTGCTTCCTCTCCCGCAGTGGCGTGAGCTGTAGCGGAACCACCGCCAGACGGTAAAACAGATCCTGACGAAAGCGCCCTTCAGCAATTTCTGTGGACAGATCTTTATTGGTGGCGGCAATCAGACGGATATCCAGCGAAACCGGCTGATGGCTGCCTAACCGCTCCACTTTTTTTTCCTGCAATACCCGCAATAATTTCGCCTGAAGCGCCATCGGCATGTCGCCTACTTCATCCAGCAGCAGCGTGCCTCCGTTCGCCTGTTCAAATTTACCAGGCTGACTGGTGACCGCGCCGGTAAATGCGCCTTTTTCATGACCAAATAGCATTGCTTCCAACATATGCTCGGGTATGGCCGCGCAGTTGACGCCAATATAGGGTGAGTCATGGTGAAAAGCATGACGATGAATATATTTTGCCACACACTCTTTTCCCGTCCCGGTTTCGCCGGTTATCAATACCGGCACATTAATTTTCGCCAGGCGGCGGGCCAGAGATAATAAACCCTGGGTAGCTATGGATGCCGCAATAAGTTCAAATCTGTCACAGGCAGATGCGTTTTGATTTATTTCCATTCTGACTTATCTCACAGATTAATGCTTTAACTGATCCAACCCTATAAGTGTGAACCCAGAATAAAAAGCATGAATAAGATAAAAAATAACTAATTTAACCGAAGAAAAAGTAAAGAGGAATAATAAATCCCACTCTCTTTTACGATGAAAATCAGTATACCCTCACTGGATTAATCTTATGAACTTTAATGGAATATTAAAAAATAAACCCTTATTTTTCATATCAGTAGAAATATGCAGCACGATTTACAGCATTCATTAATAACAAATTAATAATCCTGTACGGATTGCTTACCAGCTGAAACAGCGGTCTAATTGACAACATGACTTCCGCAGTAAAATCCGGTTTCGTTCAGAAAAAGACAAATATCAACCTATGTCAGACAGAAGTAAAAAAATAACTGCTGGCGTGATGTATGGAATATTAACTGATACCGCATATTGCCTGCTCTGATAATAGTGACGTACAGATGCCCGACGGCTTATGGCCATTAATCTGAATGTGAGAAAAAGTATCAGTGACAGACGAAACAGAGTGTCGGAACGGCAAAACATTAAGGTGAATCCGATGTCCGTGAAAGGTAAGTCGAGTGAAAAAACCACAGTCAGTAAACTGAAAAAAAACCATGAGCAAGGCAAAACCCCACGCGCGCGCGAAACAGGCCTGGCTGCCGGACTGATTGCGGGGTTGCTGGTGCTGACGACTCTATTCCCCTGGTACCGCAATCTGATTCACAGCTCACTGCTGGCTATGCGACAGCTGGCCGGACACATCAATGAGAAGGGAACATTGCATCAGTTTATGCGACTTAACATCCTGATCGTGCTGAAAATAACCCTGTCGCTACTGCCTGTCCCGGTGGCAGCCAGGCTGCCAGACCTGATCGCCGCCTGCTGGATTTTTGTCGCCAGACATATCCCGCCCGGTTGCAGGAAACTCAGCCCGCTGGCGGGTGTCGGATACCGTGAACACCGTTTTCAGGTGCTGAAAATGGTGTTCAAGTGCAGCGTGCTGTTGGTGGTGGTCGGTCTTACCCTGCAACAACGACTGCCGCTGCTGGATCTGAAAGACTCTTTTCCCGGCGGGACCCTTACCGTAGCCCTCGCACAGTTTGCAGAGATAATGCAGCGTTTTATTATCGTCATTGCGCTGTTTGCCCTGTCTGATGTTTCGTTGCGCCAGTTTCTTTTTCTCAGGCAGATGCGTGTCAGCAATAGGGATTGATGATGTGGCGCAGGATATCCGCCGCGTAACCGGGCAGCATCAGATTGACGTGGTTGAATTTCCCCTCAGGCCGACATGCTGAGCCCCCGGGATAAATCGCTCCCCGATGGCTAACTCTGAAACAGTGCACGCCAGCGATTAATGGTTTCAGGCGGGCTCTTCTGATCCTGTTCGCTGGTGAGATAGTGCATCTGTCCGCCGTTTTCCGGCGTTAACAGGGCAGCCCAGATTTTACCCTCAGCCGTGTACATAATGATCGCCGCCCGACGGCTGGCGTCACCGTTTACCGCCAGGGTGAGCACCGTGGCGTGGAGATTGTCCTGGTCGACGGCGTAAGTGACCTTATTCGCCACCCTGATATATTGCTGATAATCCTTACCAGCCAGCTGACGAAAGCGGTCATCAAGCGTTTTGGACGGCAGTATGCCGACAGAAAACAGGGTGGCGGGCGAGCGTGGATCCTGAGTGGCTCGCTGCCAGACCCCATCAATCGCCACGCCCTTTGGCATAATCAGTTTACAGCTGTTGTCATTATCGCTGCTGACGGTGATTTTGCCGTCTGGCTGCGGAATAAAGACCACCGTACAGCTGGCACCCCACCTGATGTTATCGACGAAGCCCACGCCGTAAAACATCTTCACATTACCGCGCAGCGTTGATGTATACGCGCCCCCCCAGACTCTGGCGTCAAAATCAAATGCCCACTGATTAACATTATCCAGGATCAGCCGCCCACCGTTACCGTTGCTCGCCGTGGTGTTCCACCACTCCCCGCTCCAGTCAAAGGTCTCCGGCACGTGATACAACTGCCCGATCCCCTGAAGATAAGCCCAGCGCAGACAGCTGCTGCTGGTGCAGGCATCCCGTGAAACCCGCCATCGCCGCATCGCCGCATTGGCCCCTTGCGGATCGCTACTCTGCATAACGTTGCGCCAGGTGTTATTTAACAGCGAATCCAGCCACACCAGTGATGGCGACTGGCAAATGGTGCTTTCAACGACGGTCGAGGCTCTGGCACACTCAATGGCTGTCGCGGGTGAAACAGAGCAAAAAGCGGCGATCAGCAGTAGCGCATTGATAAGCGATTTCATTCATTCCGCCATATAGTCAGTTTCCGGAAGTTGCCAATTATGGTCTGTTTGCGACATAAAATCCTCCCCGCGGGACGACTGTTATAGTTTTATTTACCCTGACTGTGACTGCTGCACAGAGCGACTTTATGTTTAACTGGACCCGGTTTATTCAGGAGAGTCACCGTGGGAAACGTTAAAGAAATTCTGCTACGCGAAATTGACATGCTGAATCGGCAGGAACAGCGTGATAACCGACCACGCTTCAGCCTTTCCTTTCTGAAAAATCACCCTGGCCTGTGGGCATCGATGTATATCTGCTATGCGCTGACCGTGGCACTGATTTTCACCACTGAATTCCTCGGCTGGCCAGCCTTCTGGGGGGCAACCTTGTTTGTCCTGCTGATGAGCGGCCTGATGCTGTTGGATGTCAATCCTCGCTACCGCTTTGAAGATATCGACACGCTCGATTTACGCGTCTGTTATAACGGCGAATGGTATTACGTGCGCACGCTGTCGCCGCAGGCCATTGAGGATATTCTCACCAGCAGCGAGGTGCCTGCTGAGGTCAAACAGGGCATCGAAAAACTGTTGCGTCAGAAGGGTGAGGTAGATTTTTACGATGTTTACCACCTGACATGGGGCCAGCAGCGCGCCTCCAGCCTGTGACAGAATCTCCCCCGGCGGGATGTCAGTTACCCGCCATCATTTCCCTGACCAGCCTGCCCAGCGTTGCCACCGCAGCGTCCTGTTGCTCACCCCATTCCCACGCCGTATTAAAGCGAAAATAGTTGGCATACTGCTCCCCGGAAGAAAACATTTTTCCAGGCGCAATGCTGATATTATGCCGGAGCGCGCGGTAATAGAGCTCGGTGGTATTGATCTCTGTCGGCAGTTCAACCCACAGGAAATAGCCGCCCTGCGAATCGTTAATACGTGCGCTGGCTGGCAGGTGCCGCTTCAGGGCATGACGCGCCTGGTTTTTGCGCTGTTCCAGTTGCTGTCGCAAGCGGCGCAGATGGCTGTCATAACTCCGTGTGGAGAGATAGTTTGCCAGCGCCAGCTGCATAGGCGCGCTGGTTGCCAGCGTACTCATCAGTTGCAGACGCTGAATACGCTGCGCATGTCGGCCTGCGGCCACCCAGCCAACCCGGAAACCCGCCACCAGATTTTTGGAAAAAGAGGAGCAGTGCAGCACACCGTCGTGACGGTCAAACGCCTTTGCTGGCAGCGGCTTTTCATGACCAAACCAGAGCTCGCTGTAGACATCGTCTTCAATCAGCATCACCTGATGTTGCGCCAGCAGCGCCACCAGTTGCTGCTTTTTCTCTTTGCTCAGGGTACAGCCTACCGGATTCTGCTGATTGCTCATCAGCCAGCAGGCTTTAACCGGCCAGCGGCTCAGGGCGGCGTCAAGTTCCTCAAGGTCGATGCCATGCTGCGGATGGGTGGCGATGGCCACGGCTTTCAGCTTCAGCCGTTCGATCACCTGTAATGCGCCGTAAAAACACGGGTTTTCAATCGCCACCCAGTCACCCGGTTCGGTGACCGCCTGCATACTCAGGTTCAGCGCCTCCATCGCGCCATTAGTGATCACAATTTCATCCGGAGAAACCGCGATACCCTGTAGGGCATAGCGCTGAGCCAGCGTCTTGCGCAGCGCTTCGTTGCCCGGCGGCAGATTGTTCAGCGCATCCGCCGGTTTCAGCGAATGCGACACCGCCGTCAGCGATCGCATCAACTGGCGTTGCGGAAACAGTTCCGGATCGGGAAATGCAGAGCCGAAAGGCTGGATATCCGGCGCACGACAGGCCTGCAATACCTCAAAGATAAACCCATTAATGTCCACGGATTCCGCCAGCTGCACTTTCTGATGGCTGTCAGGCTGGCTGATAAACTCAGCATGAGGAGCCACAAAATAGCCGGACTGAGGCCGGGACTGAATAAACCCCTGGCTTTCCAGTACCTGATAGGCATGCAACACCGTCATCAGGCTCAACCCGCTTTGCGCTACCTGCTCACGCAGCGAGGGGAGTTTTTCCCCTGGCTGCCAGATTTCGTCCGCAATCTGTTGCCGGAGGCGATCGATTAATTGTTGGTATTTAGCCATAACAGTGAGCAGCTCGTGGATAAGTTCTGGCAACTATTATAACTATGCCATAACAATTCACCCAACATCTGAGGTTCACAGCGGCGTGACTTACAGTGGCTGGAGGCCACTGTAGTGTGCCAGTTCCGGTACTTTCTCTGGCGAAACCGGCCGTCCCAGCAGATAGCCCTGCAATGAGTGACACCCCAGCCCGGTCAGAAATGATTGTTGCTCGCTGGTTTCCACGCCTTCAGCCACCACTTTCAGATTCAGCATGCGCGCCAGGGACACAATAGCGCTGACAATGGTGGCATCTTCATTACGGGATTGCAGTTCGCGAACAAAAGCGCGGTCAATTTTCAGTTCACTGGCAGGCAGACGCTTCAGATATAACAGGCTGGAATACCCGGTGCCAAAGTCGTCGATTGAGGCCTTCACCCCAAGATCGGTGAGTTGCGTCAGGATCCTGACACTCTGATCCGGATCGCGCATTGCCGTGGTTTCAGTGACTTCCAGCGTCAGCAGCTCCGGCGCGATCTGGTTCTCCCGCAGGGCAATAATCACCGTCTCCACCAGACCTGCCTGCTCAAATTGCAGTGCCGAGAGGTTAACCGCCACCGACCACTGCGGATTACCCAGTTGGTGCCAGATACGTAACTGGCGACAGGCTTCGTGGATCACCCAGTTACCGATGCTGACTATCAGTCCGGTTCTTTCCGCCAGCGGCAGAAAAATATCCGGGGAGAGCAGGCCACGCTGTGGATGCTGCCAGCGGATGAGCGCTTCAAAACCGACTATCGGTCCCTGCGGTGCGCAGAATTTTGGCTGATAGTGCAGGCGTAGCTCACCGCGCTGCTGCGCCAGCCACAGGTCGTTAATCAGCTGTATCTGGCTTTGCGCAATGCTGTTCATTGATGGCTGGAAAAAATGATAACCGTTGCGGCCATGATTTTTGGTGTGGTACATCGCCACATCGGCATTAAACATCAGTTCCCGCCCATCCTCTCCATCCCCCGGAAAGAGGACAATGCCGATGCTCAGCGTTACCGACAGCTCAAAACGACAGACGACAAATGGTCGTTCCATCGCCTTCACCAGTGTTGCGGCAAGCTCAGCCGCGTACTCAGGCTGGTCCGTCTCTGCCAGCAGCACAAACTCATCACCACCGAGGCGGGACAGCGTGTGCTCGCCGGAAAGCAACGTCTGTATTCTGTCAGTGAAGGCTAACAGCAGGCTGTCGCCAACCTGATGACCAAAGACATCGTTGATCGCCTTGAAGCCATCAAGATCCATATACATCAGGGCAAAAGAGGTGCCGTCATGTTGCGCTTTGCGCAGCGCCTGACTGAGGCAATCTTCCAGTAAGATACGGTTTGGCAGACGGGTCAGACTGTCATACAACGCAAACTGAGCCAGCTCTCGGTTGGCTTCAGCCAGTGAAGAGGCCAGCACCGAGGTTCGCGTTTGCAGGCGGGCATCCAGCGTTGATACCACCAGCGTGATACCCAAAACCGAGAGCGTCACCACCACCACCAGTAAAGCCAGCCAGTGACTGTTGATACTCATCTGCATGGCATGAGATTCCAGCGGGAAACAGGCAGCCGCCATGCCGCTGTAATGCATCCCGGCAATGGCGATTCCCATGATGGCAGACGCCCCGGCGCGCACTCCCCCGGAACGTTTTCCCTGGCGCAGGGTAAACGTCAGCCAGAGCGCCGTGGCGGAGGCGACCAATGCGATCGCGACAGAAACCAGCACCCAGCCCCAACGCCAGGTAATGTCAGAGGCAAACATCAGCGCCGCCATGCCGGTGTAGTGCATGGCAACCACGCCGCCGCCCATAATCAGGGCGCCTAACAGCAGGCGATACGGCGGCAGGCTGGGATGGCAGACAATCCACAGTGCATAGATCGAGGCCGCGATGGCAACCAGGACGGAGATTATGGTCAGGCGCGGATCATAGCTGATTACCCTCGCCATATTGAGCGCCAGCATACCAATAAAATGCATCGACCAGATGCCAATTCCCATAGCAAAACCGCCGCCCAGCAGCCACACCCGTGCGGCATTGCCGGTCGAGGTTGTCACCCTGCTGGCCATATCCAACGCGGTGTAAGCGGTCAGGCAGGCAACAAAAACAGAGACAATAACCAGCAAGTGGTCGTAAGAACTCATCAGCATATGTCGATCTCTGGGACTGAAGCCTGCTGGCTGGCACCCTGATAGTTAAATAAAAAGCATCGTAAACCGATCGGTAATCATCACGGTATCGGACAACACGCGGTCAACTTTACCGACATCGTCAGCAGTCGCGGCAAATTATCTCGACAGGCTTCGGTAAGCTGTTTATTACCTTACGATTTACCAGGCTTATCCGGCTGTTTTTTTCTGCCGGAAACCTTACCATCCACACTTTTTTTTGCCCAGCCTCAGCCAGGATAATTCTTAGATATTTTTGCCCGCACAGGTCGTAGCACTAAACGGTGTGTTTCGGCTGAGATCCGAAAGCGGGTTACGCCGAACTGTTGCAGCTAATGGCAGCCCGCAGTCTGAGTGGCAGCGACAGAAAAATTACGATGGGGAAGGAGCAACTGAAGGAAAGATGTGGCTTAACTACGGGGCCTGAGTTGCTCAGGCAGACACACAGCGATGCCTGCCTGAGCGCCAGCGGTGATGTTAATCAGCCCAGATGGTTACCTCCGGTGACGCCGTGTACCTCGGCGGTGACATAGCTGGATTCCTGCGAGGCCAGATAAACGTAAACCCCGGCCAGCTCGGCTGGCTGCCCGGCACGTTTCAGTGGCGTTTGCTGTCCAAACTCCGGAATTTTATCCTGGGTTTGCCCACCGGCGATCTGAAGTGGCGTCCAGATGGGACCGGGTGCAACACAGTTCACCCGGATACCTTTCTCCGCGACCTGTTTTGCCAGTCCACGGGTGTAGTTCAGGATGGCGGCTTTGGTCGAGGCATAATCCAACAGGTGCGGGCTGGGCTGATAAGCCTGAATGGATGAGGTGGTGATGATGCTGCTGCCTGCCGGTAAATGAGGGATCGCCGCTTTGGTTATCCAGAACAGCGACATGACGTTGGTATCGTACGTCTGACGAAACTGCTCGGTGGTCAGCTCAGCGATGTCCTCCACCGCAACCTGCTTACCGGCGACCAGCGCCAGAATATCCAGGCCACCCAGCTGTTGACGGGCGTCCTCTACCAGGCTGACGCTGAACCTTTCATCGCTGATATCGCCCGGCAACAGTATCGCCTTACGCCCTGCCTCCCGGATCAGGCTGGCGACCTCCTCCGCATCCTTCTGCTCGTCAGCCAGGTAAGAGAGTGCCACATCGGCCCCTTCTCTGGCGTAGGCAATCGCCACCGCCCGGCCAATACCGGAGTCCGCTCCGGTGACCAGTGCTTTTCGTCCTTCCAGTCGCTGGCTGCCTCGCCAGGTTTTTTCACCGCAATCCGGAACGGGCTGCATTTCGGCCTGTACCCCCGGTGCGCTCTGGCGCTGCTTTGGATAATCGTCGGTGTAGTACTGGTTGAGAGGATTCTGCATTTTGTACTGGTCAGTCATAGGTACTCCTGAATTTAAGAATCAATGCCACCTGTCACTAAGCCTGGCAGACGGTGAAAGCCCGTCCAGTCCGGAAACATATGGATATAAAGATGACGCCGGTGATGAAGTTCAGGTGGCTGAAAACAGAAGAAAAAACCGGCGGACAAAAGTAATCCTCCGCAGAACACAGACAACATGCGAGCCGCCTCAGCTACGCTCAGCCGCTCCATCCTGTTAATTTTTTGTTACTAATGTAAAAAACCATACTCTGTTAACGGTGAAGTTCGTCACATTAAATCCCGCCAGCTCAGGCTAGAAAGGAAAAAAACATAAAGGAAGCTGTATGACTGCGTTAACTTCTCCTCCGAAAAAGCCTCAGGGCAATGCCAGAACCATCTTCAACGTGACCAGCGGCAACTTTCTGGAAATGTATGATTTTATGGTGTTTGGTTACTATGCTACCGCCATTTCTAAAACGTTTTTCCCGGGTGATGACCCTTTTGCCTCGCTGATGCTGACGCTGATGACCTTCGGTGCAGGGTTTCTGATGCGTCCGCTGGGGGCCATTATCCTTGGCTCCTATATCGACCATCATGGTCGTCGTAAAGGGTTGTTACTGACGCTGAGTCTGATGGCGCTGGGCACGTTGACCATTGCGCTGGTGCCCGGTTATCAGACGCTGGGGGCCGCCGCGCCGATCCTTATCCTGCTTGGACGTCTGCTTCAGGGCTTTTCTGCTGGTGTGGAACTGGGTGGCGTTTCGGTCTATCTGGCGGAAATCGCACCGAAAAATCGCAAAGGCTTTTTCGTCAGCTGGCAATCCGGCAGCCAGCAAATTGCGGTTATCTTTGCCGCCCTGTTGGGGCTGGGCCTGAACCATCTGCTGGCGAAGGATCAGGTGACCGACTGGGGCTGGCGTATTCCGTTCTTTGTCGGCTGTATGATCGTGCCGTTCCTGTTCTGGATCCGGACCATGCTGGAGGAAACCGAAGCCTTTAGCCAGCGTAAGTCGCATCCCAATATGGGACAGATCCTGCGTTCCGTTGCCAGTAACTGGGCGCTGGTGCTGGCAGGGATGTTGATGGTGGTCACCACGACGGTGATGTTTTATATGATCACCGCCTTCACGCCGACCTTTGGCAAAACGGTGCTGATGATGAGCGATAAACAGAGCTTTTTCGTCACCCTGTGCGTGGGCCTGTCGAACCTTTTCTGGCTGCCGATTATGGGTTCGGTCTCTGACCGCTATGGACGTCGTCCCCTGCTGATTCTGTTTACAGTATTGATGATTGCCACTGCATGGCCGGTACTGCACTGGCTGGTAGGCTCGCCGACCTTTGCTCACCTGCTGGCAGCCGAGCTGTGGCTCTCTTTCCTCTATGCCAGCTATAACGGCGCAATGGTAGTGTATCTGGCAGAAGTGATGCCAGCAGAGGTCCGGGCCACCGGGTTCTCGCTGGCCTACAGCCTGGCGACAGCGCTGTTCGGCGGCTTCACACCGGCCATTTCCAGTTACCTGATCCACGCCACCGGCGATAAAGCGATGCCGGGCGTGTGGCTGACCTTTGCCGCAGTGTGCGGTCTGGCAGGCACCATGATTATTAAACGCTTAGTTCGTCAGTATCAGGCGAAGCATTCCAGTGCACCCGCGGTGCAGATGTAATGCGCTAAGGGATGGCGACCGGCAGATAAGCCGACAGCTTGAGGGTGGTGACACCCTCTGACCCAGGCACAGGGGAAGTCCGTTATGGACTTCCCCTTTTCACCTCAGCCCAACGCCGCTACGAATCTCCGGTATCCCCCTCTGTCGGGTTTTGCGGCTTATCCTCTAAGGCGGCACGGAATTTAGGCAGGCTTTGAGGATAATTTTGCTGAATAAACTCAATCATCTTCTCGCGCACATAGCAGCGTAAATCCCAGGCGGTGGGTGAATTTTGCGCGGTCATCAACAGGCGGACCGTCATGGTTTTATCGGTGGTATCACTGACCTGCAATACCTGAGTCTGCCTGTCCCACAGCGCTGTCTCATTGAGTATTTTTTCGAAATGCTCACGTAAGGGTTGCAGCGGCATGGAGTAATCAACATAGAGAAAAACCGAACCTAAAATCTGGGCGCTGTTGCGCGTCCAGTTCTGAAAAGGATTTTCGGTAAAATAAGTGATGGGCAGCACCAGACGACGCAGGTCCCAGATGCGTACCACGACATAAGTGAGATTGATTTCCTCAATCCAGCCCCATTCGTTTTCCACCACTACCGCGTCATCAATCTTGATTGGCTGGGTAAAGGCTATCTGGATGCCGGCAAACAAATTGACCAGCGATTTTTGCAGGGCAAAACCGATGATGATCCCGGCAACGCCGGCTCCGGTCAGAATGGTGGTGCCGTATTTACGCACGCTGGCAAAATTCAGCAAAATCAGTGATACACACAGCACAATCAGGATGACGATGACCACTTTTTTCACATAAATAATCTGCGTGCGGATCTTTCTG
The DNA here is from genome assembly GCF_058241465.1 of Erwinia papayae. Lineage (NCBI taxonomy): Bacteria > Pseudomonadati > Pseudomonadota > Gammaproteobacteria > Enterobacterales > Erwiniaceae > Erwinia > Erwinia papayae. The sequence goes on from NZ_JBZCHT010000013.1 coordinate 265,536, forward strand.
GCCCGGAGATTATTGGCGTGGGTAATATCGTAGCGCAGAAATAACATATCCTGAGCAACATTGGTCAGCCGAATTGCAATTGAACAAAAGGATAAAATAATAAATATCGTCAGCAATCTGGAGAGGAATGTCATTGTATCTGCGTTGATAGCAATATAATTAATTCCTGTATTGATTATCAGCAGGGGAATAAAAAGAAACAGCGAACCATGCAGGTTATTTTCCAGCGATTTAAACAGCTTTCTGTCCCGCTTTTGCCAGTAGCGGATAATTTTGAGGATGATAAAGCGGGCGGTGAATCCAAAAACAAGTGAAAAAACAACCAGTACCAGAGCAGGCAACCATGGCGTGGCATTGATAAAATCATTTAACTGCCAGGGCATTTCTGCCTCCTTTTGATTAACATCCCGATCTTCATCAGGCCTGAAAAGTGACTGAAACCATCTTTAATTATGACGGCAAGCGCCCGCCAGTGATTACCGACAGCAGCCGTTGCAAAGGAAAAGCGTTGTTGATGCCAGGAGAAAAGTAAAGTATCGCAACGAGTTTACTGCCTTCAGCACTGCAATACGTGCCTGAATCATCGTCTGACAGGCCTCTGCACAGGAGAGGGTTTAAGGGCGATACCAGCCAGGGTTTTCAGGGCGAAGAGCGTGTGGGACATAAGCGGATACACCCGCCTGGCTGAAGAGGCGGGTGTGATGAGATTTTGTGACTTTACGGTGGATGGAGCCGGTGATTCAGCCGACAGAGGCGCGTCGGCCGCCATGTTTTTCAGCAAATTATTTGCCGCTGGTTTCCATGCCCACCAGACCAATTTTCAGATAGCCCGCCTGACGCAGTTTATCCATAACCCCCATCAGCGTTTCATAATCAACTGATTTATCAGCCTGGAAAAAAATGGTGGTGCTTTTATCACCCTGGGTTTCAGCACTCAGCTTCTCCACCAGTGATGCGGCGGTGACAGCATCATTACCAATGAACAGCTGCTTATCGGCTTTGATCGACAGATAAACCGGCTTTTCCGGACGCGGCTGTGGGGCGCTGGTTGAGGCAGGCAGATTAACGCGGACATCCACCGTAGCCAGCGGGGCCGCAACCATAAAGATAATCAGCAGCACCAGCATGACATCGATAAACGGCGTCACGTTGATTTCGTGCATTTCGCCGTTGCTGTCAACATCTTCATTCAATCGCATAGCCATGATGCTTACCCCACCCGCAGTTTCTGCGCGGGATGTGGGCGCTGACTTTCGTTGCTGGCGGCGAGATCAAGATCGCGACTTTGCAGCAGCATGATTTGGGCCGCCACATCACCCAACATGGCTTTGTAACTGCCAATCATGCGGGCAAAGACGTTATAGATAACCACCGCAGGAATGGCGGCGACCAGACCGATGGCCGTTGCCAGCAGCGCTTCTGCAATGCCCGGCGCAACCACCGCCAGATTGGTGGTCTGGGTCTGGGCAATACCGATAAAGCTGTTCATGATGCCCCATACGGTGCCAAAGAGTCCGACAAAGGGGGCGATGGCACCGATAGTTGCCAGAAAACCGTTACCACGACCGGCATGACGGCTGAAAAAGGCCACGCGACGCTCCATGCGGAAAGCCGTGCGCTCTTTGATACCGTCGTTATCGTCCGAGCCCTGCGACAGCAGCAGCTCATTTTCCGCCTCTTTCAACAACTGGCTGCTCTGGCTGTTGGCTCTGAAACTGGCAGCTGTGTCAGCGGCTTCTTCCAGCGAACGGACGTTGTTCAGCGCCTGCTGCTCACGCTTCAGACGGCGTTTAGCTGAAGTCAGTTCGGCACTTTTGCGAAAGAAGATGGCCCAGGTCACAACCGACGCCAGCAGCAGACCAATCATTACCACTTTCACCACGATGTCTGCATGCTGATACATGCCCCAGACGGAAAGATCCGTCTGCATCAAATCATTCGTCACGCTGTCTCTCCAGGGAAAAACGGGAAAAAAAAGCCAGCGCAGATCATACCAAATCAAAAACGAATTGATAGTGGTTATCATTACTATTTGACCAGAGGTTGCCATTTTTTACATTTTCACCGTCCGACAGGGCAGCGCCGGGTCATTTTTTGCTGAATCTTTGTCACTGAGCAGGCTGCCAATTTCCCCTCTTCCGCTGGCGTGTTAACGTTAGCGACATATCACCATTTATTAACTGAGTATCAGCATGAACAGCAGAAAGATTGAAACGGCATTGATTTCCGCCGGACGGCGTAAACGCTACACCCAGGGAGCGGTGAATAGCGTTATACAACGCGCCTCCTCTCTGGTATTTGACAGCGTGGCCGATAAGAAACGTGCCACCTCAGGGCGCGCTGAGGGTGAACTGTTCTATGGCCGTCGCGGCACGCTCACCCATTTCTCCTTACAGGAAGCGATGACAGAGCTGGAAGGCGGCGCGGGCTGTGTACTTTATCCCTGTGGTGCGGCGGCGGTGGCAAACGCCATTCTCGCCTTCGTTTCCGCCGGTAATAATGTGCTGATGGCCGGTTCAGTGTATGAGCCCACGCAGGATTTTTGCAGTAAGATCCTCAGCAAAATGAATGTTTCCACCACCTGGTTTGATCACTGTAGCGGCGCAGAAATTGCTGAGCTGGTGCAACCCAACACCCGTGTAGTATTTCTCGAATCGCCTGCTTCCATCACTATGGAAGTCCAGGATATCCCCGCCATCGTTAGCGCAGTGCGCAGCAAAGCGCCTGAGGCGGTGATGATTATCGACAATACCTGGGCGGCCGGTATTCTTTTTCCGGCGCTGGCGCTGGGGATTGATATCTCGATTCAGGCGGGAACAAAATATCTTATCGGCCACTCTGACGCGATGATCGGTACCGCTGTCGCCAACTCCCGCTGCTGGGCGCAGCTGCGGGAGAATTCTTATCTGATGGGACAGATGGTAGATGCCGATACCGCCTATATGGCAAGCCGGGGGCTGAGAACCCTGGCGGTACGACTTCGCCAACATCAGGAGAGCGGTTTGCAGGTGGCAAACTGGCTGGCGACAAGGCCCGAGGTAGCGGTGGTCAACCATCCGGCGTTAGCGCAGTGTAAAGGTCACAGGTTCTGGAAACGGGACTTCACTGGCAGCAGTGGACTGTTCTCTTTCGTTCTGAAGTCTCGCCTCAGTGACCAGCAGCTGGCCGCTTATCTGGATCATTTTGAGCACTTCAGCATGGCCTATTCCTGGGGAGGGTTTGAGTCGTTGATTCTTGCCAATCAACCAGAGGAACTGACGGCTATCCGCCCGGCAGGCGGGGTTGATTTTCACGGTACGCTGGTCCGGGTGCATATCGGACTGGAAAATGTTGACGACCTGATTGCCGATCTGGCGGCGGGTTTCGATCGTCTCGCAGACTGCCCGGCCTGAAAAACGCCAGATAAATACGTAATAAAACGTTAATCGCGTCAACGCGCAACGGTCAGAATATGAGTACAATTAGCCGCTCAACGCAGTAAACAGGATACGAAATGGCTGTTTTACACGAGATTGTTCAGGCGCTCTGGCGACAGGATTTTGCCACCCTGGCCAGTCCGGAAGTCATCTGGATAGTGTATGGAATTATGTTTGTCACGCTGCTGCTGGAAAATGGCCTTCTGCCTGCCGCTTTCCTGCCGGGAGACAGTCTGTTACTGCTGGCTGGCGCGATGATTGCCAGGGGTGCGATGGGCTTTGTCCCGACCATTGCGATCCTGACGCTCGCCGCCAGTCTCGGCTACTGGTTAAGTTATTTGCAGGGCCGCTGGCTGGGCAATACGCCGATAGTGAAAGGCTGGCTGCTGCACCTGCCGGTCCATTACCACCAGCGGGCCTGGAATTTGTTTCACCGCCACGGCCTGATGGCGTTGCTGATTGGGCGTTTTCTGGCATTCGTACGTACGCTTCTGCCAACCATGGCCGGAATTTCCGGTCTGAAAAACTCACGTTTTCAGTTTTTTAACTGGCTGAGCGGATTACTGTGGGTCGGTATTCTGGTGACGCTGGGCTATACCATCAGTCATGTGCCGTTTATTAAACGTCATGAAGATCAGGTGATGACTATCCTGATGATCCTGCCGCTGGTGCTGCTGTTCACTGGCGTATTCGGTAGCATTATGCTGATGCTGAGACGGCGTAAATAGATCTACTCCGGTAAAGGAAATAACCAGGCCAACCAGGCTTGTTTATTTCCTTTTTAAATCCAATAACCATTTCCTTAGCTAAAATACCTCGAAAAAAAGGTGTAGATCCTGAGTTGAAAAAATTCAGATGAAAATACATTACTATTATTAACCACTTCAAATGATATTTCCACCATACCCATTTTATCGAGATAACACATATACACAATCAATCCATTCACACCATTAAAAAAGAAATTTAAATATACCTGACAATAAAAAGGTCTTCAGAATTGACTTTCTCTCCCCGTGACACAAATCTGACTCCGCGTACACTACTTCCCAATATTGCGATACTTGTTAATATCTCATTAGGGAATGCAAAGTTTGAAATAAAATAAGAGTCCTTCGAACCACTTAAATTATCATGAAAATGTAAATTCCAGAATTGCGTATCAGCATAAATATTTTGCATCAAATAAACCTGATCATCATGTCTGCCAAGGACTGATGCTGGCCATGTATTACTTTTTATCTGATAAACGCCAGGGCCTTTTCCTCTGGCCCTGACAAAATTAAAACTTTCTAAATTTTCAGAAGCACCACGAAGAGCGACAATCAGACTACCAGTGGCTGCTGAGGCTTTCAGAACATATTCACCTTCATACATATACAGTACGGGCATGATGACAGCTGCTCTTGTACTATTTATAGGTTCAACGGTAGATGACTCTGGATTTTTAACAAATAAAAAATTTTGTGCTTTATTTCCATTTCTGGTATGAAGCTGTAATTTTGTGCCATTTTCAGTTGAGGCATTACTTACGTCTAAAAAATAATTCTGATCTTTATAATTTGCAATAAGATAACTTCCATCTCGCTGAGGGAGCATTACCTAATAGTGCTCATCCTTATATTCATTTTTATGGAAGAAAACCTGTACTCCATTTGTAGCATTCCATGCAAGGATCTTATCAGACCAGATATTCAATATCTGAAATACATTCTTCCCCTTATCATCACATCTTAGCAAAACAAAAGCCTGGCGCACGCCTGAATCCTTAGTGTAAATAATCGCATCACTACTATTTGACTCTGAGGAAATAACCTTACTGGAGCTTAACGATGAAACAATATATGTGCGTTCTCCGAGGCTGGATTCAGAAAATAAAAACCTTTGATTAGCCAGATTTTGCTTGCTGTACATAATCAAATGAGTACCATTAGCAGTGACTCCGCCTGGTACATCAACAGCCTTATTATCATCGATATTATTGGTAATGACATTATGACGCAATAAGGGCTGATAATTCAACTTCCACAGACTACTTTCACCATCGAAACCTTCAGAAAAATACAGGCTATTTTCATCCGATAAAAAAACATCATCATTAAAACTCTTTCTTATGGTGAATGCATTTTTATCGATACTATTTCTTGTAATGGTATAAAGTTGCTCCGGAAGCTCAAAGGAGTCAAATAGTGCTGCTTTATTACCCAAATCAGCTGTCATTGCTTTCTTTAAATTTATTTCTGGTTTTATGACTATATTATCCACACTGTTCCTCAGAGGAATAGTGTAAATCATTTCTCTTTCCTTCCAGTTATTTTATCTGACAAGATAAATATGAATATTTAATCCAGCCGGATCGGTTTCCATAATCAAATATGTTCTTCGTGAAGCCGAGCCAGACAGAAATACAGGAATATTTCCTCCCATCGTTTGGGTATAATTTGCCTGGTAGCCACATCGGCCATGATAGTGGCCTGAAAATATTGCCTTAATATGATTTTTATATTCAGAAAAAATGTTCTTCATCGCATTTAATGCTTCAGTTGGCCACTGATCAGGTTTATGAACATTGATAATGACAAACTTCCCTCTGTTAATTGCACCTGCAAGACTTTTCTTAATCCATGTCAGATTACTATCCCATCGCATATAGACTTTTCGCTTATCGGTGGTGATGATAGTCTTATTAAAATCGTATCCGGTCATGCCGGGGAAATTGTTTAACTGCATAAAATGAAAATCACCTTCATCCCATGAATAGTTAAAACTTCCGGTATAATCAACATGGTTAGAGCCATTGACTATGGCTACATCCCATGATTTATTTTCCAGTGTAAGTGAATTATAGTGTTCAATGAACATCCTCATCATATCTGTTGCTGCACCGTTATTTGCAGTATCGAGATAATTGTTTTGAATATCATGATTCCCTAATCCCCAGCGCCAGGGAGAGTTCAGGGTATTTAGCAGTTCGGCTATTTTTGAACGCTCCGAACCATGCCCAAAGGCGGTGAGATCGCCATTTACCAGCACTACAGCTCTGGATTTTGAATCACTGACATAATTGTTAATACTGGTGTATTGATCTCTGATAAGCGCTTCTGAATTAGCCTTTTTATCACTGTCACTTTCTGATATGCCCAAATCTGTATTCAGTGTCCAGGGATACTGCGGGTCTGATGTTATTACAAAGCTAATATTTTTCATTTCATAACTCCCATAATAATGAAATTACTAACGTTCCATAGTGAATGTAAATTTCAGGAATACCTTTTATTCTGCTAACTCACCAACAGTAATAAAGAAAAAAAATATATATAATCAACATCAGTTATTAGAATAGCTTCAGCAAAAAATGCAACACTCATCAGAATAATGGTAGCTGTAAAAATTACACAATTGCTTTTATAAAAGTCCACTTGCAATAAAAACTCAAAAAAAGAGAAATGAGAGTTCAAAAAATGTTCCAGAAAAGTTTTTTTTAAAAAATAACAATAAAGATTGAATGATTGTCTCTGCATCTGGAAAAAATATTTAAAAAATCACAGATAAAATGACTGACTAAACGATAATTTACCGCCACATTTTTTATACTCTGATTTCGATAACGTGGTTATCAGACAAAAGAATTGATTAATAAAAAGTCAGAAGTTAATTGTTATTTATCCCCCCCTGGCGTGCACGGGCAATCTCTTCGCCCGGCGTCACGCCAAAGTAGCGTTTAAACTCACGCGAGAACTGCGAAGCACTTTCATAGCCCACCCGCATAGCCGCCGCGCTGGCTTTCAGTCCCTGCTGCAACATCAGCATTCGCGCCTGATGCAGTCGATAGCTTTTCAGGTATTGCAACGGCGAGGTGCTGGTGACGGCCTTAAAATTATGATGAAAAGCCGAAACGCTCATATTCACCTCTGCGGCTAACAGATCCACACTGAGATTATCCGTGTAATGACGCTCGATACGCCGTACGGCGCGGGCAATCTGACTGAACTGCGTCTGACGGCTGACCATTGCCATCAGTGCGCCACCGCAAGGCCCTGACAGAACGTGGTAAAGGATCTCCCTGACAATCTGCGGTCCAAGAACACGGGCATCGCGCGGGTTGCTAAGCACATCTAACAGGCGCTCGGCCGCGCACAGCATCTCTTCAGTCAGCGGCGATGAGTGGATCCCACGGGTTTGTGGCTGTGGCTGAAAACTGTCGTCGTCGCCAATGTCCACCAGCAAATCCTGAAGTTTAACCGGGTCGACATTCAGCAAAATACCGGCCAGCGGCTCTTCCGGTGTAGCAAAGGTTTTGCACTCCACCGACAGCGGCACGGTCAGCATCAGATATTCCGTGGCGTCATAATGGAAAATATGACTGCCCAGATAGCCCGTTTTTCGCCCCTGAAACAAAATAACTATCCCTGAGCTGTACAATACCGGCGTGCGTCCCCCCGGCTGATTAGCGTATATCAGCCGGATATCCGGTACTGATGCCGTGGCAGGGGTGCCCGCCGTGACCAGATTAACAACCTGCCGGGCCAGCCGGGTACAAAGGGTATGCCTGTCCATCATTTGTTCTCAGTCAGAATTTTTTCCGGTTCATGATGGCGAATATTCAGACATAACTCCAGCAGCGTGGAGAAACAGGCAAGATCAGGGCAGGAATGGGCATTGTGCTGCCCATGGCGCATCCACAGGATGGAGGACCAGAAGATTTCGCAGGCCACCGGCTAAACTCAACTAAACTTAGGATCGTTAAGTCGGCACCCGCCGGCGGCTTTATTCGCTGCATAAGGAGAGATCATGACAGAGCAACCTGTAATTAAACTCCGCGATGGCACTGTGATGCCGCAAATCGGTCTTGGCGTGTGGCAGGCCAGTATTGATGAAGCCCGGCAGGCGGCGCTGAAAGCGCTGGAGGTGGGCTATCGTTCGATTGATACCGCGGCAATCTATAAAAACGAAGAAGGAATCGGTCAGGCGCTACAGGAAACTGCGGTGGCGCGTGACGATATTTTCATTACCACCAAACTGTGGAACGATGACCAGCAGAATGTGCCTGAGGCGCTGGAAACCAGCCTGAAGAAACTGCAACTGGAGAGCGTGGATCTCTATCTGATGCACTGGCCCTGCCCGCAGAAAGATCATTTTGTCAGCGCATGGCAGGCGATGATTGAGTTACAAAAACAGGGGCTGGCAAAAAGCATTGGCGTCTGTAATTTCCATGAGGCACACCTGAAGCGTCTGATGGAGGAAACCGGCGTCAGTCCGGTAATCAACCAGGTCGAGCTGCACCCGATGCTGCAACAGCGCTCTCTGCATGCCTGGAATGCGCTGCATCAAATTCAGACCGAATCCTGGAGCCCGCTGGCGCAAGGCGGCAAAGGCGTGTTTGATCAGGAAATCATCAAAAAGCTGGCGAGGAAATATGGAAAAACCCCGGCCCAGATTGTTATCCGCTGGCATCTGGACAGCGGACTGGTGGTGATCCCCAAATCGGTCACTCCCTCACGTATTGCGGAAAACTTTCAGGTCTTTGACTTCCGCCTGGAAAAGCCCGAGGTCAGCGAAATCGCTTCACTGGACAAAGGCCATCGTCTGGGACCAAATCCTGACGAGCTGAACTGATACATATTATTTTAATCACTTTGCAATAATCTGATATTCCGGACCAGTCTGTTAAAAAAATAGTGGTCCGGAATAATTTCAGCAGCCCGGCTGGTTAACAATAATGCTGTTATTAATATTTATCGCAAACTATTCTAAACCCTGATTAAACAAGTCGCCATCTTCGGAATATGCCCGACGTTAATGAGATAAACCCCATTAATCAGTGGCACGCCCGCCTGTTCAGAGAATATTCCCTGAAAAGGGATAATTCTCATCAGCATAGCTGTAAATTAATAAAAAAATAACATCAGATAATGTGAATTTATTAAAATAATAATGGCACTACAGAATAATTTTATAAATGAAAACATGGATATTTTCAGATAAACTTGCATACTGTTATAAAAATGCAGATATCCACTAATCAACTTTAATTACGGATGGTCTTACAATGAAAAAAATCATTTCTTTTATTGTTCTTACTATGTTGAGTGCTTCAGCTCTGGCAGCGCAAATTGTACCGAAAAATGAACTCAAAAATTATACTAAAAAAGAACGTGTTTCCATCGCCAACGTCAGAGGTGGCAAGTCAAAAGCGGTAGGTGCGCTGAAAGCTGAGGTGGATAAAAAAGGCGGTGAGTATATGTATATCTCTTCGCTTGGTCGTCCGGGTGATTCAAGCCACTGGCGCGGAACGGCGGTTATTCTGGAAAAGAAAACGGCACAATAATTACCCGGCTTATCATCAGCCAGCTGGCGATGATATGACACCAGGCGTGACCATTCCCGGCCATACCACTGATGATATGGCCGTTATTCATCTTTTTTTTTCACTTAACAATAAAGCAAATAGTTATTCAGGGAAATTAATATCACATTAAAATCAGCAGATATTCTTTACAGCCTGTTAATAATAACCTCAGGCAGTTTAATCATCGCTGAAGACTAAATTAAAACCACGCTGAATTTTATTAAAAATATTCATATTCCAGGTTTGACCGCTCTGTAAAAATCAGACTCATCTTTATAAGCGCGGTGTAACCTTTGCCGGTCGTACAATCATGACAATATCAACAGAGAGCAGACCGTGAATTACTGGACGGGTTGTACCTGAAGTTGCCCGGCGCTGCCACGATCGGCCATCTCCAGCGTCTGACTGTAGTAGACAAACGGGAAATGATCGGACGAGGGTTGGGTAAAGGAGACTAACAGCTCCACGCTACCATCCACCCAGACCGTGTCCTTCCAGCCGCGATCTTCCAGCATTGGCTGCGCACCGTTGACGTTCTTAATCAGGAACATCACTCCCTGAACGTGAAAGGACTGCGGCAGGTCGGCATAGATTATCCAGCGTTCAAAGGTCCCCTGCTGCGCCTGGGTATCAATACGAGCCATATCCCACAGCGCCCCATTAATTCCCGGTGTTGAATCACCCAGGCGAAACTCCCGCGTACGACCGCTTCCTCCTTCAATCAGCTGATCGGGCAGCAGCCGCATCGGCAAATTATCGGTCACCAGCGGCAGCAGGCCGGTGGGACGCAGCGTCAAAACCAGCGTGGAGGTGAGGATTGAAGAGGGCTGGAACAGTCCACGCAGTCGTTCAACCACGCCAGCAGCCCTGCCCGCAGTAATCGATACTTCATTGCCCTGGCTCATATCCACCAGAATTTCACGACGTTCGCCGGGCGCCAGCGACAGCTGCTGGACCGATACCGGAGCAGGCAGGAAACCCTGATCGCTGGCAATCACGTTAAATGCCCGACTGTCACTCATCTGCAACAGGTAACGGCGGGAGTTTGAGGCGTTAAGCAACCGCAGGCGGACCCAGCCACGCGAAACGTCAACATAAGGATTTTGTACGCCGTTGACCAGCAGGGTATCGCCTACAAAGCCACCGCTTGAGGGGGGATCATATTCCGGCGAACCGAAGTTATCGATACGCTTGTCCTGAATAATCAGTGGAAAATCATCCACGCCATAGTGCGCAGGCAACGGCAGCGCTTTGCTGACCTCGTCTTCCACCAGCCACATACCAGCAAGCCCATTGTAGATATGCTCTGCCATATGGTTTGGCGTCATAGCATGATACCAGCAGGTTGCCGCTGGCTGGCGCACCGGCATTACCGGTGCCCAGTCGACACCGGGCGACATCAGTCGCGGTGCGCCTCCCGCCAGCGCGCCCGGAACCTGTAGCCCGCTGATGGTCATGGCAACCGGCTCGTTCAACCGGTTACTGTAAATCAGTTTTACGTCATCCCCCTTCCACACGCGTACCGTCGGGCCAAGATAGAGGCCATTAATTCCCCATACCTGAGCTTTACTGCCACCGGTAAAAGACCAGTGGCTGCGTTGCAGGGTAAGAAAGACCGGTTGCCCGCGACGAGACTCCACCAGCGGCGGAACCGGCAGCGCAGTGCCCGGTCCTGCGGCGCGCACCTGGACAGGCAATGCGCTGGCACAGAGTGCAACGCCGGATGTCTTAATAAACTGACGACGACTGAGGGACATAAAAACTCCGAATTCCAAAAAGCAGCGCTGCAGGCAGCGCTGCTATCCATTTTTATGATTTTAATCAATGCTGTGTATCTGGTCAGGAAAGTATCAGATTTTCCCGTCGGCTTCGCGCCTGGCCACTTCTGCGTTCAGTTCTTCCAGTTTGAGCGCCATCAGCTCGCGGCAATGGGTTGCCAGCTTACGCACCGACTGATCGGCAAAGGCCGAGGTATCTACCGGTGGCAGCATCTCAACAATTACCAGACCGTTTTTCAGCCGGTTCAGTTTGATTTTATCGTGGGTGTTACTGACCACCACCGGGATCACCGGTACGCCCGCCGCGACGGCCGCATGGAACGCGCCGGTCTTGAATGGCAACAGGCCGCGTCCCCGACTGCGGGTGCCTTCCGGGAACATCCAGAATGAGATTTTTTTCTTTTTAAACTGATTTACCAGCTCAGCAATGGTGCCATGCGCACTGGCACGGTTATCACGGTCAATCAACAGATTGCCCGTCAGCCAGTAGAGCTGCCCGAAAAATGGGATCCACAACAGGCTTTTCTTACCCACGGTGACGGTGGTCGGCTGCACAATATTGGCGGCCGTGATCATGTCGTAGTTGTTCTGATGATTGGCGATATAGATAGCGTTTGGATAATTTTCCGCACCGACAGGTTTGCGCAGCTCCACTTTCACGCCAAAGACCCGGGAGAGGCGGCCAAACATATGCCCAAAGGTCGCCACATGGCGTGGGTTGCGTGGGCTGAGGAGACAATAAATACTGCCGAATACACAGACCAGTACCGAATAAGTAATTACTACGATGAAGCGTAAAATGGAGAGCATACATCCTCATTATTGCTGTCATACCTGGTCAGCAGGCACCGACCAGAGTATATCCTTAATTGGCGAAATCCACCGCATTTCACCGGGTTAGCAGATGGCTGTTATGCGTCACCGTCGCCCGTCTGTTCACGCGCCGGCATATCCACCTCAACACGATCTATCCGTTGCAGTCCTCGTGGCAGTAGCGTTCCCCGCCGCCCCCGCTCAGCACGGAATTTCTGAAGATCTTCCGGGCGCAGAGTAAGTTTGCGTTTACCAACATGCAGAGTAATCGCCGTTTGCGGCGAGAGCAGCAACAGCCAGCTCAGCTTGTCTTCACCAGACGCCGCCTGCGCCGAAGGAACCGAGACGATCTTGTTGCCTTTGCCCTTGGTCAGCTGTGGCAAATCCGCCACCGGGAACAGCAGCATTCTTCCGGCAGCGGTAATCGCCAGCAGCAGATCGTCATCGTGATGAATCGCCAGTGGCGTCATCACTCTGGCATTTTCAGGCAGATTTAGCAGGGCTTTTCCGGCGCGGTTACGGGAAACCAGATCGTTAAAGGTACAGACAAAGCCATAACCCGCATCAGAGGCCATCAGCAGCCGTTGATCGTCAGCCTCCATCAATACCTGTTCCATTATCGCGCCCGGTGGCGGCGTGAGTTTGCCGGTCAGGGGTTCACCCTGACCACGCGCCGACGGCAGAGTGACCGGGTCTAACGCATAGCTACGTCCGGTAGAGTCAATAAAGACCACCGGCTGGTTACTCTTACCGCGCGCCGCAGCCCGGTAATTGTCTCCGGCCTTATAACTCAGCCCGACCGGGTCAATATCATGGCCCCTGGCACTGCGCACCCAGCCCATTTGAGACAGCACAATGGTCACCGGTTCGGACGGCACCAGTTCGCTTTCGCTGATCGCTTTCGCTTCTTCACGCTCGCGCAGTGGCGAGCGGCGGGCATCCCCATAAGTATCGCTGTCGGCCTGAATTTCTTTCTTCAGCAGGGTGTTCATCTTGCGTTCAGAGGCGAGGATCTCCTGCAATTTATCGCGCTCTTTCGCCAGTTCATCCTGCTCACCACGAATTTTCATCTCTTCCAGTCTGGCAAGATGACGTAATTTCAGTTCAAGGATCGCTTCGGCCTGGGTTTCGCTGATACCGAAACGCGCCATCAATTGCGGCTTCGGCTCATCCTCAGTGCGGATGATATGAATAACTTCATCAATGTTAAGAAACGCAATCAGCAAACCTTCCAGAATGTGCAGGCGTTTCAGCACCTTTTCCAGACGGAAGTTCAGGCGACGACGGACAGTTTCACGGCGGAAAACCAACCATTCGCTGATAATTTCCAGCAGATTTTTCACCGCCGGACGATTATCCAGGCCGATCATATTGAGGTTAATGCGGTAGCTTTTTTCCAGATCGGTCGTGGCAAACAGGTGATTCATCACCTGTTCCACATCCACGCGGTTAGAGCGCGGGACAATGACCAGCCGCGTCGGGTTTTCGTGGTTGGACTCATCACGCAGATCTTCCACCATCGGCAGCTTTTTGTTGCGCATCTGTGTGGCAATCTGTTCCAGCACCCGGGCACCGGAAACCTGATGCGGCAGCGCAGTGATCACCACGTCGCCGTCTTCTTTTTTCCATACGGCACGCATTCGCACCGAGCCACGCCCGCTCTGATAGATTTTACGGATCTCATTGCGAGGGGTGATAATCTCCGCCTCGGTGGGATAATCCGGCCCCTGCACAATGTCCAGCAGCTCATCCAGCGATGCCTTGGGCGAGTCGATCAGTTTAATCGCCGCCTGCGCCACTTCACGCAGGTTATGCGGTGGGATATCGGTTGCCATTCCCACCGCAATGCCGGTGGTGCCGTTGAGCAGAATATTTGGCAGACGTGCAGGGAGGATCGAAGGCTCCTGCATCGTCCCGTCAAAATTTGGAATAAAATCAACGGTGCCCTGCGTCAGCTCGCTGAGCAGCAGTTCGGCATACTTTGACAGCCGCGATTCGGTATAGCGCATCGCCGCGAAGGATTTCGGATCGTCCGGCGCGCCCCAGTTTCCCTGCCCGTCCACCAGCGGATAACGGTAGGAGAAGGGTTGAGCCATCAGCACCATCGCTTCATAGCAGGCGCTGTCGCCGTGCGGATGGTATTTACCCAGCACGTCACCCACGGTACGCGCCGATTTTTTAAATTTGGCGCTGTTATTCAGTCCCAGTTCGGACATCGCATAGACGATACGGCGCTGAACAGGTTTCAGACCATCCCCAATATAGGGCAGCGCACGATCCATGATGACGTACATGGAATAGTTGAGGTAGGCCTCTTCGGTAAACTTATGCAGGGCACGACGCTCTGCACCATCCTGCGTCAGATCACTCATTACTGTTGATTCCTCACATCGTGGCGCAATCGGTATGACACATCGGGGTGATTTGGCGAGGATAGTACCTTATCCGGACAGGTTCTGTCACAGGTAACCGTGGTGGAAGTTGGATGAGGGCGGGAGCCAGGTTTCCCGCCGTAAAAGCCTATTTTGCGTCAGCCAACCATTCACCCGCAGTCTGCTGGTATTCGCCGGTGGCGATACTGAGATGCAGCCACTGATCGACATACAGCTTCCAGCTCATGTCATCGCGCGGCAACATCCAGGCTTTTTCGCCATACTGCATCGGCTGCTGAGGGTTAATGGCACAAAGCTGCGGGTAGTGCTTCTGCTGGTAAAGCGCTTCCGAGGCATCGGTTATCATCACGTCGGCTTTTTTATCCACCAGTTGCTGAAAGATGGTGACGTTATCGTGGTACAGGGTCAGATTTGCCTGTGGCAGTACCTGATGGGCGAAGGCTTCGTTAGTGCCGCCCGCCGGTTCAATCAGCCGTACAGCAGGCTGGTTCAGCTGCCTGACCGTCTGGTATTTCGCTTTATCGGCACAGCGCACCAGCGGAATTTTGCCGTCGCTTCCCAGCGAACTGGCAAACCATGCCGTCTGCTGGCGTTTCAGGGTGACAGAGATCCCGCCGACCGCAATATCACACTGCTTCGCCAGAAAATCCTGCATCAGTGTCTTCCAGCTGGTGGGCACCCATTTGATTTGTGCATCCAGGCTTTTGGCCAGCGAGCGGGCCATGGTGATATCAAGCCCCTCATAGTCTCCGTCTGGCCGCAGCAGGCTGTATGGCCGGTAATCCCCGGTGGTACAAACCGTCAGCACTTTACTTTGCAGAACACGGTCCAGATGTGATTGCGCACTGACACTTCCCGCTGCCAACAGCAGCAGTAGAATAAACCCTCTTTTCATCATGTTGTTGCTCTCTTGTTTCAGAAAATCACGCAACAGAGTTTATCGCCTGTTACTGCACAGATAGCAAAGATGTTGTCAGCAGAAAGATAGCTTTCTGCGCCCTGCTCCGCTTAAACACGCGCGGGTTGAGGCGCACCAGACACAGGCATGCTGACAGAATTACAGGGCGTCAAGCCAGTCGGTTAAGGTTCTGACCACTTCTTCAGCGGTCAGGTCGGTCGTGGAAAGGCGCAGGTGAAAGGCGGCTTCAATACGGTCGCGGTAGTGATAATGGCTTAAAATCTTTTGCAGCGCATCCTGGGTATTCACCTTACCAAACCGGGCACGATCGCTGTTTTTCACCCGGTTCAGAAGCTGAGCTTCGTCGCTGCAAAGCTGCACGAAGCAGGGCGTGACGCGGTGCTTCTCACAAATCGTCTTTATTGCGGCGATATATTCATCGTCTTTACTTCCTTCATAACAGAAGGTGGTGATCACATCGTTATCACGCTGAGCAAAAAGCAGCGACAAAGTATACAGCCGTATTTTGCAGGCAAATTGCTTTGTGAGGTCAAAGCCACTGTCCGGGGGCAGTAGCGCCAGCGCCAGATCGTAAGTCAGATGATTATGGAACAACGTTGCCGCCGTTTGAGCTGCCAGCAAACCACCCACGGTGAGTTTGCCCACCGCCGGAGGACCGTAAAGAAAAATGAGCTTCTTCATCACTGCCTGGTGCTCATGGTGCCGGGTTCATACCAGGTGACATTGAGTGCATTGCGTGTTTTGACCGATTCTCCTGTTAACGGCACAACCTGATGCCAGGTTTCATAATATCCGTCGCGAATAATGACGCTGGCGTTGCCAACAAGAGGAAGCACTGAACAACAGACTTCCGCGTGATTATCGGGGTTGAGGATCTGAAATGCCCCGCCCCAGCTCTCCTGCCAATGGTCATTGAAATAGATAATCATGCGAAATCCCCGGGTCAGAGAAGCATCAACGTGTGGCAGATAGTGAGTATCCCGTCCACCACGAAACGCGACCGCTTCCATTTTGAATTCAGCCAGAGGTGCCTGGCAAAATGTGGATAACGCGGTAATAAATTCGTCAGACAGCAGTTCATTACACATTCCCTGCCAGGCATTGCTCAGCGTGACCGGATCGGTTAAATGACCTTGTCCAAGCGGAATAAGGGTACGGCGATAAAAATAGCCACCATTACGTTCACGATAATTAAATCCTTCGGTCGGAAATTCCTCAGCCAGGGTTAACGCTGTAGTGCTGTTATGCCAGATTTGCGTTAATTCCCCCCAGGGGAAAGGCGATTCATGCCTGCGTCCATGAATAATATTTTCAAGATTGAAGTATTCAGACATAGCTTTTTCCCATAAACATTTTTAAATAACAATGACAGCGGTAAATAACTTATGGCAGTGAAGCAAGTGCCGTGGTAATACGCTGCGCTAATTCCTCTGCCTCTTTATCCGAAAGGGTAAAAGACGGTGCCAGTTTTAAATAACAGCCGGCAGCACCCACAATAACTCCGTGCTGTCGTATTACCGCCTGTGCGCGTCCACAAAGCATCGGCGATGCAAATGTCATTGATAACATCAGGCCTTTTCCTTGCAGGCTGAGCAGCCCATCTGTTTGCGGCAGAGCATCGCGGATTAACCGTAAAAGTCTGTTTCCTTTTTCCACCACGGCATCATAAAGATGGTGTTTATCCAGATAGTCGAGGATAAACAGTCCTGCGCGACAGCCGAGTAAATTACCGGATTGCGTATGTCCATGACGGAAAAACGGCAGCGCCTGTCCTTTAAAGCTGTCAGCGATTTTTTCTGTCGCAATCACGGCAGTAACAGGTACGCCACCGCCAAGGCATTTACTGAAAATAACAATGTCAGGATGGGCGCCCTGCGAAATTGATTCACAAAACGTGCCCGCGCGACCAATACCACAATAGACTTCATCGCAGATCAGCGGAATATCATATTTGTTGGCCAGTGCGGAGAGTTGTTGCAAAAAACCTTCGGGCAGCAGGCGTGTACCTTCCATCGCCATAATTGGCTCGATAATCACCGCAGCGATGGTGGCCTGCTGCTGTTCAAAAACATTTTGCCAGGCTTCAAGATCCTTCAGCTGCGTCGGTGGCGGCATGGTTATCGTATTGTCAGCAAGCAAAGAGGGTAAGATGCCCTCATTAATAAATGCCCGCCTTGTCGCCATCATCGCACCCAGTGTGCAGCCATGATAAGCGCCATCGATAGCCATGATTTTGGTTCGTTGCATTCGCCCGCAGTTGACCTGATATTGCCAGGCCATTTTTAATGCGCTCTCAACCCCTTCGCTGCCGCTACCCACGAAGAAGCTGTTGCGCAGACCGGTATCAGTCAGCTTTGACGCTATTTTCTCAGCAAGCTGTCCGGGCAGTTGGGTATTTGAATAGATATTGCAGGCATGCATCAGCGTGGCGATCTGTTGTTGCAGCACGGCAATCAGTTCAGGATGAGAGTGCCCAAGGCAGTGGTTATAACAACCCGATATGCCGTCAAGATAACGCTCGCCATTCTCAGCGAATAAATAAATACCCTGTCCGTGGCTGATAAGCGGTCGTTCATCTTTCTCGGTAAGCACCGTATAAGGCGGCCAGTGTGGACTATAAATATGGCTCATATTTTGTCCCTTTCAGGGTAGTGATGAGTTGAGGGTAATTACTGATGACAGAACTGAGGGGACGGCTCTCTTTTCTGCCGGTTCCGGCACAAAGCCTGAGTTCAGAAACATCGAGGAAAGACAATATTTCACCGGCAGCGGTTTCGGGGGCGGCAACCACATCTTCATAATAAAGGGTCAGCATCTGATGATGCTGAAAAGCTTCGGTGAATTTAAGGCGGTTTTCTGTATTTTCATCAATGAATGGCAGCAACTCATCAAGAGAAACTGCAATCTTTTCATCAGAAACAGCCCGGCTGTCGTTCCTGGAGAAATACCATATCTGATCGCGCAGGCTTTTCTTTAACGACACGAACTGTTGCAACAGACTTTTTCTTTCCAACATGATCAATTTCAGGTCGGGGATCGCCTGTAAATCAGGCCAGACAGAATGTTTTCCCCACTGCGTGTCGAGATCGCGAAAAAGCACAAATCCCACCGCTTCAACATATTCAAACCAGGGCCGGAAAAGATGGCGCTGAATAATGGTGTCAACAGGAGTATCACTTACCGAGTAAGGAAGTAAGTGCTGACCAAAGCGATTGAAGGCTTCGCCGTGCATTTCAATATTGGGATGAGAACCCAGCAGCGTGCGGATCAAATGCGTACCCGCTCTGGGCGTCGATACAACAGCAAATTTCTTGTAACTGGTTTGCGCAGCCAGCACCTCTGCCCCCACGCTGCCGCCAACCCATTTGAATTTTTCCGCTAAGGCAATTTTTTCACAGAACAGCGAAAAATAGTGCGGGGCGGCCTGTTGCAGCTCCAGCAACGGAGCTTTAAGTTCGTCTCCTCTGATCCCCTGCGAACTCCAGTTTTCGCCTTTGCGACGATATTCATCAACAAATGCCAGCATCGCCGCGCGTGTTTTTTCTGCTACCGTTATATTTTCTAAATCTGAACGCATTTGCGCCTGAAGTCGTTCCGGGGGACAGGTAAGCCAGCTGTTCCACTGTTCAGCCAAAGTGGGTTCGTGCATCATCTTTCCTTATTAAGCGCTCAGTTTCGGTACATCGACAAACATGCCTCGCAGCAATGTTCTTGGACAAGCCGGGTCATCTGTAAAGGCACAACGTCCGTGTGAAATTTTGTCATTACGAAATATCAGGGCCTGTCCACGACAGAGAGGAAATGTCAGAAAATAACGGCTTCCTTCTGTTGCCAGCTGTGACAGATAGTCAACGGCATCAGCAACGCGAGGATTTATTTTGTAAGACCATTCCCAGTCGGCGGTAATATCCAGGGTAAATCCGCCAATAAAGCCACCGTTCTCATCGGAACGAAAAACCGGCCCGATATGAGAATACTGCTTTCCCGATTGTGTTCCGGTTGAACGTCGCCTGAATATATTCTCTTCAAGTAAGATGTTTGCCAGGTCGGGATAATCAATCCGCAGTTGTTGAAATGCAGATACGCTATCAAACAGAACCGTTTCTCCCCCCTGGGAGGCGTGTTGTTTACAAAGAAGAATTGACGTTTTTATGCTGCCAATCGGGATATAAGAACCATCAGTGTGCAGGGGAAGATGTGCGCTACTGTTAAACACAACATGCGTGCCGCGTGACAGTCCACCAATCTGATTTACCCCGGAAGAAAATACCCCTTCTTCATGCTCCACCCGGTTAAATGCAGACTGATAAATATCGCCCAAAAAATAAAGGTCAGATATATAGCGAAAATCAGCATCGTCATATTGCCAGTCGTTCTCAATAACAGCAAATCGATATTTCTCAAGGTGCTTAATTACCGCAACTTTATCTTCGATATTAATAACGCATGGCTGCCATCCATCAAAGCAACTCTTCATAGTTGAAACCTCTGTCTGGTAACGCGATCGTCTGGAAAAATATTATTGTGTCTTCATCACCATTCAGATCATCGCCGCTCCCTGTCACCGGGCGCGATCCCTGTTTGACAGTTAAGCCTGTTTATCTGCCAGCGGAAGTGATAAAAATGAAATTATACCGCACTGATGCCACCATCAATGGCGAGTGTCTGGCCCGTGATATATTTGCTGGCATCTGAGGAGAATAAAATCGCCGCGCCTTTTAAATCTTCGTTATCACCTATTCGTCGCAAGGGTGATTTTTGTGCGAGCGTTTCAACACCCACCTTATTCAGTAAATTACGCGTCATGGTTGAAGGAAAAAAACCAGGCGCAAGCGCATTAACGGTAATATTAAATTCGCCCCACTCACCGGCCAGTGCGCGGGTAAAATTTACCACCGCGCCTTTGCTGGTGCTGTAGGCAATGCCTTCCAACCAGCCTGGCAGATTGCCCTGCAACCCCGCCAGCGAGGAGACATTAATGATTTTTCCGTAGCGGCGGGGGATCATGCTGTGTTTGCCGATATTGCGAGTTAATAAAAACAGGCTACGGATATTCAAATCCATCACGCGATCCCAGTCGTCAATGGCATGATCTTCTGCCGGCGTACCAAACGCCGTACCGGCATTATTCACCAGAATATCGACGTGACCTTTTTTGGCTATGGCTTCTTCTGCGAGGCGTTCAATATCGACATCCCGCGTATTATCAGCAACTATCCAGTCGGCACTGATGCCCAATGAAACGAGGTGCGACTGCGCTGTGCGTAATTCATCAGCATTTCGTGCAGAAAGGATGACATGCGCCCCCTGCGATCCCAGTGCTTCAGCAATTTGTAATCCTAATCCACGCGAACCGCCGGTGATTAATGCCGTCCGCTCTGACAGATCAAAGAGTTGTGGTATGCCCAAAATCATTCTCCCTTAATCTTAAAGCCTGCTTTGCTTCACTCTCTGCCAGCAATCACTGATGATATGTGCAGACTGGCTGCGATTACTGATAACGGCGTAGCTGGAAAATTCTTTCCGCTCCAAAGTTATTTTATCTCTGTTAAAAATAAGACACTCAGACAATTAATTTACTTTAACGCGTTCCGGATATATTTTTTTCTGACCATAAATTACCCCTTCCTAAATTGAACGCGAAAGTAATAATATGAACTTTTCTATATCGATGACTGATATCATTTCATGCCCAAAGGCTGAATATCTCATCCAGTTTTTATTTATCCTGCACAGTGGCAGTTTTGAGGGACGTGTTTAGTGCTCCATTCAGTATATGGCTATTTTTTCAGATTTAAGGTGCAAACTTCCAGGGCCTGCCTGTTATATTTCATCTTAATAAGTTATCACCATTTTTTCACAGCAATTTTTTTAGGATAAGTCCTGGTTTATCCTTTCAGATGAATATAGTTTCTCGCGTGAATATCTTCTCAAACCGGACGTCGCCAGCATAACAAAAAGTGATACATGGCAAATATATATATATTGCTCACGAATTCTTAGTCAACATAATGATCGAAATAAAACGATTATGATACATTACGTCGTCTGTCAGATAATGTGATGTCTTTTACATTGCTGAAAAATTCTTTTCCCAAAAAGGTTATCTTCGACACAAAATATTATATTGACTGCGACAATCCCAGCCAGGCAGACCAGGATGCTGTGCGCTGAAAATGGCGGTGTGACCGCACCCGCGCAGGCACCAGTCCCCTGAAACGAACTTTCATCAACGCAAAAAGGATCAATATGCTTACCGTTATTGCCGAGATTTGTGTCAGAGCTGGCCGTCGCACTGCCGTGTTACAGGCGATTGAAAAGTTGATCCCCACGGTATTGCAGGAAGAGGGATGCGGAGGGTATCTGCCGCTAATCGATCACAAAGCCCAGGTTCCCTGGAAGCAGCACTCGCCTGACTCAATTTTTATGCTGGAACACTGGGATTCCCTGCGTCATCTGGAGCAACACCAGCAGGCCGAGCATATGGAGCAACATCGTAGTCTGATTAAAGACGATGTGGTGGAGGTGAAAATTTTTGTGCTGGAACCGGTGAAATAACCTTATCGCGGCAAACTGTTTTGTCCGGATTAGTTCTGAGAAATGCCTGCTGGCTGGATTTGAGGACGCAATGAGAAAGATAATTTTTGATACTGATATCGGCGTGGATGACGCTTTCGCGCTGGCCTATGCGGCAAAAACGCAAAATATTTTGGGGATCACTACCGTTTTTGGCAACGTTGCGGTGGGTCAGGCGGTGAAAAATGCCCGCCTGTTTTCACAGCAGATCGGTCTGGATGTGCCGGTATTTCGTGGTTGTTCGCGCCCGCTGGCGCTCTCTCAGGTGACCGGCGCGGCAAAAGTCCACGGCAGCGACGGGTTGGGCGATGTGCTGGAGAATCCTTTCGACGACCGGGCAGAAAGCGCAGTGGAATTCATTATCGACACAGTAAGAGCGCAGCCAGGGGAAATTACCCTGGTGGCTATCGGGCCGCTGACCAATCTGGCAGTGGCAGCTAATCTGGCACCGGACATCATTCCGCTGGTGAAAGAGGTGGTCATCATGGGTGGCGCATTCGGCACCCATGGTCATGCGGGTAATGTGACGCCACATAGCGAATTTAATATCTGGAAAGATCCCCATGCCGCAGACCAGGTTTTCTCTTTCGCCTGGCCCGTGGTGATCCTGCCGCTGGATGTCATCCATCAGGTGCTGATCGGTGCTGAGGATATCCGCAGTCTTAATCTGCCGGTGCTGGAGGCCATTTCTCAGGGCTATCTGCGCTACAGCCTGCAAAAAGAGGGATTCGCCGGAATGGCGCTTCACGACACCCTGACTATTTCCTGGCTGAATCATCCGACGCTGTTTACCACGGTGCAATCGCCGGTCAGGGTCGTTTGCGAAGGCATTACTTTCGGCCAGACCGTGCGGCAACTAACGCAGCTGGCCTCACGTTTCAATCCGTTCGCTGAATGTCCGGCGCAGAGGCTGTGTCTGGAGGTTCAGGCAGAAGCGGTTAAACATGCCTTTCTTGCTGCTCTCGGTGCGGGTGGGCGATAGCTCGGACAACAAAACCGCAGGCCGGTCGCTGTCTGGCGGCCTGCGGTAAAAGCCGCCCGGCTCAGTCGGGATTTGCTCTGCTGTCCAGACGCAGCTGAAGGAAGTTCAGATCCAGCCAGTGACCAAACTTACAGCCCACCTCACTGAGCCGCCCGGCGTCGGTGAATCCAAACTTTCGGTGCAAGGCCAGCGAGGCTTCGTTTGAGGATTCAATCCCGGCGACCATAATATGTTTCCCTTGCAGGGTGGCCTGTTGAATCAGCACCTTCATCAGCGCAGCGCCAGTGCCTTTACCTCTGGCATTTTTGTCAACATAGATGGAATCTTCAACGGTATGGCGATAACCATCCCAGGGACGCCAGGCACCGTAAGTGGCATAGCCCAGCACGCTGTTGGCCTA
Source organism: Erwinia papayae (assembly GCF_058241465.1). Lineage (NCBI taxonomy): Bacteria > Pseudomonadati > Pseudomonadota > Gammaproteobacteria > Enterobacterales > Erwiniaceae > Erwinia > Erwinia papayae. Next base: position 289,162 of record NZ_JBZCHT010000013.1, read on the forward strand.
ATCCACCGCCACCAGTACCGAAAATCCGGCGTTTTGCCTGTCACTCAGCCATTTTATCCGGTTGGTGACATCGACCGTGCAGTCATTCCAGACAGCGGTTGTCTGCAATACCGCTTCGTTGTAAATCTCAGTAATCGCTGCCGCATCACCTTCTGTCGCCTGACGTATCTTCATGCTGGACACCTCGTTGTGCTGTCACTAAAGTAGATAATCATTCACTATAGTAGTTATCCATTATGTCAGACGAATTGTCCAGTAAAGAAGACGATATTAATCAACGTATCGGTCAGAAGGTTAAAACTGAGAGAGAAAGCCGTGGCTGGTCGCTGACCGATCTGGCCGGATTTTCCGGCGTTTCCAGAGCCATGATCCACAAAATTGAACGGGGAGAAAGCAGCCCGACGGCAACGCTGCTGGCGAGGCTTGCCGGATCTTTTGACATGAGTATGTCCCAGCTGATCGCCCTGAGTGAAGCCAGGAGTGGAACGCTGATTCGTTATCAGCAGCAGGCTGTCTGGCAGGATCCTGAAACCGGCTATATCCGACGCCACGTCTCACCGGGAAAAATCCCGCTTGACCTGGTCAGTGTGGCGCTACCGGCCGGCGTCACGGTGCCAATGCCCGCTATTTCCTATCTTGGCCGCCGCCAGTTAATCTGGGTGCTGGATGGCACACTCACTTTTCAGGAAGGAGATACGGTGCTGGAGATGAACAAAGGAGATTGTCTGGAGCTGGGCGACCCTACCGACTGCATTTTTCAGAATGCCACCGCCCAGCCCTGTCACTATGCGGTGGTGGTGCTGAAGTCGTCCTGAGTACCACTTCGGCAGGAAAATGCATCCGGCTTAATTTTTCTTCTGTTTGAATAACCAGTTGCGTGCCGCGTGAATATAAAAAAACTTGCGGGCAGAGGCCATGTGATCGACACCTTTAAAGGTGAGAAACGTAATATTGCTGCCTTCTGCCAGGTAGCCTTCAATGCGTTCGGAGAGTCTGTGCTGATTCTCGACCGGGAAAATCAATGCGGGATCGAGCTGCTCGTCAGGCCGGGTTATCTTACCGCCCGCCTGCTGCCAGACAGGGATACATTTCTCATTCCACGGCGTGGCTTTGTTATCCTCTGACCCGGTGATAATTAACAACTTCTGCTTTGCCAGGGTCACCACGTCTTTTGGTCGCTGCTGACCGGCAATAATCAGTCCGGCGGCAAAGGTTTCCGAGTGTTTCGCCATCAGCCAGAGCGAGGTCATCGCCCCCATTGACCATCCCGTACAGTAAACCCGTGAAGCATCAATTTTCAGCACTTTGTCGCTGCGATCCGCCAGATTGGGATTACCGTAGTCCCAGCTGTTGCTTAACAGTGACTGCACCAGTCGCCAGGTGTTCTCCACATCGCTGGTGTGTTCCCAGTAATCATTCATGGTGGTGCGTTCGTAACGTGGGGTGATCACCACGCATTCATGCTGTTCCTGCTCTTCCGGCATACTCCAGATAGCCGCGATACACTGCTCGGTCAGCGTCTGCGCACAGGTGCCATCATAACTGGTGCCGGAATGGGTAATCGCCAGTAGCAGAGGATAAGCTTTGTTTTCGCCCCCCGGTTGGAGGAACGACTGCGGCAAATAAATACTGTATTCCAGCCAGGCTGAGCGCTGGTCATCCCACCACCAGTGATTTTGTTCCCAGCGATCAACACCCCGGATCGCGACGTTATTGCCATGCGCTCCGGCATTGCTCCAGCGGGTGCTGGTCGCCGCATAAACCTGCCCCTTCAGCGTGTTAACATTTTTTACCTGGGTCAACCAGACAATGTCGCTGTCTTGAGTGGGTAAACTGAGGTCGGGATCGTGGCTGAACTCCGCAATCACATATCTTCCGGTAACGCTCCTCTGCCCCGATAACAGTGCGGGTGCCGAGTTGGTATAGATAACACTCACCGCTCGCGGCTGCGGGGCGGCGTTGCCCGCATTTTTGTCGGGTTCATCAGGCATACCGGCAAAGAACCCTTCCGCAGCCGGAACGACTGCGGTTTGATAGCTGGTGAGCGTCAGGCTCGCTGGGTCAATATCCACATCATATTCAACCGCGATGCCGTAAACCTTTTCACCACCGCCAGTGACTTCACACAGGGCAACAATTCGCTGTATGCCTGGCCCTTTCGCCGCCCCAGCGCCTTGCCCGTTTCCTGCTTCAGACGCCGCCATAAATCCGTTTTTGTTTGCGGCGCGGGCTTCACGGCTTAGCCCGGTGGTGGAAATGGCACTGGCCAGCACGGTTCCGGCCACCATAAATGATCTTCGTGACATATCAGGCATGATTATCTTCCTTAACAGATTGGGGTTTTATGCGGGTGTTGCCCACATCACTTTCAGCTGACTGATGATGGCTCCGGCTACGACTTTAGCAGCGCCATCCTGCCCCACTGCATCAGCACCACAGGCAGGTCGCTGAAACCATCCGGCTGATAATAAAAGCTTTTAACCGGTCCTGTTACCGGACAGCAGGGGAGAATTTTTGTGCCCTGACAGAGATGTTTTGCCGCTCTGCGGTTTCAGCTGATTTTAAGCGCCAGCTCGGTACCGCGTTTGATCGGCAGGGTAACGGAGATGAAACCGTTTGCCGGGTTGCGGATAAAGTCCAGGAAGTCAGGTTCGGCGTTGTCATTTAACACATACCCGCCCACACGCAGTTGAGGGGCCATAATTTCAATAACCTGCCTTGCCAGCGTCGGTCCTTCTGCAAGTGGCCAGCCATCGATAAGGACAAAATCAACCGGGCCACCAACATCTTTAAGCGTTTCACGCGCATCTCCCTCGCGGATAGTGACAAATTCATCCAGCCCGGCTTGTGCAAGATTCCGGTATGCCGTTTTCACTTTTTCCGCGACCAGTTCCGCACCAATCACCTCGCCACCGCCGTTATCGCGCATCGCGGCAGCAAAATAGATAGTAGACATCCCCACGGAGGTCGCAAAATCCACCACACGGGTGGCGTTCATCGCGCGGCACAACAGATAGATAAGATCGCCCTGTTCAGGATGAATGGAGAAGCCATAGTCAGCAAAATGTTCAGGGTCGGGCGCGCCGGGTGAGGCAAATGCCGCGGCATCCGGACGCTTGCGGCGTTCATTCATGCTTTGGATCACCTTTAATACCTTCGGATCACGCAGGGCATGAGAAGTCTGATCGAATCGTTCGGATATCATGATGTTTCTCCTGAAGTCGCGTTAATATTCACCAGATGTCGATTAACAGGGTGTATCAATTTATGGTACTTATCAAGTACCATATAAAGACGCAGCACTCCACAACGTGTAAGTAAATATGAACAATCAGCGTAATCAGCCTTCCTCACGTCGGGGGCGGCCAAGAACTGAAGACGCGGCCAGCCGGCGCAAAAGCATCATTGCCCACGCATATCGTGCTTTTATTGAACTCGGTTTTGCCAGTACCAGTACGGCGGAAGTGGCCCGCCGGGCAAAAGTGTCGAAAAGAACGCTGTATGAAGTATTCAGTGATAAGCAGGCGCTGTTTGCCGCAGTTGTCAGCGAGCATCGTCATCTGCTGTTGGATCTGCCCAGACCTGAGCAGGAGCAGTGTTCAGTAGACACCTGCCTGTTTCGTATTTTCCGTCTTGATATCAGCGATGAGGAATATCAGGAACGTGAAGCGATTCTGCGACTGATGACGCGCGAATCTGTTCTCTTTCCTGAACTGTCTGACTATCTCTATGAAAACAAGGCCGTACGTTCCCGCGAAATGTTAATGGCGTGGTTACAGAGTGCAGGCGGGGAGAAAAATTTGCAGCCGGGCTGTCTGGAAGTCTATGCCGGGATGTTGATGGACATCGTTTTTGGTGCGCTGCTGCCCCACCGCCGCGTGAACACTGCCGGACAAAGAAAAGAGATTACGGAGCATATAAAACAACGCATCCGAATCGCGCTCAGGGGAATGGGTTGGCTGCATGACTGAAAAATAAATGTCCTGTGCAATGCATTAGCCATGGTGGCGTTGATCACATAGCGACATTTATCTTTCACCCGGGCTTTTACCGCTTTATCGGTGCTTCCCTGCCTTTGTTCAGTCACAAGCTTTTTTACCGGGGTTTGCCCCCGGCTGTCAGACTTCGATTTCCGCAGTATGGCCGTTTTCCTGGAGCCAGTTACGGCGATCTTCGGCCCGCTTCTTCGCCAGCAGCATATCCATCACCGCCATAGTCTGCTCAATTTCATCATCATCGATGGTGAGCTGTACCAGACGGCGGGTATTCGGGTCCAGGGTCGTTTCACGCAGTTGCAGTGGATTCATCTCGCCCAGACCTTTGAAGCGCTGTACGTTCGGTTTCCCTTTTTTACGTTTCAGTTGCTCCAGAATGCCTGCTTTTTCTTCTTCATCCAGAGCGTAGTAGACCTCTTTCCCCAGATCGATACGAAACAGCGGCGGCATGGCAACATAGACATGGCCGTTTTTTACCAACGAACGGAAGTGACGGACAAACAGCGCGCAAAGCAGCGTGGCGATGTGCATACCGTCAGAATCGGCATCTGCCAGAATACAAATTTTGCCGTAGCGCAGCTGGCTCATGTCCTCGCTGTCGGGATCGATGCCGATCGCCACCGAAATATCATGCACCTCCTGCGAGGCCAGCACTTCATCAGAGGAGACTTCCCAGGTGTTCAGGATCTTACCCTTAAGCGGCATGATCGCCTGGTATTCACGATCGCGCGCCTGTTTAGCCGATCCGCCCGCCGAGTCGCCTTCCACCAGGAACAGTTCGGTGCGGTTCAGATCCTGAGCACTACAGTCAGCCAGCTTGCCGGGCAATGCCGGCCCGCTGGTCAGCTTCTTACGCACCACCTTTTTAGCGGCACGCATCCGGCGCTGAGCGCTTGAAATTGCCAGTTCGGCCAGCATCTCTGCAGCCTGAACGTTCTGGTTCAACCACAGGCTGAAGGCATCTTTAACCACCCCAGAAACAAAGGCCGCGCACTGTCGTGACGAAAGACGCTCTTTGGTCTGCCCGGCAAACTGTGGCTCCTGCATTTTCACTGACAGCACGTAAGCACAGCGATCCCAGATATCTTCTGCCGACAGCTTCACACCACGGGGCAGGATATTACGGAATTCACAGAACTCACGCATCGCATCCAGTAATCCCTGACGCAGCCCGTTGACGTGCGTGCCACCCTGCATGGTGGGGATAAGGTTAACGTAGCTCTCCGTCAGCAGTTCACCGCCTTCCGGTAGCCATAACAACGCCCAGTCGACCGCCTCGACATCACCAGCAAATGCACCGACAAAGGGTTTTTCCGGCAGAGTGGGTAAACCGTTGACCGCTTCACAGAGATAGTCGGTCAGACCATCGGCATAACACCAGCTCTGTTCGCTGTTATTAACGTTATCTTTAAAAACGATTTCCACCCCAGGGCAGAGCACCGCTTTCGCCTTTAATAAATGGCTTAAACGTGAAACGGAAAAACGCGGGCTGTCGAAAAACGACTCATCCGGCCAGAAGCGTACCCGTGTGCCGGTATTGCGTTTGCCAACGGTTCCCGTCACCCGTAAATCTTCTACCTTATCGCCGTTCTCAAATGCCATTTCGTAGACTTCAGCATTACGACGAACCGTCACTTCCACCCTTTTTGACAGGGCGTTAACCACCGAGATCCCCACGCCATGCAGACCACCGGAGAACTGGTAGTTTTTGCTGGAGAATTTACCGCCAGCGTGAAGTCGACAGAAGATTAACTCCACGGCGGGAACGCCCTCTTCCGGATGGATGTCAACAGGCATACCGCGTCCGTCGTCAATGACTTCCAGAGACTGATCCGCATGAAGGATAACCTCAACACGGCGGGCGTGGCCTGCCAGCGCCTCATCGACACTGTTGTCGATCACTTCCTGGCCTAAATGGTTTGGACGTGAGGTGTCGGTATACATGCCCGGCCGGCGACGGACGGGTTCAAGGCCGCTGAGTACCTCAATGGAATCAGCGTTATAGCTGGATTGGGTCATCGTATAAGTCTGACTGGTGGCTGAAAAGAGTTAGCCAGCCCTCTGCGGCTCACTTCAGTGGCCTGCAAAACCAAGGAAGTCGATAATCGCAGAGAAATGGCGTTCGAATCCGATATAAGCATGATTTCCGCCCTCTTCTACTGTCTGACGGCAGGCGGCGTAGTAAGCCAGAGCCTGTCGATAGTCGAGAACTTCATCACCCGTTTGCTGAAGCAGCCAGATTAAATCCGGGGACTCCAGCGGGTCAATCTGCATTACTTTCAGATCGTAAATGTGGCGAGACTCTAACACATATTGCTGACCGGTGTACAGGTTCTCGTTCTCCCCGAGATAATCCACCAACAGCTCAAAAGGCCGTACGGCAGGATTTACCACCACCGCAGGCAACATAAAACACTGTGACAGCCAGGTTGCATAATATCCGCCCAGCGAAGAACCGATAATCCCCAATGGCTCGCCTGCCGAGGACATAATGATGTTTTCCAACATCATTGCAGCCTCCCCCGGGAATGATGGCAGCTGAGGGACATGTAAACGGATAGCGGGATGATGCTCTGTCAGCCACTGACGAAACAGTGTGGCCTTAGCCGAGCTGGGAGAACTGTTAAAACCGTGCAGATACAGGAGTGTGGCCATCGCTCAGTAACCCTCTGCATCGGGATCGGGACTGAAAGCACGGGTTTGCAGGCGTTCAACTCCTGTCTCCACCCGACCATTGTCGTACAGTTCCAGCCAGCGCCAGCCGGGCGCTTCAGAATCGATGGTGAAATTGGTGCAGTGTGGCTTGAACTGGACGCAGGTTGAAGGGGTGGCTAACAGGCGACGACCATTCCAGTTGAGGTCTAACTCCTGGTGGATATGTCCGCACACTAAGGTGGCAGCCAGCGGATAGCGTTGCAACACCGCTTCCAGCATCGTTGAGTTACGTAAACTGTGCTGATCGAGCCAGTTACAGCCGGAAGGCAGCGGATGATGATGCAGTAACACCAGGGTATGACGGTTGGGTTCCATTGCCAGCGTTTTATCCAGCCACTCCAGCTGATAATCACTGAGTTCACCGTGGGGTACGCCAAATACCTGACTGTCCAGCAACACTATTTGCCAGTTATCGCCCGCCAGCACATGTTTTGCATCAGCAATGCTCGTTTCTGCCAGCGTGCTGTACATGGCGGGCTGAAAGTCATGATTGCCCGGTAACCAGACGCAGGGCGCAGCAAGACGCGAAACGCCCTCAGCAAAATGCTGATAGGCTTCTACGGTATGGTCCTGAGCGAGATCGCCAGTAGCAACGATTAAATCATACGGCTGCTGACCGGCTGAGATAGCCTGTAGCACCGCATCAAAACTGGCCCAGGTGTTCACACCTAAAAGCGTTTCGTTTTTACCGGCAAAAAGATGGGGATCCGTTATCTGTAAAATCCTGATGCAGGCCCCGCTTTGAACAGGAAGTTTTAACTGGCTATCCAATCACAATCCTTAAAGTTAACGCTATCGCAGAAGGTCCCGTTGCCTTACTAAACCGGAACAGCCACCGCGCCATGTGTTAAACAGTAACGCAACCAGTCGGCCAGAAACTGGTTTATCTGATGCTTTTCATCACGCTGATGCAGCTTTTTGTTCGGGTAATCATAGCGTGCTTTGAAGCGATAGATCTGCTGTGTGGAACACACTTCCGCGACCCTCGCATCATGGTAAAGCCGGACCGTCATCGCAGGCAGGCTCCAGTAACTGACCGCCGGCGCAATTTGCTTAATCTCAACCAGAGTGGTGTAGCGGGTTGACTCAAGGATGGTCAGCGTATAACTGGCACCGTGGACCTGATAAGTCACTGACTCAGTTGCCTGTTCATCTTTTGCACCAGGCAACAGGCGACGCAACTGGGCGAAATTCGTTTCGCAGATGCGCATCATCTCAGGAAAATCAGGCACGTAGCGCTTAATCATTCGTTTTTCCACTCTTCTTGAAGTTTTTTATGGTGCAGTTCGAGCCATTGCAAAGCGATGACAGAAGCCGCGTTATCTATTTTCCCCTCTTCCACCCATTGGTATGCCTGTTGACGGCTGACCACATGAACAAGAATATCCTCATTCTCTTCCTCCAGCCCGTGGTTTCCCTGCGCCACGCTGGCATCCACTTCCCCCACCAGAATCGCCAGTCTTTCGCTGGTGCCGCCGGGACTGGCCAGATAATTAAGCACCGGCCTGACACGACCCGGGGTTAATCCTGCCTCTTCTTCCGCTTCACGGCGGACAACATCTTCCGGTGTTTCTCCCGGCTCAATAATACCGGCCACTAATTCTAACAGCCAGGGCGTTGCGCTGCTGTCAAAGGCCGGGATGCGGATTTGCTCAATCAACACCACTTCATCGCGCTGCGGATCGTAAGGCAGCATTGCAGCGGCATGACCACGCTCAAAAACATCCCTTGTTACTTCACCACTCATTTCTCCACTGAACAAGCGGTGGCGAAAATGATATCGAATGAGTGAAAAAAAACCACGGTACAACGTCTCCCGTGCAATAATTTCTACATCGTTTTTGGTGAAAGTCACCGGATATTTTTTGTCGGATTCCATCGGGTTCTCCCTTTGTGCCTGATAGTGGTAAAAACAGGAAAAAGCCATCCCTGCCGCGCACTGAGTGTAGTTCTTAATGAATTATTTAAGTAAATTATGGCAACATGGCACTTTCCGCCAACTTATCTCTCTTGTTTACTCTGCTAGAATCGGCGGTAATTTTTTGGCTTACGTCAGCGCTATCAGAGTAGCTTTGCTGCACAACAAGGAATGCAAATGAAGAAACTGCTCCCGTTACTTATCGGCCTGAGCCTGGGCGGCTTCAGCGTCGCCAGTCAGGCAGAAAATCTGCTGCAAGTCTATCAGCAGGCTCGACTGTCTAACCCCGACCTTCGCAGTTCAGCAGCCGATCGCGATGCGGCCTTTGAGAAAATTAATGAAGCGCGTAGCCCACTTTTACCGCAATTAGGCCTCGGGGCAGATTATACCTACAATAATGGTTACCGCGACAACAGCGGACTGCACTCCAACACCACCAGCGGCTCTCTGACTCTGACGCAAACCATTTTTGACATGTCAAAATGGCGCGCATTAACGTTGCAGGAAAAAACAGCCGGTATTCAGGATGTCACTTATCAAACCGCACAGCAAACACTGATTCTGAACACCGCTACCGCCTATTTCAACGTCCTGAACGCCATCGATACGCTTTCCTATACCGAAGCGCAAAAACAGTCAATCTACCGCCAGTTAGATCAAACGACGCAACGTTTTAATGTTGGCCTGGTAGCCATCACCGATGTGCAGAATGCCCGCTCACAGTACGACAGCGTACTGGCCAGTGAAGTTACCGCACGCAACACCCTGGACAACAATCTTGAAACGCTGCGGCAGGTAACAGGTAACGACTATCTAAGTCTGGCCTCACTGAATGTCGACAGTCTCAAACTGGAAAAACCTCAGCCGGTGAATGCCCTGATGAAAGAGGCTGAAAGCCGCAACCTGAGCCTGTTATCCGCCCGTCTGAATCAGGATCTGGCGCGTGAGCAAATTCGCTCAGCAGAAACCGGCCACATGCCAACGCTGGACCTGACTGCCTCAACCGGCTTGTCCAACAGTAAATATGGCGGTAGTCGCGCCAATCAGAGCAGTTCTACTACGGACAGCATCACCGGCAGTAATCAGGTAGGACTGAGCTTCAATCTGCCTCTTTACGCTGGTGGTTCAGTAACATCCCAGGTAAAACAGGCGCAATATGCCTATGTTTCTGCCAGTGAGCAGCTGGAAAGCGCTCACCGCACTGCGATTCAGACCGTACGTTCCTCTTTCAACAATGTGAACGCCTCTATCAGCAGTATTAACGCTTACAAACAGGCAGTGATCTCAGCGCAGAGTTCACTTGATGCCATGGAAGCAGGTTACCAGGTGGGTACCCGTACTATTGTTGACGTACTGGATGCCACCAGTACGCTCTACAGCGCAAAACAACAGCTCGCCAATGCGCGTTACAGCTACATGATTAACGAACTGAACATTAAATCTGCCCTGGGCACATTAAATGAACAGGATCTGCTGGCGCTCAACGGTCGTCTGGGTAAAGAAGTTGCCACTTCCCCTGACAGCGTAGCGCCTGAAAATCCCCAGCAGGTTGCAGCAGTGGATAACAATCAGAGCAGCACGCCAACGTCCTCCACTGCGGCGGCTGTGCAGTCTGGCGGTAAACGCAATCCCTTCAGCCATTAATCATTCGGGCAGCGTTCGCTGCCCGCTCATCATTGAACGTATAGCTACGTAAAGATCCCCTTATCCCTTCGTCCCTCGCTTCAATTATCACCGCTATTCCCCTATTCTGAGCGCTACCTCTGGGCACAGGACAGAAGATGATGAAACGGACTAAAAAGATCAATCATGCCTCCTTTCGTAAAAGCTGGAGCGCACGCCATTTAACGCCAGTGGCGCTGGCAGTAACGGCGGTATTTATGCTGGCCGGTTGTGAACAGTCAGATGAAACCGTCTCGCTGTATCAGAATGCTGACGACTGTTCCAAAGCCAATCCTGGTAAGAGTGAACAGTGTACGACTGCGTACAACAACGCTAAAAAAGAAGCTGAAAAAACTGCTCCTAAATATGCCACTCGCGAAGACTGTGTCGCGGAATTTGGCGAAGGTCAGTGCCAGCAAACGCCTGCTCAGGCCGGTATCGGCACCAGCAATGCCGAATCACAACAAAGCGGCAGCTTCTGGATGCCGCTGATGGCAGGTTACATGATGGGACGCCTGATGGGCGGCGGCGCAGGTTTCGCCCAACAACCACTCTTTACCTCACGCGCACCGGGTAGTCCGGCCAATGGCAAATTTGTTGATGCCAGCGGTAAGAGTTTTGGCAGTGCCACGCCGGGTCGGACTATCACCGTTCCTAAAACCGCTATGGCACCTAAACCCGCAACCACCACTACCGTGACGCGGGGTGGATTTGGCGAAAGCGTCGCGAAGCAGTCAACGATGCAGCGCAGCAGCGCCACCTCTTCCGGCACCCGCCGCTCTGTCGGGGGCTAATCACTGATGAAACGTCTTGCTATCACGGAACGTCCGGGCTGGCGTGAAAAAGCAACTGAATTCGGCTTCCGCTTCCATACGCTGCACGGTGAGCCCTACTGGTGTGAAGATGCTTACTACCAGTTCACCCTGCAACAGATTGAAAAGTTGGAAGACGTCACCAGTGAGCTGCATCAGATGTGTCTTCAGGTGGTGGATAAAGTGGTTAGCAGCGAAGAGCTGCTGACCAAATTCCGCATTCCGAAACACACATGGGATTTCGTGCGCACCTCATGGAAAACCAGTCAACCCTCGCTCTACTCCAGGCTGGATTTAGCCTGGGATGGGCATGGGGATGCCAGGCTGTTGGAGAACAATGCAGATACCCCAACCTCATTATACGAAGCTGCTTTTTTCCAGTGGCTGTGGCTGGAGGATCAGCTCAATGCCGGACTTCTTCCCGCAGGTAGCGACCAGTTTAACAGCCTGCAAGAAAAGCTGATTGATCGCTTCGCAACGCTGCACCAACAGCATGGTTTTAGCTGGCTGCATTTCGCCTGCTGCCGTGAGAGTGATGAAGATCGCGGCACCGTACAGTATTTACAGGATTGTGCCACTGAGGCCGGTCTGCCCAGTGAGTTTCTCTATATTGATGAGATTGGCCTCGGTGAAAAAGGCCAGTTCAGCGACATCAACGACAGCGTCATTAGCAATCTGTTTAAACTCTACCCCTGGGAATTTATGCTGCGTGAAGTATTCTCTACCAAGTTGGAGGATGCAGGCGTTCGCTGGCTGGAGCCCGCCTGGAAAAGCATAATTTCTAATAAAGCGCTGCTACCCATGCTGTGGAAAATGTTTCCCAATCATCCGAATTTGCTGCCCGCGTATTTCGCAGAGGATAGCGTTCCGGCAATGGATAAGTACGTCGTGAAACCGCTGTTTTCACGGGAAGGGGCGAATATTCGTATTATGGAACATGGTCAGGAGATCGCCCGCGTTGATGGCCCTTACGGAGAAGAGGGCATGATCGTCCAGCAGTTTCATCCACTACCGAAGTTTGGCGACAGCTATACCTTGATCGGTAGCTGGCTGATTGACGATCAACCCGCTGGGATCGGCTTGCGTGAAGACACAGAGTTAATTACTCAGGATCTTTCACGTTTTTACCCGCACACCTTTCTTGAATAACAGCTCGGGTGGTAAATAAACCGCCCTCTGTAATTATCCCACCTGCACTGACAGCATACTTAACGAGGCCATCTCAAGACCATCAACCGGAATGGATAGTGTCTCTCCGGGCTGACGGGCGCCCAGCACATACAACAGCGGCAGGTAATGTTCCGGGGTCGGATTAGATAAAGCAGCACCATCGTGTTGCATGAAATTTACCAGCGGATGCTGCTCTGTAGGACCTTCCCAGCTAAGATTTTCTCTGACGTAGTCATCAAATGAGGAAGCCCACGGGTAAGGCTCAGCTTCGCCCTGCCAGCGAATCATGCGCAGGTTATGTACCACGTTACCGCTGGCGACAATCATGACCCCTTGCTTACGAAGTGCCGCAAGTTTACGGCCAAGTTCGAAGTGAAAGGCCGGGGGTTGGGTAGCATCAACACTCAACTGCACCATTGGAATATCGGCCTCAGGATACATTTTGATCAATACGCCCCATGAGCCATGATCGAATCCCCATTGTTGATTCATTTCCACATTGATCGGAGCCAGTATTTCAGCCACCTGACCCGCCAGAGCAGGCGATCCGGGTGCCGGATACTGGGTATCAAACAACGCCTGGGGAAAGCCACCAAAATCATGAATTGTGCGTGGTTTTTCCATCGCTGTTACAGCAGTACCCCGCGTGTACCAGTGAGCGGATATAGCCAGAATGGCTTTCGGTCGCGGCAGCGTTTTGCCTAACTCACGCCAGGTTTTAGTATAAATATTCTCTTCCAGCACATTCATTGGACTACCGTGGCCAAGAAAAAGAGCGGGGATTATCTGACTCATCGTGTTTGCTCCAAAGGACTTAATGTCAGTGATGTTACGCCCTTTTAACCACGATGAAACCGGAGAAAGATGATGAAGATCATCAGCAAATTTGAAGTAATATTTTTCTGAAGAGCAAAAAAACACGCAACAGATATCCCACCTGACCGACATTGAGTTAAGCGCTTTATATAAAATATCCTGCGTCTCTTATGATATAAACTCTTTCACACATCAATTTTTTAGAAAGTGAAAAATGCCGTGCATAGCAAAAAATAATAATTTGAAAGTTGAGGTTACTAATAGTATCTGTCACAACGAGTTGGCTAACACAACTTCTGTCAGTAACCTGACCACTAAAACAGGAAAAGTTAAAAACATCAGTTGTAATAAATCTGACATTATAAACTCACATGAGGTAAAGGATAGTTCGATACCATCCCTCAATATTGTCATATCATTTTCAGCGCAAAAAAATAGCTCTCACAGCATCAACGTTCTATCATCAGCTCGATTTGAAAATCATCCAGGCTCTGTTACTTCTGATGAGCCTCGGGAAAACGGCTCTGAATCACAAATGTCAATCGACTCCTCACAAGAGTACGAGATGTCCATTGATGTTTGATAAAAAAGCTTTTTCGAATCACAAATGTTTATCGACTCTTAAATGAAAGATATTTTTTCGGTTTCATGAACAGCCTAATAGCTAAAATTTTCCCCACACAGATTTTATATGACTTACGCGACAACATCACAGCGTCAAATACACTATTGAAATTGCGCCAGGGATATTCAGCAGATAATGAATCGATTATATATTCTAAAAATTATTAATATTTCTTTTTTGATCGTCCTCTGCACATTGCCATTTCATGGCAATCATTACGGGCATTGATCCAGAAAAGTAAAACGCTGAAGTAACTATTATGGCAGTTCTGGCCTGATTTTATCCAGGCCAGAATAAACGATTAAGAGATGAAATATCAGCTGGCCTGGAGCGTTTCACGGCTGCGACGATAAGCCACCAAATCGTCAATGGTCACTACCGGCATGTGGTGTTGTTTTGCAAATGCGATAACTTGCGGAGCATGAGCCATTGAGCCGTCATCGTTAGTCAGTTCACAAAGTACACCCGCAGGTTTGAAACCGGCCAGCGTCACCAGATCAACGGTCGCTTCAGTGTGACCATCACGGGTCAGTACACCGCCATTCTGAGCGCGCAGAGGAAACACATGGCCCGGGCGATTTAAATCACCGGGTTTGGCATTGTCAGCAATGGCCGCCCGGATCGTGGTGACACGGTCCTGAGCAGATACGCCAGTGGTTACACCCGTAGCCGCTTCAATCGTCACAGTAAACCCGGTGCCAAAAGCACTGGTATTGTTGTCAACCATCATGGGCAGTTCAAGTTGCTGACGGCGTTCCTCGGTAAGGCAGAGGCAGACAATGCCGCTACCGTGACGGATAGTCAGTGCCATCTGCTCAACGGTGATGGTTTCTGCGGCGAAGATCATATCTCCTTCGTTTTCACGATCTTCATCGTCCAGTACCATCACCCCGATGCCGTCGCGCAGAGCCGCGATAGCACTTTCCACACGCTGTTCCGGCGTGCCAAATTCTGATAAAAGCGACTGATTCATGGTAATAAACCTTATTAAATGTATGAGTTACCAGAATCAGGGCGATCTTAGGAGTGTCATGCAGACAAAAAATAACGGCGAGGCGACATAAAGCCGACTGGAATCGTTACTCTCTCCCATCCGGACTGTAACCGTCGGCCCCGGAATTACACCGGATCTGCTGACCTTTGAACCGGGAGGTCCAAAGCGCTCGCGGGCTTTCAGCCGAAGCTGATTTACCGCCGGTGGGGAATTTCGCCCCGCCCTGAGAATAAGCCCGTTCACTATAGCGCTGAAAAAAAATTGGGGCAACGAACAAAAACCGCATTAAGTTGCCCATTTTTCTGCTTTGACGTTTTCAGGTTTGTCCTTTCGGCTTATGGCATTACAATTACAGAAACTTTGCTGCTACCAGGAAGCCACCATGATTGACCCGAAAAAAATTGAACAACTTGCCCGCCAGGTTCATGACGCTATGCCGAAAGGGATACGCGAGTTTGGTGATGATGTTGAAAGCAAAATCCGCCAGACCTTGCAGTCACAGTTGACCCGGCTGGATCTGGTTAATCGCGAAGAGTTTGATGTGCAGACCCAGGTTCTGTTGCGTACGCGTGAAAAATTAGCTGCGCTGGAAAGCCGCATTGCCGCACTGGAGAGCAACAACACACCGGAACCTGCGGCAAAAGTTGAAGACAAGCCTTCGGCCTGAAAATGATAAGGGGGGATTTGGCCCCCCTTACCTCACCGAAAAGCACGTTTTGTGGACGTTTTTGCCGGGCATTTGCTGAAGCGGCCCTGACATAAATGAAGGCAGGTCAAAGCGAGCAAGGCCTTTTGAGAGCAGGAGTTATTCCCGCTGAGAGGCTGCCAAAGCCACTTCTTTAACGGGAACTCTTTATTTACCCTTTCGATTTGATGGCTTTAATAATGTTGGTTGTCGAGATGCCATCTTCAAAATTCAGCACCCGCACATCGCCACCATTGGCCCACACCTCTTTACTCCCTGCAATATCCTCTGGTTTATAATCACCACCTTTAACCAGCAGGTCGGGAAGGATTTCCGCGATCAGCCGCTGGGGGGTATCTTCTTCAAACGCAACCACCCAGTCCACCGCCTCAAGCGCCCCGAGAACAATCATTCTGTTCACGAGTGGATTAACCGGACGGCTTTCGCCTTTCAGACGCTTCGTTGAGTCATCGCTGTTAACCGCCACAATCAAACGATCCCCCAGTTTGCG
The DNA here is from genome assembly GCF_058241465.1 of Erwinia papayae. NCBI lineage: Bacteria > Pseudomonadati > Pseudomonadota > Gammaproteobacteria > Enterobacterales > Erwiniaceae > Erwinia > Erwinia papayae. The sequence continues at coordinate 305,065 of NZ_JBZCHT010000013.1, forward strand.
GGCATTTGCCAGATAGGAAACGTGTCCGGCATGAAGGATATCGAAGCAGCCATTGGTCATCACCACCTTCTCACCGCGGCGGCGAGCCAGCGCCACGGCTTCCTGCAACTGCTCTTCGCTCATCACGCCGAAGCCTGATTCCGGACGGGCGCGAATCGCATTCTCCAGCTCAACCGGCGACACCGTGGAGGTGCCGAGTTTGCCTACCACCACGCCCGCCGCAGCATTAGCCAGGAAACAGCTCTCTTCCAGGGAATTACCTGCGGCCAGCGCAGCGGCAAGGACGCCAATTACCGTATCGCCCGCCCCGGTCACGTCATAGACTTCCTGCGCCTGGGTGGGCAGATGGAATGGCTCCTGACCGGGTTGCAACAGCGTCATACCATTTTCTGAGCGAGTAACCAGCAGTGCCGACAGCTCAAACTGCTGCATCAGCGCCATACCCCGAGCGACGAGGTCAGCGTCATCCTTACATTTACCGACCACAGCTTCAAATTCAGAAAGATTCGGCGTCAGGATCGTCGCACCACGATAGCGTTCAAAATCGGTTCCTTTCGGATCAACCAGCACAGGTACATTTGCTTCGCGGGCGATGCGAATAATGGTTTCCACGCTGGCCAGCGCCCCTTTGGCATAGTCGGACAGTACTAACGCACCAGCCTGTGGCAATGCCTGACGAATACGCTGGTGTAAAGGACCGACATCAACGCCTTCGAAACCCTCTTCGAAATCCAGGCGAATAAGTTGCTGGTTACGTGACAGGACGCGCAGCTTGGTGATGGTAGGATGGGTGGTGACGGCAACAAAATCACACTGAACATTAACACCACTCAGGGTATGATTCAGCGCTCGTGCAGCATCATCAACGCCGGTCAGGCCAACCAGGCGCGATTGCGCTCCCAGTGAGGCAATGTTCATCGCCACATTAGCCGCCCCGCCAGGACGCTCCTCAACGTTATCCACCTTCACCACCGGAACAGGGGCTTCGGGGGAAATGCGGCTGGTCGGGCCGTACCAGTAGCGATCCAACATCACGTCGCCAACGACAAGAACTCCCGCACGGTTAAAATCGGGCAGCGTAATTTTCATTCCAGAAACTCCTGACCAGTAGTCAAAAAACAGTGCGCGCGATGATAGCACAAGCTGAGTAGTACAGATATTTCGCCTTCACATCCAGGGTTGCGACCGGTCAATCGGACTGCGGCTTCACTCCTGCTCAAACCAACGCTGCCAGCTGGCATTGACCAACGCCTTTTCCGCAGCAAATCGCTCCGGCGACACCTGTCCCGCCTGTTCTTCCAGCGCAAGGTGATGCAGTTCATCGCGCAGGGTAACGTAGGCACAGGTGAGTGCCTGCGCCTCGTCCTGATCGATTAGGCCATTTTCAGCCATTAGCGTCAGGATCCGCACGTTATCAGACCAGCGAGTCAGCCTGGGGTCCTGATGCGCGTAACGCAGGACCAGATACTGGGTGATAAATTCGATATCGGTGATCCCCCCGCGATCCGCTTTAATATCCCAGCGATCTTTATATTTACTACCGAGATGCGTGCGCATTTTCTCTCTCATCTCCCGCACTTCTTTTTTCAGCGTCATGGCATCACGTGGCAGGGATAAAATAGCGTGGCGGATCTGATTAAATTTCTGCGCCTGAACGGCCCCACCGAAGACAATGCGCGCCCTCACCAGCGCCTGATGTTCCCATGTCCAGGCCTCATTGCGCTGATAGTCATCAAAAGCATCAAAGGTGCTCACCAGCATCCCGGCGGCACCTGAAGGGCGCAGGCGGGCATCCACTTCATACAGAATGCCGGACGACGTACGGGTGCTGAACAGATGCATTACCCGCTGAGCCAGACGCAGATAAAACTGTCTGCCATCAATGCTGCGCTCACCGCTGGTGAAAGATTCATCAGGACAGTCGTGCAGGAACACCAGATCGAGATCGGAACTGTGTCGATAGCTGAGCATTTTTAAATATCCTGTTGAATTTAAATGGTTTTAATTTGTATTGAATCAAATAATTACAAATATTACCCCACGGATTACCCCACAGAACGGCGCACAGCAACGGATGCAGGAAAAAGCATGAGAACATTTTGAAGCAGGGGATTATATCAGGGATGGTTGCTGAATGGGCTGAAAGCATGGGAACAAATCGCTGCTGTGTATACCGTAGCCGGGTAACTTCGAACATAAAAAAGGCCGCAAAAGCGACCTGTTTAATATGATCTAAAACTTACTTCATGGCTCGTAACTCTGAGGTGATTTTATCACCAAGCCGCCCAGGGTATTTAATTACCACACGTCCACCAGCCCCTGTTCTTTCGGCAAGGTCAGCAAGTTCTTTCGAGTTTCGCTCTGCCCATCCTTTCGAACGCGCCCATTCTAAAATATCACTATGGTTAAAGGGAACACCTTCGCTTTTCAGGAATTTCAGCATTTCTTTTGTTCTGCTCTCATCCAGTGGATGAGCAAGCATTCCTGCCGATGAATTATTGATAACGTTTAAATGTTCTAATGCCTTTTCCAGTATCGGATTCATACTGGTAACCTCCTGTAATTAATCTAAACGTCTAATAAATTAGCACAAAGAACATACAGAAATCCCTACTTTCTTCGTGGTGAAGGTTTACGCCAGATATAAGTTTTGCTGGCTGAACGCTCACGGTCTGCCCTGCGGCGCTGTGCGGTCAGTGCACGGTAGAGGGTTTGCCGGATAATCAGGCGGTCTGTGCAGTCCAGCTCGCAGCCATCCTCCCGCATGGCTCCGGCCAGTGCTTCAGCAATGTTTTTGTGCGGCATGGATAATCCTCAAATCCCGGTAAAAGTTGCCAGGCGCTGCTTATGGGCCTCGGACATATCAAAGCTGAAATCTTCATGCTCGGCCTGCCATGTGCCGAACGCCATTAATCCCGCTATCGCCGGGTCTATCTTGTTGGCCGATTTCTTTTTGTTCGGCTTAATGTTCGCGTTGGCGTCAGACTCCATCACCACGTTACCAATCGCCCAGGCCAGAACCGGATCGCCGTTGTGCCGTATAACCCTGCGGTTTACGAACACCTCCAGCGACTTCGCTACCGGGCTGAACTTCAGATAGGTCTGCGGGAACGGCTCCACGTCGAGGCCCGCGCCCTGTAGCTGGGTGCGTAAGTGCGTGGCGTTCCAGGTATCGAAGCCTACCAGCTTTATTCCAAACACCTCAGCATCACGCAGAATATCGTCACGGATGCGGTCATAGTCGATGCAGTCACCCGGCGTGGTGCGTATCCAGCCCGATTTAGCCCACTGGCGGTAAATGGCGCGATTTTTATTGGCTACGTTGTTCAGCTGCGCTTCTGGCAGGTAGTGGCGGGTCAGCAGCCGGATTTTCCGGTCAGACGGGAACGCATAGCAGACGCTGGTAATGTCTCCGGTAGATGACAGGTCAAGCCCGGCGTAACACTCCATTCCGGCCAGGTCAGACTCGCTGTAATCGTCCTTGCAGGCGTCCCATGCGCCGGACCCCATCCACGGCGTGGCACCCTGGCACCAGATATTAAAACGCTTTGTAAGCATTTCAACCCACTGCGAGGGAATGCCTCTGGCCTTCTGGATGGTGTCAGCCAGCGCCGCACCGTCAACGGAAATATCCAGATTGGGATTGGCCTTTATCCACAACGCCGGGGAGTCTATCTCGCTTTCGTCATCCAGCTCGTAAATCAGGGCAAACAGTGATTCGTTAGTTTCCTCTCCGGCCAGTATCTGGCAACAGTAATCGTAATGCTGCTTACAGGCTGATACCACGTTGCTGCCTGCGGTGGTAATGGCGAACAGAATACCCTCGGGCCGTGCGCCCATGCCCAGCTCAAGCGCGGAGTAAACGCCGTTATCCGGGTGCAGGTGGTACTCGTCCACAATCGCCAGGCTGGGGTTAGTCCCTTCGATGGTCGCTGCTTTGGCCGCCAGTGGCCTGAGCAGGCTGTTGGACTTCGCGTAAATCATTTTATGCTGCTGAATGGTCAGGCGTTTTTTCAGCGGCTTTGATAACAGGCACATCTGGCGGGCATCGTCGAACACGATACGGGCCTGATCCCGGCTCACGGCGGCGGTGTAAATATCCTGCTGCCCGTGCTCCATCACCAGAAACCAGTTAGCCAGCATTGCGGCCACGGTGGATTTAGCGTTCTTGCGCGGCACCTGAATATAGGCGCTCTTGTATTTCCGGCGTCCGGTTGCTTTCACCCGGAAGCCCAGCAGGCAGGCAAAAGCGAACTGCTGCCACGGTTCCAGCATAATCGGCTGGCCGCGCAGCGGGCCTTTGACGTGCGGACAGAAGGCTGAAAACGCTATAAACCGCTCAACATTCTCAACGTCAAATGTATAACGGGGGTCTTTCAGGTCTGAAAAATACCGTTCCACTGCCTGTTTAACCCGTTTACAGGCCGGAATTACACCACTTTTAATGTCGCTGGCGTACTTATTCCAGGGCTGACAGTCCATCTTTCTTTTCCACGTTAACAGGTGTCCGGTTACGGCTTACCGGGTCAAAGCCCAGCAGTGCCGACATTTTTATCATGATTTTTTCAGCATCTGATTTCGCCTTCAGGGCCGGATTACTGGTGGTGGCACCCCGGGAACCCTCAACAGAAAACCCGCGCTGGGCAATATCTTCAACAGCCTTCCGGTACATTGAGTAGTTGACGCAATACAATTCCAGGCTGTTCCAGTCGGCAGGCGTCAGATCACCACGATCCGCCAGCTGCTTAGACTTTGCCTTCCACTGCTGTACCGCAATATCATCCAGATAGATGGGCGGTTTTGGGGGTCTTGCCATAATTTGTTGTTTCCCTGTGACTTTCTGCTGTTAAAAAAAATGCCGCGCGTAAAAATTTGAGGGAGCGGGTGGTGCCACCGGGTCAGGGTGTTGTCATGCCGGACACCCCCACCCTCCCGATGATAATCGTTCTCATTGATATAGTTGCATCTGCAATCATTTCACTCCTGAACGGTCAGCGGTTGCGTATCGCCTCCCGAATATCACGATCACGCTCTGACGTTCGCCTGCGCGGGCTGGCGTGCTGTCTGCGGGTGAACTGCTCACGGCTGCGGGTCAGTGCGGCCACAAGCTGCCTCATCTCCTGCTCAGTCATGGGTATACATCCAGTCGTTACGGTGACGTGCGGCTTCTTCCTGCTCACGGTACTTACCTGCCTTACGCTGCTGCTTGGTCACCGGGTCTGTGGTTGTGGTCTTGCGGGAGTGACAGGAATGACATAGCGGCTGATGATTGCTGGCAGGCCAGAACAGCACATCATCGCCACCTTCAATAGGGATGATGTGATCAACAATGGTTGCAGCCGTATAGATGTTCAGACGGAGGCAGTGAACACATAACGGGTTAGCCTTCAGAAAGACCAGTCGATACTTATCCCATTCAGGCGTATATCCCCGTTCACGGCGTCCGTCTCGTCTGGCGTTCTGCTGTCTGGATGCCGCCCGCTTATGGGTATCGCATTTGCCTGACTTCACCCGGACATTACAGCCAGCCTCACTACAGCGGCGTAAGGGTTGCCACGGCATCAGTACACTCCCACATCGCGATAGACTGACCACAGCGCGGATATAGCCATCGATACTTCGCTGGTTTCCACTTCACTGATAGTGGTGCGGTATTCATACAGCTGTGAGACGTACATCATGCAGCCCACCTTCAGGGCAGGATTGAAAGCAATCTGCGGCGGCTCGGTGTCAAAGCGTTTGCCGATATGCTTCTGACAGACCTCAAGCGCGGCGGTGATATAGGCCTCAATCAGCGTGTCTTCATAGTCATCATCAATGCGGCAGTGCAGCTTTGCCTCTGCCAGCGTGATCAGTTCACTCATGGCTTAACGCCTCCTTTGCATAACAGTTCAAGCCGCGTGTTCTTTTCATCCGGCAGGGCTGACACCACGGCATAACCCTGTCTGGTCTGGCCTTTCTGCTGCCAGAGTATCCTGCTGGCGCTGGTCACATCGGCCCGGTAGCGTATCCACATGCGAAAGGTGACCTCTGATTTTTCCGCACCGCTGGCGATAACCTCATGCCCGCTCACGCCTTTCACCTCGGCCCATACGGTGGCAGTGTCTGTCCATACCTGCTGAATCTGCCCGGACGGCAGGCGCTTTGACTTGAAATTCTGAATGGTCACGCGGTGACGCATGGTTCCGGCTCTCACTGTTCAGCCTCCCCGGACTTCTTCACGCTGAACTCCTGTTTCCATGCCTGGCTGAACTCGTCACCACCTTCACGTGGGGGCATCCCTTCGCGTTCGCGGGCTTCGTTAGGACACATCACGCCGGACTTAATGCCTTTCTCATAGGTGGCATAACGATCGGTAGGTGTGGCGCGGAGAAGATCGGCAGAGTCGAATTCCATCTGATACCGGATGCCGGGAACGGGCGAGGCCACCAGCAGGGAGGATTTAATCTGCTGCTCAAAGTTGGCAAGCCACGGACGCATGGTTATTGTAAGAAAGGCACGGCTGGCCTCACTGAAATTGCTGTAGGTGCTGTTGCCGTATTCCTGAAGGAAGATTGGCGACACGTTGAACATGCGGGCAATGTCTTCAATCGTGAAGCGTCGGGAGGCCAGCCATTCGGCATCCTGATTGCTCATGCCAAGCTGTTCGTACTCCATGCCACCTTCGAGGATGGGTGTTTTTCCGGCGTTCTTCGCACCTTTGTAACGCTCCAGTGCGTCCAGCGCCTGCTTGCCCTTCACACTATCCAGCCAGTCCTTTGATTTGACGATACCCGCTGCCATCATGCCATCTTTCATGATGCTGGCCCCGTGCCGCTGCTGGGCAAGACCAAGACCCAGCGTTTCCCGGCAGATGGTGATCGGCGAACGGCCCAGAAATCCATCGTCCGTGGCATAACGCAGATGCAGGATTTCTTCCTGTAGATAGGTGCGCACCGTGCCGCTGTAGGGTTCGGTAATGGTGTATTTATAGCGATGTTCGGCAATGCGCTCCGGCACCACTGCGCCGGGTACATACGGATATAATGATTGCGGTTGTCCATCACGGCCCCATTGGATCACCGCGTAGGCGTTACCGTTCAGCAGGCAGTGGCGCATCATGGTACGTTTGAACTGGTAGGCGGTCTGGCAGTCGTTGGGCGCTTCGTTCAACAGGTGATCCACCGGGTGACCGTCCAGCCATTCACGCGCTTCACGGCCTTTATCATTACGGACTTTATACAGATAGCAGGGCATTGTTGCCACGGCCTCACTGATTACCGCCACGGCATTCATCACCGCAGGCAGAGACTCCGCTGTACCCGCAGACACGTATTCGCCTGAACCGGTATTGGGAATCCCTGCCATCGCCAGAAACTCATCAATGGTCATGCTCCGCTGCTCGTCTTTTCTGCGAAAAGGCCACATATCACAACCCCGCCAGTTCGGCCTGACGGCGGCGCATGTCCAGACTCAGGCCAGCCAGCGAAGGATGCTGTGACAAGAGAGAACGGCGGGCGATCTCCACACTGCTCTCTGTGTAGGCGGGCATACTGGTGACGGTGATCTCCCGCAGCTCGGCGGCGGTCACGGTGCGGACATAGGGCGAGGCGGCAACGTTCCATTCCTCATTGAGCGCTCTGAAGCCGAAGGACATTCCGGAGATATCGCCACGCTCCACCAGCGTAAGCACATCGCGGCCCAGCTGAGTATCGGGTGGCGTCAGCTCAAAGCGCAGTCCGGTATTGTCTTCGGTGAGGATCAGAGTGCCGGACGTGGTGCGCCCCAGCAGCTGGGTATAATCATGTTCGTACAGTGCGCGGCAGTCAGTACCGCTGGCGAGACTGGCCGCAAAGGCACCGGGTGCGAACTGTTCTACAAACTCGTCCCAGATAACCTCTGACAGGCTGTTGTAACGGACGGCATAGCCCACCAGCTTTTTATCGGCGGCGCTCAGTTCAGAGGTGCGGATTTCAAAATCATTATTTTTCATGGGTCAGACTCCAGAAGGCAGGAAAGGGGCCGCAGCCCCTGAATCATCGGATCAGGAACCTGAACCCGGAATTTCCAGTACCTTGATGGCGTTGGAGTCCACCAGCCCGCCGCCCAGGTATTTATCGGTGTGCACCTTGTAGAACCCCGGTTCGGTAATGTTGTCCGGGCGGGTACGCACTCCGGTAGTGTGATCCACGATGTAGTAACCGCGCCTGAAGTCGCCCACGGCCAGCACCGGTTCGCCTGCTGCTGCATCGCTCATGTTTTCAAGGTAGTAAACCGGACGGCCCAGCAGCAGATCAGGGGAACCCTCAGTCAGACGATCACGCCAGATGTAGTCACCGTTACCGTTCTTCAGCTTTTGAAGGGCAGCGGCTGAACTGGAGTTCATCACCCATACGGCATTTTTGCGGTATTTGGCCTTCAGCTTAAACAACAGGTCGATCAGCTCGTCAGCAACGGGCGAGGCTCCGGCAGTCTCCATTTTCTCCAGCGTACCGAACGGGCGGGTTTTGTCGCCAGTGGCCGCGCGGGGATAGGACAGGAAGCCTTTGGACTTTTTAGCCCCGTCTCCGGTCAGCAGGTCGGTTTCTTCGGTTTCGGTGAAGGTGTCGCTGATTTCAGATGACAGCCAGCCCAGAATATCCACATCGCTGAAGTCCAGAATTTCCTGGGTGGTCTTCGGATAGGCATAGATCGGGAACAGCTTAATGCTTACTTCTTCCAGCTTTGGCGTACTGGTTTCGGTACGGGCCACACCTTCTTCGCCGTGATTCACTACTGCACCGCCCACGGATACCATCTTTTTATATTCATTGCTGCTGGTGGTCTTCACGGTGGCGATCTGACGCATCACGGAATCATCGGTCAGCTGGCGCATAATCTCTTTGTCGAGATCGGGAATAACGGTATAGCCGCCATCGGAGCCAACCGCAGTGGAAAGGGCGCGGGTTTCGCCTGTCAGGATGTAGTGACGCAGCTCGTCGTTAGAGACTTTTTTACCGTCCACTGGCTTACCCGGCTGATTGCGTTCTTCATCGGCCAACGCTTCAAGGCGGGAAATATCAGTATCAAGGGATTCTGCTCTGGCGCGGAGTTCATCAAACTGTTTACCCTCGTCAGCGTTCAGGTTGCGTTTTTCCTCAGTGGCTTTATCCATGATGGAGCGCATCCGGGTTTTGAGGGCGGTTTTCTCCTGGCGGAGTTCAAGCAATTTTTTCATGTCGTGGTTTCTCGTAACGTTAAATGTTGAGACGTGAAACCAGTCCGGGAATAGGGAGGCCGCTAAATCTTTTTCTGCATCCCACAGGCTGCACTCGCTACAGCTTGATTTAACGGCCAGTGGCGGCTCACGTCTGAGTGCCACTTTTCAAGATATACATGAAAAATATAAAGAAAACCCCCGTCAGAGACAGGGGTAATCACGGGTAAACATGGGTACGAATAATTTACAAAATTATTTATCTAACTGCTCAGTCATAAAGCCAGCGCCCCGCTTCGGCTGATTCAGCAAACATCCTGACCGTGAGCGGTTTCTTTTCTTGTTTAAGAGGTTTACTGGTAAACCACTTGCGGAAGAACCAGGGCGTAACCCACGGATAATATTTGTTCATATCCATTGCAGATAAATCAATACCGAAATGATGCCCGAACTTATCAAGAGTAGGAAATAGATCTTCTTGTTCCGTGTATTCCTGAAGAATATCATCCATTCCCACAGCATTACTTTTAGTTGGAAGCAAGCCTAATATGGGCAACTCATCCTGAAAAAAAGTGAGGACCTCATTTTCAGTTACCATACTTTATCACCATCTCGAACTATACGATTATAAGTGGTCATCGTTTTAAATGTGATTTGGGCGAAATCATTCGCGAGTAGTAGCCAGCCGACTACCGGCACCGTTCTTCCAACAAATGCCCCCAGGTTATTCACATACATGGGTTTTAAAAGTTTAATGCTTTTATTCGTGATAGTGGGAAGCCTGAATGGCAAATGTATATCAAGATACTGACGGGACATTTTAGAGGCTATCGAAGTCCCTTTGGTTGCCGCACCCGGCTTAGCACGAGTTTTCAGTAAGGGTAACCCAAGGATAATGCTGCTGACAGCGACTAAATCATGTATGCCGTATTGCTCATCAATTTTATCCAGAAATACCCAGAAGAATAATTCTCCCGCAGAAAGGTTGGGAATACCGTTATAGAAGTACGTCCCGTTAAGTTCTTCAACCGTATCCATACATGCTCCTTGCTAATGATTTAGCCTATCTTAGATCACTTTGTTACAGTTGGGACAGGTCAAATGCTTTTTTTGGCAAAGGCTTCAACCCTGCCCCTGCATCTTTTCCCTGTACTTCTGAAGGTGGGCTATCAGCGCATCAAGCTGTTCACGGTTTGTGGCGAAGATTTCCTCAGAAAAAGTGCTTCTCACAAAATCATGGTGATCTATCCAGAAGAAAGCGCCATCAGCCAGCACCTGCTGATAGTGAGGTAAGTCCATTGTCGGAATGTCGGTGATACCGTAGTGATCATAATGGTCACGAATTTCTTTAAGCGTTTTTGGCATTTTAAAACTCCGGTTAAAGGGCCAGTTGTTGCTGGTACAGGTTTTTCACAAACGTTATTCCCTCTCATTCAGGAAGCGTTTGACGGTGCTTAAACAAAAAATAAAACACAGAAAAATAAAATTTATGCGTTTAAGTGTCTACCTGTCTACCGCAGCGATATTTTACATTTAATTCAGTAGGTTAAGTGGTAGGGAGTTGACCTTTTAAGTGTCTACTACTGTCTACCGACTCTCTACCTTTTGTATATAAAACAATCAAAAAGTAGACACGGTAGACACTTTAACCCTTAGTGTCTACCAACTGTCTACCGTACTAATTAACTGATTTATAGATGATTATTTTCATCAGTAGACACGGTAGACACTTAAACCAGTTATTTTAATTTTTTACATCTGTATCGGGGAGTCCTGAGGCAGCAGGGAGCCAGCCGTCAGCATCGTCACCCAGCAGAATATTGGAAATGGTTCTGCCCTTATCGGCCCCTCTGGTGCACTGCTTACGCTTGTACTCTTTGCCGTACTCAGACATTGCCCCCGGCATATCCGTACCGAAGCGCGTCAGGGAAACAGGCTTGCCCAGGCCATGCGCGGACATATACGCCAGATAGGAGTGGTAGAGGTAACGCCTCGGACTGAACGGCACCATTTCAGCATTGCCCACAATCATTCCCTCGCACTCAACCATAGCCATCAGATAGCCGCAGAAGTCCACCAGGGAATCTCCCTCACGCTTGATAGCCAGCGCTTCTTCGGACTTCTGCTGCTCAAACAGTAAACGCTTTGCCTCTGACTGATCAGCAAACCGGGTGAGCATATGGCGAATGATAACCGGAAGCTCTGACTCTATTTTCTCCGTCAGCAGCGGATCACGCTCGTTCTCAGGCACCACCTGTGAGAAGTTGAATATCACCCTGCGCCGGGATATGCCGCCGCTACGGTCACTGAACGTCATAGCGTTATTGTTTACGGCCAGAATCACCGCAGGGATACGGGTGGAATAGGGAGCTTTATGTTTCGGATCGATAGCCACCTTATCACCGCCAGTGATCGCCTTGATGCCTGCGCCGTCACCTGCATAGCGCGTCATGTCCGGCATAATGATTAATGAGTAGCCCACGACAAGCGCTCTTTCCCTCGGTTCCTCCAGTGCTTTCATGCTGGCCGATACGGTATTGGCCTTGCCTGCAAGCATGGTGCAAATCTCAGCCATGACGCTCTTACCACTGCCACCAGCCCCGGTAACCTCAAGAAACAACTGCCAGTCAAAGCGGTTGGCCATAACCATATAAAGTGCGGCCAGAACACGATCCGCTTTACGGCTGTTGCCTCCGGTTGCCCAGGTCAGCCACTTCCAGAACGCCGGGGCATGGCTCTCCAGTGTCTCGCCATCCTGCTGCGGCACAAAATCCACATCACTGGCGATCAGCAGCCAGTCTTCCCGGTTGTGTTCCCTGAAAACCCCAGACCGGGTATCAAAAACCCCGTTGCGAAAACCAATCAGATTACGGGCAGTGATCCCCATAAGTGGCAGACTCAGCTTCATCGTATCAACGGCGTTCCTCGCGGTTGGCATCGAATAGGGTACATCTGCCTCAATGAAAATAGCGGCCATCTCCCGCGTCAGTTCCTTATCGTTCAGCGGTTGCCACAGAATTCCGGTGTAGTGATGAACGGTATTTGAATCATCATGAAGCGACAGAAGGCCATCATAGTGACTAAGTAACACCTCCCCTCGCTGGCTTGGTCCCATATGCGCCAGAGAAGATGTGGCCGCATCAGCCACACGTTTCTTTTTCTTCTCCGGTTTTTCAGGTGGGAATACCCGGTTGATCCGACTGGAATCGGTCAGAACAGCTTTAACACCGTCATTGCCAATCAGATCGGCCACCAGCTCTATACGGTTTTTCTTCTGCGCGGCTTTGTCGGTCATCAACAGGCCGTTTTCGCTCAGTTCCTCATAGGTAACCCCGGCACCAACCACAAAGCCCTTCAGGCGTTGCGCCAGTGCGCCGTATGGCGTGGATTTATCCTTGTGCCGCGCTGCTGCGGCCACCGTTTCTTTTTTGTCCAGTACGTGACCATTTATCCAGCTGTAAACGCAGGTGAACAGCGCATCAGACATTTCTTCATGCGTGATTGCGGTATCTGTCATTTCGGTATCCCCCCGCTCATCTGGAATTTGCCAATCAGTGGGTGATACCAGTACGCCGAACCATATTTACGTTTGGCCGCTTTAAGTACAAGCCGTGCCGCCTCCCTGAACTTCTCATCGTGGACCAGATAGCCACCAGCTTTGTGTTTAACTATCATCACGCCGGTGTTCTGTGCCAGCTCCTCAGCTTTCTTCGTCGAAATACCATATTCAGCCGCAAGTGTTGATACAGGGGACATGCCAGGCGGAATTTCACCACCCTGTGTAGCCACCAGCGATTTAATTTTTGAGTCAAGTTCATCCACACGCTGAAGCAAAGAATCAACACGACCAGACAGCTCATTAAATTTTACATTGCTGATCATTGGCGCTTCTCCCTTTTGGCCTGGCTGATAGAGTGCTTACAGTTCTCAATGGTAGTGCCAATAGCAGCCTGAAAATTACCCAGGCACCGCAGTAACAAGCCAATATTGAACATGTCAGAACGCATTGAATTTTCGCCATAATCACTATTTTCAGAGGCGTGATGCATCAGATCACCGATGGCAACAATGCCAGAACAAAGCGTATCTTCAGCCTCTTCCGCCAACCTCAGCACATCTTTAGCATCATTACTGGTGATGTTGTAATAAGTGTTGATGAGCTTTTGCATACCATGCATATCAGCCATGCTTCACCTCCATATCTCCAAGCTTCTCCAGTGATCTACTCACGTTTATGGCAATAGCCTGAATACCGCCAATTGCTGCAAGAACATCCCCGCTATCCATTTCAATGCCGTGCTGCTCTACAGCTATCAGCAGGGCGTTTATATGATGCATGGCGGTGCAGGCCAGCTTGTAGTGATGGTTTTGGGCTACTGTGCGATTAGACATGGTGCACCTCCTGAAGCGGCAAACGTGCAGCCAGCGAGAGGATGAAGTGTGGTGCCAGAATGCGGCGGGCTTCGCGTTCTGTGGGAGCCTCAACGGACAGGCGGCACAGTGTGGCGTTCTTATCGTGACGGTTAAGTGCCAGAAAGCGCCAGGTGTAGAAATGCCGCCCTTGCGGGTGTGTGGTATGATCTTTCATAGCTGCCTCGTTACTTGTTCTAACGGTGGTGGTTAGAGGCCCGTTAGTGCTGGTAACACTTCCGGGCTTCGCTGTATTTAATGGTTGCACAAAAACATCGTGGTACGTACCATTGGGTTTCATCCTATAATACCGGTACGTACCAGTGCAAGATAAAATTACCAAATCTGCTTTCGAACGTTCAGGCAGCACAAAGAAAAATATCCGCTTCGAAGACTCACTTTTACAGCAAATTGATTCAGAAGCTGGCCCCGGACAATTTAGCGCCTGGGTTAAAGAGGCTTGCCGGGACAAGCTCCGCAATTTAGGCATCGAACCAAAGGGATAAGTAATGAAAAAAATAGTCTTGGTGTTAGCCGCAGTAATAATCGCGCTTATTATCTTTAAATCCTGTTCTTCCTCACATTTAGTGTGTGGGAGTAAAGAACATGATTTGTTGCGCCCAACCTGTGAGAAGCTTGTTGGCACAGAGCCAAACGGCTGACCGTTGCTCACATCTGAGCATCCCTCCCGGCAGGCTAACGCCATTTTTGGCGCTTGGACTTCGCTCGAATTAGCAGCTATATCAGGATTGACCAGAATGATCAGTGTGCTATCCTGGCCCTGAGTTAATTCTGTTCTGCTCCACTGGCGACCCTGCAAGGTCGCCTTTGTTTTATTAGGCTCCCGCATTTCGACCTCCCAGCATCCCAGCCTCAAAAAGTTTTTTAGCCATCCACTGAATACCTTTTGGCGTAAATTTCGCTTGGATGAATGCATGCCCATTAGTCATGTTCTCGCCAGTTTTGACAGTAAAGCGCCCGGACTCGATGTGATGGGCGTAAGGTGTCAATTTTCCTGCCAGCGCATACATGATCCCTTTATCAATCAGGAAGCGGCGCAACAAAGTCTCTTTGATGTTCAGAAGTTTTGCCGCTTCCCTGAATCCCATGCTTCCAGAGGCATTTACGAACCGGTCAACGAAATCAGCTTTTGGTGCTGTCTCCTGCAACTGGATTTCAAGGCGCGTGGCTTTCTCTGCCATATCAGCGGCGAGGCGCAATGCTTCGGGAAGTGACTGAGGAATAGCAGCGGCCTTCGCTTGTCGTTCGCAGTTGATGAAATACCGGCGAACCTCTCTGCCCTTATCGTTGCGCTCAACCATTGCCAGTTCTTTACCCATATCTGTGGTGATCAGGTAATCATGTTCAAGCTGTTGGCGATATTTTGCGCTCCCCGAAACGGGGGAGCTCAAATTTTCCACAACTATGAAATCCACACCCGCTGTAAATCCGTATTGGTTGACGCGTCCCTTAATCCATGTAGTGAAGTCGCGGCCAACCTCCAGAAAGGCATGCAGCTTTTTGGCGCTGGCGAGGGATGCAATCTCGCCGCCAATGTTTCCACGATGGATGGGTACCAATTGATTTAAATTCTGCATAGTGCCCCCTTAAGCCGATTTGCGGCTGTATGGGTTGTTGACGTTATTTACTGCCGGTGGATTACGTACCCACCAGAGAACATCAGAAAGGAGCCAAGCACAGCTATTTCGACCAAAGTGACAGCGTGCGGGAAAGCGGCCTTCCTGCTCCATCTTCCAGCGGGTAGATCGGGAAAGGCTGGTGATTTCCACGCACTCATCCTCACGAATGCGCTTGTCGTATTTGAAAGCGTACTCATTGAGAATAGTGCGGCGTTGCTCAGGAGTCGGGGGGTAAATTGTTGAGCTTGCGCAGGTGCATTATTTGACATGTTTACTTCTCCGTTTTGGTGTTATGGAGATTGTGCAGTGTCAAAAATGATTATGTAATTTGCGCTAAACCTCTATAAATCGCTATTTATACATCATTGGCACAAAAAGCGATTCTTATGTCGATTAAGCAACATTGGCATAAAACAGGGGTTTTCATATGGTTTTACGCCAATGGCTTACCTGACTTTGTAATGCTGACCACTGTCTCGATATCAATTTCAATGTTGAGAAAAATGCTGCTTATAACGGCTGTGATGTTATATAGAGACTCACCAAAAAAGTCTTTGAAAAAATCACTTAAAGACCTGACAAAATAAGTCTTTTCGGGATTGTCACCTTTTCTTTTTATTACCGATGCTGGGCTATATTCTGCGGCCTTTCTGCTCAACGAATCAAGAACAGAGCTTACATGCGGCCCATTTACTCCAACAGAACTCCATACATTTGAAATTCCTAAATCGTTTTCAGTTTTATCAAAGTAAAAGCCATTTCCTTCTGAGCAATATTTTTCAAGGGTAAAATTCATCATTTTTAATCTATCATTGCCTTCCCACTTATCTTGGAAACTTCGAACGAAAACCCTATGATTCATGAAAGATGTGACTGAAATGTCAACTGGCGTACCCTCAATCTCCAACGAGAGCAGCCTGGAAAGTTCAGAAATCCTTTTTAGCTTAGCCATCTTGTTTCTATGGGTTATTAAATCCCATTCACAAGGGCCTTTATTTAACAATTCTATCTTCTCTGTCAGACTCGCAAAGAAAAAGTATGGCATTTCCTTAGAATTGGCTCTTTTTGAAAGTGCGCTCCAGACGAAAGACATTCGCTCATCAAAAATTAACTTACCCGCTATGTCCTTACATTCACCAATATTAATAAGTTCAGACTCATAATATCTTATCATTTCATCGTGAACATAATCAGGATAGTTATTCATCTCCACCAGCCTTAAGTAATACTACGTTTCTGTGATTACCGGCCAGAACATCGAGACGTTCAACCCATTTATTCAGTGCATCCAGTTTTTCGGGCAGGTATTGACTACGGTTGTACACGGCCATTACCCCGCCCAGCGAGTGCCCCAGAAGCAATTCAACGATGTGTGGCGGTATGCCTAAATCATTCATTCCGGTTGAAAAGGTGCGGCGCAAGTCATGAAGTCGCCAGTGCTCAGCGTGATCAAGCCTGTGCGCTATGTATGCTCCCACCTGGCTAACGGCGGTGTTTTTCTTCAGCTCGCCCAGCAGGTAACCACTTCGTTTATTTTCTTCCAGAAGTTGGGTAATCAACGGCATCAGTTTGTCAGGTATCGGCCTGATAATTTTCTCTCCGGTTTTACTGTGGTTCTCTGGCACTGTCCAGAGCCGGTCTTTTAAATCCCATTCGCCGGGTGTTGAAAGTCTCAGCTCTACCGTTCTGGCACCAAACACCAGCAGCAAATAAACGATATTTTGATAATAAGGCGCAAAGAAATCTGTATTCAGGGCGGCAAGTAGATCGCGCAATTCACGACTGGATAGAACGCGCTTGCGGCGATTAACTTTGACGCCTATATCCTGCATTGTTAACCCGTCCAGAACGTGACTAACCGCATAGCGGCGAACACGGCAAAATTTAAATGCCTGCTGTGACATCTGTAGAAGCATTCCGGCAATGCTTGGGGCTGTTTTCTTTGTTCGGGCAAGGCAGGTAAGCCAGTGATGCGTTTCGCAGTCTGAGAGTGCCATATCGCCAATGTGGGGGAAGATGTGATTATCAAATCGCTCGCGGTATCGAACATCATTAACCAGATTCCCATCGACATACTGAGTGAGCCAGTAATCTATGGCATCTTTCACCGTGACGGGCTTTAACGTGGTTTGCCTGTCAAGCTTTAGCATACGTTGCGGATCACGCCCTTCTGCCAGCCACTGGCGGCACTGGTCACGCATTTCACGCGCCTTTGCCAGACTCAGATCGGGATAACGGCCAAGTGTTGCCAGTTTTGCCTCTGTCTCACGGCCACCCAGGCGATATTTATACAGCCAGGTGATTGATCCCGCTTTCGTGACGCGCACCATCAATCCGGCACCGTCAGAAATCTTTGTAAGCCTCTCCGCTGGTACGCCAAGTAAAGCACGTAACTTTTTGTCACTGAGCCGATTGATTGACGTTGCCATCTTCAGTTCTTAACCGTTTTCGTTACCCCACCGATTACCCCACAGTTTGCCGCATAACTGCGCAAACGTCAAAAAACACTGGAACAATATACAGTGTGGTTTTGAGGTTAACTTATTGATAAACATACAAACTAGGTAAGCATGAGAAAGCATTAAAACCAGAAATGAAAATCGTCGGCATCATTCATGACGATCAGGTTAATAAAGTGATGGACGTGGGCGTACCTCTTGGCGTGATTTGCGCGCTGGTTCCCTCCACTAATCCGACCTCAACGGTGATTTATAAAACCCTGATCGCGTTGAAATCCGGCAACGCCATCATCTTCTCTCCTCATCCCGGAGCCCGTCAGTGTAGCTGGAAAGCCATTGACATCGTTAAGCGCGCCGCCGAAGCAGCGGGCGCGCCCGCAGGCTGCGTCGACGCCATTACCGAACTGACGGTGGAAGCGACCTCAGAATTAATGCACAGCAAAGACGTCTCATTAATCCTTGCCACCGGCGGTGAGGGGATGGTGCGCGCAGCCTATGCTTCTGGCACCCCGACCATCAGCGGCGGCCCCGGCAACGGCCCGGCGTTTATTGAGCGCAGCGCCGATATTCCGCAAGCGGTAAAAGATATCCTCACCAGTAAAACATTCGATAACGGGGTGATCTGCGCGTCTGAGCAGTCGATTATTATCGTGGAACGCTGTATCAGCGAGGAAGTACGGCGTGAGCTGGCCGCTCAGGGCGCATACTTTATGAACGAAAGTGAGGCAGCCAGTCTGGCGGCATTACTGTTGCGGGCAAACGGCAGCATCAACCCTGACGTCGTGGGTAAAACCGCCCTTACCCTGAGCCAGATGGCAGGATTTACCGTTCCCACCACCACCCGCGTTCTGATCGCTGAGCAAAGCGATGTCTCCCGTCGCAACCCTTATTCACGAGAAAAACTCTGCCCGGTGCTAGGCCTGTATGTGGCAGAAGACTGGAAAACTGCCTGCCAGAGAGCCATGGCGCTGCTGACCAATGAGGGGCTTGGCCATACGCTGGTGATCCACACCCGCAATGAAGAGGTTGTGCGCCAGTTTGCTCTCGAAAAACCGGTTAACCGCATTCTGGTTAACACGCCTGCCGCACTGGGCGGCATCGGGGCAACCACCAATATTTCGCCTGCTCTGACCCTGGGTTGTGGGGCCGTTGGCGGCGGTTCCAGCTCTGATAACGTTGGACCGATGAATCTGCTCAATATTCGCAAAGTGGGTTATGGCGTTCGCACTATTGATGAACTGCGAGTGCCGGGCAGCCGTTCGCCAACGCCGTCCGGCCTCTCCGTCAGCCCGGAAAATAATCCCCATCACAGCATCCTTGATGACGTTCGCTTCAACACCCCGACCAGCTCGGCGGCTGACAATCGCTTCGGCCAGGCTGTCCCTGCCACAGCAGAAGCGGAGATCAGTGAACAGCATGTCGAACAGGTTATCCGTCAGGTGCTGAAACGCCTGGGTCAATAACGCAGGCAGATAAGGCGATATAACGATGATTCTCGCAAAGGTAACCGGACATGTTGTCGCCACGCAGAAATGCGCTGAGCTACGCGGCAGCAACCTGCTGCTGATCACCCAACTAGATGACGATCAGCAGTTGAGAAAAAACAAAACCTGGGTGGCTGTCGACTGCGTTGGCGCGGGAATAAACGACATTGTGCTGGCGGAAGCTTATTTCGCCCTGAACAAAGACCGCTACAAGGCAATGTCGGTGGTGGCCATTGTCGAGAATGTGTGTCGGGATCGCTAAGGAGAGGTGTTCGATGAATGAATTTTTGCTGAAACCCGGCATTCGTTTTGGTCAGGGTGCGCTCGCTGCGCTCGGTGAGTTGACTGCAACTCAGGCTCTGTTGGTCACGGACCAGGCGATGGTCAGGTTTGGCCTTGCAGCGCGGGTCACCCGCATCCTGAATCAACGCGGCATCCCTTTTACCCTGTGGGATGACGTTATCCCCGATCCGGATATTGCCACCGTGGTACGTGGGATGAAACTGATGGATGCCCACTATCCGGATCTGGTTATCGCACTGGGCGGCGGCTCGGTGATTGATGCGGCCAAAGCCGTGATTTTTTCCCTCGCCCAGACCCAACCTGAAGCAGGGCGGCAACGTCCCTGCCTCGTAGCAATTCCCACCACCAGCGGCACAGGGTCTGAAGTGACCGCCTTCTCGGTGGTAAAAGCTCACGCCGAAAAACTGGTACTGGTCGATCCCTCACTGCTGCCGGATATCGCCATTCTCGATCCGGAACTGGTGTGCTCAGTACCGCCTGCCATCACCGCCGACACCGGTATGGATGTCCTTTGCCATGCACTGGAAGCCTTCGTTTCCCGCCACGCCAGTGATTTTTCTGATGCGTTGGCAGAAAAGGTCGTACAGCAGGTCTTTCGCTATCTGCCAACGTGCTGGCGCAGTGGCGACAACCTGCTGGCGAGGGAAAAAATGCATAACGCCTCCTGTATGGCTGGCATGGCTTTCACCAATGCTTCTCTGGGCATCACTCACAGCCTGGCACATGCCCTCGGTGGGGTATTTCGGGTGCCGCACGGTCGGGCGAATGCGCTACTGATGGCAGAGGTGGTCGCCTGGAACGCCGACTATCAGGGAAATTGTGATACCCCCGCCGCCCATAAATATGCCCGACTGGCCCATCTGCTGGATCTGCCAGCAGCGACGGTACGCCAGGGCGTCAACAGCCTGCTTGCCGCCATCCGGGCATTAAAAGCAGAGATGACACTGCCAGAAGGCATCAGGGAGACCGGCATCGATGCAGCTGATTTCGAGCACCGGCTGGCGGAGATGGTCAGCCAGGCGCTGGATGACAGCTGCACACCGGCCAATCCCAGAACACCGGATGCCCAGGCATTAAGCGCACTTTACCGCCGGGCATGGGCCGGTACGGTCATTTCGTAAAGGTTTAAAACTGGAGACATTTACCATGGCACACCACAGCTTAACACCGCGCGTCAGGGTGCTGGCAGAGCGTTTACTCTCACAAAAAAGCACCCTGTGCAGCGAGCACGCCAGTACCCTCAACCAACTGGAAAGCGATATCGCCGGTATTCCGACGGCGGTTAAACCGGCCCGTCGCTTCTGCGACCTGATGCGCCAACTGCCTGTCAGCATCCACACGGATGAACTGATTGTCGGTAATCAGAGCAGGAAACTGCACGGCGCAATCTTTCATGATGACAGTACGCTTCAGCGCCCTTCCGTCTTCCGCTTTCTGAGCCTTAACGACTCTCCTGACTCACCGGACTATATGCTGGTGATTGGCAAAGGGATAAATGCCGTCAAACGGCAACTGGAAGAGCGGATCCGCACGCTGGGCAGCGCCGTCAGCCGCAGCGGAATGGACGAAGTTAACGCCTGCCGCTCGGCCGTTTACGCCTGCGATGGCCTGCTGAACCTCGCGCAAAAACTGGCCGTCAGTGCCGAAACGCTTGCCGCCGCCGAAGCCAATCACTGGCGTCGCGCCGAGCTGCTCGACAGTGCCGCGATTCTGAATCGGGTTCCGGCGTTACCGGCACAGACCTTTAAAGAAGCCTGCCAGGCATTTTACCTGTTCCAACTGGCGCTGCATCTGGACAACGGCAGCTATGCGGTCAATCCGGAAGGTGCCGATAAAGCCCTGTTGCCTTTCTATCAGCAGGATATCAGTAACGGCACGATAACCGAGCAGCAGGCCTTTGAAATCGTCGAATGCCTGTGGTTTAAGCTGGCAGAGCTGAGCGAAGTGCGTGCACCCTGTGCCGTTGATGGCTACCCGATGTTCGATGCTCTGATTCAGGGTGCCACGCTCGATGATGCCAGCGTAGCGGTTAATCCTCTGTCAGCACTGTTTCTCAGCGCACACCACAATTTAAATCAGCTTAATCTACAGGTACGGCTGTATCACGGCAGTCAGGCCGCCCCGGCACCGGTTGCCAGCACTGACAGCATCAAGGTGATGGAAGGGTTGACCTCTCGCGTACAACGCCTGCGCAACGCCTATTTGCAGGTGCGTCCCAGCGTCTCGATTTATCGGGCGCTGGCTTTTACCGAGGTGGTGAAAGCTAACCCCGGCATGCCGGTGATTCTGCTACGCGCCAAAGCCTTCCGTCGCGCCTGCGAAACCGCGCCGATATTGATTCAGGATGATGAACTGATTGTCGGCCATCCCTGCGGTAAGCCGCGTGCCGGGGCATTCTCACCGGATATTGCCTGGCGTTGGGTACGCGACGAACTGGATACCATGAGCAGCCGCCCACAGGATCCTTTTGAGATCAGCGAAGAGGACAAAAAAACCATACGTGAAGAGATCGTGCCCTTCTGGGAAGGCCGTTCGCTGGATGAAATCTGCGAGGCGCAGTATCGGGAAGCCGGTGTCTGGGCGTTCAGTGGGGAGACCTTCGTCAGCGATCTCTCCTATCATCAAATCAATGGCGGCGGTGATACCTGTCCGGGCTATGACGTCCTGCTGTTTACCAAAGGTATGAACGGCATTATGGCCGATGCCCGCTCACGGCTTGCGCAGTTGAGCATGGAAAACCCGGACGAGATTGACCGCATTTACTTCTACAAAGCAGCCATTGAAACCTGCGAAGGGGTGATCGCTTACGCTCAGCGCATCGCCGCCCACGCCCGTGAGCTGGCAGCCCGTGAGCAGGATCCGCAACGCCGCGCCGAACTGTTAACCATTGCTGAGGTCAACCAGAACGTTCCGGCCAATCCTCCCCGCACATTCCAGGAAGCGCTGCAAAGTATCTGGACCGTGGAATCCCTGTTTGAAGTGGAAGAGAACCAGACTGGTCTGTCGCTGGGTCGCGTCGATCAATACTGTTATCCGCTGTTTGCAGCGGATATTCGTGAAGGACGGCTGACTCATGACGGCGCGCTGGAAATGATGCAGGCGTTTATTATCAAATGTGCCGAGCTGATGTGGATGTCCAGTGAGATGGGGGCGAAATATTTCGCCGGCTATCAACCATTTATCAATCTGACCGTTGGCGGTCAAAAACGCACTGGCGGCGATGCCTGCAATGACCTGACTTATCTGATTATGGATGCGGTGCGCTTTGTCAAAGTGTACCAACCTTCGCTGGCCTGCCGGATCCACAACCAGTCGCCCCTTGAGTACATGGAAAAAATTGTTGATGTGGTGAAGGCGGGTATGGGCTTCCCGGCCTGCCATTTCGATGATTCCCATATCAAGATGATGCTGCGTAAAGGCTTTGATTTTGAAGATGCCCGCGACTACTGCCTGATGGGCTGCGTCGAACCGCAGAAATCGGGGCGCATCTATCAGTGGACCTCCACGGGTTATACCCAGTGGCCGATTGCCATTGAGTTTGTCCTTAACCGTGGCCGGATGGTGCTGTTTGACAGTCAGCAGGGGCTGGATACCGGCGACCTGCGTGATTTTCATACCTTTGCTGATTTTGAAGCGGCGGTGAAAAAGCAGATATCCCATATCATTCGCCTGTCAGCGATTGGCACGGTGATCAGTCAGCGTGTGCATCGTGATATCGCGCCGAAACCGCTGATGTCTCTGTTAGTGGAAGGCTGTATGGAAAGCGGCCGGGATGTCACCGCTGGCGGAGCCATGATTAATCACGGTCCGGGACTGATCTTCTCCGGTCTGGCGACCTATGTTGATTCGCTCATCGCTCTGCGCAAGCTGGTCTGGGAAGAGAAAAAATATACCCTGGAACAGATCCGCGATGCCCTGCTGGCTAACTTTGAAGGCTACGATGCACTGCGCCGTGACTGCCTGAATGCGCCGAAATACGGTAACGATGATGATGACGTCGATCAGTATGCGCTGGAGATCACTGAGTGGACGGAAAAAGAGTGCCGTCAGTACAGGATGCTCTATTCCACCCTCAGCCACGGCACGCTGTCTATTTCCAACAATACGCCAATTGGCGAGCTGACCAACGCCACGCCGAACGGGCGTCTGGCATGGATGCCGCTGTCTGACGGTATCAGCCCGACCCAGGGAGCAGATAAACAGGGTCCCACCGCCATCATCAAGTCGGTAAGCAAGATGAACGTGGAGAGCATGAATATCGGCATGGTGCATAACTTCAAATTTCTTAAGGGGCTACTGGACACGCAGGAAGGTCGCCAGGGACTGATTACCTTACTGCGCACCGCGTCTGTGCTGGGTAATGGTCAGATGCAGTTCAGCTACGTCGATAACGAAGTATTGAAAAAAGCCCAGCAGGAACCGGAAAAATACCGGGATCTGATTGTCCGTGTCGCCGGATACAGTGCCTATTTTGTTGAGCTGTGCAAGGAAGTTCAGGATGAAATTATCAGTCGCACCATGATTGATAAATTCTGATATTTGCCATCTGTTTCGGGTTGCAGAAATAAATGCCCCCAGTTTTTCATCGAATAAAGGTGAAAACCCTTACCCTTCTGCAACCTGAAAACAGGCTGAGAGCATGTCAGGCATTATTCAGGAGAGTAACGTGAACGTGACTCAGGAATTAACGGGCAGGATTTTTAATATCCAGAAATATTCTATTTATGATGGTGAAGGGATCCGCACACTGATTTTTTTAAAGGCTGTAATATCCGCTGCCCGTGGTGTGCCAATCCGGAAGGATTAATCAGCCAGTTTCAGGTGATGTTTTCACAGGATAAATGCATCAACTGCGGAGACTGCGTTAACGTTTGTCCGACGGGTATTCATTATCGGGCGGAAGAAAATGGTGAAATGAAACATTTCGTCAATCGGAATAAAGATTGTTCTGGTTGTCGCCGCTGTGAAGAAATATGTACCCGTCATGCGCTGGATATTATCGGTAAAGACGTCAGCGTCGGTGAACTGATGGATATCATTATGCAGGACTATGATTTTTATCTCTCTTCCGGCGGTGGCGTCACCATCGGAGGAGGAGAGATGAGCCTCCAGACGGACTTTGCCGTCGCTTTATTCAGTGAATGTAAAAAAAAGATGATCAATACTGCGGTGGAAACCCAGGGAACCACCTCGCTGGCTAATTATCAGAAGCTGGCACCGGTCACCGATACATTTCTTTTCGATATTAAGCAAATTAACAGCGAGTATCATAAAGCCTTATTTGGCATCAGTAATGAAGGTATTTGTCGCAATCTGGAGTGGCTGGTGGATTGTGGCGCTAAGGTCATTGTACGTATGCCGTTGGTTCGTGGCTATAACGATTCATGGGATGCCATTACCGGTGCCATTCATTATGTGCAGAAACTGGCGAAACGCGGAAATATCAGTCGCATTGATATTTTACCGTACCACCAGCTTGGCCGGAAAAAATATGAACGTCTGGATATGCCTTATCCGGTAACGGGCGACCCTTCTTACAGCCCTCAGGAACTGAATAAATTAGAAACCTTTTTCGCCCAGTTTGATTTTGATATTCGCTTAGTTCGCCATTAACAGGAGCCGGTGATGAAAAGTTTAGGGATAATTGAAACCACGGGATTTATCGCCGCTGTTCAGGCGGTGGATGCTGCCTGTAAAGCCGCTGGCGTAACCTGCACAGGCTATCGCAAAGTCGGATCGGGGCTGGTGAGTGTCTGTTTCGAAGGGGAAATCAGCGCGGTAAAAACCGCCGTTGAGCGCGGCGTAGCCGCCAGCCATCAGCCTGTCAGCTCGCTAATTATCGCCCGTCCCGACAGTAAGGTGGTTCAGGCCATCGGGCAGTTGAAAGGATCGCCCGCGCCCACGCAAACCCGGTGCGCCACGCCGCCCAATCCCGCCACACCGAAGGTAGCTGAGCCTGCCAGGACGACGACAGCATCCCCAACCGCCGATGCAGCCGATGCAGCCGACCAGTTTAAAGTCGCCGGGATTGACCAGCCCGCAGAAAACAGCGGCAGCACCGCCCCTCAGTTCCCCTCTGCTCAGCCTGCCGTGCTGAATAAACCGGCAAATAACACCAACAGCAAAAAAGGGAGAAAGGCATGATCGACGATCTGCTACGGGAGAGGATCGCCACCCGGCTGTGCGCGGACGCACCAGCCATCCCGGTGGGCATCTCCAACCGCCACGTCCACCTGGCACAACAGGATGTTGAAACCCTGTTCGGCAAAGACCACAGCCTGACGTCGTTAAAAGCGCTGCGGCAACCCGGACAGTTTGCCGCTCAGGAGTGCGTGACCGTGGTAGGTCCGAAAGGCTCACTGTGCAACGTGCGCGTTCTTGGCCCGACCCGGCCGATTTCCCAGCTGGAGATTTCCCGCGCCGACTGTTTCACCCTCGGTATTCAGGCACCGGTTCGTGAGTCAGGCCAGCTTGATCACTCAGGCAGCGCGCTGCTGATTGGCCCCAAAGGGCATGTTGAACTGCGGTCACAGGTCATCTGCGCCTGGCGGCACATTCATATGTCGCCACAGGATGCACAGCATCTGCACGTCAGCAACGGGCAGCAGGTCAGCGTGCGAACACAGAGTGCTGAACGCCAGCTGACCTTCGATCAGGTAATCGTGCGGGTACGCGATGATTTTTTACTGGAGTTTCACATCGACACCGAAGAGGCCAATGCCGCTGGACTGAAAAATGGCGATCGGGTCATGCTGGCAGGTTAACGGAGTGACATCATGACTGAGGAACAGATTGAATGCCTGGCAACACGCATTATCCAGCGATTGCAGCCACCGCTACTGGTGATGGTCACCGCAGCTGAAGGTTACCGACAGGAGATTTGCCAGCGGCTGGCAGGCTGTGTATTGCCGCTGCATTTTGCCCTCGACGACGCCATTCCGGACGCCGCACGGTGGCAGGCAATCGGTCATGTTCTGCCCGCTGAGCACTGGCAACAACGCTTGCCTGACGCGCCTTACCGGGCGCTGGTGCTGCCGTTTGCTGACTATCCACTGGCTGCCGAGCTGGTCAACGGGAATTTGCAAAGTCCGGTGGCGAAGCGACTGTATGATGCCCTGCTTGCAGGCATTCCGGTGCTGGCGTTGCGCTACCACTGCGATCCCGACAGTGAACTGAACCAGCTACGCGGGGTGATGCCGGATTCTCCCTGGGCGAGAAAAATGCGCGAGACACTCTCCAGACTGGCCGAATGTGGCGTGCAGCTGTGCACCATTAACCAGCTGCTGGCGAAAGCTGACCTCCGGACCCAGGCCACGCCCGTGCTCAGCCCTTCGCGCCGTTATCTGACCGTCAGCGACGTGGTCAGTAACCCGGCACAGGTATCTGCCAGCGATAACCGGCTTACCGATGCCGCCAGTGATTACCTGAAAAATCAAAAAAATATTTACCCAAAATAATTCGCGTTGCAGGAAAGCGGCCAGCGAGTAAATCCCCAGCAGCTGACTCAGGTAAGTGACCGGGGTGCACTCGTGCAGCCAATGTATCTGCAACCTGAAGTATGTCGGGGATAACTTTAATCATTAATGTCAGGGAGTTTGACTATGTCTTCAAAAACAAAATGTTGGCTGTGGATGCTGCTGGTAATTATTTCAGAAACCTCTGCCACCTCAACCCTTAAGATGTTTGGCAACAGCACAGGCACCACCCGCTTCCTGCTGCTGGCGCTGCTGATCCTTCTTTACTGCACCTGCTACTACTCACTGTCCCGTGCGGTGAAGGATATCCCGGTCGGTCTGGCTTATGCCACCTGGTCCGGCACCGGCATTCTGGTGGTTTCTTCACTGGGGATTGCGTTCTACGACCAGCACCCGGATACCGCCGCCATCACAGGTATGGCGGTGATTGCCAGCGGCATCATCATCATGAATCTGTTCTCTAAAATGGGCAACGAGGAGAACACGGAAGAGAGCAGCAAATCCACCCCATCGCCGAGTGCAGCGGATAAATAAACGACCCGGTCTGTCCTGACAGGCGTTGCGAGCGGCAGGACAGCACACAGCAACCTCAGCGTGCAGCCAGAATACAGGAACCTGAGCACGGCTCAGCGCCTGACTGGCCCGGCACAAGCCGTAACTAAAAAAAGGATAGTTCTATGTTTAATATTGGATTTTTATGGCTGGCGCTTTCAATTACCTCAGAAATTACTGGCACCTCGATGATTAAAAAGACCAGTGGATTCAGTAAGCTGGCTCCCTCCCTGCTGGTGGTCTGTGCCTATTCGCTCTGTTATTTTGCCCTGACCAGAGCAATGGCAACCATTCCGGTGGGGGTGGCTTACTCACTGTGGTGTGGCTTTGGTATCGTCGGCGTCACCCTTTGCTCGATGATCCTTTACAAACAAAAACCGGATCTTCCCGCGATAATCGCGATGGCGCTGATCATCTCAGGCGGGGTGAGCATGAATCTGTTCTCCGGCATGTGAACCGCTGGCTGGTGGAGCCAGGCTTTTACAAATACAACTCCACCCGGTGATTCGCTGTCAGCGAAGCTGTGCTGGTGCCGACAAAGGTTCGGCCAGTGAGCAGACGGCGTTGTCAGCAAAGATGGAAAATCAGCTCCCCCGGTAGGTGGACCATGACCAGGGGGAGATGAGAAATGGCAGGTGATAGTGGCTGGCGGTTTCCGGCAACCTGAAGTCTATCTGCGCGCTGACATACAGCGCATCGCGCCCGCTGGCGGCAAAATAGTCGCCGATGTCAGCAATCAGCCGGTACTGACCGGCGGTCAGCGGCTCCGGCGTCAGATTTTTGACGCGGCCATCGTCATCCGTACATCCGGATGCAACCGCTGACCAGCCCTGACCGCCCTTTTGCTCCAGCACAAGATGAACGCCACTGGCCGGTTTGCCCAGCGCGGTATCAAGAATATGGGTGGTGATGGTACTCATTCAAACGTCTCCTTCAGACGCAGCAGGGTGATTTCGCGCAGTTGATCCAGCGCCTCCTGCTGTTCCTGCTGTGGGTCATTGTTCAGACGGCGGTGTAGCTCGGCCAGCATCTCCTCTCCACTGCGTCCTCTGGCACGAATTAAAAATACCCGTCCGAAACGCTGTTCATAAGCGGTATTTCCTGCCCGCAGCGCCTCTTTAAGCTGTTGATCTTGCGCATTAACCCCGGCCTGTTCCCCGCCTGACAGCTGCGCTTCTTTACCGCCGCCCTGCGCCCGCTCACCAATGCGCGGATGAGCCGACAACGCCAGCTCAAGCGCCCGTTCATCCCACAGCCGTGACAGCGCATCCCCTTGTTGCAGTAACGCTGCCGTTGAGGAATAGGGCCGCCCGGCCACCAGCGCGTTCACCCAGTCGTTCAGTGCCACACAGTGGGCGATCAGCGCGGCGGCATCCGCCCCCTGTGCCTGATTAAAGTATTGCAGCTTCATCTGTTTCTCCCTCAGCCTTTTCACTGCACAGGTTGCATGCGTTGTGTCTGCGAAAAATAAACTTACCCTGCCCAGCTGGTCGCCACATTTTGTACCGCCTGCGCATAAGCACGGATAGCACTGGCAACGTCATCCTCCCGCACCGATTCTGCCGGGTGGTGGCTGATGCCGCGATCGCAGCGTACAAACAACATGCCCACCGGCCAGCGCCCGGCGATGGCAATCGCATCATGCCCCGCGCCGCTGGGTAGCGACAGGCTGCGGCCCTGTACCTCACCGACCACCGCGCTCAGCACCGACTGCAATTTATCATCACAACGGGTTGCCGGGATCTGATAATACTCTTCGGCGCTGAACGTCAGACCACGCCGCAATGCAATCGCCTCTGCCTGAGTTAACAGCGCCGACAGCAGTTCAGCCAGCGGACGGTCTTCCGGCCCACGCACATCCAGCGTCAGCGCTACCTCACCGGGAATGACATTCACCGCGCCCGGCAGACACTGTAGCGTGCCAACGGTCGCCACCAGCTGCGGCCCGTGTTGCGTCGTGGTCTGTTCGGTAAACACCATCCATTCGGCGGCGGCGGCCAGCGCATCCTTACGGTGGCTCATTGGCACGGTGCCCGCGTGCCCGGCCTCACCGCTGAAGCGACAGTTCAGACGGCGTGCCCCGTTAATGGCGGTCACCACTCCTAACGGCAGGTTTTCCTGCTCCAGGCAGGGGCCCTGTTCAATATGCAGTTCAAGATAGGCGACAATTTCGCTGGCCTCCCGCGCCGCCTGCTGAATCTTCGCCGCATCCAGACCGACATCGGCCATCGCTTCCGCCACGGTAATACTGTTGCCATCCGGGTGGTTTACCCAGCTTTCCGGCCAGCTGCCGGTGATACCCCGACTGCCGAGCAGTGTGATACCAAAGCGGGTGCCCTCTTCATCACCAAAACCAACGATTTCCACCGCCAGCGGCAGCCGTTTACCCTCATCGTGCAACTGCTGCACGGTTTCAATCGCGGTCAGCACCCCCAGCATGCCATCATAGCGCCCGGCGTTGCGCACCGTATCCAGATGCGAACCCAACAGCAGCGCGGGTGCCCCTGCCGCAACACCTTCATAACGACCGCAAATATTACCGACTGCATCCTGCCAGACGCGCATCCCCGCCGCCACCATCCACTCCCCCACCAGCGCGTTAGCGCGCAGATGCTCAGCAGAGAGATAAACGCGGGTAAGTTGCCCCGGCGTTTCGCTGATTTCAGCCAGCTGGTCGCAGCGATCCATCACCCTGGCGGCAGCCTGCGCCGCCTGTGCCGCGCTCATCAGGCCATTTCTCATCAGCCGTTCCCCTGTGCATAGTGATCCCAGGCAGCCTGCATCGCCGCGCCCTGGGTGGTTTTGAAACCCTGATAATTCAGCACTGACTCCAGCGCGCTCAGCGTCTGCATCACGCAGTCTTTGCGAGCGTTGTAGCCCATGGTGCCAATACGCCAGACTTTGCCGTGCAGCGGACCAAATGACGTGCCGATCTCAATGCCGAAATCGTCCAGCATCAGTTTACGTACGGCATCGCCATTGATGCCCTCAGGGATCATCACCCCCAGCACGTTGTTCATTTTGTGTTGCAGGTCGCCGAAGGTGTCTAATCCCATCCCCTGAATGCCTTTCAGCATCGCGTCACCGTGCAGTTTGTGACGGGCAATACCGTTCTCCAGTCCTTCCTCCAGGATCAGACGCGCAGATTCCCGTGCGCCGAACAGGGCTGAGGTCGCTTCGGTGTGGTGATTCAGACGCTCCGGTCCCCAGTAGTCCATGATCATCCCAAGGTCGAAATAATTGGACCAGATCATCTCGTCATCACCATCCTGGTGTGCCGCAGTACGGATCCCCTCTTCCACGCATTTGCGCTTGCGGATCGCCGCTTCCATCTCCGGGCTGAGCGTAATCGGTGAAGTACCGGAGGGACCGCCAAGGCATTTCTGCATCCCGGCGGAAACGGCATCCAGCCCCCAGGCATCGACTTCCAGCGGATTACCGGCCAGTGACGCAGTGGCATCGCTGTAAAAAAGCACTCCGTACTTTTTGCAGATTGCGCCCAACTCTTCCAGCGGTTGCAGCATGGTGGTTGAGGTGTCACCCTGCACCGTCAACAGCAGGCGCGGGCGAACCGCTTTGATCGCATCTTCAATGCGATCCGGGCTAAAGACTTCGCCCCACGGCACCTCGATAGTGTGTACTTCAGCGCGACAACGGCGGGCAATCTCACACAGCAAATGACCAAAACGGCCAAACACCGGCACCAGCACTTTGTCGCCAGGACGAATGGCCGACAGCAGGATCGCTTCAATACCCGCGCGTGAGGTGCCATCAATCAGCAGCGTCCAGCGGTTTTTGGTGCGGAACACGCCACGGTAGAGTTCCATCACTTCATTCATGTAATGGGTCATCGCCGGATCGTACTGCCCGATTAGCTGTGCGGACATGGCACGCAGGACTCGCGGATCGGCATTGATCGGTCCCGGTCCCATCAGCAGACGCTGTGGCGGGTTAATCTGAGGGTATGTTGTTAAATCCATCTGTTTTGTCCTTTACCTGGCACCTGTTCCGGTAAGCAGTATTGCTGGCAACCCGCCAGCCGACCGCAGGGAACAGGGAAGATGATGAGCGCTGCCGGGCCGGACGGGTAACGACCCAGCTGGCGGGGCAGGCTCCTGATAATCTGATGCGCTCAGCCGAGACCGCGCACCGACGAGATAAACTGTTTCAGCTCCGGGGTTTGCGGGCTGGCGAACACCGTTTTACTGTCGCCCTGTTCCCACACCCGCCCCTGGTGCATAAACACCACGCGGTCGCCCACTTCACGGGCGAAATTCATTTCATGGGTAACCAGGATCAGCGTCATGCCTTCTTTCGCCAGCTGCTCCAGCACTTTCAGCACTTCGCCAACCAGCTCCGGATCGAGCGCCGAGGTGATCTCATCACATAGCAACACCTTCGGAGACATCGCCAGCGCCCTGGCAATCGCCACGCGCTGCTGCTGACCGCCGGAAAGGCTGGAGGGGTAGTAGTCAATTCGCTCGCCCAGCCCGACCTTTTCCAGCATCTGTTTTGCCAGCGCACGGCATTCTGCTTCTTTCTTTTTCAGCACCCGCCGTGGTGCCAGCATGACGTTTTCCAGCGCGGTCATATGGGGGAACAGGTTGAAGTTCTGGAACACCATACCCACAGAGCGGCTGATTTCACGCGCCTGGGAATCGCGGTCGGTAATGGTCATACCGCCCAGTTTGATGCTGCCTTCCTGGTAACCCTCTAGACCGTTGATGCAGCGCAGCAGAGTACTTTTGCCAGAACCGCTGCGGCCAATGATCGAGATCACTTCACCCATATCAATATCCAGATCCACGCCCTTCAGTACGTGGTTGTCACCGTAGTATTTCTGCACCTGATTAATGGTGATGAGCGGCATTGAATTTCTTCTCCAGGTACTGGCTGTAGCGGGACAGCGGATAACAGATCAGGAAGTAGCCCAGCGCCACCAGCCCGAAAACTTTAAAAGGTTGATAAGTGACGTTATTGAGAATGGTGCCCGCCTTGGTCAGCTCGACAAAGCCGATAATCGACGCCAGCGCGGTGCCTTTCACCACCTGCACCGCAAAACCCACCGTCGGTGCGATGGCAATACGCAACGCCTGTGGCAGCACCATGCGCCACAGGGTCTGACCAAAATTCAGCCCCAGGCAACGGCAGGCTTCCCACTGCCCTTTCGGCAGGGCTTTAACGCTGCCGAACCAGATGTCCACCAGAAACGCACTGGTGTAAAACGTCAGCGCCAGCGACGCGGCGGTCCACGGAGAAACATCAATGCCAAACAGCGCCACGCCAAAAAAGGCCAGGAACAGCTGCATCAGCAGGGGCGTTCCCTGAAACAGTTCGATGTAACCCCGGATCAGCCGGTTCGGCCAGCGACGCCGGGTAAGCCGGACCATCACCAGCGGCATCGCCACCAGGGTACCGCCAAAGAAAGCGGCCAGCGACAGCAACAGCGTCCAGCGTGCGGCCAGCAGCAGATTGCGCAGGATGTCCCAGTCGGTAAAGGTCGTCATGCTGCCGCGCCTCCTAACCATTTGCGTCCGGCTGCCAGCAGCAGTTGCCGCATCACCACCGACAACGCGAGGTAGATAAAGGTGGTTACCAGATAAACTTCAAAGCTTAAAAAGGTGCGTGACTTGATCAGGTTGGCGGCAAAGGTCAGTTCTTCATAGGAGACCTGCGAAACCACCGATGAGCCAAGCATCACAATAATGCACTGGCTGACCAGCGCCGGATAAATACGTTGCAGCGAGGGGGGCAACACCACGCGCAGAAACGTCTGGCTGCGGGTCAGGCCAAGCACGCGCCCGGCTTCCCACTGGCCTTTTGGCGTCACCTGAATCCCGGCGCGGATGATCTCGGTGCTGTACGCACCGAGGTTAATCAACATCGCTAACAGCGCTGCTTCACCCGCGGTCAGTTTGAGTCCCAGGTTGGGCAGGCCAAACACAATAAAGAACAGCTGCACCACAAAGGGCGTGTTGCGGATCAGCTCAACGTAGCAGCCCCACAGACGCCCCGCCAGCGAAGGTCGGCCGCTGCGCAGGGCCGCACCCAGAATCCCCAACGACACACCGCCGAGGGTAGCCAGCACGGTCAGCTGAATGGTCACCCACAGCCCGGCCAGTAACTCCGGCCAGTACGGCCAGAGTGCAGGAAAGTTGAGTTGTCCGGTCATCAGCTCTCCTTACGCGCCGAGATCGGCCGGTAATGGCGCTTTCAACCACTGTTCGGACAGGCCATTCAGCGTTTTATCTTTGATGGCCTGCTCAATCAGTGCATCCACTTTCGCTTTCAGCGCGGGTTCATCTTTGCGCAGACCAATAAAGCACGGGGAATCCTTCAGCATAAATTTGGCAACAGGCG
The DNA here is from genome assembly GCF_058241465.1 of Erwinia papayae. Lineage (NCBI taxonomy): Bacteria > Pseudomonadati > Pseudomonadota > Gammaproteobacteria > Enterobacterales > Erwiniaceae > Erwinia > Erwinia papayae. The sequence continues at coordinate 338,923 of NZ_JBZCHT010000013.1, forward strand.
CTTTATCCGCGTTCTGGCGGGAGATAGCCGCCACCACCAGGTTACCGGTAGCGACATACTGCACCTGGCCGGAGAGGTACGCAGACAGGGTGGTGTTATTGTCTTCATAACGTTTCACCTCAGCATCTTTCGGCGCAACGCTGGTCAGCACCATATCTTCCACTGCGCCACGCGTCACGCCAATGGATTTGCCACTCAGGGCGGCGGCATCTTTCAGTTGGGCATCTTTTGGACCAAACACACCAAGGAAGAACGGTGCATAGGCGCGGCTGAAGGCGATGACTTTCTCACGCTCCGGGTTTTTACCCAGGCTGGAAATCACCAGATCCACTTTGTCAGTTTGCAGGTAGGGGACGCGGTTAGCACTGGTGACCGGCACCAGCTGCAACTTAAGTTTCATCTGTTTCGCCAGGTACTTCGCCATGTCAATGTCGTAGCCCTGCGGTTGGAGATCCGTTCCGACAGAGCCAAAAGGTGGAAAGTCCTGCGGCACGGCGATACGAATAACCCCACGCTTTTCAATATCCTGTAGCTGATCCGCTACCGCATGTGTCACCTGAGTTAACATCAGCGCTGCACCCACTACTGCCAGTAATACTTTTTTCATTCTGTTTTCCCCGGTTAAGCGATCATGAAACAAAAGATTCTTGATAAAGCCATTTGCAACTAATGTGCCAGCCACGAATACGCACCACAAAATAGTTCTGGCCGTATTACCGAGGAAAGGTGACGGTATCAGGGATAATGAGAAAACAGACAAAAAACCAGATGTTTAGCTGTTTTACAGCAGACTGACGGCAACGCAACCGATTGCAGTGAGGTTTTCACCACGGCGGAAATTCCACGCCATGCTGAAGCCAGAGAGGGTTATTTTTTTTGCACCAAAACAAAGCAAAGCACCAAAACGGCGCCCCATCAGCGCTGTTCCAGCTCATCAAGGTGCTGGTACAGCTCGGCTATCTGATGAATGCGCTGACGTCCCACGCTGAGCAGTTCATGCAACAGCGCATTAGCCAGCAGATTGATCAGGCTGTTAGCGGCGGCATAGCTGTCAAAGGCAGACACGCTGTCCAGCGGAGCGCAAAGCTGCCAGCGGGTCAGGGCAATCAGTGCCTGGGCTTGCGGTTCGCAAATCACCAGCGTCGGAATGGCACGGCTGTGCAGCTGCTGCAATAGCGGTTTGATAATGCGTGGACGGCGGCGATAGGCCATCACCACCACCATATCTTCGGGAGTCATATCCACCAGCTCTTCTGACAGCGTCTGACCGGGCTGCGGCAGCAGCACTACCCCGCCACGGGCCTGAAGCAACTGCTGACGTAAGTGCAGCGCCAGCGGCCAGGAGTTGCGCATGCCGATGATAAATATACGCCGACACCCCGCCATCTGCTGCACCACTTCACCAAACTGTCCGGCATCCAGACTGTTTACCCACTGGGTGAGATTAGCCATTTCCTGCTTGTAGTGCCGCGCCAGCAGCGTATTACCCTGCACCGCATCCCGGTTATCTGTCAGCGGCATGCCGCTCTGGCGCAGGGTACGTAACTCGTCGCGCATGTCTTTGTATTTTTCATAGCCAAGGCGCTTGAACAGACGGCTCACCGTGGCCTTGGATACGTTGCTGAGCCTCGCCAGCTCTGCGCTGTTGTAGCTGATCAAATCGTCGAAGTGGTCGAAAACAAAGTCTGCCACCCGCTGCTCCTGGGGCGAGAGTTGTGGATAGTGGCTTTTCAGACGTTCATCAAGCTGCTTCATGGCGTATGACCTTTGTAACTTTCGTGTCAGGGAACATAGCCTATACAAATACCGTGCCTGCTGAAAAAATTATTTCATTCCCCGCTGCCGACAGAGAACAGCGTTGCCCGCTGGCCGCGATTATTTATCGCCCATTTGCCCGGCCAGCGGCAAACTGGAACAGCTCTTGCTTCTGACTATGTTCTGTCACCCAAAAAATGAGAATGTAATGATCCAGAGTAATATCGCCCCGCTTGGCATGGCCGTGACGCCTCATCATCTGGCCAGTGAGAGTGCGGTGGCCGTGCTGCGTGAAGGCGGGAATGCGATTGAAGCAATGGTCGCCGCTGCTGCCACTGTCGCGGTGGTTTATCCGCATATGAACGGGCTGGGTGGCGATGGTTTCTGGCTGATTGTGCCGCCTCAGGGTGAGCCGATTGCCATCGATGCCAGCGGTGCGGCGGGTTCGCTGGCCAATATCGCTTTTTATCAGGGCGCAGCCGCTATCCCCCACCGCGGCCCACAGGCGGCGCTGACCGTCGCCGGCACCGTCAGCGGCTGGGCGGAAGCTTTAACGATATCGCAGGAATGGGGCAGTCCTTCCCTGCCGGTTTCACGCCTGCTGGCTGATGCCATTCGTTACGCCGCAGACGGCATTCCGGTCACCCGGTCGCAGGCCGATGCCACCCGCGCCAAGTATGCTGAGCTGGCCAGCCAGCCTGGTTTTGCCGACACCTTTTTACCGGATGGCGAACTGCCGGTTGCCGGCAGCCGTTTCACCCAGCCGCAGCTGGCTCACACCCTCAGTATCCTCAGCGAAGAAGGTCTGGACAGCTTCTACCGTGGCACCGTGGCCGACAAGCTGGCAAAAGAGATGTCCCTGCTGGGTATGCCGATAACCCTTGAGGATCTTCATCAGCATCAGGCGCAGCGCCGTACGCCGCTGCGCATCCGCCATCAGTATGGTGAAATTTTCAACCTGACGCCCCCGACCCAGGGCCTGGTATCGCTGGCAATACTGGGGATGACCGACGCGTTGCAGATGGCAGAAGCCGACGAAGTCCAGACGATTCACCGCATTGTTGAGGCCACCAAACTGGCCTTTGGCCTGCGCGATCGCTACATCACCGATCCACGCCATATGTCGGAACAGATGCAGTCGTTGTTAAATTCCGGCCTGCTGGCCGATCTGGCGGCCGGAATCGACGATCAACGAGCTGCCCCGTGGGGAAGCGGCAAAGGTCCTGGTGATACGGTGTGGATGGGGGTGATGGACAGCAGCGGGCTGGCGGTGTCATTTATTCAAAGCATCTATCACGAATTTGGCAGCGGGGTGGTGATCCCGGATACCGGCATCACCTGGCAGAATCGCGGCGCGGCCTTCAGCCTCGATCCCCGGCATCTGCTGGCGCTGGCACCGGGCAGGCAGCCGTTCCATACCCTCAACCCCGCCGCCGCACGGCTGCACGATGGCCGTACTCTGGTCTACGGTTCAATGGGCGGCGACGGCCAGCCGCAAACCCAGGCCGCCATTTTTATCCGCCATGTGGTGCTGGGGATGCCGTTGCAACAAAGCATCAGCGCACCGCGCTGGCTGCTTGGTCGCACCTGGGGGCAATCTTCCGAGTCGCTAAAACTGGAAGGTCGTTTCTCAGCCGACGTCTTTCAACAGCTGCGCGCGCTGGGTCATGAGGTTGAGGCACTGCCTGACTTCAGTGAAGCCGTCGGTCATGACGGTGCCATTGTCCGACACACTAACGGTATGCTGGAAGGCGCTGCCGACCCTCGTAGTAACGGCAGTGCCAGCGGTTTTTAACAGGAGAGAAAAATGATGCAACGTTCGCCCGACTGGGCAAGCTATCTGGCACAAATGGAGCAGGTGCTTGACGTTCCGCTGGACGATCAACGTCGTGCAGAGCTGTTGATCCAGTTCAGCCGTATTGCGGCGATGGCCGACCCGCTGATGGCTTTCCCCCTTGATGACCGGCTGGAAGTGGCAGGGGTATATAAAGCATGAATCTTGCCTCTTTTACCATTGCCGGGCTGAAGCACGCGCTGGTTTCCGGCGAATTAAGTGCGCGGGAGATAGCACAGCAGACGCTGGCAGAGATTGAACAGCACAATCCGGCGATTAACGCCTGGACGCATATCAGTCAGCAACGCATGTTGCAGGAAGCGGATAGCGTCGATTATCTGCGCAAAACCGGGCAGCCGCTGCCCGCGCTGGCCGCTATCCCTTATGCGGTCAAAAATCTTTTTGACGTCGCCGGACATCCGACGCTGGCCGGGGCCAGTCTGTTTCAGGATCGCCAGGCGGCGCACGAAGACAGTTTTGCCGTTCAGCAACTGACGCAGGCCGGTGCGCTGCTCAGCGGGATGCTGAATATGGATGCCTACGCTTACGGTTTCACCACTGAAAACAGTCACTATGGTGCCACCCGCAATCCACGCGATCTCACCAGGGTTGCCGGGGGATCGTCCGGTGGCTCCGCCGCCGCCGTGGCCGCCGGTCTGGTGCACTTCTCGCTTGGCAGCGATACCAACGGTTCGATTCGTGTACCTGCCTCTTTGTGCGGGATTTTCGGCCTGAAACCGACCTTCGGTCGCCTGTCGCGCAGCGGCAGTCATCCCTTTGTCGCCAGCCTCGATCATATCGGGCCATTTGCCCGCTCGGTGAATGACCTCGCGCTGGTGTATGACGCGCTCCAGGGAGCCGATCCCAGCGACAGTTTCCAGGCAGAAAAAGACCTGCAACCCGTCGCTTCGACGCTGGAGCAGGGGCTCGACGGATTACGGTGTGGCGTGCTGGGTGGCTATTTCCACAGCTGGTGTACGGAGGATGCCCGCGCGGCGGTGGCAACCGTCGCTAAAGCGCTGAAGGCAGAAGATGAGGTGACCCTGCCAGAGGCTGAGCTGGCACGCAGCGCTGCTTTTATCATCACCGCCGCAGAAGGCGGCAACCACTATCTGCCCGCGCTGCGTCACAGCCCGGAACGCTTCGAGCCTTTTTCGCGTGAGCGTTTGCTCGCCGGAGCAATGGTGCCCTCCGCGTGGTATGTCCAGGCGCAGCGTTTTCGTCACTATTTCCGCCAGCAGGTACTGCCGCTGTTTGAGCAGTTCGACGTGCTGATTGCCCCGGCCACGCCGTCGAGTGCCACCACTATCGGCCAGCAAACCATGCACATCAATGGTACAGATTTGCCAATCCGCGCCAGCATGGGGATGCTGACTCAGCCGATCTCTTTCCTGGGGCTGGCGGTCACCACCGTGCCGCTTCTGACCGCCAGCGGCCTGCCGATTGGCCTGCAACTGATTGCGGCCCCCTTTCAGGAAAATGCCTGTCTGCGTGCGGCATGGGCCCTGGAACAGATGGGTATCGTCGCGGCCCTGCCTGCTAATCTGAGAACATGATGATGAAAACTGAACATATTGATCGTCCGGCCATCCTCGCTGAAGTCACCGCTGCTTTCTGGCGCTATGAAGAGGCGCTGATCGGTAATAACACCGCCGTGCTGGACGAGCTGTTCTGGCATGATGAGCGCACCGTCCGGCTGGGTGCCGGGGAAAATCTTTACGGGATTGCTCAGATCCGCGACTTTCGCAACGCCCGATCGCCGCAGGGACTGGACCGTCAGCTACGCAACACGGTGATCACCACCTTCGGCGATGATTATGCGGTGTGCAGTACTGAGTTCACTCGTGAAGGCAGCGACAGAATCGGTCGCCAGCAGCAGACCTGGGTGAAATTACCCTGTGGCTGGCGGATCGTCGCGGCACAGGTCAGTCTGATGAGCTGAACGTTTGCCACCACCGGGCTGATAAATATTCCCGTCGCACGACGGGAATGTTCAGGTATTACAGCAGCCAGACGAATCCCGGCTTAATGAAATCCGAATAACAGAGGCTGTTCAACAGGAGCCATACTTCCTTATGTCATCAATATGGCGGTTGAAATACTCAATTCTGTTGATAAAACGGCGTTCGATATCACTCATTCCCGGCCGCTGATAACCCGTACAGGGATAAACACCGTACCAGCGATCAACAGCCATCAGCACCATCCAGTGCGTATCCAGACTCGATTCCCCATAGGGAACTCCCGCTTTTTGCATTGCAGCAGACTGCCAGAAATTGTGCATAAGTCGGGCGTAATAGTGATAATTAACCAGATAACTGTTTGCCAGGTGAGCGTGTTTAACGCTGTAAAATTCAGGCAGAACCTGGTGAATGATTAAATAGCTGGCAGAAAGGAGCGCAACATCCCATTCGGTTTCCTGCAAATTCAAAAAAAATTGATTCAGTCTGCGGCACGATTCCTCGTCATGATAAAACGTCATATCATCTTCAAGAACCAGCACGTTTCTCCAGCGAGCATGCTGTGCCATTTCCAGCACAGCGGCATGCGATAAGGTACAGCCGATGCCACCATTCCTCTCTTCAATAGCTTCAAAGCGAATAATTTTATCCTGCGGAACATCCACAGACTTCAGCTCTTCCTGCATCGCCTGATTTCTGTCCGATCTTTTATTAAAATTAATATAGACAACCTTGTCGACAAATTGCCAGTTAATGAATTCCATTATGGCCTCCCTGATTTTATGCCTTAACTGATAATACACTTGCATACTGGCGCAGTGAGATGAAGAAAAATAAAAACAACGAAATTTTATTTTTATATCAGTAAATTGCATAAGATGATAATCAATGATTGCAGCGAGAGTATTTTACAAAAAAATAATCAGATCACATGCCGGTAAGGCAGATGATTTTTTTAATTTACTTCAGGGCAGGTCGTTAAAACAACGCTTACTTTCTCTGGAGAGTCTGGTCGTGGGTATATATTTAAACCCGGTGAAATTAAATAAATTTCCCGTTAATCCAGTTCAATTGAAAACCGCAGGTGTTTTACAGAACCCGTCCGGCGTACGTTTATTTAAAAAAAAATCGCACTACTCAGCCGACAAAGTCCGTTAAGTCTGACGGGCTGTTTACTGGCAAAAACAGCCCGCAGAAAAGCAGTTATCTTTGCTTCATCCGGCCGGATGGGTGGCGATCCAGTGCTCCGCAATCTGCTGGCGGGTGCAGATCCACACCGCATCATGTTGCTGGATATAATCAAGGAAACGCTGTAGCGCCCGAAAACGACCGGGCCTGCCCAACAGCCGACAGTGCATCCCTATCGACATCATTTTTGGTGCCGTTTCGCCCTCAGCATACAACACATCAAAGCTGTCTTTCAGATAGGTATAAAACTGCTCTGCGGTATTGAACCCCTGCGGCGTGGCAAAGCGCATATCGTTGGTTTCCAGCGTGTAAGGGATAATCAAATGCGGCTTAACCGACCCATCCTGACAGGTTACCTGGGTCCAGAATGGCAGGTCGTCGCCATAGTAGTCGCTGTCATAGCTAAATCCGCCCTGCTCCACCACCAGCCTGCGGGTGTTAGGGCTGTCCCGGCCGGTGTACCAGCCGGTCGGCGCTTTGCCGAACAGGTCGGTCAGCGTATCCACCGCCAGTTGCATATGCTGGCGTTCAGTCCGGGCATCCATTGCCTGGTAGTGGATCCAGCGCCAGCCGTGGCTTACCACGTCGTAGTCTGCCTCTTTTATTGCCGCGACGATTTCCGGGTGGCGAGCCAGCGCCATCGCAACGCCAAAGACCGTCAGCGGCAGTCCACGCTTCTGAAACTCCTGATGAATACGCCAGAACCCGGCACGGGAACCATATTCATACAGTGAATCCATCGACATGTGACGCTCCGGATAGCTGGCGGCACCAATAATATCGGATAAAAACTGCTCGGATCCGGCATCGCCATGCAATACGTTGTTTTCTGCGCCCTCTTCGTAATTAAGCACAAACTGTACGGCAATCTTCGCGCTGCCCGGCCAGGCGGCATGAGGCGGCTTACCGGCGTAGCCTGTCAGGTCACGAGGATAATTTTTATTAAAGCTGTACTCTTTTTTTTCTACGTCATTGCTCATCGTCAGCATCCTGTTATCAGCTTGATTGCTCTTACTCAGTTCAGACGTTCAAACTGGCCCGATAGTATTTTCTGCACAGGATAGTCCAGATCGCCGTGCTTGCTGGTTGACAGCCCCAGCGTCACCAGTGATTCCACCATTTTAACGGCAGCCCCAACGCCATCGATCACCGGAATAGCCAGCTCTTTGGTCAGCTCGCGGGCAAGCATGGCCATCCCTCCACAGCCAAGAACGATGGCTCCACTGCCATCCTGACGTTTTGCCTGTATACAGTATTCCCGCACTTTTTCCTGTGCCAGCCCGCTGCTGTCTTCCAGTGCCAGCACCGGCAGATCGATAGCGTGCAGCGCAGCGCAATGATGCTCAAAGCCATACTGTCTTAGCAAATGTCGTGCAACAATCACCGTTCTCGGCAGGGTGGTCACCACCGAAAAACGTGTGGCGACCATTGTTGCCATGTGCATCGCCGCTTCAGCAATGCCCACCACCGGCCCCCGGGCCAGTTCACGCGCCGCCAGCAGGCCCGGATCGCCGAAGCAGGCGATGACATGACCGGAAACCCCCTGCTCGCGCCCGGCCTTCACCTGTTCCAGCACGCCGATGGCCGCAATGGCCTCATCAAAATGCCCCTCAATCGAGGGGACGCCGTCAGTCGGGCAAACGGCGAGGATTTCAGTACCGGGCGCGGCTACAGCCCGCGCGGCCTGGGCAATGGTCTGCGTCATCGCCAGGCTGGTATTCGGATTAATCACCTGGATAATCTGCCCGGCCATCATGGTTTACCTCCTGTTTTCGGCGTAAATCCGGCAAACAATCTGGCAAAGTCCGGCAGCGTTTCTCCGCCACGCTCAAAGCGCAGACTGGCTACGATATGCGAAAAATGTTGCCGCATTGCGTCAGCCAGTGGTTGCGGATTTTTTTTTCTGATCAACTTTATCAGCTGGTCATGGTCATCGCAGCGGCAGCCCTGCTGCCAGGGCGCACCATATGCAGCAACCACCAGCGATGAACGTTGCGCCAGTCGCATCACCATTTCAGTCAGCACAGCGTTGCCCCCAATCGCCTGTAACTGGACGTGGAAAGCCGCAGAGTGGCGAATGGCCGCCGGACCATGGTGATCCTGATGCGCCTGCTGCTAAAGACGGATTAGTTTTTCCAGCGCCGCCAGATGCGTGGACTGACAGCGCGCCAGCACCGCAGGCAGATTGGCACATTCAATTAAGGCCCTGGTACGGAAAATATCCTGTGCCTCTTCTACTGACGGCGTGGCGACCTGTGCACCACGTTTGGGCGTCAGCACGATCATCTGCACCGCAGCAAGGCGTTGCAGCACTTTACGGATGCCGGTACGGCTGATACCAAAAATCTCAGCAAGGGGTTCTTCCGGCAGTTTGCTACCCGGCGGTAATTGCTGTTCAACTATCGCCGTCAGTAGCGCCTGATAGATGGGTTCGTCCTTGTCGGTCAGGTCAGAGGCCGCGATCAGGCCAGTTTCACTCTTCATTCCCTACTCCGCTAAACATCTTATTTAAAGAAAATCGTACACACTTTTCTTTACTTTTGTATACATGAAAAAACATTCTGGCCTGGATCCTGCAATACATCCTCCATCCATTACGTTTCGAGTTGAATTTACAGGAGCAGGTTTCATGCCAGACATTCAGCATGTTTCACCCCCGGCGTCAGACAGCGTCAACGCCCGCTACAGCCCACGACTGTGCAACGATGATCTCGCCCCAACCCGCGATCAAAACTGGAACTGGTACAACATCTTTTCGTTCTGGATGTCGGATGTACACAGCATGGGCGGCTATGTGGTCGCAGCCAGCTTCTTTACGCTGGGTCTGGCCAGCTGGCAGGTGCTGCTGTGCCTGCTGGCGGGCATCTGTATCGTGCAGATTTGCGCCAACCTGGTCGCCAGACCCAGCCAGATGGCCGGAGTACCCTATGCGGTTGTTTCCCGTCAGGCCTTTGGCGTGTTCGGCGCCAATATCCCGGCAGTGATCCGTGGCCTGATTGCCTTTGCCTGGTATGGTATCCAGACTTATCTGGCGGCCAATGCGCTGATGCTGGTTTCACTGAAATTCTGGCCGTCACTGGCAGCGATGACCCAGACTTCCTGGCTGGGACTGTCGCAGCTGGGCTGGATTTGCTTTGGCATCATGTGGTTCGCTCAGGCGCTGGTTTTCTGGCATGGGATGAGCGCGATCAAACGGTTTATCGACGTGGTAGGCCCGGCAGTGTATGTGGTGATGCTGGCCCTGGCCGGGTGGATTGTGTACAAGACCGGCTTTGACGGCATTTCGCTGACGCTGACCAGCAAGCAATTGAGTAAAGGTCAACAGGCATGGGAGATGATCACCGCAACGGCGCTGGTCGTCTCTTATTTTTCCGGCCCGTTGCTCAACTTTGGCGACTTTTCCCGATATGGCAAAAGCATGGGGGAAATCCGTCGGGGGAATCGCTGGGGACTGCCGTTTAACTTTCTGCTGTTTTCGGTGGTCACCGTGGTGATTGTTTCCGGTACACAGTCACTGTTCGGCAGGATGATCACCGATCCTATTGAAACCGTCAGCCGGGTGGGTAGCGACCTGGCGGTTGCCATCGGCCTGCTGACGATGATTACCGCAACCATTGGCATTAATATCGTGGCCAATTTCGTCTCTCCGGCCTTTGACTTTTCAAACTGTTCACCGCAAAAAATCAGCTTCCGCACCGGCGGGATGATCGCCGCCGTCGGCTCCGTGCTGTTGACGCCGTGGAATCTGTTCCAGTCTCCCGAATTAATCCACTACACGCTGGATGTGCTGGGTGCGTTTATTGGCCCGTTGTTTGGCATTCTGCTGTGCGATTTCTATCTGATCAAACGCGGTCAGATTGCGGTAGATGATCTGTTTGATGATACGCCGAAAGGGCGTTACTGGTATCGCGGTGGGTTCAACCCGAAAGCGATTGCCGCGCTGGTGCCGTCGGTATTTGTCGGGCTGGTGATTAGCTTTATACCGTCGCTACATGCCGTCGCTAACTTCAGCTGGTTTATTGGCGCGGCGCTGTCAGCCGGTTGCTACCGCTGGATTGCGCGCAATGAGCGCGTGGCAGCCGCGCAGGATTTTGCCAGTAAGCAAAGCCCACTGAGATCGTCGTAAGGCGTTGCTGAGACTGAAACGACGAAAGCCTGATTCACTACTGAATCAGGCTTTCTGAATTTTGGCGGAACGGACGGGGCTCGAACCCGCGACCCCCTGCGTGACAGGCAGGTATTCTAACCAACTGAACTACCGCTCCGCGCTCAGTTCCTTGCGGAACGGGGCGAATATTACGGTGGGGTCCTCACTTCGTCAATGCTTTTTCTACGGCTTTAAGCGCGAATGCATATTTTTTCGCCTTACCGCCTGATTTATGGGGATTATGTCCGCCAGAGGCAACTTCCGCCCTTCTTCATCACCAGATCCAGACGGGATTCATGCGCCGCCATTTCTTCTGCGGTTGCTTCCACTACCCGCAGCCCTGCAAGCGGTCGTGTAATACGGTGAATGGTATCTCCTCCGCTCTGCTGCTGACGCTCGCCTTCCATTGAAAAGGTCAGTGACGTCTGTCCACCGGTCATCGTCAGATAAACTTCAGCCAGAATTTCGGCATCAAGAAGAGCGCCGTGCAGGGTGCGCTTGCTGTTGTCTATTTCATAACGTGAGCAGAGCGCATCAAGGCTGTTACGCTTGCCGGGGAACATCTTGCGCGCCATCGCCAGACTGTCTGTGACCTGGCAAAAGGTTTCCGTGCCGGCGATATTGCGGGCAAGTTTGGCAAATTCATAGTCGATAAAGCCGATATCAAACGAAGCATTATGGATAACCAGTTCAGCCCCGCTGATGTAAGCAATAAAATCGTCAGCAATTTCTGCAAAGGTGGGTTTATCGGCAAGAAATTCATCGGCAATGCCGTGAACACCAAAGGCTTCAGGATCGACCAGCCGATCCGGCTTCAGATAAATATGGAAGTTATTACCGGTCAGACGGCGGTTCACCACCTCAACGGCACCGATTTCAATGATGCGATGCCCTTCATAGTGCACCCCGATCATATTCATACCGGTGGTTTCCGTATCAAGAACGATTTGCCGCGTGGTATTTACTGTGCTCATAGGACCCGTTTATGTCAGACTTGGCATTTTTCAGCAGGGAGTCTACCAGAGATGCTTAAGCAGGTAGAAATTTTCACCGATGGTTCTTGCCTTGGCAATCCCGGCCCCGGGGGGTATGGCGCAATTCTGCGTTATGGCAAACACGAGAAAACGTTCAGCGCCGGATACTATCTGACCACCAATAATCGCATGGAGCTGATGGCGGCGATTGTGGCACTGGAGGGGCTGACGCAACCCTGCAAAGTGGTGCTCAGTACTGACAGTCAGTACGTCAGACAGGGGATAACCAGTTGGATCCATAACTGGAAAAAACGTGGCTGGAAAACAACCGATAAAAAACCGGTCAAGAACGTTGACCTGTGGCAACGCCTTGATGCTGCGTTAAGTCATCATCAGATAGAGTGGCAGTGGGTAAAGGGCCACGCCGGTCATGAAGAAAATGAACGTTGTGACGAGCTGGCGCGATCCGCTGCCGGCAGCCCTTCCCAGCAGGATACCGGCTATCAGTCAGAATCCTGACGGCGATAACCTGCCCGAAACTGACGTGTAGCGCCAACCGCCGAGGCCAGTCTTCTTTTTGCGGCAGCTTTTCTGGCCGGATTGATGGTCAACGGGAAAGTCCTTTTGCGTGCCATAATAATATTCAGGCAGCCCAGCGCCGGAAAATGTGTGCTGATCACTCTGCCGCCCTGACGATTCCAGGGCAAGACCTGAAAACGGGTGTGTTCAGTCACTTCATAGTTGAGCAGGCTCAACCAGTCCATCAAACGCATGGGAGTAAACATTCTGCTGTTCCACGGTATGCGTCGGTTAAGCCCCGGGATCAACTTGCCTGTACCCAGTAAACTGAAAGGATTGAAACCGCTGATAATCATCCAGCCATCGTCAATCAACACCCGATCCACTTCACGCAGAACGCGATGCGGATCGTCGCTCCACGCCAGACAATGGGCAAGCAGGCAGGCGTCCACGGATTTGGAGGCGAACGGCAGACTACCCGGTTCAGCGATTACATGCAGATCGCTGCCACTGGTGCCGACATTGACCTGATGGGAGATATCGCAGTGCCGGGTGTCGATCTCCGCACTGAGATGTCCTATCTTCAGCAGATGATAACCGTAGATTTTACTTAAGGATGTCTCCAGATGCCGGGTGAGCGCATCACGGTAAAACTCTCCCCATGGGATTCCGGCCCAGCACTGAGGCACATGACGAATCCGGCGTGTTTTAGCTGGCTTCATGCTTTACCATCTTCTTTCCATTGCGACCGTTTACAGAGGCGATGATGAATCTTAACAGTATTCCCGCTCTTCAGGATAACTACATCTGGCTGTTGAATGACGATCGGGGTGACTGCCTGATTGTCGATCCTGGTGAAGCAGAACCGGTATTGGACGCCATGACAAAAAATCACTGGCAGCCAGTCGCGATTCTTCTCACTCACCATCATCATGACCACACCGGAGGGGTGCAAAAGCTGGTCGAGAAATATCCGCAGCTGGTGGTTTATGGTCCTGCTGAAGCGCTGGGCAAAGGGGTAACCCAGGTGGTGTCTGAGGGGGAGAAAGTGACTGTTCTGGGAATGGAATTCAGTGTCCTGTATACCCCAGGTCATACTTTAGGACATATCTCATATTTCAGTTTTCCTTACCTTTTTTGTGGTGATACGATGTTTTCCGCAGGCTGTGGCAAACTATTTGAAGGCACACCACAAAAAATGTATGAATCTTTTCAGAAGATTAACTCACTGCCAGCGGAAACGCTGATCTGTTGCGCTCACGAGTATACGTTATCGAATCTGGAGTTTTGTCGGAGCCTTTTGCCGCATGATGTTGAGATTGAGCGCTATCATCATAAAATTAAGGAGTTACGTGCGAAAAACGGCATTTCACTCCCCACAAATCTGGCGTTTGAGCGAAAAATAAATATTTTCCTCAGAACGCATGAAATTGAATTACAAAGAATAATTGGTTACGAAACATCTCCATCACAACTATGGCAAGTATTTGCAACGTTACGTCAGAAGAAAGACCATTTTTGATTTTCGGGTTGTGTTGCGCAAACTGACCACGTATAGTTGCTCGTCTTTTAAGCTAACTACGACAAACACATGAAGGCTACAGCGATAATTATCGCCTCGGTCTTGCTGGTGGGTTGCCAGGCGTCAGGACATGACGTTAACCCCCTGAACAGCATGCACAGAGTTTGTCTTCGGCAAGTCAAAGTGAAACGAGTAAAAACGCAGATCGCTTTTTGTCGCCGCGCTGGCAGGATGATGGAACCAACCTTGCGCAGCAACAGCATCTGTGGGATTTCATTAGCAACGAGCTGAAGATGAAGGTTCCGGATAACCCCCGGATACGCGAACAAAAACAAAAATATTTAAGTAACAAGAGCTATCTCCACGATGTAACTTTACGGGCAGAGCCGTATATGTACTGGATAGTCGAGGAGATTAAGCAACGTAAGATGCCGATGGAACTAGTACTACTACCCATAGTGGAGAGCGCTTTTGACCCCCATGCCACCTCTGCTGCCAATGCCGCTGGCATCTGGCAGATAGTGCCGCAAACGGGGCGTAACTATGGTTTGAAACAGAACCAGTGGTATGACGGTCGTCGCGATGTGGTTGCATCGACCAAAGTTGCGTTGGATATGATGGAACGCCTGAACGGCATGTTTGACGGGGACTGGCTACTGACCATCGCCGCCTATAACAGTGGTGAAGGACGTGTTCTGAAGGCGATAAAAGCCAATAAAGCCAGGGGTAAACCAACGGATTTTTGGCATCTGTCGTTACCACGTGAAACGACAGTCTATGTACCCAAAATGTTCGCTCTGGGAGAGATCCTGAAGAACAACAAGCGCTACGGCGTACGCCTGCCTGAACCTAATGAATCTCGCGCCCTGGCAAGAGTAGAAGTGGGACAGCAGATGGAGTTGACTCAGGCAGCAGAAATGTCGGGTATGTCGCTGACTAAGTTGAAAAGTTTCAACGCAGGGTACAAACGCGGTAAGACAGCGCCTGATGGTGGCCCTCAGTACATTATGGTACCGAAGTCCAACGTTGCGCAGCTGCGTAACTCACTGGCAACAGGGGATATTGCCGCAGTTCAGCCTGGCGCATTAGCCAGTAACAGCACGACTGCAAGCTCATACAAGGTTCGTAACGGTGATACCTTGTCCGGAATTGCGAAGCGGCTGAACGTCCCGGTTAGCGAATTGCAGCGGGCTAATAATCTGCGCGGCAGTAATATTAAGCCAGGGCAGACCTTAAGCTACAGTGGCAGTAGTAATGCCAGTAAGCTGGCAGATAATGGCAACAGCATCACCTATAAAGTCCGTAGGGGTGATTCTCTGGCCAGCATCGCAAAGCGACACGGGGTTAATATGAAGGACGTTATGCGCTGGAACAATGGCGACGTGGCGAATCTTCGACCCGGAGATAATCTGACACTGTACGTTAACAACAGCGCTTCACCAGACAGCTAATCAATTTCTACAGTCATTAAAAAGCCAGTCACCTGACTGGCTTTTTTATTGCCAACGCAAAACCACCTCCCGTGAAGCTGGTCAGCTACCATAAGAGTCGTTGACTGGCGTTGAAATGGGCAGCATTGACCGTTAATCGGGGCATTCATCAGTGGCGGCGGCTGTGCCTGAATCGAATTCAACCAGTAACGGGTTATGGTCAGAAGCACGGGTTATAAGTACGGATGCCTGTAACACTTTCATCCTGCGATAAAATACAAAGTCGAGAGGACGACCAAACGCCCTGCGCCGATGGTCATCACTAAAACTGACTTCATCCAACCCCATATCACGCGCAAACGTATACAACGCATTGATACGTTGACGGCTCCAGGCATTAAAATCCCCGGCCATAATCACCGGTCCCTGATGGTGGATAATCTGCTCCCCAATCGGGCCTAACTGTTTGCTGTAGACATCTATACCCAGGCTAAAGTTGACCGCGTGAATATTCACCACCATCAGCATCTGACCGTCTGGTAAAGGATAAGCCGTAACCAGTGCCGATTTTGCCAGTCTTAATAGCGGCTCACGTTCACGTAAGGGGCAGCAATATACGGGATGTGCAGCAGCGAGAGTCATTACACCTGATGGATGCTGAGGCAGGACGAAAGCGGGCACCTGATCGGCAGCAAGATAGTGAGTTGTGGCAAAACGTACCAGCTCAGGGGTTGTCTGTGCTTCCTGCAATAAAACCAGATGGGCATCTTTACCAAAGTTCTGCAGCACCGAGAGCCAGTCAGCACGCTGTTGCTTGAAAATATTCCATACCAGTACACGTAGCGAAGATTGAGTTGTAAGTGGTGTACCGGGAGGTAATGCCTTGCCGACGTGAAGCATGGAGCCAGGCGGAAAAATACGCTCTGCTGGCTGTCCTGCTACATATCGCATGGCATAAGTTTTTTTTCGCACTTTACCGCCTGGCTTTTTTCTTAGGGTGTCAGTCACACTGTCATTCAGTTATAGGGGCTTTGCAGCCGACTTTCAATCCGGGCTTGCTGATAAGCGCGAAAAACCAGGTAAACATTTGCAAATTAAGACAAATTTACTGGTACTAATCAACGCTTCAGGTTGGATTATGAAAAAAGTGATGATAACAAAAAAGCCCTGAGCAAATATGCTCAGGGCTTGTATAAAGTGGCGGAACGGACGGGGCTCGAACCCGCGACCCCCTGCGTGACAGGCAGGTATTCTAACCAACTGAACTACCGCTCCACCGATTCTGTACTGAATTCAGAATGTTGCTTCTGATATCAGGTATTACTTATACCTTTCATGTCACCTGAAAAGTGTTGAAGTTAAGAACTTATCAGCCCTTATCTTCTTTTATGATGCCTGGCAGTTCCCTACTCTCGCATGGGGAGACCCCACACTACCATCGGCGCTACGGCGTTTCACTTCTGAGTTCGGCATGGGGTCAGGTGGGACCACCGCGCTACAGCCGCCAGGCAAATTCTTTTAATGAACTCAGTGCCATACTAAGTGGTGCTGATACCCAGAGTCGAACTGGGGACCTCACCCTTACCAAGGGTGCGCTCTACCAACTGAGCCATATCAGCACTTTGTTATGAACAATTAACGTGAAAGTGCGTTAACCGTTTTAAATACTACTTCTGCTATTCACAACAGCAGGGCAGTCCATTGTAATCAGGTAGTTCGCCCTTATCTTCCGCTGATAAGGTTTGCCAGAAAGCTGGTCTTAATATGATGCCTGGCAGTTCCCTACTCTCGCATGGGGAGACCCCACACTACCATCGGCGCTACGGCGTTTCACTTCTGAGTTCGGCATGGGGTCAGGTGGGACCACCGCGCTACGGCCGCCAGGCAAATCTTGGTGCACAAAACGCTTCTTTTGCCCTGATACCGCGTTGCCTGCGCTCGTAAAGTCAGTCGCATACTTATGTATGCTCTTTCCTTTCCTTCGCCTGCCGCCTTCTCTCAGCACAAAATCTCACGTTCCCTGCAAATTACTTATCCGTCACAAGCTGAAAATTATTCACTGTCTCTCAACAGAACGCCTCTGGCGTTGTAAGGTTAAGCCTCTCGGGTCATTAGTACCGGTCAGCTCAACGCATCGCTGCGCTTACACATCCGGCCTATCAACGTCGTCGTCTTCAACGTCCCTTCGGGTGGCTTAAAGCCACAGGGAGAACTCATCTCGGGGCAAGTTTCGCGCTTAGATGCTTTCAGCGCTTATCTTTTCCGCACTTAGCTACCGGGCAGTGCCACTGGCGTGACAACCCGAACACCAGCGGTGCGTTCACTCCGGTCCTCTCGTACTGGGAGCAAACCCCCTCAATTCTCCAGCGCCCACGGCAGATAGGGACCGAACTGTCTCACGACGTTCTAAACCCAGCTCGCGTACCACTTTAAACGGCGAACAGCCGTACCCTTGGGACCTGCTTCAGCCCCAGGATGTGATGAGCCGACATCGAGGTGCCAAACACCGCCGTCGATATGAACTCTTGGGCGGTATCAGCCTGTTATCCCCGGAGTACCTTTTATCCGTTGAGCGATGGCCCTTCCATTCAGAACCACCGGATCACTATGACCTGCTTTCGCACCTGCTCGCGCCGTCACGCTCGCAGTCAAGCTGGCTTATGCCATTGCACTAACCTCCTGATGTCCGACCAGGATTAGCCAACCTTCGTGCTCCTCCGTTACGCTTTGGGAGGAGACCGCCCCAGTCAAACTACCCACCAGACACTGTCCCCGCGCCGGATCACGGCGCAAGGTTAGAACGCCAAACGTTAAAGGGTGGTATTTCAAGGATGGCTCCGCGCAGACTGGCGTCCACGCTTCAAAGCCTCCCACCTATCCTGCACATCAAGGCTCAGCGTTCAGTGTCAAGCTGTAGTAAAGGTTCACGGGGTCTTTCCGTCTTGCCGCGGGTACACTGCATCTTCACAGCGAGTTCAATTTCACTGAGTCCCGGGTGGAGACAGCCTGGCCATCATTACGCCATTCGTGCAGGTCGGAACTTACCCGACAAGGAATTTCGCTACCTTAGGACCGTTATAGTTACGGCCGCCGTTTACCGGGGCTTCGATCAGGAGCTTCTGGTTACCCATAACCCCATCAATTAACCTTCCGGCACCGGGCAGGCGTCACACCGTATACGTCCACTTTCGTGTTTGCACAGTGCTGTGTTTTTAATAAACAGTTGCAGCCAGCTGGTATCTTCGACTGGCCTCGGCTCGGGGAGCAAGTCCCTCCACCTACGCGCCAGCGTGCCTTCTCCCGAAGTTACGGCACCATTTTGCCTAGTTCCTTCACCCGGGTTCTCTCAAGCGCCTTGGTATTCTCTACCTGACCACCTGTGTCGGTTTCGGGTACGATTTCGTGTTGCCTGATGCTTAGAGGCTTTTCCTGGAAGCAGGGCATCTGTCACTTCAGCACCGTGGTGCCTCGTCATCACGCCTCAGCCTTGATTTTCCGGATTTGCCTGGAAAACCAGCCTACACGCTTAAACCGGGACGACCGTCGCCCGGCTGACACAGCCTTCTCCGTCCCCCCTTCGCAGCAACACCAAGTACGGGAATATTAACCCGTTTCCCATCGACTACGCCTTTCGGCCTCGCCTTAGGGGTCGACTCACCCTGCCCCGATTAACGTTGTACAGGAACCCTTGGTCTTCCGGCGAGCGGGCTTTTCACCCGCTTTATCGTTACTTATGTCAGCATTCGCACTTCTGATACCTCCAGCAGCCCTCACAGGCCACCTTCGCAGGCTTACAGAACGCTCCCCTACCCAACAACGCTTGCGCGCCGCTGCCGCAGCTTCGGTGCATGGTTTAGCCCCGTTACATCTTCCGCGCAGGCCGACTCGACCAGTGAGCTATTACGCTTTCTTTAAATGATGGCTGCTTCTAAGCCAACATCCTGGCTGTCTGGGCCTTCCCACATCGTTTCCCACTTAACCATGACTTTGGGACCTTAGCTGGCGGTCTGGGTTGTTTCCCTCTTCACGACGGACGTTAGCACCCGCCGTGTGTCTCCCGTGATAACATTCTCCGGTATTCGCAGTTTGCATCGGATCGGTAAGCCGGGATGGCCCCCTGGCCGAAACAGTGCTCTACCCCCGGAGATGAGTTCACGAGGCGCTACCTAAATAGCTTTCGGGGAGAACCAGCTATCTCCCGGTTTGATTGGCCTTTCACCCCCAGCCACAGGTCATCCGCTGATTTTTCAACATCAGTCGGTTCGGTCCTCCAGTTAGTGTTACCCAACCTTCAACCTGCCCATGGCTAGATCACCGGGTTTCGGGTCTGTACCCTGCAACTTAACGCCCGGTTAAGACTCGGTTTCCCTTCGGCTCCCCTATACGGTTAACCTTGCTACAGAATACAAGTCGCTGACCCATTATACAAAAGGTACGCAGTCACACCACGAAGGTGCTCCCACTGCTTGTACGTACACGGTTTCAGGTTCTGTTTCACTCCCCTCGCCGGGGTTCTTTTCGCCTTTCCCTCACGGTACTGGTTCACTATCGGTCAGTCAGGAGTATTTAGCCTTGGAGGATGGTCCCCCCATATTCAGACAGGATACCACGTGTCCCGCCCTACTCTTCGAACTCACGACCTGTGCCTCTTCGTGTACGGGAGTATCACCCTGTATCCTGCGACTTTCCAGACGCTTCCACTGATGCACAAGCCGATGATGGTTCCGGGCTCCTCCCCGTTCGCTCGCCGCTACTGGGGGAATCTCGGTTGATTTCTTTTCCTCGGGGTACTTAGATGTTTCAGTTCCCCCGGTTCGCCTTGCAGCACTATGTATTCATGCTGCAATGATGCACTGAGTGCACCGGGTTTCCCCATTCGGGTATCGTCGGGTATCGCGGTTCATATCACCTTACCGACGCTTATCGCAGATTAGCACGCCCTTCATCGCCTCTGACTGCCAGGGCATCCACCGTGTACGCTTAGTCACTTAACCTCACAACCCACAGGCGTCCTTTCTTCTGGTTTCGTAACGACTGCGCGTCGTCATGGCCGCGTTATGCAGTGCTTGCAGTGCTCATGGACATCAGTCCACTCCGCCCTGCTGCGCGCTGACGCCTTGCCACGACCTTGCTCGTTCGTTACTCCGACAGAGTCACGCTGCATGTTGTAAGCATTTGAGAGACCCGAACATGTCGTCATGCCATTCTTATTACGGAGAATGACCACAACATGTCGTTTCAAATTTTCAGCTTGTTCCGGATTGTTAAAGAGCATGTATCTCATAACCGATTCACCTTGCGGTAAATCAGCTCTGAGATACGGGCGGAGACATCTTTCACCTGTCACCAGGCAGGTGGCGTCCCCTAGGGGATTCGAACCCCTGTTGCCGCCGTGAAAGGGCGGAGTCCTAACCGCTAGACGAAGGGGACACAAAGGTGTCTCGACTTCGCAGCCGTCCTGCTCATTACTTTTCTATCAGACAATCTGTGTGAGTACTGCACGGGAAGGTATCTTCAGGTAAGGAGGTGATCCAACCGCAGGTTCCCCTACGGTTACCTTGTTACGACTTCACCCCAGTCATGAATCACAAAGTGGTAAGCGCCCTCCCGAAGGTTAAGCTACCTACTTCTTTTGCAACCCACTCCCATGGTGTGACGGGCGGTGTGTACAAGGCCCGGGAACGTATTCACCGTGGCATTCTGATCCACGATTACTAGCGATTCCGACTTCACGGAGTCGAGTTGCAGACTCCGATCCGGACTACGACGCACTTTATGAGGTCCGCTTGCTCTCGCGAGGTCGCTTCTCTTTGTATGCGCCATTGTAGCACGTGTGTAGCCCTGGCCGTAAGGGCCATGATGACTTGACGTCATCCCCACCTTCCTCCGGTTTATCACCGGCAGTCTCCTTTGAGTTCCCGGCCGAACCGATGGCAACAAAGGATAAGGGTTGCGCTCGTTGCGGGACTTAACCCAACATTTCACAACACGAGCTGACGACAGCCATGCAGCACCTGTCTCACGGTTCCCGAAGGCACAACCCCATCTCTGGGGTCTTCCGTGGATGTCAAGGCCAGGTAAGGTTCTTCGCGTTGCATCGAATTAAACCACATGCTCCACCGCTTGTGCGGGCCCCCGTCAATTCATTTGAGTTTTAACCTTGCGGCCGTACTCCCCAGGCGGTCGATTTAACGCGTTAGCTACGGAAGCCACGCCTCAAGGGCACAACCTCCAAATCGACATCGTTTACGGCGTGGACTACCAGGGTATCTAATCCTGTTTGCTCCCCACGCTTTCGCACCTGAGCGTCAGTCTTTGTCCAGGGGGCCGCCTTCGCCACCGGTATTCCTCCAGATCTCTACGCATTTCACCGCTACACCTGGAATTCTACCCCCCTCTACAAGACTCAAGCCTGCCAGTTTCAAATGCAGTTCCCAGGTTAAGCCCGGGGATTTCACATCTGACTTAACAGACCGCCTGCGTGCGCTTTACGCCCAGTAATTCCGATTAACGCTTGCACCCTCCGTATTACCGCGGCTGCTGGCACGGAGTTAGCCGGTGCTTCTTCTGCGGGTAACGTCAATGAATGAAGTTATTAACTCCACTCCCTTCCTCCCCGCTGAAAGTACTTTACAACCCGAAGGCCTTCTTCATACACGCGGCATGGCTGCATCAGGCTTGCGCCCATTGTGCAATATTCCCCACTGCTGCCTCCCGTAGGAGTCTGGACCGTGTCTCAGTTCCAGTGTGGCTGGTCATCCTCTCAGACCAGCTAGGGATCGTCGCCTTGGTGAGCCGTTACCTCACCAACTAGCTAATCCCATCTGGGCACATCCGATGGTGTGAGGCCCGAAGGTCCCCCACTTTGGTCTTGCGACGTTATGCGGTATTAGCTACCGTTTCCAGTAGTTATCCCCCTCCATCGGGCAGTTTCCCAGACATTACTCACCCGTCCGCCACTCGTCACCCGGGGAGCAAGCTCCCCTGTGCTACCGTTCGACTTGCATGTGTTAGGCCTGCCGCCAGCGTTCAATCTGAGCCATGATCAAACTCTTCAATTAAAAGTCTGATTTGCTTCAACTCGTGAAGCGGTGCTCAGGAAAAACCGTAATGAATTACGTGTTCACTCTGAGGCTTGATATTTTTTTGCATCCTAAGATGCGGATATCAATCCTGTGAGTGCTCACACAGATTGTCTGATAAATTGTTAAAGAGCGGTGCAACCGGCAGCGCTGCTGCTGTTGCGAGGTGGCGTATATTACGCTCTCCTCCTTCAGAGTCAACTTCTTTTTTAAGAGGTTTTCTCCGGCGGCTCAGCGTTGCTGAACCTCCTGACCCGCCGGCTTCTCAGCCGCTGTTCCGTGTCAGTGGTGGCGCATTATAGGGAGTTTCTGAGAGCTGACAAGCGCTATCTGCAAAAAAAATTTTGATCGCTGTTTTTTCACTCATCAGCGCCATAAAGTGATAGTTTTTCAAGCCGTTCGAAGCCATAACGCCTTAAAACGGGCATTAATTGCACTACACGCTCTGTGATATCCATGCAAAACACCAGATTGCTCTCGGCTGACTTAGCCTCAGGCGCTTCATTTTCTAACAGCCAGGCGGTGCGACGGGCAATGGCAGCAGCAGAATCAACCAGCCGGGTCCCCGGAGGCAGTACCTGACTCAGCTCATCATTTAGTAAAGGAAAATGTGTACAACCAAGCACAACCGTGTCCGGCGGTTCTTTCATTTTCAGCCAGGGTTGCAGGATACGCCTCAGCTCATCCAGGGGCACTGGTTTACCCTGCAATTTAGCCTCCGCCAGCTCAACCAGCTCCGCCGAGCCGAGCATTTCTGTTTTACACTCTCCGGCAAAACGCGATACCAGTTCATGTGTATAAGGTCGCTTCACCGTGCCACGAGTGGCAAGGAGTCCCACAACACCGTTACGGGTGAGACGTGCCGCCGGTTTGATCGCAGGTACGACACCAACAACGGGAAAGTTGAAGCGTTGACGCAAGGCAGGAAGAGTAACGGTACTGGCGGAATTACAGGCGATAACCACCAGTGCCAGCGGGTAGCGGCGGGTGACTGCATCAACAATTTGCAGGACGCGCTCAACAATAAACTCTTCACTTTTCTCACCGTAAGGAAAAGCCACATTATCGAAGACGTACAGATAATGAAGATCCGGCAATAGCTGCCGGATTTCATCATAGACAGAAAGCCCACCAACACCGGAGTCAAACACCAGTACCGTGGGTCGTTCTTCAGAAGGTGTAGCTGCCGCTGAGGTAATACTCCCTTCCCGGAGTTTGATAGCCATAAACTGTCTCGTAATCTTTATCGAACAGGTTAGCTATTCTACCACGAACGGTTAGCTGAGATGTGAGTGGATACGAAACAGCCAGATCCCACAGGCTGACACCTCCCAGTTTTACAGTTCGGGCCGTGTAATCTGAGTTGTAATCCTTGTCATAACGATCGCCAAGATATTGATAGCTGACTGACCAGTCAACATCACAGATGGTGTAATCGAGCTGATACTTCAACTGCTGCCTGGCACGGCGCAGCAGAACTTCGTTGGTGTTGCCGTCACGCGCATCGACATAGTCATAAGAGAGGGAGTGGCTGACCGGGCCGGTGTCAAACGAAGCCGTCGCTTCCACTCCTTTAATAGTCGCTTTGCTGATATTGTAATAACGGAATGTGTTTGGATCGCTGTCGATAAGGTCATCAATATCATTACGATAGCCAGACAGACGCCAATTGACGAGGCCGGTCAGACCTGCAAAACCGCCTTCCCACTGCTGACTTTTTTCCGGGGCGAGATCGCGGTTACCGTAGTTCGCGCTGTATACCTGGCTCAGATTCGGTGCCTTAAATGCCGTGCCATACGATGCAAACAGACTGTAGTCATCGACAAACTCCCATGCGGCGCTGGTCTGCCAGGTGTTGTGCCAGCCGAAGGCATTATTATCATCACCCCTTACTGCGCCTTCCAGGGTCACCGATCCCAGTTTCTGCTGAGTGGTGGCATAAATACCGGTATTACGCTGTTCCTGACCTTCACTGACGTAGTTGGTGTTTGGCCGGGAGGTTTGCCTCTGCCAGTCAACACCTGCACTGACCGTGCCGGAGTCAAGCGCAACGGTATTCCCCCATTGCAGATTGTACTGCTGCACATCATCCAGTGTCGCAGGAACGACATCACGACCCAGCCGTGGGTCATAATTATAATCTTTAGTGTGGCTGTAGCTGGCAATCAGTTGGGATGAATAACTGTCACGATTAAAGCGCAGCCCCGTGTCCCAACTCTGACTATACAGCTGGCGGGTATCCACCAGCGCACCCGGCACACTGAAGCTCAACGACCCATCGTAAGCGGTACGATTGTCGTAACCATAGCCCCGGACAAAACCACTTAATTCGTCATTAAACTGGTGTTCGACCAGACCATAAAGTGTCTTGCTCATAAAGCCGTCACGATCTTTCTGTGCGGGATCGCCATAGATATCTGGCAAATTAGCCACCACATCATAACCTTTGGTGTAGGTGTAGTTACCGGCGAGCGTTATGCGAGTATCTGTACCAGGTGTCTGCTGCGTGGTGCCATCATAAGACTGGTAGCCATGCGATCCGGATCCTGCGGTCAGCGTAGTTCCCGGCTTGTCGCGCCCGGTAATAATATTCACCACGCCGCCAATCGCATCAGAGCCGTAAACAGCAGAACGTGCGCCTCGAACATATTCAATGCGCTGCACCAGTGAAACTGGGATTTGGCTCAGGTCGGACGAACCACTGATTCCCGCCTGATTCAGGCGAATACCATCTATCAGCACCAGTACATGGCTGGAGTTAGTACCGCGAATAAACAGTGAACTTTGCTGGCCCAGACCACCATTTTGCGCAATATCCACGCCGGGTAAACGGCGCATCACGTCCGCCAGGCTCTTTGACTGCCAGCGGTCAATCTGCTCACGGGTGACGACCGTCGTCGGAGCAAGCACGGAAGAAACGGGTTGGGCAAAACGATTAGCCGTAGTGACCAGCGTATTATCTGTATTCTGCGCAAAACCGTGCTGCGTCCAGAGGAAAATAGCCGACATGCTGAATGCCAGCGGTCTGTTTTTATTGGTTATCATTCTGAATAAACGCCCAAAAAATCATGCAGGATGCCGCAGGCACATAACAAATAGCACAGGATAATCGTGTGAAATGCGGCGGATATCCCGGCAGTATTGTGTCAGCATCACAAAGAATAAAAGCGCTGCTGTCCTAACTAAAGTGCCCGGGAGCAATCCCACGCCGCATTGTGTCAGCTCCGACGCTGCAATGAAGCCCATAGTGATGTAGCGGCAAAACGGGGGCATCTTATGTTTAAAATCAGGATAAATCCAGGTATCCGCCTGAGCGGCCCCTTCACGACCTGACAACGCTGGACATTGCGTGCTGAATCCCTACAATGCGCCGGGCACAAAAGGCCATTAACCGAGGAATGACCATGACGCCCGAACAGCTGCCAACGGAACAATACGATGCACAACTCCAGCAGAAGGTAGTTCGTCTGAATGCCCTGATGGCGCCGTTTGACGCGCCTGAGACTGAAGTGTTTCGTTCCCCGGTCAGCCATTATCGTATGCGAGCGGAATTTCGGGTATGGCATGATGGCGATGATCTTTATCACATTATCTTCGATCAACATACCCGCCAGCGCATCCGAGTGGACAGCTTTCCGGCGGCCAGCGAATTAATCAATCAGCTGATGCCTCTGCTGATAGATGCTCTACGGGACAACCCTCTGCTGCGCCATAAACTGTTTCAGGTTGATTACCTCTCCACCATGAGCAATCAGGTCCTTATCACTCTGCTTTATCACCGCACATTGACAGAAGAGTGGCAGCAGGCGGCTGTCATCCTGCGCGATACGCTACGTGCTCAGGGCTTTGACCTGCATCTGATCGGCCGGGCGACGAAAACTAAAATCTGCCTGGATCGCGATTTTGTCGATGAATGTTTGCCGGTCGCGGGGCAGGAGATCACTTACCGTCAGGTGGAAAACAGCTTTACCCAGCCTAATGCGGCGATGAATATTCAGATGCTGGAATGGGCGCTGGAGGTGACAAAAGACGCCAGGGGTGATCTGCTGGAACTCTATTGTGGCAACGGTAATTTCTCATTAGCGCTGGCGCGCAATTTCAGACGGGTGCTGGCGACCGAAATCGCCAAACCTTCTGTTGCCTCAGCGCAGTACAATATCGCCGTCAACAACATTGAAAATGTGCAAATAATTCGCATGGCAGCGGAAGAATTTACCCAGGCAATGAACGGTGAACGGACATTTAACCGGCTGGAAGGTATCGATTTAAGCAGCTACCAGTGCGAAACGATTTTTATCGATCCTCCACGTAGCGGACTGGATGCCGAAACGGTCAGAATGGTACAGGCCTATCCACGGATTCTGTACATCTCCTGCAATCCACAGACACTGTGTGAAAATCTGGCTACGCTCTCCACGACACATCAGGTTGCCCGGCTGGCTCTGTTCGACCAGTTCCCTTACACACACCATATGGAATGCGGTGTGCTGCTGGTTCGTCGCTAAGCACCCAGGGTGGCGAAACCGGCCACCCTTTGTTACTCGCTCTTGCGCGATCTGAGTTTCAGTCCTATCCAGAATACCAGCGCCACCATTAAAAGGGTGGGCACAAAATTTGACCCAAGAGCAGGATATTCCGCCCGCACAATCGCGCTGTACAGCAAAATGCCTAACAGAAAAAACGCGGCGGCAATAGAGGGCATCCCATCAGGCATGGAACGATTAAGGTAGCACTGATGCAGACACCAGGCCGACAGCCCAAGTGCAATCAGAGGGAACAAAGAAAACGGCACCAGCGAACTGAACAGTACCGAAAACGTTCCGTTAATCGACAATCCGGTGAGGAATGCCAGCAACAGAGTCCCTCTGTCGCGTCCAGTAGCCAGTTTCATTTCACCGTCCTTTAATCCTGAGATTCCAGCGTGCCCGCCAGTCTCTCCTGTTCACGTCGATACCAGTAGTAAGCGCCTTTCGAAATCATCCGCAGTTGCAGCACCAGTCGTTCTTCCAACTGGCGACGCTGGTCAGCATCAATATCCAGCGCTTCGGCCCCGGCGTTAAAAACAATGATGACCATCGCTTCAGCCTGCGCTTCCGTAAAGCTACGCGGCATACGGTTTTCAATCTCAAGATAATCCGCCAGTTCGGCGATAAAGTGTTGTATCTCACGGGCAACGGCCGCACGAAAGGCAGCAGATGTGCCGGAACGCTCCCGTAGCAGCAGACGGAAAGCATTGGGATTGTCACCTATAAACTCCATAAAGGTGGCAACGGAAGTACGTATTACGCTGCCCCCCCTGGCAATGCGCTGACGCGCCTGGCGCATCAGCTGGCGCAACATCAGGCCACTTTCATCGACCATTGTCAGCCCTAATTCATCTACATCACGAAAGTGACGATAGAATGACGTTGGAGCAATCCCGGCTTCGCGTGCAACTTCCCGCAGGCTCAGGCTGGCAAAGCTGCGTTCGGCACTAAGCTGACTAAATGCCGCTTCAATCAGCGAACGCCGTGTCCGTTCTTTTTGCTGCGCTCTGACGCCCATGTTTGTGCCTGTTTTAACTGCCGGAAAGGCACTATATCAAAATTTCAGCGTACAGTGCTGCCAACTTTGTGACGGCCTGTTAATCCCACACTTTGTCAAATGATAACAAAATAAGTGGTTAGAATTGGGCACCAGTCAGGTGAGATGTTAGAATATCGTTGTAAAATTGTATAATAACCAGGACGTATTGGCATGCAACAGTCTTATGATTACGATGCTATTGTGATTGGTTCAGGCCCCGGCGGTGAAGGTGCTGCAATGGGTCTGGTGAAACAGGGCGCACGCATCGCGGTTATCGAGCGTTATCACAATATTGGCGGCGGTTGTACCCACTGGGGAACCATCCCTTCAAAAGCACTCCGTCACGCCGTCAGTCGCATTATCGAGTTTAATCAAAACCCTCTCTACAGCGACCATACCCGCCTTTTGCGCTCTTCCTTTGCAGACATTCTTAACCACACTGAAAGTGTTATCAGTCAGCAAACGCGGATGCGGCAGGGCTTTTATGAGCGTAATCGCTGTGAGTTGTATCAGGGTGATGCACGATTTATTGATGCCAATACCATTGAGATAATCACCCATGATGGCACTGCCGAACGTCTGACCGCTGCAAAATTTGTCATCGCCTGTGGCTCCCGTCCCTACCGTCCTGCCGATGTGGATTTTACCCATCCACGTGTTTACGACAGCGACTCAATTCTCAATCTGCACCACGAACCGGGGCATGTGATTATTTACGGAGCCGGCGTCATTGGCTGTGAATATGCCTCAATTTTCCGTGGCCTCAATGTCAAAGTCGATTTGATTAACACCCGCGATCATCTGCTGGCCTTTCTCGATCAGGAAATTTCAGATTCACTTTCATATCACTTCTGGAACAGCGGCGTGGTTATCCGCCATAACGAAGAGTATGAAAAAATCGAAGGCGTCAGCGATGGGGTCATCATGCACCTGAAGTCCGGCAAAAAAGTCAAAGCTGACTGCCTGCTCTACGCTAATGGCCGCACCGGAAACACCGATTCACTGTCGCTGGAAAATATCGGACTGGAAGCAGACAGTCGTGGCTTGCTGAAGGTCAACAGCATGTACCAGACGGCACAGCCGCATATCTATGCAGTGGGGGACGTCATTGGTTATCCCAGCCTTGCTTCAGCTGCTTACGATCAGGGCCGCATCGCCGCTCAGGCGCTGATCAAAGGTGAAGCCAATGCTCATCTTATCGAGGATATACCCACCGGAATTTATACCATTCCGGAGATCAGCTCCGTCGGTAAAACCGAACAGCAGCTGACGGCGATGAAAGTCCCTTATGAAGTCGGACGGGCGCAGTTCAAACATCTTGCACGGGCGCAGATCGTGGGGATGAACGTGGGCAGCCTGAAGATTCTTTTCCATCGTGAAACCAAAGAAATTCTGGGAATTCACTGCTTCGGTGAACGCGCAGCGGAAATCATTCATATTGGTCAGGCAATCATGGAGCAGAAAAACGGTGGCAACACGATTGAATATTTCGTGAATACCACCTTTAACTATCCAACGATGGCTGAAGCCTATCGCGTTGCCGCGTTAAACGGCTTAAACCGGCTGTTTTAAGCGGCTGGTCATGTAGCTCTGCATGTGTTCGCGAATAACCTCTGCCAGTTGCTCATAGCGACTGCGCAACGGCGAACCGGGACGATAAACCAGCGCAATGGTTCGCTGAGGTTCCGGCTTGTAACACGGCAGATAGCAAATACCATCACGCGTGCGCTCTTTCGGCACCGCCAGGGCAGGCAGCAGGGTAATACCGCTGCCTGCGGCGACCATATTACGCAGCGTTTCGAGGCTGGTCGCCCGGAAATGCGTATCTTCATCAGCACCAGCCTGAAAGCAGAAACCCATCGCCTGATCGCGCAGGCAGTGACCATCTTCCAGCATCAGCAACTTCTCACCGGCGAGGTCAGACATCGGTACGCGGTCGCGATCGTGCCACGGGTGGTCCTGATAAATCGCCAGACGCATTGGTTCATCAAACAGCGGGACTTCAATAAAGGCTTCCGACTCTTTGACCAGTGCGAGGATGGCACAGTCCAGCTTACCGCTGTCCAACTGGGCCAGCAGTTGCAGAGTCTGAGCCTCATGCAGATACATTTCCAGTTTAGGGAATGTCTGGTGCAGCATGGGCACAATCTGCGGCAACAGGTAGGGTCCGACCGTCGGGATCAATCCGATATGCAGCGGCCCGGACATGGCTTCTCCCTGCTGGCTGGCCATCTCTTTCAACACTTTAACTTCACGCAGGATGGTACGAGCCTGGTCCACCAGCAGTAACCCGGCCTGCGTAAATAATACCTTACGACTGGTTCGCTCCAGCAGCATCACACCCAGTTCATCTTCCAGCTTGCGGATCTGGCCACTCAGGGTGGGCTGGCTGACGTGGCAGGCGTCCGCTGCCCGGCGAAAATGCCGGTGCTCAGCCAGTGAAACCAGATACTCAAGATCACGAATGTTCATTTTATTCCTCCGGACCACGATAGTTCGCGGCGATAGATAGGATAGCAATCAACGATTAACCCTATCAAGGGCGGATAAAAATAATGAAGATCACCACAGAAAGGCGATTGCACTGAAAACAAAAAGGATCCATGAAAACATGGATCCTTTAACCAGCCCGTTCAGGCGACCGCCATATGATAAGTAAAGCTCACTGCTGTATCAGGCCAGCCGTTGTCTGGCCTGTTCGATAGCAAACCGAACCTGACCCGGCGCCACGCCACCTTTAGCATTGCGTTTATCGAGACAGGACTGCAATGACAGAATCGGATAGACATCTTCGCCAATCACGTTGCTGAAGGTTTGCAGCTCTGACAGCGCCAGCGCTTCCAGCGCCACACCCTGATTGATTGCCGCAACCACCACTTCACCAACGATATGGTGGGCCTCACGGAACGGAACGCCCTTCGCCACCAGGTAGTCGGCCAGTTCAGTCGCATTGGCGTAGCCCTGCTCTGCGGCCTCCTGGCAACGCGGACGTTTCACCTGAATACCGTCAAGCACCAACACCGCCATATGCAGACAGTCAGACCAGCTGTCCAGCGCATCAAACAAGCCCTCTTTGTCTTCCTGCATATCTTTGTTGTAAGCCAGCGGCAGACCTTTCAACGTCATCATCATGCCGGTCAGTGCCCCCTGAACGCGGCCACATTTACCGCGAATCAGCTCCAGCGCATCCGGGTTTTTCTTCTGAGGCATCAACGAAGAACCCGAAGTCACTCGGTCGGACAGCTCAACAAACCCGGACTCACCGGTATTAAAGAAAATCAGGTCTTCAGCGAAGCGAGACAGGTGAACCATACTGATAGACGCATCCGAGAGCAGCTCAAGCACGTGATCACGGTCAGAAACCGTATCCAGGCTGTTGCGGGTGGCAGAGGCAAAGCCCAGCCAGCCCGCCAGTTGCTCACGGTCAATCTCATAGGCTGTTCCGGCCAGCGCACCGCAACCTAATGGGCTGACATCGAGGCGCTGCAACGCATCTTCAAGACGGCTTTCATCACGGGCCAGCATCTCAACATAGGCCAGACACCAGTGGGCAAACGTCACCGGCTGGGCGCGCTGAAGATGGGTATAGCCAGGCATTACCGCATCCTGGTTTGCTTCGGCGGTAACCACCAGCGCTTGTTGCAGCTGACGCAAAGCCATCAGCAATTCGCTGACCTGGGCTTTACACCAGAGTTTCAGATCGGTCGCAACCTGATCGTTACGGCTGCGCCCGGTATGCAGTTTTTTGCCCAGAGCCCCGACCTTTTCAATCAGACGGCCTTCGACGTAGCTGTGGATATCTTCTGCGTCGCTTTCGAGGATCTGCTGTGGATTGGCACGCACTTCTTCCAGCAGCACATTCAGTGCGCTTTCCAGTTGCTGCTGCTCCTCAGAGGTCAGAACATTGACTGTGACCAGCGCTTTGGACCAGGCAACAGACCCGACGATATCCTGCTCTGCCAGACGATAATCGAAGCGCAGCGAATCGTTAAACTGTTTGAAACGTTGGTCTGCTGCCTGAGTAAACCGTCCACCCCAAAGTGCCATGTCAGTGCTCCCTTGATTTCGGAAATTAATATTGATGTTGCTTAGCGTAACAGTGAGAGCGGCGGAATCGCCGCTCTGTCAGACGGCTTATTTCTTCTCGTTCAGCGCACGGATGCGTGAAGAGAGAGAGAACAGACGGATAAAGCCGCCCGCATGACGGTGATCGTAAACCTCGTCTTCACCGAAGGTGGCGAACTCTTCTGAATAGAGGCTGTTAGCCGATTTCTTCTGAATGGCGGTGACCTGACCTTTATACAGTTGCAGCACCACTTCACCATTTACTTCTGTGGCCAGCGACTGGGCCGCAGCCTGGATGGATTTACGCAGCGGCGCAAACCAGCGGCCATCGTACACGACGTAAGACATCTCATGGCCCAGCTGCTCACGCCATTTGAAGCTGTCACGATCCAGAACTAATTGCTCAACCGCACGCAGCGCGTTAACCATGATGGTGCCGCCGGGGGTTTCGTAGCAGCCACGGGATTTAATCCCGACCAGACGGTTTTCCACGATATCAACGCGACCAACACCGTGTTTCGCACCAATCACGTTCAGTTTTTCCAGACACTGGAATGGGGATAATGATTCGCCATTCACCGCCACCACGCAGCCCTTCTCCACGGTGACCGTAACCTGCTCTGGCTGGTCAGGTGCTTCCAGTGGATCAACGGTCCACACCCAGCAGTCTTTATTCGGGGCATTCCACGGGCTTTCCAGCACGCCACCTTCGGTGGAGATGTGCCAGGCGTTTTCATCACGGCTGTAGATTTTTTCCAGTGAGGCCGTGGTGGGAATATTACGCTCTTTCAGGTAAGCCAGCAGCGCTTCACGGGAACGCAGGTTCCACTCACGCCACGGCGCGACGACTTTCAACTGCGGTGCCAGCGCGGTGTAAGTGGTTTCAAAACGCACCTGGTCATTACCTTTACCGGTTGCACCGTGGCACAACGCATCAGCACCCACTTTCAGCGCCAGCTCAACCTGTGCTTTAGCGATAACCGGACGCGCCATTGAGGTTCCCAGCAGATAAGTGCCTTCATACAGTGCGCCCGTTTGCAGCACCGGATAGACATATTCACTGATGAACTCTTCACGCAGATCGACCACATGGCATTCAGATGCGCCTGACTGAAGGGCTTTCTGCTCAACACCTTCCAGATCGCCACGCTCCTGGCCGATATCCGCCACAAACGCAACCACTTCACAACCGCCGTAGTTCTCTTTCAGCCACGGAATAATGGCAGAGGTATCCAGACCGCCGGAGTAAGCCAGAACGATTTTTTTGATGCTTTTGTCTTGCATTGTCTTTTCCTTGAACCGGTTAAGCGAGGATACGGGTGCCGATGGACACGCCGTTAAATAGGGTTGGTAACTGTTCAGCATGACGCCAGCTGGCGATGTCCACCGGACGTCCCAGGGTGCGGGCTGCGTCGAGGGCAGCATTCACTTTAACAATCATACCGTCGGTAATAATGCCCTGGGCAATCAGCTGTTCCGCTTTTGCCGCCGTCATCTCTTCTATCCGCTGGCCTTTGCCATCAAGAATACCGCTGACATCGGAGAGCAGAATCAGGTCTGCGCCCAGCGTTGACGCCAGCGCCGTTGCAGCCTGGTCAGCATTGACGTTCATCAGTTTGCCATCAATAGTGATGCCGATGGAGCTAATCACGGGCAGGAAACCGGCCGACAACAGCGTGGTAATCAGCCGTGGCGAACCCGGGGTGGCCTGACCAACGTGACCCAGTTCTTCATCGAACTGCTCAACGTTGACGCTGCCGCCATCGCCAAGACACAAACCGACCGCATCAATGCCATGTTTTTTTGACCAGGCCAGCAGCGTTTTATTCGCTGTACCTGCCAGTGCGCCGGTGATGATGTCGATCTGGTCCGCTGGCGTTACGCGCAAACCATTTTTCTTTTTCACCGGAAGCGATAATTTTTTCATCAGCTCATCGACCAGGCAACCTCCGCCATGCACGATCAATACCGGTCGCTGATGGGATTCGCGCCAGGTGACCAGTGCGCCGAACAATTTCTCCAGCGCTTCTTCACTGTCCAGCAGTACGCCACCAAGTTTAACAATTAATGGATTGGTCATTTGATTACTCACGGATTAAATAAGTGACTGGGTTTCCGGGAAGCCGAAACGAATGTTCAGGCACTGTACAGCCTGCGATGATGCGCCTTTCAGCAGGTTATCTTCCGCTGAGACGACAATCAAATGCTCCCCTTTCACCGCAAAGCCAATATCGCAGAACGGCAGACCGACCACGCCTTTGATCGAAGGCACACCTTTTTCATATACCCGCACCAGAGGCTTATCCTGATAGGCATTGTGGAACGCTTCCGCCACATCATCATGGGTGATGCCCGGCTTCAGACGGCAGGTGGTGGTCGCCAGAATACCACGAGGGAAATTACCCAGATGCGGTGTGAAAATTACCGGAATGCCGAGATGCGCGGCAATTTCCGGCTGATGGCGATGAGTGAAAATACCGTAAGGTTGCAGGCTCACTTCACAGAAACTGGTGGTGACAGAGGCTTTGCGCCCTGCCCCGCTGACCCCGCTCGTGGCGTTAATCACCGGCCATTGATCAAGGTTGAGCAGGTTTGCCTCAATCAACGGCTTCAGCGCCAGCTGCGCCGCCGTCGGATAACAGCCGGGCACGGCGATTAACCGCGCTTCTTTGATCTTTTCATCTTGCCATTCAGCAAGGCCATAAACCGCTTTTTCCAGCCAGTCCAGGTGCTGATGAGGAAAACCGTAGTAGTCGGTGAAGAAACTTTCTTCGTTGACCCGAAAAGCGGCTGAAAGATCGAACACCACACAGCCGGCAGCAAGAAACTCCGGAGCAAGATCGTGACTGACCTCATGCGCCGTAGCCAGAAAAACCACATCCACTTTATCGGCAAAATCCGCCGCCTGGCTCAATGGCTGTAACGGCAGATCAACGATACCTTTGAGTTGAGGATGAAGGTCAGAGAGTAATTTTCCTGCGTCCGGGCTTTGCGCTGAAACCGCTAAAGCGGTTATGTTCACCTGTGGATGACGATTCAGGTAAGTGGCAAGCTCCACGCCAGCATAACCACTGGCACCAACAATCAGCGTATTCAACATCAGACTGACTACCTTATAACGGTCTTAAAGTATCGGGTTGCAGCCGTTTTTTGCTGCCCCTTCGCGTTGGGCGCTAAACTTACCGGTCAGTTTCCGGTTTCCATCCTCACGCCGCTAATGTATTTTTATTCACTAATAATGCATGAATATTGATACTATCCTAACTCAAGGACTGCCAACAGTGAAGACAAAATTACCACCTTTTATCGAGCTTTACCGTGAACTGATTGCCACGCCGTCAATCAGCGCAACCGATGCCGCTCTCGATCAAAGTAATGAAACTTTAATCAGTTTGCTGGCTGGCTGGTTTGAAAGTCTGGGCTTCACCGTTGAAGTCCAGGCAGTACCGGGTACGACCCACAAATTTAATATGCTGGCCAGAACTGGCAGTGGCGCGGGTGGCCTGCTGCTGGCGGGTCATACCGATACGGTTCCCTTTGACGATGGCCGCTGGACGCGCGATCCCTTTACCCTGACTGAACATGACAACAAATTGTACGGACTGGGCACGGCCGATATGAAAGGCTTCTTCGCGTTTATTTTAGATGCCCTGCGTGACGTTGATGTTGCCACGCTCTCCAGACCGCTTTACATCCTGGCGACGGCAGATGAAGAAACAACCATGGCTGGCGCGAGATATTTTGCAGAGAGCACCGCCATTCGTCCTGACTGCGCGATCATTGGTGAACCCACCTCGTTGAAGCCCGTTCGGGCGCACAAGGGACATTTATCCCACGCCATCCGGATTCAGGGGCAGTCAGGCCACTCCAGCGACCCTTCGCGTGGCGTCAACGCGATTGAACTGATGCATGAATCTATTACCGAATTGATGGGCTTGCGTAACACGCTGAAAGAACGTTATCACCATGCAGGCTTCGCTATCCCTTATCCCACCATGAACTTTGGCCATATCCACGGTGGTGACGCCGCTAACCGCATTTGCGCCTGCTGTGAACTGCATATGGATATTCGCCCGCTGCCGGGACTGACGCTGGACGATCTGGATGGTTTGCTCAATGAAGCGCTGGCACCGGTCAGTGCCCGCTGGCCGGGCCGTCTGACGGTCAGTCCGCTACAT
The DNA here is from genome assembly GCF_058241465.1 of Erwinia papayae. NCBI lineage: Bacteria > Pseudomonadati > Pseudomonadota > Gammaproteobacteria > Enterobacterales > Erwiniaceae > Erwinia > Erwinia papayae. The sequence continues at coordinate 375,143 of NZ_JBZCHT010000013.1, forward strand.
CCGCCTATTCCTGGCTATGAATGCCCGCCGGATCACCAGCTGGTGCAGGTGGTCGAAAAACTTCTGGGTACGCCAACGGAAATCGTCAACTACTGTACGGAAGCTCCGTTTATCCAACAGCTGTGCCCAACGCTGGTGCTGGGGCCGGGATCGATTGAACAGGCGCACCAGCCCGATGAATATATTGATACCGCATTTATTCAACCGACCCGTGAGTTAATTACTCAGGTTGTGCAGCATTTCTGTTACCACTAGATGACATTCGGGGTATTCAACTGTGAAAACAGCAGCTTATCCCGACTTTTTGCCGCTCTTTTGAATAAGAATAACTTATCTCACTTCCTGTTAGTTAAATTTCATAAATTCCCGTCATTTAGCCGCAGGATAATGCAAATTTAACTCAATTGACGAATGGAAATGAACGTGGCTAGATAAAAGGCAAAGTTATGCCATCAACAGCGACGCGCTCATAAGATTTCAGAAAGCAGGAACAGGATAACCACGCGGATTCCAGGACGCTTTTCACAGCAAAGCGAGAGGGATAAGCATCCAGCCTGCCTTACTGCGGCCTGAAAAGTGAAGAGCATTAAACAAGAAGGGTATCAGGGGCCATATGAACGAACAATATTCCGCAATGCGAAGTAATGTCAGTATGCTCGGTAAACTACTCGGGGATACTATCAAGAATGCATTAGGTGAAAACATTCTTGATCGGGTGGAAACCATCCGAAAGCTTTCAAAGTCATCCCGTGCAGGAAATGACGCTCACAGGCAGCAATTGCTGTCAACGCTGCAAAATCTCTCCAATGATGAACTGTTACCCGTCGCCCGCGCATTCAGCCAGTTTCTTAATCTGACCAACGTCGCAGAGCAGTATCATACGATTTCACCGAAAGGCGAAAGGGCTAACCACCCGGAAATGCTGACCAACGCTTTTGAGCGTCTGAAACAACATCCCGACCTGACCGAAGAGAAAATTCGTGAAGCTATTGAGTCACTCTCTCTTGAGCTGGTGCTCACCGCTCACCCAACAGAAATCACCCGCCGAACGCTTATTCACAAGCTGGTCGAGGTGAACAGTTGCTTAAAGCAACTCGATCATAACGATCTCTCTGATTATGATCGTTCACTGATCATGCGCCGTCTGCGTCAGTTGGTGGCCCAGGCCTGGCATACCGATGAAATTCGTAAATATCGTCCCTCTCCGGTTGATGAGGCCAAATGGGGCTTTGCGGTAGTGGAAAACAGTCTGTGGGAAGGCGTACCCAACTTTCTGCGCGAGCTGAATGAACAGGTCGAAGCCTGTTTTGGCGTCAAACTGCCGGTGGATTTTGTCCCCGTGCAGTTCACCTCGTGGATGGGCGGCGATCGCGATGGTAATCCAAACGTCACAGCAAAAATAACCCGCCACGTGCTGCAACTGAGCCGCTGGAAAGCCACCGATCTTTTTCTGCGTGATATCGCCGTGCTGGTCTCCGAACTGTCGATGTCGGAATGCACGCAGGAAGTATGGGAGCTGTGCGGCAACCCCGACGCTCAGGAACCCTATCGCGAGATCATGAAAAAGCTGCGTACGCAGTTGATGAGCACGCAGGCTTATCTTGAGCAACGTCTGAAGGGAGAACGTCCGGCTCGCCCTGCCGATTTGTTGATCAACAACGATCAGCTGTGGGACCCGCTGTATGCCTGCTATCAGTCGCTACAGGCCTGTGGGATGGGGATCATTGCCAACGGACAGTTGCTGGATACGCTGCGCCGTGTCAAATGTTTCGGCGTGCCGCTGGTGCGCATCGATATTCGTCAGGAGAGCACCCGGCATACCGATGCTATTGCCGAAGTCACCCGTTATCTGGGGCTGGGCGACTATGCCAGCTGGTCAGAAGCGGATAAACAGGCTTTCCTGATTAGCGAGCTCAATTCGAAGCGTCCGTTGCTGCCACGCAACTGGCAACCCAGCGATGAGACGCAGGAAGTGCTGGATACCTGCCGCGTCGCCGCCGAGGCCCCGAAAGGATCGGTCGCGGCCTATGTCATCTCAATGGCAAAAACGCCATCGGACGTTCTCGCCGTTCATCTGTTACTGAAAGAAGCTGGCATCCCCTTCGCCATGCCGGTTGCTCCCCTGTTCGAAACGCTGGATGACCTGAACAACGCCAACGATGTCATGAGCCAGCTGCTCAGCATTGACTGGTATCGTGGTTTTATCCAGGGTAAGCAGATGGTAATGATTGGCTATTCTGACTCCGCCAAAGATGCCGGGGTGATGGCGGCCAGTTGGGCGCAATATCAGGCGCAGGATGCCCTGATCAAAACCTGTGAAAAAGCCGGTATCGCCCTGACTCTGTTTCACGGGCGCGGCGGCACGATTGGCCGTGGCGGCGCACCGGCTCACGCAGCGCTGCTTTCACAGCCGCCGGGCAGCCTGAAAGGTGGCCTGCGCGTCACCGAGCAGGGTGAAATGATCCGCTTTAAATATGGTCTGCCAGAGGTGACGATCAGCAGTCTGTCGCTGTATACCGGCGCTATCCTTGAAGCCAACCTGCTGCCTCCGCCAGAGCCGGAACCACAGTGGCGCGATATTATGGACCAGCTGTCGAAGGACTCCTGCGAGATGTACCGTGGCTATGTGCGTGAGCATAAAGACTTTGTGCCCTACTTCCGTTCAGCCACCCCGGAACAGGAACTGGGCAAACTGCCATTGGGTTCACGTCCGGCGAAACGCCGTCCGACCGGTGGCGTCGAATCACTGCGCGCCATTCCGTGGATCTTTGCATGGACGCAGAACCGCCTGATGCTCCCGGCCTGGTTGGGAGCCGGGGCCGCGCTGCAAAAAGCGATGGCCGCCGGTCATCAGAACCAGCTGGAAGCGATGTGCCGCGACTGGCCATTCTTCTCTACCCGGCTGGGGATGCTGGAGATGGTCTTCTCGAAAGCCGATCTGTGGCTGGCCGAATACTACGATCAACGTCTGGTCGATAAAGAGTTGTGGCCGCTGGGTAAACAGCTGCGCGATCAGCTGGATTCTGATATTAAGGCGGTGCTGACCATTGCTAACGATGCCCATCTGATGGCCGATCAACCGTGGATTGCAGAGTCCATCACTTTACGTAATGTCTACACTGACCCGCTTAATGTGCTCCAGGCTGAACTGCTGCACCGCTCCCGCCAGCAGGAAGCCAGCGGCGGTGAGCCAGATGCGCGTGTTGAGCAGGCGCTGATGGTGACCATTGCCGGTGTTGCGGCGGGGATGCGTAATACGGGCTAAATAATATGATGCGTTTGTGTCCTGGGAGGGACACAAACGCTGCTTTTAAAATAATGTCACTTTGCCAGATGTGACTGCATATTCAGAAAAAATTTCTATTACGCAATGACCAGCGTGTTATCAGCTTCTCGTTTTATGACATCAGCCAGTAAAGATTAATATCATTTCTCTGCGCCATTATTTCTTTTTCAGGAAAAAGGATTTGTCTGGCTGATTTTTATTTATTACTGAAGCGGCTGCTTAAAAAAGCCAGAAGTTGTGTAACGTACTGATTAAAAACTGATATTTATAATTTTCAGCACGGTAAATTTAATTAATTATCAGAAAAATATCATCTGTTAACAGAGGACCGGATGAATAATCCTTTTCGCACCATAAAGCAGCTACCCAATTAATCAACAGAGCTCTGTAAATATTATAAAATTCCTTTTCGCAGCTGGCTGATAATAAACTTCCGTCAGAGCCTGTCCCACCAGACGTTATTGTCGCAGCCAGTCTGGACAAGGACAGCGTGCAGAAACCGGAGCGTACACGCAGTACGTGAGAATTTCGGGCAGTGCCCAGGTGCAAAATGGCAAGTAATAGCCCTGAGGGGCCAGGCTCTTAATGTTCACTGGCCGCCATCGACGGTTGCGCACTTTTCTCCGGGCGAACGCCCAGCGTGTGACAAATGGCGTAACTTAGCTCCGCACGATTCAGGGTATAAAAATGGAAGTCTTTTACTCCTTCACGGCTGAGGATCTTCACCATATCCATAGCAACATTCGCGCCCACCATTTTGCGGGTTTCAGGATCATCATCCAGTCCGGCAAACATGCTGTTCATCCAACCGGGCACACGGACGTTGGTCAGGGCAGCAAAACGCTGCAACTGCCTGAAGTTCGACACCGGCAGAATGCCCGGCACAATTTCCACATCAATTCCGGCGATAACACAACGATCGCGAAAGCGCAGATAGCCCTCCACATCAAAGAAAAACTGGGTAATAGCGCGGGTCGCCCCGGCATCTATTTTTCGCTTCAGGTTGATTAAATCAGACTGGGCGCTTTTGGCCTCCGGGTGCACTTCCGGATAGGCGGCAACGGAAATGTCAAAATCCCCTACCTCGCGCAGTAGCGCGACCAGATCGGCTGCGTACATTTCAGGTTTGCCCGCGCCCGGCGGCAGATCGCCACGCAGCGCCACGATATGACGAATACCATTATCCCAATAATCCTGGGCAATCGTACGCAGCTCATCGCGGGTGGCATCAATACAGGTCAGATGCGGTGCTGCCTCCAGCCCGGTACGATCTTTAATTCCTTTGATAATGCTGTGGGTGCGGTCACGCTCACCGGAGTTAGCCCCATAGGTGACCGACACAAACTTCGGTTTCAGACTACTGAGGCGATCAATTGAAGCCGACAGCGTCTGTTCCATTTCGTTGGTATGTGGCGGAAAGAACTCAAATGAGACATTAATTTGTCCGTTCAGCTCGGCCAGACTCTGGTTCAGCACCTCGCGCTGATTAACATGGAAAAAACTCATGGCTTCCCTCATCGATCGCTCAGTTAATAATTTGTCGAATTGAACATCCATACGTTTAGACGTCCAGACATTCAAAATGCAGGGTTAAGCCTTTTCAGTCAACGAATAAATGCGGAACTTTCGTGACAAATTCTCAGCAAAGTTGAGGGAATTTCATCTGGGGAAGGAAGGCGTTGAAATTCAATGGGCCGGAGAATTCCGGCCCGGGTCAGGTTAAAGCAGATGCGCCAGACGGTTAATATCGGACTGGATTGCACCAGCCGTGACGTCCCGCCCTGCGCCTGGTCCTCTGATGACCAGGGGATTGTCCCGATACCAGCGGCTTTCAATGGCAAAAACATTGTCGCACGGCAACAGGGAGGCCAGTGGATGGTCATCCCTTACGGCTTCCACGCCAACACGCGCTTTGCCGTTGGCATCGAAACGCGCCACATAACGCAGTAACAATCCCATCTCCTGTGCCGCTTCAAACCGCTGCTTCATCTGCTCGTTAAGCACTTCGCTGTTTTCGAAGAAGTGATCGATTGATTCACCCTCGCAACTTTTTGGCACCAGTGACTCAACCCGCACCTGGTCTGGCTCAATGTCGTAACCCGCTTCACGTGCAAGGATCACCAGCTTGCGCATCACATCCTGGCCCAACAGATCGACCCGAGGGTCAGGCTCGGTCAATCCCTGCTGCCAGGCCTGATCGACCAGCTCGGTGAAAGGCACCGTACCGTCATATTGTAAAAACAGCCAGGAGAGCGTTCCGGAAAACACTCCGCTGATCGCCAGAATGGTGTCGCCACTTTCCCGCAGGTCGCGCACGGCGTGATTCACCGGCAACCCGGCTCCGACGGTGGCGTTATACAACCACTGACGTCCCGTTTTGGCGAAGGCATCCCGAATTTGCCGATAGCTATCGCCGCTGGCGGCTCCGGCCAATTTATTAGCACCAATCACATGGAATCCGTGGCTGGCAAAATCCAGATACTGTGCCGCCAGACGCTCGCTGGCGGTGACATCCAGCACCACCAGATCGTCGAACGGATGCGCGCGCATCCATAAAAACAGGCTTTCTTCATCCCGTTCAAGCGCTTCATCTTCAAAAAAAGCCAGCGCACGGCTGGCATCCAGACCTTCATAGCTGAGAAGGCTGCGGCGGCTGTCCACCACCCCTGCCAGAATAAATTCAAAACCGGTACGGGCCGAAAGCGAACCCTGCTCACGCGCAAACAGCTCCAGCCAGCGTGAACCAATATTGCCTTTACCAAACAGCACAAGGCCAACCTGCTTTTCTGCGCGGAACAAGGAGTGATGCAGACCACGCACCAGATGCTCTGTGGGACCAACGCGCAGTACCGCCACCAGGCTGATACCCTCTTCCGACTGGCAGATAAACTCTACGGGCTGATCCTGCAACTGTTGCCAGAAACGGTGGCTGTGCAGCGGATTACGGCAAACTCCGGCGCCCACCAGGGCGACCAGCGCCATCCCCTCACGCAGCTGGAGACGGCCCGGCATTGCCGCGTCCTGCAACAGTGCCAGCGCACTGCTCACCACTTCGGAGGTATAACACAGCTGTAAAAGATTGCGGTCAGGATGCACGCCGGTTGCCAGAGGACGAAGCTGTGCCCGTTTCAGTAGGTGATCAACCTCTTTTTGCAGGGCAGCAAAATCATGCTGCGGCGAAAGCTGGAACTCAATCAGGCAGACATCATCGTGGCTGGTGACAATTCTGGCTCCGGTTCCGGAAGCCAGCACACGTTCAATGCGGGTGGAGCCATGCTCCGGCTGATAGCTGCAACGCAGTTGCAAATCGATATCGCTGCCGGAAACGGGTTGCAAAGTGCGGGTGTGCAATACCGGAGCCGCCAGGCGAGCCAGTTCGCTGGCCTCATCCAGACGCAATAAAGGCAGCAGACAGGCATCTTTAACCTTGCGTGGATCAGCACTGTATACCCCGGCCACGTCGCTCCAGATGGTCACACGTGACACACCCGCCAGCGCGCCAATCTGCGTGGCTGAGTAGTCACTAACATTGCGCCCCAGCAGCACCGTTTCACCAGCATCACTCCCACTGATAAAGCCGGTGACCACCAGACGCTGGTCTGGATGCCGGGCAATCAGTTGGTGTAATAACGGCCTGGACTTTGCTTCGTCCACCTGCGGCTGAGCAGCCCGCTCTGCGCGCAGAAAATCACGGGCATCCAACCAGGTTGCCGCGATATCACGCATATTTAATACCGCTGACATCAGACGAGCAGACCAGATTTCACCATGCCCTACCACTTCGGCATATACCGCTTCGGTTATTTTGCCATCCAGCAGCGCGGCCAGCTTTTCCAGATCCTGAATAAAAGGTGGCAATCAACACCTCCGCCGCGTCACCGGGCAGCAAGCTGTTAATCAGCTCGCTTTGATAGCGCCGCAGCGCCTGCTGGACCTGATGGGCGGATAACCGATCGCTCTGGCTCAGTTTCAGCCAGTTGATTAACTGATTGGTGGTGCTTCCCGCAGCTGAAACAACCATCATATCGCCGGGCTGGCTGTATTCCGCCATAATCCCGGCAACACGCAAATAACATTTGGCATCAGCAAGACTGCTGCCACCAAATTTATGCAACTGACGCGTTCCTGCTGCCACTGCTGACTGACTCATGCTTACCTCTCCGCCGCGATCCGGAATGCATTATCCAAATCGGCGATTAAATCTTCGTGATCTTCAATACCCACAGAAATACGCAGCAGCGTTTCTGAAATTCCTGCCGCAGCGCGGGCTTCAGCTGACATACCGGCATGCGTCATGGTCGCGGTGTGAGAAATCAGACTTTCCACCCCACCTAAAGATTCTGCCAGAGTGAAAAGTTGCAGCGCTTTCAGGAAACGACGCAAGGTTTGCTCATCACAGTCCAGCTCAAAACTCAGCATCGCACCAAAGCCCTTTTGCTGGCGTACCGCAAACTGATGACCTGCATTTTCCGCCAGGGAAGGATGATACAACTTTTTCACCAATGGTTGCTGCTTAAGGTAATCAACAATGGCCAGCGCATTACGTTGCGCAGCAGCCATACGCGGTGCCAACGTTCGTAAACCACGCAGCAGCAGGTAGCTGTCAAAAGCGGCACCCGTCACGCCAATATTATTCGCCCACCACGCCAGTTCAGTAACATGAGCCGGATCTTTCGCTATTACCGCACCTGCCACCACATCAGAATGGCCATTCAGGTATTTGGTGCAGGAGTGCAGGACCAGGTCCGCGCCCAACGCCAGAGGGTTTTGCAGCGCCGGACTAAGGAAGGTATTGTCTACCACGCTTATTGCTCCAGCTTCGCTGGCCGCTTTACAGATAGCCGCAATATCCACGACGCGCAGCAATGGGTTGCTGGGGCTTTCGATCAGTACCAGGCTGGGTTTTTCAGCCAGCGCCGCTTTCAGAGCCGCATCATCACCCTGATCAACAAACCTGACACGGTAAGCCCCGCGTTTACTCAGACTGTCAAATAAACGATAACTGCCACCATAGCAATCGTGCGGTGCCACCAGCAGATCGCCGGGCTTCAGGAATACGGTACAGACCAGATGAATCGCTGACATGCCGGTGTTGGTCATCACCGCACCAGCCCCACCTTCCAGTTCAGCCAGCGCACGCTGAACGACATCCCGGGTCGGATTGCCGCGCCGGGAATAGTCATGTGCGCGTGGCTGATTGAAATCAGTGAAGTTATAAGTACTGGAAAGATGAATAGGTGGAACAACGCAGCCATACTGTTCGTCATCATTCAAACCGCTGCGAACGGCGATTGTTGCCTGTTTACGAGTCATGGTGTTTTAAATTCCTGAAGCAGAACGAAGAGTGAGCTTAAGCATATCAGTGCAAAAATAGACGTCAACACATCTGGACATCTAAATGTCTTTGCGTACAGATTGAGCAAACCGCCAATAACCGTTAATATTGTGCCGTTCAGGCCAACAGGAAGTAACGCCAGTGCAGTGTGACAAGCACAAACTTCAGGCATAATTAGCAGAATTTTGGCATTTTCAATTTTAATGATAACTAAGGTAACCCATGGCTGAATGGAACGGCGAATATATCAGCCCTTACGCTGAGCACGGTAAAAAGAGCGAACAGGTTAAAAAGATTACGGTATCCATTCCGTTAAAAGTACTGAAAATCCTGACCGACGAGCGTACTCGCCGTCAGGTTAACAACCTCCGCCATGCCACCAACAGTGAGCTGCTGTGTGAAGCTTTTTTACATGCTTTCACCGGTCAACCACTGCCGGATGACGTTGATCTGCGGAAGGAACGCGGTGATGAGATCCCCGAGGATGCAAAAGCCATCATGCGGGAGATGGGTGTCGATCCCGATACCTGGGAATACTGACGCATCGGGCGTTGTTCAACTCTGGCAGCAAAAGCGTATCTCAATAATTGCTGCCAGTTGCTTTTCCTTTATATTCTGTTGAGATTAGAATCAATTGGTGATTCAGAAATTACCGAAAAACCTGTAAAAAAACCGCTATTAATTGTCAGATAAAAAAACCAGTAAAATACATCATCGCTATATTGCCCGCCTTATTAATAATAAAGTATACTGCCAACTTAAATAAAATTTAAAAAAAACGGAATTTCACATGGATAGTTTTTTAAGCATCCGAACGATGATGCCTGTTTTCATTATTATTCTTTTTTCCCTGAATACAGAAACACAAGCAGCAGAAGCACCAACAGAAAATGCCATAAAATCACTTCACGATCAGTCCATTAATCAGATTGAACAGGATAAAAATCGCAAAGAAAAATTACTGAAGACCGAAAGAGGTGAACGCTCAACAAAACAAGAAACCAACAAAGAAATAATCCATTTCCCAGATGAGAAGACTTGTTACGTAATTGATAAGGTAAGCTGGAAAAAAGATAACTCAACTTTGAATTTAAGAACACTGGATTACTTTACCCATCAGGCTCAGGGGAAATGCCTGGGTATTAAAGGCATCAGACTATTAACAAAAGTGCTGCAAGATGAAATCATCCGTTTGGGTTACATCACTACGCGAATAAATCTTCCCGAGCAGGATCTGAATAAAAGAGAGCTGTACTTTGATATTAATGCCGGCAAGATCAGCAAAATCCGCCTGAAAGAAGGAGGCTCTAACTATATCAACCTGAAAACAACCTTGCCTTTTCGCGAAGGTGATCTGCTGAGCCTGAGTGAGCTGGAACAGGGGAGTTTTAATTTACAGCACGTTGCTGGCTCGCAGGTCAGGCTCAATGTCATTCCCGGGGAAAGAAAGGGTGAGAGCGAGATTCTGATTAATCGCTATCAGGATAAATACTGGCAGGTCAGTGCATGGATGGATGATGCCGGCAATGAATCCACAGGGCGCTATCAGGCTGGCGGGGCATTATATCTTAATAATGTGACCTCACTCAGTGACACCTTGTTTATCTCAGCAGGTCATGACCTTAACCACCGTAATAAACCTGAAGGTAATAACAATCAGTCAATTGGCTACTCGGTTCCCTTTGGATTTTGGTGGATGGATTTGTATGCCAGCCAGAGTCGCTACAAACAACATATTGAAGGAAACAGTCTGGACTGGATGCTGAATAACAAAAACTATTATTTCAGCACCCAAATCAGTCGCCTGCTGTCCCATACCGTTCATCAAAAATCCATCGTTGAATTGCAGATTTTTAACGCAGGCACGCATTACTATTATAATGACTATGAACTGACCAGTATGCATAAGAGAAATGCCGGATGGAAAGTTCGCCTCCAGCATCAGCATTATTTCGATAACGCCGCTGTTTCTGCCAGCCTCAGCTATCAAAAGAAAATGCCCTGGTTTTCCAGCAGCAAAACCGTGGAACAGCAATATGGCCTGATCGACAGTGCAGGACGGATTATTACGCTTGACCTTCAGGGTTCAATGAACTTCTCTCTGTTGGGGCAAATACTAAATTACTCTCCGCGATTTAACCTGCAATTGTCACCGGATACCTTATCATCACTGGATCGTTATTCGCTGGGTAACCGCTGGACAGTCAGAGGTTTTAATGGCGAAAATAATTTACAGGATAACCAGGGATGGTTTTTTAGTAATGACTTAAGCTGGGTATTCGCTGGGAAAAGCTATCAGCCTTATCTGGGGATCGATTTCGGCCAGGTCATTGGTGATTACAGCCAGCAATATTATTCTGGTAGAACGCTCACAGGTAGCGTCGCGGGGTTGCGCGGTCGGCTCTGGAATACCCATTATGACTTTTTTTTCGGCGCGCCACTCTATAAACCTCAGGGGCTCCATACTGATCCTTTGAATTTAGGTTTTTCTCTGTACTGGAAATATTAAAAATTAAGGAGGTCAAAAAAACAATAGCAATTTATTGTTAGCTCTGATTATTGCAATACTCACTATTATCAGGAATGTTATTAAAGGATTAAAAATGAAAATGCATAAATTTAACCTGGTTTTTTTAGCCACTTCGGTTGCCATGATGTCACAGGTTGCTTTAGCGGATCCAGCCACCTACACGCATCTCAATGGATCTACCGTGGTGAACATCAACAAAGCTGATACCAACGGTCTTTCTCACAACATGTGGTCAGATTTTAACGTCAGCGATAAAGGGATGGTGCTGAACAACAGTACCGCTGATTTGATTCGTGATAGTGGTAACATCGCCAAAAATAACAACCTGGATGCGGCTGCAAAAGTTATTCTGAACGAAGTTATTTCCAATAAAGCCAGTACATTAAAAGGCTTTATTGAGGTTGGCGGTACTGCTGCCGACGTTATTATCGCCAATCCAAATGGCATCACCTGCACGGGCTGTAGCTTTGTTAATGCCAGCCGGGCAACGCTGACTACCGGTACGCCCGTATTATACGACGGCGCGCTGACGGGCTTTAACGTTCAGAAAGGAACCGTCACCGTTAACGGTAGTGGGTTAACAAATACTGACAGCTATACGGATATTCTGGCTGAAAATGTACGTATTAACGGTCAGATTACCTCGGGAACTCTCAGGGCTATCGCAGGGAAGTATACCTATGACAGCACCACCGACATGGTCACCGCCGACGGATCTCACGCATTTTTAGTAAACGGTATTGATGTCAGCGCGTTGGGTGGGGTGACAGCGGGTGTCATTCTGTTGCAAAGCACCAAAACGGGAGTCGGTGTTAATAACAATGGTACGCTAACCGCTGACAATATGCAGATTTCCACCAATGGTACGCTGATCAACTCAGGATCATTGAAAGCCACCACCAATCTCATCGCATCTTCCGGCGGTACCCTGACAAACAGCGGTTCGATGACTGGCACAAATATTCAACTGGTTTCGTCCGGAGACTTGAATAATAACGGTACAGTTAATGCCAGTGCCATACTCAGCGCGGCGGCCGGCAGTAAAATATCCAACTCAGAAAAAGCTACGCTGAATGCAACCACCACCAATCAGCTTATCGCCTATAAAGGTGACATTGAAAACAAAGGCACCATCAGTTCAGATGGCACCGTGTATCTCCGTTCCGGGTATACATCCGATGCAGATAACGCGCTTACAGCCGTAGCCAATACTAAAGTCACCAATACGGGCACCATTAGCGGAAAAAGCGCCGTCAGCCTGCTGGCAACGGATCAGGTCAACCTGAATTCTGGCTCAGTTTCCACGGAAGGAACCGCTTACGTTGTGGCAAACACGGTTAAAAACGCGACTACGTTCAGTGGCAAGGATATTACTGTTTATTCTGGTAGTTTTGAAAATACCAGCACAATGACTGCCGAAGATGCTTTTGTCGTTACCGGCCTTAACAGCATTACTAACTATGGTACGTTGAAAGGCAATACTCTGGCACTCAACACCAATGGTAAAATCAATAATAAAACCTGCTCCTGGCTGGTCTTGTGTACATCAGGAACGCTGTCAGCTGATACCTCAATCAATATTACTGCACCGACCATAGCCAGCGTCAGTGATATCGCAGGTAACATTGTTGCCCCCACAGTGACGCTGAATGCAACCACCACAGAGTAATACTGTATCAACAGGTTATTTCATCACTGTAGCTAACTTAGCCCAAATATATTTGGGCCAATAATCTGGGTGATGAAACCAGATTAAGAACGGTACACTTGTGCCGTTCTTTAATTTTCAGTCAGCATGCTGTACGGAATTTTTCGCCCCGGTTGCGTTGCTGAAGAACACCTCAACTGAAACATTTTGCCAGGCCTGATAAACCTGAATCTGTGCCATTAATAATACGGCAGATAACATTGAACGTTGACGGAGAACAGACGTTACTGGCAGGGCTGATGTAACTAACCCATTGAGAAGTGGCTGGTGGCTGGTGGCTGGTGGCTGGTGGCTGGTGGCTGGTGGCTGGTGGCTGGTGGCTGGTGGCTGGTGGCTGGTGGCTGGTGGCTGGTAAGAAGTTTTGCGAAAACCCTTCTGAAGTAAATAACAAACGGGCACGAATATCGGTTTTCTGGCTGGCTTACATCCAACAGTTGCCGCTATTCAGTACCCGTTTTTTATCCGCTCCTCATCAGAAAACTGAGTGTTAAAGCGGACTTGTCATCGCGTAACCTTCAGGAAGCTTATTTGCTACCAGGAATGCTGAAACGCTTGTTGAAGCGGTCAACACGGCCACCGGTAGCAACATCACGCTGCTTACCAGTGTAAAACGGGTGGCAGTTACCACATACGTCCAGGTTCAGGTCACGACCCACTGTTGAGCGGGTTTTGATTTCATTACCACAAGAACATTTTGCAGTAACTTCAACGTAATTTGGGTGAATACCTTTTTTCATGGGAAACCTCAGTGAAGGCCGTGTCGCTCTCCCGTGCCAGGTCACTCCTGCACAGGTACCACACGAAGATTAAAAATAACAGCTGTATGCTGATACCACTTAACGTATCAACGGCGGCGAACTATACAGAAATTAACCACGTGCCGCAATCGAATCCGCACATTGCGAACGACACAGTGTACACTGTCCCGCTAATAATTTCACCCGGATGAATTCATGCGTGTTGTTCAGGTCGCACTGCCCGTCCCGCTTGCCCGTAACTTTGACTACCTGTTGCCTGCGCATCTTCCTGCAACGGTGCCCGGCGCGCGCGTAAGCGTACCTTTTGGCAAGCGCAAAGCTATCGGCATTGTCGTCGGACTGGCAGAGAGCAGTGACCTGCCACAGGATCAGCTGAAGTCGATATACGACGTCCTGGATACCTGCTCATTATATCCGCCCTCACTCTGGCGCATTCTGCTATGGGCTGCTGATTATTATCATTACCCGACAGGCGAAGTCCTGTTTCATGCCATACCCGTTTTGCTTCGCCAGGGAAAACCCGCACAGGAAGCACCATTGTGGCAGTGGTTTATCAGCGAAACCGGTCGGGCAACGGCACCAGAAACTCTCAAACGTGCGCCTAAGCAACAACAGGCACTGGCAGCCCTGCGCCAGAGTAATCTTTATCGTCATGAAATCAGCCAGCACGATATTACAGACGCCACGCTACAGGCGCTGCGGGTCAAAGGCCTGTGTGATTTGCAGGCAAGTTTTGTCAAACAGCCTGACTGGCGCGAAGACTATGCGGTAAAGGGTGAACGTCTGCGGCTGAATACCGAACAGGCAATGGCAGTGGGTGCCATTCGCGGCGAAGACGACCATTTTGCAGCCTGGCTACTCGCAGGCATCACCGGCTCAGGTAAAACAGAGGTTTATTTAAGCGTGCTGGAGAATGTGCTGGCAAAAGGCAGTCAGGCACTGGTGCTGGTGCCTGAAATTGGTCTGACACCGCAAACCATTGCCCGTTTTCGCGAACGCTTTCATGCCCCGGTTGATGTTTTGCACTCCGCCCTGAATGACAGTGAACGTCTGGCAGTCTGGTTACGGGCACATCGCGGCGAAACGGCTATCGTTATTGGCACCCGTTCGGCGCTGTTTACCCCCTTTGCCCGTCTGGGCGTGATCATTATCGATGAGGAGCATGACAGCTCTTATAAACAGCAGGAGGGCTGGCGTTATCAGGCGCGCGATCTGGCCGTTTTTCGGGCACAGCAGGAAGAAATCCCCGTGGTGATGGGCACGGCGACACCGGCGCTGGAAACGCTGCATAATGTGCAGATTGGCAAGTACCGGCAATTAACGCTCAGCAAGCGCGCCGGTAATGCACGGCAGGCGACGCAGCAATTGATCGATCTGAAAGGCGTCAGGCTTCAGGGCGGCCTTTCGCCAGCGCTGCTGAAAAAAATTGGCACACACCTGAAAGCCGACAATCAGGTGCTGTTGTTTCTGAATCGTCGTGGCTACTCCCCCGCTATGCTGTGCCATGAATGTGGCTGGATTGCTGAATGCCAGCGTTGCGATCGCTATTACACACTCCATCAGCATCAACGACAATTGCGCTGCCATCACTGCGACAGTCAGCGGCCCATTCCACATCAGTGCCCGCAGTGTGGCTCAACCCATCTTGTGCCGGTGGGCCTCGGCACAGAGCAGCTGGAACAAAATCTGAGTCAGCTGTTTCCTGGGATACCCCTGTCACGTATTGACCGGGATACCACCAGCCGCAAAGGTGCTCTTGAGCAGCAACTGGCCGAAGTTCACCGTGGCGGCGCACGCATTCTGCTGGGTACTCAGATGCTGGCTAAGGGTCACCATTTCCCGGATGTCACGCTGGTATCTTTGCTGGATGTCGATGGCGCGCTTTTTTCTGCTGATTTTCGTTCGTCCGAACGGTTTGCCCAACTGTATACCCAGGTAGCGGGTCGGGCTGGAAGGGCGGGCAAACAGGGTGAAGTGCTGCTGCAAACGCACCACCCGGAACATCCGCTGCTGCAAACTCTGCTTCATCAGGGCTATGATGCATTTGCACAGCAGGCACTCAGTGAACGTAAAGCGGTATTTCTTCCCCCTTTTACCAGCCATGCCCTGTTTCGTTCAGACGATCATGATAATCAGCAGTCAGCGCTGTTTCTGCAACAACTGCGAAATCTGCTTGAAGCCAGCCCGCTGAAAGATGACGCGTTCTGGGTAATGGGGCCTGTGCCCGCGCTACAACCTAAACGCGGTGGACGTTATCGCTGGCAATTACTGCTTCAGCATCCTTCGCGTGGTCATTTACAACGGCTGATAAAATATACGCTGCCGCTGATTGGGACGCTGCCACAGGCCAGAAAAGTCAAGTGGACGCTGGATGTCGATCCCGGGGAAGGCTGAAAACCTTTCCTGCTGTGCAGGACCGCTGCGAGAGCGATCGAAAAAAGTCGCACAAGTCACAATTTTTATGCAAATTAGGTTACGCCATCCGTTAGCATCTCATTGCCGGAATATTTAACAATGGACAGGCCACAGTAGCGTTGTTGCCAGAATAATGATTGTCAGGCCAGCTCTGGCTGGCGTGAGGAGAGTAGGGTTGGAGCAGAATCAAGAGACAACGGGTGTCACCATGAAGGACGTGGCGGAGAAAGCTGGCGTGTCAACGGCAACCGTTTCGCGCACCCTAATGAACCCGGATAAAGTCTCAGCCGCAACGCGACAAAAAGTGGAAGAGGCGGTGATCGCCGTCGGTTACTCACCGCACACCCTGGCGCGCAACGCCAGGCGCACTGAATCAAAAACCATTCTGGCAATCGTTCCGGATATCTGTGATCCCTTTTTCAGTGAGATGATTCGGGGGATTGAAGTCGTGGCATCCCAACACGACTATCTGGTGCTGATTGGCGATTGCGCTCACCAGCACCACCATGAGCAATCCTTTCTCAATCTGATGATGACCCGCCAGATTGACGGCATGATCCTGCTCGGTTCTCAACTGCCTTTTAAAAGCAGTATGGAAGAGCGTCAGAATCTGCCTCCGATAGTGATGGCGAATGAATTTGCGCCTGAGCTTGATCTGCCCTCTGTACACATCGACAATCTGACCGCGGCCTTTGAGGCGGTAAACCATCTGCTGAAGCTGGGCCACAGCCGTATCGCCTGCATCGCTGGCCCACATCATATGCCGCTGTGCCAGTTTCGCCTGCAAGGATATATTCAGGCATTGCAGCGCCATGGCATTTCGCTGGAACCACACTATATTGTGCGGGGTGACTTCACATTTGACGCAGGCTCAAGGGCACTGAAACAGCTAATGGCGTTACCTGTCCCACCCGATGCACTGTTTTGCCACAGTGATATTATGGCGTTGGGAGCCATGTCTCAGGCAAAGAGTATGGGGCTGCGCGTACCTCAGGATCTCTCTTTGATTGGCTTCGATGATATCGAACTGTCTCGTTACAGCGATCCTCAGCTGACCACCATCGTTCATCCGAGATTTAACATTGGGCGTGAAGCAATGAACCTGCTGCTGGAACAGTTGCAGGGAAAAATGATTAACAATGGTTCAAGGCTGTTAGATTTTGAACTGAAAATTCGTGGCAGCACCGCCCCCTCACTCGACGAAAAGGAATAAAAGCGATTAATAGCGTTTTGCAGAGCTGAAATCGAGATTCAGTAGATTCTTAATGGCATCGCTGCTGGTCAAATCTCCGCCCCTTGAGTAACATGGCGGGCTGACAACCGGGCGCGCCAGCGCTGATGAGTTTCCGGCCTCACTTTTTTCACTGTTTATTAGCGGAACGATAGTGGCACAAAAAGATTACGTTAGCCGCGGGCGTTCGACAGGGACGCGGCGCAAAAAGACCAACAGTCGCAGTAAAAAGCGCAGTGGTGGTTCAGGTGTATCAAAGATAATGGTGGTGCTTGCCGCAGCAGTGCTGGTGACCTTCGTCGGTGGATTGTGGTTTATTGCTCATCATAAAAAAGAAGAAACGGCGGTAATTCAGGATCATAAAGCGCCAGGCAATGGCCTGCCGCCTAAACCGGAAGAACGCTGGCGTTACATCAAAGAGCTGGAAAACCGTCAGATAACCGTGCCGACCCCAACCGAACCTTCTGCGGGCGGCGAAGTTCATTCCCAGACTCAGCTGACCGACGAGCAGCGTCAATTGCTTGAGCAGATGCAGGCAGATATGCGCCAGCAGCCAACCCAACTGAATGAAGTGCCGTGGAACGAGCAAACACCGGCGCAGCGTCAGCAAACGCTGCAACGCCAGCAAACACTGCATCAGCAGCAGCAAAACACATTGCAGCAACAGTCTCGTTTGCAACAGCAGCCATCAGCGGCGCAAAACCACAGTCAGTCCCAAACGGCAAATCAACCGCAAACAACGCGCATGCTGCCGCAAAACCGTCCACAGCAGGCTGCTCCTGTCACCCGTGAACCGACTCATCAGGTTGCGGCTCAACCGCAAACGGCGCAACAACCAAAAGCAGAAGCAAAACCCAAAGAAGTGCCAAAAGAGAAGTCTCAACACTGGATGGTACAATGTGGATCCTTTAAGGGCACCGATCAGGCCGAATCGGTTCGTGCCCAGCTGGCTTTCGAAGGATTTGAGAGTCGAATCACTACCGGCGGCGGCTGGAATCGCGTCGTCATTGGACCGTTAAACAATCGCCCTGCTGCTGACAGCACGTTGAAGAGACTGCGCGGCTCCGGCCACACAAATTGCATTCCTCTCGCCGCCGGGGGTTGAAACACCTCAAACCCGCCCCATATCTGTTTGCATCATTAAAACCCCGTAGCCATGCTGCGGGGGTATCTTTCTGACTGCAACAAGGGGTCTGCCCGTGACAACAATTGTAAGTGTACGACGCAACGGCCAGGTAATCATTGGCGGTGATGGCCAGGCCACCCTCGGCAACACCGTAATGAAAGGCAACGTCAAAAAAGTGCGTCGTCTCTATAACGACAAGGTTATTGCCGGTTTTGCTGGTGGTACCGCAGATGCCTTCACGCTGTTTGAACTGTTTGAACGTAAGCTGGAAATGCACCAGGGGCACCTGGTAAAAGCAGCCGTTGAACTGGCAAAAGACTGGCGTACCGACCGGATGCTGCGCAAACTGGAAGCTCTGCTGGCCGTCGCTGACGAGAATGCCTCCCTGATTATTACCGGTAATGGCGATGTCATTCAGCCGGAAAACGACCTGATTGCTATCGGTTCCGGCGGTCCTTACGCGCAGGCAGCCGCCCGCGCACTGCTGGAAAACACCGAAATCGGTGCGCGCGATATCGTGGAAAAAGCGCTGGGTATTGCAGGCGATATCTGCATTTATACCAACCACAATCTCACCATTGAAGAATTACCGTCTAAAGCGTAAGGACCTGATTATGTCTGAAATGACTCCGCGCGAAATCGTCAGCGAACTGAACAAATTTATCATCGGTCAGGATGGCGCCAAACGTGCTGTAGCTATCGCTCTGCGTAACCGCTGGCGTCGTATGCAGCTGGATGAAGAGCTGCGCCACGAGGTCACCCCAAAAAACATTCTGATGATTGGCCCAACCGGGGTAGGGAAAACCGAAATTGCCCGGCGTCTTGCCAAACTGGCTAACGCGCCCTTTATCAAAGTTGAAGCCACAAAATTCACCGAGGTGGGCTACGTTGGCAAAGAAGTTGACTCCATCATCCGTGATCTGACTGACTCAGCCATTAAAATGGTGCGCTCGCAGGCGATTGATAAGAATCGTTATCGCGCTGAAGAGATGGCTGAAGAACGCATTCTCGACGTACTGATCCCACCAGCTAAAAATAACTGGGGCCAGGCCGAGTCATCTGCTGAGCCTTCCGCCGCGCGCCAGTCTTTCCGTAAAAAATTGCGTGAGGGTGAGCTGGACGACAAAGAGATCGAAATCGATCTGGCCGCAGCGCCAATGGGCGTCGAAATCATGGCACCTCCGGGGATGGAGGAGATGACCAGCCAGTTGCAGTCAATGTTCCAGAATCTGGGCGGACAGAAGCAGAAGCCACGCAAGCTGAAAATCAAAGATGCCATGAAGATGCTGGTGGAAGAAGAAGCCGCCAAACTGGTCAATCCTGAAGAACTGAAACAGGAAGCGATCGACGCGGTTGAACAGCATGGCATCGTGTTTATTGATGAAATTGACAAGGTCTGTAAGCGGGGTGAAAGCTCTGGCCCTGACGTTTCACGTGAAGGCGTACAACGCGATCTGCTGCCGCTGGTAGAAGGGTGCACGGTTTCCACCAAGCACGGCATGGTGAAAACCGATCACATTCTGTTTATTGCTTCCGGTGCGTTCCAGGTGGCCAGCCCTTCTGATCTGATTCCGGAACTTCAGGGACGTTTGCCAATCAGGGTCGAATTGCAGGCGCTGACGACACATGACTTCGAACGGATCCTGACTGAGCCAAATGCATCTGTCACTGTACAATACAAAGCGCTGATGAAGACGGAAGGTGTCGATATTCATTTCACCGAAGATGGCATTGGTCGGATTGCTGCTGCTGCGTGGCAGGTCAACGAAACGGCTGAAAACATCGGTGCCCGCCGTCTGCACACGGTGCTTGAGCGTCTGATGGAAGAGATTTCCTTTGACGCCAGCGATCGTAACGGCGAATCCATTACCATTGATGCGGATTACGTTGGCAAACACCTCGACGAGCTGGTGGCCGACGAAGATCTCAGCCGTTTCATTTTGTAATTTTACCGCGAATCAAGTCACCTTCCCCTCTGCCGATCGCCCCAGGCGATCGGCACTATTCTGAAGAGATCGCATCCAGTTGGCAGGATAAGATTTCATCGATTGCGGCAGAACTATCGTCATTACCTTTATGCATCACGGTATTGCATTTTTTCAGCCAAGTTGAACATCAGACAGCCATTCCCTGCACCAGGAGAGGCTGAATTTATAGCAATAAAATTCAAATATTTCCTGATAACCAATCTCTGCCGGAACTGGTACAGGTCACTAACAGCAAGAAACAACTGCGATACAGCGCAAAGCGTTAGTTGATATGGATTAAGTCTTTTACAAAACATCCCCCTTATACTTTCTGACACTCTACCGCTCCTTCTCTCCAGCCAGGGGACAGCCCGATGACGGAAAACATCTGCTCCATACCAACTCTATCCCCACTTCGTGCCTGGCTGGAAAGTCTGCGGTTACGCACCCTGCCTCTGGCCTGTGCCTCAGTGCTCACCGGATCGGCTCTCGCCTGGTGGCACGGGCATTTCAGGCTTTCTGTTGCCGTACTTGCTCTGCTGACCACCGCCCTGCTGCAAATCCTCTCCAATCTGGCGAATGACTACGGCGATGCAATAAAGGGCAGTGATACCCCGGAGCGTATCGGCCCGCTACGCGGAATGCAGAAAGGGATGATCAGTCAGAAACAGATGCGCTTTGCTCTGGTGATTACTATCGTACTGACAATCGCCTCTGGCCTGACTCTGGTGGTGAGCGCCTGTCGGTCGCTCAGCGATATCTTCGGTTTTCTGGCGTTGGGGGCGCTGGCTATCGTAGCCGCTATCGCCTATACCGTGGGGAAAAAACCTTATGGCTATCTCGGGCTTGGGGATGCATCTGTACTGATTTTTTTTGGCTGGCTGGGCGTACTCGGCAGCTATTATCTGCAGGCCCACAACTTCCACGCAATGTTACTCTATCCAGCCAGCGGCTGTGGGTTACTGGCGGTCGCAGTCCTTAACGCCAATAACATGCGTGACATTGAAAACGATCGCCAGAATGGCAAATTCACCCTGGCTGTACGTTTGGGTCCCACCCGGGCACGTTATTACCATCTGTTACTGCTGTCAGCTTCACTGTTGTGCTTTGCACTGTTTGCCGCGATGAACTCACTGGGTGTGACCGGCTGGTTGTTCCTGCTGGCTTCGCCTTTGCTATTCCGTCAGGGCCGTTATGTGCTGGAGCAAACCTCGGCGTTGGCAATGCGGCCACTGCTGGTAAAAACGGTAAAAAGCGCGCTGCTGGTTAACCTGCTTTTTGCTGTTGGTCTGGTCATCAGCTAATCACGATGTGCTTGACCCATCGCAATTTTTAGCAACTGATGATTTTGGCAACACCCGGCGGAAAGCGATATACTTGCCCTTCCTGTGGCAAACAGACGAACCTTTCTTATGAAATATGATACTTCTGAACTCTGCGACATCTATCACGAAGATGTAAACGTCGTTGAACCGCTCTTTTCAAACTTCGGTGGTCGTACCTCGTTTGGTGGACAAATCATCACGGTAAAATGTTTCGAAGACAACGGGCTTCTCTACGATTTGCTGGAGGAAAACGGACGTGGTCGTGTCCTGTTAGTTGATGGCGGCGGCTCGGTCCGTCGTGCGCTGGTTGACGCCGCGTTGGCAAGGCTGGCGCTGCAAAACGAGTGGGAAGGTATTGTGGTATATGGCTCAGTCCGTCAGGTGGACAGCCTGGAAGAGCTGGACATTGGTATTCAGGCTATCGCCGCCATTCCCGTAGGCGCAGCAGGCGAAGGTATTGGTGAAAGCGACGTTCGGGTAAACTTCGGCGGCGTAACCTTTTTCTCAGGCGACCATCTTTACGCGGATAATACGGGCATCATCCTTTCCGAAGACCCGCTGGACATCGAATAAAACGTAACGGGTGCCATTGGCACCCGTTACATTCTGGCTGATTAACTCAGACCTCATCCATTTTTCCCAACAATGCGCGCAGACGCTCCTGCCAGACATGCTGTTCTTCTTTCAACACCTGATTTTCACGCACCAGTGATTCACTGTTACCTGCCGCCTGTTGGACCTGTTGATGCAGATTATTGTTCTGCTCTTTCAGTTCTTCAATTTCCATCTGTAGCAGAGTGATGGTATCAATCGCCTGCTGTACTTTCGCTTCCAGTTTTTCAAACACTTCAAATGACATGGCTGTAACCTCTCCTGATTGCAAGCGTTGATGCTGCCACCCGCACGGTAAGAAGGCATGAACCGGCCTCTTCCGGGTAACAACGATGCCCCGATTGTAAGTACCCCCGTCCGGCAAGTCCAGCAGCGAACCGGCATGGAGTGCAGTCTGTAACAATTTTCAGTCCAGACCTGGTAAATGTAACAATTGCCCTTACCAGGAGCAGGGTTATTGTTAAAAAAAAGATAAATTAAAATTAAAACGAAAGCTGGAATGCCGTTTACATAGTGTTAAAAGACGCGAAAACGCTCATTTTTTTGACGCAGAGCACAAGTTTTGATTTCGCTATTTCTCGTTTATGCTCGTTAACGATAAATTCACATCAGCCCTACAAATAACCAGGGCAGCTCAGGGAATGAGAAAAAAACGCAGTTCAACATTTAACCTCGCCTTCAGGAAACGCCAACATGACTCAAACAACAAGCACGCTCAAAGGGCAGTGCATCGCAGAATTCCTGGGAGTCGGCACCATTATTTTCTTTGGTGCTGGCTGTGTCGCCGCAGCAAAATTAGCCGGAGCAGTTCTTGGACTGTGGGAAATCAGCATTATCTGGGGGATCGCCGTTGCTATGGCTATCTATCTCAGCGCCGCCATTTCTGGCGCTCATTTAAACCCAGCCGTCACCATTGCATTGTGCCTGTTCGGTAATTTCGAAGCTCGTAAAGTCGTTCCCTATATTCTGGCACAAATCGCAGGTGCTTTCTGCTCTGCTGCCCTTGTCTATGGGCTGTACTACAACCTGTTTCTCGATTATGAGCAGACGCATCATATTGTGCGTGGCAGCGTGGAAAGCCTTGAACTGGCGGGCGTTTTCTCCACCTACCCTAACGCGCACATCAGCGTAGGCCAGGCCTTCCTGGTTGAAGCCGTAATCACCGCCGTCATGCTGGGACTGATTATGGCGCTAACCGATGACGGTAATGGCTTGCCGCGTGGTCCTATGGCTCCGCTGCTGATTGGCCTGCTGATTGCCATCATCGGTGGCGCTACCGGTCCACTGACAGGCTTCGCCCTGAACCCTGCCCGTGATTTTGGACCTAAACTGTTTGAATGGCTGGCAGGCTGGGGCAATGTGGCCTTTACCGGTGGCCGTGATATCCCGTACTTCCTCGTACCGATTTTTGGCCCGATTGTCGGTGCCAGCGTGGGCGCATTTGGCTACCGCGTATTAATTGCCCGTAATCTGCCTGGCGCCGTTGCGGTAGTAAAGCAAGAAGAGAAAACGATAGCGCGTGCTGAGCAGCGTAAAGCGTAAAAGATAACCTTTTGAATCATCAGGAAGGATTTATGACTACAGAAAAGAAATACATTGTCGCGCTCGATCAGGGCACAACCAGCTCCCGCGCGGTTATCCTTGATCATGACTCAAACATTGTGGCCGTCTCTCAGCGCGAATTTCAGCAAATTTATCCTAAGCCAGGCTGGGTTGAACATGACCCGATGGACATCTGGGCATCACAAAGTTCAACACTGGTTGAAGTGCTGGCCCACGCCGATATCCGTTCAGATGAAATTGCCGCTATCGGTATTACTAACCAGCGTGAAACCGCTATCGTCTGGGATAAGGAAACCGGTAAGCCGGTTTATAACGCGATTGTCTGGCAGGATCCGCGTACCGCTGATTACTGTGCAAAACTGAAAAAAGAGGGACTGGAAGAGTATATCCAGCACACCACTGGCCTGGTGATCAACCCTTACTTCTCTGGCACTAAAGTTAAGTGGATCCTCGACAATGTTGAAGGTGCCCGCGAACGTGCTAAACGCGGCGAGCTGCTGTTTGGCACCGTTGATTGCTGGCTGGTGTGGAAAATGACCCAGGGCCGCGTGCACATCACCGATTACACCAATGCCTCGCGCACCATGATGTTCAACATCCACAAGCTGGAGTGGGACGAGCGCATGCTGGAAATTCTTGATATTCCGCGTGAAATGCTGCCTGAGGTGAAATCCTCTTCCGAAGTGTACGGTCAGACCAACATTGGTGGTAAAGGCGGGACACGTATTCCTATCGCGGGTATTGCCGGTGACCAGCAGGCGGCACTTTATGGTCAGATGTGCGTTCAGCCGGGCATGGCGAAGAATACCTACGGCACCGGCTGCTTTATGCTGATGAATACCGGAACTGAAGCCGTCACCTCAACCCATGGTCTGCTGACTACCATTGCCTGTGGCCCACGCGGTGAAGTGAACTATGCACTGGAAGGTGCGGTGTTTATCGGTGGAGCCTCTATCCAGTGGTTGCGGGATGAGATGAAACTGATTGGTGACGCGACCGATTCTGAATACTTCGCGATGAAAGTGAAAGACAGTAACGGCGTTTATGTCGTTCCGGCCTTTACGGGACTGGGCGCACCTTACTGGGACCCCTATGCACGCGGTGCGATTTTCGGCCTGACGCGCGGTGCAAATGCTAACCACATTATTCGCGCAACGCTGGAGTCCATTGCCTATCAGACTCGTGACGTGCTGGAAGCAATGCAAAACGATGCGGATACCCGTCTGCAATCGCTGCGCGTGGATGGTGGAGCGGTAGCCAACAACTTCCTGATGCAGTTCCAGTCCGATATTCTCGGCACCCGCGTAGAGCGCCCGGAAGTTCGTGAAGTCACCGCCCTGGGAGCCGCCTATCTGGCAGGCCTGGCCGTTGGCTTCTGGAAAGATCTGGATGAAGTCAAAGAGAAAGCCGTCATTGAGCGTGAATTCCGTCCCGGCATCGAAAGCAGCGAGCGCAACTACCGCTACGCCGGATGGAGAAAAGCCGTTGCCCGCGCCCAGGCATGGGAAGAGCAGGACGACGCATAATCCCCTCCCGCCCGCGATTGTCAGGAGCGCGGGCATTTCCCCTTCCTTTTTCTCCGCTGTGATAAACTCCTCTGCCTGATCATTCCACCAGGGCAAATCATGAAACGAGAACTCGCCATTGAATTTTCACGCGTAACGGAAGCCGCCGCGCTGGCCGGATATAAATGGCTGGGGCGCGGTGATAAAAATGCCGCCGACGGTGCAGCTGTCCATGCCATGCGCATCGTGCTCAATAACGTCAACATTGACGGTCAGATTGTGATTGGCGAGGGGGAAATTGATGAAGCTCCCATGCTCTATATTGGTGAAAGGGTGGGCAGCGGCAATGGCGATCGCGTAGATATTGCCGTCGATCCCATTGAAGGGACCAGAATGACCGCAATGGGACAGGCTAATGCGCTGGCGGTGCTGGCCGTCGGTAACAAAGGCTGCTTCCTGAATGCTCCGGATATGTATATGGAAAAGCTGGTTGTCGGACCGGGAGCAAAAGGTGTAATTGACCTGAACCAGCCGCTGGAAGAGAACCTGCGGCGGATCGCCGGAGCGTTGCAAAAGCCCCTGTCCGAATTAACCGTTACCCTGCTAGCCAAACCGCGCCATGAGGCGGTTATTGCCATGCTTAAACAGCTTGGCGTGCGGGTATTTGCTTTTCCTGATGGCGATGTGGCCGCATCGATTCTGACCTGTATGCCGGACAGTGAAGTGGACGTACTTTACGGCATTGGCGGCGCGCCCGAGGGCGTGGTTTCGGCTGCGGTCATCCGTGCGCTGGGTGGCGATATGCAGGGTCGACTGCTGGCCCGCCATCATGTCAAAGGCGACACCCCTGAAAACCGGGCTGCCGGTGAACAGGAGTTGCAGCGCTGCGCTGCAATGGGGATAGACGCTGGCAGGGTGCTGCAACTTGATGATATGGCGAAAGACGATAATGTTATCTTCTCTGCCACCGGCATCACTGACGGCGACCTGCTCAAAGGTATTACCCGCAAGGGCAATATTGCCACCACGGAAACACTACTTATCCGTGGCAAATCGCGCACCATTCGTCGCATTAAGTCCGTCCATTATCTGGATCGTAAGGACGAGAATCTTCACCCTTATATTTTGTAATCACCCTGGGCAAGGTGAGCCGTCACCTTGCTCATTCCGGTATAAGATACCGTGCTTGTAAGGCCTTACCCTGAACGGCTGGACAATATTGCTCAGCTCAGCGCCGTGGCACTTAAGGTTACCCTTCACCAGGGGGAAACCGTTCCCTGGAGCCCAGCCACCACCGGCTCCCCTGTCGACGAGGAGATTTGGCGCTTTGCGTGCACCCGTGCCAGGGTCATTTGTCGATATGAGCTTTATGACTGGCAGTCACTGGAAAAAAGCCTCGCCAGTAGCGAAGATAGGAGACCACCCCGCCCCACACCGACTAAGGAGTTGTTATGGCCGAATGGGTTAACGCCAGTATTAAAGAGGTAAAGACCTGGACTGACAGTTTATTCAGCCTTGTCGTCACTGCTCCAATTGATCCTTTCATCGCCGGCCAGTTTGCCAAGCTGGCGCTGGAAACCGACGGTGAGCGCGTTCAGCGTGCCTATTCCTTCGTTAACGCACCCAGCGACGACCATCTGGAGTTTTACATTGTCAACGTCCCTGAAGGGAAACTCAGCCCGCAATTACACCAGTTAAAACCCGGCCAACAGGTGATGATCACGAAAGAGTCGGCGGGATTTTTCGTGCTGGACGAAATCCCTCCCTGTAAAACACTGTGGATGCTGGCTACCGGCACCGCCATCGGGCCTTATCTGTCAATATTACAGGAAGCGAAAGGTCTGGAGCGTTTCGAACATATTGTACTGGTTCATGCAGCACGTTACGCCCAGGATCTGAGCTACCTGCCGCTGATGCAGCAACTGCAACAACAATATAACGGTAAGCTCCGCATTCAGACGGTGGTCAGTCGGGAAGAGGCTGCCGGCTCGCTGACCGGCCGCGTCCCGGCGTTGATCGCCAGTGGTCAGCTGGAATCAGCCGTTGGGCTGGCTCTGGAGGCGGAACACAGTCACGTCATGCTGTGCGGTAACCCGCAAATGGTCAGGGACACTCAGCAACTGCTGAAAGACACGCGCCAGATGCGAAAACATCTTAAACGTAAGCCCGGACATATGACCAGTGAACATTACTGGTAGTCTGAGGCTCTGCGGCCAGAATAGTTAACCCGGCAGGCGGTTGTGCCAAAACGATTATCCCCTCTGGTGCCTGGCAACACCACCAGCTCCAGCGTCATGGTCACCAGAATCAGCGTCGGGATAAAGCGCCCCAGCGCCCATTGCCAACTTGCGGGTAACATCTCCCAGTTGCCAGCCGACAGCATCCAGGCAGCAATCAACAGCAGTCCCCAGTAACCCGGTTTGTTACGGTCATGAAGACGCTTAACCACCACTGCACTGGTTGGCCATAACAGGCTGACCACGCAAAAAGCGGCGGTCTGCGTGCTCACCCATTCACAGGACGCCAGCATAAATAACACGATCATCAGTATCAGCCACAGCATTAGCCAGATCCAGAGATCGCGCCGACCGATCCTGCCGCGATAGGAAAAACACCACGCTTGTAAGGTCATTTTTTTATCCCCAGGAACAGCCTCAACCTTTGACTTTTCCAGCGATTGTCCGCTCTAATCTTCCGTAAAAATGCACAGGTAAGGGCAGATGAAAATGAAAGAAACGCTTTTCGCGGGCATGGTGTTACTCGGCATACTGGCGATGGCACCAGCCCGGGCCGATGCTGACCCTCAGGATCATGCTGAGCATTTGCCAACTGCGCCCTATCTTTTACCCGGTGCGCCTACCTTTGATATGACTATCGGCCAGTTTCGCGAAAAGTATAATCTCAGCAATCCAACCTTGCAGATCCCGGAATACCGGGCAATCGACAACCGTGACGACAAAAGTAATTTGACCCGTGCTGCCAGCAAGATCAACGAAAATATCTATTCCTCAACCGCCCTTGAACAAGGCACAGGAAAGATCAAAACGTTACAAATAACCTGGTTGCCCATTCCCGGTCCGGAGGAGCAAAGCTCACGTGATATCGCTCGCGCTTACATGGCCGCGCTGGAGCGTTTTTTTGAGCCGACGCTGAACGAAGAACAGAGCCTGAAACGGCTGGACGACCTGCTGAGCAAGGGTAAAGGCTTACGCTATTTTTCTCAAAGCGAAGGTGCTCTGCGCTATATCGTTTCTGATAATGGCGATAAAGGGCTGACCTTTGCCATCGAACCACTTAAGCTTGCCATGAGCACTGGCTGACTTGCGGTCAAAAATGACGAAAAGCAAAGCCTTCAGAGGTTTTGATCTCTATACTGTCCGGCAGACAACGCTGCTGAGGCAGGCTAATTTAACCGTATCGCGCTAAGCGTGGAGGAAATAATGCGACATCCGTTAGTAATGGGTAACTGGAAACTGAACGGCAGCAAACACATGGTCAACGAACTGATCGCCGGTCTGCGCACCGAGCTGAGCAACGTTGACGGCTGCGGTGTAGCCATAGCCCCACCGGTGATGTATCTGGATCAGGCAAAACACGCTATTGCGGGTAGCCACATTGCGGCTGGCGCCCAAAACGTTGACGTCAATCTGTCTGGTGCTTTCACCGGTGAAATCTCTGCTGAGATGCTGAAAGATATCGGCGCGAAATACATCATTATTGGTCACTCTGAGCGTCGCACCTATCACAAAGAGAGCGATGAGCTGATCGCCAAAAAATTCGCCGTGCTGAAAGAAGCGGGCCTGGTTCCGGTTCTCTGCATTGGTGAAACCGAAGCCGAAAACGAAGCAGGTAAAACAGAAGAAGTCTGTGCCCGCCAGATCGATGCGGTGCTCAACACCCAGGGCGCTGAAGCCTTCAATGGCGTGGTCATTGCCTATGAGCCAGTCT
The DNA here is from genome assembly GCF_058241465.1 of Erwinia papayae. Lineage (NCBI taxonomy): Bacteria > Pseudomonadati > Pseudomonadota > Gammaproteobacteria > Enterobacterales > Erwiniaceae > Erwinia > Erwinia papayae. The sequence goes on from NZ_JBZCHT010000013.1 coordinate 404,452, forward strand.
GGGCTATTGGCACCGGAAAATCAGCCACCCCAGCTCAGGCACAGGCGGTACATAAATTCATTCGCGATCACATTGCGAAAAAAGACGCCAGCGTGGCGGCTCAGGTGATCATTCAGTACGGTGGTTCTGTTAACGACAAAAATGCCGCTGAACTCTTTGCACAACCAGACATCGACGGCGCATTGGTTGGCGGCGCATCACTGAAAGCAGATGCTTTTGCAGTGATCGTCAAAGCTGCGGCTGCGGCTAAAAACGTCTGATCGTTCTCCCTGCGCTGAAAACGGCGCAGGGTTTTCACTTACCCCCACCGCTCCTCCAGACTTTTTAATGTCAGCACATGACTTTCAAATCCCTCTTCCGGCATGTTCGTCACGCTCAGTATTAACCCGTAACGGCACTGTTCTTCATGCAGATACCAGCGCGAGAGAGGCGTCGGGGCCATACCATAAGCCAGCGCTTTGCGGGCAATGTCCACGTCCTTCGTCCCGGGAGAAAATTCAACCACCACGGCCAGAGCTGCCGGATAAACCAGAGGGAAATGATTTCTCAGGGCTGACAGCATTTTTGCCTGCCGTTGCGCATACAGGCGCTTCATCCGCCGAAGGTGCCGCATAAAATGCCCCTCACGCAAAAACTCTGCAACGGCATCCTGTAGCACAAAAGACGCGGCAGGTAAGAGAGCAGCAGCAACGTCGCCAAATTGTCCGGACAGCCTCTCCGGCACCACCAGATATCCCATCCGCAATGCGGGGCTGAGATTCTTACTGAACGTACCGATATGCAAAACCCGCTCACCGTCCAGTGATGCCAGAGCTGGCGCGGCGCGGCCCGTTAACTGCAACTCACCAAGGTAATCATCTTCTATGATGAAGCCCTCAGACATCTTCGCCCAGTGGAGTAATTCACCGCGTCGGCCAGGCGACAGAGGCATACCCAACGGAGCCTGCTGTCCTGGCGTAACCAGCGCCAGCCTGGCATCGGAAGCAAGGCTCTGCCCCTCGCTCACCCGTATTCCTTCCTGATCAACCTTAACGCCAACCACTGTCATTCCGGCCAGCTCCAGCGCTTTACGCGCCAGCAGATAACCGGGGTCTTCTGTCCAGATTTTTTGCCCACACCAGTTCATTGCCAGGCTAATTAATCCCAGCGCACCGGCAAAACCGTGCGTAATGATAATTTGCGATGCCTGGCAATTTATTCCACGCGTCATTGCCAGATAACTGACCAGTTGTTCGCGCAAATGTTGACTGCCACGCGGGTCGGGATAGCCGACCGACCTGCCACTCATTCTGCGGGCATGACGGGATACGATACGCGACCATACTTTCCCCGGAAATGCGTCACCCGCAGGAACACCCAGCTGAAAAATCCGTGGCGGGGTACCAAAATCATGCAGAACGCCTGACAGCGGCGACGGAGTCGATATCTGTGGCACAGAGGTTGATGGCAGAAGCAGTCGCTCGCCGACCCAGGTTCCTGCTGCGCCTTTTGCCACCAACAACTGGCTGTCCGCCAGCATGTCATAGGCGGCACGCACCGTTCCGCGAGCCACACCAAGCTGTATTGCAAAGTCACGGGCGGAAGGCATCCGTGCACCGGGACGAATCCGTCCGGATCGGATCGCAGCGCTGACAGCCGCAACTATCTGTTCACTCAGGTTCAGAGAAGCCTGACGACTCAGGGTAAGGTCAATTTCGGCTGGCAGGGATGGGCCACTGTTTTTGTCAATTCCTGGCACTTTTGTTGTTCCATCAGGACAGAGAGAATCTGCTCAGTACCGGCACCATTGTTATGCCGGGATCCGCGATGTAATCACAGGAGAAGAGAATGAGCGAACGCATCCACTACGCACAGGTCGCACCGGCAGGTATGAAAGCACTGGCAGGTGTATACAACTATGTTGCGCAATCAGGGCTGGCAATGGAACTCACTGAACTGATTTTTTTGCGCATTTCAGAAATCAACGGCTGCGCTTACTGCATCGATAAACATACCAAAGCGTTGCATGGAGCAGGACTGGCCTGGGACAAAATCGTACTGACTAAAGTCTGGCGTGAGGCCGGGAGCTGGTTCACGTCCCGGGAACAGGCTGCACTGGCCTGGGCAGAGTCGCTGACCTTAATTGCCCGGACGCAGGCGCCGGATGCGGTATTTGCAGAGGTTTCGGTAGCATTCAGCGATAAGGAGATCACCGATATGAGTATCGCCATCGGCCTGATGAATGCCTGGAACCGTCTGGCCATCAGCCATCGAAAATTACCCGACAGCATGCCCGGTAACTGAACAGATGCTCTGAGGCGGCTGTGGCTTGCTGGCAGCCGGAAAAATTTACACTTCACTCTTCAGCAGGCTCGATTCAGCACCAGATTCGGGCCTGGAAAATCAGTCGATTCTTTTGCTCATTTTCATTTAATTGCATGATGTTAAAAGATATATTCAGAATATCCGTCTCCTTCCTCAGCTTCATTATTACTATTACTGATTTCTTTTTATTCTTCATTCTCATTTTTAATATTTAAACATTTTTTTAATTTACTCATAACAATGGTATATTTTCTGACAGCCTGACTGGTTGCCAACTCATCCATGCCTGCGGTATGGCGTCGCGGCCAGCTATCCCCTTGTATTCAGCGATTCAGCCAGATTTTTTCTGCCGAAACCGGGCTGTTTCACCTGCTTAACATGTTGATTCGTCAACATATGGAGATGTCGCCCCATGCGAAAATCAGCCGAAAACCTTACCCCGGCCTCCGAACAGCAACAGAAAACAGACGTCGATGTGCTGTTGATCGGCGGCGGTATTATGAGCGCCACCCTGGGTGCTTATTTACAGGAACTGGAGCCAGGCTGGCATATCACAATGGTTGAGCGGCTGGCGGATGTGGCCGGCGAAAGCTCTGATGGCTGGAATAATGCCGGGACAGGTCATGCCGCCCTTGCGGAAATGAACTACACCCCGGAGAACAGTGACGGCAGCGTCGATATTCAGAAAGCCATCAATATTAATGAAGCCTTTCAGCAGTCGCGCCAGTTCTGGGCCCATCAGGTACAGAAGGGAATGCTGAAGGAGCCACACAGTTTTATTAAAAGTGTGCCGCACATGAGCTTCGTCTGGGGCGATGAGAACGTCAGTTTTCTGAAGAAACGATTCAACGCTCTGCAAAAAAGCACCCTCTTTCGTGGAATGGAATACTCGGAAGATCCTGAGCAGATCAGGGAATGGGTGCCGCTGATGATGGAAGGGTGTGATGCAACACAGCCTGTTGCCGCGACGCGCACCTCAGCAGGAACGGACGTTAACTTTGGCGAAATCACCCGCCAGTTGATCGCCTCGATGCAGAAAAGTGCGCACTTCACCCTGCAAACTCGCCATGAGGTACGCCGTTTCAGACGCAATCAGGACGGCAGCTGGCAGGTCAGTCTGGCCGACCTGAATAAAAACGGTAAAGAAAAGACCTTGCGGGCGAAATATATTTTTATTGGTGCGGGAGGCGCGGCGCTGCCCCTGTTACAGAGCACGGGGATTCCGGAAGCCAAAAATTATGCTGGTTTCCCGGTCGGCGGCGAGTTCCTGGTGAGCGACAATCCGCAGGTGGTACAACGTCATCTGGCGAAGGTGTATGGCAAAGCATCCGTCGGCGCACCGCCCATGTCGGTGCCTCATCTTGATACCCGGATGCTGGATGGCAAACAGGTACTGTTGTTTGGGCCGTTCGCCACCTTCTCGACCCGTTTCCTTAAACAGGGTTCGCTGTGGGATATGTTTGGCTCAATCACCCCGACCAACCTGATGCCAATGGTGCATGTCGGTCTGGGGAATTTTGATTTAATCAAATATCTGGTCGGTCAGGTGTTGCTGACCGATGAGGCGCGGCTGAAAGCCTTGCAGGACTATTTTCCTGAGGCGCGGCAAGGCGACTGGCAGCGGGTAAAAGCCGGACAGCGCGTGCAGATCATCAAGAAAGATGAGAAAAAAGGCGGCGTGCTGAAGCTGGGAACCGAAGTGGTGACCTCTGAAGATGGCACCATTTCAGCGCTGCTGGGTGCCTCGCCGGGTGCCTCTACCGCTGCGCCAATCATGCTTGACCTGATGAATAAAGTCTTTAAGGAGCAGTTCCACAGTGCGGCATGGCAGTCGAAACTCAGGGCAATAATTCCGTCCTATGGTCAGAAACTGAACGGTAACGTGGCGGCGACGGAACATGAAATGGCGGAAACCAGCCGCATTCTGCAACTTGATTACACGCCTTCATCAGCGGCCAACGATGAAAACAAAGACGGCCACGCGGCGGTTATTGGCAAATAATCCCGCCGGAACGGTCATAACAGGGTGGTATAACCACCCTGCTTTATCCTGCCTCACCCCTCTTCCTGCCGACAAGATGATTGATTCAGCGGATGTTAACGGCTTCCACCAGCATCCATACGGTAGTCAGTACCAGCGACAGCGCCATCACACTGTTGAATGCTCGCAATTTCCACGGCACCTGCAAGTGACGGCCCATCCGGTCCCCCATCACCGCCCAGACCATGATGCAGGGTAGATTGAGCACCATAAATCCCACCGCTACCGCCAGAATGCCATTGCCTGAGCTGTACATCAGCGCAACATTGGTAGCCATCAGCCAGGCTTTGGGATTCACCGCCTGAAACGCCGCGCTGCCCAGTAGCGTCATGGGGCGGGATTTTTCCTGCATCTCCGGCGATCCTGCGCGAAAAATCTTCCATGACAGCCACAGCAGATAACTACAGCCAAGCAGCGTCAGAGGCACTCTGACCGCACTCATCCACTGGAGTAACACATCCAGCAGCAGCCCGGCGAGGGCAGTCTGGAGCGCACAGCCACAGACAATTCCCATCATCATTGGCAGTGTTCGTCTCATGCCAAAATTCACGCCGGACGTCGCCAGCATCAGGTTGTTAGGGCCTGGCGTAATCGACATAACCGTGACGTAACTGAAAAAGGAGGGGTCGAGCATGATTGTTATCCTGATGATGAGTAAGAACATCAACATACAGGCTGCCACGATATGGTAACAGATTCAGAAACAGACTATTGTTATGGGTACAGTCATCCTTATCCCTGTATTGTACCCATCCCCGAGAGGAATAATTGTGTCCATCAGCGAAACCGAGGAATCACCGCTCTATCAACAGCTGGCCGTCACCCTGGCGGAAGCGATTCACTGCGGAACTTATCCTCCCGGTAGCCGCCTGCCTGCGATCCGCCGCTGTGCCAGCCATCATCAGGTCAGCGTCAATACTGTGCTGACGGCCTACCGTATCCTGGAGGATCGCGGACTGATCGAGGCACGCCCTCAGTCTGGTTATTATGTGCGCAGCGTGCTGCCTTCGGTTAAAGCCCTCAGCCGACTCCACCCGACGGTGCACTCTCCGGGAAGCGATAAGCTGGCGCTGATTGAAACCGTTTTTGCCGCACAAAATCATCCTGACTACACCAACATCTCCCTCGCCTGCCCGCAGAACAGCGACTTTTATCCCACAGCAAAAATCAGCCGTATTATCTCCTCGTTGCTGCGTCGGGAACCGATGCTGATTGGCCGCTATGCCCTGCCGCCTGGCAGTCAGCGGCTGCGCCGGGAAATCGCACGACGCGCGCTGGACCTTGGGATGGGCCTGACAGCAGAAGAGATCACCCTGACTCATGGCTGTATGGAGGCGCTGCAACTGGCGCTTCGGGCCGTTACCACTCCGGGTGACTGCGTCGGTGTGGAAACACCAACCTATTTTTATCTCTTTCCTCTGCTGGCCAGTCTGGGGCTGAGCGTGCTGGAAATCCCCACCGATCCGCAGCATGGCCTGTCGCTGGATGCGCTGGAGCTGGTGTTACAAGAGAAGCGCATCCAGGCACTGGTCGCCATGCCGACAGCGCAAAATCCAATGGGCTGCACCATGACGTTGCCCGATAAAAAACGCCTGGCAAAAATGGTCAATCACTACCAGGTGCCGCTGATCGAAGATGGCCTGTACTGTGAACTGCAATTCAACTGGCCGCTGTCACCGGCGGTAAAAGCCTTTGACAGCGATGGCTGGATCATTCACTGCACCAGTTTTACCAAAACCATCGCGCCTGACTTCCATCTTGGCTGGATGGCGGGCGGACGTTTTCATGAAAAACTGGCGCGGCTGAAGTCTGTCTCCTCGCTGGCAGAATCAAGGCTGCTTTCTGAAACGCTGGGGCATTTTCTGGAGTCAGGCGGCTATGATCATCATCTGCGCAATCTTCGCCGCCGTTATGCTGCCCAGATGGATGAGGCACGCGGCATGATCGCCCGACACTTTCCGGCAGGAACACGAGCCACCCAGCCCAGCGGCGGGTTTGTATTCTGGGTTGAACTGCCCGGCAGGCTGGACTGCGTCGCGCTGTTCCACCGTCTGTTGCAGGAGAAAATCTGTCTGACACCCGGTGCGCTCTATACGCTCAGCGAACGGGGTAACAGCGCCATGCGCCTGAGCTGCTGCTATCCGTTTGACGACCGCTACAGCTGGGCGCTGAAAAGAACTGGCGCACTGGCCTGCGAAATGACTGGGATAGCAGCAGGCAGCGAATGAGATTCAGGGCGTACCGTTGCGCCCCCAGGCTGCATACCCTTTTCTTTCGGTGAGCCGTTCGTAGTACGCCCGCACCGCAGGCAGGTCAGGATGGTCCAGCGGCGTTTCGTACCAACGGTTAACCGACAGACCTATCGGAATATCAGCCAGTGAAAAGGCGTTCCCTGCCACCCAGGCTCCGGTACGTTCCAGTTGCTGATTGAGGATAGCCATCGTGTGCGACCAGCCCTTACAGGCCGCAGCCAGCAGACGCGGGTCCTGGTGCGCAGGGGAATGCCGTACCAGTGACATAAAAGCATAGCGCCAGGAGGTATTCAGCTCGGTCGCCTGCCAGTCTATCCATTGATCGACCGGCGCACGGGCGCGGGGATCGTCCGGATAGAGCCAGCCGCCGCCATATGCATTGGCCAGATAGCGAATAATGGCATTGGATTCCCACATAATAAAATCGCCATCCTGGATTACCGGAATCAAAGCATTAGGATTCATCGCCTTAAAGGCATCCTGCTGAGGTGACTTAAAACCTTCGCCCCAGTCATCACGTCTCCAGGCAATATTCAGCTCGTCACACAGCCACAGCACTTTTCTGACGTTGATCGATGAGGCCCTTCCTAATATCTTCAGCATAAGATCGTCACTTTTATTTAGCATTCAACCCGGCACGGGCTGATAATGGCAAGGATACTCACAATGTCGCAATTACGCGCTTTTAAGCAAGTTGATGTTTTCACTTCTTCGCCGCTGAACGGCAACCCACTGGCGGTAGTGCTGGAAGCCGACGGGCTAAGCGATGAGCAGATGCAGGCTATCGCACGCTGGACCAACCTGTCGGAAACCACTTTTGTCCTGCCGGCCAGCGACCCGGCGGCCGATTATCGGGTGCGTATCTTTACCCCCACTCTCGAACTGCCTTTTGCCGGACATCCGACGCTGGGCACCGCACACGCTCTGCTGGAATCGGGAATCAGTCTGAAAATGCCGGGTAAGATCGTTCAGCAGTGCGGTATCGGGCTGGTGACGATCAAAACAGCTGCTGACCACCACCTGGCCTTCGCCGCGCCGGAGGCCACGCTGTCAGAATTCAGTGATGCCCCGCTCAGCAGTGCACTAAACAGCGAGGCGATGGAGAACACGCTGCCGGTGATGGTGGCTGATATGGGCATTCGCTGGCTTCTGGTGCCAATGACCTCTGCCCGTGACGTGCTGGCGGTTAAACCCAACGTGGTGGAATTTGAGCGGCTGACGCAAAAAGCCCGCGTAAATGGCGTGATGATATTCGGGCCGCTTGCTGGCGAGAGGGAGCAGTATGAAGTGCGCGGCCTGTTTACTGAAAATGGTGCACTGGTTGAAGACCCGGTTACAGGCAGCGCCAACGCCTGTCTGGCCCTTTATCTTCAGGCACAGGGGAAGACGCTGGATTACCGCGTGCGCCAGGGCACCGTTCTGCAACGTGCCGGCCGCCTGAGCGTGAATTACACGCCAGATGGCGTGTGGATTGGCGGTCAGTCAGTGACGGTCATTGACGGCACCATTAACGTCTGAGCCATTCCACTTTAAGGCGCTCCATCAGAGCGCCATGCCGCCAGAGGCTTCAATGCGCTGGCCATTAATCCAGCCACTCTCATCGCTAAGCAATAAAGCAACGGCATCACCAATATCATCCGGCAATCCGGGACGACCCAGCGCCGTAATGGAACTGACGAAAGCATTCACCTGCGGATTGTCCCTCACCATCCCACCACTGAAATCAGTTTCGATAGCGCCAGGGGCCAGCACATTGGCGGTGATCCCTCTCGCACCGAGTTCCTTCGCCTGGTAGCGGGTTAACACCTCAATTGCACCTTTTACCGAAGCGTAAGCGCTGGAGCCAGGCAAACTGAACCGGGCCAGCCCGCTGGATACATTCAGAATGCGACCACCATCGGCCATCAGCGGCAACAGCTTCTGCGTCAGGAAAAAAGGGCCTTTGAAATGCACATTCACCATCTGGTCAAACTGTTCTTCACTGGTGGTGATGAACTCCTGATGCACTCCGGCTCCGGCGTTGTTTAATAAATAATCAAACGTGTCGCGTTGCCATATCGCTTTTAGCTGTTGCTGCACTTCACTGGCAAAGCCAGGGAAGGTTTTACTGTTGCCGGTATCCAGCTGGAGCGCCACGCCACGGGAGCCGAGCGCCTCAATTTGTGCAACGACCTCCCGCGCCTGCTGTTCGAAGCTGTGCCAGGTCAGGATGATATTTACCCCTCGTGCAGCCAGTTTCAGCGCCGCATTCTTACCTAAACCACGACTTCCACCGGTGATTAATGCAATTTTATCGCTCATGTTCTTCTCCACTGGTTTTTTTATCAACAAAAGAGAGATTATTAGCTTCACTCTGATCTATAAATATTTATAAATGCATATCACTGTTTCATTCTGAGCAACAAAAGGCAGCAAAGTGGATAAAATTCAGGCAATGCAGATTTTTGTCAGGGTGGCGGAATTACAAAGTTTCACCCGCGCGGCTGAAAGCCTGGGATTACCAAAAGGCAGCCTGTCACGACAGCTCCAGACGCTGGAAAACAATCTGGGTACGCGGTTGCTGCATCGCACCACGCGGCGGGTACAGCTGACTCAGGACGGTCAGGTTTATTACGAACGTTGCCGGGAGCTGCTGGCTACGCTGGAAGAGATGGATTCGCTGTTTCAACACGATCCCGCGTCAGTCAGTGGTCGTCTGCGAGTAGATATGCCAGTCAGCCTGGCCTGTGACTGTATCCTGCCAATGCTGCCGGAATTTCTTCAACAGTATCCGGGGATTGAGCTGGAACTGAGCAGCAGCGACCATCGGGTGGATGTGGTCAGAGAGGGCTTTGATTGCGTAATACGTGGCGGCGTGCTGGAAGATTCCGGCCTTATTGCCCGTTCTCTGGGAACGCTGACCCAGATTAACTGCGCCAGCCCGGATTATCTGGCGCGTTTTGGAACACCGGTCGCGCTGGAGGACCTTGCCACTCACGCCGTGGTGCATTACAGCCAGCATTTGGGTAGCACGCCTGCGGGGTTTGAATTTTTTGACGGCAAAAGCCGCCATTTCATCAAGACCGGTGGCACCGTTACCGTCAACAATACTCAGGCTTATCGTGCGGCCTGCCTTTCTGGCCTGGGCATTATTCAGGCACCTGAACGCGGAATGCGTCAGGCGATTAAAGATAAGAGGCTGGTTGAAATTCTGCCGCATTTTCGCCCAGAGCCAATGCCCCTGTCGCTGATTTTCCCTCATCGCCGTAATCTGGCGAGACGAGTACACGTCTTTATGGAATGGCTGAGCAGGGCGATGCAAAGTTACGTAGACTGATCCACAGGTTATAATTTGCTAACAGCCCGCACCTGAAGAAGACGAAGAAGGTTTCATGACGGAAAAAAAACCGACAGATGTGCAGCATCAGCAGGATAAACCACTACTTAATATCAAAACGGGGAATCAGACCGTCGATAAATCGATTGATCGCGTCTCAACCCTTGCCACCCGGTTTAAGGCAAACCACGCCGTGGCCCATTTTATTCGTGCAGGAGAACGCTTTAATGACCGGCTGGGTAGCCAGTTTGGCGCCGCGATTACCTATTTCTCCTTTCTTTCGCTGATTCCCATCCTGATGGTGTCCTTTGCCGCCGTAGGCTTTGTGCTGGCGTCTAATCAGGACTTATTGACCGAGCTGATTAATAAGATCGTCAACAACATCAGCGATCCCACCCTCGCCTCAACGCTGAAAAACACGGTGAACACCGCAGTGCAGCAGCGTACCACCGTCGGAGTGACCGGGTTGCTTATCGCGCTCTACTCCGGGATTAGCTGGATGGGTAATCTGCGAGAGGCCATCCGTGCCCAGTCACGCGATGTCTGGGAGCGTAACGAGCAGGATAAGGAAAAGGTCTGGTTTAAGTATACGCGCGACTTTATCTCGCTCACCGGACTGGTCGTGGCGCTGATTGTCACGCTCTCTTTGACGTCCGTTGCCGGAGCGGCTCAGGCCAGCATTGTCCGGGCTCTGGGTCTGGAGGGTATTGAATGGCTACGCCCGGCGATGACGCTGATCGCCCTGTCGATATCCATTCTGGCTAATTATCTGTTATTTCTGTGGATTTTCTGGATATTACCGCGACATAAACCCCGGAAGAAAGCGCTGTTCCGTGGCACGTTGCTGGCTGCAACAGGCTTTGAAATCATCAAATTCATCATGACATTAACGCTGCCAAAACTGGCGTCCTCGCCATCGGGAGCAGCTTTTGGATCGGTGTTGGGGCTGATGGCGTTTTTCTATTTCTTTGCGCGCTTAACGCTGTTCTGCGCCGCATGGATTGCCACAGCAAAATATGCTGATGACGAACCGATCGAATCTGCCACGAGTAAACACTAAAACCCTGGCCATCAGCGTGTATGTTGTCATCACTCCGGCCCGGGCAGCGCGGAACAACCTGAAGCGCTGAGGGGGTACGCAAGGTATGCGCGCAGCCTGGCAGCGGAATGGCAAATAACCCAGTCTGATGGGCCAGGCTTTATCCCTTTACGATTTCAGAATGCTGCAACTGTGGTCCTGTAGCTCCTCCGCAGAGGCGGGGTTGAGCAACAACAAGTTGCGCCTGATGACCATCAGCACACGGCGGCCATCCGGCAACGCAGCCACCGCTATGCCATATTTCCCCATCTCCTCACGCGCACCGGGCAGCTCATTTGCAACACGGATAAACAGGCTGGTTCTCTGCATCTCATCGCCGGTCAGCGTTCTGACCTGATACTGATGTTCTCCCAGCTGTTCAGACTGCCAGCTGTTTTTCAGTATCGACGACAGGCTGTCCAGACGCTGTCGGATATCACTACGCAGGCAGGAGATATGAATATGTAGCTGGTTTTGCGTTCTGCCACTGACGGAGTTAACCGCCAGCGATACCACGCTTTCACTCATCGGCTGGCCGCGCTTCTCACTCATGTAATGACGAGAACGCCAGGCTTCAGCGAAGAAATTGGGGGTGGAAGGATTGAGCAATCTGGGACTTTCAATTCCGCTGATCTTTTCTGTCGGGATCAGTAAAAATTGCAGGGGACCGACGCGATCTTTCAGCACCACATAATCATAACGGAGATCGACCGCACGACAGGGGCTGGGATCATGATTCTTTTGCTGGTTTGGAACGCATTTCTGACTGACAATTTTCCATAACGCATCCGCGTTGTTTTTTCTACTCAACGCTACAGAGGCACAGCCCGCTGTCACCACCACCCCAACTAATACCACTGCGATGAGGGTATGCTTTTGCCCCTGCATATCTGGAAACCTCTGAGCGTGATTGGCTCACTATGTAAACCAATTATTATAGAAGAACATTTCAAATAATATACCCAGGTGATTAATGAAAATGGTTACAAATGCAGCAGCAGATAAAAAAAAGGCCGGACAGTTGTCCGGCCCTGATGCTGACAGGATTATTCAGCGCTGCATGGCCTGATCATAGGTACCACCATCGGCAAAATGGGTTTTCTGCGCTTTGCTCCAGCCGCCAAACTTAGCATCGTTGATGGTAAACAGTTTGACCGGTGCAAAAGTGCTGGCATACTTTTTCGCCACCGCTGGATCGCGTGGGCGATAATAATTTTGCGCCGCGATGTCCTGACCTTCAGGTGAATAGAGGTACTTCAGGTACTCTTCAGCCACTTTACGGGTATCACGCTCGTCTACCACCTTATCCACCACGGATACGGTAGGTTCAGCCAGGATAGACTCGCCAGGGGTAACAATTTCAAACTTATCTTTGCCCAGCTTGTTAACCGCCAGATACGCTTCGTTTTCCCAAGCAATCAGCACATCACCGATGCCACGCTCTACGAAAGTATTGGTGGCGCCACGCGCCCCGGAATCCTGAACCTCGACGTTTTTGAACAGTGAGCGGATATACGCCTGGGCTTTTGCTGTATCACCCTTGTTTTTATCCAGCGCCCATCCCCAGGCTGCCAGATAGTTCCAGCGCGCGCCACCGGAGGTTTTGGGATTTGGCGTAATCACCGAAACGCCCGGTTTTACCAGATCCTGCCAGTCGTGGATTTGCTTTGGATTGCCCTTGCGTACCAGAAAGACAATCGTGGAGGTATAAGGAGCAGAGTTATCCGGCAGACGTTTGATCCAGTTTTTATCAATGCGCCCACGATCGGCAATAGCATCTACATCTGATTGCAGTGCCAGCGTTACCACATCGGCGCGAATACCGTTAATGACTGAAGTTGCCTGCTTGCCGGAGCCGCCATGAGATTGACGGATGACCACATTATCGCCAGTTTCCTGCTTGTAATGGGCACTGAAAGCCTTGTTATACTGCTCGTAAAGCTCACGAGTTGGATCGTAAGAAACGTTTAACAGCTGCACATCCTTTGCCAGAACACTGGTTGAGGCCAGTAACAGGGTTAACCCTACACTCCACTTATTCATTTCACGCGCTCCCAAAGGTTTTTTACTGTGAGAGAGCGTGACACAAAGTCTTTTACGTTTTAAAGAATTAAAAAATAGCGGTAATAGCTAAATGGCATAACAATTTGCATAAGAAAGGCACTGTATTTCAGTGCCCTGATTTTGCTTAATAAAGTTTTTTAGCCGTATCCAGCCAGTCGCCTTTGAATGGACGTTTCATATTCTCAATGGCATCAATGATGTCATGATGCACCATCTTCTCATTCTGAATACCGACACAACGTCCGCCATAACCCTGCAACAACAATTCGATAGAGTAAGCACCCATACGCGACGCGAGAATACGGTCATAGGCCACTGGCGCACCCCCGCGCTGAATATGCCCCAGGACGGTTGCGCGGGTTTCACGTTTAGTCTCAAATTCGATGTATTTAGCCAACTCATCGATATCACAAATGTGCTCAGTTATCGCCACGATGGCATGTTTTTTACCCTTGGCGATACCGGCTTTGATCTCCTCCACCAGCTCCTCACGTGTGTAAGGAATTTCCGGAAGCACGATAAACTCGCAGCCACCCGCAATGGCGGCCGCCAGCGTCAGGTCGCCACAATAGCGCCCCATCACTTCCACAATAGAAATACGCTGATGTGAGGAAGAGGTATCGCGCAAGCGGTCAATGGCCTCGACCACCGTTTCCAGCGCGGTGAAGTAGCCAATAGTGTAATCCGTTCCGGCAACATCGTTATCGATTGTGCCGGGCAGACCGATGCACGGAAAACCCATTTCAGTAAGACGCTTGGCCCCCATGTAGGAACCATCGCCGCCAATAACCACCAGCGCATCAATGCCACGCTTTTTCATATTTTCGATAGCGACGGCGCGGACAGATTCTTCACGGAATTCAGGGAAACGGGCTGAGCCAAGAAAAGTACCACCGCGGTTAATCATATCCGACACGCTGTAGCGATCCAGATTGACCATACGATCTTCATACAACCCCATATAGCCATCATAAATCCCAAAAACTTCCAGATTTTCACTTAACGCTGCGCGTACAACTCCCCGGATGGCTGCGTTCATACCTGGAGCGTCACCGCCACTTGTCAGTACACCGATTTTTTTAATCATGACAACCTCTGAACTTGTTAATGCAAATATAAAAAGTCTGAACGCTGTGGGGAAGGAGCGCCGCGAGCGATTTTATGGACTAATGATGGCAATAGTATATCAATGCCTCTGGGCTGAATTGATTCAGGTCAGTGAACATCTGGCTATTTTCCTCCCCTTTTCACCAGCCGACGACTTCGGCGGTGAAGCACTCATATAACTGGAAATATTAACTCATATTGCTGCTATTCGGGAACGACCGAACAGGGATCCTGGTGAATAGTGATATCTGCACCTGGAAAACCTCTTAGTAAAGCCTGCTCAACGTCTTCCGCAATGCGGTGGGCCTGAAATAACGGCAGGTGGTCGTCCAGCTCAAGATGTAGCTGGATAAAACGTGTCGGACCAGATTGCCGGGTACGGATGTCATGTACGCCCTGCACCCCCGGCCAGCTGGAGACAATATTCTTAATCTCCTGCTGGTCTGCTTCAGGCAGCGCCCTGTCAAGGAGCGACTGCACGGCTTCATAGCCCATACGCAAAGCACTGTAGAGGATCCAGACGCCAATACCTAACGCAAACAAAGCATCAGCACGTTTAAAGCCATACCAGCTGAGCGCCAGCGCCAGCAGGATCGCACCGTTCATGATCACATCAGACTGGTAATGTAACATATCCGCGCGGATCGCCTGGCTACGGGTTCGTCGCACCACCCACCGTTGAAAAGTCACCAGCATCAGCGTGGAAAACAGCGCTATCAGAGTCACCACCATACCCACCAGAGGCGCATGCATTTCACTGGGCGTGGCCATGTGCTGCAATCCCGTCAGAAAGAGAAACAACGCGGAGCCAGAAATAAACATACTTTGCGCCAGCGCCGCCAGCGATTCCGCTTTACCATGACCAAATGTGTGCTCTTCGTCGGCAGGTTGTAGGGAGTAACGCACCACAAAAAGATTGGTCAGGGAGGCGGCAATGTCCACAAGCGAGTCCACCAGCGCTGCCAGCAGACTGACCGAACCGGTGTACCACCATGCAAAGATTTTCACCAACAGTAACAATGAGGCCAGTGTGGTCGCAGCCAGTGCGGCAGAATTTACCAACCGTGCATAGTGATGTTCCATGCCTTACTCCGTTCGGTACAAAGCTGTCAGTATACTGGATTTAAGTCGAAAAATAGCATTTCCAGCCGTCGTGGAATCGGAGCACTCTCAACTGCCACTCGCTGATTAAATTTAATTGATGGGACTGTTCTCTCAGCGAGAGGATTTTGACAAAACGCCCCGCTCCCTTGCTGAGACTGACGCTGTCAGGTGAACCAATTGTCAGAGGCTTTTACTTCCTGCTGGTTGTAAAATTTAATAAATTGAGCAGGCCAGTTTATTCATCTTCAACTTTGCGGTCTCTTTCACGTGTTGATCTTACCAATTCAAAATAGCAAATATCGCAAAGATTCTTATCGGCCGCGATTAGTCGTGCAATAAGACCACGTTTAGCATGGCAATGTTCACATTCCTTTTCAGATAAACCCCACCTGCGTCCATGATTTTTTTTCTTCAATTTACGCACTGGCATAATTTAATTTGATTCCCTGAACTTTAATTCATGCACTGTAATCCCGGATAACAACTCTTTTACCGCCATTAATACGCGAGGAACTGAAATATCATTAACAATACTGCCTTCATGAAGCAAGATATTATTTACGCCCAGAGGATACCAGCGCAGATATTTCTCCGGGCGGGATTCAAATAATGCGACCACTGGAATATTGAGTGCGCAGGAAAGATGTACAGGCGCGCTGTCAGCTGATACCGACAGATCAATACAGGTCATTGCTGCTATCAGATCGGGTATAGTTTGTGTTGATACGCGATATACGCCAGCCATATCACCCCAATCCGCAGGAAATTTTTCTTCAGAGGAGTGAAAAATGATTACCTCATAATCTGGTGCCAGCGATTTTGCTAATGATTTCCATTTATCCCACGCCCATTGCCGCTCATAACTGTTATTAGAGACAAATAATCCCACTCTGCGCCTTTGCTTGTTATTAAAATAATGCTGCCACTTAATCTTAAGGTCTTGCTGTGGATAAATGCGCAATGTAATTGGATCAGGTATTTCTAACTCAGGAACAAGTTTGTAGCCGGATAATACCTCATGTACCACAGGCCTTGTAGTGACATGCAAGGGATTTCTGTCGTCGAACTCGGTATCCGCATTATGCCAACGACAGTCAGAGATATTTAATTGCCTGGAAAAGTTGATGGCATTTTTATTTACCCCACCATTCGGTATAATAAGCAAATTAAATTTAAGCTTGCGCAGTTTCGAAATCAACCGAATTCTGTCTGTCAGGGAATTCAGAAATCCCGCTCTGAGATTTTTATGATAGTGCTTCGAATAAACATAGTGATGAACCACATCAACATCAGGGTTATTATCCAGCACGGAAGCATTGTATTTATTAGCCAGAACATGAATTTCGGCTTCTGGCCATCGTTTGCGTAGTGAGTGCAAAAATGGCGTTGTACAAACCATATCACCCAGAAAATCAATACGGATAACCAGAATCCGTCGTATTTTTTCCCCGCCCATCATTTCCCCTGAAAAAATGACCAAAGCCGTCATTCTACAGGGATTTACTTAAACCATCCGTAAAGAGGATGACAATATAATCTCCGGCATTCGAAAAAATTCTTCACAATACTGTTATTGTAAACCAGCCATTAATAATGTAACCAGGAATGACAGGCATGTTGTAAGTCACCGGAAATGAATTTTAATTAAATTAAAAATCAAAATTAATACGTTGGAATATTCTGCTGGTTTTTATACAGGATGATTCTGAATATTTTCCCTTTTTACTTCCAGTGGCAGAAGACGCCACATTGTTCAGATGATTTTCTACAAACTACAAAGCGGTAAATGAGCATCCATATAATATATTTTTCGTTATGGGTAGAGCGGTGAACTGCCTGTATGCTGAACATCAGACTGGTACATAATCTTACAGCGGCGTTACACTTTGTCCTGCCGGACATCAGACCTCATCTCGTCTGGTAAAACTTATCCTCAGGGACATGATGACCTGCGCCAGATGGATTAAATGCGGCATAAAAAAAACCCCGCATCATGCGGGGGAAGACAGGGATGGTGTCTATGGCAAGGAAAAAACAGGGGTACTACGTTACTGATTACTGCCGGTACTACTTACTGCCTGCAACGATGAAGCCTGCTGCATCGCTGATAACTTGCGCATTTCGCCTATGCGTTGCTGGTGTTTCTGATTCAAAACGTCCTGTTGTGCAGGTGTTAACAGGTGATACATCTGATTGCGTACTCGCGCTATCTCAACCTGCCGGTCAATCTCCGCCTGTGCAATTCGATTTAACCTGTCTTTGTAGGCCGCTTCGTTAAATTTATCTGCAATAATCATGTCGTGCAGTTGTTCTAAATCGTTAATACTTATGGAAGAACGCTCATGACGAGCCTGTTGCATCAGATCCCGCATTTGTTGACGCTGCTGCTCATTAAGATTGATACCGTCAAACATGTGACTCTGAGGAATATGCGTCATACTGCGTGACTCTGTGTCATCATGATGCATCTGGTCAGTCGTCGTCACTTCTGTGGCCCACGCACAAGAAAAACTCATCATCAGCGTAGGTATCACAACGACGGCGGTAACTTTGCGCATCGTTAACTCCCAGGTTGGTTTCCATATTTCGTCTCAACGAAAGCCAGTCTACGGAGGCAGCTGAAAACATGCGTCAGGCGGTGTAAAACTACGTAAAGTCATGGATTGACAGCATTCGTTCACGGTATTTTGCCTGCGGAGGGCAACAAAAATGAATAAAATCCTGTTGGTTGACGATGACCGCGAATTGACTTCGCTACTGAAAGAATTACTTGAAATGGAAGGCTTTGATGTTCTGGTCGCTGGTGACGGTGAACAGGCGCTGGGCCTGCTGGACAGTTCAATTGATTTGTTACTGCTTGACGTAATGATGCCAAAGAAAAACGGCATTGATACTTTGAAAGAATTGCGACAGCACCACCAGACTCCCGTCATCATGCTGACGGCGCGTGGCAGTGAGCTGGATCGCGTGCTGGGGCTGGAACTGGGCGCAGATGACTATCTGCCCAAACCTTTTAACGACCGTGAGCTGGTAGCCCGAATTCGCGCTATCCTGCGCCGTTCAAACTGGAGTGAACAGCAGCAGCAGCAGGACAGCAGCTCCCCTACCCTTGAAGTAGACCATCTGCGTCTGAACCCGGGACGTCAGGAAGCCAGTTTCGACGATCTGACGCTCGATCTGACCGGAACCGAGTTCACGCTGCTTTATCTTCTGGCACAGCACCTTGGGCAGGTTGTCTCTCGTGAACATCTGAGTCAGGAAGTGTTGGGTAAACGCCTGACGCCATTTGATCGCGCAATCGACATGCATATTTCTAATCTGCGTCGTAAGCTTCCGGATCGCAAGGATGGTCATCCGTGGTTTAAAACCCTGCGCGGTCGTGGCTATCTGATGGTTTCCGCTACATGATTTCAAGTCTGACCACCCGCATTTTCGCCATTTTCTGGCTTACCCTGGCACTGGTGCTGATGCTGGTCTTAATGGTGCCTAAACTGGATACCCGCCAGATGACGCCGCTGCTGGATAATGAACAGCGTCAGGGCATTATGATCGAACAGCATGTCGAGGCGGAATTGATGCAGGATCCGCCTAACGATCTGATGTGGTGGCGCAGGCTGTTTCGCGCCATTGATAAATGGGCACCGCCTGGCCAGCGTTTATTGCTGGTAACCAGTGAAGGGCGGGTGATAGGTGCCCAGCATAACGAAATGCAGGTTATCCGTAATTTTATTGGTCAGTCGGACAATGCCGATCACCCACAAAAAAAGAAATATGGCCGGACCGAAATTATTGGTCCTTTTTCAGTGCGTGACGGAGAGGATAACTATCAGCTCTATCTTATTCGCCCCGCTGGAAGCACTCAGCTGGACTTTATTAATCTGTTATTTGATCGCCCGTTGTTATTACTGATGGTGACCATGCTAATCAGTTCACCATTATTACTCTGGCTGGCCTGGAGCCTGGCAAAACCAGCACGTAAGTTGAAACACGCGGCGGATGATGTTGCCGCAGGGAATTTACGTCAGCGCCCTGAACTGGAATCTGGCCCGCAAGAATTTCTGGCTGCGGGTTCCAGTTTTAACCAGATGGTCAGCGCGCTTGAAAGAATGATGACCGCACAACAACGTTTACTTTCTGATATTTCTCACGAATTGCGTACTCCACTCACCCGTTTGCAACTGGCAACGGCATTAATGCGCCGTCGTCAGGGGGAAGGGAAGGAACTACAACGGATTGAAACGGAAGCGCAGAGGCTGGATGGTATGATCAACGACCTGTTGGTCCTGTCACGAACGCAGCATAAAAATGCGCTGGTCAGTGAAGCAATGAAGGCCAGCCAGCTCTGGTCAGGCGTGCTTGATGACGCGCAATTCGAAGCCGAGCAGATGGGCAAAACCCTGGATATCCCTTATCCACCTGGCCCCTGGCCGCTTTACGGCAACCCCAATGCGCTCGACAGCGCGCTGGAAAATATTGTCCGTAATGCACTGCGCTATTCCTATTCAAAAATTATGGTCAGTTTCTCGGTGGATAAAAAGGGCATTACCATTCATGTCGATGATGATGGTCCTGGGGTCAGCGCTGAAGATCGTGAGCAGATTTTCCGGCCCTTCTATCGCACTGACGAGGCGCGGGATCGTGAATCCGGCGGCACCGGATTAGGATTGGCAATTGTGGAAACCGCCATTCAACAGCACCACGGTTGGGTGAAAGCCGATGACAGCCCGCTGGGTGGTTTGCGCCTGACAATCTGGCTACCGCTGTATATCAGCAACGCCTGATCTTTGCTATGCTGCGGCCCTTGTTGCTGAAGGTCGCTATCAATGCTGAATATCGTTTTATTTGAACCTGAAATTCCCCCCAATACCGGCAATATCATTCGCCTTTGCGCCAATACCGGCTTTCGATTGCATCTTATCGAGCCGCTTGGTTTTGCCTGGGATGATAAACGCCTGCGCCGGGCCGGGCTTGATTATCATGAATTTACAGCGATACAGCATCATGCTGACTATGACGCATTTATCCAGGCTGAAGCACCTCAACGGCTGTTCGCTCTGACCACGAAGGGAACCCCTGCACACAGCGCAGTAAGCTATCAGGCCGGGGATTATCTGCTGTTTGGACCGGAAACACGGGGACTACCTGCCAGGGTTCTGGATTCGCTCCCCGCACAGCAGAAAATTCGTATTCCAATGCGGCCAGACAGCCGCAGCATGAATTTGTCCAATGCAGTTTCAGTGGTGGTTTATGAGGCATGGCGGCAGCTGGACTATGCCGGTGCGTTGATTAAAGTTTAGATACCGTCGCCGAACTCAAAACCCGGGACCATGCCATTAAAATGCTGATCCATCTCCATTGATGGCATATCACTGTTCGGCTTACCAACGATGCGTGCCGGTACGCCAGCTGCGGTGGTATGAGGAGGAACAGGTTGCAGAACCACTGAGCCAGCGCCAATTTTAGCGCCACGTCCCACCTCAATATTGCCAAGGACTTTAGCACCAGCACCAATCATCACACCTTCACGAATTTTAGGATGGCGATCGCCCGTGGTTTTACCCGTACCGCCCAGCGTTACCGATTGCAAAATCGACACATCATCTTCAATTACTGCCGTTTCACCCACCACAATGCCGGTAGCATGATCAAGCATAATGCCCTGACCAATTTTTGCTGCCGGGTGGATATCCACAGCAAAAGAAACGGAAATTTCATTTTGCAGATAGATTGCCAGTGCACGCCGTCCCTCGTTCCATAACCAGTGGCCGATACGATAGGCCTGTAAAGCATGAAAACCTTTCAGGTAGAGCAGCGGAGTGGAATATTTATCAATGGCGGGATCGCGCTGACGCACAGCCTGAATATCGCAGGCCGCCGACTTAATCATGGAAGGATCCTGCTTATAAGCTTCCTGAACAATCTCGCGAATGGCAATAGCGGGCATAATCGAATTAGCCAGCTTGTTAGCGAGCATATAGCTCAACGCACTTCCCAAATCGTCATGTTTCAACAACGTAGCGTGGTAAAAACTGGCCAGCATAGGTTCGCAGTCCACAAGGGCCCACGCTTCTGCTTTAATATAATCCCAGACCAGTTCAGGCTCTACACACGGCATTACTCTCTCCCCTCAAATATAGCTTCCGTTAAACGCCGGTAAGCTACTACGCCGGGCTTCCCTGTCTCAGTTGACGCTGTTTTCGTCTTTTCTGGCGCGTCCAAGCAGGCTTAATGCTGCCTCTCGCGCATTTTTTTCGCAATACAATACCTGATAAATTTGCTCAGTTATTGGCATTTCCACACCACAGCGCGCCGCGAGGGCCTTTACTTCTTTGGTATTTCGGAAACCTTCCACTACCTGACCGATATTGCTTTGCGCGGTTTCCACGTCAATCCCCTGCCCCAACATCATGCCAAAACGGCGGTTACGGGATTGATTGTCGGTACAGGTCAGTACGAGGTCGCCCAGCCCAGCCATCCCCATAAACGTCGTAGGATCGGCACCCAGCGCTGTTCCCAGACGAGTCATTTCCGTCAGCCCGCGGGTTATCAAGGCTGTTCGCGCATTTGCGCCAAAACCGATACCATCGGAAATACCGGCACCAATTGCGATAACATTTTTTACCGCACCACCCAGTTGAACACCGATAAAATCGGGATTGTTATAAACGCGAAAACTCTTACCACAGTGCAATAACGTTTGCAGCTCTTGCGCAAACTGATGATCGGTTGCCGCCAGCGCAATAGCCGTTGGCATACCCGCAGCCAGTTCTTTGGCAAAGGTCGGGCCAGAAATCACCGCCAAAGGAATATCTTCACCCAGAATTTCGCGGGCCACTTCTTGCAACAAACGACCAGTCTCTTTCTCCAGACCTTTGGTGGCCCAGACAATGCGCGAGTCAGTTCGCAGATGCGGCTTAATTTGCTGTAATACATCACCAAAAACATGACTTGGCACAACTACCAGCAGATCACGGCTGGCTGCAATGGCGCGGGCAAGACTG
Organism: Erwinia papayae; assembly: GCF_058241465.1. Lineage (NCBI taxonomy): Bacteria > Pseudomonadati > Pseudomonadota > Gammaproteobacteria > Enterobacterales > Erwiniaceae > Erwinia > Erwinia papayae. Next base: position 426,719 of record NZ_JBZCHT010000013.1, read on the forward strand.
GTTTCAAGGTTTAAAGAATCAGGGAAGATAACATCGGGCAGAAAGGCCTTATTACAACGGTCGGCCTGGAGCTGCATCTGATGTTGAGGGTTATGTCCCCACATCACCACCTGGTGTCCATTTCGAGCCAGTGTAATGGCTAAAGCGGTGCCGTATGAACCGGCACCGATAACACTCATTGATGCATTAGCCCGTGGCATCACGCATCCTGTTGCGGCGCAGCACCTTCACCTGACTGCTGCTGAAGATAGTTCATGAACAGGGCATCGAAATTGACCGGAGCCAGATTCAGTTGCGGGAAAGTACCGCGTGAAACCAGGCTGGTGATGCACTCACGCGCGTAGGGGAAGAGAATATTCGGGCAGTATGCACCCAGACAATGTGCCATCTGGTTACCTTCAATACCGGAAACAGAGAAAATACCCGCCTGCTGCACTTCGCACAGAAACGCGGTTTCTTCGCCTACGGTTGCGGTGACGGTGACGCGCAACACCACTTCAAACACACCCTCAGCCAACTGGCTGGACGCGGTGTCCAGATCCAGCTTAACTTCTGGTTCCCACTCTTTCTGGAAAATTTGAGGGGCATTAGGTGCTTCAAAAGAGACGTCCTTGGTGTAGATACGTTGGATCTGGAAAGACATCTCGGAGTTGTTTTGTTCTGACATATTACGTAATCCTATGTGTTTAATAATCCGTTAAAATTGTAATCCGACCATTTTATTTTAATAACGGGTCAAGCCCCTGTCGGTCATCAAGCGCGTGAAGATCGTCACAGCCACCGATATGTTGTGCATTAATAAATATCTGCGGAACCGTAGTACGGCCACTGCGTTTGATCATCTCTTCACGCTTTACAGCATCGCCATCAATGGCAATTTCCTGAAACTGAAGCCCTTTCTGACGCAATAACGCTATGGCGCGGTGACAAAAAGGACAGGTTGCTTTGGTGTAAATCTCAACATTTGCCATGTTGTAACTCCAGATTTATTTGCCACGAACCAGCGGGAGGTTCTCACCACTCCAACCAGACACGCCATCTTTGAGAATAAAAACCTGCCCAAAACCAGCAGCGTTGAGCTGTGCAGCCGAATCAGCGGCTGAGGTGCCGGTGGCGCAGACAACAATGACCGGTTGTGCTTTGTACTTTTCAAGTTCACCAACACTGCCTTTTTTAATATCAGCAGCCAGAACGTTAATGGCACCCGAAATATGGCCTTTACGGTAGTCATCACGTGAACGCACATCAACAACCACTGCATCTTCTTTATTAATTAAGCGGGTAGCTTCACCACGACTGATGGTTTTCACCTGGGAAAACACGCCCTTAACCGTAGTGACAATCACCAAAACCAACAGGACAACCCACGCCAGACTGAGGATGGTATGGTTGCCTGCAAACTGCATAATATCTTGCATGAGGGGTAACAACTCCCGAAACGGGTGAATAAGCTAAAACAAGGCTTCTGAGTATACCTGCCAGTGCTCTCATGTACAGTCGTGAAGCCGCGAGAGTTACGTTTTCTGGGGCAGATTCGCAAAAAAAATTACCTTAAGTGCAAATGATCAGTTGCCCCTGCGGCACCCTTTCAACTTCCCGGTTATTTGTTGCGCAGCCGCTCTTTTGAGTCTTTCGCAGCAGACCCTGCTCAGGCGCTGTCATTATTGGAAACGCAAAAGCGCTGGAGATAGCTGGTAAGCGGCTGTTCATCGTGAAATAATCCTGGCCCTATGAGGGAAAAAGCGACCGTTTTAATTTCACCAACCCTGGGTAATGGATCCGCCAACGGCTTTCCATCGCGTTTTGCCGCGTTGATTCTGTCCACCTGCGTGCTTTCTGCCGGGCTGATGTTGCCCGTCCTCAGCTACGCCGTCGAAGACAATAAATCTGAACTTAAAAGTATTCAGCAGAACATTGCTGCCAAAGAGAAAAGCGTTCAGTTGCAGAAACAACAGCGCGGCAAACTGCTGGAGCAGCTGCAAAGCCAGGAAAAAACCATTGCTCAGGCAAGCCGACAACTGCGCGAAACTGAAATTACTCTCTCTGCACTGAACAAAGACATTGCTGCGCTGACTGCCTCAATCAGCAAATTACAGGCCCAGCAGGAGCGCCAGCAAAAACTGCTGGCTGACCAGCTCGACGCTGCTTTTCGCCAGGGGCAGCACAGTGGCCTGCAACTGATCCTCAGCGGTGAAGAAAGTCAGCGTAGCGAACGTATTCTTGCCTACTTCGGCTATCTCAATGCCGCACGTCAAAAATCTATCGACGAACTGAAAAAGACCCGTAACGAGCTTTCAGCCCAAAAGGCGGCGCTGGTCGATAAGCAGGCACAACAGAAGTCTTTACTGGCACAGCAGCAGGATCAGCAGCAGAAACTGGAAGGTGCGCGCGTTGCCCGCAAGAAAACGCTGACCGTGCTGGAGTCTTCGCTGGAAAAAGACCAGGCGCAGCTAGTTGAAATGCGGCAGAACGAAACCCGTTTGCAGGACAAAATTGCTAAAGCAGAGCGGGAAGCACGGGCCCGGGCGGAAAAAGAAGCCAGAGACGCCCAGCGCGTTCGCGATCGTGAAGCGCAGGCCAAAAGTAAGGGTAGCACCTATAAACCTACTGAAGGTGAGCGCTCGCTTATGGCACGTACCGGTGGTCTGGGACGACCATCTGGTCAGGCGTTGTGGCCGGTGCATGGGCGCATTGAGCATCGATTTGGCGAGCAGTTACAAGGCGAACTACGCTGGAAAGGCCTGGTGATTAACGCACCGGAAGGGACTGAAGTTAAAGCGATTGCCGATGGACGTGTGCTGATGGCCGACTGGCTGCAAGGCTATGGTCTGGTCGTGGTCATTGAACATGGCAAAGGGGATATGAGCCTGTATGGTTATAACCAGAGTGCGCTGGTAAGCGTTGGCACTCAGGTCCGCGCCGGACAGCCTGTTGCGCTGGTAGGAACCAGTGGCGGCAGGGGCACGCCTTCACTCTATTTTGAAATTCGCCGCCAGGGACAGGCCGTCAATCCACTGCCGTGGTTAGGAAGATAACTTTTGTCACATTTCCCTAAATTCAGCGGTATGCTGACCGGTCTGCTGATGGCCTGTAGCGCCCACGCGGGTAAACTTTCTATTGTCATTGATGATTTTGGCTATCGTCCGGCGCAGGAAAACCTCGTGTTGCAGATGCCTCCTGCCATCTCCGTCGCGGTATTACCTAATGCTCCTCACGCCCGCGAAATGGCAACCAGAGCTCACCAGCGTGGCCACGAAGTCCTCATCCATCTGCCAATGGCACCTCTCAGCAAACAGCCGTTGGAAAAGGACACGCTCCGTCCGGATATGTCACTGGCTGAGATTGAACGCATCATTCATGAAGCCACGCTCAATGTGCCTTATGCTGTCGGGCTGAATAACCATATGGGCAGCGCCATGACGTCCAGTCTGGAGGGGATGCAAAAAGTGATGCAGGTGCTGAATCACTATAATTTCTACTTTCTGGACAGCATGACCATCGCTAACAGCCAGTCATTTCGCGCCGCACAAGGCACCCGCGTTAAAGTCATTAAACGCCGGGTGTTCCTTGATGACACGCAAAATGAAGCCGATATTCGCCAGCAATTTATGCGTGCTGTTCGTCTTGCTCAGCGGGATGGTTCCGCCATCGCTATTGGTCATCCTCACCCGACCACGGTGAAAGTTCTGCAACAGATGTTGCCGACACTCCCGGCAGATATTACGCTGGTACGCCCAGGCCAGTTGCTGAATGAACCACAGAACAATAAGCCAACGTCACTGCCAGCACAGAGTAAGCCAGCCCCCGTTCAGAGTGCTTTCCGTGGGGTGAAAATTTGCCCGGTGAAGGTTGTGCCGATACCCGCATCGCAGGCATTGAACAGTGTTGCAGAGAGCCTCTCCAGCAGTGCGATTGTTCACTATTTTTCCACCAATTTTTCCGGCCTGAGAATGCGTTCCGGTAACCAGCCTTAACGCGCCGCCTTCTCGCACAGGAGCCAGATGAAATGGACAGGGAAATAGCATGATGGAACATCAAAGCATAAAAATTCTGTTACTGGATACAGGTAACGAATGGGGTGGCGGGACTAACAGCATGCTGGAACTGCTGAAACGTATTGATCGCCGGCGGTTTGACGTTCATTGCTGCTTTTATCATAACTATCGCCGTGGCCAGGGCGATTCAATTGAGCAGGTGCTGAATTCACTTGGCATTCCGGTGATCTTTATTCCTCAGCGTCTTCAGCCGCGCCGGGCGAAAATCGCCAAAGAACTGCTGCGTGGGCTGGTGTTTTTTCATCGGGGCCTGCGGCAGAAAGTCACCCGCTTTGTTGATACCTTATGGCGGATTAAGCCCAATGCGCTGAAAATTCGCCAGCTTATCGTGCAGCAAGGTTTCGATCTGCTGTATATGAATAACCAGCCAGGTTCGAACGCCGAAGGTTACCTAGCGGCCAACAACCTGCCGATTGCGGTTGTACAACACTGCCGCATCGAACCGGTTCTTAACTCAGGGCTGGTGCGGATGATCAATCAACGCGCCAGTGCGGTCATCGCCGTTTCCGACGGGGTAAATCAGGTCCTGCTTTCACATGGCGTATCAGCAGAAAAGTGCTTCACGGTGTTTAATGCTATCGACATCAGCCAGGCCTTACCCGCACGCGAAACCATGCGCCAGAAGTTACTCAATGTCCCGCCAGAAGTTACTCAATGTCCCGCCAGAAACCTTTGTATTTGGCAGCATCGGCTCATTGATTGCCAGAAAATCACATCATCATACTTTGCAGGCACTGGCGAAATTCGCCGCCGCCTTTCCTGACGTCGACTGGCGGATGGTGGTGCTGGGTGAAGGCCCGCTGCATGACGCTTTGCAACAGCAGGCGCAACAATCAGGGATTGCCGAACGCGTGATCTTTACCGGTTTTCGCGACAATCCACTTGACTATCTTGCCGCTTTTGATGTGTTTATCCTTGCATCAAAAAGTGAAGGCCTTCCCCGCGTAGTGCTGGAGGCCATGCTGTTGAAAACGGCGGTCATTGGATCACGGGTGACGGGAACGGCAGAACTCATTGAGCACAACAGAACCGGCCTGCTGTATGACTATGGTGATACTGATGCGCTGTTTGCACAGATAAAAATGCTGTGGCTTGACACCACCACCCGCCAGCAGCTGTTAATGCAGGCCAACAGCCGCGTAAAAGAACGCTATGCCATTGAGAACTACATCTCTGGTGTGGAAACTATTTTGCAGAATGCGACACATGGGAATCCATCGCATGTTTGAATTTCTTAATCCCCGATTCCGCCACGTGCGTGCGCGCCATAACCTTCCTTATCAGCAGAAAGAGGTTCAGGGTAACGTTGCGGTGACCTCCGTAATGATCCCCTGCACCGGTGAGGATTATATTGAAGAGGCGCTACTGAGCGCGCTGTTTGCTTCCCGTTTTGCCACTACGGCAGAAGAGATTGTGATTGTTACCGACCGGCCAGAGGAAGAATTTGGTTCATTGCCGCCAAAAACGCGCGTAGTGACGCTGGACGTTCCGTTTCGCGAAGAGAGCTACCGTTATAAGCAGATTTACCGCAGCAGACTGATCAAGCTCCAGACACCGTTGCAGGCGCGCACAGAGGGCATTATGATGATCGATTCTGACCTGAATCTGCTTCAGATGCCGGTCATCGACATGCAGGATGGCCATCTCTATTCCAGCTTTCGTCAGGGTAAGATGATTGCCAAGCTGATGAATGCGCCGGAGCATAATCGCCCGGCCTACTATCGCAACGCCATTCGTCCGTTTATCGTTGATCATGTTAACGGCGCTTTTCTGGCGGCAACCCGCCGCACCTGGCAGCGTATTTGCCCTCTGTGGCTGACGCTGTTTCAGGATACCTGGGAGCTGATGGACGATTCACAGCCGCCAACCGATCAGTTAACACTGGCGGCGCTGCTGGATTTGCTGGATCTCAAAACCGTCAATCTGGGAGACTGGATGAACTGGCCGGTTTCCAAAAAAATTGGCGGCAGCACCGCAACAATTCCACAAGAAGTGATTGGCGCACACGGTGGTTTTCCCCTTGCTGAATGGCAAAAATACCTTGAGTCATCGCTGACGCCTCTCACCTTCAAAGGCCAGGATTACACGCGAAAAGTGCGTTACCTGACCGACGCTGAAAAACACCAGGGTTGATGGCAAAAGGCCAGAATGGCGCATCGCATTCGCTTACGGAGTCATCTGGCTGCCTGAGCCCTGCTGAAATGTTATGATGAAAAGTATCAGCGTGTGGAACGTCCCGTTTCACCCCACTTTTTCTTAAGGCTTAAGCTTATGATTATCGTCACTGGCGGCGCAGGATTTATTGGCAGCAATATCATCAAGGCGCTGAATGACCAGGGCCATACCGATATTCTGGTGGTCGACAACCTGAAAGATGGCACCAAATTTGCCAATCTGGTGGATTTGAACATCGCAGACTATATGGATAAGGAAGATTTCCTTATTGCCATTCTCGCAAATGAAGATTTTGGTGACGTTGAGGCGGTGTTTCACGAAGGTGCCTGCTCCTCCACCACCGAGTGGGATGGCAAGTACATGATGGATAACAACTATCAGTACTCCAAAGAGCTGCTGCATTACTGTCTTGAAAGAGAGATCCCCTTCCTGTATGCCTCTTCAGCCGCCACCTACGGTGGTCGTAACGACAACTTCATTGAAGAACGTCAGTTTGAACAACCGCTAAACGTCTACGGTTATTCCAAAATGCTGTTCGATCACTATGTCCGTCAAATTCTGCCCGAAGCGCAATCGCAGGTGTGCGGTTTTCGCTACTTCAACGTTTATGGTCCACGTGAAGGCCATAAAGGCAGCATGGCCAGCGTCGCATTCCACCTGAACACCCAGTTGAATAACGGTGAAAATCCCAAGCTGTTTGCAGGCAGCGACAACTTCAAACGTGACTTCATCTACGTCGGCGATGTGGCTGCGGTCAACCTGTGGTTCTGGCAGAACAATGTCTCCGGTATCTTCAATTGTGGTACGGGCCGTGCTGAGTCTTTCCAGGAAGTGGCTGATGCCGCGCTTAATTTCCATCAGAAAGGTGAAATTGAATACATCCCATTCCCGGAGAAACTAAAAGGCCGCTATCAGGCTTTCACCCTGGCGGATCAGACCAGGCTGCGCGAAGCGGGATATGATAAACCTTTCAAAACCGTGGCCGAAGGCGTGGCTGAATATATGGCCTGGCTGAACCGCAGCGTGTAACAGGGCAATGCCTGTCATGAAAATTCTGGTAATCGGCCCGTCATGGGTCGGCGATATGATGATGTCGCAAAGCCTTTACCGCACGCTTAAAGTCAAACATCCTGAGGCGGTAATCGACGTGATGGCACCGGCATGGTGCCGTCCATTACTTTCCCGCATGCCGGAAGTCACTACGGCACTGGCGATGCCACTTGGTCATGGCGCGCTGCAACTGGGCGAACGTCGGCGGCTGGGAAAAGCCTTACGCAGTGAAGGCTACGATCACGCTTACATTCTGCCCGGCTCGTTTAAGTCTGCGCTGGTGCCCTTTTTTGCCAATATCAAAACCCGCACGGGCTGGCGCGGAGAGATGCGCTATGGCCTGCTGAACGATATGCGGGTGCTGGATAAAGCGGCGTTTCCACTCATGGTTGAGCGCTATGTGGCACTGGCTTATGACCGACAGCAGATCGCTTCTGCAAAAGACCTTCCTCAGCCGCTGCTCTGGCCATCGCTGGTCGTTTCAGCAGAAGAGAGACAGCATACGGCGGCACAGTTCCATCTGGCAGCAGAAAGGCCCGTCATTGGCTTCTGTCCGGGAGCAGAATTTGGTCCAGCCAAACGCTGGCCACATTATCACTATGCCGCGCTGGCCGGGATGTTGATCGGCGCGGGTTATCAGATAGCCCTGTTCGGTTCCGAAAAAGACCAACAGACGGGCAGGCAAATCCTGCAAAGTCTGCCGGATGAGGCCCGTCAGCACTGCCACAATCTGGCGGGCGAGACCAGGCTGGAGCAGGCGGTAATTTTGCTGGCTCACTGCAAGGCCGTAGTCAGTAATGATTCCGGGCTGATGCACATTGCTGCCGCCCTTGATCGCCCACTGATTGCATTGTATGGCCCGAGCAGTCCGGACTTTACCCCTCCGCTTTCAGATAAAGCGCGCGTGATTCGTTTGATCACCGGTTATCACAAAGTACGGAAAGGCGAAGGTGAAGCAGGCTACCATCAGAGTCTGATCGATATTCAACCAGAACGGGTAATGACAGAGCTGATGACACTGCTGGACGAACATCTGGAGAACCCATGCAGGTCCTGATCGTTAAAACCTCATCAATGGGGGATGTGCTGCACACCCTGCCCGCCCTGACAGATGCCATGCAGGCATTACCCGATATTCGTTTTGACTGGGTGGTGGAAGAGGGATTTGCACAAATTCCCGGCTGGCATCCTGCGGTAGACCGGGTGATCCCGGTTGCCATCCGTCGCTGGCGCAAGCACTGGTTTGGCAGTGAAGTTCGCGAGCAGCGTTTTCTGTTTAAACGCGAGCTCCAGTCACGTCATTACGACCTGGTTATTGATGCACAGGGATTAATCAAAAGCGCCGCACTGGTTACCCGTATTGCCAAAGGCATTAAGCACGGTCAGGACAGCCGCAGCGCGCGTGAGCCTTTCGCCAGCTGGTGGTATGACAAACGGCATGAAATCAATAAACAGCAGCATGCCGTGCAACGCACACGCGAACTGTTCGCCAAAAGCCTGGGTTACCCGCTGCCTGATACTCAGGGTGATTATGCTATCGCCGCACATTTTCTGACCGAACCGCCTGCCGATGCCGGAAACTATCTGGTATTCCTGCATGCCACCACACGCGAGGCGAAGCACTGGCCTGAAGAAAACTGGCGTCAACTGACAGCATTAGTGGAAACCTGCGGACTGAAGATCAAACTGCCGTGGGGAACCGAAAAGGAACACCAGCGGGCGCTGAGACTGGCAGAAGGTTTTGAGTATGTGGAAGTGTTGCCCAGGCTGACGCTGGAAAAGGTGGCCCGCACGCTGGCCGGAGCGAAAGCGGTGGTGTCAGTTGATACCGGACTGAGTCATCTGACTGCCGCTCTGGATCGTCCTAATATTACGCTTTATGGACCTACCGACCCGGGACTGATTGGTGGTTATGGTAAAAATCAGTTCGTACTGCGCCCAAATAAGGGCAATAATATGGCTGATATTTCAGCGGAGACTGTGGCCGAACATCTCCTCCCTCTGATCGCGTGAAAGATTAAAAAAAGATGACAGCACCCTGCCTGAGCATCCTGATCGCCGCACACAACTGTGGCAATTATCTTGCCGAGACCTTAGACAGTATCGTTGCATCACTGGGCGAGTCACTGCCACGGGCGGAGATTGTGATTGTTAATGACGCTTCCACGGACAATACTCAGGCGATCATTGATGACTACGCACAACGACTGCCGCTTTTGCGCAGTTTCCATACTGACTACCGCAACGTAGGTAAAGTTCGTAATCATGCCGTTAAGCTGGCCTGCGGTGATTACATTCTGATGGTTGACGGGGATGACAAACTGCTGCCCTGCGCCTTGCACGACAGGTTGCATACGCTGAGGATGCACACCCCCGACATCCTGCTGAGTAAAATTATCGAAGTTCGCCACGAGCTCCCGACGTTACAGTGGCAACCCGGTGAACACACCGAACTGACCAGAAACGATGCGATCGAACGTTTTTTGGTACATCGTGACTTTCAGGCGCATTTTATCGGTCAGTTCTTTTCCAGAACGCTGCTACAACAACATGCTTTTCCGGACTTCATCTGTTATGAAGACACCTGGCTGTTTCCACTGTTACTGACTCACAGTAAGAAAACACTGTTCAGCACTAGCAGCTTCTATCTGTATCGTAAGCATCAGCACAGCCTGTCGACGGCTATAGATGAGCGCAAAATCAGCTGTCTGATTGCAGCAACGCAAAATATGGACAAGGTTCTGCCTGCCCGGTTTGAATACCTGATAACCTGCCACTGGCTGGATATTGCCAATCGTTATCATCCCGCCCTGCGTGGAACCTCACAGGGCAATACGGTGAAAGAGCGTATCGCCAGAATCAGTCTTGGGCGCTTTCTGCTGAACAGCAAAATCAGGATGAGTTATAAAAGAAAGATGCTGGCCGTGCGCAAACGGGGTATGTGAAGAGGACGCAGTTTGCAACCTGACGATTACTGGCATCTTCAGGCAGCATTCTCACCCACCGTAATAAACAGCCCGCAGATTAAAAGCGTCAGCTGATTGATTTCGCCGGAGCGCTGGCTGATTTATCAGCAGCATACTCCGCCAGCGTCATCCCACGAGTCCGGCTGTGTAACCATGAGAAGAGTCGGTCAAGATCATTATAAAGCCGCTCGATATCCGCTTCGGTTTTAAACGTCGGACTTCCGTCAGGCATAAATTCAGAAGAATGCAGCATAAATTCGACGTAATCTGCTCCGGATGAGAGGGATTTTTCCGCCACGTTAATCATTTGCTCAACGTTCCCGCCCACCGGGCGTAGCCAGTGCACCGAAGGACTGCGTTTTTTGCCGCGCAGGCTGTCATATCCCTGTTTAAGTATGTTCATCAGGGCGGAATGCCGGTACTGGATACTCATCGGCACTTCCAGCAGAGCAGACTCTCCTGAACGAGAAATATCATGAGGATCAATATAATAGGCGGTGCGCGGAAAACGACTGTAATCGGTTCCCCCCTTGCCCTGCGGCGCGCCCGGAGAGTATTGCCAGTTCACTCCCGGTGTCACCGAACAATCCACCCGGTAGCCAAATTCAACTAATAACTGCGCGTAATATTCGTTGAAGGCCCAACGACCTGCACGATGACTGAGCATTTTTGTCGCAAAGGTTTTTTCCAGCAACCCGGTCATAAACGCCACTTTTTTGCGCATCTCTTCACGAGGGTACTCAATCAGATAGGGCTGAAACTGCCAGTCATTTTCTGTCAGCGGATAATCAGGAGGACTGTTCCAGGCATGCAGATGCATCCCAATCTCCCCGGCGTTGCGGGCGAGCACATCGCGAGCAAACTCGATGTATACGGGGTCTGTTGCCATTTCATAGTTGGTCAGCCAGGTTGGTTTAAAGGCATATTTTTCACAAGTCTGCTGGAAGCGGGCAAGAAATGCCGCGTTTCTGGTCGTAACATTGCCCGATCGGTTACGCCAGAGATTGTCGCCTTCGGTATCAATAGTGATTAAAAATGCTGGTTTGCTCATGCTGGTTGCGGCTCCACGATGACCCTGGCGGTATGTTACGCAGCCCCCTGAAGAGACGCAAAGAGATTTGTCTCCTCACTCTGCGGTGGACCGATTCGGATAGCACTATCTTTATTAATTTTTTAAGATAACCTCAACAGACAACGCAGGTGGGTAAGCAGATTCCTGAGATCGGCACGACATCATTAACCCGCTCAGGATAAAGGGATGGTCTGCATTAAATATGGCAACAATAAGTTGTATTGAGTGCGGAAGGGAAAACACACCTTCCCGCGAAAAAGTGCCTCTGTCTAAGGGTGAAAAATTGTCCAAGCGTATTTTGATGATCATTGATGGCTTGCCCGGCGGAGGTGCTGAGAAGGTGGTGCTCACGCTGGCCCGGGGACTGATGGAACGCGGCCACCGCGTTTCACTGTTTTCACTGCGAACCGTGTGTGATTACCCTATCCCTGATGGCCTGCATTATCTGGTTATTAAAGATCGCTGCCAGAAACCCTGGCGAAAACTGACGGAACTGAGTCGCCGTGCGCAGTTGCTGAATCAGGCGATTGTTGCGGCGGAAGAAGAAGGCGGAAGCTTTGATCTGGTCGTTTCTCATCTGCACAAAACCGACCGCATTGTCAGACGCTGCACCACGCTGTCCCCGTCGAAAATCTGGTTCTGCCTGCACGGCGTTTTTTCTGCCTCTTATCTGGCACAACGCAGCGGATTTTCGTTATGGCTGAAAAAAGCCAAGACCAGAAAAGTCTATCAAAACCGTAATGTGCTGGGCGTTTCACAATATGTTATTGACGATCTTAAGCAGGCTTTCCACATTCAGCCTGCCCGGGAAGTGGTTATTTTTAACCCTTTTGATTTTGAGGCGGTGCTGGCGCAATCTTTCAAACCCTGCAAAATGGCCGGGCAGGATTACCTGATCCATGTAGGACGTTTCCATGAAACCAAACGCCACGATCGCCTGCTGCGAGCCTATGCCAGAAGTGGCCTGACGGCGCCACTGGTACTGATTGGTCAGGGCAGTGATGAAATCACCACAAAACTGAAAGCGCTGACCCGTGAGCTGGCTATCAGCGACAGGGTTGTGTTCAAGGGTTTTACCAGCAATCCCTATCCCTGGATACGCCATGCCCGAATGCTGGTGGTCAGCTCCGACAGTGAAGGCTTTGGCAATGTGCTGGTTGAGGCGTTGATTTGCCATACGCCGGTTGTCAGCACCCGCTGTCCGGGTGGGCCAACCAGCATTCTGACGGGCGATCTTGCCCGTGGTCTGGCAGAGATGAATGACGATTCGCTGGCAGCCACCATGAAAGATATCTGGGACAATCCGCCCGATGTTACCAGGCTGGATCTTCAACCTTACAGCGTTGAGAAAATATGCCAGCAATATATTGATTTGATTAATGAAATTAAAAATACCTCTGATATGTCTCATCAGAAAACGTCGTTATGATTGCCGCGCTTTTCGTTTATCACACAGCTTCATTACGGATGAAGATCACACTTTTCTTTCATCATGATTTAAGGTTTTACCCCATGATAGTGATGGTGAACAGGAACAGATATCAAAACTCAGTGATAAATATGTGCAAAATCTTAACACCTGCCGGTTCCATTGCTGACTGGACAGGGTTCATTTCGCTCAGGGAGAACGGGGCGTGAATTATGTGTTTTTATTCCTGCTTCTGCTGCCTCTTAAGCTGCTAAAGAAGCTGGGCCACAGAAAGTCATCCCGCAATCTGGTGATCCAGACGGCGAAAATCGGGGATTTCATCAATATCACCCCGCTGCTGAAACATCTCAGACAGAGCGATGCCCTGCTGAGCCGAACAGTTGCGCCGCTGGCGAAGTATGACGCCACGCTTGAGGAGGTGTTCTACGTTGAAGACTATAAGAGCAGCACGCTTAACAAGCTGAAGCTGGCCTTCATGCTGATCAATCGCTACAACAACATTTACCTGCTACATCCTGACGGCCTGAATCTGTTCTGTGCCGCGATTTGTAATGCTTCTAATAAACAGTTTCTCTCAACCTACCGTAGAAAATGGTATCACGCTCTTTTCTACGCCACGGCAGACGGTATTGTTGAACACAGCAAAACCTCGCTGACGGTGGAAAGCTATCTCCGACTGGCAGACCGCACGCTGAGCCGGGTAAGCTATCCCAAGCATGCCACCCTGCCGCTTTATCAGCCGCAAAATCCACCGGAAGATTTATCACGTCCGGATATGATCAGGATTGGCATCAGCATTTCCGCTGGCAATCAGGCCAAAACCATCCCGGCTGCCACATGGAAAAAACTGTTTGAGCGGCTGAGTCCACTGCCATGCCTGTTCTATGTATTTGGCACACCCTCAGAGAATCCGTGGTTGCAACAGCTGTACAACGTGCTGGATGATAGCCATAACATTGTCAACATGATTGGCAAACTCACGCTTGAAGAGTTGCCCTGGGCAATTGGCAATATGGACTTTTATGTCGCCTCAGACTCCGGAAATGTCTACATCGCTGACTCGCAAAATGTACCGATTGTGCTGATCTATGGCCCATGTAGTGTTGAAGAGCAGCGACCTCTGGGTGAAGTATTGTTGATAGGGCCCGACCACATCGCCCCCTCATCATTTGTCTTTCAGGCCCCTTACAAATTTGTCTATCCGGCTGAAAAGCTTTTTGCGCTTGATGCGCGCAAGCTGGATGATATTTACGACTTTATCTTCACACGCAGTCCGCAACACCTGACAGAAAAGAAGATATTACCCTGAGTATGAAGCCGCATTCTGAACCCTCCGCGCCGCAGCTGAGCGTGATTGTCCCAATGTACAACGCTGGTAAGAGTTTCCAGGCTTTTATTGAGTCCGTGCTGGCGCAAACGCTGGATTCTGTCGAAATTATCATCGTTAATGATGGTTCTACTGACGAATCAGCAGAAATGGCCCATCACTATGCCGCACAGTATCCGCATATCCAGGTTATCGATCAGCAGAATGGTGGGGTTTCCCGGGCGCGCAATGCGGGCATGGCCGTTGCCAGCGGGCAATATGTCACCTTTCCCGATGCCGATGACACCTTATCACCAGAGATGTACAGCACCCTGATGACTATGGCACTCACTGACGATCTGGATGTGGCGCAATGCAATGCGGAGCGGGTATTCCTGGGGAGTGGCCGTGCGAAACCGCTGATCCCAACCGATCGCTTGCAATCAACCACCGTGCTGAGTGGTGTCGAGTGGCTTGGCAAAGCATTATCGACCAACCGCTATCTGCATGTGGTTTGGCTGGGTATCTACCGTCGTGCGTTAATCGAACAGCTTCAGCTATGCTTTGAACCCGGACTGCATCACCAGGATATTCCGTGGACCACCGAACTGATGCTCAATGCACAAAGAGTGCGCTACAACGAAAAAGTCATGTATCGTTACTACGTCCATGACCAGTCGATCAGCAACCAGAAACGCACCGGCATGCGTAACGCCGAATATCAGCGGCATTATCTTAAAATCGCCAGAATGTTGGACGAAATCAATCAGCGTTATCGTCAGAAGGTTAATATTCCTGCGGCAGTCTACCGGCAGGTAACCAAAGAAGCGTTAATCGTCTGCCACTCGTTACGTCGTGAACCGGACGAGCAGGCGCGTCAGACGATGATTGCCGATCTGTTTGCCAGTAAAACACCGGGACTGATGTTGCGAAATGCACGGGGAATTCGCCAGTGGTATCAGTTGCTGCTCTGGTTATGGCGCGTCTGGCGCTGGCGTAAAAAATAATGCGGGCAGCAGTCAGCTTTCCCCGCAACAGCGTTTCCCTTACAATTGGTCCACTTCACTTTGAGACCCAATGAGTATGCCCACGGCTCTTCCCATTCCCACCACTTTTGCGCCACGCAATATTCTGCTGATAAAACTGCGTCATCATGGTGACATGCTGCTGACCACTCCGGTGATCAATGCACTCCGTCAGCACTATCCGGACGCAAATATTGATGTGCTGCTGTATAAAGAAACCCGCCCTATGTTGCAATCACATCCGGCGATCCGCCATCTGCACATTATCGATCGTAACTGGAAGAAAGAGGGAAGCTGGCAGCATATGCGTCATGAAATGGCGCTGGTGAAGGCCGTGCGCCATGCGCATTACGACCTGGTGATAAATCTGGCTGACCAGTGGCGCAGCGCAATTATTACCGGACTTTCCGGGGCAAAAATCAGGATTGGTTTCGATTTTCGTAAGCGACAGAATGCGCTGTGGCAACGCGCACATACTCATCTCATTTCCACCCAGGGCCACAATGCGCTGCATACCGTGGAACAAAATCTGACCGCTCTCACGCCACTGGGGATCCCGCAGACCGGTTTTCCGGCGTCGATGCATTACAGTGACGAGGACTGGCAGCAAACGCTGACGATACTGGCAAAACAGCAGACTTCCCCCGATCGCTGTATCGTGATCCAGCCCACTTCACGCTGGGTATTCAAATGCTGGGAAGATGACAAAGTCGCCGGGCTTATTGATGCGCTGGCGGCGTCGGGCTATGACATTGTGTTAACCGCTGCGCCTGACAAAAAGGAGCAGGCGATGGTCGAAAATATCCTCTCACTGTGTCATCACCCGCACGTCATTTCTCTGGCAGGCCAGCTCACTCTGCCGCAACTGGCTGCGCTAATCGATCACGCCCGCCTGTTTATCGGTGTCGATTCTGCACCTATGCATATGGCGGCCGCACTGAATACGCCTTGTATTGCCTTGTTTGGTCCAACCAAGCTGACCCAATGGCGCCCCTGGGGCGAAAACAATCAGGTTATCTGGGCCGGTGACTTTGCCGCGCTGCCGTCGCCAGACAGCATTGATACCAACACAGAAACCCGTTATCTCTCAGCTATCCCGCTTGAGGACGTGGTCACAGCGGCAAGGAAATATCTGGATGAATAAAGTTCGCCTGGCAATAGTCCGACAGAAATACCGGCCCGACGGCGGTGCAGAGCGGTTTATCGCCCGTGCGCTGGAGGCGCTGGACGATGACAGCCTGCAACTGAACATCATCACCCGTAGCTGGCAGGGTGAACCAAAACCCGGCTGGCATCTGCATATCTGTAATCCCAGAAAATGGGGGCGAATCTCGCGTGAACGCGGTTTTGCGGTGGCCGCTCGCGCCTGCTGGCAGCGGGAAAAATTCGATATTGTGCAAAGCCACGAACGCATTGCCGGTTGTGATATTTTTCGCGCTGGCGATGGTGTGCATCGGGTCTGGCTGGAGCAACGGGCAAGGGTGATCTCGCCAGCCCAGCGTTTACTGACCCGCCTGAGTCCCTACCATCGCTATGTGATGAACGCCGAAGAAACCATGTTTCGCTCACCTTCCCTGAAAAAAATCATCTGCAACTCGTTGATGGTTAAGCATGACATCATGCGCTGCTTTCAGCTTCCGGAAGAGAAATTCGCCGTTATTTATAATGCTATTGATGCACACCGCTTTATGCCAGCCACGCCGGAGCAACGGCAACAATCACGCGAAACGCTGGGCCTCCCTGCTGAAAGTAAGGTTTTTATCTATGTAGGTTCCGGCTTTGAACGTAAAGGATTGAAAGCCAGTATCTCCGCACTCGCCGCTACCGATGCTCATCTGTTAGTGGTGGGACAGGACAAGCAGCAAGCGCGCTATGTGGCGCTGGCCCGCCATCTGGGATGTCTGGATCGCGTACATTTTGCGGGTGTACAGCATAACGTTATCCCTTTCTATCACGCCGCCGATGGCCTGATGCTTCCCACACTGTATGACCCCTTCCCTAACGTTATTCTGGAAGCCATGGCATGTGGTCTGCCGGTCATCACCAGCTTTACCTGCGGTGGCGCGGAGTTCATTGTTGACGGCGAGCAGGGTTTTGTCTGCAACGCGTTGGATATTCCTTCGCTGACCGCTGCGGCCGTCTCCGTGCCAGTGAGGAGTGCAGACAGCCGTATGGGCGATGCCGCCCGGCGTCGTGTCCTGCCATACTCGCCACAACAACTGGCTGGCCAGCTTAATGCGTTGTATCAAGAAGTATGCGGCAGGCCTGATAAGTAGTGTGAGCCGGAAAGACTATCTGCTAACATGCCGCATTGTTTCTTGTTTTCGGCCTGCTCTTGCGCAGAGCTCCGCGCATTTTAATAACTGTGATGACAACACTTTATACCGTTCTGCTGTATCTCATTCAGCCGCTGATTTGGCTCCGGCTCTGGCTACGAGGCCGCAAAGCTCCCGCCTATCGTAAACGCTGGGCGGAGCGCTATGGCTATTGCGCTGGTAAGGTTAAACCGGACGGCATCCTGCTGCACTCAGTTTCGGTGGGAGAAACACTGGCAGCGGTGCCATTGGTGCGGGCATTACGTCATCGCTATCCTGCCATGCCGATCACCGTTACCACCATGACGCCAACCGGTTCAGAGCGCGCAGCGTCAGCCTTCGGAAAAGATGTACATCACGTCTATCTTCCCTACGATCTGCCCGGTTCGATGCAGCGGTTTCTTGATAATGTCAGCCCACGGCTGGTGATGATTATGGAAACAGAGCTGTGGCCCAATATGATTGCCGAACTGCACGCGCGCAACATTCCGTTGGTCATTGCCAATGCCCGCCTGTCAGAACGTTCGGCCAAGGGCTATAAAAAACTCGGTAAGTTTATGCAACGTCTGCTGCGGCAGATAACCCTGATCGCGGCGCAGAATGCAGAGGATGGCGAGCGCTTTATCAGTCTGGGGTTAAAACGCACTCAGCTGACCATTACCGGCAGTCTGAAGTTTGATATATCGGTCACCCCGGAGCTGGCCGCTCGCGCTGTCACGCTCCGCCGCCAGTGGGCGCCGCGCCGTCCGGTATGGATCGCCACCAGCACTCACGATGGTGAAGAGAGCGTTATTCTTGATGCACACCGCAGATTGTTACAGCGTTTTCCCACCCTGCTACTGATTCTGGTTCCGCGCCATCCGGAGCGATTCGCCACTGCCCGCGATATGGCGCAAAAAAACGGCTTCAGCTTTATTCTGCGCAGCAGTGGTGAGATCCCATCTGGCAGTACGCAGGTGGTGATTGGCGACACGATGGGAGAACTGATGTTGCTGTACGGCATTGCCGACCTGGCCTTTGTCGGTGGCAGTCTGGTGGAACGTGGTGGTCACAATCCGCTGGAGGCGGCAGCTCATGCCATTCCGGTGCTGATGGGACCGCATACTTTTAATTTTAAAGATATCTGCGCCAGGCTTTCACAGGCCGACGGGCTGATTACCGTCACCGATGCCAGCTCACTGGATAAAGAGATTGGCACGCTGCTGACAGATGAAGACTATCGCCTTTACTATGGCCGTCATGCCGTAGAAGTGCTTCATCAGAATCAGGGCGCGCTGCAACGCCTGCTACAGTTACTTGAACCCTATCTGCCACAGCGGAACCACTAAATGACGACACGCCACCCACTGTCCGTCGTGCTGATCGCCAGAGACGCAGCGGACCTGCTGCCGGAATGCCTGGCATCGGTCAGCTGGGCCGATGAAATTATCCTGCTGGATTCGGGCAGCAGTGACGGCACACCGCAGATAGCGGCTCGTCATGGTGCAAAGGTTTATCACTCAACAGAATGGCAGGGCTATGGCAAACAGCGCCAGCTGGCACAGAGCTATGCCAGCCACCCCGTCATTTTGATGATCGATAGCGATGAGCGTGTCACGCCACAACTGAGAAGTGCCATCGAAACGGTGCTGGAACAGCCGCTCTCCAACACGGTTTACAGTCTGAGCCGCCGCAATCTGTTTCTTGGCCGCTTTATGCGCCACAGCGGATGGTATCCCGATCGGGTAGTCCGCCTTTATCCGGCGACTTTTCACTATAACGACCATCAGGTGCACGAATCGCTCGACGCCAGAGGCGCTACGGTAACGGCATTGCGCGGTGATTTGCTGCATCTGACCTGTCGCGATTTTTCAGCCTTTCAGTGGAAACAGTTTGCCTACGCGGAAGCATGGGCAAAACAGCGCTACCATCAGGGTAAAGGTTGCAGCATTGCCTCGGTGTTTGCCCATACTCTCGGTGCCTTTTTTAAGACGTTGATTTTGCGGGCCGGTTTTCTCGACGGTAAACAGGGTTGGTTGCTGGCCGTCGTCAATGCACAGTATACCTTTAACAAGTACACCGCACTCTGGGCGCTGCATAACGCCTCTCATTCTTCTGGCAAGGGGCATCTGTGAATACAAAAGCAATATACCCCGGCACATTCGATCCTATGACTAACGGTCATCTGGACATCGTCACCCGCGCAGCGCTGATGTTCGACCATATCGTACTGGCGATTGCCGCCAGCCCCGGCAAAAAACCGCTGTTCTCGCTGGATGAACGTATTGCGCTGGCCAGCGAAGTGGTCGCGCATTTATCCAATGTGGAAGTGGTCGGTTTCAGTAATCTGATGGCTGACTTCGCCCGTGAGCAACAGGCCAGTGTTCTGGTGCGGGGCCTGCGTGCGGTATCTGATTTCGAATACGAAATGCAGCTGGCACAGATGAATCGCCACCTTTATTCTGCGCTGGAAAGTGTGTTTCTGATGCCGTCGCAGGAGTATTCCTTTATCTCTTCATCACTGGTGAAAGAGGTCGCGCGACATCAGGGAGATGTCAGCGCCTTCTTACCTGCTACGATACATACCGCTCTGCTGGCGAAGCTCTGAGCCGATATCCGGCCGGGATTATTTCTGGCAGGTGGGGCAAAAAAAGGTACTGCGCTGGGTATGTTTAGCACTGAGCAAAGGCGTGGCGCATACTCTGCACGGCTCTCCGGCACGGCCATATACCTGCAATTCCTGCGCAAAATACCCCGGCTTGCCATCCGTCTGTAGAAAATCTCGTAACGTGGTGCCCCCCTGTTCAATGGAGCGCAACAGCACCGCCTTAATGGTGTTGACCAGTAACGCAGCCTCTTCATAGCTCAGCGCCATCGCCTGGCGATCGGGATGGATACCCGCAGCAAACAGTGATTCGCTGGCGTATATGTTACCAACGCCTACCACCAGTTTGTTATCCATCAGCCAGGGTTTTACCGGCGTGCGTTTAGTTCGCGATTTAGCAAACAGATAATCAGCGTTAAACGCTTCACTTAAAGGTTCCGGTCCGAGGTGAGCCAGCACGTTACTGCTCTCCAGGTCACTGCTCCACAGCCAGGCACCAAAACGACGGGGATCGGTATAGCGCAGCACTTTCCCGTTGCTCATCACCAAATCGACATGGTCATGTCTGGCCGCAGGTTGATCTTCTGCCAGTACACGCAGGCTGCCGGACATCCCCAGATGGATAATAATCCAGCCAGTGGGTAGCTCCAGCAATAAATACTTCGCCCGACGCTGTACGCTAAGCACAGGCTGGTCACTGAGGCGATGAATCTCATCAGATACCGGCCAGCGCAGGCGTCCGTTACGCACAATCGCATGCAGAATCGTGGCGCCGGTGAGATGTGGCTCGATGCCTCGCCGACTGGTTTCTACCTCAGGTAATTCCGGCATTATCGTGACTCACTGTTTTGGTTTTCACAAAAGAAAAAACCCCGCCGGGGCGAGGTTTTCATTAGCTTAAATCAATTACTTGATTTTGGCTTCTTTGTACATCACGTGCTGACGGACAACAGGATCGAATTTCTTCAGTTCCAGTTTTTCCGGCTTAGTACGTTTGTTCTTCGTGGTGGTATAGAAGTGACCTGTACCAGCAGAAGAAACCAGCTTGATTTTCTCGCGAATACCTTTAGCCATGTTTCAGTTCCTTACCTTAGTACTTCTCACCACGGGTACGCAGATCGGCCAGAACCGTCTCAATACCCTTCTTATCAATTACGCGCATGCCTTTGGCAGATACACGCAGTGTAACAAAACGCTTTTCGCTCTCAACCCAGAAACGGTGAGAATGCAGGTTAGGCAGAAAACGGCGTTTCGTCGCGTTCATTGCGTGGGAACGGTTGTTACCCGTCACCGGACGCTTGCCAGTTACTTGGCAGACTCGTGACATGTCTATTCTCCAAAAATCAAATCAGCTCGAGCTTTAAAAATAAGGTCCTGGCCGCCTCGTCAGGCTCATAGCCCATCCAGGCGAGTTCAATGTGAACCCGCTGAGCAGGCCAAATGCCAAACCCGAGATTCTCAAAGGTGGCGTAGTATACGCCCTGCGGCGCTGGTGCTCAAGTCCCGAACAGATAAAGATCCCAGAGGATCGCGCAAAATTGCTCCATTCAGACCAGAAAAAGCGGACTGCGTTGCGTTGTCTGCATCAAATCCACCCTCTTTCTGCAAAAGAGACGTACTCACCATGACCGATAACCAGGTGATCCAACACCCTTATATTAAGCAGCTGGCAGGCAGCAACAATCCGCCTGGTGATATCCCTGTCTGCCTGGCTGGGGCGGGAGATTCCCGAAGGATGGTTATGCGCCAGGATGAGTGCCGCTGCATTATATTTCAGGGCTTCACGAACAATTTCACGTGGGTGAACCTCCACGCTGTTGATGGTTCCGGCAAACATCTCACTGTGATGCAACATCTGGTGCTGATTATCCAGAAAGACCACCAGAAAAATTTCACGCTCGCGATGCGCAAGCGTGCTTCTTAAATAACTCAGCATATCCTGCGCGCTTTCTACGGAACGGTGCTCCAACACTTCGTTACAGGTAAAAAAACGGCGCCCAAGCTCAGCAATGGCATTCAGCTGTGCATATTTTGCATCACCAATGCCCTTAATGTGGCAGAAGGCGGCTTTTCCAGCGGTCATCAGTTGATACAGTGACCCGAACTCTTCAATGAGTTGTCTCGCCAGGGACATAACGTGTACGCCATTTGCGCCTGTGCGTAAAAAAATTGCCAGAAGCTCAGCATCCGTTAGCGCCTTTGCACCATTTTGCAGCAGCTTCTCACGTGGTGGAACAGTCAGCCATTGCTCTTTCATTTGTCGAATCTCCTTTTCTCTTTCACAGAAAACATGGCATTATATACAGTACTTTTCCATCTGTTTTGTTCAGCTTCCCGATCCGCCTCGCAAAGGCAGCATGCCGTGAAAATGTGAGGCAACTGGAATGTGGTAAAATACGCAGATCGTGACGGCAAAGTGCGCGTCAGCCAGACTCAACGGAGCAGATAGCAGCATGGCAGGATTAACCGGTAAACAGATTGTTCTGGGTGTAAGTGGTGGGATTGCTGCATACAAAACCCCGGAACTGGTCAGGCGCCTTCGGGATCAGGGGGCGGAAGTTCGGGTGGTAATGACCGAGGCGGCAAAAGCTTTTATCACCCCCCTTAGCTTGCAGGCTGTTTCTGGCTATCCCGTTTACGCTGACTTATTAGATCCCGCCGCAGAGGCCGCCATGGGCCACATCGAGCTGGGCAAATGGGCCGATCTGGTCGTGCTGGCCCCGGCCACTGCGGATCTGATAGCCCGCCAGGCCGCAGGCATGGCAAACGATCTGGTAACCACGATCTGTCTTGCCACACCGGCCCCGATCGCAGTGGTGCCGGCAATGAACCAGCAGATGTACCGGGCAGCCGCTACCCAGCACAATCTTCAGCGCCTTGCTGAACGCGGCGTGATGATATGGGGGCCGGATAGCGGTAGCCAGGCCTGTGGTGACATTGGCCCCGGACGGATGCTGGACCCGCTAACCATTGTGGACAATGCGCTAAACTGGGCGTCGCCGGTCAACGACCTGCAACATCTGAACATTATGATTACCGCCGGCCCCACCCGTGAGCCCCTTGATCCGGTAAGATTCATCACTAATCACAGCTCCGGCAAAATGGGCTTTGCCGTTGCCACAGCCGCTGCGAAGCGGGGTGCGAATGTCACGCTGGTGTCAGGTCCGGTCAGTTTACCCACTCCCCCCTGGGTAAAGCGGATTGACGTATTAACCGCAGCAGAAATGCAGCAGGCTGTTATGGACAACGCGCATCGCCAGCATATTTTTATCGCCACAGCGGCCGTAGCAGACTATCGTTCAGCGGAAGTGGCATGCAAAAAAATCAAAAAACAGGGTGATGAAATTACCCTTAAAATGATTAAAAATCCCGATATCGTGGCCGGTGTGGCGGCAATGAAGGAAGGTCGGCCCTATGTGGTCGGATTTGCGGCAGAAACAGATAATGTGGAAGAATACGCCCAACAAAAAAGAAGGCGCAAGAACCTGGATTTAATCTGTGCCAATGATGTTTCGCAGGCCGGGCAAGGTTTCAACAGTGATAACAATGCCCTGCATCTTTTTTGGCAGGATGGAGAAAAGAAATTACCGCTCAGCGATAAATCTCTCCTTGGCCAACAGTTACTAGACGAGATAGTCAGCCGTTATGATGAAAAAAATCGACGTTAAGATTTTAGACCCACGTGTGGGCAAGGTTTTTCCTTTGCCCACTTATGCCACTTCAGGCTCGGCGGGTCTGGACCTGCGTGCCTGTCTTGATGAGGCTGTTGTTCTGGCTGCGGGAGGCACGACGTTAATTCCCACCGGACTGGCCATTCACATTGCCGATCCTCAGTTAGCCGCAGTCATCCTTCCCCGCTCCGGTCTGGGTCACAAACATGGCGTGGTACTGGGCAATCTGGTGGGCCTTATCGATTCTGATTATCAGGGACAACTGATGGTATCAGTCTGGAACCGCAGCCAGAACGACTTCACAATTGAGCCCGGTGAACGTATTGCGCAGATGGTTTTTGTGCCGGTAGTCCAGGCAGAATTCAATCTGGTGAACGATTTTGACACCAGTGACCGTGGTGAAGGTGGCTTCGGACACTCAGGTCGCCAGTAGCACTCGGCCTTCGACCAGCGCTTAAACCCATTCTTGTTTTTGCCGTTAGCATGATGCTCACCGCGATTGCGTGGGCATTTGCCCTTTCAAAGTGATATTTCAGGGGTTGTTCAGGACATGGCAGAAGAAAAAAAAGCGAAAAGGAACCGTCGCGAGGAAATACTACAGGCACTGGC
The DNA here is from genome assembly GCF_058241465.1 of Erwinia papayae. Classification (NCBI taxonomy): domain Bacteria; kingdom Pseudomonadati; phylum Pseudomonadota; class Gammaproteobacteria; order Enterobacterales; family Erwiniaceae; genus Erwinia; species Erwinia papayae. The sequence goes on from NZ_JBZCHT010000013.1 coordinate 450,976, forward strand.
CCTGATGCTGGAATCCAGCGACGGCAGCCAACGCATCACTACCGCCAAGTTGGCCGCCAACGTCGGCGTTTCGGAAGCGGCGCTTTATCGCCATTTTCCCAGTAAAACCCGGATGTTTGACAGTCTGATCGAATTTATCGAAGACAGCCTGATTACGCGCATCAATCTGATTTTAAAAGATGAAAAAGAGACGCTACCGCGTCTGCGTCTGATTATCCAGCTGCTGCTGGGCTTTGGTGAGCGTAATCCGGGTTTGACGCGCATCCTGAGCGGTCACGCGTTGATGTTTGAACAGGACCGTTTGCAGGGCAGGATCAATCAACTGTTCGAACGGATTGAACTTCAGCTTCGCCAGGTGCTGCGCGAGCAGAAAATGCGTGATGGTGAAGGCTTCAAAACCGATGAAACGCTGCTGGCAAGCCAGCTACTGGCATTTTGTGAAGGGATGTTGTCGCGTTTTGTTCGTTCGGATTTCCGTTATCGTCCGACGGTGGATTTTGAAACCCGCTGGTCATTACTGGCTTTGCAGCTGGTCTGACGCGGGTTTGCACCAGGGCCGGCCTTATGCCGGCCCTCTTCAGATCAGATACCAAATTCCTGCCGGTAAGCACGCACCGCAGCAAGGTGGTCGGCCAGTTCAGGCCTCTCTTCCAGCCAGGTTATCAGCTCACTCAGCGTAATTAGCGAAACCACCTTACAACCGTAGTCCCGCTCAACTTCCTGAATGGCGGAAACCTGGCCGCGACCGCGTTCCTGCCTGTCGAGGGAAATCAGCACCCCGGCAAGCCTGGCCTGATTGGCGGCGATAATTTCCATTGATTCGCGAATTGCCGTTCCGGCAGTGATGACGTCGTCCACCAGCATGACACGCCCCTGCAAGGGGCTGCCGACTAATAAACCACCCTCACCATGATCCTTCGCTTCCTTACGATTAAAGCAGTAAGGCACATCGCGATCGTGATGATCGGCCAGCGCGACAGCCGTGGTAGTGGCAATCGGGATGCCTTTATAGGCAGGGCCAAACAGCAGGTCAAAATTAATAGCGGAGTCCACCAGCGCCTGTGCATAAAAACGCCCAAGTAGCGCCAGATCCCGGCCCGTATTAAACAGGCCTGCATTAAAGAAATAAGGGCTTTTGCGCCCTGATTTCAGCGTGAAATCGCCAAATTTCAGCACCTGCTTGTTGATGGCGAATTCAATAAACTGACGCTGCCAGGCTTTCATCTTGTCTTCCTCTGTCGGTTATAAAAGAGGCGACTCTCAGGTCGCCTTAATAATCAGTTCTGTAACGCCGCTTTTTGCGCCTTGATCAGCGATTCAATACCACCGCGTGCCAGCGCCAGCAGGCTGAGTAACTCCTCATGACTGAACGGTTCTCCTTCGGCCGTGCCCTGCACCTCGATCATCCGACCATCTTCAGTCATCACTACGTTCATATCAGTTTCTGCGGCAGAGTCTTCAACATACTCCAGGTCACAGCGCGCTTCGCCATCAACGATACCGACAGAAATGGCGGCGACCATCCCTTTCATTGGATTAGCCTGCAACTTGCCGACGGAGACAAGGTGATTCAACGCATCCGCCAGCGCCACACAGGCACCGGTGATTGACGCTGTCCGGGTGCCACCATCCGCCTGAATGACATCACAATCCAGGGTAATGGTGAACTCGCCCAGTGCCTTTAAGTCCAGCGCTGCCCGCAGTGAACGGGCGATAAGCCGCTGGATCTCCAGAGTGCGACCACCTTGTTTACCTTTTGCAGCCTCACGCGCATTGCGACTGTGGGTAGCGCGCGGCAACATACCGTATTCAGCTGTCACCCACCCCTGGCCCTGACCTTTCAGAAACCGGGGTACACCCTCTTCAATCGTGGCAGTACACAACACTTTGGTATCACCGAATTCAACCAGGACTGAACCTTCAGCATGTTTGGTGTAATGGCGGGTCAGGGTTACGGGACGCACCTGCTGTGCGCTACGGCCTGCTGGACGCATGGTTTCTCTCCGGCTGATAAAATCTGTATTGGCTGCGCATTATACGGATTTCACTGGCGGATGCCTATGAGAGCCTGAGTACGGCAATCACTCTTCTGATTTCCGGATCTTTCCCGTAGTGCAATCAGATCAGGTGAAAAGCATCAGGATTTGTGGCTAAATGCTGCACTTTACCGCCCTCTTTCTGTGGAACAACTGCGATGCCTGACATTCTCCATTTCCTGTTGGCCCTTGTGGTCATCTTTTGCCTGGCATTGCTGTTCAGTAATGACAGAAAAAAAATTCGGCCCCGAATCATCATCCAGCTGGTGGTTATCGAAGCCGCACTGGCTTATTTCTTTCTGCATGCGGCGGGTGGCCTGCGCATAGTGACAGCTTTTGCTGGTTTCTTTGAAACACTGCTGAAGTTTGCTGCTCAGGGGTCAGAATTCGTATTCGGAGGGATGAGTAGTCAGGGGATGGCTTTTATCTTCCTTGGCGTGCTTTGCCCCATCATCTTTATCTCCGCGCTGATTGGCATCCTGCAACATTTGCGCATCCTGCCACTCCTCATCCGCATCGTGGGCACCCTGTTGTCGAAGGTAAACGGAATGGGCAAGCTGGAATCGTTTAATGCTGTCAGCTCATTAATACTGGGCCAGTCTGAAAACTTTATCGCCTATAAAGGTATTCTGGCCGATATTTCAGCGCGCCGTCTCTATTCTATGGCAGCGGCGGCGATGTCGACCGTCTCCCTGTCCATCGTTGGCGCTTACATGTCGATGATTGAACCACGTTATGTCGTGGCGGCGCTGATCCTGAATATGTTCAGCACCTTTATTATCCTGTCATTGATTAATCCGACCCAACCTGGCGATGAGCCAGAGATCAAACTGGAAAAGCTGCATGAAGAGCAGAGCTTTTTTGAAATGCTGGGTGAATACATCCTGGCAGGATTCAAAGTGGCGATGATTATCATGGCGATGCTGATAGGATTTATCGCGCTGATTGCGGCAATTAACGCCCTGTTTTCCAGTGTTTTCGGTATCAGCTTTCAGCAGATGCTTGGCTATGTTTTCTGGCCGTTCGCATGGCTGATTGGTATTCCAGCCCATGACGCGCTTCGCGCCGCCAGCATTATGGCAACCAAACTGGTGGCGAATGAGTTTGTGGCGATGATTGAGTTGAAAAAGATTGCAGCTGAACTTTCACCTCGTGGGCTGGGGATCCTCTCGGTTTTTCTGGTGTCCTTCGCCAACTTTGCCTCAATTGGCATCGTGGCCGGTGCGATTAAAGGACTGAATGAAAGTCAGGGTAATGTGGTTTCCCGCTTTGGCCTGAAACTGGTTTACGGCTCCACACTGGTCAGCCTGCTTTCCGCTGCCTTTGCTGGTCTGGTACTGTAATGATCACCCGGCGCACAGCGCGCCGGGCAATTTTAAAATCCGACACAAGCGGGTTGATCAACCCGCATCACTGACTCCTGCTGGAAACGCTGCTTATAACGCGTTCTTAAGGCCTCAATATTCTGCTCATTTTGCGGCGAGGCGCTGTAGATAAGTAGCAGTGCTTTGCTCGGTTCATGCGACACTTTACCATCCTGTCCCAACCACTGCCCACGGGCATCAAAGACCGTCAGACCGTCTTTAAAACGTGGCGTCACATCATTATCAATAAAGGACTGCCATTCCGCTGCGCTGATTTCCACGCCGTGCGGCCTGCTCAGGCCAAAGTAAAGTGTGCTTTGCTGCATCGCATCACCGACTTTACACACCGGAACCGGCTTAGGTTGATGAAGGGGTGCGGTACAGCCACTGAGCGTTATTGCCGTCAACGCGGCAATCAGGAGAGTGTTTTTCATTAGTATCCTTTTCTTCACAGGCTATGTTGCTGTCATCATATCGCCCGGCACTGAGCCAGTCGGCTTCGGACATCATAATCGCACCACGTTAAAACGCCAGACACCCCGCTGATTTAGCCGAGTTTTGGCTGATACCTGTTAAGCCATCACTGCCACCGTTATAATCTGATTATCTTTATCTCAAAACAGGTACACACAATGATTCGCAGCATGACCGCCTACGCCCGGCGTGAAACCAAAGGCGAATGGGGCACCGCAGCCTGGGAGCTTCGCTCCGTCAACCAACGTTATCTGGAAACCTATATCCGCCTGCCTGAGCAGTTCCGCGGCCTGGAGCCGGTCATCCGTGAGCGGATTCGTAACCGGCTGACACGCGGTAAAATCGAGTGCAATCTGCGCTTTGATCCTAACCCGCAGGCACAAAGCAAGCTGGTGCTGAACGAAAAGCTGGCAGTTCAACTGGTACAGGCGGCAAACTGGGTGAAATTGCAGAGCGATGAAGGTGAAATTAACCCGGTTGATATCCTGCGCTGGCCTGGCGTCATGTCCGCAGAAGAGCAGGATCTTGATGTCATCTCCGCAGAATTGCTGAAAGCACTGGATGTGGCACTTGATGACTTTATTACCTCACGCGAAACGGAAGGCGCTGCACTGAAAACGTTGATCGAACAACGCCTTGCCGGAGTCAGTACTGAGGTGACAAAAGTACGGGCACAGATGCCAGAGGTGCTGAAATGGCAGCGTGATCGACTGGTCAGCAAGTTAGAGGAAGCTCAGGTACAGCTTGACAGTAACCGCGTGGAGCAGGAGTTGATCATGCTGGCACAGCGTGTTGATGTTGCCGAGGAGCTGGACCGCCTGGAAGCTCATGTCAAAGAGACTTACAACATCCTGAAGAAAAAAGAGGCCGTTGGTCGTCGCCTCGATTTTATGATGCAGGAATTCAATCGCGAGTCGAACACGTTGGCCTCAAAATCCATCAACGCTGACGTCACCGCCTCCGCTATTGAGCTTAAGGTATTAATTGAGCAGATGCGCGAGCAGATTCAGAATATTGAGTAACGTTGCATACTGTCGCACTCAGTAGCAAGAAAACCAACCCAGCCCGCTAATTGCGGGCTTTTTTATTTTCATACTGTCGCATATGATTGCATAAAATCGCGGATAATGGGTGTACCCAAACGTATTTACATGACCCAGTTTGGGTACACCCCCTATTCAACATACAGGCGGTACTATGGCAAAGCTGACAGATATTCAGATACGGGCATGGATTAAGGCCGGAGAACGGTTTGAAGGGCGCTCAGACGGTAATGGGCTTTACCTACGCTACCGGGCGGGGGATAAAGTCCCTGCATGGCGCTTCCGGTATAAGTTCTCAGGTAAAAAGCGCGTGATGCAGATCGGCTCTTACGGTGAGCTTTCTTTCCATCGGAATGACACTCCTGACCTGATGCAGCTGAAGGTTTTTCGTACCTCACTACGCGAGGTTCGCGCTCAGGCTCGCACAGAAAATGCAGGCACTGGAGTGTCAGAGACTGTGATTTAAAGTCGTTATCTCCCCGCCCGGAATATACAAAAAATTACGTGTAGAGAGTGCTCAACGTTTACACTCCGGCCCACCAGTGCGTATCATTCCCTGTAAAGACGCAACGGATCATTACACAAGGAATGTATAACAATGGCTGCACTACAGTTTCCATGTACCATATTCAAAACCCAAAAATGGATGGACGACTACGGCGCGAGTGATATGCGCTGCGGCGATCTGACCGAAGCACAGTTAAAAACGTATTATCACCTTGATAAGGTGTCTGACAACGTTAACCCCTGGACACTGACAAAAGTAAACAAAAGCAGGCCGTTCCAGCATCCACGGCTGAGTACGTATGCTTACCTCAGCGAGGGAACGAAAATTACCCGCCAGTAGTGTGCCGCAATGCTGTTTGATGAATTCCGTCAGCTATCGCGCCTTTTCTCGGTGTACGGGCCGTACAGCCACCTGATCGAAAAGATGATCACCCACATGCAGCACGGCAACGGTACACCCTTCCGTGATATCTCGCTGGACCGGGCATTGAAAGAGCATATTACCAAGGATAACTCGAAGGAAAATAGTACAAGATTATTGTTGAAAGAGGCGTTTGATACCTATATTGACTGGGATAAAAAATACTACCCAACCAATCAAAAAAGCGAACGATCAAAAGCGATTTCTGAAGGGAGATTACCTAAATTTGACAGATTTCAGGATAACTTTAACGGCATGGGTATTACCGTACATGATACCTGGGCAACGCATATTACTATAAAGTCATTACAGATTGATAATGACCGTTACCGGGCAGTGGTGCATTACAAGGTACAGGATCACTTTGGCCTGGACAACGACGACATTCTGAAAACAAAATTCAGTCAGTTCCATTTCTTCCGCATCTGGTTTGTTCTCCAGCGATACAATCAGTTTGGCTTTAAGCCATACATGACCAACATGGAAGCCACTGTAGAAATCACCGGGGGCCGTAGTGAAAGTTAAACTTAAGACAACCCTATTTGCGCTGTCGTTCTTTGCTTGTCTGCTACTAGCCTGCGTACTATGGCTGTCACTGCGTACGGTAGAAATCGTCGCTGCACACGAAAACGGTAATCACAGTTATATTTTAGTGAAGAGTTTTCCTTTTACGGATAAAGGGAGAATAAATTGGTGGCAGGAAAACCAGGACATGCTCAAAAATAGGCATGAAGTCCCCCAGCCTGACACTGATGGTTTTTTTACTGTTGTATTTTGGGATTTTGGTGATGGTTATAAAGAAGAAGGTAAATATGACAGACTTTGTTTCGAGGATATGAAACCACCAAGAAACTGCATAGAAAAAAATAAAGTTTTTACTGTCAGTCACGGTAGGAACATGGGACTTTCTTTTACTACTAATAATAAAATATATCGCATGAAGAAAAGTGGGAAGATAGTAAAAGACGAGTCAAATTAGAGCCGCTCCCCTCGCGTATGGACTGCAATAAAATCATCCACCCTATTGTAGTGGCATAGTGAATTTGGCCACCTGAACAGAGGTGATATCATCACCTCATAGCCAAAACAGTTTAGTGCCGAAGCAGAAAATACCCCCGTAGATTACCGGTGTTAATCTCCCCCGCATCATAGTGGGCGTGTAATCTCATTTACTCGTGCCAGTTACGACAATCACTGGCGTAAAACAGCCCGGACGCGGTACCTCTTCGATTATTTCTTAATCGGTTTAATAGCTGAAAATCTCGGTGCGAGATGACGATAAAGATCATCGGGAGCGACGCCCAACAGACTACAAATATGATAAAACTCCACGGCATCAAGTCGCCTTTCGCAACGTTCAATTCTTGATACCAACGTTTGCTCGATCCGCATCGCGTCTGCCAGCTGGGTCTGGGTGATGTTAAGTTTCTTTCGGGCATCAACCAGATAGCCGATAAGTTTCTGATAGTCGTTTGTAAAAAATGAAGGCATATAAGACCTCTCAAATAGAACAAAATCGACTATCGAGCAGCTTTAATATTAGAACAAAACGTACTATTTTGAGTTTTTCATGTTAAAGGATTAACTAAAGGAGAGTTATGGTGACAGAATGGAATGACTGGCATCCATCCGAAGTTTCCGCAGCACTAAAAAAAATGGGCAGTTCCGTAGCCCGACTATCCCGCGAATCCGGTCTTGCTTCATCCACACTGGCAAATGCGCTTTATCGTCACTGGCCCAAAGGAGAAGTCATCATCGCTGTGGCGCTGGGCATCAGCCCCAGGGAAATCTGGCCTTCACGCTATTCAATAAAACGAAGCCAGATTAAGTTGAAAAATGTACGGCAAACGAAAGAATACCCCTGATTTTCTACGCATATCTGCCAGACTCCCTGTGCATATGGCGCGGTTTTCGGGTCTGTTTAGCAGCAGAGGAATACATCGCGCGGAGAGAGCCCCAGCCTTGCTGGCGCTAAATCGCTAAACTTTCGTTACATGAAGAATTAATACGGTGGTAAAACAGCATTCATCGTACAGATGCAGATGAGTGTTCGGCGGGCTGTTGGAAGACCGTACGGTTTTCATACCAGCCCGATAAACTCAGTTCATTCTGGGAAAAAGTGCCACTGCGTTTTAACGCGTTGTCACCATTGTAAGCGCAGGCTTTTATTCATCATCACACTGGCCCGCAACGACATAAAAACGATCCCGCTCCCGAATCACCTTAGTCTGGACATTTCCACAGTCCCACACCAGATGAAAGAACTCATCGGTAGTCACCTCCCAGTCAAGTCGGATACGGCTGTAATCTCCCTTACACAACATATTGCTGGCCTCACTGAAACAAGTCGCGCCAGTTTCATCAGAAAACCTCTGTTGGCTTTGGCTCATTTAATGCTCCTCAGATTTAGGTTAATCAGCAAACTGTACCAAACACAGCTATATGGTAAGGAACCACAGACCTGCACCATACATCGCTACTCCGGCAATCACCGCAATACCTGGATTTCTGGTAAAACGCAGTGCCGCCAGTGTTATTACAATCCCCATTCCGTAACACATTACCCTGCCGTAACCAGAAGCCATGGCCTGCTGAACGCCGGGGATCAAAGTAACAATCATAATGGCGGCCAACAGCGACGGCCCCAGCGCGGAAAAAACGGGCGAGTTCTGATCCGCTTTTTTATCAGCCTGCACCCGTTTATTAAGCATAAAAGGCAACGAGCGTAACAACCAGGTCACCATGCCCATTGCTATTATCGCCACCCACGCCTGATCAAAGTGCATAGTCATTCAGCTTTCCTCTGACAAACACCGCGCAACAACCACAGAGCGCGCCAGCAATCAGCGCCAGCGCCGTTAATCCATGCAGATACAGCACGCCTGCCACCACCACAGAGACAATAATCGGCATACGATGTCGTGGACTGAAACTTTCCTGGACCAGCACCACAAACAGTGCAGGTAAAGCAAATGGCATGGCTTCTGCCAGCAATGGCACAGCCTTACTGAGCTGAGTTCCGGCTACCACGCCTGATACCGTTCCAAGCACCCATGATAAATAACTGAATATTCCCAACCAGCTCAGCCAACTACTGCGAGAAGCCATCACGATGTCCGGCATCCTGACAAGCGCCGTGGCAAAAACTTCATCGGTCAGCGTGGTGGCGGCCAGCAGTTGCCTGCGCAACCCTGCCGGCAGTTGACGCACCATGACCGCCCCATATAGCAGGTGGCGAACGTCCATCAACGCGCACAATCCAAGCACCAGATACCACGCCGTACCGGCCTGCATGGCAGCCAGCAATACAAACTGGCTCCCCCCGGCAAAAATAAAAGCGGACATCGCCACCACCATTGTGCCAGGTACGCCGTTAACCACTCCCGCCATGCCAAAGGCGAAAGCAATCGGCAGATAGCCGGTAACCACCGGTAAGGAGGCAAGCAGCGCCTGTTTAGCCGTTTTTTTCATCCGGCTCACAGCGCCTTTAAAACAAACAGATGCGTTCCGGCACCGCCGTCTGTTCGTCCGCAGGTTGCATAAAGGCGACGGTGATGCTGAATGCTGAACCCGGCAGTCATCGCCAGATCGCAGAAGCAATCCGGTGAAGTCTTTTGTTCGACTTCATAGTCGAGTCCGGCAACCAGCGCTTCCAGCTCAAGAATATGAAAGCGATAAAAGACCTGTAGGGAATCAGCAGGCTGCGGCGGCAAATTCAGGCTGTGCAGCGCTTCAAGAAGACGACGGCAGCGGTACTCAGCCCGCCCTTCGTCACCGGTACGGGCTTCAAATAAGGCCTGAGGGACGTCCTTACGCAACATATGAACCAGACGTCGCTCATCCAGAGAGAGCTCACTCACTGAAACAGACACCAGCGTATCGGCGATATATTGCAGATGATGCTGCATCAGATTAATTTTTCGCTGCCTGATGCCGGAAAAAGGGCTAATCATTTCGTCAGAGACAACAAAGATGCCGCCTTGCGCCAGCTGTCGTCTGGTTGCACCAAGAAAGGCCAGCGTATCCAGGTGATGCGAAGCACCAACTGAAATAGCCACATCGAATGGCCGGTCTGGCGGCGGAAGATCGGTAATACTGCCTTTACGGGGATACACATTGGGAGAGTCTTTGAACAGCTTTTGTAAATGATTAAACGCCGTTTCACTCGGGTCCACCGTGGTAACCTGAAGTTCTGGCAACAACTCCAGCAACATCTTCAACGGCAATCCCGGACCGGTACCAATATCAATGACCCGCGCCGCGCCAGAAAATTGATAACCGACCAACTGCTGCGCAATCGCTACGGACTGTTTGGCATAGGCAGGATGTACCAGCTCCCACACCGCATAGCCATCGACATCAATCCGGTCTTCAAACAGCACGGTGTCATTGTCTCGTCTGGCCGTAGGTGTCACCTCATAACAGGGCGCAGCACGCAGCGGCACACAGGGGTGACCATTACGGGTCAGCACTTCGGCGGCGAGACTGGACAGGCAAATGGTATCTGAGCGCACCAGGCTTTGCAGTCTGTCGTAAGTCGCAGCATCCAGCCCAACCCAGGGTGAAATAGCGAGGTTGCACAGCGCCACTGCCTGCTGCAATAACGGGTTTTCTGGCATTCCCTCATCAAGCCGCGCATGACTTCCCTCACGTGAGAGACAAATTAATTTTGGTCCCTGATCCTCAACATAAAAGGTCTGCATCCCCGGCGATTCCGGTAATAATCGCTGTCGAATCTGCTCTTCAGCGCGACTGATATCCTCACAGTCAGTAAAGCAAAGCCGTACAGCGTTTATTCCCTGACGGCTTTCCAGCGCCAGACGTCGAAACTGTTGCTGTAAACCGGACCAGTCATCTTCCGTATCCGGCCATTCACGATAAATGTCATGTTCTCCAGGTGCAGCCTCAGCCAGCGTAGGATAGATAACACTGACCATCATGGAGGTTTGTTCATCAAGGCTTTGATAGAGGTGGGGGGTGTCACTGGCGAAACTACAACTTTTACCCGCGCTCAGGAAAACCGGTTCCGACTGAGGCCCGGTAAGCGCACGTCCTTTCAGCACCACCACATTCTCCTCAACGCCGGGCATATGTGCTTCTGCAAGGCGTTTGGTATGCGGGGCCATTTCCATGACGTAGGTTTCAATAACAAAGGGAGAAGACTGTTTGTTAATCAGGCGAACGCTGACGCCAGACGAACTGGACTCAACCGACTGGTCCTGTTCCTGAGAAATCAGCTCACCGAACGTAACACCAAGAGCATGTGCCAGTCGCCAGACGGTTTCAATCGTTGGATTACCGCGCCCGGCCTCAATGCCGGAAAGTGTCGCCTTACCGATACCACTAGTTTCAGCCAGTCCGGACAGTGAAAGCCCACGCGATTTCCTCACTCTCGCAAGGCTCAATGAGACTGACTGACGAAACTCACTGGACAATAATAACGAATCTTCCATAACAGCCGCTCCTGAAATTAACTCATTCGTTCTTTATAAGGACCAATGTCGTTCCTTATAATGAACGATGTTACTGGCTGTCAATTGTTTCACCGAAAATTCATTATTACGCTACCTCAGGGCCAGGTTAGCAGTAGGTTTCCAGCGGGCAAAAGGCTAGAATGCCCCCCTTTTCGTTATGGATTAAACCGGAGACTTATCATGCAAACGCTCCCCCCGTGCCCCAGGTGCCAGTCTGAATATGCCTGGCAGGATGGTACGCTTTTAAATTGCCCTGAGTGCGGGCATGTCTGGACTGATGGCGCAGAAGCAGCAACAGAAGATGCGTTAATCGTAAAAGATGCCAACGGCAATCTGTTAGCCGACGGAGACAACGTGACCGTGATTAAAGATCTGAAGGTCAAAGGCAGCTCCACACCGTTAAAAATCGGTACCAGAGTTAAAGGTATTCGGCTGGTTGAAGGCGATCACAACATTGACTGCAAAATTGACGGCTTTGGTCCGATGAAGTTGAAATCTGAGTTCGTTAAGAAAAACTAACCCGCTCTTTTGCTGTATACAACCTGTACGATTTGTTTCGTTTCGCTGACGCTGGCGAACGAAACAAAACCACGGTCGCTTTACTCTCTCTGCCAGCAGTCATCACCGTGCTTTGATTTGCCGCAGGCGCAGCAAGTCGTTTTTCAACTACATGTCACCGGACAATTATGATTGTCACGGCGGGTTGTCAGGTAAACTAACGTCATCATGATTTTCGGGTTCAGACTATGTTACTAACTGTGCTCTACATTATTGGCATTACGGCCGAGGCAATGACCGGCGCACTGGCAGCGGGTCGACGTAAGATGGACATGTTTGGCGTCATTATTATCGCTTCCGTCACCGCAATAGGCGGCGGCTCGGTGCGCGATATCCTGTTGGGCCACTATCCGCTCGGTTGGATCCAGCAGCCGATATACATAATCATCGTGGCAGTCGCCGCCGTGCTGACCACCCAACTTGCCCCGCTGATGCCCCACCTGCGTAAAACTTTTCTGGTTCTGGACGCGTTAGGCCTGGTGGTGTTCTCCATTATTGGCACTAAGGTGGCGCTTGATATGGGCCACGCCTCAATTATCGCTGCAATATGTGCGGTGATCACCGGCGTATTTGGTGGCGTTCTGCGCGATATGTTTTGCAACCGTATCCCTCTGGTGTTTCAGAAAGAACTGTACGCAGGCATCGCTTTCGCCTCTGGCTGGCTCTACATTCTGCTGCTGAAAACCCCCCTTTCTCATGAGATAGTGGTCATCATCACCCTGCTGTTTGGATTTATTGCCCGCCTGCTGGCACTGCGCTATAAACTTGGGCTGCCCGTCTTCAATTATCCGCATTCTGAACATTGAGCGTTGGTCGCCAATCGCCCTGCAATCCCTCAATCAGTACCTGAACCTGACGATGCTGCAAAAAAGCGACGATCTTTCCGGCAAGTTTTTCTCCGATTCCCGGCAACTGCTGCCATGACTGCTGAGTGCGGGCAAGCAGTGTCTGCCAGTTATCATCCTTCATGGCATTAAGCGCGCCATCAGGCACGGGCACCCCCAGTGCTTTTACCCAGCGTTTGAAAGGCTGTTGCTGACTGAGAGTAAACTGGTGATAAAGCTTGTAGGCCTGATGCGCTGTTATTCCTTCGGTCCGGGCCAGTTGCTCTTCGGACAATGACTGCCAGGAAAAAAGATGCGTCAGCTTTCCGGCCTGTATTAAACGCTGCCAACTGCTTCGGCTGATGCCGGTCATCGATAACACCGCAGGACGGCTTAACCAGACCAGTCTGGAGAGAAATTGCTCACGACATTCGGGCGTGTAGGTCAGACAGCTTACTACATTGAACTTCTCCTGGTCAGGCATCTCCGGAGGCTGACGATCGGCAACCCGCCAGACAACGCCATCCACTCGTGGTATCCCCTGGCCGGCGAGGCTAACGATAACCTGATCGCCAGGCACAATGTCAGCGGAACGCCAGCTTTTCAGTGACCCCGCACTTACCCTGCTGACTTTTTTGTCATCAAGTTGTACCGGAACCAGATTCAGCACTACGCTGAGTTTTCCGCTGCGCCCCACAGAAAACGCCACAGAACGAACCTCAGTGCTGACTTTCCGTGGTGAATACTTCCAGGCAACGGACCAGTTGTTCTCGCCAGGCTGCCAGTGTGCCCCGGCTACCGGCGCGCCGTGGATAACCACGCCATCGGTGACGAAAGGTAATGCCTGTTGGAACCAGCGATCGCGCCAGGCCGCCACCTCATCAGCAGAGCTTACCGGTTCGCTCCAGTCAGCAGCCAGGCCAAAGCCCGCCTCGCGTAACAGAGAGAGTCGTTCAGTCATCTTTTCAGGCCCGTCTGGCCATGCCCAGATAAACACGCCCAGCTTTTGTAAAACAGTCGGGTTCGCCTTACGCCTCATCGCGCCTGCAACAATACTACGAGCATTAACCCCTCCCATGGCTGACTGACGATGATCATCCATCAGCAGAAATAACTCCCCCTGCAACGTCAGAGAGTCATCCTTAAAAGGTATCGTCACAGGAACAGACGGGATCTGTTTTGCTTTATCCGTCCAGTCTTCACCCCGCAATCCATTACCGCGGCTGATCATCCTGACCAGCGAACCATGCTGGTAGTGCAGCGTAACGGCGACACCATCAATCTTCGGCTGAACCCAGAGCGCCTGTTTTCCTGCCATCCACCGCTCAAGGGCATGCTTATCCGTCAGCTTCTTAACCCCAACATGAGCAACGGGATGAAGAACCTTACCGGTGGTACTCAGCTCCGACTGGCGAACAGCGCTCTGTGGGTGAAAACAGCCCTGCCAGGCGTGAAACTTTTTTTCCAGCGCATCGTAGTGTTCATCCGTTACTTCACTACTCCCTTTTTGATAATAAGTCCGATCCCAGTCACTTAGCTGTCGCGCCAGCAAGGCCATCTCATGTTCTGCCCGGACTGCGGTCCATACCGGACATTGCCCCTCGGCTACTCCGCACCACAGAAGGCACAAAATAATGATGTTACGCATCGCCAACTTCTCCATGTTGTCTGCCAGCGACATTAAAGAGGCAAAATCAGGCCGTGGCGACGGCAAACACAGATTTATCAGAGCGGGCTCGAAAACAATTTCTCTGTAGTTTGTAACACCACATTGTCATCGCGAGATGCTTTCCATAATCAGAGAAATAGTGCTGCAAAACGCCTGAAACGCTGTATGAAAGGGGCCAGCCGTGTATACTGTGCAGAATTCGCACTCTGACTGGCTAATCAACAATAATCATGGCTCAAGGCACGCTCTTTATTGTTTCAGCGCCCAGTGGAGCAGGTAAATCCAGCCTGATCCATGCACTGCTGAAAACTCAACCGCTCTACGACACTCAGGTTTCCATTTCCCACACCACAAGAGGAATGCGGCCGGGTGAAAATCATGGTGAACATTACTATTTCGTCTCCCATGACGAATTTCGCGGCATGATTGAGCAACAGGCCTTTCTGGAACACGCCGAAGTCTTTGGTAATTATTACGGCACGTCCCGCAAAGCCATTGAGCAGGTACTCTCTACCGGCGTGGATGTCTTCCTGGACATTGACTGGCAGGGCGCGCAGCAAATTCGTAAGCAAATGCCCCAGGCCCGTAGTATTTTTGTTTTGCCGCCATCGAAGGATGAGCTCGATCGCCGCCTGCGAGGGCGTGGTCAGGACAGTGAAGAGGTTATAGCAAAACGTATGGCCCAGGCGGTGGCAGAAATGAGTCACCACGCGGAATACGATTACCTTATTGTTAATGATGATTTCGATCTGGCGCTGTCCGATCTGAAAACCATTATTCGCGCCGAGCGTCTGCGAATGGGGCGGCAAAAGTCCCGTCACGATGCTTTAATCAGCAAACTGTTGGCAGACTGAGGACAACTCAGTATGATGCCCAGTCATTTCGTCACCCGTGGAGTATCACACTTATGGCACGCGTAACCGTACAGGACGCAGTAGAAAAAATTGGTAACCGTTTTGACCTGGTTCTGGTCGCCGCCCGTCGCGCCCGTCAGATGCAGGTTGGCGGTAAAGATCCGCTGGTTCCGGAAGAGAACGATAAATCAACCGTTATCGCACTGCGTGAGATCGAAGAAGGACTGATCACTAACCAGATTCTGGATGTTCGTGATTGTCAGGAACAGCAAGAGCAGGAAGCCGCAGAGTTACAGGCCGTTACCGCTATCGCTGAAGGTCGTCGTTAATCATCAGCCGGAAGGCTCGCCCTTGTACCTGTTTGAAAGCCTCAATCAACTGATTGAAAAATACTTGCCTGAGGAGCAGATTAAGCGCCTCAAGCAGGCTTATATTGTCGCACGTGATGTTCACGAGGGACAGACGCGCTCCAGTGGCGAGCCCTACATTACCCATCCGGTTGCCGTGGCCTGCATCCTGGCGGAAATGAAGCTCGACCATGAAACACTCATGGCTGCGCTCTTACATGACGTTATCGAAGATACCCCCGCCACCTACCAGGACATGGAACAGCTGTTTGGTCAGACCGTGGCAGAGCTGGTCGAAGGGGTCTCCAAGCTCGATAAGTTAAAGTTCCGTGACAAAAAAGAGGCTCAGGCCGAAAACTTCCGCAAAATGATCATGGCAATGGTGCAGGATATCCGCGTCATTCTGATCAAACTGGCTGACCGCACACACAATATGCGCACGCTGGGTACCTTACGCCCGGACAAAAAGCGCCGTATTGCGTTGGAAACGCTGGAAATTTATAGTCCACTGGCTCATCGCCTGGGCATCCATCACCTTAAAACCGAGCTGGAAGAGCTGGGTTTTGAAGCGCTTTATCCCAACCGTTACCGCGTCATTAAAGAAGTGGTAAAAGCCGCCCGTGGCAACCGTAAAGAGATGATCCAGAAAATCCTCTCTGAAATCGATGGTCGTTTGCAGGAAGCAGGTATTGCCTGCCGCGTCAGTGGGCGAGAGAAACATCTCTATTCGATCTACTGCAAAATGCATCTGAAAGAGCAGCGTTTTCATTCGATTATGGATATCTATGCTTTCCGGGTGATAGTCAGCGATGTGGATACCTGTTATCGGGTGCTGGGGCAAATGCACAGCCTCTACAAACCCCGTCCGGGTCGGGTCAAAGATTATATCGCCATCCCTAAAGCCAACGGCTATCAGTCCCTGCACACCTCAATGATCGGCCCACACGGTGTGCCGGTTGAAGTGCAGATCCGTACGGAAGATATGGATCAGATGGCAGAGATGGGGGTAGCGGCGCACTGGGCTTACAAAGAACAGGGTGAGAGCAGCACCACGGCGCAGATTCGTGCTCAGCGCTGGTTGCAGAGCCTGCTGGAGCTACAGCAAAGTGCGGGCAGTTCTTTTGAATTTATCGAAAGCGTGAAATCCGATCTGTTTCCTGATGAGATTTACGTTTTTACCCCGGAAGGTCGCATCGTCGAACTGCCAGCCGGCGCGACTCCCGTCGACTTTGCCTATGCCGTGCATACCGATATCGGCCATGCCTGCGTTGGTGCCCGCGTCGACCGGCAACCTTATCCGCTTTCCCAGGCACTGACCAGCGGGCAAACCGTTGAAATTATTACCGCGCCGGGCGCACGCCCGAATGCGGCATGGCTAAACTTTGTCGTCAGTTCCAGAGCGCGAGCAAAAATTCGTCAGCTGCTGAAAAATCTTAAGCGTGATGATTCGGTCAGTCTTGGTCGTCGCCTGCTGAATCATGCGCTGGGAGGCAGCCGGAAGCTGGCTGAAATTTCACCAGAGAGTATTAAGCACGAGCTGGAACGCATGAAGCTGGCGACGCTGGATGATTTGCTGGCTGAAATCGGCCTGGGCAACGCCATGAGCGTGGTTGTGGCCAAAAATCTTCAGCAAAGTGAACAGCCTGCACCTGTCGCACCCACCACCTCATCGCGTGGTAAGTTACCAATCAAAGGTGCAGACGGGGTATTGATCACGCTGGCCAAGTGCTGCCGCCCTATCCCTGGCGATCCGATTGTTGCCCATGTCAGCCCCGGTAAAGGCCTGGTAGTCCATCATGAATCCTGCCGTAATATTCGTGGCTACCAGAAAGAGCCTGAGAAATATATGGCAGTAGAGTGGGATAAGGTCACCGAACAGGAGTTCGTCGCGGAGATCAAAGTGGATATGTTTAATCACCAGGGCGCACTGGCAAACCTGACCGCTGCGATCAACACCGCAGGATCCAATATTCAGAGTCTGAACACGGAAGAGAAAGATGGCCGTGTTTACTGTGCTTTTATCCGTCTGACGGCCCACGATCGCGTTCATCTGGCAAATATCATGCGTAAAATCCGTGTGATGCCTGACGTGATTAAAGTTCACCGCAACAGAAACTAGTCGATGAATGCTCAACGCTATGCGCGCATCCTCGAAATGCTGGCCGCCCGCCAGCATGATCTGACCGTTTGTATGGAGCAGGTTCACAAGCCTCATAATGTCTCAGCCGTGATCCGCACGGCTGATGCGGTCGGGGTGCATGAAGTTCATGCTGTCTGGCCTGGTTGCCGGATGCGCACCATGGTTTCCACCGCAGCAGGAAGTAACAGCTGGGTGCAGGTGAAAACGCATCGCAGCATTGCAGAAGCCGTCAGCCTGCTTAAAGGTCGGGGAATGCAAATCCTCGCCACGCATTTATCTGATAAAGCCGTCGATTTCCGTGAGGTTGATTATACCCGCCCGACCTGCATTCTGATGGGACAGGAAAAAACCGGCATCACTCAGGAAGCACTGGATCTTGCCGATCGGGACATCATCATTCCTATGGCTGGCATGGTTCAGTCGCTGAATGTTTCGGTTGCCTCAGCGTTGATCCTTTATGAAGCGCAGCGTCAGCGACAAAATGCCGGAATGTATCAACGCGGCGAGAGCATGCTTGAGTATGCTGAGCAGCAGCGCCTGCTGTTTGAAGGAGGGTATCCGGTGTTGGCTCGCGTCGCCAAACACAAAGGGCTGCCTTACCCGGAAATTAACAGCATGGGTGAAGTGGTTGCCGATGCTGAATGGTGGGCAACAATGCAAGCTTCGGTACGCAGAAAATGAAAGGCCGCCTGCTGGATGCTGTCCCCCTCAGCACACTGTCCGGCGTTGGCGCAAGTCAGACCGCAAAGCTCGCCAGACTGGGCCTGGTGACCGTACAGGACCTGCTGCTGCATCTCCCTCTGCGCTATGAAGATCGCACTCAGCTTTATGCCATCAACGATCTGCTGCCGAATATCTTCGCCACCGTTGAAGGTGAGGTATTGCAAAGCGATATCACTTTTGGTCGTCGGCGGATGCTGACCTGCCAGATTAGCGATGGGACTGGCATCCTCACCCTGCGCTTTTTCAATTTCAATGCCGGAATGAAAAACAGCCTCGCGGCCGGTCGCCGGGTGACGGCTTATGGCGAGATTAAGCGCGGCCAGCGCGGTGCTGAAATTATCCATCCGGAATATCGTGTGCAGGGCGAGAACGGTGGCGTGCAATTACAGGACACGCTGACGCCTGTCTACTCCACGACCGAAGGCGTTCGCCAGGCCACGCTGCGTAATCTTACCGATCAGGCCCTTGAGCTGCTCAATACCTGCGCAATTGCCGAACTGCTGCCATCCGAACTCAGTAAGGGCATGATCAGCCTGCCGGAAGCATTGCGAACCCTGCATCGCCCACCACCTGATATGGCTCTGGCCGATCTGGAGAGCGGGACGCATCCGGCACAGCGCCGCCTGATTATGGAAGAGTTACTGGCTCATAATCTGAGTATGCTGGCGGTACGGGCTGGCGCCCAGCGTCACCACGCCCTTCCACTGCCTGCCCGGCATGAGCTGAGCGATAAATTGCTGGCTGCGTTACCCTTCCGCCCGACGAGGGCTCAGCAACGTGTCGTCGGCGAGATTGAGCAGGATCTGGCACAGAATTACCCGATGCTACGGCTGGTACAGGGCGATGTCGGCTCCGGGAAAACCCTGGTTGCGGCCCTGACCGCACTCAATGTGATTGCCTGGGGAAAACAGGTAGCGCTGATGGCACCGACAGAACTGCTGGCTGAACAACATGCCAGTAACTTTCGTCAGTGGTTTGCGCCTCTGGGTATTGAAGTCGGCTGGCTGGCTGGCAAACAAAAAGGCAAAGCTCGTCAGGCACAGCAGAAAGCGATTGCCAGTGGACAGGTTTCGATGATCGTCGGCACGCATGCGATTTTTCAGGAGCAGGTGCAGTTTAACGGCCTGGCGCTGGTCATCATCGATGAGCAGCACCGCTTTGGCGTCCATCAACGTCTGGCCCTGCGTGAAAAAGGAGAGGAGCAGGGTTTCCATCCGCACCAGTTGATCATGACCGCCACTCCCATCCCTCGCACCCTGGCCATGACTGCCTATGCCGATCTGGATACCTCAACCATTGATGAACTGCCGCCAGGCAGGACGCCGGTCACTACCGTGGCGATCCCGGATACGCGTCGAACCGAAATTATTGAACGGGTTAAACGAGCCTGTACCGATGAAGGACGCCAGGCATACTGGGTGTGCACCCTGATTGAAGAGTCAGAGCAACTGGAGGCTCAGGCAGCAGAAGCCACCTGGGAAGAGTTAAAACTGGCACTGCCGACACTACAGGTTGGATTAGTCCATGGCCGGATGAAGCCCGCTGAAAAACAAAACATTATGCAGGCTTTCAAACGCGGGGAGATCCATCTGCTGATTGCCACAACGGTAATTGAAGTGGGCGTCGATGTCCCCAATGCCAGCCTGATGATCATTGAGAATCCTGAGCGACTGGGCCTGGCCCAGCTACACCAGTTACGGGGGCGTGTGGGCCGCGGCTCTGTTGCATCACACTGTGTACTGCTTTATAAAACTCCCCTGAGTAAGGGAGCACAAAAACGCCTACAGGTGCTGCGTGACAGTAATGATGGCTTCGTCATTGCACAGTGCGACCTGGAGATTCGTGGACCTGGCGAACTACTGGGTACCCGACAGACGGGTAATGCAGAATTTAAAGTTGCTAATTTGCTTCGCGATAGCGCAATGATCCCGGAAGTTCAGCGTATTGCCCGACATATTCATCAACACTATCCGGAACAGGCCCAGGCATTAATTGAGCGCTGGCTGCCGGAAACAGAGCAATATAGTCATGTCTGACTGACCACAAGCCGTTATTTTATATAATGCAGTGGCCCACCTCACAGAATATTCAAAATGGCCCATGTTTCCTTTATGAAAATTAATCATTTCAGACATGGGGAAATTCTTGTTTTCCGGCCCACCCATTGACGTAAAAAATACCATCTGTAATATCGCGGAAGAAAAATAATAACAGAGAATAAGCAGACATCCGGATATATCTTTTGAGGCCATTGTTACAGACCGCTCTGGCAAGATAAGCGCTGAGATTAACTGGCGATCGGTCGAGCGTTGCCAGGCCCGGTTATTTATTGAGATTGACAGTAATAATGAGGTGCCGAGTTGCTTTATGCCACCGTGTTTTGATGAAATTATTTCGTCAGAATGGCTGGCGCATTTCATCAGATGAAGAGCCTGTCTTTTTCACCATTAAGATGACAGCATGGCATTAATCCTGGTTTTTAATTAAAAACGGTTTCCTTTGCATCACGGTTAATTCAGAGCCTGGTCCACCAGGCATTATTGCCGCAGCCAGTCTGGAGACGGAAAGCGCGCAGAAACCGGAGCGTACGAGGAGTATGTGAGGATTCAGAACACTGCCCGGGTTCAGAATGGCAAGTAAACCAGCCCTGATTGGCAAGGCTCTCAGAAATACCGTGGCATTTATAAAACAATGCCGGATTAATACCATTTTTATTAATAGTAAACATCCTGATTTTAGTATTGAGCAAACTGGTAGCTACAAGCCAGGGCGGTAGCCTTGCTTTAATATTTAATGGCCTTTCCCATCGTGGCATTTATCTTAATAAAAATGTCATGATTGAATAATTCACTCTCAGGTCTGTTTTTATCTTCAGAATAAAGACACCCAGGAATAAACTCAAAAAAGCATTTTTTCTGTTAAATGATGGGGCGGATCCTGAGCGAAGTGATAACTTTGCTGAGTAAAACTGACCAAACTTCCTGACAACGTAATGCACGCAATATCTGCGCCTTCAGGTTTTATTGGCCAGACCATTTTCAGAGGTAACATGATCAACAACTCATCAGATGTTTTATTCAGCCTGATTGTACCGGTGTACAACGCAGCCCAATATCTTGAAACATGTATCGACAGCATTCTGCAACAACGTGTTGGTCAGTATGAGATTATCATCGTTGACGATGGCTCTACGGATAACTCTCTGATGATAATTGAAAAATATAAAGATAATCCAGGTATCAGGGTGGTGAGTAAACAGAATGGCGGTGTTTCTTCAGCACGTAACCACGGCCTGGATATTGCCAGAGGCGATTACATCAGCTTTGTTGATGCTGATGATTTCCTGCCTGAAGACACCTTATCGACCTGGCTCCGATTGATGCAGGATAAGGTTTGCATGGTTGTTGGCCAGTCGGCGGGCTATACCCACGATGGTATCAGGATGTCGAGTCCTGTTACATCGGAGGCCAGCAAGACGCTGAGCTGTACCGATGCGATAAATGAACTGTTATATTTGAATCCTAAATATGGCGTTTGTGACAAGATCTTCCGGGCAGACATTATCAGATCCAACAATTTAAGATTTAATGAAAACATTGCTAATTTTGAAGATCTCCTTTTTGTTGTTCATTACCTCTATCTGGCAGGGCAACAGCAGGTGGTTTTCTCAGAAAGTATTATCTACAACTACAGGTATTCTTTAGATTCGGCAACCCGAACCACGCTGAAGGAAAAACATTTTTCTTTTGCCACCTCTTTTACAGAAATGAAAAAATATCTTCGACCTGAAAACAAAAAATTTTACTATCACATATTCCTGAAAATAACAGCATCTTATATTGCCCGGGGGATAAATTCCGGGGAATTCAGTCCTTCCTTTATCGCCAACTATATTGCTTTGTATCGAAGTAATTTCAGATCTTATTTTTTTTCAGGCCTGATGTGTAAAGCGAGCACAGGATATCTTACTCTTTTTTATCTTTCCCCTGGTCTGATAGCACAATTACGTAAGATAAAAAAAGACCGTTAACGAGGCAATTGATGAAAGATAAAATAAAAAATTCATTATGGATGATTTCTGAGAAAATTATCGGCATATTCGGTCTGATTTTTGTCACATCCTTCGTGGCCAAATATGTTGGACCTGAAATATTTGGCATTATGTCAATATCTATGCTTGTGTTCCAGTTTATCCAGTCAGTTTCCATTATGGGTAGCGATGTCATTTTACTTAAAAGGATTTCAAGAAACAGGAATTCAGGCATAAAACTTATGCTGTCGACATTTTTCCTGGTGTTGACTACCTATCTTATTCTTTCCATTATTGGCATGGTGGTAATGAAAGAGCATATGACATCAGATGCTCTGGTCTTTATTTTTGCAGCCGCGATAGCCTGCCTTTTTTCAGCCATCGATTTAGTCAATGTCTACAATGAGGCTACCTTAAACGCCAGGCTTAACGTTATCGCTAACGTTACGGGTTTGCTCATCAGTCTGTCATGCCGGTATATCATTTCTTACCTTGAACTGGATCCTCAATACCTGTCGATTCCGATTGTGTTAGTTACCGCTGTCCCCTTCCTGATTAAAACAATCTGGTTCATGTTACGACATGGCGAAACATCTGTACCAGGAGCAAAACATGTAAAAAAATACTCCAGGTATATGATGGCTTCAGGTGGTACGCTGATTTTTTCCATTATCGCCGTCTCTTTATATACCCGATTTAATCAAATCAGCGTGTCATATTTTCTTGGGGTAAAAGAAGCCGGGATATTTTCTGTCGCATTGACATTATCAACAGCCTGGACATTTTTGCCTTATGCATTGCTGGCCTCTTTCTACCCCTCTTTTTTTTCGGAGAAAGATCCTGAAAAAACCATCATCAGGATCCAAAGGCTGCATCTGATGGTTCTTGGCGTTTCCGCCATTATCATTCTGAGCATCCATCTGCTCGCGGGACCATTTATCAATTATTTTTATGGCCCGGCTTATCTTGATGCGGTTAAACCAACCTTATATCTGAGCTTTGGTGCGATGTTCGCCATCTTTAGCAGTATCATGGACAGATTTATTATCAAGTATAATGGATACCGTTTTCTGGTTAAGAAAACCTTCTTTGTTCTGGTTATCTGCCTTGTATCTTCAGCACTGTTTGTACCCTTGTTCGGACTGAATGGTGCAGCACTTAGCGTAATTATTACTGAGTTCTGCTCTTTCTCTGTCCTCAATTACTTCTTTTCTGCTCAACCCGTCATCACCATTCATAAAGTCTTTATCAACCCGAAAAAATTATGGTTACTTTTTTACGATCTTAAACACTCCAGAGAATAAAAGTGGATTCAACATGAATGAAAAAATTATGTTCAGTATAGTTATTCCTGTTTATAACGCTCAGAATACAATCCATCGGACCCTGCTCAGTGTACTTAATCAGAGTTACACTAACTATGAGGTTGTTATTGTTAATGATGGTAGTACAGACAAAAGCGCGACTATTCTTGAGGAATTTAATGGCCATAAGCAAATAAAGGTCATCCCTCAGGCTAATGGCGGCGTGAGTTCAGCAAGAAATACAGGTTTAAAAAACTGTGTAGGTGAATACGTTATCTTCCTCGATTCCGATGACTGGGTTGATGATAACTTCTTGCTTATCTTTAAGGAAAACCTGAACAGCTTTAAAGATAACTCAGTGGATTTTATTATTGGCAACCTCAGAGACGAACGAATCAAGCCTGTTACTCAATATGGCTTTTTCAGCGCAGAGGATATTCCTGAAATAATAGGCGAACTGGAGGTTACCGATAATATCGGCTACTTACACAACAAGTGCTACAGAAAAAAAATCATCGATGATTCGGGGATGTGTTTTCAGGAAGGCGTTTCGATGAGCGAAGACCTGCTGTTTAACCTGCGCTATATCTGCCACGTTAATAACTTGCTGGTCATCAGTAGCTCCTCATATCATTATGAGAATCTCTCTGGATCCCTCTCGAAAAAGCGAGTGAGTCACGACGAGTTGCTGCTACGTAAGAAACATCTGGCAGATACCTATGATGCGATCATAAAGAAATACAAAAACAGCAATCTTAAATATTTTATGAAAGGCATTTCCCGGCGAATGCTGGCACTGGATATGCAGATTGTCACCTCGATGTATTATTCTTCTTTTCCACAATCGGGAATTCTCGCAGAGATAAAAAATCTGAAAAAAAGAAAATATCCAAAAGGTATTTTTAACCTGCTCAACAGAAATGAAAAAGTGAAATTCTTCATCATGCGACTTAACAGTATATCTGCCTATTATGCTTTGGGTATTCTCTACAGAATGCATTTTTTCTGAGCTGTAAAGCTGCCTTCAATACCGCATCCCGCTTTGTGAAAAAATAATACCGACACTGTTTTACGTTGCTTTCAATGTGAATGCAGCGAGGTTACCGCTGTCTGTTACCTCGCTGGCATTGTACTTCGCCCCGCATCACTCTCTGACCAGACTTAATGAGACATATGTCACAGCAATCGTTTGCTTTTACTTTGTACACCATTAAAATCGTTTCTTTGTTCATCAGAGAACAGTGCGAATGTCGATCAACACCCCTGAAGCTGATATCCCACCATCTGTTGTTTCAGTTAAAAAAACGAGCTGATTTACCAACTGGAAGACAGACCGCCTTTGCCGCAAACTTTATTTGCTGCCTGTCAGCATTTACTGGCTATGTTTGTCGCCGTCATCACTCCGGCACTGCTTATCTGTCAGGCGCTGGGGCTACCTGCCCAGGATACTCAGCACATCATCAGCATGTCGCTGTTTGCTTCAGGACTGGCTTCCGTTTTACAGATTAAGACCTGGGGTCCCGTCGGCTCCGGCTTATTATCGATTCAGGGCACCAGTTTCAACTTTGTGACGCCGCTGATTATGGGAGGGATGGCCCTGAAGAATGGCGGAGCCGATCTAAAGACGATGATGTCCGCACTCTTTGGTACGCTGATGCTGGCTTCCTGTACCGAGATGCTGCTATCCCGTTTTCTACACCTGGCCCGCCGCGTCATTACACCACTGGTTTCGGGCATTGTGGTGATGATTATTGGCCTTTCGCTGATTCAGGTTGGCCTGACCTCAATTGGTGGAGGTTTTGCTGCGATGAGCAATCACACCTTCGGTGCCCCCAAAAATCTGTTGCTGGCAGGCGCTGTATTGTTGGTGATTATCCTGCTCAACCGCCAGAAAAATCCTTATCTGCGCGTGGCCTCACTGGTGATTGCCATGGCAGTCGGCTATTTACTGGCCTGGCTGATGGGGATGCTGCCGGAAAATACCACGCCATCTGACCAGACGCTGATTGCGGTGCCCGTGCCGTTTCACTACGGCTTGAGTATTGACTGGAATCTGCTGATCCCGCTTATGCTGGTTTTTATGGTCACCTCTCTGGAAACCATCGGCGACATTACCGCAACGTCCGATGTCTCTGAGCAGCCGGTGAGTGGCCCGCTGTATATGAGGCGACTGAAAGGCGGCGTGCTGGCTAATGGTCTTAACTCCTGTGTCTCCGCGCTGTTTAACACCTTCCCTAACTCATGCTTTGGTCAGAACAACGGCGTCATTCAACTGACCGGCGTAGCCAGTCGCTACGTTGGCTTTGTTGTCGCGCTGATGCTGATTGTTCTGGGGTTGTTTCCGGCAGTAAGCGGTTTTGTGCAGCATATTCCAGAGCCGGTGCTGGGCGGTGCCACTATCGTCATGTTCGGCACCATCGCTGCCTCAGGTGTGCGCATCGTGTCGCGCGAGCCATTGAACCGCCGGGCAGTAATGATTATTGCTCTGTCACTGGCCGTGGGCCTGGGTGTTTCACAACAACCGCTGATCCTGCAATTTGCGCCTGAATGGCTGAAGACGCTGCTTTCTTCCGGCATCGCAGCAGGCGGGATTACTGCGATCATTCTTAATCTGGTCTTCCCGGAAGAAAAATAATCTCTTCTGTGACAATGACGGCGGTTAATCTGTGGGCTGCCGTCGTCATCTGCCGGTTGAGCTTCAATGACAAATCAGGCATAACAGTCCTTCGCTGAACATGCTAAGGGACGGATGCAATGAAATTTATCGGAAAAGTTTTGCTGACCATCGCGCTGGTGTTGCTACTGACACTGATTGCGATATACCTGCTGTTGCAAACTCAGTGGGGAGCCAGCTGGCTAAGCCGCACCGTCAGTCAGCACAGCCGTTATCAGCTCGCGTTCTCAAAACTGGAACATAACTTTTCAGATCCGGGCCACGTTATTCTGGATGATGTCGTTTTCGGCCTTAAAACAGAGCCTGCGCAGTTGGTGGCGAAGAAGGTCGATCTGGGGCTCAGCAGCCTTCAGTTTTCTGAACCGCTGCATTTTTCCAGTATCTGGCTGGAAAACGGCATCCTTAATACCAGTGACCACAGCCACCCTCTTCCTCTCTCTGCCGATCGTCTGCAACTGAATCAGATGGCTGTTAATAGCCCTGAAAGCAAATTACCATTCAGCGCTCAACGGGTTGACGGCGGTATTCTGCCGTGGCGACCACAGCCGGGTGATTTTATGGGTAAGGATGCCAGTTTCCAGATGAGTGCCGGATCGCTGAAGGTAAAAGACATTGCGGCAACCAACGTCCTGTTGCAGGGGAAGCTCAGTCATAATCAACTGCTGATTAGCAATCTGGGTGCCGATGTGGCGCTGGGGTCAGTTACCGCCAGTGCACAACGGGATGCTGAGGGGCACTGGCAGGTGTCTGGTCTGCGATTAAACAGTATTCGTCTTCAGAGTGAACAGTCACTTGCTGATTTCCTCGCTCCCTTACTCTCGTTGCCAGAGGCTCATTTTGATCGCATTGAGGTGACCGATGCCCGTCTCGAAGGAAGAGACTGGGCGATAACCGACCTCGATCTGGCGTTGAAAAATATCACCGTCCGCGAAGGGAAATGGGAAAGCAAAGAGGGATCGCTGTCGATGAATGCCAGCACCTTTGTTAATGGCAGCCTGCAACTGAACGACCCTATCGTTAATCTGACTTTTTCTCCTGAAGGCGTTGCGCTTAACCAGTTCAGTTCACGTTGGGTGAACGGCTTAATCCGGACATCCGGGCACTGGACGCGCAGTGATAAAAAACTCACTCTCGATGAGCTGGCCGTGGCCGGACTGGAGTACACACTGCCACAAAACTGGCGTGAGCACTGGATGGCTACCCTGCCGCAATGGCTGGAGAGTGTGCAGGTAACGAAGTTTGCGGCAAATCGTAATCTGATTATCGATATCAATCCGGATTTTCCCTTCCAGCTCACCTCGCTGGAGGGCAATGGCAGCAACCTGCTGATGGCGCGTAATCATCAGTGGGGCATCTGGTCAGGTAATCTGAGTCTCAACGCCGCAGAGGCAACCTTCAACCGCGTCGATGTGCGCCATCCTTCCATCAGTCTCAACGCCACTGACAGCAATATTAACGTTACGGAAATGAGCGCCTTCACCCACGACGGAATGCTGGAAAGTCTGGCGACACTCTCTCAACAGCCACAGCGTGCCCTCTCCTTAACACTTAACGGTCGTGAAGTGCCGGTCAATCTGTTGCACGACTGGGGATGGCCGACGCTGCCACTGGAGGGGAAGGGTAACGTGCAGCTGAAAATTCAGGGAAGTCTGGCAAACGGTGCGCCGTTAAAGCCATCGGTCAATGGCACTCTCTCAGCCACGGCTGGCGATAAAACCGTTCAGCAGACCATGATTGGTGGTCAGGTGGCTGGCGCGCAATGATTGTTTAAAGGTATCATCCGCCTATTTGCGGATAAGCCATGCAGACCAACTCTTCAACACGCCTCAATAAATACATTAGCGAGAGCGGGATATGTTCCCGCCGCGATGCTGACCGGTATATCGAACAGGGCAACGTTTTCATTAACGGTAAGCGAGCCTCGGTCGGTGATCAGGTGCATACCGGCGACGTGGTGAAAGTAAATGGTCAGCTAATTGAACCACGCGATGAAGAGGATTTAGTGCTGATTGCCCTGAATAAGCCGGTGGGCATTATTACCACCATGGAAGAGGGTGAGCGGGACAATATCAGCGATTTTGTTAACCACAGCAAGCGCGTATTCCCCATTGGTCGGCTGGATAAGGATTCCCAGGGTCTGATTTTTCTGACTAATCACGGCGATTTAGTGAATAAGATCCTGCGGGCCGGGAATAACCATGAAAAAGAGTACGTGGTTACGGTTAACAAGCTGATTACCGATGAGTTCATTACCGGTATGGGCGCGGGTGTACCGATGCTGGGTACGGTCACCAAAAAGTGTAAGGTTAAAAAAGAAGCACCGAATGTCTTTCGTATCACCCTGGTTCAGGGGCTGAACCGGCAAATCCGCCGCATGTGTAAGCATTTTGGCTATGAAGTGACCCGGCTTGAACGCACACGGATTATGAACGTCAATCTGAAGGGGCTGCCGCTGGGTGAATGGCGTGACCTGACCGACGATGAGCTGATTGAACTGTTTAAACTGCTGGAAAACTCATCCTCTGAAGAACCTGCGGCCAAAAAAGCAAAACCCAAATCGACAGCAGCAAAAAAACCTGCCAACGGCGGACCGAAAACCAGTGAGAAAACGGCTGGCAACAGCACTTCCCGCAAGCGCTTCACCCAGCCGGGCCGTAAAAAGAAAGGGCGCTGATCCAGCGCCTCTCGTCAGTCGCCGGATCCGCCCTGCTCCAGCGGGCCATCCGGGTCGGCGGGCAGGACCAGATATACCCCCTTAAACACCGCCCCACAGGTATCATTACCGTGCAGTTCGACTTCCAACTGCACCCGTGCCTTACGACCACGCGCCAGCCTGTCCAAATCACCGCTCAGGGAACCAAGATCGGCTATTGCGCCCGGCCTGCCGCTGATCGAATGACTGTAACGGATATGTGCATCCGCCAGAATAATCGTGCCGCCCAGATGCCGCTCGCGCAACAGCAGCCAGATAAGCCCCCAGCCCGTCAGTGTGGCCAGTGAAAACAGGCTGCCGGCAAACAGGGTGTGGTGCGGATTCTGATTGCCGGTTTCTGGCATCGTGGTAATGAATTTCTGCCCGGTATATTGCTGGATGCGTACCCCCATTTTCTCACTGAGAGGGATATTCTCGTACCAGGCCTGCTGCAACTGACCGCACCAGTCGGCACGATGCAATATGTCATCCAGGGTAATAACCGGCTTTACCATCAAAAAATGGCGTACCGGCGTGGTTTGCGGCGCGGTAACCTCACCTTCGTTGACATAACCCAACTTGGCAAAGAACTCGACCGCATCTTCCCGGGCGCTACAGACCACGCGTTTAACCCCTTCCTGACGCGCTACAGACTCCAGCGTCATCGCCACCAGCGTCCCCAGGCCTTTCCCCTGAACTGAGGGATGCACGGCCAGAAAACGGATTGCCGCCTCATTGTCGGCATTAATGTAAAGTCGCCCTACAGCGACCGGAGCGCCACGTTCATCCACCACCATTTGATGATGAGCCAGCGCATCCCACGCATCCCGTTCAGAGCCCATTGGCTGATGAAGAGGCTTACGTAGCATTTCCCAGCGAAACTGATAGTAAGTATCCAGCTCTTCCGCTGTTTCAGGAACCCGAAGGTGATACATAAAATGGTTCTCTCTTTCAGTCTGGTTCGCTTCCGTGCCGTTCAACCCGCTGGCTTACACCTGGAGCCAGAAGGTGACCGGGCCATCATTGACCAGTGCGACCTGCATATCGGCGGCGAAGCGCCCGGTCCGGGTGGTCACCGCCTTTTGACGGCAACATTCCACAAAATAGTTATACAACCGCTCAGCGTCCGCAGGGTCTGCGCCGCGAGAAAAACCGGGACGCAGACCCTTTTGAGTGTCGGCCGCCAGCGTAAATTGTGACACAACCAGCAGGCTGCCTTCTGCCTGCCGGACATTCAGATTCATTTTTCCGTCAGCGTCACTGAAAATGCGGTAACCCAACACACGCTCAGACAGCCGCTGCGCTTTCTGCTGGTCATCACCTTTTTCCACACCCAGTAAGATAAGCAACCCCGGCCCGATTTCGCTGATGGTTTCTCCGCCAACCTTAACGCTGGCGCTGAGCGCACGTTGAATTAAAGCAATCATGACCCCTCGTCTTCTTTATTTTGTTGTGTCAGGCGGTGGTCCCCCAGAGAGGCGGTAATCTCTGCACCCAGCAAAACAATACACCAGGTCCAGTAAATCCACAGGAACAGGATAGGAATAACCGCCAGCACACCATAAATCAGCTGATATGACGGGAACATGGTCACATAGAGGGCAAAGGCTTTTTTCCCCAGCTCAAACAATAAACCGGCAACCAGCGCGCCGACCAGCGCATCCCGTCCAGCCACCTGACGAGTGGGAACAATACTGTAAAGCAGCCAGAATGCCAGCCAGGAGAGTAACAGAGGAAAAATTCGTAGCCCATAATCAATCAGCCAGCTGACGCCACTGACTGAGGCCCAACGCAGTGACAGCAGGTAGGAGCTGATAGCCAGGCTGGCACCAGCCAGCAATGGCCCCAGAGTCAGGATCATCCAGTAAACGGCAAAGGAGTAGACCAGCGGGCGTTTACGTTGACTGCGCCAGATGGTATTCAGCGCGGTATCAATGGAGTACATCAGCAGCAATGACGTCACTACCAGGCCGCAGGCTCCTACCGCCGTCATCTTATTAACGTTAGCCACAAACTGCTCGAGATACTGCTGAATTGCCGTGCCCGATGCCGGAACAAAATTGCTGAAGATAAAGGTTTTCAGCTGCCCGCTGACCGTGGCAAATGCCGGGAAAGCAGCAAACAGCGCAAATACCACGGCCACCAGCGGGACCAGCGACAGCAGGGAGACATAGGCCAGATTGCCTGCCAGCGTGGTCATGGCATCTTCATTAATGCGCTGCCAGAGCAACCTGATCCAGGACCAGAATGCCCGCAGGCGGTGCTGACTGGCGTAACGATGACGAAACATCACAACTTATCAGCAAAAAACGCCGGGATGATACTGGCATCCGTAACGTGAATACTCTGGATGCCAAGCGCCCGTGCTCCCTCGATATTTTCCAGATTGTCGTCAAAGAAAATTGTCTGGTCGGCGCTGAAACCTTCTTCATCAAGCACCTGCTGGTAAATGCGGGCTTCGGGCTTACGCATGCCCATATCCTGTGAAAGGTAAAGTTTATCCGCAGCGCTCTGGACTTCCGGGTATTCACCAGGCCAGAAACTACAGTGCAGACGGTTAGTATTGGAGAGAATAACCACCCTCTCGCCTTTATCGCGCAGCGCTTGCATTATCTGTAAGACTTCCGGGCGAACACCAACGAATATAGCCTGCCAGCCAGCGGTAAACTGTTCAAAACTCAGCGCCAGGCCCAGCTCTTCGCAAATCTGCTCAGCGAAGGCTTCATCGCTCACTTCTCCACGCTCATGGCGATGAATGTTCTCCCCCAAAGTGAAATGGTTTTGCAGCGTCGCTAACGGCACGCGTCCCAGATCGCTCCAGACGCCCAGCACCCGGTTGAAGTCAATATCAACAATGACGTTACCTAAATCAAAGATATACAGCATGGCCATCTCCTTTTGTTCCGGTGAGCTATTCACTCTAGCGGTAAAATGGAAGCCTGAACAGGTGGCGAATTTGAAAACTGGAAGACAGATTCAGAGAGGAAAAAAAACAGGGCCGGAAATCTCCGGCCCTGTGTATCAGCAACAGCGTCAGATTAAACGTCTTTGCTACCGCGCATGGCGCGTTTACGATCGTTTTCGGTCAGGTGACGTTTACGAATACGGACAGAAAGTGGCGTAACTTCTACCAGTTCGTCATCATCGATAAACTCAATCGCCTGCTCAAGCGTCATCTTGATGGCCGGTACCAGCGTTGTCGCCTCATCGGTACCAGAAGCACGCATGTTGGTCAGTTTCTTACCGGTCAGGCAGTTTACCGTCAGGTCGTTAGAACGGCTGTGAATACCGATAATCTGGCCTTCATACACTTCCGCACCGTGACCAAGGAACAGTTTGCCGCGATCCTGAAGGCCAAACAGCGCAAATGCCACCGCTTTACCCTGGCCGTTTGAGATCAATACGCCATTCTGACGCTGGCCCACTTCACCCGGACGAACATCATCGTAGTGGCTGAAGGTGGAGTAGAGCAGCCCGGTACCGGAAGTCATGGTCATGAATTCGTTACGGAAGCCGATCAGGCCGCGGCTTGGCACCACGTAGTCAAGACGCACACGACCTTTACCATCCGGGTCCATGTTTTTCATGTCGGCTTTGCGTTCACCCATCGCCTGCATCACTGCACCCTGATGCTGTTCTTCAATATCCAGCGTCACGTTTTCGAATGGCTCCTGTTTACGGCCTTCGAATTCACGGAAGATAACTTTCGGACGGGATACCGCCAGTTCGAAACCTTCGCGGCGCATGTTTTCGATCAGTACCGACAGGTGCAATTCACCACGACCTGAAACGCGGAAGGCATCGGCATCAGCCGTTTCTTCCACACGCAGCGCCACATTGTGCACCAGCTCTTTGTTCAGACGGTCAAGGATCTGACGTGAGGTCACGAACTTACCTTCTTTACCGCAGAAAGGTGAGGTGTTGACGTTGAAGAACATGGTTACCGTTGGTTCATCAACGCTCAGTGCTGGCAGCGCCTGCACATTCTGTGGATCACAGATGGTATCAGAGATGTTCAGCTCGCCCAGACCGGTAATGGCAATGATGTCGCCTGCTTCGGCTTCTGTCGCATCAATACGCTCCAGCCCGAGGTGGGTCAGCACTTTGCCAACTTTACCGTTACGGGTTTTGCCTTCGCTATCGACGATGGTCACCTGCTGGTTTGGCTTCACTTTGCCACGCTTGATGCGGCCGATACCGATAACACCAACATAGTTGTTATAGTCCAGCTGTGAAATCTGCATCTGGAAAGGCGCAGCCATCTCAACCTGTGGCGGAGAAACGTGCTTCACGATGGCCTCATACAGCGGGGTCATGTCTTCCGCCATATCGGTGTGGTCAAGACCCGCGATACCGTTCAGGGCAGAGGCGTAAATAACCGGGAAGTCGAGCTGATCGTCGGTCGCGTCCAGGTTAACAAACAGGTCGAATACCTGATCCACAACCCAGTCAGGGCGGGCACCAGGCCGGTCAACTTTGTTGATAACCACGATCGGCTTCAGACCATTTGCAAAAGCTTTTTTGGTCACAAAGCGGGTTTGCGGCATTGGGCCATCCATTGCATCCACAACCAGCAGCACCGAGTCAACCATTGACATCACACGTTCTACCTCACCACCGAAGTCGGCGTGTCCTGGGGTATCCACGATATTGATGCGGTAGTCGTTCCATTTAATGGCGGTGTTTTTTGCGAGGATGGTAATCCCACGCTCTTTCTCCAAATCGTTGGAGTCCATTACGCGTTCGGTTGCTTCAGCGCGGGCGTCAAAGGTTCCGGACTGCTGTAGCAATTTATCAACCAGGGTAGTTTTACCGTGGTCAACGTGGGCAATAATGGCGATGTTACGCAAATTTTCGATCACAGCTTTGCCTCAGGCATTAGAAATAGCGCGCTATTGTACACGGATTAATCGAAGGACTGAACAGGATCACAAATATCAATTAAAGATTGCTGTCAGGTTGCTTTTTTAGCCATTTACAGTGCAACAATTGCACCTGCCGCTAAAAATGCACCATAAAAGCGCAAGGACAGCAACCATAAGCACCATCATGGTGCGCGACTTCCATCATGGTGCAGATTCCGATTCATCAGAGGGCGCATCATAGCGCTTTTTATGCCGGTTTAGAAAGTTGGCATAAATTTCGCTTTGATGTTTGTAAGCAAAAATGCCAGTTTCACGAAGGTCCCGGCTGGTCAGGACGCTTTATTTTGGAATGACTGCACCAGAAAATAAACCTGATGCGCCGCAAAGATATCTGACCACGACGACAATGACAAAATCCAGGAGAGTTAAGTATGTCCGCTGAACACGTTCTGTCGATGATGAACGAGCATGAAGTCAAATTTGTTGACCTGCGTTTTACCGATACCAAGGGTAAAGAGCAGCACGTTACCATCCCTGCTCATCAGGTTAACGCTGACTTCTTCGAAGAAGGCAAAATGTTTGACGGCTCTTCGATTGGTGGCTGGAAAGGGATTAACGAATCAGACATGGTTCTGATGCCTGACGCAACAACCGCAGTTCTGGATCCCTTCTTCGAAGATCCTACGCTGATCATTCGTTGTGACATCCTTGAGCCAGGCACTATGCAGGGCTACGATCGCGACCCTCGTTCCATCGCCAAACGCGCGGAAGACTTCCTGCGCTCATCCGGCATTGCAGATACCGTTCTTTTTGGTCCAGAGCCAGAATTCTTCCTGTTTGATGATGTGCGTTTTGGCGCAACCACCTCGGGTTCCCACGTTGCTATCGATGATATTGAAGCCGCCTGGAACACCGGTAAAGAATACGAAGGCGGTAACAAAGGTCACCGTCCGGGTCTGAAAGGCGGTTACTTCCCGGTTCCACCGGTCGACTCTTCACAGGACATCCGTTCTGCTATGTGTCTGACCATGGAGCAGATGGGCCTGGTCGTTGAAGCTCACCACCATGAAGTGGCGACAGCAGGTCAGAACGAAGTGGCAACCCGCTTCAACACCATGACCAAAAAAGCGGACGAAATTCAGATCTACAAATATGTTGTGCACAACATTGCCCACGCTTACGGCAAAACCGCGACCTTTATGCCAAAACCTATCTTTGGTGATAACGGTTCAGGTATGCACTGCCATATGTCCCTGTCCAAAGGCGGCACCAACCTGTTCTCTGGCGACAAATACGGCGGCCTGTCTGAAACGGCGCTGTTCTATATCGGCGGCGTTATCAAGCATGCTAAAGCGATTAATGCTCTGTCTAACCCAACCACCAACTCTTACAAGCGTCTGGTTCCTGGCTACGAAGCGCCGGTCATGCTGGCTTACTCTGCCCGTAACCGTTCAGCGTCTATTCGTATTCCTGTGGTTGCCAGCCCGAAAGCCCGCCGTATCGAAGCTCGCTTCCCGGATCCAGCGGCTAACCCTTACCTGTGCTTCTCTGCACTGCTGATGGCTGGCCTTGACGGCATCATCAATAAAATCCATCCGGGCGATGCGATGGACAAAAACCTGTACGATCTGCCGCCGGAAGAAGAAGCTGAGATTCCAAAAGTGGCCGGTTCACTGGAAGAAGCACTGAACGCGCTGAACGAAGACCGCGAGTTCCTGACCCGTGGCGGTGTGTTCACTGACGATACCATTGATGCCTACATCGAACTGCGTAAATCCGAGCTGGACCGCGTTCGTATGACTCCGCATCCGGTTGAGTTTGAACTGTACTACAGCGTATGATTAAAACGTCTGAACCTGGTGAATGCGATGTCGCGGTAGGGCGGCAACCGAAATAACCCAAAATAACGTAGTCTGCTGTTTTATTTGGGAGAAAGAGGGAAGCCAGCACCGCTGTGGTATGAAAATCGCCGGGAATTATTGCCGTGGAAATTTCAGCCCATCTCCGGATGGGCTTTTTTCACCGCGAATTCATCGTCAGGGACGACGATATCTGGGTTAAAAGGCTATAATGCACTAAAAAGGTGCAGGGGAAGACTGTATGGCAACTGGCACGCTGCCCGATGCTGGGCAGATTCTCAACTCTCTGATTAACAGTATTTTGCTGGTCGACAGCGAACTGGTGGTGCATTACGCCAATCCTGCTGCACAACAGCTGTTGGCTCAAAGCTCACGCAAGCTTTTCGGTACGCCTTTGCCGGAGCTGATGGGATATTTTTCGTTAAATATTGACGTCATGCGCGAGAGTCTGAGTGCTGGTCAGGGCTTTACCGATAGTGAAGTCACCCTGGTAGTGGACAGCCGCGCACATATTATGTCACTGACCGCGCAACGTCTGCCTGATGGCTTAATCCTGCTGGAAATGGCCCCGATGGACAATCAGCGTCGTCTCAGCCAGGAGCAGATTCAACATGCCCAGCAGGTAGCAGCCCGCGATTTGGTTCGGGGTCTGGCTCATGAAATAAAAAATCCGTTGGGAGGATTGCGGGGCGCCGCTCAGTTGCTGGCAAAAGCGCTCCCCGATCCCTCTCTGACCGAGTATACCAGGGTGATT
This sequence comes from Erwinia papayae, assembly GCF_058241465.1. Classification (NCBI taxonomy): domain Bacteria; kingdom Pseudomonadati; phylum Pseudomonadota; class Gammaproteobacteria; order Enterobacterales; family Erwiniaceae; genus Erwinia; species Erwinia papayae. Next base: position 487,588 of record NZ_JBZCHT010000013.1, read on the forward strand.
ATTGAACAGGCTGACCGCCTGCGCAATCTGGTGGACAGGCTACTTGGCCCACAGCAGCCCGGTATGCATGTCACACAAAGTATTCATCAGGTCGCTGAGCGTGTGGTTAACCTGGTATCGATGGAACTGCCCGACAACGTGACGCTGGTACGGGATTACGATCCCAGTCTGCCAGAGTTACCGCACGATCCGGATCAGATCGAACAGGTGTTACTGAATGTTGTCCGTAATGCGCTTCAGGCGTTGGGGGAAGAAGGTGGCACAATCACGCTTCGTACCCGCACGGCATTTCAGCTGACGCTGCACGGCGTGCGTTATCGTCTGGTGGCGCGCATTGATGTTGAGGATGATGGCCCCGGCATTCCGGCTCAGCTACAGGACACCCTGTTTTATCCCATGGTGAGTGGCCGTGAAGGGGGGACCGGTTTAGGCCTGTCTATCGCCCGCAGTCTGATCGATCAGCACTCAGGAAAAATAGAGTTCAGTAGTTGGCCTGGCCACACAGAATTTTCAGTTTATTTGCCTATTCGCCAGTGAGGTTTCTATGCAACGAGGGATAGTTTGGATCGTCGATGACGATAGCTCCATCCGCTGGGTGCTTGAACGCGCGCTCACTGGAGCCGGTTTAAGCTGTGCCACTTTTGACAGCGGTAACGAGGTGCTGGACGCCCTGTCTACCAAAACCCCAGACGTTTTACTTTCAGATATTCGTATGCCTGGAATGGATGGGCTGGCGCTACTCAAACAGATTAAACAACGCCATCCCATGTTGCCGGTGATTATTATGACGGCACATTCCGATCTTGATGCGGCGGTCAGCGCCTATCAGCAGGGTGCTTTTGATTATCTGCCCAAACCTTTTGATATTGATGAGGCCGTCGCGCTGGTAGAGCGTGCCATCAGCCACTATCAGGAACAGCAACAGCCACGTAATCAGCCGGTCAGCGGCCCGACCACCGACATCATCGGTGAGGCCCCGGCGATGCAGGATGTCTTCCGCATCATTGGCCGTCTTTCCCGTTCCTCTATCAGCGTGCTGATCAATGGTGAATCAGGTACGGGTAAAGAGCTGGTCGCCCACGCCCTGCACCGTCACAGCCCACGGGCTAAAGCGCCATTTATCGCCCTGAACATGGCCGCTATCCCCAAGGATCTGATTGAATCAGAGCTCTTTGGTCATGAGAAAGGGGCATTTACCGGAGCAAATCAGATCCGTCAGGGACGTTTTGAACAGGCGGATGGCGGCACCCTCTTCCTGGACGAAATCGGCGATATGCCACTGGATGTGCAGACCCGTTTACTGCGCGTACTGGCTGATGGTCAGTTCTATCGCGTTGGAGGCTATGCGCCCGTCAAGGTGGATGTACGCATTATTGCGGCCACCCACCAGAATCTGGAACTGCGCGTGCAGGAAGGTAAGTTCCGTGAGGATCTGTTTCATCGACTGAATGTGATCCGCGTACACCTGCCGCCGCTACGTGAACGGCGGGAGGATATTCCACGGCTGGCGCGCTATTTTTTACAGATTGCGGCACGTGAACTGGGCGTTGAAGCAAAAGTCCTGCATCCGGAAACGGAAACGGCGCTTACCCGTCTGCACTGGTCTGGTAACGTGCGTCAGCTGGAAAATACCTGCCGCTGGCTGACCGTAATGGCGGCGGGTCAGGAAGTGCTGATCCAGGATCTGCCAGGCGAACTTTTTGAGACGACAACGGCAGACACGCCGGTACAGTCTTTACCTGACAGCTGGGCAACGCTGCTGGCTCAGTGGGCTGATCGTGCATTGCGTTCGGGTCATCAAAATCTGCTTTCCGAAGCACAGCCTGAAATGGAACGAACATTGCTGACCACAGCATTGCGCCACACTCAGGGACACAAACAGGAAGCCGCCCGACTGCTGGGCTGGGGACGCAATACCCTGACCCGCAAACTGAAAGAGCTGGGGATGGAGTAAGCCAGCAGAAGGTGTAAAAATATGGCACATTGCTTTTTTTTATACCTTCAGCGGCTTTACACGTCGGTGCTAATCAGTATCATTCTGAGCGGCTACCGGGAGGAATACTATGCTGGAATCTGTCATTCATTTCATCACGCAAACAGCGCAGGCGTGGGCACATTCTCCACAGACCGCCATCGCAGCAGTGATGTGCGCCCTGATGATGAATCTGTTCAGTTGAAATAAGGCCGGTGATATCCGGCCTTGCGCTTATTGCACCTCTGCCGGGATGCAGAAAGATTGCCGGTGGCGATAATCCGCACTCCCCTTTCCCATTATCAGCAACAACTTTTATCTGCTAAACGGGACTACCCGTAGACGCCCCCACAAGATAAAACCGCACAAGGCCAGCAGGATAAAATTAAGCGGCGTGACGGCAGCCTCACCGCGTGAGATATGAAAGGTAATGGCACAAATTTGCAGCAAGGTGCAGCCAGACGCAGCCCAGACTGACAGTTGCGGTTTTATTTTCAACAAAGCAGGCAGCAGAATCCCTGCTCCGCCAAGCGCATCAATCAGCCCCATCCCCCGCAGAAAATGTACCGGCACCTGACCCGGCCATACCCACATAGCGGCCAACTGGCTGACGGGCATCAGCATTTTCATGCCACCGAAAATAACAAAGGCAATAAAGATCAACAGCTGAGCGCCCCACAGCAACATATTCATTAACTTATGAGGTTGTTTTTCTGTGGCATTTATCTGTTCGTGGATCATGGCACTGTTTCCTGTAAAGAGTTCGGAGGTGCAACACCTGGTCATTGTCGTGACGCAGGGCTGCGGGGAACCGGTGAATGACATCAGGTGGTGCGGACCATCCTGAAAAGATACAATACGATAATCAACCATATCGCAACAAGAGATACGATAGACTATATTATCGTTAAAAGGCGAGGAATTTCGTAATGAAAGAGTGGCCAGACGATCATCCCAAGGCAAAACTGATGGCACGCAAGCGCGCTGCAATTATCAGCGCAGCAAAAGACGTTTTTCTTCAGGTCGGGTATGAGGCTTCCAGCATGGAAGAGATTGCCGCTTTGGCAAACGTCTCGATTATGACACTGTACCGCCACGCCATCAGCAAAGAAGCATTGTTTAATGCGGTGATTTTGAGTGCCTGTGATTACTCAGAAGAGAAGAGAGGTCAGTACCAGCAGGCTATACAGGAGAAGCCCCTGCAACAGGTTATGCAGGAAACAGGCGCGCTCTTTCAGGAGAAGATTACCCATCCCGACACCGTCGCTATTATGCGCACCGTGATGGTTGAAACGCGCCGCTTTCCTCAACTCGCCAGCGCAGCCTATGAGGGATTCGTCCACAGCTGGCAGCTTAATCTTGAGGCGTTGCTGCCGTTGCATCCTGAATTTGCCGGTAAAGAGCCTGAACAGACCAGACTTGCCGTATCGCGTTTTCTTGACGATTTGATGGGGACAGATTTTATCAACATACTGCTGGAAATCAGTGATGCAAATCGGCCCGACCGGGCAAGTCGCACACGGACTGCCACCCGTAATTTCATAAAAATGATGGGCCTTTCATCACCCGAAGACGCATGTTAACAATCTGGCGATGAGGATGGAAAAAGCCCGGCATGAAAAGGCTTGCTGCTGTCGCCTTCCTTTGTCATGCCGGCACCCTGCCTGCAAAGATACTGCTACGACTTACTTGCGCAGATAAAGATCCTTCAGGTAGTAAAAGCCCAGGGTTGACGGCGCGAACCCGCCCACTTCAGGCTTAACCAGCCGGTTTTGTACCCCGTAAAAAACCGGGATGACCGGCGTATCCCCGGCGATGATATCACTAGCCTTCTGGTAGTATTGCCCTGCTTCTTTTGGTGTTGAAGCTAACCCCGCCGACTTCACAGCAGCGTCAAAAGCGGCACTGCCATACATGGATGTGTTCTGGCTGTCGCCACTACGGAAAGTATTCAGGAAGGTCGAAGGCTCATCGTAGTCTCCTATCCAGGTGTAACGCACCAGGTCATACTGCCCCTGGTGCATGGTATCCAGCATGGTTTTCCACTCCTGGTTTTGCAGTTCAACCTGCGCGCCCAGCGTTTTTTTCCACATTGATGCCGCAGCAATAGCCAGGCGACGATTATCGTCCGAGGTATTGTAAAGCAGACGGAAATGCAGCGGATGCGAAGAGGAGTAGCCCGCCTGCTTCAACAGGGCCTGCGCCTTTGCAACTCTTTTTTCCTGCGTCCAGCCTGCCCATTCCGGCGGCGTTAAGGTGATGCCACCCATTGAAAGTGGCAGAACCGTCCATGCAGGCTTCTGCCCTTTGCCCATCACTTTGCTGGCGATGACTCCCTTATCAAGGGCCAGATCCAGCGCCTGTCGCACCCGCACATCATTGAACGGCGCGCGCCGGTTATTAAATTCGTAATAAAACACGCTCAGTACCGGGGTGCTGTGGATCTCCGCCGGTTTCTCTTTTTTCATCCGTGGAAAATCAGTGGAGGTAATGGTGTCCGTGATGTTGATTTCACCCGCCAGATAGCGGTTCAGTTCCGCCGTACCATCGTTGAGTGGCAGGTAAGTCGCACGATTAATCACCGTATGCGCATTGTCCCAATAGCGGTCATTGCGACTGACCACAATTTTTTCATTCACCACCCACTGATCTAACTTGTACGGGCCGCTGCTGACCATATTGCCGGGACGCGGCCAGCTGTCACCAAACTTCTCAACGTTGTGCTCGCTGACCGGAAACAGTGAAGGGTGCGCGACAAACTGAAGAAAATAGGAGACAGGCTGGTCAAGTGTCACTTTAACGGTGTGATCGTCCGGGGCGGTGATGCCCAGTTGATCAGGTGCGACTTTCCCCCCTGTGACCTCTACCGCATTCTTAATGTGAGCGTAGTTAGCGAAGGAGGCGTAAGGAGAGGCCGTTTTCGGATCGGCCAGACGGCGCCAGCTGAACACCACGTCCTGTGCGGTCAGTGGACTGCCATCTGACCAGGTCAGACCGGGGCGCAGATGAAAGGTCCAGGTAATGTTATCCTGCGTTTCCCATGAAGAAGCCAGGCCGGGCCGGGGTTTTCCGTCCGCACCGATGCTGACCAGCCCTTCAAACAGGTCATTAATAACGTTAAAAGCTTCATTGCTCTCTGCCCGCTGCACATCCAGCGTGGCAGGCTCAGTACCATTTCCCCTGATGATTTCCTGCGCAGCCGCCAGCTGTGTCCCGGCTGGCACCTGTGCAGCACTGGCTCCCACGCCGAACGCCACCAGCAGAGAGGCAGCGGTCCGGTAAAATGCTCCCGCACTCATTGTTTTCATGAATTTTCCTTTCAGGTAAGTGAAGAGTTCAGGGCACGCGGCGGTGCCCAACGAAAACAGATGCAAATGATGCGCCACAGATAAAAGTGGCCCGTCATGCGGGATAAGAAAAGGAGTACCGGCGAATAATGCGCGCTTAGTGCCTCACTGCTTCATTTGGGTGCATTGCCGGGTGCTGTTTTACCGCCGGAAGCCGCCAGAAATGAGACGCTGGCGGCGGCGGTTCAGATAACCCGTGAAAACTGCTGCACAGGCGCTTTTTGCCGCAGATAAATATCAAAACACATGCAGATATTCCTGACCAACAGCCGTCCTTTAGTCGTTACACGCAGACCTGTCTCCACTGATTTCCACCAGCCCGTCGGTTATAAACGGGCGCAACAGGAGTAAATCCTGCGCAAAATAGTCAGTGAAATGCAGTGCGCCGAGAGAAAAATCAGCGAAGTTCAGTGAAAAGTTACACATCAACGCTTTGATCACTTCCCGCCGCAGACAGTCATCATCGGTCAGACGCAGCCCACGCCACAATGCGCTCTGCTGCCGTTCCAGCGCTGCGTGCCAGCTTTTTAACACCTTCTGATTCTGCGCATAGCTGTCTCCCACCATGCTGATTGCGGAAACGCCCATGCCGAGAAGGTCATTGCCGCCCTGGGTGGTATATCCCTGGAAATTACGGTGCAGCCGCCCTTCCCGCTGGGCAATCGCCAGTTCATCATCAGGACGGGCAAAGTGATCCATGCCAATAAACTGATAACCCGCTGCGGTAAGCGAGGTGACAGACTGTTGCAAAATGGTCAGCTTCTGATCGGCATCAGGCAGGTCGGCTTCTTTGATTTTTCGCTGGGCAGCGAACAGATGAGGCATATGCGCATAGTTAAAGACGCTGAGGCGGTCAGGTATCAGCGCAATCACCTTTTTCAGGGTGAACGCAAAGCTCTCCGGCGTTTGCATCGGCAGACCGTAGATCAGGTCCAGATTGACAGAAACAAAACCCAGTTGCCTGGCCCGCGCAATCAGCCCGACAATCGCCGCTTCGTCCTGAATGCGATTGACCTTCTCCTGAACATCCTTATTAAAGTCCTGTACCCCCATGCTGAGGCGATTAAAGCCGACCGACCACAGGTGGTCCAGCATATCCGGTTCTAATTCTCTCGGATCAATTTCAATCGATACTTCAGCATCATTGCTGAAGTTAAAATGCTGGCGCAGCAAGGTTGTCAGCCGGGTAATCTGCGATTTATTCAGCCAGGTCGGCGTGCCACCGCCCCAGTGCATCTGCGTGACGGTGCGATTGCCAAACAGTCTGGCACGGGAGACGATCTCCACCGCCAGCGCCTCAAGGTAGTCATCCGCTTTATGTTGTTGTCGCGTCACCAGCTTGTTACAGCCGCAGAAATAGCACAGCCGGTGGCAGAACGGGATATGTATATAGAGAGACAGCGGGCGATTGGGATAGCGCTGGCTGGCCTGAAAAAATGCCTGCTCATCGTAATCTTCGTGAAATTCCAACGCGGTAGGATAGGAGGTGTAACGGGGACCAGAGATATTGTATTTCTCAATCAGCGCCTGATCCCATTCAATCGTCTGCACCACGAGGTTCACTCCTTCTGAGAGTTCTGGATGCCGACCGTCGGCGGAAAGCAGACGGTCTGGCTGACGGATGACCGGCCATTCTGCGCAGGCGTTTTTTCAGCCCTGACAGACGTTTTATCTTAACCAACATCCAGAGCAGCCCGCAGAGCAAAATCAGCAGGTAAATTGATCCAGGCCAATTCATCAGCAGAGAACCCTCAACAGACGAGGTGCCATAATGGCACCCCGATCATTTTTGTTGCCGTCAGACTCAGTTAGCGCCCTTCAGCAGACGGTACATATCCTCTTCCGCCTCTTCATCCTCAACGTCATCATCCAGTGCGATACCCAGCTGTTCCATCAGCACGTCAATACGATCAAGGGTTTGATCCAACCAGGCCTGATCTTCCGATTTCAGCGTTTCACCGCTTTCCAGCCGATCCAGTAACGCATCCAGTCGTGGATCATTTTCCAGCTTCGCCAGTTCTTCTTCTGGCGTCAGACGCGGCGCTTTTTCCGTGGCAGGCATAGCTTTGCCAAGTTTAGCCACTTTGGTTACTGGGGCGACGTCTGCTCCGAGAGCAACAGGCTTTTTACTGCCATGCCGGGGATCTTTCGCTCTGGCGGTCTGGCCAGACTTGTTTTCAGCCGTGACCGGATTCGCACGGCTGCCGGAAGCGTTACCGCGCTGTTTTTTTTCACGCTTACGATCGCGCGCCTCACTGTTAATTTGATCGCGCGTTTTACGTTTTGCTGCCGGCTTTTTGCCGTGGGGCGCACGTGCAGGTTGCTTCATTATTTCTGCTCTCAGACTCTTTATCTTCACTATAAAATGCGGCGCAATATGGAATGAATTTTCCAGATAGTTAAACGCCAGGAGGCGGAACGCTGTCCGAATGGCGCGCTCTCAGCAGGCACCAAACCAACCCTGGTCGTCAACCGGGCTGCGCGGTGCCGATCATAGCACTGATTCGTCATGGCAGAAGGGGGCAGACACAGAAAATCATGCAGAAAATACCGAATTCTTAATCAGACATCATGCCAGTCAAAACCATAGCCCACAGCTGCAGGATATTATCAGGTTGCATTTTCAGATAGAAAATTTATTTCCGCTCAGATTTGTCTGATCAGTTGCATCTTGCTGAACGGCATATTGACTGAAACGTTAAAAACGCGCTTCGTCGACCCAATTTCAGTCAGTTATTTTCCTGGACTTCACTGGCAGAATTCATTGAATGCATTGTTACTGCCATCAAAAAGCGTAACCGTTATTAAATTTTCTTTTTTTCTTAATAAGAAGCCATGCTGGCTGATTATAATTTTTTACTTTCCTGATATTAAAATATCAAAGACGACTTCGATCACATTTAATACCGCCCTCTGATCAACACTTTGATCACTCTCACATAAGTTAATAAACACAAAGCCGAAATAAAAAAACATAACATCGGATTATTTATATCGCGTGATATACCTGACGTAAAGGAGAAATGATGATGACTGAATTCAACGCCCCTGATATTGCGACTCAAAGCCACCGTGCCTGGTTACCGGAAACCGAAGATATCCCTCATTTGCTCAGCGCATTTTTGGGTGAAATAAGCGTTGTCTCCCTGCCAGCAGGTCATGATCCGCTGCTGCAAACGCTGAGGAAAGAAATCAGTCACGCTTTTATCGTTACCTCTGCCGATGATCAGCATGGCTCCGATGCCAGATTACGTTTCTTATTGCAGCAGGATGCGGATGCGGATTGCGAAGGATTCACCCTGGCAGCCACCCGAGAAACCATTACGGTGCAGGCATCCACCGCACGCGGGCTGCTTTATGGCTGGTTCCATCTGCTTAAGCGGCTGATGACTGACACCCTGAAGGCGGGTGATCGGATTAAGGAAACACCGGCCATGCCGATTCGCATGATTAACCACTGGGATAACATGGATGGTTCGATTGAGCGTGGTTATGCCGGCCACTCACTTTTTTTTCATAATAATCAGTTCATTGAAAATAATGACGCCAGGCTGAATGCCTGGGCCAGACTGTTAGCCAGTGTCGGCATCAATGCTATCGCGATTAACAATGTCAACGTTCACCATTATGAAACACAGTTGCTCACCCCAACTTTTCGCCAGCCATTAAAGCGCCTGGCGATGCTGTTCAGCCAGTGGAGGATCAGCCTGCATATCAGCATTAATTATGCCAGCCCGATTGAACTGGGCGGGCTCAGCAGCGCCGATCCGCTTGATCCCCAGGTTCGCCACTGGTGGCGTGACTGTTTTGCCAGCCTGTGGCAGGACATTCCTCAACTGGGTGGCGTGGTAGTCAAAGCCGATTCTGAACACCGGCCAGGCCCTTTTACCTATGGCCGCACTCATGCCGATGGTGCCAATATGCTGGCAGAGGCTCTGGCACCCTTTGATGGAGTGGTGTTCTGGCGCTGCTTTGTCTACAACTGCCTGCAAGACTGGCGCGACAAGAAGACGGATCGCGCCAGGGCCGCTTACGATAACTTTGTCACGCTGGATGGGCAGTTTCATCCCAATGTCATTTTACAGATTAAAAACGGTCCGATGGATTTTCAGGTCCGTGAGCCTGTTTCTCCTCTGCTGGGAGCAATGCCCGCCACCAGCCAGGTGCTGGAACTGCAAATCACCCAGGAGTACACCGGTCAACAAATCGACCTGTTCTGGCTGGTGCCGCAATGGCAAACCATTCTGGCGTTTAACACCCACCTGACCACCAGCGATGCCACCGTTGCCGGACTGATGAGCGGGAAAGGGCGCAAGGTTGCGCATTCTGGTATTACCGCCGTGGTCAACGTTGGGGATGATGCTAACTGGACCGGCCATCCGCTGGCACAGGCCAATCTGTATGGCTATGGTAACCTGCTGTGGTGTCCGACGCGGCCTGCCTCAGAACTGGCGCGGGAATGGTGCATTCTGACGCTGGGCAAAACACCCCAGGTTGTTGATACCGTCTCTGAGATGCTGTTGACCAGCGGTGACACTTATGAAAAATACACCGCCCCGCTCGGAGTCGGCTGGATGGTTAACCCTCATCATCACTACGGCCCCAATGTGGATGGCTACGAGTATGATCTGTGGGGAACTTATCACTATGCCGATCGCCACGGTCTGGGGGTGGATCGCACACTGGCAACAGGCACCGGATTTACCGGTCAGTATGCTGAAGCTAACTGCCGTCTTTATGATTCAGTCGACAGCTGTCCTGATGAACTGGTTTTGTTTTTTCATCATTTGCCTTATCAACACCGACTGAAAAGCGGAAAGTCGATTATTCAGCATATCTACGACACCCATTTTGCAGGCGTTGAGGAAGTGGAAGGTTTCTGTCATCGCTGGCATGAACTGGCCGATTTTATTGATCCTGATATTTTTTCCTGCGTCAGTGAAAGACTCAGCAGACAATATAAAAATGCCTGTGAATGGCGTGACCGGGTAAATACCTATTTTTACCGCAAGTCTGGAATCAACGATATCCAGGGAAGGGTCATATACAAATAAAAAAACCTGTATGTGAAATCCACTATATGGAGTAAAGGAAATGAAAGATGAAGCCTCTCTGTCCGTAAAAAAATATATAGGTTATGGCGTAACGGATATGTTCAGCGGCGGTGTATTTGCGCTGATCAGTGCCTGGTTACTCTACTTTTATGTAACATTTTGCGGCCTTACCCCAATTGAAGCCGGATCGATATTATTTATTGCCAGGATACTCGACACCATTATTAGTCCGGTAATGGGTTATATAACAGATAACTTTGGCCATACAAAACTGGGTAAGAAATTTGGTCGTCGACGTTTTTTCCTGCTGCTTGGCTGTCCACTGATGGCGATATTCAGCCTGATGTGGATCGACAATATGGGGTATTTTTACTATCTGACAATTTATCTGCTGGTTGAAATTCTGGCCGCGATGATAATCATTCCTTACGAAGCGCTGGCTTCTGAGATGACCAGCAATTACGGACAGCGGACCAGGCTTTCTGCGGCAAGAATTATTTTTGGCGGGCTGGGTACTTTTCTCGCCACCTTTATTCCAGGACGCCTCTTTGCATTATATGGTAGCGGCTCGGCAAAGGTTTTCTTTGCCACCGGCGTGGTGTTTACCCTGATCTCAATGACGGTGATTTTTATCACCTGGCTGTCAACCTGGGAACGCCCTGCGGAACCACAACAAACACGCAAGGTGAAGAAAAAAGACGGTTCGCTGTTATCGCAATTAAAGCATGTGTTTACCGATTTATTCTCCACGCTGCGGGTCAGATCGTTCCGCCAGCATCTGATGATGTATATTTTTTCATTTACCGCCATGGATATGCTTAGTGCGGTTTTCACCTTTTATGTGGTGTTCGCGCTGAATCAGAATGCCACTCTGGCGGCGAATCTGATGTCGGTTGGCATTTTCTGTTTTGGCTGGGTCAACGCGCTGTTCGCCTGGGGATTTATCCGTTTTACGCCGAGCAGGATGCTGCAACTCTGCTATTCAATGGTCATCCTTTGCATGCTGGGTTACACCGCTTTTTACTTTTATCCCAGCCACTGGATGTTCCCGGCGCTGTACATCATTTCATTTATTTATCAGGTATTTAAAGGCGGCTATGTCTACCTGTCATGGAATATTTATCCTTTTATTCCGGATGTGGATGAAGTCATGAGCACCAGACGGCGTGAAGGCGTATTTGCCGGCATGATGACCTTTGTACGAAAAAGCACCCTGGCTATCTCAACCCTGTTAATTGGCTTTCTGCTGCAAATGAATGGCTTTGTATCCAACAGTCAGAGTCAGTCGCAACAGGCAATCGATACGATCGTGGGTATTGTTTCCATCGGTTCCATTTCCATGCTGGCTGGCTGTTTATTTATCTCCTTCCGTTTCCGACTGAATAACCACAACCACCAGTTGCTGTTGCTGGAGATTGCCCGCCTGAAAGCGACTGATGGTGACAAAACCGGGGCCTCTGCGGAAACCCGCGATGTGCTGGAGCAACTGACCGGCTATCCCTATGAAGCACTGTGGAACCCCGGAATCATCAGCGGAAAAGTAGCGAAACGTAGCAACAATCACCTCAGCACGTCGTTAAACGTTGAGGAAAACCCGCTGGAAAAACATTAAGGAAAAGCCTGTTTTCTTGCCAGCGGCGACGGCTGCGGCTGGCATTTTCTGCTGTTTTAATGATGAGGTTGTAGAGATGGAATGTCGTTATCAGGATCCCACGCTCCCCGCCGGAGAACGCGCTGCCGATTTGCTGGCGCGCATGACGCTGGACGAAAAAATTGCTCAAATGCATGCCTGGTGGCTGACCATCGGCGAAGACGGCACGGTTAGCGAGCGAAGTGATGTCAGCGATGCTTTCAGCCATCGCAAAGACGCCTCCTCTTTTGAAGAACGCCTGTTACTGGGTGTGGGTCAGATTACACGCCCCTTTGGTACACAGCCGGTTGATCCGCAGCAAGGCTATCACGCGCTTAACCAGCTCCAGGCGCGTATTATCGCCAGCAACCGCTTTGGTATTCCGGCGATGTTCCATGAAGAGTGTCTCAACGGTCTGATGTGTGCCGGCGCAACGCTGTTTCCTTCAGCGTTGAATATGGCCTCCAGCTGGCATCCTGAGCTGGTGAAAAGGGCTGCACACTGGATTGGCGAGGAAGTACGCAGTATCGGTTGTCATCAGGGACTGGCACCGGTGCTGGATGTTTCGCGTGATGTCCGCTGGGGACGCACTGAAGAAACATACGGGGAAGATCCCTGGTTAGTCGGGGTTATGGCCACCCGATTTGTGCAAGGGTTACAGGGCGAAAAACGTGATTTGCTGGCAACGTTAAAACATTATGTCGCCCACTCTTTCAGTGAAGGAGCTCGCAACCATGCCCCGGTCCATCTGGGATTTAAAGAGCTCAACGATATCTTCCTGTTGCCGTTTGAGATGGCGATTAAGCAGGCAAATGCCGGATCGGTAATGCCTGCTTACCATGATATTGATAATCAGCCCTGTCATAGCGATCGTTTCTTACTGACTGAGTTGTTACGGGAGCGCTGGGGATTTGACGGTTTGATCGTGGCCGATTACGGCGGCGTCAGCCTGCTGCATCAGCATCATGGGGTGACCGAAGGTCATGCCGAATCAGCTGCGGCGGCATTCAATGCCGGGCTGGATATTGAGTTGCCCAAAGATGACTGCTGCCGTTTTATTGGCGAGGCGCTGGAACGGGGTCTGATTACCAGGGAAAAAATCGATGAGATCGTGGCACGTATCCTGAAAGAGAAGTTTCGCCTTGGGTTATTTGAACAGCCCTTTATACGCCGTGACCAACCGGCTTTCCAGTCAGACGAGGCCAGAGCGGCGGCTTACGATGTGGCGGTTGAGTCAATTATCTTACTGGAGAATCGTAACCTGTTGCCGTTATCAGCGCCTGACCTCAAGCGGGTGGCGGTAATCGGCCCAACCGCTGACGATCCGCTGGCGTTGCTCTCTGGTTACAGCTTTCCGGTCCACCTGATACTTAATGCAACCACCACAACCGCCAGCCAGGTCACCACTCCACTTTCCGCACTGCGTCAGCAGCTGCCGGACTGCCAGATTCAACATGCACCCGGCTGCTATATTCTGCAACAACGTCAGGCTGGCACCCCCGTTTTCCCCGGCGATGTGGGTAAAGCGATGAGTACCTCTCCGGTGTCATCCGATACCCGCCTGATTGCTCAGGCTGTCGATATCGCCCGCGAAAGTCAGCTGGCAATCTGTTTTGTCGGCGACCTGGCCGGCCTGTTTCAGAGCGGGACGGTGGGAGAGGGTTCAGACACCGGTTCCCTGTCGTTACCGGGTGTACAACAACAATTGCTGGAAGCCGTGGTGGCGACCGGGGTGCCGGTGATGGTGGTGATGACCAGTGGGCGTCCCTATTCGTTGCAGGGACTTGAAGAAAAAGTGGCAGGACTGATGATGGCATGGCAGCCAGGTCAGGAAGGGGGACGGGCAATTGCCGACCTGTTGCTGGGTAAACGGGCACCTGCCGGGCGTCTGGTGCTCTCTGTTTCGGACCATGCCGGGGCGATGCCCTGTTTTTATAATCACAAAATGAAAAGCAGTGGTACGCCGGTAGCATTTCATTTCCCTCCCCGTTATCCCTTTGGCTACGGACTGAGCTGGAGTCGCTTCGCATGGCATTCGCCACGGCTGGAGCGCAAACATTTTGAGATGCAGGACATCATTACCGTCACTCTGACAGTAGAAAATCAGGGGCCGCAGGCAGGCGTCGAAGTGGTTCAACTTTATGTCCGCGATAAGGTTGCTTCACTGGTTCGTCCGCTTAAAGAACTGAAGGCTTTTGCCAGGCTGGAGTTACAGGTTGGGCAGCAGGCCGACATCAGCCTGCAACTGCCGACAGACATGCTGAGCTTTACCACTCATCAGCATCAACGTTGTGTCGAACCCGGTGACTTTGTGATTATGTTAGGACGCTCGGCCGAAGATATTCTGTTCAGCGAAACCATTACGCTTGCGGGCGAAAACTGGCTTCCGGGAGAGAACTGGCGCATGGAGAGCCACACCATCATCAGCTACCGCTGACCGTTTGTCCGACAGGGATAATCTGTCGGCATCTGGTCAAAAAGTAATGACTATTTTCATCTCTTCAGGATGGCCTGCTGCGGCTTATCAGCGCATCGACCGGTAGTTTTCCCCGACTCAGTAAGCGCAGGGTACGGGGATAGCAATTGACATAGCGGAACAGGGTTTTAAAAGTGATTTCTTTCGCCTGCGCAGCAACAATATCCATTGGTGCAGTTTCAACCGGCATCCCCACCAGCACAACTGTAGCTCCCGGAGAAGCATATTCAGGCAGCGAGCCCAGAGCTGGAAGCGCTCCACTGCATTCGAAAATGACGTCCGCGCCCTGCCCGTCAGTCAGGTGGGCCACTTCCCTCGACAATGCGCCGGAAGCTCTGGCATTCACCCCATGCAAACCAGGGTAATGATGGATAAAGGCCAGCTTCTCATCAAAAACATCACTGACAATGACATCGCTACAGCCCGCAGCCAGCGCAGCAACAGCGGTCATCATTCCAATTGGGCCTGCGCCCGTCACCAGCGCAATATCTCCCGGCTTAATACCGGCCTGACAAACGGCATGAACGCCCACCGCCAGCGGTTCGACCATTGCTCCCTGGGTAAAAGAGACATTGTCAGGAAGTTTATAAGTTAACGCCGCAGGATGGATGACGCTTTCGCGCAAACAGCCATGTACCGGAGGGGTGGCCCAGAAGCGTACGGAGGGATCGAGATTATAGCGGCCAACCCGGCTTTGCCAGGAAGAGAAATCCGGTATTCCCGGCTCCATACATACCCGATCCCCGCAGCACAGATGGCGAACATTTTTGCCTGTCGCAGTCACCACGCCAGCGGCTTCGTGCCCCAGAATCATTGGTTTATCGACGATGAAGGGGCCAATTTTACCATGTTGGTAATAATGAATGTCGCTACCACAAATCCCAACCGCTTTTATTTCTATTTGTACATCGTTATCTCCCAGCACTTCATCTGGCACAATATCGCGTAGAGAAATATGCTGTTTTTGTTCAAGGACTAATGCTCTCATAAATTTCTCACTTTCTTTATGGAAAAAATAATCATCCTGTATTTACCGGGATATCCGCACTCTTTACTGCAAGTCATAAAACAATATCAGCACAATATTGTGACATGAATCACTTCGTAATTATCTTTACGAAAAACATGAGAGAATTCACAAAAGTTATTTTTTACGCAGCGGAAGCAAAAAAAATTAATCTGTTCATTAATTTTTTCTCGTTATTATTTTAGCACCACCATGGGCATGCACACTTCAGAAAGGAATCTGTTTTATTCATAATTTAAGGGAAAAGGATAATGATATGAAAAAACTAATGATGAGAAGCATACTGGTAATGACAGGAATAACCAGCGCAACTAATGTGATGGCCCTGGAGTTTACTTCACCTGCTCTGGATTTTCGCGAAGCCTGGATGTCTGGCAGTAAGATGTTTCAAACCAAATTGCAAATATCGACCGTAATCGAAAAGAACGTCTATTTTTCTTATCAGAACACCATAAATCATGGCAAGGACTTTTCTCAATTTAAAAATAACTACTCTGAAATAGAGATGGCATATAATATTCCGGTTACGGATAAATTTTCCATTATTCCTGATGCTGTCTTTAACTGGGGGCGCAGCGGGACTCATATTGATCCTTATCTGAAACTGGGCTATCAGCTGACACCCGACATTGGGCTTATGGCTGGCTATCGCTATTACCATCTCAATTATAAATCGGTAAACCTCGACGGCGACCAACAAAGAAATGACAGTCATGAGTATGATTTGTGGTTCAACTGGCAGGTAACTGACAGGATTTTCTTTAACTATAATCCGGTATATCTGCATAAAGTCGGCAATTTTTACTATGGCAATAACAAAAAATCGATGTGGCAGCATACGGTCTATTTCAATTATCGCTACGACCAGCACTGGTTGCCTTATATCGATCTCTCCGATCTCGGACGTGCCGGAAATGGAGAGAAAGAATATCGTATCAGGATGGGTATTCGTTACAGTTTCTGATTTATTCAGAAGCGATATAGCACTACGTTATTGAGAGCTGACCATCATCTGTTTAGCAAAACGTTTAGCTGCCTGTGTCTCTTGATTATCAGACGTGGTCTGGCAGTAAATACCTTGCTGATTTATAACCCATTGCTGCGTTTCTTGCTGATCTTCTGCGAAAGAAGTTGCTGGCAAAAACATCATTGTTGCAGTGAATGCCGCAACGGCCAGTAAACCTGACTGCATTGTCATAATAATTCTCTCCATTACAACTGATAATTATTTTGATTGCCGCGAATAATCAACGTGATGGCAATCTGCCGATCTGTCCGTCATCCGGACAATGCCGAAAGAATAATCATAATATGGGTAACTGATGTGTCATAACGTGTGATCAGCATCACTATTTTCCTCTGGGTTGTGCCAGCGCGAACGATATACCAGCGGCGTCACAGCGTAAGCTTTCTTGAAAACAGCGTGGAAATATTGCAATGAGCGATAGCCGGTAACATCCGCTATCTCATTGATGGACAAGGCCGTGGTGATCAGCAGCTGACGTGCGCTTTCCAGCTTTTGATGGTGAATCATTTCGTGAATACTCTGCCCCAGGCTTTGCCGGAAACGCGCATCCAGATTGGTGCATGACAGACCGACGTGATCCAGCACCTGCTCGGTTTTGATCCCTTTACAGGCATGATTGCGAATAAAATGCATCGCCCGTATTACACAGGGATCAACCACAGAGAGATAGTCAGTGGAGCGCCGCGCAATAACTCTGGCTGGCGGCACAATGATTTGCTGTGTCGGCAGCGGCATCTGGCGTAACTGAAGATGTAACAGTTTGGCGGCCTGGTAACCCATCTGACGACACCCCTGAACGACAGATGACAGACTGATGCGCGACAGATAGCGAGCCAGCTCTTCGTTATCAATACCTATGATGGCAATCTTTTCCGGCACCGGAATTTCAAGATATTCGCATACCTGAAGCAGGTGCCTTGCTCTGGAGTCAGTAACGGCAATAATACCGGTTCCCTCCGGTAGCGCTTTAACCCAGGCCATTAGCGCATTTTGCGCTTGCTGCCAGTTATTCACATCAATATCGTAACCACGGTAAATTTTACCCTGATGATCTCCTTCATGAAGTAGCGCCTCGAAGGCAAGCTCACGTTCCAGCGCCCAGCGTTTATTCTGCGATTCAGGAAAACTATATAAGGCAAAATAGCGCAACCCTTTCTGCAGCAGGTGATGGAACGCACTGCGGACCAGCGCATAATTATCAGTGGCAACGTAAGGCAGCGCAGGGTAGCTGGAGGATTGATGGTAGGATCCCCCAACCCCAACCACCGGGACGGGCAACCTGCCGAGATAAGCCTCGCTGCTGGCATCATCCATATCCGCAATGATGCCATCAAAGGTCCACTCTTCAAGACGCTGGATGTCACTGCGATAATCATCAGCGATAAATACATCCCAAAGCGCCTGGGAAGCCTGGATGTATTCACCCACCCCTTCAATAATTTGTCGGTCATAGGCTTTGTTAGCATTGAATAACAGAGCTATGCGAAAAATCGCGCTACGTTCCATCAGTGACCTCTGTTTTTACCCGCGAAAGAGAAAACACCAGGAAAGTGAGCATCTGATTGCCCTGAGTTTGTTAAAACAATGTTTCATAGAATTTAACGTGTTGAAAATTGGAAAGGAAATGGCAAAAACGCAGAATGGACGGTGGATCACAACTTGTTTCGTTGCGGGTGCGAAAGATTCAGATTGGTCGTTTAAAAGGTATTCACAGATTCGGCACTCTGTTGCAATGCCTGCTTACATCAGATTTTCTGAAACACAGTACTCATGTCAGAATCTGTGGTCCCTTAATGGTAGAAAGGCAACAGGATAACCTGTCGCCTTTCCTGATGCCTTCCTGAGAAGGACTCACTTCAGTCAGTATCCTTTTTAGCACACAACATCCCTGTTTTCCGTTGCCATCGCCGTCCATCCTGAACGCTATCCTTTCCATCAAAGAGTGCTGCTCCCTCAACACATTCCCTCCCTGCTCTGCACCATCCCGATGTCCCTGAGCTCTTCTTCCTGAAGGAAGCCCTCCAAGCTTTGACAAATACTTTAGACTATATGGTTCAGGTCACAAGGAAGGCTGATGATTTTTTTTATCAGTGATTTTTTATCATTACTAATGATATGTTTTATAAGAAATTTAAAATAATCCTGCTAAAAAAAACAGAAAATTTCCTGCAAGAATCATCGGTAATCTCTCACGAGTTTTCCTGGGGATTTGTCCAACAGGGCGTTTTCAATCGATAAAGGGTATACTTTGCGCAACTATCCTTATATCCGGAGTTTCTATTTTGTCTGGCTGGAATTATCACCTTACTCATTTTGTTACCAGCGCCCCCGATATTCGTCACCTGCCGGACGATTCCGGTATTGAAGTGGCGTTTGCCGGGCGTTCCAATGCGGGCAAATCCAGCGCCCTGAACACGCTGACCAATCAGAAAAACCTGGCCCGAACCAGTAAGACGCCAGGACGCACACAATTGATTAACCTGTTCCAGGTCGCTGAAGGTTATCGGCTGGTCGATTTACCCGGCTATGGCTATGCAGAAGTGCCGGAAGAGATGAAGTTAAAATGGCAACGTTCGCTGGCAGAATACCTGCAAAAACGCCAGTGTCTGAAAGGCGTGGTGATCCTGATGGATATTCGCCATCCTCTGAAAGAACTCGATCAACAAATGATCCAATGGGCGGTTAGCAGTGGCATTCAGGTACTGGTGCTGTTAACCAAAGCCGATAAGCTGGCTTCCGGTGCGCGTAAATCTCAGCTGAATATGGTACGTGAAACCGCGAAAGGTTTTGCGGGGGATGTGCAGGTTGAGATGTTTTCATCCCTTAAGAAGATGGGTATTGATAAACTCCGTTTCAAACTCGACAGCTGGTTCAGTGAATTGCCCTCTTCTTCTGAAGAAACCAGTGACTGAACGGGAACCCGGTGAGCTCGCGCCCAATAAAAAACGCCCCAGTTGTAACAACTGGGGCGGCTAATATTAAGCCAAATCCGATTACGTGAAGTAAAAGGTTTGAAAGATAGAACATCTTACCTCTGTACCCTACGCAGCAAACTTTACATGATTTCCTGAGCCCTCAAAAGTTTTTTTGTAGTTAATTTTCATTAAATAGCGTCGGTTATCTGGCATAGCTCACAAAAAAAGAGATTGCTTGTAGCTTAATTACAAAAAAAATGCTGCCGGGCCAGGTGCTTAGCTGAAATTCCGCGCGAAAGAAAAATCCTGAGCAACAGCGCTTGTTAACCAAAGCATTTTCTTATGGGACAAAAAAAGACTGATATCGCGATGATATCAGTCTGACTTTCCAGTGAAACTATCAGTGGGCCTGATCCCAGTTATCACCCACTCCCACATCTACCTGCAACGGAATATCCAGCTTCATGCTGTTTTCCATCAGTTGACGAATTTTGCTGCTCGCCGCTTCAACTTCTGACGTTTTTACTTCAAAAACCAGTTCATCGTGAACCTGCATGATCATTTTCACCTCAGAATTTTCCTCGAGGCTAAGCCAGCCATCGACATCTATCATCGCTTTCTTAATGATATCCGCCGCAGTCCCCTGCATCGGAGCATTGATAGCCGCTCGCTCGGCAGCTTTACGACGCATTACATTACTGGCCTTAATATCCGGCAGATAGAGCCGACGCCCGTCCAGCGTGGAAACGTAGCCTTTTTCGGCCGCCTCCTGACGAGTGCTTTCCATATATTCCAGCACACCAGGGTACCGTTCGAAGTACAAATCCATATACTTTTTGGCTTCGCCTGCACCAATATTCAATTGGCGGGATAGTCCAAATGCGCTCATGCCATATATCAGACCAAAGTTTATCGCCTTGGCACTACGACGCTGCTCTGTAGTGACCTTATCCAGCGACATACCAAATACCTCTGCCGCCGTGGCGCGATGGATGTCCTGCCCTTGCGAGAAGGCTTTCAGTAATCCTTTATCCTGTGACAAATGAGCCATGATACGCAGTTCAATTTGTGAATAATCAGCCGCAACAATCTTGTGACCTTCACTGGCTATAAAAGCCTGGCGAATGCGCCGTCCTTCTTCGTTCCGCACCGGGATATTTTGCAGGTTAGGATCGGTTGAAGAGAGTCTGCCCGTAGCCGTCACGGCCTGATGGTAAGAGGTGTGGACCCGCCCGGTGAGTGGATTGATCATTTGAGGCAACTTGTCAGTGTAAGTTGACTTCAGTTTGGACAAACCACGATGCTCGAGGATGACTTTCGGCAAAGGATAGTCCAGCGCCAATTCAGCCAGTACCTCTTCGCTGGTAGAAGGCGCTCCACCAGGCGTTTTCTTAGTGGGTTTAATACCCTGCTTTTCAAACAGTATGGTCTGTAGTTGTTTGGGAGAAGAAAGGTTAAACGGCTCACCAGCCAGCTCGTGAGCTTTCAGCTCCAGTTCAGCAAGACGGGTGGTTAGCTCCTGCGAATGGTTTGCCAAAATATTCGGATCGATCAGTACACCATTACGTTCGATACGCGAGATGACGGAAAGCAGTGGCATTTCAATTGATTCAAATACTGTCTTCGGTCCGGCTTCTTTTTCCAGTTCAGGCCACATCTTAAGATGCAGTTGTAAGGTGACATCCGCGTCTTCTGCTGCATAATGCGCCGCCTGTTCCAACGCAATCTGGTTAAAGGTCAACTGCTTTTTACCCTTACCGGCTATCTCCTCAAAGGTAACCGTTTTATGGTTCAGCCAGCGAGAGGCCAGCGTGTCCATATCATGCCGGCCAACAACACTGTTAAGTGCATAGGACTCAAGCATGGTGTCAAATTTTATGCCCTGTAACTCAATATCGTAGTTTTTCAGTACGCCGCGATCATATTTCAGGTTCTGCCCTATCTTCAGCAACTGTTCGTTCTCAAGCAGTGGTTTCAGTTGCTGGAGTACGTCATCACGCTCCAACTGCACGGGCGCATCAAGGTAATCGTGAGCGACGGGTAGGTAAGCGGCCTCTCCCGGCGCTACAGCAAAGGAAATGCCGACGATATTGGCACTCAGCGTATCAAGGGAATCCGTTTCCAGATCGAAGGCAAACAGCTTGCTGCTTTGAAGTTTTTCAAGCCAGCTGGTAAACACATCCTGATCAAGGATGGTGACGTATCCCTCAGCTGACAGTACGCTGGCGGCTTCATCCTGTTGTTGCCTTTCTTCAACCAGCATCTTCTGCGCCTGTGGATTACTCTTTTTACCCTGCAACCATTTGCCTTCTTCCAGGTCGGCAATCCAGCGTTTAAATTCATAATGGCGAAACAGATTGAGCAATTCCTCTACGGCCGGATCGCTGACCGTTAGTTGTTCACTGCTGAGATCCAGTTCAACATCTGTCTTAATGGTTGCCAGCTGATAAGAAAGCAAAGCGACCTCTTTATTTTGCTCAAGCTTCGCAGCCATCGTTTTCGCGCCACGAAAACTCAGTCCAGCCACTTTATCCAGATTATCAAAGATATCGTTAATACCTCCAAGTCCCTGCAACAGCGCCTGAGCGGTTTTCTCCCCCACACCAGGCACGCCGGGGATGTTATCTGAAGAATCACCCATCAGGGCAAGAAAATCGATAATCAACGATGGAGGGATGCCGTATTTCTCCTCAACTTCATCCGGGCCGAGAATGGCATTGTTCATGGTGTTGATTAGCGTGATATTGGGCGTGACCAGCTGCGCCATATCCTTGTCACCGGTGCTAATCAAAACGGGCTTTCCTCGTTTTTCTGCTTCGAGTGCCAACGTACCGATGACATCATCGGCTTCTACGCCGGACACTGCCAGTAGAGGCAATCCCATTGCCCTGACCATGGTATGGAGAGGTTCGATTTGCGATCTGAGATCATCCGGCATCGGTGGGCGGTGAGATTTGTAAGCATCGAAAAGTTCATCACGGAACGTTTTCCCTTTGGCATCAAAAACCACCGCCACATGGCTGGGTTTGTACTGTAACAGTAAACTGCGCAGCATATTCAGAACGCCATACATCGCTCCGGTTGGTTCTCCTGCACTGTTGGTCAGTGGAGGAAATGCATGATAAGCGCGATAAAGGTAAGAAGATCCATCCACCAGAATAAGCGGGTTTTCTGCAATCTGAGCCATAATTTGTCACATTCTTCGTTGGTTTCCTCAATGAAACTTAGGATGCCACAGCTGTGACTAAAAAATGAAATAAGTCCGCGTATTAACTTCTCTGACAACACAGAACTGCGACAACATACGCAACAATAAACTGTGGATAACTTTGTGCGTAAAATTTCTAACGTATTGTTATCTTCAGGAAAAGAAGATTACATTAAATTAAAAAATTTATATTAATCATATAGATAAAATTTAAACCGCTGATTCCCTGCAAGCCTTATCAAATTAATTCTATGTGGATATTAATTATCTGGAAGAATTTGTCGCCGGTCAGCGAAAGAGAGTAGCAATGTATTACTGGCGTAATCGAATCTGTGAGGAGACAACGCCAGCGCAACGCTGGCGTTATAAAACAGCGGGGTTATTTCTGGGTTACGAGGTATTTCACAACGTTTGCATATTGCTGAACATAGTTATCCATAGAACTGGTATCAAGGCCGCCGTTGTTCACCATGTACTTGCCATTAACAAACATTGCCGGTACACCGCGCAAATTAACATCCTCAGCAGCCTTCTCCTGCTGGGCTACCAATGATTTGACCACGAAGCTGTTCCAGGCAGAATCATATTGTTCCGGGGTAATTCCAGCAGCTTTAACAAAAGCATCTTTCAGGCTGGCTGCATCAGTGATGGTTTGTGTTTTCTGAATGCCATCAAAAATTGGTGCAGTAACTTTGTCTTCCACACCCAATGCCATCGCAACGGCCCATGCCTGAGTTACCGTTTTACCCATTTCGCCGCCAAGAAATTCGACGTGGTATTTCGTCACTTTAGTACCGGCGGGCAGATTCTTTTTAACCGCATCACTGACGTGCCAGACGTGTTCAAATTCATAGCAATGTGGGCAATAGAAAGAGAAAAACTCCAACACCTGAGGTTCACCCGTCGCCGGTTTTTGCAGCGTGACGTACTGCTGACCATCAGTGAATTGTGCCGCTGAGGCGCCGAACATCAGAAACATTCCAACCAGGGCAAACAAAATTTTTTTCATCGAAAACTCTCTTCTGAAAACAAAAATGGGTTAAGCGAAATATAACGCTCAACTCTGGAATGCGGGCATCAGCTGCAATGGTGGCTCCTGCAACAGCCGGGCCTGCTCGTTAAAGATGGAAATCTGTCTGCGCCAGAAATCCTCGTCTGTCATCCATGGGAAGCTGGTCGGGAACGCCGGATCCTGCCAGCGACGGACAATCCACGCCAGATAATAAACCATCCTCATAGCGCGTAAAGGCTCAATCAGTGACAATTCGTGTAAGTCGAACTCACTGAATTCACAGTATGCTTCCAGCAAAATGTCCCACTGGATACGCTGCTCCTTGCTGTCACCATTAATCAGCATCCAGAGATCCTGTACTGCCGGCCCGTTACGAGCATCATCAAGATCAACAAATAGTGGTCCATCGCGCCAGAGTATATTGCCGGGATGGCAGTCACCATGAAGGCGGAGCGGCTGCCACTGAGTATGCCAGCAGTTTTGTAAAGTTGTGCCTATCAGCCTGACGCTGCTTAATAAATTTTCTTTCAGCCTGCCGGGAATCAAGCTGCTGGCCTCAAACACCTCTAATGGTTCAAAAACGGATTCATGCAGGCTAATGGTCGGGCGATCAGCAAACGTTTTTTTCCTGCCGATCTGGTGAATACGTCCCAGATAACGTCCGACCCATTCAAGGTGATCGTAATTGTCCGTTTCATACTGACGGCCTCCCAGACTGGGAAACAGGGTGAACTGATAGCCCTCATGCTGATGCAGCGTTTTACCCTGCAAAACCAGCGGTGCGGCAACAGGAATCTCTGAGGCCGCCAGTTCAGCACTAAACTGATGCTCTTCCAGGATTTGTGCTGGCGACCACCGCTGCGGGCGGTAAAACTTCACCACGTAGCGTTTTCTCTCTTCATCGCTAAACTGCCAGACCCTGTTTTCATAACTGTTCAGTGCGGTCAGGCCGGAATCAACACTAATCCCTGTCGCCCAAAGCGCATCAAGAATAGTGTCAGGATTTAAATTCTGAAAGTTGAAGGCAGGTTCTTTCATCCGGCATACTCGTCATCGTGATCAGTTAACGCTGAAGAATATCATCAAACAGCACCACGGCAGATGGCAGCAGCAATTTAATCTTTAATGACACCACGTGCGCGTAGCAAAGCGGTTTTAAAGTCTTCTTCATAATCTTTCTTCAGGCCAGGAATTTCTGCTTGTTTATCGGTTCCACGCATTTTGAGGTGATAAATCAGTACATCATCCGTTAATTCATCCAGTGGTTGAGTAAAACCCGCTTCCACAGCAAGTTTCTGCAAAAATTGCACTAAATTCAGATCGGGGTCCTGCTGCCAGACGGGTTGTAATAATGACAGTAATTCGTTGAGACGATGACATTTCATATCGGGTTCCTGTATTGATACTGGTGTCGTTACGGTAGCAGGCTTAAATCCACAATAAAAGGGCGTGTAAACTAATGAGCAGCTACCCTCTTCTCTCATTCAATAACATCACCGGTGTAATTCTGGCGGGGGGACGGGGTAGTCGTATGGGCGGTAAAGACAAAGGGCTCGTAACCTGGCACGGAAAACCCCTTTATCAGCACGTATTGACGAGTCTGGCACCTCAGACAGAGAAAGTTTGTATTAATGCTAATCGTAACATTTCTATTTATCAGCAAAGCGGCTTATCCGTGATTACTGATTCTTTGCCTGACTTTCCCGGTCCGTTGGCTGGAATGCTTGCTGCTCTTGAGTATATTGATACTGACTGGGCGGTATTTGCTCCCTGTGATACTCCAGCTCTACCAACGGATATGGTTTCACGTCTTTGGCAGGCAAAGCATACAGCTCCGGCAGTATGGGTTTGCTCAGCCGGGCGAGACCATCCTGTAATAGCCCTGCTTCATATCAGCCTTGCCACGCCGCTGGCAGGTTTTCTGGCTAAAGGAGAAAGAAAAGTAATGTTGTTCCTTAGGGAGGCTGGAGGCCATGGCGTGTCTTTCGATGACTGCCCGGAAGCATTCGCCAATTTTAACCAACATGAAGACCTTTTGTCCTGAGAGAGCACAATGATTCCACTTCTGGCGATTACTGCTTTCAGCGGTACAGGGAAGACGACGCTGCTGAAGCAACTGATTACCATTTTCAAAACGCGGGGCATCCGTCCCGGTCTGATTAAACATACGCACCATGATATGGATATTGATATCCCTGGCAAAGACAGCTACGAGCTGCGTAAGGCGGGGGCCAGTCAGGTTATGGTCTTTAATTCGCAACGCTGGGCGTTGGTCACAGAAATGGCACAACAACCTGAGCCCGATTTGCAGTTTTTAGTCAGCCGCATGGATCAAACATCAATGGATATTATTTTGCTGGAAGGTTTCAGGCATGAACCTGTGCCCAAAATTGCGTTATGGCGTGGAGGGGAGCAATTGAAACTGGAACAGCTACTGGACAGGCACGTTATTGCTGTCGCCAGCGACCGTAGTTTCGGGTACGATTTCGTGTTGCCTGATGCTTAGAGGCTTTTCCTGGAAGCAGGGCATCTGTCACTTCAGCACCGTGGTGCCTCGTCATCACGCCTCAGCCTTGATTTTCCGGATTTGCCTGGAAAACCAGCCTACACGCTTAAACCGGGACGACCGTCGCCCGGCTGACACAGCCTTCTCCGTCCCCCCTTCGCAGCAACACCAAGTACGGGAATATTAACCCGTTTCCCATCGACTACGCCTTTCGGCCTCGCCTTAGGGGTCGACTCACCCTGCCCCGATTAACGTTGGACAGGAACCCTTGGTCTTCCGGCGAGCGGGCTTTTCACCCGCTTTATCGTTACTTATGTCAGCATTCGCACTTCTGATACCTCCAGCAGCCCTCACAGGCCACCTTCGCAGGCTTACAGAACGCTCCCCTACCCAACAACGCTTGCGCGCCGCTGCCGCAGCTTCGGTGCATGGTTTAGCCCCGTTACATCTTCCGCGCAGGCCGACTCGACCAGTGAGCTATTACGCTTTCTTTAAATGATGGCTGCTTCTAAGCCAACATCCTGGCTGTCTGGGCCTTCCCACATCGTTTCCCACTTAACCATGACTTTGGGACCTTAGCTGGCGGTCTGGGTTGTTTCCCTCTTCACGACGGACGTTAGCACCCGCCGTGTGTCTCCCGTGATAACATTCTCCGGTATTCGCAGTTTGCATCGGATCGGTAAGCCGGGATGGCCCCCTGGCCGAAACAGTGCTCTACCCCCGGAGATGAGTTCACGAGGCGCTACCTAAATAGCTTTCGGGGAGAACCAGCTATCTCCCGGTTTGATTGGCCTTTCACCCCCAGCCACAGGTCATCCGCTGATTTTTCAACATCAGTCGGTTCGGTCCTCCAGTTAGTGTTACCCAACCTTCAACCTGCCCATGGCTAGATCACCGGGTTTCGGGTCTGTACCCTGCAACTTAACGCCCGGTTAAGACTCGGTTTCCCTTCGGCTCCCCTATACGGTTAACCTTGCTACAGAATACAAGTCGCTGACCCATTATACAAAAGGTACGCAGTCACACCACGAAGGTGCTCCCACTGCTTGTACGTACACGGTTTCAGGTTCTGTTTCACTCCCCTCGCCGGGGTTCTTTTCGCCTTTCCCTCACGGTACTGGTTCACTATCGGTCAGTCAGGAGTATTTAGCCTTGGAGGATGGTCCCCCCATATTCAGACAGGATACCACGTGTCCCGCCCTACTCTTCGAACTCACGGCCTGTGCCTCTTCGTGTACGGGAGTATCACCCTGTATCCTGCGACTTTCCAGACGCTTCCACTGATGCACAAGCCGATGATGGTTCCGGGCTCCTCCCCGTTCGCTCGCCGCTACTGGGGGAATCTCGGTTGATTTCTTTTCCTCGGGGTACTTAGATGTTTCAGTTCCCCCGGTTCGCCTTGCAGCACTATGTATTCATGCTGCAATGATGCACTGAGTGCACCGGGTTTCCCCATTCGGGTATCGTCGGGTATCGCGGTTCATATCACCTTACCGACGCTTATCGCAGATTAGCACGCCCTTCATCGCCTCTGACTGCCAGGGCATCCACCGTGTACGCTTAGTCACTTAACCTCACAACCCACAGGCGTCCTTTCTTCTGGTTTCGTAACGACTGCGCGTCGTCATGGCCGCGTTATGCAGTGCTTGCAGTGCTCATGGACATCAGTCCACTCCGCCCTGCTGCGCGCTGACGCCTTGCCACGACCTTGCTCGTTCGTTACTCCGACAGAGTCACGCTGCATGTTGTAAGCATTTGAGAGACCCGAACATGTCGTTATGCCATTCTTATTACGGAGAATGACCACAACATGTCGTTTCAAATTTTCAGCTTGTTCCGGATTGTTAAAGAGCATAATACGTCGCAGCACACCGTTTCCGGCATGCTCTGACGTACTGTTGACAACTGCATGGTGGAGCTAAGCGGGATCGAACCGCTGACCTCCTGCGTGCAAGGCAGGCGCTCTCCCAGCTGAGCTATAGCCCCATACAGTGTGCAGAGACCGTCTACTACCACTCAGCTTTTCTCCCGATTGAGAAAGGCAATTTTTTCTCAGGCAAGGCGTGGCGATGCGAAGCATAGTTTGCTATGCGAGTTATCGTCACAACGCGGCATGAGGGAAAATCTGGTAGGCCTGAGTGGACTTGAACCACCGACCTCACCCTTATCAGGGGTGCGCTCTAACCACCTGAGCTACAAGCCTGTAGAGGTTTTTTCTGCTCGTTACTTTTCTATCAGACAATCTGTGTGAGCACTGCACGGGAAGGTATCTTCAGGTAAGGAGGTGATCCAACCGCAGGTTCCCCTACGGTTACCTTGTTACGACTTCACCCCAGTCATGAATCACAAAGTGGTAAGCGCCCTCCCGAAGGTTAAGCTACCTACTTCTTTTGCAACCCACTCCCATGGTGTGACGGGCGGTGTGTACAAGGCCCGGGAACGTATTCACCGTGGCATTCTGATCCACGATTACTAGCGATTCCGACTTCACGGAGTCGAGTTGCAGACTCCGATCCGGACTACGACGCACTTTATGAGGTCCGCTTGCTCTCGCGAGGTCGCTTCTCTTTGTATGCGCCATTGTAGCACGTGTGTAGCCCTGGCCGTAAGGGCCATGATGACTTGACGTCATCCCCACCTTCCTCCGGTTTATCACCGGCAGTCTCCTTTGAGTTCCCGGCCGAACCGATGGCAACAAAGGATAAGGGTTGCGCTCGTTGCGGGACTTAACCCAACATTTCACAACACGAGCTGACGACAGCCATGCAGCACCTGTCTCACGGTTCCCGAAGGCACAACCCCATCTCTGAGGTCTTCCGTGGATGTCAAGGCCAGGTAAGGTTCTTCGCGTTGCATCGAATTAAACCACATGCTCCACCGCTTGTGCGGGCCCCCGTCAATTCATTTGAGTTTTAACCTTGCGGCCGTACTCCCCAGGCGGTCGATTTAACGCGTTAGCTACGGAAGCCACGCCTCAAGGGCACAACCTCCAAATCGACATCGTTTACGGCGTGGACTACCAGGGTATCTAATCCTGTTTGCTCCCCACGCTTTCGCACCTGAGCGTCAGTCTTTGTCCAGGGGGCCGCCTTCGCCACCGGTATTCCTCCAGATCTCTACGCATTTCACCGCTACACCTGGAATTCTACCCCCCTCTACAAGACTCAAGCCTGCCAGTTTCAAATGCAGTTCCCAGGTTAAGCCCGGGGATTTCACATCTGACTTAACAGACCGCCTGCGTGCGCTTTACGCCCAGTAATTCCGATTAACGCTTGCACCCTCCGTATTACCGCGGCTGCTGGCACGGAGTTAGCCGGTGCTTCTTCTGCGGGTAACGTCAATGAATGAAGTTATTAACTCCACTCCCTTCCTCCCCGCTGAAAGTACTTTACAACCCGAAGGCCTTCTTCATACACGCGGCATGGCTGCATCAGGCTTGCGCCCATTGTGCAATATTCCCCACTGCTGCCTCCCGTAGGAGTCTGGACCGTGTCTCAGTTCCAGTGTGGCTGGTCATCCTCTCAGACCAGCTAGGGATCGTCGCCTTGGTGAGCCGTTACCTCACCAACTAGCTAATCCCATCTGGGCACATCCGATGGTGTGAGGCCCGAAGGTCCCCCACTTTGGTCTTGCGACGTTATGCGGTATTAGCTACCGTTTCCAGTAGTTATCCCCCTCCATCGGGCAGTTTCCCAGACATTACTCACCCGTCCGCCACTCGTCACCCGGGGAGCAAGCTCCCCTGTGCTACCGTTCGACTTGCATGTGTTAGGCCTGCCGCCAGCGTTCAATCTGAGCCATGATCAAACTCTTCAATTAAAAGTCTGATTTGCTTCAACTCGTGAAGCGGTGCTCAGGAAAAACCGTAATGAATTACGTGTTCACTCTGAGGCTTGATATTTTTTTGCATCCTAAGATGCGGATATCAATCCTGTGAGTGCCCACACAGATTGTCTGATAAATTGTTAAAGAGCGGTGCAACCGGCAGCGCTGCTGCTGTTGCGAGGTGGCGTATATTACGCTCTCCTCCTTCAGAGTCAACTTCTTTTTTAAGAGGTTTTCTCCGGCGGCTCAGCGTTGCTGAACCTCCTGACCCGCCGGCTTCTCAGCCGCTGTTCCGTGTCAGTGGTGGCGCATTATAGGGAGTTTTCAGGGCCTGACAAGGCTTTATTACAAATAAATGACCGACAGCGTCATTTTTCATCAAAACGCGTTTTTTTACTGCACTTTGCATGATATTGCAGCGAATTCATGGGCAAAGCGCCCAACCTGATCCCAGTCGGTGTAGTCCACTTCTTTAGTCGTATCCGTTTCTCCGCCGGTAAGGCGCATAATCATCTGGATCATCACACGGTCAAAAAAACCATAACGTGGGTAACGTAATGCCCCTGCGAACACCGTGCAACAGTCAGGCTGCCACGGCGATTGCAGCAGAAATTTACGTGTGTAAGCATTGGTTTGCGGTGTCCGTTTTTCAGGTTTACGCGCAGTCAAATTCACCGAGAAGAAGCCAGAAGGACGCTGACGCAATTCAGCCAGATGCAATTTTATGAACGCCATTAATTTAGGATGGAAATGACCATAACGAATTGAAGCTCCGATTAGCACGCGGTCGTATTTACTCCACTCGATATTACTGGCATGCAAAATGTTAAAGACATCGCATTCCAGCTTATCTTTAAGCTGATTAGCAATATAAGAAGCAATCTCACGCGTCTGGCCATCACGGCTGGAATACAGAATTAACGCTTTCATATAAGCACTCAATTTAAGTTATTCACGCCAGAAAGTCGGCGTGAACAGGACTAACAGCGTAAAGACTTCCAGACGACCAAAAAGCATCGTCAGAATCAAAATCCATTTCGCCGTATCGTTCATGGTAGTGAAATTATCCGCTACCACCCCTAGCCCTGGTCCCAGATTGTTAAGCGTTGCGGCAACGGCCGCAAAGGCCGAAAAATCATCCACACCCGTGGCAATGATAGCCAGCATACTTAACAAGAACACCAACGCATAGGCTGAGAAAAATCCCCACACCGCTTCAAGGATCCTTTCGGGTAACGCTCGCTGTCCCAGCTTAATGGTATAAACCGCATTGGGATGGACCAGACGCTTCAGTTCACGGTTCCCCTGTTTGAACAATAACAGGATACGGATAACCTTTAACCCACCGCCTGTGGAACCCGCACAGCCTCCGATAAAAGCTGAGCAAAGCAGTAGGACTGGCAGAAATAGCGGCCAGCGCGCAATGCTGTCGGTGGTAAAACCAGCCGTTGTCGCCATTGAAACAACCTGAAAGAAAGCCTGATTAATCGTTTGCATACCACTGCTGTAAACATTGTGAAACCACAGCACGACAGTACAGATGACGACCAGCGTAAACTGTACGCCAATAAACATGCGAAATTCCGGGTCACGCCAGTAAACCCGCAGGTTTCGACCGCTAAGTAATGAAAAGTGCAGCCCATAATTACAACCAGAGATCAACAGAAAGACGGCGATGATGGTGTTAATAGTGGGGCTGTTGAAATAGCCGATACTGGCATCGTGGGTGGAAAACCCTCCAATCGCAATCGTTGAGAAGCTGTGTCCAATGGCATCAAACAAGGGCATCCCAGCCAGCCACAGGGCAAGTGCGCAGACGACGGTCAGTAATACATAAATCAACCAGAGCGTTTTAGCCGTTTCCGCAATACGCGGGCGCATTTTGTTATCCTTCAACGGCCCCGGCATTTCCGCCCGATAGAGTTGCATTCCCCCCACCCCAAGGATCGGCAGGATAGCAACTGCCAGCACAATAATTCCCATGCCACCGAGCCACTGCAACATTTGCCGATAAAACAAAATCGCTTTAGGCAATGAATCCAGTCCCACTAACGTAGTGGCACCGGTAGTCGTCAGCCCGGAAAAGGATTCAAAAAAAGCATCGGTCAACGTCAGGCTCGGATGCTCGGCAAAGATGAATGGCATTGCCCCGACGCTGCCCAGCACTGTCCAGAATAGCACTACGATCAAAAAGCCTTCCCGCGGCTTCAGATCGCGCTTCTGATTGCGATTTGGCCACCACAATAAAGAACCGATCAGGAGCGCCATGAAAAAAGTCTGAGTAAAGGCTCGCCCGGCACCGTCACGGTAGATTAATGCCACCAGTCCGGGAACGATCATCGTTCCCGAAAACAGAATGACCAGTAAACCCACAATGCGGGTAATAGCACGAAAATGCATGCAGCCGTTCCTTTCCTGACAATAAAAGTGTTATTTAAGCGGGGCCAGATGGAGCGCCCCTCTGCTGAAATCGGTAAGATTTTGCGTAAACGCGGCAACCGAGGCATGAGGTAAGGCCAGCGTAAGCGAAACGCATTGCAGAAATTCGCTGTGCTGCAACTGGCCGTGGAACCGGCCAACCATTCTTTCTATCTCTGACAATTGAGCGTAGTCGCAGCACAGTGTAAAGGTCAGCATCGGCACTTTTTGCACCCGAGGCAGCGCTTTCAGCGCCTGCTGCACTCCCCCGCCATAAGCTTTTACCAGGCCGCCAGTGCCCAACTGAATACCACCGTAGTAACGAACCACCACGGCAGTGATTTCGCCAATATGATTTCCCATCAGCTGGGCCAGCATGGGTTTTCCGGCTGTGCCGGAGGGCTCTCCATCATCGGAGAAGCCCAGTTGTTGAGAGTCCGCAGGTGAACCAGCCACCCATGCCCAACAGTGATGGCGCTCAGCAGGATGATCACTTTTAACCTGCTGTACAAAGGCACGCGCTGACTCCACGCCGTCAGTGTGGGCTAACAGCGTAATAAAACGGCTTTTTTTGATTTCCTCACTAAAACTGAACAGCTCTGCGGGGATGTCATAAGCGTCCATCAGTCCAGCTTCAAATCCCGCGTCATGTTTTCCACACCGTGCTGATGGATAACGACATTATCCTCGATGCGAATACCGCCGTAAGGCTTCAACGCAGCGATACGTGTCCAGTCAAAGTGCTGGCTGAATTTTCCTTCACGCCACGGGGCAAGCAGTGAATCAATAAAATAGATTCCTGGTTCGATGGTCAGCACCATGCGAGGCTCCAACACCCGAGTACATCGCAGATAAGGATATTTTTGCGGCGCAGCGAGATGTGTGCCCTGATCGTCCTGCATGAAACCAGCCACATCATGCACCTGCAATCCCAGCGTATGGCCAACGCCATGCGGCATAAAGGGACCGGTAATATCTTCTGCCACCAGCGCTTCTTCGCTCAGCCCTTTCACCAACTGATGCTTAAGCAGTAGCCTGGCAATCCGCTGATGCATTTGCTGATGGTAATCGGTGTAACGCACACCAGCTTTAAGTGTGGCGATCAACGCCAGCTCTTCTGCGTTCATGTCCCTGATTAGCTCGGCATACTCACTATCATTTTTAGCAGCATAAGTGCGTGTTAAATCTGCTGCGTAGCCATGATATTCAGCGCCGACATCAATCAGGAAGCTTCGGGTTTCATCGGGTGGCAGGGGGGAAAGTTTGGTGTAGTGCAGCACTGCCGCATGTTCGTTAAGCGCAATGATATTGCCATAAGGCACATCAATGTCACGATGTCCGGTGGCACTGAGGTAAGCATTGTTGATATCAAACTCGCTCAGGCCGGACAGAAACGCTTCTTTTGCCGCACGATGACCGGTAACGGCAGTCTTTTGCGCTTCACGCATACAATACAGCTCGTAATCGGTTTTGTATGAACGGTGGTAGTGCAGGAAGTCGAGCAAGCCTTTGGGGTTGATCTGCCCGGCTTTAATACCCAGCTGAGTCGCGCGTTCAGCTACCGGACCAATCCAGGCCACATTCTCACGCCGAGAGGGCAGAAGCCTGGCCGCCTCATCAGCATTTGTTAACGGGATGATGTCGATTTCATCCGTCCAGAAGCTTTGCGGCAACGGCTCGACATTATGCCAGTAGTCCACAGGCGACCAAAAATAGAGCTGAGGCTTACTGACACCATCTATCCACAACAAGCAGTTTGGTACAGAAGTGACCGGAACCCACGCCTTAAACTGCGGATTCACTTTGAACGGATAAGCATGATCATCAAGAAAAGCCGTCAGCAGCTCGCCGGAGTGAATCAGTACAGAATCCAGTTGAAAGCGGGCTAAGGCCTGCCGCGCCCGCGCCTGTAGCGTTTCGATATGCTGCTGATACAGCGTGACCAACGATCCCATCACATGCCTCCATTAACACCAAACTGAGCGCATCTTATCACGGCGATGACGTTTTGCCGTACCTGTGATCTTGTTTGCAAATAAGCAAAGTCTTGTTTGCAAATAATTAACAATAATCCCACACTTTCGCTCATCTGGTACGACCAGATCCCCTAACCGTGGCCTCAGGAGACTATCATGCTTTACCAGAGCGAAACGCTTACTCTGAACTGGCTGGACCAGGGCATCGCTGAGCTGGTCTTCGATACCAGCGGCCAGGTTAATAAACTGGACACCCAAACTGTTGCCAGCCTGGGTGAAGCGATTTCCGTGCTCGAAGAGCAATCAGAACTGAAAGGGCTACTGCTCAGCTCAGGTAAACCGGCTTTTATCGTCGGGGCTGATATCACGGAATTTCTCTCACTGTTTGCTGCCCCGGCAGAAAAACTCACCCAGTGGCTCAATTTTGCTAACAACATATTCAATCGCCTTGAGGATTTACCCGTCCCGACCCTTTCTGCCATCAACGGCTATGCCCTCGGCGGTGGGTGTGAATGTGTGCTGGCAACAGATTTTCGCATCGCAACAGCGGATGCACGGATAGGCCTGCCTGAAACCAAATTGGGGATCATGCCCGGCTTTGGCGGTTCGGTACGTTTACCTCGCTTGCTTGGTGCAGACAGTGCGCTGGAAATTATTGCGGGCGGGAAAGATGTGGATGCAGCAAAAGCGCTGGCAATCGGTCTGGTTGATGCCGTAGTCGCCGCTGAAAAACTGCGCGATGCCGGTATGAAAATCCTGCTTGAGGCAGTTGAAGGCAAACAGGACTGGCGCGCCCGACGCCATCTTAAGCAACAACCGCTTAAACTGAGCAAAATCGAAGCCGCAATGAGTTTCAACGTTGCCAGAGGCATGGTTTTACAAACGGTGGGTAAACATTATCCGGCCCCTCTGATTGCGGTAAAAACGATTGAAGCCGCCGCACAACTGAGTCGTAACGAAGCCCTGCTGCTGGAAACGCAGGCTTTTGTACCACTGGCACGCTCTGATGAGGCCAGAGCGCTGGTCGGCATTTTTCTCAACGATCAGTTGATAAAAGCCAAAGCAAAAAAAATGATCCGTGAGGTGGCAACACCACGGCAGGTCGCGGTGTTGGGAGCCGGGATCATGGGTGGCGGCATTGCATATCAGTCAGCATGGAAAGGGGTGCCGGTGATAATGAAAGATATCAGGCCGGAGTCACTCACCCTGGGAATGAATGAGGCGGCTAAGCTGCTTAACAGGCAACTGGAGCGCGGCAAAATTGACGGCATGAAGCTGGCAGGCGTAATGAGCGCCATCCAGCCGACGCTCCACTATGCAGGCTTTGAGCAGGTGGATATGGTGGTGGAAGCCGTGGTGGAAAACCCCACGGTGAAAGCCGGGGTTCTGGCCGAAACGGAGGCCTGTTTGCGTCAGGATGCGATTCTCGCCTCAAACACCTCAACTATCCCCA
This sequence comes from Erwinia papayae, assembly GCF_058241465.1. Taxonomy (NCBI): domain Bacteria; kingdom Pseudomonadati; phylum Pseudomonadota; class Gammaproteobacteria; order Enterobacterales; family Erwiniaceae; genus Erwinia; species Erwinia papayae. The sequence goes on from NZ_JBZCHT010000013.1 coordinate 523,434, forward strand.
TCAACAGACTTGCCGGGGCGCTTCAACGCCCGGAAAATTTCTGCGGCATGCACTTCTTTAACCCGGTACACCGTATGCCGCTGGTTGAAATCATTCGGGGCGAAAAAACCTCAGAGAGCACTCTGGCAAAGGTGGTGGCCTGGGCCAGTCAGATGGGAAAAACCCCCATTGTAGTCAATGACTGCCCCGGTTTTTTCGTCAACCGGGTGCTGTTTCCCTACTTTGCCGGCTTCAGTCTGCTACTGCGCGACGGTGCAGACTATCGTCAGGTGGATAAAGTGATGGAAAAACAGTTTGGCTGGCCGATGGGGCCCGCCTGGCTGTTGGACGTGGTGGGCATTGATACCGCTCACCATGCACAAAAGGTTATGGAGGAAGGTTTTCCGGAAAGAATGAAAAAAACCTGTCGTGATGCGATTGACGTACTCTTTGCCGCCGGACGCTACGGACAAAAAAATCAGCTTGGCTTTTATCGGTGGGAAACGGACAAAGGTAAGCCAAAAAAAGTCGCCGATTCAGCTACAGACGATCTGCTACGCACTGTCTGTCAGCCATCCAGAGTGTTCAGTGATGATGAAATCATCGCCCGCATGATGATCCCGATGGTCAACGAAGTCATTCGTTGCCTTGAAGAAAAGATTATTGCCACGCCTGCCGAAGCCGATATGGCACTGGTTTACGGACTGGGTTTTCCACCTTTCCGGGGGGGCGTATTCCGCTACCTCGATACGCTGGGCAACGCCAGCTTCCTGCGCCTGGCAGAATCTTACAGCCAGACGGGCGCACTTTATCTCCCGCCCGTCAGCCTGCGAGATAAAGCGCGATGCAATGAAAGCTGGTATCCCCAGGCAATGCCGCATGGCGATGTCACGACTAAAACGGCGTGAGGGTAAAAGAATGGAAAAAGTGGTCATTATTGATGCAGTACGCACGCCGATGGGCCGTTCAAAAGGCGGAGCGTTCCGCCATGTCCGCGCCGAAGACCTCTCTGCTCATCTGATGCGCAGCCTGCTGAGCCGTAATCCTGCTCTGACAGCAGAAAAGCTTGACGACATCTGGTGGGGATGCGTTCAGCAGACGCTGGAACAGGGGTTTAATATTGCCCGCAATGCCGCTCTGCTGGCAGAGATTCCGCATCATGTGCCAGCCACTACTGTTAACCGGCTTTGTGGCTCATCGATGCAGGCGTTGCATGATGCAGCAAGAGCTATCATGGTGGGTGATGCCAGTGCCTGCCTGGTCGGGGGCGTGGAGCACATGGGCCATGTTCCGATGAATCACGGCGTCGATTTTCATCCTGGCCTCAGCCGGACCGTTGCCAAAGCTGCCGGGATGATGGGCCTGACAGCTGAAATGCTGGCGAAAATGCACAATATCAGCCGTGAAATGCAGGATCAGTTCGCCGCCCGCTCACACCAGCGAGCCTGGGCAGCCACTCAGTCCGGCCATTTCGCCAGTGAAATTATCGCCACCAGCGGACACGATGTAGAGGGTGTACTCAGGCGTTATGATTTCGATGAAGTGATTCGCCCGGACACCACCGTCCAGGGACTGGCGGCGTTACGCCCGGCGTTTGATCCGCTGAATGGCACAGTGACCGCTGCCAGTTCATCAGCCCTGTCAGATGGTGCTGCCGCCATGCTGGTGATGAGTGAATCCCACGCCAGTAGGCTCGGCCTCAGGCCGCGAGCTTATATTCGCGCAATGGCGGTTGTCGGCTGCGATCCTTCCATTATGGGATATGGTCCGGTGCCAGCCTCAAAACTGGCATTGCAAAAAGCCGGATTGAGCGTCAGTGATATCGATATATTTGAACTGAACGAAGCCTTCGCGGCACAAACACTGCCCTGCATTAAGGACCTGGGGCTGATGGAAAAACTGGATGAGAAGGTGAATCTCAATGGTGGCGCGATTGCGCTGGGCCACCCACTGGGATGCTCGGGTGCACGGATCAGTACCACGTTACTGAATCTGTTAGAACAGCGCGACGCTCACTTTGGCCTGGCAACCATGTGTATTGGTCTGGGTCAGGGGATTGCCACTGTTTTTGAGAGAGTCTGAAAGGTTGTGCTGGAAGTCTGACTGCTATTTTTCCCGCCTGTCAGGGGCGGTTTTATGATCGGGGGCAGAGTGCTTTCTGCCCCCTGGTCTTTCAGATAAAAGCGAAAGCATCGCTGTACATCTGATCGGCTTTCGCGCCACGTTCTGCGCAAAAACGTTCACGGGCAATTTTTGCCATCTCGAAACGTCCGGCGAGATAAATATCGTGCTCGCTGAGGCTAACATAATCATTCATCACTGCCGTTAACACTGTACCGCTGCGGCCTTGCCAGTCTGGCTCAGGTTGTTCGACAACCGGAATAATTTTCAGGTTGGGATGTTTCACCGCCAGCGCATTTAGCTCCTCAAGATCATAAAGGTGCTTCAGTTCGCGACCGCCCCAGTACAGCGCAATATCGCGATCCGGCTGCTGTGACAGCGCCGTTAACAGGATTGAACGCGCATACGAAAAGCCCGTCCCACCTGCGACCAGGATCAACGGACGGCTGCTTTCTTCCCTCAGCCAGGCATCACCATGGGGAATATCCACGGTAATGCTGCGCTGCTGCTGGATACGTTCCATCACCGCCATCGCGTAAAGATTAAGCTCTGAAGCGCCAATATGCAGCTCAATGATATCCTTTTCCATTGGCGTGGAGGCCAGAGAAAACGGTCGTTTATCCCGCTCATCCATCACTACCATCAGGTACTGACCGGCCCGGAAACTGAAGTCAGCTTCCGGCACCATGCGCACCCGGTAAACAGTTTCGGTAATCGTCTCTACCGAGATCACTTTACAGCTTAACGTTGTCATGCGTTCTCTCTGTCGGGTCGAACATTTATTTGCCAGACGCCGTGTTGCGTCCGGACGAGTCACTGAATATACCTAATTGATCCCAGATTTCATCGATGCGCTTAGTCACGGCCGGATCTTTACGGATTGGCCGTCCCCATTCGCGCTGAGTTTCGCCCGGCCATTTGTTCGTTGCGTCCAGGCCCATTTTTGAACCCAGACCTGAAACCGGCGAAGCAAAATCAAGATAATCAATCGGCGTATTTTCAACCAGAACGGTATCTCTGGCCGGATCCATGCGGGTGGTTATCGCCCAAATCACGTCATTCCAGTCACGAGCGTTTACATCATCATCGCAGACGATAACAAACTTGGTATACATAAACTGACGAAGAAAAGACCAGACGCCCATCATCACGCGTTTAGCGTGACCGGCATACTGCTTTTTCATCGTCACCACTGCCAGTCGATATGAACAACCTTCCGGCGGCAGATAGAAATCAACAATTTCAGGAAACTGCTTTTGCAGTATCGGTACAAACACCTCATTCAACGCCACCCCCAGCACCGCAGGCTCATCCGGTGGACGGCCGGTATAGGTTGAATGATAGATGGCATCACGACGCTGTGTAATATGGGTCACGGTAAATACCGGGAAGTTATCCACCTCATTATAGTAACCTGTATGGTCACCATAGGGACCTTCCGCTGCCATTTCCCCTGCCTCGATGTAGCCTTCCAGCACAATTTCGGCGCTGGCCGGAACTTCCAGATCGTTAGAGATGCACTTTACCACCTCGGTTTTAGTACCGCGCAGTAATCCGGCGAAAGCATATTCTGACAGCGTGTCTGGCACTGGCGTAACCGCGCCAAGAATGGTTGCCGGGTCTGCCCCCAGCGCCACCGCAACCGGAAAACGTTCACCGGGACGTTGCTGGGACCACTCCTGAAAATCCAGCGCACCACCCCGATGCGACAACCAGCGCATAATCAGCTTGTTCTTGCCTGTCACCTGCTGGCGATAAATCCCAAGGTTTTGCCGTTCTTTATGCGGCCCCCTGGTCACCGTCAGTCCCCAGGTAATCAGGGGTGCCGCATCTTCAGGCCAGCACTTCATCACCGGAATTCGGGACAAATCGACCTCGTCACCCTGCCAGATTTGCTGCTGACATGGCGCATCCCGCAGACGTTTGGTAGGCATATTTAATACCTGTTTCCACTGCGGCATTTTATCGAAAAAATCACGGAATCCACGCGGCGGTTCAGGCTCTTTCAAAAAGGCCAGCAGCCTGCCCACATCGCGCAGCGCGCTAACCTCTTCCTGTCCCATACCCAGAGCAACCCGCTGCGGCGTACCAAACAGGTTACAAAGCACAGGCATAGTGTGGCCTTTGGGATTTTCGAATAACAGCGCAGGACCACCAGCTCGCAGAGTTCGGTCGGCAATCTCCGTCATCTCAAGATCGGTATCGATCTCCATGGTGATACGTTTTAATTCTCCGCGCTGTTCCAACAGAGAAATAAAGTCGCGTAAGTCGTGGTATTTCATGACTTCTCATCAATACGGTCAGTGAATCGGCCATTATAAGGAGGATTGTCACAGGATGCTTAATTTTTCGCTGCATCATGGGCCGGAATGTAGTCATTTTGCCAGAAAAAGTTACAATTGATACCAATAACTCTCCCGACAAACAGAGCAAACTGCCTGTAAAACATTCTGGTTCTGCTGATGAAGTAAGCCTGGGTGCCGCGTCTGACAGGGATGTCGCTATAACTCTTGTATCAATTTTGTTATTCTTACTGCCCCTGAAATTGTAAAGTGACGTTATGGAATCCTGGTACTTACTTTATTGCAAACGTGGTCAATTGCTTCGCGCCAAAGAACACCTTGAACGCCAGGCAGTGCATTGTCTCAGCCCAATGATTGCGATAGAGAAACTGGTTAGGGGAAAACGCACCCAGGTGAGTGAACCCCTGTTCCCCAACTATCTGTTTATTGAGTTCGACCCCGAAGCCATTCACACCACCACTATCAGTGCAACCAGGGGCGTGAGTCATTTTGTACGCTTTGGCAACATGCCAGCCACTGTACCAGAGGATGTCATTGCCGCTTTACAGACGGAAAGAACCGAGACGCTGGACGATCCGGACCTTCCACAGCCTGGCGATCAGGTCGTCATTACGGCGGGAGCTTTTGAAGGGCTGAAAGCCATTTTTACTGAGCCTGACGGTGAGGCACGCTCAATGCTGTTGCTGAAACTGCTTAACAAACAGATAGTGCGTAGCCTGGACAACAAACAATTCCAGAAAATCTGAAAGATTCCCCACCGCCATTGATGCTTAAGCAGGCTGCTCACCCAGCCTGAACAGCATCCTGGCATTACTCTCGCTCTGCCGTCCAAGGTCTGATGCCTCTTCTCCCCGTAATGCTGCAACCTGCCCGACAATATGCGGCAGAAAACAGGGTTCATTACGTCGGGAAGGAGGACGGGGGCGCAGATCACGCGGTATAAGATAGGGCGCATCGGTTTCCAACAGCAACCGGTTCGCCGGGATCAAATGCACCAGCTCACGCAGTTCCTGCCCGCGACGTTCATCGCATACCCAGCCGGTGATCCCAATAGATAAACCTGCTGCCAGACAAGCTTCGAGCTCGGTTTCTGTGCCGGTAAAACAGTGGACAACCGCGCCGCTGATTTCAGGTAGCCAGGGAGTGAGAATAGCCATAAAGCGTTCATGAGCTTCACGGCAATGGAGAAATACGGGCAAATTCAGTTCAGCAGCCAGCTCCAGCTGCGCGTTAAAAGCGTAAGCCTGCTGATCGGGGTCAGAAACATTTCGGTTGAAATCCAGGCCACATTCACCGATTGCCACAACCTGCGGGCTTTCAGCCAGTCGTTTCAGCGTCGCCGCTGTTTCGGCCGACCATTCACTGGCATGGTGAGGATGTACTCCCGCAGTCGACCAGCAATACCCAGGACTACGGGCAGCCAGGCTTTGTGCCTGCTGACTCTCCAGTGCGTTAGTACCGGTAATCAATAAGCCGGTCACGCCAGCCTCTCTTGCACGTTTAACGACCCTGTCGCGATCTTTCGCAAACTGCGTGCTGGTCAGGTTAACCCCTATATCAAACATAACGTGTTCCAGACGGTAACCGCCCTTTCGGGCGGTTATTTCACTTCAACTGAACGCAAGGCGCATTTCACGCCTGGCTATTCTGTTCCGGATTCTTCCTTTTCATCATTTTCGCGCCCCTTGCCCACATAAAAACGGGAGAAAAACACCCCCACTTCAAACAGGCAGTACATCGGAATGGCCAGCAGCGTTTGGGAGAAAACATCCGGAGGCGTAAGCAACATACCTACAACGAATGCCCCAACCAGAACGTAAGGACGCTTCTTTTTCAGTTCTTCAGGACCGGTTACTCCTGTCCAGCACAGCAGCACAATCGCCACCGGAACTTCAAAAGAAACACCAAACGCCATAAACAACGTCATAACAAAATCGAGATATTTGTTAATGTCAGTGGCGATCTGGACACCCTGCGGAGCCGTTTTGGCAAAAAAGCCAAAGGCCAGGGGGAAAACAACAAAGTAGGCGAAGGCCATCCCCAGATAGAATAGGAAAGAACTGGAAAACAGTAATGGCATCACCAGCCGACGTTCATGACGGTACAGGGCAGGTGCGACAAATGCCCAAATCTGATGAAGGATCACCGGCACCGCAAGGAATACCGAAACGATCATCGTCAATTTAACTGGCGTAAAGAACGGCGAGGCAACATCCGTTGCAATCATGCTTGCCCCGGCGGGCATCTGACTGATTAGCGGTGCAGCGATCAGGTGATAAATATCGTTAGAAAAATAGGCAAGACAAAGAAATATCGCCACAACAGCGATAATACAGTTCAACAGCCGCTTACGGAGTTCAATCAGATGACTGATCAGCGGTTGGGTATCTTCAACAGCCATGTTTAACGTTGCTCTCCTGGTTGAGTGGTGGAAACAGGAGCACGGCTGGAAAGAATCGACGTTGTAGCACTCACTGTCGTCACCGGTTCAGGGTCACTGACCGCCGATGTCGTTTTAACCACCGGAGGGCTGGCAGCCTGAGAGACATGGACTACAGGCGCAGGATCCTCTGTCAGAGGTTGAGAGGTCGATAGCTGATCGGATGGCTGAACAGCAGCAGAGGATAAACCAGCTTGTGGATGCTCAGAGGCTAAGGGGGCCTGAACGGGCGAACTGGCATGATGATCGGCAGTGGCTGGTGTCGCGCCATCATGAGCATCCGCAGGATTTTTCACCAGTGGATTATGGATAGTATGCGCTTCATCATCGGCTTTTTCGTTTTCACCCAGATAAGAGCGCTTCATCGATGCAGCCGACTGCTTGAGTTCTTCCATCGAAGCCTTCAGTTCTGGCGTCAGACTGTTTTTACTGGCCTCTTCAACTTTCTTCAGGCTGTCCTGTAACTCCTGCAATTTGAGTTCCTGAGCCAGCTCATTCTGAACGTTAGCCGCCAGTGAGCGCATCGCGCGAATCCAACCCACTACGGTTCTGACCGCCACAGGCAGGCGCTGGGGTCCGAGAACGACAAGCCCGATAACGAACACCAATATCAGTTCACTAAAGCCTATATCGAACACGGTTTATACCTTGTCGTTTCTGGATTCTTCTTTCGACGCATCTGCGGGCTTCTGGTCAGCCAGCCTGGCATTGAAGTCCGCATCATTAGCATGATTTTTTTCTTTCTCATCGTCATCGCTCATCGCCTTTTTAAAGCCTTTGATCGAAGAACCGAGATCGGAACCCAGTGTCCGTAACTTATTTGTACCGAAAAGAAGAACAACAATTACCGCAATAATTAACAATTGCCAGATGCTGATACCGCCCATGTTTCACCTCTGATAATTCGTTGTAATGTCAGCGATGACTGTGTGCTGTCGCGCTATCGCTGCCGATAAAAAAATCAAACGGCCGTTTTTACTGACCATTCTCTGTAGACCACTTTCAGACAGTCTTTTGCCATCCCACCAGCCATGTTACCAGCCCTGCTGCGATCATCCCCGCAGAGATGAGGTCCCATTGTGGTCGGGTTAAAAGAATAGCCGTGCCGCTCAGTAACAGTGTCGCACCAACACCAAACAGATAGCGTGACTGATGCTGTCTGACGCGCTCCCCTTTCAGATCGCTGGTCAGTTTATCAACGCTGTGCTGCAAATGTTTGTGCTGACGGAGGCTGTCATAAAACAGCTCGGGTAGTTCAGGCAATTTTTCTGCCCAGAATGGCGCCTTTTCCTTTAATGCCCGCACAATGGCCGGAATACCGATCTGATCTTTGATCCAGTCCTCAAGGAATGGCTTAGCGGTTTTCCACAAATCAAGCTGCGGATACAACTGACGCCCAACGCCTTCAACATACAGCAATGTTTTCTGAAGGAGAACCAACTGTGGCTGAACTTCCATATTAAAGCGACGCGCAGTGTTGAACAGGTTCAGCAACACGTGGCCGAAGGAGATTTCCGCAAGCGGTTTTTCGAAGATAGGCTCACACACCGTACGGATCGCAAATTCAAAATCTTCGACATTGGTATCGGGTGGTACCCAACCGGAATCCACATGCAGTTCCGCCACTTTGCGATAGTCGCGGTTAAAGAAAGCGATAAAGTTCTCAGCAAGATAGCGTTTGTCGCCCTTATTCAGAGAACCAACAATGCCACAGTCAATGCCGATATACTGAGGATCTTCCGGATGTTCATAGCTGACAAAAATATTGCCAGGATGCATATCTGCATGAAAAAAACTGTCGCGAAACACCTGAGTAAAGAACACCTGAACGCCACGTTCTGCCAACAGTTTCATGTTGACCCCATGCTGCTCAAGCTGCACCACATCATTAACGGGAATACCGTAGATGCGCTCCATCACCAGCATGGTTTCGCTGCAATAATCAGAAAAAATTTCCGGAATGTAGAGCATCTTGTTGTTATCAAAATTGCGACGCAGCTGGATAGCATTTGCCGCTTCACGTAACAGGTTCAGCTCATCAATCAGTGTTTTTTCGTAATCAGCAACAACTTCCTGCGGTCGCAGACGACGGCCATCGGGTAAAAGTCTGGGAACCCAGCGCGCCATCCGTTTGATCAGCTTCATGTCCGCTTTAATCACCGGCAATATATCCGGACGAATCACCTTAATGACCACCTGTCTCCCATTTTCTTTCAGAGTGGCAGTGTGAACCTGGGCAATAGAAGCGGAAGCCAGCGGGGTGATGACAAAGTCATCAAAAAACTTTTCCAGCGGACATCCGAGCGACAGTTCGATCTGTTGCCTGGCCTTTACACCATCAAACGGCGCAACACGATCCTGTAGCATAGCCAGCTGATCGGCAATGTGCGGCGGAAAAAGGTCACGCCGGGTAGACATCATCTGTCCAAACTTAATCCATACCGGACCCAGCTGTTCCAGCGCCAGCCGCAAACGCTCACCGAGCGGCTGTTTTTTGTGTCTGTTTGGCATCCAGAACAGACACTTGCGCCACAGCCTGACAGGTATAGTGAGCCGGGTTTTAGGAATCAGCTCATCAAGACCGTAGCTGAGAAAGACACGAATAATAAAATAGAGGCGGCGCAATTCTCCGAAGGTCATTTTCCCTCCAGTGCTTCAAGTCGGCTTTGCAGAGCAGTCAGTTGAGAGGCAGTCGCATCAACTTCTTCGGCAAACCAGGCAAGCTCCAGTCCGCCAGGAGCCATTCTCCACTCTTCGGTCAGTGCCTGGCTGATATACCCCTGCTTGCGCGTAAGATTAAGGCGAAAGAGCTGCATCCCCTTACGGGCAAACTGGCCGACTCCCTGGGCCGCAATATCGCCAATCCACGGAGCCAGATATTCAGCCGGCTCAAGTTCAGCAAGATCAATCAGGGCAGAAAACTGCTGTACGACCTGCAAATCCCCTTCGACTTCCAGCTCTCCACTGCGCAGCATACTGGTCAACAGTTGGCGATCCCGCAATTTGTGCAATGTGCTTAAACGGGTTTTCACCAGACAATCAGGCGTGTCGTGCCATTCGCCCATTACATCGAGCTGTTTTTCACCAAAGATTAAGATAACTGGCTGAGCCAGTTCAGCCAGCTCGATCGCCAGACTTTTACCTTTAAGCCGTTGACGCGCCGCTTTCAGGCCGCGATCACGGTATAAAACCCGGTTCAGTGCCGTTTCCAGCCCCGCAGTTAATAGCGGCGTCAAAGTCATGCGCTTTCCTGTTTAGAACTTGAACCCACGGTGCAGCGCTACGATGCCACCAGTGAGATTGGAATAGGTGGTATTTTCGAACCCAACATCGTCCATCATCTGCTTGAGCGTCTCCTGATCCGGGTGCATACGGATCGACTCTGCCAGGTAACGATAGCTTTCAGAATCTTTTGCCACCCACTCGCCAATACGCGGCAGTACATGAAAAGAATAGGCGTCATAAGCTTTGTTGAGTGGAGCCAGCAACGGTTTGGAGAATTCCAGCACCAGAAGACGCCCACCCGGTTTGAGCACACGGAACATTGAGGCCAGCGCCTTTTCTTTCTCGGTGACATTTCTCAAACCAAAAGCGATGGTAATGCAGTCAAAATAGTTATCCGGAAACGGCAGTGCCTCAGCGTTTGCCTGAACATAACTGACGTTGCCAATAATGCCCTTATTGCGCAGCTTTTCACGGCCAACTTTAAGCATTGAGCTGTTGATGTCAGCCAGCACAACTTCGCCCGTCTCACCGACCAGACGCGAGAATTTTGCTGTCAGATCGCCAGTACCCCCGGCAAGGTCAAGCACACGCTGACCACGGCGTACACCGCTACAGTCGATAGTAAAACGTTTCCAGATCCGGTGAATCCCGAATGACATCAAATCGTTCATCAGGTCATATTTAGCCGCAACGGAATGGAAAACGTCAGCGACCATTTCAGCCTTGTCGCTTTTCGCTACGGTGCGATAGCCAAAATGGGTGGTATCCTTTGATTCATCTGCCATTTGTTTTGCCTGCTCTGCAATCAATATTCTGCCAAGTGTATCAGAGTCCGGCAGGCCAGGCACGGCCTTGCCGCTTATTGATCCCCCCGTGGCGAAGCACGGGTTGTGCCTGATACCGACAAATGAAGATTTTCATCATCTTCAGCTTCTTCGCCCTCTTCCGGCATCGCCTGCTCAACCATCCGGGGATTAATTGGACGTTTAACTTCCACGCCCAACTGACGGAAACTTTCGGTCTGGGCAATCAGATTACCTCGCCCTTCACTCAGCTTTTTCATCGCCTGCCGGTAGCTGTCCTGTGCCCGGTCGAGGTTTTGTCCCATCGCTGACATATCATCAACAAAGAGTCGCATTTTGTCATAGAGCCTGGCCGCCCGGTCTGCAATACGCTGAGCATGGCGGCTTTGATGCTCATAACGCCACAGGTTGTTAATAGTGCGGAGCGCCACCAGAAGCGTGGTCGGGCTGACCAGCATAATATTCTGATTAAGTGCCTCACTGATTAGTTCTGGCTGCCTGTCTATTGCCAGCAAAAAGGCCGGTTCAACCGGAATAAACATCAGTACATAATCCAGCGAACGCAATCCGGGTAGCTGTTGATAATCTTTTCGGCTCAGCAGACGCAAATGGTTGCGAATCGCAGCAATATGTTCACCGATTGCCACTTCTCTTGTAGCATCGTCGTCAGCATTAAAATAACGTTCATAAGCAACCAGCGTCATTTTTGCATCAATGACCACATCCTTACCTTGTGGCAGACGAACGATGACATCGGGTTGCATACGGCCATGCTGTTCAAGTTGCACGGTAACCTGTGTCTCATATTCATGACCTTCACGCAGTCCGGAGGCCTCCAGCACCCGGCTGAGAACCACTTCCCCCCAGTTACCCTGCGTTTTGTTGTCGCCTTTCAGCGCCTTAGTGAGGTTAATCGCCTCCTGTGCCATCTGCGCGTTCAGTTGCTGCAGGTTGCGAATTTCATGGGAAAGCGTATGCCGTTCACGCGCTTCCTGCCCAAAGCCTTCCTGTACCTGGCGGCGAAAGCCTTCCAGTTGTTCACGCAAAGGAGCAATCAGTCCGTTCAGGCTCTGACGATTTTGTTCATCTACCCGACGCCCACTGTTTTCAAAGATACGGTTAGCAAGGTTCTTGAACTGCGCATTCAGGCGCTGTTCACTGTTAGTCAGCAGACGCTGCTTCTCCTCTGCCGCCATACGAGTTTCTTCCAGACGGATAGTGACTTCGCGGAGTTCGGCCTCCTGGGCACTGTTGATCTCCAGCTGGTTGCGCAATTCACGGGTCAGCTGTTCGGCCTCACTACGCCAGTGGTCCAGATGTTGCAGTTTTTCCTGCGCGGCAGAAAGAGAACCATAAAGCTGCCGTAACTCCAGCTCGTTCTGTTTTTGCTGCTGCTGCAGGCTCTCCAACTGCTGTACCAGACGCTGACGATCGTGATGCAGCTGTTCAGAAGACTGTTGCAACAGTTGCCGTTCTGTTTCCTGCCTGGCCGACAGTTGCTGGCTTCTGAACCAGGCAATTAACCATCCCACCAGCAGGCCTGCCACAGCGATAAAGACACCGTAACCAATTGTCGCATCCACGCTATTTCCTCCCGCGTCTGATTATCCTCGGGAAAGGTAGAGTGATACTGTATAAATGTCCAGATAAAAAGCGCAATGAAATCATTCAGAAAGCGATTACATTGAAATTTGCGAGTCAGCACGAAGAAAAATAAAAGTGACTGAAATTCGCCATAAAATGACAATAACCAACAGCAATATCTTACCAACAATCACATAATTTCTGAGATGTCAGACAGAGTGCGCTAATTGTATTCGGGATATGAGCGCAGGCTATAGCAGGCTGCGCTAGCAGGTGAACTAAATCAGGCGCCGGGCAGCATCAACCACAATACGCACCGCATCGCTTTCTGTTTTTTTCATCATTTCCGCATCAGGAATTTCCTGCTGGGTACGATTAACGATCACCCCAGCGACCATACCGGCGCGTAATCCCTGGCTGGCACACATCGTCAGCAGGGTGGCCGATTCCATTTCATAGTTCAGCACCCCCATCTGCTGCCACTCTTTCATTGAGTTCTGAAAGCGGCTGACCACGCGCCCGGAAAAGGTGTCATAACGCTCCTGGCCCGGATAAAAAGTATCTGAGGAGGCAGTAATGCCAATATGGGTTGTCGCACCTGCGGCTTTGGCCGCTTCAACCAGCGCAGTGGTACAGGTGAAGTCGGCAACGGCAGGAAACTCAAGCGGAGCAAAGTGCTGACTGGCTCCATCAAGTCGTACTGAGCCGGTGGTAACCAACACATCCCCGACGTTAATGCCAGATTGAATTGCGCCAGTGGTGCCAACCCGCAGGAATGTTCTCACGCCCAGTTGAGCAAGTTCTTCAACGGCGATGGAGGTAGAAGGGCCACCGATGCCGGTTGAACAGATGATAACCGCTTTGCCCCCGATTTCCGCGCGCCAGGTTGTGAATTCGCGGTGTGAGGCCAGATGTACAGCATTATCCATCAGCACAGCGATCTTTTTGACCCGTTCAGGATCGCCAGGCACGATAGCAAGGGTGGCGCCCTGCAAATCTGCCTGTGTTAAACCCAGGTGAAAAACGTCTGATTTTGCCATTTCTGGCTCCTTTGCGGCAAAGTGTGGCGGATTAGAATCGGCAGAGTAACGGAAATTCACTGGATATTGTGTGAGAAATCTCACTATGCATCATGAAAATTACATTAACCCTGCACAAAAAAGTGATAGCAGTCACGTAAACGTACTGTTCACAGCGACACCTCCGTTGTTTACCCTTTCGGAAACCTTTTTGTCAGTGATAAAGATGAACAGAACAGCCCCAAACGGATCCTGGCTATAGTTAGCTGATTGCGCCAATGCATACCCGGAGAGGACAATGAAAACCGAAGATAATATGACTCAAATGAAGAGCAAAGATGGATTCGCTCCCGCCGTATCTCCTGCCGCATCAACCACTATTACTACCAGCAGTGAGGCAATTCAATCCGGAGAAACGTCTGTTCCAACTCAGGGCGAAAACATGCCCGCTTTTTATGCCAAACCACGCAATGCCAGCGGTCCCCTGCCGGTCATTCTGGTGGTGCAGGAGATTTTTGGTGTGCATGAGCACATTCGCGACATTTGCCGACGCCTGGCACTGGAGGGGTATATGGCAGTGGCACCGGAGCTCTATTTCCGCCAGGGCGATGCTGCCGCTTACTCCGATATTCCAACGCTGCTCAAAGAGCTGGTGAGTAAGGTTCCGGATAATCAGGTACTGGCCGATCTTGATCACGTTGCCAACTGGGCATCACGCCACGGCGGCGATATGCGCAATATGGCGGTAACCGGCTTCTGCTGGGGGGGACGCATTACCTGGCTGTATGCGGCACATAATCCCCAGTTGAAAGCGGGTGTTGCCTGGTATGGCAAACTGGTTGGTGAAAAAACCATGCTGCAACAGAAACAACCGGTTGATATTGCCCTTGATCTGACCGCGCCGGTACTGGGTTTGTATGGGGGAATGGATGACGGTATTCCACAGGATTCAGTCGATACCATGCGTCAGGCGCTGCGGGCAGCGAATTCCACATCCGAAATTGTGGTCTATCCCGAAGCGGGTCACGCTTTTAACGCTGATTATCGTCCCAGCTATCATCAGGAATCCGCGCAGGACGGCTGGCAACGGATGCTGACGTGGTTCAGACAGCATGGGGTGAAATGACTGCCTTCCACCCAGCTTCCATCACGCTTACAGGCCAGAACTCATCTCCTTCAGGGGCGCCAGGCGCCCCTTAATATGCATCAGGCTTCGGTTTCACGCAGATTCTGCGCCGCCTTCACCATGTTAGCCAGAGCCTGGCGGGTTTCCGTCCAGCCACGGGTTTTAAGACCGCAGTCGGGGTTAACCCACAGACGCTCCACTGGGATACGCTTCGCAGCTTTGCGCAGCAATGCTTCAATCCACGCCACATCCGGCACATTTGGTGAGTGAATATCGTACACCCCCGGGCCAATTTCATTTGGATACTCAAACTGTTCAAATGACTCCAGCAGCTCCATGTCCGACCTGGAGGTCTCAATGGTGATGACATCGGCATCCAGCGCCGCAATGGAATCCATGATGTCATTAAATTCGCAGTAACACATATGGGTATGGATCTGCGTGTCGTCACGTGCCACAGCCGCATTCAGGCGGAAGGCATCGACGGCCCATTCCAGGTAAGCAGCCCAGTCTGACTGACGCAGCGGCAAACCTTCACGCAGGGCGGGTTCATCAATCTGGATAATGCCAATACCTGCTTTTTCAAGGTCTTCCACTTCGTCACGCAGCGCCAGCGCAATCTGCTTAGCGATGGTTTCACGGGAAACATCTTCGCGGGGGAATGACCAGCACAGAATGGTCACCGGACCGGTCAGCATGCCTTTTACCGGTTTGTCGGTCAGTGACTGCGCATATTTCGCCCACTCAACGGTAATCGCCTGCGGGCGGCTGATGTCACCAATAATCACCGGCGGTTTCACACAGCGGGAACCGTAACTCTGCACCCAACCATTTTGGGTAAAAGCAAAACCATCCAGGTTCTCACCAAAATATTCCACCATGTCATTACGTTCAGCTTCACCATGTACCAGCACATCAAGCCCCAGTCGCTCCTGCTCAGTAATCGCCTGCCTGATATGTTCGGCAATGCCGGTGCGGTAGTGGTTGCCATCCAGACGCCCCTGCTTAAAGTCCAGCCGCAGGCCACGGATCTCGGTAGTCTGTGGAAACGAACCAATGGTGGTGGTCGGCCATGCTGGCAAGCGGAATCGCACACGTTGTGCCTGAGTACGCACGGCATAGCTACTGTCACGCTGGCTGTCTCTGGCGGTGATGCCGGCCAGCCGTTTGGCAACATTAGCATTGTGTACCCTGCCGGAATGACGGCGGGCGCGAATGGGTGCGCTCCAGGCCTCCAGAGCGTGTGGATCGTTGTTATTCAGTGCATTGCTAAGCAGGGACAACTCCGCACATTTTTGCAGCGCAAAAGCGAACCAGCTTTTTACTTCATCATCCAGGCGGGTTTCGGCGCTCAGATCGATTGGGCTGTGTAACAATGAACAGGAGGAACCGATCCACAGCTGCTGCCGCTGAGCGGTTAACGGTTGCAGGCGTTCAAACCAGCTGCTCAAATCGGCACGCCAGACGTTGCGGCCATTAATCACGCCAACAGAGAGCAACCAGTCGGACGGGATGCGGGTATTGAGAACAGTGATATCATCCTTACCATGAACCAGATCAACATGCAGTCCCTGCACCGGCAGCGTGCGGATAGTGTCGATGTTGGTGGCGGCACTGTCAAAATAGGTGGTCAGCAATAATTTAACTTTACCCTGCAACGTATCGTAGGCGGGTTTAAACGCCGCCAGCCAGTCTTGTGGCAATTCCAGAACCAGAGCGGGTTCATCAATTTGAACCCACTCAATGTCACGCTGCGCCAGTTCAGACAGCAGCTGCTGATAAACCGGCAGAATGTCTTTCAACAGGCTGAGGCGATCAAATTGCTCACCTTTCACTTTGCCCAGCCACAGCCAGGTGACCGGCCCCAGCAGAACCGGTTTTACTTTATGGCCCAGTGCCAGTGCTTCATCCACCTCTTCCAGAATCTGCGTCCAGGTCAGTTTAAATTGTTGGCCTTTAGTAAATTCTGGCACCATGTAGTGATAGTTTGTATTAAACCATTTGGTCATTTCAGCCGCCGCCGCTGGCTCACCGGTTGGTGCGCGGCCACGACCAATACGAAATAAGGTATCCAGATCGACAGATCCATCTTTATTCTGGTGACGTGCAGGCACATTGCCCAGCAGCAGGCTGGTTGTCAGCACATGATCGTACCAGGCGAAATCGCCAACCGGTACCAGATCAACACCAGCATCTCGCTGTTGCTGCCAGTGACGGGCGCGTAGTTCGCGGCCAACAGCCAGCAGCTCTTGCTGAGTGCTGTTACCCGCCCAGTAACTCTCCTGGGCTTTTTTCAGTTCGCGGTGCAGGCCAACACGGGGGAAGCCGAGCGTATGATTCAGAATGGTCATCAGTTCTTTCCTCAGTTACAGCCCGTCTTCGTGTTTGCCGGGCTTTTAGACGTCCAGATGTTTACACATCTATAATCCGCAGGTACTGTATTCACCACAAGCGCAATTTGTTCATTGTCGATGTGAAGGACTCTCATGATCGAACTTAAACACCTGCGGACGTTGCAGGCTCTGCGAAATACGGGTTCGCTGGCGGCAGCGGCGGCCCAGCTGCATCAGACGCAATCCGCTTTATCTCATCAGTTCAGCGATCTGGAACAGCGTCTGGGCTTTCGTTTATTCGTCCGTAAAAGCCAGCCGCTGCGTTTCACCCCGCAGGGCGATATTCTGCTTCAGCTTGCTGAACAGGTGCTGCCACAGATCCAGCATGCGCTTCAGGCTTGCCATGAGCCGCACCAGGCCACGCTGCGTATTGCTATCGAATGCCACAGTTGCATTCAGTGGTTAACCCCGGCACTGAATAACTTCCGCCAGAGCTGGCCGCAGGTGGTGATGGACTTTAAATCCGGGGTTACTTTTGATCCCCAGCCTGCGCTACAGCAGGGCGACCTGGACGTGGTGCTGACCTCCGATATTTTGCCGCGCAGCGGCCTGTTCTATTCGCCGATGTTTGACTACGAAGTCCGCCTGGTGCTGGCGACCGACCATCCTCTGGCGCAGATCGGTCATATTTCACCTGAAGATCTTGCTGATGAAGTGCTGATGATTTATCCGGTACAACGTCAGCGTCTGGATATCTGGCGTCATTTTCTGCAACCCGCAGGCGTCAGTCCGGCGCTGAAAAGTGTCGATAACACACTCCTGCTGATTCAGATGGTCTCTGCCGGAATGGGCATTGCGGCCCTGCCACATTGGGTGGTGGAAAGTTTTGAACATCAGGGACTGGTGGTGACAAAAACGCTGGGTGGCGGCTTGTGGAGTCGTTTATACGCGGCGGTTCGCGACGGCGAACAGCGCCAGGCCGTGCTCGACGCTTTTATTCGTTCAGCCCGTCAACATGCCTGTGAACATCTGCCAGGAGTCAGAGATGCCTCCCAGCCCGGCACGCCGCTACCCACTTCTTCACCACTTTGAAACCGCTGCCAGCGCTGTGCTGGCGGTTTCCACTGGTTATGCAGCCATTTGTCTCTATAATGCGCCGGATGCCACTTGTTTTCTGATGAGAATTTTATGACTAACAACGACGTCCTGCGCAGCGTGCGCTACATGCTGAAGCTGAATGATGCCCAGATGGTCGCCATTCTTGCCCTGGCAGAAAGCCAGGTTAACGAAGCAGAGATGGGGAACTTCCTGAAAAAGGAAGATGAAGCAGGTTTTCGCCCCTGCCCGGATGTGATTATGGGCTACTTTTTGAACGGTCTGATATTTCAGCGCCGAGGCAAAAGTGAAGATGCTCCGGTGCCATCAATTGAACGTAAGATGACCAATAATATTATTATGAAAAAACTTCGCGTGGCCTTCGATCTGAAAACCACCGATATTATTGAAACGCTCAAACTGGCAGATTTCGCTGTTGGTCAGTCCGAAATTGGCGCAATTTTCCGTAAGCCCGGCCATAAAAATTATCGTGATTGTGGCGACCAGATATTGCGTAATTTTCTGAAAGGAATGACTTTAAAACTACGCCCACCCGTATCAAAAAATAATTAACTATCGGGCGACATTAGTGTCGCCATTAATTTAATACATCCAGAAAAAATGAAATATAAAAATAATAATATATTAATTCCTGCCCTGAAAATAAAAAACTTTAATTGTTGACAATATAATTATGCAGAAGCAGAATTGTTTCCGGAGATATTCTCCATTATTTTTTTGTATAAAGGATATACATTATGAAAGAATTAAACGCTGCACAAATTATGGAAGTTAGTGGCGCAGGGAAAATCCAGGATGGAGTTTCCAGCTGGTACGGCTCGCTTTTCTCCGGAATTTTTAAACTCACCTCTTCTTTTTCCAGTGCGTTAGGCGCGACTGAAGAAGCTGCAAAAACAAATGGCGAAGAGCTGGGTAGCAAAATTGGTGCGAAAATTGAAGATGCAATCAGCACATGGGTTGATCAACTCAGTGCGCTGATAAAATAAAACGCCCCTGATTTAATACGTAATGCCGGAAAAAATTTCCGGCATTTATAACATTGCAGAATCAGCTTCTTTTTATTATCCACTGCCGGTGCACCCACAGCGAGGCAAAGATGACCGCAGAACCAATAATAAAACTCGGCCAGTGTGGTTTTTGTTGCCAGATAGCCAGATTAACCAACAGACCCGCTGGCACATGCATGTTATTCATAATTCCCAGGGTTCCTGCATCAACCTGCGTTGAACCGTAGTTCCACATAAAATAACCTAAACCCGATGCCGCCACGCCAAGCCAGATTAGTATGCCCCACTGGAATGTGGTGGTGGGTAATTTATTGGGATTACCCCACAACAGCCAGGCAATAACCGCGACCATCGCCGCACCAATATAAAACCACGCAAAAGCGGTATGCTGTGGCACGGGCCGGGTTTCCTGGAGACGCTTATAACCCACCATTCCCACGGCAAAGCAGATATTTGCCAGCTGCACCAGCATCAAACCAAACCAGAAGTGATCGCTGACTTTGTCATAGCGAATGATTGCCGCCCCCGCCACCGCAAGCAGTGCGCTGACCAGGTAGCCAAAGCGGATACCACGACCACTGAGCAGATCATAAATCAGCGTAATATAGAGCGGCGTCATCACGGTGAACAACAACAGCTCAGATACGCTCAGGTAAAGATAGGCCTGGAAACTGATCAGATACATGATCCCCAGTTGCAAAGCGCCCACCGCCATATAAAGCAACAGAGTAGAGGCACGATAACCGCGCCAGCGCAGAAAGGGTAAAAACACCGCAGCCGCCAGTAGCAGACGGATTAACACCGAGAATACCGTGTCCACCTGTCCCGCCAGATATTCGCCTATCAGACTGAATGAAAATGCCCACAATATTGTGGTGACAATCAGTAACGTCACAATCAGAAACTCTGCTAAGAAATGAGGCTCCAGTGTAACGAAGTTCGGCGAACGACAGGGAAATTTCTGGTTTACAATTGATTAACAAGCAATCAGATGGTTTTCATTTCTGTCTTTGAGAAAAACAGTAAACGTTGCTAAACCGGAATCTGCCTCCGCTGAACAGCAGCTGTTGCACCGATCGGGGCTGTAAAAATGTTTTGTCATAAAAATGTAACATTTGCGTAGCTGTTCACACTCCCTCCTGGAATTTGCCCTTATCCTCTGCGCCGAAACCAACACATCGTGTTACCGCCTGGATATTCAGTTTCCGTCTCACGCCAGTTGGCGTGAACAGAGAAATAAACTGCGCCATTGGAGGCCACCATGATCACTATTTTTAAACCTGCGCCACATCAACCGCCAGTTGACGCCCGACGCGTCGATCCGCTGTATCGCAAACTTCGCTGGCAAATTTTTATCGGCATCTTCTGCGGCTATGCCGCCTACTATCTGGTACGCAAAAATTTTGCCCTTGCCATGCCTTACCTGGTGGAGCAGGGATTTTCGCGCGGCGATCTTGGATTTGCGCTTTCCGGCATCTCCCTCGCTTACGGTTTTTCTAAATTTATTATGGGTTCCGTTTCAGACCGTTCTAATCCCCGCATTTTTCTGCCTGCCGGTTTAATCCTTGCCGCTGCCGTGATGTTGTTGATGGGATTTGTCCCCTGGGCCACATCCGGCATCATGATTATGTTTGTATTACTGTTTTTGTGTGGCTGGTTTCAGGGTATGGGCTGGCCTCCCTGTGGCAGAACCATGGTCCACTGGTGGTCAAAAAAAGAGCGCGGCAGCATCGTCTCGGTGTGGAATTGTGCGCACAACGTCGGAGGCGGCCTTCCTCCCCTGCTGTTTTTGCTGGGTATGGCCTGGTTTAACGACTGGAAAGCCGCGCTCTATATGCCCGCATTTGCCGCCATCGTCGTGGCAATAATCGTCGGTGTATTGATGCGTGATACGCCACAATCCTGCGGCCTGCCGCCGATTGAAGAGTATAAACAGGATTTTCCGCCCGACTACGACGCAAAACATGAACAGGAACTGAGCGCAAAACAGATCTTTATGCAGTACATCCTGCCTAATAAGCTGCTGTGGTATATCGCACTGGCTAACGTTTTCGTCTATCTGTTGCGTTACGGCATTCTCGACTGGTCCCCCACTTATCTGAAGGAAGTGAAGCATTTCACCCTGGATAAATCCTCATGGGCCTGGTTTCTTTATGAATACGCCGGTATTCCCGGCACACTACTATGCGGCTGGATGTCCGACCGTGTATTTCGTGGTAATCGTGGGGCAACCGGCGTCTTCTTTATGCTGCTGGTGACCGTCGCCACGGTGGTTTACTGGCTGAATCCGCCCGGTCACCCCGGCGTGGATATGGCCTGTATGATTGCGATTGGCTTTTTAATCTACGGCCCGGTGATGTTAATCGGCTTACATGCGCTGGAGCTGGCACCGAAAAAAACCGCAGGAACGGCGGCGGGCTTTACCGGTTTATTTGGCTATCTGGGCGGGTCGGTCGCTGCCAGTACGCTCGTCGGCTACACCGTGGATTACTTTGGCTGGAACGGCGGATTTATCATCATGATCGCGGGCAGTATTCTGTCGGTGCTACTGCTAATACTCACCATGTTCAGTGAGAACAAACGTTCAGCGGAGAAAAATCATGCTTAGAATGCTGATATTAAGCTTTCTGACAGCGTCGTCGCTGTGTGTAATGGCGGCAGATACGGCAAAGCTGGTCATTGCGCATCGCGGGGCCAGTGGCTATCTGCCGGAGCACACGCTGGAGGCTAAAGCGATGGCCTATGCTCAGGGGGCCGATTTCCTCGAACAAGATCTGGTGATGACCAGAGACGATCAGTTGGTGGTGCTGCACGACCGCTATCTTGATCGGGTCACCGACGTGGCTGAGCGCTACCCTGGTCGCGCCCGGCAGGATGGTCGTTTTTACGCCATCGACTTTACGTTGAAAGAAATTAAAGGTCTGAAGTTTACCGAAGGTTTTACGCTTGAAAATGGTCACAAAATCCAGACCTTTCCGGGCCGCTTTCCAATGGGTAAATCAGATTTTCATGTGCATACCTTTGCGGAAGAGATCGAATTTATTCAGGGTTTAAATCACTCCACCGGCAAAAATGTAGGCATTTATCCTGAGATCAAAGCCCCGTGGTTTCACCGCCAGCAAGGTAAGGACATCTCCGCCAGGGTGCTGGATGTGCTGAAACAGTATGGCTACACCAGTAAAAGCGACCTTATCTACCTGCAATGTTTCGATTTTGATGAGCTGAAACGGATCAAAACGGAGCTGGAGCCACAGCGCGGAATGAATCTGAAGCTGGTGCAGCTGATTGCAAAAACAGAGTGGCAGGAGACCCGGCAACAACAGAACGGCAAGTGGGTTAATTACAGCTACGACTGGATGTTTAAACCCGGCGCGATGAAAATCCTGGCAAAATATGTCGATGGCGCAGGACCGGATTATCACATGCTGGTCAGCAAAGATTCGACTACAGGGCGTGTTCACCTGACAGAGATGGTTAGAGAGGCGCATGAAAGCGGCCTGGTGGTGCATCCTTACACCGTCCGCGCCGATCAATTACCTGACTGGGTTAACAACGTCGATCAACTCTACGAGGTGCTTTACCACCGGGCCGGCGTGGACGGCCTGTTTACCGACTTCCCGGATAAAGCCGTACATTTCCTGCAGCGCTGAAACCTTATCGCCCCGGCATGACCGGGGCAAAAGGGTGATGTTCAGACGTTATACAGCTTGCGCAGGTACTCCGGCACCGCGTTATCAGCATTGCTGCCAATGACCTCCAGTTCCGGCAGTAAATCCTTCAGCCGCTGATGCGCGTTGCTCATAATGCAACCTTTGCCCGCCATGTTCAGCATCTCTTTATCGTTCATGCCATCGCCAAAAGCGATGCAGTCCGCCAGGGAGTAGCCAAAAGAGTGCGCCACCGCATCCAGCGCAAGTCCTTTAGAAACGCCACCCCCCATCACTTCCAGGCAGGTCGGCAGCGAAAAGCTGACGTTTACCCGATCGCCCCATCGGGCAACTAACGCCTCTTCCAGCGGGATCAATTTCTCTGCATCGTTACAGGTGAAAAAAACCTTACTGATGCCATCAGTCGGCAGCGAGCCCGGCTCATAGATCTGGTAGTTAAAGTTGGATTCACAGAAAAAGTCCATCTCTTCAGGGCGATGGCGGTTCAGATACCACTCATCATCCCGATAAATATTGGTGAAAATGTCCGGATTGCTGTAGTGCATGGCATAGAGGTCACGGGCGATATCCTCATCGAGGTTATGGCTGAAAAACAGCTCTCCGGCCGTGTTGTGCACGCGCGCGCCGTTAGAGGTAATCATAAAAGCATCAATCCCCAGACTGTCACGCATCTGTGCGACATCAATATGATGACGTCCGGTGGCAAAGATAAAATTCACCCCTTTACGGGTGAGCTGTTGCAGCGTTTCACGGGCATAAGAGGAGAGACGGTGATTGGGGGATAACAGCGTGCCATCAAGATCGGAAGCAACAATAGGGTACATAAAACCTCTGGTTAATTTTGTCAGCAAGGGCGTTCACTCCCTCGTTATTAAGCCGTATCTGAGTGGTGCAAAGCGTGTCGCGCAAAAAAAGCCAGAATGGCCTCCAGCGCTTCGGTACGCATACTGTCTTTTTCAAATAAGATCTCATGACGCGCACCGGCGATAACCTGCGGTTTTCCTCCTTCACAGGGCTGCCCTGCTGCGGTCATCGCCTGGCAGAACTGATCCTGGGCCAGGTTATCAACGACTTTGTCTTCACCGGCCTGCAACAGCAGCAGCGGCGTGGAAATATCTTTTGCGGTAGTGAGAATACGTCTCCCTGCCTGAACACTCTCCCGCACCCAGTGCCAGGTTGGCCCCCCGACGCGAAGTCCGGGATCGTCTGCATAAAATCGCAGATTGCGGCGATAACGCTCACGGCTGTGAGTGAGCTGGTTGATGCTAAAAGGACGCGGCTGCCATTTTCCGGTGCCGACAGCATAGCCTTCCCGGAAAACGGGCCGTTTTTCAGCCCAGTCGAGGATTCGATGCGCCATCCACAGTGGCAAAGGCAGAGAAATACCAAACATCGGAGACGCCAGCACCGCAGCATCAAATGCTGACGGCTGCCTGGCAAGCATCAGCGTCAGTACAGCCCCTCCCATTGAGTGGGCCAGTGCGTAACGCTGACGATAGGGTCGGCTGGCAATCTCCCGTTGATACAGCGTTTGCAGATCGTCAACGTAGAAATCAAATAACTCCACATGACCACGATGCGAATCCTGTAGTAAGCGGCCGGATCGGCCCTGCCCACGGTGATCAATAATCACTACATCATAGCCAGAATGAAACAGATCCCAGGCCAGTTCGGGGTATTTAACGTAACTTTCAATCCGTCCGGGACTGAGCAGAATAACTTTGTCATGTTGCGGAGAGATGAAGCGAGCGTAGCGAATCATTACCTTACCCACGCCGGTAAATTCGCCCTCCTGCCGTTGCCGCCAGAAGTCCAGCAGCGGGCCACTGGCAAACGCCGCAAAGGCTTTTTCACGTCTGGCCCAGCCGTTATTCTGCTTTTCCACAGGCTTTACGTCTCCCAGCTTTCGAGCCATGCGCCCCGCCCGCTTTCAGCCCGTAGCGCATCCGTCAACAATGGCGTATTGTGTCATACTTCTGCGCGTTCAGGGAGCGTTACCCATGACCATCGAATGGTGGCTGACCTATCTTTTAACTACCAGTATCTTAAGTCTTTCACCCGGTTCCGGCGCTATTAACACCATGAGCACGGGCATCAGCCACGGCTATCGCGGTACGGTTGCCTCTGTCTCTGGTTTACAGGTGGGCCTGGCGGCGCACATTGTGCTGGTGGGAATTGGCCTGGGTGCGCTGTTTTCACAGTCGGTGCTGGCCTTTGAAGTGCTCAAATGGGCCGGGGCCGCATACCTGGTCTGGCTGGGCATTCAGCAGTGGCGAACCAGTGGCGCAATTGATCTCCAGGCGGTGGCAAAAGTCATGCCACGCCGCAGGCTGTTTAAACGTGCGGTGCTGGTTAATCTGACCAACCCCAAAAGTATCGTTTTTCTGGCCGCGCTTTTTCCACAGTTTGTTATTCCGCACCAGCCACAGGCAATGCAGTATCTGGTGTTGGGCATTACCACCATAGCGGTCGATATTCTGGTGATGATTGGTTACGCCACGCTGGCCACCCGCATCGCAGGCTGGATCAAAGGGCCGCAGCAAATGAAATTGCTGAACCGATTGTTTGGCGGCATGTTTATGGCGGTGGGGGCGTTGCTGGCCTCGGCCAGGCGCATCGCCTGAGTACGCCATGTACGGCGCGCTCAGGCGGTTTGACTCAGCGTGACAGGATCAGGTGAATACCGAATCCGGCAAACAGCACTCCTGCAAAACCATCAATCCATTTCGCCATGCGCTGATAACCACGGCGCATGGCGGGCAGAGCGAACAGGCTGGCAACCAGGGTGAACCACGCCAGGGTTTCCACCACAATCAGCAGAAACAGCCCCCAGCGCTGGCCCGCGCCAACGTCATCACCGACAAACAGCGAGAACACGCTGCCGAAGTAAACCACCGCTTTAGGGTTTGCCAGGTTGGTCAGAAGGCCGCGCAGAAAGCTGCGTCCTCCCTGAGCAAGCGCCACAACCTGCTCCTGCTGAACGGGCGAATTTTTGTGCTGCTGGCGTGCCGAACGCAGCATCTGCCAGCCCATCCACAGCAGGTACAATCCACCGGCAATCATAATTGCCTGGTGCAGCCAGGCCATCTTTTGCAGTAGCAGATTCAGGCCCATCAGCGCCACGCCAGCCCAGATCAACACGCCCATCGTGATGCCCAACACCCCGAGCATCGCCTCCTTACGGGAGCGGCTGGCTGCGGTTTGCGACACAAAGAAAAAATCCGGACCCGGGCTCATCAGCGCGACGCAATGCACCAACGCAACGGTAAGAAATAACATTAACATTCTGATTTCGTTAACAGATAATTACTCTTCTCCATCCACATGCTCGCGGATAACCAACATAAATGGCTTACCAAAACGCTCCAGCTTACGCTGACCAACACCGTTGATGCTTAACATTTCCGACGCGGTGAGCGGCATCTGCTCAGCCATTTCAATCAGAGTGGCATCGTTAAACACCACATAAGGCGGGATATTCTCTTCGTCAGCGATAGCCTTGCGTAGCTTGCGCAATCGGGCAAACAGCTTACGGTCGTAGTTGCCGCCAAAGGATTTTTGAGTATTGCTGCGCGGTTTGATGCTGACCAGGCGCGGCACCGCCAGCATCAGCGGCGTTTCACCGCGAAGTACCGGTCGCGCCGCTTCCGTCAGCTGCAAAGCCGAATGCATGGCAATATTTTGCGTCACCAGGCCTAAGTGAATCAGCTGGCGCAGCACGCTAATCCAGTGCTCATGGCTCTGTTCACGGCCAATACCGTACACCGGCAGCTTGTCGTGCTGCATTTCACGGATGCGCTGATTGTTAGCACCGCGCAGGATCTCAACGATGTAGCCCATGCCGAAACGTTGTCCAACACGATAGATACATGACAGGGCTTTTTGGGCTTCAACCAGGCCATCATAACGACGCGGCGGATCGAGACAGATATCGCAATTGCCACAGGGTTGCTGCCTTCCCTCACCAAAATAGTTCAGCAATACCAGACGACGGCAGGTTTGTGCTTCGGCAAAAGCACCCATCGCATTCAGCTTATGGCTCTCAATCTGCTGTAACTGGCCCGGTGCTTTCTCCTCCAGACAACGACGCAGCCAGGCCATATCTGCAGGATCGTACAGCAGCAATGCTTCGGCAGGCAGGCCATCCCGTCCGGCACGGCCGGTTTCCTGGTAGTAGGACTCAATATTGCGCGGGATATCAAAATGCACCACGAACCGAACGTTCGGCTTATTAATGCCCATGCCGAAAGCCACCGTCGCCACCACGATTTGTAAATCATCACGCTGGAAAGCCTCCTGCACCTGAGCACGGTGCGCATTGTCCATTCCGGCATGATAGGCTCCAACGCTCAGGCCGCGACTTTGCAGGCGTGCAGCGGTATCTTCAACTTTGGCGCGGCTGTTGCAGTAGATGATGCCGCACTTGCCGCGCTGATCCTGTACGTAGCGAAGTAACTGCTCGGTGGGTTTAAATTTCTCAACCAGCGTGTAACGGATGTTGGGACGGTCAAAGCTGCTGATCTGAATAAGGGGATCGTGCAGTTGCAGCAGGCGCACAATGTCGTTGCGGGTGGTTTCATCGGCGGTCGCGGTCAGTGCCATCACCGGCACGGCAGGAAGACGCTGCCGCAGTTGCCCAAGCGCACCATATTCCGGACGGAAATCATGCCCCCACTGCGAAATACAGTGCGCTTCGTCCACGGCCAGCATCGCCGGATTCCAGCGCAGCAGATTATCGAGGAAATTATCCATCATCAGCCGCTCTGGCGCGATGTACAGCAAGCGGATCCGACCGGTGCGGCACCCCTCCAGCACCTCCTGCTGCTCTTCCCGCGTCTGGGAGGAGTTGAGGCAGGCGGCAGTAACGCCGTTAGCCAGCAACTGATCAACCTGATCTTTCATCAGTGAAATCAGCGGCGACACCACCAGCGTAAGCCCATCCCGCACCAAAGCAGGGATTTGATAGCAAAGAGATTTTCCCCCGCCGGTGGGCATCACTACCAGACAGTCACGCCCTTTCAGCGAAGCCTGAATGATAGTTTGCTGACCCGGCCGGAATTGCTGGTAGCCAAAGGTTTCCTGTAAAACCTGCGCTGCCAGCGCTTCCTGATCAATCACTACAGCCGTAGACACATCTTCCCCAAATCTGAAAGTGGCGAACTGAGAAATTCAGCCGCCAGAAAAGCATTAGAACAGGTCGTTCAACATCACACCAACCCCAATACGGGTCTGGCGGTGGTTGTAATCAATCAGTGATTCACCATAACCACTAAAGAGTTGCGTATAGAAGCGAACGTGTTCGCTCATTGGATAGCTCCAGCCCAGTTGGCCGCCGCCGTAACCGCTGTTCCAGTTGTAGTTACCTTGCAGGCTGAAGATGCTTTCACCCATCTGATAACCCACAGTCAGGCGATAATACCCCATGTACTTAGTGATATCAGGGTTGTCGTCATTATTTTCGCTTTCCGGGAGACGATACCAGGGTTTAGCTTCAACCAGCCAGTTACCGTTTTGCACCATAAATCGGGCATAGACGCGGTTCCAGCTACGGGAAGTGGGTTCAGAGCGTCCATTAGACTGGTGATTCAGGCCCATCTCCACATCACGCAGCGTCCAGCCTGCAAAGCTGTAATCTGTTGCCCAGCCGAGAAAAATCTGTGGCTGATAGTCGGTTTCCCTGAAGGGTGAAGAGCCACCACGGTTGGAGAGCTGCCACCAGGAGTCCTGGGTATAGGAGGCGGCCAGCACAGAGTTATCGCCGAGGATGCCACGCCACAACGGAAACGCCAGGCTCAGCTTAAATTTAACTTCGTCATGCTTTGCTTTATCCGCCCAGTTATAGCTCTGTATGGCTTCTTTATTAATATTGCTGGTGTCGGTGTAAAGAATGTAGTTGCTTTCATAGGGATAAAGCACGAAAGGGTTGTCGTGTTTTTCCAGAAGATTAGCAATAATACTGCCGCGCACCGCAGGCTGGTCATGAACCTGAGTGACGGTGGCTTTTTGCGCCAGAACTAACGTGGGCAACAGGAGTGCTGCAACCAGCAATCCTTTCAGCATAGACATAGAATTCTCCGGGGAACTAATGGTGTTGTGTGTAAAAAGCACGCCATTTTACACACAAAAATGGAACGACATTAGCGATGTTTTTACTAAGTGGAAACCGCTACTCACAACGCTTAAAATAGCCTCTCGATTACACTCCGTTTCGCGTATTTCGCCGCAAAAGGAAACCCATCATCGCCAACGTGCCGCTGACCCAGGACGCTGTTCGCCACCTGGTTGGCGAGATTTTTGTTAATGACATGCCATTTAACCGTGCGCTCGGTTTGCAACTGGACAAACTCGATCCGGATTATGCCGAACTGAGCTTTGCCAGCCAGCCGCAGCTGATTGGTAATCTGGCACAGCAGATCCTGCACGGTGGCGTTATCGCGTCGGTGCTTGATGTGGCAGCCGGGCTGGTCTGTGTTAACAATGCCCTTTCTCGTCAGCCGGGGATGACTGAAGACGCACTGCGTCAGCGACTTTCGCGAATGGGCACCATCGATCTGCGCGTTGATTATCTGCGTCCCGGACGTGGGGAGCGTTTTATTGCTACCAGCAGCCTGCTGCGCGGCGGTAATAAAGTCGCCGTCGCCAGGGTTGAGCTGCACAATGATGCTGGTGTGTATATAGCCAGCGCGACGGCCACCTACCTGGTTGGCTGATTATTAACTGATTAAAGGAAAGACATTTCATGGATGCACAGCAAACCCGGCAGGGTGTGCTTTTTGCGCTGGGAGCCTACACTATCTGGGGTATCGCGCCGGCTTATTTCAAACTCATTCAACAGGTTAATGCCGATGAGATCATTACTCACCGGGTAATCTGGTCATTCTTTTTTATGCTGCTGCTGATAAGCTTCAGTCGCCACTGGAAACAGGTAAAGCTGACCTTACAACAGCCGAAAAAAGTGCTGCTGCTGGCGGTTTCTGCCACGGTAGTCGGCTGTAACTGGCTGATTTTCATCTGGGCAGTCAATAATCATCATATGCTGGAAGCCAGCCTGGGCTACTTTATCAATCCGCTGTTTAATGTGGTGGTCGGCATGGTCTTTCTCGGCGAGCGTTTTCGCCGGTTACAGTGGCTGGCCGTGCTGCTGGCAACCTGTGGTGTGCTGGTCCAGCTGTGGAAGTTTGGTTCAGTACCGATTATCGCCCTGACGCTGGCGGTCACCTTCTCTTTTTATGGTCTGCTGCGCAAAAAGATTGGTGTGGATGCCAAATCCGGGATGTTGATTGAAACCAGCTGGCTGTTACCCGCAGCGGCAATTTACCTGTTTGGCATTGCCGACAGCAGTACCAGTCACCTGAGCCATAATCCCCTGTCACTCAACCTGTTACTGGTAGCAGCTGGAATCGTGACCACCATCCCGCTGATGTTTTTTACCGCCGCCTGTGCCCGGTTGCGGCTGTCAACCGTGGGCTTCTTTCAGTATCTCGGCCCGACGCTGATGTTTCTGCTCGCCGTGGTGTTTTACGGTGAGCAAATGACGGCAGATAAGGCCATGACCTTCAGTTTCATCTGGCTGGCGCTGGCGCTGTTTATCTTTGATGCACTCTGGACGATGCGCCGCAGAGAGCCGCGGCTGGTAAGAAGCTAAGGGTTGTTGTCTGGTGCAGAAAATGGCGTTGAGGACAGAGCGCGGGCAGTCAGCCTGAATCAGGCGGTTGTAGCATTGCTGCTACAACCGTTCTGTCTGATTACAGCCAGTTTTTACGTTTGAAATAAGCATAAGGCGCCAGACCCGCAAGGATCATCAGGCCGATAGCTCCCGGATAGCCAAAACTCCATTTCAGCTCCGGCATAAATTCAAAGTTCATCCCGTAGCTGGACGCCACCAGGGTAGGCGGCAGGAACACCACTGAAACTACCGAGAAGATTTTGATAATGCGGTTTTGCTCAATGTTGATAAATCCCATCGCCGCCTGCATCAGGAAGTTTACTTTCTGAAACAGCGATTCGTTATGCGGTAACAGGGATTCAATATCGCGCAGGATTTCCCGCGCCTGTTCCAGCTGATTAGCCGGTAGGCGAGCCTTGCGCACCAGGAAGTTCAACGCCCGCTGGGTATCCATCAGACACAGACGCACTTTCCAGCCGATATCCTCCAGTTCCGCCAGCGTCGATAATGCAGCATCAAATTCATCTCCCTGCTGCCCCTCCATAATCACCCGGCTGAGTTTTTCCAGATCGCTGTAAATGTTTTCGATTTCATCGGCCAGCTGTTCAATTTTGGTTTCGAACAGATCCAGCAGCAGCTCCCAGGCATTTCCGTCAATCAGCGTCTGATTACGGGCACGCATACGGTACAGGCGGAAGGCAGGTAATTCCCGCTCTCGCAGGGTATAAAGGCGTCCCTCGCGGATGGTGAAGGCCACCGTCGAGTTACCTGCGTGATCTTCCGCATCTTCGTAGAAGAAAAATGAGTGGATATGTAAACCGTCTTCGTCTTCGAAAAAGCGTGCAGAGGCCTCAATATCCTCCAGTTCAGGACGGGTGGCCAGACTCTGACCCAGTTCAGTCTGGACGCGCTCTCGCTCGGAATCGACTGGCTCGATCAGATCGACCCAGACTGAACTGCTCAGTTCATCAACGGGTTCTTCCAGCTCAAGGCGAGTCAGACGGCTGTGATCAAGTTTAAATGCGCTCAGCATGGCTTTACTCCCAAATGCAATATCATGGGACTGACGCCTGAACACGAGGAGCTTCGGTCGATCTGACTCTGAGCGACACGATGGAGGTCGCCAACAACCACGAAGGCTATTGGCAGAAGAGGATAGCCTTAGGAGTTGTACCTGTTGTACAGGTCAGTGAGCCAGTATCTACTGGGTGTGTCCAAGGCGAATGTCCTCTTAGGGTAATGGTGCGCGCATGTTACGCTGTGCCGAAAATGGCGTCAATAATAACCCCGGTATAATAAGGAGTAGAATGAAACAGATTTCCCGTTGCGACATAAAGAGCATGAGTGAGCAGGCCGCCAGCGTGCCCCGTCTGCGCTCCCACCGCACCCTGCATGAAGAGCTTAGCGATCCGGTTCAGCGTCTGGCGATTGCCATGGAGCCCGGCACCTATATCCGGCCACACCGTCATCCGCAGACCTGGGAGCTGTTGACGCCGCTGAAAGGACGCTTCGTGGTATTGCAGTTTAACGATGCGGGCGAGGTTACCGATCGGACGATACTGGGCGAAGATATTTTGTTACAGGAAATGCCCGCATTCACCTGGCACGCGGTGCTTTCTCTGGATGAAGGTGGGGTGATTTTTGAAGTAAAACACGGCCCTTATCAGGCGTTGACCGAAGATGACTGTATGCACTGGGCACCGCCGGAAGGTGGCGAAGGGACTGCTGAAGTCATGGCCTGGTATGCCAGCGCACAGCCGGGCGACCGCTTCCAGAAATAATTATCTTAATCTTTCACTCGCCAGGTTATAGACGCCGCTGCGCTCACGTTTGCCAACGGCTACCACGGCAATAATTAATGCGTCGTTTATAACCTGATATACCAGTCGGAAACCCGAGGAGCGAAGTTTTATTTTGTAGCAGTCTTTTATACCCCTAAGTTTTGCTGAAGGGATATGCAGGTTTTCACAGCATTTTTTAACTTTCTGGCGAACTGCTGCTGAATGGCTTTTTCCAGTTTGTGCCACTCTTTCAGCGCATCTTCCCTGAATCTCACCCTGTAGATCATAGATAACTGTCCAGGCCCACATCAATAAGCGGTTGATTGCTGCGCTCGCTGACCTGTCTGGTCAGCTCCTGTTCATCAAGAGCATCCAACATCTTTTCGTAAAACTCTGCCGGAACAAAATAAAATGCTGGCTGGTTGCGATTCAGTATCGCTACCGGAAAACCCTGGCCGGCACCCACTGTCGCCATCGGATTTTTTTTCAGCTCGCTGACACTGGCGCTGATATCACTCAAAATTTTGTCAGGCATGTGATACTCATAAAGACCGTTTAACAGGTCTTCATGTTAGCCATTTAGTGACCAGTTAATAAGTTTCCCTGCGTTGTCATTTACAGTCAGACTTAATGTCCGGACACGCGAAAATGACTGGAATTCAGACCGTTTCCAGCTTCGCATAGGCGGCCACCAGCCATTTAATTCCCTGTCCCTGGAAAGCAACCTGTAAACGACTGTGTTCTCCGCTGCCCTCCAGATTAACGATGGTGCCTTCGCCAAATTTCGCATGGCGCACCCGCTGCCCCAGAGAAAAACCGCTGTCGTTACGGGCAACTGGCGTGCCCATACGCTGGTGGCTGGCCGGTCGGCTGACGCTGGCCCGCAAACGGACCTCCTCAACGCATTCTTCAGGCAGTTCGCCGACAAAGCGTGAAGGTCGGTGATAGACCTCTTTGCCATATAAACGGCGGGTTTCCGCATAGGTCAGAGTGAGTTTCTGCATGGCGCGTGTCACACCGACATAGGCCAGGCGACGCTCCTCTTCCAGCCTGCCGCCTTCCTCCAGCGACATCTGGCTGGGGAACATCCCCTCTTCCATGCCGACGATAAACACCTGTATAAACTCCAGGCCTTTCGCAGAGTGCAGAGTCATAAGCTGCACCGCGTCCTGCCACTTATCAGCCTGACCTTCCCCCGCTTCCAGTGCGGCATGCGACAGAAAAGCCTGCAACGGCATTAAATCTTCATCCTCGTCCTGATAGCTGTACTGCCGCGTGGCGTTGACCAGTTCCTCAAGGTTTTCAATACGCGCCTGACCTTTTTCGCCTTTTTCCTGCTCATACATCAGCCACAAACCGGAGTCTTTGATCACCCTGTCGGTCTGGACATGCAGCGGCAGTTCGCTGGTTTCCTGAGCTAACGAATCCACCAGTTCGGTAAAACGTTGCAGCGCGGAGGCGGCGCGCCCGGCCAGCGCTTTTTCCTGAAGCAGCGCGCGGGCCGTTTGCCACAAGGTCAACTGACGCTCACGGGCCGTCTGGCGCACCACATCCAGCGTCCGGTCACCAATGCCCCGCGCCGGTGTATTCACCACGCGCTCGAAAGCTGCATCATCATTACGGTTAGCAATCAGCCGCAGATAGGCCAGTGCGTCTTTAATTTCCTGACGCTCGAAGAAGCGCATACCGCCGTATATGCGGTAAGGCAGGCTGGTCTGCAACAATGCCTCCTCCAGCACGCGCGACTGGGCGTTACTGCGGTAAAGGATGGCGCAATCCTTCAGCGCACCGCCGTTTTCCATCCACACTTTGATGCGGTTGACCACAAAGCGGGCTTCGTCCAGCTCATTAAAAGCGCAGTAAATGGCGATCGGCTCACCGTCACTGCCATCGGTCCACAGCTCTTTTCCCAGCCGTCCATTATTATTGGCAATCAGTGTGTTAGCTGCTTTAAGAATATTACTGGTCGATCGGTAGTTCTGCTCAAGGCGAATGGTCTGTGCACCGCTGAAGTCGTTAAGAAAGCGCTGGATATTTTCCACCTGCGCCCCACGCCAGCCGTAGATCGACTGGTCATCATCGCCAACGATCATCACTTTTCCCGACTCTCCCGCCAGCAGACGTATCCAGGCGTACTGAATGCTGTTGGTATCCTGAAATTCGTCCACCAGAATATTGCCGAAACGTTCGCGGTAATGATTGAGGATGTGAGGTTTGTTCAGCCACAATTCATGAGCGCGCAGCAGCAGCTCCGCAAAATCCACCAGCCCGGCGCGATCGCAGGCTTCCTGATAGGCCTGATAAATGCGCAGCCAGGTCTGTTCAACCGGATTGCCGTAACTCTCAATATGTTTCGGGCGCAGACCTTCGTCTTTTTTGCCCCCGATGTACCACATCGCCTGGCGGGCCGGCCACTGTTTATCATCCAGATTCATTGCTTTAATCAGGCGCTTCAGTAAACGCATCTGATCTTCACTGTCGAGGATCTGAAAATCCTGCGGCAGCCCCGCATCAAGATGATGCGCCCGCAGCAAACGATGGGCCAGACCGTGGAAAGTGCCAATCCACATGCCGCCCTGGCTGGTGCCAATCAGCTCCCCGATGCGGTGACGCATTTCAGCAGCGGCTTTGTTGGTAAAGGTGACTGCCATGATTGACCAGGGCGAGCAGTTCTCAACGGCCAGCAACCAGGCAATCCTGTGCACCAGTACGCGGGTTTTGCCACTGCCTGCTCCTGCTAACACCAGCAGGTTGCTTCGCGGTGCGGCAACGGCATCGCGCTGTTTGTCATTCAGGCTGTCGAGCAGGTCAGAAACGTCCATAAGCACCGTCAGTAAATAGGGAGTGAGCGCGACTCCACTGGATATTTAACCAGTATATTATATCAGCGCAGTCAGCGATGCCAACTGCGAAATTTCCAGCGTGGGCAACAGGCGACTGTCAGCAATATGCAGCAGATTCCCTTCACGCAGATTGATCCAACAGGCCTGCATACCGCAACGAACCGAGCCTGCCACATCTGTAGTCAGATCATCACCGATATGCAGGATATTTTCCAGCGGCAGGCTTAACCGCTCTGCCGCCAGTCGATACATATCATCAAAAGGCTTGGCGCGGCCATCCGGCCCTGCCCGCAGAATGAACTGGAAGTATTTGTCCAGACCGAACAGGTGAGGTTCAGCATTACCATTGGTAATCGCCACCAGTGGGATGCGTTGTGCCAGGGCACTCAAGGTGCGGTGTGTCTCCTCCGGCACCTCAATCTTACTGCGCCAGCTGGCGAAATGGGCCATCACCTCCTGTGAACCTTTTTCCGCTTCACGCTGACTGAGGCCAACATTCAGCATGGCCAGTTCAACCGCGCGACGACGCCATTCACTGACATCGTGGTAAATATCCGGCTCCTGCTGGCGCAAATCGTCACGCAGTTGCTGATACTGCTCCACGCTGAAGGTGCTCAGGGCTGGATGATACGCTTGCAGGAAAGCATGAGATTGCTCGGTGGTACGGCGGATAACCGGCGCGTTGTCGTATAAGGTGTCATCCAGATCGAAGGTCATGGCTGAAACAGGTCGTAACGGGCGGTAAAAGTGCATCAGGATTTTCCTCGTTTCGCACGGGGATGAGCGGCATCGTAAACCGACGCCAGGTGTTGGAAGTCCAGATGCGTGTAGATTTGCGTGGTGCTGAGATTGGCATGGCCCAACAGCTCCTGTACTGCTCGCAGATCGCCACTGGACTCCAGCATATGCGTGGCAAAAGAGTGCCGTAGCTTGTGGGGATGAATATGGCTGGAGACGCCCTGCCGGACGCCCCATTCCGCAAAGCGCTTCTGCACATTGCGCAACGAGATGCGTTTTCCCGTTTTCGACAGAAACACCGCCTGATCCTGCGGGGCAAACAGATCACGCATTTCCAGCCAGTGCTCCATCCACAGTACAGCGGTACGGCCAATGGGCAGACGACGCTCTTTACTGCCTTTGCCGACCACCCAGACTTCACCAGAGTCCAGATCAAGATGGCCGGTATCAATGCCGACCAGCTCGGAAAGGCGTAAACCGGCACCGTACATAATCTCCAGCATCGCCCGGTCACGCACCGCCAGCGGGTCGTTGATATCGATATCCAGCAGGCGATTCACCTCATCCACATCAATATTTTTCGGCAGGTGACGTGGCGCACGCGGGCTGGCAATGCCTCTGGCGGGATTTGCCTTCAGCCAGCCCTGGCTGATTTGCCAGTCGAGAAAACTGCGTAAGGCAGAGAGCCGCAATGCCAGACTGGCAGGTTTCAATCCGGCACGACGACTGCGCGCCGCCAGAGAGCGAACCTGAGCCGCATCCAGCTTGTCCCAACTGCTGAGTTTACTTTCTTCCAGCAGGACAATGCAGGCAGCCAGCTGACGCTGGTAATTGATTTGCGTTAACGGGCTGAGCTGCCGCTCCACTTTCAGATAACGCAGAAAGCCCTCTACGGCTGACGCCAGCGGTGTCATGCCCGTTCCACCCAGCGCAACAGCAGCTCCGGCAGCATCTGTGAGAGATGCTGGAGCAACACCGTTCCCATTCCCGACTGATAATGCTGATTGTCACGACTGCTGAAGATCAACACGCCCAAATCCCCCTGTTCACCCATCAGCGACATGGCAACGGAACCAATCGCCTTCGCCTGAGGCAGTAACAGCAACAGTTCGGGGCCATTCAGGCTGCCCAGGTAGTGACGTTTTTCACCCAGACGCTGAATACGCAGCGGCTCAAAGGCCTGACGCGGCAACGCCAGTTGGGTGAAATCGGATGGCGCGCCAATGCGCCATTTTTCGCTGAACAACCGTACGTTTGCACCAGCCAGCCCCAGCTCACGCGCCCAGCGATGCAGACGATTGAGCATGTCATGCAGGCTGGAAGCTGAAGCCAGGCGGGACTGTAACGACAGCAGACGGTCAAACAGCTGCTGATTGGCGCTGGCCTGCTCCATCAGCAGTGT
The DNA here is from genome assembly GCF_058241465.1 of Erwinia papayae. Taxonomy (NCBI): domain Bacteria; kingdom Pseudomonadati; phylum Pseudomonadota; class Gammaproteobacteria; order Enterobacterales; family Erwiniaceae; genus Erwinia; species Erwinia papayae. The sequence continues at coordinate 560,588 of NZ_JBZCHT010000013.1, forward strand.
AATTTCTTCTTCCAACTGCGCGATATGGTTACGTTGACGGGCTAACTGCCACTCCACAAGGGAAACCGTGCCGCGAATCGGGTGCGGAACCAGCATTTGCTCAACCTGGCGGGCATTACGAATAAAAAAGTCCGGATTTTGCAGCAGGTAGTCACTGACTGCACGATCGTTCAGCTGCTCGCTGAGCGCCTGTTGTTCTCCGACATTTTTCATAGATGAATAAATCCGTCATAAACGTGAGTGGCAGGCCCGGTCATGTACAGCGGCTGGCCGGGACCTTTCCAGGCGATATTCAGGCTGCCGCCGGGCAGATCCACACGGACTTTCTCCGCCAGCAGCGTCTGCTGGATCCCCACGGCCACGGCCGCACAGGCACCGCTGCCACAGGCTTGCGTCTCACCTGCACCGCGCTCGAAAACCCGCAAACGGATATGTTCACGGCTGACCACTTCCATGAAACCCACATTGACCCGCTCAGGAAAACGTTCGTGGCTTTCCAGTACCGGGCCAAGCGTTTCAACCTGCGCAGTTTTCACACTGTCTACCTGAAGTACACAGTGCGGATTGCCCATTGAAACCACGCCACACATTATCGTCTGCTCGGCGGCGCGCATCAGATAGAGGGTTTCCGCTTTATTAGCGCGAAAAGGCACCTGTTGCGGTTCAAAATTGGGCTCCCCCATATTGACGCATACCAGCTCATCCGGCGTGACGCTGAGTACCATGCGTCCCGTCTGGGTGCTGACGCGAATATCGCTTTTGTTAGTCAGCCCTTTCAGACGCACAAAGCGGGCGAAACAGCGCGCGCCATTACCACACTGCGCAACTTCGCTGCCATCAGCATTAAAAATGCGGTAATGAAAATCGAGGTCGGGATCGTAGGGCGGTTCCACAATCAGCAACTGATCGAAGCCGATCCCCAGATGACGATCCGACAGACGACGGATCAACTCAGGGGAAAAATAGACATTCTGCGTCACGGCATCAACGACCATAAAGTCATTACCCAGACCGTGCATTTTGGAAAACTGCATTTTTGGCTCCGGTGGCTGCATCATCGTTACTGAGCCGCTTGTTGATCCGAACCTGTGGCGGTGACCGTAGACTGCTGTTGCCCTTTGCTGGTTGTCGGTTTGCTGGCAGCAGGCGTCTGTTTCTGAGGTTGCTCCGGCGGCGGGAAATATAACGGCCCTTTCAGTCCACATCCTGCCAGGCTGCTCACAGCCAGCACCATCGCCATCCGGCAAATCATTTTGTTCATGCTCATTCTGCTCGTTATTGATGCCCGTATGGTTGACTATCATCGCAGGTGAAGTGTTAAAAGCAACAGGAAAAGGCGATCGATTTACGAAGAAAGAAATACCCTGCGCTGATGGCCCGCAGCGTTTCAGGAAAGCCTCGTTTGCATCGCACCGCCTCGCCTGACTGCATTGTTCAGTAGAGGCGGTTTCACCCTGGCGGTGTTCAGACGGGCTTAAAGAAGGTCATGACGATGCGGGGTGAACATATCCACCAGCACACCACTTTCCAGACAAACACAACCGTGCACGATGCCCGGCTTGTTATAGACCGTATCCCCGGCCCGAACCTGATACTGCTCGTCGCCGACGGTGAAAATAAAAGTGCCGCTACGGACATAGGTCAGTTGTTCATGCGGATGGGAATGCTTCGGCCCGATAGCCCCCTGCTCGAACCTCACCTCGACACACATCATCTTGCCGCCGTGGGCCAGCACACGTCTGCTTACCCCTTCACCCACTCGCTTTACCGGGGAATCTTTATGAAAAAAGAACATGCATGCTCCCTGTCAGACTGGACTCAACCCCATTATTCTGGTCAGCACAGCACGGTTTGCCATTACGGCGCGGAGGAAATGTGACTGGCGTCAACGCTGTTTGCAAAAAAATGCGACGCCATCTGGCAGCGTTAAGGCGGTCTTCATACGCCGGTGAAGCAGAGCCAGAGAGGAGGAACGCTACGGCTGTCGCGGTCAATGCATCTGGAAGCGCTGATCGTAATTCGCGCCGGGATCGTTATCTGACAGGGTGGTGCGGAGTTGCGCCAGCGTCTGACTGCGGAAAGGAATCACCTGGAAACGTCCATCCGTCTGCACAATCTGGTAGAACTGAGGCAGATTAAAGTTGATAAAGCTGGAGCCGTAGGTAAAACGATCGTGTGAAGAAGAGTAAAAACGGCTGACATCACGCACCAGCTCTTCTTTGCTTCCTTCACAATGGTGGTAAACCTCCACTCGATTGCTTTCATCAAGTATGTAGATATTAAAGCCGTGGTCGTCCTGCGTATCCTCGAAGAAAAACTGGATGATCCCTTCGCTGGCGTGACCATTAACCACCACGGGCAACTTCGCGTGGTCGGTTTCCACCTTGATTGATAATCCGTGCAGCTTGTTATTTGAGATTGCGCCATAGAATTCGACCGCATTTTCCAGCTTTTGCACCGAGACACTGAGCCGCTCAAAGAACAGTCCCCAGGTCTGGCCCGCCACGCGTACCGCTTTAAACCGGCCTGGCTCCTGGCGGGTGCTGGAGAGACGTAGCTCAATGCATTCTGACACCAGCTGCTGCACGCGGGTACGGATCAGACCACGCAGATGCTGGCTGTAGCAAAACACCTCAACCGCATCTGGCGGCGCTGCATCCTGATGCATTTTGCCGAGAATGGTTTTCAGCCCTTCGATCATTGCCTGCTCACCGCTGAAATGCAGAGTACGCACTTCATTCCAGGAATTGCGATAGAGCAGATCGATACTGCCGATCAGGCACTGCTGCTGCTGCCCGAAGCTGAAGACATCCAGCTTGCGGAAGTCAAAATGCACCACCTGATTGCGAAAGGCCGCCGTAGGATCGTGTTCCAGATTGACGATAATCGCCAGGTGACGGATTTCACAGGGACTGTAGAGTGCTTTTGCCGATGGTGCCGGAATGCGCAGCGGAAAATGGTGCGACACGTCTGCCACCAGCTCCTGCAAACGCGCCAGATCGCACAGCTCATTACCTTTAATATGCAGACGGGTTTTGCTGGTCAACAAGCCGTTAAACCACGCCCAGGCCACCAGTTTGTTGAGATAGCGATTATATTCCAGCGGTTGATGGCTGATAATTGACTGCATATCCGGCGACTGATTATACAAATACCAACCTGCACGATTAGCACGACCATGCGGCACATGAATAAAGGTCAGATGCGGTTCAGAAAGATCGGGCGAAATCTGTGGATTAAATAGCGTAACCTTACCCGGCAGCGCTTCGAAAACAGCATAAAGTTTACGGGTCAACACCCCGATATCCTGTGGGCTGGCGCTGACGCTGAGATTGTTACGGCGGGCAAAGCGGATCAGGTTGCGATAACTCTGCATCATCGCATCGAGCAGTTCATTGTGTGCTTCGCGGACACGCTCAATTTTCCAGTCAGCGCGACTGTCGAGAATGGCGATACGCTCCGCGCTCCAGCCCCACTCACTTACCAGCTGACCGAGGATCTCACGACGCCAGCCGGATTCGCCACTCTGCTCTGACAATTTCTCACACACTTTCAGATAGAAACAGCGCCGGACGAGATCGAGGCGGGCAAAATCATCAATGCTGGTAAGATACCGCGTCACCCTTTCCAGCATCATGCAATAGGGATCAAGACCATAGCAGACAATTTCGCCATCATGCAGACGCTGTTTGATATCCATTGCCAGCAACCGTGTTGACGGGTACTCCCATGAGTAGGCTTCCAGCAACAGCGTTTTCAGCACGGCCTTGTAGGGCGAGTCGATACTCTTGTACAGCTGCCACAGGCTGGCACCGAAATACTCTTCGGCAGAGAGCGTATCCAGACCGCCGAGATCCAGCCACTCGTTCGGCGTCAGCACCCCTTTCTGGTACAGCGACATCACATAGTCGTCGTAGTGCTCTTCTTCCTCGTCAGGCACCATATTCCACAGGATGCGCTTGCCCGCCAGGCGAACGGCGGTACGGTAGAACTCATCCAGCAACAGTATATGCTGGGTCGAACCGCAATCTTCGCCGCCGAGGCTGCCGCTTTCATTGTGGCGGAAGCGATTTTCATCAATCAGAAAGAAGCTGACTTCGACCCCCATCGCTGCACACCATTTCTGTAACAGCGTGCATTTTTGTTGCAGACAGAGGCGTTCTTCGTTGTCCAGCCATGACTGATGGCAGACCCAGATATCCAGGTCTGATATGTTGTTTTGCCCGACAGAGGAGGTGCTGCCCATAGAGTAGACGCCGGTTATGGGCATTTCACTCTGTGGAGGAAGGATGGGGGTCGACGCCGATTTGCTTTCTAAATCATCCAGCCAGGCCGTCTGGTTTTCATCAGGCGTGTAAAAGCTGATGCCATGTGGAACGTTACCCTCAAGGTAACCCGGCATCAGCGGATGATGATAATGCAATAAGGTTGGCAGCAGACTGTAAACCTGTTGAAACGCAGGTCCCATGGCAGCAAGAGCGCGATCGACACGCAGTTGGTTGATGGCATCCAGTCTCTGTTTCAGTGTCTCTATATAGAGGTACAAGACGTCTCGCCTGATTGTCCCAGTGCTTACAAAAACCGTGTTTCCCGAATCCACCGCTTGGTTTAGAAGTAGTCGTGCAGATTAATGCCGGAAACGTGATCAATCTAACATCTGGCAGATTGACCGTAAAGAAAGTTGCGTTACCACAGTTTAGCACGTTTTGAAATCAATCTGACGGGTCAGAGCGGCAATCCCTCTCTTTAAGCCGGTCCTGCCTGTGGAAACTGACAGCCTTCACCTGTCGATGTTAGGATAATGATTGAACGATAAAAACGGTAACAAGCATGTTAGACAAAATCTTAAGAATTGCCACCAGGCAAAGCCCGCTTGCATTATGGCAGGCACATTATGTTCAACAACGTCTGATGGCCTGTCATCCGGGGCTTCGGGTGGAACTGGTGCCGATGATCACCAAAGGTGATGTCATCCTTGATACCCCTCTGGCAAAAGTGGGCGGCAAGGGGTTGTTTGTTAAGGAACTTGAACAGGCGCTGCTGTCCGATCGCGCCGATATTGCCGTGCATTCGATGAAGGACGTGCCGATTGCCTTTCCTGAAGGACTGGGGCTGGTAACAATCTGTGAACGTGAAGACCCGCTTGATGCCTTCGTTTCCAACCATTACGACTCTGTCGATGCCCTGCCACAGGGTGCCGTCGTCGGCACCTCCAGCCTGCGTCGCCAGTGCCAACTCAGCGCACGACGTCCCGACCTGATAATTCGCTCTCTGCGTGGCAACGTTGGCACCCGGCTCGGTAAACTCGACGCGGGTGACTACGACGCGATCATTCTGGCCGTCGCCGGGTTGAAACGTCTGGGATTGTCCGAACGTATTCGTCATGCCATGCCCGCTGAAGAATCATTGCCCGCAGTAGGCCAGGGCGCGGTGGGAATCGAATGCCGTCTTAATGACAGTCCGACTATCGCCCTGCTTGCGGCGCTGAACGATGACGATACCGCAGTAAGGGTGAAAGCCGAACGGGCGATGAACACCCGCCTTGAAGGCGGCTGCCAGGTGCCAATCGGCAGCTTCGCCGTGCTTCAGGATAATCAGCTGTGGCTGCGCGGGCTTATCGGCTCGCCGGATGGCAAAGCGATGATCTGTGGTGAACGCCGTGGCCCACGTGAAGATGCCGAGAAGATGGGCATTTCACTGGCAGAGGAGTTACTTGATAACGGTGGCCGCGAAATTCTGGCCGAAGTCTATCAGGGGAACCCTCCGGAATGAGCATCCTCGTAACCCGCCCCGCTCCGGCTGCTGAACAACTGGTGGATCGATTACGCCTGGCGGGAAAGGTTGCCTGGTCAATGCCACTGATAGAATTTACGCCAGGACGCGGGCTGGAAAATTTAGCCGCTCAGCTCAACGCACTGCAAAAGGATGACCTGGTATTCATTGTCTCGCAGCAGGCCATCCACTATGCGCAACCCGCTCTGGCAAAGACCGGGACGATATGGCCCGTTAACCTGAACTATTATGCTATAGGACGCGCAACCGGCCTGGCCTTTCACACCGCCAGCGGGCGGGAGGTCGTCTGGCCTGAGGAACGTGAAACCAGCGAAGTGCTGATACAATTACCCGCATTGCAAAAGGTTGCCGGTAAGCGGGCGCTAATTCTGCGTGGTAATGGTGGACGTGAACTTCTGGCGGAAACCTTGCAACAGCGCGGGGCTGATGTACAGTTTGTTGAATGCTATCAACGTAGTGCAAAGCATTATGATGGCGCAACGGAAGGACGCCGCTGGCGGGACCGGGGCATTACCACCCTGGTGGTAACCAGCGGGGAAATGCTGGAACAGCTCTTTTTGTTGTTCCCCAATATTGATCGTGAGGAATGGCTTCTTCACTGCCGGGTGATTGTCGTCAGTGAACGTCTGGCCACCCGCGCCAGGGAACGGGGCTGGAGTGATATCAGGGTGGCCGATGGGGCCGATAACGACGCTTTGCTGCGGGCGTTACAATAAACTTAAATATGGGATATGCCACAATGACGGAACAAAAAGATTCCTCTGCCATGGTTGATGAGACTGCCTCAACGGGAGAGATCTCAGCGCCAAAGCCTCAGCGCCAGTCGCGCAATACTGCGACAGCACTGGCCGTTCTGGCTATTGCCATCGCACTGGCTTCAGGCGTTGGACTTTATATTAACGGTAAGCATCAGACAGAACAGCTGGCTGCGGCAAATCAGACGCTGGCTAATCAACTTTCCGAACTTCAGCAGCAATCGGCCAGCAGCAGACAGACTCTGCAACAACAGCTGACCACGCAAACCGGCGCATTAGACACCGCCCGTCAGCAGCAGGCCGCGATGAGCCAGCAGCTTGACCAGTTAAAAGAAAAGGTTGCCACCATCTCCGGTAACGATGCCCATACCTGGATGCTGGCGCAGGCCGATTATCTGGTGAAACTGGCTGGACGTAAGCTGTGGAGCGACCAGGATGTAACCACGGCGGCCGCCCTGTTGAAAAGTGCTGACAACAGCCTGGCAGAGATGAACGACCCGAGCCTGATAGAGGTACGTCGGGCGCTGACCAATGACATCAGCTCACTCTCAGCCATCAGTCAGGTCGATTATGACGGCGTTATTCTCAAGCTGAATCAGCTATCTAATGGCGTGGATAACCTGCGCCTGGCGGACAGTGACAACAGCGACTCTCCAATGGATTCTGACAGCGGGGAGCTCTCTTCATCCCTGAGCGAATGGCGACAGAATCTGGTAAAGAGCTGGCACAACTTTATGGATGACTTTATTACCATCCGTCGCCGCGACACCACGGCCGAGCCGCTGTTGGCACCAAATCAGGAAATCTACCTGCGTGAAAATATCCGCTCAAGGCTGCTGGTTGCTGCCCAGGCGGTTCCGCGTCATCAGGATGAGATCTACAAACAGTCTATCGATACCGTGTCCGCCTGGGTCCGGGCATGGTTTGATACGCACGATCCGGCCACCAAAGCTTATCTCAGCCAGCTTGACGAGCTGAGCCAGCAAAGCATCTCGATGGACGTGCCTGATGCGCTGCAAAGCCAGCCAATGCTGGATAAACTGATGCAAACGCGCGTGCGCAACCTGCTGGCCCAGCCTGGTGCCGGACAACAGCAGCAGGGAGAATAAGCATGCTTAAGGTCCTGATACTCTTTTTATTACTGATGGCTGGGATAGTGCTGGGTCCGATACTGGCCGGTCATCAGGGCTATGTCCTGATCCAGACCAGTAACTGGAATATTGAAACCAGCGTCACCGGGCTTGCCATTATTCTGATCCTCGCCCTTCTGGTCATCCTGCTGATTGAGTGGGTGTTGCGCCGTTTGTTCCGCACCGGTGCCCGGACACGCGGCTGGTTTCTGGGCAGAAAACGCAATCGCGCCCGCAAGCAGACCAACGCTGCATTGATGAAACTGGCCGAGGGCGATCATCGTCAGGTTGAAAAACTGCTGTCAAAAAATGCCGATCACGCCGAACAGCCGGTGGTTAACTACCTGCTGGCAAGTGAAGCTGCCCAGCAACGCGGGGATGAGATTCGCGCCAATCAGCACCTGGAGAGAGCGGCTGAGCTGGCGGGTGACGATCAGCTACCGGTTGAGATCACCCGAGTACGCATTCAACTGGCCCGCAATGAAGACCATGCGGCCCGACACGGCATTGATCGCCTGTTGGAAATTGCGCCGCGCCACCCTGAAGTTCTGCGGTTGGCCGAACAGGCTTATGTGCGCACCGGCGCATGGAGTTCCCTGCTGGATATCCTGCCAGCAATGAATAAGGTGCAGATCTTTGATGAGGCTCACCGAGCGACGCTGCAACAGGAAGCCTGGCTGGGCCTGATGAACCAGGCTATGGCCGAACAGGGGAGCGAGGGGCTGAAGCGCTGGTGGCAAAATCAGAGCCGCAAAACTCGCCATGACACGGCGTTGCAGGTTGCCATGGCAGATCATCTTATTGTCTGTGACGATCATGAAACGGCGCAGGAAATTATCCTCGCTGGTCTGAAGCGCAATTATGACGATCGTCTGGTCCTGCTGATGCCACGCCTGAAAACCGGTAATCCGGAACAGCTGGAGAAAGCGCTGAATCAGCAAATCAAACAGCACGGTGCCACGCCGCTGCTTTACAGCACGCTGGGGCAGTTGCTGATGAAACACGGCGAATGGCAGCGGGCCAGCGAGGCCTTCAGGGAAGCGCTGAAGCAGCGTCCCGATGCTTTCGACTACGCCTGGCTGGCAGATTCGCTGGATCGTCAGCAAAAGCCAGAGGAAGCCGCAGAAATGCGCCGTGACGGACTGTTACTGACGCTGAAAAATAATCCCTGAATTCAGTTCATGGTCACCATCAGCCGGGTTAAATGCCCGGCTTTTTATTGCCTGAATGCTACCGTGGCGGCAAAAAAAAACCTGCCAGTCCGGCAGGTATAAAGTTCAGGTCGGTAAGACAATTTGACTGATACCTGACTCAACGTAGTGCCCTTTACCATTAAGATCTTGCGACGATAGTGGTGGCTGGACAACAGGTATCGTAAACGCCTCTGCATCATTCCCAGGTTTATGAAGCTTGCGAAAACATAAGAGGTGGAATGAGCATCTACGAAGTTGTTATTGCATTAACTGTGCCACCAGAAAATAAACTCGTAAAAATAACTATAATTAACTGATTAATATGATTTTATTTAAATCAGCCCGCACACTGTCCGTGGGAGGCAATGTTTTCTGTTGTCAGACGGGGACGGGATCTGTCGCAGTATGGCGACAGGCTACAGACAGACAATTAAAAACCTTTAAAATCATAATATTAACTGTCTCCCAAATGAGACAGGGTGTCTCTTAACGGCTCTCTGTCAGTAAGAGGGGTCAGTTTGGATATCGAAAATTATTGTACGTTAAGGCCATTTTTTGTACTTCCAGGCCGCAGTAAGGGCGATCGATCATGTTGACAGGCAGCTTTGAGCTAAGAGCGGACATAAACCCATAGACTAAGGCAAAAAATCGCGCGGCGTTGAATACAGAATGGAACGAAAAGCAGCTGTAAATGCAGCCGGGCATGAAAAACCAAGCTGGTAAGCGACCTGTTTGATGGGGATGTCATTCGCGAGAAGATCTAACGAAGCGCAAATCCTGGCTCTCTGCTTCCATGTTCTAAAACTAAAGCCAGTATCCTTAATAAACAATCGCGAAAATGTACGTTCAGACATGGCGGCGATAAAGGCCAGATCGCCCAGCGATGCTTCCCAACGATGATTGAATAATAGTTCTCTGGCCGCAGAGAATAATCGCTCATCATGCGGCATTGGAAGCTCCGCAGCTAATGGGGGAGCCTCGCTGAGAATTTCTAGAAGCAACAGAGCCATTTTCCGTTGGCTCGGTCTGTTGTAGTCCTCACTGAATAGCCCTGCTATCAGCTCTTTGACCAGTGCCGTAGCCGTAATTACATGCACCTGGTTACTCTTCTCAAAGTTCGTACATTCAGCGATAAGGCTTCTGCTGAAATAGATAGCCCGTAGGTCCGTATGTGAAAGCAGGTGGTAACTATGGATCTGAAGAGGCGGTAGCCATAATGCACGCTGAGGAGGTATTACCCAGCGGTCATTCTCTGTTTCAACCAGCATAACCCCCCTGGTAGCAAACAGCAGTTGCCCCTCAACATGATAATGGGGAGGATCTGTCTCTCCACGCTGGTAGCTTATCGCTGTGCTTGACCAGCCCGTTGCTTCATCATGTCTTGGCGCTTTATCTATACTACATGGCATTTCAGATTTAGCCCCTGCAATTATGATATTGAAACTGGAACTACCCGGACTATGGCCCTATTGGATGGGTGAGTTATTTAAATGAAGATTATCACTGGTATTACAGGAGCATATTCTAATGCGGGTACACTTTATCGTACATGAAAGTTTTGAAGCCCCAGGCGCCTATGAAACGTGGGCCAGAAATCACGGCCATGATGTGACTTACTCACGCGTATACGCAGGTGATACATTGCCTGTGGACGCTGAGGGCATCGATTTCCTAATCGTTATGGGCGGTCCGCAGGATCCAGCCACTACACTGGAAGAGTGCATGTACTTCGATTCTAAAGGTGAACAGGCGCTGATTGCTTCCGCTGTTAAAACCGGTAAGGCTGTTATCGGCATCTGCCTCGGCTCACAGTTGATCGGTGAAGCGCTGGGCGCGCCGTTCGCACACAGCCCTGAAAAAGAGATTGGTAAATTTCCGATCACGCTGACTGAAGACGGCAGCAGTGACGAGATGTTCTCTCACTTTGCGAAGACGCTCGAAGTCGGGCACTGGCATAACGACATGCCAGGTCTAACGCCGGAAGCAAAAATCATCGCTTACAGCGAGGGAGTCCTCACCAGATCGTTTCATACTCGGATCGCGTCTTTGGTTTCCAGTGCCATATGGAGCTAACGCTGGATGTCGTTGAACAGTTGATCGTACATTCTGAGAAGGACCTGAGCCGTGCTGCAGAATACCGCTTCGTTAACACGCCTGAAGAACTCAGGGGTTACGATTATAGTGAAATGAATCAGGTGCTTTTTGGCTTCCTGGATAAGCTCGAAGCACGTTATAAAGCAGCTCAAGCATAATGTAATGCCCTGTGAGTTTGCCAGCCGGTTCTTATTTCAACGTCCGCTTCTGGCACACAGCGGACTTCATCAGGACACCAGTGACTAAATGTGTTTATAGGGCCTAGTTATCAGGCCATAACCGCAAATAAACAACGTAATTCAAAATTTTTAGGAAGATTCATTATCTTTATAAAGCGCTTGTATCCGGCAAATCTGTGAAGCACTGTAGCCCGTTGCATCTGCCGTTTCACGAATGCTCAGTTTCTTGATCTGCCGGTAGTACAGGACTTTCTGATGCCGTTCCTGGTCGGCCTGCTTACCCCGGTATCTCCCCAGCGTATGTGCCCGTTCAATCCCCTGCTTTTGTCGGAGGCGGCGGCTGAGCCAGTCCTTATGAGACATTGCTGCCATCAGGTCGATAAGCATGTTATTGATCGCGGTTATTACCGCACGGGTGATCGGGTCAGCCTGTGAAGGATCTTTATCTGACAGGGCCTGCCATGAGGTGGGGACATCCAGGCTGACAATCCGCAGCTCGTGTTGCTCTATCTGCTTTTTAAGCGTCATCCAGTCGCTGTTGCTCAGGCGGGTCAGGCGGTCAATCTGCTCGACCAGCAAAATATCATTGTGGTGACTTTCCATCAGTAAGCGTCCCAACTCCGGGCGGTCAAGTTTTGTACCGCTGATGTTTTCCCGGTAGTAACTGGCTATTTTATGTCCACGCTCCTGAACAAACTGCTCCAGCATCCCTTTTGCCCTGTCAGCAAACTGATCTTCCGTCGATGCCCTTAAATAAGCTCTGATGAACATTTTTTCACCACGTTATCGCATTTAGATTATTTCATTTATTCTATCGCATATAGGTTATGTCATTCATCGTGTGGCGTCACGTTTTAGGTCTGGCGTCAGGGTGTACCCTTGTGCGATAACCACTTTTGTTAAAAATAACACACTGAATAATTTACAAGGAAAACTATATGGCACGGAGGCAGATTCTTTCGCTGTCGGAAAGAGAATCATTACTGGCATTACCAGACGACGAGTTAACGCTAACCCGAATGGCGTATTTCAGTGAGCAGGATCTGGCACTTATTAATGCTCACCGTAAACCCGCCAGCCGTTTTGGTTTTGCCGTTCTTCTTTGCTATCTGAAAAATATCGGGTTTGCTCCGGATAAAAAATCGTCCCCATCGGCAGAATTGCTCAGAGTCATCGGCACCCGACTTAAACTTTCAGCAGAACTCTGGCAGGAATATGTTTCCGGTCGTGATACCACCCGGCGTGAGCACCTGGGGGAACTTTACCGGTATCTGGAACTAAAGGCTTTCAATGGTGCGCTTCAGAAAGAATGCATCCAGCATCTGCTTCCTCTGTCTACCAGGACTGATCGGGGCATACTTATCGCAGAGGAACTACTGAAGTACCTGCATCAGCGGCGAATTATTGTTCCCGGTATTGATGTTGTGGAACGCACCTGTGCTGAAGCGATGACGCTGGGTGATAAAGCGGTTTATACCACACTGAATGAGCACCTTAGCGTTACGCATAAATCAGCCCTTGATGCGCTACTGGTGACCGCCGAAAAACAAATTTCTCGTTTGACGTGGTTGCTTCAGCCTCCGGGGAAGATCAATGGAAAGAATGTCCTGCAACATCTAGACCGCCTTAACGCCATTGAAACACTGGCGCTACCGGAAGGCGTGGAGAGAACCGTTCACCAGAACCGGTTGCTGAAACTCGCGCGGGAAGGCCGCAAAATGAGCAGCCGGGATTTAGCTGATTTTGCCTCTGCTCGTCGATACGCAACGATGGTCTGTGTACTGACTGAGGCCAGAGCCACAATCATTGATGAAATTATAGAACTGCATGAACGTATACTGGGCAGTATGTTCAGCCGGGCAAAACGCCAGCAGGCCGAACGCCTTCAGAAAACGGGTAAGCTCATACAGCAAAAATTACGACAGTATGTTTCCGTCGGACAGGCGATCCTGGATGCCCGCAGCGCAGGCGAAGACCCTCTGTCTGCTGTTGAACAGATATTACCGTGGGAAGATTTTGCCGCCAGCCTGGAGGAAACCCGGATCCTTGCACGCAAGGATAATTTCGAACCGCTTCATCTTATTATCGAAAAATTCAGCACGCTGCGCAAATATTCCTCCCGGTTGTTATCGGCCCTGCAACTGAGGGCCACTCCGGCCGCCTTACCGCTTAATTATGCCCTTGATACTATTCGTGAGATGTACCGTAAGCAGCTAAGAAAGGTTCCTTCATCTGCACCGCTGGATTTCATTCCGGAGAGCTGGAAAAAGATGGTGATCACCCCCTCGGGTATTGACCGGCAATACTATGAAATTTGTGCAATGAACGAACTGAAGGGGGCGCTGCGTGCCGGTGATATCTGGGTCCGGGGTTCCCGGCGCTACAAAAACTTCGATGACTATCTTATGCCAGGAAACGATTTCGAAAAGTTATTAAATAATAATCAGTTAAATATTCCTGCCGAAACAAATTGCGAAACTTACCTAAAGGCAAGGCTGACGCTGCTGGCCTCCCGCCTGGAGGAAGTTAACGCAATGGCTGTTACCGGAGATCTTCCCAATGTGGATATTTCAGATAAAGGTCTGAAGATCACCCCGCTGGATAACAGCGTTCCTTCCACAATATCACCACTGGCCGACCTGATTTACAGCATGTTGCCGCACCCAAAAATTACAGAAATACTGGATGAAGTTGAGCGATGGACAGCCTTTACGCGACATTTTACTCATCTTAAGAACCCGCTTACCCGCCCGCAGGATGACCGTTTGCTGCTTACCACCATCCTGGCGGACGGCATCAATCTTGGGCTGACCAAAATGGCCGAATCCTGTCCGGGAACCACGCGATCTTCGCTGGAAAACATGCAGGCATGGTATATCCGTGATGAAACGTACTCTGCTGCACTGGCTGAACTGGTCAATGCCCAGAAGTCGCGTCCGCTGGCGGCATTATGGGGAGACGGTTCAACCTCATCTTCTGACGGCCAAAATTTTCGGGTTGGCAGCCATGGCCGCTATGCGGGTCAGGTCAACCTGAAGTACGGTCAGGAACCGGGGATACAGTTTTATACGCACATTTCTGACCAGTACAGCCCGTTTTACACCAAAGTCATCAGCCGTGTTCGTGACTCCACCCACGTACTTGATGGCCTGCTGTATCACGAAAGTGATCTTGAAATCACGGAGCATTACACCGATACGGCAGGTTTCACGGAGCATGTTTTTGCGCTGATGCATCTGCTGGGGTTCGCTTTTGCACCAAGGATCCGGGATCTTCATGACAAGCGGTTGTTTATTCAGAGGAAGACTAATAAATATCCGGCTCTACAGTCAATTATTTCCACAACTCCACTGAATATCAGGGATATAGAAACCCACTGGAATGAAATTCTGAGGCTGGCGACCTCAATAAAGCAGGGAACGGTGACCGCGTCTCTGATGCTGAAAAAGCTGGCCAGCTATCCGAAGCAGAATGGGCTTGCTAAAGCGCTGAGGGAAATCGGCCGTATGGAACGAACACTGTTTATGCTGGACTGGTTCCGCGATCCTGCACTGCGTCGCAGGGTTCAGGCCGGTCTGAACAAAGGAGAAGCCCGCAATGCCCTTGCCAGAGCCGTCTTCATGCATCGTCTGGGCGAAATTAGGGATCGTGGTCTGGAAAACCAGAGTTACCGCGCCAGTGGCCTTACACTGATCACAGCCGCGATCACATTGTGGAATACCGTGTATATAGAAAACGCCATTAACCAATTGAAAAAGAAGGGGCTACCACTCAACAATCAATTGCTGTCACACCTGTCTCCACTGGGCTGGGAACACATTAATCTGACAGGAGACTATATCTGGCGAAGCAATAAGAAGCTGGCTGAAGGGAAATATCGTCCTTTACGACCTGTTGATATCAGGCAGTACAAAAAACAATCTTAACGTACAATATTTTCCGTTTCCCAAACGGAGCCCTAAGACAACGACCGCCGCCAACATGAAAAGGCAGGCATTTCCTGTTCTCAGCCTCTCTCAATACCCCCCACTTCTCTCTTTTGCCAGCCGCCGCCGATCCTGCCGAACTCTCCCCAGAGCATGATGCTCATTACCTTTCATACCCTTTTTTGGGTATTCAATGCACCGTTATTTGTAAAGAAAAAATTAAGTAATTTTAAAAAAATGGTAATTTTTCTTATATATTCATAACCTGTTTCTCGCAAGAATAAGCCACAAACGCGGATTCACGCGGAGTGGCAGGCTATAAAACTCCGCTTTTTCTTATAAATAGATACGGAGAAACTGGATGTTGCCTTACCTGTTTACCCCCTGGCACCACATTTTATCCTGCATAACGGCTCTCTTCCCGCCCCTTCTGTCTGTCAGCCAGAAAAATACAACCTGCCGGTGAAACGGCTCACAGATACCTGATTCAGGCACAACGCTGTCGGGCAGGTTGTTTTGCCCACGCAGCGGTAAATATCGCAAACAAAAAATAAGGTCATAACATCAAGATGAATGCGAACACCCCGGTTTTACCTTCTTCCAGTAACCGTCATCCGCACATGACAGCCTCCACCCTGGCTCAGCAAGAGATCTTCCTGATTGAGGAAACCCATCAGCAGGCGAATTGCTGGCTTTCCTTCTCACTGGATATCAACGGGCGACTGGACGTCGATAAACTTGTCCAGGCGCTGGAACATCTGCATCAACAGGTTCCTCAGCTGCAAACGCGTCTGCATTGTGAGGATGGCCGCTTATGGCAACGGCGTGCTACTGCGGACCAGTTGATACCTGAACAGACTGATTTACGTCACCTTCAGGCACCTGAAGAAGAACGCCTGCATCAGCTGACGCAAAACCCGCCGGAGGGTAAATCTACCGATGGCGCGCTGAGTTATTTCAGGCTGTTCCGGCTTGGCAACCAGCGTTATTGTCTGGTCGCCTGGCTGCATCACAGTGTTACCGACGTACGCTCATGGATGGTGCTGAAATCCCTGCTGGCCGAGAGCTATAACGCGCTGGTCAACGGTTCAACCCCGCCGACATTTCCGTGGCTGGACACCGCTGTGTTACCGCAGGAGGAGCAGACCTGGCTCACTTCCCCAGCCAGCAAAGAGGATGCTCAGTTCTGGCAGCGCTATGTCAGCAGGCTGTCCTCTGCGGCGATGACGCAACGTGTCATCGGTGAAGAGAGAAAAGCGCTCAATGTTCGACATCGCCAGACTCTGGCGGCAGAAAAACGCGTACGTCTGCGCGCGTCAGCCAGCCGGCAGCAGGTCAAAGAGCCGGTTATCTGGCTCAGCGCCGTCGCACTGCTGATGCGCTACCTTACCGGCCAGGAAACAATCAGTCTCAGCCTGCCGGTTAAGGGCACACAAAACACCGAACAAACGGGCATGACCTCCAATGTCATTCCGCTTATTCTCACGCTCCCCGCGCAGGCTGACTTAACACAAATTTTGACCCTGGTGAGGGAAGAACTGCACCGGGTGTTACCTCACCAACGCTATCGTGCTCAGGCGATCCAGCGCCTCGCCGGTCTGAGTGCCGGACAGGGATTTGGCCCGCATGTAAACATTATGCTGTTCGACCACGGGACACCTTTTCAGGATTGCCAGACGCAGGCACATTTCGGACGCCATATCCCCAGCAGCGATATGCACTTTACCTTCTGGGCCGATTCGCAGCAGGGTGAAATGGAAATCCTGCTGGATGACGCCGCTGAAGGACACAACGCCGCGCAGCTTGCGGCAATCGGCAGCCAGTTGGATTTTTTCCTGCAACAGCTGGCGGAGGCGCAGGACAGGACACTGGCACAGCTCGATGAGATGGCCGAACGGTATGCCGATCCCAGACTGGCACAAAGTTTTTATGCCCTGCGTCGCCGCCCGGCCTGCGCAGGCGTAATGCGCTGGGACCAGCCCGTCGATCGGCTAATCAGGCAGTTTTATGCCCACCAGTGGCCTGCCACGACCAACATCCCACTACCGGCCTGTAAAATCTGGCTGGATAACACCTTCATCAGCTTCAGTAAAATGTCTCCCTTGACTGGCTCGGCGAAGGCCGAACCGGGTAGCGTGCTGAATGCAGACGAGCACGGCTGGCAGATTGCCGTTGCCGATGGCGCGGTGCAACTTAGCGGATTTTCCGCTGTTGACGGCTCCGCCTGCTGCCCGCTTGCCCTGGCCCAGTCAGCAGGCATCAGGCCGGGTTCGGTGCTGAAAATCATTAACGATGAGCAGGCCCGGCAACTGACCGGGGCGTGGGAAGAGGCGGCCACACACCAGCGTTGGTGGAACGAGCGCCTCAAACCCTGTGACAGCGGCTGGTTATCCGCAGCCCTGCCTGAGCAATCGTCTGTTACGCCACGCTGGCAAACTACCGCCTGGTCTGTCACGCCTGTCGAGCCCGGGGGCGCACTGACTGCGCTGCTGAGCGCCTGGCTGATTTATCTTGCCCGCGACACCCACCTGCCATCGCCGCAGATCGGCATAAGAATAAGTTCTGTAACGCATCACCATCCCAGCGGGCTGTTCGCCGGGAAGGTTCCCTTTGCCGTCCCCATCGATCTCTCACGCTCGTTCAGCCATATTGAGCAGGCGGTGAGTGAGCAATTCCAGGCTCTTCTTACCCATCTACCCTGCCCGGCGGAGTGGCTGCACGTCCCCGGTGGAACCTCTCACGCCTTCACACTGAGCATTGTTGACGACGATGATGCAGCAGATAATGACAGCCCGCCGGGTCACCTGCTGGCGCTGCAATACCACCGCCAGCGCAATGCTGTACGCTGGCGCTACAACGCCACTCTTCTTGCTGAGGAAGAAGCAGAACAGCTGACCGATCGCCTGTACACGCTGCTTAATGCGGCGATGCGCACTGAAAACGTTGCTATGCCCGCGGCCACCTTGCCGATACTCACCACCGCTGACCGTCAGCGGCTGGACGCCTGGTATGCACCGGCGAGCACGCCGCTGTCGGCGTCTCGTCTGACACAAATGTTTGAAGCTCAGGTACAGCAGTGCCCCGGCAACGTGGCGCTGGTCAGCGGTGAACAACAACTGACCTACGCTGAACTTAACCAGCGTGCCAACCAGCTGGCCCATTGCCTGCTGGCGCGCGGCGTTTCGCCGGAAGATCGCATCGCCTTCTGCATGAAACGGGGAACAGAAATGGTCGTCGCCATGCTCGGTATCCTCAAGGCGGGCGCGGCTTATGTGGCGCTTGACCCTGCCTGGCCCGGCGAACGCCTGCACTATATCCTGCAGGACGCAGCACCGGTCTGTCTGCTGACCGATACGCTGGGAAGTCAGACCATGACGCCCTCTTCCGTAACCATGCTGTCACTTGACGCGATGGCGCTGTCCGATTACTCCGCTGAAGATCCGCAGCCTGATAATCCGGCGCTGACGCCGCAAAGCCTGGCGTACATTATCTATACCTCCGGCTCGACGGGGCAGCCGAAGGGCGTGATGATCACCCATGAAAATATGGTGAACTTTCTGTGCTGGAGTCAGAGCGCGTTCAGTCAGGCCGAGATGCTGCGCACCTACAGCGCCACCTCGCTCAACTTTGATCTGTCGGTCTATGAGTGCTTTGCGCAACTGATACGCGGTGCGGCGGTACACATTGGTGAAAATGCGCTGGCACTTGATAAAGACAGCGATATTACCCTGTTGAATACCGTGCCTTCCGCTGTGCAGACGCTGCTGAACAACCGCCAGTTCCCCGAAGCCCTGACCAGCCTGAACCTGGCAGGCGAAGCCCTGAGCGTCAGCCTGATCGGACGTATTTTTGCTGAAACGCAGGTTCAGCGGTTGTGTAATCTGTATGGCCCGTCAGAAACCACCACCTACTCCACCTGGCACCGCTACACGCGCGACGGAGCAATCAGCGAAACCATTGGCCGCCCTTTGGCGAATACCCGTATTTACCTGCTGGATGATGCGATGCAGCCCGTACCGCCCGCCTCGGTGGGTGAGATCTGGATTGGCGGCGCGGGGGTGGCCCGTGGCTACTTCAACCGTCCGGAACTCACCGCAGAGCGCTTCCTGCCAGACCCCTTCAGTACGCTGCCCGGCGCGCGCATCTACCGCACCGGCGACCTCGCACGCTATCACCACGACGGCTCCCTCATCTACCTCGGGCGTAACGACGACCAGGTCAAAATACGCGGCTTCCGCATTGAGCCCGGCGAAATCGCCGCACGCATCGCCGAACACCCGGACGTCCGCGACGCCGCCGTCACCGCACAGCACCTTCACGGCGCGGAACCCCGACTCGTCGCTTACCTCGTGCCACGCGACCCCGACCTCCGGCCCGAACCCGCCGCACTGCGCGACTTCCTCGCCGCACGCCTCCCCGACTACATGCTCCCCGCCGCCTGGCTCAGCCTCGACGCACTGCCACTCACACCCAACGGCAAGCTCGACCGCCGCGCACTCCCTCTGCCGGACGACGACGCCTTCGCCCGCGCCGTATTCGAAGCCCCGCACGGCGATGCCGAACGCCACCTCGCCGAACTCTGGCGCGAACTCCTCGGCGTTCCGCGCGTCGGACGACGCGATAACTTCTTCGCTCTCGGCGGACACTCTCTCCTCGCCGTCCAGCTCAGCGGACGCCTGCGCCAGCACGCCGGCCGCCTGCTCTCCGTGCAGCAGATTTTCGCCCGTCCCTGCCTCGCGGAGATGGCCGCCGCCGCCGCCGACATCGCCCCACGCGAGGCCCTGCCCGACTTTGTCGCCGCCGACCGCGACCGGCCGCTGCCCCTCTCCTCCGCCCAGCAGCGACTCTGGTTCCTCCGACAGCTTGAGCAGGACCCGGCCACCTACAACATGCCCGCCGCACTCATCCTCCACGGCGAAACTGACTATGACGCACTGCAACGCGCACTGCGCGACCTCTTCAGCCGCCACGAGGCCTGGCGCATGACCTTCAGCGAGCACGACGGCCGCCCCGTCGCCCGCCTGCTGCCCCAGGACGCGCCGCTCGCCTTCCCGCTGCACGACCTGCGCGACCGGCCCGACCCCCACGCCGCGCTGCTGCACCTCTGCGAAGAGGAGGCGCACCACCCCTTCTCCCTGACCCGCGGCCCGCTGGTCCGCGCACGCCTGCTCCGGCTCCCCGACCAGCGCGCCTGCCTGCTGGTCACCCAGCACCATATCGTCTCCGACGGCTGGTCGGTCGGCGTCATGTGGCGCGAACTCAGCGCCTGCTACAACGCCCGACGCGCCGGACGCCAGCCCGACCTGCCGCCCCTGACGGTACAGTTCCCCGACTGCGCCGCCTGGCAGCAGCGCGTACTCACCCCGCCGCGCCTTGCACGTCAGGCCGACTACTGGTATCAGCAGCTCCACGGCGCTGACCCCCTCATCCCCCTGCCCACCGACCGGCCGAGGCCTGAGCGCCAGTCCTTCGACGGGGCCTCCGCGCCCGTCGACTTCGGCCCGACGCTCAGCGACGCGCTCCGCCGCTTCAGCCGGCAGCACGGCGTCACACCCTATATGACCGTCCTTGCCGCCTGGTCCGTGGTCCTTGGCCGCCTCGCCGGACGCGATGACCTGGTGATTGGCACCCCGGTCGCCGGGCGCGACCACCCCGCGCTTGAGCCGCTGATTGGCTTCCTCGTCAACACCCTCGCCCTGCGCATCCGACCGCAGCACGATGACACCGTCGCCGGCCTGCTGGCGCAGGTCCGACGCCAGGTGCTGGACGGCCAGGCCCATCAGCACCTGCCGTTTGAACAGGTGGTCGAACGCCTTAACCCGCCGCGACGGCTGGCCCACGCCCCGCTGTTCCAGGCCCTGCTCGCCTGGCAGACCGCCCCCGTCAGCCCCGACTTTGACGGCCTGCGCGTCAGCCCCGGCCCCGACGCGTATGCCCGCATCAAGTTTGACCTGGAGCTGTCGCTGGTCGACGACGACGCCGGTATCCGCGGCGCGCTGCGCTACGCCACCGCCCTGTTCGACCCCGCCACCGCCGCCCGTCACGTCGGCTATCTGCTGAACGTCCTGCGCGACATGCTCGCGGAGCCGCAGCGCCAGCTGGCGCAGCTGACCCTGCTGAGCGGGGAGGAGCGCCGTCATCTGCTGCTGGGCAGCAACGCCACCCCGGTCGACCCCGGTAGCCGGTGCCTGCATCAACAGCTGGAGCGCCACGCCGCCACCTGCCCTGACGCCGTGGCACTCGCCTGGCATGACGGCACCCTCACCTACGGCGAGCTCAACGCCCGCGCCAACCGCCTCGCACACCGCCTGCGGGATCTCGGCCTGCAACCCGACGACCTCGTCGCCCTCTGCGCCGACCGCTCCCACCGTCTGCCGATCGGACTGCTGGCGATCCTCAAGGCCGGGGCCGCTTATCTGCCCCTCGATCCCGCCTACGCCGGTGAGCGGCTGGCCTACATTCTCGACGACGCGCAGCCCCGCCTGCTGCTGGCCGACGCCGCCGGACGCAAAGCCCTCGGCGACGTGGCGCTCCCCACCCTCGCGCTGGACGACGACGCGGAAGACCAGCGCTGGCCGGACGATAATCCGCGCACCAACGTGGCACCCGGACACCTCGCCTACGTTATCTACACCTCCGGCTCCACCGGACGCCCCAAAGGCGTGATGGTTGAGCACCGCCAGGTTGACCGCCTGCTCCACGCCACCGCCCCCACCTTCGGCTTCGGCTTCGGCGCGCACGACA
The DNA here is from genome assembly GCF_058241465.1 of Erwinia papayae. Classification (NCBI taxonomy): domain Bacteria; kingdom Pseudomonadati; phylum Pseudomonadota; class Gammaproteobacteria; order Enterobacterales; family Erwiniaceae; genus Erwinia; species Erwinia papayae. Next base: position 582,402 of record NZ_JBZCHT010000013.1, read on the forward strand.
CCTGGTGCCTGTTCCACTCCTTCTCCTTCGACTTCTCCGTCTGGGAAATCTGGGGGGCCTGGTATCACGGCGGCAGGCTGGTGATGGTCCCCGCCGACGTCACCCGCTCCGCGCCCGACTTTGCCCGCCTGGTCTGTGAACACGGCGTCACCGTCCTCAACCAGAGCCCCTCCGCTTTCCGCGCCTTTGCCCGGGCACTGGACGAATGCGACGCCCCGCACCGCCTGCGCTGGGTGATTTTCGGCGGCGAGGCGCTCGACACCGCCTCCCTGCGCGACTGGTATCAGCGCCACCCCGCCGACGCGCCACGACTGGTTAATATGTACGGCATCACCGAAACCACCGTCCACGTCACCTGGCACCGGCTGACGCCGGAGGATACCGCCCTCGCCCACAGCCCCATCGGGCAGCGCATTGCCGACCTGCGCCTCTACCTGCTCGACGAGCGGCAACAGCCGGTGCCCACCGGGGCCACCGGCGAACTGTACGTCGGCGGTGCCGGGGTGGCTCGTGGCTACCTCAACCGCCCGCAACTGAACGCCGAACGCTTCCTCCCCGACCCGTTCAGCCCGCTGCCCGACGCGCGCATGTACCGCACCGGCGACCTCGCCCGCTACCTGCCCGACGGCGGCCTCGCCTACCTCGGCCGTAACGACGACCAGGTCAAAATACGCGGCTTCCGCATCGAGCCCGGCGAAATCGCCGCCCGCATCGCCGGACACCCCGACGTGCGCGACGCCGCCGTTATCGCGCAACGGCGCAACGACGCCGACCCCCGCCTCGTCGCTTACCTCGTGCCCCGCCTCGTCGCTTACCTCGTGCCCCGCGACGCCGGACGCCACCCCGACCCCGCCGCCCTGCGCGACTTCCTCGCCGCACGCCTGCCCGGCTACATGCTGCCCGACGCCTGGCTCAGCATTGACGCCCTGCCGCTGACCGCCAACGGCAAGCTTGACCGCCGCGCCCTGCCGCAGCCGGATGACGCCGCCGTTGCCCGACGCGCCTTTGTCGCCCCGCAGGGGGAGGTGGAGCAGGCCCTTGCCGCCGCCTGGCAGGAACTGCTCGGCGTTGAACGCGTCAGCCGTGACGACAACTTCTTCGCCCTCGGCGGCCACTCCCTGCTGGCGGTGCGCCTGATGGAGCGGCTGCGCCGACAGAGCCTGCACGCCAGCGTACAGGCGGTGTTCACCACCCGCACCCTCGCCGGACTCGCCGCCAGCCTCGGCCGGCAGCAGGAGGTGGCCGTGCCGCCTTCGCTGCTGACCGAAACGTGCAGCCAGATCACCCCGGAGAAGCTGCCGCTTATCGCCCTCAGCCAGGCCGACATTGACCGCATCACCGACCGCCTGCCCGGCGGCGTTGCCGCCATCCAGGATATCTACGGCCTGTCGCCGCTTCAGGAGGGGATCTTGTTCCACCACCTGATGAGCGATAAGGGCGACCCCTACCTGCTGATCGCCCGGCTGCGCTTTAATGACCGCGACGCCCTGCTGCGCTATGCCGACGCCCTTGACCGGGTGGTGGCCCGCCACGACGTGCTGCGCACCGCCTTCGTCTGGGAAGGCCTGAGCGAACCCGCCCAGGTGGTGCTGCGCCGGGTGGAGACGGTGCTGAGCGAAATAACGCCGGACGGCGACGCGCCGGTCCAGGAGCAGCTGCTGGCCCGCTTCCATCCCCGCCGCTTCCGGCTGGATCTGCGCAAGGCTCCGCTGCTGCGGCTGATCGCCGCCCGCGACAACGACGGCTACTGGTATGCCGTGCAGCTGTGGCACCACCTGATCGGTGACCACACCGCGCTGGCCATCCAGCAGCAGGAGATCGTCGCGATATGCGAAGGGCACGCAGACAGCCTGCCGCCGCCGGTGCCGTACCGCAATCTGATTGCCCAGGCCCGCCTCGGCGTCACCCGGCAGCAGCAGGAGCAGTTCTTCCGCCGCATGCTGGGTGATATTGACACCCCGACGCTGCCCTTCGGACTGGGTGACGTTCATGCCGACGGTCAGGGGGTGCGGGAGGCACATCTCGCACTGCCAGAGGCGCTGAATCACGGCCTGCGCCAGCAGGCGCGGCGGCTCGGCGTCAGCCTCGCCAGCCTGTGCCACCTCGCCTGGGGGATGCTGCTGGCCCACACCAGCGGCAATACCCAGGTGGTGTTCGGCACCGTGCTACTGGGGCGTTTGCAGGCAGGGCCAGACGCGGACCGTATCCTCGGACTGTTTGTCAATACGCTGCCGCTGCGGCTGGATATCGACCAGCGCGGCGTCAGTCAGGCGGTGACAGCAACCCATCAGGCGCTGAGTGAGCTGCTGATGCATGAACACGCCTCGCTGGCGCTGGCCCAGCGCTGTAGCGGCATTGCCGCACCGACGCCGCTGTTCAGCGCCCTGCTCAACTATCGTCACAACGATACCGACGTCACCCAGCCGCTGATTGACGGGGTTGAGATACTGGCAATGGAAGAACGCACCAACTATCCGTTTGTTCTTTCCGTGGAAGATAACGATCGCTCGCTGGGACTGACGGCACAAAGCGTGGCGGCCATACCGCCGGAGCGTATCTGCGCCCTGATGCAACAGGCGATGCTGTCGCTACTTACGGCGTTGCAGCAGGCACCTGAAACCCCGGTTCGCCATCTGAATATCCTGCCGCCGGAAGAACAACAGCATCTGCTGCTGGGCAGCAACGCCACCCCGGTCGACCCCGGCAGCCGGTGCCTGCATCAACAGCTGGAGCGCCACGCCGCCACCTGCCCTGACGCCGTGGCCCTCGCCTGGCACGACGGCACCCTCACCTACGGCGAGCTCAACGCCCGCGCCAACCGCCTCGCACACCGCCTGCGGGATCTCGGCCTGCAACCCGACGACCTCGTCGCTCTCTGCGCCGACCGCAGCCCGGCAATGATCGCCGCCATCTTCGCCGTACTCAAAGCCGGGGCCGCATGGCTGCCCCTCGATCCGGATTACCCTGGCGAACGTCTGGCGTATATCCTCGACGACGCCCGCCCCCGCCTGCTGCTGGCCGACGCCGCCGGACGCGACGCACTCGGCGACGTGGCGCTCCCCACCCTCGCGCTGGAGGAAGCCAGCGAAGATCGCCGCTGGCCGGACTATAATCCGCGCACCGACGTGGCACCCGAACACCTCGCCTACGTTATCTACACCTCCGGCTCTACCGGACGGCCTAAAGGCGTGATGGTCGAGCACCGCCAGCTGACACACCTGTGCTTTGCCCAGCAGGAGATGCTGGCCGTTAAACCCTACAGCCGGGTACTCCAGTTTGCCTCCATCAGCTTCGATGCCAGCGTATTTGAACTGGCAATGGCCTTCAGTCAGGGGGCCAGGCTGACGCTGGTTGGCGATGAAAGACGGGATGCCAGACGGCTGATGGATTTTATTCAGCAACAGGGGATCACCCATGCCACGCTGCCTCCGGCGCTGTTCAGGGGAATTGATCCCGCTCCGCTGGCGTTTGCAGAGTGCCTGGTGTTTGCCGGAGAAGCGCCGGACGCCACACTGCTCAATGCACTTGCACCGCACTCCCGTGTGCTTAACGCCTATGGTCCGACGGAGGCGGCAGTCTGCGCCACTGCCTGGGTGGCAGACCGGCCTTGCGAAGAAGGATATATTCCCGTCGGACAGCCGGTGACCAACGGCTGCATCTGGCTGCTGGATGAAAATCAGCAGCCAGTACCGACCGGTGCTACCGGCGAGATCTATATCGGCGGTCTGGGTGTCGCACGCGGCTATCTGAATCGGCCAGAACTGACCGCAGAGCGCTTCCTGCCTGAGCCGTTCAGCCAGATACCCGGCGCACGCATGTATCGTACCGGCGACCTTGCCCGCTACCTGCCCGACGGCAATATCGCCTGCCTGGGCCGCAATGATGACCAGGTCAAAATTCGCAGCTTCCGTATCGAGCCGGGCGAAATCGCCGCGCAGCTGAGTGAACACCCGGCTGTGCGCGAGGCGGCAGTGCTCGCCCGTCCGTGGCGTGGTGAAACGCAGCTGATCGCCTGGGTCGTCCTCCACCACTCGCCGGAAGATCTCGCGACCACGCTGCGCGACTTCCTGAGCGACAGACTCCCGGCCTGGATGGTTCCGGCGGCGTATATTGCTCTGCCGCATCTGCCGCTAACCGCCAACGGCAAGCTTGACCGCCGCGCCCTGCCGCAGCCGGACGACAATGCCGTTGCCAGACGCGCCTTTGTTGCGCCGCAGGGGGAAGTGGAGCAGACCCTTGCCGCCATCTGGCAGGAACTGCTCGGCGTGGAGCGCGTCAGCCGTGACGATAACTTCTTCGCCCTTGGCGGCCACTCCCTGCTGGCGGTGCGCCTGATGGAGCAGATGCGCCGACAGGACCTGCCCGCCAGCGTACAGGCGGTGTTCACCACCCGCACCCTTGCCGGACTCGGCGGGAAGCAGGAGGTGGCCGTGCCGCCTTCGCTGCTGACCGAAGAGTGCAGCCAGATCACCCCGGAAAATCTGCCGCTTATCGCCCTCAGTCAGGCCGACATTGACCGCATCACCGACCGCCTGCCCGGCGTCGCCGCCGCCATCCAGGATATCTACGGCCTGTCGCCGCTTCAGGAGGGGATTTTGTTCCACCACCTGAGGAGCGACAGGGGCGACCCCTACCTGCTGCGGGTTCAGCTCTGTTTTGACGATCGCCACGCCCTGCTGCGCTATGCCGACGCCCTTGACCGGGTGGTGGCCCGCCACGACGTGCTGCGCACCGCCTTCCTCTGGGAAGGCCTGAGCGAACCCGCCCAGGTGGTGCTGCGCCGGGTGGAAACGGTGCTGACCGAACTGACGCTGGACGACAGCGCACCGATACAGGAGCAACTGCTGGCGCGTTATGATTTGTCGCATTTCCGTCTGGATCTCCGCCAGGCTCCGCTGCTGCGGCTGATCGCCGCCCGCGACAAAAAAGACGGGCGCTGGTACGCCGTGCAGCTGTGGCACCACCTGATCGGTGATCACTCCACGCTGGCTATCCAGCAGCAGGAGATCGCGGCGATTTATGCCGGAGAGGGCGACAGCCTGCCGCCCGCTACGCCTTATCGCAATCTGATCGCTCAGGCCAGGCTTGGTGTCAGCCGACAGGAACATGAGGCGTTTTACCGACGGATGCTTGGTGATATTGATACACCCACCCTGCCGTTTGAGCTGACCGAAGAGCCGGACGCTACCGCCGGGATAACGGAAGCACACCAACGCCTGTCAGCCGGGCTGAACCAGCGTTTGCGCCAGCAGGCGCGCCAGCTTGGCGTCAGCCTCGCCAGCCTGTGCCATCTCGCCTGGGGTGTGCTGCTGGCTCATACCAGCGGCAATACTCAGGTGGTGTTCGGCACCGTACTGCTGGGACGCTTACAGGGCGGCCGCGATGCGGAAAGCACCATGGGGCTGTTTATTAATACCCTGCCGCTGCGGCTGGATATCGATCAGCGCGGCGTCCTTCAGGCGGTGGCAGCAACCCATCAGGCACTGAGCGAACTGCTGATGCATGAACATGCTTCGCTGGCGCTGGCCCAGCGCTGTAGCAGCATTGCCGCACCGGCACCGCTGTTCAGTGCCCTGCTCAATTACCGGCACAGCGATGCGCGCAACATACAGCACACACCGGAAGGTATGCAGATCCTCGATGCACAGGAGCGCACCAACTATCCGTTTGTGTTATCCATCGAAGATTTCGGGGATGCGCTGGGTCTGACCGCGCAGACCACCGCAAGGGTGACGCCAGAACAGGTGTGTGGCTGGATGAACCAGGCGCTGACGTCACTGGTCGATACGCTGGAAAACGCGCCGGATACCGCCGTCAGGTCGCTGGCAATACTGTCGGCAGAGGAGCGGCATTTCCTGCTGGAGGAACTCAATCAGACCCGCGAGGAGTGGCCGTGCAGTTTACCGGTTCAGACGCTGTTTGAGCAGCAGGCAGCACAACGCCCCAACGCGCTGGCGCTAACCTTTGAGGGACAAACGCTCAGCTATGGTGAGCTTAACCGCATGGCCAATCAGCAGGCACACAGATTGCTGGCAAGAGGCGTCGGACCAGAGAGCCTGGTGGCTATCTGCGCGTCTCGCAGCCTGCATCTGATGGTCAGCCTGCTGGCGGTGTTGAAAACCGGGGCCGCTTACGTCCCGCTCGATCCTGATTATCCGCAACAACGCCTGCACTACATTCTGCATGATTGCGGCGCACCGCTGCTGCTGACCGACGCCGCCGGACGCTCCGCGCTGGGTGAACATCCGCTCGACAGCCTTGCTGTCGATATCCCGCCAGAGGGGAGCTGGCTGCAAACTAATCCCCGGACAGTGGGTTCACCGGACGACCTGGCCTATCTGATTTATACCTCCGGCTCCACCGGCAACCCTAAAGGCGCGGGTAACAGCCACCGCAGCCTGCTCAACAGGTTGCTGTGGGCAGCGAAAGAGTATGAATTGAACGCCAGTGACCGGGTGCTGCAAAAAACGCCTTTTGGCTTTGACGTGTCAGTCTGGGAGCTTTTCCTGCCGTTGATCACCGGTGCCTCGCTGGTCATCGCCAGACCGGGTGGGCACAGGGATCCTGCTTATCTGGCAGAACTGATTGAGCAACAACAGGTGACCACCGCCCACTTTGTGCCTTCGATGCTGGCGCAGTTTTTACGCCATCCGATCGGGCGCTGCGATAGCTACCTGCGCCGCCTGATCTTCAGCGGCGAGGCGCTGTCCGCCGAACTGCTGAAAGCGGTGCTGAGCGCACTGCCGTCGGCGAGCTGTTTCAATCACTACGGCCCGACCGAGGCCGCGATTGATGTCACCTCCTGGCGCTGCCATCCGTTAGAGCCGCACCAGGCGGTGCCGATTGGCCGACCGATTGCCAATACGCGGCTCTACCTGTTAAACGACCAGCAGCAACCCGTGCCTTTTGGTGCCTGCGGCGAGCTGTATATTGGCGGTGTGCCGGTAGCGCGGGGTTATCATCAGCGGGATGAACTGACGGCGGAACGCTTCCTGCGCGATCCCTTCAGCGATCGGCAGGGTGAGCGGATGTATCGCACTGGCGATCTGGCGCGCTACCAGGCCGATGGCAGCCTGGTTTATCTGGGTCGCAATGACGATCAGATAAAAATTCGTGGGCTGCGTATTGAACCCGGTGAAATTGCGTCGGCGATTCAGAGGCTTCCTGAGGTGGATGACGCTGCGGTTATCGTCGATGATCGCCGTGGAGAGCCGCAGCTGGTCGCTTATGTGGTGCTGCATCAACAGGGATCGCTGGATGCGGCCGATCTGCGTCACCGGTTGTTTGACACTCTGCCGGACTATATGATCCCTGCCGCCTGGGTGATGATGGAGAGCCTGCCGCTTTCGCCCAATGGCAAGCTGGCACGCAACCAGCTGCCGCCTGCGGACGAACAGGCTTTTATCCGGGCTGAAAATGCAGCCCCTGTCTCAGCGACCGAGGTAATCGTGGCGGATATCTGGGGTGAACTGCTGGATATTGAGCAGCCAGGCCGCTTCGATAACTTTTTCGATCTTGGCGGTCATTCCCTGCTGGCGGTGCGGGTGGTCGAACGTCTGCGTCCATATGGCGCTATCGGCGTCGATGCGCTGTTTGCTAAACCGGTGCTGTGGGAATTTGCCGCCGCGCTGGCCGCACAGGATGAAAAGATGCCATCACGCGCCGTTACCATCCGCAACACTGGCGCAGAGCAACCCGTCTTCTTTGTGCCTACCGGCCTCGGTGATTACACTTATGCCTTCCGGCTCGCCCGTGAAATCGACACTGACTGTCCTCTTTACGCTCTGCCCTGGCCTGATCACGCAGTGGCGCAACCGGCCACGCTGGAGAGGCTGGCAGGGCAGATGGTGGAAAAGGTGCGGGAAGTTCAGCCCCAGGGACCTTATACGCTGTTCGGCTACTCTTCCGGCGGGTTGCTGGCGCATGAAATCGGTGCACAGTTGCAGGAGGCGGGAGAGACGGTGGCGCTGGTTGGCCTGATCGATACTCTCGCAGGTTCGGCTCCCGCACCGGCTTTCAATTCATGGCTGGTAAACATGTTCCTGTTCAATGCGCCAACGCTGGCGCAGCAGTGGGACAGGCCTGAGATTGAGGCATTAATGCAGCTGAATCAGGATGCCCTTCATCAAAGGGTTGAGGCGCTGAATATGCCGGAAACCCGGTCGCTGTTTGCCGTATCGCCTGAACGCTGGCAGCAGAGCTATCACTATCAACAACTGTGTGGCAATGCGCTGCTGCGCCCGGTGCTTCCGCGTGTTCATTTGCTGGCGGCGGAGAAAACCCTGCCGGTGCCGGAGGTTGATCCTGTGGTGCTGGCCGATGCCGCCAGATTTAACCGGTTTGTCGCGCAGACGGCAGGCCAGGCAGATCTGGGCTGGCGCAGGCTGTACTCTGAAGCGCAACTCACTGTTGCAAAGGTAAAAGGAGACCATGCCAGCATGATGAGCGATAAGGATAACCGCCAACAGCTGGGGCGGCGTATCAGTCAGATTCTGCGGTCACGCAGCTGACGGCTGTAGCCGGAGGTCGTGTCGTTATGATGCGGCATCCGGCATCCGTAAATGGACGAGTGCCCGGCTCAAACCTCCTGCGGAGGTTCTCATCCTCTTTGAATTCCGGATGCAAAAAAGCCAGCACGAAGGCTGGCCTTTTCTGAAGATGGTCGGCGAGAGAGGATTCGAACCTCCGACCCACTGGTCCCAAACCAGTTGCGCTACCAAGCTGCGCTACTCGCCGGATACGGCTAAATACTAAATTTGTGTTGCCCTGAAGCAAAAAACCCTGCGATGGCAAGGTCTTAAAAGATGGTCGGCGAGAGAGGATTCGAACCTCCGACCCACTGGTCCCAAACCAGTTGCGCTACCAAGCTGCGCTACTCGCCGAAAACGTCTTCTCTGTACTGCCGATTTTGTGGTGCGAAGAGAGGGACTTGAACCCTCACGTACGTTAAGACACTAACACCTGAAGCTAGCGCGTCTACCAATTCCGCCACCTTCGCATACCATTCAAAATCTGGGGTGGCTAATGGGACTCGAACCCACGACAACTGGAATCACAATCCAGGGCTCTACCAACTGAGCTATAGCCACCATTACTGCTACTTCTTGTTACTAACGCGGTAATACCACCACCGCAGCTCTTGCGCACAACTTAATGGCGCGCCCGACAGGATTCGAACCTGAGACCTCTGCCTCCGGAGGGCAGCGCTCTATCCAGCTGAGCTACGGGCGCGTAGCGCCGTTGCGGATGGGCATACTACGGATTTGGGCCGATACTGTCCAGTGCTTTTTTCATAAAAAAATCAGTTTGCTTACGCTTTGTGCGTTCTGTCTGAAGCACCCTCGTTTTTGACCGAAAATGACGGCTAAACAGCGAATTTTTAATCACCGTCGAAGAGAAAAATAAAATGATGACACTGCATCGCGCCGTGCCAGGGAGCAGTTTGGACATCGGAAACATTGTACGTTAAGGCTAAAAATTGACCGCCGAGCCCTGAAGCATCGTAAGAAGATCCCTCAGGACTTGAGAAGTTGCTTACCAATTACCGTAAGGATATTTTTTCCCTTTGATAAAATCTTTTATATCTTTGTCATATCCATAAGAAAAGTCGCTCTTAGTTACCCCTTTGCAAATATCTAATTTATCCCCTGACAGGGTTTTCAGAACCGACGGGGTGACGCGATAATTAGGCTCAGAACCACTTCCCTGTAGCCAGACGGCCACCTTTCCTTCCGGAGCCAGACCAATTTGCACTCTTTCGTAATACGCCGTTCTTCCCCGATAATCCCGGTACTCACTCGGCCTGCGCATTTTTTCCAGATCGGGTTTAGGGATCGTCAGATGGGTTTCATACACTTTTTTATCGATAATCGAGTCCCAGCAAAAAATAATATGTCTGGGAGGTTGCTTAACGTGATTCCAGTAACCACCAGAGGTACGATCCTTGTCATTCCAGCCACCAACCACCCCGGGGAGATTTGATGTACGGTTCAGGGTATTAAACTCATATACCTTACCATCAGCGTCCTGAACAAAGGCTAAGGTCACCAATGCTGGCAGCGCTTTGGGGGTGAAAAAATCAAAAGTCCACTCTGTCGGCACATCATTTGGAGCGGCGGTACCGGGCAAGGTTTTCCCCTGACAGGCCGCCAGTGCCAGTAATGGAAGAAGACAGGCCACACGAATTATTTCCATATTTTATTCCCGTACATATCGTAAACCGTCCGCTGCCAGCGCTCGTCCGGCCGGTTGCTGAACGTCACCAGCTTCGCCGGTTTGACCGCACCGCGAATAATTCCCTCGCCGTCCCGCACCACGCTGTTCGTTAAGGCTTAAAATGACCGCTGAGCCCTGAAGCATCGTAAGAAAATCCCTCAGGGCTTGAGGAGTTGCTTACCAATTACCGTAAGGATATTTTTTCCCTTTGATAAAATCCTCAGTCTCTTTTCCGTACTCATAGCCTCTGGAAAACCGCGTTACCCCTTTGCAAATATCTAATTTATCCCCTGACAGGGTTTTCAGAATCGACGGAGTGACGCGATAATTAGGCTCAACTCCTATGCCCTGTAGCCAGACAACCACCTTTCCTTCCGGTGCCAGACCAATTTGCACTCTGTCGTAATACGCCGTTCTTCCCCGATAATCCTTGAACTCACTCGGCCTGCGCATTTTTTCCAGATCGGGTTTAGGGATCGTCAGATGGGTTTCATACACTTTTTTATCGATAATCGAGTCCCAGCAAAAAATAATATGTCTGGGAGGTTGCTTAACATGATTCCAGTGGCCGTTAAGCGTCCGGGCGTTATCGTTCCATTCGCCGACAATACCGTTAAGTGCTTTTGTGCTGTCGAGAGTATTAAACTCATAAACAGTACCATCAGCATCCTGAACAACGGCGAATGTCACTACTGCTGGCAGTGCCCTGGGCGTGAAAAAATTAAACCACCACTCTTTCGGCACATCGCTATGAGCGGCGGTAGCGGGCAAAGTTTTCCCCTGACAGGCCGCCAGTGCCAGTAATGGAAGAAGACAGGCCACACGAATTATTTCCATATTTTATTCCCCTCCATATCGTAAACCGTCCGCTGCCAGCGCTCGTCCGGCCGGTGGGTGAACGTCACCAGCTTCGCCGGTTTGACCGCTCCGCTGATAATACCCTCGCCGTTCCGCGCCACGCTGTTCCAGTTGGCTGAGCAATGGATATATTTTTCGGCCAGCATCAGAATTTCTGGCGTGGTAAAGCCGGGGGCAGACTGACCACTTCTTATGGCACGGCCCATCACTATCGCTTTTTCACACAGGCTGTTCAGCTCTGGCCGGAGTGACAGATTGTCGTCTTTAGGTAAAATAGGGGAAAATTCTACTCCGGCATCCTGCGCCGCATCGAGCATCACCCGCAGCACCACCTTCGACCAGTCGTTATGCGTTGGGCGGTCAATCACCAGCGCGGCTCCGCTGCGCTTTTGCAACGTACCGTAGCGGTCAGCGGGCATTCTGTCGTCATGCCAGGTATCGGCGCTCACCTTCACCGCGCTCAGCAATGGCGCTATCGCCGGGTAGCCGTCCATCGCTTTAAGCTGTGCACAGGTCTGCCCGTAAATCCGCGTTTCCGTATCCGGGGTGGAAAGCGGCACCGTTTCAAACTCCGGCCGGGTCAGGAAGCAGGCTTCGTGCTCCTCAGGGTTGTAGCCGCCGCCAATGTCGGAGTGCGCACCGGGCAGAGCCAGCTCCGGCCACGCCGGTTTCACGCTGTTCAGCGCGAAGTTAAACCGGCATTCGTGCTGCGCGGTAATATGGAACACCTTCTCCGCCACGCCCGGACGCAGCACCAGATTCACATCCCCGCTATCGGCGCTGTGCGGGTTAAGCCCGTTAACCAGCGTCCCGATAGCGGCTACGGTATCGAATATCCCCAGAAAGCGGGTTTTACCTCCCGGCGTACCTGAGAACTCGACATCACCCAACCCGGACTTGATGGCCGCAATAATGCCGCGATCCTGACTCAATACCCGGTTGGCAAAGTGCCGCGCCGCCGCCGCGCCCCGGCTGAAGCCGAATATATCAAACTGTAGTTCCCTGACGAGCCCCACATCGGTTTCAGATGGCTTGGCTAAATAGGTTTTGATAGCCGTAGCCAGTGCAGCCACCGCCTTATCGGTTTTTCTCACCACCCCGGTATCACCCCGGCCTGTTCCCATCCCGTAAGTGCTGTCGCCAGCCCCGTCTTCTGTACCGATACCTTCAATATAAATGGCGTTTTGCCTTTGTTCAGCATTAGAGAGAAAATCAGTAGAGTAGAGCGTATTGAGCCAGTGCACATTACTGTAGTAGCCGGTATAGCTGCCGGCGGCGGTGCCGCTTACCCCTCTGTTCAGCCGGACACACTGCTCTAACGCAGACGTAGATTCTGCATCATTCATCCCGTAATGTTCACCGGAACAGGCGGCCTGACGGTCTGCACTGTTATGCGCATTGTTGCCGGTGCCATCAAAGAACACCCCGATGGTCAGCGTGATTTCCCGTTTTTTCTTCGCGCCCTGTGCTCGTTGTTCAGGTTCTGACTGCTGCGCTTTTTTCCTCGCAGCCTCTGCCGCCCGTCCTGCGTTGCAATCTCTCTCATAAGTGTGTGTCTCGACGGAAGCGATAAACCGGGCACGGCACGGACAGGAACTGTAACTGTCCAGTGAACCCGCCCACTCCTTCAGCACTCCGCCCACCTCGTAGGTATCGCCCATCCCGCCGCACACGCGGAAACGTCCTTCATGCTTACCGCAGGTCACCGGGTCGCCCTCCCTGACCTGCTGACGCTCGATGCCGCCGATTTCGTAGGTGTCGTCAGCTGCGCCGCAAAGAATCCGGCCACCGCAGGTGGTTTTATCCAGGTGATACAAAAAGAATCCCGTTGTCATAATCCCTCATGAATACAGTGGTTATAAAATCAGCGCATCATACCTTAATCCTGACTTAACCAAAATTTCAGGCTTCTGATTGTCGGTACAGTGCCTGGATACGGCGGAGTTGCGAAGGTCTGTAGCCCGTCGCGTTTGCGGTTTGCGGATAGTGTTTTTTTACCTGCCGGTAGTACAGGACTTTCTGATGCCGCTCCTGATCGGCCTGTTTTCCCCGATATTTCCCCAGCGCATACGCCCGTTCAATTTCCTGTTGATGGCGTTAGCCACGGATCAGCCTGCGAAGAATTTTTATCTGCCAGCAACTGCTGTCGCAGTTGTCCTCTTCAAGCTGGGAGCGCATTAATCTGACAGGCAATCATAGTTGGAAAAGCAACCGGATACCGGTTTCCGGCAACTTTCATCGCCTGAAACCAGCCAAAACCGAAAGGCCAAAAACAGTCCTGACGAACAATAATTCCGATATCCAAACTGCCCCCTTTTACATTGGAAATAAAAGTTACAGCTCGCCACGCCAGTGATAGTTAAGGTATTTCAGCAGCCGGAGCTGACGCCGTAAACGCGAGGGCTGCGAAATCAGTCGATATAACCACTCCAGCCCCATTTTCTGCCAGATTTTGGGCGCACGCTTTACATGGCCGGTGAAAACATCATAGGTGCCGCCAACCCCCATATACAGCGCCTGCGGATAAACGGCCTTACAGTCACGCATTAACACTTCCTGACGCGGTGAACCCATCGCCACCGTGACAATCTTTGCGCCGCTTGCAGCAATGCGCGCAAACAGTGCCTCGCTTTCCACCGGGGTGAAATACCCATCCTGTACGCCGACAATATTCACATTCCACTGTCGGCGCAGCTTATCTGCGGTCTGATTCAGTATTGCAGGCTTGCCACCGACCAAAAAAACAGGCGTGCCTTCCCGCCCGGCTCGCTCCATCAACGCTTGCCATAAATCAGCACCGGCAATACGCGATACTCGGGCACCCGCATACTTTTTGCGGATGGAGCGCACGATACTGATGCCGTCGGGATATTTGTACTCTGCCGCCGCAATCAACTGTTGAATCTCCGGCTGGCTCTCGGCGGTCAGCACTTTTTCGGCATTAATCGCCACCAGCGTACCGGTTCTAACCGTCCCTTCCTGACAGAGATAGTCCAGCATCCCGGCCATGTCGCTGAATCCCAGCAGGGTAATGCCACGGATCTGATACTGCGGCACAATAGAGGGGATATCCATTGCAGGTTCCTTAAGGTCAATGACTCTGAATCTGACAATCAGCTCTGCACAGGGACAGAAACCGTCATTTTACGGCCGCGGATCAGGCCTGCGCTGTCCAGCAGCCAAAAAATCAGCTTGGCTACCACCACCGCCGCGACAAAAATCAGGCAGAAGAACACCACGCGAGAAGCAAACGCATCCAGCCCCTCACGCGCCAGCACAATAATGTTAAACACCGCGCCAAAGCAGAAACTTTGCAGCACCGCGGCCTTATAACGACTGCTTTCACGCTGGCCCTGCTGATACAGCCAGTCGAACCATTTAATGATCATGCCAACGGCTACCGCGCCCAGAGGAATAAACCACACGCCGCCCATCACCACCAGCGAGCCAATCAGCGTCGGGGAGATCGCTAGGCCAGAGTGGTTATTCAGCACTTCCCAGGTGAAATAGTTGGCGCTATTCAGCACGATGGAGGGCCTTCCCGGCCACAGCCAGCCAGGAATAAAGACGTAAAAATCCCGCACCACTGGCGCGAGTCCCTGGAAATCAATCCGGTGATAATTTTGTAACAGCAGCCCCAGGTTTTCCCACGGCGAAAAGGTATCCCGCGTCAGATAAAGAAAGGTGTAAAAAGCCTCATCGCCGCTGACGTCAAGGTTATAGCGTCTCAGCGCCAGCCAGAACATGCCCGCCACGCCTGCCACGCCCGCCGCTGCCAGCATCCAGAGCGTGATCCAACCGCGAATAATGCCAATAAACAGAAACAGGGCGAAGGCGATAATGATATTGGCCCGCGTGCCACCCACAATCACGTAGGTCAACAGACCAAATGCCACCGTCGCCACCAGAAAGAACAGCCAGCGACGCAGGCTCTGATTGAGGAAATAGACCACTAACATCGCCGGGATAAAGAAATAGAAAAAGCGTTTGAGGGCGACGCCGGAGACGTCAGCCGAGAATATCTGGCTGTAACTGTGCAGTTTGAACAGCAAAAAACCGTTATGCAGAAAGAACACCAGCACCGTACCGAGCGCAATCAGCGCGAGGATCCCCCAGGTGAGATGCGCCTCGACGCGATTGATGGTGAAGATCTGGCGGGAAGGCCGATGGTTGTCCGACCGCAGGCGGGTCTTGTAGCTGACATAATAGATGGCATAAAAGCAGGTGGCAGACAGCATCGCCTGAAGCAGATACTCCGCAGGCACCACCTCGACGTTAAAGCGTGACACTAACAGCGCAGTGAACGGAAAGCCGAAGTAAAAAGTCAGCAGAAACAGCAGCGAGAAGAAAACGTTAAAGTTAAAACGCACCCGGCGAAATTCACGCCAGGTGAGCGTCAGTATCATCCCCAGCGACAGCAGCCAGACCATCAGCAGCCCTGCAAACTGCGATAACATCATGCCGTTTCTCCTTCGATCAGCATCAACGCCTTTTGCCAGCCAGCCACGTATGCCGGATCAAAGAAGGCTATCGAAGATTTGTCCAGCAGCTGCATCTGCCGTCGCGCTTCATCCACCACGGCGGCGTCTAGCGGATCGCCGGCAAACAGTACCGGAACCTGCTGCGCGGTCAGATCCTGCCAGAATGGATTTTTGCGATTGATGACAAAGGGAATATTGGCCTGAATAAGCAGGCACAGCGTGCCAATACCCTGCTGGCGTTCAAAAATGAAATAGCCTAAATCGCAGCGGGAAATCAGCTGGAGGTAGGCCGGGAAATCAAGCTTTTCATGGAGAAGGTGCACGCGGCCCTCGGCAAAGAGTGCCTTCCCTGCCTGCGCGATCTCCCGGATATAAGCGGCGTTATTTTCCGGATAACCCAGTGGGACTATCACCTCCACCTCATCGCCAAACTGCTGATGAATGTCATGCAGCGCCTGAATATGACGGTTACTGCTGTCCCCGGAGTTACCCACGAGGATGGTGAAGCGCTGGTTTCCGGACATCGTCGGCACAGCTACCTGCGCCATACGGGTCGGGAAGTAGAGCAAAGAGGCCGGGACAGACGGATTACGCTGTCGGAAATAACTGATATCTCCCTGCGTGGCGAAGATATGCCCCACCCGCCGCTGAGCCAGCCTGCGCATCAGATAGAACAGGCGGAATTTCAGACCAGCGGCCTGTTCATACAGGTCGGCCCCCCAGATATGCCACCAGACCTGCGACCTGCGCAACCGACCGGTCAGCATCGCCAGCCATAACGTCGGGTTAAACTGCCCGTGAAAGAAAAAGCGCGTGCTGCGGTCAGCAGAGGCCATCACTGTCACCGCCTGTGCTATGGCTTGCTTGTCAGCAAAGGTGCGCACCGCCAGATTGCGCCATTCGCTGGCTTCACCCACCACCCAGAACTGACGGCGCACAGAACAGGGCGCAGCTTCGAACAGTATGTCGTTAAAAAACCTCAACACCGTCAGATTATGGTGAGGAATGGCAGAGCCGAGCACATGAATGATGGTTGTCATACTTGTCTGCGCCAGATAAAAAAGGCACCCACACAGAGTGCAAAATAAGTGATATAGCAGGCCATATAGGCCTGCGCTGCGCCGGTGGCACCGTGCAGTGGGATCAGCCAGCGCGCAAATAACGTCAGCAGTAAAAACTGGCTGACCTCGGTCAGAATGTAAAAACGCAGCGACGCTTTGGCGATCACCAGGTATCCGAAAATATACGATCCGACTTTGAACACATCACCGGTCAGCTGCCAGACGAACAGGTCACGCATCCCCGTGAACTTGCTGGAAAACAGCAACCAGATGGCCAGATCGCGCAGTAGCCAGACCGTCAGACTGACCGCCATCACCGTCGGAAGCACAAAGCGTAACGCGCGAAAAATCTCCTGCGAGAGGGCCTGCCTGCTGGTCAGTCTGGAGAGCGTTGGTAGCAGATATACGCTGAAGGAGGCGGTAATAAATTGCAGGTAAGCATCGGAGATGCTGGTCACGCCCTGCCACAGGCCAACCTGCTCCCAGCCATCATGCTCTGCCAGCAGGTTACGCATCATTATCCACGCCACCGGCAGCGTCACCGAGGTGATCAAGGCCATCAGGGTGAATTTACTGAGGTTACGGGCGATGTCCCCATGCCATACCGGTCGGAGAAAACGCAGCGGCAGATGGTCACGCTTCGCCAGAATCATCGCCGCAGGCAAGACAACCAACGCCGGAACCAGTGCCATACCCACCAGCGCACCGCTGTATCCACCAAGCCAGTAGCAAACAAACCACGCGACCACGCCTGCCAGGCTGCCGGAAATCAATGCCAGCGCGTTGCCCCGTGCATCGCGGAACCCCTTGATGATCGCCAGCATCAGATTAGCCCAGGCAATGCCCATCTGGAGAAAGGCCACCACGCGCACCACGTTCTGATATTCACCACGGGCAAACAACCCGATACTGACTTGCTTCGCGAAAAGCAGGAAAAACACGCCGAGCGCGAGAGAGAAAACCAGCACCATTGCTGACGCGGTGCCGGTAACCGCCTGTAATCGCGCCGGCTGCTGCTGATATTCCGCGATGTATTTCGTTACACCGTTGAAGATACCCGCCCCGGCCAGCACGCCCAGCACGGTGATGAGCTGGCGGAAATTACCCGCCTGTCCGACACCGCCGGGGCCAAACGACACCGCCAGCATTTTCACCACCAGCAATCCGGCAGCAATTTTTACCAGCGTGGACGCTGCCGTCCACACCGAAGCCTTTGCCAGTGACATATCAGGAAAAATAGCTCAGCAGAGAGTTGATCACCGTCTGCTGATTGTTGTCAGACAGGTTGTAAAACAGCGGCAGACGCAGCAGGCGCTCGCTCTCTGACTGCGTGTAGCGGTCATCACCGTGAAAACGACCGAAACGCTCTCCGGCGGGGGAAGCATGTAGCGGAATGTAATGGAACACCGCCAGGATTTCCGCCTCTTTCAGCCAGGCGATCAGCGCCGTGCGATCATCGTTATCGCGCAGCTTGATATAGAACATATGGGCGTTGTGCTGGCAAGCTGGCGGCAGGGATGGCAGCGATATTCTGCCGCTGGCCGCTACCGGTTGCAGCGCAGTAAAGTAGTGCTGCCACAGGCGCAGGCGTTGATCGTTAATTCGCTTCGCCGCCTCAAGCTGCGCCCAGAGGTATGCCGCCTGCAAATCGGCCATCAGATAACTGGAGCCGATATCCCGCCAGGTATATTTATCCACCTGCCCGCGAAAGAACTGGCTGCGGTTAGTCCCTTTTTCACGGATAATTTCTGCCCGCTCGACCAACGCAGGATCGTTGATTAGCGTCGCGCCGCCTTCGCCACCTGCGGTGTAGTTTTTGGTTTCGTGAAAGCTGAAGCAGCCGATATGGCCAATGGTGCCCAGCGCTTTGCTTTTGTAAGTGGACATCACGCCCTGCGCGGCATCTTCGATCACCCATAGCTTGTATTTCTCTGCCAGCGCCATAATGACGTCCATTTCGCACCCGACACCCGCATAATGAACCGGCACAATCGCGCGGGTTTTGTCGGTGATCGCCGCTTCTATCAGCCGTTCGTCAATGTTGAGCGTATCCGGACGGATATCCACAAAGACAATGGTCGCGCCGCGCAGCACAAAGGCATTGGCAGTGGAAACAAAGGTGTAGCTGGGCATAATCACTTCGTCACCCGGCTGGATGTTAATCAGGATGGCGGCCATCTCCAGCGACGCGGTACAGGAGGGCGTTAACAGCACCTTTTTGCTGCCGAATTTATTTTCCATCCATTGCTGACAGCGGCGGGTAAAGCCTCCGTCACCGCACAGCTTGCCACTGCCCATCGCAGACTGCATGTATTCAAGCTCGCTACCGACTATCGGTGGGGCGTTAAACGGGATCATAAGGTTACCTGTAAAGCCAGTAAGCGGTACGTTCAATCACGCCACCGCAACGAAGATAAAGCCGTAGCGCAGGCAGGTTGCCCAGTTGGGTTGCCACATGCAGGCGCGTCAGACGGCGGGCGCGGCACCAGTCAACGGCCGCCGCAACCATTCTCTGCCCGACGCCCAGCCCCTGCGCTTCGGGGAGGGTTGCCAGCAGGCCAATACGCGCACTGCCATCTGACAATTCGCGCAGGGAGACGAAACCCTGCAAATCACCCTGCTCACTAACGGCCAGCAGGCATTGGTGGTCGAAGCTGCCCAGCACCGCGTTCTCCACCCACTGCGCATAGAAGCGGCTGCTGTCGCCCGGCTGATACCAGGGCTGTCGGAAACGACTGTGGGCAAAGGCACCGCTTGCGGCTTCACGCAGTGGCGCAATGTGCTCTTTTTTAGCGATGCGGATCCCCTCCGGCCTGCCGCCCGTGCCGATACCCAACACCAGCTCGGCTTCGCCTTCAACCAGACGGAAGCCCAGTTTATGCAGCGCATCAAGCTCCGCCGTCTGCTGGAAAAGGACTTTAACCTGCACCAGTCCCCAGGCCTGCAACTGCGCTTCATCAAGGGGGGGCTGATGCGTATCCAGGCTGAGAAGCGCGCTGTTTTGCGCAAAAAAGGCATTTTCCCAGCCAAGCGGCGTGAGTCGCCCCTTGATTGCCTGCAATGGCTGGCCTGTCAGACTCACTGCCAGACCCCTTTGGTGTCGACAATCCAGTGAGATTTGACGCGGTTGTTGTCCACCGCCCTGAATACGGCGTGATCGACCAGCATCACCAGCACATCTGCCTGTTGTAAAGCGTCATCCAGTGATACCAGCCGGGCTTTACCCGGCAGCGCGTCAGGCAGCTGATGGATATGGGGCTCCACCACCAGCGTATCTCCCTGATGCCAGTTCGCGATCAGACCGGTTACTTCCATTGCCGGGCTTTCACGCAGATCGTCGATGTTCGGTTTGAATGCCAGGCCAAAGCAGGCAATGGTCAGCTCGCTGGGACGTTTATCGCTGGTCAGCAGGCACTCTGCTACGGTCTTTTTCACCTGTTCCAGCACCCAGTGCGGCCTGGCATCGTTCACCTCACGCGCCGTACGGATTAAGCGGGCCTCGTCGGGGTTTTGCGCCACGATAAACCAGGGATCGACAGCGATGCAGTGCCCCCCAACGCCAGGTCCTGGCTGGAGAATATTGACGCGGGGATGGCGGTTGGCCAGCGCGATTAGCTCCCAGACGTTGATCCGCTGTTCGGTGCAAATCAGTGACAGTTCATTGGCAAAGGCGATGTTGACATCCCGAAAGCTGTTTTCCGTCAGCTTGCACATCTCGGCGGTGCGTGAGTTGGTCACCACACATTCGCCCTCAAGGAAAATATCGTACAGCGCGCAGGCTTTTTGCGAACTGGTGGCGGTCATGCCGCCGATCACCCGGTCGTTTTTAAACAGCTCAATCATCACCTTGCCCGGTAATACCCGTTCCGGGCAGTAGGCAATATGGATATCAGCCTGCTCACCGGCCTGCTGGGGGAAGGTTAAGTCGCTGCGCGCTGATGCCAGCCAGGCGGCCATCTGCTCCGTGGCCCCCACCGGAGAGGTGGATTCGAGGATCACCAGATCCCCTTTTTTCAACACCGGCGCAATCGACTCCGCAGCCGCTTTTACAAAGGATAAATCGGGCTGATGCCCTTCCTGAAAGGGGGTTGGCACAGCAATCAGAAAGGCATCTGCCGGTTCAGGTTGGGTTGCTGCCCGCAACCAGCCCTGCTCCACAGCCGTTTTCACCACCCTGTCGAGGTCAGGTTCGATGATGTGAATCTCGCCGCGATTGATGGTGTCAACTGCGTGAGCATTGATATCGATGCCGATCACCGATTTTTGCCGTGAAGCGAAAGCGGCAGCGGTGGGCAGGCCAATATAGCCCAGCCCGATTACAGATATGGTATTGAAAATCATAACGAAACCCGATTATTTTTGAGTGCCTGCACGATACGTTCGCAGGCCAGGCCGTCGCCATAGGGGTTATGGGCACGGCTCATGGATTGGTACGCTTCTTCATCCGTCAGCAGGCGTGTCACCTCACTGACAATTTTTTTGACATCGGTGCCCACCAGCTTCACCGTGCCCGCCTCAACGGCTTCCGGGCGTTCGGTGGTGTCGCGCATCACCAGCACAGGTTTGCCCAGTGATGGCGCTTCTTCCTGAATACCGCCGGAATCGGTGAGGATCAGCCAGGAACGCACCATCAGGTAAACAAATGGCAGATACTCCTGTGGTTCGATCAACACGATGTTATCAATGCCGCTAAGAATGCGGTTAACCGGCTCACTGACGTTAGGATTGAGATGGACCGGATAGACGATTTGAGCATCCGGATGCAGGCGGGCAATCTCCGCCAGCGCACTACAGATACGTTCAAAGCCACCGCCAAAACTCTCACGCCGGTGTCCGGTGACAAGGACCATCTTTTTATCCGCATACAGAAACGGATAGCGTGTCGCCAGGCTATTTCTCAATCCATCATCACTCAGCACCCGGTCACGAACCCAAAACAGCGCATCAATGACCGTGTTGCCGGTGACAAACATGCGCGTGGCGGACAGGTTCTCCCGCAGCAGATTCTGCCGGGCCGTTTCCGTTGGCGTAAAGTGGTAAGACGCCAGATGACCGGTCAGAGTGCGGTTCGCCTCCTCTGGCCACGGCGAATAGAGATCTCCGGTACGCAGGCCCGCTTCCACATGTCCTACCGGAATCCGGTGATAGAACGCAGCCAGACTGGCGGCCAGCGTGGTGGTGGTATCGCCATGCACCAGCACCACGTCAGGAGTGAATTCAGTAAAAACGGCTTTCAACCCTTCAAGAATACGGCTGGCAATCTCAGTCAGCCCCTGACCAGGACGCATGATATTGAGATCGTAATCCGGGACGATGGCAAACAGCTGTAACACCTGGTCCAGCATCTCACGATGCTGTGCCGTCACGCACAGGCGTGCTTCTATCTCACTGTCCTGAGCGAGTGCGTGAACCAGCGGGGCCATTTTTATCGCTTCCGGGCGCGTGCCGAATACCGTTAATACTTTCACTGTTACTCTCTTCCCTTTATCTGTTGTGGTCACGCCAGGCTTACCAGCGTTCAATCCCGGCGCCGACGCACCAGCGCAGTCCCTGCTCCGGTCAGGGCGCCCACTGCACCCCACATAATCATTAAAAACAGCCGACGAGGGCTGTCGCGGTTCACTGGCTCTTCCGGCGTCCGCAAATAGCGCCAGGTCTGGAAAGTCGCCACCCGCGACGGGCCGGCATCAAGGGTATTCAGCATGGCTTTGTTTTGATCATAGTCCAGTTCGTAGCCGGGTCCGCTGGCCTGAAGACTCTCCAGACGAGCCTGCAACATGGCACGCCCCAGTAAAAACAACTCAGAATCGGGCAGCTGTTCAGAAGGTGTGTTTGTTTTTGCCTGTTCAAAACCCTGCTGCTGGGCGATTTTTAACGCCTGTTGTACGCTGTTCAGCTGGCGATCGTAGATGGCTTTCGCCACCGCTTCCTGCCTTTTAACCTGTGCCTGTAATTGCGCAGTCTTTGCCGCCCAACCGCCAGCCAGTTCCTCATTCAGATGAGAAGCTGCCCGTTGATTAGCAAATGCCACATACTGTCGCAGTAATGTGTTGGCGTCTGACGCAGTTTCCGCCAGCAGTTTAACCGTGTCATTGAGATTTTTTGCCGCATCCGCTGGCTGATACTGAATGTTGCCGATTAACTCATCGAGGCGTGCCGCGTCCTTGCCGACGTTACCGGTCTGGCGCTTTTGGTAATAATCACTCTGTAACCAGAACTCACGGCGCGTGTCATATGACGAGAGTTGCATGACAAATTCCCGGTAAGCTTCATCGGTCACCGACGGCGGCACAAAGGTACTGCTGCTGTTTCGTACATCCAGATTGTTAAGAAACTGCTGCTGGGTATAAAAGTCTCCCAGCATATTGACCGTTGGCCGATCGGTGATCGCCGTGGTGCTCCACTGTGGCGTCACCAGCAAGGACCAGATATAAGCCAGCAGCGCAAACAGCAGCATGCCACCGACAATCCAGCGTTTGCCACGCCATAAGGTGCAGCAAAGTCCACGGATATCCAGTTCGTTATCAGCAACGTCAGGACGGGTCATACTTCATATTCCTTGTTTTCAGGGTATTAAGTGTGTTCACGGCTACCTGGCCCTGCGCAGCCGTCTTTTTACTCTTTTAATCAATCTCGCCACGCGCCATGCGCGCTTTATGCAGTAGCCATAAAGCATAAACGCCAGTAAGTAGAGCACCAGCATCGACCACTCGGGGACAAAGCTGAGAGATTCTCCCAGCACCCCGATGCCCGCCAGCAGCGCAGCCGCAAGGGTTATCAGGAAGCAGGCCTGTCTGGAAGTGAACCCGGCACGCATGATCAAATGATGAATATGCTGACGATCGGCAGAGAAAGGGCTCATCCCTTTACTCAGACGGCGGTACATAATAGCCACCATGTCCATCAACGGGATGGCAATCAGCCACAACGCGGTGACCGGGGTGATGGGATGATACTGACCCTGGGTTGCCTCCAGCAGGATCCAGATGATGGTGAAGCCAATCAGCGTGCTGCCGGCATCCCCCATAAAAACTTTATAACGGCCACCAAACGCGCCAAAATTCAGCAGGATGTAGGGCACAATGGCGGCGATCATGGCAAAACACCACATCGCCAGGCTTTGCTGGCCGTCCAGCAGCAGAATGATGCCCATCGCCAGAAAGGTGACGCAGGACAGACCGCCCAACAGGCCATCAATACCGTCAACCATGTTGAAGGCGTTAATGGCGGCCCAGACCGCAAACAGAGTCAGTACATAACCAAACGGGCCGACCACCAGTTCCCAGGGGCCAAAAATATAGCCAAGACTGAGCAAATAAAGTTTGCCCGCTGTCATCATGACCACGGCGATGGCCGCCTGTACAAAGGCGCGAATTTTTACACTGATATCGAAACGGTCGTCCAGCGCACCGACCAGAACCAGCACACCGGCACAACCCAGATAAAGCAGGAAGTGAGGGATGTAATAATTGGTGATAACCGACCCGAAACAGATTCCGGCAAAAACAGAGATACCCCCCACCAGAGGAATGACACCCTGGTGGCGCTTGCGATAATTGGGTTTATCCACCAGACCAACACTTTTGGCCACTTTACGGGCGAAGAAAAGAAAAACCAGTGAAAACAAAAAAATTAAAGCAAGCTCAGTACTCATATTGAGTAAATTCACATTAAACAGCTCTCTGCTAAGAATCTCGCGTAGTTATAAGCAATTTATATGCCATTAACAGCGGCTAAACTCTGATTTCCGTCTTGCTTCAGTAAAAAATGCAGCGTCCGGCTGTATTTCATCCTGAGTTGCACCTTTTATGTGATTCTCCAGTGCCTAATCGTATAGCTGACAAAAGAAAAACGCCACGTTTACGCGTGGCGTTCTACGGGTTTTACTGCTGGTGCCCGTGTATTTAAACTTCAGAGAGAAAGTAATACGGGCTGCGCCCTTCACCTTCTGGCAGCGACAATACTCAGGAACGCTTCATCATATCGAAGAATTCGTCATTGGTTTTGGTCATCGCCAGCTTGTTAATGAGGAACTCCATTGCGTCAATTTCACCCATCGGATGAATGATTTTGCGCAGGATCCACATTTTTTGCAGCTCTTCTGAACTGGTAAGCAGCTCTTCTTTACGGGTACCAGAACGGTTGTAATCGATCGCCGGGAAGACACGCTTCTCAGCGATTTTACGCGCCAGATGCAGCTCCATGTTGCCCGTACCTTTAAATTCTTCGTAGATGACTTCGTCCATCTTCGAACCGGTATCCACCAGCGCCGTCGCGATGATAGTCAGGCTACCACCCTCTTCCACGTTACGCGCAGCACCGAAGAAGCGTTTTGGACGATGTAAGGCGTTAGCATCCACACCACCAGTCAGAACCTTACCGGAAGCCGGTACAACGGTGTTGTAAGCACGCGCCAGACGAGTGATTGAGTCAAGCAGGATGATGACATCTTTCTTATGCTCAACCAGACGTTTAGCCTTTTCAATCACCATTTCAGCAACCTGCACATGGCGGGAAGCAGGTTCGTCAAAGGTCGAGGCGATGACTTCACCCTTCACCAGACGCTGCATTTCGGTCACTTCTTCCGGGCGCTCATCGATCAGCAGCACCATCAGCACACAGTCAGGATGATTGTAGGCAATGCTCTGCGCGATATTTTGCAGCAGCATGGTTTTACCCGCTTTTGGCGGTGCCACGATCAAACCACGCTGACCACGACCGATTGGTGAAGCCAGGTCCAGTACGCGAGCGGTTAAATCTTCGGTAGAACCATTACCACGCTCCATCCGCAGGCGCGAATTAGCATGCAGTGGCGTCAGGTTTTCAAACAGAATTTTGCTGCGGGCATTTTCTGGTTTGTCGTAGTTAACTTCGTTAACTTTCAGCAGGGCAAAATAACGCTCACCCTCTTTTGGCGGACGGATTTTACCAGAAATGGTGTCACCCGTGCGGAGGTTAAAGCGGCGAATCTGGCTGGGAGAAACATAGATATCATCAGGACCGGCGAGGTAGGAGCTGTCAGCAGAGCGGAGGAATCCAAATCCATCCTGCAATATCTCCAGTACGCCATCACCGAAGATATCTTCGCCACTTTTTGCATGTTGTTTGAGGATGGCGAAAATAATGTCCTGCTTACGCATACGCGCCAGGTTTTCCAGCCCCATGTTTTCGCCGAGGGTAATCAGGTCAGAAACCGGCGTATTTTTTAATTCGGTAAGATTCATAATGGTGGGTTCTTAAACTCGGGGTAAATCTCGAAATGTTTGTTGTAAGTGGTATGGCAAAAAATCCATGCCTGCTAATGGCTTTCTTGTCAAAGTCCCGACGATGACGTACAGGAAAACGTGCATCAGAAACGAGGAGACGGTAACAGACAAGAGGCCGAAATACTGATGATACTAACCGCCAGGTTGTTGGGTATCTGTAAATATCAGGGTGTATACAGTGTCCAACAAGGAGCATATCTAAGATTCAAATACAGGTAAGTTCTTCGTGCAGTGTGATTCAAATTAGCATGTCTGATGCTAAACGTCCAGGGTTGTTCTAAAAATATACCGGAGGCCGGACGGATGAGGCGTATCAGTACCCACCGTCAGCCGCCGGAAAGGCTGTTTAGCCCAGATTCGCGTTCAGAAACTCTTTAAGCTGGCCCTTGGAAAGCGCACCAACTTTCGTTGCCACCACTTCACCATTTTTAAAAAGCAGCAAAGTTGGAATACCGCGAATACCATACTTAGGCGCAGTGCCTGGGTTTTCGTCAATATTCAGCTTGGCGATTGTCAACCTGCCGTCGTATTCTTCAGCGACTTCATTAAGAATGGGGGCGATCATTTTGCATGGGCCACACCACTCCGCCCAGAAGTCGACCAGCGTCAAACCCTCTGCTTTCAGTACGTCGGTTTCAAAGCTGTCGTCGGTCAGATGGACAATTTTATCGCTGCTCATGTCTTACTCCAAAAGATTATGCCTGGCTGGTTGGCGTAAAATATGCCAACAGAGTTTGGTTTTATTTCACCGGATACGCTTTCGTAAAGCAATAGTAAGCTGATATTCTACCACACTATGAGCAAAACACACTTAACCGAACAGAAGTTTTCCGACTTCGCCCTGCACCCAAAGGTTGTTGAAGCCCTTGAAAATAAAGGCTTTCACTATTGCACGCCTATTCAGGCGCTGGCATTACCTTTTACGCTCTCCGGGCGTGATATCGCGGGACAGGCGCAAACCGGTACTGGCAAAACGATGGCGTTTCTGACGTCAACGTTTCATCATCTTCTTTCTCACCCTGCGCCGGACGGCCGCCAGGTGAATCAGCCACGTGCGTTAATTCTGGCACCAACACGTGAGCTTGCCGTGCAGATCCATGCTGATGCTGAACCGCTGGCACAGGCAACGGGCCTGAATCTCGGGCTGGCTTACGGCGGCGACGGCTATGATAAACAGCTGAAAGTGCTGGAAAGCGGCGTTGATATTCTGATCGGCACGACCGGCAGGCTGATCGACTATGCCAAACAGAATCACGTCAATTTAGGCGCCATCCAGGTTGTAGTGCTCGATGAAGCTGACCGGATGTTTGATCTTGGCTTTATTAAAGATATTCGCTGGCTGTTTCGTCGTATGCCTGCGGCTAATCAGCGTCTGAATATGCTGTTTTCTGCCACCCTCTCCTTCCGCGTGCGCGAACTGGCGTTCGAAAATATGAATAACGCCGAATACGTGGAAGTCGAACCCGAGCAAAAAACCGGGCATCGTATTAAAGAAGAGCTTTTTTATCCTTCTAATGAAGAGAAAATGCGGCTGCTACAAACGTTGCTGGAAGAAGAGTGGCCAGACCGCGCCATTATTTTTGCTAATACCAAGCACCGCTGTGAGGATATCTGGGGCCATCTGGCAGCCGACGGTCATCGGGTTGGTCTGCTAACCGGTGATGTGGCACAGAAGAAGCGCCTGCGTATCCTGGATGATTTTACTAAAGGTGACGTGGATATTCTGGTTGCAACTGACGTTGCGGCGCGGGGTCTGCATATCCCGGCAGTAACCCATGTGTTTAACTACGATCTGCCTGATGATCGCGAAGACTATGTGCATCGTATTGGTCGTACCGGACGAGCTGGTGCCAACGGGCACTCAATCAGCCTGGCTTGCGAAGAGTACGCACTGAACCTGCCAGCAATTGAAGAGTACATCGGCCACAGTATTAGTGTGAGCCGCTACAACAGTGATGCGCTGATGACCGATCTGCCTCCGCCAAAGCGTCTGACGCGAAATCGCTCTGGCAACGGTCCTCGTCGTGGCGGTAATAATAATCGCCGCAGCGGTGCGCCTCGCAACACCAACCGCAAACGTTCAGGTTAAACAGCTATGCCAGGCGCATCATCGCTTTATGCTGCGATAGATTTAGGGTCTAACAGCTTTCATATGTTGGTGGTGCGCGAAGTGGCAGGCAATGTCCAGACCCTGGCACGCATCAAGCGCAAAGTACGACTGGCGGCGGGCCTCGACGGCAATCATCAGCTGTCAGAAGAGGCGATGGAGCGAGGCTGGCAGTGCCTGCGTTTGTTCTCAGAACAATTACAGGATATCCCACCAGAGCGGGTCCGCGTCGTTGCCACAGCGACGCTGCGTATTGCCACCAACGCCGATACTTTTTTGCAAAAAGCCCGACAAATTCTTAACTGTCCGGTAAACGTCATCAGCGGCGAGGAAGAAGCACGTCTGATTTATCAGGGCGTGGCGCACACCACCGGTGGCCCTGATAAACGTCTGGTGGTAGATATCGGCGGCGGCAGCACAGAGCTGGTTACCGGCAGCGGTTCACAGACCACCACGCTGCTGAGTCTGCCAATGGGCTGCGTCACCTGGCTGGAACGCTACTTTGGCAATCGTCACCTGACCAGAGACAATTTCGCTCAGGCGGAAAATGCCGCCCGTGAGCAAATTCGCCCGGTAGTCGACCAGCTACGTGAGCAGGGATGGGAGGTGTGCGTTGGGGCTTCCGGCACGGTGCAGGCGCTACAGGAGATTATGATTGCGCAGGGCATGGATGAGCGTATCACACTGAATAAACTGCAACAGCTTAAGCTGCGCGCTATTCAGTGTGGCAAGCTGGAAGAGCTGGAAATTGAAGGACTGACGCTGGAACGTGCGCTGGTTTTCCCCAGCGGTCTGTCGATTTTGATCGCCATCTTTACCGAGCTGTCGATCACCACCATGACGCTGGCGGGCGGGGCACTACGTGAAGGCCTGGTGTACGGGATGCTGAATCTGCCAACAGACCACGATATCCGTGGCCGTACGCTGCATAATATCCAGCGTCGTTTCAGTATTGACGCTGAGCAGGCCGATCGCGTACGCCTGCTGGCAGAAAGCTTTGCACAGCAGGTCAGCAACAGCTGGCAACTGGACGAACGCTGTCGCGAGTTACTCGACAGTGCTTGTCTGATCCATGAAATCGGCCTCAGCGTTGATTTCAGACAGGCCCCGCAACACGCCGCCTATCTTATCCGTCATCTTGATCTTCCCGGTTTTACTCCAGCCCAGAAAAAACTGTTGGCAACGCTGTTACAAAATCAGGCCAACAGCATCGATCTGGCATTATTCAGCCAGCAAAACACGCTGCCATCGAAAACGGCGGAAAGACTATGTTGCTTACTGCGGCTGGCCATCATCCTCGCCAGCCGTCGTCGTGATGACACGCTGCCCGTGGTTAAACTGCATACCAACGGTGATGCGCTCGAGCTGACACTGCCCGCTGGCTGGCTGGATTCACATCCCTTAAGGGCTGAACTGCTTGAGCAGGAGTATCACTGGCAGAGCTATGTCCAGCAGCAGCTGACCATTCATTAAATCCGTGCAGGCCCGCCTGGCGGGCCGCTCAGAACTTAAGAGGCGAAACTGCCCTTGCCCGCCCCTGCATTAGCCAGGTTATATGCATTGGCCTCTTCAGGTGTCTTTATTGTGCGGCTGTAGTCTGGCACCCAGTCAGTAGTGGCTGAGGTCTGTTTAAAGCTGACATTACTGCCAATATCTTTAAAACCAGCGGCATCACCTTTATCGTCCAGTACGCCAGAGTCACTGCTTTTCGCATTAACATCATAGCCGCCATTAAAATAGTTTGACTGCGAAAGGACCGTGGCATTGGAAGCAATGGTGTAACCCAGATGGAAATTGTTGATGGTGTTGTTGTAGACATCAAATTTCCCCTGACGCATCAAACCAGGCGCACGCACATCCAGATTGTCAAAGACGTTATTAGCAATCGTCATGCGCGGATATCCGCCGTAAGTTTGTTTTGCCGACGCTGAGTCATCCGGCTGACCAAGAATCACGCCGTACTCATTGTCCTTAAATACAGAGTTGCTCAGTGTCACATTGTCTGCCGTACCGCCGACATACAGTAATTTATCCAGCCCGGTGGCATCTTTGTCTTTGGTCCCGGAGAAGGTGTTGTGGTCAATCCAGTATCCTGAGCCATTGCTGATAAAGAGCGGAATATCACCGTTAGCACGATAACGATCGTCATGGGTGAAATTAAGGTTCTGGAACACATCATTACCTGCCGTTTTGTCACTGGCGAGATAGATATTGTGCAATCCGGTCCCTTCCGATGTCCCTTCCAGAGTCTTGTTCGCCCCAAATTTGAGCACGACTTTGTCAGCAGACGACAGATCTTTAGAGAGCTTGATGGTCGTTGGTTCATCGCCTTCCAGACTTTTTTGCAATTCATCCACGGTGGATACCGTCACCACTTTCCCCCCGGCCCCCCCGGTGGTGTTTGCAGCTTTGGCGAAACCTGTCATGCCGGCAAGTCCGGTACTTTTGCTGGAGGAAACCTCTGACGTTGCGCTGGTGGCAGAGACCTTACTGGTCGAGCTGGCGCTGTGAGTCGCATCCGCTGCTGGCGTAGCCGCCACTGACTTTGATGTCGGGGCGCTGACGGTGGTGCTATCTGTTGACGTCTCTTTTGCTGGCGTACTGCCACTGGACGATGTGGTCACAGGTGACGCTGCCAGTGATGTTCCTTTGATTGATGAGGTGTCAGTGGACGTGGAACTGGTTGTGACGGGTGAGGCCGCCAGCGAGGTCTCTTTTACCGGAGAGTTAACGCTCACTGGCGCGGCCGCCAGCGACGTGCCTTTTATACTGTCTGATGACGACGTGCCACTGTTGGTGGCGGGAAGATTATTTGATGGCGAAGCGAATTTAGAAAAATCGATGGGATTGTTTGTACCAGACGTATTCTGTCCACTCCCCCTGCTGCCCGGAACCGCCCAAAGACGAGCCGCTACCCTGCTGCCCACCGCCTGTGCCAGATGATTGATTATTTTGCGACATACGTGAGAGCAGTAGTGGCAACAGTTCACGCAGCAACTGAGCAATCTGGGTTAATGCCGACTGCAAAGTTGGCTGACCCGAGTTCGTTCCCGCAGCACCTGATTGCAAGGCGTCAGGCGATGTGGTTTTGCCATAGGAAATGGGGGAATTTGAAACCGAAGAAAATGAACCACCACCAGCACCATGACAACCCGCTAACGACTGTTTCAGCGGATCCTGGGCCTGGCTGCCCGCGCTTTCAGAAAAAGTCGGCGTGGACAAACCCGTCACTCTGTTTTGAATCATCATAATAAACCCTTACAAGAAGCTGAGATCTGTCCTGATCATTGGTTATGGAGGGGATTGAAGGCCCACAATTATCGCGATGTGGTTTAGGTGGTAGCCTGGGTAATCAGGTTCCCGGTTGTGATAATAAATTGTCGAAATAATCGTCCGGGAAAGGGGGCGGCGGTGATGGCATAACAAAAGGGGCTGGGGCAACAGGAAGTGGCAGTCGGGCCACTGAAAGCAGGTATTTGAGCAATCCTCTGTCAGTGGCCAACCACCCGTTAAAGCAGGTCAGGCGTTATTTTTCGCCTTATCCAGCATCGCCCGCAAGCCAGCGACGCGGCTCTGTCCGGTCTGCATCCGTTCCTGCGCGCTGACAACTTTGCGTTCGGTTTCCCAGCTGAGATCGTCCTGTGGCAACTCCAGTAAAAAACGGCTCGGTTCCGGCCGCACCAGCTCGCCATACTGGCGACGTTCGCGGCACAGGGTAAAGGTCAGCTCTTTTTGTGCTCTGGTGATGCCGACATAGGCAAGACGGCGCTCTTCCTCGACATTATTTTCATCAATGCTGCTCTGGTGAGGCAGCAATCCCTCTTCCATACCGACCAGGTAGACATAGGGAAACTCCAGCCCTTTCGACGCATGTAGCGTCATCAGCTGTACCTGATCGGCCTCTTCATCGCTTTCACCGCGTTCCATCATGTCGCGAAGCGTAAAGCGTGTAACCACCTGCGTCAGCGTCATGGGTTCATCAATATCGCTGCCCTCAAGCATTTCCGTCATCCACTGGAACAGCGTATTAACATTCTTCATGCGCATTTCGGCGGCTTTGGGGCTGGTAGAGGTTTCAAACAGCCAGCTTTCGTAATCGATGCCACGGATCAAATCACGCACTGCGCTGACCGGCTCCCGTTCCGCCAGAACGGCAATCTCACGCAGCCAGACGGTAAAACGCTGTAACGATTCCAGACCCCGCCCGCTTAAGGTTTGCCCTAAGCCCAGATCAAAACTGGCGCTGAACAGGCTCTTGTTGCGTTGCAGCGCCCACTCGCCCAGCTTTTGTAAGGTTGCCGGGCCAATTTCACGCTTCGGCGTGTTAACGATGCGCATAAAAGCGCTGTCGTCGTTCTCATTGGTCAGTACGCGCAGGTAGGCAAGCAGATCTTTTATTTCCGGTCTGGAAAAGAACGACGTGCCGCCAGAAATGCGGTAAGGGATACGGTTCTGCATCAGCATCTTTTCAAAAACACGCGACTGATGGTTACCGCGATAGAGAATGGCGTAATCTTTATAGCCAGTCTTATTGATGAAGTGATGGGCAATCAGCTCGCCGGTGACCCGCTCGGCTTCGTGCTCTTCATGATTGGCGGTCACCACTTTCAGCTCCGCACCGTAGCCCAGCTCTGAAAACAGACGCTTTTCAAAAACGTGTGGATTATTCGCAATCAGAATATTGGCCGCTTTCAGAATCCGCTCAGAGGAGCGGTAATTCTGTTCCAGCTTGATGACCTGTAATGCCGGAAAATCCTCTTTCAGCAGAACCAGGTTTTGCGGTCTTGCACCTCGCCAGGAGTAGATGGATTGATCATCATCCCCCACCACGGTAAACCGCGCACGCGCGCCCACCAGCAATTTCACCAGCTCATACTGGCTGGTATTGGTATCCTGATACTCATCCACCAGCAGATAGCGGATGCGCTGCTGCCAGCGCTCGCGCACCTCGGTATTGCGCTGAAACAACAGTGTAGGCAGCAGGATCAGATCGTCAAAATCCAGGACATTGCAGGATTTGAGATGCCGGTCATAGAGACCATAACAATGGGCAAAGATCTTATCGCGTTCTGAGGTCACCGTGGCGGCAACGCGGGACGGGTCCATCAGATCATTTTTCCAGTTCCCGATGGTTGAAATCAGCTGCTGTAACAGATTCTTGTCATTCTCCAGCCACGGTTCGGTCAGCTCTTTCAGTAATGCCAGCTGGTCCTGGTCGTCAAACAGGGAAAAGTTGGATTTCATCCCCAGCGCCGCATACTCTTTTTTGATAATTTCCAGCCCCAGCGTATGGAAAGTGGAGATCATCAGACCCCGGGCTTCCTTGCGTCCAAGCGTTTGCGCCACGCGCTCTTTCATCTCTCGCGAGGCCTTGTTGGTAAACGTCACCGCAGCAATATGCCGCGCCTGATAGCCACACTCACGGATCAGATGCGCAATTTTATTGGTAATAACACGCGTTTTTCCTGAACCCGCTCCGGCAAGCACCAGACACGGTCCGGTAACAAATTCGACGGCATGTTGCTGCCCAGGATTAAGACGCATAGGGGAAATCACTCAATGAAATGACAGGGGGAAAGAAATCACAGCGTGCTAGTATAGCCAGCCGCATCCCTATGACTCAAGGTACGAACATGGCAAAAACCGCAGCAGCACTCCATATCCTTGTTAAAGAAGAGAAACAGGCGCAGGACATTCTGGCTCAACTGGAGCAGGGCGCTGATTTTGAAAAATTAGCCAAAAAGCACTCCATTTGCCCGTCAGGCAAAAAAGGCGGCCATTTGGGGGAATTCAAGCAGGGGGCGATGGTCCCGGCCTTTGATAAGGTGGTGTTTTCATGCCCACTTATCACGCCTTATGGCCCACTGCATACGCAGTTTGGCTACCACATTATTAAGGTACTGTACCGTAACTGATCAGGCCCTTTTTACGTTGCAGGAAAGTAGCAGGTCATCAACCGGCTGACATTCCTGCAACCTCATATCGGTGGTTAGCCTTTTAAGCCACGATAAACCCGCCCGTTCTCTCCTCCCCTTCTGCTTAATTTATGAACGCCCTCCCTTTCCGCAGCGAAAAATGACCTTTAGGTTTGACCGGCAGGCTTCGGCATATTTATAGTGTTAAACAAGATTAAAAATATAATTTTCAATAAGTTATATTTTATCGCAACGGCCGGATCGCCGTTTTATCTGCACACAAGGAGAGAGTTATGCATCCGCTTCATCAGGCCCTTGCGGCGAGAAAAAGCAGCTGGGTGGCATTCCGTCGTGATCTACACCAGCACCCTGAAATCGGTTTTGATCAGTTTCGCACCCGTGATTTAGTGGCTTCACAGCTTGAAAAAATGGGTTTCAGCATCAGTCATCAACCGGACACCACCGGCGTGATAGCTACGCTCAGGGCGGGTACAGGAGACAAAGTGCTGGCGATACGCGCAGAGATGGATGCGCTGCCGCTACAGGAAGAGAGCGGCAAAGCCTGGAGTAGTAAAACCGCCGGAAAGTTTCACGGTTGTGGTCATGACGGACATGTCGCCATTTTATTATGTGCCGCCGAATATCTGGCAGAGCATCGATCATTTGACGGCACCCTGCATCTGATTTTCCAGCCAGCGGCGGAGCTACTGTATGGTAGCAGAGTGATGCTTGCAGAGGGGCTGTTTGCACAATTCCCCTGTGATGCTGTGTTTGCCCTGCATACCATGCCGGGGCTGTCCGAAGGCGCTTTTCATTTCAGGTCCGGTGCCATGATGGCCTCCTGCGATACCCTGAATATTGAAATAAGCGCCAGCGGCGGCCAGGCCGATGCCTCTCTGACTGCCGCTCAGATCAAAACTTTTATTGTCAGAAAGGCGTCACTCTTCGGGCCGTCCACTATTATCTCCGGCGAAATTCAGTCCGAGGGTAATCCAGGCCAACTTTCACGGCTGAAACTTCGCGTCGGAACGCTTGATCCACAGCGCCGCGAGCAGTTACTGCATCGTATTGAGGATGAGGTACACGCCCAGGCGAAAAAGGTAAACACCACCGCGAGGGTGAGGCACATTAACGGCTGCCCGGTGCTGTTTAATGCTGCTGAGGAGACGGCATTCGCCATCAGTGTTGCCAGAGAACTGGTCGATGAATCCCTGATTTGCACAGATACACCGCCACTGACACGAAGTGAAGACTTCGCTTTTATGCTGGACGAGAATCCGCAAGGGGCGTATCTGATGATCGGTGCAGGAGAAGGCCCGATGCTTCACCACCCTGCTTATGACTTTAATGACGAGTTAATTATTCCTGCGGCAGCCTACTGGTGCCTGCTTGCCCGCCGTTTTCTGGCAACTGCATAAGGGGGGAGAGAAGGAGAGGCAGCTGGCCATCACTGACCAGCTGCAAGAGAGATTAACCTGCGACCGCAATACGTTTCATGTCGGTCATGTAGCCACGCAGTTTGCGGCCTACCGCTTCAATTGGATGGTGACGAATCGCTTCGTTCACATCGCGTAACTGGGCATTATCCACCGTTGACGAAGCTGCACCCGCTTTACCGAGGTCGCCCGCCTGCAAAGTGGTCATGAATTCTTTCAGCAGGGGAACCGCCGCATAAGAGAACAGGTAGTTACCATATTCTGCGGTATCGGAAATCACCACGTTCATTTCGTACAGGCGCTTACGGGCGATGGTGTTGGCAATCAGCGGCAGCTCATGCAGGGATTCGTAATAAGCTGATTCTTCGATGATGCCCGCATCAACCATGGTTTCGAAGGCCAGCTCAACGCCTGCTTTCACCATAGCAACCATCACCACGCCTTCATCAAAGTAATCCTGCTCGGCAATTTTGCCTTCGAACTGTGGTGCCGTTTCAAACGCCGTTTTACCGGTTTCTTCACGCCAGCCCAGCAATTTCTTATCGTCATTAGCCCAGTCAGCCATCATGCCGGAAGAAAATTCACCAGAGATGATGTCATCCATATGCTTCTGGAACAGCGGAGCCATAATAGTTTTCAACTGCTCAGACAGGGAAAAAGCACGCAGTTTTGCCGGATTGGACAGACGGTCCATCATCAGCGTGATCCCGCCCTGTTTCAGCGCTTCGGTGATGGTTTCCCAACCAAACTGGATCAGCTTTTCCGCGTAAGCCGCGTCAGTACCTTCTGCCACCAGCTTATCGAAGCACAGCAGAGAGCCCGCCTGCAACATACCGCACAGGATGGTCTGCTCGCCCATCAGGTCAGATTTCACTTCGGCGACGAAGGACGATTCCAGTACACCTGCACGATGACCACCCGTTGCCGCAGCCCAGGCTTTAGCGATCGCCATACCTTCGCCTTTCGGATCGTTCTCCGGATGCACCGCAATAAGGGTTGGCACGCCGAAACCACGTTTGTATTCTTCACGCACTTCCGTACCCGGACACTTCGGCGCAACCATCACCACGGTCAGGTCTTTACGCACCTGCTCACCCACTTCAACGATGTTGAAGCCGTGAGAGTAACCCAGGGCCGCACCGTCTTTCATCAGCGGCTGAACAGCCTGCACCACAGCGCTGTGCTGCTTGTCCGGAGTCAGGTTAACCACCAGGTCAGCCTGCGGGATCAGTTCTTCGTAAGTCCCGACTTTGAAACCGTTTTCGGTCGCTTTACGCCATGATGCACGCTTTTCAGCGATGGCTTCTGCGCGCAGGGCATAAGCGATATCCAGACCAGAATCACGCATGTTCAGGCCCTGGTTCAGACCCTGAGCACCACAGCCAACGATGACGACTTTTTTACCTTTCAGGTAGCTAGCTTCATCAGCGAATTCATCACGCGCCATAAAGCGGCATTTACCTAATTGCGCTAACTGGTTGCGCAGGTTCAAAGTATTGAAATAGTTAGCCATGGGTACTCCGTATAAGATTGTCTTGATTTTATCGTAGTCAGTGACACCGCCAGCGGCTCACTCTGCATAACCCCTATCATATGACAGGAAATGCATTGCTTAAATTGATATATTAACAACGTGATATTGCAGAAAATGCAACGCTGAAATGAGGTTCCCGGAATATGGATTTACGCGATCTGAAACTGTTTCTGAATCTGGCCGAAAGCCGCCATTTTGGCCGAAGCGCCAGGGCAATGCATGTCAGTCCTTCGACGCTGTCCCGACAAATCCAGCGGCTGGAGGAAGATCTGGGACAGGCGCTGTTTCTGCGGGATAACCGTACCGTCACGTTAACCGATGCCGGGGAACAGCTGCGTCAGTTTGCCCAGCAAACACTGCTGCACTATCAGCAACTGCGCCATGTCATCGGCCAGAACGGCCCGTCACTCAGCGGCGAACTGCGGCTGTTCTGCTCGGTAACGGCGGCTTACAGTCACCTGCCTCCCATTCTTGACCGCTTCCGTGCTGAGCATCCTCTGGTTGAAATCAAGCTCACCACTGGCGATGCCGCTGATGCGGTAGAGAAAGTACAGAGTACCGAGGCCGACATTGCCATTGCCGGACGACCCGCAACGTTGCCCTCCAGTATCAGCTTTACCCCTTTGGGATTGATCCCACTGGTGCTGATTGCACCAGCGCTGCCGTGCCCGGTTCGCAGCCAGGCCACTCAGCCAGAACCTGACTGGTCAGAAATCCCCTTCATCCTGCCTGACCAGGGACCGGCACGACAGCGAATTGATTTGTGGTTTCGTCGTCGTCGCATTGCCAATCCATTGATTTATGCCACGGTTTCCGGGCATGAAGCGATTGTGTCGATGGTGGCACTGGGATGTGGTATCGCGTTGCTGCCGGACGTGGTGTTGGAAAACAGCCCGGAACCGGTGCGTAAGCGGATTCTGGAACTGGAAAATGTTGAGATGGTCGCGCCGTTTGAACTGGGTATTTGCGTACAAAAAAAGCGGCTCGATGAGCCGCTGATTAATGCTTTCTGGAGCCTGATGTAGCTAACCAGCAAGAAAAAAACTGAACGCCGGATTAGCCGTTTCATCATGAAAGTCGTAGCCCAGCGCCTGAAGATGCTCTTCAAACTGTGGTTCGTTTTCGTCAAGCTCAAAACCGGCCAGCACGCGACCATAGTCGGTGCCATGACTGCGGTAATGAAACAGCGAAATATTCCAGTGTGTGCCCAGGGTTTGCAGAAAGCGTAACAGCGCACCGGGGGCTTCAGGGAATTCAAAGCTGAACAGCCGCTCGCGCAGGGGTTTCGACGGACGTCCACCCACCATGTAGCGAACATGCAACTTTGCCATCTCATCGTCGGAGAGATCGACCACCTTATAGCCGCCTTCATCCAGCAATTTCAGGATTTCGCCCCGCTCCTCCAGCCCGCGTGTCAGGCGCACGCCGACAAAAATACAGGCGTTGTCAGCGTTGGCGTAACGATAATTAAACTCGGTGACGGAACGACCGCCAAGCAGATGACAGAAGTTCAGAAAACTGCCTTTCTGTTCCGGAATGGTCACTGCCAGCAGGGCTTCACGCTGTTCACCCAGTTCGCAACGCTCAGAGACATAGCGCAGACCGTGAAAATTAACGTTGGCGCCGGACAGAATGTGTGCCAGACGTTCGCCCCTGATCTGCTGCTGCTGAATGTACTTTTTCATCCCGGCCAGCGCCAGCGCACCAGAAGGTTCCGCTACAGCCCGCACATCTTCAAACAGATCCTTCATTGCCGCGCAGATAGCATCGCTGTCCACGGTAATGATGTCATCGAGATATTCCTGACAAAGACGGAAGGTTTCGCTGCCGATGCGCTTTACTGCCACCCCTTCAGCAAACAGCCCGACGCGAGGCAAATCTACAGGATGCCCCGCATCCAGTGCCGCTTTCAGACAGGCGGAATCTTCCGCCTCGACGGCGATGACTTTGATTTGTGGCATCAACTGTTTAATCAGCACCGCCACGCCAGCCACCAGTCCGCCACCGCCGACCGGGACAAAGATTCTGTCGATGTGCGCATCCTGCTGCAACAGCTCCATCGCCAGCGTACCCTGACCGGCAATCACCATCGGATGATCGAAAGGCGGCACAAAGGTGTATCCCTGCTGTTCAGCCAGTTCGATCGCCTTTGCTTTTGCCTCATCGAAGTTGGCACCAAACAGGTAAACCTCACCGCCAAACGCCCGCACCGCATCCACTTTGATATCAGCGGTAGCCACCGGCATCACAATCAGGGATTTAATGCCCATCCGGGTCGCCGACAGCGCCACACCCTGAGCATGATTGCCCGCTGAGGCAGTGATCACCCCGCGCGCTTTCTGCTCTTCACTCAACGTTGCCATCATCGCGTAAGCCCCGCGCAGTTTAAAACTGTGCACCGGCTGACGATCTTCACGTTTTACCAGGATGATGTTGTTAAGACGGGATGAGATCTTCTCCATCTTCTGCAACGGGGTAATCTGCGCCACTTCATACACCGGCGAGCGAAGGATCGCTCGCAGATACTCCGCGCCACAAGGCTCGGCGGGCAGCGGTTGAGATTCAGCCATGTTTATCAGCCTCCCAGCTTGCTCTTATCACGGACCGCACCTTTGTCTGCGCTGGTAGCCAGCAAGGCATAAGCACGCAACGCGAACGATACCTGACGCTGACGATCATGAGGCGTGTAAGCCGCTTCGCCGCGCGCCTCTTCCTGCTCACGCCGGGCGTGCAGTTCGCTGTCAGGCACATCCAGTTTGATGCCACGATTCGGAATGTCGATATCAATCATATCGCCGTCCTTCACCAGTGCGATAGTGCCGCCACTCGCTGCTTCCGGAGAAGCATGGCCAATAGACAGCCCGGAGGTGCCACCAGAGAAACGTCCGTCGGTGATTAATGCGCAGCTCTTGCCCAGACCCATCGATTTCAGATAGGTGGTGGGATAGAGCATTTCCTGCATACCCGGCCCACCTTTTGGTCCTTCGTAGCGAATCACCACCACGTCGCCAGCTACCACTTTACCGCCCAGAATAGCGGCAACGGCATCATCCTGGCTTTCATAAACTTTGGCCGGTCCCCGGAAGGTCAGACTGTCTTTGTCCACCCCGGCGGTCTTCACAATACAGCCGTCTTCAGCGATGTTGCCGTAAAGAACCGCCAGACCGCCGTCCTGACTGAAGGCAAATTCACGGGAACGAATGCAGCCCTCCTGGCGGTCATCATCCAGCGTTTCCCAACGGGTATCCTGCGAGAATGCCTGGGTAGTACGAATGCCCACGGGTCCCGCACGGAACATTTTCTTAACCGCGTCATCTTTGGTCAGCATGATGTCATAGCTGTCCAGCGTCTCTTGCAGGCTCAGACCCAGCACGTTTCTGACGCTGTTGTCCATCAGCCCCGCACGACTCAGCTCACCGAGAATACCGATGACGCCACCCGCACGGTGGACATCTTCCATATGGTATTTCTGGGTGCTGGGTGCCACTTTGCACAAATGCGGAACTTTGCGGGACAAACGGTCGATATCGGAGATATTGAAATCAATCTCACCTTCCTGCGCCGCAGCAAGCAGATGTAAAACGGTATTGGTTGAGCCACCCATCGCGATATCCAGCGTCATGGCGTTTTCGAAAGCGGCTTTGTTGGCAATACTGCGAGGCAATACGCTCTCGTCATCCTGCTCGTAATAACGTTTTGCCAGACCGACAATGCGCCTGCCGGCATTAAGGAACAGGTCTTTACGATCGGCATGGGTGGCCAGCAGTGAACCGTTGCCCGGCTGCGACAGACCCAATGCTTCGGTCAGGCAGTTCATGGAGTTGGCGGTAAACATCCCGGAACATGACCCGCAGGTTGGACAGGCCGAACGTTCAATCTGCTCACTGTCAGCGTCGCTGACGTTTGGGTTTGCCCCCTGAATCATCGCATCAACCAGATCCAGTTTGATGATTTTGTCGGAAAGTTTGGTTTTACCGGCCTCCATTGGACCACCTGAAACGAAAATCACCGGAATGTTCAGACGCAGAGAAGCCATCAGCATTCCGGGGGTGATTTTGTCACAGTTGGAGATGCAGACCATCGCATCAGCACAATGGGCGTTGACCATATACTCCACGGAGTCAGCGATTAACTCACGTGAAGGAAGGGAATAAAGCATGCCGCCATGTCCCATCGCGATACCATCATCCACGGCAATGGTGTTGAACTCTTTAGCCACACCACCGGAGGCTTCAATCTGCCCGGCGACCAGTTTACCCAAATCACGCAGGTGCACGTGTCCCGGCACAAACTGGGTGAACGAGTTAACCACGGCAATAATCGGTTTGCCGAAATCATCATCGGTCATTCCGGTGGCGCGCCACAAGGCACGGGCACCCGCCATATTACGGCCATGAGTGGTGGTGGCGGAACGGTACTTAGGCATGCTCATACTCCAGAATCAGATAGTACACGGGCGTCAAATGACGCCCGCAAAATGTCGTTATTGTGGGTTAACCGGATCCAGCCAGCCCCATTTGTCTTCAGTTTCGCCGGTGAACAGGCCAAAGAAGGCAGCCTGAATACGGGCAGTGACCGGACCGCGTTTACCTTCACCAACCTGAATACGGTCTACGCTACGAACCGGGGTGATCTCGGCTGCAGTACCGGACATGAAGACTTCGTCGGCCAGATACAGCGACTCACGCGACAGTACCTGCTCACGAACTTCGATGCCCATATCCTGCGCCAGCTTAATGATCGCATCACGGGTAATGCCTGGCAGTGCAGATGAAGTGAACGGCGGCGTAAACAGGACGCCATCTTTCACTTCAAACAGGTTCTCACCTGCGCCTTCGGAAATATAACCGTGGGTGTCCAGGGCGATACCTTCCTGGTAGCCGTGGCGACGTGCCTCACTGCCTACCAGCAAAGAAGAGAGATAATTTCCCCCGGCTTTAGCCGCGGTTG
Source organism: Erwinia papayae (assembly GCF_058241465.1). Lineage (NCBI taxonomy): Bacteria > Pseudomonadati > Pseudomonadota > Gammaproteobacteria > Enterobacterales > Erwiniaceae > Erwinia > Erwinia papayae. The sequence goes on from NZ_JBZCHT010000013.1 coordinate 624,225, forward strand.
GCAGCGTATTGGGTGCAACACGGTTCCAGGATGAAACCATCGCGTCGATCCCCTGCTCCAGCGCTTCGGCACCCAGATAGGCTCCCCATGGGAAAGCAGCAATAATCACGTCGGTGCTGTAGCCATCTGGTGGGTTAACGCCAAGCCCCACATCTCCAACAAACACTAAAGGACGAATGTAAGCACTTTTCAGGTTATTGACACGCAGTACCTCACGGCAGGCTGCCATCAGCTCATCCACGCTTTGTTTGACCGGGAAACGGTAGATTTTTGCAGAATCACGCAGGCGCTGCATGTGTTCACGATGGCGGAAGACGACAGGTCCTTTGTGCGAGTCATAGCAACGGACACCTTCGAAAACAGAAGTACCATAATGCAGTGCGTGGGACATCACGCTGAGCTTTGCTTCTTCCCACTTAACCATCTCGCCATTGAACCAGATAAAGTCGGCTTTCTTCGTCATTCTTATTTCCTTTCACGCTCAGGCGCGGATTTGTTGTGTTGTCTGTTGGTGGATCTGGACGTTCGCGACATCCATGAGTTTGTTAAGTTGTGTTGACAGTAAATCGACTGAGCGCTGACTGGCAACGGTCATTTCAATATTAACATTGTCGGTATTGCCCGCTGAAGCCAGATTCATGGTACACACCCGAAAGCCACGGTGACGAACGACACGTAAAATGCGCTCCAGTATTTCCGGACGAAAGCGCGCTTCGATAGACAAGTGATGCTGCATCATAAAATTTTCTCCATCATATTTTCATTGCTTGCGCCCGGCGGTACCAGAGGCCAGACGTTTTCATGTTCGTCAATGGCGACATGAAGCATGTAAGGACCTTCGCTGTGCAACAAGGCGTCTAATGCAGCATCAACCTGGTCTTTACGGGTGATACGCTGGCCTGGAATATCAAAAGCGCTTGCCAGCATCAGGAAATCGGGATTGTCGGACAGATTGGTTTCACTGTAACGCTCTGAAAAAAACAGCTGTTGCCACTGCCGCACCATCCCAAGACGCTGGTTATCCAGCAGAACGATTTTTACCGGAAGTTGTTTACGTTTGATGGTTCCCAGTTCCTGCACGTTCATCATAAAAGAACCGTCACCGGAGACACAGATTACCGTGTCTTGCGGACGAGCAACCTGCGCACCTACGGCTGCTGGCAAGCCGAAGCCCATCGTACCCAGACCACTGGAGGTAATGAAATTTTCCGGGCGAGAGAAGCGCATATGCTGAGCAGCCCACATCTGATGCTGACCCACATCGGTGGTCACAATCGCACTGGCCGGTTTGCGATCGGACAATTGCTTAATAAACAGAGGAGCATAAATAGCATCCCCCGGATGGTCATAACGCCAGCCGTGTTCCGCTTTCATACCCTGGACATGTTCGCGCCAGGCGGCGATGTTTACCGGATGATACAGATCGGGCAGCAGTTTATTGAGGTCCCCTTGCAGGGCAACATGAGACTGGCGCAGCTTATTCAGTTCGGCAGGATCGATATCCATATGGATGACGCTGGCATTGGGTGCAAACTCGTTCAGCTTACCAGTGACACGATCATCAAAACGGGCGCCCACGGCAATTAACAAATCACACTGCTGCACGGCAAAATTAGCCGCTTTGGTGCCATGCATTCCTAACATTCCCAGATAGCAGACATCCTCTGCATCCGGTGTACCCAGACCTTTCAGGGTGGCAACAACAGGAATGCCGGTTTCTCTGGCAAATGCTCGCAGCGCCTCAACGGCATTCGCCATGCCAACACCACCTCCTACATACAGAATGGGCTTCTGTGCCTGAGCCAACATTGCACGAGCCTGTTGCAGTTGCTAGTGAGGATGCGCAACCTCATCTTCAACCGGAATAAGGTGCGCACTGAGATCGCCTGAAGCCAGCTGTATATCTTTTGGAATGTCAATGAGCACCGGACCCGGGCGGCCAGACTGAGCGATGGCGAATGCTTCAGCCATCACCGTAGGTAACTCTTCGAGCGATTCCACCAGAAAACTGTGCTTGGTGCAGGCCAGTGACAGGCCCAGCACGTCAATTTCCTGGAAAGCATCGGTACCAATCAGCCCTCCGGCTACCTGCCCAGTAATTGCAACCACCGGAACAGAGTCCAGTAACGCATCAGCAAGGCCGGTAATCAGATTGGTTGCGCCCGGCCCGGAAGTCGCAATACAGACCCCCACTTTGCCTGTTGAACGAGCGTAACCAATAGCAGCCATAGCCGCACCTTGCTCATGACGGCACAACAGATGTTCAACGCCGCCGTCGTATAGCGCGTCGTAGACGGGCATAATTGCTCCACCGGGGTAGCCAAAAACTGTTTCAACTCCCTGCCCACGCAATGCCTGAACCACCCACTGTGCACCATTCATAGTTATTTCCCCGCCTCTGGCCGGGAAATGCAGCATTTAATCCTACTGTTCATTTCCTAATCCTCTGTCATTAATACCTTGCCGAAAAAAAACCCCCGGACCTTTCGGTGCGGGGGTTCTTTCGAAATCAGGCTTGATTTTTAATCCTTTCTTCCTCCGAGCGTAGCCCCGCACGGCGTGATAATAATCACGACGACGCTAATGACGACCAGGCTTAGAACTCGTAGAAGGGCTTTCATTTGTGTTTGGTAATTTCGCTTTAACGATGTAATACCTACAGAGTTATCACAGTTTGCTGCCGACATTCAACTTTTTTAATCATTTTATTTTAAGGTAATCCTTAAAATTTCGGTAAAACCAAAGGGTATTCAGGGAATAACCTCAATATTGAAAATTATTCATTTTCCACGGTATATGGTCTGCTGCCATGCAGACAATTTTCATAATCTGCGATCATTCTCTGTAATCTGTTGTAATCCGGAGCGCTCGGGAAGGAATGTTTGCGCGCAGCCTGCAACAGTTTTTAATTCCGCATCGAATCTTCAAGCCAGACATCGCACACTTCGCTCTAATAAGGAGCGTCTGATGTTATCCATGACTTATACCCGTGCGGCCATTGGTGTGGAAGCACCTCTGGTTTCTGTTGAAGTCCATCTGAGCAATGGTCTGCCTGCCCTTGCCCTGGTCGGTTTGCCGGAAGCGACAGTCAAGGAAGCACGTGAACGTGTACGCAGTGCGCTTATCAACTGCGGATTCACTTTTCCGGCCAGGCGTATTACGGTCAACCTGGCACCCGCAGATCTTCCTAAAGAGGGAGGACGTTATGACCTGCCAATTGCCATCGCCATTCTGGCCGCATCAGAACAAATCGCCTCAGACAAGCTGGGGCAATATGAATTTCTGGGGGAACTTGCCCTGACCGGCGCGGTCAGGGGGGTTCAGGGCGCCATTCCCGCTGCAATGGCCGCTATTGCGGCTAAGCGAAAGTTGATCCTTTCCAGTGATAATCAGTCAGAGGCTGGGCTGCTACAACATGGAAGCTGCCTGCTCAGTGCCGAACTTCTGGAAGTCTGTGCATTTCTCAACAATCAGGCAGAACTAAAGTCAGCTCACTCCCCTCCCCAGGCTGCCTTCTTCAGGCAGGGCGATCTGCTCGACATTATTGGGCAGCAGCAGGCCAAAAGAGCACTTGAGATTACCGCAGCCGGAGGACATAACTTATTGTTAATTGGACCTCCGGGCACGGGTAAAACTATGCTGGCCAGTCGGCTTCCTGGTCTGATGCCCCCTTTAAGCGATCATGAGGCACTGGAGAGCGCCGCCATTGCCAGTCTGGTCAATGGCGAGGATATACAGAGACAATGGCGTCAGCGGCCTTTCAGAGCGCCTCACCATACTTCTTCCCGTTATGCTCTGGTTGGTGGTGGATCTTTACCAAAACCAGGGGAAATTTCTATGGCGCACAATGGCATCCTGTTTCTGGATGAATTACCAGAATTTGAGCGTAAAACGCTGGATGCCTTACGGGAGCCTATCGAAGCAGGCGTAATATGTCTCTCTCGGGCACGAGCCAGAGTAATTTATCCTGCTCGTTTTCAGTTAGTCGCCGCGATGAATCCGAGCCCCACCGGACATTACAGCGGTCCCCATAATCGCAGCACGCCACAGCAGACACTGCGTTACCTGAGTCGTCTGTCAGGACCTTTTCTGGACCGTTTTGATTTATCGCTGGAAGTTCCTCTTCTGCCACCGGGCACGCTCAGCAATACGCCCACTTGTAGTGAATCAAGTGAAACGGTGCGCAGGCGGGTACATGAAGCGCGTGCGCGGCAGCTTGCGCGCTCAGGGATCATCAATCAGTCCCTCGGACCCGATGACATAAAACGGGTCTGTCATATCTCTCAGGGAGATGCCCGGTGGCTGGAGGAGGTGTTGAACCGCCTGGGATTATCAGTTCGCGCATGGCAACGAATACTGAAGGTCGCCCGCACAATTGCTGATGTCGCTGGTGAAGAGAAGATACAGCGTGAACATTTGCATGAAGCTCTGAGCTATCGTGCGATTGACAGGCTACTTATCCATTTGCAGAAAAATTTGTCGTGAGCCTGTGCGGGAAAGGGCTGGTCGTGTTGTGATTAAATTCGCGGTTAAAGGTTGCTGATAAACAATCAATAAAGGGGCTGAAGCCCCTTTATTCTTATTCCTCGCTGTCCGAGTAATCTTCCACTCCTTCCATCTGCGGCTTGCCGCCAGACAGCGTATGGAAGCGCTTGGGGCGTTTGATACGCGCCATATATTTCGACCAGACTCGTTCTGCCTCAGTTTGCGCCTCGCGGATGCCACGACACACTTCAACGAACAGGCGTTCCTCTTCGGTTATGGGTTCACGCTTTGCCAGATCCAACTCGTTAAAAGCATATCCGTGGCGCTCAAGAAGTTGGGCTTCCTTGATGGTGAAATCACCGTGTCGGGAGAATCCGCGCGGGTAATGTTTGTTATCAAAAAAACGATTAGTTGTTGCGAAGCTTTCCGCCATTTTACACGCTCCTAACTCTTTTATGGCCGTGCTATTTATGGCGCGGAGTATTAGATACGCTTGACAGAGTGTAAAACAAAACATTTAAATCATAACGACAAATGTTTTTTTGGAGATGGATGTGGATACGGAATTACTTAAAACCTTTCTGGAAGTGAGCAGAACTCGCCACTTTGGACGTGCCGCTGAAGCGCTCTATCTCACCCAGTCTGCCGTCAGCTTCCGCATCAGGCAGCTCGAAAATCAGTTGGGAGTGAATCTTTTTACCCGACATCGGAATAATATCAGGCTAACTTCGGCTGGCGAACGCCTGCTTCCTTATGCCGAAAGCCTGATGAGTACATGGCTTATGGCGAAGAAGGAAGTGTCGCACACCCAACAGCATAATGAACTGTCTATAGGTGCCAGTGCATCGCTGTGGGAGGCTTATCTTACGCCATGGCTCAGGACGCTCTATGAGAACAGGGAAAGCCTTCACCTTGAGGCCCGTGTGGCGCAGCGTCATTTGCTCGTCAAGCAACTTCATGAACGCCAGTTGGATCTGTTAATTACGACTGAAGCTCCCAAAATGGACGAGTTGACCAGCCAGCAAATAGGGCATATTACTCTGTCGCTGTTTCGTTCAGGGAGATCGGATAAATGCGAAAAATATGACTATATCAAACTGGAATGGGGAGCAGATTTTCATCAGCACGAGAGCTATCTGGCAGGTGCTGACGATGTGCCGGTGCTGACAACCACCTCTGCGCATCTCACCAGAGAGCTGTTACATACTACTGATTCCTGTGCTTTTTTGCCGGAAATATGGCACAAAGATTATCCGGATCTCATCACCATGCCGGATACACCTGTTGCAGTTCGCCCATTGTATGCTGTCTGGCTGCAAAACAGCGATCAACAAACGCACATTCGCCAGTTGTTGAAGTACCCTGTCAACACTCAGTAATATTTTTCAATAACGGCAGTACTCTATTATCCAGAGCATTTCCGCTGAACATTAAAGATATTTGCAAGCAAAAGAGGCACATACAATCCACCTGTACAACGGGTGGGTTTCATATGCTTTGCTGAATGCTGACATAAAGATTATTACTTCATGATTAATATATTTTTTATTAACCATCAGGGGAGTGACAGAACTTAAAGTGACGGTATGGGAAATGTTGTCTTGCGATTATAGCTGAAGGGTTTTTTAGACAAAAAAAATCCTTTACCGAAGTAAAGGACCATTTCTGGCAGGGGCGGAGGGACTCGAACCCCCAACACCCGGTTTTGGAGACCGGTGCTCTACCAATTGAACTACGCCCCTAAAAGGGTGGCGGAACGGACGGGGCTCGAACCCGCGACCCCCTGCGTGACAGGCAGGTATTCTAACCAACTGAACTACCGCTCCACCGATTCTGCACTGAACTCAGAATGTTGCTTCTGATATCAGGTATTACTTATTCCTTTCATGTCACCTGAAAGGTTTGAAGTTACGAACGATCATCTCACCTTTTCGCATCTTCTTATATGATGCCTGGCAGTTCCCTACTCTCGCATGGGGAGACCCCACACTACCATCGGCGCTACGGCGTTTCACTTCTGAGTTCGGCATGGGGTCAGGTGGGACCACCGCGCTACGGCCGCCAGGCAAATCTTGGTGCACAAAACGCTTCTTTTGCCCTGATACCGCGTTGCCTGCGCTCGTAAAGTCAGTCGCATACTTATGTATGCTCTTTCCTTTCCTTCGCCTGCCGCCTTCTCTCAGCACAAAATCTCACGTTCCCTGCAAATTACTTATCCGTCACAAGCTGAAAATTATTCACTGTCTCTCAACAGAACGCCTCTGGCGTTGTAAGGTTAAGCCTCTCGGGTCATTAGTACCGGTCAGCTCAACGCATCGCTGCGCTTACACATCCGGCCTATCAACGTCGTCGTCTTCAACGTCCCTTCGGGTGGCTTAAAGCCACAGGGAGAACTCATCTCGGGGCAAGTTTCGCGCTTAGATGCTTTCAGCGCTTATCTTTTCCGCACTTAGCTACCGGGCAGTGCCACTGGCGTGACAACCCGAACACCAGCGGTGCGTTCACTCCGGTCCTCTCGTACTGGGAGCAAACCCCCTCAATTCTCCAGCGCCCACGGCAGATAGGGACCGAACTGTCTCACGACGTTCTAAACCCAGCTCGCGTACCACTTTAAACGGCGAACAGCCGTACCCTTGGGACCTGCTTCAGCCCCAGGATGTGATGAGCCGACATCGAGGTGCCAAACACCGCCGTCGATATGAACTCTTGGGCGGTATCAGCCTGTTATCCCCGGAGTACCTTTTATCCGTTGAGCGATGGCCCTTCCATTCAGAACCACCGGATCACTATGACCTGCTTTCGCACCTGCTCGCGCCGTCACGCTCGCAGTCAAGCTGGCTTATGCCATTGCACTAACCTCCTGATGTCCGACCAGGATTAGCCAACCTTCGTGCTCCTCCGTTACGCTTTGGGAGGAGACCGCCCCAGTCAAACTACCCACCAGACACTGTCCCCGCGCCGGATCACGGCGCAAGGTTAGAACGCCAAACGTTAAAGGGTGGTATTTCAAGGATGGCTCCGCGCAGACTGGCGTCCACGCTTCAAAGCCTCCCACCTATCCTGCACATCAAGGCTCAGCGTTCAGTGTCAAGCTGTAGTAAAGGTTCACGGGGTCTTTCCGTCTTGCCGCGGGTACACTGCATCTTCACAGCGAGTTCAATTTCACTGAGTCCCGGGTGGAGACAGCCTGGCCATCATTACGCCATTCGTGCAGGTCGGAACTTACCCGACAAGGAATTTCGCTACCTTAGGACCGTTATAGTTACGGCCGCCGTTTACCGGGGCTTCGATCAGGAGCTTCTGGTTACCCATAACCCCATCAATTAACCTTCCGGCACCGGGCAGGCGTCACACCGTATACGTCCACTTTCGTGTTTGCACAGTGCTGTGTTTTTAATAAACAGTTGCAGCCAGCTGGTATCTTCGACTGGCCTCGGCTCGGGGAGCAAGTCCCTCCACCTACGCGCCAGCGTGCCTTCTCCCGAAGTTACGGCACCATTTTGCCTAGTTCCTTCACCCGGGTTCTCTCAAGCGCCTTGGTATTCTCTACCTGACCACCTGTGTCGGTTTCGGGTACGATTTCGTGTTGCCTGATGCTTAGAGGCTTTTCCTGGAAGCAGGGCATCTGTCACTTCAGCACCGTGGTGCCTCGTCATCACGCCTCAGCCTTGATTTTCCGGATTTGCCTGGAAAACCAGCCTACACGCTTAAACCGGGACGACCGTCGCCCGGCTGACACAGCCTTCTCCGTCCCCCCTTCGCAGCAACACCAAGTACGGGAATATTAACCCGTTTCCCATCGACTACGCCTTTCGGCCTCGCCTTAGGGGTCGACTCACCCTGCCCCGATTAACGTTGGACAGGAACCCTTGGTCTTCCGGCGAGCGGGCTTTTCACCCGCTTTATCGTTACTTATGTCAGCATTCGCACTTCTGATACCTCCAGCAGCCCTCACAGGCCACCTTCGCAGGCTTACAGAACGCTCCCCTACCCAACAACGCTTGCGCGCCGCTGCCGCAGCTTCGGTGCATGGTTTAGCCCCGTTACATCTTCCGCGCAGGCCGACTCGACCAGTGAGCTATTACGCTTTCTTTAAATGATGGCTGCTTCTAAGCCAACATCCTGGCTGTCTGGGCCTTCCCACATCGTTTCCCACTTAACCATGACTTTGGGACCTTAGCTGGCGGTCTGGGTTGTTTCCCTCTTCACGACGGACGTTAGCACCCGCCGTGTGTCTCCCGTGATAACATTCTCCGGTATTCGCAGTTTGCATCGGATCGGTAAGCCGGGATGGCCCCCTGGCCGAAACAGTGCTCTACCCCCGGAGATGAGTTCACGAGGCGCTACCTAAATAGCTTTCGGGGAGAACCAGCTATCTCCCGGTTTGATTGGCCTTTCACCCCCAGCCACAGGTCATCCGCTGATTTTTCAACATCAGTCGGTTCGGTCCTCCAGTTAGTGTTACCCAACCTTCAACCTGCCCATGGCTAGATCACCGGGTTTCGGGTCTGTACCCTGCAACTTAACGCCCGGTTAAGACTCGGTTTCCCTTCGGCTCCCCTATACGGTTAACCTTGCTACAGAATACAAGTCGCTGACCCATTATACAAAAGGTACGCAGTCACACCACGAAGGTGCTCCCACTGCTTGTACGTACACGGTTTCAGGTTCTGTTTCACTCCCCTCGCCGGGGTTCTTTTCGCCTTTCCCTCACGGTACTGGTTCACTATCGGTCAGTCAGGAGTATTTAGCCTTGGAGGATGGTCCCCCCATATTCAGACAGGATACCACGTGTCCCGCCCTACTCTTCGAACTCACGGCCTGTGCCTCTTCGTGTACGGGAGTATCACCCTGTATCCTGCGACTTTCCAGACGCTTCCACTGATGCACAAGCCGATGATGGTTCCGGGCTCCTCCCCGTTCGCTCGCCGCTACTGGGGGAATCTCGGTTGATTTCTTTTCCTCGGGGTACTTAGATGTTTCAGTTCCCCCGGTTCGCCTTGCAGCACTATGTATTCATGCTGCAATGATGCACTGAGTGCACCGGGTTTCCCCATTCGGGTATCGTCGGGTATCGCGGTTCATATCACCTTACCGACGCTTATCGCAGATTAGCACGCCCTTCATCGCCTCTGACTGCCAGGGCATCCACCGTGTACGCTTAGTCACTTAACCTCACAACCCACAGGCGTCCTTTCTTCTGGTTTCGTAACGACTGCGCGTCGTCATGGCCGCGTTATGCAGTGCTTGCAGTGCTCATGGACATCAGTCCACTCCGCCCTGCTGCGCGCTGACGCCTTGCCACGACCTTGCTCGTTCGTTACTCCGACAGAGTCACGCTGCATGTTGTAAGCATTTGAGAGACCCGAACATGTCGTCATGCCATTCTTATTACGGAGAATGACCACAACATGTCGTTTCAAATTTTCAGCTTGTTCCGGATTGTTAAAGAGCATGTATCTCATAACCGATTCACCTTGCGGTAAATCAGCTCTGAGATACGGGCGGAGACATCTTTCACCTGTCACCAGGCAGGTGGCGTCCCCTAGGGGATTCGAACCCCTGTTGCCGCCGTGAAAGGGCGGAGTCCTAACCGCTAGACGAAGGGGACACAAAGGTGTCTCGACTTCGCAGCCGTCCTGCTCATTACTTTTCTATCAGACAATCTGTGTGAGTACTGCACGGGAAGGTATCTTCAGGTAAGGAGGTGATCCAACCGCAGGTTCCCCTACGGTTACCTTGTTACGACTTCACCCCAGTCATGAATCACAAAGTGGTAAGCGCCCTCCCGAAGGTTAAGCTACCTACTTCTTTTGCAACCCACTCCCATGGTGTGACGGGCGGTGTGTACAAGGCCCGGGAACGTATTCACCGTGGCATTCTGATCCACGATTACTAGCGATTCCGACTTCACGGAGTCGAGTTGCAGACTCCGATCCGGACTACGACGCACTTTATGAGGTCCGCTTGCTCTCGCGAGGTCGCTTCTCTTTGTATGCGCCATTGTAGCACGTGTGTAGCCCTGGCCGTAAGGGCCATGATGACTTGACGTCATCCCCACCTTCCTCCGGTTTATCACCGGCAGTCTCCTTTGAGTTCCCGGCCGAACCGATGGCAACAAAGGATAAGGGTTGCGCTCGTTGCGGGACTTAACCCAACATTTCACAACACGAGCTGACGACAGCCATGCAGCACCTGTCTCACGGTTCCCGAAGGCACAACCCCATCTCTGGGGTCTTCCGTGGATGTCAAGGCCAGGTAAGGTTCTTCGCGTTGCATCGAATTAAACCACATGCTCCACCGCTTGTGCGGGCCCCCGTCAATTCATTTGAGTTTTAACCTTGCGGCCGTACTCCCCAGGCGGTCGATTTAACGCGTTAGCTACGGAAGCCACGCCTCAAGGGCACAACCTCCAAATCGACATCGTTTACGGCGTGGACTACCAGGGTATCTAATCCTGTTTGCTCCCCACGCTTTCGCACCTGAGCGTCAGTCTTTGTCCAGGGGGCCGCCTTCGCCACCGGTATTCCTCCAGATCTCTACGCATTTCACCGCTACACCTGGAATTCTACCCCCCTCTACAAGACTCAAGCCTGCCAGTTTCAAATGCAGTTCCCAGGTTAAGCCCGGGGATTTCACATCTGACTTAACAGACCGCCTGCGTGCGCTTTACGCCCAGTAATTCCGATTAACGCTTGCACCCTCCGTATTACCGCGGCTGCTGGCACGGAGTTAGCCGGTGCTTCTTCTGCGGGTAACGTCAATGAATGAAGTTATTAACTCCACTCCCTTCCTCCCCGCTGAAAGTACTTTACAACCCGAAGGCCTTCTTCATACACGCGGCATGGCTGCATCAGGCTTGCGCCCATTGTGCAATATTCCCCACTGCTGCCTCCCGTAGGAGTCTGGACCGTGTCTCAGTTCCAGTGTGGCTGGTCATCCTCTCAGACCAGCTAGGGATCGTCGCCTTGGTGAGCCGTTACCTCACCAACTAGCTAATCCCATCTGGGCACATCCGATGGTGTGAGGCCCGAAGGTCCCCCACTTTGGTCTTGCGACGTTATGCGGTATTAGCTACCGTTTCCAGTAGTTATCCCCCTCCATCGGGCAGTTTCCCAGACATTACTCACCCGTCCGCCACTCGTCACCCGGGGAGCAAGCTCCCCTGTGCTACCGTTCGACTTGCATGTGTTAGGCCTGCCGCCAGCGTTCAATCTGAGCCATGATCAAACTCTTCAATTAAAAGTCTGATTTGCTTCAACTCGTGAAGCGGTGCTCAGGAAAAACCGTAATGAATTACGTGTTCACTCTGAGGCTTGATATTTTTTTGCATCCTAAGATGCGGATATCAATCCTGTGAGTGCCCACACAGATTGTCTGATAAATTGTTAAAGAGCGGTGCAACCGGCAGCGCTGCTGCTGTTGCGAGGTGGCGTATATTACGCTCTCCTCCTTCAGAGTCAACTTCTTTTTTAAGAGGTTTTCTCCGGCGGCTCAGCGTTGCTGAACCTCCTGACTCGTCGGCTTCTCAGCCGCTGTTCCGTGTCAGTGGTGGCGCATTATAGGGAGTTTTCAGGGCCTGACAACCCCTAATTTATTAAAAACAGAGCGTTCGCTGCATTCCACAGCAAAAGCCCTGGTTATACGCAGTTATTCACAAACTTATCCACATTTGATGCCAACCAGGAATTTAGACGAGCATCACGCAAACGTTTTCGCTACAATGCCCGGCAAAATCCTGGTGCCAGCCAGGGTCGTTATCTCAGCCCACACTTTATTTACGTAATAAGAGATAATAGTGAAGGTTGATATAACGCTCTTATCTATGCGAACCAAAGCCAAGGGATCAACCTCATGCAACAACCTCGTCCTGTACGCCGCGCTCTGCTTAGCGTGTCAGACAAAGCCGGTATCCTCGAATTTGCTCAGGCGCTTTCAGCGCGCGGTGTTGAACTGCTGTCGACAGGTGGTACTGCCCGCCTGTTGGCTGAAGCAGGTCTGCCCGTCACTGAAGTTTCTGATTACACCGGTTTTCCGGAAATGATGGATGGACGTGTCAAAACTCTGCATCCTAAAGTGCACGGCGGTATCCTCGGACGCCGCGGCCAGGATGATGACATCATGAAGGAACATGAGATCTCTCCCATCGACATGGTGGTTGTTAACCTGTATCCCTTTGCACAAACCGTTGCCCGTGAAGGCTGTTCACTGGAAGATGCCGTTGAAAATATTGATATCGGCGGACCGACCATGGTGCGGTCGGCGGCGAAGAATCATAAAGACGTCGCCATCGTGGTCAAAAGCAGTGACTACCAGGCAATCATTGAAGAAATGGACGCCAATAATCACTCATTGTTACTGGCAACACGTTTTGATCTGGCGATCAAGGCTTTTGAACATACAGCCGCCTATGACAGCATGATCGCTAACTATTTTGGAAGCCTGGTGCCTGCCTATCATGGTGAGACTTCTGAAGCTTCCGGCCGTTTCCCTCGCACGTTAAATCTGAACTTCATCAAGAAACAGGATATGCGTTACGGAGAGAACAGCCACCAGGAGGCTGCTTTCTATATAGAAGAGTCAGTGGCTGAAGCGTCCGTTGCCACCGCGCAACAGCTTCAGGGCAAAGCACTGTCTTATAACAACATCGCAGATACCGATGCAGCGCTGGAGTGTGTAAAAGAGTTCAGTGATGCGGCCTGTGTGATTGTTAAACATGCAAACCCATGCGGAGTGGCCGTGGCGGGATCGATTCTTGATGCCTACGAACTTGCCTGGAAAACCGATCCCACTTCGGCCTTTGGCGGCATTATTGCTTTTAACCGCGAACTTGACGAAGCAACGGCTCAGGCCATTATCAGCCGTCAGTTTGTTGAGGTAATTATTGCCCCTTCCGCTAGCGAAGCCGCGCTGAAGATAACCGCAACAAAACAAAATGTGCGTGTACTGACCTGCGGCCAGTGGCAGCAGCGCCGGGCGGGTCTGGACTTTAAACGAGTCAACGGTGGCCTGCTGGTTCAGGATCGGGATCTGGGAATGGTAACGGCTGACCAACTGCGCGTAGTCAGTAAACGCCAGCCAACAGAGCAGGAGCTGCGTGATGCACTGTTCTGCTGGAAAGTAGCCAAATTTGTTAAATCCAACGCCATTGTTTATGCGCGTGACAACATGACCATCGGTATTGGTGCGGGCCAGATGAGCCGGGTCTATTCCGCGAAAATCGCCGGAATCAAAGCAGAAGATGAAGGGCTGGAAGTGAAGGGTTGTGCCATGGCGTCTGATGCTTTCTTCCCGTTCCGCGATGGTATTGATGCCGCTGCTGCCGTCGGCGTGAGCTGTGTTATCCAGCCAGGTGGCTCAATCCGCGACGAAGAGGTGATTGCCGCCGCTGATGAACACGGCATTGCGATGATCTTCACCGATATGCGCCATTTCCGGCACTGATTAAGGAGCTAAAGAATGAAAATTTTAGTTATTGGTAATGGCGGACGTGAACATGCGCTGGCATGGAAAGCAGCCCAATCACCGCTGGCTGAAACCGTTTTTGTGGCTCCCGGCAACGCAGGCACTGCGCTGGAACCTGCTTTACAGAACGTACCCATTAGCGCCACCGACATTGCTGCCCTGGTAAGCTTTGCCCAAAGTGAAAAGATTGATCTGACTATTGTTGGCCCTGAAGCGCCACTGGTCATTGGCGTGGTTGATGCGTTCCGGGCTGCGGGTCTGAAAATTTTCGGCCCAACGCAGGCGGCAGCTCAACTGGAAGGCTCCAAAGCCTTTACTAAAGATTTTCTGGCTCGCCACAAAATCCCAAGCGCGGAATACCAGAACTTCACCGAGGTGGAACCTGCACTGGCCTATGTTCGCAGCAAGGGTGCGCCCATCGTGATTAAAGCAGATGGACTGGCCGCCGGAAAAGGCGTCATCGTAGCAATGACACTTAAGCAAGCAGAAGATGCCGTTCAGGATATGCTGGCAGGCAATGCCTTTGGTGATGCCGGACACCGCATCGTGGTGGAAGAGTTTCTTGAAGGCGAAGAAGCCAGCTTTATCGTTATGGTTGATGGTGAAAATGTGTTGCCGATGGCTACCAGCCAGGATCATAAGCGCGTGGGAGATGGCGATACCGGGCCGAACACAGGTGGCATGGGTGCTTACTCACCTGCGCCGGTAGTCACCGATGAAATTCATCAGCGCGTCATGGATGAGGTGATCTGGCCTACCGTCAAAGGTATGGCTGCTGAGGGCAATGTCTATACCGGATTCCTCTATGCCGGTTTGATGATCGACAAAAGCGGCCAGCCGAAGGTGATTGAATTTAACTGCCGCTTTGGCGATCCGGAAACGCAGCCAATCATGCTGCGCCTGCAGTCCGACCTGGTTGAGCTTTGCCTGGCAGCCGTCGATGGCCGGTTAAGTAGTAAAGATTCCGTATGGGATCCTCGCCCTGCGCTCGGCGTGGTGTTGGCAGCAGGAGGTTACCCTGACGACTACCGTACGGGTACGCAAATTCATGGTTTGCCGCTGGAAGAGGTGCCGAATGGCAAAGTCTTCCACGCGGGCACCAAAATGCAGGATGAGCTGGTCGTGACGAACGGTGGACGGGTATTGTGCGTGACGGCTTTAGGTCACGACATTGCAGCGGCGCAAAAGCATGCCTACGAGCTGGCGAAGCACATCTCATGGGAAGGCAGCTTCTGCCGCAGTGATATTGGTTATCGGGCGATTGGGCGTCAGTAGTTGAGATAGAAAAGTTCACCGGCGAACATACCTGCTCTGCACCATGGAGGGTGCAGCTTTAGTAACAGGCAGATATGCCCCTCATCATCACGCTAACGAGAAATCGTATGCTGCAAAGCAGAAACAGAGCTTCTTACGCCCTCCTCCACCAATATGGTCAAATCTTAAATATTGTACTTAAAACGAGTGCGAGATAGCCGCGATTAGCCTTCAGAGCCGTCGTCATTGTCTGCAGTTCAATATCTTCCTGGTATGCGTATTAATAAAATCCCCGGTGCGCCGCCCGGATATCTGCTATTGCCGATCGGTTTCTGATGGCCGCCTTGCCAGATACCACGACACGTCAGGAGCAATGCATTCAACAGGCTGTAACTGATTCCGTTGTAACAGCATCCTTTTGCGACAGTTGCTGCCATATCATTTCATACAGCTGCAAACTCGTTTTCTCTATCCAACCTCAGTTTCTTACGATCCGACAGAGTCTGACGCCGTCAGAGATCGGCAGCCTTTGGTTCTGTAGCACAGATATTTTCTGTTGAAACCAGCAGTAGCTGTGTGCCTCGCGGGGCTTCAAGCCAGGAGAGACTCACCGGTTTACCGGATGCCTGCTGATGTTGAGTGATGTAATGCAGCGAAAAACTGTCAAATGCGGGGCGTGTCTGGCTTCCCTGACAGAGCGTTACCGTGCCATCTGCTGACCAGTGGCCCTGTTTCAGCATCACACGCCCGGCCAGCAGGTCATCGCTGATCCTGAGCATACGCCCGGCATCAAACTGATACAGCGCTACCGCGTCCGCTGAGAGCGCTTCCCGACGCCCTTCAAGCTGTCGCTGCATAAAGCTCAGTTTGTCATCCTGAAAGCGCATCATCACACTTTCAGGATGCTCACCACCGGTATGACGCTCAATGGAGAGCAGCTTATTTTGCTGCCACTGGTAGGTTGTCGTTTCCGTCGCTGTCCCACTGAACGGCGTATAAACCGTTATCAGGTGACTGGACCGGGCCGAGCCCTCCTTGCGCCATATGCGCACGGCACCGCGATCGGCAAGATAACCGCTGGCAGTAAAATCAGGCAATTTTTGACTTGAGCTACAACCCGCCATTAACAGCACGGCTAACAATACGGGAAGGGAGAAAGGGAATCGGGTCATCAGGTGAGTATCACGCAAAAATGACAGTCATGCCGTCGGGGCAGAGGAAAGTGGAGAGTGATATCCGTCGCAAACAAAAGGGGCTCACGCCCCCCTGTTTAAAACTTTTCACTGTCACACGATTACTTAACAGCGTCTTTCAGTGCTTTACCAGAAACAAATGCCGGTACGTTTGCAGCAGCAATTTTGATCTCTTTGCCAGTCTGCGGGTTGCGGCCAGTACGCTCAGCACGGTGATTAACTTTAAAAGTACCAAAACCAACCAGTTGTACAGCATCACCTTCTTTCAGAGACTCAGTAATCGCAGCCAGGGTGGATTCCAGAGCAGCTTTAGCCTGGGTCTTAGACAGGTCCGCTTTGTCCGCAATTACATCAATCAGTTGAGTCTTGTTCATAAGTTATCCTTACAGTGTATTTATCGCTTGCTAAGCATCGAGTGCGAGGGAAAAACCAGATTCTGGCACTCTCCTGCATACACGCACCGATAGCCACTTTTTTCAGCCCCCCAAATGTAGACCAGACAGGGGGCGAATGTGAAGCCTTAAGGCGCTACAAATCAGGCCTGAAGTCACGTTTTCTCGCCTTATTGCTGAAAATTTATACCAATATTGCTAATCCCTGATTCCCGCAGCTCAGAACGCAGTCCTTTTATCAATTCCAGGTCCCTTTCCTCGCAGGCGCTGAGCAGTCGAAAAATCTCCCACTGGATGTCCCATTCCTCTTCCACGGCCGGATTCTCTTTTAATTCTTCTTCGGTCATTTCACGACCGGCCTGGGTCATTTCCAGCATCGCCACGGTAGTAATAGAGGTTTCGCTAACGGTAATAGCGTGCGCAAGCGTGTCACCGCTGAGTCGGGAATGTAACAGCTCACTCAGCGCAACACAGGCATCAATGGCGGGGTAAACACCGTAGAGATCGTAATCCTCTGCTGCCGGAATCGCCTCCTCCAGCTTTTCCAGCTGTGAATCAAAATTGATTTTGGCCTCTTTAACCACCAGCGTTTCCCAAACCAGGTCAAGAATGCGGCGATAAAGTTGCCCATCGCCAAATGCGGTCTGCTGGCAAAATGCCCGGTAGTTGGGGTACATACGCTCACACAGGCAGGCCATGAAAGTCACATGCTGCCAGCTTTCCAGCTTTTCCAGCCGCAGGTGGATCGGATTACGTAACATGATGGGTTCTCTTCAACAATAGTGCGCGTCGGGAAGTGTAACTGAAAAGCCTGGTACTCACACCGTTAACCCTCAGAGTAAAGCCGCTTAAATGCAGAGCGCTGCGAAGCCACAGCATCCGCCCAGCGGGTCGGTTCCGGCAGGCGGTAGCCTTGCAGACAGGCTTCCACCCAGTGCAGAGCCGTATCCGCACTGACACGGTGCCCGCAGGAAATAAATAAGGGGTTACAACGCCGCTTGCTGCGCAGCACCCAGCCAGTCTGCTCTCCTTTGTCGATCAGTGGCTGCCGCGCGCCCGGCTGTTCTGCCAGCGGGTCAAACTGACCACACAGACGACGTTTGGCCACCCCTATAGTGGGTACATCCACCAGCAGACCAAAATGACTGGCAACCCCCAGACGACGTGGGTGGGCAATGCCGTGACCATCGACAAACAGCAGGTCTGGCTGATGCTGCAACTGTTGCCAGGCAGCCAGTAAGGCAGGGTATTCACGGAAGGAGAGGAAACCAGGAATATAGGGCATGGTGGTGGCTATGCGCGCAACGTGATGTTCCACCAGTTTCAGCGAGGGATATTCAAGAATCACCAGGGCGGCTCTGGTGATCTCACCGCCCTGTTCAAATCCGACATCCGCACCCGCAATAAGGCGCGGTGGCATTATCGCGAAATCATCTTCACGCACCACCCCGGCGGCGAGCATAAGCTGCTGCTGCTTTAATGCCTGAAGATCCATACTCAGTCCTGATGATACGGGCGCGAGAGCTGATGTACTGCTTCAACAAACACCCCGGCATGTTCAGGCGGAACATCCTGGTGGATGCCGTGCCCGAGATTGAACACATGGCCATTTCCCTGACCAAACCCCTGCAAAATCCCGGCAACTTCCTGCTCAATACGCGCTGGCGGTGCATAAAGCATCGATGGGTCCATGTTGCCCTGCAATGCCACCTTGTGACCGACACGACGACGGGCATCAGCGATATCGGTGGTCCAGTCCAGACCTAATGCATCACAGCCCGTTTCAGCCATCGCTTCCAGCCACTGTCCACCGCCCTTGGTAAACAGCGTAACCGGCACCCGGCAACCTTCGTTTTCACGCAGCAGCCCGTCCACGATTTTATGCATGTAGTGGAGAGAAAATTGCTGATAGTCACGCCCGGTCAGCACGCCGCCCCAGGTATCAAAAATCATGACCGACTGCGCCCCGGCGCGGATCTGAGCATTAAGATAGAGAATGACGCTGTCGGCCAGCTTATCCAGCATCAGATGCAGGGTTTGTGGTTCGGCGTACATCATCTTTTTCAGTTTGGTGAAAACCTTACTGCTCCCCCCTTCGACCATGTAAGTCGCCAGCGTCCAGGGGCTGCCTGAAAAGCCAATCAGTGGCACCGCGCCCTGCAAATTTTTCCGGATAGTCCGCACCGCATTCATCACATAGCCCAGCTCCTGCTCCGGGTCAGGGACCGGTAATTTTTCCACATCTGCCCGGCAGCTGACCGGGGAGGAAAAACGGGGTCCTTCACCGGCCTCAAACCACAGTCCCAGCCCCATCGCATCAGGGATTGTCAGAATATCAGAGAACAGAATCGCCGCGTCCAGCGGATAACGACGCAGCGGTTGCAGCGTGACCTCACAGGCCAGCTCTGCATTTTTGCACAGCGACATAAAATCTCCGGCCTGGGCACGGGTAGCTTTGTACTCTGGCAGATAGCGTCCTGCCTGGCGCATCATCCAGACTGGCGTCACATCTACCGGCTGGCGCAGCAGCGCGCGCAGATAACGATCGTTCTTCAGTTCACTCATTTTTTTGGGCTCTCGTTTTGCAGGTGCGCAGTATATACCCAAAATAATTCGAGTTGCAGGAAGGCGGCAAGCGAGTAAATCCCCAGGAGCTTACTGAAGTAAGTGACTGGGGTGCGCTCGCGCAGCCAACGCACCTGCAACTTGAAGTATGAAGGGTATAACATTTCATTGTTCTGAGGCGCGGCAGAGCGCAACGGTATCCTCAATCAGGCGACGCGCCACCGTTCCCACCGGTGGCAGAGCTGGCAAGGCATCAAAGCGATACCAGCCCGCATCCAGCAGCTCTTTCGGATCGATGTTGATGTCGCCACTGTGATAATCCGCCATAAATGCCACCATCAGTGATTGCGGAAACGGCCACGGCTGCGAGGAAACATAGCGCAGATTTTTCACCGTAATGCCGCTCTCTTCCATTACTTCTCGTGCCACGGTCTGCTCCAGCGTTTCCCCCACTTCGACAAAACCAGCCAGCACCGTATAGATGCCGTTACGGTGTCGGGTGTGCTGAGCCAGCAGGATCTCATCGCCACGACGAATCGCCACAATGATGCAGGGGGCGAACTGCGGATAGTAACGCTGACGACAGTGGTTGCACAGGCAGGCCCACTCCGTTTTGCTGTGAAGCATCTGATGGCCGCAGTAGCCACACCACTGATGTGAGCGATAGAACTCTGCCAGTTGTACCCCACGTCCGGCAAGCTGAAACAGCCCGACATCCTCACTGAGAAGTTGTCGCACCGAGGCCATTCCCTCTTTGCGGCTGGCACAAATCAGAAATACCGGCTCGCCCAGCCATTCACCAATTAGCGATCCCTGTAAACCTGCCAGTCCGAAATCTTGTGCGCTGCCTCTGGGAAGCTGACCTTCCGGCAACCAAAGTTTCTGTTCATGGCTGACAATCCACCAGCCAGCGTCTACGCTTGAGATCTCACGTTGCATAAATTTGCTCATCCTCCACTTCACAGGCACTCTGTACGACGGGATTGCTCTCAGATATTAAAAATAACACTTACGGAGTCACTCATGCTTGACCAGTTAGACGTCCTGAGCGCACGCGTTGGCGGATGCAATGAGCTGGTGGACTTTTGTCTGCAATTACGTAAGCAGCTGTTAGTTGCTTATTATCAGATGGTTGGCATCAAGCCTGTCAAGGATTCGCTGACCACGCTCAATGAAAATGCGCTGGACACCTTTTGCCAGACCCTGGTGGATTATCTCTCCACCGGCCACTTCACCATCTACGAACGCTTTATCAAAGAGATGGAAGGCAGTAAGCAGCTGGCCAAAGCCGCATTAATTTATCCCTCGCTCCAGGCCAATACCGAGCAGATCATGCAGGTTTATGATTCACATCTCGAAACCGCTATCGATGATGATAACTACCGTGAGTTTCAACAGGCTTTATCCGCCGTAGGCGAAGCGCTGGAAGCCCGTTTTACCCTGGAAGACAAGTTTATCCAGCTGGCGCTGGAGAGAAATGTGCAGCAGCTGGCCCCGGCAAACGATGCCGCACTGGCTCGTCCGGCCTGAAACGTTACCAATTTGTAAAAATCTTGAGCTTTGCTGAAAGCCCCTTTATGCTCAGGGGGCAATAAAGTGACCGACTGTTAGTGGTCATTCTCATTCTGCCTCTCCCCATCGGACAGCAGAATTCATCTTGTCGGAGTGCCCTTCGGGGCTGAGACCGTTAATTCGGGATCCGCGGAACCTGATCAGGTTAGTACCTGCGAAGGGAACAAGAGTAAACATCCAGTGAGGTTATGAGGCCTGCGGCATCATTCCTGCGCTTACTCCCGCCGAGCTCCGGACAAGCCATTTTCCCTGATTCAGGAATGTGCTATGTCTACCGTTGATAAAAAACCTACCCGCCGTGAACAACGTGCTGAAGCCCAGCAGTTTATTGATTCTTTACAGGGCAGCGCTTTTCCCAATTCCAGACGAATTTACCTGACCGGCTCCCGGGCCGATATCCGCGTACCGCTGCGTGAAATTCAGCTCAGCGCAACGATGGTTGGCGGCAGTAAAGAGAACCCGCAGTTTGAAGAAAACGAGCCGGTGCCGGTGTACGATACCGCCGGACCTTACGGCGATCCGGATGCACAAATCGATGTACACGCCGGACTGGAGCCGCTACGTAAACGCTGGATAACCGAGCGCGGGGATACCCATCCCGTTGAGCAACTCAGCTCGCGCTACAGCCAGCAGCGTCTGGCTGATGAAGGATTAGATCAGCTACGCTTTGCTCATCGTCCCGTTCCGCAGCGGGCTGTGCCCGGACGCAGGGTCACTCAGCTGCACTATGCCCGGCAGGGCGTGATTACCCCGGAGATGGAGTTTATCGCCCTGCGTGAAAACATGGGCCGCGAGCGGATCCGTGGCGAGGTGCTGCTTGCGCAACATCCGGGTAACAGCTTTGGCGCGCAACTGCCGGAGGCGATCACCCCGGAGTTTGTTCGTCAGGAAGTGGCTGCCGGACGCGCCATTATTCCCGCCAATATCAATCACCCGGAATCAGAGCCGATGATCATCGGGCGTAATTTCCTGGTGAAAATCAACGCCAACATTGGCAATTCTGCGGTCAGCTCCTCGATTGAGGAGGAAGTGGAAAAACTCGTCTGGGCCGCCCGCTGGGGAGCCGATACGGTAATGGACCTCTCTACCGGGCGTAATATCCACGAAACCCGCGAGTGGATCCTGCGTAACAGCCCGGTGCCGATTGGCACCGTACCGATTTACCAGACGCTGGAAAAAGTGCATGGCATAGCAGAAAACCTCAACTGGGAAATCTTCCGCGATACCCTGCTGGAACAGGCGGAACAGGGAGTCGACTACTTCACTATTCACGCCGGTGTACTGCTGCGCTATGTACCGATGACCGCGAAGCGCCTGACCGGCATTGTTTCACGCGGTGGATCGATTATGGCGAAATGGTGCCTGTCGCATCATCAGGAGAGCTTCCTGTATCAACACTTTCGCGACATTTGTGAAATCTGTGCGGCTTATGATGTCTCCCTGTCGCTGGGTGATGGCCTGCGGCCAGGCTCCATTCAGGATGCTAACGACGAAGCCCAGTTTGCCGAGCTGCGTACGCTGGGTGAACTGACCCGCATCGCCTGGGAGTACGACGTGCAGGTGATGATCGAAGGTCCCGGCCATGTGCCGATGCAAATGATCCGCCGCAATATGACTGAACAGCTGGAGCATTGCCACGAGGCCCCTTTCTATACGCTGGGGCCGCTGACCACCGATATCGCGCCGGGTTACGACCACTTCACTTCCGGGATTGGCGCCGCAATGATTGGCTGGTTTGGCTGCGCCATGCTGTGCTACGTCACGCCAAAAGAGCACCTCGGATTGCCAAATAAAGAGGATGTCAAACAAGGGCTGATCACGTACAAAATTGCGGCCCATGCCGCAGACCTGGCGAAAGGCCACCCCGGCGCACAGATCCGCGATAACGCGATGTCGAAAGCGCGTTTCGAATTCCGCTGGGAGGACCAGTTTAATCTGGCGCTCGATCCACACACGGCCCGGGCATACCACGATGAAACGCTGCCGCAGGAGTCCGGCAAGGTGGCACATTTTTGCTCAATGTGCGGGCCAAAATTCTGCTCAATGAAAATAACCCAGGAAGTCCGGGAGTATGCGGCACAACAGCAAGCGACAGCACAGCCGATTGAGATTGGCATGGCCGGGATGTCAGCCACATTCCGGGAGCTGGGTGGCGAACTCTACCACCCTGTGACTGACCGCTCGCCGGAGGAAAAGGTATGAGTCGCCCTCCCTTTGCTGCGACTGAACAAAGACTGGGGCTGTATCCGGTCGTGGACTCCGTGACCTGGATTGAGCGCTTGCTGGAAACCGGCGTTCGCACCATTCAGCTACGGATAAAAGACCTGACCGGAGAAATGGCCGACCAACAGGTGGCTGCCGCTGTGGCGCTGGGACGACGCTATGGCGCCCGGCTGTTTATCAACGACTACTGGCAACTGGCTGTCAGACATCAGGCTTACGGCGTCCACCTTGGGCAACAGGACATGGACAGCGCCGATCTGGATGCCATTCAACATGCGGGGCTGCGTCTGGGGCTATCCACTCACGATGATGCTGAACTGGAGCGTGCGCTGGCCGAACAGCCTTCGTATATTGCCCTGGGACATATTTTTCCGACACAAACTAAACAGATGCCATCCGCTCCCCAGGGGCTGAGCGAGTTGCAACGTCATGTCGCCCGGCTGCCCGGTATCTCCACCGTGGCAATAGGCGGCATCAGCCTGCAACGCGCCCCGGCCGTGCTGGCAACCGGCGTTGGCAGCATTGCCGTCGTCAGCGCCATTACTCAGGCTGAGGACTGGCAGGCCGCAACCCGGCAGTTGCTGTCACTGGTCGGTGTGGGAGGGGGTGTTGATGCTCAGTGACAGCGACTTTATGCGTTACAGCCGTCAGCTGCTGCTGGAAGAGTTTGGTGCTGATATACAGCAAAAACTGCATAACAGCAGCGTGCTGATTGTCGGGCTGGGCGGCCTGGGCTCCCCGGCGGCGCTCTATCTTGCGGCGGCGGGCGTGGGAAAAATGCTGCTGGCCGATGATGACCGTGTGCATATCAGCAACCTGCAACGGCAGATTCTGTTCCGCAGTGATGAAACCGGCCTGCCCAAAACCGCAGCTGCCAGACAGCATCTGCTGGCCCTGAACCCACAGACAGAGGTGATCACTCTGGATCGCCGCATGGAAGCCACATCGCTGGCAGAAACCATCCGCTCAGTGGATCTGGTGCTCGATTGCAGTGACAACATGGCGACCCGGCAGGCAATCAATGTCGCCTGTGTACAGAACGCCACACCGCTTGTCAGCGCCAGCGCCGTGGGTTTCAGCGGTCAGCTTCTGGTGCTGACCCCGCCATTCCTGCACGGCTGTTACCGCTGTCTGTGGCCGGACGATGCCGAGCCCCCTCGTAACTGCCGGACGTCAGGGGTGCTGGGGCCGGTGGTGGGGATAATGGGCACCATGCAGGCGCTGGAGGCGCTGAAAATGCTGGCGGGACTGACTTCTGCCCTGGATGGCAAACTGCGGCTGTTTGATGGCCGCCAGCAGACCTGGCGAACGCTGAATCTTGAGCGCAGCAGTCAGTGTCCACTCTGTGGAGGCCATCATGAACATCGTCATTAACGATGAGCCTTTTCACCTGGCTGCCGCACTGACGCTGGCATCCCTGCTGCAACAGCTGTCCCGCTCGCCAGCAGGCATCGCTCTGGCGGTTAATCAGCAGATTGTGCCCCGCGATCGTTGGGCAGACTGGTACTTACAGGAAGGGGATGAGCTGGTGATATTCCAGGTCATCGCCGGAGGTTGATATGTTACAGATAGCCGATAAAACGTTTTCTTCCCGTCTGTTTACCGGCACGGGAAAATTCTCCAGTCCGGCCATCATGCTGGAGGCTTTAACCGCCTCCGGCAGCCAGCTGGTCACCGTGGCGATGAAAAGAGTCGATTTACGTGGCGGGGATGACGGTATCCTGCGGCCTTTGCAACAGCTGGGCGTACAGCTGTTGCCTAACACCTCCGGTGCAAAAACCGCCGAAGAAGCGGTTTTTGCCGCACGGCTGGCGCGTGAGGCGCTGGATACACACTGGCTGAAGCTGGAGATCCATCCGGATGTTCGCTACCTGTTACCCGACGCCATTGAAACGCTTAAAGCAGCCCAACAGCTGGTAAAAGAGGGCTTTACCGTGCTGCCCTACTGTCCCGCCGACCCGGTGCTGTGTAAAAGACTGGAGGAGGCAGGCTGTGCGGCCGTTATGCCGCTGGGCGCGCCGATTGGCAGCAATCAGGGGCTGAAAACCCGCGATTTGCTGGCAATTATTATTGAACAGTCGAATGTCCCGGTCGTCATTGATGCCGGGATAGGCGTGCCCAGTCACGCCAGCGAGGCGATGGAACTGGGGGCCGATGCTGTGCTGGTCAACACCGCGCTGGCCTGTGCCAGCCATCCGGTCAATATGGCGCGGGCCTTCCGGCTGGCGGTGGAGGCTGGCGAGCTTGCCTTTCGCAGCGGTCCGGGCAGTCGCCATCAGCAGGCGGTGGCCACCAGCCCGCTGACCCGCTTCCTGACTGACGAGGCGACGCCATGAAGAGTTTTGTTACTCAATGGGAAAAGCTGGACTGGGATGACATCCGGATGCGTATCCACAGTAAAACAGCCGCCGACGTTGAGCGGGCGCTGAATGCGCCCAGGGTGGGGCGTGAGGAGCTGATGGCGCTGCTTTCCCCTGCCGCACAGCCTTATCTTGAGCCGCTGGCGCAAAAAGCTCAGTACTTGACCCGCCAGCGATTTGGCTATGCGGTAAATCTGTTTGTTCCTCTGTATCTTTCCAACCTGTGTGCCAACGACTGCACGTATTGCGGCTTTTCCATGAGCAACCGGATTAAACGCAAGACGCTGGATGCGCGGGAAATTGACCGGGAATGTCAGGCTATCCGCGAGCTGGGATTTGACCAGCTGCTGCTGGTTACCGGCGAGCACCAGAGCAAAGTCGGCATGGATTATTTTCGCCAACATCTGCCGGGCATTCGCCGCCACTTCAGTTCACTGATGATGGAAGTGCAACCAATGAGCGAGGCAGACTACGTTGAGCTGAAAACGCTGGGGCTGGATGGCGTGCTGGTGTATCAGGAGACCTACCATCCGGCGGTGTACCGCCAGCACCATCTGAAGGGGAATAAACAGGATTTCTTTTTCCGACTGGAAACGCCGGACAGGCTGGGCAGCGCAGGGGTGGATAAGATTGGGCTGGGTACGCTGATTGGCTTGTCAGACAGCTGGCGAACAGACTGTTATATGATGGCAGAGCACCTGTTGTGGCTACAAAAGAGCTGGTGGCAGAGCCGTTATTCCGTGGCATTTCCCCGCCTGCGCCCCTGTGCCGGGGGCATCCAACCCGCCTCGCTGATGGATGAAGCACAGCTGGTACAGGTTATTTGCGCTTTCCGTCTGTTTGCGCCGGAAGTGGAACAGTCGTTGTCGACCCGCGAATCTCCCCGTTTCCGGGACAGGGTGGTGCCGCTGGCGATTAATTCGCTCAGCGCCTTCTCGAAAACGCAACCTGGTGGCTATGCCGATGGCAATACGGAGCTGGAGCAGTTTTCTCCCCACGACAATCGTCATCCACAGCAGGTCGCGAAAGCGTTAATGGCGGCAGGAATGCAGCCGGTGTGGAAAGACTGGGACAGTCATCTGGGACGTTCGTGCGTAACAACGCACAATTTTTAAAAAACTTGCTGCAACCACTGAATACTATTACGGCCCGTCTTCCGGGCCTGTTTTCAGCCACTTTCGGCGAAGGTCTTCTGCTGTAAATTACCTGCTGTCGATGCCAAAACGGCATCGTCCAGGCCCGAAACCCTTCCTTCCAGTCGGGCCTGCCTTCATTACTCCTCCACCGTGGTGACGCATTTTTCCATTGCATCTTCGACCGCCGCACCAAGGATCTTCAGCGCATTCTCGGTCTTGTCGGTAAAAGGCTGGGCGTAATTCAGCCGCAGACAGTTGCGATACTTACCTGAAGCAGAAAAAAGCGAGCCCACCGCTATCTGGATATGACTCTCTTTGAGCTTTCTGTTCAGCCGCACGGTATCCAGTGCCTCCGGCAGTTCTATCCATACCAGATAGCCGCCCTGGGGCCGCGTCACACAGATACCGCAGGGGAAATGCCTGCGCAGGGAGAGCGTGAAAGCCTGAAGATTTTTCTGGTACTGCTGCCGCATTCTGCGCAAATGCACAGAATAAAAACCCTGACGAATAAATTCCGCCACCGCCATTTGTGGCTGCTTCGCCGTAGAACCGGTCACGATGTATTTCATGTGCAATACGCGATCAAGATAGCGCCCCGGCGCCACCCATCCCACACGCAACCCCGGTGAGAGGGTTTTAGAGAATGAGCTGCAAAGCAGCACCCGACCATCATCATCCAGCGACTTGATGGTGATGGGACGCGGGTAGTCATAGCTCAGCTCGCCATAGACATCATCTTCAATAATCGCCGCGTCAAAGCGCTGAGCCAGCGCCAGCAACGCTCGCTTACGCGAGTCCGGCATGGTAAAACCCAGCGGGTTATTACAGACAGGTACAACGAGCACCGCTTTTACCGGCCACTGGTCAAAGGCCAGCTCCAGCGCTTCCAGACTGATGCCGGTACAGGAGTCAGTAGGGATCTCAATAGCTTTAATGCCAAAACCACGCAGCGTCTGCATGGTGCCATAAAAGGCGGGCGACTCCACGGCGACGATATCACCTGGCTGACAGATTGCGCGGATGGCAACTGACAACGCCTCCTGGCAACCGGTGGTAATGACAATCTCCTCAGGTGTCAGATGGCAGCCACTGTCGATGGTCAGTCTGGCCACCTGTTCACGCAGTTCCAAAACACCATACAGACTGTCGTAATCCAGCATCTGCATATCCTGCTGGTTTCCCATGCGGCTGAAAATTTTCCACAAGGGTTTCAGCGTCGGCTGTTGCAGATCCGGAATTCCGCTGCCCAGCTTGATGACATTCTCACCTTCACGCACATTGAGCAGCTCGAGCACCGACTCCCATTGCGTGATCTCCACCGGCCGCTGTACCGGTCGGGTAATGGCCGGTACAGGAGGTGCCGCACGGCGTGAGCTGACAAAATAGCCTGAGCGCGCCTGAGGAGCGATAAGTTGCTTCTCCTCCAGCAGATGATACGCCTGCTGAACGGTGCTGATGCTGACGCCATGTTCACTGCTTAAGGTTCTGACCGAGGGCAATCGCTCGCCACTTTGATATAAACCCTGCTCAATCCGCTGCATCAGCAGCGCGGCCAGATGCTGATAACGTGTCAATTGTATCCTCCCCCTAACGGTAACTGCGATAAAAGCAGTACAGATAGCGTTTTAAATCACCATTCAGCGCTACTATTACGCGATCTGTATGTTAAAGAAAAGTGATTTTTGCATCTGTATCATCCTGCCTCCGCGCCGCAAAATAGAACGAGACTAACGCGAGGAGGACAGTATGGAATTTTACGAAAACCGCAGCGCTCGCCCTTTTAAAGAATCACCATTTCGTTTGATCTGTCAGCTGCCATACCGGATGTGGAAAAGCTGGCGGTTGCGTACGCTTACCCGACGGGCATTGTCCCGACTGGACAGAGCGCAGCTGCGGGATATCGGCTTAACCTGTGAAGATGTAAACCGCCTTAAGTGATGTGGCATTGGGCGCGGAAGCTTTCGCCCTCCCGGTTGCTGAGGCTGGCTCAGCAACTTTTTTTCTGCTGTAAAGCCTGTGGAGTAAGTCATGACCTCGCATCTCAGCTGGCATCGTGACACTTTTGTGGTGTCAACCGATCCGGCACAACTGGATCTCACCGCTATCCATGCATATCTTACCCGCTCAACGTGGGCCGCAGGGATTGACCGGGCTACCGTGCAGAAAAGCCTGCAAGGCAGCCTCAATTTTGGTCTGTATCAGCACAATGAACAGATTGGCTTTGCCCGGCTGATCACCGATTACGCCACCTTTGGCTATCTTTGCGACGTCTGGGTCATAGAAGAGTTTCAGAAGCAGGGACTGGGCCGCTGGCTGATGGAGTGCTGTCATTCCCATCCGCTTTTGGCAACATTACGCAGAATTATGCTGGTAACCAGCACCGCGCCCTGGCTGTATGAGAAATGCGGTTATTCAGCAATGACCAAAAAAAGCAACGCCTGGCAGATCGTTCGCCCGGATATTTACCGCAGGCAAGCCTGATGCGCGGAAGGAGCCTGGGTGGATGCGGATATTGCGCCTGATTTACCGGCACCGCCTTATCAGCGCGATGCCGGTAAACTCAATCAGGAAAAGGCCGTACGGAAGGCATTTAGCGCGGTGGTAGCATCTGCGGATGCCCAGCCTTCCAGCGCCACCACACCCCGGTAGTCAATTTCACGCAGTACCCTGGCGATAGCCGGATAGTTGATCTCTCCGGTTCCCGGTTCTTTTCGTCCCGGCACGTCGGCAACCTGAATTTCACCAATATGACGGTTGCTTCTGCGGATCAACTCGCACAAATTCCCTTCGCCAATTTGGGCATGATAAATGTCGAGATTCATCTTCAAAAACGGGCTGTCTACCGCCCTGACCAGCGCCAGCGTCTCTTCTGCTCTGGCAAATGGCGTACCAGGATGGTCGACGGCGGTGTTCAGATTTTCCAGTGTGAATACCCGTCCGGCCCCTTCACCCAACGCAGTCAGCGCATCTAACGTCTGCTTTGCCGTAAGCCACATCTCACCAGTGACCACCTCGACCGGCCTTACCGGCAAACCAACGTTATTCAATCCCGTACCATGCAGATTGAGTGACGGACAGCCAAGCCGTTCCGCAACCCGCAGCGACTCTTCTGCGCTGCCGAGCAGCTCGCGGATCCCCTCTTTCTCCGTCAGATTTCCGGAGAGATAACCGGTCATAGAAGTAAAACGGGCACCGGTCTGAATGAGCGCGTCAATATCCTTTTGCGCCCAGCCCCAGATCTCCACGCCAAAGCCCAGCGCGTGAATGCGCCTCACCCGTTCAATAAAGGGCAGGTCGAGAAATACCATTTCGGCACAGACAGATAATGTGTATTGAGACATAGCTGACCTCAGAGCGTAATCGGTTTAGATTGTTGCACCGACGCGATGCAGGCGAGCGCGATTTCCAGTGCGTTACGCGCATCCGTACCGCTGGCGTTGGGTGCATCCCCACACGACACGCATCGAACAAAGTCAGTCAGCTCAGCAACATAGGCGTCACGTAACAGATCGGTGTCACGACGTGCGGTATCCACGGAAATTCCCTCGGCGGTATAGCGTATGCAGTTATTCACATTAATGCTGCCAGCCTGAAGCATACCCTTGCTGCCAAAGACTTCACCACGCACATCATAGCCATAAACCGCCTGGAAACTGGCTTCTGCCGTGGCAATAGCGCCATTATCAAAATGGATATTGACCACTGCCGTATCCAGTAAGCCATGCTGTTTAAAATCGGGCCGCACCAGCGCATCGGCTATAGCGTAAACACTGACCGGTTTTGCGCCCGGATTCAGGTACAGTAAAATGTCGAAATCGTGGATTAGCGTTTCCAGAAAGATGGTCCAGTGGGGGATTGGCGAAGGGTCAACCAGCGCGGGATCGCGAGTGGTGGAGCGCAGCAATTGCGGAACACCAATTTTCCCGGTGGCAATTTCTTTTCTGGCTGCGGAAAAGCCACTGACGAAACGGCGATTAAACCCCACCTGTAATACCACACCGGCGGATCGGGCGGCATTGATTGCGCTGTCGGCCTCTTCCAGCGTGATGGCCATCGGTTTCTCGCAGAAAATGCTTTTGCCCGCTCTGGCCGCCGATACCACCAGCGCCGCATGGGTGCGGGCGGGCGATGCAATGATCACCGCGTCAATTTCCGGGTCATTCAGCATTGCCTCCGGATCGGTAAAAGACTTCTCCGCACCCAGTGACGCGGCCAGTTTTTCGGCTGCACCCGGAACCGGATCGGCGACTGCCGCCAGAACCGCACCGGGAATAATTTGCGCTACCGTCTGACCATGAAAACTCCCCATGCGTCCTGCACCAATCAAACCCACGCGTACAGTGTTGTTAACAGACATATCGTTCTCCTTTCTGTCAGGTTGAAATGCTTATTTTTCTGAAACGGACGCGGAGGAAACAGACCTTGCCTGTTCACCGCCAAAGCGACGTGATTTTGAAAGCATCAGCGGTTCAATGTGCTCCAGAGAGACGCCTCTGGTTTCCGGAAGGAAGCGTCCAACAAACCAAAATGCAACCAGGCTGAAGCCACCACAAAGCAACAGCGGAAAAGCACCATTAAAATGCGCCATCAGGGTGGGGTTGCGATTCATCATTGGGAAGCTTTGCGTCACGATAAAGTTCGACATCCACATCGAACAGAAGGCAAATCCCATTGCCACCGCACGCATACGGTTTGGGAAGATTTCGGAGATCAGCAGCCAGGCTCCCAGACTCCAGGACATACCAAACACCAGCACAAAACAGATCAGGCCAATCACCGGGGCATACCCTTTCATGTCATGCATAAAGGTCCACGAGGTGATAAATAAACATGCCGCACAGCCTAACGAACCCCAGCGCAGCAGCGGGATACGCCCTGTCCGATCGACAGCAAACAGGGCGAAGATGACGCCAGCCAGCAAAGCAAGGCCAAGAAAGATACTCTGGAACAGGGAGTCCTGAGTATTACCGGTGACGTTCTGAAGCAGCGACGGCGCGAAGTAGAGCAGGATATTAATGCCCGAAACCTGTTGCAGCACCGCAATCGCGCAGCCAATCCACAGGATGTAAGTGGCTTTTTTATCGCGCAGTATGCCTTTTTCCGCCACGCCGTCCGGCTGTTCTGCAATCACCAGTGACTGCCTGATTTCACTATGCAGACGTTGCGCATGGGTCGGATTGGAAAGGCGGGTCAGAACCTTCAGCGCCTTCTCCTGCTTATCACGCAGCACATACCAGCGCGGAGATTCCGGCATAAAGCACACCAGTAGCATAAACAGCAGGCAGGGTATCAGACCGGAGGCCAGCATCCAGCGCCAGCCGGTGGTGACCAGCCATTGATGCGGCATGCCTTTTGCGATGAGAAAATTCACCACATAAACCACCACCTGGCCTGACACCATCAGCATTTGCTGCATTCCCAGCATCCGACCGCGCAGATCTTTAGGTGACACTTCCGCGATATACAACGGCGTCACCGCCGATGCCATCCCAACTGCCAGACCGCCAATCATTCGATAGATGACAAACTCCGTCAGCCCCGAGGCCAGCGCCGCGCCGATTGCCGAAATCGCAAACAGGATGGCGGTGATAATCAGTGTCGATTTACGACCGTAGCGGTCAGAAACATATCCCACACCCCAGGCACCGATAACACACCCAAGAATTACGTTTGATACCGCCCAGCCGCTCTCTGCCGGGGTTAAAGCAAGGTGTGCGGTAAGGGGATCGATAACCCCTGAGATTACTGAAGCGTCGTAACCTAATATGACGCCACTCAGCGAAGCAATCGCACAAATAAAGATGATGTAGGGCACATTGTGTTTTCGTGTCGACATACTATTTCTCCACGTTGATTTTTTTCGTTTTTATCCGGTACAGGTAAGGCATTGTCACTTTAGCAAAAGCTATGCCAGCTGTTAGTTCGCTGTTTTTAAAGGAAATAAAAAAAGGATGGCGATCACAAAGTGTTCACAATAAAGACATGTACATTCAACATGTGTATAGAATGAACACTCCACTTTTTTTCAGGGTGAAAAATATGTATCAGGAAAATGCACATCAGTGGGAGGAGGAATGGAGCTTGCTGGCACAGCTAAATCATCAGCAACGTTTCAGTCAGTATCGCCGTAGTTTGCGAAAAGCATGGTGCGAATTCGCTGAAGGCCGAATGCCGGAAGGACTGCGCGGCAGCATCTGTGCCTCATGGGGCCGTTCGCGACAACAGGGGATCGATCCCTGCCATTTTCAGTACAGTTTTTGTACGTCCGATCAACTACGGAGTACGCTCAGCCACAACGCGCTGTTAATCCAAACCGCGCGTGACACCATGCGTAACTTAC
Source organism: Erwinia papayae (assembly GCF_058241465.1). Lineage (NCBI taxonomy): Bacteria > Pseudomonadati > Pseudomonadota > Gammaproteobacteria > Enterobacterales > Erwiniaceae > Erwinia > Erwinia papayae. The sequence continues at coordinate 657,210 of NZ_JBZCHT010000013.1, forward strand.
TGGCTTATAACCCGGATGGTCATATCAATCTGACCGATGCCAGTGGAATAACCCTGTGCTTCTGTGGCCAGGATCTAACCCCCGTTGGCAGTATCCTGAGAGAAAATGTGCTCGGTACAAACTGCTCCGGACGGTGTCTGGCAGAAAATCGGCTGGTTTATCTGCTGAGTGAAGAGAATTATAAGCAGACGCTGCGTGAACGCGGCAAGCACTGTGCCGCCGCACCGATTCACGATGGTAATGGCAACATGTTGGGCGTACTGACACTCACCGCCGATCCGGACTGTTTCCATTACCACACGCTGGGAACAGTGCAGGCAGCGGCCGAGGCTGTTTCTCAGCAACTAATTCTGCACCGCATGGTGGAAGAACAAAAATCGGTGATGGAATCGCTCAACGAAGGCGTGATCGTGGTGGATACGCAAGGGGCAATACGCCAGTTAAATCGCTACGCCCGTCAGGTTCTGATGATAGGTGATGAGGTGCCCGATCGTAATGTTGATGAGGTGTTGCGGCCAGAGGGAAAAACGGTGCGCGCCCTGCCTGCCTGTAAGGATCGCAATATCACATTTTGCCCGACACCAAGCTTACGTGTTCCCTGCCTGATTTCGGTCATTGTTACCCCGGAAGGAGGACGTGTGATTTCGCTGCGCGAAAACAGGCGGACCAGAGACATTACCCGCCGCGTGCTGGGAAGCAGCGCCAGTTACAGCTTTGATATGATCCTCGGCCAGTCGCAGATCATGCAGGATATTCGCAGTAAAGCTTATTCGGCGGGACGTAGCGACAGTACGGTGCTGCTGACGGGGGAAAGTGGTACCGGCAAGGAGCTGTTTGCCCAGTCGATTCATAACAGCAGTTCGCGTGCCCAGGGACCTTTTCTCGCCCTCAACTGCGGCGCTATCCCGCGCGATCTGGTACAGAGTGAACTGTTCGGCTACGAGGAAGGGGCTTTTACCAGCTCACGTCGTGGCGGCGCGGCGGGCAAATTTGAACTGGCTGATGGCGGCACCCTGTTTCTGGATGAGATTGGCGATATGCCACTGGAAGCACAGGCAAGCCTGCTGCGGGTATTACAGGAAAATGAGGTAACGCGTCTGGGCGGTAAACGTCCGCTTAACGTGGACGTGCGCATCATCGCCGCCACCCATCGCGACCTGAATAAAGAAGTCGAGTCTGGCGCATTTCGCCGGGATCTGTACTTTCGCCTGAATGTTATCAGTCTGACCATTCCACCTTTGCGCGCCAGAAGAGAAGATATTAAAGAGCTGGCTGACTGGTTCTGTGAAAAAATTTGTCGCTCTCTCCGGCGTGATAAAGCCAGCTTCTCTGCCGCCGCTGTCGATTTACTCGAAAAGCACTCGTGGCCGGGAAATGTCCGTGAACTGGAGAATATCGTCGAAAGAACGCTGAATATGATGGAGGGCCAGATCGTCGACGTTCACGATCTTCCTGATGAGGTCAAACCCTTACTGCGTAACAAAATCCTGCCCGACGCCAGGCCGGCTGATGTTTTTAGCCTGAAGAGCGGTGAAAAACATTTAATTGAATTGTGTCTGGCTGAAAAACAGGGAAACCTGCGCCAGGTGGCCTTTGCGCTCAGTCTCTCGCGGGGGGCGCTGTATAACAAACTCAAACGCTACGGTATTGATGCGGACCGGTATCGTAAACAGGATGTGACCGGATAACCTGCGGGACGGTGGTGATTTTCTGCAATCTCGCTGAAAGAGTCATGTCGTAAAAGGGTATCGCAGCTGAAAACCGATCTGTCTGGCAGGTGGCTTTGAAAGCAATAAATACGCTGACGGTCTGTCAGCGTTGAACCGACACAGCCAGCAGCCGTTGTTGACCTCACCGACTGTGGATGATTTTAAGCGGGCAATAAAAAACCCCACCGAAGTGGGGTTTTTATGCTGGGCATTAGCAACGATTAATCGTCGTTGCCACCCAGACCTGCATTCAGCAGTTCTGCCAGGCTGGCAGACGCTTCATCTGCGGTTACCTGAGGCACAACCGGCGCTTCACCAGCAGCACGGCGACGCATACGATCCTGATGATAGGCGTAACCAGTACCGGCTGGGATCAGACGGCCCACGATAACGTTCTCTTTCAGGCCGCGCAGTTCGTCGCGTTTACCCGCAACGGCTGCTTCGGTCAGTACGCGCGTCGTTTCCTGGAACGATGCCGCAGAGATGAAGGATTCGGTCGCCAGTGATGCTTTGGTGATACCCAGCAGATCGCGCATGTAAGTGGCCGCGATTTTGCCGTTGGCTTCCAGCTCACGGTTAGAGATCTTAACGCGTGATACTTCAACCTGCTCGCCGTCCAGGAAGTCAGAGCTACCTGCACTTTCGATGGTTGCTTTACGCAGCATCTGACGAACGATGACTTCGATGTGCTTATCGTTAATCTTAACGCCTTGCAGACGGTAAACTTCCTGCACTTCGTTAGTGATATAACGGGTCACAGCATGCACGCCACGCAGGCGCAGAATGTCATGCGGTGACTCAGGGCCATCGGAAACCACGTCACCACGCTCCACGCGCTCGCCTTCGAACACGTTCAGCTGACGCCATTTCGGGATCATCTCTTCGTATGGATCGCTACCGTCTACCGGGGTGATGACCAGACGACGTTTGCCTTTGGTTTCTTTACCGAAGGAAATGATGCCGCTGATTTCAGCCAGGATTGCCGGCTCTTTCGGACGACGGGCTTCGAACAGATCCGCAACGCGTGGCAGACCACCGGTAATATCTTTAGTACCGCCGGATTCCTGCGGCACACGCGCCAGGGTGTCACCAGAACTGATCTTGATACCGTCTTCCAGCTGCACAATCGCTTTACCCGGCAGGAAGTACTGAGCAGGCATATCTGTACCTGGGATCAGCACGTCATCACCGTTGGCATCAACGATTTTCAGCGCAGGACGCAGATCTTTACCACCGGACGTACGCTCAGCACTGTCCAGGATCACCAGTGAGGACAGACCGGTCAGGTCATCCGTCTGGCGGGTAATGGTCTGGCCGTCGATCATATCGGTGAAGCGAACAAAACCACTCACTTCAGTGATAACCGGCATGGTGTGCGGATCCCAGTTTGCGACAGTTTCACCCGCCGCCACCTGCTGACCGTCACCTTTCGCCATGGTTGCACCGTAAGGAACTTTATAGCTCTCTTTGGTACGACCAAACTCGTCGATCATTTTCAGTTCAACGTTACGCGAGGTGATCACCAGCTTGCCAGCCGAGTTAGTTACCGACTTGGCGTTGATCAGTTTCAGCGTACCTTTGTTTTTCACCTGAATGCTGGATTCGGCTGCCGCACGCGATGCCGCACCACCGATGTGGAACGTACGCATGGTCAGCTGAGTACCCGGCTCACCGATGGACTGTGCTGCAATAACGCCGATAGCCTCACCCTTGTTGATGATGTGACCACGCGCCAGATCGCGTCCATAGCAGTGGGCGCACACGCCGAAGTCAGTCTCACAACTTACAACGGAACGCACTTTCAGGCTGTCAACAGAGTGTTCTTCCAGCAGGTCACACTGATGCTCGTGCAGCAGGGTGTTGCGTGGTAGCAGGATGTCTGCGGTACCCGGCTTGAGTACGTCTTCAGCCGTCACACGGCCCAGTACGCGCTCACGCAGGGGTTCTTTCACGTCGCCGCCTTCGATAACCGGGGTCATCAGGATGCCTTCGTGCGTGCCGCAGTCGTCCTCGGTCACCACCAGGTCCTGCGCCACGTCAACCAGACGACGGGTCAGATAACCGGAGTTCGCGGTTTTCAGTGCGGTATCCGCCAGACCTTTACGCGCACCGTGCGTGGAGATGAAGTACTGGAGTACGTTCAGACCTTCACGGAAGTTTGCGGTAATTGGCGTTTCAATGATCGAGCCATCTGGCTTCGCCATCAGACCACGCATACCTGCCAGCTGACGAATCTGTGCCGCAGAACCACGCGCACCGGAGTCGGCCATCATAAAGATGCTGTTGAAGGAGACCTGACGCTCTTCCTCACCGTCACGGTTGATCACGGTTTCGGTGGACAGATTCTCCATCATCGCTTTCGCAACGCGTTCGTTAGCCGCAGCCCAGATATCGATCACTTTGTTATAGCGTTCGCCAGCCGTTACCAGACCAGACTGGAACTGCTCCTGGATCTCGGCCACTTCCGCTTCCGCTTCGGTGATAATTTCGACTTTCTTCTCCGGGATAACCATGTCGTCAATACCCACAGACGCACCAGAGCGCGCCGCATAGGCAAAGCCGGTGTACATAGTCTGGTCAGCAAAGATAACCGTTGGTTTCAGACCCAGAATGCGGTAACAGGTGTTCAGCATTTTGGAGATAGCTTTCTTACCCAGCGCCTGGTTGACGATGGAGTAAGGCAGGCCTTTTGGTACGATCATCCACAGGATGGCACGACCAATGGTCGTATCGACCAGACCGGTTTTCGCTACCCAGTCGCCATGATCGTTTTTCTCGTGCTCGGTGATGCGCACCTTAACGCGGGCATGCAGAGAGGCCAGGCCAGCGCGATAAACACGCTCAGCTTCTTTCGGGCCGGTCAGCACCATGCCTTCGCCTTTGGCGTTAACACAGTCGCGGGTCATGTAGTACAGACCCAGTACCACGTCCTGAGAAGGAACGATGATTGGCTCACCGTTAGCAGGCGACAGGATGTTGTTGGTGGACATCATCAGCGCACGCGCTTCCAGCTGGGCTTCCAGCGTCAACGGAACGTGAACCGCCATCTGGTCACCATCGAAGTCGGCGTTATAAGCCGCACAGACCAGCGGGTGTAGCTGAATTGCTTTACCTTCGATCAGTACTGGCTCAAAAGCCTGGATACCCAGACGGTGCAGCGTTGGCGCACGGTTCAGCAGCACCGGGTGTTCGCGGATAACTTCATCGAGGATATCCCAGACCACTGCTTCTTCACGCTCAACCATTTTCTTGGCCGCTTTGATGGTGGTGGCAAGGCCACGCAGCTCCAGCTTGCCGTAGATAAAGGGTTTGAACAGCTCCAGTGCCATTTTCTTCGGCAGACCACACTGGTGCAGACGCAGGTATGGACCCACGGTGATAACCGAACGGCCGGAGTAGTCAACACGTTTACCCAGCAGGTTCTGACGGAAACGACCCTGTTTACCTTTGATCATATCGGCCAAAGATTTCAGAGGGCGTTTGTTAGAACCGGTGATAGCACGACCACGACGGCCGTTATCCAGCAACGCATCAACCGCTTCCTGCAACATACGTTTTTCGTTGCGGACGATGATATCTGGCGCGGCCAGATCCAGCAGACGCTTCAGACGGTTGTTACGGTTGATCACACGACGGTACAGATCGTTCAGATCGCTTGTCGCGAAGCGACCGCCATCCAGCGGAACCAGTGGACGCAGATCCGGCGGCAGCACAGGCAGCACGGTCAGGATCATCCACTCTGGTTTGTTACCAGACTGAACGAACGCTTCCAGCAGTTTGATACGCTTGGTCAGCTTTTTACGCTTGGTTTCGGAGTTGGTTTCGTTCAGCTCTTCACGCAGCTGCTCGCATTCCTGCTCCAGATCCATGTTTTTCAACAGAGCCTGGATAGCTTCGGCACCCATTTTCGCGTCGAACTCATCACCAAACTCTTCCAGCGCATCCAGATACTGCTCTTCAGTCAGGATCTGACGGCGCTCGAGGTTGGTCATACCGCCTTCGATAACAACATAAGATTCGAAGTACAGTACACGTTCGATGTCACGCAGTGGCATGTCCAGCAGTAAACCGATGCGGGATGGCAGCGATTTCAGGAACCAGATGTGTGCCGTTGGCGAAGCCAGCTCAATGTGGCCCATACGCTCACGACGGACCTTGGTCTGTGTAACTTCAACGCCACACTTCTCACAGATCACACCACGATGCTTCAAACGCTTGTACTTACCGCACAGGCATTCGTAATCTTTTACTGGCCCGAAAATACGCGCACAGAAAAGCCCGTCACGCTCTGGTTTGAACGTACGGTAGTTAATGGTTTCCGGCTTTTTAACTTCACCAAAAGACCAGGAACGGATCATGTCTGGCGAGGCCAGCGCAATTTTGATCGCATCAAACTCTTCGGTCTTAGTTTGCGCTTTCAGAAACTTAAGAAAGTCTTTCACGGATTAGCTCCCGTCGGAGTGAGACTTCTGAGCACGCCCCGAAGGACGTGCTGTAACCATTACAAATGCGAGTGTTTACTCGTCTTCCAGCTCGATGTTGATACCCAGCGAGCGGATCTCTTTCAACAGAACGTTGAAAGATTCCGGCATGCCTGGCTCCATCTGATGGTTGCCGTCAACAATGTTCTTATACATCTTGGTACGGCCGTTAACGTCATCAGACTTCACGGTCAGCATTTCCTGAAGGGTGTAGGCAGCACCATATGCTTCCAGTGCCCACACTTCCATCTCACCGAAGCGCTGTCCACCGAACTGCGCTTTACCACCCAGCGGCTGCTGAGTAACAAGGCTGTAAGAACCGGTAGAACGTGCATGCATTTTGTCATCTACCAGGTGGTTGAGTTTCAGCATGTACATGTAGCCAACGGTAACCTGACGCTCGAACTGCTCGCCGGTACGACCATCGAACAGGGTAATCTGACCAGAAGATGGCAGACCGCCAAGCTGTAACAGCTCTTTGATCTCGCTCTCTTTTGCGCCATCAAACACCGGCGTGGCGATTGGCATCCCTTTCTTCAGGTTTTCAGCCAGGCGCATCACTTCATCATCAGAGAAGGTAGACAGGTCCACTTTCTGACGCACGTCGGTGCCCAGGTCGTAGGCGCGCTGAATGAATTCACGCAGTTTGGCCACTTCTTCCTGCTGCTTCAGCATCGCGTTGATCTTCTCACCGATGCCCTTCGCCGCCATACCCAGGTGGGTTTCCAGAATCTGACCAATGTTCATACGTGACGGTACGCCCAGCGGGTTCAGTACGATATCGACCGGCGTACCGTTCTCATCGTATGGCATATCTTCGATCGGGTTGATCTTGGAGATAACACCTTTGTTCCCATGGCGACCTGCCATTTTATCACCAGGCTGGATCTGACGTTTCACCGCCAGGTACACCTTGACGATTTTCAGCACGCCAGGTGCGAGGTCATCACCCTGGGTGATTTTGCGACGTTTCGCTTCGAGTTTCTTCTCAAACTCGTGCTTCAGCTCGTCGTACTGCTCCGCCAGCTGCTCCAGCTGGTTTTGCTTCTCTTCGTCGGTCAGACCCAGTTCCAGCCAGCGCTCACGTGGCAGTTTGTCCAGTTTTTCCGCTTCCACCCCGCCGGAAACCAGCAGGTAGTGGATACGGCTGAACAGGCCCGCTTCGAGGATTTGCAGTTCTTCAGACAGGTCTTTTTTCGCCTGCTTCAGCTGCATCTCTTCGATTTCCAGTGCACGCTTGTCTTTCTCCACGCCGTCGCGGGTGAAGACCTGTACGTCAATAACCGTACCTGACACGCCGTTTGGCACGCGTAGAGAAGAGTCTTTAACGTCAGAGGCTTTCTCACCGAAGATCGCACGCAGCAGCTTCTCTTCTGGCGTCAGCTGGGTTTCACCTTTCGGCGTCACTTTACCTACCAGAATGTCGCCACCGGTCACTTCTGCACCGATATAGACAATACCGGACTCATCCAGTTTAGAGAGCGCGGCTTCACCTACGTTCGGGATATCAGCAGTGATCTCTTCCGGCCCCAGCTTGGTGTCACGGGAGACACAGGCCAGTTCCTGAATGTGGATGGTGGTGAAGCGATCTTCCTGCACCACACGCTCGGAGACTAAAATGGAGTCTTCGAAGTTGTAGCCGTTCCACGGCATGAACGCGACGCGCATATTCTGGCCAAGAGCCAGTTCGCCCAGATCCGTTGAAGGACCGTCAGCCAGCACGTCACCGCGTTCAATCGGTTCGCCCAGATTGACACACGGCATCTGGTTGATGCAGGTGTTCTGGTTAGAACGGGTGTATTTAGTCAGGTTGTAGATGTCGATACCGGCTTCGCCCGGGTACATCTCATCTTCATTGACTTTAATAACAATACGGGAAGCATCGACATACTGCACAACACCACCACGTTTCGCCACCGCGGTTACACCGGAGTCAACCGCTACCGCGCGCTCCATACCGGTACCAACCAGCGGCTTGTCAGCGCGCAGAGTGGGAACCGCCTGACGTTGCATGTTTGCACCCATCAATGCGCGGTTGGCGTCATCGTGCTCAAGGAACGGAATCAGTGACGCACCGACAGAAACCACCTGCTGAGTGGAAACGTCCATGTAGTCAACCTGATCGCGGCTGAACAGACTGGATTCGCCTTTGCTACGGCAGGTAACCAGGTCATCGACAAAGTGGCCTTCGTCGTCGAGGTTGGTGTTCGCCTGCGCAATAACGTAATTCCCCTCTTCAATCGCAGAGAGGTAATGAATTTCGTCGGTCACCACGCCATCGCGAACGCGGCGGTATGGGGTTTCCAGGAAACCATACTCGTTGGTCTGCGCATAAACAGACAGGGAGTTAATCAGACCGATGTTTGGACCTTCAGGCGTTTCGATTGGGCACACGCGACCATAGTGCGTCGGGTGAACGTCTCGAACTTCAAAGCCTGCACGCTCACGCGTCAGACCGCCCGGGCCCAGTGCCGAGATACGACGCTTGTGCGTAATCTCAGACAGTGGGTTGTTCTGGTCCATAAACTGTGACAGCTGGCTGGAACCAAAGAACTCTTTCACCGCAGCAGAGATTGGCTTGGCATTGATCATATCCTGAGGCATCAGGGTATCGAGATCGCCCAGTGAAAGACGCTCTTTCACCGCACGCTCAACGCGCACCAGCCCAACACGGAACTGGTTTTCAGCCATTTCACCCACGGAACGGATACGACGGTTACCGAGGTGGTCTATGTCATCCACTTCGCCGATGCCGTTACGGATACCGATGAGTTTCTTCATCACTTCGATGATGTCATCTTTGCTCAGGATGCCTGAACCTTCGATCTCATCACGCAGCAAAGAGCGGTTGAACTTCATCCGGCCAACCGCAGAGAGATCATAGCGGTCTTCAGAGAAGAACAGGTTTTCAAACAGGTTTTCTGCCGCTTCGCGCGTTGGCGGTTCGCCAGGGCGCATCATGCGATAGATCTCAACCAGCGCGCTCAGACGATCGGTGGTTGGGTCGACGCGTACGGTTTCGGACATGTACGGACCGTGATCGAGATCGTTGGTGAACAGCGTCTCAACACGCTTATGACCGGACTGGCTCAGTTTAGCCAACAGATCCAGCGACAGTTCCATGTTCGCGGCAACGATCAATTCGCCGGTGTTTTCGTCGATATAATCTTTAGCGACGACTTTACCCGCAATGTATTCAACCGGAACTTCGATGTGCTCAACGCCATCTTTTTCCAGCTGACGAATGTGGCGGGCCGTAATGCGGCGACCTTTTTCTACGTAGACATTACCGTTAGCTTCGATATCGAAGGAAGCCGTTTCACCACGCAGACGCTCAGGCACCAGCTCCATCTGCAACTTATTGACACGGATTTCGTACACTACTTTTTCAAAGAACAGGTCAAGGATCTGCTCAGTGGTGTAGTTCAGCGCACGCAGAATGATGGTCGCAGGCAGCTTGCGGCGACGGTCAATACGGACGAACAGGTTATCTTTTGGATCGAATTCAAAGTCCAGCCAGGAACCACGGTAAGGGATAATACGTGCGTTATACAGCACTTTACCCGAAGAGTGGGTTTTACCCTTGTCGCTGTCAAAGAAGACGCCAGGACTACGATGCAGCTGAGAAACGATAACACGTTCTGTACCATTGATGACAAAGGTACCGTTATCGGTCATGAGCGGAATTTCGCCCATGTAAACTTCTTGTTCTTTAATGTCTTTAACCGTGCCTTCCGGCGCTTCGCGCTCGTAGATCACCAGACGCAGTTTTACGCGCAAAGGTGCAGAGAACGTGACGCCACGAATCTGACACTCTTTAACATCAAAAACAGGCTCGCCCAGACGGTAGCTAACATACTGTAGCTCTGAGTTACCGCTGTAGCTTTGGATGGGAAATACAGAACGGAAAGCAGCTTCCAGACCGTACTGACCTTCCGGATCTTGCTCGATGAACTTCTGGAACGAGTCAAGCTGGATAGAAAGGAGATAAGGAATATCCAGAACTTGTGGACGTTTTCCAAAATCCTTACGAATGCGTTTTTTCTCGGTATAGGAGTAAACCATAGGGTTCCTCAGCTCGCTGAAAAGTAGAACCTCTCTGTCCGTCCAGGGGGGACAGTTCATGCAACACTATTTTGTGACGCGGAAGGAAATCCCCTCCGTAATACCTCTTTCTATCACTCTTAAATCATTTCATTGCCATCGCGTAACCGCAGCAGACCACCGGGCAGGAGAGCAGTATATTAAGTCGTCGATAGAAAAAGATATTAAGCAAAACAATGACTAAACAGTGTGAAACGTCATTGCCGCTTTAGAGCGCAAAAAGGCTGGTGACCAATCAGTCACCAGCCATCAGCCTGAGTTATCCTTGCGGACTAATCAGGCTGCAACCTGAAAGCGTGGCTTATTTAACTTCAACTTCTGCGCCAGCTTCTTCCAGTGCTTTCTTCAGAGCTTCGGCGTCATCTTTGCTGATGCCTTCTTTCAGGGCAGCAGGTGCAGACTCAACCAGATCTTTAGCTTCTTTCAGGCCCAGACCAGTTGCGCCACGTACTGCTTTGATCACGGCAACTTTGTTAGCGCCGATAGCTTTCAGTACAACGTCGAACTCAGTTTTTTCTTCAGCAGCTTCAGCAGGACCGCCAGCAGCAACAGCTACAGCAGCAGCAGCAGAAACACCGAATTTTTCTTCCATAGCGGAAACCAGCTCAACAACGTCCATTACAGACATAGCCGCTACTGCTTCCAGAATTTGCTCTTTAGTGATAGACATAACAATTGTTCCTGTAAATCAGAAATAGTGTGTGCTTAGAGTGCAACAGACAAGGAAGTGCGATTAAGCAGCTTCTTTGGCGTCGCGAACGGCTGCCAGAGTACGGACCAGTTTGCCTGCAGCGGCTTCTTTCATGGTCGACATCAGACGTGCCAGCGCTTCTTCGTAAGTCGGCAGCGTTGCCAGACGGTCAATATTGGCCGCACTGATCAGCTCACCTTCAAAGGCCGCAGCTTTGACCTCAAATTTTGCATTCGCTTTCGCGAACTCTTTGAACAGACGAGCAGCAGCGCCCGGGTGTTCCATAGAGTATGCAATCAGGGTCGGACCAACAAACGTGTCTTTCAGGATCTCAAACTGAGTTCCTTCAACGACGCGGCGCAGCAGGGTGTTACGAACAACACGCATGTATACGCCAGCTTCACGACCTGCTTTACGCAGTTCGGTCATTTTATCTACGGTTACGCCACGAGAATCCGCAACTACCGCAGACAGCGCGCCTTTGGCTACTTCGCTGACTTCAGCAACAATCGCTTGTTTGTCTTGAAGATTTAATGCCATTAGCTTTTGCTCCTGGATTTTGGCCGGAGATGAATTTCCCCGGAACTCACATCACCTGACCTCAGTTTCCCGAGGCAGGCGCTAAACACGGTGAGCAGAATCCAGCAAAGACTATAAAAATATTCTTCAGGTTCTGTCACCGTCTACGCAGGAAATTAAGCATGACCTTGCGGTCCCACACCTGCGGTCTTGGACGGAGGCCTGGATAAGGCCAGGCTCCAACCGAAAATTCTTTCTGTTCTGCGTCACTCGAACCGATACGGCGTTGGCTGCTTTCGCTCGCAACAGTCACATAGCTTGCTATGCTCCTGCCGACTCGCTCACTGGCCGCCTTGTCTCAATCCGACTGACTTGAACAGCTTTTATTTGTCACTCGAACCGATACTGGACAACATCGATTAGAGGTTCTGCATGTTAACAGAACAATGGGCGAAAGATTCTAGTCGAAACTGACGCCCAGGTAAAGCAGATTAGTTAGCCGCTGCGCTCAGGCCTGCCTGATCAATCGCAACGCCTGCACCCATAGTGGTGGAGATGCTAACTTTCTTGATGTAAACGCCTTTAGCCTGAGAAGGTTTTGCTTTTTTCAGTGCAACCAGCAGAGACTCCAGGTTTTCTTTCAGTTTGTCTGAATCGAAATCAACCTTACCAATGGTGGTATGGATGATGCCGTTCTTGTCGTTACGGTAACGAACCTGGCCCGCTTTAGCGTTTTTAACTGCTTCAGCAACGTTAGGAGTTACAGTACCCACTTTCGGGTTTGGCATCAGGCCGCGTGGACCCAGAACCTGGCCCAACTGGCCAACAACGCGCATTGCATCAGGAGATGCGATAACGACGTCAAAGTTCATTTCGCCTTTTTTGATCTGTTCAGCCAGATCTTCCATACCTACCAGCTCAGCACCGGCTGCTTTAGCAGCTTCTGCGTTTGCACCCTGAGTAAATACGGCAACGCGAACAGAACGGCCAGTACCGTGCGGCAGTACAGTTGCACCGCGAACGTTCTGATCGGATTTACGAGCGTCGATGCCCAGGTTAACTGCTACGTCAACGCTTTCTACGAATTTGGCCATGGCCAGTTCCTTCAGCAGAGCAACAGCTTCGTTGATGTCATACTGTTTAGTTGAATCAACTTTGTCACGGATCACGCGCATGCGCTTGGTCAGCTTAGCCATTTCTTAGTCCTCTACTACCAGGCCCATGGAACGAGCAGTACCTTCAATTGAGCGAGTCATCGCTTCAACGTCAGCACCAGTCATGTCCGCAGCTTTAGTGGCTGCGATTTCACGTAACTGATCACGTGTAACTTTACCTACTTTCTCTTTGTTCGGCTTACCGGAACCAGACTTGATGCCCGCCGCTTTTTTCAGCAGAACGGCTGCCGGAGGCGTTTTGGTAACAAAGGTAAAAGAACGGTCAGAATAAACGGTGATCACCACCGGAGTTGGCAGGCCTTTTTCCAGAGATTCTGTTTTGGCGTTGAACGCTTTACAGAATTCCATGATGTTAACGCCCTGCTGACCCAGTGCCGGACCAACTGGTGGACTTGGGTTTGCCATACCGGCTGCAACTTGCAGCTTAACGTAGGCTTGTACTTTCTTAGCCATGATATTTCCTCTATTGGGTACAAACGCCCTGAAAGGCTCCCCGTGATTAATATTTACACGCATGAAACAGCGCATAAAAACAAAAGGCGCGAAATTGTAGTGTAATTTCGCGCCTTTCGCAACAGCTATTCAATCGCATCGCGGATTGTCAATTTCACAATCCCGCACACCAGCAAATAACCGGTTATCAGCCTTTTTCTACCTGACCGAAGTCCAGTTCAACCGGCGTCGCACGGCCAAATATAGAAACAGAAACCTTGAGGCGGCTTTTCTCGTAATCCACCTCTTCCACCACGCCGTTGAAATCAGCAAATGGACCGTCATTGACGCGGACCATTTCACCTGGTTCAAACAACGTTTTCGGACGTGGTTTATCGCCAACCTGTTGCAGGCGGTTCATGATCGCGTCGACTTCTTTATCGCTGATAGGTGCGGGGCGATCGGAGGTCCCACCGATGAAGCCCATGACACGGGGCACACTGCGCACTAAATGCCAGCTTGCATCGTTCATCACCATCTGGACCAGAACGTAGCCAGGGAAGAACTTGCGCTCGCTTTTCCGACGCTGACCACCACGGATTTCAACCACTTCTTCGGTTGGCACCATGACTTCGCCAAAAAGTTCTTCCATGTTATGTAACTTGATATGCTCGCGTAACGACTGCGCTACACGGCCTTCAAAACCGGAAAACGCCTGAACGACGTACCAGCGCTTCTTTGGAGCTTCAGACATCTCAGAACCTCAGGCCAGTAATAAACGATACCAGGCGGACCAGAATGCCATCCAGCCCCCACAGAATCAGTGACATCACGGCAGTGACCGCGGCAACGATTAACGTGGTATGCAACGTTTCCTGGCGAGTAGGCCAAATGACCTTGCGAACTTCAGTGCGCGCTTCACGCGCGAATGCCAGCGTTGACTTGCCTTTTGCTGTCAGTAGTGCGATGCCACCTGCTGCGGCAATCAGGACAACCACGGCCAGCGCACGCAGCGGGAGAGTAATTTCACGGTAAAAATAGTTGCCAACGATAGCCGCAATCAGCAGTATCGCAACAACCAGCCATTTAACTGCTTCCAGGCCGCGCCCGCTCCCTTGAGCTTCGGTATTAGCACTCATAAACCAACCTGCCACAATAAATCAGAAACTATTTTGCCCACAAAAATGTGAGCAACCGAACCGAATGATGCTTTCAGGCGAAACTCGGCATATCCCTTTATCTTTCAGGCTGCAACATGCTTAACTGTCTTCACTCACCCGGCATTATGGCAACCCACAATGTCCGGGAATTGTTCAGTTACTATCGCGATGCAACGTGAAATCTGTCGGGCTTTACGCCGTTCAACAGAGCCTGCCTCAGCAATGATTATTATGATTGAAAATCACTGATGAGCCAGGTTCTATGTTACAGCGTATAAAAAGGGCATCAAATGATGCCCTCTTCCTGTGCGTTGCGTCAAATGTTATCAGCGATTAAGCGATAACTTTAGCAACAACGCCCGCACCAACAGTACGTCCGCCTTCACGGATTGCGAAACGCAGACCGTCGTCCATTGCGATTGGGTGGATCAGCGTAACAACCATTTTGATGTTGTCGCCTGGCATTACCATTTCAACGCCTTCTGGCAGTTCAATGGTACCGGTCACGTCAGTAGTACGGAAGTAGAACTGTGGACGGTAGCCTTTAAAGAACGGAGTATGACGGCCGCCTTCATCTTTGGACAGAATATAAACTTCTGACTCGAATTTGGTGTGTGGATTGATGGTGCTTGGCTTAGCCAGTACCTGACCACGCTGGATATCTTCACGCTTGATACCACGCAGCAGGATACCGCAGTTCTCACCAGCACGGCCTTCGTCCAGCAGCTTGCGGAACATTTCAACGCCGGTACAGGTTGATTTCACAGTATCTTTGATACCAACGATTTCAACTTCTTCACCCACTTTAACGATGCCGCGCTCAACACGACCGGTCACAACGGTACCACGGCCGGAGATGGAGAACACGTCTTCGATTGGCAGCAGGAACGGCTTGTCAATAGCACGCTCTGGTTCCGGGATGTAGTTATCCAGGTGGCCCGCCAGCTCGATGATTTTGGCTTCCCACTCTGCGTCACCTTCCAGCGCTTTCAGCGCGGAACCGTGAACGATTGGGGTGTCGTCGCCCGGGAATTCGTACTGAGACAGCAGATCACGCACTTCCATCTCAACCAGTTCCAGCAGCTCTTCGTCATCAACCATGTCACATTTGTTCAGGAACACGATGATGTAAGGAACGCCTACCTGACGACCCAGCAGGATGTGCTCACGGGTCTGCGGCATTGGGCCGTCAGTCGCAGCAACAACCAGAATCGCACCGTCCATCTGCGCAGCACCGGTGATCATGTTTTTCACATAGTCGGCGTGGCCCGGGCAGTCAACGTGAGCGTAGTGACGGGTTGGGGTGTCATACTCAACGTGAGAGGTGTTGATGGTGATACCACTTGCTTTTTCTTCTGGTGCGTTATCGATCTGATCGAATGCACGAGCAGAGCCACCGTAGGTTTTAGCCAGAACGGTAGTGATAGCTGCGGTCAGGGTAGTTTTACCGTGGTCAACGTGGCCGATAGTACCAACGTTGACGTGCGGTTTGGAACGTTCAAATTTTTCTTTAGATATCGCTTGTCCCTCTAAGACACGGATAAATCGGTGATATCACCACATCAACCAGGCATTGCCTGAATTGTTGAATTTTAACGTAACAGAGAAGAATCAGGGAGGGAGAATTAGAAGTGGTGCTGATACCCAGAGTCGAACTGGGGACCTCACCCTTACCAAGGGTGCGCTCTACCAACTGAGCCATATCAGCACGGCTTGGAGCGGGCAGCGGGAATCGAACCCGCATCATCAGCTTGGAAGGCTGAGGTAATAGCCATTATACGATGCCCGCATCCTGGAACTCGGCTACCTGTTCATTCTGTAGCTTTTGAATAATAAGGAAAGCCTTACTATTCGAGTCAACCCGCATACGCTTGATGACTCCGACTGCGCATGAGCTCAGTCTAAAATCACTATGTCACTTTGACCCAGAGAAATAATATGGCATTGCTCTGTGCCCTCAGCCTTAAACTCAAGGTTGAGATGGTGGTGGGGGAAGGATTCGAACCTTCGAAGTCGATGACGGCAGATTTACAGTCTGCTCCCTTTGGCCGCTCGGGAACCCCACCAGGGGTACTTGATGGTGCCGGCTACCGGAATCGAACTGGTGACCTACTGATTACAAGTCAGTTGCTCTACCTACTGAGCTAAGCCGGCATCAAGTGACGCGCATTCTAGGAAGACCGGCCGCGTGATGCAACAAAAAAATTGCGATAAATGTTCTTATGCCTGTTATTTGTGCAATTCTTCGCAAATTGCCATATACCACCAGGACTTTCGTTCAATTAATCACCTCTATGGCGTTTTAATCACCAGCACTTTTAACCGATGCCCATTGTTAAGCTGAATCTGTGGATACTCCAGTCAGGTTTAAAAGGTGATCTTTTGCACCATCGCGGTCGTCCTGCACATTGATCGTGCATTGTTTTATTCATCTCACGTCAGATTTGCCCAGCCTGCCGCTTAAAACAGCCTGGATCGCTTATTGCATGATTAATATTTCATCATCAGTGGAGGACACAGCATGAAAATCGTAATGATCAATGCCGCCACCCTGCCTGTTTATCGCAGTGAGCTTGCAAACCTGCTGTTGAACACCGCAACCAGCGACGCTACTGATGGTGAACAACAACGTCTTTCGCGGCAAAAAGCCGAGAGTTATTTCCACAGCCTGCGGGCAGCACTCTCCAGAGGAGAGAGAAAATTGTGGATTGCTCGTGATGAACAGGGCATCAGTGGAAGTGTGCAACTGGAAATATGTCAGAAACCTGAAGGCAGAAATCGTGCGGAAATTCAGCAACTTCTGGTTCACGATCGTGCGCGACGCCTGGGAGCCGGCAGAAAGCTGATGGCGGCACTAGAACAGGAAGCGGTGAACCTGCAACGTGGTCTTCTTTATCTGGATACTCCAGCAGGTGGTGCAGCAGAGGCGTTCTACCGCGCTCAGGGTTATCGCCGCCTGGGAGAGCTGCCCGACTTTTCCTGCTCCCCTGAGGGCTACTCACATGCCGCGGTGATCTACTACAAACGGTTGATGGCCGCAAATCAGGTTATCCGCATGATTGCCAGCTAATTATTTGATAAATGCGGGAGCCGTTGCGTTTGCACCCGCTGATTTTATTTTTCCTTCTGGTTCCTGCCCGTCTGGTGGTAATCTCCTGCGCATTGTTTTCTGAAATTTTCCTGAGCTTGTGAGCCGGAAGCGCACTCTTTGCCTCCTTCCCTCGTTTTTTTACGCCACATCAGGCAAATTCTTGCTGGCAGAAACATCCATATGATTAAAAAAGAGTCCCTGCTAACCACACCCTACTTGCAATTTAACCGCACACAATGGGCCGCCCTACGTGATTCGGTTCCGATGACCCTCAGCGAAGAGGAAGTGGCTCGTCTTAAAGGTATAAACGAAGATTTATCCATTGATGAAGTGACTGAAATCTATTTGCCGCTTTCTCGTCTGCTTAATTTCTATATCAGTTCCAATCTGCGTCGGCAGGCCGTACTGGAACAGTTTCTGGGTACTAACGGACAAAAAATCCCTTACATCATCAGCATTGCCGGTAGCGTGGCAGTTGGCAAAAGCACCACAGCGCGTGTTCTGCAAGCTCTGCTTAGCCGATGGCCAGAGCACCGCCGCGTTGAGTTGATTACCACTGACGGCTTTCTGCATCCTAATCAGGTGCTGAAAGAGCGCGGGCTGATGAAGAAAAAAGGGTTTCCCCAGTCATATGACATGCACAGACTGGTGAACTTTGTTTCCGACCTGAAATCCGGAGCGGCCCAGGTTACCGCGCCGGTATACTCGCACCTGATATACGACGTGATCCCTGATGGAGACAAGGTTGTACAACAACCGGATATTCTGATTCTTGAAGGATTGAATGTGCTGCAAAGCGGCATGGATTATCCCCACGACCCACATCACGTATTTGTCTCAGACTTTGTAGATTTCTCAATTTATGTTGATGCACCTGAAGATTTGCTACAGCACTGGTACATCAACCGCTTCCTCAAATTCCGTCAGGGGGCGTTTACCGATCCCGATTCTTATTTCCACCATTACGCAAAATTGCCAGAGGCAGAAGCCATTACCATTGCCGGTCAGTTGTGGGAAGAGATCAACCTGATGAATTTGAAAGAAAACATCCTTCCAACCCGCGAACGTGCCAGCCTGATTATGACGAAAAGTGTTAATCATGCGGTCGATCTGGTGCGACTCAGAAAATAGTCTCTGACCATCGCGTCATGCGATGGTCCCCTCTTTTTTTCTGCGTGTTTCCAGCCAGACAGCATAGGCTTCATCCCATATTGCTGCCGGACTCCCCGCTCTTCCCAAACCAAAGCCATGTCCGCCACGAGTAATTTTAATCTGCTCGACCGGCACCCCCATTTTACGGCAGGTATCATGCATGATCTGGCTGTTGTGCGGATTGGAAACAAGATCATCCTCCGCCTGCGCCAGAAACGTTGGCGGGAATTGCCGGGTGACATAGTTTTCCACCGACCAGCCGGCTTCGTCAGCCGCAGACGGATTTTCGCCCAGCAGCTCAAAGTGCGTATTGGTGTGGGTATAAGGCGGTTCAAGGGTGATAACCGGATAAATCAGCCCCACGCTGTCTGCCAGCGGCCTGATCTGGTCAAGGGGGTCCTGTGGTTGATAGGTAACAAAGTCCGGTCGTGCTGCAACCATCCCCATCAGATGCCCCCCGGCGGAGAAACCAAGCAGATGCACTTTGCGCTCCATTGAACGCACCAGTCGAATCGCACGTTGCGCATCCTGCAAAGGTGCCAGTCGCCCTGCCCGCCATTTTTCACGCGGCAAACGGTAACTCAATACATAAGCCGTATAGCCACGGGCATTCAGCCAGCGCGCCACGGGCCAGGCCTCGCCCCCCATTCCAATCCAGCGATAGCCTCCCCCTGCCGCAATCAGTACTGCCGCACCATTGGGATTCTCTGGCTGGAAACGTTGAATAGCCGGGCTGACAATATTCGACCAGGAACCATTAGCGGTAACATGTAAATCACCACTTGGGCCACCGCCCCCCGGCGGCTCATCCTGCCAGAGAGGAATGATATCTTCGCGGGCAAACAGCTTCCCGGTTGTCATCGCAAGTAAAGTGGCGCCGGTACCCAGTATTAACCGACGACGACTAATCATCTGACATCTCTTTCCTCTGTGACCCTCACTCTTGTTCCGTCGTGCCGAACAGCAGATTGCCGACAGACATTTTAAAGATGCAAAGTGGGTGCCAATATATTCTGGTTAATGCAGGCAATCTGCCAGCCTTTGAATGAACGCGATTATTTTATCGGCATGGCGGTCCGATTTCTGCACCGCTTTTTATGCGATTTTGCCCTCTCCGGGCAAGAAAAATCATGCAACAGGGAAAATCTGCCCGGAGACAGGCCGGGCAAATCGGGAAAGGTTAGCTACTGGTGTATTTCTCACGGCGGGAGATGCCATCCAGATACCCCATTACGAAGGCGGACAGCACGAAGGTCAGGTGGATAATGACGTACCACATCAGCTTATTGTCCGGAATATTTTTCGCATCCATAAATACCCGCAACAGATGAATAGAAGAGATAGCCACAATCGACGCTGCGACTTTGTTCTTCAGCGATCCGGAATCCATTTTTCCTAACCAGCTGAGTTTCTCCTTATGTTCGGAGATGTCCAGTCTGGAGACGAAGTTTTCATAACCGGAGAGCATCACCATCACCAGTAAGCCGCCCACCAGAGTCAGATCGATCATCGACAGCAGCACCAGTACCAGATCGTTCTCCGCCATCGCCAACACGTTTGGCAACAGATGCAGAACTTCCTGGAAAAATTTGATCGTCAACGCCAGCAGGCCCAGTGACAACCCGAGATATACCGGTGCCAACAGCCAGCGCGAAGCATAAATTAGATTTTCAGTGAAACGTTCCATATCATCCCGTGAGCAATTTAACACGGCATCAGTATACCTGATGAGGGGTTAAATTCTGCATCAGGATACGGCATTAATCCGCAATTTAACTGGCTTTACCTGACAACATGACCGGCTGGTCTGGCCTCTCAGACTCCAGCACACGCTGAATCTGGCGCTGGTAACCCATCATTCCGTGTGTCAGTTCGTCACCGGCAATAACAGGATCAATACAGTAAGCCGGTTCACACTGCACGGTAGCCGTGCTGGCCTGTGCAGTAAGGCTTCGGGCACTCACCACAGAAGGTTCGCCCATTGCCAGAGCGAGGATAATAAGAAGATATTTTTTCATTAGCTTGCCACCGTTGACGGACAGACCGCTGCCCGGACCCGGTAACTCAGTGAAACTCGCGATGCTGGTTACGGTAGTCTTTGGGCGTCACATTAAAGTGCTTTTTAAACACGCGCTGGAAACATTGTTGTGAAGAGAAGCCCAGGTCGGTGGAAATAGTCATAATGGTTTTGCGTGAGCTGACCAGACTTTTTGCTGCCTCATCAAGCCGACGGCGGCGGATAAACGTCCCCAGCGTAATGCCTTTTTTCTCTTTAAATGCACGCTGAAGATGCCATTTTGAGTAGCCAGACCGGGCAGCAACCGCTTCAATATTCAGACCATCATCCAGATGCTCCTCAATCCAGTCGATAATGACATCCACAATTTCACCTTTCATTTATTCTCTCCTTTCAGCCCCGCCCTGCATGTTACGTTGCTGGTTTTGCGATGATGTTAAATTTCAATAGATTGTTTTTAATGAATAAAATAAATATGCAACTGATACTGTGACTTATGAAAATTTTCTGGAGTGAATGTTATAAAGATGCTTAAAATAGTTCAAATAGATAATTTGAATCCTGATTTATAGACAGAATCTATACAGAGGCCTGATGTTAGATCTCAACCTGGTGCGGGTGTTCACCGCCATCTATGAAACCCGCAGCGTTAGCGGTGCTGCACAGCGTCTGTTTATCACCCAGCCTTCCGTCAGTTATGCGCTGGCACGGCTACGCAGGGAAACCAACGATGAGCTGTTCAAGCGCAGTCGGAACGGGATGGAACCCACCCCCAACGCCTTGCAGCTGTATAAAGTGTTTAAAAAATCGCTGACGGGGATTGAGAAAGCCGTTGCTGAAACGCGCACTTTTGCCCCTGAAACATCGCGCCATAAATTTCGCCTGGCGCTATCGGATCTGGGAGAACTGCTACTCCTGCCACGTCTGGTGGCACATCTGCGGCAGATGGCCCCCGGTGTGCAGCTGGAAGTGATCCCGGTAGAGATGCAAAAGCTGGAAGAATGGTTGCTGACAGGCAGGATTGATGCCGCTATCTGTAATCGTAATGAATCTGTATTATCCGCCCGACGCGAGCTGATGATGCACCAACGCTACGTCTGCCTGCTGAATATTCACCATCCCCGGATCGGCCAGCAACTCTCCCTGGATGAGTATATGCATGAACAACATGTCGTCGTTTCGGCCACCAGCGGATACGGTCTGGTGGAAGATCGTCTGAAGGAGTTCGGCCTGGAGCGGGAAGTTGTGGTTGAAGTACCGCATTTTGCCGCGCTGGGCGAGTTAATCGCCTCCAGCGAATTGTTGGTGACCCTGCCTTATAACGCCGCTGCAATTTATGTGCAGAGGGGAAATGGCCGGGTGCTGGAATTGCCCTTCCAGGTGGCTGATTCCGAAGTGTTTCTCTACTCTCATACTGAAATTGGTGATATCACCGCCAAAAGCTGGTTTTTCAATATATTGCGCCAGGTGGCCCCGATGATGATCTCCGCCTGAGCCAGGCCGTAAAAGTGGTTGTCTGTAAAAGGAAAACGGGCAGCCTGCTGAACGTAATGACAGATTCATTTGCAACGGTGGCAGCAACTGCCACCAGGTATGCAGTTGGCAGAAGACATTGATCTTCAGCGTTAACCCCGTCACTTTAACGGCAGTGATTTTACTGCTGGCGGACTGAAAACGGAGCGTATTGATGTCACTTACCCTTCTGACCCGGCTGGCAGACCTTCCCGCCAGCCAGTGGGATTGCCTCATCCCTGACAGTCAGCCTTTCCTGCGCCATGCCTTTCTCAGCACGCTGGAAGAGAGTGGCTGTGTGAATAATGAAACAGGCTGGCATTCTGAGCATCTGCTGTGGATGGAAAACGGCGAACTGCGCGCCGCCATACCGGGTTATCGCAAACGCCATTCCAGAGGCGAGTATGTGTTTGATCATGCCTGGGCAGATGCCTGTCAGCGTGCCGGTGTACCCTATTATCCCAAATGGTTGGCCGCAGTGCCTTTCAGCCCGGTCACCGGCGCACGTTTGCTGGGCGAACCTGACGCGGCGAAGCAGCTGTTGCAGGCGATCCCGGCGTTTTCAGCACAGGCCCAGTTGTACAGCGCACATATTAATTTCGGCAATGCACAAACCGCAGCGCTAATGGCTGATGAAAGTCAGTGGTTGCATCGCACTGGCTGTCAGTATCACTGGCATAATCCCGGCTATCGTGATTTTCAGGATTTTCTTGATACTCTGATGTCCCGTAAACGCAAACAGATCCGTAAAGAACGCGAGCTGGTTGCCAGCCAGGGCTTTGAATTTGAGTGGCTGGCCGGCCATCAGCTAAGTGAGGCGCAGTGGGATTTTATTTATCACTGTTATGCCAACACCTATGCTGTTCGCGGCCAGCATCCCTATCTGACCCGTGAATTCTTTAGCCTGCTCAGCGAGAAAATGCCTGATGCAATCCGTGTGGTCCTGGCTAAGCAAAATGGCCTCATGGTCGCAATGGCTTTCAGTCTGGTAGACGGTCAATCTCTCTACGGACGCTACTGGGGGTGTCTGGCAGAATTTAACCGACTGCATTTTGAAACCTGTTTCTGGCAGGGGATGGATTATGCCATCGCTCATCACCTGCCACGGTTTGATGCCGGCGCACAGGGCGAGCACAAACTGGTGCGTGGATTTGAACCTGTTCTTACGCACTCCTGGCACTATTTGCGGCATGAAGGCCTACGGGCTGCGGTAGCAGACTATCTGCAACAGGAGCGGGAAGGCGTACTGGCATGGATGGAAGAGGCGCGGGACGCACTCCCTTATCGTCGGGATGCAGGCGGCTTAACGGGCTGATTCAGGCCGCCCACCCTCCCTGACCTGCCGCATATGAGAACCTGACAGGCCCAATCTGCCAACGCAGGGAGCACCTCCCGTACGTTGACAAGGTGTTACCTCAGCAGGCCGGTTTTATTCTGATTCGCCGACGAAACCACCGGTCTGATGCTGCCACAGGCGGGCATAAAGTCCTCCTTTAGCCAGCAGTTCGGCGTGGCTACCCATTTCGGCGATCCTGCCATGTTGCAGTACCACCAGCCGGTCCATTCTGGCAATGGTCGACAGGCGGTGTGCGATAGCAATCACCGTTTTACCGGCCATCAGCGACTCCAGGCTTTCCTGAATTGCCGCCTCTACTTCTGAATCCAGGGCGGAAGTCGCCTCATCCATAATCAGGATTGGCGCATCCTTCAGCAACACTCTGGCGATAGCAATACGCTGGCGCTGTCCTCCGGAGAGCTTCACCCCACGCTCACCAACATGCGCATCCAGCCCGTAACGGCCCTGTGAATCAGAGAGCATGGGAATAAACTCATCGGCTCTGGCCCGGTGGATAGCCTGCTGCAACTCTTCTTCACTGGCATCTGGCCGACCATATAACAGGTTGTCACGAATTGAGCGATGCAGCAGGGACGTATCCTGAGTAATCATGCCAATCTGCGCACGCAGACTTTCCTGGCTGACATGCGCAATATCCTGGTCATCAATCACAATCCGGCCCCCATCGAGGTCATACAGACGCAACAGCAAATTGACCAGCGTGGATTTTCCTGCCCCGGACGGCCCAATCAGCCCGATTTTTTCACCCGCACCGATCGCCAGTTGCAAATCCGTAATAACCCGACGCTCAGGTCCATAGTTAAAGTCCACGCCCTCAAAGCTTATTTGACCGCGTTGCACTTTCAGCGCCGCAGCCTGCGGTTTGTCAGTCACAGCGATAGGCTGGGCGATGGTTTTCAGACCATCCTGCACCATACCGATATTTTCAAAAATGCCATTCACCACCCACATGATCCAGCCGGACATATTGACAATGCGGATCACCAGACCGGTCGCCAGCGCGATAGCACCGACGCTGATCAGTGATTCTGTCCAGAGCCACAGCGCCAGCCCGGTCGTCGTCACAATTAACATGCCGTTAAGCGTGGTGATCACCACATCCATATTGGTCACCATACGCCCTTGCTGGCGGGTTTTATCGGTCTGATCGCCAATCGCCTCACGTGCAAAAGAGCGTTCCAGAGAGCTGTGCGCAAACAATTTGAGGGTGGTGATATTGGTGTAACCGTCGACGATAGTTCCCATCAGCCGGGAGCGGGATTCAGACGACGCGACAGAACGGGATTTCACCCTTGGCACAAAATATCTCAGGCTGATGACATACCCCAGGATCCACACCAGCAATGGGACCATCAACCGCCAGTCGGCCTCAGCAAACAGCACCAGCGAGGTAATGGCGTAGATCAGGACATGCCACAAAGCATCGACCGCCTGTACCGCAGAATCACGCAGCGCGTTACCGGTTTGCATAATTCGTTGAGCGATACGCCCGGCAAAATCACTCTGAAAGAAATTCAGGCTCTGGCGCAGTACGTAGTTATGATTCTGCCAGCGAATCATACTGGTCATGCCGGGGTTAATGGTCTGGTGCACCAGCAAGTCATGCAGCCCGATAAAAACCGGCCGTAACAGCAATGCCACCACCGCCATCCAGATCAGCTCACTGGCATGGTCACTGAAAAAACGCTCCGGCGGGGTACTGTTAACCATATCGATAATGGTGCTCAGATAACGGAACAGCGCCACTTCAATCAGTGAGGCAATCAGCCCGACTACCAGTAACATGGCGAAGCTTTGCCACACCTGACGCAGATAATAGATATAAAAAGCCCAGACGCGGTTTGGCGGTGTACTGGCGGGCGCATCCTGAAAAATGTCGTTCAGTCGTTCAAAGCGGCGATACAGCATAAGGGGCTCACTTCACAGGCCAAAAAACGGATCTTAGTGCATTTTCGCCCGGCCTTGCGACAGTTAGTGCGCAACAGAATAAATCTCTCACCGGCAAACGGGTCAGCAACTGCTCTTTTAACATATGAAATGTTATGTTATAACATTTCCTGATAAAATAAAGAATTTCACCGGAGAAGAAAATGTTAAGGAAAGTATCTGCTACCCTGCTGGCCGTAGGCATCAGCATGACCAGCATGGGCACATTTGCCCACGATGCGCACGATCACGGTGCCCCGCTGACGGACATTGAGCGCAAAGCCAGCGAGGGTGTTTTTGACGACCAGAACGTTAAAGACCGTCAGTTAAGCGACTGGGATGGTATCTGGCAGTCACTCAATCCCTGGTTATTAAGAGGCGACCTGGACCCTGTGCTGCAACAGAAAGCCAAAAGCGGTGAAAAATCGGTGGAAGAGTACCGGGCTTACTACAAAAAAGGGTATGCCACGGATATCGATATGATTGGCATTGAAAAAAACGTCATTGAATTTCATCGCGGCGACAAAGTCAGTGCCTGCCATTATGACTATGCCGGATTTAAAATACTGACCTATGCTTCCGGGAAGAAAGGGGTACGCTACCTGTTTACCTGCCAGGACAAAAATTCTCAGGCACCGGCTTATGTGCAGTTCAGCGATCACATTATCGGGCCACGCAAATCTCAACACTTCCACATCTTTTTCGGCAATCAGTCGCACGAAGCCCTGCTCAGCGAGATGGATAACTGGCCAACTTTTTATCCGTGGAGTCTGAGTAAAGAACAAATCGTCGACGAAATGCTGCACCACTAAGTTCGTCCATCACTAACCTGACAGTGGCGAACATAAAAGAAGAACTGATACCTGGGGTATCAGTTCTGTTCTGCATCAGGCTCAGGCTCAACCACCACTAACTGTGAACCATATTTGCTGCGCTGCTTAAGGTCAGGCGACGCTTCAGTGATCACCATACTGATATCGCTCAACGGACAGACATGTGCCAGCGCACGATAACCAATTTTGCTGCTGTCAGCCAGCACCACCGTTTTATCTGCGGCTTTGATCATTGCCTGCTTTACCGGGATCTCAATGGTATTGATATTGGTGATACCATTGTCGTAATGCACTCCTTCCGATCCCAGAAAAGCCCAGTCAACATGCACGCTGTTGATTTTATCCACCGTCTCCTGACCGACTAAAGTGTAAACCTTATCCAGCATCAGCCCTCCTGCGACATGCAGGGTGATCCCCGGATGCTGCCCCATTGCCATCGCGCAATAAATATCATTGGTGACAACGGTGAGATTCTTTTTGTCTTTCAGGGCCAGCGCTAAAGCATAAACCGTGGAACCATTATCCAGGATCAGCGACTGACCATCCTTAACCAGACTGGCAGCATAGCGGGCAATAGCAGTTTTGGCTGACGCATTCATTTCAAGTCGGACATCATAGGGCGTGTCAAACGTGTGCGCTGCCTCAATCGGTAACAATCCACCATGCGTTCTCATCACTTTGCCGGTTTTCTCCAGCAATGAGAGATCACGACGGATAGTCGAACTGTCCACGCCGAAGATTTCTGAAAGTTCTGCCGCGTTCAGATAGCCTTTTTCTGTGAGCATTTCCACAATTTTTGCTCTACGCTGTGCCGCCGTCATACTGCCTTCCTTACTGTCTATAATTGCACGTTTTCATGCATATACTGGCTTACATAAGATGTAATGTCATCTTAAGCGTGTTTAATTGGGCAAAAAAAATCGCATCGTTCACGAAATATAGTATTGACCGCACGAATTCGTGCATATATGTTAAACACATCAGTTATATTTACCTTTTAAGAGAACATGCTCCATGACGGTCATCAATTTCAGTGCTTACGAACAAGAGTTAGATCAGCAGGTCAGTTCCTTGACCGACCAGCTGAATCATACTCTGCCAGCGGCGCTGAAGACGCTCAATCTTGACCAGTTTGATCGTATTGTACTGGCCGGGATGGGATCATCAGATTATGCGTTGATCCCGGTTGAGCGAGAGCTTATTGCTCTGGGTTTGCCCGTCTGGCGCATTGATGCAGGTCGCCTGCTGGACATGCCACAACTGGTCACACCACAGACCCTGTTGTGGTTAACGTCACAGTCCGGCATGAGCGGTGAAATTGTTGCAGTGCTGGAAAAAATCCCGGCACCCAAAACACTGATTGGCGTGACCAACAACGCGGAAAGCCTGCTGGCAAAACGTGCTGATATTTTAGTAGAACTTAAGAGTGGAGAGGAATCAACCGTCAGCGCTAAAAGCTATCTCAACACGCTGATTGCCGGTTACCGCACCTTTTGGGCGCTGACCGGACGGGATGAAACCCCCTTTTTACGTAACATCAACGCATCATTGCCCGAGCTCGCGGAAATCATCAAAAAACGCGCGCCGGTGCAGGCAATAACCGATCGGTTTTTCACCCATGCCAAACCTCGGGTGGCGCTGATCGGCATGGGAGCCGACGCAGCAACGGCTCTGACAGGCGCACTGATTACTAAAGAAGCCTCTAAAGTCAGTGCGGAAGGGTTTATTGGCGGTGAATTCCGTCATGGCCCGATGGAGACTTCAGGTAAAGGCATGCTGGCTTTACTGTTCGGCGACGGCAGCGGAACAACGCTCAAGACGCTGGCAAGCGATCTGGCTGACAACGGAACCGAAGTCGTTACCATAGGACAAGTGGCATACTCCGGCAGTCAACATTTGCCAACACCAGGGGAATCTACACTGATCCGTTTATTAAGCACTATGCTCTGGGTACAACACCTGACCGTCACCCTTGCCAGGGGTAACGGGATGGTGCCGGGCGAATTTCTGTACGGCCAAAAGGTAACGGTGAAAATATGACCCAGACTGCACTTCTGTTTCGCGCAGGCATTGATATCGGAGGCACCGGCACCCGAATAATCTTGCTGCATGAAGAACGTGAAGTGGCAGTTGAAAACATCCCGACAGCCTGGTTCGCCACACTTCCCCAGGCTTCGCGAGCGGGCGCGCTGGTCGATAAAATTCGCCAGCTGTTACCAGTAGGAGGTTCTCTGGTCAGTCTTGGCATTGGTGCCAGTGGGCCGGTTAATAACACCACGGAAATTATTGAAAATAACGATACGCTGACCTGCTTCTCTTATTATCCGCTTGTTTCACAATTGCGGGAGTTACTGGCTGTTCCGGTCGCCATTGATAACGATGCCGTGGCCGCCGCACTGGGTGAATACCATCTGGGGGCGGGTAAGGGTAGCAAACGCATGATGATGGTCACGCTGGGGACAGGTATTGGCGTCGCGTTACTGAATGAGGGTCAGCCATTTCGCGCTGCTGACGGCAGGCATCCGGAAGCCGGACATATCCCGGTTTCCGCAGATGCGACCAGCTGCTACTGCGGTTTGCAGGGTTGCTGGGAGTCGCTGGCCTCACGCGGTTTCCTGCAACAGAAGCTGGAGCAGGAGATAGCAGATTTGCAGTGGGGTGCGGATACCCCGGCATTACTCCAGAACATGATGGTAACACGGCCTCGTATAGCCAAAATTCTCCACCAGTATGGTGAGATGGTTGGTCGTGGTCTGAATACGTTACTGGCGTTATATGGGCCTGATGTTACCGTGCTGAGCGGCAGTGCTGCCGCACTACTGCCGCTTTTCCAGTCAGGGCTGGATACCGCTCTGAACCGCGCTGACGGCTATGCCGTTAACCGCAAGATTTCACAATCTGCTCTTGGCGACGCGGCGGGCGCGCTGGGGGCGGCGATACTGCCAACGCTACGGGGAACCCGCCAACCATAAGTTGTAAAATAAACTAATAAATATCCCCAGGTCACGCGGCGGGCGTGCCAGGGGTAGCCAATACGGCCAATACACAGGGAATCCCGCCAACTGTAAGTTATAAATAATAAAATGCTGTTAATTCATGCCTGGTCCATTTAATTTACGATGGGTCCAGGCATTTTTCTGGCCTTAACCTCACTAATCAATCGCTTCTCATTTATCGTTATGGAGAATTGTTATGACGAGTCGATTTACACCCAGCTTCAGCAAATGTTTAGTCACCCTGTTGGCGCTGAGCGCTGCTGGCGTGGCCTCAGCACAAACGCAAATCAATGCACTTTTCATGTCACAGGCGGCGTACAGCGAAAGTGATGTCCGCTCGATGACCAGCGACTTCGAGAAAGCCCATCCGGATATCAAGGTTAATCTGGAATTCGTCCCCTACGAAGCGTTGCACGACAAAATCGTGGCCGCTCGCGGTGCCGGTAGTAACGGCTACGACGTAGTGCTGTTCGACGATATGTGGCCAGCGGAATTCAGTAAATTCAACATGTTGAAAGATGTCACTCCCCTGATCTCTGCGGACGAGAAAGCCAAAGTGTTCGACGGAGCCTGGAGTACGGTCAGCTGGAATAACAAACAGTGGGGGATGCCGTGGATCCTCGATACCAAGTACCTTTATTACAACAAAGCGATGCTGGCTAAAGCCGGGATCACCACGCCGCCAACAACCTGGCAGCAGGTGATGGAGCAGTCGCAAACGTTAAAAGAAAAAAGCATTGTTAAGTATCCTCTGGTCTGGAGCTGGTCGCAGGCAGAGGCGCTGGTGTGTGACTACACCACGCTGGTGTCAGCCTTTGGCGGGCAGTTTTATCAGAATGGCAAACTGAACTTTAGCAACGCCGGTTCGATTAAAGCGGTTGATTACATGAAAGCCACGCTGGATAAAGGTGTCAGTAATCCGAACTCTCGCGAATATCTGGAAGAGGACGTGCGTAAAGTCTTCTCCAATGGCGATGCGGCCTTCGCGCTGAACTGGACTTACATGTACAACATGGCTAACGATCCGAAGCAGAGTAAAGTGGCCGGAGAGGTGGGTATTATCCCTGCCCCGTCAGAAAAACCGGGGGAAGTGGCAGCCATGAACGGCTCAATGGGCCTGGGCGTAACCCAGTCCAGCAGCCACCCCGATCAGTCCTGGCAATATATCCGTTATCTGACATCGCAGCCGGTGCAGAACAAGTATGCCCGTCTGAGCCTGCCAATCTGGAAATCATCCTATGATGATCCAGCGGTGCAAAAGGGCCAGGAACCGCTGATCGCGGCGGCGAAACCGGCGCTGAACGTGATGCTGATGCGTCCGATTACCGCAGACTATTCACGTTTGTCTAACACCCTTCAGCAGCAGCTTCAGCAGGTTCTGCAAGGCCAACAGACGCCTCAATCCGCGATGGAATCTGTGACCAAAAGCGCCCAGCGCCTGCGTTAAGAGGTATTAATGCTCAGTTTGCAACGACGTGAGCAGCGACAGGCATGGGTGCTTCTGGCACCCATGCTGTTGGTGATGGGCCTGTTAACTGCCTGGCCCCTGCTGCGTACCATCTGGCTTAGCTTCACCGATGCCGCATTAATCAATAATGGCGGCAGCATTAACTACACTGGTCTGGAGAATTACCTTTTCGCCCTGACCGATCCCGACTTCCTCTCATCACTGCTGCGTACTTTGTACTTCACCGTCCTGTCGGTAGCGCTGGAAGGCGTTATCGGGGTGCTGGTGGCGCTACTGCTTAACCAGAAATTCTATGGCCGAAGCGTGCTCAGGGTATTAGTTATCCTGCCGTGGGCATTGCCAACCATTGTCAATGCGATGATGTGGCGGCTGAACTTTAATCCCGACTACGGCAGCATTAACGCACTGCTTACCCAGCTGGGAATTATTGATGGTTACCGCAGCTGGCTTGGCTCGCCGGATTCGGCGCTGAATGCAGTCATGCTGGCCGACGTATGGAAAAACTACCCGCTGGTGACCTTACTGGTGCTGGCCGCGCTGCAATCCATTCCGGATGACCTGTTCGAGGCCGCCAGGCTTGATGGCGCATCCGCCTTCCGCCGGTTTCGTGCAATCACCTTCCCGGCGATTGTCGGTCCACTCAGCGTGGCGCTGATCCTGCGCACCATCGACGCCTTTAAAGTGTTCGACATCATCTATGTCATGACGCGAGGCGGCCCGGTAGACAGCACCAAAACGCTGAGTTTTTATGTCTATCAGGAGTCTTTCAGCTACCTGCGTGCAGGAAGCGGCGCAGCCTATGCCATCCTGATGACGCTGATGTGCAGCGTGCTGATTGCTATTTATATGGCGATGGTCTGGCGTCAACGCCGTCGGAGTACCGCTCATGAAACGTAATCTGCGTATTTTCTTCCGTTATTTTGCCGCCCTGCTGGTGGCTGCCAGTATTCTTGGCCCCATGCTGTGGCTGTTTATGATGAGCGTCAGTTCCAACACCGATCTGACCCGCGTGCCGCTGGAGTGGCTGCCGCGTCAGTGGGATTTCAGTCGCTATGCCCGGCTGGTGTCGCTACAGCCTGGTGAGCCCGGTGCCCTGTTCCTGCATGCACTGGGTAACAGTCTGCTGGTCGCCTGCGGAGCCACTGCTATCTCGCTGCTGCTGGCTGTCCCGGCGGCATTCAGTTTCTCCCGTTATCCTGGACGCGATGGCTGGCTGTTTGGCAGCCTGGCCATTTACATGGTGCCGCCGGTGGCCTTCGTTCTGCCGCTCTATTTCATCCTGCAACAACTCGGTCTGCTCAACACCCATGCCGGGCTGGTGCTGGTCTACTGCTCGCTGATCCTGCCGTTTCTCACCTGGATGCTGAAAAATCAGTTTGATACGCTGCCGCTGGATATTGAGCAGGCTGCCCGGCTTGACGGTCTGCGTTTCTGGCAGGTGCTGCTGCGCATCACCCTGCCGCTGGCGAAACCGATGCTGGGTGCCTCCGCGCTGTTTGGCTGGCTGCTGGCGTGGGACGAGTTTTTCTATGCGCTGCTGTTTACCAGCAACATCAGCGCACAAACGCTGCCGGTGACCATTGCCGGTTTCACGGCGGGACGCGCCACCGATGACGGGCTGATTGCCGCCGTCGGTATTCTGGCCTCGGTTCCCCCGCTGTTTATTGCCATCTGGCTACAAAAAAGCCTGGTCAGCGGACTGGCCAGTGGCGGCAGTAAAGGCTGACCGCAACAGAATTAAGAGGATAGCTGTATGGCTCGTGTTGAACTGGTTGGCGTGACAAAACGCTATGCCAAACAAACGGTACTCAGCCCGCTGGATCTGATCATTCCTGATGGCAGTTTTACCGTGCTGGTTGGCCCTTCCGGCTGCGGAAAATCCACCCTGCTGCGCCTGCTGGCAGGGCTGGACACCGTCTCAGACGGAAAAATAATGCTGGATAACCAAAAGATTAACGATCTCGATCCGGCGGATCGCGATATTGCGATGGTCTTTCAAAGTTATGCCCTTTATCCCCATCTGACGGTGGCCGAAAATCTGGGCTTTCATATGAAGGTCAGGCGCGTAAAGCGTGAGGAACAGCAGAGCAAGATCGCTCGCGTGGCGGAGATCCTGGGCATCAGCAAGCTGCTGAACCGTTATCCCCGTGCATTATCAGGTGGTCAGCGCCAGCGGGTGGCGATGGGACGGGCAATGGTGCGTAATCCCCAGGTCTTTTTGTTCGACGAACCGCTCTCCAACCTTGACGCACAGTTGCGCATGGAGCTGCGTGCAGAGATCAAAGCTCTGCATCAGCGTTTCAAAACCACCATGGTTTACGTCACTCATGACCAGGTCGAGGCGATGACGCTGGCCGATCAAATCGTGGTGATGCGTGAAGGTGAGATCGTGCAGCAGGGCAAACCGCTGGAGATCTATGACCATCCGGCAGATACCTTTGTCGCACGCTTTATTGGTTCCCCGCCGATGAACCTGCTGGAAGGCCAGCTGGAAAATCGTCAGGGAATGGCCGGCGTAGAGTGCAATGGCTTATGGTTCGCCCTGCCTGCACAGTGGCAAAAGGCGGCCTCGGAGCAGGGCCAGCGGCCAGTGATCGTCGGGATACGTGCGCAGGATTTTGTGCTGAACAGGGTTACAGACCTGCCGGAAGCACGGGTGAAACTGGTGGAAGTCACCGGTGAATCCAGCCTGCTGCACATTGACTGGCAGGGATTCCCGATGCACGTGCAGTTTGCCGGTCGCGTTTCCGCATCCCCGGAGATACCGCTGGCGCTGGCTGTCAACGTCGATAAACTTCATCTTTTTGATGCACAAAGTGGCAAACGCCTGCAATCTGAAGGATGACGCCTCTGTCCCCCTGTGAGGTTAAATATGACAAAAAAACTGGTGATTCTGTTGCATGGTGTAGGCAGCAACGGTGACGATTTAGCCGGGCTGGGCGCGCACTGGTGCGCCAGCCTGCCCGATCTCCACGCCGTCAGCCCGGATGCCCCGTTTCATTTCGAGCATGGTGCCGGTTACCAGTGGTTCAGCCTGACAGGTATCACGCCGGATAATCGGCCAGCGCGGGTTGCAGAAGCTCGCGAAGCCTTTGATGCCCTGCTCAACGACATCCTGATTCAGCATCAGATGCACGACCAGCTGGACAACGTCGTGCTGGCTGGCTTTTCGCAGGGTACGATTATGGCGCTGGATGCCGTGGTGACCGGACGCTGGCCGGTGGCGGGTGTGGTGGGATTCTCAGGCAGGCTGGCCTCCCCTGAACCCTTTAATGCGGCGCACAAGACGCCGGTTCTGCTGATCCACGGTATGGCTGACAACGTCATTCCCTTTGTAGAAAGCGAGGCAGCCGCGGCAACATTGCGTCAGTCTGGCATCACCGTCAGCAGCCAGTTTGAACCCGGCACCGGGCACACCATTACCGCGCAGGGCGCGGGCCACGCCGCCGCCTTTATCGCCCGATGCCTGGCATAGCTACTGGTACTCCTCCAGCTGCGGCGGTTCTTCCATTGGCAGGGTGATGACAAAACGTGCGCCGCCCTCACGGCGGTTCTCCGCATGAATTTTCCCGCCATGAATATCAACAATGGCCTGACAGATAGCCAGCCCAAGGCCGACGCCGGGCACGGCTGACTCTTTATTACCACGAGAAAACTTCTCGAAAATCTGCTCGCTCTGCCCATCGGCAATACCGGGGCCGTTATCCCACACGGCAATTGCCAGCCACTGGCGCGAAGGCAGGTGAGCGCTGATGCCAATAGTGGCCTGTGGCCCGGCATACTTCAGCGCGTTCTCCACCAGATTGGTCAACACCCGTTCCATCAATGGCCCGTCAACGTGGATCAACAGCATCTCAGGCGGCAGATCCAGCTCGATTTTGCGGCCTTCCAGCGACGGGGCCATCATTTTCAGGGTGCTGCCAATCAGTTCATCCAGCGCCATCCACTCAGCCCGCAGGCTGAAGCCGCCGGACTGCAATCGCGCCATATCCAGCAGATTATTGACCAGTCGGATAGTATTCAGGGTTTGCTCACGCATCGCGCTGGCCTGCGGCGCGTGCTTCGAACCCTCACTGGCCAGATCCAGCGTCAGGATCTCCGCCTGACCAAACAAGACGGTCAGCGGGGTGCGCAAATCGTGCGAAAGTGCGGAGAGCAATGCATTGCGCAGCTGTTCCCGTTCCGCCGCCAGACGGGAAACCGCCTCGCGCTGGCTGAGAGCAATGCGCTCCAGCGCGTTGGCAAGCAGTACGGTAAAGGTTTCCACCAGCCGCTGCTGTTCCGGGATCATCAGCTGGCGCAGATTAAGCGGCTCCAGTACCAGCAGCCCCAGCGTTTCACTCCCGGCTTTCAGCGGCAGGATCTGCCAGGGCACACCCGGCAGCGTATCGGTCCCGGCACCGGCAGGCTGACCTTTGTCAAAGCTCCAGCGGGCAATTGCCCGATCCGGCACCGCACTGAGGCGGGATTCACCCACCGTAATCAGTTCGCCTTCGCTGTCCGGCAGCAATAGTTCGCTTCTTGCCTGCAAAGTGGCATCCAGACTGCGCGGTAAGGTCTGGGCAATATCCTGCTGGCTCAGCGCCCGACTGAGGGTTTTTGCCATTTCATACAGATGCCGCGCCCGCTGCTCACGGTAGCGCGCCACACGCGCCTGATAGCGCACGCCTGCGGTCAGATTACCGACGATGACCCCCACGGCCAGCATCACACCAAAGGTTACCAGATACTGCACGTCTGACACGGCAATCGTGCCGGTGGGCGTGACAAAAAACAGGTCGAAAGCGACGATGTTAAGTACCGTTGCCACCACGGACGGCCAGCGGCCATAGCGCAGCGCCACCACCACTACCGCCAGCAGATAGACCATCACCAGATTCACCGAATCGACACCCGGCAACAGCCAGCGACCGGCCAGCGTGACCAGCGAACAGAGTACCGCCGCCGCCGCGCAGCCCTTCAGCTGCGGCCGCCACTTTTCACCCGGCATCCGGTTTAACGGCGCGGGACCGGCAGGTGCAGCAAGCGGTTCATCCAGCGCCACGATCACCAGATCCAAATCTGGCCCCAACTGTCCCAGCCGTCGGGCAAAGCCGTCATATTTCCAGCGTCGCACCGGGCGGCGGCCAATAATAATCTTGCCCAGGTTATGTTCCCGGGCGTAGCGCAGCACCGCATCAGCCTCGTGGGGATCGGAGAGCGTGGCGGTTTCCGCCCCCAAATCCTGCGCCATCTGTAACGTGCGCAGAATACCGCGCCGCCGCGCTTCTGACAGGCGATGCAGGCGGGGCGTTTCGACATAAACCGCGTGCCAGACGCTGTCCAGACGGGCGGCCAGCCGGGCGGCGGTCCTGACCAGTTTTTCACTGCCGGTGTTATCACCGATACAGAGCAGAATCGCATCCCGCGTATGCCACACTTTTTCTCGCCCCTGAGTGTCACGCCAGGCACGCATCTGATCGTCAACGCGATCCGCCGTGCGGCGCAGGGCCAGTTCGCGCAGAGCAAAAAGATTGCCCTTACGGAAAAAGTTCTCAATGGCGCGTTCAGCCCGGTCACCGATGTACACCTTGCCCTCTTTCAGCCGCTGGCGCAGGTCGTCAGCGGGAAGGTCAACCAGCACCACTTCATCGGCGGCGTCAAAAAAGGGATCGGGCACGGTTTCCCGTACGCGAATACCGGTCACGCCGCCAACCACGTCGTTAAGGCTTTCGAGATGCTGAACGTTGACGGTGGTCATCACATCAATCCCGGCATCCAGCAGCTCCTCAATATCCTGCCAGCGCTTCGGGTGACGCGAACCGGGCGCATTGGTGTGCGCCAGTTCATCCATCAGGATCACCGCCGGATTGCGGGCCAGCGCCGCATCAAGATCAAACTCCGGATGACGGTTCTGTCCGGTCGCCCGGCGGGGTAACACGGTCAGCCCTTCAAGCAGGGCGGCGGTTTCTGCACGTCCGTGGGTTTCCACAATCCCCACCAACACCTCCAGCCCCTGCCCTCGCAAACGCCTGGCCTCCTGTAGCATCGCCCAGGTTTTTCCCACGCCCGCACAGGCACCAAAATAGATTTTCAGTTTGCCCCGGCCACTTTCGTTGGCCTGTTGCAGCAGTGCATCCGGGTCGGGACGCTGGAGTTCATCATTCATTGGCAAGCATTAATCCTTAAAATCCGCGCAGCTGAACAAGCCTGGCACAGCCAGCCATCAGGCGTAATG
Source organism: Erwinia papayae (assembly GCF_058241465.1). NCBI lineage: Bacteria > Pseudomonadati > Pseudomonadota > Gammaproteobacteria > Enterobacterales > Erwiniaceae > Erwinia > Erwinia papayae. The sequence goes on from NZ_JBZCHT010000013.1 coordinate 694,050, forward strand.
CCCGGCGGCGTTTATCAATGCAATACGGGTGGAACCGTGTCCACCCGTAAAATTATCACTGTCAGCCCGCTCTCTCAGCTTCTGCGAACCTTATCGTATGGCATCAAGTGCCATGTTCAGCTTCACCACGTTGACCACAGGCTCACCGATAAAGTCCGGAACCGGCGCGGCGGTGTTCTCATCGATCAACCGCTTCACCTCAGCCAGTGGCAGCTTACGTGCTTCGGCCACCCGTGGAGCCTGCCAGACTGCCGCTTCAGGTGAAATCTGCGGGTCAAGACCGCTGCCGGAGGCGGTCACCAGCTCCACCGGCACGGCGGTATCAGCCTGCGGATTTGCCTTACGCAAGGCGGCCACCCGCTGGCGCACTGCCTCATCCAGAGCCGGGTTGCTTCCGGCCAGATTGCTACCGGAAGAAGCCAGCGGATTATAGGGAGCATCATTGGTGGCTGACGGTCTGGTCTGAAAATAGTCCGGACGGCTGAAGTTCTGCCCAATCAGCGCCGAGCCGCGCAGCTTGCCGTCAATCTCCAGCAGCGAACCATTAGCCTGTGCCGGAAACCACCACTGCGCCAGCGCGGTGGTGACTAAAGGATAAATCAGACCGGTAATGACTGACAGTAACAGCAGCAAAATCACGGTGGGACGTAACTGACTCATGATGTTTTCCTCAGAACCAACCGGTTACGGTCAGCAGCATATCGATAATTTTGATGCCCACAAACGGCACCAGCAAACCACCGACACCGTAAATCCACAGGTTACGCCGCAGCAGCGCTGCCGCACTTAGCGGACGATAGCTCACGCCTTTTAACGCCAGCGGGATCAGAAACACAATCACCAGCGCGTTGAAAATCACTGCCGACAGGATAGCCGAGTCCGGCGAATGCAGGCGCATCACATTCAACGCATTCAGTTGCGGGTAGGTGACGGCAAAGGCGGCAGGAATGATGGCAAAGTATTTCGCCACATCGTTGGCAATACTGAAGGTGGTCAGCGAGCCACGGGTCATCAGCATCTGTTTACCGATGTGGACCACCTCCAGCAGCTTGGTGGGGTTGGAGTCCAGATCCACCATGTTGCCCGCCTCTTTTGCCGCCTGGGTGCCGGAGTTCATCGCTACCGCCACGTCAGCCTGCGCCAGCGCGGGGGCATCGTTGGTGCCATCGCCGGTCATCGCCACCAGCCGCCCTTCTGCCTGATACTGGCGGATCAGCGCCAGCTTGGCTTCAGGCGTCGCTTCAGAGAGAAAATCATCGACGCCCGCTTCGGCGGCAATAGCCGCAGCGGTCAGCGGGTTATCACCGGTAATCATGATGGTTTTAATACCCATCTTACGCAGTTCGGCAAAACGCTCTTTAATGCCGCCTTTGACGATATCTTTCAGCTCCACCACGCCCATCACTTTCGGGCCGTCACACACCACCAACGGCGTACCACCTGCGCGTGCCACCTGCTCAACCAGCTGATTAACCTGGCTTGGGAACTGGCCGCCATTGCTGTCAATATGACGGCGTACCGCATCCACCGCCCCTTTACGGATCACCCGCTCCTGCACGTTTACGCCGCTCATGCGGGTTTGTGCCGAGAAGGGGATAAAGGTCGCGCCCATGCTGTTTAAATCGCGCTCGCGCAGATTAAATTTCTGCTTCGCCAGCACTACAATGCTTCGACCTTCCGGCGTTTCATCAGCCAGCGAGGCCAGCTGTGCCGCATCCGCCAGCTGTTCATCGCTGACGCCAGGGGCAGGTAGAAACTGAGTTGCCTGACGGTTGCCGAGGGTAATGGTGCCGGTTTTATCCAGCATCAGCACGTCGACGTCTCCGGCGGCTTCAACCGCACGACCACTGGTGGCGATAACATTCGCGCCGAGCATCCGGCTCATCCCGGCAACACCGATAGCAGAGAGCAGGCCACCGATGGTGGTCGGAATCAGACAGACCAGCAGTGCCACCAGCACCGTGATGCTGACCGCATTGCCGCCCCATGCAGAGAACGGCCACAGTGTCGCCGTCGCCAGCACAAACACAATGGTCAACGCCACCAGCAGAATGGTCAGGGCAATCTCGTTCGGCGTTTTGCGGCGTTTGGCTCCCTCAACCATCGCAATCATCCGGTCAAGGAAGGTTTCACCGGGGTTTACGCTGCACTGCACCACCAGCCAGTCAGAAAGAATGCGTGTACCGCCCGTTACCGACGCGAAATCACCGCCGGATTCACGAATGACCGGTGCGGATTCGCCGGTAATGGCGCTTTCATCTACCGATGCGCCGCCTTCCACCACCTCACCGTCGCAGGGAATGATGTCACCCGCTTCCACCAGTACCACGTCGCCTTTACGCAGCGAGTCTGCCGCTACCTGCTGATGCGAACTGCCATAATGCGGCGCGGCCATTTTTTTAGCGTAACTGGTTTTCTGTACCCCTTTCAGGCTGTTGGCCTGCGCCTTACTGCGCCCTTCTGCCAGCGCCTCGGCAAAGTTGGCGAACAGCACGGTGAACCACAGCCACAGCGAAATAGCGGCAGTGAAACCGGCACTCCCCGGCGTTTTGCCCATCGCCATCGCGACAGCCAGTAGTGAGGTCAGTATGCTGCCCAGCCACACCACAAACATCACCGGATTGCGAAACTGCACGCGTGGGCTGAGTTTTTTCAGCGCATCGCTGGCGGCTGTCCGCATCAGTGCACCATCAAACAGCGCCTGTTGATTACGACTCATGATTCTTTTCTCCGGCGATTAATGACCGAACATTTGCAGATGTTCTGCCACCGGCCCCAGGGCCAGAGCAGGAATAAACGTCAATGCACCTACCAGCAACACGGTGCCAATCAGCAGCGCGATAAAAAGCACGCCGTGAGTGGGTAAGGTGCCATTGCCAACCGGCTGGATTTTTTTCACCGCCAGCGAACCGGCAATTGCCATCACCGGGATGATGATGCCGAAGCGACCGACCAGCATGCAGAACGCCAGCAGCAGGTTCCAGAACGGTGTGTTTGCGCTCAGACCGGCAAAGGCACTGCCGTTGTTGTTGGCGGCAGAGGAAACGGCGTACAGCACTTCGCTGAAACCATGAATGCCGGGATTCGCCATCCCGCTACGTCCGGCATCGGTCATCATTGCCAGCGCGGTGCCCAACAGAACCAGCGTGGGCGTGACGAGAATAGCCAGCGCGGTCATTTTCATTTCCCAGACGTCAATCTTCTTACCGAGATATTCCGGCGTGCGGCCTATCATCAGTCCGGCGATAAACACCGCCAGCAGCACAAACAGCAACATGCCGTACAGACCGGCACCGACACCGCCGAACACCACCTCGCCAATCTGGATCAACCACATTGGCACCATGCCTCCCAGGGCGGTGAATGAGTCGTGCATCGCGTTTACCGCACCACATGAGGCGGCAGTGGTAATCACCGCAAACAGGCTGGAGTTAAGAATGCCGAAGCGCGTCTCTTTACCTTCCATATTGCTGGCGCTGTCAGCGCCAAGGGCAAGGAAATGTGGATTTCCACGCAGTTCAGCCCACATCACCACGACCACAGCCGCAATAAACATCAGCGACATTGCCCACAGCAGCGCATGGCCCTGGCGGCGATCTTTCACCACATCACCAAAGGCAAAACAGAGCGCAGCCGGGATCAGGAAGATCGCCAGCATCTGCACCACATTGCTTAACGCGGTCGGGTTTTCAAAAGGATGAGCTGAGTTGACGTTAAAGAAACCACCACCATTGGTTCCCAACATTTTGATCGCTTCCTGCGAGGCGACTGGCCCCATCGGCAGCGTCTGTTTCGCCCCTTCCAGCGTGGTTAAATCGAGATAGCCGGAAAAGTTTTGCAGCGAGCCCTGGCTGACAAAGAACAGTGCAATCAACAGAGAGAGCGGCAGCAGCACGTACAAGGTGACGCGCGTCATGTCGCGCCAGGCATTGCCCAGCGTACCGAGAGAGCGGTTAGCAAAACCCCGAATCAAAGCAAAGGCCACGGCGATGCCGGTTGCCGCAGAGAGAAAGTTCTGCACCGTCAGGCCAACCATCTGGCTGAAATAGCTCAGCGTGCTCTCGCCCGCATAGGACTGCCAGTTGGTATTAGTCACAAAGCTGATAGCGGTATTCAGTGCCAGATGCCAGCTGAGATTTGGCAGATGCTGTGGATTAAGTGGCAGGCTGGCCTGCGCCATCAACATCACCATCAGCAGAACAGTTCCACCCAGGTTGAACAGCAGGATCGCCAACAGATAACGACGCCAGTCCATTGGCTGACTCTCGACGCCGCTGACACGCCACAGCAGAGATTCGAAACCCGCCAGACCAGGTAAGGGTCGATCATCAATCAGTCGGGCCAGCCCGCTGCCTAATGGTTTGGCAAGAATTAACAGAACAGCCATGTAGCTGGCAATTAACAAAAATGCGCTGGCGGCCATCAGAACGCCTCCGCATTAATCAGGGCATACACCAGATAGCCCAACAGCAGAAACACCAGCACAATGCCGGCAATTAAGGCCATGCTCACAACACACCTCCGGGGCGCTTAAGGATGCCGATATTGTTGCCGCCGGGGTGCAAAGTTGATGTAAAAAAGCAGAGAGTTGATGTAAAAAAAATATAAAAATAGCGGGCGCAGAGGGCAGGCAGAGCGGGTCTGTTTTACACCAACGCTCCCTGAGGTGAACTTATCGCCAGATTCAGGTGGTCAACAGCGTATGCAGCGTCTGCAAATCGCGTTTCACGGCTTCAATGTCCTGGGCAAATCTGTCGTCGGACATCAACGGCTGGCGGAAGACGGTAATTAACACCTCAGCCCCCTGCTCGTTAGGAATCACCCGCATTGGCATATACACCTCCCTGCCGGAACCACTGTCAATGTAGTGATCCATCACGCCAAAGGGATTGTGGTCGGTAAAACGGATTTTCAGGTTTTGACCCGATTCGGCCGATTTCCAGTAATTGCCCTCCTGAACCAGCGGGGAAGCAGTCAGTCCCGTAGCCCATTTTGGGAAATAGTCAGGCTTCCAGATGGTTTCGTACAGGTCAACCCAGTTGCGGGGAATGGCAAGACTAACGGTTTGCGATGACAGCACAGCAACTCCTGAATTCTGGCAATAAAGCCCTAATTTAACCACTGTGCTGCGCAGATGCAAAGGGGCGGTCAGCCGCCCTCAGACACTTTTTAAATCCACTTTCGCGGTTTCAACATCATAAGCACCGTTGATGCAGAGATCGATGGGCTGCGGGTGCCATTCAATTAAGCCACGAATTTCAAACAGCACCTGACCATTTTTACCCAGCAGATCTTTGTCTGTTAACGGGCGAACCAGCAACGATTCCGGAATAATTCTTGATTCAAAGCGCAGCAATGCATTCCTGATACTTTTCTCAATAATGTTCCAGTTATGGTGATTCGCATATTGCCCGGAAAAAGGGGCAATGCCGTAATTCATCACCGAACCACATACGGCTTTATGGCGGTGTTCATCCAGGCGATCCTCAATATTCGTATTGTTCAACAGACTGGCGATATCATTTTGCACCACAGCACGCATCTTTCTCGCGTCAAAAAAAAAGGCATCGTGCGCCTCCTGGCTTTTTTGCGGCTCATCGTCCAGAAGTCTTTCAAACAGTGTCGGCAGGTAGTGAAGTTTTTTTTCCACAGCTGGCTCCGTCACGCAAATCTGACATCTGCGATTTCCAGCAATGAAAACTCACCACGATCGGTGATCAATACTTTTCTCCCCATGCCGGTGGAGAAAAGTTCGGATTGCTGCTGCCATTCGGTGATTAAACCCAGTTTTATCTTTTGGTCAGCCTGCGGCGATAACGGATAGCGAGCCGGAATATAGCCATAATAGATTTCATTATTGACTTTGATATGAGCGGGAGCCCACACCAGATCCAGTAAATCCCTGGGCTGCGCCACACTCATCATCTGAATAAGCGAGAAAGGAACCTGACGATAGCCACCGGCACTGACAAACTCGCAAACCGGACCGATTCGCCCGTCACTGTCAGCTATCCAGTTAAATGCGCCGATCATCTCTCCGCCACCGGCACTCTCCGGCGCCAGTTCAAATGCCTGGCTACGCAGCGCTTCCGACTGTTCAGGTTCATTCGCCGCGTGCAATCTGTTAGCTTCCAGAAGTAACGTCATCCACTCAGGTAATGAATCATCGAGTAATCCGGCGGTACGTGTGCCCATCAGTACGTCCTCCCGCACCAGCTCACTGAATACCAGACTTTTGCACAGCTCAGCTTCTTGCTGTGAGTGTTCATCAATCAGTTCAATGGTCTGAATCTGCATTAATGCTTTTTCCCATAATCCCTCAATGCAGTACAATTTGAATAATGTCTTACGTAGTTGAATATCTTCGGGTTTTGCTTTCACCTGCGACAATACATCGCTGATAATATTTTCCAGCGATGAGGATTTTAATAATTCAGCCAGACCATGTGCATCAGACATATTATTTTCCTTTTTATTCAATAGAGGCTGTCCAGCCCGGTTTTATATAAATCATGAAACACTAATTCAGGTACGTGTTTTTTCTCTTTCGATGAGATATTTTCAGGGGCCAGTGATTTCAGAATGTCTTTTTTTTTCCTCACCCAATAATTCTTCATAAGATTCCGTTATATTCATTTCCTTCCAAACCTTCTCAAAAAGTGAAGGGGCAGGAACGATACATTCTGTCAGTGTTTTTGTCTTCATTTCATCTCTGATGGCGTCAAAGTAATCATCATCTCCGGAAAGTTTGTTATTGATTTCAGGACTGTCATCAAAGAATTTTCTGTTTTGCTCCCCCCAGATAAGAAATTTTTTATATTCAAGCTCAAGCTTCTTCAAAACATCAGTTTCGGTTTCAGCACTCTCCATTGCATCACTGAAATAACGCAAATCACCCGTATAATGACCACCATTGGGTAAAATATCTTCTACCTCCGGGATAATCAGATGGTCTTTTTCCTCTTCAGAGTGCACGTTCAGTAAATTGTGTAACATGTCCTCTTGATCGGAAGATTCATCATTTCCGACTTCAAAGGTAAAATTGCCAAGCTGAATAAAAGAACCAAACCGTAAAATATAAGTCTGGCCATGACGTATTTCGATATCATCAACCCGGCAAATATACTCTTCACAATTATTTAAAATAACCGAACCACCCGTGGAGCTGTAAAAATAAACAACGTTATCCTGTTCTTCCTGCCCGGACAGGCTGAATGTTCCTTTTGCCACGTCGAAACAAGCTGCATTTTCAAAAGTGCAGGAGGCTGAAAGAGTAAAGACGCGCTGATTATCTGGCCAGGTCATTGACAGCTGCATTGTTTAGTTACCTATAAATACATCGCCAGAGCCACTTACAATTGGTGCGCCGCAGCCAGTCACATCACCCAGCCTTGCCGCTGGAGAACCGTTAATAAATACCGTTCCAGACCCGCAGGCAACCGGCGCAGCGCCATGCAACAAAGCACAGGGGGCCACGCTCACCCCTACAACTCCAGCCGCTAATCCGTTGATAAAAACATTGCCAGAGCCACTGACCAGCGCTCCGCCATGTCCCGTTGCATCTCCCAACCTGGCAGCATTTTGTGACATATCGCACCTCATTCCATTGAAAATAAATCAGAATTTATTTTTGTGGAGTGGGGCAGGGCTGCTGTCCACTCCATCATCACGACAACAATTCTGGCTGACGAGAAACTGTCACCAGAAGCAGCACTTTATTACTCATCTGGTGGCCCACCGCTTCCCGTTGGATCTGGTGTCGGAGCTTCTGTTGGTGCTTCTGTTGGCGCTTCCGTCGGTGCTTCTGTTGGCGCTTCTGTTGGTGCTTCTGTCGGCGCTTCTGTTGGTGCTTCCGTAGGGGCCGTAGTGGGTAATACGGGTAGCGGTAGAGCCATTCCCACAAAACCAAACGCTGACAGGCCGGGCAATCCGGGCACTGCCCCAGCGCCGCCACCGCCACCGCCACCTCCGCCACCTCCGCCACCGCAATCACAGCAATCACCGGGGTTCAGATCGATTTGTCCTCCCTGAAGAACAATATGATTAGCGACCAGCTTGATTTTGGGGGCGGAGATGCATAAATTTCCACCGGCTGTGACGACAAAAGGCCCGCCAACGGTCATCGTATGTGGGCCACCAATGGCATTGGTGTGAGATCCACCCACAGCCAGATTGTAAGCTCCTCCCACATTCTCAGCCATGGCACCTCCCACAGCCAGGGTATAGGCACCACCAACATTGGTCGCAAAAGCGCCACCAACATTGATTCCTTTCGCTCCGCCAATAATCTCGGATTGCGACGCACCAACCTGAATAGCCAGGCCTATCCCAACAAGAAGGCTGTTGTTACCAACAACGTTGGTTGACTGATTTGCACCAACCAGAAGGCTCTGGTTGCCAACCACATTCGTGGTGTCATCGGTACCCACATAAGTGCTTCTGGTAAGCCCAACTTTAGTCGTCGAGTTGGCACCGATTACCTGATCTTCATTACGCTTCGTCAGGCGGGACATATCACGTTCAGCCTGTTCCCAGTAATACTCCTGGCCTGGCTTATCATCAAACTGGATGCCATTGAAGTTGGTACGTCCTCCTCCGATGGTACGGCTGACTAAGCCGCTTTGCGTGGCATTCTCGGGAAGATCCCAGGGAGGCATGGTGACATTGTTATAAAGACTGCCAAGCACCATCGGACGATCGGGATCACCGTTGATAAAATCAACAATGACTTCATGACCAATACGTGGAATACAGATACCGCCAAAGTTATTTCCTGCCCAGGGCTGGCTGACCCGGATCCAACAGGAGTCTGTTTCACGGTTGATACCGTAGCGGTCCCACAGAAAACGCACTTTGATACCACCATAGGTGTCGGTCCAGACTTCTTCGCCTGGCGGCCCAACCACGACTGCCGTCTGTGGACCACTGGTTTTAGGACGGGTGGCAAGCTGAGGATGACGATAAATTTTGGTGGTGGGCTGAACGGTAAATTCACTCTCGTAACTGAATTCGCCCAATCCTGTTACCTGACTTATCTCAGTAATTTCCAGTTCACTTGAGATAACCATATATTCACGATTGGCTTTTTCTACCGGATATCCCTGTAACTCAAAAACAATACCACAGGCAATTCCCCTCAGTTCACCCTTCCCTACCGCACGAGAGCCAACTGCGCCACGCTCTTCAATACGAATTTTGGCTAACTGCTCACCAATATTGGGCTGATCGTAATCACCGGGCCAGTGGTAAAGCTCCATCTCATTAAAACTGGTTTTGCGGGGTTTACTGTCTATAGCTGAAATATCCGCACGTGACTTGGTGAAGTCATAATCATTGGTGTACCACTTACCGGAAACGATCGTTTCCTGGGAGACAAAGCTGTTGATATATTCCTGATCTGCCTTGGGTTCATCTGGCATATACTGGATAATCTGATAAGCTTCGCTGGCGGATTTCTTATGTGCGCCAACGTGATCGACCAATACCAGCTTATGCTTTTGATCAATATGTTCATAAAACCAGTAAATTCCCCACTCTTCCATCAGACGTTCAATGAAATTGAAGCCTGTTTCACCATACTGCACCTGAAAATCCAGAGAGGGATAACTGCCTGTAAGCCTTTGTTCAACCGGGAAATTATATTCTGAAAGCACCTCTTCAATTATTTCCACTACGGTCTTTTGCTGGAAAATTTTAAAATCCGATGTTAATTCACTCAGGTACAGCCAGGGCCGGAGAATAATATCAAAGATTGCCTGATTGGCATCCCTGCCCACAAAACGCGCCTGCTGGACCAGACCGGAAATCTCTCGTGTGCCTTTTCCAGTGCCTAACAGGACATCCAGTCCGTTACCGTCAAGTTCAATAGTGACGGTCATTTCCTTACCAATTAATGCTTTAATATCTACATTTGAAGCAGACTGCCAGGGAATCAGAGGATTAGCTGGTGTCTTAACGGTAAGAGTGTAGGTATATAAAGTTGAGTAGGCTTCTTTACCTTTAAGTTTTGTCAGGACTAAAGCTGGCTCGCCCAGCAACTGAGGCATTGCTGAACTGCTCAGAGTAATCGTTCTAGACATATCAATACCTGCTAAAATAAATGTTCAAAGTACCAGGCAAAAATTTCTGCCCCACATTTACAATGAAACTTTTTGTGAGTCGATTATTCTTCCATACCTGCTTTGCCTCCACAGCCATACGTTTATATCCGTTTGAATACAGCCCGGCCAACCCTTCCATGGCATGATTTCAACCCCATTGTCGCTATTTATTTTTTCTTCATTATCAGTCAGTTCAGAAAGCAGCAATTCTGAACGATTGCTGAATTTATATTGCTCATTCAGTAATTTTTCCCAAAAGGGAGAATAAGAACGCTGTAACGCTTTTATCCATTCACTTAAATCAGCCCGGTTACTGACAATGCCCTCCTGCCTCTGAGTTCCATTCAGAAGCCTTGAGAGCCAGAAAGCAACGTGAAAATTAGACCGCAGGTTTTCACAAAGTGTGGGATATGACACACAAACATAGAGTGCAAATACCGAATTAATTTCAAAGGTGCTGGCCTCCGGTAAAAAAGCCCCCAGCCAGAAATAATTTTTCTTTTTGATTTTGGCTGGCATAACAAAACACCAGGAGTGATTAATGCTGAGGGTTTTTCCAGGTAAAGTTAAAACCATTTTTGGAATGATACCCTCCAGGATAATATCTGAGATATTCTCCCGCTTCTTTCGAAGTTGACTGAAGAGTCTGTAACCTGGCTTTTCCCTGACAGATATCCTGATGTCCATATTCTTTCCTGATAATAAAAATATGCTTCTGAACTTAATCAGAAACTTCACGGACAATAAAAATTCTTTAACAAATCGATGATTAATTCATTTTTATATGTCAATCCGGTGACTTCAACTTTAATCTGACGATTATGCATATCAAATATCAGAATTGGCTGCCCGGTATCAGAAGTTTCAATATCCTCCACCGTATCCAGCCAACGCATTAACGCCCAGGGGCCTTTTTTGGTTACACCATTATCTTCCAACGTCACACGCGGCCGGGTGCTCATACTTACAACAGATTCAGAACGATTTCCAGGCCATTTAAAAGACTTCGGCAACACAGGGCCATGCGCGTAAGTCATGACATTTCCGTCAAAATTAAGTGTTAACTGAGTCACTGAAGGCGACATGTAGGGAATTGCCGCCGTGTAATTAATTGCCAGTTTGTTGTCACCATTCTGAAAAAAAGCCTTACGGATCTGCTGAGCCTGCTCGAAGATATCCAGAGTTTCAGAAGATTGTGTCTCGACCTCACCTTTATAGCGCCACGGGCGGGTTGATGTGTCCACCTTATCAGCCAGATTCTTTTTGAAGTAATCGTCAACAATACCGCCGGCAGCAAAAAACTGCTCAAAATCCCGCAGGCTTACCTCTTCAGATGCATCTGCGAAAGGATAACGCCCCTGAAGCATTGTACGGCAAACTTCACCGAGACTGGCTGTAATCGTTTTATTCGTATTATTAACAACCTGATGATTTACCCGCTTATAGGCCCCATTAAGCAGTGGGGCAATAATATACTTAAAAGGATCTGGCCATACCGCCGACTCTGCGCTTAACCGTTGACCAGCATCTGAAACGTCTGGCAGATTTCCATTTTTAATCGCGCTGTCGGAGATCACTAAAAGCGTATACTGATCATTTAATACTCCCATGATCGTTGCCAGTTTTGCCCCTGAGTTCGATGTATCAGCTGAACCATTATTACTATTACCACCACCCACAAAATTGCGTAGAGGCGTAAAAAAATTATCAACACCCTGTCGCAAAATTACCTTCTCATGGGCCGCTATGGCGAGATTCAGTTTTGAGGCAGCATCAAGCAACTGGCTGTTCATTCCCATACTGCTGCCCTGACCTTTGAGCAGGCTTTCCGGCTGATCGGCGGCCAGCGTCGTCTGCTTAACCGCCTCCTTCGCCAGATTCACCAGCGGCGAATTTGTGGAAACCAGAGTACGCATCATATAAATATCAAATGACAAACCCATGCTGTTATTATCCAGCTCGTCAGACTTCAGACGAATACTCTTTAAAAAGGTTTGCCAGGTCCGGGTATATTCCTTCAGATAGAGCCGGGTTAATTCATCTTTTAGCGGGTCAGTAATGCCTGCATTCGGATCTGCCTTTAGTGCTTTCAGCGAAGCCAGCGGTTGCGCATTACCCATGACCCAACGATCCTCCTGCTGAAGCTTTCTCAGGATGCCACTAATTTTTTTTTTAAATACCTGATGATAACCATTATAAGTAAAAAGCCCCGGCACCCCTTTTTCAGCCATTGTGGGGTCAATGACGGTGAAAACCTGCCCGGCTTCCTCGTCAGTTATCTTATTCAACGTCAGGTTTTCTGGTGCATCAGCCTGCATTGCAGACTTTACCCGGTCATAAAGACGTGCGCTCAGGAGATTACGATTGAGCAATTCTCTGGCTTCAGTAATAAGCTCTTTATCTGCCGGCTCACCATATTGTCGCCAGTCAGGCTGACTGAATAATTTTTTCAGGTGAGCCATAAACAAACTTCTTTCTTCGTACGGCTGGATCTTACCGGAAATATCCCAGGCAGTAGTGATACTGGCTATCAGATATTCCTGATTAAATTCCCCTTCACCTGAAATCATCAAATAAAGCTTAAGAGCACTATACACTTCCGCCGGATCATTATTGTAAATCGCGTTCTGCAAGGCAGCATGCGACTGGCTTTCAATCATTGGAAAAAGCAATTTTCTGAGAAAGAAATGGTAGAGACCATCAGAATTCCGGTTCAGACTTTTACCAACATACAGGCCATAGCGGTATTCCAAATCTGGATTGAGCACATCCAGCCCGGCGAAATCGGGCAGGAACTGTGCAAGATTCAGTAAGGTCGGAAGCATATTCTGATTTGCCGTTTTCAGAAATGTTTTTACCTCTCCCTCCAGCCTGGCAACTTTCACCTCCACTGCATCCAGATAATTGCCATTATTATGATAGCTATGATAAAGACCACTTAGCAGAAAAACCGCAATCAGCATACAAAAGCAGTGACCAAGAAAATTCTGGAAGCGATATTTCGTTACCACACGGAAATTGTGCCTGACCAGATCGGCATCTTTTATAATAATCTCGGAAAAAAGCTGACGAAGAAAATACTGGCGACCATATGATACATCCTTTATCAGAAAGTCAGCATCTTCCTGTAATGAAGCTGAATAAGCCTGAGCATCCGGAATTCGGTTACTGATAAAATTCCGCCATTTTTGAATCAGTGTAATATCATTTACCATTACACTCTTCTCTGGCTGATGGCTACTGCTGAAATAGACTCCTCGCAGTGAGGTATAGCTTTGAGTTTCATCATAACGTGAAGCGAAGAAAATATTTTGCAGGATCTCCGCCACCCCCTGCGTCAACATCCTGAAGTCCTGCGGCAGGGCATACATTTTTTTTCTGTCAGTATTTTCGTACTCCTCCTGCTGCCGCATTGTCATGTTTCTTTCAATGCGGTTCTCCAGCAAGGTAAGTTCTGACTCGACAACGCTTCGCAATTCCGCAACGGCGGTCTTCATATCATCGCCATAAGGGAACGTGACTCCCCAAATCTGCTCACGTTCCTGCTCAGTGAGGATACGAAAATATTCGGCAAAACCGCTTAGTTGATCCAGTTTGGTGACCACGACATACACCGGAAAACGTACACCCAAAAACTTTCTCGTGTCATCAAGACAGGAACGAATTTTTGCTGACAGGTCGTAGAGTTCCGTTTTGCTGCGGCCCATTACATCAGAGACAGAAACGGTAATGATGACGCCATTTAGCGCTTTAATTGGATGATATTTTTTAATCGACTTCAGCAATACTTCCCACTCTGGCATATTGCTGTGAGCCGCGTCGATATATTTACCCGCAGTATCAATAAACAAAGCTTCGTTGGCAAACCAACACTCGCAGTTTTTGGTGGGCGAACTCTCTTTACAAATACGATTCAACTGCTCCGGCAAAGGAAAATTTTGACCGGAGTGTAAAATAATCGATGTTTTACCTGCCCCCTGGGTTCCTAATACCATGTACCAGGGAAGGTCGCTAAGCGACTTTTTGGGCTGAATGAAACGGCGGATAAACGATATATTCTTACTGATTTTTATAATGTATTCAGCAGCGTTACGGATTATCGCATCAACTTCGTAAATCTGAGTATCAACTTTTACGTCCTTATTACTAAACAGTGTATCGAGTAATTTCGGATTGTTTTTTAATGCCAGAAGAAGCTTCCAGGTTCCGTAAATCAACGCACAAAAAAGAATAACACTGATGACAACAAACCTTGCCATCATGCCCGATAAAGGATAACCATCGCCAATAAAAACATAGGGACCAATAACCCAGACTATTACACAGGCTGTGGCCATCATCACCATAAAAAAAGGAATATTAAACCAAAAACTGATCAAGCAGAGAAGCGCAAGAATAATAAAGATGATACGAGCTTCTGTGCTTTCCAGAGGACGTGTTTCACCAAAGCCCAAAAAAGGACCAAGGAACCAGATTGCAGCGATAAGTAAAGCAAAAAAAGCAACCACCATAAATAGTCTGGTAAATCGCCCTGAGAAGATTCTGTTTAAATAGGACATTATTTAACTCATTAATAAGTCACAAAAAATTCCACACGCCTGTTTTGCGCACGCCCTTGTTTGTCTTTATTACTGCTTACAGGCTGAGTATCACCAACCCCCTGTGCAGTTATTTTTTCTGGTGAAATCCCTTCATCAATAAAATAATGAGAGACATATTCAGCCCGCTTTTCCGACAGTACTTTATTATCAGGGAACGCTTTTGTTTTAACGGGCACCGAGTCTGTATGCCCAACAATTTTCACTACGCCATTTACACGATGAACTTCTTTCGCAATGCGCCGCAGAACAGGTTCCATCTCAGGAATTATCTTATCCGAACCTGACATAAAGATTGAATCACCACGAAAAACAACTTTACTTTGAATCTGCGTCTCATCAACACTGACTAAATTTTTTCTTATCTCATCTTTTAATAAAATAGCCAACCGGAGTCGGGCTACAACAGGCTGTCGGGTGTAATTAAGATACTGCATAGCGTGAATTCTCTGCTGCAAATTAATTTCATGCTTCGACAACCAGTATTTACACCAGATATAGGTTGAGGCTACCAGTACACTGGCAAATAAAAATGTCACCCGAACAGGTATAATCAGGCGTTCTTTTTTTGCCTTGCCGCGAAAAACCAGACCATGAGGAGAAAGCTCGGGAGGCATCGAATCTCTGGTGCTCTGGATAATCGTCAGCAATCGCTGGCGAATCTTGGTCAGTTGACGATCGCCGTCCTCCAGGATGCTGTAACGACCTTCAAATCCCAGCCCCAGAATGCGGAGCAAAACTTCAAGCACATCAACGTATTCGTGGGGATTCATCGACAGCCGGCCAATGAGCAGGAAAAATTTATTTCCGCCGTCATTGTCCCCTTCAAAATGGTTGAGAATATTACTTTGTGACCATCCCCATTGCGCCCCCCAACTGGTCGTGTGAGCCGCCTCGTCCAGAGCAGTACAAATGCAATAGCGCACAATAGCCATTTTTTTCCATGAGATTTCCACCTCATCGCACACCACGCTGAACAAATTAATTTCATTTTTAAGAATGCGTTTCAACACATCCGCATGTTCAGGCGATGACATTGTTTCAGGCATATCGCTTAATGCCCTGAGCAATGGTTGCACAGCCTCCAGTAATGGATTGACGGCAGCTTTAACTTTTAATACGCGTTGCTGAACACCTTCACTTTTCAACGTGGCTTCATTCTTGTCAGCGCCCCGTACAGCAAAACCGTTAAAACTGGCGGTTGATGCAATGTCAGGCGCCTCATAACCATCATCAAGCAAAAATTTGCCCATGGCCTGCGGCGTCAATGTTTCATCAGGTGCCGGTGTTGGATCAGGGATGTCAAAATCCTTCAGCTGGTCAGCTTCACTCATCAGTTTCGAACTCCCCAAAGCTCCATCTTCAGTTCAGGGAAATCACCCGCAACATGAAGAGCCAGCGCTCCTGTCCCTGCAACCTTATCCCAGAATGGGCCACTTTTTAGCAGATCAAAATAGACAAACCCCGACTGATAAGGGATCTGTCGCGGTGGTACTGGCAACGCCTGTAAAACCAGGCCAGGCAAATGCGACCGAACCAGCTCACGTAGCTGTTGTGGAGCACTGATTTTGGTCTGCGCTGAGAATTGCTGTTGCAGAACATCCATAGGTAACTGTGCATTAACTGCGAGTACCAGATTAGAGAATGAGCGTAATTCGCCGGGTAACACTGACGCAGACCAGACACCGTTGCCTTTCGCATGCAGATCTATTAACTGTCCGGCACGAATCAGGATTTGATTGAGTAAATCGTGTAGTTCTTCAACCAATGGATATATAGACTGATAGAGTCGTGCGTGGTCATAGCCCGGCGCACTTTTAGGCCGACGCGTTTTAGTGCGAATAAAGGTCGACAGCTCACCAGAAAATTTCGCCAGTTCCTGATACAACACAATAGGGGCTAACTCGGGGATATTTCTCAGATGGTCAAGAACAGGTTCATATTTGTTAAAGATCTGTAAAAGCAGGTAATCGACAACCTCTGCTCCACCGCTGGCTTTACCATCACTGTTAGATAAACGTTCCGCCAGCATTTCAGCTCGCATTTTTACCAGGCCATTAAGATGAATCAGCCATTCGGTCAGTAAACGACTGGCGGCGTATCCGGTCACGGGTGGAATATAATCTTCAACGTGCAGCAGTACGCTACCATCTGGCTGAATAGCTCTGATTCTGGTTAAAGGCAAACCTATCCAGGATTCGGTCATCTCGCTTTCAGCTACCAGTTTTAGCCGCAGACTCGCTAACTGAACGGGTTTAGGCCCCTGACGAATCGAGTTGGTATCGCTCAGCTCGGTTTCAAAGGCAAAAAAACGCGCCAGTGAACCGTAATCGGCGGGGTCAAAAATAGTTTCATCACTGTTATCCAGCCGCAGTGGCACCGCCAGATAGATCATTTTTCCTAAATGATCCGGACTGATAGTAAGCGGTTCTGGTAGTTCGGCATGACCTGGAATATCAAACGGTGTTCCATCAGGGAGAACGCCTCTTCCAGACCGAAGAACAAGTTTACCGTAAGAAAGCGCATCCAAATCTATGTCATAGTGCGCAAACCCCCAAAAAAAAGGGGTAATAGTCGCCGCACGTTTATGGGCATAATATTCTAAATACCGTTCCTGCTGCTGAAAAAGCTGAGGGCGAAGAAAGAGCCCTTCGCTCCAAACCACTTTATTTGTTCTCATCGGTCAGTCCATTTTATCGATTGAGATTGCTAATGTGTTGAAATGCACGCCGAATACAACCTGTTCCCCAGGCGCTATTTTTCGCCACCAGGATTTCTTCTTATGTTTTTCTTCAAGATAAATAATTTCGCTCCAGCCTGCTTTGTCTATCTCCCGATAAGCAGCCGTGATTCCTATGGCAATATCATCCTTATCAGGAGAAACAGAAATTTTCCTTTTTTCACCTGGCTTTATTATTCCTTCATAAATTTTTGAGACCTCTTCCTTCAGTGCAGAGTTGGTGTTATCAGTAATTGAAAAAAATCACTATTTTCAAAATTATCCACCGCCTTCAATCCATAAACACTGATGCTTAATGGTGACGCCTCGCCTTTTTCATTAATATTGATATCGTCTGCTGCAGTTAAACTAATTTTAAAAGAATTTGATTCCTGTTTTTTTGGCAGTGAAAAACCACAGCCAGATAAAAAAAAAGACAACAGCAGAACCACTGAATAATGGATGAACTTCCATTCGGACTTATTTATTTTTTTAACATGCTGCATCTTATTGTACCTCAACCCACCAAATGGTAGAAAAACAAACATTCACTCCAAATTTTCCTGGTAGCATCAATTAAGATACCGAGTTAAAAACTTGCCACCTGAAGATGGCAAGTTTTATTACAACACTAAAAGTCAATTAACTACTCTGATTAGCTTTAACATCATAGCTGGCTGAGATAACACCAGATTTACTTCCCTCAGAATTTTGCATGACATAATCCTGAGTGACTTTAGTGAAAGAGAATTTAACTTCTTCACATGGACGGGTTTCGTCTACAGAAGAGCCAGTCATGCCAACACGAGTAATAATGACGTCAGTAAATGTGATAGTCAGATACTCCAACGGGTCGCCGCCCGCTTTGCGAACAACAAAAACAATATTCTTGATGTGCTTACCCGTCAGACAATAACTGAGAAGGTTAGGACTGGCTTTATCGGTATAGTGAGTAAAACAGAAATCGTCTACAGTTGCTTTACCGGAGCCACCACCTGAACCACTGTGCATATTTGAATGCTGAGCGACATCCCATTGCCACGTCAGAACTTCGATTTCATTAGTGTGAGAAGCATCAAGTGATTCACCTTCGATGCCATCGATCTTAATAAACATATCTTGTGCCATGATAATTTCCTTATTAGACACTAATATAAAACGTTACACGTGGTGTAACGACCTGCTAAAACAGAGAACTTTACTTAATGTAAAGCAACACTACTCTGCTAATATTTTTATGTAACAGTCAACCTGGAGCCGTAAATACAGTTCCGACAAGCTAAATACAATTTTTTTATATCAGGCAACGCCTTTCAGTGAAGGCAGTTTAGCAACCATACGTAGTGAAACCGTCAGACCTTCTAACTGGAAATGTGGCCGCAGAAAAAATTTTGCCTGATAGTATCCTGGATTACCTTCCACTTCCTCTACCACGACTTCAGCAGCAGCCAGCGGGCGACGTGCTTTTGTTTCGAAAGAAGAGTTGGCCGGATCACCATCCACATAATTCATTACCCAATTATTCAACCAGCGTTGCATCTCATCACGTTCTTTAAATGTACCGATTTTGTCACGAACAATACATTTGAGGTAATGAGCAAAGCGTGAACAGGCAAACATGTAAGGCAAACGGGCCGATAAGTTGGCGTTTGCTGTTGCATCCGGATCATAATATTCAGCTGGTTTTTGCAGAGACTGTGCACCAATGAAAGCCGCATAGTCAGTGTTTTTACGATGAATAAGTGGAATAAAGCCATTCTTGGCTAATTCAGCTTCACGGCGATCAGAAATAGCAATTTCTGTCGGACATTTCATATCGATTCCACCATCATCCGTAGGGAAAGTATGGCAGGGCAAGCCTTCCACTACGCCACCACTTTCCACTCCACGAATTAAGGTACACCAACCGTAATGCTTGAATGAACGATTAATATTTACCGCCATCGCATAAGCTGCGTTAGACCAGACATATTTGCTGTGGTCTGCACCATCGGTGGTTTCTTCAAAGTTAAAATGATCTACCGGATTGGTTCGGATACCGTAAGGCAGACGCGCCAGGAAACGTGGCATCGCCAGACCAATATAACGAGAGTCTTCTGACTGGCGCAGTGAATTCCATGCTGCATATTCCAGGTTCTGGGTAAAAATTTTGGTCAGATCTCGCGGGTTGGCCAGTTCCTGCCACGAGTCCATCTGTAATACGGAAGGTGATGCCCCGGTAATGAAAGGGACATGTGCCGATGCGGCAACTTTGCCAATTGACGATAACAAATCCACATCCGGCGCAGTATGGTCAAAAAAGTAATCAGCAACAAGACAGCCATAGGGCTCACCGCCGAGTTGACCATATTCTTCTTCATAAATCTGCTTAAACAAAGGGCTCTGACCCCATGCGATTCCTTTGTAACGCTTCATGTTACGTCTTAAATCATCCTTGGAAATATCCATAAAGCGCAGTTTCAGCTTTTCATCTGTTTCCGTGTTATAAACCAGATAATGCAAACCACGCCATGCACTTTCCAAAGCCTGAAATTCCGGATGATGCAAAATCAAATTAATTTGCTCCGACAATTTCCGATCAATTTCAGCGATAAATCTTGCAATGTTTTTATAAGCATCCTCAGCAACAGTAACAGAGTTAGCAAGTGCCTGTTCCGCAAGCGTCTTTACTGCATTTTCAACAGCGGCTTTCGCCTGATCGGATTTCGGCTTAAATTCTTTATTCAATAAAGCATTAAAATCACTATAAGTTGTAGTGGCAGCTGTAACCTGCTTATTGTTTTCTACATTAATAGCCATGATTCCCTTCTCTGACCCAATCTTTCCGTGATAGATTACTGGTTGAATTTTTTGGCTTAGGTTCAGCAGCCAGCGTGTTGAGCAGCGTTTTATCATTCAACACTTTCATTACCAGACTTTCGGCACCCGCTTTACCATCCATATAGGTTTGTAAATTGGCCAACTGTGTCCGCGCTTCCAAAAGTTGAGAAAGTGAGTCAACCTTTTTAGCAATTTCGTCAGGAGAAAAATCATTGATACTTTCAAATGACATATCAACCATCAGCTGACCTTCACCAGTCAACGTATTCGGCACCGCAAAGGCGACTCTTGGTTTCATCGCCTTCATACGCTCATCAAAATTGTCGATATCAATACTCAGGAACTTTCTGTCAGCGACCGGAGGTAAAGGTTCAAGTGCTTTACCAGATAAGTCAGCCAGTACTCCCATGACAAATGGCAGTTCAATCTTCTTTTCGCTGCCATAAATTTCCACATCGTATTCTATCTGAACACGTGGAGCACGATTCCTTGCAATAAATTTTTGAGAACTGCTTTTACCAGCCATCACGATATCCCTTTCACTGTGCACATAAAATATTAAATATCTGTTGCCTAACAGTAATTACATAATGAATTTTTACTCACTGCCCCCAATAAAGGCAACCATCCCTCCCTAATCTAATTATAAACGAGCTCAACCCCGGCAAATGATTTTAAAATCCCTGCCGTAACGGCATTATTCCCGCTGGCATAATAACTCGCTGTATATTGATGAGTAACGTCGTCTCCAGAGGAAGAAACAACATAATCCTGACCACTTTCCGTATCATCAATGATAACCTGCGTGCCATCTTCTTTGCGGATTCTGACCTGGACATTTCCACTGTAACCATCCCCTGTTGTATTAATGAGATTACCCGTAGTGGAATCAGCCGAACTCAAGTTGCTGACAAATTTAACCGTCACAGTGCGATCAGAAGGACACTCCTGCAATGCAATATCGAAATTCTTACTGCCAGCTTCATTACCATCAGTTTGCAATGATGAAGTACTGATTGTTGGTAATAATACTACCTCTGAATAAGTTCCACTATTAATGCTGACAATGCAAGTCTCTTCGTTATAAACACCCTGAAAAAGTACTTCAATATTACACCCATTGCTACAATCTGTATCAGCTGCAAGCTGCAAAGGAAAAAAAAGACCTGAAAACATCATCGCAGAAACTGTCAGTCGTATATGCTTATTTAACGAGTACATGCCACCTCCAGTTGTGCCATCTTATTTTCTCCCGTTGCCGAGAGATCGCTACCCGAAAGAATACGACAATTAACAGATTCATCTCCCATGAGATAGAGTGAACCACTGTCGGGATCCCACCCACGTATAAAGCCTTTACCACCCTGACCGATAACGGTCTGGCTGACGCCATCCTTATTAACCAGTTCAGTACCAATTGGCATAAATGCCCCATTACTATACCTGACCGTCAGGATGGCAGGAACACCAATAAGTGTTTTCATGTGAATCAATGAAACTGAGCCAGCACGCGGCACAATAACCCTTTCATTCTCTAAAACGTCAACGGTATCGGGTAATCCTTTCGCATCTATAGAAACGGTGTTCTCACGGTAAGGTGTAAGTGACGGCATAATCGCATAACCATTACTGTCAATTGTTGATCCATAACCATTTGATAATTTCGCGCCTTCCCCGCCGGGCACATCAATAATGGCAAAAGGAGAATCTCCCAATTGCGGACCCAGTGTCGCTCCCCCCTGATGCGCAACAAGGCTGCCATTTGCCGATAACGACATCTGCTTTGTCGACTCACTGTTGTACGAAGCGGTCATCCCAATCTGGCCATAGGGTGAACGATAATTAGCATTACCTGTTACGCCTTCCACATGTGAGCCAGAACTGGAGCGACCATATGAGGTTCCTATACCGTAGTTAAATTCGTTCCTGTCACCCTGACTACCGTTTGCATTCATCTGCAAGGTGGCATTATTTGAACTGTCGCGGGTATATGTCGAATACAGTGAACTGAATGCGGGTTTGGAAACGGTATTATTACGACCTAAAGGTACGCTTACTGAAAAGGTGTAGCTGTTGATATTCTTACCATTGCCCGAGTAGGAGCGGGATGCTGCAAGAGACCAGGAAAAATAGCGCTCAGTTTTATTAAAACTAAGGGTGTATTGTTTAGCCGTTGACCTCTCATCCCAGTAACTGTATATGCTGCCAGATGCATTAATATATGAGTTATTCCACAACCGTTGTCCCATTGTTAAAGTCAGTTTTTCACGGGCACGATAATCAACTTCTTTGTAACTGGAACGTGAACCATATCGGTCAATACTGGCATCTCTGAAGGTATAATAACCTTTTGTGGAGTAACGATAAGCCGCTAAGGTGAAATCTGTTCTGGTCGGTTCCAGATATTTACTGTAACCCACTCTGAAACTATTACCCTCTGATTTACCATCGCGAAGTTCACTTCGCGCGTAGGTGCCGTCGAAATAAATACCGCTCACTGGCGTATTTATTGAATTACCTAAAACAAATGCATTATAACGCTCGGATGCCTGCATACCGCCGTACAAAGTGTACATGCTCGTCAGACCATACTGATATACCCCCTGCAACACAGTGGGGTTATCACGCAAAACATCGTCTCTTAACTGCCCGGCGGACAAACCAAAATTTGAAACACCTTCATGAAGCAACATAGGTGGGGCAGAGAAAGGAACATTCTGAGTGCGCTGCCTGCCATCCGCTTCGGTAATTGTTAATAATAAATCACCGCCATACCCCATTGCACCGATATCAGTTAGTTCAAATGGTCCCGATGGTACCGTTGTTTCATAGATAATCTGACCACGTTGCGTCACACTGACTTTTGCATTCGTTTCAGCCGTTCCACGTAAAACAGGCACATAGTTGCGTATACCCTCGGGTAACATTCGCTCATCTGATTGAAGCTGTATGCCGCGTATGGTAAAGCTGTCAAATACTTCACCCCGAGTATTACTGTCACCAATCGTCAATTGACTTTTTAATGGTGTAATATCGGTCTGCGCGTATCCCAGCAGGCTTTGCGTTTTCATACCATATCGATTCGACCAGTTTGTATTCAACCTTTTTCTTAAGCGCCACCCGGCGAAATTAAATCCGGCCAGCAGACCAATATTATTCGTGTAGGTCGTTTTGCTACTTCCACTATATGTGCTCGATCCGTAGTTCAGGCTGTACAGGTTGGCATTATAATCAATAAATCCTGCGGTAACCCCAGAATCCCAGGTATTAGGGTCGATATAACCACGAGGAAACTGGACAATATTAACCTGCGGCACAACAACAGAAAGCAGGAAGTCACCGCTGTCATAGTTTACGCTACTGCCAACAATCAATGTCTCCAGCAGGTAACATTGCTCAACGCCACTTTGTGAAATTGTTTGCCCGGCTATATTTTGTGCAGGGTTGTTGTCACCCAGTTTAATTCCGAGTGAATCAATTTCACTCAGTGTAAAGCAGGCACGGGCAGTCTGACCCTCTTCCGTGGCGGTAAAACGTATAGTGTGTTTTCCACGGTTCTGATTATTGACAATAACAATAACGGGGTAACTTCCGGGGGAGACATAGTTTCCCCGATTAAAACGTGAAACATCGACGGCAGCGCCATGCATGAATGACGGATTGAATTCGATAACTGCGGGTGCAGCAGCCGCGCTTGCCTCAGAGGAAAGCAAAGTCTCTGCCCTCCCGACAGGAGCAACAACTACACAAACAACACTGATTGTTGTTATGATTTTTTTGGATGAAATTGCGCACAGCGGCGTGATCTTCGCTTTGCTAAGTAAATTCATTTTTGATTGATGCACCTGGTAAGCTCCTTTTCCAGTCGGCTGCCGCATACTGTCTACGGACTGCGCATTCACTCCCCCTGTCTGACTTTGCACACTCCGAGATTAGATTTAATTATCTTGCTGCAAGACTAATTTATTTCCATCAGTAATTTTGAGTTTACCGTTGTAAGTAGAACCATAGTCATTAATCAACTTAAAGGTTATTTCGCTTAAACCAGTAATGGTGCTTTTATTTTCAGAAATGAACTCTTTATTACCAAATGGTTCAATCATATCTGTAGATAAGGTTACAGATTTACTACCGACCTGAGCATTGATACTGTCAAAAGAAAGATAATAAGGTGTTGGATTAATAACCTTGATTCCCTTACCGCCTGACAATATCTCCCATTGAATTTTATCCACTTCAGCTGTACCAGAACTTGATAATGCTTTTGGGCGGTAAAATATTTTTATCCTGGTCCTGAAGGCAAGCTCCAGCCGGTCAACATTCTCCATATTTTTAACAACCGGAGGCACTTCCAGTAAATTAAACCAGAATACCGATTCACGGTCCTGCGGCAACGCCATTCCATTGTAAATGAGACGAACACTTTGCCCTTTACCGGATTCAACCCGATAAACAGGTGGAGTAACCATAAAAGGAACTTTCATTGCATTAACATCGGCATTAGCATCACCATCATCCACCCAGACCTGTACTAATGCAGCGTTTCCACTTTTGTTATTTGTCCGAACATTTACCTCCTTTTCATTCCCCGGAAAAATTATCCTGGTGCCACTAATCGTCATTGCTGCCCATCCGTTATTAATTGCGGAGAGCATAAAAAGGGCTGAAATGATTATTTTAATCAGCATAGATTTACCCGAAAACTTTCGCTTTTAATTAAATTTAATACAGGCCTAGTCTACCTGATTAAAAATACCCCAGGCCTTTAGAATATAAGCAGGAGTAAACTTACATTAATTCAGAGTCACTCTTACTAACTTGTGCTTTAAACGCTAATTTATGGATATGCCAGAGTATATTGAGCCTGGGCATAAACTTTACCAGCAGTAGTCACACCTGTAGCGTAGTAGCCACCATAGTAACGCATAGAAGCCTTACCAGAACTTACGGTCGCCGTATCCCCTGTAGATCCCAGAGCCAGTGGCTGTTCATCAGAATTGTACAAACGTACTTCAACGTTAGTTGCAGCTGTATCCGTACCGCTGTAAGTATTGGTCAGGTTACCAGTAGACGAATTAGTACCGCTACCACCAATCGCTTCGAAATGCGCAGCCACAAGGGTTATCGCTGTAGGACAGTCGCTAACATTGATATCAAATAGTTTTGAGCCACCGGTAGCACCGGCTGTGGCTAAGGTTGTAGTAGACAGGGTGGGTAAGGTTACAGTGATATTCTCGCTGTCGGTATCAATGGTGCAGGTTTCAGTAATCAGCTCACCATTAAATGTCACAGTGCCCTGAGTTGCAGCGTTTGCAGCCTGAGAAGCCGTCATGCCCAGTGCCAGCGCGCACACAATCACTTTTAAATTACGCATAAAATTTCCTGTTTATAAATACGAATTAATTGCATTTGACACACACATAACTGTGTTTGTGTCTGTCAGTTCCATTGCTACTCATATATTTCTGCTTCTGTTTTCACTTCCTCTTTTTTCATTTCCTCCTGTTGTTGTTGAAAGATAATCGCTATGTCATTTTTCTGACTTATTTCCAGTCGAATATTCTGGCCTGCTATTGCCATTTCACTATTCAATATGAGGCGTCCCATTTCGGGTACGATGTTTTGTTCGATGAAGCGAATCAGCATCCTGGCACCCGTTTCCGCCACCGTGCACTGCCCGACGATGTAATGCACTAATGCATCGGTGTAATGGAGACGGGCACCATGCTGTTGCAGCAGCCTCTCTCCCAGACGATCGAGGTGCAACCGGACAATGTGTTGCAACGATTCCTGATGTAATGGCAAATAGGGCACTACAGCCAGTCGCCCCAGGAATGCCGCCGGGAAAGATTTCAATAACTCAGGTTGCAGTAATTTTTTCAGACTTTCTGCATCAGGAGCAGTATCAGGATCGGTAAACAGGCTGCTTATTAATTCACTACCGACATTGCTGGTGAGCAATAAAATGGTATTTTTAAAATTAATCTGGCGCCCTTCACCATCCTCCATGCATCCCTTATCAAACACCTGGAAGAATAATTCATGTACATCCGAATGCGCCTTCTCAATCTCGTCCAGTAAAATCACACTATATGGCTTACGGCGAACCGCCTCGGTCAAAACACCACCTTCGCCATAACCCACATAGCCTGGCGGCGACCCCTTCAATGATGAAACCGTATGCGCTTCCTGGTATTCACTCATATTAATGGTGATAAGATTTTGTTCGCCACCATATAACTGCTCAGCAATTGCCAGAGCCGTTTCGGTTTTACCAACACCTGAAGGCCCGACCAGCATAAAAACACCAATTGGCTTCCTCGGATCTGCCAGTCCGGCACGGGCGGTCTGAATACTTTCGCTGACCTGGTTCAGGGCAAACTGCTGGCCAATCACCCGCTCTGCCAGTCTTTGTGGCAACTCCAGTACGGCTCGAATATCGTCCTTCATCATCTGACCAACAGGAATTCCGGTCCAGTCAGCGACAATACTGGCAATAACGCCCGAATTTACTTCCGCCTGAATCATGGGCTGTTCGTGTTGAGCTGTGTGGATACTGGCTTCCAGGGAACAAAGCTGACTTTGCAGCTGACGTATCTGATCATCATCCGGATTATCCTGTTCGGCCAAATCCTGGAGCTCTTTTCGTACAGCGATAACAGAAGAAACCAGCTCTTTCTCCTGCTGCCAACGCTGCTCAAGAAGTTCTTTCTTCTCTGTATGCTCTGCTATGTTCTCACGCAGTGAAATGGCACGATTGTTCTCCCCTTTACCGAAATGTAACGCTCTTTCAACCAGCGAAAGCTCGGTCTGCACTGTCTCCGTCTTGAATTTCAGGATCTGTAGTTCTCCGGGTGGAGCATGCTGCGCAACCGCCACTCTTGCGCACGCGGTATCAAGCAGACTGATTGCTTTATCAGGCAGCTGACGAGCCGGAATGTAACGATGAGAAAGGCGAACCGCAGCCTGGATAGCTTCATCCATAATCCAGACACCGTGGTGTTTCTCCAGCATCGATATAAGTCCCCGAAGCATCGAGATTGCAGTTTCCTCATCAGGCTCGTTGACCTGCAATACCTGGAAACGACGAGTCAGTGCCGGATCCTTTTCAATGTGCCGTTTGAACTCACTCCAGGTCGTTGCGCCAATGGTTCGCAGCTGCCCCCTCGCCAGAGCGGGTTTAAGCAAGTTAGCCGCATCGCCGGTACCGGCTGCGCCTCCCGCACCGACCAGCGTGTGCACCTCATCAATAAATAAAATAACGGGTTGGGGCGAAGCAATAGCCTCCTCCAGAACCGATTTAAGCCGGGCCTCAAATTCGCCTTTCATGCTGGCACCTGCTGAGAGTGCTACAACATCCAGCGTCAGCAGACGTACATGGGAAAGCGCAGGAGGCACATTACCCGCCACAACAGACTGAGCAAGTCCTTCAACAACAGCCGTTTTCCCCACGCCCGCCTCCCCCGTCAGCAACGGATTATTCTGGCGACGGCGTAGCAGAATATCGATCATGGTATTAATTTCATGATCGCGTCCCAGCACAGGATCAAGCTTCCCTTCACGAGCCAGCGCGGTAAGGTCGGTGGTATATTGCGCTAAACCAGCGCTGTTTTTTTGTCCTGCCAATGCGTGACTGGCTTCACCTGGAATTGCACCTTCTCTCTGGGCACTGCCCTCACTTGCGGCTTCGTTCTTTTCAGCAGAAGTCTGGGTGATATAACCAAAATCGTTGGTCAGATGTTCCAGAGAAATACGCTCAAATGCGGGAGAGATGTCAAATAATGCGCGACGTAGTTCCATTGTGGTTAACATCGCAATCAATAAATGACCACTGCGGATATGATGGTCAAAATATTCAAGACTGGCATAAATCCAGGCTCTTTCAATCGCCAACTCAATATGATAGGAAAAGTCAGAAATAGTACTTGCGCCCGAAGGCAAACGAGTTAATGCCTGAGCGAATCCACGCTCCATAGCATCGAAATCAACTTCAAAATGACGCGCTATTAAACGTAAATCACTTTCTTCCTGCTGCCAGAGCTGATTCAGCCAGTGAACCAACTCAACATAAGGATTGCCACGTAATTTACATACGGTTGTCGCGTTTTCAATACTTCTGAATAATGTAGCGTTAAGCTTTCCAAATAAATTCTGCCGGGTAATAGCCATAATGATAGTCCAATTCCTTTGGGCTTTTATACGTGCACATCCATCGTGCCTCAAACGTGTAATACTATGCCGCGAAGGTCACAGAAAAACAAATCAGACAACCATCGTCGATCCAATTTTAGGATTTTTGACCGAAAAAAAATCCTTCCCCCCAATACGCATCAAGGTCAATTGTTTATTATTAAAGGTATTTTCTTCAGAAGATATTGAAAAATAAATCTCAGGATGAACAATTACAGACATCTTCAGATTGAGTCGTCATAACTGGCATGATATAAGGTTCCGGACGCGAACAAGGAGGGGCGCACAATGATTCCAGCAGGATACTGGGTGAAAGGCATACCGTCTCTGTTATTATCTGACGCATTAAATAAAGATCCTGACACCTCACCCACACAGGTGTTTTCGGGAATTAACACTATGTTTAGTTTAGCCATCTTTCAGGCTGTGCTCTTTACGATTATCATCGAAAAGTTTACAACTCCGGGTGATATTCACCCAGCATTCAGGCCGTGTTGAATGACGCAGGCCAGGGCTTGATATCCCAGGAAAACGGAAATTTAATAAATAATTAAATAATGGGGCTACACAGTTGGATCATAAATTTCTTGATTATTATAATCATGAACTGACATTTATGAGAGAAATGTCACATGAGTTCGCCGATAAACACCCTAAAATAGCTGCCCGTCTGGGGATACGAGGGATTGAAATTGCTGACCCTTATGTTGAAAGGCTGATTGAAGCATTTTGTTTTTTATCTGCCAGAACACAAATAAAACTGGATGCTGAATTTCCAAAATTCACCAGAAGACTTCTGGATATTGTTTATCCAAACTATAACTCACCTACTCCTTCAATGGGTGTTGTTCAGTTGACACCAAACCTGAAAGAAGGTGATCTTACTCATGGCTATCTGGTTCCCAAAAACAGCGCGTTTTATACCAGAATATTACCCGGAGAAAATTCACGCTGCGAGTTTCGCAGCGGACAGGAAGTCACGCTTTGGCCAATAGAAATGACCGAGGCGCGTTTAACTTCTATTCCCCCTGACCTTCCTAATCTTGAAAAATACCGTATTGCGTATTCAAAGCTTAAAGGTGCATTACGTATAAAGTTAAAACTACAGGGTGATAAGACTTTTTCGCAACTGGAAGGCCTGAGCGAACTACCTCTTTATATCGATGGTGATGAAAGAGTGGTTTCCCATATTTTCGAGCTGGTACATACCAGTAATATTGCGATGATCATCCGTTCCGGTGATATGAAAACGCCGGATGTGGTGATCAACCAGCAACCACTGGCTTTCGAAGGACTGAAACCTGACCAAACCCTGCTGCCAATGGCATGGAACATGTTCCATGGACATAACTTAATCCATGAATATTTTGCCTGCCGCCAGCGTTTTTACTTCTTTACCTTAACTCAACTGGATCAAGGGCTACGTCACAATCAAACCAATGAAGCAGAATTAATTATCTTGTTAGATCGCCTGCCCCAGAATCTGATTGGACACGTTGACCCCTCTAAGTTTCTCCTGTTTTGCACCCCGGTGATTAATCTTTTTTCCAAAGTCGTCGACAGGATTGAAGTTAACCGCGCGCTCAATGCCTTTCACGTTGTTCCCGACCGCAGCCGGCCTATGGATTTCGAGGTATTTTCAGTCAACAAGGTTCTTGGTCAACAGGCGGAAAAAAGTGAAGAGGTTGTATTTAATCCACTTTATCAGACGCGGCACTGCGACTTCGGCAATTTCAGCCGGTATTTTTCAATTCAACGCGAAATCAGGACCAGAGAAGAAACGACCAGAAAATACGATACAAGAACGCCTTATATGGGCACAGAAGTCTTCGTATCACTGGTCGACCAACAGGAAGCCCCGTATGCCGATAACATCAGATATCTGACCGTCGAAGCCATGGTTACAAACCGGGACCTTCCTCGTCTGATCTCAAGAAGTGGTAGCTTTGAACTCTCAATGAATGATGCAGTACCGGTTACGGGTGCGACTTTTATTTGTCAGCCCAGTGCCCCCCGTGCTCCTTTCGCACTCGGTGAGTCTGCATGGCGGTTGATTCGTCAGTTAAGTTTCAACTACCTGCCACTTTCTGATATGGAACACAGCCTGGGAGGAGAATCCCTGCGCAGCATGTTGCGACTTTTTCTTAACAGTTCAGATCTTGAGTCTGGCAGCCAGGTCAACAGTCTGATTGGTTGTAAAAGCGAACCGGTGATTCGCAGACTCCCTGGTGATGGATTGATGGTCTATGGTCGTGGAGTGCGTTGCACGTTGACTATCGATGAAGAAGGTTTTTCTGGAGTGAGCCCGTATCTGTTCGGGTTGATCATGGAAAATTATTTATCCCGCCATGCCGCCATCAATATTTTTACTGAAACAGAATTGCATTCAATGCAGAGAGGGCTGATCGCAAGCTGGAAGGGACGTCCTGGTAAGAGAGGGGCGCTCTGAAGTGGAAAGTAATCTGTCGGCGCTGGACGCCTGGTTTAACAACGAGCAACCATGGGATGCGGGTTTTATCAGCCTGATGCGGGCTATTGCAGCCAAAAAC
Organism: Erwinia papayae; assembly: GCF_058241465.1. NCBI lineage: Bacteria > Pseudomonadati > Pseudomonadota > Gammaproteobacteria > Enterobacterales > Erwiniaceae > Erwinia > Erwinia papayae. The sequence goes on from NZ_JBZCHT010000013.1 coordinate 725,026, forward strand.
CCATTAACACCTCATCCGGGTACATCAACATTGCCTTCTCAGGAGAAATACCGCATCGGCCAGTTGGCCACGATGATTTTTTCGCCACGCGAGATAGCACGTATCAGCACTGAAGAGGGCAGGACGAGGTTGCAGCTTTTCGGTCTTGGCATATGGGGCCCCCAGGGCGCAATGCCGTTGGGTATATCAGAATTGATCTACTCCCGGGCAGAACTGCATGACCAGACGATGATTGATTTTCTTGATATTTTTCATCACCGCGCACTCTCTTTGTTTTATCGGGCCTGGTTTGTAGCACAGGATACCGCGTCACTGGATCGCGCTGATGATGAGCGATTTTCCTTCTATGTTGCAAGCCTGGCTGGCATGGACCCGCAGGAACTCAACAGCAAGGTTCTGCCGACGCATGCGCGTCTTGCTTCTACTGCCCATTTAATTCGGGAAGCGCGTAATCCGGAAGGTCTGCTTGGCGCATTACAATATTATTTTGAAGTACCAGCCAGATTAGAAGAGTTTGCCAGCCAGTGGATTTTTCTGGCGCCACAGGATCAGTCAATCTTAGGCGAAGACAGCGGTGCAATGACGTTAGGCGATGGCGCTATTCTGGGCAATACGGTGAAAGACAGACAGCATAAATTTAAACTCATTCTTGGACCGCTGACGCTGCAACAATATATGCGTTTCAGCCCCTGGGGACAAGATTTACCCGTCCTGCGCGAATGGGTACGCAACTTTATTGGCTTTGAGTATGCGTGGGATACCCAGTTAATGCTGGCAGCCAGTGAAGTCCCTCAGGCCACTTTGGGCGGTGAGCATCAGTTGGGCTACGCCACCTGGCTTGAAAGATATGAAACCGATCTTCCTGTCTACGGTATGAGCTTTGAACCTGAACTTTATCAGGAAGGAGCATGACAGAGACCATTATTGGTAACGCGAACAGGGACAGGATCAATAACAGCCATTTTTCAAATAAGGATGATTTAGCTATGGCTGAAATAAACAGAGAGCAACTCAGTAAATATTATCAGCACCTGCTGAACAAAATATCCGAAGAACACGCCTGCGGCGAAAGTCTGGAATATGATCCCGGGTTTATCATGCTTCTGTCCCGATTGCAGCCGCGCCTTAATGTGGAATATGGCAGCTTCACAGAAGCGGCTGAACCCATTAACTGGGCAGAAACGGAACGGGAATGTCTGATATTACTGGAAAAAAGCAAAGATATCCGTTTGGTGATTGCGCTGATCCGCTGCCGCATTCGGCAAATTGGTCTGGTGGCACTTTATGAAGGTCTGGACGCTCTTCGTCATTTACTGATTGCTTTCCCGGCAGACCTCCATCCACAGCTTCTGGATGAAGATGAATTTGTCCCACTGCTGAGGGCGAATGCATTCTCCGAACTTGAGGATATAGGTGGTCTGCTGGGCGACATTCGTAATCAACCACTACCGAAGGGTGCAGGTTTACAAATTACGATTAAAGATTTCGAAAAGGGTAACGCTTCTCCCCGTGAAGAAGGAGCTTTACCAGAATCCGTTATCTCTGCCCTGCTCAATGAATGGCAGGAGCGGGAAGAACCGACCATCCATTCGCTGTATGCAGCCGGGAACTGTCTGAAAGAGATAAAAAGCCTTCTTGACGAATCATTGGGGAATGATGCACCCGACTTCGCAAGACTTGGGGCTTTACTGAGTTTATTTGTCTCTTCCTCTTCCCTGCCCGCTGTATTGCCTGAATCTGCACCATTTCTGAGTGAACAACCAGAAGCTGAGCCGCAGGCTGTCGTGCCAACTGATGCTGTTATTACTACGCCGGAAGATCCGGTCATTAAAAGCGCTCATCTTCCTGTACAAACAGGAATTAAAACACGCTCAGATGCAGTTCAAAAACTCAGAGAAATACGGACATGGTTTACTAAAATGGAACCCAGTAGTCCTGTCATTCCTTTATTGGCATTTGCAGAATCAACCGTTGGTAAGAGTTTTTCGGCTTTGCTGAAACTCTTACCCGTCGACATGATAGAGAAGATGAATACAGACAAGGAGTAACACAGATGCTACGGAAGGTTATACTTTTATCATTCAGCGGATTAGCAGCAACGAACGCCGCCGCCGAATGTGTCCTTGCCAGAGGAACGCCAACCACATTAACACTGGCAGCCCAGACTATTACCGTCAGTGCTGATGCAGCTGCCGATACGTCAACACCCATTTCAGGGGCGATATACACCACGTCAGCCATACCTACAAATATCGGATACGATGGTTGCGTTGCCGGTATTCCCGCAGGCAGAGTCCTGATAGGTTTAAGCGAAGCCGTTGCAACCAAGATATTTAAAACCAACATAGATGGAATCGGAGTAAAAGTACAAGCCTATACCGGAACGGGGTTTGGCAGTTATCCTCTTGATTATACGGTCTCTTTTAGTGGCGGTGAAAGCACTGGTACTTTTGACTGGAAGGCAGGGAGCTATTACCGGCTACAGTTTTTCAAAACTGCGGATACCCTCTCTCTTTCCGATCCTACTGGAGATGTAGTGCTTGATGCCGGTTCCCTGGCGTATGAGTGGGTCCAGGATGATGCGACACGTGGAATCAGTCTTACCGTCAACCAGATAAAGGTAATCAGCACGCCGGCATGTACCTTTGATTCCAGTAAGACCATTGATTTCTCGACCGTAACACCAGCCATGCTGACCAGTGGGGGTGTTGAAAAGCCGCTGGTTTTCGGATTGACCTGTAAAACAGATTATGGCTCTTATTCAGCAAACGCATCCATTACTTCCACAACCAGCTCAACTGACAATAAATATATTCGTGTGACAGACTCAAGTGGAAACAGTGACAATCAACTGGGTATAGAAATTTATAACAGCAGCGGTGGTCAGATGAACTTAAGTGGTAATGTCCTGGAAAAATCAAGTACCGTTGCCAGTGGTGTTGCCGCAGAATTTAACTGGACTGCAAAACTTGTTAACGCTGGCACAGATAAAACAAGGCCACAAAATGGCAGTTTTACTGCGCAGGCAGAGATTTTATTACAGTTAAATTAATTTAATATAGTTTAAAAACTGGTGACATATGGATTTGAAGCCTGGAATTTTTGTAAGCATTGCCAGCTACAGAGATACGGAACTGCTTCCCACGCTGCATGACATGATAAATATGTCTTCGGGCTCGTGCTTCTTAAGAATTGCTGTTTGCTGGCAAGATGAGGGTGATATTAATTTATTTCTGAAGAATGGAATGGCGTTGCTTGAGGAAAAAATTCATGACGGCCACACTCTTTACATTCTCAGTTATTGTAATGTTGAGATGACTATCCTGAGCATTCATTATTTCCACAGTCAGGGGGCGTGTTGGGCAAGAAGCATATGCGAAAAATTTTATCATGGAGAAGATTATTTTTTGCAAATTGACTCACACTGCCGTTTTATCAAAGACTGGGATAAAGAAATGATGTGTATGCTTACCCTGTTAAAAGATAAAAGTCACCACCCTGTTCTCTCCTCTTATCCACCTGCCTACCAACCCGGTGATGAAAGTAGCAGGAAGAATTTTGTCAGCCGCCTGGTGTTTCGGGGCTTTTCAAATGAAAAAATCCTCCAACTGAGCTCCGTTGATTTTAAAGCAGACGCACCGGTAAGAGGAAGTTATCTCGCTGGTGGATTTATTTTTGCCGAAGGATCATTTGTTATTGATGTACCTAATGATCCTCAGATATTTTTTGAGGGCGAAGAAATTGCCATGGCTGCAAGAGCCTATACCTCTGGTTATGACATCTGGCATCCTCATAAAATTTTACTGTGGCATTTTTATGGCCGAAAAGATCATAACAAAATCTGGTCAGATCATAATAGTGAAGCTAAAAATACGGGTGCCGTGGACAAGGCGTGGTGGGACAGAGATCGTGACGCTAAAAAACGAGTGCGCTGTTTACTTGAAAATGAATCAAATGAACAAAGCATTGACACACGCTATTCTCTGGGAAATAAACGTTCACTAAAAGAATTTGAAGACATAACAGGCGTGGATTTCAGGTTATGTAGCGTATTACCTGAAGTTGTCAAAAAAGAACGTTGCGCATTTTTTGTCAGTCATCATGGACAAGACTGGCGCAAAAGACTTATCAGGTCAAATAAAAAAACCTTGTCCCTGCCCAAAGCTAAGCTTGAATTTTCTTTTACAGACATAGTGAAATTACACATAGGCGTTTACAATAAAAATAACGACCTTCTGGAGAAAAAAATATTCTACGCTGAGGAAATTAAAAATACATTAATGAAAGAGAGTGAAGAAGAATTGAAAATAGAATTCGACTTCATTACTTCCCCCGGATTAAATCCCAGCGTTATCAGAATTAGTCCATACTTACGAAACGAAGGTTGGGGAAATATTTTTGAGGTGGCGTGGTGAAAAGCGAAAAATATTTTAACCGGATAGTTTTTATCGATACCTTGTTATCTTTCAATGGGATCATTCCTTCTCTTTCAGAATTTCAGCTTAAGCTGGTTAATCTGATAGAACAATTCAGCAAGGAGCTTGTTTCTGAAGGGCAATGTGAACAACTGAGTGATAAATTGTGTTATATCATTTGTCTTTACTTCGATAAACATATTACCTTTCGTCTTAAGGCTAACAACATTTCCTGGGAACGACATTTACTTAGCCGTCATTTTTACGGTTGTGATGTCGAATCGGGTTCATTAAGCGCCCGGCTTGAATTCCTTTTGAAAAACAGTGATGGGAAAATTTTCGATTACACACGCCAACTGCTTCTTTTGATATCTTATTATCCTGAGAGTGATGGGAAAATTCATGCGCTACTTGCGTGTTATCCGGGTGAACCGGTCGAAAATAGTATTCCTCACGATGAAAATAAAGAACACGAATCAGACATCTTTCTTGTTCCCGATAAACCACGTAGCCGCTGGTATGGTTCATTCATCTGGCAATCAGCTATCGGTATTTTTCTGTTAATAATTCTGTGGTTTTTTTGCATAAAATACCTGGGTGGCCTTTATTAATGTCCGCGAAAAATAACATGAATAATAATTCCCAACACCCTTTTTCCGCAGAAGAAAGAGACCAGGTTATTGTCATTTTCATTATTGGTCCCTACGCCCGGAAATGGTTTTCTCAACCTGCCTCAGAACCGGTTGAACACGCACCTGTGCGTTGGATCCTGGCTCCAGAAGCTGAAGACCTGCACAAGCAATGGAAACGATTACGCCTTCCTGACTCCCGCACTGTCATCAGGGCTTTCTTTCCTTTTCTGCCCGACGGGCATGGAAGCAGTGAGCTGATCCATGCCCAGCTTAATGACTGGCAGAGCCAGTTTCTCGCGCATCCACTTACTGAGCCCCTTCCGTGCGTATTTGGCTTATACACACAGTTAAGTCATCAGCGTTCTGTTGACGATCCTGAACAGGCAATATGGCTGGGAAACTTTGATCTTACCGTCAGTAAAGAAACCACTTTCAATCATGAGCTTTCCACTCTTAACACCATGCTGATGCAGATTAGTCACTCTGGCGGCTATCACGCCGTACAGCGTTTAGCTATGGCTGATGCCCTGCAATTGTGGATGCATGAAACAGGGATCATAAAGTCATTACAGACGCTGTTCAGCAGAACGTCACTGATGCTTACAGCTGTATTGTTCTCTGACTATGGTGCGGGTTTTGTCAGACATGGGGCCTGGGCAAACTGGATTGCCGACAGATTTCAAATTTATCCGGGCCTTGCTTCAACCATGAGCCTTCCTCAACTTCCCGACGCTCTGCACATGCCCGCGATAAAAACATGGGTTTATGAATCACAAAAACCCCGACGCCGGGTAACCTGGATCCCCGCCACTATCACGCTGCTACTTGCACTGTTGATGGTGGGAATAACCTGGCATGAGGGAGAACGGCTGACCCAGATGAGGAATAATCTCTTGGCATTTAACCAGCTGGACATTGTTCATTTTCAGCAAAAACACAGTGCTCTGTCTCAACTTATCAAATACCGTGATGAACTTTCAGGTTGTTCTTTCAGCCGACTATTACAAATTTTAAAACTGTCAAATTGTAATAAGGTGCTGGCCGAACTTAACAAAGCCATCAAAAATACCCGTGCCGAACCGCTGTTGTTTTCCTCTGAGTCAGTAGCACTATTTTCTTCAGATAGTTCGCAGCTTAAAGAGGGCAGTGATGAAATTTTGAGAACGTTACTCCCTGTCATTAACAATAACCCTCAGACTACTTTCATGATTATTGGGCACTCTGATAATTCAGGTACTCATCAAAGAAATATGCAAATTTCCAAAGAAAGAGCCATCGTAGTACGCGACTGGTTAATTAAACACACCAATATACCTGTCACCAGATTTGTGATTAAGGGGGTTGGTGAAAGTGCTCCGATAGCCAGTAACGATACAGATGAAGGTCGAAAACGAAACAGGCGGGTGGACATTATCCCTTTACCTGAAAATTATCACATCAATAATGAGTAAAAAGATCATGAGTAAAAATAAAATAACATATACCCTCTATGAGGGGACACTTTTAACCGAAGCACCTGTCTTTGATCAAAGCGTTAATGTCTTACGATTTCGTGATCCGGAAGATAATGAATATACAATTCTGGTTAATCGTGCTTTTCTGGCTGAGGAACAAACTCTGGCAGAGTTTTGTGAGTCACAAATGTCATTTATGACAAGTACTATGCCTGCCTTTGCCGTGGAAGGAAAACAGCTCACCAGTGAAATTGGTCCGGCAAAGTTGCCTGTCGTACAGATAGCAAATCGTTTTTATCTAGAGGGACAGCTAATGAAACAGGTGCAGACAATGGTCGCGCTACCTTATCATCCGGTTATTAACGGCGCCCGAAGAAACGTCATTATTTTTACTCTCAGTGCTGAAAAAGAATTTACTGAATATCAACGTAAACATTATGTTCAGCTCATTAACAGCTTCGATCCCGAGGCCGCCACATTGAATAGCAAGCTATAATTATTTTAACAAAAAAAAGCGCATGTCTGTCAGCATTAAACTGACACATGCGCTTATAATCAAAGACAGACTATACTACGCTCTTTATTAGCACAATGAGCAATAAAGGTGGCATATTTGTAGAATTCAACCCGATTAAGCATTCCGAGTTTTCGGATAGAACTTCGGCAATGATTGCTTATTGTTTTTTCCGAACGATTGAGAATTCTGGATATATAACCTACATTATACCCTTTGCCAACCAGCAGTAAAATTTTGCACTCTGTTAATGACAGCTGTTTAATTTTTTTCAGCCCAATCGACTTGTGGTTCTCCGGACTGATAAAAGTTGGATAATCCATACTGGCGATCAGGAGTATTTTCTTTATCTTTTCCATAACTTCCGAAAAAGTATGTCGCCGGCAAGTGACCGGAATGTGAATCGTCGCCTGCCACTCTGAATTATTATTTTTCCAACTATTACAGCCATTTCTCAGGCGAATGCTGACCATCGAGTCCCGAATAACAACATTTGCTACGTTACCCACTTCCTCAACAGTTTCATCAATCAAAAAACAAAACGCGGAGTTGTTCCATCTGGCGTTGAATTCTTTGATGAGATGGCCAAGACCGAAATTATAATAGAAGTTATCACTATGTAACGATATTCTCACAATACTTTTGCATCTGGCATCATTAGCATCAGACATAACCATCGAATTTTCCTTTTACCTGATAATCCCGATCTGGATAACCTGGAGTCATTCCTGCCTCCGGGCGGTAATTGACGATATTGACTTATGAATAATTGCTGTTTAAGAAGAAAACTACTGAAATATTTTGAAGATTTTTAAATGCACTTTGGTGACGCTGGCATAATACGTTTAATGTTCGTCGAAGTAAAGCAGGTATGTTTTCAGCATTTTTGTAGCTGAAAAAATAATGAAAAAGTTGACCAGCCTGATAAAAAATCATTATTCATCATCACTTATTATTCCACCAATAATAATCATATAACTCCAAAAAAATTTATTATAGCATCACCTTCTTTCAATGATTATTAATGAAGTAAAATCATTGCAGTAATATATTATTTACTCTTCCCTGCTTCATCTTATTCATTTTTTTATCTGTATAACCCCCGATTATATTATCGATATTAGCTATACATTTTCAGCTCATACTGACGTGCCAGCTCCCATAAACGACTACGAATTATCTGCTTAAGTTGTAGAGTGGACTGCGACTGAGGGCGATCACGACGACTGATTAGCATGACTTCAAACGGTAACGGCTTAGCCACCGGAAGTACCAACAGCTGATCGGCATAGCGTTTGCCCGTAAACAAATCGACAATACCCACCCCGCCTCCTGCCGATACCATATCGGCAATGACTGAATAGGTTTTGATATATAACGAGCCCACTGGCTGTAAGCCTTTATCACGCAATGCCCGATGCAATACCTGGCCTAACGGATCTTCCTTCTGCATCATCAGCAGATTGTTCTGGCACAACCAGTCGAGAGAAACCGGACCGTTGATGGTCATTGACCGGGGCAAAATAGCGACCATCGACGAGTGAAACAGCGGTTCAGCAACCAGTTCTCCAGACACCTGCTGACCAAAAACCAGCGCAAAATCGAGCTGATCCGCCAGTAAATTCTGACACAGCGTCTGAAAATGCTCTGTCACCAACTCAACATTCACATAGCCATTGTTGCGCCGGTATTCCACCAGGGCGGGTGCGAGGATCATCTGTCCAAACGCGTGAGCAGCCCCTACCCGGACCGTTTCACCCTCTCCCTTACGCAGCTGACTGGTTAACAGGCTGATAGCCTGAAGGCGAGTAAAAAGTTCGCGGATTTCCGGTATAAGACGCTGCGCTTCTGGCGTCGGGATCATACCCTGACTGCCACGCTCAAACAGCGCAAAGCCCAGCTGCTGCTCGGCATGGCTTAACACACGGCTGACGTTGGGCTGGGAAACATGCAGCAGGCGGGCGGCCCCGCTGATGCTGCCTGTCTCTATAATTGCCTGAAAAACCTCAATATGTCTCAGCCGCATGATGCGTCACCCCAGGTTGCCTGCAACACACGCAGCCAGTTGCCGCAGCAAATTTTCTCCAGCAACGGTTTATCGTAACCACACTCTGCAAGCGTGGTGATCAACAGCGGCAGCCCGGCAACGCCGGGTAAATCCGGAGGCAGGGTAGTGCCATCAAAATCTGAGCCAAAACCAACGTTGTCCTCGCCCAGTTTCTCCAGCAGATAATCCATGTGGCGCACGATTTCCATCACCGTGGCTTCCTGTGCATTTCTGCCATCGCTGCGGAGAAAACGAATACCAAAATTTACCCCCACAAAACCGTTACTCTCCCGGATAGCAGCCAGCTGGCGATCGGTCAGGTTACGGGACTGGGCGCAGAGCGCATGTGCATTGGAATGACTGGCAACCAATGGCGCGTCGCTGATGGCAGCAGTCTGCCAGAACCCTTTCTCATCCATATGTGAAAGGTCGACCATGATGCGCTTCTGATTACAGGCACGCACCAGTCGCAGTCCCGCCGCCGTCAGACCATTACCGGTATCGGGTGAAGAGGGAAAGCGGAAAGGCACACCCTCGCCAAAGATATTTGGACGGCTCCACAGCGGCCCCAGGCTGCGCAGACCAGCAGCATAGAGCACTTCCAGCTGCGACAGATCCGCGTCCAGCGCTTCCGCGCCTTCAATATGCATCACCGCAGCCACCACCCTGCCACGCATACACTGGCGAATATCTGCCACGCTGCGGCAAATTTTCACCGCACCGGCAGATTGTTGCTCAATACGCAGCAGGGTGGAAAACATCTCCAGCGTAATCGCCAGCGCGTCCTGTTGTGCAGGCGTTGATTCCGCCTGACCAAAAACCGGCCCTGAACGGTGATTTTTAACAGCTGGCGCGGTTCTTGCTTTAAATCCCTCAAAAGGCACATAAGCTGCAAACAGGCCTCCGGCAAAACCGCCCCGGCGCATCTGTGGCAAATCCATCTGCCCGACGCTCAACCCGTTGAGAAATGCCGTGACGGGATCGTCATGTTGAGACAGCCAGAGACGCATCAGGAGATCATTATGGCCATCAAAAACAGGCACGGCGACCGCTTCAACACTCTGAGAATGAGACATGGTTTTCCGCTCCCGATTGATAAAGGCCAGACTGCCATTTTATGGCGCAACCGCACCACCACAGCGCAACCTGATTTGCCGGATAAAATAAGTTCCCCCCCTCCACTAGTACCTGAGTACGTGGCGGGCTGTCAAGATAAACGACGCAAAATCCAACATTAAAATTGTTTATTTTCAATACTTTGGAGAAATTATGGTTACCAGAAGACGTTTTCTTGCAGGATGCAGCGCCGTTCCTTTTCTCTCTTATCTCTCGTTTGACAGCGCCTTTGCCGCCACCCCACCGGCCATGCTGGTGATGGCGATGCAGCTCGACAATATGACCAGCCTTGATCCGGCGGAGAGCTTCGAAGCGATTGGCTCTGAAATCTGCGGCAACCTGTATCAGCGTCTGGTGATGTCAAATCCGGAAAAGCCCAATGAAGTGGTGGGTGAGCTGGCAAAATCCTGGGAAATGAGCAGTGACAGCAAGACCTGCACTTTTCATCTCGACCCCACGATAAAATTTGCCGATGGCAGCCCGCTGACCGCCGATGACGCAGCATTTTCTCTGCAACGCGTGGTTAAACTGGATAAAAGTCCGGCCTTTATTATCAATCAGTTTGGCTTCACCAAAGAGAATGTTGAGCAGATGATTGTGGCGAAAGATGAGCACACGCTGGAATTGCATCTGAGTGAGCCCACCGCCGAAACCTTCCTGCTCTACTGCCTTTCCGCACCGGTCGGCAGCATCGTGCAGAAGAAAATCGCGCTGGCTAATCAAAATGGCGATGATCAGGGCAATGGCTGGATCAAGCAGCACAGTGCGGGGAGTGGCCCTTTCACCCTGCGCGCGTGGAAAGCCAGCGAGAGCGTGATTCTGGAGAAAAACAGCTATCATCCTTCGCAAAGCGCCATCAAACGGGTGATTGCCAAACACATTATCGACCCCTCCGCGCAGCTGCTGATGTTGCAAAAAGGCGATGTGGATATCGCTCGCGACCTGACCACAGAACAGCTACGGCCGCTGCTTAACGACAGCAATTTCCATGTGGTGCAGCAGAGAGTGGGAACCATCATGCTGATGTCCTGTAATACCAAAAATGAACACCTGAGCAAACCGCAGGTATGGCAGGCGCTGAAATGGGCGATCGACTATGACAGCATTCAGAAAAATATCATTCCACTAACCTGGAAAACCCACCAGAGCCTGCTGCCTGCCGGATTCCCGGCGGCACTTGACGATCAGCCTTTTCGCCTTAACGTGGCAAAAGCCAAAGCGTTACTGGCTGAGGCGGGCTATCCGGACGGCGTTGAACTAACCCTCGATCACTACTCCGCTCAGCCGTTTCCGGATATTGCCCAGACTCTTCAGACACAGCTGGCGGCGATTGGCATTAAATTGCAGCTGATCGCCGCTGAAAACCGGCAGGTACTGACGAAAATGCGCGCCCGTCAACATCAGCTGGCGCTGACCGTCTGGGGTGCCGATTACTTCGATCCCAACTCCAATACCGAAGCCTTCAGCGTCAACACCGATAACAGCGACAATGCCCGGGTGCGTTCGCTGGCGTGGCGTTGCAGCTGGTCTGATCAACAGTTCAACCAACTGACTGCGGACGCGCTGCACGAGAAAGATGCACAGAAGCGCATCGCGCTGTATGAAAAGATTCAGACGCTACATCGTGAAAAAAGCCCGTTTATCTTCATGTTCCAGAAACTGAACACCTGGGCCGGTAGCAAAGGCGTGACAGGCATGCAGATTACCGTGCTGAACGACAACCCTTATGAGCGGGTAAAAAAGTCTGATGCCGCAATTAAAAAGATTTCTCAGCACGCTGGGAAGCCTGCTGCTGACGCTATGTGGCCTGGCGCTGCTGACCTTCTTTATTGGGCGGGTGATGCCGACCGATCCGGTGCTGGCCGCGTTAGGCGATAACGCTCCGCAGGCGACAGTGGAACGTGTGCGTCAGGAGATGGGGCTGGATTAGCCGCTGTGGGTGCAGTTCTGGCACTATCTGGTGCAGATTCTGCACGGTGATTTAGGCCGTTCGGTGCTGACTTCAAATCCGGTCAGCGAGGATATTGCCCGCTTTTTCCCGGCGACGCTGGAGCTGGCAACGGCAGCGATCGTTGTCGCCGCCATTATCGGCATCCCGCTGGGCGTCTGGGCGGCGGTCAGGCAGGGCAAATGGAGCGATCAGCTGATACGCGTGGTGTGCCTGACCGGGCACTCCCTGCCGGTATTTGTACTGGCGCTGCTCAGTTTGCTTATCTTCTACGCCGTGCTGGGTATTGCGCCAGGGCCGGGACGGCAGGACATCATTTATCAGGATATGGTCCCCCAGGTCACCGGCCTGCTGACGGTGGATGCGCTGCTGGCAAAAGACTATGACGCTTTTCGCGATGCCCTCGCCCATATGGCCCAGCCGGTATTGATCCTCGCCTGGTTCAGCATGGCGTATATCACCCGCATGACCCGCACCTTTATGCTCAATGCGCTGAGCGGCGAGTTTGTGATTACCGCGCGGGCAAAGGGCTTGTCATCACGCCGGGTTATCTGGCGGCACGCTTTTCCGACCGTGGCGGTACAGCTGGTCACCGTGCTGGCGCTGACCTATGCCGGTCTGCTGGAGGGTGCGGTGGTGACAGAAAACGTCTTCTCCTGGCCGGGGCTGGGCCAGTATCTGACCACCTCCTTGCTGAATGCCGACATGAATCCGGTAGTCGGCGCGACGCTGCTGGTAGGTACGGTCTATGTGCTGCTTAACCTCTGCGCCGATATTCTCTACCGCTTATGGGACCCAAGAGTGAAATGACTATGTTAACCAGAGCCTGGCTGCTCGATGAAACGCCTGGTACCCGTCGCCAGGCGATATGGGGACGTCGCTACCGGCTGTGGCTGGGCCTGAAGCGCCATCCACTGGCAATGAGCGGTCTGGCGATCATTGTGCTGATGTTGCTGGTGTCGATCGCCGCACCGCTGTTAACACCTTACGACCCTGGCTTCCAGGACCTGGCTAACCGCCTTGCGCGCCCTTCATCTCTTCACTGGCTGGGCACCGATGAGCTGGGCCGCGATATCTGGACGCGCATTCTGTTCGGGGGCCGTACCACCCTGGGCATGGTGATTATTATCGTGCTGATCACCGCCCCTGTCGGGCTGTTTATTGGCTGTATTGCAGGCTATAGCGGCGGGCTGCTGGATAAAGCGCTGATGCGTCTGACCGATATTTTTCTCGCTTTCCCCAGACTGATTCTGGCACTGGCTTTCGTTGCCGCGCTGAAACCCGGCGTGGAAAGCGCCATTCTGGCGATTGCGCTGACCGCCTGGCCGCCTTATGCCCGTCTGGCGCGCGCCGAAACCTTGCAGTTTCGCAACAGCGACTTTATCGCCGCCAGCCGCCTGAGCGGCGCTTCGCCACTGCGCATTATTCTGCGCCACGTCATGCCGCTGTGCGTGCCCAGTCTGATTGTGCGCGTAACGCTGGATATGAGTTCGATCATCATCACCGCAGCCAGCCTGGGTTTTCTGGGTATGGGCGCCCAGCCCCCCTCACCGGAATGGGGCACGATGATCGCCACCGCACGGCGTTTTCTGTTCAGCGAATGGTGGGTGCCGCTGATGCCCTGCATCGCCATCTTTTTAACCTCGCTGGCGTTTAACTTTCTTGGTGACGGCCTGCGTGACCTCCTTGACCCGAAGGAGCAGTAAATGCTGGTCAATATTCAAAATTTACGCATCAGCTTCACCAGCGGTTCAGAGACGTTCGACGCGGTGCGCGGTTTCTCTCTCAGCGTTGGCAAAGAGAAGTTCGCCATCGTCGGTGAAAGCGGGTCCGGCAAATCTCTGACCGCACGCAGCCTGATGCAGCTGCTGCCTGCCAGCGCGAAGGTGCAGGCGGATGCACTGAGTTTTGACGGCATCGATCTGCGCGGTGCCAGCGAAAAAACCCTGCGTCAGGTACGCGGTAAACGGGTTGGTTTTATTTTGCAGGACCCGAAATATTCGCTGAATCCGGTGATGACCATTGGTCAGCAGATTGCCGAAGCCTGGCGTGAGCACAAAGGTGGCAGCAGGCGTGCAGCGATGGTTGCCGCTGTCGATCTGCTGGCTCAGGTGAAAATCCGCGACCCACAGCAGGTGGCAAAACGTTATCCGCATGAGGTTTCCGGCGGCATGGGCCAGCGGGTGATGATCGCCATGATGCTGGCCCCCGATCCGGAGCTGCTGATCGCCGATGAGCCAACCAGCGCGCTCGATGCGACGGTGCAGGCTGAGATCCTGCGGCTGATTGACGATCTGGTTTCGCAACGCGGAATGGGACTGATTCTGATCAGCCACGATCTGCCGCTGGTGTCGCATTTTTGCGATCGCGTCGCGGTGATGTATGCCGGGAGGATCGTTGAGATGCTCAACGCCGCCGATCTGCATCAGGCACAGCATCCCTATACTCAGGGGCTGCTGGCCTGCCTGCCGTCGCTGCGTCATCCCCGCAATCGTCTGCCGGTCATGCAGCGCGAAGCCGCGTGGCGGGACGAATAAGGAGCGTTATGATCGAGGTTACCGATTTACAAATTGATTTTGCAGCACAGCAGGTGGTGAAAGGCGTGTCGTTCAGCGTGGCGAATGGCGGCAGCTTTGGAATCGTTGGCGAAAGCGGCTCCGGTAAGTCCACCATCCTGCGTGCGCTGGCTGGATTGAATCACCACTGGCGCGGGCAGATGCGGTTTGGCGGCATGGCGCTCTCAGCAGTGCGTGGCCGTAACTTCTTTCGCCAGGTACAGATGGTGTTTCAGGACCCGTATGGCTCGCTGCATCCCCGTCAGACTATCGACCGCATCCTCCATGAGCCGCTGCTGGTACATCGTTTTGATCGTGCCGAGCAGCGCATCACCCAGGCGCTGTCGGAAGTTGGCCTGCCTGCCGCAGTACGCTTTCGTTTCCCCCACCAGCTCTCCGGCGGCCAGCGCCAGCGCGTGGCGATTGCCCGGGCGCTGATAATCGAGCCGGAAGTCCTGCTGCTGGATGAGCCAACCTCGGCGCTGGATGTCTCCGTTCAGGCAGAAATCCTCAATCTGCTCAGCGACTTGCGCGAGCAGCGCAAACTGACCTGGGTTATGGTGAGCCATAACCTGGCGGTGGTGACCCATCTTTGCGAGAAAATCGGTGTGATGCAGCAGGGGAAAATGGTCGAACAGCTGAGTGCAGACGATCTGCGCGCCCGCCGTATTCAACATCCACACACCGCTGAGCTGTTCGATCTCAGCGTCACGCTGGAGGAACCGGCATGACGCTCAACTGGCAGAAAGCGCGGCAGCTGGCGGACAGCATCACCGCAGGCTGGGGCCAGCCGGGCGAACCCGGCGGCGCAATCGTCCTGTTCGACAGCGACACGGTGCACAGCGTCAGCTGCGGCGGACTGGCCGATCTGGCACAGGGAACGCCTTTCAGCGGCGATACGGTGGTGCGGTTCGCCTCCGTTACCAAGCACATTTTCGCCGCACTGGTCACCGGCCACTGTCAACAACATATCAGGCTGACAGACCGGCTGGCGCAGCATCTGCCGCAACTGAGCGGTGAGAACGGCCAGGTGACCGTCGGTCAGGCACTGGATATGACCGCAGGCCTGCCCGATGTGCGGGAAACCCTGTCGCTGCTTGGCCTGTCGGTGTACAACGCCACCCAGGCGGCCGATCTGCTGGCGTTTCTCAGTGAAGAGCGCAGCCTGAGCTATCCGTGCGGCAGCGAAATCTCTTACTCCAACACCGGTTACCGTCTGGTGGAAGAGGCGCTAAAAGCAAAGGGTATTCTGTTTGCCGATCTGCTGCGGCGACATATCAATCAACCGCTGGATCTCAATTTCACCGCGCCCGAAAGCTGGTTTGATATCGTGCCGGGGCTGGTGCCGGGCTACTGGCGGCAGGGGCAGCAGTGGCAGCTGGCCAGTGCCGGTCTGCACCTCTCCGCCTCCGGTTGTCTTACCGGCAGCGTTAACCACCTCAGCCGCTGGCTACAACATCTGCTGCAACAACCGGACGCGCTTGCATCTGTTGCCACCCCACGTCAGCTGGCAGATGGCCGGTTGACCGGCTATGGTCTGGGTATCGCGCATTCGCGATCGGGCAGTGTGCAACTGGTGGGCCACGGGGGATCTCATGCCGGTTACAAAAGCTACTTCCTGCTCGATCCACAGCAAAAAGTGGGCCTGGCGCTGGTGGCAAACCGCGAGGATGTCGCCAGTTATGATTCCGCGCTGGCGGTGATGAACAGTCTGCTCGGCCAGGCAGATGCGGTGCGCGGCCATGCGCTGAGGCCTGGCCTCTACGTGGCGGAGGATGACTGCGACTGGCTGAACGTCAGGGCCGACAGTATCGAGTGGCTGGGCCACAGCGAAAATGTGTATCACGGCGAAAATCCGGGGGAAGCCGTCTCGCTCTCCGGCACGTTCCCGCTGCGCCTGCGACAGGATGGCAACGCCATCTGCGGAGAGATTGGCCTTGCGGCAAGGCGTTTTGTACCGGCGAACGCTGACAGCGCCTCGCTGGATGCGGTGCAGGGCCGCTGGGTTTTACCCGCTCAGCGCAGCCAGTTAGTGATTACGGGTGACAGAATGGTGATGGGGGTCGGCCCGGCGGCGATGACCGCCTCGCTGATTTCACTGGGCAACGGCAGACTGCTGGCTACCGCGCAGGACGGCCCCTGGCAGAAGCGTTTTTCGATGCAGGTCGATGGCGACAGCCTGCGTCTGGCGCTGAACAGAAGCCGCATGGTGCGCTGGCAGCGTTGAAACACAGGGGATGTGTTATAAGTGGCGAACAGGATCCTGAGACTGATGCAATACGGCCAGAATCTCAATCCCAGTGGCAACTTCCCTGTAATAGATGATGTGGCTTTCGCATGGAAAACTTCGCACGCCAGCGGCAAGATCGCCGCTTCTGTCACGTCCTGGAGAAGGTCGCTGGTCAAGCGTTGAGGTAATGGTCGCACGCAACGCTCTGGCGTAAAGGTCGGCCACTTCTTTCCCCCAGCGGTGGCTGGAGTAAGCCCTGATAGCACGAATTTGTACTTTTGCTTCCTGCGTAAAGAGAACAGTCATCCTTGCGTTTTATCTCCTGCGGCAGCCAGTTCATCAACAGAAAGATCGCTGAATACATCATCAATTCCATGCAGGTCGCCTCTTTCCGCCTGAGCAACAGAGCGGGTAATCAACGCCTTGAGGTTTTGCAGCTTAATCATTTCTAACTTGTCGTATTCTTCAGCAGATATCACCACCACAGAAGGGCGGCCATTTTTAGTGATGGCAACAGGCTCACGCTGCGCTTTTGCCATCATCTCACCAAACTGTACTTTGGCATCACTCGCGCTGAAGCTGAACATAAAAGCCTCCTTATGATCGGTACATATTGTACATATTGTACATATTGTACATATTGTACATATTGTACATATTGTACCGATACTACCTTACCTCGTCGTGTTCTGCCAGCACCAACAAATAACGACGACAGACATCACCTTAGTTCTGCGTGGTGGCCAGATACGAAAAGGCACTGAGCAGGCTGACCAGGGTTGCCATATCCGCCGCACTATAGCTGACCGTCACCGCATCCCGCCGCTGCACGCCGGGGATCAGGCAGAACAGATCGCCAAGCACCGGCTTCGCCACCATCAGCTCCAGCGTCAGAGGTGCCTGCAACCGGGAGGTTTGCCCTGTACGCGCCTGCCTTACTGCCCGTTCCGCCGCCTCGCGGATGGCAGCGCAGGCTGACTGTGGACTGAGAGATTCCGCGCAGGTTTG
Source organism: Erwinia papayae (assembly GCF_058241465.1). Lineage (NCBI taxonomy): Bacteria > Pseudomonadati > Pseudomonadota > Gammaproteobacteria > Enterobacterales > Erwiniaceae > Erwinia > Erwinia papayae. The sequence goes on from NZ_JBZCHT010000013.1 coordinate 742,945, forward strand.
CGAAATGGACCGTTTGACGCAGACATAATCGACGGTGGGATAGTAATGGGCGATCCATTTTTGCAGCGTATCATCGCCGGTCACCAGCCACAGCGGCGTACCACGCTCCGCACCGGCGGCGGCATAAATGTCGCTTTCGCCCATCACTTCCCCGTTGATCTTCACCCGGTAAAATGCCCGTCCGTTGATGGTGTGAGCCAGTACGCCAGATTCCCCGGCCGCGCTGTGATAGCCAACAAACATCATGCCGTCATACTGCTGTTGCGCCAGCCCTTCCACCATCGACAGGCCACGCGGTTTGCCCTGCACCAGACGCGCGCGTGGGTCGATATTTTCCGCCCGCAGATTGGTCATCTGAGCGTGGCTGTCCGCTACCACCACCTCGCTGGCCCCTCCGGCAAACGCGCCGGCAATCGCAGCGTTGACCTCCTGTTCCATCAGTCCCCGCGCCAGCTGATATTCCGCATGGCCCGGACTGCACTGCTCCGGGCGCATCACGCCCGCAACACCCTCGATATCGGCAGAAATAAAAATTTTCATCGGTGACCTTTGGTAATAAGCAACGCGCCGGGCCGGTAAACAGCCTGTTCGGCGCAACAGTTAAATAAGCGGGCTGACGCCGGACAGCGCCAGCCTGTCCAGCACCTCACTCAGTGTCGGACGGTGATGACCGCGAAAGCCGGTGATCGCCTGCGCGCTCAGCAGCGCATCCAGCACCGCATATTCGGTCGCATCTGCCGCCGCTGCCAGCAGCGGCTCAAGGGTGGACTCCTCCGGCGGTTGTGGGGTGCCGGCGGTGGAAAACGCCACAGCAATATCACCGGAGCCGTGTCCCCAGTAGCTGCCCAGCCGCCCCAGCCCGGCACCTGCGCGTTTCGCCACGCGCTTCAGCTGTCGTGCATCCAGCGGCGCATCGGTGACCATGATGATGATAATGGAACCGGCATCACGCTGCGGCGTCAGCGCAGGCAGTAATGGCGCGATCGCCTCCCCCATCCGCACGCCGTCGAGGGTCAGCGCATTCAGGGCACCAAAGTTTGCCAGCACCAGTACGCCCAGCGTGGCATTCAGCGCAGGTAACCGCCGTGAGGCCGTCCCAATGCCGCCCTTCAGGCTGAAACAGCTCATCCCGCGACCGGCACCGACGCTACCACGGGCGAAGTCGGCACTGGCATCGGCCAGCGCGCGGAACGCCATCTGTTCGCTTACCGCCAGCGCCTGAATATCATTCAGCCAGCCGTCATTGCACTCCAGCACCAGCGGATTGACCGTCGGCAACGAGCGGCCCAGTTCAGGATTGCGCCCGATGGCATCGCGCACCAGCGCGGTAAACAGCGTCCCCACCGCCAGCGTGTTACTCAGCAGGATCGGCGTTTGCAGTACGCCCAGCTCCTCAATCTGGATCAACCCCACCGGCTTGGCGAAACCGTTCAGCACTGCAACGCCGCAGGGCAATGGGTTGAGGAACAGATTATCGCCCGGTGGCACGATTGCCGTTACGCCGGTCTGCCGTTCACCGTCATCCAGCGTGTTATGCCCAACACGTACGCCAGGCACATCACTCAGACTGTTGCTCAGGCCAGGCGTACCACGCGGTGCGCCCAGCTGGCGGCTGGCACGCCAGCGTTGCAGTAACAGCTCAACCGCCGCCCGTTGGTAATCCATCCGTCATCCTTTCAGTTTGGGGTCGAGGGTATCGCGCAGCGCATCTCCCAACAGATTAAACGCCAGCACGGTGATAAAAATGGCAAGGCCGGGAAAGACGCTGACATGCCACTGCCCGGCCATCATCATGCTGCGGCTCATCGCCAGAATATTGCCCCACTCCGGGACGTCCGGCTCCGGCCCCAGACCAATAAAACTGAGCCCGGCGGCGGTAAGGATGCTGGTGCCAATGCGCATGGTGAAATAGACAATAACGTTGGACAGCGTGCCCGGCAGGATATGACGAAGGATGATCACCCGGTCCGGCGCACCCGCACAGCGCACCGCCTCGACATAGGCCGCCTGCTTCAGCGACAGCGTCGACGCCCGCACGATACGGGCAAATACCGGCACGCTGAAAATGGCCACGGCAATGATAACGTTATTCAGCCCTGGCCCCAGAATCGCCACCACCGCAATCGCCAGCAGCATTCCGGGAAAGGCAAACAGCACGTCAGAGCCGCGCATAATCAGCGTGTCCACCCAGCGACCATAGTAGCCCGCCAGCAACCCCAGCAGGATGCCCACCACCATTCCGGAGGTGACCGACAGCACGCCGACGTAAAGCGAAATGCGCGCGCCGTAGATAATGCGGCTCATCACATCCCGCCCAAGATCATCCGTCCCCATCCAGTGGGCGGCAGAAGGCGGTGACGACAGCGCCATCCAGTCCGGCGTCATCGGGTCCCACGGTGCCAGCCAGGGCGCACACAGCGCCACCATCACCAGCAGCAGGATAAATCCTCCGGAGAGCAGCGCCAGCGGGTTACGCAACAGCTGTTGCAGGAAATCACGCCACGGGGAACGCAAGCGGCTGTTATCCTCTGCGCTACCGGCCAGCGCGGTGTGGGAGTGAGTCTTCATGCAGGCTCCTGACGCAGTCGGATCGCCGGGTTAACCACCGCATACAGCAGATCCACCAGCAAATTAATCACAATGAATTCAAATACAAACAGCATTACCAGTGCCTGAATCACCGGCTGGTCCTGGCTTTTGATCGATTCGATCAGCAGCCAGCCCAGACCCGGCCAGCTGAACACGGTTTCCACCACAATCGATCCGCCCAGCAAAAAGCCAAACTGCAACCCCAGCATGGTGATCACCGGGATCAGCGCATTACGCATAATGTGTTTCCATGTAACCAGCCGATTACGCAGCCCTTTTGCTTTGGCGGTACGCACATAATCTTCCTGGGCCACTTCCAGAAACGCCGAGCGGGTGAAGCGCGCCATCACCGCCGCGACCGATGAACCCAGCGTCAGCGCGGGCAGAATAATATCGCTGGCCTTGTTGAAACCACTGACAGAGAACAGGCCAAACGGCATCGCCACAAACTGGATAAGCAGCAGTCCCAGCCAGAATGGCGGCATGGAGATGCCACCGACCGCCACGCTCATCAGCAGCCAGTCCGGCCATTTCCCGCGTTTCAGCGCCGACACCACGCCAATGCCCAGCCCCAGCAGCACCGACCAGGTAAAACCTGCCATCGCCAGCCACAGCGTCGGCATAAATCCCTGGGCAATCACCTCAGTCACCGGCTGCTGGGTGCGGTAAGTGACGCCCAAATTGCCCCTGAACAGGCCACTCAGCCAGTGCAGATATTGCTGCGGCAACGGGTCGTTCAGCCCCAGATGCTGCCGCGCCGCCTCGACCGCTTCCACGGGCGCGTCCGGACCGGCATAAATACGCGCCGGATCGCCCGGCAATAACTTAATAAAGGCAAAAACCAACAGCGAGACCACCAGCAGCACCGGGATCATTTCCAGCAAACGTCGGAGGAGATAAGCAAACATTGGCGATTTCCCGGTAGCACAGGCGGGAGCGCTCCCGCCCGGATCGATTATTTGAACTCGGCCTGCGTAAACAGCAACGAGCCGTCAGCCAGCAATGACACTCCTTCAAGATTCTTCTTTTTCCCGACCAGGTTGTCCGGTGAGCCAAGGAAGGCAATCGGCGCATCTTTCCAGATGATTTTTTGCGCGTCGGCATAGGCCGCAGCCCGTTTCGCCGGATCGGCGGTTTGCAGTCCGGCGGCAATGGCTTTGTCCGTTTCCGGGTTGCTGTAGTAAGAGACGTTGTACGACGTCGGCACCCAGGATTCGCTGGCGAACAGCGGACGCAGCGCCCAGTCAGCGTCGCCGGTGGAGGTGGACCAGCCGCCATAGTACAGGTCGAATTCAGCCTGCTTCGGATCTTTCACGCCCCACAATTTCGCGTCACGCGCCCCGGAATCCATTGGCGTCACCTTGACGCTGATCCCGGCTGCCCCCAGCTGCTGTTTCAGGAATTGCGCCGCGCGGACGCTGGAGGTGGTATTGGTCACCCACAGCTTCAACGCTAATCCGCTGCCGTAACCCGCCTCTTTCAGCAGTGCTTTTGCCTTCGCCGGGTTATAGCTGTAGTCCGGCTCACTTTGTTTGCTGTAGAACTGCACCGCTGGCGGAATGGCAGAGGTGGCCGGTTTGCCCATTCCCGCCCAGGCCACTTTCAGCCAGATATCGCGGTTGATGGCGTAGTTAATTGCCTGACGTACGCGTAAATCCGCCAGCGGCTTGTGCTGATTATTCATCGCCAGGTAATAGAGGTAGATGCTTTCATCACGCTGCACCGCCAGTTTGCTGTCGTTCTGCACGGTGGCAATCAAGTCAGAAGGTAACGGATAGATGGCGTCGACCTGACCGGATTTCAGCGCCGCCACCCGGGTGGCATCTTCCGGTGCCGGAGAGATCATCACGTTATCCACCTTCGGCCAGCCTTTGCGCCAGTAGCCGTCATATTTAGTCAGCTTCACCTCTTTACCCGGCTGCCAGCTGACGAAGCGGAACGGACCGGTGCCGGTCGGATGCAGACGCAACTGGGCTTCCTGCGGGTATTGCTTCAGCACCGCCGGGCTCCACATCACCGCCGACGGGTGCGCCAGGGTGTTGATAAACGCGCCGAAGGAGCGGTTGAGCGCTACCTTCACCTGAGTCGGGGAGGTGACGGTGACGGTGTTGATCATCTTATACAGGCTGTTACGCTTCAGGCCTTTGCTCTGATCGGCAAGCCTGTCGAGGTTGGCTTTTACCGCTTCGGCATCAAAGGGGGTGCCATCCTGGAAGGTCACACCGCTGCGCAGGTTGAGGGTGAACTCGGTCGCATCGGCATTACTGCTGTAATCGGTAGCCAGCCACGGCACCAGTTTCATTTTGTTGTCGAACTGGAACAGGCGCTCGAAGATGCCGCTCTGCACGGAATAGCTGGCATTATCCGAGGTGTCGTGCGGATCAAGCCCGGTGATATCGACATAGGCGGAAATCCGCAAATCCTGGGCCTGAACCATGCCGCACAGGCACAGTGACAGCGCAAGGGCGACGGCAGAACGGCGTACTGAAGGCTTCATGGTGTCTCTCCTGGTGAGGTATTAAAAGCATCGCCTTCTGCCACCCAGTGGTGCGGGGCAACCTGGCGGTAGCGAAGTTTTGCCACTTCAACGCCTGCTTTGCGCAGCGGCGAAGGGATTTCAGCGTCGTCCAGCTCACGCACGCTGCGTCGCTCAGGATCGGCGACGGGCACGGAAGCCAGCAGGCGACGGGTGTAAGCATGTTGCGGATGGTTAAACACCGACTGGCGCGGACCCATTTCGACAATCTGGCCCAGATACATTACCGCCACGCGGTTAGCAATACGCTCCACCACCGCCATATCATGGGAGATAAAAATCCACGCCACACCGGTCTCTTTTTGCAAATCCATCATCAGGTTAATCACCTGTGCCTGAATCGAGACGTCGAGAGCGGATACCGCTTCATCCGCAATGATCACCTGCGGTTTCAGTGCCATGGCACGGGCGATGGCAATACGCTGACGCTGGCCGCCAGAAAACTCATGTGGATAGCGGCGGGCGTGCTCAGGCAGCAGTCCGACGCTTTTCAGCAGCGCCTGCACCTGCGGTGTCGCCTCTTCCAGGGATTTAACCAGTCCGTGCAACAGCAGGGGTTCAGCGATGGTGAAGCCCACCGTCAGACGCGGGTTAAGCGAGGCATAAGGGTCCTGGAAGACCATCTGCATCTCACGGCGCAACAGCTGAAAAGCCGGTTCCTTCAGCTGCGTTATCTCTTCACCGCGAAAATGGATGCTCTCCGCCTCACTGGACACCAGCCGCAACAGCGCCCGGCCGGTGGTGGATTTGCCGCAGCCGCTCTCCCCGACTATCGCCAGGGTTTCGCCGGGCCACAGGGAAAAATCAATCTGCTCCACCGCATGGACGCGGTGGGTCAGCGCCGAAAACAATCCGCTGCGGATCGGGTAGTAAACTTTCAGCCCACGGATATCCAGCAGCGGCTTCTCTTCGTAGCGTGCGGTTTGCTGCACCCCCGCGTCGTCATCCCGTTCCTCACCCGGCAGCGGGAAACTCTGCGGCCAGCGCTTTTCCTGCATATCGCCCAGCAGCGGAACGGCGGCCAGCAGCGCCCGGGTGTAACTGTGCTGCGGCTGGCTGAAAATCTGCTGTACGCTGCCCTGCTCCACCACTTCGCCGCGATACATCACCACCACACGATCGGCAATTTCTGCCACCACGCCCATATCGTGGGTGATAAACAGCACCGCCATATCGCTCTGCTGTTGCAACTGCCGCAGAATTTGTAAAATACGCGCCTGCACGGTGACATCCAGCGCGGTGGTCGGCTCATCGGCGATCAACAGCTGTGGATCGCAGGCCAGCGCCTGAGCAATCATCACCCGCTGGCGCATCCCGCCGGAAAGCGAGTGGGGATGACTTTTCATCACCCGCTCCACATCGGCAATACGCACTTTGCGCAACAGCGCCCGCGCTTTCGCCTGTGCGGTTTTGCTGTCACACAGCTGATGGTCTTTCAGCGCTTCGGTCAGCTGGTCGCCCACCCGCAGCACCGGATTCAGCGAAGTCATCGGCTCCTGAAAAATCATCGCCATCTCCCGACCGCGCAGCCTGCGCCGCGCCTGACTGTTCATGCTGAGCAGAGAGGTCGCCGTGCCACTGCGCGGGGTGAAGTGAATACTTCCCTGCTCAATGGTGGCCGACGGTGCCAGCAGTCCCATCACCGCCAGCGAGGTCACGGATTTACCGGAGCCGCTTTCCCCCACCACGGCGACAATTTCTCCTTTATTGATGCTGAAAGAGACGCCTTTCAGCGCCAGATTTCGTCCAGCCCGGCCGCTGAAGCTGACGCTGAGGTCCTTCACCTGTAATACCGGTGAGCAGGTGCCGCCTGCTGAGGCGGGCTGAAGAATTTCCGTCATGCTGGCTCCGGTTGCAGGCTGCGTCACAGCCAGATACGTCCCTGGTGATAAGAGAGATAAGGCGAACTGTCTGCCGCCAGCCAGATTGGGCCGTCAAGATCGACGTGCTCCGCCGCCACCGCCACCGGCAGCGCCGCTTCCATGGCCAGCGACGAGCCGAGCATACAGCCCACCATCAGCCGCAGCTGATGCTGCCGGGCAACCTGCACCATCGCCAGCGCTTCGCTCAGACCGCCGCATTTATCCAGCTTGATGTTGATCATTTCGTAACGATTGCGCAGGCCCGCGATATCGCCCAGGTGGTGACAGCTTTCATCCGCGCAGACCGGGATCAGATGGTCAAAACGCTGCAAATCCGCGTCATTTCCGGCAGGCAGGGGTTGCTCAATCATCGCTATGCTGTACTGCGTCAGCGCAGTGAACAGGCTGCTGAGATCCAGACCGCTCCAGGATTCGTTGGCATCAATAATCAGCGTGGCCTGCGGGGCTACCGCGCGAATGGCCGCCACCTTCTCCAGAATCAGTTCGCGGTTCAGCTTGATTTTCAGCAACACCGCCCCGCGAGAAACCGCGTCGGCTGCCGCCGTCGCCATCTGTTCGACGCCGTCCAGGCTGAGGGTTTCCGCCGTGATGACCGTTTGCGGCGGCACGGTATCCAGATGCTGCCACAGGGTCTGTTTGTTCAGCGCCGCCTGCAGACGCCACAGCGCACAGTCCAGCGCATTTCGTGCAGAACCAGGCAGTAACCGGCTCTGCAATGCCTCCCGCGACAGGCCATTTTCAACGTCTTCCTGCACGGCGGCCAGTTGCGCGGTAACGCTGTCAGCGCTTTCGTGGTAATGCGCGGTCGGCGTACATTCGCCGCGCCCGATAAATCCCTGCTGCTCCAGCGTCACCCGCACCACGGTGACTGCGGTACGGGTGCCCCGGGCAATGGCAAAGGGCCGCGCCAGCGGTAGCTCCACCACTTCAACCTGCATACGGCGCATAATCAGCCCTGCTCCTTCAGCAGGGCGGCAATGTCAGCGATACCAAAACGCACCGGGTCGGTCGCCGGTACGCCAAACTCATCGCTCACCTGCTGACAATAGTCACGGGCCTGCTGTTCGCTGAAGTCGGAGGTATTGATGGCAAAACCCGCCAGCCGGACGTTCTCGCTGGTGACTCTGGCGGCTTGCAGGTTGGCCTGTACGCAGTCCGCAAGGCTGACCATCGGCTGGTGGGGCAGATGGCGCATATGCGGGCGATGCATTTCGTGACACATCACCAGCCAGTGCGGCTGCGCGCCGTGGATTAGCCCCATGCTGACACCCGCATAGGAGGGGTGAAACAAAGAACCCTGTCCTTCAACGATATCCCAGTGGTCGTCATCGTTGGCCGGGGAGAGCGCTTCCGCCGCACCGGCAATAAAATCAGCGATCACCGCATCAATGGCGATCCCTTCACCTGCCACCAGAATGCCGGTCTGTCCGGTCGCCCGGAAATCGGCCTTCAGGCCTGCCTCGCGCATCGCTGATTCCAGTGCCAGGGAGGTGTACATTTTGCCCACCGAGCAGTCGGTGCCTACGGTCAGCACGCGCTTGCCGCTGCGTTTTTTACCGCTGCCGACGTCCAGTTTTGGCCGCATGTGGCGGATATCAAACAGTTCAACCTGATGCGTTTTCGCCAGCGCCACCAGCTCCGGATTATCCACCAGCCGATAGTGCAGGCCGCTGGCGACGTTCATACCTGCGCTGATAGCAGCACGCACCGTCTCCAGCCAGTGCTCTGGCAGAAAACCGCCGGCATTGGCGGTGCCCAGCACCAGCGTTCTGGCTCCGGCCGTGATGGCGTCGGCAATCGTCATATCACTCAGGCCCAGTGAGACCGAGCAGCCGGGCAGGCGAATCTGCCCAACACATTGTTCAGGCCGCCAGACCTGAATGCCGCGCGCCGTTTTCGCCGCCAGCGGGTCAGTCACATCGCCAAGAAATAACAGATAGGGTTGAGGGATAAGCATAGCCAGAGTCTCTTGTCAGGTTGCAGGGTTGCCTGAGAAGACTATTTCATCAATGCCGGGGGCGGGATAATGCTTGTTTATTGCCAGGCTATAGCCTGAGGTTATAGCCCGGCAAACACCGGGCACCTCGCTATTTTTTGATATCGCTTAACAGCGTCCGATTGAAACCTGCCGGATCTTCCATCTGCGGCGCGTGTCCCATCCCCTGCAATTCAATCAGCCTGGCGTGAGGGATCAGGGCCGCCACCTGCCTGCCCAGCACATCATAATGGCCGATGTTTGCCCTGACCTGCGGCGGCGCGATATCGCTACCTATTGCCGTGGTGTCAGCAGTACCAATAATTAATGTGGTCGGCACGGTGAGGTCTTTGAATTCGTAATACACCGGCTGGGTGAAAATCATGTCGTAGATTAAAGCGGAGTTCCAGGCCACGGCCTGATGCCCAGGCCCGTTGTTCAGTCCCGCCAGCATGGTGACCCAGCGGTCATATTCCGGCTTCCACTTGCCTACGTAATAGGTATTCAGCTCATACTTTTTAATGCTGGCCGCCGAGGTTTTCAGTTCACGTTGATACCACTGATCGACGCTGCGCCACGGCCCCCCCTTCGCCTTCCAGTCCTCCAGACCAATCGGATTCACCAGCACCAGCTTCTGCACCTGCTGCGGATACATCAACGCATAACGAGTGGCCAGCATGCCGCCGGTTGAATGTCCCACCAGAATGATGTCACTGAGATGCAGACTGTCGAGCAGTTGCCAGGTATTCGCCGCCAGCTGCTGAAAACTGTACTGATAGCGCATCGGTTTGGTTGAGGTGCAAAAGCCGATCTGATCCGGCGCGATAACCCGGTATCCGGCGTGATTTAATGCCGTGATGGTGTCCTGCCAGGTGATACCGCAAAAATTTTTGCCGTGCAGCAATACCACCGTCCGGCCATTCGCTTCTCCCTGCGGCTGGCTGTCGATATAGCCCATCACCAGCGCCTGTCCCTGGGACGTAAAGCTGAATCTCTGCACCGGCAAGGTAAAATCAAAGCCCTGTAATTCAGCGCCAAACTGCGGCGTGGTCGGCTCGGCTGCCGCTGCGTTGAACATTAACAGGGCCGCAGGTAACAGACCGTGAAAAATTTTTAACACCATAATCATCCTCAGCAGGGTCATCACATCCGGCCAGAAACCACGCCAGACAGGTTATAAACATAGAGGATATTTTTTGCGGGGCGGGATGATAAAACGAGCGGATGAACAAAAAGGGCGGGGGAAGTGGCGATTTTTACTTTCAGATATACATTTATGCTGTCAACGCCATTAATCAAGGGAAGGTCGATGTTAAACAATACCGGTTGGTTGCTCTCATTGTTGTGGCTCACTGTCTGTAATTGTCTGGAGCCTGAAGCGCCTGAGCGTTCCAGTTTTTTTATGAACGCCTGACAGGCTGCGGCTCTGCCAGGTCACGAACAGAAAAGGGGGCGATATAGCACTCGCCCCCTTTTTATCTATCGCTTGCTCCCAGGTCCGGGGCTACTTCATGGCGAAGTCGATAACCATACGTCCTTTAATTTTGCCTTCCAGCATCTCGTCGAAAATGGTGTTAATGTCCTCAACCGGCCTTCTGGTCACGGTCGGCACCACTTTGCCCTCGGCGGCGAACTGGAACGCTTCTGCCAGATCTTCCCGAGTGCCAACCAGCGAACCCACCACCTGAATACCATCCAGCACCAGGCGTGGAATATTCAGGCTCATGGATTCTGGCGGCAGACCCACCGCAACCACCCTGCCCCCGGCGCGCATCGCATCCACCGCAGAGTTAAATGCCGATTTGGCTACCGCAGTGACCACCGCAGCGTGAGCGCCACCGGTTTTCTCCTGAATGACCTTCGCCGCATCTTCCTTCGCCGGGTTAATCAGCAGGTCCGCACCCATATCGCGGGCAAACTGTAACTGGGCGTCGTTGACATCTATCGCAATTACTTTGGCATTAAACACATTCTTCGCATACTGCAATGCCAGATTGCCCAGACCACCCAGGCCATAAATGGCAATCCATTTGCCCGGCTGAATGCCGGAAACTTTTACCGCTTTGTAGGTTGTCACCCCTGCGCAGGTAACACTGCTGGCCGCGGCTGAATCCAGACCATCCGGCACCTTCACCGCATAATCCGCCACCACGATGCACTCTTCGGCCATGCCACCATCTACGGTGAAACCGGCATTCTTAACATCACGACACAGTGTTTCATTGCCGGTGGTGCAATATTCACAATGACCGCATCCCTCATAGAACCAGGCAACGCTGGCAAGATCGCCCACCTTAAGCGACGTCACCCCCGGGCCCACTTCTTTCACCACACCGATACCTTCATGTCCCAGCACCACGCCGGTGCGGTCGCCAAAGTCGCCATTTTTTACATGCAAATCAGTGTGGCAAACGCCACAACAATCCATTTTCAGCAACGCCTCGCCGTGTGCAAGGGCGCGCAGCTTTTTGTCCACGACGTCAACAGAGTGATCTTGATTTACCACGGCAGCTTTCATCTTCCATTCCTCTTTTGAGTGTTATAAGCACGTCTACTATAAGATGATTTTGCTAAGGAATTTTGATTCAGAACAGGATAAAAAATTCTCGACAACAGATTATAGCAACTGGAGATCGGTAAAATTGCAGGGATGCAAATTCAATAAAAATGAAACGATATTTTATTAAATTAGTGAAGCTGTCCGGTATTTTCTTCCTTCTACCGCCATTGCCCCTTCACTGTTGGCAGAATCGCAAAGGTTTTCCTCCCTTCATCCTTCTACTTTACCCACTTCCCCCGACATCTCGCCGGGCGTGTATATAGGCTAATCAGGATGAATACTATGACGACACGTAAACCTGGAATGCTCAACTATCTGGCTTATGGATCGGGAGATTTTCTCGGCGCCGGAACGATGGCATTAACTTCAGCCTGGCTGTTGTATTTTTACACCACCTTTTGTGGTTTAAGTCCCATCCAGGCAACCTCCATCTTTGCGATGGCCCGTATTGTAGATGGCGTGGTCAGCCCGCTGATGGGCTATCTGACCGACCATTTCGGTGCAACCCGGCTCGGCAAACGCTTCGGCCGACGTAAGTTCTTTATTCTTATCGGTATTCCGTTGGTGTTCAGCTACAGTCTGATGTGGGTCGGCGATATGACCTATGTCTATTACCTGCTGACCTATCTGATCTTTGAAGTGGTCTACACCTCGATTCTGGTGCCTTATGAAACCCTGGTGCCGGAAATGACCGATGACTTTAAAGAGAAAACCAAATTTTCTGGCGCACGCATTGCGCTGGCGCAGCTTTCGGCTATCCTGGCCGCATTTTTACCAGGTATTCTGCTCAGCTATTTCGGCAAAGATAATCCTTTATCCTTCTTTTATTCCAGCCTGGTGTTCTCAATACTTTGTGCGCTGGTTCTGACCCTGGTCTATCTCTACACCTGGGAACGGCCGGCAGAGAAGAAATCCGCCGCCGCACTGGCCGATGAACAACAAAAACTGACGCTGGGTCAGAGCCTGCATCGTCTGAAGGTTGATCTGTTCTCCACGCTGCGCATCCGCATCTTCCGTCAGCATCTGGGGATGTCTCTTGGCGGCTATATCGCCCAGGACGTGTTTAACGCCGTGTTTACCTACTACGTGGTGTTTGTACTGATGCAGAGCGCCACCGTCGCCTCCAATCTGATGGGCACGATGGCGATTCTGCAATTTGTTGCCGTTATCGGCATGATCCCACTGTGCATTCGCTTCGGACCAGCCCCCTCTTACCGGATTGTCGTGGTGCTGTTTGGCCTCAGCGCTTTCTCCTATGGCGTACTTTACTACGCGGGAATGAGCGATGTGTTCTCACTGCTGCTGCTGATCTCGGCCGTAGCAGGTCTGGGACGTGGGGGCATCAACTATGTGCCCTGGAATATCTACACCTACATCTCTGATGTGGATGAAGTGATCACCGGCCAGCGCCGCGAAGGCATTTTTGCCGGGGTGATGACGCTGACGCGCAAAGCCTCTCAGGCGGGAGCCGTCATGCTGGTGGGCATTTTGATGCAGCTGTCGGGCTTTGTCACCGGCAGCAGTGAGCAAAACAGCACCGTCAGCCATACCATTCTGGCCATTCTTTGTGTGGGAACACTGCTGGTACTGCTGATGGGCTTCCTCATCTCTTTACGTTTCAAATTAAACCTGCAAACACACCAGATTCTGCGTAATGAAGCAGAAAAAATGCGGGTGGCAGGCGACATCGTTCCCAACGACATTACCCCCCTGGCACGCGCCACGCTGGAGATGCTTGCCGGTATGCCATACGAGTCACTGTGGGGAAACAACAATATTGGGTTTCTCAACCGCGACAAACCGGCAGCCAAAACGCTGTCCGCCAAAGCGGCTGAGGCAACAGTAAAAAATGCCAGCGACAACTTATCCCGTCCTGGCCAACTTTAGTAGATTCAGAGGATAGTGCATGATGGTGGTATATCCGGTAAAACACAGCCCGCTGCTGCGACAGCCAGAGCGGTTTATCGAAAGAGGGGAACTGCATCGGCTGATTAATAAGCTGGTGGATAACCTGGTCAATATTACCGATGAAACCGGCGAATTTCTGTTGCGTCTCGACGACGGCAGGGTGATCGATACCAAAGGCTGGGCTGGCTGGGAATGGACCCACGGCGTTGGCCTGTATGGTATCCACCAGTATTACCGGTTAACCGGCGACGATCGTCTGCGGCAGATTGTCGACGACTGGTTTAGTGACAGATTTGCCGAGGGCTCGACCACGCGGAACGTCAATACAGTTTGTCCCTTCCTGACGCTGGCGTATCGCTATGAAGAGACGCGCGATCCACGTTGGTTGCCTTACCTGGAAAGCTGGGCAGACTGGATTATGCACGCCATGCCGCGCACCGAACTGGCAGGCTTGCAGCACATCACCCTGGCTGAAGAGAATCACCAGCAGCTATGGGATGACACCCTGATGATGACCGTGCTGCCGCTGGCAAAAATTGGCAAGCTGTTGAATCGTCCAGAGTACATCGAAGAAGCAAAATATCAGTTTATGCTGCATACCCAGCATCTGATGGATAAAGAAACCGGGTTGTGGTTTCACGGCTGGACATTCGACGGTCACCATAACTTTGCCAACGCCCGCTGGGCGCGGGGTAACAGCTGGCTGACCATCGTTATTCCGGAATTCCTGGAGTTGCTGGACCTGCCGGAAAACGATGCCACGCGCCGCTTCCTGCAACAGGTGCTGGCCTGCCAGCTGGCTGCACTGGAGCAATGCCAGGATGACAGCGGCCTGTGGCATACGCTGCTTGACGATCCCCATTCCTATCTCGAAGCCTCAGCAACCGCTGGCTTTGCGTTCGGTATGCTGAAAGCGGCACGTCGCCACTATGCCGACCCGCGCTATGTCGCCGTAGCAGAGAAGGCACTGAAGGGGCTGATCGCACGCATCAATGACGATGGCGAACTGACTCAGGTCTCCTTCGGAACCGGCATGGGCAAAGATCTTGAATTCTACCGCCAGATACCGCTCACCTCGATGCCTTACGGCCAGGCGATGGCGATCCTTTGTCTGGTGGAGTATCTGCACGCCTATCTCTGAATAAGGAAACCGCATGATTCTTGATGATTTTTCTCTTCACGGAAAGGTGGCCATCGTCACCGGATGCAATACCGGCTTAGGGAAAAGCATGGCAACAGGTCTGGCACAGGCAGGCTGTGACATTGTGGCGATCAACCGCAGTGAGCCGGTGGAAACAGCGGTGGAAGTCAACGCGCTGGGACGTCGTTTTCTCAGCCTGAGGGCCGACCTGATGAGGCAGGATCAACTCTCCTCCCTGTTGGAACGTGCGGTAGACGAAATGGGGCGCATCGATATCCTGGTGAACAACGCTGGCATTATCCGTCGCGAAGACGCGGTGGATTTCAGTGAACAGGACTGGGACGATGTGATGAACGTCAACATCAAGACAATGTTTTTCTTATCACAACGGGTGGCACGCCAGTTTATCGCTCAGGGCAGCGGCGGCAAAATTATCAACATTGCCTCCATGCTCTCATTTCAGGGCGGCATCCGGGTTCCCTCCTATACTGCGTCAAAAAGCGCAGTGATGGGATTGACGCGCGAGCTGGCTAACGAATGGGCTAAATACCACATCAACGTTAACGCGCTGGCTCCGGGTTACTTCGCCACCAACAACACAGAAAAGCTGCGTAAAGATGAAACGCGCAGTGAGGAAATTTTGTCCCGAATTCCCGCCGGGCGCTGGGGACAGCCTGAAGATTTAGCCGCCCCGGTGGTGTTTCTCGCCTCCAGGGCTTCTGACTATATAAACGGCTATACCCTCGCGGTGGACGGCGGCTGGCTGGCGCGCTGACCCCCGGACCTTTTAACGACTCAATGCTTAATGCAGGAGAGAACATGAATATTGCACTGATGATGGAAAACAGCCAGGCAGCAAAAAATGCCACGGTGTTGGAACAGTTGCAGGCTGTAGCTAAAGATAACCACGATGCGGTATATAACGTCGGAATGAGCGATGAACAGGATCACCACCTGACGTATATCCATCTTGGCATTATGGCCAGCATTTTACTCAACGCTAAGGCGGTGGATTTTGTGGTGACGGGTTGTGGCACAGGCCAGGGTGCGCTGATGTCACTCAATATCCATCCTGGCGTGGTCTGTGGTTACTGTATCGAGCCGGCGGATGCTTTTCTTTTCGCCCAGATCAATAACGGCAATGCGCTTTCGCTGCCCTTTGCCAAAGGCTTTGGTTGGGGAGCCGAGCTGAATGTTCGCTATATCTTCGAAAAAGCCTTTACCGGCCGGAGGGGCGAAGGATATCCGGTCGATCGTAAAGAGCCGCAGGTTCGTAATGCCGGGCTGTTGAACCAGGTTAAAAGTGCGGTAATCAAAGATAACTATCTGGATACCTTGCGCGCCATCGATCCTGAACTGGTCAAAACGGCAGTGGGCGGCAAGCGCTTCCAGCAGTGTCTGTTCGAACAGGGTAAAGATGCAGAGATTGTTGCCTGGGTCAGACAGCTTATTCACGCCTGATTTAAATTTAATCAGCTGTGATAATATTCACAGCTGTTCAGTTGCCCCCTTCATTAATATTTTCCTGGTGAAGGGGGTATTTTAATCGCGATAAATTACGGCCGTTGCTCTGATAAAACTGGAGTCGCCCGGCGTATCAAAACTGGTAATACGATAGCGTTCGGCACCCGCATTTATTGCTTTTTCCCGGATGGCCTCCATCGCCTCATTTGGGCTGCCTCTGAAAGTGCTCAGACTGACCACACCCATCTTTGTTAAACCCTGAGCCTCATACTGATTGACTGAGACGGCAGCAAAAGCTGGCAGGGAAAGCGAGCACGCGACAAAACCTATAATCAAATTATTTTTCATCATGTTACCCTCAGCAATTAACCTGAAGGCATCCTACAAAAAACAAATAAGATAAATCTCTGCCACGAGTAAATTTAAGTATAATTACGTTTATATATCAGAAAAACTGAAGATTAAACCACATGCATTAATTTTATGAGATATAAAAAAATCAGAAAAAATAACAAATAAAAGACTTATTTTAAATAAAAAGAAATATTGAAAATTAAGAATATCTATTTAATTACCATTTAATATTCCGTGTTATCTTCTGGTCATTAATCACCAAGGAGATAACGCAATGAAAGCTGGAATTATTGGACTTATGGTTGCCGGAGTACTGACCTCTTCTGTTGCTTTTGCTCAGGAAAATACGCCGTGCGTTAAGATGACTGAGTCTGAAGTGGCTGCCATGTTTGACCGCTGGAACGGCTCTCTGAAAACCGGGGATGCAAAAACGGTATCAGAAAATTACCTGTCAGACGCCGTGTTGCTACCAACATTATCTGATAAGGTTCGCCTCACTGACGAAGAACGAATCGATTACTTCAAGAAATTCCTGGCTAAAAAACCCGTCGGGCACATTGACAGCCGAACGGTTCGCATCGGCTGCAACAAAGCCATCGATACCGGCACCTATACCTTCACCTTTGGAGACGGCAGCAAAGCCGCAGCACGTTATACCTTCACCTACAGCTGGAACGGCGAAAAGTGGTTAATCTCTACTCACCACTCTTCCGCAATGCCGGAATAAGATTTTTTCTCCACGTCCTGCGGGATGTGGAGAGTTTTTGCTCTGCTTCTGACTCATCCTGTCAAAACCGGTTAACCCCGGACTGTGCCAGCCAGCCATTGCCTGTTCCACCAGGCCTGAACGGTAAAAAATTGCTTCAATTGTTCGATCCTGCATGAAGTCGTGTTCTGATTCAGGCAAAATCCTGACCACGAGGTGCCTGGAGTGCTCGCCGTTACAGGCGCAAAATAAATTTTAATTTTTACCTTTGATAAGGAGCAGGTATGAAAAAAGTGGTGTTACTGCTCGCTGTTATAACAGCAATCGGTGCGGCCCATGCTGAAGGTGAAACTGACGATCCGGCACAGAGCTACATCGCTAACCTTTGTACTATCGTCATGCAGGAAAAATCCTCAGGCTCTGCCGACAGCTATATTGCCCGGTTAAAAACCCTCACCCCACCCGGTGACGCGGCGTCTCCCCAGCAGGAAGATACGGCATTCGATGAAGACGAGGCGAGAACCGTGGTCGCCGCGTGGATGAATCTGAATGAAGATCAAAAGAAAGTCGCACGTCAGAACCAACAAACCTGCCAGAATGCGACCTGGGACGAGTATCAGAGCCAGGATTAAGGGACTGTTTTACGGCGTCTGGCGGGCCTTAATAAGCGTAAACCCGCCACAAAATCTCCCGGGCCGTTGAAATAGCGATAGAAAATCAGACGACAGGGGAAAACAGGCATTGGCCGAACCTCTTTTGCTCACTTCAGCCAGGCTGTTCTGCACGCAGATTAAAGAAGACGACTGGGATTTTTACAGATATCTGCTGACCTCCGCTGAAGTGCAATTTTACGTGTCAGATATAGCTTCAGAGCAGGTTATCCGCGACAAATTCAGCGCGAAATTGCCGGTGTGGCAGCCACAGAGCGCACACTGGTTATCTCTTGTTGTGCGGGAAAAATCCAGCGGCAAAAGGCTCGGTATCACAGGCTATATCCATCGTGAGGCAGACTGCGCAGAACTGGGCTTTCTCTTCGCGCCCGATGCTCAGGATAAAGGTTTCGCGCAGGAGTCACTTAAAACAGTTTGTGATTATGCTTTTACCGCCGGGGGTATCACCCGGCTTAATGCCACGGTAACGGCAGGAAATATGCCATCCCGTAAACTCCTTGAAAAAATGGCCTTCAGGCTGCAAGAGCAGCGACAAAATGCCTTCTGGCTACGAAATTCATGGCACCACGAGTGGATATTTACTCTTCTGCGCGATGATCATTACGCCTGATAAATTTTTCAGACAGAGCAACAGCAAGCAGAGTCATTAATTATTATCTGAGTGAGATGCTCTCCACTCTTTAATCATCTCTTTAGTGACTTCATTTTTATAGCAGGTGGGTGAATATCCGCCTTCTTTACTCCATGCGCTGCGACGACCACAGGCACTGCCATTTCTGGCGTGGTTCCAGGGACATGCGCAGGTTCCGGGATATGCCGATACTGATTCATCAATAATGGCCTGTTTTACCTGTGCATCTGACATAGTGCCCCTGGCTGAAGCACTGCTACTGAAAAAAAGCGGCATCAACAGCGCTGACAACAGGCATAACCTTGCAGTCTTAAGCATGTAATTTTACTCCCCGAGGGTAATCCTGAGAAAATCGCATTTCTATATTAGTAATAAAATTAAAGGGATTTCAGAAGAAAAGCATAATATTGCGAAATATGAATAAGATGACGATTTTACAATTATTTTCGGGTTTTTAAGCGAGAGTTATAAAGAAGGCGGATACAACGGACAGCGTATTACCGCTATCAGTCCTTCTTTTAACTGCATTAATCGAAATTTTGTCAGCTGATATAAGCCAAATTATGGGCTGTCTTTAAGTGCTTCCGGCGAAATATAGCGCATGGAGCTAAATGGAGAGAGAGTGAGAGATTCACCCGGCGGCATCCGGCTACGACAGCCGAAAACCCACACCCCGATTATTTGCGCGGGTTTCCAGCCATAAGTTGATTGTCAGACGAAGCGTACAAAACGTCCTCTGCCCTGTCCCTGCCGGTAGTCCGGATGCTTCCACACCACGCCACACCGGCAGAGAGGACTGTCAGGACACGGTATAAAATTGTGCGTCGCTACCAATTTTGCAGTTCCAGGTGACCGGAGAAAAACCGCCAGGTTGTTGCGATGCGCCCGAAGAGGCCACAGATGAGTATCTTTTCGTTTCGATAAGCAGGTGGTTGTCCGGCATGATTTTGTAACGCGTGAACTCAACTTCTGGTGAGCCGCCCTTGTCACTCAGCCGCTGATGGTAGTCAGAAAAAATAATATATTTGTCGTCAGGGATCAGGAAGCTGTCGATCACCAGACCACCGATCATTTTGATACTGCGCGGCTTACCATCGCGTTGACCTTCACAGTGGTCAAATGTGGTGACCATTCTGACCGCTTTCCCCGTGCTCAGCGCGGATTTGATCGCCTGATAGTCACCAAGAGAGGTGGATGATGCAGCGTAAGCTGCCACCCCGTAGCTGCTGATACCCGCTAATACAGCGGAAAGTAATATCTTTCTGAACATTAAACACAGCCTCCAGTAAGAGAATAAAATTTCCAAAAAAACAGCGTGATAAAATTAACCTGAAAAACCGAAGGGAACAACCGCTTAAGACTCTGGCCCGGATGGTTAAACCGGCCACTGTGTTAGCAGCCATATCGTTGTGGACTGTCAGAATAAGCAGTTCAGGTTAGTAAGCTGTGATGTTCAGGACATGGCGGGAGGGGATGTTATTGGCTTTTAAATGGGATCAGTGGCTGGTGGCTGGTGGCTGGTGGCTGGTGGCTGGTGGCTGGTGGCTGGTGGCTGGTGGCTGGTGGCTGGATGGACTGGCCCGGTCATTCCCTGACCGTACTCACAGAGGGTATCTGCATCAATTTCAGTACATTGCACCGGGCGGAACGTGTCTGAAGGTTTCCACATAACAACGGGCAACATAGTTAAAAAATCGTTTCATCTCGTCTCCGATTCAAATTTTGTTGATTTATTACAGGAAAAATTATAACAACCGAATCTTTCCGCAGCAATAAAATTTGAACCAGATCACAAATTTCTTTAAAACAGCAAAAGCATCAGCAGGCAGATGATGACCTGCTCACTATTCTCTCAGCCCAGCAGGCCCAGATGTTCCACCAGAATACTGCCGCCAATACCAATCAATACCACGCCACCGAAAATCTCAGCCCACTTACCCATTACCGGACCAAGGAAACGGCCAAGCAAAATGCCGATGGATGCCATGATCATTGTCGATGCGCCAATTGCCAGCGCGGTGGTGACAATATTGACCTGCAAAAATGCCAGACCAACCCCGACAGCCATCGCGTCCAGACTGGTCGCCACCGCCGTCGCGGCAAGCAGCCAGAAACCATGTCGTTGTGGTGCTTGTTCTACTACCTCTTTTTTGCGGAACCCTTCCACAATCATTCGCGCACCCAGCACAAACAGCAGGGTAAATGCCACCCAGTGATCCCAGGCCATAACGTAGCGGCTGGCAGCCAGCCCTACAGCCCAACCAATCAGCGGCGTCAGGGCTTCTATCACACCAAAAATTAACCCGGTGCGCAGCGCTTCTTTCAGGCTCGGACGGTGCAGACTGGCACCCTTACCGATTGCCGCTGCGAAGGCGTCCATCGACATGCCAAACGCCAGAATGAGAGTTGCATACAAATTCATTGTGGTTATACCAACTTGATAGCTGAGTCTCCGCTCAGGCCTCAAAAGAACAAATCTCGCGGGAAAAATAAGCACGAGAAGCTGAATGAAGAACGCATCCTGCCATGAATTTTTTCAAAAAAAAAGACAATAAAATCATGTATTTGAGTATAGCCACGGCTATACTTTTTAACGAATGCTAAACACTCGGAGTAAATGAGAAAGAAAAAGCCTAAAAGAATTACCGCGTTAGCGTATTCGCCCCTGCGCAGTTCAGGGGCTTTTTTTGTCAAAAACAGTCCAAAATCACCTGAAAATTTTACCGAACGGAAAGAAGAGTCCTGCCAGTAAAAGTCAGCAGGATTGAACCAACCGGCAGATTACCGGACAATGCCCGTCACTGACCGGGATGGAATGCCAATGAAAAACCCTTTTCTGACTTTTTTAATGCCCATGAGCACCCTGATGCTGGGCTTTCTTTCCGCCTTACTGTTGCCGGCTCCCTGGTTTGGCCTGAGCCTGACGCATAAGCTGGTGGAAACCTTTCACCTGAGCGATGTGGGTCAGCTGTATACCTTAGTGTTCTGCCTGTGGTTTTTACTGCTGGGGGCGCTGGAATACGCGGTAATCCGATTGATTTATAATCGCTTTTTCAAAGTATGAAATGCGGGCGGATCACTTATCCGCCCCGGTATTCAGACCGCTAAAATCATCAAAAGCCCGTTAGCGAAAATCACCAGCGCCACAAAAAACAGCACAATAGTGGTCACCACGTTGTTATTTTTCATTCTTTTCTCCTCAGAACCACTGTCCGAAACGACGGATATAGAGCTGTTTCATTCCCTGGGCGACCACACAGTAGCCAAACAGGGTTGCCACCAGCCACGGGAAGTAAGACCAGGGCAGTGGAACCAGGCCAACCGCATGTCCGAAAGGTGAAAAAGGAATATAAATACCCAGCACCATCACCAGACCGGTCATCAGCAGCACCGGCAACGCCGCACGACTCTGAATAAACGGAATTTTACGGGTGCGCAGCATATGCACCACCAGCGTCTGGGACAGCAGCCCTTCGATAAACCAGCCGGACTGAAACAGCGCCTGATGCTCCACGCTGTTGGCCGCAAACACGTGCCACATAATAAAAAAAGTGGTGATATCAAACAGCGAAGAAGTCGGGCCGATCCACAACATAAAACGGCCAATATTTTTCGCATCCCATTTGCGTGGTTTACGCAAAAACTCCCTATCCATTTTGTCCCAGGGCAGTGCCAGTTGAGACAGGTCATACATCAGGTTCTGGATCAGCAGATGGATTGCCAGCATCGGCAGGAATGGAATAAATGCGCTCGCCACCAGTACGGAAAAGACGTTGCCAAAGTTCGAGCTGGCGGTCATGTTCAGGTATTTAATGATATTGCCAAACGTCTCCCGCCCTTTGATAACCCCCTCTTCCAGCACCATCAGGTTCTTTTCCAGCAGGATAATATCGGCCGATTCTTTGGCAATATCCGTGGCGGTATCGACCGAAATGCCAATATCCGCATCACGCAGTGCGGGGGCATCGTTGATGCCATCTCCCAGAAAACCCACGGTGTGACCATTGTGCTGAAGCGCCTGTAACACCCGGGATTTTTGCTGCGGCGTCAGACGGCAGAAGATCGTCCGGGTTTCAACCTGACGGGAAAGTTCGCCGTCATCCAGCCGTTCGATTTCATTGCCACATAGCGGTTCACCGGGTTCCAGCCCGACATCGCGGCAGATTTTGCTGGTGATCACCGCATTATCTCCGGTCAGCACTTTTACCGTCACACCATTTTCATGCAGCGCAGCGATCGCCTGCTGGGCGCTCTCTTTAGGCGGATCAAGAAAAGTTAGCAGACCACAGATAGTCAGCTCACGCTCATCTTCTTTACTCAGCGGCATACGCAGCGGGCAATCCCCCAGGCAACGCTCTGCAATCAGCAACACGCGAAAGCCCTGCTGGTTCAACGCTTCGACCTGCTGACACCATTGGGAACGGGCAGCAGCATCCAGCTCCCGGCGCACGCCTGCATCCATCCAGTGACTGGCAACCGCCAGCATTTCATCCACGGCACCTTTGCAAATCAGCTTCTGCTGATTATTTTCGTCAGCGACCACAATCGACAGGCGGCGACGTTCGAAATCAAACGGCAACTCGTCAATTTTGCGATAGCGCCACAAACCACTGACCGCCAGATTACCCTGACTGAAACTGAGGATCGCTTTGTCCATCAGGTTTTTCACCCCGCTCTGGTGACGGCTGTTCAGCCACGCCAGCTGCAAAACCTGTTCATTGTTGCGGCCGTAAGCATCCAGGTGCTGCTCCAGAATGATACGGTCCTGAGTCAGGGTGCCGGTTTTGTCGGTACAGAGCACATCCATCGCGCCAAAATTCTGGATAGCATTGAGCCGTTTGACCACCACTTTGCGCCGGGACATGGCAATCGCCCCTTTCGCCAGATTGGAGCTGACAATCATCGGCAGCATTTCCGGGGTTAAGCCCACCGCCACCGCCAGCGCAAACATCAGGGCATCGGTCCAGTCACCTTTGGTAAAACCATTGATGAACAACACCACCGGCACCATCACCAGCATAAAACGGATCAACAACCAGCTGACGCTGTTCACGCCACGATCAAACGCCGTTTGCGGACGGCTGCCGGTTACCGATTTCGCCAGCTGACCGAACCAGGTGTTGTTACCGGTTGCCACCACCACCGCCGTCGCCGTGCCGCTGGCAACATTGGTTCCCATCAGGCAGATACCCGGCGTATTCAGCACGTCAGCCTGTTCCGTGGTCATGCTTTCCACACCCTCCGGCGCGGCGTGATATTTCTCAACCGGGATCGCTTCTCCGCTCAGCGCGGCCTGGCTGACGAACAGATCGCGTGAGGAGAGCAGACGCACATCTGCCGGGATCATATCGCCCGCCGAGAGGAAGATAATGTCGCCAGGCACCACATCCTGTAGCGCAATTTCCATCCTTACCGGCTGCGCCGTTTCACTGCTGCGACGAATAACCGTGGCGGTGGTGCGCACCAGAGATTGCAGCGCTTGCGCCGCCTTGTTGGTGCGGTACTCCTGCCAGAAACGCAACAGACCACTGAGGGCGACCATCACCAGCATGATGGTCACGCCGGTCAGGTCAGTCTCTTCGCCTTTGCGCAGCGGCAGCAGGTAATCTGTTAAATAGCTGATCGCCGCCAGCGCCATCAGCACCCAGATAAATGGGTTATTGAAAGCCCGGAACAGTTGCAGCAGCGCATGGGGCGCTCTCTCGCTGGCAACCTGGTTTTTACCATGCTCCAGCAGACGTTCAGCGGCATCTTCTGAGGTCAGGCCGTGGCGTTGGGTGTTCAGACGGGCCAGCGTGCCGTCGGCACTTTGGGTGATCTCGCTGGCAATGGCTAAGCTGCGGGCGAGTTTTAAGTTGGCGTTATGCATTTTCATTTGCCAGATCCTTAATTTTATTTTTGTTCAGGCGCGGGGAATCTCTCCTGCGCATGAGGATGTTGGTTTTTTTGGGGATCGGGACGGGGCAGATAGCCCGGAACAGCGCGGTAAATTACAAGCGTTAGCCGCGCTCAGTTGGGCCTGTGTGCCATCGCCCGCCGCTGGTCGGAGGTTCTTTCATAATGCAATCCTCTCCCGGCAATACGCGGGAAAAATGTAAGGAGCAAAACGGGGATGTGACACAGGAATGAAGTGAAACACTGCCCGCCGGTTTTTTTCGGCAAGCAAACAACGGAGTTGGCTTACCTCAGAGGTTAAAACTTAAGGGGTGACTGTCCAATCGGGTTCTCCATTGATGAAATCGCCGCCACTATAATTCTGCCCGACGGGGATGTAAACCCTCGATAAAAAGAGCATTTCTAAAAAAAATCATCAACAATCATTTATAAAACATAACGTTAAGAGATAATAACCGGAAATAACTACCTCTTTCTTACCTAAACCCTTTATCAACCATTTGCATTTAGCGCTGAAGTGCGTACTTTGCATTCCCGCAGACAAATGACAGGATCAACACCCGCTATCGGATATCACTCTACAGTCAGGCGAACAGCTCAGGAGCAAGACGACAATGCTGAACAGAACCCGTATCTGGTTAATACGCTCGCTGATTATTGTGCTGTTAATGTTGGTCGCGTTGCTGATTCTGCGCATTGCGCTAACCGAGCGTGGCCCCGATTTGCAACCCTGGCACAAGTGGACCCCGCAGGAACTTAGCAGCAGCCAGACAGACCGTTCAGACTGGGCCGGTTACCTGCAAAACGAGCAGAAAATCTTTGACGAGATGCGGCGCAACGTCAGCAGCAAAATCAGCGATGGCTCGCCAGAAATCCTGAACCGCTATGCCCCGGACAGCCCGGTTTATCCGGAGCATTTCGCCACCAACTGGAATCGCTCATATCAGCTGTTACCGCAGGGAATACCGCGCGGGGCGGTGGTTTTGCTGCACGGACTGACTGATTCACCCTACAGCCTGCGCCATCTAGCCTTTCATTATCAGCAGAAAGGCTATGTGGCAGTGGCGATTCGCCTGCCAGGCCACGGCACGGTGCCTGCCGCACTGACCCGCGTCAGATGGCAGGAGTGGATGGCGGCAACCCGGCTGGCGGTGCGTGAAGCCCGGCAACGTATTCCGCCCGGCGCACCGTTGCAACTCATCGGTTTTTCCAACGGCGGCGCACTGGCGATGAAATATGCGCTCGATGCGCTTGACGACCCGGCCCTGCCTGCCCCCAGCCGTCTGATTCTGATTTCCCCAATGATTGGCGTCAGCCCCTATGCCCGTTATGCCGGGCTGGCCGGACTGCCTTCGCTGCTGCCCGCGTTTGCCCGTTCGGCATGGCTCAGCATCCTGCCGGAGTTCAATCCGTTTAAGTACAACTCCTTTCCGGTCAGGGCCGCGCGTCAATCCTGGTTACTGACCAACGCCTTACAGACGCAGCTGCATCAGGCCGGGCAGAATCAACGTCTGAACCGGCTTCCACCCGTTCTGACTTTTCAGTCGGTGGCGGATGCGACGGTGAGCACCCCTGCGGTGGTCAATGGTCTGTACAACCTGCTACCGGCGAACGGCAGCGAGCTGGTACTGTTTGATGTTAACCAGTCGGTGCATCTGTCACCGTTGATGCGCAGCAGCGCCAGGCAGGCAGCTGAAAAGTTGCTTCCGCCCACGCCGCGCCGTTATACCGCCACCCTGGTGACCAATGCCTCGCCGCTGAGCGGTGACGTGGTGGCCGAAACGACCCCCGCCGGAGCGACCACGCTGAGCAGACAGCCGCTGGGTCTGAGCTATCCCGCTGATGTCTATTCCTTATCCCATGTGGCGCTGCCCTTTCCCGTCAGTGATTCCCTGTATGGCAGCGCGCCAGCGCATCCCAATGAATTTGGCATCAGTTTCGGCCGGCTGGCACCACGCGGTGAGCGTTCCGTACTGATCGTCAGTCTGGATATGCTGATGCGCCAGTCTTCTAATCCCTTCTGGCCGTGGATGGTGCAGCGGGTGGATCAGACGCTGCAATAGCCGCTGCGCCCGCGCACCGGTGCGTCGGGCGTGGAAAACTGTTCAACAGCTCAGCGCGGGGGTTCCTCATCCTCAGCGATCAGGCCATCGCAGAGCAGCAGGGCCAGCGGCTCTGCTCCCGGCGTCTGCTCCAGCACGATTTTTACCACAATGGTCAGCGGCACCGATAACAGCATCCCTACCGGACCAAAAAGCCAGCCCCAGAAAATCAATGAAAGAAACACCACCAGCGTGGACAATCCCAGGCCACGCCCCATCAGTCGGGGTTCCAGCATGTTGCCGATGAGCAGATTCACCAGCAGATAGCCTGCGGTAACCAGCAACCCTTCTGGTATTCCCTGAAAGATGAGCACCTGAATAATCGCCGGCACCGCGGCGATAAAAGAGCCAATGTTGGGGATGTAATTGAGGACGAAAGCCAGCGCCCCCCACAGCAGGGAAAAACGGACATTCAGCGACAGCAACATCAGCCACACCACCACGCCGGTCAGCAGGCTGATGGCGGTTTTTAACACCAGATAGCGGCTGATGCCGTCGAGTGCGCACTGGATAGCAGCCATACTTTCAGAAGGACGGTGGAAAAGATTTTGCAGTTTACCCGTTAACAGCGGCACTTCGAACAGCATAAATACCACGGTCATCAGCAACAGAAAAATAGCGGACACCGCGCCAGAAAGATTCGACAGCACCCGGCTGACCAGATTGAGCGCCAGATTCGGATCCACCATAGTGACCAGTGCCTCGGTGGAGACGGGCACCCCAAAATGCCCCGCCATCTCCTGCAATTCCAGCAGCCATCCCAGCATTCCCGCACGGTATTGCGGCAGAGTACGGGCGAAATCATTCAGCATACTGACCAGCGTTGCCAGTAACAGCGCGCCTGCCAGCACGATCACCCCAATCAGCAACGAGACGCCCAGCACACGCGGTACGCCAATACGCTGCAACAATCTGACCAACGGATTGAGGATCACCGCGACAAACACGGCCAGAATAAAGGGCACCACCATCTCCGCACCGGCCCGCAATCCGGCCAGAATAATCACCAGCATTCCGAGCATAACGATAATGTTAAATGTGCGTTCCCGCTCAATTATCCGCGCCATTATCTTGCTCCACGCAGCCTTTTGCTCCACTCACGCAGACGCTGAATATGCAGATAGAGGGCCGGGATAAACACCACCCCGACCAGCGTTGCCACCAGCATCCCGCTAAACACCGTAACGCCGATAATCTGCCGACTGGCGGCCCCCGCGCCGGTCGCCAGCACCAACGGCAGCACGCCGAGGATCAGTGAAATGGCGGTCATCATCACCGCGCGAAAACGCTGTCTGGCCGCCTGCCGGGCAGCCTGGGCAATACTGTCGCCCTGTTCACGCCGCTCGCGCGCAAATTCAACGATCAGAATGGCGTTTTTCGCAGCCAGCCCGGTGAGCAACACCAGCCCAATCTGGGCATAGACATCGTTGGCAAAACCCATCAGATGCAGCCCGGCCACGGCACCGCCTGCGGCAAAAATAACCGAAAGCAGCACGGCCAGCGGTACGCTCCAGCTTTCATACTGCGCCACCAGAAACAGCCAGGCGAAGATAATCGCCGCAAGGTAAATCAACACCGCCTGATTGCCGGTCTGCTGCTCCTGAAGTGACATGCCGCTCCAGCTGTAGCTGTAACCGGCGGGTAACGCCTTCGCCAGCACCGCCTCCATCGCCTGCATTGCCTGGGCCGAGCTGACGCCCTCCGCGCCGGAGCCGTTGATCGACAGGGCCGGGAACTGATTGTACTGCATGATATATGGTGCGCTGGTGGACGGCGTCAGCGTCACCAGTTGATTAAGGCTGACAGCATGACCGCTGTCGCTGCGTACGGTCAGCTGCATCAGCTGATCGCTGCGCTGGCGGAAATCGGGATCGTTTTGCAGCTGGACCCGGAACTGACGGTTGTTGAGCGTGAAATCCCCAACGTTGCGACCACCCAGTGAGGTTTGCAATACGGAGAAAATGCGGCTGACCGGGACGCCCAACAGCGCAGCCCGTTCGCGGTCAACCGACAGCGTCATTTCAGGCACGTTAGCACTGAAGGTGGTAAAAACGCGGCTGAGTTGCGGATGCTGATTGGCAGCCATAATCACCTGCTGCCCGACCTGCGCCAGCGCCTGCGGCGACTGTCCTTCCATGGCCTGGATTCGCAGATCAAAGCCTGCGGCATTGCCTAATCCGCTGATGGCCGGCGGGACAAAGGCCATGATGCTGGCCGTCGGGATAGCGGCCAGCTGCCGCTGAAGCTGCGGCAAAACCTGCGCCACGGGTGGGCGTACCTGCCAGTCTTTTAACATCACGATAGCAAAGCCACTGTTGGCGGCGTTACCTCCCCCCAGCAGGCTGAAGCCGGTGATGTTAATCACATCCTCCACCGCCGGATTCTGCTCAACCAACCGGTAAAGGTCTTCCATCACCTGCTGGGTGCGGGGTAACGCGGCACCATCGGGAAGCTGAACATTCACAAAGATATAACCGTCATCCTCTGCGGGCAGAAAACCGCCCGGCAGTTGTTGATAAGCCAGCCAGCTAACCCCACCCGCCAGCAGCATGATGGCAACCGTAGTCAGGGCATAGCGGCTGACCTTGTCTGACAGCAAGACATAGCCATCCCGGACGCGGTCAATCACGCGGTTTACCAGCCCGAATACCCCCTGCACCGCGGCAGTACGCCGTTTTAACAGACAGGCGCAGAGCGCTGGCGTCAGCGTCAACGCATTCACACTGGAGAGCACCATCGCAGCCGAGAGGGTCACGGCAAACTGACGATAGAGCTCACCGACGATCCCCGGTAGCACCGCAATCGGCACAAACACCGCCAGCAGCATCAGCGTGGTGGCCACTACCGGCCCGGCGATCTGCCCCAGAGCCTTGATCGTGGCGGTCGCAGGCGTCAGTTCGGCATCATCTGCCAGCAGCCGCTCGACGTTTTCCACCACCACAATGGCATCATCCACCACGATGGTCAGCGCCAGAATGATGGCAAACAGACTGAGGGTGTTGGCCGAATAGCCAAACAGCAGCAGCACGGCAAAGGTGCCCAACAGTGATACCGGCACCGACAGCGCCACAATAAAGGTGGCCCGCAGGTTTTGCAGAAATAACCACACCACAGCCAGCACCACAATCAGCGTCAGCACCAGCGACGTACCGATCTCTTTTAGCGTGGCGGTAATCGGCTGGGTGGCATCAAATTTGATCTGATAAGCCATATCCTCCGGAAAGGCCTGCGCCTGGCTGGCCATTTCGGCGCGTACCGCTTTCGCCACGTTAAGCGCATTGGCCTGCGGTGCTGGATAGACCATTAAAAACGCGCCCTGGGTGTTATTCAGCGCCGCATTGACCTGATAATTCTGTGCTCCCAGTTCGGTCCTGGCGATATCGCTTATGCGCACCGTGCCGCCATGCTGATTACTGCGCAGCACCACCTGAGAAAACGCTTCCGGGCTGATTAACCGCCCCTCGCCGCTGATGGTCAGGGTATTCTGCTGCGCGGCGGGGGTGGGTGCCGCACCGATCTGGCCCGCTGCCGCCTGCACGTTTTGCTGTTGTAACGCCTGAATCACCTCATCGGTGGTGATATGTAACGCTTCCATCCGCTGTGGATCCAGCCAGATACGCATACTGTAGTCGCGTGCGCCGAACACTTGTACATCCCCCACCCCGTTAATCCGCGCCAGCGCATCACGCAGGCGGATGGAGGTGTAGTTACTGAGAAAAAGGGGATCGTGGCTCTGATTCGGGGAAAGCACGCTGATCCCCAGCAGGATATTACTGGCGCGTTTGCGCACAGAAATCCCATTATTGTTCACTTCAGCAGGCAACTGCGCTGTCACCTGGGAAAGGCGGTTCTGCACTTCCACCGCCGCCATGTCCGGATCGGTGCCGCTGGCAAAGGTAATGGTCAGCTGGTAACTGCCGCTGTTACTGCTGGTGGACTCCATATAAAGCATGTTGCTGACACCATTGATCTGCGCTTCGATCGGTGCCGCCACCGCCTGAGCAACGTCACGGGCGCTGGCACCGGGATAGAGCGCGGAGACGCTGACTACCGGCGGAGTGATTTCAGGAAACTGCTCGACCGGGATCATTTTCAGCGCCACGCCGCCGACCAGGGCAATAACCAGCGCAATCACCATCGCAAAGCGGGGACGTCTGACAAAAAAACTTAACATCGGCAGGCTCCTTATGGCGCTTCGGTGGCGGTGACCGACATACCGGGCCGGACGCGTTGCACACCAGCAACAATCACCCGGTCGCCCTCATGCAGACCAGAGGTCACCACGTAGTGCTGACCCAGTTGCACGCCGACGGTGATGCCAACACGCTCCACCTGATTCTCCACCACCCGCAGCACATAATAGCCCTGAGCATCCTGCTGAAGCGCCGCCAGGGGCAGCAGTAATGCGGCTTTCGCCAGGGGTTCCAGTTCAACGTTCACCACGCCGCCGGGCAGCAACAGGTGCTGCGGATTAGCAAATTGCAGGCTGACCGCCACCGTGCCCGTATGGCTGTCAATGTGATTATCAACCGAGACAAACTCCCCCCGCTGTGGGTAGTGCTCACCGTTGGCAAGTTGCAGCCGTGGCGTCAGCGCCTGACTGACCTTCCGTACATCCGTCACCAGCCCCTGCTGGCTGGCGGCAATATAATCCCGTTCACTGACCGCAATCACCACCCG
This sequence comes from Erwinia papayae, assembly GCF_058241465.1. Taxonomy (NCBI): domain Bacteria; kingdom Pseudomonadati; phylum Pseudomonadota; class Gammaproteobacteria; order Enterobacterales; family Erwiniaceae; genus Erwinia; species Erwinia papayae. The sequence goes on from NZ_JBZCHT010000013.1 coordinate 774,040, forward strand.
CACGGGATCAATTTCATTCAGCGTCACCAGCGTACCCCTCGCCGGATTCACCAGGCTTCCTTCATGCACCTCGCTGTGTCCGGCACGACCGGTGACAGGGGCGGTAATGCGGGTAAAACCGAGGTTCAGACGCTGGGTCTGCAACTGCGCTTCGGCTTCTTTCAGCGTGGCAGCCGCCATGTCACGGCTGGCAATGGCGCTGTCCAGATCCGACTGACTGACCACCGTGCCCGTACCCAGACGCTGTAAACGGCTGAGATGCTGGCGGGCATTACTGGCCTGGGCGCGGGCATGGCTGACCTGTGCCTCCGCCCTTGCCAGTAAAGCCTTATGCTCAGCCGGTTCGATCGCAAACAGCAGCTGTCCTGCGCTGACCATTTCACCATCCAGAAAACCACGCTTAGCCACCATGCCTTCGGTGCGGGAAACGACATCCACCGCCCGCAGTGGTTCAATCCTGCCCAGATAGCGGGTAGTGGGTGCAACATTCTGATGCGTCAGCGTGACGACGGAAACCGCCGGAGGCGTGGCCGCAGGTGAAGATACACTCAGGACCAGCAGTAGCGGCAACAGCAAACGGTTGAGAGTTTGGAATTTTGTGATCATCTGGACAAAACCTTCCGGGAATGAGTCAGTAACGGTGGGGCAGAAGTCTATTTGCTGTACAGCAGGCTCAACCTGCTTTTGATCAGCAAAAGACCTTACGCAGAGCGCTAATTACCGTTCATTTAGGATTGATTTAGTGGAAAATGGCGGGTTGCGGAAAAGAGCCAGCTCATCTCAGAGCCACCCTGAAATGAGTTGAAAATCGCGTCAGTCGGCCATTTTTTGCGCAAAATTCAACATTTAAAGCTGACTGACACTTTTTATTACGCTTTGCTGGTGTTTATTACCATGAAAGTCATCATTCTCCCTGCCATCTCCCGGCAATTTTGCCATCTTTCGCAGGATCCTCTTTTCCCTTGCCGATGCACCCGGCGGTGGGCTTTTCGCCATTGAATGCGCCAGAGCGGGTGCGTAAGATTCCCTTTTTACGTTTGAACTATAAGAAAGAGATATGCACGCTTCCATCGCCCCAAATCCAGACAGCGAACATGATGCCACTCCGGTAAACTCACGCGGAAAAGTGCTGGTCGCTTCGCTGGTCGGTACCGCCATTGAGTTTTTTGATTTCTATATTTATGCCACCGCAGCAGTCATTGTCTTCCCCCATATTTTCTTCCCGCAGGGTGATGCCACCGTCGCCACGCTTCAGTCGCTGGCTACCTTCGCTATTGCCTTTATTGCCCGTCCGATCGGCTCCGCGCTGTTTGGTCACTTCGGCGATCGCGCCGGTCGTAAAGTGACGCTGGTGGCATCGCTGCTGACGATGGGGATTTCAACCGTGGTGATTGGCCTGCTCCCCGGCTATGAAACCATCGGCGTCTTTGCCCCGCTGTTGCTGGCGCTGGCCCGTTTTGGTCAGGGGCTGGGTCTCGGCGGCGAATGGGGTGGTGCCGCACTGCTGGCAACGGAAAATGCCCCGGCGAAAAAACGGGCGCTGTACGGATCCTTTCCTCAGCTGGGTGCGCCCATCGGCTTCTTCTTCGCCAACGGCACTTTTTTGCTGCTCTCCTGGCTGCTGAGCGAAGAACAGTTTATGCAGTGGGGCTGGCGTGTGCCCTTTATTCTCTCTGCCGTGCTGGTGCTGGTGGGCCTGTATGTACGGGTATCGCTGAACGAATCGCCGGTTTTCGCAAAAGTGAAAAAAGAGAAAAAGCAGGTCAAAGTGCCGATCGGTACATTGTTGTCCAGCCATCTGAAAGCCACCCTCATCGGCACCTTTATCATGCTGGCGACCTACACGCTGTTCTACATTATGACCGTCTACTCAATGAGTTACGGCACCACGGCTGCTCCCAATGGTTTGGGTTTCCCGCGTAATACCATGCTGTGGATGTTAATGCTGGCGGTGATTGGTTTTGGCGTGATGGTGCCCGTTGCAGGGCTGCTGGCCGACCGCTATGGCCGTCGCAAGACGATGATTGTGATTACGCTGGCGATTATCGCTTTCGCGCTGGTCTTCCCGTCGATGTTGGGTTCCGGTCATCCACTACTGGTGATGGCATTCCTGCTGTGTGGCCTGAGCATCATGGGGCTGACCTTTGGTCCAATGGGTGCGCTGCTGCCAGAACTTTTTCCCACCGAAGTTCGTTATACCGGCGCGTCGTTCTCTTATAACCTGTCGTCGATTCTGGGTGCTTCGGTTGCTCCATACATCGCCACCTGGCTGACCCACGCTTACGGTCTGTTCTGGGTAGGTATCTATCTGGCAACGATGGCCTGCCTGACGCTGTTTGCGCTGATTGCCAGCAAAGAAACCCGTCATCAGTCGCTGTACGACTGAAACAAAAAAACCGGCCGCCTGGCCGGTTTTTTTAACAGGTAAAGCATGGGATGTGCTGACTACAGCGTCCAGTTACCGCTTATTTTCTTCGCATAGATAGCCAGAACCGCGATCAGGCTTATTTCAATCGACACTGACCAGCAAATATGCCCAATCAGCTCACTCCACAGCTCGTAGCCGTTCAGATTCCACAGCCAGCCTGTTTTTCCCTCAATGTAGACCGGCTTTCTGAAACCGAGGGCCGGAATTAACAGGCCATGCATCACCAGCGTGATCAGGATTCCATAAAACGCCCCGTACCAGAGCCTGATTTTCGGCATCCACGCTGACAGGAAAACATAGACGAACGCAAGGATAAAACTGAACAACCAGTGATAGGGCATCACCGCGCCGGGGACCGTGGCCTGCTGATAAACATAATCCAGCGAATGAGAGTTAATGCCGAATCCGCCAAGCCACGCATCGATATTCATCGCAGGTGGCGATATTTCACCCGCCACGCGCGGAGGCATATTGGGTTCCGAGCCGGATTTCACCAGCGAGCTGATAGCACCGCCAATAAAGGTTGCCCACAGCAACACGCGGATATTTATACTGTTCCAGATTTTCATAAATTGATGACTCACTAAATAATCAGCGAAAGAAACCGGGCCGTTCGATTTACAGGTGGTTAAATATCCTGTTTGTGTCGGATGAGCCGACCACCACAGGCTTTGTTTTCACACCCAAAATTTTTACCCGGCGATGTGGCTGGTTATGTGGCAAATCTTCAGTAAAGGTTCCATTTAATTTCACGATATTGTGAAATTCCCGCTGCGTGATTAGTTGAGCACCAGCAGTCAAATCCTTTTATCACCGCAGCTTAGGGGATTTTTGGCAGGAAAAACACAACGGTTAACCTATGAAACTATAAAATTATTGTGATGTTTTTCTGAATGCAGAGTGAGGCAGGCTTTAAAAGGACCGCCTGACGGCAGTCCTGAGTGGAAGTGGTCAGGCTTTCGCAGCCGACATAAAATGACGCACCAGGCAGGCAACGGTTAATGTACGGGTAATTTCTGATTCTTCAATCACCACGCCATGCCCTTCAAGCTGCATCAGTGGATCAATCAGCTCAACAGATTCCATCGCCAAATCGGTGATCAGGCTGTCATGCAGCCCGATCTGGTTTGCTGGAGTACCATTAACGCTCTGAATTAACTGGCATATCAGTGAAAATGCCTGTTGTTGATTATGCGCAGAGTTCCCCTCTCCCCTTTTGAATATATCCAACAGTAACAGCATTACCTCAGACCAGTATTTAGGTAAAATTGAGTTTTTATATAACAACAGTACGGACATTGCGCCTGTCGATATTGCTAACCGCCTGAATCTTTTGTATTGAGCAACGGATTCGTTATCAACAGCATCATTAACCGGCCTGATGGCCGGTTTTTTCACTGCGTTTACTTTTTACTCTTCATCTGCGAGAGCACGTTGGTACACTGATTCTGCTCGTTGTCGCTGGGCGAAATCAGCGCTAACAGCGCCGCCGCAGGAGCAACTACCGCCCCCAGAGCAACGGCTGCCGCTCCCCTCGCCAGTAACGGACCCGCCTTGACACCCGCATCCGGGTTTTTGAACGTGCCGCGCACATACAGAGGGGAACGCAGGGTGATAATGCGGATCCCTTTGCTTTCCGGGTTAATCGACAGGTCCATCCGTTCATTAGCAAAGTTGGTGGTGCCGGTAATATTGATTACCGCATTTTCCGTATCAAAAACAAACAGCCGACTGGAGGCCAGCCCGTTGGTAACATTCAAATCTGCCGCCGCACAGTTGATGCGAACCTCATCATCACCAAAGAGTTTCCCGACAACATAGTTACCAACGTTTAGACCGACAATTTCCATCAGGCTGCGGCTGATCACCCCATCATTCATCAGCAGTTTCAGCTCACCGTTACTGGTAGCAAGAATATCAGCCACTGAATTCCCCGTTCCGCTCAGGGTTGCATCGCCGTTCATCTGCCCCATGCTGCTTTGCATTGCCTTTACGCCAGGAAACAGCTGTTTCAGTTTGAGATTACGGGCATGAAGGTCGGCTCGCGCCCGCATTGGCGTGGTATCTCCGGCCATATGAATAGTGCTGTTTAACGTGCCCCCCGCCATGCCGAAACGTAGCGGATCCAGCAGCAAATCGCCGTTTTTCAGCACCAGATGGGTGTAGAGATCGCTTAACGGCAGCGAATCACTGTGTTCGATGCGCTTGCCGCTGAACTTCACATCGGCATCCATCACATCCCAGCTTTTGGTATCAAACTTGTCATGGGGTAATACCCGGTCCGCTGGCTGGTTGGATGCCTCCCCCCTCGCCGCCTTTGCTTTTTCCGTTTTGTCGCTGCCCTTGCCCGATTTCACGCCAATCAGCGGCCCCAGGTCAGCCATGCGTAACTGGCGCGATTCCAGCGTCCCTTGTAGTTTGGGGCGGGGCTTGATCTGGCTCCAGGTCATTGATCCGTGGATATCACTGTCACCAATATGACCATTAAAGTTTTCGTAGCGGAATACGGGGCCAGCCTTGTCCTGGAAACGGGCGATCAGATGACCATCGGTTTCATACGGCGGGGTATCCGGCAGCAAAATACCGGTCAGACCATACAGATTAGCCAGCGTGTCACCGGCAAAACGCAGACGAATATTCAACCCTCCCAGGTTGAGGGGGTCCTGCAAACTACCGGCAACCTGAACACGGGTGGTGCCATTACGCAGATCGGCCTGCAACGGAAAGGGATTGGTCTGACTACGTAAGGAGAGCATGCCCCCGATTTTGCCTTCACCGCTGAGCTTCTCATTGTTGTAAGTGCCGTTGGCCTGCCAGCCAAAAAAAAAGTCTGAAGCACCTTTACTGGCGACATCCTCTTTGCTACCCGCAAGCTGGGCATAAGGCACCGGTTTACCCAGCGGCGTAACCGTAACCTGCACATCGGCCTTATTTATGGCATCACGATAGGTAATATTCCCCTTATCGAACAGGATATTATCGAGTCTGAAAGACCAGGACGACGGCTGCTGTGCGGGCTGCGTTTTATCGCTGTCCGCAAGATTGAAGGTCCAGTTATTATGGCGGTCAGCATTCTGGATAAGGCGAGCGTCTGGCTGTTGTAATTTGATCCACGGAATAAAGATTTGCTTGTGCAGCAGGGCCAGCGGCGACAGGGTGGCATCCACGCGCTGGAGATGCACCATGGTTACATCAGCAATATCCGGAGGATTGCCCAGCATAATATCTTCGGCATGGAGATGCGGCCAGGGTATCCAGCGCCGCCAGCCTGGCTCATCGCGATTACGTTGCCAGGCCATGCCTAAATCACCACGAATGGCAAAAGGCCGGTTCAGCTCATCAGAGACTTTCTGGTTAATGGTGGGTTTGAGGCGGTTCCAGTCAAATGTGGCGATAATAATCACCAGCACAACCACCAGTAACAAAAAAATCCCGACAATCCAGCTAATTATTTTTCCTGCTCGCGACATGCTTCGTCCTCTTCCTTACTCCTGTGTTAAGTAAAGATAGACGAGGCGCGCGGAAACAACATCAGGCGAGGTGAAACGGCAGGTTATCCAACCGATCAAAGGGGAGCGGGCGGGAGAAAAAGTAGCCCTGGGCAGCAACAGCGGGTGAATTCTTCACCTGGAGCCACTCTTCAGCGGTTTCGACGCCTTCAACAATCACGCCCTGGCAATAACGGCTAATCAGCAACAGCAGGGAGTTGAACAGATTTTGCCCCTCTTCTGACGCGCGCAGCAGCATAAACAGTTCGCGCGCCAGTTTGATGTAGCCAAACTCAAGTTCAGTCAGCGCTGAGAAGTTCGCCATTCCTGAACCAAAATCATCCAGCCACAAGGGCCCCAGTTCCGGTATCTGCGCAACCACCTGCTTTCCTGGCAGATTGTGGTGTTCCACCAGCTCGACACGCAGCCAGGGGCAACGGGCAATCAGCTGTCTGATGACAGGATGATGTTGCACCGCCAGTAGCGTCGGACCATCAACATTGATCGAAACCAAAAGCTGGTCGGCAATAAATTTCTGCTCCCAGGTTATCAGTAATTCAAGCTGTTCCTGAACAATCAGCAGTCGCTGATGGACGCTAAGAGCGGCGAAATAGGACTCCGGCGATATTCTCTGGCCCGGTGCGGAAGGATGAAACACCGCCGTGAGCACCTCAATTGCCATCAGACTGCCGGTCACCCGGTAGATTGGCTGGAACGTATAGGTGCGCTGACATTGTTGCCAGTACATACGCTCTTGTTGTTGTTTTTTAACGACAATTGAGGGGGAGAGCCGGTGACTAATATTCTTCAGCACCATATGTAGATCCTTTAAGAAGACGAAACCATGTTGGCAGGGCTTCCCACAAACATGTATCGGCATCAGGCTGTACGGTAATTTATCCCTGATATTCGCCATTATCACTCTGCTGACACATTTTCAATCGGCCTAACAGACGACTTTTTCAGCGTATTTTCACCCTTTACATAAAAATAAAACGTTGTTTTAAAACATTGACTCTGCCTGTCAGTACGAAGAGACTGGGACAAATTTATGATGAGCAGACGACCATGACGAAAAAAAACATAGCCGTGATTGGCGAGTGCATGATTGAACTATCGAAAAAAAACAGTGACCTGAATCAGGGATTTGGTGGCGACACGCTTAACACGGCGGTTTACCTCGCCCGTCAGGTATCCGAAAGGCAGCTGGACGTGCAGTACGTCACGGCACTGGGAACGGACAACTTCAGCAGTGAGATGCTCAATGCCTGGCAACAGGAGAAAGTGGGCACGGGGCTGGTTCAGCGTATGGAAAATAAACTTCCGGGTTTGTATGTCATCGAAACCGACGCAAAAGGAGAGCGAACCTTCCTCTACTGGCGGAATGATGCCGCTGCCCGCTACTGGCTGGAGAGCGACCAGGCGGAGGAAATCTGCCAACAACTGGCACGCTACGATTATCTCTATCTCAGTGGTATCAGCCTGGCCATTCTCAGCCTGAAGAGCCGGGAAAAGCTGATGGCGCTGCTGAAAGCCTGTCGGCAGAACGGCGGCAGGATTATTTTTGACAACAACTACCGCCCACGTCTGTGGTCATCGCCGACGGTCACCCGGTCAGCCTATGAGGCGATGCTGAGCTGTACTGATATCGCCTTCCTGACGCTGGATGACGAGGATTTACTGTGGGGCCAGGCCAGCGCTGACGACGTGATTGCCCGAACGCACGCGGCAGGCGTCACGGAAGTGGTGATTAAACGCGGGGCAGAATCCTGTCTGGTTTCGCAGAAGGGTCAGCCGTTGATCGATGTCCCTGCTGTCAAACTGGCCGCCGCCAGCGTGGTGGATACCACCGCCGCCGGAGATTCGTTCAGCGCAGGCTATCTGGCTGTTCGCCTGACTGGCGGCGGGGCGGAAGAGGCCGCCAGGCGCGGGCACCTCACCGCCAGTACGGTAATTCAGCATCGCGGGGCCATTATTCCGCTTAGCGCAATGCCCGCCTGAGTTAAGTCTGTTAATGGTATCCGTGCGGGCCGCAACGCCTGCCCCTGATAACAGCCATCATATAAGGGTGCAGGCGGACAGCGCTTACTGCCGGGCAAAACGCGGCAGTGAAAGCAACCAGGTATCGCGCCGCGCGCCCTCTGACGCACCCTGCTCCGCTTTATTATCCGTAGTGAAGGTGGCCTGCTTAATCCACGACTGATAATGGTCGCGGTCCAGGCTGATGTCCGCCTGCGCAAGCAGTGGGATCAGCCGGTCACTGACACGATCCCGTGACGGGTATGGCCATGCTTTGCTGGCGTCAGCGTAAGGAGCCATAAAGTCCAGCGCGGTGAGGATAGCCACCTTTTCCACGGCAGCAGGCCGCCAGAGGTCATCAGCTCCGGCTTTTTCCGCCAGTACGGCCAGTGATACCAGCGCCTGAAGATTAAAGTAACTGTAGTGAAATGAACGGGTGCGTTTCAGCTCCAACGGCTGTGAACCATCGGCGGCAATCTGCTGCTGCATTCTGTTTCTCGCTGCCCTGACCTGCTGGCGGATCAGCGGCAAATCCTGAAGATACCAGGCAATCCCCGCCACCTGCACGTTGTACCAGCTGCCATGATTATTTTCCGCTCTGGCCTCCCGTTTTCCGGCCTTGCTGTTTTTCAGCCAGCTCAGGTAATCCTGCATCCAGGCATGAATGCCCTGTTCATCACTCTGCTGCCAGCCCGGCGCATCGCGCAGCAGGATCACCGAATCCACCACACGGGTGGCAAAATAACGTCCGTCAAGAATGCCGGTGGAACGTCCCGCAGCGACGCCCTCCACGCCCTGAGCAAAATTAAGATTGGGATTCATTTTACTGCCCGGATTAATAAACCAGTAGCGCAGCAGCGCCATCGCCCGGTCGGCATACTTCTGCTCGCCGGAAAAATACCAGGCCAGCGTCAGTGTCTGGACTCTGGCGGTAAAGGCCGCCAGCCTGACGCCATCCGACTGATTATTTTTACTGGCCGGATTGATCTCGCCATCGCGCCTGATCCAGCGTCCATCCGGATGCTGCGGGTCCGGCCACCAGTAGGCGCTGAGGCTGAGATAGTCATGCTTTGTTCCGCCAGGCGGCAGCATTCCCTTTTCGGTCACGCTCATCAGTGGCAAAGGCAACGCTTTATCAGCCTGGCGTTTCAGCTGTCGCCAGGCCTCGCGGGTTGGCTCGCTGGCCTGGTGGTGGTGAAGCTGCTGCCTGACCTGTTCCAGCACCGCCTGATCGAGAAAGGCAGGCGTGACAGCCTGAACGGGCAGGCTGACCGCCAGCGCGCCAGCCAGCAGGGAACAGGTAAAAATCAGCCAACGTGGCCCGATGACGTTCTTTTGCGGCATATCCTGCCCCTCTTACTAAGCTGAATAAAGCGATTGATGAGAGGGTTTTACGGCGGAAGCATCGACATTCCGTTATCCCCGTACTGGCCCGGCGAGCTGAGATCGTAAACCGCCAGAATTTTGTCACTGTATTGTTCGTCAAACAGGCCAGGAATTGCTGGCATGAAGGAGTAAGTAAAGTAAATCTTCTGAAAAACAGATCAAATTGCACTGTAGCAAAGTTCACGATGAGGTAGCCTGATTTGTTACAGAAAAGCCCTGGATTCACTGAGTCTGCCCACCAGCCCACCGCACCCGACAATCGCAACCTTATCTTTTATTAAACCCGCCTTTATTCCGCAGCAAGACATAATATAAAAAAAGTATCGTTGCAGCATATAGCTCTGCGAAAAAACTACATCATGGGATCTGATAGCATTTAAATTCATCGTTTTTTTGCTTAGTGAAATTAAATACCGGAAAGATAAATATAAATCATACTTATGTATATAAGTAACGTAAATGCTAATGGAAAAAAATAAGAAAAACTTATTATTAAATTTATTTAATATTTTTTAAACACAAAACATCGAGCGTGAAATAGATATCATTTAAAATCATATATTTATTATTTTTTTGTCATGCCTGGGTATAATTATCAATGAAAATTAAATGAAGTGGTTTGACTTTGTGTTCTGCGTGTTTATATTAGCGGCAACTTTCTGACGCAAGAATATACATTATGGAAATTTATACATCTGACTTTAAAAACTGCGGTTATATGCACTACAAAGCTCTGACTGAATGCTCTCCCTCTGAAATGGATACGTTGCTGACTGAAGTGGCAAATCTTGAAAAAGACCCATATGCACCGGATGAAACGCTAAGAAAGCGCAGTTACGGAAATGCAATTATTCTTCCATGGCAACCGGACAGCCTCTTCTGGCTTCCCACCTTAACTCGCGGCGGGAAGAAAAAATCGGGCTACGACCAGGGATCTAATAACCCTGAGCATGAGTCAATTCGCTATTTCAATTCTCTCAGCCAGGAGTTAAAAGAAACGGCTTTTATGAATAATCTTATACTTGAGGATTATCATTACACTTTTGGTTTGTCCGACCACTACTTACCGATTTATGTAGGCGTCCATCTGGTCAACGTGTCCTGCAACAACAACGCTAAACCTGGATTCAGCTCACCAGACTGTTTCCATCAGGACGGTGAACCTTTTACCTTTGCTCATCTGGTCAGACGCAGCGAAAATGCGTCCGGCGGAAGAAACTATATTGCCGGAACCGGGATGAGGAATAAAAAACTTTCTGAAGTTGCTGATAGTGATATTATTCATCATTTTCAGCTGGAAGGGTTTATGGACAGCTTCGCCGTATGCGATGAACTCGTCAGTCATTATGTGGATCATCTCCATATGAATAAACCTTCTTCTCCGGTCGAACGCACTATGATTCTCATTGATTTCTCAAAAACCAGACAAAGCATATAGTTAAAAATTCAAAAGGCCTTTTGATGCATGATTCCTTAATTTCTGTGGCAGTGGTATTTTTTCTTCTTACAGCGGGTTATTTTTCAGGTAGGGTATCAGGCCCGAAACTGAAAAAATTTTTTGTCTCCCGGATCTCCAGCGTAGTTTTGCTACTTCTGGTCTGTATGGGAATTGATTTTGGCACCGTTTTTACTCAGCGTGAGGTTGGATACCAGATAATTAAAAGCGCTCTCGTCTTCTCGACACTGATCGCTTTCTTTACTTACTTTTTTCTGTACAGGAAACGCAGAGGAACGCCAGAAAAAAAGGATGAACTTTCTTTTTTCACGCCGTTCAAAGGTTGTTTAAAAGCCATAATGGCTTTTCTGTTGGGCCTGGCTATTTTTAAAATAACGGGTTTCCAGCTGGAGAATTTATATTTATCCAGTAGCTATGTCCTCTATCTTTTAATCTATCTGGTTGGAGTCGACCTCGTCGGTTTCAAAATAGCCCGGTTCAACCGTGAACTGATTACTGTGCCGGTGTTGAGCATTTTTGCTACCGTTTCAGCGGCTTTTGTTTTTTCTGCCGTCTCTCATCTGTCGTGGAGAGAATTACTGGTTGTTTCAAGCGGGTTTGGCTGGTTCTCACTGTCAGGGCCGATGGTTAACAAGCTGGTTTCGCCCGAAATGGGGGCGATGGCATTCACGACAGATTTCTTCAGAGAGATGCTTAGCATTATATTTCTTTATTTCCTGGGGAAGAAGCAACCCAACGGGGCCATCGGTATCTCGGGCGCTGCTGCCCTGGATTCTGCATTACCATTTATCAAAGAGAATTGTGAGGAAACCTTCATCAGCCATGCCATATTCAGCGGATTTATTCTGACTGTTCTGGCTCCATTTTTTATCTCCTTCTCAGTGACGTTACTCGGGTAATTCATCTAAACCCGGTTTACCGATTCATCTTCGTATTTAAGGCTTTGACCGCGGAAAGTGGATCTTAGCCTTACCTGATAGCCTGATAGCTCAGGCCCAGTCGGCACGACCCTTTACAAAAATAGTTCGCTGGTATTGCAGATACGGCATCAGTTACCGTGAGCTGTAAAAGATGCTGGCTGAGCATGGTGCAAATATCGATCACGCCACAATTTACCGCTGGGTTCAGCATGAAGCGTCGGATTGCACTTAAGTGCCAATCATAAGAAATAATACACTATGGATGCCGTGTAAAAACATAATGTTATATGTGGAAATTGTAGAAATAGCGCTTTTCACCCTCTTTTTACGGCATAGTCTGAAATAGCTCACCATAACGGTTATTTTCTGGACGTAATATTAACTAATCGACAATGCTTATATTGCACCCGTATGGCAATTTCTCACGGGCATAAACCTGTAACAGGAGCATTGATGGAAACTGCAATTATCAATATCTGGCCCACCGGTGACGCACCTGGCGCCAGTGATTCACAGGTGCAGCCGCAAATTATTGATTTGGCCGAGGCATTTCAGCCTCATGACCGTGTCGCCTCCGGCATACGCTGCCCGGAAATAGCCATCTGGTATCCGCAGGAGTCTAACGGCGTGACGCTACTGGTCGCCCCCGGCGGCGGATTCGAACGCATTATGATCGACAGAGAAGGCAGCGCCCTGGCGATGTTTTTTACCACCATGGGCTACACGCTGGCGGTGATGACCTACCGCTTACCGCAGGATGGACACCATGAAGGTGCCGATGCGCCGCTGGCTGATGCACAACGGGCCGTGCGGGTGCTGCGGCATCGGGCGGCGCAGGGCCTGAATGGTAAACGCATCGTGATGATGGGCTTTTCTGCCGGGGGCTATGTGGCGGCCAGCGCAGGCACACGCTTTGCTGAAAAACTCTATCCGGTACAGGATATTGCCGACTCCCTCTCTGCCAGGCCCGATGCGCTGGTTCTGCTTTATCCGGTAATCAGTATGCGGGAAGGGCTGGCGCATCCCGGCTCACGCCAGCGTCTGTTGGGGGAACATCCGACTCAGCAGGAGATTGACAACTGGTCAGTAGAAACCCGCGTCAGCGAGGAAACACCGCAAACCCTGCTGATTCATGCCGTTAACGATCAGGCCGTGCCGATCAACAACAGTATGCTGATGTTCAGTGCGCTGCGGGAAAAAAAGGTCGCCAGTGAACTGCATTTCTACGAGAAGGGCGGCCACGGCTTTGGCATTCGTAACGTCGCCGACCTGCCGCTGGCAAGCTGGCCGATGCTGGTCAATGAATGGCTGCGGGCGCGCAAGTGGTGAGAGATGAGACAGACCGATCCACGCCACCCGGTCCCCTTGTTGCAGGACCGGGTGGCCACGATGTTAGTTGTGTGAAGCGGGGATATCAGACACTTCCGGTCTCGTTTCATCAAGGGTACTGGCAGGCGCTGGCGTGGTCGGCTGCATAATCTTCTGCCAGCTCTGTTGCAGCATCTGCATATCCGTTTCCGCTTCCCCCTGCGGCTGGATCAACACCATGGTCATATCCTGCGACAGCTGCTGGCGCAGCTCCTGGTTCATCATCTGCAACGTCAGGCCCGACAGGAAGTTCTGTCGCAGCTTCTGATACTGCTCAGGCGCGATATCCACCACGGCGTTCTGCTGCGAACGCAGGCGCTGGCTCATCAACACATCCGTATCGGTGCGGGCATAGGTAGCAAACAGTTTGCTCAGCTCGGCGGTCTTTTGCGCCATCAGCGCGTCAAACTCTTCCTGCGGCAGACCGTTGTCGCGAATATTCGCCATCTCATGGGCCACCAGATTAAGATTGCTGCCCAGCGTTGCGTTATCGGCATCGAGATTAATGGCACACTGCGCACGCTGATAAAGCACGCGGCAGTCAAAACCTACCTGGACTTTCTGCGCTTTACTCTGGCTCAGCACACGCTGAACGTGCCAGAACAGCGCTTCACGCGCCAGATCGCTTTGCCAGTAGCGTTGCAGATTTTGCGCATCACGAATGGGTTGCCACGCCGCATCCCACACCAGCGACAGGCGATCCTGATTCAGGTTGCCATTCACCAGATTAACCGGCTGCGGTGGCAATGGCGGCAGCGTGGGTATCGGCGTCGGGGTGGTTCGCTTACCCTGCAACGGTGAAAATGCTTTGTTGATCTGTTCCACCAGACTGCGGCTGTCAACGTTGCCCACCACAAACAGGGTCATCGCATCCGGGGTATACCACTGCTTATAAAAGGCGTTAAGTTTTTCCGGATCGACCGGCACATCAGGAGGCGTCAGGGGATCGTGCCCCAACAGCGGTGAACCTTTCAACCGGTAACGCCACCAGACATCCCGCGGATTGGCTGGCCAGCTGGCAATGGGGTCGTCCGCATTCAGCGCCGTGCCGACGGTCTGCTGGTTAATGCTCATATCACCCACGGTGGCGGCCAGCCAGCTGAGCGCCTCTTTCACCATTTCCGGACGGTTGTTTGGCAGACTGAGGGAATAAAGCGTGTAGTCATAAGAGGTTAACGCGGGCGGCTGTGGCCGATCCGGGTCGATACTTTGCTGCCACAGTGAACGCTGCTGCGCGGTATCCAGCTTTGCGTTATGCACCAGTGCCAGACGTGGCAGTAAGTGGCTGTATCCGCCCTGCTGCGTATTTTCCATCAGCGAGCCGGTATTAACCATTAAACGAACTTCAACACGGTCGCTGGGACGCTGAGGCGTAGCCAGCACCTGCCAGCTGAAATCATTGTTGAGTTTTCCCTGCTGCCAGGCGGGATCGGGTTGCAGCGTTTCAGCCTGAACCATACCGCAGGCAGCGGTCAGCAGTATTCCACCAACCAAAAGACGAATTCTGGTGCCCTGCATGTGAACCCCTACTCAATCACAAACCAAAAAATAATCACTGGCGGTCTTCAGCCTGCTGCTGTCGGCAGGGGCTGCTGTAAAAGAAAGCACAGCTTGTTAGACCACATCCCGGCGAGGAAGTCTCAGCGGAAAGTGAAAAATGATAAAATTGTTGGGGATTATTATGCAAATGCCCGCCGCGAGGGCAAGTCGCAGCGGGCATTTGTCAGGATTTTTAGTGAATTAACCGCTTATCTTCAGATTTCAGACAGCTTTTTAGCCTTTCCTGAGGCAGAAAGCGTCTCATTCAGTTGCTTTTCATCCAGCTGATCGACCCACTTCGCCACGACCACCGTCGCCACACCATTACCAATCAGATTGGTTAGCGCACGTGCTTCGGACATAAAGCGGTCAATCCCCAGAATCAGCGCCAGTCCGGCCACCGGCAGATGACCGACGGCAGACAGCGTCGCCGCCAGCACGATAAAGCCACTGCCGGTCACGCCTGCGGCTCCTTTCGAGGAGAGCAGCAGCACCACCAGCAGGGTTATCTGATGGAAAATATCCATATGGGCGTTGGTGGCCTGAGCAATAAATACCGCAGCCATCGTCAGATAAATCGAGGTGCCATCGAGGTTAAAAGAGTAACCGGTAGGGATCACCAGGCCGACTACCGACTTTTTACAGCCCAGCTTTTCCATCTTGTCCAGCATACGTGGCAGTGCCGACTCCGACGAAGAGGTGCCCAGCACGATCAACAGCTCTTCTTTTATGTAGGCAATAAATTTAAAGATATTAAAGCCGACCACGCGGGCGATTAATCCCAGCACAATCACCACGAACAGCACGCAGGTGATATAGAAACAGATAATCAGCTGGCCGAGCTGTACCAGCGAGCCAACGCCATATTTACCGATGGTAAACGCCATCGCGCCGAAGGCACCAATCGGGGCCAGACGCATAATCATATTGATGATGCCGAAGATGACGCGGGAGAAACTCTCGATAAAATTGAATACCAGCGTGCCTTTATCACCCATGCGATGCAGGGCAAAACCGAACAGAATGGCGAACAGCAACACCTGGAGAATATTGCCGCTGGCAAAGGCACCAATCACACTGCCCGGAATAATATCCAGCAGGAAGGGAATAATACCCTGCTGCTCCGCCTGCTGGGCATAGACAGCCACCGCTTTGGCATCCAGCGTGGCCGGATCGACATTCATCCCGGAACCCGGTTGCAGCACGTTAACCACCACCAGACCGATAATCAGCGCGATGGTGCTGACAATCTCAAAATAGAGCAGCGCCACAGCACCGGTGCGCCCCACGGCTTTCATACTCTCCATTCCGGCAATGCCGGTCACCACGGTACAAAAAATCACCGGGGCGATAATCATCTTGATCAGTTTTACAAAAGCGTCGCCCAGCGGCTTCATCTGCGCGCCCAGTTCAGGCCAAAAATGGCCGAGCAGCACACCGATAGCGATAGCGGTTAAGACCTGGAAATAAAGACTTTTAAACAGAGACGTTTTCATAGCAATATCCGTTAACAGCTTAATGATGGGTGGGTTCGTTGTAGTTATCGTCAAACTTCAACGCAAACCTAACACCCTGTTAACCGAATTGATATAAATTGACACATTCTGAGCAGACCAGAATAACGTTTTAAGAGCTGAATCACTTCAGCTCCCGGCTGTACTAAGATAATTGGGCAGTGGTAACGGGAGAAAATGTCGTACGGAGCAGGTTCAGCCTGCGTCAGCAATCCTGAAAGAGTTGATCTGCTGCGCTCTGAAGAGCGGCGAAGTATTTCTGATTGAAGGCCGCAACAGGAAGCGCTTCAGAATAAAGATATCCCTGACCGATAAAGATACCCCGTGCCAGCAACCAGTCGCGCTGTTGCGGCGTTTCCACCCCTTCCGCTATCACGTCCAGCCTGATTATCTCTGCTATCGCTGCCACTATCTTCACCATCGTATCGTCATGGGGCAGTAAACAGACAAAGCTGCGGTCCATCTTTAACTTACTGATTGACAGGGATTTAAACTGGCTGAGCCAGTTCAGATTGGCATAGCCCATGCCAAAGTCATCCAGCGCCACCGACACACCAAACTCCTGCAACTCGCCCAGCAGGCGTAGCGCCAGTTCCAGCTCCTCCACCTGTGCGGTTTCTGTAATTTCCAGCATCAGACTACCGGGTAAAATGCGGTGACGATCAATCAGGTCGCGTAGGTGCAGCACCATATCCGGCTCACGCAGCTGCGCGGCAGAGAGGTTGACGCTGAGCGTCAGTTTTACCCCGGCTTTCTGCCAGGCCGCCAGTACCCGGCAGGACTCTTCGAATACCCAGCGTCCCAGCGAACCTATCACCCCAATCTCTTCCGCATTGACGATCAAATCCTCCGGTAGCGACCAGTTGCCATCCGGCTGGCGCATACGCAACAGCGCCTCCGCGCCGACCAGCTGGCCGTTGCGCATATCCACCTGTGGTTGCAGAAACAGCGAAAATTTCTCTTCCGCCAGCCCCTGCAAGATATCGTGCTCCTGGGTCAGGCGCTTGTGCGCGCGCTCCATCATCGCCGGGTCGAAAAACAGGATCTGATTTTTACCCTGATGCCGGGCTGACATCATCGCTGACGCGGCGCGGCTGAGAAAATCCTGGGCGCTGAGATGACTGTCATCGCGCTGGGCCAGGCCAATACTGACATTGGGCCGCAGCTGCATTTGCGAAAGCGTCACCGGCTGATTCAGACGCAGCAACAGCAGGCGCGCCAGCCGCATCGCCCGAAACGGACTGTTGGCACGTCTGGCGAGCAGCACCAAATCGCTACCGGAGATCTGCCCAACGATGGTGTGACTGTCAATGCAGCCTTTGACTCTCTCCAGCAGCGTCAGTAACAGCGCGTCACGCTGTTCGTCCGCCACCACCCCATTCGCTTCCAGCAGCGTTTCGATGCGCAGGATCAGCACGGTAAACGACTCATCGCCGGAGAGCGAATTAAGATGCTCATCCAGCAGCGCAAGAAACAGGGCTTTATTTGGCAGGTTGGTCAGGGCGACGCGGGTGGTCAGACGGCTCATTTCATCGTGCACCGCCTCCGCAATCTGTTGGTTGCGGTTATAGCTGCGGATAAGCACCCCCAGCTCATCATCACGGTGGCGTTTCGGCAGGACCAGCTGGTGCGAGATGGCTTCCTGCGGCGGCAAATCCTGTAGCTCAGCGGCGATGGCTCTTAAAGGGCGAACAATCAGGCGATTAATGCACCAGCTAATGGACACCGAAAGGATCAGCGCCAGCAGCAGCCAGATGGTCACCATGGTGGACAGCGCGCTGAGAATAAACTGGTACACCCGCCAGGAATCCGCCTGCAACACCAGCAGCGCCAGCGGTTTCGGGTTCGACGGCTCCAGCGAATAAAGCGGCACGGTAATTTTCACCGGTAACTCAAACAGGCGGGCAACCAGCTCCGGCACCGGTCTGGTGGGTTCGAAATCCGTATGCAGCGCCTGCATCCCGCTGGGCAGCACCACTTCAGCCTGTGCCAGAATACCGGCGGGTTTCAGCGACGACAGAATCAATCCGGCCTGACTGATATCCGCCTTCAGAACCGCCCTGGACAATGGCTGACGCACGGTATGCGCGATATTTTCCATCTGCTGGGCATAGTCAATCCTGCGCTGCTGCACAAAATGGAAAAGTTGGATGACGATAAAAATACAGATAGTGACAGCTGCCACCCCTGAAACCGTCGCCATCTGCTTTATCGTTAATGAACGACTGACGCGCAAGCCTGTTCTCCGCAATGCTGAATGCCGCCACGCAGGCGGCAAAACTGTCCTGAGTATATATGATGGCAGGCGCTTGTTAAGTCATCCCTTAAGGAAGCATGAGCTGAGACGCGTTTTGGCTATGACCAGGCAACGTTAAATATCAGCACGTTAGCCTAATTGAAGTCGGCATACGGCGTTAACGGCTGCACGGGCATATCCAGATCACCCTGCCAGCCCGTCATCGAATAACGTACATAGAGTAAACCCTGACTGGGAGTGTAATCTTTCGCCTGTTGCAGATCCACACCCGCGCCCAGCGTCCAGTGCGCGCTGAGGCGTCTTTCCACCGCCGCCTGCACCGTGTAACCGAACCCGCGGCTGCTGCCGTCACTGCCCATCGGGTTATCGCCAGTCAGCGAGGTATCAGAGAGGGGATAGCGCGGTTCGCCACGGCTGCGGGATTGTGACCATGACAGCGAGCCACCGAGACTCCACGACCAGTTTTCGCTGCGCTGACGGTAAGTGAGCGGAATCGCCAGCGACTGGTAACGCTGTGGACTGTAATAGCCGCCCTGGCCCAGCGAATAATCACTGAGATCGTGAGCGTAGTGCCACAGCATCGCGTTCAGCCCCACCGTCACCCGGCGATTATCTTCATTAATCAACTTGTAGTAATAACCCGCCATCAGCCGCTGACGGCTGTTGTCGCGGACATTTTCGCCGGTCAGCTGATGCGCGCCAAGGCTGGCCCACAGACCGTTAGCCTCGCCACGATCGTAACTCAGGCTGATCTCGCCGCCGGTCGCCACCACGCCGCCCCAGCGTTTACCGCTGGCTTCTGCGGGGTCACGCGCCCCGGCATAGGCCAGTAACGAACTGGAAACCGGCCTGCGTGATGCGGTGACCGACACGCCAACATCCTGAATACTGCCGTGCCAGGTCAGGCCACCGACCCAGTTGGTCACCTCGAAGCCCAGCGGTGTGGTGCCCAGATCCGCCGACCAGCGCTCGCTGTTGTAGCCAAGGCCAACGCTGGTGCCGTTCTGGTGCTGCCGGAAATCCCGGCGACAGACTGCATCAGTACTGGCACAGGTGCCAAAGTTGTCGTCAAAATTACCCTGCGCATTTCGCGAAAAAGTCCCGGCAGAGAGGGAGACATTATCCAGCCGCATAAAGCCTTTGCCTGCTGCCAGCGGCGTCTCCAGCTGCATCATGGTGGTGTGGGCGGTGAAATCAGAGATACCGCCGGTGCCTTTGCTGCGGGAATAACCCTCCGCAATGGTCAGGGTGGTGTCCTGCTGCCGGGCAAGCGTGGCGGCATCGCTGCGGATACTCCGCTTCAGCCAGTCATCGGCCGGGTTATTGCGTGTCAGCCGGGTAAGCGCCTGCTGATTTGCCGGTAGCGTATCGCTGATGCCACTGGCCAGCATCGCCCGGCCATAATCATCCTGCGCCGCAACCGGCTGCTGCTGGCTGGCGGCCAGCCGGGCGGCATCGCGAAACAGCAGCGCGCTGCCTGCGGAAGGCATCTCTTTTTCCGCCTGCGGTTTGAGGCGGCGATAAAGTGCCTGAGCATGGGTCACATCTCCTACCGCCAGCCAGGCCGCCGCCGCCCGCCGTCCGGCATTGACACTCTCCGTCATCGCGGTCGGAGGCAGCGCCACCAGCCGCTGTCGGACCTGCGGCAGCTGCTTCAGCGCCAGCAGCGCGTCAATTTCCCCCAGTCGGGCGGTGGTGTTTTGCGGCTCAACCGCCAGCACCGCGCGATATCCCTGAAGTGCGCGCTCACTGTCGCCCTGCGTCATCGCCCAGTCGGCGCGGGTAAGGGTAATCCGTGTGGATGCAGGTAGCGTGTCGAGCAGCGCGTCTGCCGCCGCCCGATCGCCTGCGGCATACAACCGTTCGGCGCGGGCAAGGCTCATCTCCATCATCAGGCGAGCGTGCAGATCGTTAAGATTTTGATCCCAGCGGGCGGTCGGCAGGCGATGCAGCTGGCGCAGAGCGTCGTCAGTGCGGTCACTGGCAGACAGATACAGCGCGTACGCATACACCTGGCTGGCATCCTCCGGTTTCCGTCTGGCCAGCGCGGCCATCAGACTATCCGCCGCCTGCCGCTCTCCCGTCTGACGCAGCGCGCCCGCCAGACGGTAATTCAGCCAGACGTCATCGGGCGTCGCCCGCTGTGCCTGGCGATACGTCGCGACCGCCTGCGGCCAGTTTCCGCTGGCGGCCAGCCGATCGCCTTCGGCGCTCAGCAGCGTATTGTTGAGCGTGACCAGCGTATCGTTCAGCGCCCGCTTCTGTCTGGCGGGCAGGCTGTTTATAAAAGCCATCGCCCGTTGGGGTGACTGCTGTTGATAAAGCGTCACCAGCCGTCTTAACGCGGTGATATTGGCAGCATCCATCCGCCATGCCTGGCGGTAATCCCGTTCGGCCTGCGCCGGATTTTTCTGCGCCAGCGCCACATCGCCCAGGCCAATTAATGCATAGCCATCGCGTCCATCCAGCGCACGGGCCTGCTGATAATGCAGCGCGGCGCGGCGCAGATCGCCGACAGCCACGGCGTTGTCGCCCTGAGCAATCGCCAGCCAGTAGAGATTTGAACGTTGCAGGCTGCGCCATTTGTCGATATCGGTGCCCTGCCCGTCGGCAGCAATCGCCCGCTGATACCAGACACCGGCTTCGGCGCGGCGGTTGGCCCGTGAATAAGCCTGGCCCATCGCGCCCAGTAACAGCGGGTCATTGGGCGTGGCATGCAGGGCGGCTCTTAATGCCGGAATCGCCGCGAGGCTCTGCCCGCGATCAATCATTGCCAGCCCGCGCAGACGTTGCTGGTAAGCCGGGTCGGCCAGCATTTTCCGGGCGGCGGCCAGCGCGGCCAGGCCATCAGCCTGCGGCTGGTCGCTGGTGAAGGTGGCAAGATACTCTTTCAACGCCACCACCGTTTGCGGCGCGACCGGCTCAGACTGGATGGTTTTCAGCCACAGCGCTGCGGCCTGGCGGCGGCCAGCAGGTTCGGCGGCCACCTGCTGCAACTGGCGTATAGCGGCCTGACGCTGGTCGCGGCTCAGCTGCATCCGGGCAATGGCGAGGCGTACGCTGATACTGCCTGGCGCATCGCCATCCAGCGCCTGCAACTATGCCAGCGCCAGCGACTGCTGACCAGGCAGACGCGCTACCAGCTGCCAGTACTCCAGCGCAATATCTGTGGCAGGAAAAACGCCGTGAAACTGCCGATCATAAGCGGCCCGCGCCTCCACCAGCCGCCCCTGCGCAGAAAACCCCAAATGATCACCATCGGCGCGCCTTTCACGGAAGAAAACAGATGACATTAATCGATGTGGTGCAAATCCTGATACTGATGGTTTTGCTGTTACTGCTGTTAAAACCCTTTTATGCCCGCTGGCTGCCACGACAGTGGCGGCGGCTGGTGCTGCGTATTACCCCGCCTCGCGCACTGAAATACCAGGGCACCTGGCGACAAAAATCTTCAAAATCGGATAAATAATGAATCAACACCAACCTGTGAAGCCAGATCCCCTCCTCCACTGGCGGGGCCTGGGCGGCTGGAATTTCTACTTCCTGGTCAAATTTGCCCTGCTGTGGTTTGGCTATCTTAATTTTCATGCGCTGAGCAATCTGGTGTTCCTCGCCGCGCTGCTTTTTCCCCTGCCCTCGCCACGGCTGCATCGCCTGCGGCACTGGCTGGCTGTTCCGGTGGCTATCGCGCTGTTCTGGCACGACACCTGGCTACCGGGCCCGGAAAGCATCGCCAGCCAGGGTTCTCAGCTGACCGGTTTTTCCGGCGCGTACCTGCTTGACCTGGCGAACCGCTTTATCAACTGGCCGATGATTGGCACCGGCTTTGTGATGCTGGTGGGCTATCTGTTTATCGCGCAGTGGCTGCGCATCACGGTACTGGTGACCCTGATGCTGCTGTGGATCAACCTGGTCAACCTTGCGGGTCCGGCATTCAGGCTGTTGCCTGACAGAGAAAGCACGCCGCAGGCCGTGCTGAACACGCCGACGCCGTCCGGTAATGTGGCAAAAGCGGCCAGTGCCAGCGACCAGTCGGCACCGCCAACCAGCGAAAACCTGACCGCCTGGCTTAACCAGTTTTACCAGAGTGAAAAGCAGCGTATCACCGCCTTCCCGGACGCATTACCGGCGGACGCCACGCCCTTCGATATTCTGGTGATTAACATCTGCTCACTCGCCTGGTCCGATCTGGATGACGCCCAGCTGCGCAATCACCCACTGTGGAAGCACTTTGATGTGGTGCTGAACAATTACAACTCCGCCACCGGCTACAGCGGTCCGGCGGGCATTCGCCTGCTTCGTGCCAGCTGTGGTCAGGCTTCCCATGCCTCGCTTTATCAGCCTGCCGATCAACGCTGCTATCTGTTTGATAACCTGGCGAAGCTCGGCTTTAAATCTGAACTGATGATGGACCATACCGGCGTATTTGGTGACTACCTGAAAGAACTGCGTGACGATGGTCATTTGCAGGCGCCATTGATGGCGCAGAACGGCATCAACGCCGCCTGGTCTTCGTTTGACAGCTCCCCGGTATTGAATGATGCCGAGGTGATGCAGCGCTGGCTGGATGAGCGGCAAAAAAGTCACGATCCGCGCAGCGCCACCTTTTACAACCTGATCCCATTGCATGATGGCACGCGGGAGCTGGGCAGCACCAAAACCGCTGCCTGGCAGCCCAGGGCCAGACAGCTGTTTGATCAGCTGGATGCCTTCCTGACCCGTCTGGATAAATCAGGCCGTAAGGTGATGGTGATTGTTGCGCCGGAGCACGGTGCAGCCCTTGAGGGTGACAAAATGCAGATGCCCGGCCTGCGCGACATCCCCAGCCCGGCGATTACCCATGTACCGGTGGGCATTATGTTTGCCGGTATGAAAGCACCACATCAGCAGCAGCCATTACAGGTAGACGCCCCCACCAGCCTGCTGGCGCTCTCCGATCTGATTTCGCGGGTGGTGGACGGGCAGGTGTTTAATGCGGCCAACGTCAGCATGTCAGCGCTGACGGAAAATCTGCCGCAGTCGCCGGTGGTGTCGGAAAATGATAACGCGGTTGTAATCCTCTATCAGGGCAAACCCTGGGTTCGGCTCAACGGCGGCGACTGGGTGGCCTGGCCGCAGTAGGTGGCTTAAGCTGTTGAGAAGGAAGCCTGCGCCGCTGGCATGGTGACAGCGCAGGCAGCACAGCAGCACGCTGGCAGGCCGTTGCGATTAATCATTTCCCTTCGCGTAATTATCGAAGACGGTTTCATTGGGGCTGAGTTCATTTACTTTGCACCCTGTTTTTGCCGGGTGGCAAGGATCCTTCAGCACACAGGGAGCAGCTTGCGGCACGAAAATGCAAAACAGTACGCCGTTGTAAAATGATCTGCCAGGTTGTCTGCGTGGTATCGCAAATGCCCCTGAGAATACTGGCAGATTATATAAAGCCGTTTTATCATCGCTGCGGCTGCCACATTCCCATGAAAAAAGAGCGGTGCCCGGCCATTATTATCAATCTGAGCTGACAGTCTGCCCGAACAGATGTCTCAGCCACTTGCAATCGGCGCAACGCAAAACGGGCGTAGTACAAAGAGTTATACAGGGATGGCGAGCACTGCCAGAATCAGGCAGGCAAACGGAACGGTCCGATGGAACAGACACCGGGTGAAATAATAAACAGGGAGATACTATGGAACACGCGGATATCGTCAGGAAAAACAATAAAGTAAGCAGAAGAATGCTGGTTTTTATGGCATTTTCCGCAATACCAATACTGTTTATCTTTGCTTTGTACCAGGATGATCCGCACTCCCCTTTGCTGCAAGAGATCGCCAGCTTTGGCGCTGACTGGCCCGCTTTGATGTCAGCTAAAAATCCATTAATGAGTAAGGTAATGGATATTTACTGCAAAACGGCGCCCATTTTTGCACTGCTGTTTGTTTTACCTCCCTGCAACTGGGTTACTCTGAAAACAGAGGCGTCTCTGAGAGTTCTGATAAAAACTACTCTGCTCAGCGGCTCATTGTATTTCATCCTGGTCTATGTGTTTCTTTTTTGTAATATCGAACTCACCACCAAAAGAGATATATTGAAAATTATAGCCAAAAACGATTATTTTCTTACCGCATTTTACGCAAGCATATTTTCCGGTATTTTTTTATTTACAATAACGTTCATATGGATTTCTTTCGCATTGTTTAGAGAAACAAGAAATCGTATATTTTGATGCCCATCATATATCAAGCTAATTTATGGAATGGATTTTTACGATACAGGTAATTCTGAAAAAATATTTTCCGATCCAATTTATTCGGTATAAAAAGAGAAATCCAGTAGACCTCTCTTTTTAATCTAATGTGCCGAACGTATAAGCTCATTATTAATTTCATCTACCAAATCAGCATCAATAAATGTCGCTGCAATACCCAACAGAATTATGCCGAATATCGTTAAAGCTACTGAAGATATTGGGAAATATAACGACACCAAGGCGATTAAGCTGGTGAGTATCCCCAGCGCAAAGCTGGCGGCCAGACCACTTAGCACCCAGGATTCAACCTCAAGCATCAGCGGCTGCCAGTTTCCGGTTTCGAACCCCTCAATGCTTTTCTGACGGATTTTTTCAACCTTCTGCACGATATCGACCGCCTTAAACGCTCTGGCAAGGTTGCCCAGCTTGTCAGCCATATCGCTGGCGTTCAGACTTCGCCAGGCATTAATTATCGCATCTTTATCAGCCTTGTTAATTTTCATTCTGGGATTAGAGATGACTTTATTCAGGGAGGCCATCGCCTGGTCTATATTACGGATATTCTTACCTTGAAAATTCCTGATATTATCTGCAATTTCTTTTGCTACCGTACGGTATTTTTCACCCAAATAATCTGCGAGTTTTCCGCCTGTATCCGTAATCAATCCCGCTGCTTTGTCGAGCATTTCCCTTTCATCTCCGGCAGCTTGCTGGTTTTTCTGACGAACCAGATTAATCATGCCCAGCTCTTTTTTTGCCTTAATTATTTCCGATCTGGCTTTGGTAATTCGCGTTCCGGACTGCTTAAGCCTGGCCATCTTCATGTTATCAGCAATGGTTTTATTCAGCGCATTGATACGTGCGTCAGAAAGATCGCCCTTATAAAGGTCGGTCAGGCCCAGCCCGCCATTTAATGCATTGTGGTTGTCGTTTCCGGCTGCGGTTTTATTTTCGCTAAACAGATCTGCTGGAGCAGGCCCTAAATTAACATGAGCCGGAGAAAAATCACCGTCTATTCCCACGCCCGCATCGTTCGCGATCCCGATAATATGACCCTCTTCAATAAAGTAGAGGCTGAAACTTTCCGGATTGATACCGGCAGCCCGCGCCAGTGCGTTACCTGCGACACCAGCCTGTCAGAAACACCTGTGGCTCTGTTGCCTGAGTTATTTCTGTTATCGCGACCACCTGAATTTCCGTGACTATCGCCGCCGGGTGCAGGTTCACTCCCCCGCTCTGAACTCCAGCTGGTACCGTCACCCTTGCCACCACCGTAATTAAATCCCGCCATAGTGATATCCTTTTCATCTTTGCCCTGAATACGTCACCTTGCAGGTGCGTAACCTTTCCTGCAATTCAAATTATTCAGGGTCGCCGTTTATGATTGATAAAACAGCATCCATTAAATAATCATCTGACCGGGGCCAGCACAAATATATTTATTTTTTCATTCTGAAAGTTAATTTTACATCAGCAGCTGCGATGCTATGCTGAAAATAATCACAGTTCAATAATTGATAAGAACAACTGCGGCATACCTCATGCTTTTTATCAGATATAAATACAGCACGCTTCGGCAGTAACAGCGAAGAGACTGGCCGTTGCGAGGAATGATGGCATTATTATCTGCGCTCACATTTTCCGACCATCCACGCTGTAAATCGTGCGTTGCCAGTGCCTGTCCGGGCGGTTAGTGAATGACAGCAGTTTGCCAGGCCTGACCGCGCCGGAAACGCAGCCACTTTCATCAACGCTGACGGCGTTCCAGTTGGCGGAACAGTGCAGATACTGCCCCGCCAGCAGGTTCAGCTCCGGGGTGGTAAATCCCACCGCCTGCCGACCGCTGCGTGCCGCACGTCCCAGGGTGACGGCCTTTTCACACAGGCTTTCCAGCTCAACGGGCAACGCCAGCTCAGGAAATGCCGGCACCGCCGGGGTAAAATGCGCCCCGGCTTCCGAAGCCGCATCCAGCATTACCCTCAGCGCCACCTTCGCCCAGTCGTTGCGCACGCGGTGACGCAAAACTGCCGCCGCGCCGCTGCGCTTTTGCAGCATACCGTAACGATCGGTCGGCATACGGTCGTCATGCCAGCTGACCAGCTGTGTCGGGTTGCTGGCGGTCAACAGCGCGCTGGCCGGGTAATGTCTCAGGGCATCAAGTTCTTCAGCTGCCCGCCGGTAGACAGGCGTGCTGGCATCATCGGTAGCAAGCGCAACGGTGGCAAACTGTGGCCGGGTGAGAAAACAGTTCTCTTCTTCCACCGGGTGATAGCCGCCGCCAATATCAGAATGGACGCCCGGCAAGGCCAGCTCCGGCCACGCCGGTTTGACACTGTTAAGGGCAAAGTTAAAACGGCACTCGTGCCGGGCGGTAAGGTGAAAGACTTTCTCTGCCACGCCGGGGCGCAGTTCCAGCTGGACCTCACCACTGTGCGCACTGTTGGGGTTAAGCCCATTGGCTGCGCTGCCAATCGCCGCAACGGTATCAAACAGCCCCAGAAAACGAACCTTCCCCGCCGCCGCACCCTGATAATCCAGCCCGCACAGGCCCTGTTGCAGCGCGGCGATGATTGCGCGGGCCTGGCTGAAAACCCGGTTGGCGAAATGTCTGGCCGCCGCCGCTCCCCGGCTGAAGCCAAACAGATCAAATTGCAGTTCAGTGAGGGTGCAGCAAGCGGCATCAGGCTGGTTGCTGAAGAAATCACGCAGCAGATCGGCAATCGCCGCAATGGCTTTATCCGTTTTCGCCACCACGCCCCGTGCGCCGGTGCCCAGCGCCGTATCCAGCAGCCTGTCTTTCTCATCTGCTTCGGTGCCGATGCCATCGATATAGATACGCTGTTGTATCTGCCCTTCAGCAATCGGCAAATCGGTTTGATACAGGTTGTTCAGCCAGTGGATGTTGGTGTAGTAGCCAAGATGGCTGCCCTGATGGCCGTCCTGCCCCAGTCGCGCCAGCGCTGACAGGGCCTGTTCATCGTCGAGGCCAAAATATTCCGCCGCGCAGGATTGCAGGCGGGAGGTGGTATTGACGGCATTGTTCGCCGTGCCGTCAAAAAAAATGCCGATGGTCAAAACCAGCGCTGCCGGCTGTTGCCTGATCTGCCGATCGGTTGAAGTGGTCTGAATTGGGTTCATCTGGGGTCCCGGTGATCTCCGCCGTTTTCCCCAGTTAACCCCCTGCGCTACGCGTCAGACAATCCCTGCACCGCCGCATAATTTAGCGCGTCGGATGCAAAAATGAGTAAGTTACTCAGGCGATTAGCGATCTTTCATCGCTATCCACACCAGCATTTGCAGACTGGCCGAGTAGTAATCTTCTTTATCGCTTAACCGATCGCTCAGGCCGCCCGCATTAAGCGTCAAATCACGCACCGCCAGCAGCCCACCCGACATATTGTAAGGCGCTTTGTTATTGTTCAGCACATCGATCCACGCGGGGGTTTGCAGCCGTGAGAAGCTCATCCAGTAACGCTGGAAAGGCACCAGTTGCAGGCTTTGCGGGTCATACCACCAGACATACAGCGGGATGCGGATGGCGTCATAGCTGAAACGCGGGGGTTTCGCCGTGGCGGGAGCGACCGAGCCATCGGCATTCAGCACCACCCAGTCCACCGGCAGCCCCGCATCACCAAAGCGCATCTTCGACAGCAGATCCATACCGCTGTCGATCAGGTTATTCCACACTTTCAGGTGACTGCGGCTGGCAAAATCACGCCACGCGGAAAACAGGAAATAGGACGGATTGATAATCAGGTAGGTGGTTTTATCAAACCCCTGATTACCCGGCAGCATCACCGTGTAGCCGCCAAAGCTTTTCACACTGTGATCGGCAATGGCGCGCTGGATGCGGTCGGATGCCTGCAAATATCCGCTATTCTGCCACTTCTCTCCGGCCCTCAGCAGCGCCCAGGCGATCAACACATCGCCATCGGAGGCGTTGTTTTTATCCGCCACCGGATCGGCAGCCGCCGGATTATATTTCCAGTAAAACAGTCCGGTTTGCGGATTTTTCAGATGCTGCTGTGTCCAGCGCCACAGGCTGTCAAAGCTGCTGCGGTCGTTATACGACACCGCCATCAGCATGGCGTAACCCTGCCCTTCGGTGTGGCTGATATCGTTGTTGCCGGTGTCCAGAATGCGGCCATCACCGGTCATAAAACGGCTTTTAAAGCTGCTCCAGCCGTCGGCTGCGCTGGCCTGCACACAGCTCAGCAGCATTGCTATTACTATTACGCTCGTCAGCCAAAGCTTTTTCACCCGTCTCACCTCTGGTAGCAGAAAGTTAATGTGGTTTCGTCGCTGGTTTGCTTACAAACCAGCGGGACGTCTGGCTGACCGCCCTGTTCAGCCAGCCAGCGCCCGTAGAGGCCAAGCAGCACCGCGCCCAGGGCCGCACGCCACTGAGGTCCGTCAATCACGCCGTCTCCCGGCGGCAGGGCCATATGGCAGATAAGCAGCGAGGTGGCATGAGGCTGCACATCGACAAAGCCCCAGTTAAAGCGCGCCAGCACCGCATTGATCTGATACTCCAGATCGGCCACCGTCTGCGCTGCCGCCAGCGGATAGCGAGCGGCCAGCGTCTCGCCCATCTGCCGCAAAAACGCATGACTCTCCCGTTCGCCCGCATTGCGTAACATCCCGTTGATCATCACGCTGAGCAGATCAAACCAGCCAGGCTGATACTGCTGCTGACGGTAGTAGTTCAGCGTTCGCTCTGTCAGTTCATTCATGCTTATTTGTCCCCAAGCAGGTAGCGGAAGTAAAGTTGCGCGCTGCTCTCGTTATAGTCACCAAAGGTGTCGTAGCCAAGCTGACCGCCAATGGTGACATCTTTCGTCACCCGGTAATCCGCGCCGGCATGAAGTTTATAACCGATGCCATTTTTGCTGCTGCCGCCATACCAGGCTTCAGTCACGTCACCGGCATCAAAGTAACTCTGCAACTGCTGCTGTTTCGCCGCATCGGTGGGGAAGTAAGCACTGCGATCCTGTGAATACGACTGATAGCCCACCGAACCGCCAATTCTGACTTTGAGATCGTCGTAGTCCTTGCTCCAGTCCACCGGAAAAGAGACGGCCGCAAAGTTCTGCGGGCTGAAATAGCCGCCCTGACCATAGCTGAAGTAGCTGAGATTTTTGGAAAAATCCATCCAGCTGAAGCTGATGCCGGTCTTCAGTTCGCTGTTGTCATCATGATAGGGGCGAAGATAGGCTCCGGCCGAACCGACGAGGCTCTGGTTAGTGGCGACGTTTTCACCCAGATAGCTGTAGCCACCCGCGCTTAACCAGAATCCGGCATCGCCGTTATCGTAGCTCAGCATGGCGTTACCGCCGTTTTTGGTCACCTGACCCCATCTTTTGCCGGTGAGCTTGTCCTCCATGCCGACATAAGAGAGCAGGCTGTCGGTGACGGCCCGACGTTCACCGGTGAGGATCAGCGTCAGATAATCCGTCAGTTTGGGCGACCACTGAATGCCCCCCACCAGCGTGTTCAGATCCTGCCCCAGCGGAGTGGTCCCAAGATCGATTTTGAAATTGTCGTTGCTCAGGGCGAGATTAACCTCGGCCCCTGACGCATTCTGTGCGCCTGGCGAGTTGAGCGCCACCGATGACGGCGTGACGGCATTGGCCTGAGCGATACGTCCCTGCTCCAGCGCTTCGGTGCCGAAACGCGGGATAGCGCTACCGGACGCACTGCCGGCACTCAGGCTGAGCGGCGTCAGCGTAAAGTCAAAGCGCGTATCGCCATAGGGGACGGTGGAAAACACCAGCGGCGCTTTGGCTTCGGTCAGCTTGCTCAGGCCGGATTCGCCGTCACGCGATCGGATCTGCACCGTTCCCTGCGTCCAGCTGCCGGTGCGCTGCTGCAAATCATCCAGCATGTTATCGATCTGCTGGCGGGTCTGCTCCTGCTGTGTCGGCACATCAGCACTGGCCGTCTGGCCGCTACTGTCAGCGGCCACCGTGCTCTGCTGCCACGGCATCACCGCGCCATAAGTTGAAGGCGATGCGTTGTGGCGTACCGGCAGCGTGGTGCGGTTGATAAACGGGTTATCCGCCAGCACCAGCCCGCCAATCACCGGCGGAGAACCGTCGGACGTCTGTTGTAAACCGTTAATTTTTCCATGCGCAGTACGCAGCCAGGCCAGCGCCTGCTGATGATCGCCATCGGCCTCAGCGACGCGCGCCATCAGCAGCAGCCGCTGCGGCGTCTGCTCACCGCGCAGGCCAGCCACCAGCGCTTTCGCTTTCGTCAGGTTGTGTTCGGTCAGCGCCACGTTGATGGCCCCAATCCGCGCGTCCTGTGCAGGGGTGTCACGGGTAATCAGGTAATCGTAAACCACCCCGGCCTGTGCGTTCATTTTGCCGGACTGATAAAGTCGGGCCATCGCGAACATCAGATCGGTGTTTTGGGGATCGTGCTGCAACGCAGCAATCAGCTTGTCGTAAGCTGCGGCATACTCGCCCTGATTACGCAGACGATCCGCTTCGTTAATCAGATAACCATTCCGGATGCCCGCCAGTTGGGTGGGAGTACTGCGCGACTGCAATTCCGGATTACTGAGGAAGCTTTGCGCTTCACCCGCCAGTCCCGCCTGATTGAGCACCTGCACCTGGTCGGCATAATCTCCGGCGTTACCCTGCACGCCGCGCTGCATGTTGTTGCGCACCAATGCAACCGCCCCAGGCAGATCGCCCGCCGCCGCCAGATTTTTCGCCAGGCTGCCCACATCCGCCGGATTGTCCGGTGGATTGACCGCCAGTGCCTTAAGGGTGTTGAGGGCGGCGGTGTTGGAACCCTGCGCCAGGTACTGCTGGGCCACGCCCATTTGCAAATTGAAATTGACCCGACTGGCCAGATCGCGCATATCGCGGTTCTGATTACGCGGGGGGATGCGGGAAAGCAGGGACTGCGCCTGCTGCCACGCACCGTTTTCACTGGCAAACAGCGCCGCCGCATAGATTTCGTTACCACTGGCCCCCTGGCGGAAGGCGGGTTGCATCACGCCAGCCGCCAGGCTGGTGTTGCCCTGCTGCTGATAAATGCGCGCCAGATCCAGCCGCAGCCAGCCATCATCAGGAAAGCGGCGAATTCCCTGCTGGAGCAGTCCTGTCGCCTGGGCGATGTTACCGGCCGCCAGCGCCTGTTTAGCCTGACGGCGCACCGGCTCGCTGGTGGCAGTGGGTCGGGGTGCCATGCTGGCGCGCACCGCGTCGGGCAGCGCCGCCAGCAGGGTGTTGGCTTCCGCCGTGCGGTTCTGCTGGCGCAGCACGTAGAACAGCCCCTCTTTCGCGGAACGGTTATCCGGATTGCTCTGGAGCACCGCGCGGTAGGTCTGTTCAGCCGCATCCAGCTGATTGCTGCGCCGCTGCACGTCAGCGCGAAACAGTCTGGCCGCAAGGCCTTTTTCGCCTTCGGCCTGGGTTAACGGCTCGCTCAGACTCAGCGCCTGGGCGACGTCACCCGCCTTCATCGCCTGTTGAGCCTGGCCAAGCTCAGCATAGAACCGGGCGTCGGCCGCCTGCTGCTGGCGCTGCTGGCTGTTGTCACCGCCCAGCTTTGCCGCCCGGTCAAGATAATCGGCGGCAGCGGCGTAATTCCCGCTGCGCTGGGCAACATAGCCCAGGCCCGCCAGCGCATCGGCATCCTGCGGGTTGGCCTTTAATACCCGGTCAAACGCCGTCTGAGCCCCGGAAACATCGCCGCTGTTCAGGGCGGTAAAACCCTGGCCTTTCTCCGCGCCGCCGACATTTTTGCGGTAATAATCCATCACCGCGCGGTCCTGCGGGTGACGCTGCTGATAGTTCTGATAGAGCGCCGCATCCTCTGCCTGTGGCCCCAGCCACAGCAGCGCCTGACGCAACGAACGGTCGGCATCGGCGTTACCGCTCGCCATCCCTTCAAGAATTTGCAGCCCTTCGCGGCGGGTCGATTCCTGCCAGGTCAACGCCTTACCCAGCGCCAGCCTGGCCCCGGTATCCTGCGGGTGCTGCGCGGCAAACTGCCGCAGATTATCAATCGCCTGCGGCAGCAGCGTCCGGTCGCCCGCCATCGTCAGATAGTATTCCGCCGCCACGCTGTCCGGCGGCTCGTTGCCACTGAAAGTGTTGCGCCAGGTTTGCAGCGAAGCGGCAATATTGCCCGCTCTGGCCTGCTGACGGGCCAGCGACAGCTGGGCTGCGGGAATAGTCTGCATCTGACGGGCATTATCCAGTTCGGTCAGACGCGGGTCCTGCGGTGCAACCTAGCTGAGACGCGCCCGCCATTTTGCCGCGTTTTCATTATCCCCGCTCTGCTGCGCCCACAGCGCCATCAGGTAGAGCGCCTGGCTGTTGTTGTTATCGACCATCAGCACTTTATTCAGCGCATCGCGGGCCAGATCGTCATGGGCTTTCTGGTGCCAGTAGCTGGCCTGGTCGAATAACGCCATCAGCGCCGGATTATTGCTCTGATCCGCCAGCGCAGGCGGCGTCAGCACCGAGGCCAGCAGCGTGATACCGGGCATCCACAGCGGGCGCATTCTGGCGGTAAGCGTGTTTATTTTCATTGTCATCACTTCTTATCGCCTTTGCCACGGGCATCATTCTGTGGATTGAGCCGCTTCCAGGCATGTTTTTTCAACAGCACGCAGGTACTCAGCCCGATGATTGCGGAGATCAATAACGCAAGGAAAGCCAGCAGCACCGCATGTTGGTTGGCGTACCACACCACCATCATGTACCACGGCATCTGACCGCTGGGGAACTGCGTGCCAACGTGAAAACTGCGGATACCATTTTCATCGGTGATGATGGCGGTATCGCCACGGATACCGGCGTTTATCCGGGCCAGCGACAGGTCATTGTGCAGGCGCGACAGTTGAGCATCATCGGTTGCCACCGTCATTACCACCACCCGCGACGTGCTCCACGGCGAGCGGTAGCTGACAAAGCCGCGCCAGTCTTCGTTTGACGAAAAATAGCGGTCGGCATCCAGCGCCTGGCGATACCAGTCGCCGGTCAGCCAGCCGCGCAGGTTATCGCGCCAGCCCGGCTCTTTCACCCCCAGCGTATGGCTGTTCACCTCAAAGGGCGAATCACGCAGCATCGACTGGTTAAAGGCGGTTTGCGCCAGGGTGGAGACCGCCAGCACATCACTGTTTTGCAGCTGTTGCAGCAGCGTGCCACCTGCCGGAATGCCGAACATCACGCTGTTGTGGTACAGCGCCACACCGGTGGCATTGCCGGAACGTCCCGCCAGATCCAGCAGAGCACTGATTTCCGCATTGCCCGGCTGCGACGCCAGCATCAGCACGGTTTGCGAGTAGTCAGCAAAACGGCTGAACGGAAAGGATGCGCCAACAAAATAGGAGAGGTTAGGCAGCAGCGTGAAATGACGGGTGTGGCTCAGGTCAATAAAGGCGTCATCTTCAATGCGGCTTTTAATATTGTTGTTGGTCAGCACGCCACAGGGCGCGTTCTCTTTTGGTTTGATACTGAAATAGAGCTGTAGCTGGTTATCGCCATAAATCAGGTAGGGATCGAGCTTCAGGGTGTAATGTTCCTGACGTGCATCGCCGCCCAGGCGGTGCCAGATATTCTCCAGCAGCCCGACTTTGTTTACCGTCAGATTACGCAAAAAGGTGCCGTTGAGTGTGACATTGAGGAAGGATTTATTTTCATCTATCCAGCTTTCTGACGGGAAGCGGTAGCTGAGATGAACCGGCAGACTGTCGCCATCCCACAGAAACAGATCGGGCGCGGCGCGGAAGTTAACCCGCAGCGCGTCATGCCAGATGCCGTTGGTGGTCAGGCTTTGATCCTTACGCAGCAGATCGCGCAGGGGCACGGGTCGATCGGTGTTGATCCAGCGCGGCGCATCATACGCTTTACTGACCGGCATGCTGTGCTGCGCCACCGATAAGGTGTTGCTGTCCACGCTCAGTGGCAGCGTGAGACGCCAGGCGGCCTGACGCAGATCGTCGTCGGTTTTACCGACAACCAGCATCAGTTTGTAAACCGGGTTTGCCGGGTTATCCACCAGTTGCAGAGTCGGCCCGCTGACCTCCGGCACCGGTAGCCCGGCGATAGTCTCTCCGGGCCTTGCGAAGATAATACCGTTCTTCTCCGGTAGCTCATTGCGTAATACCGGGAAGTGAATGCCGCGATAGTCAGTCTGAATACCCATCCAGGAGGAGACGATAGCAGCGGCGCTCACCTGACCCGGCGTCACGCTTTGCCCGAAGATCATCGTCACGCTGGAGGGCGTCATACGCAACGAGTCGATAAAGGGACGGGGGAAATTGCGCAGCGCATTGCCCATGTTCAGCTGCTGACCTTCCAGCGACAGCGTTGATTTTGGCAGAATCGTCACCTGGTACTGGCTGGCGCTGTCGCGTTCACACAGCAGCTGGTCGGCATCGTTGATTTTAAAGCTGAGGTTGTTGCTGGAGACCACCATCGCCGCCGGGATATCCAGCTGGTACTCTTCGCTGGCGCTGTCAGAGGCGCTCAGTGGCAGGGTGCCCAGAGGCTGGCCATTGAGCATCAGTTGCAGCGAGGTGTTGCGGGCGGCCAGCGCCTGCGACACCTTCAGCGAGAGATTCAGCCGCGCGTTGGTGATTACCTCATCAGACGGCAGGGTGAAGATGATGCCCGACTGCAACTGACCGCCGGTGAGCGTAATGCCGCCAGGTTGCCCCATCTGCGCCACAGAGACGGTACTGGCAAGCGGCTGGTTAAGCATCATATCGGGCACGGCGGGGGATGGTGCGGTGGTGCTCTGCCCGCCGTTGGCCGTCGCATCGGCGCTGGCCGTCGGAGCAGTGGCACTCTGCCCGCCGTTCGCCGTCGCATCTACGCTGGCTGCCGGAGCGATGGCGCTCTGCCCGCCGTTGGTCGTCGCATCGGCGCTGGCCGCCGGAGCAGTGGCACTCTGCCCGCCGTTGGCCGTCGCATCGGTGCTGGTCGCCGGAGCCGTGGTACTTTGTCCGCCGTTTGCCGTCGCGTCAGCGCTGGCCACCGGGGCGGTAGCGCTCTGCCCGCTGCTCGTCGTCGCATCAATGCTGGCCGCAGATGGGTTGGCGTTTTGCCCGCCAGCCGGTGCCGGCAACGGCGGCAGGTTGACAGGCATCTGGCCCTGCTCTGTCACGGCGTCACTGCTGGCGGCCGCTGAAGAGGAAGGTTGAGACGATACCACGCCCGATAACGGCGTCGTCTGCGCGCGGCCAGGCTGCTGAGTGGACGTTTGTCCCACATCAGCCGGTGGCGCAAGAAGTGAGAGCGCACGGCTGTCCTGGGTAACATTATCCGAGGCAGCCTGCGCGCAGCCAGCCAGCATCAGCCCGCTCAGACCAAGCCAAAAAAACAGTCCCTTCATGCCATCCCATCCTCATCAGCCCTGGCGGCTTTACGGCTGCGGCCATCTTTCCAGGAGAGCCAGAACAGTTCAAATACGGTGCGTATAATGGTTAGCAGCGAGCGAATGGGCCGATCTTTAGGACCGGCAGGTTTGATCCATGCATCAGCACGGGAGAGCACGACCCTCACCAGCTCGCGACGGCGTGACAGCGGGATCTCATCAAATTTCAGTCGGATAACCCCATCTGATGCACTGATAATGCCGACAGGAATGGAAATCGCGCCGGATTGCAGCATCAGATCCACCGCTTCAATCGCATCGGTTTCGTGGCGGTTATCCTTCGCCGTCACCTGCACGCCGCCCATCGACAGGTTTACCGTGTTGGAGCGGGATGAAATGCCGCTGGCGTAATGCAGTACCACCGGGATATCGACCTCGATACGAATGGTTTTGCGCGTCTGTTTTGTTTCTCGCGCCACGGCAATCGCCGCCATCAGAATGATCAGACTGAACAGTGCCCAGCCGACATTCAGCGCAATGACCCACGGATCGACGCCAAAGTAGTCATGCGCCACCGCGCGGGTGATACCGCTGACCACGCCGACCAGTAACAGCAGGGCACAAATCACATGCGGTCGCACGATATTGAAATCGAAGAAGCCACTGTCCAGCAGGCCTCCTTTGTCGG
Source organism: Erwinia papayae (assembly GCF_058241465.1). Lineage (NCBI taxonomy): Bacteria > Pseudomonadati > Pseudomonadota > Gammaproteobacteria > Enterobacterales > Erwiniaceae > Erwinia > Erwinia papayae. Next base: position 810,675 of record NZ_JBZCHT010000013.1, read on the forward strand.
TAACGTTAAATTTGCCGTGTTTGGGCGAAATCATGGTTAACAGCGTCGGGATCACCAGATGGAAGGCCATCACCGTTTCATAAATCTCCCCCCAGAAGGTGGCGCGGAAGCGGCCATTCATTCGGGAGTTAACGTAGAGCGATATCACAAGGTGCGGCAGGACGTAGGCAAAGATCAGGCTGGCGGAAGAGTGAATAATATTCAGATTGAACAACAGATAGGCCAGCGGCGCGGTCAGGAAGATTACCCGCGGCAGACCAAACTGGAAGTGCAGCATGGCATTGAGGTAGCACAGCCGTTGCTGCCACTTCAGCCCCCGTCCCAGCAGCGGATTATCCACGCGGAAAATCTGCGTCATGCCACGCGCCCAGCGGGTACGCTGGATAACGTGCAGCCCCAAACGCTCAGTCGCCAGACCAGCAGCCAGTGGCAGCGCCAGGAAAGCTGATTTCCAGCCGCGACGCTGCATTTTCAGCGCGGTATGGGCATCTTCGGTAACGGTTTCTGTGGCAAAACCGCCGATCTCTTCCAGCGCGCTGCGGCGGATTACCGCACAGGAACCGCAGAAGAAGGTGGCATTCCAGTTGTCGTTGCCCTGCTGAACCGGCCCGTAAAACAGCGCGCCTTCGTTGGGGATTTCACGGGCAGCTTTCAGGTTACGTTCAAACGGATCGGGTGAATAGAAGTAGTGCGGCGTCTGCAACAGCGCCAGCTTTGGATCTTTCAGAAACGGTGCCACGGTAGCCTGCAGGAAAGCGCGGGTAGCCACATGGTCACAGTCAAAAACGGTAATCAGTTCGCCTTTGGTGATGCGCATCGCGTGGTTAAGATTGCCCGCCTTGGCATGACGGTTGTCGTCACGGGTGATATAACCCACGCCAACATCCGCCGCAAAGACGGCAAATTCACTGCGTTTACCGTCGTCCAACAGGTAAATTTTCAGCTTGTCGCGGGGGTAGTCGATGCACTGGGCGGCCAGCACGGTATCGCGCACCACATCCAGGCTTTCGTTATAGCTGGGCACGTAAATATCAACGCTCGGCCACAGGCTGAGATCGTCCGGCATCGGCTCAATCGTTCTTTTCAGCGGCCAGGAGGTTTGCAGATAGCCCAGCAGCAAAATCACCCAGACGTATACCTCGGCAATGAATAAGCCAATCCCCAGAATCGCTTCAATTTCAGAATTAAAATAGAGCGTCTCCGTCGCACGCCACCAGATATAGCGCGTTGACATCAGAGCGGAGAGAAACACCATCACCATGGAGATTTTGTGGCTTTTGGTCAGCCCCAGAATAAAAATAATGGCGATGGCGATCAGGCCGAACATATATTGTTTCTGGCTGTCCATTGGGGTGATCACAATCACTGCGGCAAACGGCAATGCAACCAGCAGCAGCAGGTAATACAGGACTTTGTTCATAGGGCATACTGAAGCAACTATTATTCTTTACCGGCGCGCAGGCACACTCCGGGGTTTGACGCATCCATTGCGATCGGCGTACCGCCAGTTAACGCGATCCCAGCGGCGCATGCATCTCGCCATCGCCCACTTTGATATTGAGCAGCGCAGCAAGACGCTTGCTGACCAGCTCAATATCAAATGCGGCAGCTGACACCGGGTTGAAATCAAAGACGGACTGCTGCGAGGCATTGGCTTCCACCACGCTTTCATCACGGTTTACCACGCCCAGCAATCTGTCTCCCAGTTGCTGTTGCATGAAGGCCGTCACATCACGACTGATAGCCCGGCGGCTGTCACTCTGGTTCAGCACATAGTAGTTGCCGCTGCGCTGATTCAGCGCACTGCCGGTCATTTTATTGTTTTCAACATTCGGCAGCAGCGACAGTGAGGCGGTGTCGGCCAACATCACCACCAGATGTAAATCGGCCAGCGCGGCCATGGCCTTGAGCGCCGGGCCGGGGCCGGGCGGAAAATCGGCGACGATCACCAGGCCCGGATAGTTCAGGACAGTGTGCAAACCGCGGGCAAGGAAATTGGGGTCGGTGGTGAGATTCTGTTCAAATTCGATACGTTGGTCTTCTGACACTTCACCGTAAGGCAGCACAAAGATATTGCCGCCGGTAGTCAGAATCGACTGACTCCAGTCCGGTGAGACGGCAGATTTGGCGACAAAGCCACGGGTATCAGCCAGCGGCACGCCAAAATGCAGGCGCAGAGCGTTTTGCACATCGAAGTCGATGGCAAGAACTTTACTGCCGCCACGCGCCAGCGACCAGGCGAGATTGGCGGCAAGGGTGGTTTTGCCAACGCCACCTTTCGGAGAACAAACACAAACTAACGGCATGAGGCGATTCTCTCCAGCAGAGCGTGTAGCTGGGTATCTTTAGGTAGCGGGGATGCCTGCGATTCTGGCGTGGCGTTGAATAACTGTTTAAAACGCGTGTTATCTGCGTCGTGTACGTCGGTGGACCGACTGGCAACATCGGTGGCAAGGGGGGCACTCGCCTGTGGCTGGCGCGCCGTTTGTAGCGCGACTGACGAGGATGAAGGAACGTCTTTTGGCTCGTCAGGGATCGGGGCAGACTGCGCCACGCCAGCGGCCGGTTTCAACTGGCCAGAAATGCTGTCCAGTAGCGAGGTTGAGGTTTGTACCGCGGGTTTGGCCGCCACAAACGCCGCGACGCTTTGTGACGGGCGTATCACCTCCTGCGCGACCTGCACGGTCGCCGGAGCGCTCTGCTGGCTGAAGGTATCGACCGCCACAGGCTGGGGAGCACTCACCTGTACGCTCTGTCCGTTGCCTAGCGTCGCATCTGCATCTTCATCCATTAGCTGTCTGATGGTCGCCCAGTTGGCTCCATCTGAACTCCGTGTCTGATCAGACATGTCCCTGAATTCGATATGGTTGGTTTGCGTTTTTTCTTTAAAACGCTGAAGGTCATCATAACTTTTCATTGGAATGATCGCGAAAATCGGGAGTTTTGCGGCAATATAACATACAAATTTTGGCTGGATCTGATTATTCTTAACCACCCAAAAAAAGGCATATTTATCAGAAAATTAACATACATTGTTGAGCATTAAGATGGTCACGCAGTCGGTTAATCAACATTGTTATTATCTGGTTTTATTGAATATTTTATGCAGCTTACTATACCGTTGATGACGGGATAATCTGTGCCGCACAGCACTGTTACAGCTTAGCAACACTTCAGGAAGGCTAATGGACTATTCTGTTGCCAGGGATAAAAATGTGACTTATGTCACTATTCGCCAGTATCTTAGTCAGGCCCTGAGGCCAGCCATTCCTTCCAGGTTATGTTGTCTGGATGAACGATTGCCCTCAGGACCGGTAAAAGTTAATAAGCGGTAAGAAAACGAATTGATTTTTAGTGTCTTACCAGATTTAAGGGAGGAAAACTTCTTTAAACAAAGGTTCCGGGAATGAAATCATCGTAACGAAAAAGGTCGTACCTTACTTAGTAATAAGACCATCTGATGCAAAGAATGCCATAACATCATTTTAATATTTTAAAAAATCAAATATCCGCATTAAAACAAAATATGTTTCTTTCAAAAACTGAAAAAATGATTATCGCGACATTGAGCTTCAATCCCCATAAACAATTCATTTAAATCACATACTGGTCTGTTTTATAAATCAGAACTAAATGTTTAATCTGTTAAAAATTACGAAAAGTGAGTTACAGACTTCCTGGCATCCATTAAAAACATCTGTTATTTTCTTCCTGATTTCCCTCAAATCAGAATATGCGTTTAATTCCTTATATTTATAAAGTTTTTATTTAGCTGTAAAATTATCAATTATTTGCATGGCTTCATCTTTTAAATTCTGATCGAATAACCGGGATGATGTTGAATGAATATTTTTTAATGTAGTCTTTGTATAATTTATATCATCACAAAGAAATTTAATAATTCCCTTTTTGACAACATCAGAACTTAATTTGTTCAGATTTATTAGCTCTCTGCTAATGACATTAATTTCTTTAGTCATTTTATCATGCCTCTTTTTAAGCAGATGCGCTCTATTTACAGGGGCATATTCTACAGTTTTATCAGTTATTTTTTTTAAAATTCCATTTTTTCCTGACGTTTGCGTTGATATATTTATCAGCAAAAGGTTTGACTGATTCTGACTGCGAAGGTTTTTTATTTTCGATCGCGCGCTCAGGCGGTGCCAACTCTGCGAGTTTTTTTCTCCTCTCCGCTAATTTTTTTCCATTTCAGTTAATGGTCTGCTGTTTTCTTTTAGCAGAACTGACTTTCTTTCATTGATTGATCTCTCTATATTATTAACATTCCCTGGAGATTGATGCTTCAACTTATACTTCAACTCACTTATGAATTTTTGTTTAATTGAGTGCCCGTCGGGGTTGTTTACACCATCATTATAATTATGTATTACAGAGGTATAGCTGACATCAGAGAAGCGCCGCTCAGGTCCTGATTGGTTGTTTTCTTTTTTATTATTCGCAGCAAAAGCATGGCATGCTCATTACAGAGAGTATTTTTATCCCGTTCATTACGTTTCTGGCAGGAAAGAATTTTTCAACCACTCTTATTAACGCCTTTCCTGGTTGAAAGTCTTTATCTGTCGTTCAGCAGGGCTTATTTTACATTTCCTTCAGACAGTTCTTTAAATCAGAGATTTGAGACGTTTTTTTAAAACTCTTTTACTAATACATACTGTTTAATTGAATAGTCGGAGATTTCATTTTTATCCTGGCAGACAGGCTGCAAAAACAGATTTTATTCTGTTCCGGCACAGCATACAAAAACTTCAGTAAGACACTTTCCAGCCTGGGATATTTTTTGCAAAGGACAACTATCCGGCAACGGTCTTACTGACCCTTGCCGGAAATGATTTAGCAATGAATGGATTTATCTTCATCCTGATCAACAGCAAAGCAGGCAATCTGCTGATCGCCGTACGGCTTAAGCTGTGGCGGGAGCTGAGTACAGGGCGCAAAACGTCTTCGACAGCGCGCATTGAACGCACATCCCGGCGGCGGATTAAGTGGACTGGGCAGCTCACCGCTCAGTTTGATGCGCTCGCGGCGTTCATCCGGGTTCAGACGCGGTGTGGCAGAGAGTAACGCCTGAGTGTACGGATGGCGTGGATCGGCAAAAATAGCCTCTTTGCTGCCCTGCTCCACACAACGCCCCAGGTACATCACCATCACTTCATCAGCGATGTGCTCGACCACCGACAGGTCGTGGGAAATAAAGACATACGACAGCCCCAGCTCCTGTTGCAGATCCATCATCAGGTTCAGCACCTGCGCCCGCACCGACACATCCAGCGCAGAAACCGGCTCATCGGCAATTAAGACGTCCGGGTCCAGCATCAGACCACGGGCAATGGCAATACGCTGGCGCTGACCGCCAGAGAACATATGCGGATAGCGATCGTAATGTTCGGTTTTCAGGCCGACCTTCGCCATCATCTCCAGCGTTTTTTCCCGACGCTCCGCTTTACTCAGCGTGGTGTTAATCAGCAAGGGTTCTTCGAGGATCTGACTGATTTTTTTACGCGGGTTCAGCGAACCATAAGGATTCTGGAAAACGATCTGGATCTTCTGACGACGCAGCTTTTGCGCGGCCGGATCGTGCTTCAGCAGATCCTGTCCCTGATAAAAAAGTTGTCCTTCTGTCGGCGTTTCGATCATGGTCAGCAACCGGCCAAGGGTGGATTTGCCACAGCCGGATTCGCCCACCACCGCCAGCGTTTTGCCACGCTCAAGATTGAAAGAGACACCATCCAGCGCCTTCACCAGACGCTCCTGACCAAACAGACCCTTTTTCACCGGGTAGTGTTTTTTCAGATCGACAGCCTGCATCAGCAGCGCGGGATTAATTTGTTCAGGCTTCACAGGTCGGCCTCCCGGCATCGTCAAGTGGGTAATGACATTTGGACTGACGTCCCGGAATATCACGTAATTCAGGCTCTGACGTGCGGCAAAGATCGTCCGCATAGGGGCAACGAGGGTTAAGCAGGCAGCCATTGGGTCGGTCATACTTGCCGGGCACCACGCCAGGTAGTGAGGCCAGACGCGCTTTGTCCGCCGCGAATTCCGGCAATGCCCGCAGCAGCGCCTGGGTGTAGGGATGGCGCGGCGCTTTGAACAGATCCGCCGCTTTGCCGGTTTCCACCACCTGTCCGGCGTACATCACAATAATGTGCTGCGCCGCTTCTGCCACCAGCGCCAGATCGTGGGTGATCAGGATCAGCGCCATATTTTCCTGGCGCTGTAAATCAAGCAGCAGCTCAATGATCTGCGCCTGAATGGTCACGTCCAGCGCGGTGGTGGGTTCATCGGCAATCAGCAGTTTAGGCCGACAGGCGATGGCCATCGCAATCATCACACGCTGGCTCATCCCCCCCGAAAGCTGATGCGGATAAACCTCCAGCCGCGAGGCAGGATCGGGAATACCCACCTGAGTCAGCAGATCAATCGCACGCTGGCGACGGGTTTTTTTATTGCCGCCCTGATGGACTTTGATCGCTTCCATAATCTGAAAACCCACGGTGTAACAAGGGTTCAGGCTGGTCATCGGGTCCTGAAATATCATCGCCACTTCAGAGCCAACCAGCTGACGACGCTCTTTTTCAGAGATACGCTTCAGGTCACGCTGGTTAAATTCCAGCTTGTCGGCCATCACTTTGCCGGGGTAATCAATCAGGCCCATGGTCGCCAGTGAACTGACCGATTTTCCGGAACCGGATTCCCCGACGATGCCTACAACCTGGCCATGCTCAACCTGATAGCTGATGCGGTCAACCGCGCGGAACGGCGCTTTTTCGTCGCCGAAATGCACCGAAAGTTTGTCTACGTTTAATAACGCCATCTGAGCCTCTTACTGCTTGAGTTTTGGGTCGAGGGCGTCACGCAAACCATCACCCATCAGGTTAAATGCCAGTACCGTCAGCAGGATAGCCACCCCAGGAAAGGTGACCACCCACCAGGCACTTTGCGCATACTGCAACACGTCGGAGAGCATGGTGCCCCACTCCGGCGTAGGCGGTTGCGCCCCCATACCCAGGAAGCCCAGCGCAGCCATATCAAGGATGGCGTTGGAGAAGCCCAGTGATGCCTGCACAATCAGCGGCGCAAGACAGTTAGGCAAAATATTGACAAACATCTGTCGCAACGCGCCCGCTCCGGCCACGCCGGAGGCGGTGACATAGTCGCGGCTTACCTCGACCAGCACCGCCGCGCGGGTCAGCCGGATATAGTGCGGCAGGGCAACAAAGGTCAGCGCAATAGAGGCGTTAACAATCGACGGGCCAAAAATCGCCACCAGCACCAGCGCCAGTAACAGGCTGGGCAGCGCCAGCATGATATCCACCAGCCGCATAATAATGGCGTCGGTCGCGCCACCGACATAACCGGCGATAAGGCCAAACACCACGCCGAGGATCAGCGACAGCACCACCACCAGACAGCCCAGCAGCAGCGATAACCGTGCGCCATACATCAGCCGCGACAATACGTCACGGCCCACATCATCGGTGCCGAAGATAAAACGCCAGCTACCGCCTTCCTGCCACGCCGGTGGATGCAGCAGCGCATCGCGGAACTGTTCGGCGGGTGCATGGGGGGCGATGACGTTAGCGAACACTGCGATTAAGAACATCAGAACCACGTAAACCAGACCGATAACTGCGCCTTTGTTACGTTTGAAGTAGTGCCAGAATTCCTGCAAAGGGGTCATCGGCTTGGGTGCGGCAGTCACGCTGCCAGGATCGACTAAAGACATGCAGCCCCCCTTATTTTTTGTGGCGTATGCGCGGATTAACCACGCCGTAAAGGAGATCAACCAGCAGGTTGACCAGAATGATTAGCGTTGCCACCATCAGTACGCCACCCTGGACGACAGGATAGTCGCGACGTTGCAGCGCATCGATCAGCCAGCGGCCCAGCCCCGGCCAGGAGAAAATGGTTTCGGTGAGGATAGCGCCCGCCAGCAGCGTACCCACCTGCAATCCGATTACCGTCACCACCGGCAGCATGGCGTTGCGCAGGGCATGTACCACAATCACCCTCATGCGGGTAAGGCCCTTGGCTCGGGCGGTGCGAATATAATCCTCGCCCAGCACTTCCAGCATCGCAGAGCGGGTCATTCGTACTATCATCGCCAGCGGAATGGTGCCCAGCACAATCGCAGGCAGGATCATATGCATCACCGCATCTTTGAAATCACCCGCTTCACCCCACAGCAGCGTATCGATCAGCATAAAACCCGTTAGTGGCTTGCTGTCATCCAGGAACACCGTATCACCGATGCGCCCTGCTACCGGGGTCAGGTTGAGCTGTACCGACACCAGCATGATCAGCATCATTCCCCACCAGAAAATCGGCATGGAGTAGCCGGTCAGCGAGATGCCCACGGCGGTGTGGTCGAAAATGGAGCCACGTTTTACCGCCGCTAACACCCCAACCGGAATGCCAACCGCCACGGCAAAGATCATCGCGCAGATCCCCAGTTCCAGCGTCGCTTTAAAGCGTGGGACAAATTCCTGCCAGACGGGAAGACGGCTTTTCAGCGAAATGCCAAGGTCGCCGTGAAGTACGGCATTGACGTAGTTAACGTATTGTTGCCAAAGCGGTTTATCCAGCCCCATCTGGGCCAGAAGCTGCGCATGACGTTCTGGTGACATGCCGCGTTCGCCAGCCATGATCAGCACCGGATCGCCGGGGATCATATGGACAAACGCGAAAGTAAGTAAGGTGATACCAATAAACGTTGGGATGACAAGTCCCAGACGTCGGAGTATGAACTGCAACATAATCCGGATTCTCTGTAATTTCCCGCAGACCGTAACCTGGGGGATTATTATTTGCTCACATCCTGCGGCCAGAGACTGCCAGCCGCGACGCAGGTTAAAGCGTCTTTACCATTTTGCTTTCGGGCGGTTGTACTTCCGTGCGGACAGCCAGAAACGGGCCGGAGAACACGGCCCTGTGGGGAGTGTGAAAGGGCCGGTTTTCCGGCGCCAGTCATTATTCCTTGATATCGACGTTATCGAAGTGATGCTTACCTAACGGATCCACAACATAACCTGTCACTTTCTTGCTGACCGGCTCATACACAGTAGAGTGAGCAATAATCAGCGCCGGGGCCTGGTCATGCATCATCACCTGAGCCTGTTTGTAGTACTCAATACGTTTGTTGTGATCGGCTTCTGCCCGCGCTGGCTGGATCAGATCTTCAAACGGCTTGTAGCACCAGCGAGAATAGTTGGAGCCATCTCCCGCAGCGGCACAGCTGAACAGCGTGGCGAAGAAGTTGTCCGGATCGCCATTGTCCCCGGTCCAGCCCATCATAACGGTCTGGTGCTCGCCCGCTTTCGCCCGCTTGAGATACTCACCCCACTCGTAGGTGACGATTTTGGCTTTCACGCCAATTTTCGCCCAGTCGCTCTGCACCATTTCCGCCATACGGCGTGCGTTCGGGTTGTAGGGACGCTGCACCGGCATAGCCCAGAGATCGATAGTGAAGCCGTCAGCCATGCCTGCGTCTTTCAGCAGCGCTTTCGCCTTCTCAGTGTCATATGGGTAGTCCTGTACCGCGTCGTTGTAGCTCCACATGGTTGGTGGGATCAGGTTTTTAGCAGGCTGGCCTGCGCCCTGGTAGACCGCCTCAATGATGGCTTTCTTGTTTACCGCCATGATCAGCGCCTGGCGCACTTTCACGTTATCCAGCGGTTTTTTCTGGGTATTGAACGCCAGATAGCCAACGTTCAGACCGGGCATCTGCATCAGGTTGATATTTTTATCTTCTTTCATGCGGGCAATATCAGCCGGATTCGGGAATGGCATCACCTGACACTCGCCTTTCTGCAACTTGGCGTAGCGCACAGAGGCATCCGGCGTGATTGAGAAGACCAGACGATCAATTTTTGGCTTGCTGCCCCAGTAGTGGTCGAATGCCTTATAGAGGATGCGGGAGTCTTTCTGGTACTGCAACAGCTGGAACGGACCGGTGCCCACTGGGTTCAGGTCAAGCTTTTCAGGCGTCCCGGCTTTCAGCATGTTGTCGGCGTATTCCGCTGACAGAATGGAGGCAAAATCCATCCCGAGGTCAGCAAGGAATGGCGACTCCGGGCGGGTCAGCGTAAAGCGCACGGTGTTGTCGTCCACTTTTTCCACTTTTGCGATCAGTTTCGGCATATCCATGCCTTCAAAGTATTCATAGCTGCCGCCTGACACGCCATGATACTTGTTGTTTTTGTCCAGCTGACGCTCAAAGGAGAAAACCACGTCGTCGGCGTTAAAATCACGGGTGGGTTTAAAATCTTTCGTCGTCTGCCACTTCACGCCTTTACGCAGATGGAAGGTATAGGTTTTGCCATCTTCACTGACATCCCACTTCTCCGCCAGGCCTGGCTGGATCTCGGTGGTGCCGGTTTTGAACTCAACCAGACGGTTGTAGATCGGTACAGAGCTGGCGTCATAAGTGGTTCCGGACGTAAACAGCTGCGGGTTGAAACCTTCCGGTGAGCCTTCTGAACAATAGACCAGGGTTTTAGCCTGGACGCCAGCGGCAACGGTCAAAGCGATCAGGCTCAGACCAACCTTCAGCATTCCTGTCTTAGCCAGGGAAATACGCATGCTTCTGCTCCAATTGTGATGTGGTGTTGTGTGCACGTTGCGCCGGACGCTGATTTTTTTTGTACGGTCCTGACGTTTACCTTACGGCTGGCGGGAGGCGGGCTGCATAAACGCTGAGGCTGAAAACCATCAGATAAATCCGCATCCCTCCTCACCGACGCATCAATTTGTCAACAGTTGCAAAGAAGGTCAATACAACATTGAGCTATTTACACAGTATGTGAGGAACTACAAGCAAACATAACAAAAACAAAATCCACTTCTTTGTGGTGTGAAAAGGTCGAGAAATTCCACATTACCAGAATCATTGCAGGGTAATTTTTATTTACTCAGATATTTTCTCTGAAAAAAAACGATTAAAAAAAACCACCAGCCCACGTATTTCCAAGCGATACGCTTTGCTTATGGTTGGGTATTCAGACAAATATTCTGCAACAACAGCATAAAAATCAGGCAACATGTCAGAAATGACAGAAACCAAACGCGGCGCGAAACAAGTAGTTGGCTGCGAACGAAATTGAGCCAAATGTTGCATACAGGTCTCCCAGCGAACAAAAGACCTGTTTATGCGGAAAAAAACCATAGCGGCAGCCATAATGTGATGCAGACAGAACAGCCCTCCACCCTCTCGGTCTGGCAAAGGGCTGTCATTTCAGGATAAAAGCGCCGTAAACTCAGAGCCTGCTACCACAGGTGGTGCTATCTGGCGTCAGGAGCACCGTAGTTTTTCAAACAGTGTGCGCCCCGGGTACCCATCCTCTGGCAGCTTTTGCTGTTTCTGATAGGCACGAATGGCACGAACCGAGCCACTTCCTATATTGCCATCGATATCTCCCTGATAGAGATGCTTTTCCTGCAAAAGCAGTTGCAGCGCCTTACGTTCATTCATGGTCAGAGGCTGTTGCTGATGTGGCCATGATTTATGCAGGGTGACACTGTGCTGATAACTGTCTGACAGGATGCCCACCGTCATTGCATAAGAAACATCGCTGTTATAACGCATAATCGCCCGGAAGTTTTGCGTCACAAGGAATGCCGGACCGTCTTTACCCGCAGGCAGCAAAACGGAGGCATTTTCAGAAGATAATGCTGCCAGATCGGCCTGTGTGGCGCTGTTGACACCAAGCGCGCGCCAATTTTCGATTGTTTTTTTAGTATCCAGCCCCGCCAGTGAATAGTCAAAACCGTCAGGCAAATTAACTTCAACGCCCCAGGGAATGCCTTTTTTCCATCCGGCTTCATGCATATAATTCGCCACCGATGCCAGTGTATCGGGATAGGAGGTCCAGATATTTGCATGATGATCGCCATCATAATCCGCCGCGTAATGCAGGTAAGAGTCCGGCATAAACTGCGGCATGCCCATTGCACCAGCCCATGACCCCAACATTTGTTGCCTGGTGGCATCGCCCTGCTGAAGCATCTGCAAAGCCGCGATTAAGTTCTGTCGGTAAAAGTCACGGCGGTAATTATAGTAATCGAGGGTAACCAGCGACCGAATCACCTGTTTATCGCCAGCCTGACGCCCATAAGCACTTTCGACAGACAAGAATGCAAAGAGTAATGACGGCTCCACCTGGTAACGCCGGGCAATATTATTTGATGCCTCGGCATATTGCGTCATTAACGCTTTGCCATTGGTGATATTTTCTGCGGTCGTTCTTTTCTCGATATATTCCCATACCGGGGTTATTTTCTCAGGTTGCTTCTGCGTGGCAGCGATCACCGTGTCATCTGGTGTCACTCCCTCAAATGCCTGATTCAGCGTCTTTTCCGTAATACCTTTGGAAAGCGCATACTGGCGGAAATTATTCTGCCACTGATCAAAGCTTTCAGCAGGACTCAGAGGTTGTGCAACTGTCCCGGTAATATTATGAGATTTCAGCAGGGCATCGGTATCTTTACAGGTGCCAGCTGGTGCATATTTTGCACACGAACTGAGTAACGAAAGAGACATAAGGAGATAAAGACACTTTGGTCTGAAATTATTTTTCGACATAAGCATAAATAACCATCTTACCTGTTGTATTGATAAAATAAGAAAAAACACCTTCACCTCTTTCTTATTAAACTGATATAAGATTAATCATAAAATCAGAAACGTAATTTAATTTTTAGATTAATGCAAGCGCCATCACTTACCGGCAAACGCGGTCCTCAGCACTTTACGAATCCCTCCATTCCAACAGGAAACTAAACGATAAAAATTAAGACGGCATTCTTATTTAAAGAATAACTCTACCCTACTACGAAATTAAATCGAAAATAATTATAGCAGTGCGATAAAAAATTCTTTCTCCACCTCCAGTCAGCCAGATGATGATAGTAACCAAAATAAAAAAATAATAAATATAAAAAAAAGAATAATATGCTATTAAGACCGGCATTTTTTATTTATCAGATCTGCCTGAGCTATTAACGGCGGCCGTTTCAATCGGTCGTTCTGCTTTCAGATATCAGGTGCATAAAAAAAGTCAGAGAAAATGAATGCGACCTGAGACCATCACTTAGCTGCTGATCTCTTCCCTCTCCTTTGTTTTACTACGCTTTTTTATCATATGGCAGGCGCAGGTCACCACAGCGACATGCGCCTTTCTGTTTAGCCGATATTTTCTCCGCTAATCGCCAAATGACCTTCTCATAACACCCGAAGAGAAACCCCGATGACCGGTCATCGTTGCCACGCTATCCGCTTGCTTGCCCGGCAGCGAATCTTTCGCTCGCTACAGCTCAATGTCATGCCCTGTTTCTGAATCCGGTGACAGACCGTGTGGAGATGCCGGAGCAGCTCGCTGTCCCTCAACACCTGCGCGATGCTGGCCCACCGCTTCGATGCCAGCATGTTGCAATGGTGCCAGAGAGTGCCGTAACGCCCGCCCTCCCGCTTCAAGCACTTCCGCACCCTGAAGTTTGTCGTACATATCGTAGTGGAACTGAATTTCCCCCTCAAACATCTGATGCGAGGTTCCCGCGCTGGCTGCCAGGTTGACAAGTGGCAGACCGACACGGTTAGTCACGGAGTTATCATCGGTGTTGTGCACAGCAAGCACCGCGAGGCGGTAAAGATCCGGCGATTGCTGCGTCTTATTCAGCACCGAGCGCCAGTCCATGCCACTCGACGATGATGACAGACCGAGCGTAGCGGCAGACTGTTGATGTACTTTGGCCTCAAGGGCATCGTTAATGGCACTCATCGCCTGCGGACGCATTTCAAATACAAAACGAACCTGATTGATTTTGGGAATCTCTTTAAAACGACGCAGAATGTCATTCAGTCCCGGTATTTGTCGGCGTACCTCTGCCAGATCGCGCATTTTCTCGCCCAATGCAATATGCCCTGTGGCGTGACTCATCACCGCATCCAGCGATTCACGACCAAACATATTAATTTCAATTCGGGCACCTGGTATCAGACGCGCCCGCTGCTGTACCGCCGCCGTCTCCTGTTGGCGCAGTTGATGCAGAGAGGTGACCATCGCCGCCCGTTCCCTGTTTGTTCCTCCTTTCCACAACGAGGGTGCCGCTCTGCTGGTCGCATCTTCAGCCTCAGCACGCTGCTGCTTCAGCGCGTTTCCTTCCAGTGCACCACCGCTCTCAATGCGGCTGGCCTGTTCTCCCTGAATTCCGCTAATCGCCTGCCTGATCAATGCGATACGTTCAGCGGATGTTGCCGGATAGTGCATTGGTCCAAGCGTCGCAACGCTTTCAGGAAATACGTTGGCCAGCCGTTGACGCATCTGTTGCCATTCCTGAGGGGCCACGGGATGCGCAGCCTGAGTATCGAGGGTACGTTTATAGCTCGCAGTACCCAAAAAGAGCGCGTCCCTTTTATCACCCGTAAAAGCGCTGGTCGGCAACTGGACATCACTTGAACTCAGGCGTACACCCGCCAGTTGCAGGTTGCCCGCGCCGGTCGCAGCATTGACCAGCCGGGAAAAGTTTCGTCCCAGCACCGAAGATAATCCCGCTGCGAGGTTCACCCCACTGTTCAATTCTGTGTTGAGGTTGATACGCCCCTGAAATTCAAGACCCAATATTTCCTGCCAGGCGTGGTCCAGATGCAATTCCATCTGAGACCACTGACCCCCCACCTGCCCGGTGATCCCGCCGGCCACCGCGCCCAATATCGAGCTGGTCAGGTTGCCCGCGGCCGGCGGTTCTGCCGCGGAATGCGGTTTTTGCCCACCATATTTGGTGCTGGCGGCAAACGGTTGCACTGAAACGTTAAGGTTGGCTGACGCATTGAGATTGGTTTCAAACAGATCCAGTCCGATCGAGCCTTCATTGACGCCCGCGCGCAGGATATGGGTGGTTTCAGTATCGTGATGATCAAACAGTAAGCGTGAGAATTCCGGGATGGTGGACGGTGAGAGAATAACGGCCGCGCCCATACCGTGCTGATAAGATCCCCCAACGTTAAGATTGGCGCTTCCACCCCAGGTAGCCATATAAGAACTCAGGCTGGAATTGTTCAGATAGGCATGTGAACCGCTTCCGGCCCCCGGCTTGAAATCAATGCCTACCCCGGAACTCCCTGAGACATTAGCTTTGGCATGTCTGACAAAAAATGCCACCAGCCCGGCATCACCCTCTTTCGAATCGCCAATTCGCTCCACCCCCAGCGCATGAATGGCCTCACCCCCGATGCCCGCGCTGACCGGGTTAATTTGTTTCCACAGCGCGCCACCCAACGAACCGCGCAATTCTGCCGAACGCGACTGCGTGGAGAAAAAAGTACTACGGTTAAACAGATCCTGTAGCAGATCGGTCATACGCGACGCCATTTCATCCGGTGCCGCATTATTGGGCAAATTCAGACTTTTAAGCAGTTGTAAACGACGTCCGTTACCCGGTGTGGTGACCTGCTGGCGAAAGGTGGCGACCACGTCGTCGAAGGCTTCAAGCTGACTCCACGACGACAGCCCCAACCGTGACAGCCCACGTAATCCTGATTGCTTCTGCCTGCTTTCCGCCTGCTCCAGCTCAGCAACGCTGTTAGTCCGCAGCAGGGTGTCATATTCGGCAAGACCGTTAAGCAGGCAGGCAGTTCGTAACCCGTTCGGGCGTGAGGAGAGTTTGCCTTGCGCATCATTTGCGGGTAACTGCACCCCGGATGCCTTCAGCTTTTTGCTGACTTCACACAACTGGGTCAGCAGTTCGGCTTCACGCCCGCTTAATGTTTCCGGATTATCGGCAGCGGCACGAGCCAGCGACGAAAGTGCATGGTCAACATCCGGCAGTACATCATTGCCAGCCCGAGAGGTTGCCCGGCTGATATTTGAGGTAAAATGTCGCCACATTTCGGCTACGTGGTAGCTAAAGTTCGAGGCAGTGGATTCAACACCGGGTGTGTTACGCGTGGAAAAATCCGCGGCGATAACACCTTCGTGGTAACCAATCTTACGTAAATCGCGCAGCAGCGAAGCCAGCTCCTCTTCACGCATGGTAATCAGATTTTCACCCTGAGTTGCCGATAGCCCGGCACGTTGATGCTGGCCTGGTCCGATGGCCGATGCCACACGGACTTCCGCCAGCACCGGCAGCGTCTCAAAAAGTGTGGCGATGCGCCCACGCAGCTGATCCGCTTCCTGATGATAACGTGCCAGTCGTTTCTCCTGTGGGGTCGGTGGCAACGATACTCCCATACGGTGGGCAACCGCCTGCGTGGTGTCATGCGCCACGTCCCTCACTATTCGGGCCATCCTCATCGCCTGCGATTTATAGGTAGTGGCAATCAGGTGGATGTTTGAATTCAGCGTCAGCGGATCGGTTGAAGTGCTCCCCAGCAATGTCGTATTGACGCTGACATCATGATCGGGGGTGCTGATACGTGTCGCCTGCTGCGCATTGACGCGCGCATTGGTGCCTGACTGTGTGCCGACAACAGCGTGCTCATCTGGGGTGGCATGAGGTGCCACGCGGGAAGGAAGCCGCGTGGCATCAGGCCCGGTCATTGACGGCAACAGCGTATGCCAGTGATGGCCAAATTGCAGTTGTAGCTGACCGGTACGCGAGCTTCGCAGCGCGTTCGGCGCGGCATGCCCCTCCGGGATATCCAGCGGGACATTCTCCCAGTGTCCAGGGTCGGTGAGCCGATGCAATGTTACCTGGTTATCGGGTGACTGACTTAACACATGCAGATGATCGTCAAGCCCTGTGGCAAGGGAGAGCGGATGAGCCAGCGCTGGCAGTTCACTGGCTTCACCCTGTGCGTTATACCGCTTTATCTGACCTGACGCCGTCAACACGGCAACCTGGCCTCCGGCGTCTATCGCCACATCGCGAACTGGCTCATCAAAATGGGCGATGGATCGAGTACGTACCTGCACTTTGTCAGGCACCATCGCCAGCGGCCCTCCTGCCGGATGGCTGGGCGTCTCCCCCGCAGGCAACCAGGTGGTACGTCCGGGCAATTTGATTTCGGCCAATCGTGGTGGATTATCCAGCAGAGCAAACATTGGCCGGCGATCGACAAAGCCTTTGACGCCCGTGTGCAGCGAAACAATATCTGTCAGGGGTTCACCATCCTGCATTGATGGTCGTTCCCAGTGCTGTCCGGGCGCGGATTTGTAATGCAATACACCGTCTATATGCCCCAATTGTGCATGTCCGTCGAGCAGCATCCGCGACTGTATCGCTTCATCAGCATGGGTGTGCAGCCCTTCTGATTTGAGTAGTAGCAACGGGTGGTCAAGCAAATAGGCAGGCTGGAACTCCGCCTGTTCGGGTGTTCGTTGCAACGTAACACGGTGCCCCTCGCCATTCTCCAGCAGCAAATGCACTGCATTATCACTCGCCAGTCCCATGCTGGTAATCGCCCACCCGGCTTCATGGCCCAGCCCCTCGGGCATGGTCAGCCGACGTGCTTCGATCGGCCCCTGTCCTCCCAGTTCTGCCTGCCAGGCTCTGCCTTTATCATCAAGAACCAGAGCAAGCGATGAATTGGGGTGGGGAAGAGGTAGCAGATCAACCGGTCTGGCCGAGCTGTGTTCAACCCCATTCCCGCCGTTGACCAGGCGCAACAGTGAAATATCACGCGCCGATTGAACATGGTGTGTGGACGTCAATAATTGCCCATTATGCAGAATGCGCAGGGTGCCCGTGGCATCGATACGCCCAATCGCACCGGGCGGCAATGGGGCAGCATTGAGCATGGCAGGGCCATTATCGGCTCGTAAAATCCTTTTGCCATCATGCAAATATACGCTGCCATCCGCCTGGCGTCCGATCATGCGCAGGGGTGCATCGTTTCCTGTCACCGGCAGCGGCAGCCAGTGCCCATCTTCGGTAGCCTGATGTAAACGGTCGTTGCGTTCGATGAAGGCCTGACCACTGGCCGCCTGCCAGACGCCCGTTAATAACCCCAACGGAGGTGCGGCGACCTCACTGGCGATATGACCTGCGGTCAACGGCATCTGTGCGCGTTGCTCGACCTTTGGATGCACGGTCAATACGGCAGCCAGCAAACCGGGGGTATTGGTGAAAACGGCTTCATTTTGGGGGGCGGCGGCATTGTGATGATCGGGGGCATAACGTAACAGTAAGCCACCACTTTCCAGGCTGGACTCATCCTGCACCTCGGGCCGTCGTTCCAGCCAGGCCGATATCATACGAGAAGCCTCACTGCCAGACAGGGCTGATTCCCGCAAGCGTGATGACACATTTTGGTGCAAACGGGTTTGCGGTGTGCTGAGACTTACGTTTTGCACCATTTTCTGAAGCGTTGAGCGCGTGGTTGTAAGTGAGGTTTGATTTAACATTGCGTTAAGTCCTTGATTGTCATGAAAAAATTAACTTATTGATTTTATTTTAAAAATATAAAAAAAAGATGGTCAGATCGCTCTGACTTTTCACAGATTCGTTCGTATTCCATCGGCAGACTTTTAGCTAAAAGGCCTCATGGAAACGATGACAGTTTCCCTTTTAGTCTCTGATAACTGCTTCTGCTGCCTGCATAAATTGCATTTATTTAAAAATATAAATTTAAATTATCAGTTCATTAGCGTTATCACGCTGTTCATCGAAAATATGCAGGTAAAGACAATTTTTCATCTCGCCATTTCCCTACACTGCATGACGGCGATGTACCCACACAGGTATCTGATACACGACCGATTTTTCTGGCTTATCCGATGAGCGCACTGTGCCTTTAACCCGCAAAATCGGCTGTTTTGGTTCTGTTTTACTGGAGCGTCGCTACCGCTTACGGGTTAATAGCAGGCATTCGCTCGTCTTCTGATGACCGAATGGCTACAAATTCAATTAACAAAAATTAATGTATATGTATTAACTGGCTCATTTCGGTTCCATGTATCCGAAAATAAACTTACTAATTCAGAGGATATTAAGACGTTACAGATGATCCATCCGTGTGCAACGCTAAGGTAGGTATTAAGCAGGGGGGATGTCACCACCACATCGACAGAGGTGACATTAAAATAACCATGTTATGCATTGTATTATGATTGAAAAGGCCGCAATACCTGATCGTTTCATCGCTCGAAACAGGTCTGTTTTCGACAAAAACGTCGTGATTCAACCGGAGATATGCACCAAAACAGTACAACATCACACCCTGTCAGTGCATCCCGGCCTGGATACGTTGGCTGACGTCCCTTTGCCCTGTACATATCTCACGGCACCCGCCTCTGCTTTCTCTTCAAGAGTCATGAGAAGGTCTTCTCGTCAGGTTGTCCCCGCAGAGGCCAGAGTTTGCTGATAGCGATACAGCAGTGGCAGGGTACGAATGCGTCATGCGAGGCACTCACCGTTATACCAACTCTGTTGCAGGTTAACTCAGATGGACAAGTCTGCGGCCCTGTACTAACAGGCAGACAGCATCCGGGGTGTATCAGAAAGCATTCACATTAATGTGAGACGGCCCGGGAAAGCGTATTAATGATCACCACCCCGGCAATGATAAACGCCAGCCCGATTATCGCTGGCAAATCCAGCCGCTGGCCATGCCATAACCAGGCGACCAGCGATATCAGTACGATTCCCACTCCGGACCAGATGGCATAGGCGACACCGGTAGGGATATGCTGGAGGGTGAGAGAAAGGCAGTAGAATGCCAGACCATAGCAAAGTATCGTCCCTAAGCTCGGCCACAACCTTGTAAAGTTTTCTGCTGACTTCAGCATTGTTGTACCAATCACTTCTGCGACAATGGCAATAAAAAGGGGCACGTAGAAACCTGGCATTGAGTAATCCTCCTGGCGATGACAGTGTGTTCAGACTGTCTATTTAATGGGTGATAATGGCTATGGCAATTCAAACACCCTCGGGTTGTTTCCGCCCGAAATCCGTTAATATTGACGACGCTGCGGGTTATTTCGCTGAGAAGAAAAGATAACGCGTTTTCACTACATGGCATTTAAACAATGCATATCATCTAAATCCCTGACACCGCTTTATTGATCCGGCACAAGAATTAAAACTGCCAGCCAGAAAGTGAAGTCAAGCTTCACATCAGGTGATCCAAACCACCCTGACGAAAGCAACATTTTTAATATCGCTGTCAGTAAGGCTGACATTTTTTGATCCCCTGAGTATCCGCACTTACCTGCTGCAGATCGCTTTCAGCCGTTATCACCTTGTCCGTTTGAACACAGCTTTTAAATTTGTCATGCAGGATGAGCCCACTCTTTGCCACCCCGAAGGAAGTATGTAAATACAATTGATAATAGTTATCATTCAATTAATATACCCTTTCACATGGACAGGTTCAGGGACAGAAAAAAATGGATAAGCAGCAGAATATTTTTACCAGACTTGCTGGCGGTTTAGCAGGTTTGATCCTTTGCACAATAAGCCTTTCAGTACAGGCAGTGACCGTGACCGATATCGCCGGGCGCTCCGTCACGGTGGCGGATGATGTGCAGCGCATCGTGCTGGGTGAAGGACGGTTGTTCTACGCTATTTCCCTGCTGGAAGGTCAGAAACCGTTTGACCGTATCGTTGGCTGGCAGGGCGATTTCCGTAAATTAGATGCGCAAACTTACAACACCTACAGGGCCAGATTTCCGCAAATTGACCAAATTCCGCTGATCGGTCAGACCAGCGCCGACAGCATCAGCCCGGAAAACGTGCTGACGCTCCAGCCGCAGCTGGCAATCTTTGGTTTATCAGGACACGGTCCGGGCACCAAAAGCGAGCTGGTTAACCAGTTGCAAAAGGCCGGTGTACCGGTGGTGTTTGTCGATTTTCGCTCTTCTCCGCTGAAAAACACCGTACCCAGCATGACGCTGCTGGGAAAGGTATTGAACCGCCAGCAGCAGGCGCAGGAATATATCCGCTTCTGGCAGGAGAATATCAAACGTGTAACCGACATAACCCGCGATATTCCGGAATCGCAGAAGCCAAAAGTTTTTATCGAATTGCGCGCCTCGCTGATGAGGGAATGCTGCCATTCGGCAGGAAACGGCAACATGGGGGATTTTATTGAACTGGCTGGCGGTGTGAATATCGCTAAACCGCTGCTACATGGCCCTTTAGGGCTGGTTAATCTTGAGAAAGTGATCGCGGTACAGCCAGATATCTATCTGCTCAGCGGGGGCAGCCAGCCGCCGAAAGCAGGTGGCCCGGCCCCGTCCGGGCTGGTACTCGGTGCTCAGGCCACGCCAGAACAGGCTCGCGCCAGCCTCGTTCCCCTACTGGCGCGTCAAGGCCTTAACACGCTGAATGCGGTTAAAAATGGTCGCAGTTATGGCATCTGGCATAACTTCTACAATTCGCCCTACAACGTGCTGGCGGTGCAGGCTTTTGCCCGGTCGTTCTATCCGCAGAAGTTTGCCGATCTCGATCCCCAACAAACGCAGCAACAACTCTATAAACAGTTTCTCGCTATCGAACCGAGTGGCACTTACTGGACAGAGTAAAAGGACATTGCCCCGTGCTGACGGGGTTTTATCTCAAGGAGAGAAAACATGTTTCGCGTTAAATTCATACCAACAGTCAGAGCCAGGCTGCTCGCATCGCTTATCTGTGCCGCCTGTCCGGTCATGGCGGAGGACGCCTCCAGCATCGACGAAAAAACAGAACAGATGGTGGTCACCGCGTCTGCCGTCGAACAAAATCTTAAAGATGCTCCTGCCAGTATCAGCGTGATCACCAGAGAAGACCTGCAAAAGAAACCAATACAAAATCTTAAAGCGGTGCTGAAGGATGTGCCGGGTGTGCAGCTCACCAATGAAAGCGACAATCGCCAGGGGGTCAGCATCCGTGGATTGGGCAGCAGCTATACGCTAATTCTGGTGGATGGCAAACGCGTCAGTTCACGTAATGCCGTGTTTCGGCATAACGATTTCGATTTAAACTGGATCCCGGCTGACGCTATCGAACGTATTGAAGTGGTACGCGGACCGATGTCATCGTTGTATGGCTCCGATGCACTGGGCGGGGTTGTCAATATTATTACCCGTAAGGTGGAGACCGCATGGCATGGCACACTGAGTGCCGATACCACCGTTCAGGAACACCGCGATCGAGGCGATAGTGGCAACGGTAATTTCTTCGCCAGCGGGCCGCTGCTGGATGATTTACTGGCGGTCAAAGTCTATGGAGCCTTGGGCAAACGCGAGAAGGATCAGACCAGCTCGGCCAGTGGCAGCAGCGGCAACCCACGTATCGAAGGTTACACGTCCCGCAATGCCAATGTTGAATTCTCTCTGACGCCGGATAAGGATCAGGACATCACTTTTGGCTATGGCCTGGACCGTCAGGACCGCAATTCCGACTCGCTGAATAAAAACCGCCTCGAACGTGAAAGCTATTCACTTGGTCATAGTGGCCGTTGGGGGCTGGCGAATACTGACTTGCGCTTTTACGGTGAAAACATCCGAAACAAAAACAGCGACACCATCACGTCGAAAAACAACGCTCTCGACGGCAAAGTGGTTATCCCGCTGGGCGATTACAATCAGTTTCTGACGTTCGGTGGTGAATACCGTAACAACAAACTGGATGACAGCGTCAACATGAAAAATAGCGGTAGCACACAGGCTAATCAATACGCCCTGTTTTTGGAGGACGAGTGGCGAATCATTGAGAGCCTTGCGCTGACCGGCGGTGTACGCATGGACGATCACGAAAACTACGGTATTAACTGGAGTCCACGGGCATACCTGGTCTGGAATGCCACCGACAGTGTGACGCTGAAAGGTGGCTGGGCATCAGCCTTTAAGGCACCTTCGCTGTTACAACTCAGCCCAGACTGGCAGAGTAAATCCTGCCGGGGCAGCTGTTCTGTTATCGGTAGCAAAGATTTGAAAGCGGAAACCAGTAAAAGTGTCGAGTTTGGCCTGTATTACGCCGGGCAGGAAGGCCTGCTAAAAGAGGTGACCGCCAGTTCGACCGTCTTCCAGAACGACATCGACGACATGATCACCGTGATCCGTACCACTAACCGAGCTCTGGCAACAACCTATCAGAACTTTGTCGGTTTCGATGCCAGCGGCAATCCGATATTCCGCTATTACAACGTCAACAAAGCGCGGATCCGTGGGCTGGAGACTGAGATCGGCTTACCGCTTTCCGACAACCTGAAACTTAAGCTGAACCATACCTATAATGATGCCCGCAATCTGAGCAACGGTGGCAACAAACCCCTGTCCGAACTGCCATTCCACACCAGCAACGCCACGCTCGACTGGAAGCCACTGACGGACTGGAGTTTTTATCTTGCCGCCAACTACAAAGGCAAAAGCCGCACCGTCACCGACGGTAACGCCACGCCGGGCGGTTATACCCTCTGGAACACCGGTGGTTCGTATCAGCTCAGTAAAGCCGTGAAACTGCGGGCTGGCGTACTCAACCTGACGGATAAAGACTTGAACCGCGATGATTACAGCTATAACGAAGACGGCCGGAGATATTTCGCCGCCGTGGATTACAGTTTCTGAAATGATGACGCTGGCCGAAAGCATCGGATAAGACCGCTTTAAAGAAAAACCCCGTTCCTGCTACAGAACGGGGGTCAGCGTCCGACGTGGAACCCGTCAGGTTTTAGCAGGCGCTGCCTGTGACGACCTGGCAGGATCGGCACACCAGTTGTTAGCGTCGTTGATTCCTCCGTTCGGGGAGGTGTAACCCAGGCAGCCCATGATGCTGTCAAACAGCTCATAGTGGCGGTGGGTTTTGCCGCTACGCTGCTGCGCTTTCAGGCGGTCAAATGCGTGCTGATTGTTCGGGTCTGCCAGATATTTATCCGATGCCCAGACAATCAGGGGCACCCTGAACTGTTCCGGCGGTGCCATATTGCGCGGCGTGCCGTGCAGGTGCATGTTCTCGTCGATGGATTCGCCATGATCGGCCGCGTAGAAAACAATGGCTTTTTTATCACGCAACTGGTCAAAGACGCTGTCCAGTACGCTGTCGGTATACAGCACAGAGTTGTCGAAGGCATTAATCAACATCGCTTTGCTACAGGTTTCATCCACTCCCATGCACTCCGGCTGATAACGGGCATACTCACGCGGGTAGCGTTGGGAATAGAGATAGTGTGAACCTTTGGTATGCAACACCACCAGATGCTTTCCCTGAGGATGACGATCAAGTGACTTTTTCAACTCCGGGATCAGCAGCATATCATCCACCGATTTCCCCTGATTTTGCTGCTCTGAGCCAATCTGCTCGCGGAAGGCGTAATTATCGGTGTCGGTATTGTTGTAAAACCACACTTCACTTTGCATGGCGAACAATTCAGAACTGAAACCCAGCTGTTTAAGCACCGCAAAGACATTTTGCTCTTTCAGCGTCCGGCCAGGGCCGTCGTCCGTACCGCCTTCCCGCACAAACATGCAGCGCAGCGACAGCTTGGTTGCGGTATCACAGGATTCTCCCCGGAAGGCCACCAGGTTTTTCTCTTGTGATAACTTTGGCGTGGTGTCGCGGTTGTATCCCAACAGCCCCATGTGGTCCCAACGGGTGGTTTCACCAATCACAAACACCACGTAGGTATCGTCGAGTCCGGCCGGTGCCTGGTAGCTGAAATGTTTCGCCGGATCAAACAGCTCTTTGCTGTCCATCTTTTCGTCAAAGCTGGTGTAGGCAAACAATCCCAGCGCAGAGAGCCAGTTCGATGGCAGATAAGAGTGCGCCACCACGCCGCCGTAGCTGGGTAAATCAACGTTGGTCTGCTTTTCTGCCACGCTTTGCTGCTGGTCGAAATAACGAATGGGCAACCAGACCAGCGCCACGGCAAGCAGTAGAACACCCAGTGGTTGCAGACGCTGACCGCGCGTTTTCAACTGTTCAATCAGCGTCATACGCAGGTCATTACGCCAGATAAGCAGCAGCGGTATCACGCTGACCAGCACCATCCACAACACAAAGTGCAGGCCCACCACCTCTTTTGACAGATCGGTGTCGGTGGTCATCACTGAGGCAATAATGCCGTAGCCGATCACCACATTGAAGAAGCACATGTAGTAGCTGGCAGCCACAGAAATCAGCACCAGAAGGGTGGCGGTAATACGCCAGAAAACCCTGCCGCCCACCGATAACAGGCGCATCAGAAAGAACGTCAGCAGCACAATGGCTACCACTTCTGCGAGTGCAGAAAGCCACTGTGAAGCACTGGAATGGGTCAGAAGAGGATCAAAACGACGGTAAAATACCGGGAGATTGAGGAAGATCCCGATGTAAAATGCCAGCAGTAATGACAGCTTCTGCTGGCTCAGTGATTTTATATAATTCATGCAACCTTTTTTCCCGGTGTAACTCAGAGCCTGTCCCATCAGGCGTAACTGGCACTCTCCTGCGCCAACATGGCAGGTGAAACAGTTCTGATGGGACAGGCTCTTAAACAATTTCTGAACAAATCTGAACGTTAATCAGACCGTCCTGCTGAGCCAGAGTTCGGATCAACGGTGGATTTTTAGCCGTCAGAGAACATCCCGGAAAATTCTGAGAGCAGCAGGAAACCTTTCTCAACAGGCGGCGTAGTTAAGCATACTAACGAAGATTTATCCGCTTAATCCTGTAATAAACCACAGAGAAGCAGGCTGTTTTGCAAGTTGCACCGGGAAAATATCAGGGCAGCAGGCGCTGCCCTCGTAAGTGCTTACTATCAATTGATGATATTCAGCGTCACATCAATGTTGTTACGGGTGGCATTAGAGTACGGGCAAACGATATGCGCGGCATCAACCAGTTTCTTCGCTTCTGCGGCGTCCATCCCTTCCAGATGAATATTCAGCTTCGCTTCAATACCAAACCCGGTTGGCAATGGACCAATTCCCACTTCACCTTCAATAAATGCCTCTTTAGGCATAGAGATTTTGTCACGGTTGGCAACGAATTTCATTGCACCGAGGAAACAGGCCGAGTATCCGGCGGCAAACAGCTGCTCCGGGTTAGTGACATCACCACCCGCGCCACCCATCTCTTTCGGTACGCCGAGTTTCACATCCAGAACACCGTCAGAGGAGGTCGCACGACCATCACGGCCACCGGTCGCTTTTGCTTTTGCCTGATAAACAACTTTTTCTAAAGACATGGTGAGGCTCCTTCAGTTTGCTTTATTTTACACGATTAAATCGTGTGCGATTTATATCGGTTCAGTTTAAGTATAGATCGCAGGCCTGAAAGCTGCTGTTTCAACCGTTAAGGTTATCGCGCAGCGTTTCCAGTTCCTGCTTCAACGCTTCCAGGGTGGCCACATCGCTGGCAGCGGCACAGGTCACCGAATCCGGTATACCCACCGCCTTACTGCGTAACTGGCGGCCCTGCTCTGTCAGCGTGACAACCACCTGACGTTCATCTTTGCGTGAGCGTTGACGGTTTAACAACCCCGCCGTCTCCAGCCTTTTCAACAGCGGCGTCAGGGTGGCTGAATCCAGAAACAGACGTTCGCCAATCTGCGAAACCGTCACATCATCACGCTCCCATAACACCAGCATCACCAGGTATTGCGGATAGGTGATATCCAGCTGGCTGAGCAGCTGACGATAGAGCTTGTGCAGTGCCAGATTGGCAGAATAAAGCGCAAAACAGAGCTGTTGATCGAGCAACAGTGGCGCGTCCTGAGCTTTTTTGTCATCTTTATCTGTAGTCATGAGCAAAAATATAAATAGCTCGCTATATAATAGCAAGAAATTTTTTAGGGGGTCACAGGAATGCATTCACTGGAAGATCGTGCCCGGCGTTATGCCACCAAAGCACACGCTGAAGCGGGCCAGCGTCGCAAGTACACGAACGAACCTTATATTGTGCATCCTGCTGCGGTGGTTGAGCTGGTCAGAAGTGTGTCTCACAGTGAGGCGATGCTGGCTGCGGCCTGGCTACACGATACGGTAGAAGATACACCGGGCACCCTCAATGATATTGCCAGCCACTTTGGCGATGAGGTGGCAAAACTGGTGGAAATGCTGACGGACAGACATCTGCCCGGCATTAAAAATCGCGCCGCCCGCAAAGTTGAACACTTTCGCCATACTGCGCGGGCTTCAGCTGATGCCCAGACCATTAAACTGGCGGATATTATTGATAACACCCGTTCAATTATTCAGTTTGATGCCGGATTCGCCCGTGTCTATCTGGTGGAAAAAAGGGTACAGATTTCGCTGCTGACTGACGGTGACCGCGATTTGTGGCAACAGGCCTCCACCATTATCGAGCAGGGCATTAGTCAGTTGACCCAGGCACCTTATCTTATTCCTGCCGACTGGTTTACCCGTCAGCAGCAGAAATATGCGCTGACGAATTAAAGGAAGAGACATAATCTGTCATGATAAAGCAGGTAAAACGATAAATCTGCGCCAGAGCAGGCTGCCTGGCGCAATTTTTATCAGGATTGTTTGTAGAAAATGTCGCCAGATTCAGCCTTGATGATCTTGCCATCAACTTTGCTGTACAGCACGTAGTTGCCGCCCATGTAGGTCCAGCTGGTGCCTTCATCAGGTTTCGGCAGGTTACGGGTTTTCCAGTCAGTGATTTCGTACTTTTTAGTACGATAACGATCGGGTACCACGCTACCAATGGTGAAGCGCTGGAAGTCAGCAAAGAAAGACTTAATTTCATATGGGTTGGCGGGATCGGGGCGTTCCTGCGCATCGCTGTCCGGATTTTGCATGGCCTGGGCCTGTGCGCCGGTTGACGAACCTGTCGGCGTATCCGGATTCGTTGCCTCCGGATTACCGGCACTCTGATCGTCCGTCGCGGGTGCCTCTGCTGCCGGTGCCGTCACAGCCGGTTGCGGTGCGGTCGGTTGCGCCTGCTCACCTTCAGCGCTGGCGATAACAGGCACAGCACCTAACAACATGGCTGTAATCAAAACATACTTCGACTTGCTCATAGTTTCTCCAAATTGCACGATGCCTTCCCGCAGGCATATTCGCTAAATTCTACAAAATAATCCGGTAACTTTTTACTTTTTTGGCTGATAAAAACACCGAAAGTAACACGCTGAACATTTTGCCGTAGAAGATAAAGAATTTATTCCCGGAAGAAACGCAAAAGTTGCTGAGAAAAGCAGAATAAACCTGAAGGCAACCGTTGCCAGCCCATTGCTGCGCCAGCTGCCCCTGTTACTTGTGGCCAGAGTGAAAAACCTGACCTCTTCTTACCAGCTGAGGCGCGATATCATTCTGAGCTATGCCAGCGGCTTTTCAGGTAGCTGACCGCCCTTTCGGTCTGCGGCTGGCTCAGATAAGCCTGCCTGAACAGGATGGCACCGGACACTTCCGGCAGGCTGTCATTCAGATCCAGCTGCCTTTTCAGTTCGGGAACGCCTCCTGCAATATGCCAGTCTGGCTCGATGGCTGAAAATGTCCCGACTTTGTACAGCGCCAGACCAATATATAAACGGGTGTGGGTATCCCTCACCACATCTGCCCACCACCTTGTCAGTACATCATAACGGGCAACTTTACGCCCCACCGGCCAGTACAATTGCGGTGCAATATAGTCCAGCAGCCCCAGCTTTACCCACTGGCGGGTATCAGCGTAAGCCGTATCATAAGCCGCCGCGCCAAGGGTGTCTGAACCCAGCGGATCATTGCCTTTATTACGCCACACCCCTGCCGGACTGATCCCCAATTCGACATTAGGTTTCAGCGCCCTGACCGCAGCAGAAACCTGCTTTATCATCAACAGGGTATTATTTCTGCGCCAGCTGGCTTTATCCGCAAAACCTGTGCCGTACTGATGCCAGGTAGCCTGGTCCTGCAAGGGTGAACGGGCCGTTTCGTAGTAGAAATAGTCGTCAAACTGAATGCCATCTACCGGATAGCTTTTTACCACCTCCGTTACGACGTTGGTTATCCAGTCACGAACCTCTGGCAGACCGGGATCCAGCACAAAGCGGTCACTGGCAGTGCGTATCCATTCAGGGTGGAGCGCGTAAACGTGGGCGGGCGTGGTGTTGAGTGTACGTCTGAGCAGAGCAGCAGTCGCAGGCCGATCGTTGAGTGAAACACGGTATGGATTAAGCCAGGCATGGACTTTAATGCCTCTTTTATGCGCTTCGCTCAACATCAGTGCCAGCGGGTCATAACCAGGATCCTTGCCGATAACGCCGGTGAGCACGTCCGACCAGGGCAGAATAGCTGAATGCCACAGCGCCGTGCCATCGGGCTTGACCTGGAAAAACACGGTATTGATACCCACTTTGACCATCTCATCCAGCGCATCGGTTAGCGCCTGCTTCTGCATCGCTATTCTGGCATTATCTGTTGCTGCATTCAGCGATGCCGCTGGCGGCCAGTCGAGGCCCGAAACAGTGGCAAACCAGACTCCACGCATCGGTTTTGCCACTTCCGGCGCAGCCTGTTGCGCAGCGGGCGTCTGTTGAACTGGCTGAGCGGGCTTAACCGGCGCTGGCCTGGGTGCACAGCCAATCAGCGCCAGTAAACCAGTCGTCAGCACCATCTGGCGCACTATTTTCGCTGCGGTTAACATCCCTCTCCTTTTTGCCCGTCTCAGGCCTGACGATATTTCTGGATTAAAGCACGAATAATAGCTTCCGTTTCCGCATCTGCATTGCCGCTGATATCCGTTGGCCTGAAGTGCATCTGGAAAGCAGTAAAATGTTTACGTGTCGCGTCATCAAGGATGCCATGTTGCGGAATCTGGTCATAGCCATACTGTTTGAGTAAGGCCTGAAGTTGTTTAACCTCTACAGGTTGACCGGGCGCACGACCTGCCAGGTAACCATTGACGATAGCCTTGTCGGGCCAGGCACCGATTCCCATCGCGGCCAGCTGCTCCCAGGGAAACAGTTTTCCGGGGTCCTGTTTTCTTAGCGGCGCAATGTCGCTGTGGCCGAGCACATTATTGGGCGTTATCTGGTAGCGATGAATAATATCTTTCGCCAGAGCGGCAACGGCAGCGATCTGTTGTGGGTTAAAAGGATACCAGCGGCGCTGACCATCCAGATCATCCGTAAATCCCGGATTAACGATTTCGATACCGACAGAGCTGTCATTCAGGTTATTTCTGCCATTCCAGTTGCTGACACCGGCGTGCCAGGCGCGTTTATTTTCATCCACCAGTTGTAGTACTACAGGTTGATTATTTTTAAACTCAGGCTGCTGTAAAATCAGATAATGGGCGCTGACGTTACCCTGCGTCAGCGCTTTTAATGATTTCTCATCATCCAGTGCCGTGTAGTGTAATACCAGAAAACGCACCCTTTCGTCCTGAGCAACTGCCTTAACAGCATGGTTGACGTTATAACCGTCGCGCGCCTCGATGGTGGCCGGCTTTGTCGCACAGCCGCTCATTACGATTGCCAGTAGCGTCGTTGTGCCTGCTCTTTGTATCTTATTTAGTTGTGATAAAAAGCCATGTGTTTGCATAAATTAAAACTCCTTTTACTATTTTTAATAACTCTTTAACTATTCCCTTGCTGTTTCCATTATTTTTAATTTTTCAAAAATGAAATAAACCTTTTTTTAAGATAATTTAACCAGCAATTAATATTATCGCCTTACGCAATTTCAGCACGTTTTCTTCTTATTTAATATCATATAACGACTAGCTAAAGAAAATAAAAAAGGGGAATACGAACATTCTGCATAAATACCCACAGCAGGGCACCTGCCTTAACAGAACAGAACGCGCTTTCGTCATTGTCAGCAAACTGTTTACCTGCAACGTCATACCAATCTGTAGTGGTCCTTCAGTGACATAATGATGTCCCATTTTGACCTTACCGGCCTGACATTTCGCTGACATCATGGCCTCTTCCCCCTTTTATGGAGTCCGAAAATGTCAGCAACGGTACTTTTGGTGATTGACGCTCAGCAGTCGTTCTACCATCGTGGTTATCAGCAAACCCATGAAATGCCCGCTTTTGAACAGCGTCTCCGCGCACTGATTGATGGCTGTCTGCTGCGGGGTATCCCGGTGGTGGATGTGTTCCATGTGGAAGATCAGGGGGCATTTTCGCTGGCATCGGGTCTGGTGCAGCGACTTCCCTTTCTCAGCCACCAGCCGGTGAAAACGGTATATAAGCGTGTGCATAATGCGCTGACGGAATCAGGCCTGGAGCCGTGGTTGCGCGAGCAGCAGGTAACGCATCTGATTATCAGTGGCCTGCGAACTGAACAGTGCTGTGAAACAACAGCCCGCGTCGCCTCCGATCTCGGCTACCGGGTGACCTTTGTAACCGAAGCTACGCTGACGTTTCCAATAACGCATAATCAGTTGACGCTGAGCATCAGCGATTTGCGTCATCGTACTGAAAGCGTGCTGATTGACCGCTTTGCCGACATTCGCAACGTTAACGACTGTTTAAAGGAGCTGGCCTGATATGACCCTTCCCGTATGGTTTGTCATGATGCCGGGCGTGATGACGCTGGATCTTACCGGACCGGCAGAGACGCTGAAGCTGGCGGACGACGCTTTTTCACTGCGCTATATCGGCCCGGATGAGAAGGTGATGACCTCGACCGATATGGTCATCACCGACATTGAACCCCTGCCGGAGACGTTACCTGACGGCAGCCTGTTGGTGATCCCCGGCGTATCTGATTCCGGCAGCGGGTTCGACACCCCGCAGGCGGTGTTAATCCGTCACTGGCTGATGCGGATGCAACCTGCTATTCACGCCAGGCGAATCACCCTGTTGTGCATCTGCTCCGGTTCGGTGCTGGCGGCCCGTAGCGGCTTATTGCACGGCATACAGTGCACCACTCATCACGAAGTGATTGCCCGGCTGAAAGCCGCAGAACCTGCGGCGATAGTGCAGGAAAACCGGATATTTGTTGAAGATCGCGGGATATGGACCAGCGCCGGGATCACCACCGGTATCGACCTGTCGCTGCATCTGATCAACCGCCTGTGTGGCGCTCAGATGGCGCTCAGGGTGGCAAGGGAGATGGTTGTCTGGTTCCGACGCTCAGGCGAAGATCCGCAGCTGTCACCGTGGTTGCGCTACCGCGATCACCTGCACCCTGCTATCCACCGCGCGCAGGATCTGCTGATTGAGCAGCCGGAGCAGGGCTGGCCGCTGGAGGAGCTGGCCGTACGGGTGCACGTCAGCGCCAGGCATCTGGCGCGTCTGTTCCGGTTACATCTGGGCATCAGCGTACGGGAATATCATCAACAGCTCCGGCTGGCGATCGCACAGCAGCGATTACAGCAGGGCGAAGGCGTCGAGAAAGCCGCATTATCAGCAGGGTTTTCCTCTGCCCGTCAACTGAGGCGAGCGCTAGCGCGCAGGCCCTGTGCGGAAACGCCTTCAGGTGCTCCGCTGCTATAATGGCACCCGGTTGCAAGCAAGGAACAGTGCCCGGTTAAGACCCTGGGATATCGCTTCAGGCTCCCTGTGCTGAGTGGCTTAGCGTCAGGGGGGATTTCGGCTTAATATCTTGTGCAACTTCTGGAATCAGCTGATGTGGAAAGACAGATGACAGCAAACAAAAACAAGGTTACCGCCAGTGATGTTGCAAAGCTTGCTGGTGTTTCAAAATGGACGGTATCGCGCGCCTTTATGCCAGAAGCATCGGTTTCCGCCAGCGCCAGAGAACGTGTTATGGCTGTCGCACGTGAACTGGGTTACCGCCCCAATCTTCTGGCGCGAAGCCTTGCAAAAAAGAAGACCAACATTATTGGCGTCGTCATTGATGAAATGAAGAATCCCCACACGCTGATGCTGATTGATGAAGCAACACGACAATTGCAGAGCAGAGGGTATATGGCATTGATACTCAATATTTCTGCCAACGCCCACCACCAGTCGGTGATGACTCAGGCGGATCAGTTGCAGGTCGACGGTATCTTATTTCTTGCGACAATCCTTTCACAGGAACTCATCAGGCTGGCTGAGGATATATATCGTGTGCCGCTGGTGCAGCTGTGCAGGCATACCTCATCAAATGGGATAGACGTCATAGCCAGCGACGGAATGAGCGCTGGCGAACAAATGGCTGAATTACTGATAGCACAGGGATTTCGTCGTTTCGGCTACATGGCTGGTCCTGCCACGCCCTTGTCGCACACCTTTCGTAAAGAGGGGTATGCAGCAGGGCTTGCGAAAGCGGGATTAAAAATTGATGTGATGCTCGACGCAGGCAGCTATAACCGGGAAATGGGCTGGAAAACGTTGCAGGATTACCTGGAATTAACGCCCGCTGAGGCGCGAATTGATGCGCTTCTGTGTGAAAATGACGTGCTTGCTCTGGGAGCGATGGCTGCCCGACAGAAACTGGCACCGGAATGGCATCCTGGCATTGCCGGTTTTGACGATATTGAAGAAGCCAGCGCGCCAGACTGGCAACTTACCTCTTACAATCAGCGTATTGACAAGCTGGTGCATGAAGCACTCAACCGCCTGATAGAGGGACGGGCAAGTAGTGACAATAGCTGGCAACGGGGGGAGTTGTGTATCAGGCATTCTCACCTGAAAGTCTGAACAGAAAATATTCAAACCATGATGAGTTGTCTGCATTCAGGCAACCGATAATTTACCCTCCCTCTGTCGCAGCCCCGGAAAGGGTAGTGACAACCCATTTTCTTAGAAGTCTGCCGCGCTGGCGACGTGCCAGACAGTTCCGCAAACGGTCTGGCGTTTTTGTCTGCTCATTCATCATCACAGGGACTATTCAGATGTTGTCTTTATTCAGTTCGCGGTTAAGTCTCTGCGGCTGAGTCAACGTTTGTGCGCTGTATCTCTCCTTAAGATAGTGCTCGATTTGCTCCAGGCTTCGCCCTTTGGTTTCCGGTAAAAAACGCAGGACGAAAAAGCAGCCAAAAATGCCGATGATTGCGTAGGTAAGAAAGGCACCTGACAGGCCAACCGACGCCAGCAATAAGGGAAAAGACATAGAAATAAAGACATTGGCTATCCATAAGGTGCATACGGCGATCCCCATGCAGACGCCGCGGATGCGCGTTGGGAACATCTCCGAGAGTATGAGCCAGATGACTGGCGACCATGTCCCCTGAATAAAGCACAGAAACAGCAGCATACTGGCAAGAATGAGATAACTACGCAGCAGATTGACTTCACCAGCAATCTGAGCTGGCATGAAGAAAGATATGCCGGTCAGCAGAAACAAACAGCAGGTACAACCAATCTGGCCTGTCGCCGCCATCGTGCGGCGGCCCACAAAGCCCAGCAGGATGATCCCGATGAGTACCATGATGACGGAAATAATGCCGTTGGCGATAGTGGCAAACAAGGCCGCGTTGGTACTGAGGCCTGTATCCTGAAGGATGATCGGGGCGTAATACATAATGCTGTTGACGGCGGTGGCCGCCTGGAAAAATGCCAGCCCGCAGCCAATCAGCACCACTTTACGCACCCATGGGATCCGCAGGTCCCGGAGTGACCCTTTATTCATGGCGTCTTCAGCAAGGGTTTCCTCAATTTCCATCATCTCCCAGTCAACATCCTTTTCATCTCTGGTACGGTTCAGCACGGCGCGAGCCTCAGCAAAGCGACCTCTGAACGCATACCAGCGCGGCGTATCCGGTAAAAAAAGCATGCCGAACCAGAGCAAGACAGCAGGGAGGGTTGCAATACCCAACATCCAGCGCCAGGACGTTTCACCGCCCCAAATCTCGTTGAGAGTAAAGTTAGAAATGTAGGCCAGCATCTGACCCGTAACAATCATCAGCTCGCTAATGTTAACCAGCTGTCCGCGCCGGTTAGCTGGTGCCATTTCTGACAGATAAAGCGGAACGGTGGTGCCCGCGCCCCCAACGGCAAGGCCAAGCACCACCCTGAAAATCAGCATCATTTCAAGAGTCGGAGCCAGTGAGCTGCCAATGGTGCCGATGGCGAACAGAACCGCCAGCAGCAGAATCATTCGTCGTCGCCCAATCCTGTCGGACATACCGCCTGCCAGAATCGCACCGGATGCTGCCCCAATCAGCAGGGAACTGGTTACCAGTCCCGTTGTAAAAGGTGTCAAACCTAACTCCGGCCCCATAAATAACAGCACGCCAGAAATAACCCCGGTGTCATAACCAAACAGCAAGCCACCCAGCGTAGCAATAAGGGTAATCACTTTAACGATCGGACGTGTGGTGCTCTTACTGTTCGGCCCGGAAGCAGGGTTTTTTGATATATATTGTTCCATTGCAGGCTCCAGTTTTGTCCTGAAAACAATGTATTTATTTCATATTGATGAAACAAAGAAAGGCGGGGAGAGCCCCTGATGCCGCCGGGCCCTCACTAAGGCATGTTTTACTGACTGATAGTTTGTTGCAGTGCTCTGACGGAGCTGGTGATACCAGCATCAACGGACATGGTTAAATCTTCCATTTCGAGGGATACCCAGTCGTTGTAGCCCATCATACGAACAACAGAGAAGAACTCTTTCCACCACTGAAGATCCTGCCCGCAGCCCACTGCGACATAGTTCCATGCGCGACTGGCCACATCCTCAACGGGTTTAGTTTCCAGCAGGCCATTTATATCAACGATGCCGCGCTCCAGACGCACGTCCTTGCCGTGGCAGTGGTGAATCGCCGACCCCAACGCCCGCGCTGCGGCAATCGGATCGCCCCCCATCCAGATAAGGTGGCTTGGATCAAGATTTAATCCCACCATCGGGCCCACCGCATCACGCAGGCGAAACAGGGTTTCGGGATTCCATACCAGCATTGAACTGAAGTTTTCCAGGGCAAATTTTTCCACACCACACTCTTTCGCCTGTTTCACCAGCCCTTGCCAGTAAGGGATGGCAACTTCATTCCACTGGTAATCCAGTGCATCTTTCAGCGTCGGGGGCCAGCTTACGGTATAGGTTATCCAGTTCGGTACGGTATCGCCCGGAGCCGCAGCCGGAAGACCGCTCATCATGACAATTTTTTTAACGCCAAGCAGTCCCGCTAACTCCAGCGTTTTTTCGGTATCAGCACGGTGGATTTTGCCCAACTCTCCTGGCGAAAGTGGGTTGCCTGAAACATTCAGCGCAGCGATGGACATCCCGCGCCGCTCCAGCGCATCCAGCACCTTTTTGCGCTTGCCTGCATCGGCAAGCAGCTCGTCCGTTCGCAGGTGTGGCGCTGATGACCAGCCGCCGGTGGTCATTTCCACCCCATAAACATTCATTGAAACCAGTTTGTCGAGCATCTCTTCAAAGGGCAGATGGCCCAGGCTATCGGTACAGAAGGAAAGTTTCATTATTCAGACCTTATTGGTAGTTAACCCAGGAGGAACCGTTGTCAGCCGAGCGAACACAGTTTTCAATCCAGCGAACACCTTCAATACCCGCGTCAATATCCGGATAAATCAAATTGCTCAGCGTCTCCTCATCGCCGCGCTGTCTGGCACCGATCGCTATGGCGAATTTCAGGTAAATATTTGCCCATGACTCAGCAAGACCTTCGGTGTGAAGCGCGCCCAGACGCTCGTCGGCCAACGCGCTTTCATGCAGATACGGCATGCCATGGTGTAGGGTCTGATTTGGCTGTCCCTGTACTTCGTACTTCAGCTCACCGGGAGTGGAGTCAGTCCATTCCAGGCTTGCCTTTGAGCCAATCACACGAATGCTCTGACTGTCCATTGAACCGGCATTAATCGAAGATGCCCACATGCGGCCAACCGCCCCGCTTTCGTAGCGGATAAGCACCATCGCATTGTCTTCAAGCGGTGCGCGCGAGGGGATAAAACTCTGACGGTCGCAGAGCAAAGAGGCTATTTTCTGTTGCGGAAGCAGCAACTGAGAAATGTAAAAGGTGTGGGTTGAAATATCTCCCAGAACAAAGCTCGGCCCGGCAATTTTCGGATCCACACGCCATTTCTGTGCGTCACTAAAGGTGTCAGCGGATTCGTTGGCGCTAAAACCGTGGGTATATTGCATGTCCACCATGCGAATGGTGCCCAGTTCACCTTCAGCGATCATCGCCCGCATTTGCATCAGCAGAGGATGACCAGAAAAGCCGTAAGTCACGCCAACAATAAGGCCTTTTTGCTCTGCCAGCGCTTTGATTTCACGCGCTTGTGCAGAGGTGAAGAAAAGGGGTTTTTCACAAATGACATGGACCCCTGCGTTCAGCGCAGCTCGGGTGATTTCATAGTGCGTACCGTTAGGCGTGGCTATTGAAACAACCTCCACGCCATCTTCGCGGTTCGCTTCATATTCAAGCAGTTGCTGATAATTGTCATAACAACGACCTGCATCAAGCCCCAGATTGACGCCAAAACTCCGCCCGCGTTCAGCATCCACATCGAATGCTGAGGCGACCAGCTGATAGGCGGTATTATCACGCAGCGCACCGCTGCGATGTTTATAACCCACCTGGCTCAACCTTCCGCCCCCAATCATACCCCAGCGTAAAGGGCGAGAGATTACTTTTTCACCGTTCAGCATGTCTTCTCCTGACTATTCATATGAGGCCGCCGTTATTACTCCGACCTGCTTGCACCCGGGTGCAAATGAGGAATAAAAAATCCCGCCGGGTGATTTGTTCAGCCCAAATGTTGAGCAAGCCAGAATAAATGTAAAGAGGGCAAGCTTTAAATTTTACGAATAGATCACAAATTCGCAATATATTGCACCCGGGTGCAAAAAAGAGCGTTATGGTGCTGTCGCACGGTTAATACCCCCTGCTCTGTTGCCAACTTTTAACAGAGTTCAGCTGACATAATGGCGGGTATCCAGCCGCCGCAGCCCTATCGCCAGCAGCAGACTACCCAATAAAGTGAGGGTAAACACCAGCGGGATATCCAGCCACGGGCGGTCGGTATTATCCAGGTGGTGGGTGCGCATAAAATGGATAAACAGCGCATGGAAACCATAAATCGGCAGGGAATAGCGGGAAACTGTCGCTAAAATCGGCAAAGGGCGTTGATTTAGGGTATTTTTAAATAAAATCAGCAGGCTGACGGCGGCAACAAACACCGATGGCCCACAATAGACATACCAGGTGTCGGCAAAAGCGCCATTTATGGCCATCTGCTTTTTTGTTCCCACCGCAATCCCGAGCACGCAGATGATAAAGACGATACCCGCCAGCCAGCTCACACCGCGTCTGTTGGTATCCATGATGCCAATGGCGCGGCCAAATAGTGCGTAAAGAACATAATAAAAACTGTCGCCGCTCAGCCAGAGATTCAGCGGCAGCCAGTGGAACCGTCCCACTGATTGCGTGACGGTATTCGGGTTAGCCAGCACCGCCAGCAGCAGTGTCACCACCGCCAGATAACCTGCCCGGACCGGTTTCACCTGAATCAGTGGGGAAAGCAGATAAACGGTGATGATGGCGAAGAAAAACCACAGATGATAGAAAACCGGCTTTTGCAGCAGATAGCGCAGAGAGAGTCCGGCATTGATGGGCGTCAGCCAGTTGATATAAGCCAGCGCCACGGCACTGTAAAACAGCAGGCACAGAAAAATACGCAGAAAATGGCGTCGCCCGGCGCTACGCTCACCAAAAAACAGATAACCGGAAATCATGAAAAATATCGGCACACAAACGCGCGAAGCGGAATTCAGCAGATTTGACAGATCCCAGCTATGCTCGCCAACCGCAGTACCCCGCGTGACATACCAGGTGGTGGTGTGGATCATAATCACCATCAGGCAGGCCACCGCACGCAAATTATCCACCCAGACAATCTTTTCCTTCATTACCGTTCCTGCCCCGTCATTCCGTCGCTATGAGCGTAGCTTTTCGCAATACATTCAACAACGCCAGCTTCCGAAAATCATAAAACGTTGGCTGAAGCATCCCAACTTAGCGTTGACAGCGGGCTGACTATCCGACGGTCAAAGGGTATACTGACGCCCACTTTTAAAACCGCATCGCGTGCGAATTCAACATGCAAAAGTTTGATACCAAGACATTTCAGGGACTGATCCTGACCCTACAGGATTACTGGGCACGTCAGGGCTGCACTATCGTACAGCCGCTGGACATGGAAGTGGGTGCAGGAACCTCTCACCCGATGACCTGCCTGCGTGCGCTGGGGCCAGAGCCAATCGCGGCCGCCTACGTACAACCGTCACGCCGTCCGACAGATGGCCGCTATGGCGAAAACCCCAACCGCCTTCAGCACTACTACCAGTTCCAGGTGATCATCAAACCCTCACCGGACAATATCCAGGAGCTGTACCTCGGCTCACTGAAAGAACTGGGCATGGATCCCACCATTCACGATATTCGCTTTGTGGAAGATAACTGGGAGAACCCGACGCTGGGCGCATGGGGACTGGGCTGGGAAGTGTGGCTGAACGGTATGGAAGTCACCCAGTTTACCTACTTCCAGCAGGTTGGCGGGCTGGAGTGCAAGCCGGTTACTGGTGAAATCACTTATGGTCTGGAGCGTCTGGCGATGTACATCCAGGGCGTGGACAGCGTTTATGATCTGGTCTGGAGTGACGGTCCGTTAGGCAAAACTACCTATGGCGACGTGTTCCACCAGAACGAAGTTGAACAGTCGACTTACAACTTTGAATATGCCGATGTCGATTTCCTGTTTACCTGCTTTGAGCAGTACGAGAAAGAGGCCCAGAGCCTGCTGGCGCTGGACAAACCCCTGCCGCTGCCAGCCTATGAGCGCATCCTGAAAGCAGGCCATACCTTTAACCTGCTGGATGCCCGTAAAGCGATCTCTGTAACCGAGCGGCAGCGTTATATCCTGCGTATTCGCACCCTGACTAAAGCCGTGGCTGAAGCTTACTATGCGTCCCGTGAGGCGCTGGGCTTCCCGATGTGCAATAACAAAAAATAAGAGGCAGCCATGACTGATAAAACTTTTCTGGTGGAAATCGGCACCGAAGAGCTGCCACCCAAGGCACTGCGTACCCTTGCTGAATCTTTTGCCGCTAACTTTACGGCTGAACTGGATGCCGCAAACTTCAGCCACGGTGAAGTGAGCTGGTTCGCCGCGCCGCGCCGTCTGGCGCTGAAGGTGGCAAATTTAAGCGCCGCGCAACCCGATCGTGAAGTGGAAAAACGTGGCCCGGCGATAGCCGCCGCGTTTGATGCCAGTGGTGCTGCCACCAAAGCCGCAGAAGGCTGGGCGCGCGGCTGCGGCATTACCGTCGATCAGGCCGAACGTCTGCGCAACGACAAAGGCGAATGGCTGCTCTACCGTGCCCACGTTAAAGGCGAAAGTGCGCAGTCGCTGTTACCGGATATGGTCAGCAACTCGCTGGCAAAACTGCCAATCCCCAAACTGATGCGCTGGGGCGATTCCGACGTGCAGTTTGTGCGTCCGGTACACACCGTCACGCTGCTGCTGGGTGACGAGAGCATTGCCGCTACCATTCTGGGCATTGAATCAGCCCGTACCCTGCGCGGTCACCGCTTTATGGGGGAGCCGGAGTTCACCATTGATAATGCCGACCAGTATCCGCAGATCCTGCTGGAGCGCGGTAAGGTTCAGGCGGATTACGAAGTCCGTAAAGCACAAATCAAAGCCGATGCCGAAGCCGCCGCGCGGCAGATTGGCGGCGTTGCCGATCTCAGCGACAGCCTGCTGGAAGAGGTTACCTCGCTGGTGGAATGGCCGGTGGTGCTGACGGCAACTTTTGAAGAGAAGTTCCTTGCCGTGCCCGCAGAAGCGCTGGTGTACACCATGAAGGGTGACCAGAAATACTTCCCGGTGTATGACGCAGCGGGGAAACTCCTGCCAAACTTCATTTTCGTCAGCAATATCGTGTCAAAAGATCCGCAGCAGATTATCGCCGGTAACGAGAAGGTGGTACGTCCACGTCTGGCTGATGCCGAGTTCTTTTTTAACACCGACCGTAAAAAGCGTCTGGAAGATAATCTGCCTCGTCTGGAAACCGTGCTGTTCCAGAAAGAGCTGGGGACACTGCGTGATAAGACCGACCGTATCCAGGCGCTGGCTGGCTGGATTGCCGCTCAGACGGGCGCCGACGTCAACCACGCAACTCGTGCAGGTCTGCTGTCCAAGTGCGACCTGATGACCAACATGGTGTTCGAATTTACCGACACGCAGGGCGTGATGGGCATGCACTATGCGCGCCACGACGGTGAAGCCGAAGATGTTGCAGTGGCGCTCAACGAGCAGTATCAGCCGCGTTTTGCCGGTGACGATTTGCCCTCTAATCCGGTCGCCTGTGCACTGGCGATTGCCGACAAGATGGATACCCTGGCCGGAATTTTCGGTATTGGTCAGCACCCGAAAGGCGACAAAGATCCTTTTGCACTGCGCCGTGCGGCGCTGGGCGTGCTGCGCATTATCGTCGAAAAAAACCTGCCGCTGGATTTGCAAACCCTGACAGAAGAAGCCGTACGCCTGTATGGCAGCAAGCTGAGCAACGCTAAAGTGGTCGATGAGGTTATCGATTTTATGCTGGGCCGTTTCCGCAGCTGGTATCAGGAAGAGGGCCACAGCGTGGATACACTTCAGGCCGTGCTGGCCCGCCGCCCTACCCGTCCGGCGGATTTCAATGCCCGGATGAAGGCGGTTTCCCACTTCCGTACGCTGGAGGCGTCCGCCGCTCTGGCCGCAGCCAATAAACGCGTCTCCAACATTCTGGCTAAATCCAGCGAGCCGCTGAATGACAGCGTGCAGGCTTCCCTGCTGAAAGAGAATGAAGAGATCCAGCTGGCTACCTATGTGTCTGCTCTCAGCAGCAAGCTGGCCCCTTTCTTCGCTGAAGGTCGCTATCAGGATGCCCTGATTGAGCTGGCACAGCTGCGCACGGCGGTGGATAATTTCTTCGAGAAGGTAATGGTCAATGCGGAAGACCGCGAAGTGCGTATCAATCGCCTGACGCTGTTGGCAAAACTGCGTGAGCTGTTCCTGCAGGTGGCCGATATTTCGCTGTTACAGTAAGACACACAGCTGAGGCTTACCTGACGGGCGGATGATTATCCGCCCGTTTTTTATTTCAGTTCCAGCCCTGAGCACCACGATTTTTTTGTAACCTCCTTTATAGCAAAAGTGCTATATGTGGTGTGTTATAGCAGAAATGATATATTTGCTGTTTATAGCAAAAATGCTATATTTTCCCGATATCGTAAAAATGCTATAAACAGCAGGCAGGTGATGATGAAGGTGCGCCGTCCCGTCGATTTCAGTTCAGCAATTAAAAACGCACGAGCCAGTTCCGGCATTAATCAGGCAGAGCTTGCCTCTTTGTGCAATACCACGCAGTCCGCCATCTCACGTTTAGAAAAAACCGGGGCCTGCCAGTTGGATACTCTGCTGCGAATCTGCGCGGTACTGGATTTGATGGTGGATATCTCTCCCCGAATCCAGTCCGTTTCTTCATCCACAGACCAGGGGTTATGGTAATGGCCGCAGAGCATCTCTGGTGCTATATGAACGATAAGCATGTCGGCATCCTGAGTCGCGATAAAGGGGAGCAAAGCTTTACCTACAGCCAAGCCTGGCTGGAGGATAAGCAGCGACGTCCACTGTCGCTAAGTATGCCGCTGCGCGAGGAGCCGTGGAAAGGACAAGTTGTTGAAGCCTGGTTTGATAATCTGCTGCCGGATAATGAAAATATTCGGCAGGCGATTGTTGATCGTCTGGGTGCGCAAAGCCGGAAATCATTCGATCTACTGGCTCTGCTGGGTAAGGACTGCGTCGGAGCGATCACCCTGTTGACAGAACAGAGTACCTTACCACTGGAAGCCGTTCAGGTAGAGAAGTTAAGCGAAGCGCAAATAGCCGATATCATTCGTCATACCCGGACCGATAATTTGCTGGGTATGCAAGCCAGAGACAGCTTTCGCATCTCCATCGCCGGGGCTCAGGAAAAAACTGCGCTGACATGGTGGGATAATGCCTGGTGCAGGCCTCTGGGAAAAACCGCAACCACACATATTATCAAACCGCCAATTTCATCAAGAAACGGAGATCCTCTCGACCTTTCTAACAGCGTTGATAATGAGTGGTTCTGCCTGCATTTTCTGGATGAAATGGGACTGAAGGCTAACCGTTGTGACATCGGGATGTTCGCAGGACAAAAAGTGTTAATCGTCGAACGTTTTGACCGTCTGATTGTTGACGATAAAATTTACCGCTTACCGCAGGAAGATTTATGTCAGGCGTCAGGAAAAGCGGGCCAGAGTAAATATGAAGAACACGGTGGACCCGATGCAAAAGAAGTGGCCTGGCTGCTCAGATATGCCATAGAACCGACAAACAACCTGGAGATTTTTTTTAAGGCGCAGTTCTGTTTCTGGTTACTGGCGGCAATTGATGGTCACGCAAAAAATTTCAGCCTGTTTCTCACCGCTGACGGCTACAGGTTGACACCTCTTTATGACGTGATGTCAGCCCATCCCTGGTTTGGCAAGGGCATTGAAATGCGTAAAACAGAAATGGCAATGTCGGTACGGGGTAGTAAGAACAAGCATTATCGCTGGTATGAGATTTTGCCACGTCACTGGATGACACATGCACGCTACCTTGGTATTAACACGGAACTGGCCAGTAAATGGCTGGCTGAATGTGTTGAACGAACGCCGGGCAGCCTGGAAAAAGTAATGAAGCAACTGCCACCACATTTTGAGAGACAGACCGCAGAAAAGATCGTGCATGGCACACTAAACACGTTGCAGCGCTATCAGCGGCAACAGCAACGTGAGAAAGAGGCAGGTAAAGCGAAGGTTAAAGACGAATAGCGGGTCGGGCCTGCCCGTGCCCGGTAGCATACCGGACCCAGGCGATGTCAGACTGACAGATAAATTCGCCCGGTGCGGGCAGCACAGCTCAAAGCAAGCGTTATCCCAGCAACTGGCGGCTGAGACAAGGATTAGATTGAATTAACTGCAATAATTTCTGAGCACTGCGCGAAGGTTTACTGCGCTTCGCCTCCCAGCTTTTTACTGACGAAACGCTGACGCCACAGGCTCTGGCGAATTCATCAATGTCCATGCCGGTAATTTCACGAATACGTTTAGGTTCCGGTGTCGATACTTCACACTTCAGGGCCGGAGCGGCCTGAATGATTTCCCGCGTTAATACAATATGTTCAAGACTGGACAACAACTCACCCATTGCATCTTTATGTTCCATATAGCACTCCTCATAAAATCACGAAATGTGAACGGCCAGAGGGTATGAGCCTGAGACTCAGGCTCGTAATACTGACGAACAACGGCCTGAGAGCTCGTGGGAGAGGCAGTGCAGGGAGGGGACGCCAGGAACTTAAGTATTAGATCAAAACAAGTGATTTGCGTCATATTTTCTGACTATTTTTCAACCCTGCTTTTCGGTCCAGGGCTATCTCATTAGCAGGCTTAGCTTTTTGGGTTGATGCGGCCAAAAAGCGCCGGGATTGAGCGAGACGGTAAAGGGGATTAGCAGTGGGAAAGAATCGAGCTCTGTCTAATTCTTAACCTTGCCAATGGGTAAATTGATAATTATTATTTAAATTATGCAAAAACCATAATAAGGATAAATATGGATCCGATACTGAATCCCTATTCGCCAGGTGCAGGCCATCAACCTCCAGAGCTGGCAGGACGCGATACACTACGCCAACGGATTAATATCGCCATTGCACGAATCAAAGCCGGGCGGGCAGCAAAAAGTATTTTGATGATTGGGCTACGCGGTGTTGGGAAAACCGTTCTGCTTGAACAAATGAGAAAGGATGCCGAGGCACAGGGAGCTCAGACCCTGCGTATTGAAGCTCCGGAACGTCGCTCACTTCCCTCTTTGCTTGCCCCCCAACTTCGCGTTTCTC
This sequence comes from Erwinia papayae, assembly GCF_058241465.1. NCBI lineage: Bacteria > Pseudomonadati > Pseudomonadota > Gammaproteobacteria > Enterobacterales > Erwiniaceae > Erwinia > Erwinia papayae. The sequence continues at coordinate 855,353 of NZ_JBZCHT010000013.1, forward strand.
TTCTTAAATTGAGCAGAGTAGAAGCCGCCAAAGATTTAGCAACACGAGGCCTCAAAGCACTTGCTGGCTTCGTTAAAGGCCTTAAGGTGACCTTCAATGACATCGAGGTTGGTCTGGATGTTGAGAGCGAACCCGGCCTGGCTGATAACGGCGACCTTGAAGGGGATCTGACCACTTTACTTGAACAGGTTGGACTGGCTGCACAATCTGCTAACACAGCTCTGGTAATGTTCATTGATGAAATGCAGTATCTTGAAGAAAATCAACTGGCAGCGTTGATTACCGCACTGCATCGCTGCTCACAACTCAATCTGCCGGTCACGCTTGTCGGCGCTGGTTTACCCCAACTTCGTGGACGTACGGGTAATGCAAAATCCTATGCTGAACGCCTGTTCGATTTTTCCGTAGTTGGCCCGTTAAACCGTGATGAATCCACCCAGGCCATCGTGATCCCCGCGCAGGCGCAAGATGTTCATTTTGAGCAAGCGGCAATCGAAGCCATCATTATCAAAACACAGGGATATCCCTATTTTATTCAGGAGTGGGGCAGCCATACCTGGCTTGAAGCCCAGAGCAGCCCCATAACTGCCGCCGATGTCGATAATGCCTCGATCATTGCCATAGCAGCGTTAGATGAAAGTTTCTTTGGTGTTCGTTTTGACCGACTCACACCCTTAGAGAAAAGATATCTCAGGGCAATGGCGGAACTCGGCCCGGGACCACATCGTTCCGGAGATATCGCCGAGCAACTGGGCAAAAAGAGTTCAGCCCTTGGGTTGGTCAGAACCAGCCTGATAAACAAAGGTATGATCTGGAGTCCCAATCATGGCGACAACGCCTTTACAGTGCCTTTATTTGACAGCTTTATGCGTCGTGCCATGCCAGGGGATGACTGGAATAGCCACTGAATATGCTCTGCCTGCCGCCAACGTGCGGCAGCACCAAATTCTTGCCCCCACAGCCACTGATTCCCGTATCCTCCGGACCAGAGTTAGACTATTCTTTAGGCGCGGCACAGGCCGCTTCTTTTGCTTGCAAGCCTTTCTATTACAGGAGTTACTTCCGATGACGACAGGAATTTTTCGCGCCTGGTCACGTCTTTTCGTACCTGTCCTTGCGCTGTTGGTGGTCTTTCAGCTGACCGGCTGCGGCGACAAAGACGCCGATCAACGCAAAGCTTTTATCGATTTTCTGCAAAATACCGTGATGCGCAGTGGGGAACATCTGCCCAGCCTCAGTGAAAGTCAGAAGCAGAACTTTGGCAACTACGTTAAGGATTACGCGATTATTTATGATTTTTCACAGCAGGTGAACCGTGCGGTGGACTCCGGCATGAAACCGGTTGTGGACGAGCTGAACGCTATCCGTACCCCCTAGGATTATCTGACCCGTCGCGATTCGTTGCGCCAGGCCAGCGGTTCACTGGGCGTGCTGACTCAGCAAATCCAGGCGGCCAAAACCCAGGCCGACAGCAGCAAGGCTGCGCTGAAACAACCAGAAGATCTTAAAACGGTCTATGACAACGTCTATACCAAAGTGGTGACCCAACCGGCCAACTCACTGCAACCCCTGCTGCCAGCCTTGCAGACATTAAGTCAGGCTGCGGTACAAACCGGGGATTTCCTGCAACAACAGGGTACGCAGGTGACCTTTAATGGCCAGACTATCCAGTTCCCCACTCAGCAACAGGCCGCCCAGTATAATGCTCTGATGAGCACCCTTTCCGCTAATGCTCAGGTACTCGGTCAGGCGCAGAGTGCGTTACAGGGCGCATTCCAGTAACCTGACAGGGCCGGAGTCATCCGGCCCTGTCCTCCTTCGCTACCGCCCCTGACAACGATATTCCGCTGCCGACGATAACGGGCAAGCACCAGTATCCACCTGACTGAATGGCTAATCCAGGCCCGCCACGGATGAAATCAGCGGAGCACGCAATGAAAAATAGAAAAATCCTTGCGGCATTGTTTCTGACCGTGGGCATTGCTCTCAGCTATTTAATTTGGTTATCACTGCGCCCGGTGACGATTGTGGCTATCCATCAGGAATTTGACACTTCATCCGTGCTGGTCAATCACTTTCCACTTACTGACAGGGGAAAAATAAACTGGTGGCTAACTAATAAAGAGGTATTAAAAGAAAAATATAAAATCCCCCGGACAGATAGTGATGGAGGATTCACTATGATTTTCTGGAACTTTGGCGACGGTAACAAAGAAGAAGGAAAATATGACCGACTCTGCTTTGAAGAAATGAAAACAAAGAAAAACTCCATTGAGAAGGAGCCGGTTTTCTCTGTCAGCAACAGCAGAAACAGAGGGATTATTTTTACCGTCTATGATGGCACATATCATTTAAAGGAAAGTGGAGAGGTTACCAAAGTCGGGTAATAACAGGCTGATATTTGCGTTTGACTCATTTTCATCTCATGCTGGCAGTCAGAATGGCGATACGGTGCAGGGTTAGCCCGATTCTTTTTTCCACGGCCTGAAGGTTAGCAACGAAAATAATGTGTGACTTTTGTCACACATTTATAACAAAGTCACCCCAAAATATTGTGATACAAATCACATTGTATCTGTTGTACTGGCTGTTTATTCGCCAGATATTCCAGCTGATGGCGGATAAATGTGACTGAAGTCACTAAAAAACCCCTACTCCAACCATTATTCAGGTGATCTTAATCACACTTTATCTACTGACTACGCAGCGTAAAATTCGCGTGATAGAGTCCGCCTGCATACAGTGATATTGACGTTTTTTACCGTAACGTTCTAAACAAAAATCAACGCGCTCTCTTATTTGTCGGCGCGTACTTATAAGGGGTGTCTTTTTATGTCCTCATCAGATATCAAGATCAAGGTGCAGAACTTTGGTCGCTTTCTGAGCAACATGGTGATGCCAAATATCGGGGCGTTTATCGCCTGGGGTATTATTACCGCGCTGTTTATTCCTACCGGCTGGCTGCCAAATGCCACTCTGGCTAAGCTGGTCGCCCCAATGATTACCTACCTGCTGCCACTGCTGATTGGCTTTACCGGTGGGCGTCTGGTGGGTGGCGATCGCGGTGGCGTGGTCGGTGCCATCACCACCATGGGGGTGATTGTTGGTGCCGATATGCCGATGTTTCTTGGCTCAATGATTGCCGGTCCTCTGGGTGGCTGGGCGATCAGAACCTTTGACCGCAAGGTTGACGGCAAAATCAAAAGCGGCTTTGAAATGCTGGTCAACAACTTCTCTGCCGGTATCATCGGTATGCTGTTGGCGATTCTGGCTTTCCTGGCAATCGGTCCGTTAGTGGAAGGTCTGTCGCATATCCTCGCCGCAGGGGTAAACCTGATGGTGCAGAACAACCTGCTGCCGCTGACCTCTATTTTTGTTGAACCTGCGAAAATTCTGTTCCTGAACAACGCGATTAACCACGGTATTTTCTCACCGCTGGGTATTCAGCAGGCCAGTGAAGCAGGCAAATCAATTTTCTTCCTGATTGAAGCCAACCCTGGTCCCGGAATGGGCGTGCTGATGGCTTACATGTTCTTTGGTCGGGGTAACGCTAAGCAGTCTGCGGGCGGCGCGGCGATTATTCATTTCCTCGGCGGTATCCATGAGATCTACTTCCCTTACGTGCTGATGAATCCACGCCTGATTATCGCCGTTATTCTGGGCGGGATGACCGGTGTGTTTACCCTGACCCTGCTGAACGGCGGGCTGGTATCTCCAGCATCTCCGGGTTCAATTCTGGCAGTGCTGGCAATGACGCCAAAAGGCGCTTATTTCGCCAATATTGCAGCCATTGTCGCCGCTTTTGCCGTCTCCTTCGTGGCCTCTGCCATCCTGCTGAAAACCAGCAAAGTGAAAGAGGATGAGGATATTGAAGCCGCCACCCGCCGCGTCAGCGAAATGAAAGCTCAGTCCAAAGGACAGACTGCGGCAACGGCCGATGGCCTGAACAGCGATCTGAGCCACGTGCGTAAAATCATCGTCGCCTGTGATGCCGGTATGGGCTCCAGCGCAATGGGTGCGGGCGTCCTGCGCAAGAAAGTCAGCGACGCGGGCCTGAGCAATGTTTCCGTCACCAACACCGCCATCAACAATCTGCCGGGCGATGTGGATCTGGTGATTACCCATCGCGATCTGACCGAACGCGCCATGCGCCAGGCTCCTCATGCACAACACATTTCGCTGACCAACTTCCTCGACAGCGCACTGTATACCGATCTGACTGCGCGTCTGGTGGAAGCAAACCGCTCGGCCGGTCACCGCGAAAAGGTGTCGGCCACGCTCAGTGACAGTTATGACCACAGCCAGGATAACCTTTTCAAACTGAGCGCCAGCAATATCTTCCTGGGCAATCATGCCTCGGATAAAGAGCAGGCTATCCGTTTCGCCGGGGAGCAACTGGTACGCGGTGGCTACGTCGAGCCTGAATATATTGAAGCGATGCTGGAGCGTGAAAAGCTGACGCCGACCTATCTGGGCGAATCCATTGCCGTGCCCCACGGCACCATCGAAGCAAAAGATCGTGTGCTGCATACCGGCGTGGTGTTCTGCCAGTATCCGCAGGGCGTGCGCTTTGGCGAAGATGAGGATGACATTGCGCGACTGGTAATAGGAATCGCCGCACGTAACAATGAGCATATCCAGGTGATCACCAGCCTGACCAATGCACTGGACGATGAGAGCGTCATCGCCAGACTGGCCAGCACCACGGATGTCCAGGAAGTGCTGGATCTGCTTTCAGGTAAAACATCCGCTTAAGCATTGAAACCTTACTGTTACCCTGGGGCCGGGCATGCCCGGCGCTTACTTCAGGCCGGGTCTGCCCGGCTTTATCGTTAATACGGGAAAATTATGCAAGCTCTTCATTTTGGTGCCGGAAATATTGGCCGCGGTTTTATTGGTAAATTGCTGGCTGATGCCGGTATTCAGTTGACCTTTGCTGATGTCAATCAGGTGGTGCTCGATGCCCTGAATGCCCGGCACCAGTATCCGGTGCATGTGGTCGGTGAACAGGCACAGGTGGAAATCGTCAGCGGTGTAAATGCGGTTAACAGCGCCAGCGATGAGATCGTCCCGCTGATTGCAGAGGTGGATATCGTGACCACAGCTGTGGGCCCACAGATCCTGCAACGCATTGCCGCAGGTATCGCCAGCGGGCTGGTCAGACGCCACGACAGCGGTAACCCCCGCCCTCTGAATATCATCGCCTGTGAAAATATGGTGCGTGGCACCACACAGTTAAAAGGCCATGTGATGAAAGCGCTGCCTGAGCAGTACCATGCCTGGGTGGAAGACAACGTGGGCTTCGTTGATTCTGCGGTGGACCGCATCGTACCGCCATCGGAGGCAGGTACAGAGGACCCGCTCGAGGTCACCGTGGAAACCTTCAGCGAGTGGATCGTCGATAAAACCCAGTTTAAAGGCCCGTTACCTGCTATCGCGGGCATGGAGCTGACCGATAATCTGATGGCCTTCGTTGAACGTAAACTGTTCACCCTGAACACTGGTCATGCTATCACCGCCTACCTCGGCCAGCTGGCAGGCCACAAAACCATCCGTGATGCCATTCTTGACCGGCAGGTTCGCGCCATCGTTACCGGCGCAATGGAAGAGAGCGGCGCGGTGCTGATTAAGCGCTACGGTTTCGAGGCTGACAAACACGCCGCCTATATCCAGAAAATCTTCGGTCGCTTTGAGAACCCCTGGCTGAAAGATGATGTCGAACGCGTTGGCCGCCAGCCGCTGCGTAAACTGAGCGCTGGGGACCGTCTGATCAAGCCCGTTCTTGGCACGCTGGAATACCATCTGCCGCACAGTAATCTGGTTAGCGGCATTGCCGCAGCCCTGCATTACCACAGCGATCAGGATCCGCAGGCGCAGGAGCTGGCGGAGCTGATTTCGCGGCTGGGCGTACAGGCCACGCTGGCCCAGGTATCCGATCTTCCCGCAGACAGTGAGGTGGTGGCCGCTGTGGTTAAGGCTTACAGCGCTATGGCATAATGCCGGGGCTGACGGACAGTCGGAAAGGGTACGGTCGGGCCGTACCCTCCAGGGCGGTGGAACCGCAGGATTTTAGTACGATATGCAGGCGCTCATGGAAAAACCACAGGCTTTTGAGAATCGGGTGCTGGAACGCCTGAATACCGGACGGACGGTCAGAAGCTTTTTAATTGCGGCCGTGGAACTGCTGAGCGAGGCGGTGAACCTGCTGGTCATTCAGGTTTTTCGTAAAGACGATTACGCCGTAAAGTACGCTGTGGAACCCTTGCTGCTGGGCGATGGTCCACTGGGAGAGCTGTCGGTCAGGCTGAAGCTTGTCTACGGACTTGGGGTGATCAGCCGCAACGAATACGAAGACGCCGAGCTGTTGATGGCGTTGCGGGAAGCGCTGAACGATGACGGCACCGAGTATCGCTTTACTGATGATGAACTGCTGGGCCCCTTTGCTGAACTGCACTGTGTTACTGCGCTGCCTCCCCTCCCGGATTTGTCCGGCGATGATGCGGAGTTGAGCGCCATGCTCCAGCAGCGTTACCAGCAGGTGGTGCGCTCCACCATGGTGCTCTCACTGACGGAGCTGATCTCCCGCATCAGCCTCAGGCAGGCTTTCAAAAAGTAGCCCATCCGCTTTCCCTCTTCATGCCGCTTTCGTGTATCCTTGCGGCAATCAACTCCATCATGGTTAATGACAATGAAAGAACAAGTTCAGGCTGAAATCAGAGCCCTCAGCGATAAGCTGGATGCCCTGACGCGCAAAGAACCGATGCTGCTGGAATCCGGCGATGCCGAAAAGCTGGGTGAGCTGCTGAAAGAAAAAGAAAAGCTGGTTAATGAGTTAGAACGCTTACGCGGCGTACGTGAAGAGAAGCTGAGTAAAGAAGCGCAGAAGCTGAAACAGATGCCGTTCAGCCGAGCCATCACTAAAAAAGAACAGGCCAATATGGGCGCGCTGAAGAAAAGCGTCAGGGGTCTGGTGGTGGTGCATCCGATGACCGCGCTGGGTCGTGAGATGGGTCTGAAAGAGATGACCGGTTTCGCCAAAAGAGCTTTTTAATCTGTGCCTTAACGCCACAAAACATGCCCGCCATCGCGCTAAGGGGATCCCCAGTAACGAGCGGGTAAAACAAGACAGGTACAGAAATACGTGATCTACTGATTGTTCCACCAATTCAATAAGATCACCTCTGTGCCTGTGAGTTTAAAATCTGTTTTCTTTGTAATATTTTATTCTTGCATCATAGTGCTTTATTAAACAAATGTTGTATGCCAGAACATACCCATGATTGCCCTTTTCATAGCCAGATGATTCGACCTGACACTCACTTTCAATGTAATCATCCCAGTTTTTTTTGCACTTTCTGATAAATTCATCAATTCGTTTTTATTATAAGGCCGTTCTTCCTTAGTATTTATAGATTTTAAATATAAATAAAATTCATTTGTATATTTAATTTTCATTGATTGAGATAATTCAATAAAACACCCCTCCACCTCGCCTGAATGTGTAATGTTCATGCAAGGCTCAAGAATTTTTAACCCATTCCCAAATGCATTTAAACTTACCGTTCCGATTAAGAATAAAATAACCATCCTTAATTTCATTTCATATCTTCCCGAATATAATTAGTAGCTTGATGTTTTTACTTATCAAAGCTATAACACTTTTTTTATCATTAAAACCAAAAACAGGAACCATTTCAAAACTCAGAGCACCCTGATATTTCATATCAACAAACACCTCTCTGAGCGTTTTGTGCAGTTTACTCCATAAAACCGAATCCTGTTTTTTATATTTATTATAAAACTGAATTCAGCCCTGAAGGTCAGTAGTCCTTCTTTTGGCTCCAGCATAATAAAAATCCTTCCCTGTTAATTTCCGCCCATCAATGGCGTGAAAAACAGAATAGCAATCTGCATATTTTCCCACAACCGGGTCAAACGGAATTAAGTCGATCCTCTCTCAGGCAACTCTGAACTTCACAATGATATTCCACTGATATGCCGCAACATTACGTCACTGCTGACACGACAAATTTCATAGTGTCATTGCGGTTGACTGGCGCGGCTATCCTTCTCAGGCATTTCATGTTCTGCGTGCCAGCCTTATTTGCGATGGCCCTTCGATTCCTCTGATGAGCCTGACGTTTTCTTCATTTCAGCAGCAAAAGAGCCATGGCTTATCTTCAGCAGCAGAGACGAATTTAAGCCGCAAGAAATCATGTGGTTGTACAGCGGAGGGATGCAAATCGAACAGAGTTATCTCTTATCTGACGTTGGCGGAGAATATCTTGCGACACTCTCCGCTAATTTTAAAACAAACAGCACTGGATGCCGTACTTAACCACCTCGCCAAAACTATCGAAACGGGGTGTGGTTTTATTAGCGCTGATTTAATGGGGATCCCTCAGCGCCATCGCGGGCATTTTTATCGCTGCCAACCTTATTTCTTCGCGTATTTTGCTTCCAGCGTGGCGAACCACGGTGCGATAAAGTCGCTGGACTCACCCCAGCCCGGAATGATTTTGTTCAGGCTGGCAACATTAACCGGTTTGGACTGCCCGGCCAGCTGCGCCTGAGAAATTGCTGCGGCCTTAAACTGATACGTCGCTGGCGTGGTGACGCCTGCAATCTTGTTGGCCACCAGACGCATGTTGATGGCGCCGATGAGCTTGCTGTCCACCGCCACAGTCTGTTTCCAGGGACTGTTTTTCTGCTGCATCAACTGCAAATCCTGATTGGAAACATCAATGCTGTAGAGTTTGATCTCAGTACGGCCATTCTCCTGCAAGGCTTTATATGCGCCCTGGGCAAAAGCATCCCAGGCACCCCAGATAGCATCGATCTGACCTTTAGGATATTTCGCCAGAATTGCGCCGATCTTATTAGCGGTATCGCCCTGCACGTCTGAAGAGACAGCGCCAATCGATTCCAGCTGATGAATGCCGGGATTGGCCTTCAGTACTTTTTCATACACTACCTGGCGACGTTCCATTGCCGGGAAGCCCGCCACCCACAGTTTGACAATATTTGCCTTGCCGTTGCTGTCGTGTAACAGCTGATCAAGCGACAGCTGGGCCAGTGAGGCGTCATCCTGCGCGGTGACGGTCACCCCGGCAACCGGCTGGTTAACGGGCGTATCGAACACCGAAACTTTAATACCCGCATCGGCAATGCGCTTCACCAGCGCGGTGGAGTAGGGATCTTTGCCGTGCGACAGGATGATGCCGTCATATTTCTGACTGATGGCCTGATTCACAAAATCCTGGAAACGAGCGTCGTCGCCGTTGCTGAGAAAGGTGCTGACTTTAAAACCCAGCTTGCGCCCCTGCTGGATTGCACCGGCCACGAACTGAGTGGTGTTATCGTCAGAACCCAGGTTACGGATCACCGCAATACGCACCGGCCCCTGATGATTAGCGATGGCCTCCGGCACTGCGGCCGTGTCGGCAAAGGCAGGAACGGCGGTCAGCAGGCTGATAGCCAGTAGCGATGTGGTCAGTTTTTTCATTGTTATCATACCCTGTCAGACAGTGTTGAGCGCTCAGCGGCGCTGGATGTAGGTGATAGCCAGCGCAACCGCCAGCACCAGACCTTTAATAATGTCCATCGCATAATAAGGAACAGAAAGCATCACCAGCCCGTTTTGCAATACGCCAAGAATAATCGCACCCACCAGCGTTCCCAGCGCGTTTGGCTTGCCGGAACCTGCCAGAGAAAAACCAATCCATGCGGCAGCGACGGCATCCATCAGATAGCCACCGCCTGCATTTACCTGGGAAGATCCAATGCGGGATGCCAGCAGGATACCGCCCAGCCCGGCCAGCAGCGACGCCAGTAAATAGGCCAGCACGCGATAACGATTAGTGCGAATGCCGGAGAGACGAGCCGCTTCCGGATTGCCGCCGATGGCATACATCCGTCGGCCATGTTTGGTCAGCGACAGCCCCAGCTGCGCCAGTACGGTGACCACCAGCATGATAATCACGATGGTCGGCACCTGCCCCAGTAGCGAAAAATCCGCCGGAATCGCGCCTTCAGCCATGTCGCCGCTGGGCAGCACCATGTTTTCAGTAATCGAGCCGCCAAAGCTGTACGTCATCGCCACGCCCTGAACCACGAACAGGCTGGCCAGGGTGGCTAGCATGTCGGGAATTTTCAGAATCACGATGAGAAAAGCGTTAAACAGGCCAACCAGCAAACAGAGCGCCAGCGTAATGGCAATCGCGGTGGTGGTGCCATATCCGTACCAGACGAACAGTGAGATAACCAGCGAGTTAGCCAGCGAGGCGGTGGAGCCCACCGACAGATCAAACCCGCCAATGGTCAGCGAAATCGACACGCCAACGGCGATCACCGTGACGATGGCTATCGAACGCAGGATATTGACGATGTTGGTGGGTTCCAGAAAGCTGTCCGATGCCAGACCAAATGCAGCAATCAGCGCCACTACGGTAAGCAACATTCCCCATTTGTAGAGAAATTCAAACAGCTGGTGACGCACGGCCCTACGGGTAAGTTCTTTGCCGCTCACGCAGGCGTTCCTCCGGTGGAATAAAGTAAAAGCGTCTCTTCATCAACGCTGTGTGCATCCATCTCTGTCACGATGCGCCCATCCCAGAGCACGCAAATGCGATCGCACAGGCCAACCAGTTCGGCAAATTCGCCTGAAGCATAAATCACCCCTTTTCCCTGGCGGGCCAGGCCATCAATCAGTTCAAACAGGTCCGTTTTGGCTTTGATATCAACCCCTTTGGTTGGCTCATCAAAGATCAACACGTCGGCGTCGTTGCGCAGCCATTTGCCAATCGCCACCTTTTGCTGATTACCACCAGACAGGCGGCGCAGGATCTGCGAAGGGCCAGTGGTACGCACACCCAGCCGGTTGATTACCTCTTCTGCCCAGCGCCAGGCCTGACGATGACCAAACAGGCTCCAGCGTGAAAAACTGCTGTCGGCGGTGACGCTCAGGTTCATCACCACCGGTTCGTCAATAAAGATGCCTTCTTTACGACGTTCTTCCGGGATCAGCGCCATGCGGTTTTTCACCGCCGCATGGGGCGAGGCTGGCCGCCACGACTTACCGTGCAGCTCGCCCTGAGCTATCCGGCTGTTGCTGGCACCAAACAGCGCCTTACACAGCTCAGTCTTACCCGCGCCAGCCAGACCGGCGATACCCAGAATCTCGCCTTTACGTAAGGTCAGTGAAATATTGTGCAGCAGCGCATCATCATGCAGCCCTTCCACCTTCAGCAGAGTTTCGTCGCTGAACGGCGGACGACGGGGCGGGTAAATATCTTCCAGCTGGTGTCCCAGCATTTTTTCAACAATCTGCTCGCCGGTCAGTGCAGCCATCGGGCCGGTTTCAATCAGGCGACCGTCACGCAGCACCGTCAGCTGGTCACAAACAGCCCGCAGCTCGTGGATGCGGTGAGAGATAAACACCACGCCAATTCCATTACTTTGCAGACGGCGCACCACGGTGAACAGGCGCTCACTTTCATGCTGATCCAGCGGAGCGGTAGGTTCATCAAGAATGAGGAAACGGCAGTGATGCGAAAGCGCCCGCGCCAGCAAGATCTGCTGTTTTTCGGCCAGCGTGCACTGGTCGATACGCTGGCGCACATCCAGAGCAACATCCAGCTGTGCCAGCAGCGCCCTGGCCTGCTGACGGATTTGCCGCCAGCGAAAAACCTGTCCACCTTCTGCCAGGCGATCCAGCATGATGTTTTCTGCCACGCTGAGAGAGGGCACCAGCGCCACATCCACTTCCTGCTGCACCAGATGAATACCCAGCCGTTTGGCATCACGCGGGGAGCGAATGGACACCGGTTTGCCATCCAGCAGGATCTCGCCGCTGTAGTGGTCATACGCACCGGAAAGCACCGCCATCAGGGTTGATTTACCGGCTCCGTTAGCACCGGTCAGGGCATGGACGGAGTGACCCACCAGGCTGAAGTCCACGCCGGTAAGCGCTGAAAAACCGCCAAAAGCGATGGAAATTTGACGCATCTCCAGGCGATTAATCGCAGTCATAAGCCTGTTTCTCTTACGTGATAGACAACGGAGTCACACATTTTTTATTGGAATTGTCACAATGAGCAACAAACGAAACGGCATAAGCTAACACAAAATGTTATTAGCCATCCAGACGCCCAGGCTTTTAAGCAGCTAAAGCCAGCCAGTTGGCTTGAAACAGCATAAACAGCAGGAAAAAATTTCGCACACAGGATTTATCGCGTAGCGCAAGCGGCCAAGGCTGTCACAGCAAGCGACATATTAATGATCGGATCTGGCGCAATATCCGTCAGCATTGCGGTTTTTTTATTGTTGCCCGCGTTATTCAGGATATGCTCAGGCTTGATGGTATACACAGACGGGACCTATGTTCATTAAGGATGACGGACAATGAAAACCACCCTGTTTTCCAATCATTGCAAGCTCGCCAAAGCGATTGCTCTGCCTGATAACGTTAAATACGTTGATATTGTGGCCGTTGGCCGAACCCGCATTATTTCGCCAGCGGGCGAATGCTGGATGCCAGGATTTACATTTTCCCCTCAAGAATAAATCAGTGAAGAAATAACAGACATTCAACCCTTATTGTTAATAAATTAACGCCGAAAAATTAAGACTGGTGAAAATTATTTAATGCACATAGAAAGCAGCACATTCGAGCGCACTTTTTTTACTGATATTTTCCAGAATTATAAATTTGAAAAAAGTATGAATTACATATAAAGCCCAAACAAGACCATATAAATACGGAGGTTTTAATATGGCTGGCCCGGGTGTTTCAGAAGTAACTCGTGGGTATATTACATTCAACGCTGAAGGCAATAATATTCGTGGTTCAAGATACTACAGCAGGATGGTTCATTATCCTGCTGGTGGGGTTTCCGGAGTAACAATTGGTCGCAGATATGACATGGGAAGCCGTAGTCAACAGGAAATATATAAAGACTTAACACGGGTTGGAATAAATAATTTTCAGGCGCAAACTATATCACTTGCTGCAAATCTCAGGGGAGCTCAGGCAGCCGAGTTTGTGAGAAAAAATAAGGAGGCCATTGGCGAGATAACCGAAAGGCAGCAGATCAATCTCTTTAATTATATTTATCCAACTTACGAACGCCGGGCGCAATTACTATACAATGCCAGGACAGCACATGTTCGGCATCGTTCTACCTGGACTGCGCTCCATCCTGCAATAAGAGATGTTTTGGTTGATATAGTTTATCAGGGATTCAGAGGTGAAACGGCGATGACAGCAGCGGCCACAAATAACATCGACAGCTTCATTAATTACATCAGGGAACGCCATCCCTGGTTGCACATGAACCAGCACGAAATCGAATCGGATATTTAAAATCCCACCGAGAGAGCGGCCAGAAAAAACCATGAAAAATCCGTTTATCACCGCATTATTTTTGCTGCCGCTGATGATTCACGCCTCGCATGGTGTTGCTCAATCGAAGAAAATAATCGACAAATCTGTCAGCAGACAACGGAAGAGGACGGGTATCAGGGGTTTTTAGCTTGTACCGTCAGGACCAGCGAGGAGTCAGAGAAAAAGCTTCAGTCCCGGCTGGCGATATTGAGAAAAGATCTGGATGATCTGAGCCTTAAAGCTTACCGGGCCAACTTTGAACAGGACCAGCGTGCGTGGGAATTATACAAAAAACGCCATTGTGCTTACCTCTCTACAGGTATGGAAAACCAGGCGCGTGAGGTTCAGGCAACCCTTTGCAATGTAATGGAAAATGATAAAAGGCTGGAGACATTAAAAGATGAGCCGGCATTTCCCTGATGATATTCCCAGCCAGGCTAACAGCAATCTGAAGCTGGCTATCCGGTTCAGTAATTTTTGGTTTTTCAGGGACAAAAAAACCGGTGAAGCAGGCTTCACCGGTCTGTGCTGAGAAAGGCAGATTATTTGGCTGAAGCAAAGCGCGCAGCGGCTTCGTCCCAGTTAACCACTTCCCAGAACGCCTTGATGTAGTCAGGGCGTTTGTTCTGATATTTCAGGTAGTAAGCGTGTTCCCACACGTCCAGACCGATGACCGGCGTACCGGAAGCGCCAGAAATAGCTTCACCCATCAGCGGGCTGTCCTGGTTAGCAGTAGAAACCACCGCCAGTTTGTCGCCTTTTTTGACCAGCCACGCCCAGCCAGAACCAAAACGGGTGGCTGCCGCTTTCTCAAATTCAGCTTTGAACGCGTCAACGCTGCCAAAATCTTTCTCAATGGCTGCTTTCAGATCGCCGCTCAGGGTGGTGCCGGTTTTCAGACCTTTCCAGAAAAAACTGTGGTTGGCGTGGCCACCAGCGTTGTTACGCAGCACGGTTTTCTTGTCAGCAGGCAGCGTATCCAGTTTGGTAATCAGCTCTTCCACCGGCAGGCTGGCGAACTCGGTGCCTTCCAGCGCGGCATTGGCGTTGTTGACATAGGTCTGGTGGTGTTTGGTGTGATGGATTTCCATCGTCTGCTTGTCGAAATGTGGTTCCAGTGCGTCGTAAGCGTAAGGCAGGGATGGCAGTGAATAACTCATGTTCATCATCTCCATAATGGTTGGCGGTGGCAGTGTCGCCCCGCGTAAGCAGTCGGATCATTATAGTTAAATAAACGTTTCCGGAAAGGGTAATCAATGCCTTACTTTTCCTGTGGCTTAACACCAGACATCACCCGTAGAGGGCACAGACAGCCCTGTTAACCGGGCCACTTTTAAACTCTGCTAAGCTGGTAGCTGACTTTTTTACATGGAAAGCACGCCTGTGGAATATTACGGTTTCATTCTGCTGAAATTTTTTATCGGTTTCGCCATCGTTATTACTCATCTGAACTTTTCCGGCAAGACGCAGCTGTCACAAATGACCCCGGTGGATTTTATCGGTAACTTTGTCCTCGGCGGCATCATTGGTGGCGTGATATACAGCGACACCATTCCCCTTTACCAGTACATCATTCTGCTGCTGATTGGCGTGTTGTTTATCAATATACTCAACGCCATCAGTAAGCACTTTTCCCTGTTCAGATCGATAACCATCGGCGACCCTATTCCGATTATTAAAAACGGCCATTTTTTAATGGATAACATCCTCGCCAGGCAGAATAAAATCGACATTCTTAACGTCACCTCACAGCTGCACAGCCAGGGAATTCTCTCTTTTCAGGAAGTGCGATACGCACAAATCGAGCCGGGAGGACAGGTGACCGCCATTACTGAAGGTAGCGCTATGCCGTCGGTGATTGTAATGAAAAATGGTAAGGCCCGACCCGGCGATCTGGGGCTGATTGATAAAGATGAGGCATGGCTGATGGCCGAGGTTGAACGCTGCCAGCTGAGTCAGAACGATATTTTTCTTGCCGAGTTCTGGGAGGGAAAATTGATGTTTATTCTGCAAAATGGTGACATCGTGCAGCCGTCCAGCGGAAAAATCACCCCCTCAGCCGGAGTTAAAGCAGGCCAGCGTCAGGACAGGTAACGCAGAAGCCCGCGACCGGCACTTTGCGCTGTCGCGGGGTTTCACAGCGCCTGCCGAGGCGCTGAGGGCTCAGTCAACCTGCGGCTGCCTGCTTTGCCTTTTCAGGCTGTTACGTACGGCAGGCTCAGCGTATCGGGTGATTAATAACGCCAGCAGATAAATAAAGGCTACTACCGGAATAACCATCAACATCATAATCTTATCATTTTCAATCAGATGACTGAGCTTGATCAGCGAGGCAATCATCAGGTTTTCATGAATGAGATAGAGCGCATAGCTGACATAGCCAATGGCGGTTAAAAATGATGCGGAGAGGATTTTTTCAAGGCGGGGGGAATAAAAACTGCTGATAAATAAAATAAATGCCAGTGCCAGCGGAATCAATACGGTCAGGCCGCTGGTTTTAATGTAAAAACTCGTATTAATTAATACAGCCAGCAGCGTTAACCCGTAATGATATATTTTGTCCCGCTGATGCATTCTTTCGTATACCAGACAACCAATCATAAACCATGAATAATGAATGAAACCAAACTTAGAAATAATGTCTGCCAGCGGCGCATAGCCAAGCATTTTAACCGCAGAGGATGTGGATACCGCCAGCATGGGCAAAATCAGCGCGGGAAGACAATATTTTCTGCCAATAAAGTAGTAAACAAACCCTGTCAGCAGGTAAAAGACCACTTCGACATATAACGACCAGAATGAACCTTCCAGAGAATTAAAGTTCAGGCCGCTTAACATCGAAAGCGTTTCAGGATTAAAAAATATCAATCCAGGAATCAGATTCATCAGCGTCGGGCTACCCGCCGGTCGCTCAGGAAACAGGCCTGCGGTGAGATAAATCAACACGCTGGCAACCAACATAGCCGGGAACAGTCTGAGCCATCTTTTTTTCAAAAAAGAACCATAGCTCTCTGACTTATCCAGCGTCATAAAGATGACAAAACCAGAAATCATAAAAAAAGAGCGGTACGCCAAGATACCCGAATGCGAACAGCGGGAAATCTTTAGTCGACAGAACATAGTGTAATTTTTCAGGCCATCGTGCATAAGCATGAAAACCAATGACCAGCAGGATCGCCAGGCCTCTCATTCCGTCCAGATGCTGAATTCTTGCCCGCACTGACATGCCTCGCTTATGTCAATTAATGTAAACGTTTTTTCACGTTATCATCAGGGAAATGTTAAAGCCTATAAGTCTTAATCCTAATTAAAGAAGGTACTGACGGGGAGAGGATACGACACAGCAAGCGACCAGCTGTTAACAGCGCTCAGTGGGCTCCGTTTAGGAAACGGAGAATATTGCACGTTAAGGCTAAAAATTGACCGCCGAGCCCTGAAGCATCGTAAGAAGATCCCTCAGGGCATGGGGGGTTGATTACCAATTACCGTAAGGATATTTTTTCCCTTTGATAAAATCCTCAGTCTCTTTTCCGTACTCATAGCCTCTGGAAAACCGCGTTACCCCTTTGCAAATATCTAATTTATCCCCTGACAGGGTTTTCAGAATCGACGGAGTGACGCGATAATTAGGCTCAACTCCTATGCCCTGTAGCCAGACAACCACCTTTCCTTCCGGTGCCAGACCAATTTGCACTCTGTCGTAATACGCCGTTCTTCCCCGATAATCCTTGAACTCACTCGGCCTGCGCATTTTTTCCAGATCGGGTTTAGGGATCGTCAGATGGGTTTCATACACTTTTTTATCGATAATCGAGTCCCAGCAAAAAATAATATGTCTGGGAGGTTGCTTAACATGATTCCAGTAGCCACCTGGTGCACGGTCTTTGTCATTCCACTCACCGATAACTTTAGACAGGTCGGGAGTACTGTTCAGGGTGTTAAAGCGATAAACAGTACCATCTGCATCCTGAACAACAGCGAACGTCACCACTGCTGGCAGCGCATTGGGTGTGAAAAAATCAAAAGTCCACTCTGTCGGCACATCATTTGGAGCGGCGGTGCCAGGCAAAGTTTTCCCCTGACAGGCCGCCAGTGCCAGTAATGGAAGAAGACAGGCCACACGAATTATTTCCATATTTTATTCCCCTCCATATCGTAAACCGTCCGCTGCCAGCGCTCGTCCGGCCGGTGGGTGAACGTCACCAGCTTCGCCGGTTTGACCGCTCCGCTGATAATACCCTCGCCGTCCCGCACCACGCTGTTCCAGTTGGCTGAGCAATGGATATATTTTTCGGCCAGCATCAGAATTTCTGGCGTGGTAAAGCCGGGGGCAGACTGACCACTTCTTATGGCACGGCCCATCACTATCGCTTTTTCACACAGGCTGTTCAGCTCTGGCCGGAGTGACAGATTGTCGTCTTTAGGTAAAATAGGGGAAAATTCTACTCCGGCATCCTGCGCCGCATCGAGCATCACCCGCAGCACCACCTTCGACCAGTCGTTATGCGTTGGGCGGTCAATCACCAGCGCGGCTCCGCTGCGCTTTTGCAACGTACCGTAGCGGTCAGCGGGCATTCTGTCGTCATGCCAGGTATCGGCGCTCACCTTCACCGCGCTCAGCAATGGCGCTATCGCCGGGTAGCCGTCCATCGCTTTAAGCTGTGCACAGGTCTGCCCGTAAATCCGCGTTTCCGTATCCGGGGTGGAAAGCGGCACCGTTTCAAACTCCGGCCGGGTCAGGAAGCAGGCTTCGTGCTCCTCAGGGTTGTAGCCGCCGCCAATGTCGGAGTGCGCACCGGGCAGAGCCAGCTCCGGCCACGCCGGTTTCACGCTGTTCAGCGCGAAGTTAAACCGGCATTCGTGCTGCGCGGTAATATGGAACACCTTCTCCGCCACGCCCGGACGCAGCACCAGATTCACATCCCCGCTATCGGCGCTGTGCGGGTTAAGCCCGTTAACCAGCGTCCCGATAGCGGCTACGGTATCGAATATTCCCAGAAAGCGGGTTTTACCTCCCGGCGTACCTGAGAACTCGACATCACCCAACCCGGACTTGATGGCCGCAATAATGCCGCGATCCTGACTCAATACCCGGTTAGCAAAGTGTCGCGCTGCCGCCGCGCCCCGGCTGAAGCCAAAAATATCAAACCGTAGATCTTTAATTACGCAGGCACGTGCGTCATCGTATCTGTTTAAATAACCCCGAATACCGGCAGCCAGTGCAGCGACCGCCTTATCGGTTTTTCTCACCACGCCGGTATCACCCCGGCCTGTTCCCATCCCGTAAGTGCTGTCGCCAGCCCCGTCTTCCGTACCGATACCTTCAATATAAATAGCGTACTGACCAGAACCCGTATCGGGGGTTATATCCTGTTTGTAGAGCGTATTGAGCCAGTGCACGTTACTGTAGTAGCCGGTATAGCTGCCGGCGGCGGTGCCGCTAACCCCTCTGTTCAGCCGGACACACTGCTCTAACGCAGACGTAGATTCTGCATCATTCATCCCGTAATGTTCACCGGAACAGGCGGCCTGACGGTCTGCACTGTTATGCGCATTGTTGCCGGTGCCATCAAAGAACACCCCGATGGTCAGCGTGATTTCCCGTTTTTTCTTCGCGCCCTGTGCTCGTTGTTCAGGTTCTGACTGCTGCGCTTTTTTCCTCGCAGCCTCTGCCGCCCGTCCTGCGTTGCAATCTCTCTCATAAGTGTGTGTCTCGACGGAAGGGATAAACCGGGCACGGCACGGACAGGAACTGTCCAGTGAACCCGCCCACTCCTTCAGTACCCCGCCCACCTCGTAGGTATCGCCCATCCCGCCGCACACGCGGAAACGTCCTTCATGCTTGCCGCAGGTCACCGGGTCGCCCTCCCTGACCTGCTGACGCTCGATGCCGCCGATTTCGTAGGTGTCGTCAGCTGCGCCGCAAAGAATCCGGCCACCGCAGGTGGTTTTATCCAGGTGATACAAAAAGAATCCCGTTGTCATAATCCCTCATGAATACAGTGGTTATAAAATCAGCGCATCATACCTTAATCCTGACTTAACCAAAATTTCAGGCTTCTGATTGTCGGTACAGTGCCTGGATACGGCGGAGTTGCGAAGGTCTGTATCGGATCAGCCTGCGAGGAATCTTTATCTGACAGCGCTTGCCATGAAATGGGAACATCCAGGCTGACAATCCGCAGTTCATGTTGTTCTATCTGCTTTTTCAGCGTCATCCAGACACTGTTGCTGAGACGGGTCAGCCGGTCTGTCTGCTCGACCAGTAAAAAATCATTGCAGTGACTGTCCATCAGTAAGCGGCACAGCTCCGGGCGGTCTGAACAAAGGAGAAGCCCGCAATGCTCTTGCCAGAACCGTCTTCATGCATCGTCTGGACGAAACCAACAAAAAACTGGCTGAAGGGAAATATCGTCCTTTGCGCAGTTGATGTCAGTCAGTACAAAAAACAACCTCAACTTAGAATATTTTCCGTTTCCCAAACGGAGCCCAACATGAGTGGCGGATAATGCAGTAAGCGCCTGCCGCAACAGGCGATGAAAAGGGCTGAAAAATTTCAGCCCTGCGGTGAGTTAGCCGACGAGGGTAGTTATTTCACCAGCGCCGCCAGCGATTTGTCCAGCGCACCCACCAGCCAGTCGATATCACTCTCCTGAAACGCCAACGGCGGCCGCAGCTTCAGTACGTTGCCATATGGACCAGCCACCGAAGTCAGCACATGGTTTTCACGCAGTTTTTCGGTGAGATCCAGCGCCAGCGCCTTGTCCGGCGTCTTACTCGCCTTATCGGTGACCAGCTCAAAGCCGATGAACAGCCCCGCACCACGCACATCGCCCACACATTCATACTTCTCTTTCAGCGTTAACAGCTCAGTCAGCAGCTTTTCACCGACTACCCGGCTGTGTTCCTGTAGACCTTCCTCCTTGATCACCTTCAGAACCGCCTGCGCGGCGGCCATCGCCACCGGGTTGCCACCAAAAGTGTTGAAATAGGGGATATCATCGCTGAATGCCGCCAGCACATCGCTTTTCGCCAGCAAAGCGGAAACCGGGATACCGTTCCCCATCGGTTTGCCGGTGGTGACGATGTCCGGCACCACGCCGTGGCGGGCAAAGCCCCAGAACGCCTCGCCGGTACGGGCAAAGCCAGGCTGCACCTCATCGGCAATAAAGATCCCGCCGTTTTTGTGCACCACATCAACGGCCTTTTTCAGGAAGCCTTTTGGCCCCGGCAGTACGCCATCAGAGGAGAAAATCGAGTCGGCCAGGAAACCAGCAAACTTAATGCCGTGTGCTGCCATATCATCGATCTGCTTCTGAATTTCGCCCGCAAACCAGTCACCGAGGTCCGGCGTGTTTACGCGATAATGATCGGGAGGCGACACCAGCCGGGTGGTGGCGGCTAATGGCTGTCCGCTGCCCAGAGCGGGGGATACGCCGGAGGTGAGATCGCTGGTGCCGTGATAGGCTTCCTGGCTGACAATAATCCCCGTGCCGCCGCTCCAGGCGCGCGCCACGCGAATCGCCAGATCATTGGCTTCCGAACCGGTACACATATACATCGCCCGGTCAATTTCCGACGGCATGGTAGCCAGCAGCGATTCTGAGTAATCCAGGATGCGCTGGTGCAGATAGCGGGTATGGGTATTTAACTGCTGCATCTGCTGATAAACCGCATCGATAACCGCCGGATGGCAGTGCCCGATACTGGCCACGTTGTTATAAACATCCAGATACTTATTACCGGCCGCGTCCCACAGATATTGCCCTTCACCACGCACCAGATGGACCGGCTTACGGTAAAAAAGACGGTAAGATTCGCCCAGCACTTTGCCGCGCTTGTCGGTCATTTTACGAACATCAGCATCCAGGCCATCGGCGTGCTCTGCGCGAAAGCTGTTGGTGTCCATAATGGTCGAACGTGTAGCCATAATCACTCCCGTTACGATTTGAATCACTGTGAGCGTTCAGGCCCGGTGGCCTGGTCTGCCTCCATCATGGCAAACTCTGGCAGAAATGCAACAAAATACACAAACGCAATAAAATACACATGCAGTTCGCCGCAATCTCAGTTAGGCTGTCTTCATCCGTCTGGTTAAGGAAAAAATATGCTTCAGGAAACGCGACTCCACCGAATTCGTGCGCTGCTGGCCACGCTCAACCATGTCAGCACCGAACGAATTATCAGAGAGCTGGGGATCTCCCGCGAAACGGCCAGAAGAGACATTATCGAACTGGAAGCACTGGGTGTTGCCAGACGGGTGCATGGCGGGTTGATTGCCATGGATGCAGAGCCGGAACCTCCGCTGACCGTGCGCAGCGAAGTGCGTGCCAGGGAAAAACGCGCCATTGCCCGCGCCGCCGCGCAGCAGCTGAAGCCGGGGCAGACGCTGTTTCTTGACGCCGGTAGCACCACGACCATGCTGGCAGAGGAGCTACGGACCATGTCAGGCCTGACCATTATCACCAACAGCCTGAATGCGGCGTTGAAACTTAGCGCCGCCGAAGAACATGAATCGCTGAACAACAGTGTTATTTTGCTGGGCGGCGCAATGCTGGCAGGCGCAAAAGAAACCCGCGGTGAACTGACGGTAGGCGAAATTTATCGCTACCGCGCCGATGTGGCGATGATGTCTCCGGTCGGCATCGACAGTAAAAACGGTGCCAGCAGCTTTCAGCCCCATGAGGCGGCCATTGCCCGCGCGATGACCCGCCAGGCCAGCCAGTTAATTCTTCTGGCCGATCACAGTAAGCTGGGGCTGACCAGCAGACTGAATTACGCCGATATTGGCGAGGTGACCACGCTGGTAACCGACAGCGGTGCCGCCTCACTGCCTGCTTTTACCGCGCTGAAAAAGGTGCTGCCGGTGATTGTGGCAAGCTGAGCAGCAACTCAGGTTGCCAGCAGCCGTTGTGGATGAGTGTAAACCGTAGCACGGCCTGGTTTGCTGAAACCGACCAGCGTCAGGTTGCTGCGCTCGGCCACCTCCACCGCCAGGCGGGTGGCGGCAGAAACAGCAAACAGGATCTCCACCCCGCAGAGAGCCGATTTTTGAACCATCTCGTAGCTGGCCCGGCTGGAAACCAGCACGGCTCCCAGCTGCCAGCCCGGCTGCCGACTACGTTTTCCCAGCAGTTTGTCCAGCGCAACGTGACGGCCGACATCCTCACAGCCATCCGCCAGCGTGCCGTCGGGCATTATCCAGGCCGCCGCATGAGTGCAGCCGGTCAGCTGTCCTACCGGCTGGTAGCTTTTCAGCTGTGCCAGCGCCTTGTCCAGCTGGCTGAGTGCAAAGGTCTGACTGAACGGCAGCGGTGTGATGGGTTTACCAATCTCCTGCAACTGCTCCACGCCGCACACGCCGCAGCCAGTGCGCCCGGCCATCGCCCGGCGCTGCGCTTTCAACGCCATAAAGCGTCGGCTCGACAACTCTATCTGCACTTCGATTCCCCCGCAGGCAGGGTGAATATCAATACCGTAGATCTCGTCAGCAGAAGCGATAATTCCTTCGGAAAGAGAAAAACCGATGGCAAATGCTTCCAGGTCTTTCGGCGTCGCCATCATCACCACATGGGAGATGCCGTTGTATACCAGCGCCACCGGGACTTCATCGGCCAGCCAGTCCTCTCTGGCAGACTGGAGCGCATCACGGCTCCAGACCTTCGCCTGACTCAGCCCAGTAATTGCGATGCTGCCTTGCTGATTTTTATCCATTTTCCCTCCTGAACCCGTACCTGTGACGTCAGAGGATGCAGTATTGCGCCGGGCCTCCTGTCTTTGCTGCAATTCTGGACCTGTGGATGTCGCCCGGCAAAAAAATTTCTGACCGCGCGCTGAACAAAGCGGTATGCGGACAAAAATCGTGTGGAAATGAGGCAAAACGAGGAAGTGACGCCGCGAAAACGCTATAATTTCCGGCTGCCGCCTTAAACGTAGTGCTGGCAGACAGGGGCTCTGGCTATCCCGGAGGTCCGCAGGGCACTGATTTTGTGCCATTCACTCACGGCAACTGCCATAACAGGAAAACGATCCCTGATGACTCATCGCATTATCCCGCAGCAACAGCTGGAAGAAGGCGACCAGGATACGACCGGGAGGGTTCCGCCTCTCCTTTTTCCACGACTGAAAAACATGTACTCCCGCCGCGCCGCACGTTTGCGTCAGCTGGCGGAGAAAAATCCACTGGGCGACTATCTGCGCTTTGCCGCCGTCATCGCGACTGCTCAGGAAATTGTGCTGTATGACCATCCCTTACTGATGGATATGCATACACGACGCCTGGCAGTCGATCTGCCCAATAAACCGCCGCTGGATATACACACCCTGCCACGCGACAGGCACTGGCAGCGCCTGCTGCATTCGCTGATTGCCGAACTGAAACCGGAGATGACCGGGCAGGCTCTTGCCGTGCTTGAGAACCTGGAGAAGGCCTCTGCTCAGGAGCTGGAAGCGATGGCCTCGGCACTGCTCACTCGTGAGTTTGGCTCAATCAGCAGCGATAAGTCACCGTTTGTCTGGGCTGCGCTGTCGCTGTACTGGGCGCAGATGGCCGCACTGATCCCGGATAAAACCCGCATCGTTTGCGGCGAACAACGCCAGTTTTGTCCGGTGTGCACAAGCGTGCGGTGGCCGGAGTGATCCATATGGACCCGCAAAACGAGGGCGTGCGTTACCTGCATTGCAACCTGTGCGAGAGCGAATGGCACCTTGCCGACGCCCGATGCAGCAACTGCGAACAGACCGGTGATTTACACAGCTGGTCGCTGGACAACCATAACTCAGCGGTCAGGGCTGAAAGCTGCGGCGATTGTGGCACCTATATGAAAATGCTCTGCCAGCAGAAAGATCCAGCGGTGGAGCCGGTGGCTGATGACCTCGCCTCGCTGATTCTCGACGCCCGTATGGAGCAGGAAGGATTTTCACGTAGCAGTCTGAATCCTTTCCTTTTTCCGGGTGAATAACTATTTCGCCCCCTTATAACCGGGCGGCCTGACAGGAGTGTGACACCTTGAAACTTATCGGCAGCACTATCAGTCCTTTTGTACGAAAAATTGCCGTCATCCTGCTGGAAAAAGGTATCACGTATGAGCTTATTAACGCGTCTCCGTGGACCGATGAAAGCCAGGTGCCCGATTATAATCCGCTGGGGAAAATTCCTGCGCTGGTGATCGGGCCAGAGGAGATCTGGTATGACTCCCCTGTCATTGCCTCTTACCTCGAACAGCTGAACAGCGCGCCTGCTCTGCTTCCGGCCGACAAAATGGCGGCGCTCAAAGTATTGCAATTGCAGGCGCTGGCCGATGGTGTGGGTGATGCAGCAGTACTGCTGCTGCGTGAACAAATGCGCCCGGCAGAGAAGCAGCTGGAGAGCCAGTTACTGCGTCAGCGGGAGAAGATTCTGCGTGGGCTGGACGCGCTGGAGAAAGAAGCGAGCAAAGGTCTGGTTATCAACGGTGCTGAAATCAATCTGGCCGATATCGCCACCGCCTGCGTAATTGGTTATCTTAATTTTCGTCATATTGCCCCCGACTGGCATGTTGCCCGTCCGCAGCTGGTTAAGCTGGTGGAAAAAATGTTTGAACGTGACAGCTTTGCCCGCACGGCTCCTGCTGTGGCATAAGACCGGAGTTGCTGGCTGACCCATCATTCCCCTTAAAGGAGTTTTTCTGTGCAACGTTGCGGCTGGGTTTCTCCGGACCCTGTTTATCTTGCCTATCACGATGAAGAGTGGGGCGTGGTAGAAAGAGACGCCCGTAAGCTGTTCGAAATGATCTGTCTCGAAGGGCAGATGGCCGGGCTTTCATGGCTTACCGTGCTGAAAAAAACGCAAAATTACCGGCAGGCCTTTCACCATTTCGACCCACAGGCGGTGGCGGCAATGGATGAGAACGATGTGGCGCGGCTGATGCAAGACATCGGCCTTATCCGACATCGGGGCAAAATTTGTGCAATTATCGCCAACGCCCGCGCGCTGTTAAAAATGGAAGCCTCAGGGGAGGCGTTCGATAGTTTTATCTGGCAGTTTGTTAACGATAAACCACTGGTCCAGCGCTATACCGATCACCGCAGCGCCCCCACTTTCAGCCCTGAATCTGATGCGCTGTCAAAAGCGCTGAAAAAGCGGGGTTTCAAATTCGTTGGCACCACCACCTGCTATTCGTTTATGCAGGCCTGCGGTCTGATCAGCGATCACAGCACCCAGTGCTTTTGTCATCCCGATAATCTGAAATAAACCTTTACCCCGCCGATCTGGGCGGGACTGGCTCAGTGCTTTATGATGGCCCATCCGCACTCCGTTATCACGGACGCTGTCTGGTACTGAAATCGACCCGCTGGTCAGCCATCAGTACCCTGTTATTTGCTCAAGGATTGTCATGAACCGCAAGGCACCACGCGCCACTATCAGCGACGTTGCTAAAGCAGCCAAAACCGGTAAAACCAGCATTTCCCGTTATCTCAACGGCGAACAACATCTCCTTTCTGCCGATCTTAAACAGCGAATTGAAGAGGCGATTGCCGGACTCAACTATCGCCCAAGCCAGATGGCACGTGGACTGAAGCGTGGGCGCACCCGATTAATCGGCCTGATTATTGCCGACATCACCAATCCCTACTCGGTGGAGATGATGAGCGGGATCGAATCAGCCTGCCGTGCCCAGGGCTTTACTCTGCTGATGTGCAACACCAACAATGAAGTGGATAAAGAGCAACACTATCTGAACCTGTTAAGCAGCTATCAGGTGGAAGGCATTGTGGTGAATGCGGTCAGCATGCATGAAGAGGCGTTGAAATACCTTCAGCAATCTATGCTGCCAATGGTGTTAATTGACCGCAAAATTCCAAAATTTGACTGCGATATGGTCGGCCTGAACAACCAGGAAGCGGCCACTCTGGCGACGGAGCATCTGATTGAAGAAAAATTCCAGTCTCTGCTGTTTATTACCGAGCCGCTCGGTACGGTTAACACCCGCAATGACCGCCTTCAGGCGTTTCAGACCACGATGGCAAAATACCCTGAGCGTCATGCAGAGCAGGCCGAAGTGCCATTGCATGACAGCAACAGACTGGATCAGATTTTACAGGACTTTTATCAACGCCATGGTGAGGGTCGCTGTGCCGTGATGGTGGTAAATGGTGCTTTAACATTACAGGTCGCCCTCGCGATGAAACGTATCGGGCTGAGCTGGGGTCGCCAGATTGGCCTGTTGGGTTTCGACGAGCTGGAGTGGGCAGAGCTGGCCGGCATCGGTATCACCACACTGAAACAGCCGACCTGGCAAATTGGCTACGCCGCCCTTGAGCAGGTTATTCGCCGTATTGAGGGTGATACCACCCCGCCACGACAGCAGGTTTACTCCGGTGAACTGATTATTCGTGGCTCTACCCGACTCTCTGGTGCCTGATTTCTTCGGCGTCATGCGACGCCATATTCTTTCTGCCCTCCGCTTAACTTCGTGAGCAAGATCATAAAACAGCGCCCTGATTCTTTTTAATGGAACCGGTTCCAGATAGCCTTTTCATAACAAGATAAGCCACATTCGGGGAAATCAATGACAGCTCAAGTGATTGTGGTGACCTCCGCCTATGGCGCGGAGCGGATTCAACAGATGGGCGGGCAGCAGGCGGTGCTACCGGTTATTGCTGCCGCAGGCGCAGACGGGGTGGAGATCCGACGGGAACTGCTCAGTGATGCTGAACTTGAGCGTTTACCCGCACTGGCCAGCGCCATCTCCGCTGCCGGTCTGCACGCAATCTATTCTGTACCCGAGGCGCTGTTCACTCATTCCGGACAACTCAACCCTGAGCTGGATCGGCATCTGGCTGAAGCACAGCAATTGCAGGCCAGAGCCATAAAATACTCTCTGGGGCATTTTCGTCGTGGTGTCGGCAACACATCGCTGCGCGAAAAACTGGCGGCCTGTTCACTCACCCTGCTGGTGGAAAACGATCAGACCGACTGCGGCAGGCTGAGTGCGCTGGATAACTATTTTCATCACCAGGACGATACCTTGCCGCGCGGCAACATGGTTTTCGATACCGGCAACTGGCTGTGGGTGGGTGACTCTCCGCTGCTGGCCGCTGAACGGCTGGGAGGCTTTGTCAGCTATATTCATGTCAAAGCAGCGATGTCTGGTGATAAAGGCTGGTGTGCCATACCGCTCGATGAGGCCAGTGACCTGTGGAGGCAAACTCTGAAGCAGCTTCCCGCCGGAGTACCTCGCGGCATTGAATTTCCCCTGTCGGGAGGCGATTTAATCGCCGTTACCCGGCATTACGTTGACCTGTTACGTCAGGAGTAACGCATGAACCTTGATAAAAACAACATGCTGGACGTGGTCACCCTCGGTGAAGCGATGGCGATGTTTATTGCCGCTGAAAGCGGCGACCTGGCGACAGTGGAACACTTTACCCGGCGCATCGCCGGGGCAGAACTCAACGTGGCTGTCGGTCTGGCACGGCTTGGACTGAAAGTCGGTTGGGTGAGTCGCGTGGGCAGTGATGCATTTGGACGATTCATCCGCCAGCAGCTGGAAAAAGAAGGTATCGATGGCCGTCGGGTCACCATCGATCCACGCTACCCGAGCGGGTTTCAACTGAAATCAAAGGTGGAGGATGGCTCTGATCCCTTAGTGGAATATTTTCGCAACGGCTCTGCCGCCAGCCATCTTTCGCCAGACGACTTTAACCGGGATTACTTCAGCGCCGCCCGTCATCTGCATCTGAGCGGCGTGGCCGCATCGCTTTCTGCCAGTTCACTGGCCCTGTCAAAACATGCGGCGCGGGAAATGAAACAGATGGGTAAAACCCTCTCTTTCGATCCCAATCTGCGCCCCGTGCTGTGGTCGGATAAACAGGAGATGGTCAGAGAGCTCAACGCGCTGGCCGCCTGCGCCGACTGGGTTCTGCCAGGCATCAGCGAAGGCAAAGTGTTAACCGGCCATACGGAGCCTGAAGCCATCGCCGATTTTTATCTTGAAATGGGCGTCAGGGCGGTGATTATCAAAACCGGCAGTGACGGTGCCTGGTACAAAACCTCGCAGGGAGAAAAAGGGCAGGTGGCGGCGATCAAAACCGATAATGTGGTGGATACCGTTGGCGCAGGCGATGGCTTTGCCGTAGGCATTATCAGTGCGTTGCTGGAAGGAAAATCGTTGCCGCAGGCGATTAAGCGCGGTAACCGCATCGGTTCGCTGGCCATTCAGGTCAGTGGCGACAGTGAAGGGCTACCGACTCGCGCCACTCTGGGGGATTTCTGACCACCAGAATTCGCTGCCGGATAAGACGTATCACCTTATAAAATGAGGATAATGCTATGAATAAGCAGGTAATCGCCCCCAGACGCTGGTGGTATATCATGCCGATCGTCTTTATCACCTACAGCCTGGCGTATCTGGACAGAGCCAATTACAGCTTTGCTTCTGCCGCCGGAATTAACGACGACCTGGCGATCGGTAAAGGGATGTCGTCACTGCTGGGGGCGCTGTTTTTCCTCGGCTATTTTTTCTTCCAGATCCCTGGTGCTGTCTATGCCGAACGCCGCAGCGTGAAAAAACTGGTGTTCGTCTGCCTGCTGTTGTGGGGCATTCTCGCCTCTCTCACCGGCATGGTCAGCAATATCCCCATGCTGGCCATTATTCGCTTTATGCTTGGCGTGGTGAAAGCTGCCGTCATGCCTGCGATGCTGATTTATATCAGTAACTGGTTTACCCAATCTGAACGCTCCCGCGCCAATACCTTTCTGATCCTTGGCAATCCGGTTACCGTGCTGTGGATGTCGGTGGTTTCAGGCTATCTGATTAATGCCTTCGGCTGGCGGGAAATGTTTATCTTTGAAGGTATTCCTGCGGTGATCTGGGCGATTGCCTGGTGGTTTCTGGTACAGGATAAACCCGCTGAGGCACGCTGGCTGAGTAAGGAAGAGAAAGCCGCCTTGCAGCAACGGTTGCAGAAAGAGCAGGAAAACATCCGCGCCGTGCGAAACTATGGCGAAGCATTCCGCTCGCGCAATGTGATTATCCTGTGCATCCAGTATTTTTGCTGGAGCATTGGTGTCTATGGTTTTGTACTCTGGTTGCCCTCTATCCTGCGCAGCGGCGCGCAAATCGGGATGGTGGAAGCCGGCTGGCTGTCAGCGGTGCCCTATCTTGCCGCCACGATGGCGATGATTATCGTCTCGTGGGCCTCTGATAAGTTACAAAAACGTAAATTGTTTGTCTGGCCGTTGCTGCTGACTGGCGCTCTGGCCTTTTCCGCCTCATACCTTGTCGGTGCGGATCATTTCTGGTTGTCATTCTGTCTGTTGGTGGTGGCCGGTGCCGCCATGTATGCCCCTTACGGTCCGTTCTTTGCCATCATTCCGGAGATGTTGCCACGCAATGTTGCGGGCGGGGCAATGGCGCTGATTAACGCGATGGGCGCACTCGGCTCTTTCCTCGGATCCTGGGTGGTGGGTTATCTCAATGGTGCCACCGGCAACCCTCAGGCATCGTATATCTTTATGGCCGCCTCACTACTGATTTCGGTCTGGCTGACACTGATAGTAAAGCCCACGCCGGGCAACCAGGCACCGATCTCATCTGAGGTTGAACACGCTTAGCCCCTGTAACCAGGCGCTTAATCATGCAAGGGAGAAAAGAATGAAACCTTCTGTGGTGCTGTACAAGACCCTGCCGGAGGACCTGCGTTCACGGCTGGATGAGCATTTTAATGTCACCGAAATCAGCGGGCTGACCCCGGAAAATCTCCGTCAGTATGCCGAAGCTTTCCATCAGGCCGAGGGGTTACTGGGTTCAGGTGGCAAAATTGATGCGCAACTACTGGCAAAAATGCCCAGGCTACGTGCGGCCTCTTCCGTGTCAGTCGGGGTGGATAACTTTGACATTGCAGCACTCAACAAACGAGGCGTGCTGTTGATGCACACGCCGACCGTGCTGACAGAAACCGTTGCCGATACCATGATGGCGCTGGTTCTGGCCAGCGCGCGCCGCGTCGTTGAGGTGGCAGAGAGAGTGAAAGCAGGCAAATGGCAGCGCAGCATCGGCACGGACTGGTTCGGCATCGACGTGCATCATAAAAAGATGGGGATTCTGGGGATGGGGCGTATTGGCCTGGCCCTTGCGCAACGTGCTCACCTGGGCTTCAGTATGCCTGTCCTCTATAACGCTCGCAAACGTCACCAGCAAGCCGAAGAGCGCTTCAGCGCCCGCTGGTGCGACCTGGATACGTTACTGAAAGAGTCAGATTTTTTGTGTATCAGCCTGCCGCTGACCGACGAGACACATCATCTGATTGGGCGGGAGCAACTGGCAAAAATGAAGCCATCCGCCGTGCTGATCAACGCCGGTCGCGGCCCGGTGGTGGATGAAGCCGCGCTGATCGCCGCGCTGAAGGAAAATGAGTTATATGCAGCCGGGCTGGATGTGTTTGAGCAGGAGCCGTTACCATCATCTTCACCCCTGTTGACCATGCCCAACGTGGTGGCGCTGCCACATATCGGTTCCGCCACGCATGAAACCCGTTACGGTATGGCAAGAGATGCCGTCGATAATCTGATTGCCGCGCTCAACGGCAAAGTGGAGAAAAACTGCGTTAATCCGCAACTGCTGGCGTAACGCAAAAGGCTCTGTGGGTTACAGCGTGGGTGCGGCTGGCAGCGCTCTGCCTTGCTGGTCGTCTCAGATTTCACAAATTCATCGGCGTTACAGTGACTCTGCAATGACTCCAGGCCACTTTACGCGAAAGTGGCCTTTAATTGGCTTAACGTGCCAGCCAGCCACCATCAACAGCGATGGTATAACCATTAATATAATCTGAAGCGGAGGAAGCCAGGAATACTGCCGGTCCTTTCAGATCTTCTGGCAGCCCCCAGCGGGCGGCCGGAATGCGCTCAAGAATTTCCGCATTGCGTTTCTCATCTGCCCGCAGCATTTGAGTATTGTTGGTCGCCATATAGCCCGGCGCGATCGCATTGACATTAACCCCGTGCTTCGCCCATTCATTTGCCAGCAAACGGGTCACGCCCATCACTGCGCTTTTCGAGGCGGTATAGGAAGGTACGCGAATGCCACCCTGGTAAGAGAGCATGGAAGCAATATTAATAATTTTCCCGCCATGTCCCTGCTTAATAAACTGACGGGCAACCGCCTGAGACATAAAGAAGACGGATTTAATATTCAGATTCATCACGTCATCCCAGTCTTTTTCACTGAAGTTAATCGCATCTTCCCGACGGATAATGCCAGCGTTGTTAACCAGAATATCTATTCTGCCAAATTCAGCCAGTGCCTTAGTCAGCAAACCTTCGATACAGTCAATATTACCCAGATCGGCAGTCAGGCTGAGGAAACAGCGACCAAGAGCAGAAACTTTTTCAATGGTTTCTCGCGGCTCAACAATGTTGACGCCAACAATGTCGCAGCCCGCCTCCGCCAGTCCCAGCGCCATTCCCTGGCCCAGGCCGGTATCACAACCGGTAACCAGCGCCACTTTTCCGTGTAACTCAAATGCATTCAAAATCATTTTATTGACCTCTGTATCCCTGTTAAGGGCTGCGTCGTGCAACCCTGTTTTGGACGGCTACTATAACCAGGTCGGATCGGGCGTAACTGTGATCGATATCGAACAAATCTATTTTTGAATTATTGTTTTTATAAAAAAGAAACAATATTTCATTTTTATAAAATTAGTGCACTTATCTTTTTTGATTTTTTGTTAAATAAAAGCTCAGCAATATACATTTAGCTAACATATAAACGACGACACTTCTCTTTACGCATCTTCAGGGCGATAAAGTCGCTGTTGATTGCATCACGCCAGCACTGGCGTTAAGGTTAACACCCACTTGCAGATAACAAACGATTAACACGCTATGAGCTTTTCCGCCTTCGGTGATAAATTTACACGCCATTCAGGGATTACCCGTCTGATGGAAGATATGGGTGAAGGATTACGTACACCCGATGCAGTGATGCTGGGCGGTGGCAATCCCGCGCAAATCCCGGCTATCAATGACTATTTTCAGCAACTGCTTCAGGAGATGCACAATCAGGGCGCGTTAACCGAAGCGCTATGCAACTACGACGGACCGCGCGGAAAAACAACGCTGCTGGAGTCACTCTCCACGCTGTTGCGCGATGAGCTGGGCTGGCAGATTAGCCCGCAAAATATTGCGTTGACCAATGGCAGTCAGAGTGCATTTTTTTATCTGTTCAATCTGTATGCCGGACGCCGGGCCGACGGCAGCAAAAAGCGTGTGTTGTTTCCGCTGGCCCCGGAATATCTTGGCTATGCCGATGCCGGCCTGGATGAGGAGCTGTTTGTTTCTGTCCGGCCCAATATTGAGATGTTG
This sequence comes from Erwinia papayae, assembly GCF_058241465.1. NCBI lineage: Bacteria > Pseudomonadati > Pseudomonadota > Gammaproteobacteria > Enterobacterales > Erwiniaceae > Erwinia > Erwinia papayae. The sequence continues at coordinate 888,085 of NZ_JBZCHT010000013.1, forward strand.
CCAGAGGGTCAGTTTAAATATCACGTCGATTTCGAACATTTGCAGATTGCCGATGACACTGGCCTGATCTGCGTATCGCGCCCCACCAATCCCACCGGCAACGTCATTACTGATGATGAGCTGATCAAGCTGGATATGCTGGCTCAGCAGCATGAGGTGCCGCTGTTGATTGATAATGCCTACGGTGTGCCATTCCCTGGCATTATCTTCACGGAAGCTCGCCCACTGTGGAATCCGAATATCATCCTGTGTATGAGCCTGTCCAAACTCGGTCTGCCGGGCTCACGCTGCGGCATTATTATTGCGGATGAGAAAGTGATTTCCGCCATCAGTAATATGAACGGAATTATCAGCCTGGCACCCGGCAGTATTGGCCCGGCGATTGCTCATGCCATGATCCAGCGCGGCGATTTACTGCGGCTGTCAGAACAGGTGATCAAACCCTTTTATCAACAGCGGGTGAATCAGACCATTGCGATCATTCGCCGCTACCTGTCACCAGAACGCTGCCTTATTCACAAGCCCGAAGGGGCTATCTTTCTCTGGCTGTGGTTTAAAAATTTGCCGGTAACCACCGAAGTGCTGTATCAGCGCCTCAGGCAGCGCGGTGTCCTGATGGTGCCCGGACACTTCTTTTTTCCCGGTCTGGCACAACCCTGGCCGCACACGCATCAATGTATGCGCATGAATTATGTTCCGGAGACTGAAAAGATTGAACGTGGCATTGCGATTCTCGCAGAGGAGCTGGAGCGGGCACATCAGGAAGGATAATGCTGAGGGTAATTATTTCAGTCGTGTAATAACACAGAACCCTGCGCAACCAACGCAGGGTTCATTGTTCCAGCCATATCCGGTGTGACTGTTGGTTATCGTTTATTTAACGATTTCGATACGACGAGGCTTATTGGCTTCCGGAACAACGCGCTCAAGGTCAATATACAGCAGACCATTTTCAAGTCTGGCATCACGGACATTCACATGCTCAGCCAGTTGGAATTTACGCTCGAAGTTGCGTTCTGCGATGCCCTGGTACAGGTAGGTTTTTTCCTGTTGTTCTTCAGGGTGCGCACCGCGCACGGTCAACATATTGTCATGGGAAGTGATGTCCAGTTCACTCTGCGCGAACCCGGCCACGGCAATGGTTATCCGGTACTGATTTTCTGCCACCAGCTCCACGTTGTAGGGAGGGTAGCCGCCGTTGCTCTGGCCCTGACCAGATTCCAGTAAGTTAATCAGACGGTCAAAACCAATTGAAGAACGATATAGTGGGGCAAGATCAAAATTACGCATTTCACTACTCCTGATAATCAGCAAGATGGATTGTTAAGGCCCTCCACTCTGGACAGGCCGTCGGTCATCAAGCCGTACCCTGTCGGCGTACGATTTTGTGACCTGATAATAAAATGGTGACACACTGCGGGCTTTCAAGAGAGGTTAAGCAATTTTTTTAACCGATATGCCGTGAATGTCATACACTCAGGGAAAAATTCGTTGGTGCAGGCTGTGCGTCGCCACAAACTGAGTGAAGCCTGTCGTGCAGACAACGATAAAAATCAGGCCGGCAATACCGTGACTGGAGGGATGATGAATATGATAGCCATGAAAACGTATTACCTTGCTGGTTTGCTGGCCGGTGTGTCTCTTGCCGGCACCAGTGGTTGTTCCAGCTTTATGTCCCATTCCGGCCCGGATCAGGGATATTATTCGGGGACCAGGGCCAGCGCAAAAATCATTGCTGATAGCAACAGTGGCTGGGTAATGCGCCCGCTAGCTGCAATCGACCTGCCTTTTTCTGCCGTTATGGATACCCTGCTGCTGCCTTACGATTATTACCGCTCTGGCAGCGATAAGACGGTGGATTCACCTCATGAACGCGTCCTGCGAAGTGAACAGATGAATCACACCAATGAGAGCCTGTCGCAGGCTGCTCCGTATAAGATCCCCGCACCGCAGCAAAACTAGCCAGCCAGCACGTCCGCAATAAAAATTTGCCGGAAGTCGTTAACGCAACGCATATAAGCAACATATTTCCCATCCGGTGAACAGACTACCGCATCTGCCACCGGAGGCTCGCTGGTGCGTGCAGTCAGTCGCCGCATTTTGCCGCTGCCTGTTTCACACAGCATTACGCTGTTATCGTTGATTAACGCAACGGACTGACCATCCGGATGCCAGCTGAACGCAGACTGAATATCCGAGGTCACATGGCTTACCTGGCGGGGTTGCCCCCCCGTCGGCGCAATTGTCCACAACTGGACCACGCCTGTGTCATCCTTCATCAAAAAGGCAATTGACCGGCCATCCGGTGAACTGCGCAGCCAGTGCCGCGGCGCTGTTGCCAGGCCGGGGAAGGCGCGCTGATGCGTGAAGGTGAGCCTGCGCTGGCTGATTCCGGCAGGGGGGGCAGGCAATGAATACGCTGTGCCTTCAATGGGTTGGTTACCCTGCCGCGCATAATCGGCAAGGTCTTCTGGCAAATCGACGATAAACACTTCGGGCACTTTTTCACCAACAGGGCTGAGCGTGTCACCAATAAAGGCCAGCGCCCATCGCTGCCGCTGACCATTTTTTTTCAGATAACCTTCTTTGCCCACCCACCCCTCTTCATAAGCCCGGTTGATGTCATCACTGCCTGGCTGCGGGCAGCTAATGGTACGGCTGACCAGCACACAAAAATGGCTGCCATCATATTCACGCGGGTGGCTTTTGGCAGGACAAACCGATCGTAGCGGTACGGCTACCCCGACATTTCGCAGGTCATCTTTCGCTGCCAGCTCATGCATAACATGATCATTATAAGTAAAGCTGAGCCGATTTCCGTCAGGACTGAAGACGTGAACATGCGAGCCGCCACGCAGCGCGCCGGGGGTAAAAGGTGGGGTGATATCGCAGGCATCCATATTTTCTGCCAGACCATTCTGCACAATGACACCACGTCGGTGGTGAAAATCATATCTCCACTGCGCATCAGGATGTTCGGGGCCGTGGATAAAAACGTAGCGTGGCGGCAGATCCGGACTGGCAGTAATGACGCCAACATGCGCACCATCCCGCGCCTGATAAAGCACTTCGGTCTGACCGCTCAGGTTGACACGCTCAACGGTTGATCCCGTGAACGTCGCCGTGTCAGGCCGTACGTCATATACCAACCAGTGGCTGTCTGCTGTCCAGACATTGATATTAGTGAGTTGATGATTTCGGCAATCAAAAGTGAGCTGGCGTTCGGTCATAATACTTACCCCTGGCAATGTCTGCTGCCAAGGGTAATGCATTCAGCAAATTTCTTATACTGGCGAGGTGGTTTGCGTTAAAAAAGCCGCCACAACCGGGGGAAATGCGCGTTTTTACAAAACAAACTTCTCAATAGCATAAGCAACACCATCTTCCTGATTGGTTTTGGTGACAAACTGCGCAATCGCTTTAACTGAGGCAATACCATTGCCCATCGCCACACCGGTTCCGGCGAATTCCAGCATCGCCAGATCGTTCTCCTGATCGCCTATTGCCATCACCTCTTCACGCGACAGGCCCAGACGATCGGCCAGCGCTTTCACCCCTGCCCCTTTGTTAACCTGCTTATGCAGGATTTCAAGATAATAAGGTGAGCTTTTCATGATGGTGTAACGCTCGTGGGCTTCATGAGGTATACGGCTGATAGCCTCATCCAGCTTTTCTGGCTGGTCAATCATCATCACTTTTGGAAAGGTGGCGGACTTATCCATCTCTTCTACGGTGCGAAAACGTAACGGGATGCCGGTCAGGAAGGATTCATGCACGGTAAATTCGCTGATATCTTTATTAGCAGTAAATAACAGTGATTTGGTCAGCGCCTGAAAATGTACGCCCAGTTCGCGCGCCAGCTGCTCAAAATAACGATAATCGTCATAATTCAGAGTTACTTCGGCTACGCAATCCCCGGTAGCTGCCTGCTGGACCAGCGCACCGTTGTTAGTGATGCAATGCTGGCCGTCCTGCTGCAAGCCCAGTTCCATGAGGTAGCGCTGTACACCGATAAACGGACGTCCGGTCGCCAGCACAATAGCCACCCCTTTCTCACGTGCGCACCGGATCGCCTCTTTTACCGCAGGGGTCACTTCGTGTTGCGGGTTCAACAAAGTGCCATCCATATCAATCGCTATCAGTTTTATCGCCATAAAGTCCTCATCAATTCGGGGTACGCTTTATGCTAGCGCGATTTTGCTGACATTGACCAGCATGATGGTGAAAGAATGTAATTTATAATTGTGTTTTTGATATGTTAACAAAACAAATATTAATTAATTTACGGCACCAATAAAGCCAATCATTGTCAAAATACCACTAATAAAAAGTAGAATGACGCACTGACTCAGGCGTAAAGTAACAGCTCTGAATAAGAAAAAAACAGGCATGCCTGAAATTAATTATAATTTCACACATAAAAATTCGGGCAATGCTTACAATCAGTATGGTCAGTGGTCACCTTCACGGAGGGAATATGAATATTTTGATCGATAGCGAAGACATTTTCTTTATTAATGGCGTTATAAATTTAATTAATGAATCATGGTTCTCACTCAGGCCGGATAATCATCCGGTCTTCCTGATTGCGGATGAAAAACGCTCACTACTGGCACCAGATATCGTTATATCTGATATTAAAATTGTTAAGAATCCTGGCAGAAAGGTTACGATTTGCCATAAGAAGTTAAGCCGTCATGTGTTGCTTAAACTGGCCTCAAAGTGCAGTAAAAAAGAAGGCAGCATCTGTCATGAACATCATTTATACCTGGAAAAAAACCAGTCTGCTAAAGAGTTACAGCAACTCTTTCGAAATGGAAGCTCACCCATATTTTCATCACACGCTCCGGGAAAAAATCGTTGTGACAAGACATCCTGTATTACTTTGAGCAGGCAACAGACCATGGTGGTGCAATATATTCGTGATGGTTTGTCACTGACTGACATATCACGCCGCACCAGCCTGAGCGTGAAAACAATCAGCACCCATAAACGGGCAATAATGAGAAAGCTCGGGATGAAAAATAACAGTGAGTTTTATCAATACACTCTGTCTGGCTCTGTTTAAAGTTAGAAAAATCAATGATGAAAAAACCATTTATTAATACACCACAACAATCAACAAGATAATGCCATATACATTACTGTAACAACATATCTTTTTTGATGATGAGGTAATTAACTACTATTCGATAATATTAAATTATTTTCAGAGATGATTTTTATTGCTGTTTTTTAGGTTTTTTTGTTATTTTCCTGATGCTGATAATAAAATCTGACCCTCTCTGGTTGTCTGCTGAGACAAATAATCCGGAATCAACCGATCCCGGATTATTTCTGTGCAGAGCCAGTGTCAGATATCGATATTGGCCGCTTTCAGCGCGTTCTCTTCGATAAAGGCACGACGGGGTTCTACCGCATCCCCCATCAGGGTGGTGAACAACTGGTCAGCCGCGATGGCATCTTTTACCGTGACACGTAACATGCGTCGACTGTCCGGATCCATTGTTGTTTCCCATAGCTGCTCCGGGTTCATTTCGCCCAGACCTTTGTAGCGTTGTACCGACAGACCACGACGGGACTCTTTAACCAACCAGTCCACAGCCTGGCCAAAAGAGGCCACGGGCTGGCGGCGCTCACCACGTTCAATAAAGGCATCTTCTTCGATCAAACCGCGCAATTTCTCACCCAATGCGCAGATTTTTCGGTATTCACCACCCAGGACAAACTCACTGTCCAGTGCATAGTCAGTATCCACACCATGAGTACGAATGCGCACGATCGGTTCGAAAATGTTGAGCTCGCGATTTTCGCGCACGATACCAACATACGAGCTACCATGCTGCTCATTGTCGTTCAGCAGCGCGACCAGGCCGTTAACCCAATTCTGCACCGACGCCTCTGCTGAAACATCGCTCAGGGTGGCGTAATCGATTAGCGCGTACAGCAAAGCGACCGGATAACGGCGCTCCATACGCTTAATCATCTTGCGGGTGCTGTTGAATTCCGCGACCAGACTTTCCAGCGGCTCGCCGCCCAGCGCAGGCGCATCAGCATTGGTATGCAGGGTTGCGCCATCCAGTGCAATAGCGATTTGGTACTGATCCATCGCTTCATCGTCTTTGATGTACTGCTCCTGCTTGCCTTTTTTCACTTTGTAGAGCGGCGGCTGAGCGATAAATACGTGTCCACGCTCAATAATTTCTGGCATCTGGCGATAAAAGAACGTCAGCAACAGCGTACGAATGTGCGAACCATCGACGTCGGCATCGGTCATGATGATGATGCTGTGGTAACGCAGTTTATCCGGGTTGTACTCATCGCGGCCAATACCGCAACCCAATGCGGTGATTAAGGTCGCAACTTCCTGCGAGGCAAGCATTTTGTCAAAGCGCGCCTTCTCCACATTAAGGATTTTCCCTTTCAGCGGCAGAATAGCCTGATTTTTACGGTTACGACCCTGCTTGGCTGAACCACCCGCAGAATCTCCCTCCACCAGGTAAATTTCTGAAAGCGCCGGATCGCGCTCCTGACAATCAGCCAGCTTGCCAGGCAAACCCGCCAGATCCAACGCGCCTTTACGGCGGGTCATCTCACGCGCACGTCGGGCCGCTTCACGGGCACGCGCCGCATCAATAATTTTTCCGACCACGATTTTCGCATCGCCGGGGTTTTCCAACAGATATTCGCCCAGCAATTCATTCATCTGCTGCTCAACGGCAGATTTCACCTCAGAAGAGACCAGCTTGTCTTTAGTCTGAGAGGAGAACTTGGGATCCGGGACTTTTACTGATACCACGGCAATCAGGCCTTCGCGCGCATCATCCCCGGTAGCACTGACTTTGGCTTTTTTGCTGTAGCCTTCTTTATCCATGTAGGCATTCAGGGTTCGAGTCATTGCCGCACGAAAACCAGCCAGGTGGGTTCCGCCATCGCGCTGAGGAATGTTGTTAGTAAAGCAATAAATGTTTTCCTGGAAACCATCATTCCACTGCAACGCCACTTCCACACCAATGCCGTCTTTTTCAGTGGAGAAGTAGAAAACGTTAGGATGAATCGGGGTTTTATTACGATTGAGATATTCCACAAACGCCTTGATCCCACCTTCGTAATGGTAGTGATCTTTTTTATCGTCACGCTTGTCTTCCAGCTTGATGGAAACACCAGAATTGAGGAATGACAGCTCACGCAGACGTTTTGCTAAAATTTCATATTCGAAATCAGTAACATTGGTAAAAGTTTCATGGCTTGGCCAGAAGCGCACACGAGTTCCGGTCAGATCGGTTTCGCCAGTCACGCTCAGTGGTGCCTGTGGTACACCGTGTACGTAGATCTGCTGGTGTACTTTCCCTTCACGACGAATGGTCAGTTCCAGTTTTTCCGACAGGGCATTAACCACCGAAACACCCACGCCGTGCAAACCACCCGAAACCTTATACGAGTTGTCATCAAATTTACCGCCTGCGTGCAATACGGTCATAATGACTTCTGCCGCAGAGACACCCTCTTCTTCGTGGATGCCGGTCGGAATACCACGCCCATCATCCTGCACAGAAACGGAGTTATCTGCATGAATGGTAACAATAATATCTTTACAGTGACCGGCGAGTGCTTCGTCGATGGCATTATCCACGACCTCGAATACCATATGATGCAGACCGGTGCCGTCGTCCGTGTCACCGATATACATACCCGGGCGCTTGCGTACCGCATCCAGCCCTTTCAGAACTTTGATACTTGAGGAGTCATAATTCGACATCAACGTTTCTCGCTCGTTTTAATCTTCAGGTTGAACGGCTATTTTACCTTGTTCTACGTGGAACATCTTGCCCTTTTCGTCAGACATGTCGAACACGTGTCCGGCATCGATGGCGCTGACAAAAACCTGGGCATGAGTGGCTTTTAACCGTGAAGCCAGTAGTTGGCGACGTGTTTCATCCAGCTCAGAGGCAAAATCATCTATCAGATACAGGCAACGACGCCCGTTCTGTCGGGTAAGGAATTCACCCTGCGCCAGTCTCAGGGCGCACATCAGCAGCTTTAGCTGCCCGCGTGACAGTAAATCTTCCACCGGCGTACCATCGGCACGGATGCGAAAATCAGCCTTGTGCGGGCCACTCGCGGTATAGGTCAGCGCCCTGTCGCGCTCAAACTGACGCTCCAGCAGGTCGCAGTAATCGGTTTCTTTATCCCAGCCGCGCTGAAAAGAGAAATTTAATTCAAATTCCGGCAAAAACTGGGCACAGGTTTCGTTGATATCTGCCGTTATCGCTTCACTGTAGGCCGCACGCCAGCGACTCAGCTGTTCTGCCAGCGGAGCCAGTTCCAGATCCCAGGCACGAATTTGCTGATAACGTGAGACCTGCCGCAACGCGGCATTGCGTTGTTTCAGTAATCGACGGAGATTGCTCCAGGCATTAAAAAATCCGGGCTCATTGTGAAAACATCCCCAGTCAATATAAGCACGACGATATTTCGGCCCCCCATTCAGCAGGGTAAACCCTTCCGGTGTAATCAGTTGCATCGGCAACATCTGTGCCAGTTCAGCCACTTTATGTCCATCGCTACCGGCAATACGCACCTTGCTGTCACCGGCACGATTTTTAGTCAGTCCGACAGAAACCTCACGTTCAGCCCCTTCGATACGACCATGCAACACAAATGCATCCTGGTCGTGACGAATAATTCTGCCGGCCTGAATGCTGCGAAAAGCCCGGCCATGCCCCAGCGTGTAAATAGCCTCCAGCACGCTGGTCTTGCCACTGCCATTGGCCCCTACCAGGAAATTGAAACCCGGTGCCAGCACGAGATCCGCGTTTTCAATATTACGAAAGTCTTTAATAAGAAGGCGGGTCAGAGCCATAAAAGAAGTTATTCCGCGGAAAATGCCAAGATAAAATCAGTGTTTGTTTTCAACAGGCCAGGGCGTTAACAACAAAGTCAGTTTGCGTTCGGCCAGCGCCAAGCCACCGGCGGGTGGCGAGTACTGCCCGGACACAAAATGGTAAGCAGGTTAGCCCGATAGATTATAATCGCATTGGCATGACAATGTAGGCCGCATTCTGGCTGGCCGCATCTTCAATCTGCACGCTGGAGACAGAATCAGTCAGTAAAAGCCTGACATTCTCACATTTCAGGGCATTGAGCACATCCAGCACATAGCTGACGTTAAAACCAATTTCCAGATCCGTGCCATCGTATGAAACATCCAGAATTTCTTCCGCTTCTTCCTGTTCAGGGTTATTCGCGGTGATCTTCAGCTGATTCTCACTGATATAGATGCGGACGCCTCTGAACTTCTCATTAGAGAGAATGGCCGCGCGGGAAAAAGCCTGTTTAAGCAGATCGCAGCCAGCGCTCAGGGTTTTATCCGGATTTTTAGGAAGAACGCGGCGATAATCAGGAAAACGACCATCTACCAGCTTCGAGGTGAAAATAAAATCACCCACATGCGCACGGATGTTGTTGCTGCCAATCTGCACCTGCAATGGCGTATCGCCGCCGTCCAGCAGGCGCACCAGCTCGATAACACCTTTACGGGGCACGATCACCGAATGGCCCGGCAGTGACTGGCCAACCGACATCGAACACACCGCAAGACGGTGTCCATCCGTCGCCACCGTGCGCAGCTCTTCGCCTTCTGTTTCGAACAACATGCCGTTCAGGTAGTAACGAACATCCTGATGCGCCATTGAAAACTGTGTCGCTTCAATCAGACGCTTCATCGTCGCCTGAGGCAGGCTGAATTCCACTTCACTTTGCCAGTCGTCCAGATTCGGAAAGTCACTGGCTGGCAGGGTGGAGAGCGAAAAACGACTGCGGCCCGAGCGCACCAGCATTCTTTCGCCTTCGAGAATAACTGTAATTTCTGCCCCTTCCGGCAGGCCACGGCAGATATCAAAAAACTTACGCGCCGGTACCGTCGTGGCACCCGGCTGGTGTTCCTGCGTCAGGGCGACGCGGGCGACCATTTCCATCTCTAAATCGGTTCCGGTCAGCAACAGGCTTCCTTCATTAACCTGTAACAGCAGGTTGCCGAGAATAGGTAATGTCGGCCGTCCACCCAGTGGGCTGCTGACCTGTTGTAACGGCTTGAGTAAATGCTCACGTTCTACAATAAATTTCATAGCGTCAGGAGGATAATGTTCTGATTAGATTTGAGAAATCTTCTTTAATATCGTGACTTTCTTCACGCAGTTGCTCGATTTTACGACAGGCATGCAGCACCGTGGTGTGGTCACGACCCCCGAAAGCATCACCGATTTCCGGCAAGCTGTGGTTGGTCAGCTCTTTTGCCATCGCCATCGCCATCTGACGCGGACGCGCCACGGATCGCGAACGGCGCTTGGAGAGCAAATCCGCCACTTTGATTTTGTAGTACTCGGCTACCGTTTTCTGAATGTTATCGATAGTGACCAGTTTTTCCTGGAGCGCCAGCAAGTCGCGCAGCGCTTCACGAACAAAATCAATGGTGATAGCACGACCTGTAAAGTTGGCATTCGCGATCACTCTGTTCAACGCCCCTTCCAGTTCACGCACGTTAGAGCGCAGACGTTTGGCAATAAAAAACGCCACTTCACCAGGCAGACGGATGTCGTTTTCATCGGCTTTTTTCATCAGGATCGCCACCCGGGTTTCCAGCTCCGGAGGCTCGATCGCCACCGTCAGCCCCCAGCCGAAGCGGGATTTGAGACGATCCTCAACGCCATTAATCTCCTTCGGATAACGATCCGAAGTCAGAATAATCTGCTGATTACCTTCCAGCAGCGCATTGAAAGTATGAAAGAATTCTTCCTGGGAACGTTCTTTATTGGCAAAAAACTGAATATCATCGATGAGCAACGCATCAACTGAACGGTAATAACGTTTAAACTCCTCAATCGCATTATTTTGCAGCGCCTTGACCATATCCTGCACAAAACGCTCCGAATGCATATATACCACTTTAGCATTCGGTTTACGCGCCATGATGCCATTGCCGACGGCATGTAGCAGGTGGGTTTTACCCAGCCCGGTGCCGCCATAAAGGAACAAAGGGTTATAGGCACCCCCGGGATTATCAGCCACCTGCCTGGCTGCCGCACGCGCCAGTTGGTTGGATTTACCTTCCACAAAATTGTCGAAATTGTGTTTGGTATTAACGTTTGAACGGTAGGAAAGCTCTGCCGGCGCAGGGACCGTGTCCCAGCTTGGACGCGAGGGTGCCGGACGCGATCCTGCCGCTGCGGTGCTGGCGTGTGCGCTGGCTGTCACCGGCTGGCTGATTTGCCGCGTAACCGGTTTGCTGCCAACTTCAAAACGTAATAATGGCGCGTCAGCCCCGCAAAAATCATTCAGCAGGCCATTAATATTATTCAGATATTTATCACGGACCCAATCGAGCACAAAGCGATTTGGTGCATACAGGGCCAGCGTATTATCGTTCAATTCGGCTTGTAATGGACGTATCCACATGCTGAATTCTGTGGCAGGTAGTTCATCCTGCAAACGGGCAAGACACTGTTGCCAAAGCGTAAGTGACACGGCGAACTCCACTCGAAAAAATCGATAAGAAAAAAGACGCTGAAGCGATAAATTCATCATTGTTGACGCATGCAGATGAAACGCATACGAACCGCTATTTGCGGTTTCTCCGCCGCTGACTGATCGGAATGATCGCTAACGGGAGGGCGGATCATAGCGCAAAGCGCATCAGAGATCTCCACTTTCTGGCCTGTTTTGATCCAATTTATCCACAGGCCAGCGATCGCCGCATAAGTTTACACCTTCGCGTTTAAAAGACATTCAGGATCCTCTGCATTCGGCTCTTTCCTGAGTCATTCTCAGGGGCTCGGCGCTGGCTTACCGCTGGCAGGATCAATATCGGATCCTTAACGATCCTTGCGCTTTATCACAGACGCCGTATAATTCGTGCCCCGGCGTGTTGCGCTCTGGCCCGAACCGGCTGGTTTTGCAGTCGAAGGGACATACCAGACGCGGTTTTAAAACGCGAAGTAAATTGACTCCGGACTGTACAGTTATTACAATCCCGCCTCTTTATTAAAGATACACTGAGGCGTCGGTCGATTTTCTGACCTCCAGGCGCGTCACCAAGTGAAATTTTCTAAGTTTAGGTAGAAATCGCCATGAAACGCACTTTTCAACCGTCCGTACTGAAACGCAACCGTTCACATGGTTTCCGTGCTCGTATGGCAACAAAAAATGGTCGTCAGGTTCTGGCACGTCGTCGTGCTAAAGGCCGTTCACGTCTGACCGTTTCTAAGTAATAAAAGCTAACCGCTGAGTGGTTAAGCTCGCATTTCCCAGGGAGTTACGCTTGTTAACTCCCACTCATTTCACTTTCGTCTTCCAGCAGCCACAAAGAGCCGGTACGCCGCAAATCACCATTCTCGGCCGCCTTAACTCGCTGGGGCATCCCCGCATCGGTCTTACCGTCGCCAAAAAACATGTTAAACGCGCACATGAACGCAACCGGATCAAGCGATTGACCCGTGAAAGTTTTCGTCTGCGGCAACATGATCTCCCTGCCATGGATTTTGTGGTTGTGGCGAAAAAAGGCGTGGCCGACCTGGATAACCTTGCGCTGACGGAAGCGTTGGAGAAGATATGGCGTCGTCACTGTCGCCTGGCTCGCGGCTCCTGATTGGGCTGATCCGCGTCTATCAACGCGTAATCAGTCCATTACTGGGACACCACTGTCGTTTTCATCCAAGCTGTTCGCAATACGGCATTGAGGCATTGCGCAGATTTGGCCTGATAAAAGGCAGTTGGTTGACGATAAAGCGCGTATTAAAATGCCACCCTTTGAACCCTGGTGGCGACGATCCGGTGCCGCCAAATAACCATTGATACCAGAGAACATTAACGATGGATTCGCAACGCAATCTCTTTCTCATCGCTTTTTTGTTCGTGTCTTTTATGCTCTGGCAAGCCTGGCAGACGGACCACGCTCCGCAGCCTCTGCAAACCCAGACCACACAAAACACGACAGTAGCCGGTGATGCCGCCAGTCAGGGCGTCCCTGCCAGCGGCCAGGGCAAAACGATCACCGTTAAGACTGATGTGCTGTCTTTACAGATCAATACTCGTGGTGGCGATATTGAGCAGGCACAGCTGCTGACTTATCCGGACAAGCTCGGTTCAGATCAACCTTTTCAGTTACTGGAAAACACGCCAGGTTTTCTCTATCAGGCGCAAAGTGGTCTGACAGGTCGTAACGGCCCGGATAATCCGGCTAACGGCTCACGCCCTCTGTTTACTACGGCTCAGGACAGCTTTGTGCTGGCAGACGGCCAGAGTGAACTGCGTATTCCGATGACTTATACCGCAGAAAACGGGGTTGTCTGGACCAAAACCTTCGTCCTGAAGCGCGGCGAATACGCCATCAGTGTCGACTATCAGGTAAACAATACCACCCAGCAACCGCTGGAAGTGGCGATGTTTGGTCAGCTGAAACAGACCATCGACCTGCCTAAGCACCGCGACACCGGCAGCAATAACTTTGCCTTGCATACCTTCCGTGGTGCAGCGTATTCCAGCAGTGAGTCTAACTACGAGAAGTATAAGTTCGACAAGATCAGCAGTAACGAGAATCTGAACGTCAGCACCAACAACGGTTGGGTTGCCATGCTTCAGCAATACTTCGCCACTGCATGGGTGCCTCGCACCAGCGGCAGCAATTCGCTGTATACCACTAACCTGGGTAATGGCATTGCGGCTATTGGCTACAAATCCGCACCGGTGACGATTGCGCCAGGCGCGCAGCAGAATCTGGCAGCGACGCTGTGGGTAGGACCAGAAATTCAGGACCGGATGGCGGCCGTTGCGCCTCACCTTGACCTGACCGTTGATTACGGCTGGCTATGGTTTATCTCTCAGCCATTGTTCAAACTGCTGAAGTTTATCCACAGCTTTATTGGCAACTGGGGCTTCTCGATTATCATCATCACCTTCATCGTTCGTGGCATCATGTACCCGCTGACCAAAGCGCAGTACACCTCGATGGCGAAGATGCGTATGCTGCAACCGAAAATCCAGGCAATGCGTGAACGTCTGGGTGAGGATAAACAGCGGATGAGTCAGGAGATGATGGCGCTGTATAAGGCAGAGAAGGTTAACCCACTGGGTGGCTGTCTGCCGCTGGTTATCCAGATGCCTATTTTCCTTGCGTTGTACTATATGCTGATGGGATCGGTTGAACTCCGTCATGCGCCATTTGCGCTGTGGATCCATGACCTCTCCGCCCAGGACCCGTATTACATTCTGCCGATCCTGATGGGGGTGACGATGTTCTTCATCCAGAAGATGTCTCCGACGACCGTCACCGATCCAATGCAGCAGAAGATCATGACCTTTATGCCGGTCATCTTCACCGTGTTCTTCCTGTGGTTCCCGTCCGGGCTGGTGCTGTACTATATCGTCAGTAACCTGGTGACCATCATTCAGCAGCAACTGATCTATCGTGGTCTGGAAAAACGTGGTTTACACAGCCGCGACAAGAAGAAAGCGTAATTTGTGACGCTTTAACACAATCGTTATCATAAGGCGGTCAACTGACCGCCTTATTTTTTGCCTTTAAAAGAGAGCTGAACATGAATCATAGCGAAACCATCGTTGCTCAGGCGACCCCGCCAGGGCGCGGCGGTGTGGGTATCCTGCGCGTTTCCGGGCCAAAAGCGGCGGAGGTTGCACAACTGCTGCTGGGCAAACTCCCCACTCCCCGGCGCGCCGATTATCTGCCTTTCCGCGACAGTGATAATCACACCCTGGACCAGGGGATTGCGCTATGGTTTCCCGGGCCAAACTCTTTCACTGGCGAAGATGTGCTTGAATTACAGGGACACGGCGGCCCGGTAATTCTGGATATGTTGTTGAAACGTATTACCGCTATCAGCGGCGTACGGATTGCCAGACCGGGTGAGTTTTCTGAACGGGCTTTTCTCAACGATAAGCTCGATCTGGCCCAGGCGGAGGCGATTGCCGATCTGATTGATGCCAGCTCAGAACAGGCTGCCCGTTCAGCATTGAACTCTCTTCAGGGGGCCTTTTCATTGCGGGTTAACAGTCTGGTGGAAGCACTTACTCACCTGCGAATCTATGTCGAAGCCGCAATTGACTTTCCGGATGAGGAAATAGACTTTTTGTCAGACGGCAAAATTGAAGCTCAGCTCAACCAGGTCATTGCCCGCCTTGACGAAGTCCGTGCCGAGGCGCGCCAGGGCAGCCTGTTAAGGGAAGGCATGAAAGTCGTTATCGCTGGTCGTCCTAATGCCGGTAAATCCAGTCTGTTGAACGCGCTGGCAGGTCGCGAAGCCGCGATTGTCACCGAGATTGCCGGAACCACGCGCGATGTACTGCGTGAGCATATTCACATTGATGGTATGCCGCTGCACATTATCGACACCGCCGGACTACGCGAGGCTAGCGATGAAGTGGAACGTATTGGTATTGAGCGGGCGTGGGGTGAAATAGAACAGGCTGATCGGGTGTTATTCATGGTTGATGGTACAACCACCAGCGCGACTGAACCTGCCGCAATCTGGCCAGACTTTATCGCCCGTCTTCCCGCGACACTGCCCATTACTGTGGTGCGCAACAAAGCTGACGTTACTGGCGAACCCACATCAACGGAAGAAGTGAATGGTCACTCACTTATTCGCCTCTCAGCCCGAACTGGCGAAGGTATTGAACAGCTTCGCCATCATCTGAAAGAGAGCATGGGCTACGCGGGTAACACTGAAGGTGGCTTTCTTGCGCGACGTCGTCATCTGCAGGCGCTGGAGTTAGCGTCCACTCACTTGAGTCAGGGTAAAGAGCAGCTGGTGAGCGCACGAGCGGGCGAACTGCTGGCGGAAGAACTTCGTGCTGCACAGCAATGTCTGAGCGAAATCACCGGTGAATTTACTTCAGATGATTTGCTTGGCCGGATTTTCTCAAGTTTCTGCATCGGCAAGTAATCTCTGTCCGGGTGACCCGGAAGCTTTTTCGGTCACCCTTTTTATTTCGTCTTTTTATATAAGAAGCTCAGAAAAACAGCGGGGGGCGCATTCATCCTTGTTCCTTCTGTACTCTCTGGACGAAAATAATAAAAGGCTGATAGACTCACTCCTCAGACGATGAGCGAATCATCGTATCAACTCTCCGGATTCTGAATACTCAAAATATATGTTATCAGCCCGGAAAAGTGTTATTAAACAACCAAGCTGGAATATACAAATATAAGGATATTATGAAAAATAATCGTTATTACCATCTGTCTGAAGGTAAGATAGCCCTTCCGGATAATTATATTGATCGAACAATCAATACCATTATCGATAAAAATTCCATCATGCCAGCAATTAACATATCCCGCGATAAACTCGGATATAATCAACTATTAACTGACTACATCACGCAACAATACCAACAGCTTATTCCGAAACTTTCCGGATGGAAAGAAGAACCAAGAACACCGGCTTATCTTGGTGCCGGTCGCCTTCAGGGAACAGAAGTCACCTTCAGCTTTCTGAGACAACCAGAACAGAGACTGTGGCAAAAACAGGCTATTTTTGTGCTTGAAGACAATGATGTTCTTATTTTCAGCCTGTCCAAATCAACCGAATTTGACGAGCAGGATAAAATCATGCTGGATAATTTATTACAAAGCTTCACTCCTCACGATTAATTGCATAATACAAACCTGATGATGTCGGTCAGACTGACCGGCATTTCAAAAAAATCTTCCCGGAAACTGAACTCGGCCTCTCTGATACTTTGTGAAAAAAGGGTTAGCTTTTTGAAAAGTTAACCGGATGTTATATATTCTCTCTACCAATATCACTTTTCTGACGCTTATTGCGCTATAGCGCAAATAATATTAATCTGAATTTTCGCTTCAGATGGATAAAGCAAGGTGATTTTTCTTAAGAAAATTCTTACAATCCTTGAGATGATCTTCCGACCATTTTCATGGAGTGACAGATGGCAAGTCATTTTGCACGCTGGCCCCTCACTGACACCAGCATAGGTACATACCGTCTACCTTCAGCGCTGTTAGATGCCTCTCAGATACTCTCAGAACGCCGACGCACCAGATATCTGGCAGCACGTTCACTACTTGCCGAACTGATGTGGCGAGTGTACGGTATCCCCAGTCTTCCTGACTTAGCCACATCTGAAAATGGTCGTCCCCACTTTGCCGATCCCTCTCTGCCCGATTTCAGCATTGCTTATGCCGGTAATATTGTCGGTATTCTACTGGCAGAAGAGCGTGGCAAAGCTGGCCTGGATATGGAGATTATTCGCGTCAGCCGCCAGACGCCAGTCCGTTCTGTGAAGAGCCTTTCTTCAGCAGAAAAAGCCTGGATTAAAGCGCAGTCGGACCCCGAAGAAGCCGCAACTCAGTTGTGGGCTCTTCGTCAAAGTTTGCTCAAGTTAACCGGTGAAAAGGAGCAGGAAAATCCAGGGCTGCAGCTACACCCCGCTTCAGGAAAGCTGCGTGTACAGGAGGCGGTTGATATTCAGATTATTTCTGATGTCGAGCCACTGATTATCTGGTCATGTGCCCTTTCACCAGGTGATGCACGACTGCACATGTGGGAGTTTGATGGCCGTGAAAACTGGAAACAGTTGCAGGATATACAGATTTCAACGCGAAATCTGAGCCCGAAAATGCTGCGTCTGACCAATCTGCATAAACAGGAAAAATTGCAAACAGAAGGCAGGCCGGAGGGATAGCTCCGACCTGGAATTAAGTATCAGTGGGCGTCGATAAACACAATCTTCAGAATAAACAGCAGTGCCACAACCACCACGCACGGGCTGATTTCACGCCAGCGGCCTGTGCCAAGCTTCATAACACAATAAGAGATAAAACCGAGGGCAATACCTTCGGTAATCGAGAAACTGAATGGCATCATTGCCGTGGTGACAAAGGCCGGGACAGCTTCAGTCAGGTCATCCCATTTAACGCGGGCAAGACTTGATGTCATCAGTACACCAACATAAATCAGCGCCCCCGCAGCAGCATAAGCAGGCACCATACCCGCCAGCGGCGACAGAAACATGACCAGCAGGAACAGAATACCGGTAACAACCGCCACTAGGCCTGTACGTCCTCCAATAGAGACGCCGGAAGAGCTTTCGATATATGCAGTAACTGAAGAGGTCCCGATATAAGCACCGGCTACTGAACTGACGCTGTCCACAAACAGGGCCTGCTTCATACGTGGGAAGGTGCCTTTTTCGTCGGTCAGGCCAGCCTTATCGGTTACGCCAATCAGCGTACCTGATGAGTCAAACAGGTTAACCAGCATGAAGGAGAAAATGATACCCGCCATGCCAACATTGAATGAACCCGCCAGATCGACCTGTCCCAGCACCGACGTCATGGCGCCTGGAACCGCAAATACGCCGCCATATTTCACATCGCCAAGCGCCAGGCCAATCAGCGTGGTAATGACCACCGAAACCAGCACGGCGATATGAATATTGCGGGACGCCAGAATAGCAATGATAAAGAAGCCCAGCGCACCCAACAGAACGCTGTGGGAAGTCAGATCCCCGACTGCAACCAGCGTGTCTTTATTTGGCACCACGATACCGGCATTTTTCAGGCCGATCATCGCAATAAACAGCCCGATCCCCGCAGTAATACCAACCCGCAGGCTTACCGGAATATTGGCAATCATCCAGTAGCGAACCCGAAACAGCGTCAGCAGCAGCAGTCCGACGGCTCCCCAGAAGATCGCCCCCATCCCAACCTGCCAGGAAATGCCCATCGCGCCAACCACGACAAAAGCAAAAAATGCATTCAGGCCCATTGCCGGTGCCAGGGCGACGGGCAGGTTAGCCACCAGCCCCATCAAAATACTGCCAGCAGCAGCAATCAGGCAGGTGGTGACAAATACCGCCTGAGTGTTCATACCGGCTACACCAAGAATCTGAGGGTTAACAAAGACGATATAGACCATGGTCAGGAAAGTGGTAAAACCTGCAATCACTTCAGTACGAACGGTCGTACCATGTTCCTGTAGTTTGAAGATCCGCTGTAGTAGACCTGAATTATTCATTAAAAGATTCCAAAAATTGGAGAAGAGGGCCGTCGGCTATCCTAACCGATAATTTTTAATTTGGTAGATGGTGCGGGCGTTTTTTCGCAACCGATTGCGCTGCATCGAGCCAGAATTATCGGTTTTAAAAGGACAATATGCGGAGAATTTATTATCGTGCACTACAAAGAGTGACTTTTTTTAAGTCAGCAAAGCAGAATTTATTTTTCAGGCGGGATATAAATGCTGGCGTCATAACAACGACGCCAGCAGACGTTTGAAAAACACGCAACCCGTGTTACTTATCAGGAGTTGCTGTCAGATGGGCACGGCAGGCCAGTATCATCGCAGGCATGGTTGATACGCAAACCACTGCTCAGACGTCCAGCAACCTTGATCTCAGTTGCATCAGCGCCACCAGTCAGAGCGCTATTTTTGCTCTGCTGAACCACATTCTGTGGGGCTTTAACAGAAGCAGCCTGACTGGCATCCGCAAATGCCATGCCTTGCAGGCCAATAAAAGTAACTGTTGCTACAGCAAAAGTTTTGAGTGCTGACAGATTGCTCATATCTTGTCCTTTAATAATTAACTTACGGCTGAATAATGCCAGCAATAATGCTGCCGACCATTTTTGAAATTCCAGTATTTAAAAAAACTGTCTGAAGCCAGATAACTTTCCCAACAAAAAACAGATACAACCTTATCTTATTCTTTACATACTCAACAATCAGGCAATCCCTACATCTCTGGTCATATCTTGCCTCTTATTTTTCCGGAAAAGACTGACCAACGCTGAGGAGTCGCAATACACTCCCTATAACAGCACAACCAGATGCCTGGAATATGATTCAGAATTGATGCATGAGGGAGGATTATGGAAGTTCGACGGTTCAAAGATGGCGATGAGGCTGCATTATTGCGGGTCTTTTTTTCAGCTGTCGTGAAATCGCTTCAGGTGACTATCCTGCGGAAAAAACTGAGGCGTGGGCAGCTGCGCGGCAGGTCATAATCTGGTTTGAGAATGATCCATCTTCATGCCAGCCATTTTTAATGGCCGGCAACAAATGGCGTTGTTATCACCTTGATTCAACCTTAAACGAACCCTTATTTCGAACTGGCCAGGCAATCCCGGCCAACAGGAATCATCCCGGCAGATTTCCGCTCTCATCATCGCCGGTTAACAGCTTATCAAGCTGGTCCCCGCCCACATGACGGAAATCCTGACCTTTGACGAAATAGAAAATGATTTCACAGATATTCTGGCAGCGATCGCCAATCCGTTCGATGGCCCTGGCACAGAACAGTGCCGTCAGCACGCTGGGAATCGTGCGCGGGTCTTCCATCATATAGGTCATCAGCTGGCGTACGATGCCCTCATATTCCTGATCGACCTTCTTATCCTCGCGGTAAATTTCGATGGCGGCGCTCAGATCCATTCGCGCAAACGCATCCAGCACATCATGCAGCATCTGGATGGTGTGGTAGCCCAGCGATTCCAGACTCACCAGTAACGGCTGATGCTGTTGACCAAACTTCTTCAGCGCGGTACGGCTGATTTTTTCCGCCACATCGCCAATACGTTCCAGCTCCGAGATGGTCTTGATAATCGCCATGACCAGACGCAGATCGCTGGCGGTAGGCTGGCGTTTGGCAATGATGCGCACACAGGCTTCATCAATCGACACTTCCATCATGTTGACCTTCTGGTCACCATCAATTACCCGCTGCGCCAGCTCACCATCCTGGTTATGCATTGCCACAATAGCGTCGGTCAGTTGCTGTTCCACCAGCCCACCCATGGTTAAGACCTGGGTACGGATATGCTCCAGCTCGGCGTTAAACTGCCCGGAGATGTGTTTATTCAGATTCAGGTTATCCATTTGCTTCTCCAGTCAACTCAACCATAACGGCCAGTAATGTAATCTTCGGTTTGCTTCTGATGAGGTTTGGTAAACAGCGTATCGGTATCGCTGAACTCAATTAGTTCGCCCAGATACATAAAGGCCGTGTGATCGGAACAGCGTGCAGCCTGCTGCATGTTATGTGTCACGATAACCACGGTGTAATCCTGTTTCAGCTCGGTGATCAACTCTTCAATACGCCCGGTAGAGATAGGGTCGAGCGCCGAACATGGCTCATCCAGCAGCAGGACCTCCGGGCGGATGGCAATACCACGCGCAATACACAAGCGCTGCTGCTGACCACCAGAGAGGCTGTAGCCGCTCTGATGCAGCTTATCCCTTGTTTCAGTCCAGAGCGCGGCTTTGCTCAACGCCCACTGGACGCGCTCGTCCATATCCGCCCTGGAGAGTTTCTCAAACAGACGAACGCCGAAAGCGATGTTGTCGTAAATGGACATAGGAAACGGAGTCGGTTTCTGGAATACCATGCCCACCCTGGCACGCAACAGCGCAATATCCTGACTGGCGGTGAGAATGTTTTCGCCATCCAGCAAAATTTCACCTTCTGCCCGTTGTTCCGGATAGAGGGAAAACATTTTGTTAAAGGTGCGCAGCAGGGTGGATTTACCGCAGCCCGACGGGCCGATAAAGGCCGTCACCTGGTTTTTAGCGATATCCAGATTAATGTTCTTCAGCGCGTGGAATTTTCCGTAGTAGAAGTTCAAATCCCGAACCTGAATCATCTTAGCGGAACTGTTATCAGCCATTCTCTTTCTCGCTTGTTTACGCCGCCACAGCCGCGCATCTCAATTAATGTTTACTTTTCGCGAAGATCACGCGCGCCAGAATATTCAGCAGCAGCACACAGACGGTAATCAGCAATACGCCAGCCCAGGCCAGACTTTGCCATCCGGCAAACGGGCTCATGGCAAATTTGAAAATGGTCACCGGCAGGTTAGCCAGTGGCTGCATCATATCCGTGCTCCAGAACTGATTGGACAACGAAGTAAACAGCAGCGGGGCTGTTTCGCCAGCGATACGCGCCACTGCCAGCAGAACACCGGTAAGAATGCCGGATATCGACGCCTTCAGGGTAATGGCAGAAATCATCTTCCACTTGGGTGTACCCAGTGCATAGGCTGCTTCACGCAGGCTGTCCGGCACCAGCCTGAGCATGTTTTCAGTGGTGCGAATAACAATCGGGATTTGCAACAGCGCCAACGCGACCACCCCGGCCAGACCAGAGAAGTGCTGCATACGGGCAACCACCAGCGTATAGACAAACAGCCCGACCACAATCGACGGCGCGGATAACAAAATGTCGTTAATAAAACGAACTACCTCCGCCAGCCAGGATTTACGGCCATATTCCGCCAGATAAATCCCCGCCATAATTCCCAGAGGGGTGCCAACTATAGTGGCCCAGAGGATCATCAGACCGCTGCCGACGATGGCATTTGCCAGCCCGCCACCGGCCGTATTGGGTGGCGGCGTATTTTCGGTAAACAACGCCAGGCTCATGCCATCAAAACCGCGCGTGACCGTGGCCCAGAGGATCCAAATCAGCCAGAACAGACCAAAAGCCATCGTCAGCATTGAAAGCGTCAGGGCAATACGATTTTTAAACCGCCGCCAGGCCTGCATTTTGCGACGAGAAGCGGCCAGTTCAGCCCGCGCCTGAAGTTCAAGAGTGGTCATGAACGCGCTCCTTCACTTTTCGCCAGTCTGAGTATCATCAGTTTGGAGCAGGCCAGCACGATAAAGGTGATCACAAACAGAATCAGCCCCAGCTCCATCAGTGCAGCCGTGTGAACGCCAGATTCAGCCTCGGCAAATTCGTTGGCCAGTGCGGAAGTGATGCTGTTGCCCGGCATAAACAATGAGGCGCTGTCGAGCTGATAGGTGTTACCGATGATAAAGGTTACCGCCATGGTTTCTCCCAGCGCACGTCCCAGTCCCAGCATTACGCCACCAATCACGCCATTTTTGGTGAACGGTAACACGATGCGCCAGATGACTTCCCAGGTGGTGCAACCGATGCCATAAGCTGACTCTTTCATCATCACCGGCGTCTGTTCGAACACATCACGCATGACCGAAGCAATGTAAGGGATGATCATAATCGCCAGGATAATCCCGGCAGCCAGGATCCCGATACCAAATGCCGGGCCGGAGAACAGTGCGCCAACAATCGGAATGTTCGACATCAGCTCGCCCAGAGTCGTCTGAAAATAAGTGGCAAACAGTGGAGCGAAGATAAACAGCCCCCACATGCCGTAAACGATGCTGGGAATCGCCGCCAGCAGTTCAATCGCCACGCCAAGTGGACGACGCAGCCAGTTGGGGGCCAGCTCCGTCAGAAACAGTGCGATACCAAAACTGACCGGGACTGCAATTATCAGGGCGATAAGTGAGGTGACAATCGTGCCGTAGATCGGCACCAGCGCGCCAAATTGTTCATTAGGGGCATCCCAGGTTTTGTTCCACAGAAAAGAGAAGCCGAACTTCTGAATGCTGGGCCAGGAAGAGAAGATGAGCGAAACAATAATGCCACCGAGCAGCAACAGAACAATCAGCGCAGCCAGCTTTACCAGCGCGCCAAAAATAATGTCGCCCTGTTTGCCGGGGGCTTTGAATGTTGGCCTTTTCGTAGCCATAAAATTCCCGATGTTAAAAGTGTCAGGGCGGCATTTCTGCCGCCCGGAAGTGAGAACCGAATCTGTCGCTCTCGTGAGAGCTTAGTATAATGCTTTACCGGAGCTGTCTTTGATACTGGTTTTCCAGGCGGCGCGGACCTGTTCAACAACCTGGTCGGGCAGAGAAGCGTAATCGAGGCTGCTGGTGGTTTTGCCACCGTTTTTGTATGCCCAGTCAAAGAATTTCAGTACCGCAGCGCCTTTCTCAGCGCTGGCCTGCTCTTTGTGCACCAGGATGAAGGTGGTGGAGGTGATTGGCCACGCATTGTCTCCCTTCTGGAAGGTCAGATCCTGCGCAAAGGACTGGCTCCAGTTTGCGCCTTTCGCCGCGTCACTGAAACTCTGCTCACCCGGTTCTACTGCTTTGCCATCGGCATCAAGAAGTTTGGTGTAAGCCAGATTGTTCTGTTTAGCGTAAGCGTATTCAACATAGCCAATTGGACCCGGGAGGCGTTGTACGAATGCCGCCACGCCATCATTGCCTTTACCGCCCAGCCCCGTCGGCCAGTTTACGGTATTGCCTTTACCTACCTTGCTGCTCCAGTCGCTGTTAACTTTAGACAGGTAGCTGGTGAAGACAAAAGAAGTGCCGGAACCGTCAGCACGGCGAACCACATTGATATTACTGTCTGGCAGTTTCACACCAGGGTTCAGTTTAGTAATCGCCGGATCGTTCCATTTTTTGATGGTCCCGAGGTAAATATCCCCTACGGTTTTTCCATCCAGAATCAGCTGACCTGACTTGATGCCAGGAATATTCACAGCCAGTACCACACCGCCAATGATGGTCGGGAACTGGAACAGACCGTTTTTAGCTAAATCATCCTCTTTCATTGGCGCATCTGAAGCACCAAAATCGACAGTTTTCACGATAATTTGCTTTACGCCACCGGAAGAACCAATGCCCTGATAGTTAACCTGTGCGCCGGTCGCTTTGTTATAGTCTGCCGCCCACTTGTTATAAACAGGCGCAGGAAAAGTGCCGCCTGCGCCGGTCAGGTTAGTCGCAGCGAATGCTGAAACAGCCGTCAGAGAAAGGGCGACGGCCACACAACGAGCGACGGTTTTTTGCATCAGTGTCATGTTCCCTCCAGTGGATTGAATGTCAGGCTTTATGCCGTTTTAGTATCAATAAGGATTGCTGCTGGAGGCAAAATAGGACAGTTTGATGACATTAAAATGTACGCTATATGACAGTTTTGTGACAATGAGCAACCCCGCGCAGCAGGGCAGTTCAGTATGGCAGGAGAGTAGAGAGAGCAGTAACGACATCCTCTCTGGCTGACAATCAGTAACGGGGCTGGTAAATCAGCCCCGTGTAACAGGCGACTTACTCGACGGTCACCGATTTGGCCAGATTACGTGGCTGATCGACATCCGTACCTTTGATTAACGCAACATGATAGGAGAGCAGTTGAAGCGGGACCGTATAGAAAATGGGGGCGATGATCTCCTCCACATGCGGTAACGAGACGATACGCATCCCTTCGCTGTTGCTGAACCCGGCATCCTGATCGGCGAAGACATACAGCAGGCCGCCACGGGCGCGCACCTCTTCAATATTCGACTTCAGCTTTTCCAGTAGCTCATTATTCGGCGCGATCACGATAACAGGCATGTCAGCATCAATCAGCGCCAGCGGACCATGCTTGAGTTCACCTGCGGCATAGGCCTCCGCATGGATATAGGAGATCTCCTTCAGCTTCAACGCCCCTTCCAGAGCGATGGGATACTGATCGCCACGGCCAAGGAACAGAGCGTGATGCTTATCCGAGAACTCTTCCGCCAGCGTTTCAATCAGCTTGTCCTGCGATAACATCTGCTCAATACGGCTTGGCAGAGCCTGAAGTCCGTGAACAATATCCTGCTCAATCTGCGGGTCCATCCCTTTCAGACGTCCCATTTTTGCCACCAGCATCAGCAAAACGGTTAACTGCGTGGTAAACGCTTTGGTGGAGGCAACGCCGATTTCCGTTCCGGCTTTGGTCATCAGCGCCAGATCGGACTCGCGCACCAGAGACGAACCCGCCACGTTGCAGATAGCCAGCGATCCCAGGTAACCCAGCTCTTTTGACAAACGCAGCGCGGCCAGTGTATCCGCCGTCTCTCCCGACTGAGAAAGCGTAATAAGCAGGCTGTTTTTGCGCACAGCAGATTTACGATAACGGAACTCAGAGGCAATCTCGACGTCGCAGGGCAGGTTTGCCAGTGCTTCAAACCAGTAGCGGGAAACCATACCAGAGTTGTAAGAAGTACCGCAGGCGACAATCTGAATATGCTCTACCTGACT
Organism: Erwinia papayae; assembly: GCF_058241465.1. Taxonomy (NCBI): domain Bacteria; kingdom Pseudomonadati; phylum Pseudomonadota; class Gammaproteobacteria; order Enterobacterales; family Erwiniaceae; genus Erwinia; species Erwinia papayae. The sequence goes on from NZ_JBZCHT010000013.1 coordinate 914,004, forward strand.
GAGCAACTCGCTGGCATTTGGCCCCAGTTCAGAGAGACAAACTTCACCGTGGCTGAAACGCCCGTTAAGGGTGTTTTTAATCGCCATCGGCTGCTCGTAAATCTCTTTCTGCATATAGTGGCGATAAATGCCCTTGTCGCCCGCATCGTACTGCGCACTTGATTCAATTTCGCTACGCTGCACCTTCTCACCGCTGCGATCAAAAATCGCCACTTCGCGGCGGGTGACTTCAGCAATATCGCCTTCTTCCAGATAGATAAAGCGGCGGGTGACAGGTAAAAGAGCCAGCTGATCGGATGCAATAAAGTTTTCCCCTACGCCACGACCAATAACCAGCGGGCTACCAGAACGGGCAGCCACCAGCACTGATGGATCGCGACTGTCGAGGATCACCATGCCATACGCACCGCGAAGCTGCGGGACCACGCGCTGCACCACCTCACGCAACGAACCACCCTGCTGCTGCTCCCAGTGGGCCAGATGAGCGACCACTTCGGTATCCGTTTCTGAGGCAAAGTGATATCCACGAGCGATCAGCAACTGACGCAGTGGCTCATGGTTTTCAATGATGCCATTGTGCACGATGATGATGTGTTCGGAGATATGCGGATGGGCATTGGCTTCAGAAGGCTCACCGTGGGTTGCCCAGCGCGTGTGCGCAATGCCCGTTCCTCCTGCCAGAGGAGTACTCTCTGCCGCTTCTGCCAGTTTCTGTACCTTGCCAAGACGGCGAAGGCGGGTCACCTCACCTGCGGCGGTGACCACTGCCAGTCCGGCAGAATCATAACCGCGGTATTCAAGACGACGTAATCCTTCCAGCAGGATTTCAGCGATATCACGTTGCGCTACTGCACCTACAATTCCACACATATTGTTTTTCCTGAGAAAATGGCCTCTTGGCCATTAACCTTGTCTTCTGACCTGATTGTCCGGTCTTTGCCGGTTCCCCGAGCCTTGTAGAGAGTGGGGATTATTGTTATTTACCCTTAATAACTTCAGGTCGCTTAAATCAACGAGCATATCCCAGCCACTGAATTGCGTAAGCTTGCGGATTGACTCGCTGGCCTCATGATTTGACCTGATGGTCCATCACTGGACCCCGCGCTGACGCTGATTAAAAACAGATGCGCTTTCGTCCTGCCACCTGAGTTTTCGGGGTTTTACTGCTTTAGTGCAAAAACTATTTCTTCTTCACCGGACGCTGCCAGTCGGTTTTAAGATTTTGATCTTTCCGGTTATACAGCAGACCTTCTGCGGGAACGTCCTTCATCACCGTAGTGCCGGCTGCGATGGTGACTCCCGCAGCAACAGTAACAGGTGCCACCAACTGGGTGTCAGAGCCAACAAAGACGTTATCGCCAATCACCGTCAGCGACTTGTTGACGCCGTCATAATTGCAGGTGATGGTGCCGGCACCAATATTCACATTAGCACCAATTTCCGCATCGCCCAGGTAACTGAGATGACCCGCTTTCGATCCCTTACCCAAGGCAGCTTTTTTCATCTCAACAAAATTACCGACATGGGCACCTTCGGCCAGGACAGCGCCAGGACGCAGACGGGCGAAGGGACCAACCGTGCAGGCTGCGGCCAGCTCAGCATTTTCGAGTACGCTGTAGGGGCTGATTTCACAATCATCACCGATCCGGCAATTTTTCAGCACACAGCCGCTACCAATCTTAACGCGATTGCCCAACCTGACCAGACCTTCGATAATCACGTTGGTATCAATTTCCACATCACGACCACACTGTAACTCGCCCCGAAGGTCAAAGCGGGCGGGATCTTTCAGCATCACGCCATTCAACAGCAATTTTTCGGCCTGTTGAGCCTGATAAACACGCTCGAGGGTCGCCAGTTGCAAACGATTATTGACCCCGTCGGCTTCACAAAGGTGGGAGGGCTGCACCGTTTCTGTTTTTCGACCTTCCAGATGAGCAAGCGCAATAATATCCGTGATGTAATATTCGCCCTGTGCATTATGGTTGTTCAGCTTGCTCAGCCAGCGTTTCAGATCCGCACCGTTGGCCAGTAAAATGCCGGTATTAATTTCACGGATGTCCAGCTGTTCCGGTGTGGCATCTTTCTGCTCAACAATTCCTACTACCGCGCCATTCTCGCGGAGAATACGGCCATAACCAGCGGGGTTATCCAGTATCACCGTAAGCAGCGCGATTCCACCTTCTGGCTTCGCATGGTGCAGTCGTTTTAGTGTTTCTGGCGAAATTAACGGCACATCGCCGTACAGCATCAGAATGTCTTCATCATCAGAAAAGTAAGGCGCAGCCTGCTGCATGGCATGACCGGTTCCCAATTGCTCGGCCTGTAGCACCCAATTGAGCGACGGCTCCGTCAGCGTGGATTGCAGCAGCTCTGCGTTGTGACCGTAAACCAGATGAACCTTATCAGCCCCAACCCCTTTGGCAGCATCAATAACGTGCTGAACCATTGGTTTGCCTGCCAGAAGATGAAGAACTTTGGGAAGATCGGAGTACATACGAGTTCCCTTGCCTGCTGCAAGGATAACCACACTCATCGCGCTGTTTGACATAGACACCCTGCTTCTGATTTCCAACAATCTGCTTAAACGGCAAAAAGTAAACCTATTCTCGAGCAAAAATTCTACTTCTTTCACCGTTAAAAAATACTTTCACTCTGGAGTTGCGGCTGATTCCTGCCACTTTCTCCCGGGGCTTGCATGATACCATCAAAGCTCAGTTCATCTTTACGATATTGCCTGAGCAATATGCATAAAAAATCCGTAATCTCAGGGAAGATTACGGATTTTTACCTGAATACGCAGTGGAGTAACCAACCCTTAGTCGATCGGCACTCCTGCTAAAAAAATGCTTTTACCTAATTAAACTTAATTAACGCAGGTAATCCCACGGTTTACCGTATTGTCCGGTAGTCGCATCCAGGCCTGGTTCAGAACCATTCGACCAGAATTTAGCAATATAGTTAACGCCTTTGTGAGTAACTTTATCATTAGCCACATAGACTGCGGTTGCGCTCCACTGTGGATAATCAGAAGGCACATCTGGCACAGGCACATCTGGCACAACCGGTAAATCCGGAACCTGCGGCTTACCAGCATCAGTGGAAGAAATGATCAGTTTATAAACGGTCTGGTCACGGTTACCTTTTGCATCTGAAACTGACAAAACAACAGATGCCACGGTATCGACAGTCACAACAGGCAGAACAACGGCAGTTTCCTGCGCCTGTGGTGAAACAATATTCAGTGTACCAATAGCAGACCAGCTATAACTGGTGCTGTGCGTTGATTTCTCAGCTGAGAACAGCAGCGTACTGCCGGAAAGCGCTTTCATAGTGATAACCGCAGTTGGCGTGGTGCTCTCGCCGGGGTTCACCGGATCTACAGGATCCACCGGGTCAACAGGGTCAACTGGTTGATCGCCATCGATATTAATCCCTTTGAAGTAGAAAGGTGACATATCAATATTTTGTTTGACGATAGGGCAACCCATGCCTTCACGGCCTGCGTTCACCAGCAGGCCATTGTCATTATCGATAGTCCAAGTGAACAAGCCACCCAGGCCTTTCTCAATGACATAACGTGCTTTTTCACGCACGCTGCGTGGCGTATCAATTGAGTGGAATACTTTGTTGTTAGGGTTGTAAAGATAATCAGCACAGGCTTCATCATCGGTGTAGACGTTGTAACCATTGCGACCTGACTGATTTTCCAGGTCCAGATAGTTGTTAATCACGTCATACCATTCAACACAGCCGGACTCATAAGTACCAACAGTTGTACCGCTACCGTCATAGCTGCCCTGAAGAGGCGAGAAAGAAGAAATATCAGCACCTTTTGCGCTGCGTGAATAGCCAGCATAACCAATGTTAATCGCTTCAGGATCAACACCCAGGTTGAGCAGATATTCAACGGCTTCTTCCAGGCTGAACGCCGTGTTTTTCGTTTTATACAAATTGGCATGGTGACCCAGACCGTCTGCCCACGGGGTACCAAAGAAGTCATAGGTCATCAGGTTGATACCGTATAAACCAACGTCCAGCAGGCCTTTCACGTTGGAATGTTGCAACACTTCAACGTTAGCAGAAGAGGCGATACTGATTTTCACATGGCTCATGTTGTTAGCCACCAGCGCTCTGTGCATAGTGCCAATCAGTCTGACGTAATTCTCACCATCTTCTGGTCCATGAGGGTTACCTGCACCTGCGGCATTAGGGTATTCCCAGTCAATATCAATTTCGGTAAACATTGGGAAACGTTTGAAGAAATCGATGATGCTCGCGACCAGGGTATCGACAGCACTTTGACTTTTAGCCAGCTGGTGGAAAGCTTCACTCATGGTCCAACCGCCGAGGCTGAAAGAGAGAGCCAGGTCGTGTCCCTGTGCTTTGGCTTTCTTCTGCATTTCTCGCAGCGCACCAAGCATCCCCTGGAGGTCCGGGTTGCTCTCATAAAAACTGTCACCTGCACCATCTGATGGATAAGTTGTACCCGGGCCAAAGCCAAAAGGCTTCCATCCTGCAAAACCGCAGTTGAAATAAGACTGACAATCACCCCAGGGGTCGAGAATGGTCATTTCGTTGGTTTTCTTACCGGTCCAGGCAGCTGCCTGATTGATAACAGTTTCATTTGAGCCTTTGTCACCAACAATGCCGGTAAAACCTAAAATGATTTTATCGTAGGCAGTGGGATCCAGCAGGGTAATATCAATACCACGACCACGCTGGTCTTTCGGAATAGCGCCAGAGTTATTCACAGAGGCACGAGCATCATACTGTACCCAGTCGGTATAATAACCAAACAGTTTTGGTTTATTAGCGGTATTGTATTTATTGTATACACGCTTCATTACGCGACCAGAAGTATAACTGTAGTCGGATGTATTCGTTTTAGGATCAAAACCATCCATTGCATATGACTGCTCGGTAAAATTATCTTTCTGAATTAGCTTACTCATTGCGAATCCTTTTATCATCTTGTGAAAGTTAGCCATCAACAGCTGTTGGTTGATGACCAGCAAACTTTCACCCGTAATCAAAAATCCATCCAGTTAGAAATAAATAATAATCATCAAAAAGAGCCACCATAACGAGGATGAAAATCATTAATTTTTACCATAACCAGAAGGAAAATCCATCAGCGATATTGAGTTCAGATAATTCTTTTTAAAATTAAGAAAATATAATTTCCTGTATTTTTTATCAATGAAAGATAAACCACGCTGTTTAAGTTGAGACCATCACCTGCCAGAAAACCCAGTAAAAAAACCAGACAGAACAACGATAACTACTGGAGTGAAGTTATTTTTTACAATCCATCAGGTAATAATTACTACTCTGCAATGCAGTTCTAACTGATATATTTATTTATGTAATTAATAAGGAACGAATGGAGTGGCAGCCATAAAATATCATTATTTATCCTGAATAAAAAATAGCGTCGGGAAGGGATGTTGCATATTCAGGTTTTAAATTACTCTGAATAAAAATCAGATTTACATTATCAATAAGGTGAAATAATGAGCGAAAATATTGATCTTGGTAATAACATCTTCCTGTCAGAGGATAATAATTACCTCACAGACAGAAACATTAAATTATCAATCGGTGAAAAAGAAAAGCGTTTATTGCGATATTTTATTCAACATCCAAATGTAGAGCTAACAAAAAGAGAATTGATTAATACCATCTGGGAGAATCGTGCATCAACAATCGATGATGCCAACCTCACTCAACTTATTTATAAAATACGTCGGGATTTAGCAGCAATGAACATGAAAAACTGTATTAAAACGATCCCGGGAAAAGGTTACATCTATATTCCGAAAAAAATAAAAACGGAAATATCAGCTCCACTAGTGGTGGAAAAGAAAACGACGCTTATTTTTTATTCATTATTAGCTTTAATTGCCACAGCGATGATCTCTCTGACACTGTTTTTCTATTTCAACCACCGTTGAGAGCTAAGCTGAAAACCATGAAAAGAGCAAACGCCTGTGACTGATAAACGCTTAATAAAAAAAAAGCCAGTCAGTTAACTGACTGGCATTTATGCTGCTTAAACCTGAATTACATCGCTTTTTTGGTCAACTCGATCACGCGCAATTTGGCGATCGCTTTAGCCAGTTCAGCTGACGCATTGGCATAATCCACATCCCCGTGGGAGCTGTTCATATGCTCCTCGGCCTTGCGTTTTGCTTCCAGTGCGCGGGCTTCATCAAGGTCAGTACCGCGAATGGCCGTATCAGCCAGCACGGTGACCGCGCCCGGCTGAACTTCCAGCACACCGCCAGAAAGATAAATATACTCTTCCTCGCCCTGCTCTTTAACGATGCGAATCATACCAGGTTTAATGGCAGTCAGCAGCGGGGCATGGCCGGGGAAAATCCCCAACTCACCTTCACTACCTGACACCTGAATTTTCTGTACAGAACCCGTGAACATCTGCTGTTCAGCGCTGACAACATCCAGGTGATAAGTCGTAGCCATGATTAACCTCCAGAGAAACCGGCCCTACATACTTCAGATTGCGTTTATACCGGCTCCCTTGCTTACGACCATAAGGCACTGGGTTGACACGGTGATTCACTACCACAATCTGAATTATTTCAGGTTTTCAGTTAAAGTTTCTTCGCTTTTTCCACGGCTTCTTCGATAGAGCCTACCATGTAGAAAGCCTGCTCTGGCATATGGTCAAATTCACCGTCCATGATGCCTTTAAAGCCACGGATAGTATCTTTCAGCGACACATATTTGCCTGGAGAACCGGTGAAGACTTCTGCCACAAAGAATGGCTGGGACAGGAAACGCTGCATCTTACGAGAGCGTGCCACCACCAGTTTGTCTTCTTCAGACAACTCGTCCATACCGAGAATAGCGATGATGTCTTTCAGTTCCTGGTAACGCTGTAACAGTGACTGAACGCCACGGGCTACATCATAGTGTTCCTGACCAACAACCAGTGGATCCAGCTGACGACTGGTTGAATCCAGTGGGTCAACGGCCGGGTAAATACCCAGAGACGCGATCTGACGGCTCAGTACCACAGTTGCATCTAAGTGAGCAAAGGTGGTGGCTGGTGATGGGTCAGTCAGGTCATCCGCAGGAACGTATACTGCCTGAACGGAGGTGATAGAGCCGGTTTTAGTCGAGGTGATACGCTCCTGAAGAACGCCCATCTCTTCCGCCAGCGTTGGCTGATAACCTACCGCAGAAGGCATACGACCCAGCAGGGCAGATACTTCGGTACCGGCCAGGGTATAACGATAGATATTATCGATAAACAGCAACACGTCACGACCTTCGTCACGGAACTTCTCCGCCATAGTCAGACCGGTCAGCGCCACACGCAGACGGTTTCCTGGCGGCTCGTTCATCTGACCATAGACCAGAGAAACTTTATCGATAACGTTTGAATCAGTCATTTCGTGGTAGAAGTCGTTACCTTCACGGGTACGCTCGCCCACACCGGCAAATACGGAGAAACCTGAGTGCTCAGCCGCAATGTTACGGATAAGCTCCATCATGTTTACCGTTTTACCCACACCCGCACCACCGAACAGACCTACTTTACCGCCCTTGGCAAATGGACACATCAGGTCGATTACTTTGATCCCGGTTTCCAGCAGCTCTTGCGAGTTAGACTGATCTTCGTATGAAGGCGCTGCGCGGTGGATAGCCCAACGCTCTTCTTCACCGATATCACCTTTCATATCGATTGGCTCACCCAGCACGTTCATGATACGGCCAAGTGTTGCTGTTCCTACCGGAACTTCGATTGGGTGTTCTAAGTCGGTTGCAACCAGACCGCGCTTCAGGCCGTCTGAAGAACCCATGGCAATGGTACGCACCACGCCACCACCCAGCTGCTGCTGCACTTCCAGCACCAGACGGGCATCACCATTTTGAACCTCAAGGGCGCTGTACACTTGTGGTACTGCGTCCTGAGGGAACTCGACGTCCACCACGGCGCCGATTACCTGGACAATCTTTCCAGTAGCCATCTTGAATCCTCTACCTAATCATTTAACCTGGTTAAACCGCGGAGGCACCACCGACAATCTCGGTAAGTTCCTGGGTGATGCTGGCCTGACGAGCCTTGTTGTATACCAACTGCAACTCTTTGATCAGGTTTCCGCCGTTGTCGGTTGCAGCTTTCATCGCCACCATACGTGCGGCCTGTTCGCTGGCCAGGTTTTCCACAACACCCTGGTAAACCTGAGACTCGACGTAGCGACGCAGTAGTGTGTCCAGCAACGCTTTCGGATCCGGTTCGTACAGGTAATCCCAGGTGCTTTTTTTCACCACGCCTTCGTCTTCATCAGCTGGCGGTAACGGCAGCAACTGGACAATTTGTGGAGACTGGGACATGGTGTTGATAAATTTGTTACTGACTACATAGAGCTTATCAATACGCCCTTCGTCGTAGGCCTGTAGCATCACTTTTACCGGGCCAATCAGATCAGACAGCGCGGGTTTATCCCCCATGCCGGTAACCTGGGCAACCACGTTGCCACCGACAGAGCTGAAAAATGACAGGCCTTTGGAACCAATAATCGCCAGATCGCTCTCGACGCCTTTATCAGACCAGCCTTTCATATCAGCCAGCAATTTTTTGAACAGGTTAATGTTCAAACCACCACAAAGCCCACGGTCGGTTGACACGACCAGATAGCCAACGCGCTTTACGTCACGCTCATCCAGGTAAGGGTGTTTGTACTCCAGATTCCCTAACGCAATGTGACCAATCACTTTGCGCATGGTTTCTGCATAAGGACGGCTGGCCGCCATACGTTCCTGCGATTTACGCATTTTGGAGGCGGCGACCATTTCCATCGCACTGGTGATCTTCTGCGTATTCTGAACGCTTGCGATCTTACTACGTATCTCTTTTGCGCCGGCCATAAGCTTCTCCTCAAAGCCTTGCGGCCTGTCCCTTAAAGGACAAGCCGCCAGACATTACCAGGACTGGATTTTCTTAAACGTTTCGAGGAGGCCTTTCAGCTTCTCTTCGATATCGTTGTTGTAGTTACCAGACTGGTTGATTTCAGCCATCAGCTCGGCGTGGTCACGTTCAGCAAAGGCCAGCAGAGCCGTCTCGAAACTGCCGATTTTCGCCAGTTCGACATCATTCAGGAAGCCGCGCTCGGCCGCAAACAGCACCAGACCCTGCTGTGCAACAGACATAGGGGCATACTGTTTTTGCTTCAGCAGCTCGGTCACTTTCTGACCGTGGCTCAACTGTTTACGAGTGGCTTCATCCAGATCGGAAGCAAACTGAGAGAACGCAGCCAGTTCACGATACTGCGCCAGAGCAGTACGGATACCACCGGACAGTTTCTTGATGATCTTGCTCTGCGCAGCACCACCCACACGGGATACCGAAATACCAGGGTTAACCGCAGGACGAATACCGGAGTTAAACAGGTTGGTTTCCAGGAAGATCTGACCATCGGTAATCGAAATTACGTTAGTCGGAACGAACGCGGAAACGTCACCAGCCTGAGTTTCGATAATCGGCAGCGCAGTCAGTGAACCGGTTTTACCTTTCACTTCACCATTGGTAAAACGCTCAACGTAGTCGGCGCTCACGCGGGAAGCACGTTCCAGCAGACGGGAGTGGAGATAGAACACATCACCAGGGAAAGCTTCACGGCCTGGCGGACGACGCAGCAACAGAGAAACCTGACGGTATGCAACAGCCTGTTTAGACAGGTCATCGTAAACAATCAGCGCATCTTCACCACGATCACGGAAGTACTCACCCATCGCGCAACCTGCATAAGGAGCCAGATATTGCAACGCGGCAGACTCAGAAGCAGTGGCGACAACAACGATGGTGTTAGCCAGTGCGTTGTGTTCTTCCAGTTTACGCACCACGTTAGCGATAGTAGAGGCTTTCTGACCGATAGCCACATACACACACTTGATGCCGGAATCGCGCTGGTTGATGATGGCATCGATAGCCATCGCGGTTTTACCAGTCTGACGGTCACCGATAATCAATTCACGCTGACCACGACCGATTGGAATCATCGCATCGACGGCCTTGTAACCCGTCTGAACAGGCTGATCTACGGACTGCCTGTCGATAACACCCGGTGCAATCACTTCGATTGGCGAGAAACCATCGTTGTCGAGAGCGCCTTTACCATCAATGGGGGCACCAAGCGTGTTCACTACGCGACCCAGCAGGCCACGGCCAACCGGCACTTCCAGAATACGACCAGTACACTTGACCTTCATGCCTTCGGCAAGGTCAGCGTAGGGGCCCATCACCACTGCACCAACAGAGTCGCGCTCCAGGTTCAGTGCGATTGCATAACGGTTGCCTGGCAGTGAGATCATCTCACCCTGCATAACATCGGCCAGGCCGTTTACGCGGATGATACCGTCACTGACAGAAACAATAGTACCTTCATTGTGAGCTTCGCTCACGACATTGAACTGAGCAATGCGCTGCTTGATCAGTTCGCTGATTTCGGTGGAATTCAGTTGCATATGCTCCAGTCCCCTTAAGACTGCAAGGCGTCTGCAAGACGCTCAAGACGACCGCGAACGCTGCCATCAATGACCATATCACCCGCACGGATGATTACGCCTGCCATTACAGACTTATCAATTTTGCAATTCAGCTTAACTTTGCGTGACAGACGTTTTTCCATAGCGGCGCTGATTTTAGTCAGCTGTTCGTCACTCAATGTTGTGGAAGAGATTACCTCGACATCTGCGGTCGCATCATGTGCGGCGCGGAGCTCGATAAACTGTGCCAGAACATCCTTCAGTGCTGGTAAACGTTTGTTTTCAGCCATCACCTTAATCAGGTTCTGACCAGCTTCGTCCAGTTGCTCGCCGCAGATAGCAATAAACTGTGCAGACAACGCTTCCGGCGCAAGCGCGCCGGAAAGAAGTTCTGCTACCTGTTCATTACTGGCTACCTCAGCAGCGAACGCCAGCATCTGCTGCCAGCTATCGACATTCTGATGCTCAACAGCAAAGTCAAAAGCTGCTTTGGCGTAGGGGCGAGCTACAGTAGTAAATTCAGACATCAGCCCCTCCCTCCTTACAGTTCAGCGACCAGTTTATCGACGATGTCGCTGTTAGCAGCTTCATCTACGGAACGTTCAATAATTTTCTCGGCCCCGGCAATAGCCAGCATCGCGACGCGCGAACGTAACTCTTCATGGGCACGCTTGCGTTCGGCTTCAATTTCAGCCTGCGCCTGAGTGACGATCTTGTTACGCTCCTGCTCAGCCTCAGTTTTCGCTTCGTCCAGGATTTGCGAACGGCGTTTGTTAGCCTGTTCGATGATAACCTGAGCTTCTTCTTTCGCTTTGTTCAGCTGATCGGTCACATTAGCCTGCGCGAGATCCAAATCCTTTTTGGCACGTTCAGCGGAAGCAAGGCCTTCAGCAACTTCTTTCTGGCGCTTTTCGACAGCTGCCATTAACGGCGGCCATACGTACTTCATGCAGAATGCGACAAACAGGATGAACGCGATAGCCTGGCCGAGGATTGTTGCGTTAATGTTCACAGCACAATGCCTCTTGTTAAGTTAACTTTCTCTGCCGCTAAACCCGGCAGAAACCGTTCATCGCCAAACATAAAGCCCAACGATGAACCATCGGGTTACGCTACAGCAAACATCACGTACAGACCCAGACCAACAGCGATCATTGGAATAGCATCCACCAGACCCATAACAACAAAGAACTGTGTACGCAGCAGAGGAATCAGGTCAGGTTGACGTGCAGCACCTTCCAGGAATTTACCTCCAAGAATGCCGATACCAATAGCAGCACCGATTGCCGCTAAGCCCATCATCACAGCGGCAGCCATGTACAGCAGATCCACATTCAGGTTTTCCATGACAGTCTCCAGTTTATTTCAGTTATAACGCAGTAGTGTTGATAAAAAATCAGTGTTCTTCAGATGCCATCGACAGATAGACAATCGTTAAGACCATGAAAATGAAAGCCTGTAGCGAAATGATCAGGATGTGGAAAATGGCCCATGGCACATTCAGAACCCACTGTGACCACCACGGCAACAAGCCGGCAATCAGGATAAAAATCAATTCACCCGCATACATGTTCCCGAACAGTCGCAAACCAAGAGAAACAGGTTTGGACAGCAGGCTCACACCTTCAAGAATCAGGTTGATCGGAATAAAAATCGGATGATTGAAGGGTTGCAAAGTCAGCTCTTTAGTAAAGCCACCAATGCCTTTCATCTTGATGCTGTAGAACAGAATCAAAATAAATACGCCAAGCGCCATCGACAGGGTGATGTTCACGTCCGCAGAAGGCACCACACGCAACGCCGGTAAGCCCAGGTAGTGCTCACCGATAGTTGGCAGCAGATCAATAGGCAGTAAATCCATAAAGTTCATAAGGAAGACCCAGACAAAAATCGTCAGAGCGAGCGGGGCGATAAGTTTACTTTTGCCGTGATACATGTCGCGAACGTTGGCATCAACGAAGCCAATAACCAGTTCGACAACCGCCTGTAGTTTTCCTGGCACGCCGCTGGTGGCTGATTTCGCAACTTTGCGAAACAGCACCAGGAACACCAGTCCCAGCACCACAGAGAAAAACATGGAGTCAATATTAAGTACCCAGAACGACGGAGCGTCGTGCGGATTCACCAGCTCGAAGGTACGCAGATCAAGCTGAAGGTTTTTCAGATGATGACCTATGTATTCCTGCGGCGTAGAGATTTCTCCTGCCATGATGCCTATTACCCTTTGTTGTTAATTACAGCCGGCGCGATGATTTGCACCACCAGCACCGATAACCAGGTCAGTACAAGCGGCACAAACGCCGCCTTAAACATACCGAGCGCCACGATGAGGACAAAAACAGTAACGAAGACTTTAAGCGCTTCACCCATCGCAAAAGTCCAGGCAAGTCGCCCCGTTACTTCATGTCCTGCCCTGTGGCGCCAGGCAAAAATCATAAACAACACATTTGGCAGCCAGCCTGCCAGTCCACCTACAAATGCAGACAAGCCCCAGGTCAGATCTTTAAGGGCAAACAGCGCGCCGATTACGCCAAAGGTCACCAACTGAAGTAGCAGCACGGTTCGGGCAAATTTTACTCTGTAAAGGGACACTGACATGACGCTGAAACTCTCCTGCCCTTTAGTGGGGATGTCGCGTGTCGTATAAAACGTCCTTTGCCCTTTTGAGTCAAGCAGCAAAAAACGAGCAAATTATACGGTGCGCCCCTGCGATTTCAATGGATAAGTAGCGAAAAGGTGAACAATTATTTAAATTTCTTTCGCGAGGCTTGTTTTGAAAACTGCGCATAGCCGTAATCAGTGGAAAATTTACGGCAAAGGTCCGGAAATGCAGCGATTAAAGCGTGCTGAAGATCACAATTCGACAATATAATGCACTATACAGAGCTAAGAATAATCTGACTTTAGTAATTTACTCTAAATTAAAATCATTATTTATCATAATATTAGGATGAATAACTTTAAAAATGACCTTTATTTTCATTTTTGTGTGCATATTGACATACGTGACTGCTATTTACTCATTTGTGCTTTAATACTTACCCCGATTTATCATCAGGATATATTTCCCTGCGTGACTATTTAAACGGAGATAATGGCGGGAAATAGTGACATTAATGATAATTAAATGTAAAAACGAAGTTAAATTCAAAAAATCATGTCCGGGGATTTCAGTCCACTGTTTTAACTTTCTGTGAACATAACGCCAGCCAAAAATAACTGTAGAAAAAAGCACAAAAGCCTACTTTTCAGACAGCATCTTACCTGGAATGACACAGTGACTTTGTTGCCAGCTAAAATAGTCACATTATCTTACTAAATTGCAATAGCATTAAGCACTTACTACCCGCAGGGTTGCTTAAATCCGGTAAGAATCAGGGTTACTGATGCTGTCTGCAGGCAGTGTTATTCCTGCTTCTGCCATCGCTCAGGCAGGCGGATTAATTATCACCAGATGACGTTCACCGTCCAGCTGCGGAACCGACAATTTCTCCACGCGATCGAGGGTGAATGCCTCAGGCAGATTGGCGATTTCATCTTCCGGTATCACCCCTTTAAGCGCATAGAACCGTCCCTGTCTGGCTGGCAAATGGTGGCACCAGTTGAGCATATCGTGAAGTGAGGCGAATGCCCGGCTAATCACCCCATCAAAAGCAGGTTCAGCCGAAAAATCTTCTACACGACTTTGTACCGGAGTGATATTGCTGAGTTGTAACTCATGCTGTACCTGCTTTAAAAAACGGATGCGTTTTCCCAGACTATCCAGCAAGGTGAAATGAGCATCAGGGCGCACGATAGCTAAGGGTACACCAGGCAGGCCCGGCCCCGTGCCCACATCAATAAAACGTTCGCCCAACAGATGCGGTTCCACCACAATGCTGTCAAGTATGTGGCGTACCAGCATCTGCTCAGGATCGCGCACCGAGGTCAGGTTATAAGCCTTGTTCCATTTATGCAGTAGGGCCACATAACCCACCAGCTGACTAATCTGCTGATCGGACAGTGATATGGCAGCCTGTTTCAGCAGGGCAGAAAGTTTAGTAATCACAATAACTTCCGGTGATGGTTGCAGAAGGGGAGAACCCAGCTCCCCTAAGGAAAAGCCTGACATTCGGCTGTCAGGCACTCTTACGCAGTAGTCCCTGTTTTTTTAGCCAGATCAATAAAATAGATATAGCCGCAGGGGTTATCCCCGAGATGCGGGAAGCCTGACCAATAGAGCCTGGCTTATGATCGTTGAGTTTAGCGATCACCTCATTCGACAGGCCACTGACCTGACGATAATCAAGATCGGCTGGCAACAGAGTATTTTCGTTGCGTAACTGCCGGTTAATCTCTTCCTGCTGGCGGGCGATATAGCCTTCATACTTCACCTGGATCTCGACCTGCTCTGCCGCCTGGGAGTCACTGAGAGCAGGCGCAAAGGTGCTCAGCGTCATCAGCTGTTGGTAAGTCATCTCCGGACGACGGAGCAGATCTTCTCCATTCGCTTCTTTGGTCAGTGGAGCGCTCAACACACCGTTGACCTCCGCCACCAGTTCGGATTTTGGATGAACCCAGATATCACGAAGACGCTGGCGCTCCTGCTCAATACTTTCCAGTTTTTCGTTATAGCGCGCCCAGCGGGCATCATCTACCAGCCCCAGTTCACGACCCGCTTCGGTCAGACGCAAATCGGCATTATCTTCACGCAACATCAGGCGATATTCTGCCCTTGAGGTAAACATGCGATAGGGTTCTTTTGTTCCCAGAGTACAGAGATCGTCCACCAGAACACCAAGATAAGCCTGATCGCGACGTGGAGCCCAACTCTCTTTCTCCGCTGAGAGACGCCCTGCATTCAGCCCTGCCAGCAGCCCTTGTGCGGCGGCCTCTTCATAACCTGTTGTACCGTTGATCTGTCCGGCAAAGAACAGACCCTGAATAAATTTGCTTTCCAGCGTGGGTTTAAGATCGCGGGGATCGAAAAAATCATATTCGATGGCATAACCCGGACGGACGATCTTCGCATTCTCCATGCCTTGCATAGAGCGAACAATCTGCATCTGTAGATCAAACGGCAGACTGGTGGAGATTCCGTTCGGGTAGATCTCATTACTGGTCAGTCCTTCCGGTTCAAGAAAGATCTGGTGAGCATTGCGATCGGCAAAGCGCATCACTTTGTCTTCAATAGACGGACAATAGCGGGGACCAATCCCTTCAATCACTCCGGCATACATTGGACTACGATCGAGATTATCGCGAATAACCTGATGCGTTTTCTCATTGGTGTAAGTGATATAGCAAGGCACCTGCTGCGGATGCTGAGTGGCATTTCCCATAAACGAGAAAACGGGCAGAGGGTTATCACCGTGCTGTGGTGCCAGTACGCTAAAATCGATGGTTCTGGCATCAATACGAGGGGGTGTACCGGTCTTTAACCGACTGACACGTAATGGTAACTCGCGCAGACGACGGGCCAGCGGAATGGAAGGTGGATCGCCTGCACGACCACCACTGTAATTATCCATTCCGATATGAATTTTACCGTCAAGGAAAGTACCAACGGTCAGAACAACCGCTTTTGCCCGAAATTTCAGGCCCATCTGCGTGACGGCTCCCACTACACGCTCGTTCTCAACAATCAGATCCTCAACGGCCTGCTGGAAGATCATCAGGTTGGGCTGATTCTCCAACGCAGTACGCACGGCCTGACGGTAAAGCACCCTGTCGGCCTGGGCACGGGTTGCACGTACCGCCGGGCCTTTGCTGGCGTTTAGTATCCTGAACTGAATACCCGCCTGGTCAATAGCCTGCGCCATCAATCCACCCAGCGCGTCCACTTCTTTAACCAGATGACCCTTGCCAATACCACCGATAGCGGGATTACAGGACATTTGTCCAAGCGTATCAATGTTATGGGTTAAGAGCAGCGTTTGCTGACCCATTCGGGCTGCCGCCATTGCGGCTTCCGTGCCCGCATGACCACCACCGATCACGATGACGTCAAAAGGATCTGGATAAAACATGGTACTGCACCTCGAGGTTGTGCGATTGGGAGATGTCCGGGACGAGGATTCTACTTAACTTTGTCAGAAGGTAAAAGCGCAGGGCCTGGTGTGTATTAAAAAGAAGATCTTTTTTATTTAAAGATCTCTTTATATGATCTTCTATTAGGATCGACGATCTCTGTGGATAAGCCTTTTTTCTTCATTACGATCATCAGATTAAGCAAGATCATTAGCTGTGAAAGATCGGTGATCCTGTACCGTATAAGCTGGGATCAAAAGGCTATGTTATCCACATGCGATCCGAAGTCTGAAGGTTATTATTGGGATAACAACCGGTTATTACCGGGTTAGTAGCTGAGTTATCCACAATTGATTGCCGTTAAAATGAGCAGATTTCAACATTATTTACAAAACCCTGAGGCTTAACGGCGGATCCTGCATTCTTTTTTCATCAGTTGAGCAGGGTTTTCCAACTTTCCAGCCAGGCTTCAGCGGGATCTTCCGGGATCTCATGCTCGAGAACGTCAATATCAAGACGATCGCCAAGACGTTTTGCGCCACAGGCCGTCAGCAGACGATCCATCTTATCTATTGCCCCGCAAAACAGATCGTACTCCCGGTTACCAATGCCGATGGCACCATAACGCACCTGGCTCAGATCAGGCTCACTCTCTTCGATGCTGTCGAAAAGGGGTTGCAGATTATCCGGGAGGTCGCCAGCGCCATGGGTGGAGGTGACCACCAGCCAGGTTCCTTCAGTCTTCAGCTCGTCAAGTTCAGGACCATGCAGCAGCTCTGTTGAAAATCCTGCCTCTTCTAACTTTTCTGACAGCATCTCAGCAACGTACTCTGCGCTGCCCAAAGTGCTTCCGGTGATCAAGGTTACGTCGGCCATGTGAGATCCCTGTTTTGTAAAGGCGGACATTGTACGCTGTGAGTAGCCTGGGATCTACCTGTGGATAATTAAGGGTATTAAGAAGAAGTGGCGGTTGATAAAACGGGGTATTCAGACTGACTCGCAACAAAATAAACCTGAGACGAAAATTTTATCGTCCCTGATCTTATGGGGGAGTTAAATGAGTGCGGCGGGTTAACGGTTTTACCTTCCATGGCGCTTCCCTGCGCCATCACCGCAAATTAATTGCTGACGATGGTCACCCAGTTAGCGTCGCGACCTGCGGGTGCTTCCCCGACGCGTTTAAGCGATCCGTTCTGCCGGTCGATGGCATAACTTCCGGTGACCGCACTTTTCTCGCCGCTGGCAATCAGCCAGCGCCCGTCAGGGCTGATGGCGATGCTGCGTGGCTGTTTTTCTACCGGCCAGCTGCCTGCCAGCGTCAGTTTGCCGTCCTGCTGATTAACCCGATAGCCAGTCACTGTACTGCTGGTGCGTTCTGTAACGTAGAGGAAGTGACCATCCGGCGTTATCTGAATGTCCGCTGCCCAGATCCGCGGCGTGGTGTCGCTGTAGTCAGAGGTGCGTTCGCGGCCATGTGCAAGGTGATACTGCGTGGCGACGGCATTTTGTGTTTCTGCGACCTTCTCCAGCTCCCCATCGGCCTTGCGCAGGAACTGGGTGATGACGCCCCCCATTTCTCCGAGGTTGTACAGATAACGGTTGTCCGGTGACAGCACTGAATGGCGCGGGCCGTTTTCCGCAGCGGTGTTGATATAGCCTCTGCCCAGTGCCGCCAGCTGGCCCCGATCGCTCAGTTTCAATTGCAATACGCGATCGGTACCAAGATTGCCGACATAGGCCGTTTTTCCTGTGGCATCAACAACCACCGAATGGGCGGCATGGCCAGTTTTGTAGCGGCTGACCGGCGGCACAACCATGTTGCCATCCTGCGCCAGATGATAAACGTCCACCACATCACCATCATAGGATGCGCCAAGCAGAAAGCGGCCCTGTTTATCCGTCGTGATCCAGGGATAGCTCGCTGCCGCAGCAACCTCACTCTGCTTTGTCAGATCGCCGGTCTGGCTGTCGATGCGCCAGCTCACCAGCTTCAGCGGCTTACTGCGAATCGCAGTGTACAATTGTTGATGCGAGGCACTGAGCGTCATTGGCATAACTTTTCCTCCGGCCTGAGTGTGTCCCAACAGCTGTAAGGCACCGGTTTGTTCATCAAGCGAATAACGTGCAATGGTGCCATCGTCAGCTTCTGAAACGTAAACGAAGGTTTTTGCCATTAGCGGCGTACTCACGACCATTGCTGCCAGCAACGTCGCTGTGCAGATGTGTTTACTCATGCCTGTCTCCTATCGCAACAAAGCCGGACGTTTGGCGTCAAAGCGCCAGTTATCAATGATAAACTGCATCCCGAGCGCATCATTACGATTTTTATCCGGTAAAGAGTGATACAGCGCATGGGCCTGTTCGACTTTGTCCATATCCAGTTCAATACCCAGTCCCGGACCCTGCGGCAGTTCCAGATAGCCATCGCGAATTTGCGGCGGCTGGCGCGTCAACTGCTGACCATCCTGCCAAATCCAGTGGGTATCAAATGCGGTCTGACGCTCTCCCGGAGCAGCCGCGCCGAGGTGTGCCACCATCGCCAGCGAGATATCAAAATGGTTATTGGAATGACAACCGGTAGTCAGTCCCCATTCATTGCACAGCTGCGCCACCACATTCGCATTACGCATGGTCCAGAAATGCGGATCGGCCAGCGGAATGTCGATGGCATTAAGCTGCAGAGCGTGATTAAGCTGCCGCCAGTCGTTAGCAATCATATTGGTCGCCACCGGGATACCCGTGGCGCGACGGAATTCAGCCAGAGTTTCACGTCCGGAATAACCCTGTTCTGCACCACAGGGATCTTCCAGATAAGGAATTTTACCGGCCAGCCGCTTGCCCCAGTGAATAGCCTCATCCAGCGACCAGCTGGCATTAGGATCGACGGTTACGCGCGCCTGCGGAAAGCGCGCCAGCAGTGCTTCAACCGTTTCCACTTCCACTTCACCCGCATGGACGCCACCTTTCAGCTTAAAATCACGGAAGCCATATTGTTCGACAGCCGCTTCTGCCAGTCTCACCACCGCAGCGCTGTCCATCGCTTCTTCATGGCGCAGACGGAACCAGCCATCCTGCTCGCCTGAGCGATAGTTCATGTTGGTTAAACGGCGATCAGCGATGTAGAACAGGTAGCCAAGTACAGGAATACGGTCACGCTGTCTGCCGCTGGCAAGCAGATCAGCCACCGGCAGGTTGAGGAATTTTCCCTGTAAATCCAGCAACGCGGCTTCAATCGCGGCGGCGGCGTTGTAGAACTTCTCCGGGTTCATCTGAGGTATATGAATATCGTTGGTATGTGCCGTCTGCTGCTGACGCGCATCGCTGGCAAACAGCTGGCTTATTGTGGCATTGAGCCGAAGCAGCGAACTGCCTTCAATTAAGGGACGAAATGTTTCCAGCAACTGCAAAGTGGACGCATGGCATGGCGTTTCCCCCACGCCGGACTGCCCGGTTGAATCGGTCAGAATCACCAGAATACGGGTAAAGTAACAATTATGTGCTCCGCCGATATTCAGCAACATACTGTCGTAACCGGCAACCGGCACGATGCGCATCGATTTAATGACTGGACTGTCTGACATGAATTTTCTCCGTTTGACCGAAAGCAGGGGGAACAGGTTTGCGGCGCAGCAGTAACCAGATACCAGTGATCACCGACACCGTGGTCAGGGCGTAAAGTCCACCGGCAGTACTGCCGGTTTGCATTTCAAGATAACCAAATACGGTGGGTGCGAAGAAACCGCCCAGATTACCCACAGAGTTGATCAATGCGATGCCCGGTGCGGCGATTGATGCGGGTAGCTCACTTTGCGGCATCGGCCAGAAGAAAGCCGCGCTGATTTTTGAACCGATACAGGCGACGATCATCGCGAAGAAACCAAACCAGGGCGTGCCCATTGTCGCCATAAAGGTGCCACAGGCGGCGATCAACATGGCGACACCCAGGCCTTTATCCAGCTTGTGGCGATAGCGGTCAGTGGTTTTGCCTGACAGAAATAAGGCAACGATGGCGCACAACCAGGGGACGGCAGTCAGCAGCCCGCTTTCGAAGCTGTTGAAACCCTGAATACGCTGAATGATCTGTGGCAGCCAGAAAACCAGCGTATAGCCGGTCATGGTCATGGTGAAAAAGATCAGGCAGTAAAGCAGCAGGTTGCGGTCCTTCAGTAATCCCCAACGACCGTGCGTTAAGGTATGCTCCTCTCTGGCCGCATCCTCTGATGCCAGTTGTTGGATGAGCGCCTGCTGCTCCTCAGCGCTGAGCCATTTCGCGCCCTCTGGTTTTGACACCAGCACCAGCGCCGCCAGCAGACCAATGATGATTGAGCCTCCCCCTTCAAGGAACATCACCCATTTCCATCCCGCCAGTCCGCCGACATCATGCAGCATCAAAATCGCGCCGGTCAGCGGTCCGGAAAACAGAAAGGCGCTGGCCGTGGCGCTCAGTACCATTGCCGTGGCGCGTCCACGCCAGGCATTGGGTACCCACTGACGGAAATAAAACAGCACGCCGGGAAAGAAGCCTGCTTCTGCCACACCCAGCAGGAAACGCAACAGATAGAAGTGTAACGGCGTGCTGACAAAGCCGGTCAGGATCACCACCGCGCCCCAGGTAATCATAATGCGCGTAAGCCAGATGCGGGCACCGACTTTTTTCAGCATCATATTGCTGGGAACTTCAAACAGCGCATAGCCGATAAAAAACAGACCGGCACCTAATCCGAAGGCTGCCGCGCTGATACCGGCGTCGGTTTGCAATTCAGCTTTAATAAAACCGATATTAGCGCGGTCAATTTGATTGACGATCAGCATCAGTGCCAGCATTGGAATAATGCGTCGGAAAAACTTACCGATAGCAGAGGCGATATGCGCCTCATTGTCTGCTGATAATTCAGAGTATTGTTGAGCCGTCATGCATCATCTCCTGGGTTATGAGCAACGCTCCAGATATACGCACCGCCCGGAAGTGTCGCTATGTGTGTTTGCCAGAGAGCAATTGGGCAATTACACAACATTCCAATAAATTCATATTGTTAGCTTATTTCGCGACAAAAAATTTAATCTGGAAGTGTGCGCTGAGGCATATCAGGAAAGCGGGTAAGCATAAGTTGCGGCTCACAAAAGACGACTCCGGGATAAGGATGAAAACCAGCGGGCGCTTTTGACCGGCCCATGCGCTGTTCGGGGGATGAAGGGAATTCTGAGGCTCAGGTATTGCAGGCGATTCAGGGCTTAATGGTGCGCAGAATCGGGTTTTGCAAAGAAATTAACGTTTCTGTCGACTGGATTTCATCAATGGTCTGGATCTTGTTAATCAGGACCTGCTGTAGCGCATCTATTGAGCGGCACATCACTTTAATAAAAATGCTGTAATGGCCAGTGGTGTAATAGGCTTCCACCACTTCATCCAGACTCTCTAGCCGGGCCAGCGCAGAGGGGTAATCTTTGGCACTCTTCAGGATAATGCCGATAAAGCAGCAAACATCGTAACCGAGCTGCCTGGGGTCGATCTCCACTCGTGTACCTTTAATAATTCCTGCCTGTCTCATCTTCTCAACGCGCACATGAATAGTGCCGGGGCTGACATTGAACTGCTTCGCCAGTTCGGCATAGGCGGTTCGTGCATTGGTGAGCAGCGCGTTAAGAATGCCGCGATCAAGCTCGTCGGGTTGCAGATTATCGGCCATACAGCCTCCGGATTTGTCAGTGCTTCTGTTAATGGTTGGATAATGTGCAGCAAAGAAGGGGAAGAGGCAATCGAAAAAATAACATACATCAGCCTGAAAGCCTCTTTGTTATCTATTCAGATTGAAAATAAATATTAATAAACACTAAAAAACTGAGGTTAATTTATAACGTTTTTTGTTAAATGATAAATATAAAGAAGTATATGCAAAAGGTAAATTGCTTTCATTTTTTATTTAAGCTTATGATCCGCAATAGGTAAATATCAGTTAAATATAATAATAAGAGGGAACATTAAGTCAACAATGGTTTTTAATTCTCAAATGCCTGCAATTTTCAATAATAATATTCCTTTACTACTGGAATTTATAAATATACCATCTTCGTAAAATACAGCTTGTTAATGATTATTTATTTTATTATTTGAAAGGGATGAAAAGGACTTTAAATTTATTTTTTGTACTGATGAATTCATTCATTCTGAGGTAATGAAATGTTGAAAATAAAATCCTGCATGCTTATGAAAATAAGCTGCTTAATTGCTTCTTTTACAGTTTTTTCAGCGATTGCAGCACCCGTAATTGGCATAGGTAGCATGTATGATGTCCTGACGCCAGGTACGCAGAGTACAACCAAGCGTATCTATAATACCGGCGACTCCACGGCATTTGTTCGCGTTGAGCTGCTTGAAATACATCCGGGCAGTAAAGATAAACTGGATGAGAAACCGCAGAAAGAGGTGTCGGATAGCAAACTCGAACAGGACAGGCTTATTGTTACGCCACAGCGTCTGATTATTCCTCCTGCCGGTTTTCAGACCGTTCGTATTCTGTGGCCGGGTGAACGTATTCAGGAAAAATATTTTCGCGTCAGGTTTACACCCGTTATGCCAGAAGGTGATGACAGTTTTGGTCTTGATAAAAATGCGATGAATGAATATCGCAAAAACACACTTCATGCTGGTCTTAATGTGCTCACTGGATATGGCACAGTAGTAATTGTTCAACCAGAAAAACCGGTATTTAACACTGTGATTGAGGCCAATGCACCAGGTTCTGTCACTATCAGAAATAACGGTAATGCCACTGTGTCTCTGGATAACATCCGACAATGTAAATCGGCAAATACAGATTGCGGAAGTGTGACTCGTGAATTTGTTCTTCCCGGCAGAACAAAGGCAGTTGAAAGAAAGACCGGGTATAAAACAAATTTCACTCTGATAGAGGGAAATAATAAAAAAATGCTTAGCTATTAATATCTCGGAATACCATAAATTCGTGAATTATTAATTAATTTTAACCATTGAGGAATTATTTATATTATGCGTAATTTTTCCATTATGAAAAAATCTCTGGCCGTAGCCATTTTATCCTGCGTGGCATTGGGTGGTACTGTCGCTCATGCTGCCGAAAGTCAGAGTTATACCATTAATCTGACGGCAACCGTTCCATCCGACAGTTTCCAGGTGATTCCGGTGGATGCTGGCTGGATTACTCAGACTCAGGATATGGGGTACGACATTGCAACCAGTAAGCTCCAGGTTTTTGAAAAACAGTTCCAGTACAAAAATACCGCTGGCGCTATTCAGGCGACTCTGACGGGTAATCTGAATACAGACGGTAAACCACAGCTGTCCAATGGCACAGACGTTATTCCACTGGCGGTATCCTTCAATAACGTTGCCCTTAGCAATGCGGCTACTACGGTTGTCAGCGTTGATGCTGCCAAAGCAGGTGGACGTACCGCGCTGAAAATTTCTCAGGCTGATGACAAAGCGTTAGATGTGAATGGTGTATTCACCGGTAGCGTGGCAATGATCTTTGAGCCGGTAATCACACTGCCATCTTCTTAACAGAAAGAATTATCCTGTAACCTGTTGGAGGCCGCTGCAAAATTGTGGCGGCTTTTTTTTATGAAAAAAAGCCTGCTTATTATTACCTTGTTACCGCTGATGACCACCATAGCGACAGCTGCGGATATGACGCTGGCCGCCAACATGCGTGGCTTACCTGAAGATTTCAAACGCTATTTTTACGATTCCGAACTTATTGTTCAGGTATATCTGAACGATAGCCGACTGTTTGATGCTGCGATATCGCTTAAAGAGAATGGCGATGTCCAGCTGTTACGGACGATCAACGAGGTGCAGGAGATCGACCCCGAGAAGAGGTCGCAGTGGAGCCGTCTGCTGCAACAGGGGGTATCCATCGGGAAATGCACCAGCAACTGCCCGTCCGGGCTGATGGCCGTGGAGTACCGGCTTGATAACTCCGTACTGAAGCTTTACACCTCACAGTATGAGAAATCCCGGGTAGCCACTAACTATATCTCTCTGCCGGAGGAAACGCCTGGCGGAGTCATTATGTACAACGACCTGTCAGCCACTAACACGGCGTCCTCGCGCAGTTGGGGAATAAACTCCTCGCTTATTTCTTCCCTTGCGGGCTGGAGCCAGAAAGCGTCCTTTCAGTCTTCCGGCACGGACGGACGTTATCGTTACAGCAGTTCGAGTCTGTATGAATTGTTCACGCAAAAAGAGCTCCAGGGCAGTTATGTCCGCCTGGGTTTTTTCACTCCTGACAGTGATACCGGCAACGTGCAGACGGCCGGTTTTGGTTATGACACCGTTGTCGGAGCCATGTGGGGGACCTCTGATGCACTGCTTGCCAGTACCGACAGCGTCAGTGCGTGGCCGGTCTGGGTAACGGGAAGGAATCAATCGATTGCTGAGGTCTGGCGGGACGGCAGGCTTATTCATACCCAGCAGCTACAGGCCGGTATCCAGGCACTGGATACGCGACAGTTGCCGGGGGGAATTTACGATATCACCATCAAAATTATCGAAAATGGGCAGACGGTTGATACCCAGCAGGCGCAGATCTATAAGCCTCAGGGCTGGAGTAATCCTGACCGGCGTTGGCGTATGAATCTGTGGAGCGGTCAGCGCAGAACACTGGCCAGCGGGAGTGCCCGTATTCGGGAAGATAATCCTTATGCCGTGGGCGGTGGCGTGGATGTGCTGGCCCATCCACGCGCCATTCTGGGGATCAGTGGGGCGGCAACAGATAAAGATCACCAGCTGCGGACACGAGCCAATATCACCCTTTCACCGAACGATTCGATTTTTGCCCAGTACACAATGGGGGATATGGAGTATCAGTCCAGCCACGCAACCGATATTCGTTACTACCGCAATATTTCCGGTGGCGGATCGGCCAGTCTTTTCTGGCGTTCAACCACTACTGACATTTACGGCCACAGAACCTCAAATCGTCAGCAGGGCGATACCTGGGGATCCTCTTTATCATTGCGACTTCCCTGGTCAACCACCCTTATCGTCAACGGGCAATATATGGATACCGCATGGCGTCAGGGGCCAGGAGGCGATGTGTCGGTGACCACGTTGGCGACACTGGCGGGGCGTGACATGAATGTCAGGGTAACCGGCTATGATCGTCCAGGTTTTAACGATCACCGTCGTGACCGTGGCGTGTCATTTGGGATCAGCGTCTCTCTGGCTCCTGCGGCCCGTCATATCATTTCTGCGGAAACCGGTATGAACCAGAACCAGGGTTACTCCAGCCTGAGTTATCAATGGCAGCCAGCCAATGACAGTGGCATTCGTACACTGGGCGGTGGCGTGTCATACAGCCCGCAGAATACCGTTATCAGCGGTAATGCCGCCGTGGATACGCCGTATGTCAGCGGCGATGGCTATGTGCAGCACAATACCCAGGGGCGTTCAAACACCGCCGGAGGAAATCTGAGCCAGGTGCTGGTGTTGGGGGGCGGCAAAGTCGCTTCGGTAAATGGCAGTAACAGCCGCAGTATGGAATCGGCGCTGATTGTCGACGTGGATAGCGATGATAGCAGCACCGGCATAGTGGCCTCAGGCAGTATGGCCGAGACGCGGCTGAAGGCCGGGCGGAATATCGTTCCGGCGGAACTGTGGAAAAAAGATACGGTGCAATTCAGCGCCAGCGGCGGCGAAAGCGTGCAGGTCTTTCCGCCGAGTGACAGTATGCAGATGCGCCGGGGAAGCGTGAAATATATCAAGGTGAAAGCGGTTAAAACCTTCACCATTGTTGGCATGTTGCAGGACGGAGAGGGCAGGGTGCTGAAAAACCGTTATGTCAGCAGCGATGTTTCTGGTGGGGTGATCAATCCTGAAGGGGTGCTGACGCTGGACTCTGGCGTGGCAAACAGAAAACTGATCGTCAGAGCGGAAAACGGGCAGCCAGAGATGCAGTGTGAATTACCGGCGGGGCTGGGCGATGATAAAAAAGTGCAGTTTATCAACGCAGTGCCGTGCCGGACGACCAGTACAGCAGAGAGGCAATGATGATTTTAATCAAAAGAATAGTGGCAGCTTCGCTGCTGCTGGTCGGAAGCCTGTCGGCGATGGCGGCCAGCATGGATATTACGGCAAGTTTTACACCATCGACTGAGAATCCGGAAAATAATGCGTTTACCAATACCACGCCGCAGGGTGGCTATTGCTCTATTTTTGCAAATGATTGCAGAAATAATAATATTTTCAGTATTGCATTACCTTTTACACTGACGAGAACATTGCCAATTATGGCTTATGCAGAACCGAGAAATGGCATTTACTATAAAATGCCTTCCGGCTGGAGAACTGTTGTAGTCAGAAATGACTCAGATAATACGGTAACAACGGTAAAATTCAGAGTCAGCATTTTCTCTGCTCGATATGTATATTCTGGCTCAAATACTACCTGGGAAGGTAGAAGTCATCTTGGCATTGCGATTTCTCCATGTTCAACAGCTGCCCAGCCCTGGGGGGCGGGCGGATCCCGACCATGGATGCATTTTGCATGGCGTTTTCCGCAAGGAGATAACGCATGCTATGTTCGTTCAACAGTTGATCGCGACGATCAGGGCGTCAATTATTTGAACCCAATAGAACAGCTCAGTATTGCCTATGACATTGCTACTCCAAATCCTCTTACATTGTCGGCAGGAGTTTATACAGGTCAGTTGCCATTAACTATCGGCCCTGGCGGCGATTTTGATTTTGGCGATAATTATCAGGCCAGCGACAATGAGCTCACCATTAACTTCACCCTTTCCGTCAACCACGAATTAAAACTCACCACCACCGCTGATGACCAGAAAGTCTCCCTGCAACCCTGCGCGTTGGGGCGAAACTGTACGGAAGAAGAAGGTAAAGCCAGCTGGGAACGCTGGATGGTCACCCGGGTTACGCCGCAGCTGAGTGGCAGAAGCAACTTCCGGCTCTCCAGCTCGGGCGCGTTCACGGTCTATCTGCAATGCGAACAGCAAAGTGGCGAGGATTGTGGTCTGAGAAGCGACAACAATCCCTCGCAGGTGGTGCCGGTGCAGAGCCTGCTGACGCTGCCGGATAATATTGTCGACCAGTCAACGGGGGCCACGGTGGTAAAAAGGCGGCTGGCGCAGGGTCGCGATCTGACGAGAAACGTGTTTTTAACCAGAAGCTATGGGGAAAACAAAGCGGGCAGCATCGATTTTCTGGTCAGCCAGCGCGACGTGGATACCATGCTGAAAACGCGGCCGGATACTTATCGCGGCGCGGTGACGGTGATTTTTGATCCGGAAATTTATTAAGTCAGAAAATGCCAGGCAGTGGTGGGTGGCCCGGACGGGCCACCCACCACCTATCGTCACAAAGCAGCAGTGAAATGATTTGTGGTGCAGTTACTGGAATTATCCTGCACCTGTCCGCCGATCAGGCTCAGCGCTTACGCCAGACGGTCAGCTGCGCCACGGTATGTTGATATTTTCGTGCCGTCTCGCGGATAACAAAAGGCACATCCTGGGGGGCGGCAACCTCTTCGAAATCGGCCGCCAGCAGGCGCTGCAACGCCTGATAAGTGGTCAGCGCTTCGCCATTTTCCCGAATGCCGCCCAGCCAGTTTTCTTTCGGCGTAAACTCTTCAAGCCAGGTATAAGGCGATGACAACATCAGTATGCCGCCGGAATTAAGCATTCTGGTGATATCCTGCAAAAAGCGTTTTGGCTGGCGCAGTCGGTCGATCAGGTTGGCCGCCAGTACCAGATCGTAGCGATCCTGCTGAGGCTTCAGGTTACAGGCATCGCCCTGCACAAACTGAATGCGGCTGGCCTGCTCCGTGCCCAGATCAAAATCTTTCAGGCGTATCTGACGATATTCAACCAGATCCCCCTCTTCCTGCGCCACATAGCGGAAATCTTCACCGTTGGTCAGCTGGAGCGCCACATCAATAAAGCGAGCCGAATAGTCCATGCCGACAACCTGCTCAAAGTGGCGGGCCAGTTCGAAGCTGGCGCGGCCGGTAGCGCAACCGATATCCAGCGCCCGCCCTCGTTCAGGGGTCATCCGGCAGGCAATCTCCACCAGCGCGCAGGCATAGTTAGTCACGCCAAAGCAGGACGGGCCGTACTGGAAGTCAAGATACTGCGACACCATGCTGTCGGTTTCATAAGGATTGGTTGACATCTTCTCCTGATGAGCGGAAACCACGTAACGAAAGCCCGCATGTTGAAAGAAGTGGCGACGAAACGCATAACGTGATGATTTTAAAGCTTCATTGCCGGTGGAAATCCAGCTACCGCCTTTAATCAGCGCATGTTTGCCATCAAACGTTGGCGTGGAAAAATCATCATATAAAGGATGAACTTTAAAGCCTTCCAGGCCGTTAATCGGCGTGGTGGTCCACTGCCAGACGTTACCAATAAGGTCAAAAAAGTTGCCCTGCGCGAAACGATCGACCGGACAGGATGAAGCCCACCAGGCCAGATTAATGTTGCCTGGCGCTGCCTGCCAGTCAGGCTGGTCACCGTCCAGCTGTTCACGCAGCAGCAACCATTCCGCCTCGCTCGGTAACTGGACAGATTTACCGCTGTCGTCGGCCTTCCAGCGGCAAAAAGCAGCGGCTTCCAGCTGATTGACTTCCACCGGCCAGTCCCACGGCATGGGCACTTCTTCCGTCATCAGACGCAGTTTTAGTTGCCCGGGCTGCGCCACTGCGCCCACCCAGAAGGTCGGCATGGTTGCCTGGGCGAAATTACGCCAGCCCAGACCTTCCTCGTCCCACCAGCGATCGTCCTGATACCCCCCCGCGCTGATAAATTCAAAATATTCGGCATTACTCGCCAGCATCTGGCTGGCTTTAAAGGGTTTTACCTCGCTGACCTGGATGCCATATTCGTTATCCCAGCCATAGGTATCGTCGGTTTTCCCCTGCGTCACGCGTGCGCCGTCAACCGCTACCAGCTTGTTATGAGGGACCGATGCGCGATCGTGGCGGGCGTCAGGGCAGGCTGGCCAGTGTGGCTGTGGTTTCACCCACGCCAGCGGCAGTTGCCGGATCAGCACGCTGGAGGTTTCCAGATGGATACGCTCATGTTCGATGCCCATCAGGATCACCCATGCCGGACTGTCCCAGGTGATGGGCAGCGTCAGCGGCATCTCTTTGATCACCTTCTCGACCAGCGAGCGAACCTTGCCGCGATAATCACGCAGTTCGCCCAACGTCGGCCACGGGTAATGGCTGGTATCAAGATCGTCCCAGCTCATCTCATCCACGCCAATCGCCATCATGGCTTCAATACCGGCATCGATGCGCTCAGCAATCAGTCCGCCAGACATCAGCTTGTTAACATAAAAGGTCGCGGTGTGGCCGAAATAGAACACCAGTGGGTGGCGCAGCGGGATAGCTTTGTTGTAATACCCTTTTTCATCCGCCAGGCAGTCGAACAGGCTCTCATACAGCGTCCAGGTTTGGGTGAAATAGTTCAGAAGCTGCTGGCGTTTTTGTTCTGCACTGCCGCCGCTGAGCAGCAGGGTTTTGGTGGGTGCGGGAAGGCCTGATGCTAAAGTTTGCGATGCTGTTGCCACGTGTTGCTCCTAGTCTGCTTGTAAGCTGAAAACGATATTATGACTATAGCAAACAAGCATTGCCACATTGTTGCTAAAGAAAACTATCGTTGCCAGCGGCGAAGCAGACGGCTTTTCAGCCCGGTATCGAAGCGCCAGATATGATTGAAGATGCGCATAATGGCCGGTTTTCCATGATCGGACAGCGCAACGGCATGGAAGCGCTGCTGCTGT
This sequence comes from Erwinia papayae, assembly GCF_058241465.1. Classification (NCBI taxonomy): domain Bacteria; kingdom Pseudomonadati; phylum Pseudomonadota; class Gammaproteobacteria; order Enterobacterales; family Erwiniaceae; genus Erwinia; species Erwinia papayae. The sequence goes on from NZ_JBZCHT010000013.1 coordinate 944,311, forward strand.
GCTGACTGATGCTGTTTAACCTTTTTTACCACCTCATCCGGCAGGCGCTGGGCGATAAAGTCAGAGATGATTACCGCATCGGCATCATTCCATTGTGGCGTGGCAAGCCGGGTTAATACCGCATCCAGACAGGCGGCCAGATCGGTTCCGCCGCGAAAGCGCTGGCTGAGGAAGCGAACGGCCTGGGCAATGCCGTCGGCGGCGGTCAGCTCGTAGCCGACCACCTGATGGGCGAACAACATAATGTAGCAGCGGCGGTTATCGGCCAGCGCCACCTTTAACAGGGCCAGGCAAAAAGCTTTGGCACAGCGTTCATTAAAACCGCCCATCGATCCGGAGGTATCCACACAGACGATAAATGGCCCTCGTGGCTGCTGGTCATGCTGCTGGTGGCTGACCGGGCGCTGCGTCACTTTTTCGTGCCAGGCTTCGCCCTGCAGGCGATAGGTGACCAGCCGTTTTTCCACCAGTCGCCGGTAAAATTCCATCTCCAGCGAACTGATTCCCAGCGTGGCCAGCTCGGAGGGCAGCAGACGCAGGACATCATCACTCTGATGCAGCCCGTCAACCTCCTCCGGCACGCTGGCAGGTTCGCGCACTAACTGGTGAAAGGCTTCCAGCGGCGCGTTTTCCGCCAGCACCGCTTTGGCCTCGCGGCTGCGTCCCAGCTGTTCAGCCAGCTTTTGCAACATCGGCTGCTGCGCCAGGAAATCACCGTATTCCACAATCAGCTGATAGTCGCTGTGCTGAAGCGGGCTGCTGCTCAGATCCCACAGGCGACCGGCGGCGGCCTCGTTGTCATCCGACAGCACCGGAACCAACTGCCCGCTCATTGCCAGCCGCTGTTGCAGTTCAGCCAGCAGCGCTTCCCGCTCCTCGTCCAGCAGTTGCTGGTTAAGGGAGACGGTTTGCAGCGTCAGGCTCAGCCGCCAGCGTTGCAGAAACAGGATCTGCTGTGGTTCGCTGAGCGCGTAAGCGGGGGTGATATTTGCCAACAGATCCTGCGCTTTTTCGGCAAAGGGAGAGTGATGCTGTTGCAGGTAAAGCATCACTTCAGGCAGCTTCAGGCAGAATGCCGACAGGCTGAGTGGCTGGCACTGCTGAAAAAGAGCAAACTCACCGGCCATATCCTCTGGCACGGGCGTGGTTTTAAACTGTTGCTGGATGCGGGTTTTCCAGCGAGGCAGGTCCTGCATCAGCGCTTTTTTCAGGCCGGGGAACTGTTCAAAGAAGACCGCCAGCTGTGGGCTGACCAGCAGGGCCAGCATCAGCTCTTCAATCAGGTCGTTTTCGCTTATCGCCAGAAAGGCGCTCAGCGTATCAAGCGAAATCACTTACGCGCCTGCTTTAGCTGTTCTGCAACCTGTTGCAAGCTCTCTTCAATTCTTGCCAGCCAGTCATCGCTGATAAACAGGCAGCGCTGATACTGGCTGAACAGCGTGCGTTGATGATGTAACTGACTTTCCACCTCATCCAGGGCCTGCACAATCTCTGCCGGCAGATCGTTGATCTGCGGGCTACCGGGGAGCATCAGCCGTGAAGACTGGAGGCTGACATCGCGCACGGTGAGGCAGTCGTTGCCATCAACGTGCAGATCCAGCGACTGAGCAAAACCGATACCGTTCAGTTTGCCGCGGATCTCGCCGCCTTTTTGCAGCCAGTGCAGTAGCGGTTCGCGGCTAATAACCAGATGCGTGACCTGCATATCGTGCAACATCAGGGGTTTCTGTAGCATCAGCGTCAGGGTGTCATCGGCCAGCGTGGCGGGCAGGTCGTAGTGCGGTTTGCGACTGAACATACCGCCATGCTTTTCCAGCCGGACGGCCTGTGCCACGCTTTTTTCCTGCTGAAGCGCGATGCGGCGTGAAGCAATCTGTTGCAGCCTGATCTGCATCGGCTGCTGCTGCCAGGCCTGAAGCGTAATCAGATTATCGATTTCACGATCAAGCAGCTTCATCGAGGCCACGTCATGCCACAGGCAGTCTTTCAGCAGGATCAGATCGATGGGGGCGATGGCGCTGCGGCCACTGTAAAAGGCGCAGGCCTGCAACAGATGAATGGCCTTTTTCCAGCGGCGGTCAGAGATATAAGGTGCTTCAGGCTGGCCTTCCAGCTGCTGGCGCAGAAGGAAGATCAGTTCAAAAACATCATCCGGCAGGGCCACCTGGGCAATGCCTTTTTGCCACTGTTCATACTCTTCATCGCTGATACACAGCGATTCTGTCACCGGATTACTGTCGTCCTGCTGATGGGTAAGCATGCTTTTGAAGTTCTGCTTTTCATGGACATTATCCAGCCACAGGCGGATCAACATACGGTCATACAGCGCTTCCAGGCCGCTTTCGGCTTCCGGCAGCTCGTTAGAGGCGGTAACCAGCAGCCGCATGGGGATTTTTTCTTCCACGTCACCGTTACGGAAACGACGTTCATTGATGGCGGTTAACAGCGTATTAAGAATTGCCGGACCGGCTTTCCAGATCTCATCAAGAAAGACAATCTCTGCGTCGGGCAGATAGCCTCTGGTCAGGCGCTGATAGCGTCCTTCGTCTTTCAACGCCTGGATGGACAGGGGGCCAAACACCTCTTCCGGGGTGGAGAAGCGGGTCATCAGATATTCAAAGGCGCGGGAATGCTGGAAAGCGAATTTCAACCGGCGGGCTATCAGGCTTTTGGCAATACCCGGCGGCCCAAGCAGAAAAACGCTTTCACCGCTCAGCGCCGCCAGCAGGCAGAGGCGAATGGCATGATGCCTTTCATAGAGTCCCTTTTCTAACGCATTACTGAGGCGAGCGATTCTTTCCGCAAGTAAGTGGGGCTGGGACATAATTAATCATTCATCCTTTTTGACAGGGATCCCCTGCCCGACAGGTTAACTGGTAAGCGATAATACTACTGTTTATGATGCTTGAAAGCGCTGATAAGAGTCAGCTTTTTTCTTCTCAAACGGTGACGCAGGCCAGCGAAGTTTTATTTGCTAACCTAATTAAAGATAGGTATTCGTAATGATTCGTGCATACTGTGCGCTTTTTGACGGCCTGCCTGGCGTCAGGCAATCCGGTCATTTTCAGCCCCAACAAAAGATTAGTTTATGAGTTCTGAAAAAAAGCAGTCACTTGGTACTGTCACCTTAGCCGCTATTGGCGTGGTGTATGGTGATATTGGCACCAGTCCGTTGTATACCTTGCGGGAATGCCTCTCCGGGCAGTTTGGTTTTGGTGTCGAGCATGATGCGGTATTTGGCTTTCTTTCACTGATATTCTGGCTACTGGTGTTGGTTGTCTCGCTGAAATATATCAGTTATGTGATGCGTGCTGACAACGCCGGAGAGGGCGGGATCCTGACGCTGATGTCGCTGGCCGGGCGTAATACGGGTGCCAGGGCAACCGCGGTGCTGGTGATTATGGGGCTGATTGGCGGCAGTTTTTTCTATGGCGAGGTGGTGATTACCCCCGCAGTTTCCGTGCTTTCAGCCATTGAGGGGCTGGAGATCGCCGCGCCCAATCTGGATGCTTATATCGTGCCGCTGGCGATCGCCGTGCTGACCCTGTTATTTATTATTCAGAAACACGGCACCGGCATTGTGGGCAAGCTGTTTGCGCCGGTCATGCTGCTGTGGTTTATTGTGCTGGCAGTGCTGGGTGCGCGCGGCATTATCGCTAACCCGATGGTGCTTCAGGCGCTCAATCCGTACTGGGCGATGCATTTCTTCTTTGAATACAAGCAGGTTTCCTTCTTTGCTTTGGGAGCGGTAGTACTGGCTATCACCGGAGTGGAAGCGCTTTATGCCGACATGGGGCATTTTGGTAAACTGCCGATTCGCCTTGCCTGGTTTACGGTGGTGGTGCCGTCGCTGGTGCTGAACTACTTTGGGCAGGGCGCGCTGCTGCTGAAAAATCCACAGGCGATTAAAAACCCGTTTTTTCTGCTGGCACCGGAGTGGGCGCTGATTCCGATGCTTGTCCTTGCGACCCTGGCGACGGTTATTGCATCGCAGGCGGTGATTTCCGGTGTCTTCTCTTTGACCCGCCAGGCGGTTCGGCTGGGATATCTGCCGCCGATGCGTATTGTGCATACTTCTGAAGAAGAGTCCGGCCAGATTTATATTCCGGTGATTAACTGGCTGCTATTTTTCTCGGTGGTTATCGTGATCGTCGGCTTTAAACACTCCAGCAATCTGGCGGCCGCATACGGTATTGCAGTGACCGGAACCATGGTGCTGACGGCAATTTTGTGTTCGACGGTGGCGATTAATAACTGGCGCTGGAATCGTTATCTGGTGCTGCTGATCCTCGTGGTTATGCTGTGCATCGATGTTTCTCTCTTCTCGGCGAACCTGGTAAAAGTTTTCTCAGGCGGCTGGCTGCCTCTGACGCTGGCGCTGATGATGTTTATCGTCATGACCACCTGGAAAAGCGAACGTTTTCGCCTGCTGCGCCGGATGCATGAGCATGGCAACTCGCTGGAGGCAATGATTGCTTCGCTGGAGAAATCTCCGCCGGTGCGCGTACCCGGCACCGCCGTTTATATGTCCCGTGCGCTGAACGTCATCCCATTTGCTATGTTGCATAACCTGAAACATAACAAAGTGCTGCATGAGCGCGTGGTGCTGCTGACCCTGCGCACGGAAGATGCGCCTTATGTGCATAACGTTCGTCGGGTGACGATTGAACAGCTTTCGCCCACCTTCTGGCGGGTAGTGGCAAACTACGGCTGGCGGGAAACGCCAAATATGGAGGAGATTTTCCACCGCTGCGGCCTGGAAGGATTGAACTGCCGGATGATGGAAACCTCGTTCTTTATGTCCCACGAGTCGCTGATTATTGGCAAACGTCCTTGGTATCTGCGGCTGCGCGGTAAGCTGTTCCTGATGTTGCAGAAAAATGCTCTGCGTGCCCCCGATCAGTTTGAAATCCCCCCTAACCGCGTGATTGAGCTGGGAACTCAGGTCGAAATCTGACCGTCGGGGCCAGTTTTTGCTGGCCCTGTTCATAACATTTTCTTACATTTCCCCACCAAAACCATACTCTGAGTGTGGGCGTGTGTGCTAAGGCTTAAAAGCAGTACTTAGCTTGCAGCCATCAGGCTACAAGGGACTTGTTAAAAGGAGATTGGGTTATGAAGCTCTGTCATGCGATTGAGATCGATGCCTCTTGCGAGAAGGTTTATCAGGCGCTGACTCAAGTTAATATAATGGTTGCCTGGCATAAAGGCCGGGTCACGGGTGAAATTGCCCCAGGCAAAGAATTTCACCTGCTTACTGAAAAGGGCCTGGATTTTGGCTGGTGCACGGAAAACCTCTCGCCTCCCCACGATATCCAGCAAATTTGCATTAAAGGCCCCGGCAACTCGGTCGGCAAGCGTTTGCATATTTCTCTCAAAGCGTCAGATAAGGGCACCCTGGTGACGCTCACCGATGGCGAGTGGAGTGAAGACGATCCCCATCTGCCATTGTGCAATACCCACTGGGCTGGCGCATTGCATAACCTGAAATCCCTGGTGGAAAGCGGGGAGACAGGGAAATGAAAAAAAACGCGATTAAATATGAAGTTATTAAATCCGGCGATCCTCATCCTCTCGGCTGGGATGTGCCTGCTGTTGATGATTTGCGCTCGGCTGTTGAACTGATTAAAACCCTGCCCGGACAATTTCTGGAAACCGATCGTGAAATCGATGCCAATGCAGAGCTGGCAGGTGTTTACCGCCATGTGGGCGCGGGCGGCACGGTGATGCGGCCAACGCGTATTGGTCCTGCGATGATGTTCAATAAGCTTAAGGGATTTGACGATGCCAGAGTGCTGGTGGGCCTGCTCGCCAGCCGCGAGCGGGTGAGTCATTTACTGGGAGCGCCAAAACGTCAACTGAGCATGCAGATGGGAAGGGCGGTAAGAGCGGTGATTCCGCCTGTGGACATTGGCGATAAACCCGCGCCCTGTCAGGAAGTCGTTTACCGTGCTGAAGACAGCGATTTCGACCTGCGTAAAATCCTGCCTGCGCCCACCAATACCAGCGAGGATGCCGGACCCTATTTTTGTATGGGGCTGGTATTAGGTAGCGATCCGGATGACAGAAAAAATGTTGATGTCACCATCCATCGCCTGTGCGTCCAGGGTAAAGACGAGCTTTCTATCTTTTTTGCGCCAGGCAGACATATTGATGCTTTCCGACGCAAAGCGGAGGCACGGGGTGAACCGCTGGCTGTCTCTGTCAACATGGGGCTGGACCCGGCGATTTATATCAGTGCCGAATTTGAAGCGCCCACCACGCCGTTTGGCTTTGACGAGCTGTGTGTTGCCGGTGGTTTGCGCGGTAAGCCGGTTGAGCTTGTGGAATGCCTGACCGTGCCGCAAAAAGCCATTGCTAAAGCGGAAATCATTATCGAGGGGGTGATTCTGCCTGATGTGCGCGTTGCGGAAGATCAACACAGTAATACCGGTAAAGCCATGCCGGAGTTTCCCGGCTATACCGGTGATGCCAATCCTTCACTGCCGGTAATCAAGGTTAAAGCCATTACCACGCGGAAAAATCCCATACTGCAAACCCTGGTGGGGCCGGGTGAAGAGCATGTCAGTCTGGCGGGCATTCCGACCGAAGCCAGCATCTATTGCGCGCTGGAAGATGCGCTGCCCGGACTGTTAAAAAACGTCTATGCGCACAGTGCCGGAGGTGGGAAATTTCTGGCTGTCCTGCAACTGAGCAAACGCAACAGCGCTGATGACGGTAACGCGCGTCAGGCGGCGCTGATTGCGCTGGCCGTTTATCGCGAGCTGAAAAATGTCATTCTGGTGGATGAGGATGTGGATTTGTTCGACAGCGATGACGTGCTCTGGGCGATGCAGACCCGCTATCAGGGGGATATGGATACCATTTTTGTTCCCGGTGTGACCGGCCATGTGCTGGATCCCTCGCAATCGCCGCTCTATAACCCACGTCTGCCGGATAAAGGCACCACCTGTAAGACGATTTTCGATTGCACCGTGCCTTATCATCTTAAGCCGCACTTTGTCCGTGCTGCATTTAAGGATGTTGATCCCAGCCTGTGGGCACCTTCGCTGTTTCCGGATGGCGTGAAATAAGCGGCACCAAGCCTGGCCTTAAGGCCAGGCTGTGGTTACCAGTTGATACGGACAGCGAACCCGCCTTCCTCGCGGTTAGCAAATTGCACCCGCATCCCGTGAAGTCTGGCGACCTGACTAACGATAGACAGGCCAAGGCCGCTGCCATTTTTTTCCTGCCCCGGTGGCCGCCAGAATCGCTCGCCGATTCTTGGCAACGCCTCCTCACTGACGCCCTGGCCATCATCCATCACCATCATTCCGTTGTGGGTCAGCTTCAGTTCAACTCTGCTGCCGGTCTGGCTGTAACGGATGGCGTTATCCAGCAGGTTGCGGATCAGCAGTGACAGCAACAGCGCATTGCCGGGGCGGATTACCGGCACGTCCGGCGCACTGAGCATGATCTCCACACCGGCTGTCCGCGCTTTCTGATACTGCTCCACCATCGACTGCTGTAAAAGTGACGCCAGATCCACCGGTTGTTGATCCAGCTGTTCGCCACTTTCCAGTCGGGAGAGCGTCAGCAACTGATCCACCAGCCGCGCTGCCCGGTCAATCCCCTCATCCAGCTGACTGAGGGCATGATGGCGTAAGCCGGCATCGTCGTGCGCCAGCTGTGCCACTTCGGTCTGCACTTTCAGTGCCGCCAGCGGACTTCTCAGTTCATGTGCGGCGTCGGAAGTGAAACGCCTTTCCCGTACCAACATTTCACCGATGCGGGCAAACAGCGCATTCAGCTCCTCCATAAGAGGGCGGACTTCCTGCGGCACCCGCTTTTCAATCAGCGGTGAGTCGTCGTCAGGCGATCGCTGGCGAAGCTGCTGAGTGATTTTTTTTAGTGGTTTCAGCTCGCAGGTAATCAGCCACAGCAGCAGTAAAATCATCAGCGGCAGCGCGATTAACCAGGGGATCAGGCTGGTCTGGACGATATCCCGCGTCATATCGTCACGGTATTCCCACTCCTGACCGACCACCACCAGATAACGTTTGTCCGGCGTACTGAGCCACACCAGCCGCCACAGGTCATCGTCACCTTTTAATTTGCCATCGGTAAAACCGTCGCGCCGGTATTGGAACTGAAAGTCTTTACCATTGTCGCCATCGTTGAGCACCATCCTGCCGTCACGGGTAAAGACGGCAAAAGCCAGCGCATCATCATCCTGATTACCGCGATGATGGCGGAGTATTTTTTTGCTTTTTGGCAGCGTCACTGGCTGCTGGCTCAGCTGTTCCGGATTCATTGTCGCCAGGCGCGTGGCAAACAACATCTGCTGCGTATCAAACAGCTTGTTAATATTGTGTCTGGTCTGCCACCAGGAACCGATGGCCGCCGTACCCCAGCCAATCAGCGACAGCAGGATAAAGCCCAGCATCAGCCGCAGACGTAAACTCATTGGGGTTCTCCCAACGTGTAGCCCACGCCGTGTACCGTACGAATAAACTGACTCCCCAGCTTTTTACGCAGATGGTGAATATGTACTTCGACCGCATTACTGGAAACATCATCATCCCAGCCGTAGAGCTTTTCTTCCAGTTGAGCGCGGGTCAGTACCCGGCCTGCATTCAGCAGAAACAGCTCCAGCAATGCCAGCTCTCGGGCCTTCAGCGCCAGAGGTTGTCCTTCCAGCGTCACCGTATGTGAGCTGGTTTCCATCACCACGTTGCCGTGACTGAGACGGGGCAACAGCTGACCATGACGTCGGCGGATCAGCGCCTGAAGGCGCGCGGCAACCTCACTGAGGGCGAAGGGTTTACAGAGGTAGTCATCAGCACCTTGTTGCAGGCCGCTGACCCGCTGCTCCAGCGCATCTCTTGCCGTCAGGATCAGCACCGGTTCATCGTGCCCCTGCTGCCGCCACTGACGCAGGATCTCCAGGCCATCCATACCGGGCAGGCTGAGATCCAGCACCACCGCATCGTAGGGAGCCGCGCCCAGCGCCTGTTTTCCCGCCTTACCTTCGGTAAACCAGTCGACGCTGAAACCCATTTTGATCAGTCCGGCGCGGATACCGTCACCAATCAGCCTGTCGTCTTCAATGACTAAAATGCGCATGATAAATATCCTCTGTAATTAACGGCTTTATACGGAACCACATTGCTTTTTGTACAGCACGTTCGACGGAAATGACGTGTTTTCGACAAAATAATAAAAAAAATCGTGCCGGATGCCGCCGTTAAGATCCCGTTAAGAACTTTTTGCTGTAATGCCTCCCGAACAGAATGTACCTGGTAAATCATTCCATTGAAAAAAGGAACATAAAATGAAAAAGACTGCTGCTTTACTGGCTATTTTTGCTCTGGTTTCCACGCCGGTTCTGGCTGCCCAGACCGGAGGTTTCAGCGGGCCGGGCGCACCTGCTGCTTCAGCACAGAAAGGAGGGTTTGTGGCGGGCAACAGCGCGCTGAGCACCGTAAAACAGGCTCAGGATATGGCCGATGACGCCTGGGTGACCCTGCGTGGCAATATTGAACAGCGCGTGGGCGATGATGACTATATTTTCCGCGATGCCACCGGCACGATGAAGGTTGAAATTGACCATAAACGTTGGGAAGGTCAGAACGTCACCCCAACGGATCACGTTGAGGTGCAGGGCAAACTGGACAAAAATTTTAATTCGACAGAACTGGACGTGAAACAGATCCGTAAAATTCAGGGGTAAGGATTATCCGCCGGATTTTTCAGCATTGCGATCAGATGCATCACTGCCGGTGAGCGATTGATCCGGTGCCAGGCCAGCGCAATATCGGAACTGAGTGCAGCGTCATCAATCTGATGAAAGGTGACGCCAGGATGACTGATACAGCATACCGATTGCGGCACGATAGCAAAGCCGAATCCAGCGGCAACCATACTCAGCGAAGAGGAAATTTGTGGTGACTGCTGGCCCTTGTGCGGCTGAAAGCCAGCCCGCAGGCAGGCACCCAGCACCAGCTCATATAGGCTGGGCGCTACCTCGCGTGGAAACATTATCAGTTGTTCACCGGACAGCTGCGCCAGAGAGAGGCGTGGCTGCCCCGCCAGAGCATGACCTGCCGGCAACGCCACCTGCATTTTCTCGCTGGCAATGACCATCAGGTTAAAAGCCTTGCTACTCTCACAGGGAAGACGCACAAAGGCTGCATCCAGCAATCCATCCTGTAAATCCTGCATCAGTGCGGCCATATTCTCCTCGCGCGTCAACAACTCCATTTCCGGGTAACGTGCCTGAAAATCACGCAGCAGCGTAAATACCTTTGCGTGAAATGCCACTGAACTGGCAAACCCCAGTGACATCTGACCGCTAAGCCCCCGAGCAATGCCCCTGGCTTTTTCCAGGGCCTGAGCGGTCAGCTCCAGAATCTGACAGGCATCGTGATAAAACGCTTCCCCTGCTGCCGTCAGCTCTACGCCCCGTGTCAGCCTTTTCAATAACGGTGTACCAATTTCCCGTTCCAGACGAAGTATCTGCTGGCTTAACGGGGGTTGGGAAATATTCAGCATTTCAGCCGCACGCGTAAAATTGTGGGTTTGCGCAACGGCAACGAAATATCGCAGATGTCGGAGATCCATATCGAATACGTCTCAAAGAGCGGGTCTTTCTATATTGGTCTTCGTTACTGAATCGAGTCAACATCAGGTTAATAGTTCTTAACTTTTTCACTCGCGAGGTAGACGATGAAACATTCTGCAACTGATTGTTTATGTGAGAAACAGCTGATCTCCACCGTCACTGCTCTTCGCCAGCACAAACCAGAGAGCGTTATCTATCAGACCTCTCTGATGAGCGCGCTGCTCAGCGGGGTGTACGAAGGGCGCGTTACCGTGGCTGATCTGCTGAAAAAAGGTGATTTTGGTCTGGGTACGTTCAATCAACTGGATGGTGAGCTGATTGCTTTCGACAGCGAGGTTTATCAGCTGCGTTCTGATGGCAGCGCCAGAGAAGCGAATCCACAGCAAAAAACGCCTTTTGCAGTCATGACTTTTTTCAGGCCGCAGTACCGCCATCATTTCACCTCGCCCGCCAGTCGGCAGGAGATTCATCAGGTGATCGACGACCAGGTGACCTCCGATAACCTGTTCTGTGCTTTGCGCATTGATGGTCGCTTCTCGGCGGCGCAGACCCGCACCGTCCCCTGTCAGCACCGTCCTTACCGCTCAATGCCGGAGGTGCTGGGCCATCAGCCCGTTTTTCACTTTAACCAGCGTAACGGCGTGCTGATTGGTTTCCGCACCCCGCAGTATATGCAGGGGATTAATGTGGCGGGTTATCACGAGCATTTTATTACCGATGACCGCCAGGGCGGCGGCCATCTGCTTGACTACCAACTGGAAGAAGGGGTGCTGACTTTTGGTGAAATCAGCCAGCTGGTGGTCGATCTGCCTGCTGACCGCGATTTCCTGCAAGCTGACCTCAATCCTGAAGATCTCGATTCAGCCATCCGTTCCGTTGAAAGCTAAGCCTGAGGAGTCAAAAGATGAAAAACCCAACTGATACCCAACTCTGGCTGCACGGCGCTGATCTGGTTGTCGCTCAGCTTGAAGCTCAGGGCGTAAAACAGGTGTTTGGTATTCCTGGCGCGAAAATCGATAAGGTCTTCGATTCGCTGCTGGATTCAACGATCAAGACCATCCCGGTACGCCATGAAGCCAACGCTGCCTTTATGGCTGCGGCGGTAGGTCGACTGACCGGCAACGCCGGCGTGGCGTTAGTCACTTCCGGGCCGGGTTGCTCCAATCTGATCACCGGCATGGCCACTGCCACTACCGAAGGCGATCCCGTGGTGGCTCTCGGTGGCGCGGTGAAGCGTGCCGACAGCGCCAAGCAGGTGCATCAGAGCATGGATACCGTTGCGATGTTTCGCCCGGTCACCAAATATGCCGTGGAGGTGACGGACTCCAATGCCCTGGCGGAAGTGGTGTCCAATGCGTTCCGCCATGCAGAACAGGGGCGCGGCGGTGGCGCATTTGTCAGTCTGCCGCAGGATATTGTCGATCAGCCAGCCAGCGGCCACCTGCTTACCTGTAAGGGACAGGTGGCGCTCGGAGCGGCACCGGATACGGCGATTGACGCCGTTGCCAGGCAGATTGCTCAGGCGAAAAACCCGGTGCTGCTGCTGGGGCTGATGGCCAGTCAACCGGCGAACAGCGATGCAATCCATCGTCTGCTCAGCCGCAGTCATATCCCGGTGACCAGTACTTATCAGGCGGCCGGTGCAATCAGGCAGGAACATTTTCCGCGTTTTGCCGGTCGGGTGGGGCTTTTTAACAACCAGGCGGGTGACCGGCTGCTGCGTCAGGCCGACCTGATTATCACCATTGGTTACAGCCCGGTGGAGTACGAACCGGCAATGTGGAACAGCGGTCATGCCACGCTGGTCCATATCGATGTGCTGCCAGCGGATACCGATAACTGCTATCTGCCGGATGCCGAACTGGTGGGAGATATTGCGGCAACCATCGACAAGCTGGCGGCGCAGATTAATACGTTTTTGCCGCTCAGCGCGCAGAGTGCGGCCATTCTCGAAGATCGCCAGCAACAGCGACAGCTGCTGTCATTGCAGGGGAAAAATCTCAATCAGTTTGCCCTGCATCCGCTGCGTATCGTCCGGGCTATGCAGGATATTATTAACAGCGATGTCACCCTGACGGTGGATATGGGTAGCTTCCATATCTGGATTGCCCGTTATCTTTACAGCTTTCGTGCCCGCCAGGTGATGATCTCCAACGGGCAGCAAACCATGGGAGTGGCTCTGCCGTGGGCGATAGGTGCCTGGCTGGTGGACCCGGGGCGCAAAGTGGTGTCGGTTTCGGGTGACGGCGGTTTTCTTCAGTCCAGTATGGAGCTGGAAACGGCGGTCAGGCTGAAAGCCAATATCCTGCATATCATCTGGGTGGATGAGGCTTACAACATGGTGGCGATGCAGGAAGAGAAGAAATACCAGCGGGTATCAGGGGTCAAATTCGGTCCGGTTGATTTTAAAGCCTATGCCGAGGCATTCGGTGCTGCGGGGTTTGCGGTGAACAGTGCGGCTGAGCTGGAACCCACACTGCGTAAAGCGATGGATGTACAGGGCCCCGCAGTGGTTGCGGTGCCGGTGGACTACGCCGATAACCCGATGCTGATGGGCCAGTTACATCTCAGTCAGATTCTGTAATAACCGTACAGGGAGTGGAAAATGAAAGCGAAAGTAGCATTAGTGACCGGCGGCGGCCAGGGCATTGGTAAAGCGATTGCCCTGCGCCTGGCGAAAGACGGTTTTGCCGTTGCGGTAGCAGATTACAACAGCCAGACGGCACGTCAGGTGGCGGATGAAATCGTCACCGGCGGCGGTAAAGCGCTGGCCGTTACCGTGGATGTCTCAAAGCGCGACCAGGTTTTTGCCGTTGTCGAACAGGCACGCAAAGAGCTGGGTGGATTTGATGTGATCGTTAATAACGCGGGCGTTGCCCCGACGACGCCCATTGAAGAGATCACCGAGGAAATGGTTGATAAAGTTTACGATATCAACATTAAAGGTGTGATTTGGGGAATGCAGGCGGCGATTAAAGCCTTCAAGGCTGAAGGTCACGGCGGGAAGATTATCAATGCCTGCTCGCAGGCGGGACATGTCGGTAATCCGGAGCTGGCGGTTTACAGCTCCAGCAAATTTGCCGTGCGCGGCCTGACGCAAACTGCCGCCCGCGATCTTGCTCCGGCGGGCATTACCGTCAATGCCTACTGCCCTGGCATTGTTAAAACACCAATGTGGGAAGAGATCGACAGGCAGGTTTCAGAAGCGGCAGGTAAACCTCTGGGCTATGGCACGGCGGAATTTGCCAAACGCATTACCCTGGGCCGTCTTTCTGAGCCAGAGGATGTGGCGGCCTGTGTCTCATACCTTGCCGGACCGGATTCCAGTTATATGACCGGTCAGTCACTGCTGATTGATGGCGGTATGGTCTTTAACTGATCTCCCGCAACTGGCCGGATCTTCCGGCCAGCTTGCTGATTTGCGGATTCAAAGCGCCCGGCTTTGTTCTCTTCGTCTTCAACTATGGCTGAACGGCTCAGCGATTATTTTTGCCGGCCATCAACCCCGCCTTCTGTGAAAGGATGCGCTTACTTCTCCTCCCCCTCGTCTTATCAAGCGAAAAGCGTGGCTTACTGGCGTGAGCGAAACGTTTCGATGGCGATCACAGTTTCATCTCTTGACCGTTGTTTTCCGTTGGTGATTTCCTACACTGCCGAGTAGCGAAACGTTTCGCTGGGGAGTGAACAATGAAAAAAGGCACCTTACTGAATTCTGATATTTCGTTACTGGTTGCGCGCCTGGGGCATACCGACAGCCTGGTGATTGGCGATGCGGGGCTGCCCATTCCGGGCGGACCACAGCGTGTTGATCTGGCGCTGACAAAGGGTATTCCCAGCTTTATGCAGGTGGTGCAGGCGGTGACCGCAGAAATGCAGGTGGAAAGTGCCGCGATGGCGGAAGAGATCAAAACCCATAATCCGCAGCTCCACCGCGATTTACTCGCTCTGCTCGATTTACTGCAACAACATCAGGGAAACAGCATTGCTGTTGAGTATGTCAGCCACCATCAGTTTAAACAGCAAACTCAGCGCAGCCAGGCGGTGATTCGCAGTGGGGAGTGTTCCCCCTATGCGAACATCATCCTGCGTGCTGGCGTGACCTTCTGAGGCCACCATGCAACCACTTTTACAATTACAGGGTATTGATAAATCGTTTCCCGGCGTGAAAGCGCTCTCCGGTGCGGCGCTGGCCGTCTATCCAGGCCGTGTGATGGCGCTGGTGGGCGAAAACGGTGCCGGGAAATCCACCATGATGAAAGTGATGACCGGCATTTACAGTCGTGATGCCGGTTCGATCAGCTGGCTGGGTAACGAGGTCAGCTTTAACGGTCCAAAAGCTTCTCAGGAGGCCGGGATTGGTATTATCCATCAGGAGCTGAACCTGATCCCACAGCTCAGCGTCGCGGAAAATATCTTTCTGGGTCGCGAGTTTGTGAACGGTCTGGGAGGTATCCAGTGGAAAAAAATGTATGCCGAAGCGGATCGCCTGCTGAAAAGGCTCAATCTGCGTTTCAGCAGCCACAAGCTGGTGGGGGATCTGTCGATTGGCGATCAGCAGATGGTGGAAATTGCCAAAGTGCTGAGCTTCGAATCGAAAGTGATTGTGATGGATGAACCCACCGATGCGCTGACCGATACCGAAACAGCGTCGCTGTTTACGGTGATCCGTGAGCTGAAAGCGCAGGGCTGCGGAATTGTCTATATCTCGCACCGGATGAAAGAAATTTTTGAAATTTGCGATGACGTTACGGTTTTCCGTGACGGGCAATTTATTGCCGAACGTGAAGTCAGCACCCTTGATGAAGATTCGCTGATTGAGATGATGGTCGGTCGCAAACTGGAGGAGCAGTATCCCCGCCTGGATAAGCAGCCTGGCGAAGTGCGTCTGCGGGTTGAAAATCTCGCCGGGCCTGGCGTCGATAAGGTGAGTTTTACCCTGCGCAAGGGTGAAATTCTTGGGGTGGCTGGCCTGATGGGAGCAGGGCGGACGGAGCTGATGAAGGTGCTGTACGGCGCATTGCCGCGTACGGATGGCAGCGTCATCCTTGACGGGAAACCGGTGGTTATCCGTTCTCCGGAAGAGGGATTGCGAAACGGCATCGTTTATATCTCGGAAGATCGCAAACGTGACGGCCTGGTGCTGGGCATGTCGGTAAAAGAGAACATGTCTCTCACCGCGCTGGACTATTTCAGCCACGGCGGTGGCCGGCTGAAACACGCTGAAGAACAGCTGGCGGTGGGTGATTTTATTAAACTTTTCAAGGTTAAAACGCCGTCGATGAATCAGCCGATTGGGCTGTTATCGGGCGGTAATCAGCAAAAAATTGCTATCGCGCGTGGACTGATGACCCGGCCAAAGGTGTTGATCCTCGATGAGCCAACGCGCGGGGTGGACGTGGGAGCAAAGAAAGAAATTTACCAGTTAATTAATCAGTTTAAAGAGGAAGGGCTCAGCATCATTCTTGTCTCTTCAGAAATGCCTGAAGTGCTGGGCATGAGTGACCGTGTGCTGGTTATGCATGAAGGCAGTCTGAGCGGCGATTTTCCAATTGAACAGGCCTCGCAGGAAGTTCTGATGGCGGCGGCAGTCGGTAAGCAACATAGCGTGGAGCTGGCATAACAATGAGTACTCAAACTCTTCAGAGCGGCCGTTTTTTCAGCAAAGCCTGGCTGCTGGAACAAAAGTCACTGATTGCGCTGATCGTGCTGATTGCCATCGTCTCTGGCATGAGCCCAAATTTCTTTACCCTGAACAATATGTTCAACATCCTGCAACAGACTTCGGTCAACGCGATTATGGCGGTGGGAATGACGCTGGTGATCCTGACCTCCGGTATCGATCTGTCTGTGGGATCATTACTGGCGCTGACCGGCGCGGTGGCAGCATCGCTGGTGGGGATGGAGGTGAACGCGCTGGTGGCGGTGGCGGCGTCACTGGCACTGGGTGCCGCGATCGGAGCCGTGACCGGTACTATCGTGGCAAAAGGCAGGGTGCAGGCGTTTATCGCCACCCTGGTGATGATGTTGCTGTTACGCGGCGTCACCATGGTTTACACCAACGGCAGCCCGGTTAACACCGGGTTTAATGACAATGCCGACCTGTTGGGCTGGTTTGGTATTGGCCGTCCGCTGGGCATCCCCACACCGGTCTGGCTGATGGCAGTGGTATTTGCGCTTGCCTGGTACATGCTGCATCACACCCGCCTCGGTCGTTATATCTATGCGCTGGGCGGCAATGAAGCCGCGACGCGTTTGTCGGGTATCAGCGTCAGCCGGGTCAAAATTACCGTTTATGCGCTGTGTGGCATGTTGGCCGCGCTGGCCGGAACCATTGAGGTTGCCCGCCTTTCTTCTGCGCAGCCAACCGCAGGAACGGGCTATGAACTGGATGCCATCGCGGCAGTGGTGCTGGGCGGCACCAGCCTTGCGGGTGGTAAAGGCCGCATTATGGGCACGCTGATTGGGGCGTTGATTCTTGGTTTTCTTAATAACGGCCTTAACCTGCTCGGCGTTTCGTCTTACTACCAAATGATCGTCAAAGCGGTGGTGATTTTGCTGGCGGTACTGGTAGATAACAAAAGTAGTAAATAACTCTCCCCTACAGGAACTGATGATGAAAATGACCAAACTGACAGCCCTTGCCGTTCTGCTCGGCGCCACGTTGAGCGCCAGTGCTATGGCAAAAGATACTATCGCTCTGGTGGTTTCAACCCTGAATAATCCGTTCTTCGTCTCGCTGAAAGACGGTGCACAAAAAGAAGCCGACAAGCTGGGCTATAACCTGGTGGTGCTGGATTCGCAGAATAATCCGGCGAAAGAGCTGGCTAACGTGCAGGATCTGACGGTGCGTGGCACCAAGTTGCTGCTGATCAACCCGACCGATTCTGACTCGGTGGGCAACGCGGTGAAAATGGCAAATCAGGCCAACATTCCGGTTATCACTCTTGACCGTAAGGCCGCACAGGGCGTGGTTGCCAGCCATGTTGCCTCAGATAACCGCTTTGGCGGCAAAATGGCGGGTGATTTTATTGCCAAAAAGCTGGGTGATAATGCCAAAATCATTGAGCTGTCTGGTATTGCCGGAACCTCAGCAGCCCGTGAGCGCGGCGAAGGTTTTAAAACCGCTGCGGATGCGCATAAATTTGTCATCCTTGCCAGTCAGCCAGCAGATTTCGACCGGACTAAAGGTCTGAACGTCATGCAGAATCTGTTAACTGCCCATCCGGATGTGCAGGCAGTATTTGCGCAGAATGATGAGATGGCGTTGGGAGCAATGCGTGCTTTGCAAACCGCCGGTAAATCTGATGTCCTTGTGGTGGGTTTTGATGGCACAGCAGATGGCGTGAAAGCAGTTGAAGGCGGCAAACTGGCGGCGACAGTGGCGCAACAGCCTGAGAAAATTGGCGTTATTGGCGTGGATGCCGCTGATAAGGTACTGAAAGGCCAGAAAGTACAGGCGATCAACCCGGTTGATCTGAAACTGGTGACCAAATAATGCAGTATGCCCCGCACCACCTTTCACAGGTGGTGCCTTTTTTTGGATGATTCCCTGATGAAAAAAACCGGAAAGCTGGCCGTTCTTGGCAGTATTAACGCAGATCACATTCTCAACCTGTCCCGCTTTCCGCGCCCTGGTGAAACGGTTGTCGGTAACCATTATCAGGTTGCTTTTGGTGGAAAAGGGGCCAATCAGGCGGTGGCAGCTGGGCGTAGCGGCGCTGATATCGCTTTTATCGCCTGTGTGGGTGACGACGATATCGGTGAGCGGATACGTCAACAGCTGATGAAAGACCACATCGATGTCTCGCCGGTGGAGGTTGTGCCCGGTGAATCTACGGGGGTGGCGCTGATCTTCGTTAATGAGGACGGTGAAAACAGTATTGCGATTCATGCCGGAGCGAATGGGGCACTGACGCCGGAACGGGTGGCAAAACATAAACAGACGATCGCTGAGGCTGCGGCATTGTTAATGCAACTCGAGTCCCCCCTGGATAGCGTTCTGGCTGCGGCAAAAATCGCCCGACAGCATCAGACCCGGGTTATCCTCAACCCGGCTCCGGCAACGCCACTCTCCGATGAGCTGTTAGCGCTGGTGGATATGATTACGCCAAATGAAACCGAAGCGGAAATTCTCACCGGCGTGCATATCGAATCTGATGAAGATGCGGCGCGGGCAGCTCATCTGCTGCATGAAAAGGGCATCCCCAGCGTTTTGATTACCTTGGGAAGCCGTGGCGTTTGGCTGAGCGAACAGGGTAAGGGGCAACGTATTGCCGGTTTTAAGGTTCAGGCTGTGGATACCATCGCCGCCGGAGATACCTTTAATGGGGCGCTGATCACTGCCCTGCTGGAAGATAAGCCTGTCGAACAGGCGGTGCGTTTTGCTCATGCGGCGGCAGCCATTGCTGTTACCCGATCCGGCGCACAGCCTTCCGTGCCCTGGCGCAATGAAACCGACAACTTTTTGCAGCAGCAGGGGTAGTCTGTGGCAACAATGAAAGATGTGGCGCGACTTGCTGGTGTATCAACCTCAACGGTTTCCCACGTCATCAATAACAACCGTTTTGTCAGCGACGCGGTGCGCGAAAAAATTAACGCAGCAATCACGCAACTGAACTATGCCCCTTCCGCCCTGGCCCGCAGCCTGAAACTTAATCAGACCAGAACCATTGGCATGCTGCTGACTGCCAGCAGTAATCCCTTCTATTCTGAGGTGGTGCGTGGGGTTGAACGTAGCTGCTATGAACGCGGCTACAGTCTGGTGCTCTGTAACACCGAAGGCGATGAAGATCGCCTGCATCGCAGTCTGGAAACGTTACTGCAAAAACGCGTCGATGGCCTGTTAATTATGTGTACCGAAAGCCACATACCCCCGACAGAGCTCCTTGGTCGCTATCCTTCCATACCTTCAGTGATGATGGACTGGTCACCTTTCGATGGCGGCAGTGACATCATTCAGGATAATTCGCTGCTGGGTGGCGAAATGGCTACCCGATATCTTATTTCGCGTGGCTACAGGCGAATTGCCTGCATTGCCGGTCCACAGGACAAGACGCCAGCCCGACTGCGCCTCGAAGGTTTTCAACAGGCAATGAAAACGGCGGGCCTTCCCATTCTGCCGGGCTATGTGGTCAGTGGTGACTTTGAATTTGAGGGAGGCTATCACGCAATGAATGAGCTGCTTGTGCTCAATCCCCTGCCTCAGGCTGTTTTCACCAGTAACGATGCTATGGCGGTTGGGGTTTACCATGCGCTGTATCAGGCGGGTCTGGTAGTAGGGCGGGACATGGCGGTGATGGGTTATGATGATATCGAACTGGCCCGCTATATGACCCCACCGCTCACCACCATTCATCAGCCGAAGGATGAGCTGGGGGAGCTGGCCATCGATACGTTAATTCATCGTCTGAATGAACCCGGCGGCAGTCAGCAGCTGCTGGTTCTGACGCCGGAGCTAATCGAGCGCGGCTCAGTAGCGGAAATTTAATGCCGCCTTTGGCGTTTTTCCCGGTTGGTAATCAGATGGCGACCATCGCCGGGTTTCAGCAGCATAAACACCAGCCCGGAAATCGCCGTCACCACGCCCATCGTCAGGAAGGTGGCGTGAAATTGCTGTACGGTTGATGCGTCAAAGTTCTCATAGAAACGTAATACTGCGGCACTCACCGCCACGCCAAAACTAATCGCCAGCTGTTGCGTGACCGCCAGCATACTGTTACCGCTACTGGCGTTACTTTCGTTCAGGTCTGCCAGGGTAATGGTGTTCATTGCGGTAAATTGAGTCGACATCGCCATGCCCAGAATAAACAGGGGCAGTAGCAATACCGGCAGTCCCATCGCGGGCGTTTGCAACGCAAAACTGGCAATTAACGCACCAATTATCACGCTGATCCATACCAGTGTTTTTCTGTAACCCAGCCAGCGCAATACCTGCGTTACCGTTGACTTCGCCAGTAGAGATCCAACGGCGGTGGGGGCCATCATGCAGCCAGCCAGAATAGCGGAATAGCCAAAGCCAATCTGAAGCATCAATGGCATCAGGAAGGGGACACAACCGGTGCCAAGACGCGAGGCGATATTACCCAGTATGCCTACGGAGAAAGTGCGGGTTTTGAACATCGGTAGTGGAATCAGTGGAGCAGCGTGATGCCGCGCGTGCACTATGTAGATAAGAAGCAGAAGGATGCCGCCTGCGGTTACGGCCAGTGCAATGCTGGTGGATACAATTTTCTCACCAAATAACTCTATCCCACTGGAGAGTAAGACCAGGCCAAAACCAAACAGCAAAAACCCGGGCAGGTCAAAGCGGCGTCTGGGGGTGGTGAAATCCGGCATATATTTGCGAGCATAAATAATCCCCATAACGCCCATAGGAATATTGATCAGGAAAATCCAGTGCCAGGTGGCCCAGGTAACCAGAACGCCACCGAGCATTGGACCCAGCACCGGGCCAATCAATCCCGGCATAGTGACAAAATTGAGCACGGGCAGTAGCTCACTGCGTGGATAAGCTCGTAACAGCGCCAGTCTGGCTACCGGCATCATCATGGCTCCGCCAATGCCCTGCACAACGCGAAAGACAACCAGCATGGCCAGCGATCCTGACAGCGCGCAGGCCAGCGAACCAAGAGTAAAAAGGCTGACGGCAATGATAAATATTTTTCGTGTGCCGAAACGGTCTGCCAGCCAGCCGCTAACCGGAATAAGCATGGCAACAGTCAGTGTGTAGCTGATAACGGCGGATTGCATTGCAAGGGGAGAGCGGTTGAGGCTGTTCGCAATAGCGGGAAGCGCGGTGTTAAGTATTGTCGCATCGAGTGCCTGCATAAAGAAAGCCATGGCGGCAATCCATGGAAGTCCGGCCATACTGCGCGCGGATTTTATCATTTGGCATCCTTTTTGGTGATTAGCGTAGCAGTTGTGAACTGCAAGTAATAAAGAATAGCACCGCGAGAGCAGATATCGTGATGCCCAAAGAGGGTTTCAGTAGCGAATTTGCTGTGAAAACAGCCGATGGGTGGTGGTTTTTTAACCCAAAGATGAAAAAAGAAGCTAACGATGTTTTTTTTAAAATTAATACTTGTCAGGCGTCAGGAACTCCCTATAATGCGCCTCCACTGACACGGAACAACGACGCAAACGTCATCGTGAAAGTAAGAGAAAAGTGATAAAATACTTGACTCTAAGGCGGAAATGCATAGTATATGCACCCCGCGCCACACGAGAATATGTTGCACCGCTCTTTAACAATTTATCAGACAATCTGTGTGGGCACTCACAGGATTGATATCCGCATCTTAGGATGCAAAAAAATATCAAGCCTCAGAGTGAACACGTAATTCATTACGGTTTTTCCTGAGCACCGCTTCACGAGTTGAAGCAAATCAGACTTTTAATTGAAGAGTTTGATCATGGCTCAGATTGAACGCTGGCGGCAGGCCTAACACATGCAAGTCGAACGGTAGCACAGGGGAGCTTGCTCCCCGGGTGACGAGTGGCGGACGGGTGAGTAATGTCTGGGAAACTGCCCGATGGAGGGGGATAACTACTGGAAACGGTAGCTAATACCGCATAACGTCGCAAGACCAAAGTGGGGGACCTTCGGGCCTCACACCATCGGATGTGCCCAGATGGGATTAGCTAGTTGGTGAGGTAACGGCTCACCAAGGCGACGATCCCTAGCTGGTCTGAGAGGATGACCAGCCACACTGGAACTGAGACACGGTCCAGACTCCTACGGGAGGCAGCAGTGGGGAATATTGCACAATGGGCGCAAGCCTGATGCAGCCATGCCGCGTGTATGAAGAAGGCCTTCGGGTTGTAAAGTACTTTCAGCGGGGAGGAAGGGAGTGGAGTTAATAACTTCATTCATTGACGTTACCCGCAGAAGAAGCACCGGCTAACTCCGTGCCAGCAGCCGCGGTAATACGGAGGGTGCAAGCGTTAATCGGAATTACTGGGCGTAAAGCGCACGCAGGCGGTCTGTTAAGTCAGATGTGAAATCCCCGGGCTTAACCTGGGAACTGCATTTGAAACTGGCAGGCTTGAGTCTTGTAGAGGGGGGTAGAATTCCAGGTGTAGCGGTGAAATGCGTAGAGATCTGGAGGAATACCGGTGGCGAAGGCGGCCCCCTGGACAAAGACTGACGCTCAGGTGCGAAAGCGTGGGGAGCAAACAGGATTAGATACCCTGGTAGTCCACGCCGTAAACGATGTCGATTTGGAGGTTGTGCCCTTGAGGCGTGGCTTCCGTAGCTAACGCGTTAAATCGACCGCCTGGGGAGTACGGCCGCAAGGTTAAAACTCAAATGAATTGACGGGGGCCCGCACAAGCGGTGGAGCATGTGGTTTAATTCGATGCAACGCGAAGAACCTTACCTGGCCTTGACATCCACGGAAGACCCCAGAGATGGGGTTGTGCCTTCGGGAACCGTGAGACAGGTGCTGCATGGCTGTCGTCAGCTCGTGTTGTGAAATGTTGGGTTAAGTCCCGCAACGAGCGCAACCCTTATCCTTTGTTGCCATCGGTTCGGCCGGGAACTCAAAGGAGACTGCCGGTGATAAACCGGAGGAAGGTGGGGATGACGTCAAGTCATCATGGCCCTTACGGCCAGGGCTACACACGTGCTACAATGGCGCATACAAAGAGAAGCGACCTCGCGAGAGCAAGCGGACCTCATAAAGTGCGTCGTAGTCCGGATCGGAGTCTGCAACTCGACTCCGTGAAGTCGGAATCGCTAGTAATCGTGGATCAGAATGCCACGGTGAATACGTTCCCGGGCCTTGTACACACCGCCCGTCACACCATGGGAGTGGGTTGCAAAAGAAGTAGGTAGCTTAACCTTCGGGAGGGCGCTTACCACTTTGTGATTCATGACTGGGGTGAAGTCGTAACAAGGTAACCGTAGGGGAACCTGCGGTTGGATCACCTCCTTACCTGAAGATACCTTCCCGTGCAGTGCTCACACAGATTGTCTGATAGAAAAGTAATGAGCAGGACGGCTGCGAAGTCGAGACACCTTTGTGTCCCCTTCGTCTAGCGGTTAGGACTCCGCCCTTTCACGGCGGCAACAGGGGTTCGAATCCCCTAGGGGACGCCACCTGCCTGGTGACAGGTGAAAGATGTCTCCGCCCGTATCTCAGAGCTGATTTACCGCAAGGTGAATCGGTTATGAGATACATGCTCTTTAACAATCCGGAACAAGCTGAAAATTTGAAACGACATGTTGTGGTCATTCTCCGTAATAAGAATGGCATGACGACATGTTCGGGTCTCTCAAATGCTTACAACATGCAGCGTGACTCTGTCGGAGTAACGAACGAGCAAGGTCGTGGCAAGGCGTCAGCGCGCAGCAGGGCGGAGTGGACTGATGTCCATGAGCACTGCAAGCACTGCATAACGCGGCCATGACGACGCGCAGTCGTTACGAAACCAGAAGAAAGGACGCCTGTGGGTTGTGAGGTTAAGTGACTAAGCGTACACGGTGGATGCCCTGGCAGTCAGAGGCGATGAAGGGCGTGCTAATCTGCGATAAGCGTCGGTAAGGTGATATGAACCGCGATACCCGACGATACCCGAATGGGGAAACCCGGTGCACTCAGTGCATCATTGCAGCATGAATACATAGTGCTGCAAGGCGAACCGGGGGAACTGAAACATCTAAGTACCCCGAGGAAAAGAAATCAACCGAGATTCCCCCAGTAGCGGCGAGCGAACGGGGAGGAGCCCGGAACCATCATCGGCTTGTGCATCAGTGGAAGCGTCTGGAAAGTCGCAGGATACAGGGTGATACTCCCGTACACGAAGAGGCACAGGTCGTGAGTTCGAAGAGTAGGGCGGGACACGTGGTATCCTGTCTGAATATGGGGGGACCATCCTCCAAGGCTAAATACTCCTGACTGACCGATAGTGAACCAGTACCGTGAGGGAAAGGCGAAAAGAACCCCGGCGAGGGGAGTGAAACAGAACCTGAAACCGTGTACGTACAAGCAGTGGGAGCACCTTCGTGGTGTGACTGCGTACCTTTTGTATAATGGGTCAGCGACTTGTATTCTGTAGCAAGGTTAACCGTATAGGGGAGCCGAAGGGAAACCGAGTCTTAACCGGGCGTTAAGTTGCAGGGTACAGACCCGAAACCCGGTGATCTAGCCATGGGCAGGTTGAAGGTTGGGTAACACTAACTGGAGGACCGAACCGACTGATGTTGAAAAATCAGCGGATGACCTGTGGCTGGGGGTGAAAGGCCAATCAAACCGGGAGATAGCTGGTTCTCCCCGAAAGCTATTTAGGTAGCGCCTCGTGAACTCATCTCCG
Organism: Erwinia papayae; assembly: GCF_058241465.1. NCBI lineage: Bacteria > Pseudomonadati > Pseudomonadota > Gammaproteobacteria > Enterobacterales > Erwiniaceae > Erwinia > Erwinia papayae. The sequence goes on from NZ_JBZCHT010000013.1 coordinate 969,227, forward strand.
GGGGTAGAGCACTGTTTCGGCCAGGGGGCCATCCCGGCTTACCGATCCGATGCAAACTGCGAATACCGGAGAATGTTATCACGGGAGACACACGGCGGGTGCTAACGTCCGTCGTGAAGAGGGAAACAACCCAGACCGCCAGCTAAGGTCCCAAAGTCATGGTTAAGTGGGAAACGATGTGGGAAGGCCCAGACAGCCAGGATGTTGGCTTAGAAGCAGCCATCATTTAAAGAAAGCGTAATAGCTCACTGGTCGAGTCGGCCTGCGCGGAAGATGTAACGGGGCTAAACCATGCACCGAAGCTGCGGCAGCGGCGCGCAAGCGTTGTTGGGTAGGGGAGCGTTCTGTAAGCCTGCGAAGGTGGCCTGTGAGGGCTGCTGGAGGTATCAGAAGTGCGAATGCTGACATAAGTAACGATAAAGCGGGTGAAAAGCCCGCTCGCCGGAAGACCAAGGGTTCCTGTACAACGTTAATCGGGGCAGGGTGAGTCGACCCCTAAGGCGAGGCCGAAAGGCGTAGTCGATGGGAAACGGGTTAATATTCCCGTACTTGGTGTTGCTGCGAAGGGGGGACGGAGAAGGCTGTGTCAGCCGGGCGACGGTCGTCCCGGTTTAAGCGTGTAGGCTGGTTTTCCAGGCAAATCCGGAAAATCAAGGCTGAGGCGTGATGACGAGGCACCACGGTGCTGAAGTGACAGATGCCCTGCTTCCAGGAAAAGCCTCTAAGCATCAGGCAACACGAAATCGTACCCGAAACCGACACAGGTGGTCAGGTAGAGAATACCAAGGCGCTTGAGAGAACCCGGGTGAAGGAACTAGGCAAAATGGTGCCGTAACTTCGGGAGAAGGCACGCTGGCGCGTAGGTGGAGGGACTTGCTCCCCGAGCCGAGGCCAGTCGAAGATACCAGCTGGCTGCAACTGTTTATTAAAAACACAGCACTGTGCAAACACGAAAGTGGACGTATACGGTGTGACGCCTGCCCGGTGCCGGAAGGTTAATTGATGGGGTTATGGGTAACCAGAAGCTCCTGATCGAAGCCCCGGTAAACGGCGGCCGTAACTATAACGGTCCTAAGGTAGCGAAATTCCTTGTCGGGTAAGTTCCGACCTGCACGAATGGCGTAATGATGGCCAGGCTGTCTCCACCCGGGACTCAGTGAAATTGAACTCGCTGTGAAGATGCAGTGTACCCGCGGCAAGACGGAAAGACCCCGTGAACCTTTACTACAGCTTGACACTGAACGCTGAGCCTTGATGTGCAGGATAGGTGGGAGGCTTTGAAGCGTGGACGCCAGTCTGCGCGGAGCCATCCTTGAAATACCACCCTTTAACGTTTGGCGTTCTAACCTTGCGCCGTGATCCGGCGCGGGGACAGTGTCTGGTGGGTAGTTTGACTGGGGCGGTCTCCTCCCAAAGCGTAACGGAGGAGCACGAAGGTTGGCTAATCCTGGTCGGACATCAGGAGGTTAGTGCAATGGCATAAGCCAGCTTGACTGCGAGCGTGACGGCGCGAGCAGGTGCGAAAGCAGGTCATAGTGATCCGGTGGTTCTGAATGGAAGGGCCATCGCTCAACGGATAAAAGGTACTCCGGGGATAACAGGCTGATACCGCCCAAGAGTTCATATCGACGGCGGTGTTTGGCACCTCGATGTCGGCTCATCACATCCTGGGGCTGAAGCAGGTCCCAAGGGTACGGCTGTTCGCCGTTTAAAGTGGTACGCGAGCTGGGTTTAGAACGTCGTGAGACAGTTCGGTCCCTATCTGCCGTGGGCGCTGGAGAATTGAGGGGGTTTGCTCCCAGTACGAGAGGACCGGAGTGAACGCACCGCTGGTGTTCGGGTTGTCACGCCAGTGGCACTGCCCGGTAGCTAAGTGCGGAAAAGATAAGCGCTGAAAGCATCTAAGCGCGAAACTTGCCCCGAGATGAGTTCTCCCTGTGGCTTTAAGCCACCCGAAGGGACGTTGAAGACGACGACGTTGATAGGCCGGATGTGTAAGCGCAGCGATGCGTTGAGCTGACCGGTACTAATGACCCGAGAGGCTTAACCTTACAACGCCAGAGGCGTTCTGTTGAGAGACAGTGAATAATTTTCAGCTTGTGACGGATAAGTAATTTGCAGGGAACGTGAGATTTTGTGCTGAGAGAAGGCGGCAGGCGAAGGAAAGGAAAGAGCATACATAAGTATGCGACTGACTTTACGAGCGCAGGCAACGCGGTATCAGGGCAAAAGAAGCGTTTTGTGCACCAAGATTTGCCTGGCGGCCGTAGCGCGGTGGTCCCACCTGACCCCATGCCGAACTCAGAAGTGAAACGCCGTAGCGCCGATGGTAGTGTGGGGTCTCCCCATGCGAGAGTAGGGAACTGCCAGGCATCAACTAAAGCGAAGACCCCGACCGTAAGGCCGGGGTTTTTTGCGTTTTTCCCCAATAAAAAAAGCGGATACCCCTTCCCGGGCCGACTTTTACCTCTGAAGATGTAAAAAAATAAGCCTTACTGGCCGATCGATCAGGTAAACTGGCGGCAGTCAAATTTGTTAAGGCCATCTGATGTCCAGCCAGTCCCCCTCTCTGAAACCCTTTAATACCTTCAATCTCGATGTCAAAGCGGAACAAATTGTGGTGGCCGAAACCACCGCTGAGCTGATTAATGCCTGGCAAACCAGCCAGAAGAATCAGCAGCCTGCTCTTTTGCTCGGAGAGGGGAGTAATATTCTTTTTCTGGAAGATTTTCACGGTGTTGTGATTGTGAATCGTCTGAAAGGTATCCGCGTTGAAGAGAGCGATGAGGCCTGGCATTTGCACGTAGCATCCGGTGAAAACTGGCATAATCTGGTGCAGTACTCATTGGAAAATGGTTTCTCCGGTTTAGAGAATCTGGCAATGATTCCTGGCTGTGTTGGCTCCGCACCGATCCAGAATATTGGCGCTTATGGTGTGGAACTGAAAACTGTCTGTGAATATGTTGATGTGCTGAAACTTACCTGTGGTGAAACGCGGCGTTTGTCAGCGGAAGAGTGTCAGTTTGGTTATCGCGACAGCATATTCAAGCATCACTACCAGACAGGCTATGCCATTATTGCCGTCGGACTTAAGCTGAAAAAAGCGTGGCAACCGGTGATGACTTACGGTGAACTCAGTAAATCTGATCCGACCACGATTACGGCACAGCAGATTTTCGATACCGTCTGTCATATGCGCAGCAGTAAATTGCCCGACCCTCGTATCACTGGAAATGCCGGCAGTTTTTTCAAAAACCCGGTTGTTGATGCGGCTTTTGCTGATTCTTTGTTAAAAAATTATCCTGACGCTCCGCTTTATCCTCAGGCTGATGGCACTGTCAAACTGGCGGCTGGCTGGCTGATTGATCGTTGTAACCTGAAAGGATTTTGTGTGGGAGGAGCTGCCGTGCATCGGCAGCAGGCGCTGGTTCTGATCAACCAGCAACAGGCCAGCAGTGGCGATATTGTAGCGCTGGCACATGAGGTGCGACAGCGCGTTGGTAGCAAATTTAACGTCTGGCTTGAGCCTGAAGTACGCTTTATTGGTGCTACAGGAGAAAAGGATGCGGTTAAGGTAATTTCATGAAAGCGAATATCGTTCCTCTGGCATTAATCAGGCTGTTAGCGGATGGCGAGTTTCATTCGGGCGAGCAGTTGGGTGAACAGCTGGGCATGAGCCGGGCTGCAATCAATAAACATATTCAGACCCTGAAAGACTGGGGCATAGATGTGTTTACCGTGGTGGGGAAAGGCTACAGTTTGCCAGCGCCGATCCAATTGCTGGATGAAGAAACGATTACTGCGCGGCTGGTTGATGGTCGCCTGGCCGTAATACCGGTGATTGATTCCACCAACCAGTATCTGCTGGATAGAATGGATCAATTGCAATCCGGAGATGCCTGTGTTGCTGAATATCAGCAGGCAGGAAGGGGCCGCCGCGGCAGGCAGTGGTTTTCACCCTTTGGCTCCAACCTCTATCTTTCGATGTACTGGCGTCTGGAGCATGGCCCCGTTGCCGCGATGGGATTGAGCCTGGTGATTGGCATTGTCACCGCCGAAGTATTACAGGAGTCAGGGGCCAGTGATGTACGGGTAAAATGGCCAAATGACCTCTATCTGCACGATCGTAAACTGGCGGGTATCCTGGTAGAACTAACGGGGAAAACGGGCGACGCGGCGCAAATCGTGATGGGAACAGGCATTAACCTGGCGATGCGCTCGCCGGATACGACTATCGTCAATCAGGGATGGATTAACCTGCATGAAGCGGGTGTTGATATCGACCGCAACCTGCTGACTGCCAGGCTGGTAAACAAAATGCGCCAGTCGCTGACATTGTTCGAAAGTGAGGGACTGGCTCCGTTTATTGACCGCTGGAGAGCGCTGGATAATTTTATCGATCGTCCGGTGAAGTTACTGATAGGCGACCGTGAAATCCCTGGCATTGCCAGAGGCATCGATCAGCAGGGTGGATTACTACTGGAGCAGGATGGCATCGTGAAATCATGGGTAGGGGGAGAAATCTCGCTGCGTCCGCAGGATAAGTAACGATCCCCTGCGCTGCCTTCATTTTTTCCGTCATCGGTGCGGAATCTTTAAAAAACAGCCAGACTTTCATTCCAGATGCGCATAAAAGGGGCGGCGGCCCCTTTTTTTCATTTTGATTACAGAGAGTTAAGAAAGGCCAGCAGATCCTCGTTCAACTGCTGTTGATGGGTCACGGCAAAACCGTGCGGCGCACCGTCATAAATTTTTAACTGAGAGTGCTTAATCATTTTAGCGGCCAGCTTGCCCGTGGCTTCGAAGGGCACCACCTGATCGTTACTGCCATGGATTATCAACGTTGGAACGGTGATTTTCGCCATATCGGGCCGAAAATCGGTTTCAGAAAATGCGGTGACACACTCAAGTGTTCCCTTAAGGGAAGCCAGCAAGGCCATATTCAGCGTCTGTGTCAGCACGCCGGCAGAAACCGACATGCCCTGATTCGTACCGTAAAATGGTGTGGCAAAGTCACTGATAAACTGGGCGCGATCTTTAAGTAAACCGCGCTTAATGTCGTCAAATACCGATTTATCAACGCCTTCAGGGTGATCGTCCGTTTTTATAAACAGGGGTGTGACTGCGCCCAGCAGCACCAGGCTGGTCACCCGGTCTGTACCATACTTCCCGATATAGCGGCTGACGTCGCCACCGCCCATAGAAAAGCCCACCAGAGTGACATCCCGCAGATCAAGGTGCTGCAACAGGTCATTAATGTCTGAAGCAAAAGTATCGTAATCATAACCTTGCCACGGTTGATCTGAACGACCAAAACCACGGCGGTCCGTAGCGATCACCCGAAAGCCGCGTTCTGCCAGGAAATACATCTGGCTCTCCCACATATCCGCATCCAGGGGCCAGCCGTGGCTGAAAAGTACAGGTTTCCCTTTGCCCCAGTCTTTAAAATAAATCTGTGTACCATCCTGCGCCGTAAATGTACTCATGTTCTTTTCCTCAGATCAGGTCATGCCGTGTTTGTTAACCATAGCTTCCCTGAAGAAAAAAGAGATATCAGAAAGAGTTACACCTCATGCAAGGCATAAGTGGCGCTTGTTTATCTTTTTGTTAACCAAGGTATTTTCGAAACAGGGAGAGATTTCAGCGGGGGATTATCGAGAATGGGGTGATCATGATATCACGTGGGGGCAGTGGCCGCTTTGTGCAGGTGACAGGCTGATAAGTCAGGAGGGGCGAGAGGCCCCTCCCGGTGAACGTTACGCCAAATCGAAACGATCCAGATTCATTACCTTGTTCCATGCCGCCACGAAGTCAGTAACGAACTTCTCTTTGGCATCACTGCTGGCGTAAACTTCCGCCACGGAACGCAGCACTGCGTTAGATCCAAATACCAGATCTGCGCGGGTAGCGGTAAATTTCACCTCCCCGGTGAGTCGATCGCGTCCTTCAAAAATCTCGTTGCTGCTGCCGGTCGCTTTCCATTCATTACCCATATCCAGCAGATTAACGAAAAAGTCGTTGCTGAGTATGCCCGCGCTTTGCGTGAACACACCATGCTGGCTGCCGTCAAAATTAGCGCCAAGAACGCGCAGGCCACCAATCAGGGCGGTCAGTTCAGGTGCGGTCAGCGTAAGCTGCTGCGCTTTATCAATCAGCAACTCCTCGGTAGAAGCACTATTGAAGACGCGACGATAGCTGCGGAAGCCATCAGCAGCTGGATTAAGCAGTTCGAAGAGATCAATATCGGTTTGATCCTGGCTTGCATCTACACGTCCTGCCGCGAAAGGAACGGAAATGTTAACCCCCGCGGCCTGCGCGGCTTTCTCAACGCCAACCACACCCGCCAGCACGATAATATCAGCCAGCGAAGCTTTGCCGGATGCCTGCTGGATGCCCTGCAAGACGGACACCGCACGCGCCACATTTGCATTCACCGGCCAGTCGCGTTGTGGTGCCAGCGCCAGTCTGGCACCATTTGCACCGCCACGTTTGTCACCACCCCGGAAAGTGGACGCTGACGCCCAGGCAACAGAAACCATTTCGCTGACGGACAGATCGGATTGCGCGATAGCCGTTTTCAGATTGTCAATATCTGCATTGTCAGGATGATGAACCGCCTGCGGCAGCGGATCCTGCCAGATTAACGCTTCTTTCGGCACTTCCGGTCCAATATAGCGAGCCAGAGGTCCCATATCTCTGTGAGTCAGCTTGTACCAGGCGCGGGCGAACGCTTCGTTAAACGCCTGTGGGTTGTTAAGAAAACGACGGGAAATTTTTTCGAATTCCGGATCGAAACGTAATGTCAGGTCGGTAACCAACATGGTTGGTTTACGTTTTTTAGCCTTATCGAATGGATCGGGAATAATTTCTTCAGCATTAACCGCCTCAAACTGAATGGCTCCCGCCGGACTACGTGTCTGCACCCACTCATATTTGAACAGGTTTTCGAAAAAGTAATTGCTCCACTGCGTCGGTGTTTGTGACCATACCACTTCCAGACCAGAAGTGATGGCATCTGCGCCTGAGCCACTTCCATGCGTGCTTGACCAGCCGAAGCCTTGTGATTCAATCGAGGCGGCTTCCGGATCGGCTCCGACATGACTGGTTTCGCCAGCACCGTGAGTTTTACCCAGCGTATGACCACCTGCAATCAGAGCAACAATCTCCTCATCATCCATACCCATATTGCCGAAGGTCGCCCGAATCGCCGGGGCTGCTGAAGCAGGATCGCCGCTGTGTTCAGGCCCTTCAGGGTTAACATAAATCAGACCCATTTCGGTGGCACCCAACGGAGCCTGGGCCAGAGATTCAGGATGGCGATGCTCCAGCCAGGTTTTTTCACTTCCCCAGTCCACATCCATATCCGGCTCCCAGACGTCTTCGCGCCCGGCACCAAAACCGAAGGTGCGAAAACCGGCACTTTCCAGCGCCACGTTACCCGCCAGAATATAGAGGTCAGCCCAGGAAATTTTCTGACCATACTTCTGTTTGACCGGCCATAGCAAGCGGCGGGCCTTATCAAGGCTGACGTTATCCGGCCATGAGTTTAATGGCGCAAAGCGCTGCTGACCGCGTCCGGAGCCGCCACGGCCATCGACAGAACGGTAGGTCCCCGCACTGTGCCAGGCCATACGGATGAAAAGACCGATATAGCTGCCCCAGTCGGCTGGCCACCACGGTTGAGAATCAGTCAGCAGTGCTTTGAGATCGCCTTTCAGCGCGAAATAGTCAAGCTTGCTGAACTCCTGACGATAGTTAAAACCTTTGCCCAGCGGATTAGAACGTTCAGAGTGTTGATTGAGCAGGTCCACGCGTAATTGATTGGGCCACCAGTCACGGCTGGTCGTGCCGCCACCCGCATGCTGTTCCTGTTTGCCCTGATGAAAGGGGCATTTTCCCGCAGCGGAGGTGTCTTGTGAATCGGTTGGCGTACTCATGAATAAGCTCCATTTTTTAAGATGTTCTGATGTCTTGGTACGATAAATGCCTTTCCGGATAAGTCCTACCTGTATAAAACTACGGGTGTGATAGTTAATTCCTTTCATTTTGTCGAGGATTACGGGACGTGACGGTCAGGGCATGACATTGCTTCCGCTGATAAGCGTAGGTCAATATGCAACTCGTTGCTTTGAACGGCATGATTGGGCGGGACGAAAAAAAGGGCCCTGATTATGGGCCCCGGTGTGACTGAAAATTCTCTCTGCGTCCCTGTTAAGCGCGCATTAACATGCGCTGCGTAACCGGCGAGAACTGCAATCAGCATGATTGCGGGCGAGAAGCTGAATCAGCGCATGGTGACAAATTCTTCCGCACCAGTCGGGTGAATCGCTACGGTATTGTCGAAATCTTTTTTGGTTGCGCCCATTTTCAGCGCCACCGCAAAGCCCTGCAACATCTCATCCATACCGTAACCGATACCGTGAATACCGACAATTTTCTCATCTTTTCCGACGCAAACCAGCTTCATACGGCACGGCTGGCGATGCTGCGTCACAGCGGTATACATGGCGGTGAAAGCGGATTTATACACTTTTACCTGGTCATCCCCGTATTGCTCACGGGCTTCGGGTTCGCTCAGGCCAACAGTACCAATTGGAGGATGGCTGAAGACCACGGTGGGGACGTTGCTGTAATCCAGGTGCTCTTCCGGTTTGTTATTAAACAGGCGTTCAGACAGGCGACGACCCGCTGCCACCGCGACCGGAGTCAATTCGACTGCGCCAGTGTTATCACCCACCGCGTAAATGCCCGCGACGCTGGTATTCTGATATTTATCGACGTTGATATAGCCTTTTTCATTCAGCTTTACACCGGTCGCTTCCAGGTTCAGATTATCAGTCGCCGGTTCGCGACCAATCGCCCATACCAGGCAATCAACGGTCTGCTCTTTACCGTTTTCCAGTTGCAGAGTCAGGCTGCCATCGGCATTTTTGATTACCGCCTTTGGCACAGACTCGGTGTGCAGCGTTGGGCCTTCGGTGTTCATCACCTCAACCAGCGTTTCAACGATCAACGGATCGAAAGAACGCAATGGGGCATGTTTGCGCACGAACAGATGAGTTTCAGAACCCAGAGCGTTGACCACGCCCGCAATTTCAACCGCGATGTAACCAGCGCCCACCACGGCGGTGCGTTTCGGCAGGGCATCCAGCTCGAAAAAGCCGTCAGAATCGATACCGTATTCTGCACCAGGCACTGAAGGCTGGCTGGGACGGCCACCGGTGGCAATCAGAATGTGGTCCGCAGTGATCTTCTCACCGTTAACTTCCACGGTGTGTGCATCAATAAAGCGGGCGAAACCTTTGATCACCTCAACCTTATTTTTGCCTAACACGTTGTCATAAGAGGTATGGATGCGGTCAATGTAGGCGCTACGATTTTTAACCAGCGTATTGCAGTTGAAGCTGTTTACGGTGGTATCAAAACCGTAGTCCGGGCCGTACTGATGGATTGCTTCAGCAATTTGCGCTGCATGCCACATTACTTTTTTCGGCACACATCCGACATTCACGCAGGTACCGCCCAGATCTTTTGCCTCGATCAGCGCGCACTTTTGTCCATACATGGCAGCGCGATTTACAGAGGCGATGCCGCCGCTGCCGCCACCAATAGCAAGGTAGTCATAATGTCTGGTCATCGGGAATGTTCCAATAAGTCGGTGAAGTAAACTGGCGTTAGTGTAGCGTTACTCGGGTCCATCCCGCAAAGATTGCACCTATGATTGCGATAGGGCGGAGTGCAGAAAAATCGGTAATAATCGGGGCTTGCTAAGCAACGCGCAGAGGGAAGACGGATGGAACTGTTATTTTTAGGAACCGGCGCAGGCACACCGAGCCGCCTGCGTAATGTCACCAGTATTGCCTTAAATCTACCGCCAGCGCGCGGTGGCAGTTGGTTGTTCGACTGTGGGGAAGGCACGCAGCATCAGATAATGCGCAGTCCGGTCAAGCCAGCCAGGCTGGAGAAAATTTTTATTACCCATCTGCATGGTGACCATGTTTTTGGCCTGCCGGGATTGCTGACCAGCCGGTCAATGAGTGGCAACAAAGATCCCATCACGCTTTATGGACCGCCGGGGATTAAAGCCTTTGTGGAAACCACCCTCAGTCTCAGCGGTTCCTGGCTCTGCTTTCCGCTGGAGATTGTGGAAATTACTGCCGGAGAAGTCTTCAACGATGAGCACTTCCGTGTAACAGCCTTTCCGCTGACCCATCCGGTCGAATGCTATGGCTTTCGTATTGAACAGCATGATAAGCCGGGAAGGCTTGATGCTGCGCGTCTGCTGGCTGATGGCATCAAACCAGGCCACCTTTTCCAGCAGCTTAAGCGAGGCAAAACGGTGACGATGCAGGATGGCCGGGTTGTCGATGGCCGCCACTATCTGGGGCCATCGGTTAAGGGGCTGACGCTGGCGATTTTTGGCGATACCGGCCCGACAGCTGCCGCAGCTGAACTGGCTGACAACGCCGATGTGGTGGTACATGAAGCCACCCTGGAGGTGGCAATGGAAGAAAAAGCCAATGGACGCGGACACTCTTCCACCGTGCAGGCTGCGACGGTGGCAAAACAGGCCGGAGCGAAAAGGCTGATTGTGACGCACCTCAGTTCGCGTTATCTGCGCGAGGATGATGAACGGTTACTGGCAGAGTGTCGGCAGATTTTCCCGCAAACAGAGATGGCGCACGATTTTTCGCTCTTCAGCTTATAACGCCACAGAAGCTGCCGGGAGCGTTACCCGGCAGCAAAGATTACTCCGGTACAATCCAGCTGACTTTAGTGTGCCCGGTGCCGCCGGGTACCAAATGCTTATGCAGCCACGGCAACACATTATTCATCTGCTGCTCCAGTTTCCATGGTGGGTTAATCACCACCATGCCCGATGCGGTCATGCCGCGCCGATCGCTGTCAGGCAGCACCGCCAGTTCGATCTGCAAAATACGACGGATGCCGGTGGCTTGCAGATCGGCAAACAGACGCTTAATCTGCTGGCGCAATACCACCGGATACCACAATGCATAGGTGCCGGTGCCAAAACGTTTATAGCCTTCCTGAATACCCTTCACGACCGCCTGATAGTCGCTTTTCATTTCATAGGGCGGGTCGATCAGTATCAGGCCCCGGCGTGAGGGTGGCGGTAGTTTTGATTTTAACTGCTGGTAGCCGTCTGCACGCTCGGTGCGGGCGCGTTCATCTTTCTGGAATTCATTACGCAGCAGCGGATAATCACTCGGGTGCAGCTCGGTCAGATTCAGTTTATCGCCAGCCCGCAGCAAATGACGCGCAATCAGCGGTGAACCGGGGTAATAACGCAATCTGCCGCCCGGATTCAAAGCCTTGATGCAGGAAATATAGCTGGCCAGCTCTGCCGGTAAATCATCCTGCTGCCAGATACGGGCAATACCTTCCAGATATTCACCTGTACGTTCAGCATGTTCGCCGCTCAACTGGTAGCGTCCGGCACCGGCATGGGTATCAAGATAAAGGAACGATTTCTCTTTCTCGTTGAGCGCATCAATGATCAGGCTCTGAACCGTGTGCTTGAGTACATCGGCATGGTTACCGGCATGAAAACTGTGTCGATAGCTGAGCATTTTTAAATATCCTGTTGAATTTAAATGGTTTTAATTTGTATTGAATCAAATAATTACAAATATTACCCCACGGATTACCCCACAGAACGGCGCACAGCAACGGATGCAGGAAAAAGCATGAGAACATTTTGAAGCAGGGGATTATATCAGGGATGGTTGCTGAATGGGCTGAAAGCATGGGAACAAATCGCTGCTGTGTATACCGTAGCCGGGTAACTTCGAACATAAAAAAGGCCGCAAAAGCGACCTGTTTAATATGATCTAAAACTTACTTCATGGCTCGTAACTCTGAGGTGATTTTATCACCAAGCCGCCCAGGGTATTTAATTACCACACGTCCACCAGCCCCTGTTCTTTCGGCAAGGTCAGCAAGTTCTTTCGAGTTTCGCTCTGCCCATCCTTTCGAACGCGCCCATTCTAAAATATCACTATGGTTAAAGGGAACACCTTCGCTTTTCAGGAATTTCAGCATTTCTTTTGTTCTGCTCTCATCCAGTGGATGAGCAAGCATTCCTGCCGATGAATTATTGATAACGTTTAAATGTTCTAATGCCTTTTCCAGTATCGGATTCATACTGGTAACCTCCTGTAATTAATCTAAACGTCTAATAAATTAGCACAAAGAACATACAGAAATCCCTACTTTCTTCGTGGTGAAGGTTTACGCCAGATATAAGTTTTGCTGGCTGAACGCTCACGGTCTGCCCTGCGGCGCTGTGCGGTCAGTGCACGGTAGAGGGTTTGCCGGATAATCAGGCGGTCTGTGCAGTCCAGCTCGCAGCCATCCTCCCGCATGGCTCCGGCCAGTGCTTCAGCAATGTTTTTGTGCGGCATGGATAATCCTCAAATCCCGGTAAAAGTTGCCAGGCGCTGCTTATGGGCCTCGGACATATCAAAGCTGAAATCTTCATGCTCGGCCTGCCATGTGCCGAACGCCATTAATCCCGCTATCGCCGGGTCTATCTTGTTGGCCGATTTCTTTTTGTTCGGCTTAATGTTCGCGTTGGCGTCAGACTCCATCACCACGTTACCAATCGCCCAGGCCAGAACCGGATCGCCGTTGTGCCGTATAACCCTGCGGTTTACGAACACCTCCAGCGACTTCGCTACCGGGCTGAACTTCAGATAGGTCTGCGGGAACGGCTCCACGTCGAGGCCCGCGCCCTGTAGCTGGGTGCGTAAGTGCGTGGCGTTCCAGGTATCGAAGCCTACCAGCTTTATTCCAAACACCTCAGCATCACGCAGAATATCGTCACGGATGCGGTCATAGTCGATGCAGTCACCCGGCGTGGTGCGTATCCAGCCCGATTTAGCCCACTGGCGGTAAATGGCGCGATTTTTATTGGCTACGTTGTTCAGCTGCGCTTCTGGCAGGTAGTGGCGGGTCAGCAGCCGGATTTTCCGGTCAGACGGGAACGCATAGCAGACGCTGGTAATGTCTCCGGTAGATGACAGGTCAAGCCCGGCGTAACACTCCATTCCGGCCAGGTCAGACTCGCTGTAATCGTCCTTGCAGGCGTCCCATGCGCCGGACCCCATCCACGGCGTGGCACCCTGGCACCAGATATTAAAACGCTTTGTAAGCATTTCAACCCACTGCGAGGGAATGCCTCTGGCCTTCTGGATGGTGTCAGCCAGCGCCGCACCGTCAACGGAAATATCCAGATTGGGATTGGCCTTTATCCACAACGCCGGGGAGTCTATCTCGCTTTCGTCATCCAGCTCGTAAATCAGGGCAAACAGTGATTCGTTAGTTTCCTCTCCGGCCAGTATCTGGCAACAGTAATCGTAATGCTGCTTACAGGCTGATACCACGTTGCTGCCTGCGGTGGTAATGGCGAACAGAATACCCTCGGGCCGTGCGCCCATGCCCAGCTCAAGCGCGGAGTAAACGCCGTTATCCGGGTGCAGGTGGTACTCGTCCACAATCGCCAGGCTGGGGTTAGTCCCTTCGATGGTCGCTGCTTTGGCCGCCAGTGGCCTGAGCAGGCTGTTGGACTTCGCGTAAATCATTTTATGCTGCTGAATGGTCAGGCGTTTTTTCAGCGGCTTTGATAACAGGCACATCTGGCGGGCATCGTCGAACACGATACGGGCCTGATCCCGGCTCACGGCGGCGGTGTAAATATCCTGCTGCCCGTGCTCCATCACCAGAAACCAGTTAGCCAGCATTGCGGCCACGGTGGATTTAGCGTTCTTGCGCGGCACCTGAATATAGGCGCTCTTGTATTTCCGGCGTCCGGTTGCTTTCACCCGGAAGCCCAGCAGGCAGGCAAAAGCGAACTGCTGCCACGGTTCCAGCATAATCGGCTGGCCGCGCAGCGGGCCTTTGACGTGCGGACAGAAGGCTGAAAACGCTATAAACCGCTCAACATTCTCAACGTCAAATGTATAACGGGGGTCTTTCAGGTCTGAAAAATACCGTTCCACTGCCTGTTTAACCCGTTTACAGGCCGGAATTACACCACTTTTAATGTCGCTGGCGTACTTATTCCAGGGCTGACAGTCCATCTTTCTTTTCCACGTTAACAGGTGTCCGGTTACGGCTTACCGGGTCAAAGCCCAGCAGTGCCGACATTTTTATCATGATTTTTTCAGCATCTGATTTCGCCTTCAGGGCCGGATTACTGGTGGTGGCACCCCGGGAACCCTCAACAGAAAACCCGCGCTGGGCAATATCTTCAACAGCCTTCCGGTACATTGAGTAGTTGACGCAATACAATTCCAGGCTGTTCCAGTCGGCAGGCGTCAGATCACCACGATCCGCCAGCTGCTTAGACTTTGCCTTCCACTGCTGTACCGCAATATCATCCAGATAGATGGGCGGTTTTGGGGGTCTTGCCATAATTTGTTGTTTCCCTGTGACTTTCTGCTGTTAAAAAAAATGCCGCGCGTAAAAATTTGAGGGAGCGGGTGGTGCCACCGGGTCAGGGTGTTGTCATGCCGGACACCCCCACCCTCCCGATGATAATCGTTCTCATTGATATAGTTGCATCTGCAATCATTTCACTCCTGAACGGTCAGCGGTTGCGTATCGCCTCCCGAATATCACGATCACGCTCTGACGTTCGCCTGCGCGGGCTGGCGTGCTGTCTGCGGGTGAACTGCTCACGGCTGCGGGTCAGTGCGGCCACAAGCTGCCTCATCTCCTGCTCAGTCATGGGTATACATCCAGTCGTTACGGTGACGTGCGGCTTCTTCCTGCTCACGGTACTTACCTGCCTTACGCTGCTGCTTGGTCACCGGGTCTGTGGTTGTGGTCTTGCGGGAGTGACAGGAATGACATAGCGGCTGATGATTGCTGGCAGGCCAGAACAGCACATCATCGCCACCTTCAATAGGGATGATGTGATCAACAATGGTTGCAGCCGTATAGATGTTCAGACGGAGGCAGTGAACACATAACGGGTTAGCCTTCAGAAAGACCAGTCGATACTTATCCCATTCAGGCGTATATCCCCGTTCACGGCGTCCGTCTCGTCTGGCGTTCTGCTGTCTGGATGCCGCCCGCTTATGGGTATCGCATTTGCCTGACTTCACCCGGACATTACAGCCAGCCTCACTACAGCGGCGTAAGGGTTGCCACGGCATCAGTACACTCCCACATCGCGATAGACTGACCACAGCGCGGATATAGCCATCGATACTTCGCTGGTTTCCACTTCACTGATAGTGGTGCGGTATTCATACAGCTGTGAGACGTACATCATGCAGCCCACCTTCAGGGCAGGATTGAAAGCAATCTGCGGCGGCTCGGTGTCAAAGCGTTTGCCGATATGCTTCTGACAGACCTCAAGCGCGGCGGTGATATAGGCCTCAATCAGCGTGTCTTCATAGTCATCATCAATGCGGCAGTGCAGCTTTGCCTCTGCCAGCGTGATCAGTTCACTCATGGCTTAACGCCTCCTTTGCATAACAGTTCAAGCCGCGTGTTCTTTTCATCCGGCAGGGCTGACACCACGGCATAACCCTGTCTGGTCTGGCCTTTCTGCTGCCAGAGTATCCTGCTGGCGCTGGTCACATCGGCCCGGTAGCGTATCCACATGCGAAAGGTGACCTCTGATTTTTCCGCACCGCTGGCGATAACCTCATGCCCGCTCACGCCTTTCACCTCGGCCC
The DNA here is from genome assembly GCF_058241465.1 of Erwinia papayae. NCBI lineage: Bacteria > Pseudomonadati > Pseudomonadota > Gammaproteobacteria > Enterobacterales > Erwiniaceae > Erwinia > Erwinia papayae. Next base: position 984,937 of record NZ_JBZCHT010000013.1, read on the forward strand.
ATACGGTGGCAGTGTCTGTCCATACCTGCTGAATCTGCCCGGACGGCAGGCGCTTTGACTTGAAATTCTGAATGGTCACGCGGTGACGCATGGTTCCGGCTCTCACTGTTCAGCCTCCCCGGACTTCTTCACGCTGAACTCCTGTTTCCATGCCTGGCTGAACTCGTCACCACCTTCACGTGGGGGCATCCCTTCGCGTTCGCGGGCTTCGTTAGGACACATCACGCCGGACTTAATGCCTTTCTCATAGGTGGCATAACGATCGGTAGGTGTGGCGCGGAGAAGATCGGCAGAGTCGAATTCCATCTGATACCGGATGCCGGGAACGGGCGAGGCCACCAGCAGGGAGGATTTAATCTGCTGCTCAAAGTTGGCAAGCCACGGACGCATGGTTATTGTAAGAAAGGCACGGCTGGCCTCACTGAAATTGCTGTAGGTGCTGTTGCCGTATTCCTGAAGGAAGATTGGCGACACGTTGAACATGCGGGCAATGTCTTCAATCGTGAAGCGTCGGGAGGCCAGCCATTCGGCATCCTGATTGCTCATGCCAAGCTGTTCGTACTCCATGCCACCTTCGAGGATGGGTGTTTTTCCGGCGTTCTTCGCACCTTTGTAACGCTCCAGTGCGTCCAGCGCCTGCTTGCCCTTCACACTATCCAGCCAGTCCTTTGATTTGACGATACCCGCTGCCATCATGCCATCTTTCATGATGCTGGCCCCGTGCCGCTGCTGGGCAAGACCAAGACCCAGCGTTTCCCGGCAGATGGTGATCGGCGAACGGCCCAGAAATCCATCGTCCGTGGCATAACGCAGATGCAGGATTTCTTCCTGTAGATAGGTGCGCACCGTGCCGCTGTAGGGTTCGGTAATGGTGTATTTATAGCGATGTTCGGCAATGCGCTCCGGCACCACTGCGCCGGGTACATACGGATATAATGATTGCGGTTGTCCATCACGGCCCCATTGGATCACCGCGTAGGCGTTACCGTTCAGCAGGCAGTGGCGCATCATGGTACGTTTGAACTGGTAGGCGGTCTGGCAGTCGTTGGGCGCTTCGTTCAACAGGTGATCCACCGGGTGACCGTCCAGCCATTCACGCGCTTCACGGCCTTTATCATTACGGACTTTATACAGATAGCAGGGCATTGTTGCCACGGCCTCACTGATTACCGCCACGGCATTCATCACCGCAGGCAGAGACTCCGCTGTACCCGCAGACACGTATTCGCCTGAACCGGTATTGGGAATCCCTGCCATCGCCAGAAACTCATCAATGGTCATGCTCCGCTGCTCGTCTTTTCTGCGAAAAGGCCACATATCACAACCCCGCCAGTTCGGCCTGACGGCGGCGCATGTCCAGACTCAGGCCAGCCAGCGAAGGATGCTGTGACAAGAGAGAACGGCGGGCGATCTCCACACTGCTCTCTGTGTAGGCGGGCATACTGGTGACGGTGATCTCCCGCAGCTCGGCGGCGGTCACGGTGCGGACATAGGGCGAGGCGGCAACGTTCCATTCCTCATTGAGCGCTCTGAAGCCGAAGGACATTCCGGAGATATCGCCACGCTCCACCAGCGTAAGCACATCGCGGCCCAGCTGAGTATCGGGTGGCGTCAGCTCAAAGCGCAGTCCGGTATTGTCTTCGGTGAGGATCAGAGTGCCGGACGTGGTGCGCCCCAGCAGCTGGGTATAATCATGTTCGTACAGTGCGCGGCAGTCAGTACCGCTGGCGAGACTGGCCGCAAAGGCACCGGGTGCGAACTGTTCTACAAACTCGTCCCAGATAACCTCTGACAGGCTGTTGTAACGGACGGCATAGCCCACCAGCTTTTTATCGGCGGCGCTCAGTTCAGAGGTGCGGATTTCAAAATCATTATTTTTCATGGGTCAGACTCCAGAAGGCAGGAAAGGGGCCGCAGCCCCTGAATCATCGGATCAGGAACCTGAACCCGGAATTTCCAGTACCTTGATGGCGTTGGAGTCCACCAGCCCGCCGCCCAGGTATTTATCGGTGTGCACCTTGTAGAACCCCGGTTCGGTAATGTTGTCCGGGCGGGTACGCACTCCGGTAGTGTGATCCACGATGTAGTAACCGCGCCTGAAGTCGCCCACGGCCAGCACCGGTTCGCCTGCTGCTGCATCGCTCATGTTTTCAAGGTAGTAAACCGGACGGCCCAGCAGCAGATCAGGGGAACCCTCAGTCAGACGATCACGCCAGATGTAGTCACCGTTACCGTTCTTCAGCTTTTGAAGGGCAGCGGCTGAACTGGAGTTCATCACCCATACGGCATTTTTGCGGTATTTGGCCTTCAGCTTAAACAACAGGTCGATCAGCTCGTCAGCAACGGGCGAGGCTCCGGCAGTCTCCATTTTCTCCAGCGTACCGAACGGGCGGGTTTTGTCGCCAGTGGCCGCGCGGGGATAGGACAGGAAGCCTTTGGACTTTTTAGCCCCGTCTCCGGTCAGCAGGTCGGTTTCTTCGGTTTCGGTGAAGGTGTCGCTGATTTCAGATGACAGCCAGCCCAGAATATCCACATCGCTGAAGTCCAGAATTTCCTGGGTGGTCTTCGGATAGGCATAGATCGGGAACAGCTTAATGCTTACTTCTTCCAGCTTTGGCGTACTGGTTTCGGTACGGGCCACACCTTCTTCGCCGTGATTCACTACTGCACCGCCCACGGATACCATCTTTTTATATTCATTGCTGCTGGTGGTCTTCACGGTGGCGATCTGACGCATCACGGAATCATCGGTCAGCTGGCGCATAATCTCTTTGTCGAGATCGGGAATAACGGTATAGCCGCCATCGGAGCCAACCGCAGTGGAAAGGGCGCGGGTTTCGCCTGTCAGGATGTAGTGACGCAGCTCGTCGTTAGAGACTTTTTTACCGTCCACTGGCTTACCCGGCTGATTGCGTTCTTCATCGGCCAACGCTTCAAGGCGGGAAATATCAGTATCAAGGGATTCTGCTCTGGCGCGGAGTTCATCAAACTGTTTACCCTCGTCAGCGTTCAGGTTGCGTTTTTCCTCAGTGGCTTTATCCATGATGGAGCGCATCCGGGTTTTGAGGGCGGTTTTCTCCTGGCGGAGTTCAAGCAATTTTTTCATGTCGTGGTTTCTCGTAACGTTAAATGTTGAGACGTGAAACCAGTCCGGGAATAGGGAGGCCGCTAAATCTTTTTCTGCATCCCACAGGCTGCACTCGCTACAGCTTGATTTAACGGCCAGTGGCGGCTCACGTCTGAGTGCCACTTTTCAAGATATACATGAAAAATATAAAGAAAACCCCCGTCAGAGACAGGGGTAATCACGGGTAAACATGGGTACGAATAATTTACAAAATTATTTATCTAACTGCTCAGTCATAAAGCCAGCGCCCCGCTTCGGCTGATTCAGCAAACATCCTGACCGTGAGCGGTTTCTTTTCTTGTTTAAGAGGTTTACTGGTAAACCACTTGCGGAAGAACCAGGGCGTAACCCACGGATAATATTTGTTCATATCCATTGCAGATAAATCAATACCGAAATGATGCCCGAACTTATCAAGAGTAGGAAATAGATCTTCTTGTTCCGTGTATTCCTGAAGAATATCATCCATTCCCACAGCATTACTTTTAGTTGGAAGCAAGCCTAATATGGGCAACTCATCCTGAAAAAAAGTGAGGACCTCATTTTCAGTTACCATACTTTATCACCATCTCGAACTATACGATTATAAGTGGTCATCGTTTTAAATGTGATTTGGGCGAAATCATTCGCGAGTAGTAGCCAGCCGACTACCGGCACCGTTCTTCCAACAAATGCCCCCAGGTTATTCACATACATGGGTTTTAAAAGTTTAATGCTTTTATTCGTGATAGTGGGAAGCCTGAATGGCAAATGTATATCAAGATACTGACGGGACATTTTAGAGGCTATCGAAGTCCCTTTGGTTGCCGCACCCGGCTTAGCACGAGTTTTCAGTAAGGGTAACCCAAGGATAATGCTGCTGACAGCGACTAAATCATGTATGCCGTATTGCTCATCAATTTTATCCAGAAATACCCAGAAGAATAATTCTCCCGCAGAAAGGTTGGGAATACCGTTATAGAAGTACGTCCCGTTAAGTTCTTCAACCGTATCCATACATGCTCCTTGCTAATGATTTAGCCTATCTTAGATCACTTTGTTACAGTTGGGACAGGTCAAATGCTTTTTTTGGCAAAGGCTTCAACCCTGCCCCTGCATCTTTTCCCTGTACTTCTGAAGGTGGGCTATCAGCGCATCAAGCTGTTCACGGTTTGTGGCGAAGATTTCCTCAGAAAAAGTGCTTCTCACAAAATCATGGTGATCTATCCAGAAGAAAGCGCCATCAGCCAGCACCTGCTGATAGTGAGGTAAGTCCATTGTCGGAATGTCGGTGATACCGTAGTGATCATAATGGTCACGAATTTCTTTAAGCGTTTTTGGCATTTTAAAACTCCGGTTAAAGGGCCAGTTGTTGCTGGTACAGGTTTTTCACAAACGTTATTCCCTCTCATTCAGGAAGCGTTTGACGGTGCTTAAACAAAAAATAAAACACAGAAAAATAAAATTTATGCGTTTAAGTGTCTACCTGTCTACCGCAGCGATATTTTACATTTAATTCAGTAGGTTAAGTGGTAGGGAGTTGACCTTTTAAGTGTCTACTACTGTCTACCGACTCTCTACCTTTTGTATATAAAACAATCAAAAAGTAGACACGGTAGACACTTTAACCCTTAGTGTCTACCAACTGTCTACCGTACTAATTAACTGATTTATAGATGATTATTTTCATCAGTAGACACGGTAGACACTTAAACCAGTTATTTTAATTTTTTACATCTGTATCGGGGAGTCCTGAGGCAGCAGGGAGCCAGCCGTCAGCATCGTCACCCAGCAGAATATTGGAAATGGTTCTGCCCTTATCGGCCCCTCTGGTGCACTGCTTACGCTTGTACTCTTTGCCGTACTCAGACATTGCCCCCGGCATATCCGTACCGAAGCGCGTCAGGGAAACAGGCTTGCCCAGGCCATGCGCGGACATATACGCCAGATAGGAGTGGTAGAGGTAACGCCTCGGACTGAACGGCACCATTTCAGCATTGCCCACAATCATTCCCTCGCACTCAACCATAGCCATCAGATAGCCGCAGAAGTCCACCAGGGAATCTCCCTCACGCTTGATAGCCAGCGCTTCTTCGGACTTCTGCTGCTCAAACAGTAAACGCTTTGCCTCTGACTGATCAGCAAACCGGGTGAGCATATGGCGAATGATAACCGGAAGCTCTGACTCTATTTTCTCCGTCAGCAGCGGATCACGCTCGTTCTCAGGCACCACCTGTGAGAAGTTGAATATCACCCTGCGCCGGGATATGCCGCCGCTACGGTCACTGAACGTCATAGCGTTATTGTTTACGGCCAGAATCACCGCAGGGATACGGGTGGAATAGGGAGCTTTATGTTTCGGATCGATAGCCACCTTATCACCGCCAGTGATCGCCTTGATGCCTGCGCCGTCACCTGCATAGCGCGTCATGTCCGGCATAATGATTAATGAGTAGCCCACGACAAGCGCTCTTTCCCTCGGTTCCTCCAGTGCTTTCATGCTGGCCGATACGGTATTGGCCTTGCCTGCAAGCATGGTGCAAATCTCAGCCATGACGCTCTTACCACTGCCACCAGCCCCGGTAACCTCAAGAAACAACTGCCAGTCAAAGCGGTTGGCCATAACCATATAAAGTGCGGCCAGAACACGATCCGCTTTACGGCTGTTGCCTCCGGTTGCCCAGGTCAGCCACTTCCAGAACGCCGGGGCATGGCTCTCCAGTGTCTCGCCATCCTGCTGCGGCACAAAATCCACATCACTGGCGATCAGCAGCCAGTCTTCCCGGTTGTGTTCCCTGAAAACCCCAGACCGGGTATCAAAAACCCCGTTGCGAAAACCAATCAGATTACGGGCAGTGATCCCCATAAGTGGCAGACTCAGCTTCATCGTATCAACGGCGTTCCTCGCGGTTGGCATCGAATAGGGTACATCTGCCTCAATGAAAATAGCGGCCATCTCCCGCGTCAGTTCCTTATCGTTCAGCGGTTGCCACAGAATTCCGGTGTAGTGATGAACGGTATTTGAATCATCATGAAGCGACAGAAGGCCATCATAGTGACTAAGTAACACCTCCCCTCGCTGGCTTGGTCCCATATGCGCCAGAGAAGATGTGGCCGCATCAGCCACACGTTTCTTTTTCTTCTCCGGTTTTTCAGGTGGGAATACCCGGTTGATCCGACTGGAATCGGTCAGAACAGCTTTAACACCGTCATTGCCAATCAGATCGGCCACCAGCTCTATACGGTTTTTCTTCTGCGCGGCTTTGTCGGTCATCAACAGGCCGTTTTCGCTCAGTTCCTCATAGGTAACCCCGGCACCAACCACAAAGCCCTTCAGGCGTTGCGCCAGTGCGCCGTATGGCGTGGATTTATCCTTGTGCCGCGCTGCTGCGGCCACCGTTTCTTTTTTGTCCAGTACGTGACCATTTATCCAGCTGTAAACGCAGGTGAACAGCGCATCAGACATTTCTTCATGCGTGATTGCGGTATCTGTCATTTCGGTATCCCCCCGCTCATCTGGAATTTGCCAATCAGTGGGTGATACCAGTACGCCGAACCATATTTACGTTTGGCCGCTTTAAGTACAAGCCGTGCCGCCTCCCTGAACTTCTCATCGTGGACCAGATAGCCACCAGCTTTGTGTTTAACTATCATCACGCCGGTGTTCTGTGCCAGCTCCTCAGCTTTCTTCGTCGAAATACCATATTCAGCCGCAAGTGTTGATACAGGGGACATGCCAGGCGGAATTTCACCACCCTGTGTAGCCACCAGCGATTTAATTTTTGAGTCAAGTTCATCCACACGCTGAAGCAAAGAATCAACACGACCAGACAGCTCATTAAATTTTACATTGCTGATCATTGGCGCTTCTCCCTTTTGGCCTGGCTGATAGAGTGCTTACAGTTCTCAATGGTAGTGCCAATAGCAGCCTGAAAATTACCCAGGCACCGCAGTAACAAGCCAATATTGAACATGTCAGAACGCATTGAATTTTCGCCATAATCACTATTTTCAGAGGCGTGATGCATCAGATCACCGATGGCAACAATGCCAGAACAAAGCGTATCTTCAGCCTCTTCCGCCAACCTCAGCACATCTTTAGCATCATTACTGGTGATGTTGTAATAAGTGTTGATGAGCTTTTGCATACCATGCATATCAGCCATGCTTCACCTCCATATCTCCAAGCTTCTCCAGTGATCTACTCACGTTTATGGCAATAGCCTGAATACCGCCAATTGCTGCAAGAACATCCCCGCTATCCATTTCAATGCCGTGCTGCTCTACAGCTATCAGCAGGGCGTTTATATGATGCATGGCGGTGCAGGCCAGCTTGTAGTGATGGTTTTGGGCTACTGTGCGATTAGACATGGTGCACCTCCTGAAGCGGCAAACGTGCAGCCAGCGAGAGGATGAAGTGTGGTGCCAGAATGCGGCGGGCTTCGCGTTCTGTGGGAGCCTCAACGGACAGGCGGCACAGTGTGGCGTTCTTATCGTGACGGTTAAGTGCCAGAAAGCGCCAGGTGTAGAAATGCCGCCCTTGCGGGTGTGTGGTATGATCTTTCATAGCTGCCTCGTTACTTGTTCTAACGGTGGTGGTTAGAGGCCCGTTAGTGCTGGTAACACTTCCGGGCTTCGCTGTATTTAATGGTTGCACAAAAACATCGTGGTACGTACCATTGGGTTTCATCCTATAATACCGGTACGTACCAGTGCAAGATAAAATTACCAAATCTGCTTTCGAACGTTCAGGCAGCACAAAGAAAAATATCCGCTTCGAAGACTCACTTTTACAGCAAATTGATTCAGAAGCTGGCCCCGGACAATTTAGCGCCTGGGTTAAAGAGGCTTGCCGGGACAAGCTCCGCAATTTAGGCATCGAACCAAAGGGATAAGTAATGAAAAAAATAGTCTTGGTGTTAGCCGCAGTAATAATCGCGCTTATTATCTTTAAATCCTGTTCTTCCTCACATTTAGTGTGTGGGAGTAAAGAACATGATTTGTTGCGCCCAACCTGTGAGAAGCTTGTTGGCACAGAGCCAAACGGCTGACCGTTGCTCACATCTGAGCATCCCTCCCGGCAGGCTAACGCCATTTTTGGCGCTTGGACTTCGCTCGAATTAGCAGCTATATCAGGATTGACCAGAATGATCAGTGTGCTATCCTGGCCCTGAGTTAATTCTGTTCTGCTCCACTGGCGACCCTGCAAGGTCGCCTTTGTTTTATTAGGCTCCCGCATTTCGACCTCCCAGCATCCCAGCCTCAAAAAGTTTTTTAGCCATCCACTGAATACCTTTTGGCGTAAATTTCGCTTGGATGAATGCATGCCCATTAGTCATGTTCTCGCCAGTTTTGACAGTAAAGCGCCCGGACTCGATGTGATGGGCGTAAGGTGTCAATTTTCCTGCCAGCGCATACATGATCCCTTTATCAATCAGGAAGCGGCGCAACAAAGTCTCTTTGATGTTCAGAAGTTTTGCCGCTTCCCTGAATCCCATGCTTCCAGAGGCATTTACGAACCGGTCAACGAAATCAGCTTTTGGTGCTGTCTCCTGCAACTGGATTTCAAGGCGCGTGGCTTTCTCTGCCATATCAGCGGCGAGGCGCAATGCTTCGGGAAGTGACTGAGGAATAGCAGCGGCCTTCGCTTGTCGTTCGCAGTTGATGAAATACCGGCGAACCTCTCTGCCCTTATCGTTGCGCTCAACCATTGCCAGTTCTTTACCCATATCTGTGGTGATCAGGTAATCATGTTCAAGCTGTTGGCGATATTTTGCGCTCCCCGAAACGGGGGAGCTCAAATTTTCCACAACTATGAAATCCACACCCGCTGTAAATCCGTATTGGTTGACGCGTCCCTTAATCCATGTAGTGAAGTCGCGGCCAACCTCCAGAAAGGCATGCAGCTTTTTGGCGCTGGCGAGGGATGCAATCTCGCCGCCAATGTTTCCACGATGGATGGGTACCAATTGATTTAAATTCTGCATAGTGCCCCCTTAAGCCGATTTGCGGCTGTATGGGTTGTTGACGTTATTTACTGCCGGTGGATTACGTACCCACCAGAGAACATCAGAAAGGAGCCAAGCACAGCTATTTCGACCAAAGTGACAGCGTGCGGGAAAGCGGCCTTCCTGCTCCATCTTCCAGCGGGTAGATCGGGAAAGGCTGGTGATTTCCACGCACTCATCCTCACGAATGCGCTTGTCGTATTTGAAAGCGTACTCATTGAGAATAGTGCGGCGTTGCTCAGGAGTCGGGGGGGTAAATTGTTGAGCTTGCGCAGGTGCATTATTTGACATGTTTACTTCTCCGTTTTGGTGTTATGGAGATTGTGCAGTGTCAAAAATGATTATGTAATTTGCGCTAAACCTCTATAAATCGCTATTTATACATCATTGGCACAAAAAGCGATTCTTATGTCGATTAAGCAACATTGGCATAAAACAGGGGTTTTCATATGGTTTTACGCCAATGGCTTACCTGACTTTGTAATGCTGACCACTGTCTCGATATCAATTTCAATGTTGAGAAAAATGCTGCTTATAACGGCTGTGATGTTATATAGAGACTCACCAAAAAAGTCTTTGAAAAAATCACTTAAAGACCTGACAAAATAAGTCTTTTCGGGATTGTCACCTTTTCTTTTTATTACCGATGCTGGGCTATATTCTGCGGCCTTTCTGCTCAACGAATCAAGAACAGAGCTTACATGCGGCCCATTTACTCCAACAGAACTCCATACATTTGAAATTCCTAAATCGTTTTCAGTTTTATCAAAGTAAAAGCCATTTCCTTCTGAGCAATATTTTTCAAGGGTAAAATTCATCATTTTTAATCTATCATTGCCTTCCCACTTATCTTGGAAACTTCGAACGAAAACCCTATGATTCATGAAAGATGTGACTGAAATGTCAACTGGCGTACCCTCAATCTCCAACGAGAGCAGCCTGGAAAGTTCAGAAATCCTTTTTAGCTTAGCCATCTTGTTTCTATGGGTTATTAAATCCCATTCACAAGGGCCTTTATTTAACAATTCTATCTTCTCTGTCAGACTCGCAAAGAAAAAGTATGGCATTTCCTTAGAATTGGCTCTTTTTGAAAGTGCGCTCCAGACGAAAGACATTCGCTCATCAAAAATTAACTTACCCGCTATGTCCTTACATTCACCAATATTAATAAGTTCAGACTCATAATATCTTATCATTTCATCGTGAACATAATCAGGATAGTTATTCATCTCCACCAGCCTTAAGTAATACTACGTTTCTGTGATTACCGGCCAGAACATCGAGACGTTCAACCCATTTATTCAGTGCATCCAGTTTTTCGGGCAGGTATTGACTACGGTTGTACACGGCCATTACCCCGCCCAGCGAGTGCCCCAGAAGCAATTCAACGATGTGTGGCGGTATGCCTAAATCATTCATTCCGGTTGAAAAGGTGCGGCGCAAGTCATGAAGTCGCCAGTGCTCAGCGTGATCAAGCCTGTGCGCTATGTATGCTCCCACCTGGCTAACGGCGGTGTTTTTCTTCAGCTCGCCCAGCAGGTAACCACTTCGTTTATTTTCTTCCAGAAGTTGGGTAATCAACGGCATCAGTTTGTCAGGTATCGGCCTGATAATTTTCTCTCCGGTTTTACTGTGGTTCTCTGGCACTGTCCAGAGCCGGTCTTTTAAATCCCATTCGCCGGGTGTTGAAAGTCTCAGCTCTACCGTTCTGGCACCAAACACCAGCAGCAAATAAACGATATTTTGATAATAAGGCGCAAAGAAATCTGTATTCAGGGCGGCAAGTAGATCGCGCAATTCACGACTGGATAGAACGCGCTTGCGGCGATTAACTTTGACGCCTATATCCTGCATTGTTAACCCGTCCAGAACGTGACTAACCGCATAGCGGCGAACACGGCAAAATTTAAATGCCTGCTGTGACATCTGTAGAAGCATTCCGGCAATGCTTGGGGCTGTTTTCTTTGTTCGGGCAAGGCAGGTAAGCCAGTGATGCGTTTCGCAGTCTGAGAGTGCCATATCGCCAATGTGGGGGAAGATGTGATTATCAAATCGCTCGCGGTATCGAACATCATTAACCAGATTCCCATCGACATACTGAGTGAGCCAGTAATCTATGGCATCTTTCACCGTGACGGGCTTTAACGTGGTTTGCCTGTCAAGCTTTAGCATACGTTGCGGATCACGCCCTTCTGCCAGCCACTGGCGGCACTGGTCACGCATTTCACGCGCCTTTGCCAGACTCAGATCGGGATAACGGCCAAGTGTTGCCAGTTTTGCCTCTGTCTCACGGCCACCCAGGCGATATTTATACAGCCAGGTGATTGATCCCGCTTTCGTGACGCGCACCATCAATCCGGCACCGTCAGAAATCTTTGTAAGCCTCTCCGCTGGTACGCCAAGTAAAGCACGTAACTTTTTGTCACTGAGCCGATTGATTGACGTTGCCATCTTCAGTTCTTAACCGTTTTCGTTACCCCACCGATTACCCCACAGTTTGCCGCATAACTGCGCAAACGTCAAAAAACACTGGAACAATATACAGTGTGGTTTTGAGGTTAACTTATTGATAAACATACAAACTAGGTAAGCATGAGAAAGCATTAAAACCAGAAATGAAAATCGTGTCGATAGCTGAGCATTCTTATTTATCCTGTTGATTTTACAAGGCTCTGATTGATGGTAATCAATTTACTATAATGATTGCCCACGAATTACCCCACAGAACGACGCACAGCAACGGATGCAGGAAAAAGCATGAGAACCCTTTGAGGCGGAGGATTATATCAGGGATGCTCGCCGGATGGGCTGAAAGCATGAGAACAAATCGGGGCTTTTGGCGGTTTTGCTGTACCACCTGTACCATTATCAGCGGCGGGGACTGGTGGGTTTGGTTCCATGTGTATGGGCTGCTGGCTGAACGTTCACGGTCTGCCCTGTGGCGCTGTGCGGTCCGTGCTGCCCAGCTCGCAGCCATCCTCACGCATGGCTCCGGCCAGTGCTTCAGCAATGTTTTTGTGCGGCATGGATAATCCTCAAATCCCGGTAAGAGTTGCCAGGCGCTGCTTATGGGCCTCTGACACATCAAAGCTGAAATTTTCATGCTCTACCTGCCAGGTGCCGAACGCCATTAATCCCGCTATCGCCGGATCTATCTTGTTGGCCGATTTCTTTTTGTTTGGCTTGATATTGGCGTTGGCGTCAGACTCCATCACCACGTTACCAATCGTCCAGGCCAGAACCGGATCGCAGTTGTGACGGATACCCATACGGCATTTTTGCGGTATTTCACTTTCAGCTTGTAAATCAAATCAATCAGGTCATCAGACCGGACGCTATCGACAACCATTTTCTCCAGCGTGCCAAACGGACGGGATTTATCATTTTTTCCGCTGACCGGTTTGCCGGGTTCGTTGCGTTCTTCATCGGCCAGCACTTCAAGACGGGACATTTCAGTATCATGGGTTTCGGCCTGGGCGCGGAGTTTGTCGAACTGCTTACCCTCGTCGGCGTTCAGGTTGCGTTTTTCCTCAGTGGCTTTATCCATGATGGAGCGCATCCGGGTTTTGAGGGCGGCTTTCGCCTGGCGAATTTCAAGCAATTTTTTCATGTTGTGGTTTCTCGTAACGATAAGTGTTGAGACGTGAAACCAGTCCGGGAATGGGGAGGCCGTCAGTAGTGAGGAACGCTATGTCAGGAGCGAGGCAAACCTGACGGCTCACGTCTGAGTGCCACACATCAGGATATAGATGAAAAACAGAAAGAAAACCCCCATCAGAGACGGGGGTAAACACGGGTAATCATGGGTACGGATAATTTACAAAATTTGATACAGTGAGCAGGAAAAATACGTGACTTAACAAGTTAAGCAATATTTTATTAAATTGTCCGATGGAATAATCATAAGGAAATGAGCAAACGAAGTGAGATTATCGATCCAAGCGAGTACAGAAAAGGTGTGACCGGATTGATGTATACAGAGCTACCTGGTTGGATAGACCCTGGACATGCTCTAGGTGGTGACATTACCAGAACGCTATCCAAATTCCGCAGGGAGAGATGAGCCGTAAACCTTATTATCTGGTTCAGTACGAACAGATCATGCGGGCCGGAAAGTTTGCCACGGGGCGTTATATTGGCTGGAATATCAAGCGAGGCCGCTCTCAGCATGAGATACACAGTATTCTTCTTGCCATGGTTATGCGCACCGCCGTCCTTTTCGGAAACTGGCAGGCTCAGCCCTAGTTTAGCTGGTACACCGATAGTGGGTTCAGTGGTGAAGACCTCGTGTCCGATCCACTGGGCTTTTACAGCGTGGTACGCCCGATGAATTATATCAATATGATCCAACCAGTCAGCAAAGAAGCAGCTCTAAGGCGCTGGGATCACTATGGCCCTATAGGTAATTTCAAGAACAAAGGTTTTAAGCCTTTATTGTTTCCAGATCCTCCAATAGAAAATGTTCCACTGACCCCCTACAAAGCGAACCTTCCAGGCTTTATGACCGCAATAACACCCTTCACTGACTTCAGATCAGGTATTGTTCGCATCATTGATAAAGCCTCTATCCTGAACGAATACCGGGGGTTTAGCATACCATGAGAAAAGTAATCTTCAGAATATTGGGCATTCTGTTAATCCTGCTTGTAGCAATTGAGCTAACCACTTGTAGCATTCAATCTAAAGCCGAAAGGGGGGAAGGATACAATCAAAGCGACTCCATTTTATATCATATAATCACGGACAGTGATATTAAAAAAGCCCCTCGTATCAGCCATGATTATTATTTCAAATACCAGGCCCGCGATGGCTCAGCAGCAGAACAGAGTACAATTATTTTTCGTAAAACCACTGATTCATCATCTCTGAAACCGTACCTTGCAACGCTAGGTTATCACTTTGCAGTAAAAGAAGGTGATAGCGAACATTGGGAAAAAAATAGCTCAGCGTCCTCCAGCTACTATCTATGGGTCAACAGAGAAACGAATGAAGTTGGTCTTTCGAAAGCAACATACTGAGCAACAGTAAATCAGGAAAAATAAAGTTTATGCGTTTAACTGTCCACCTCTCCACTTTTGAGTTTTTATTATTTTTTATCAGATAATTAAGTGGTGGTCAGTTATTTTTTAACTCTCCGTAAGTCTCCTCTCTGACCCTCCACCCTCTTCTTTTGTTAAAAAGTGGAGAGGTGGACAGTGAGTGGAGAGTTATTATTAAAGTCTCCCCATTAACTTAATGTTTTATTCCTTGAGGTGGATAGTAGGGGAGACTTATTTAATTACTTTAATTTTCAAGCACTGCTGCCAGAGGGAGTCACTCGTCAGCATCACTGTTCAGGCTAATGTTGGAGCGCATATTCCCCCTGGTGCTTTTCTTCCTGGGATACTCTTTCCCGTACTCGGCCATAGCCCCAGGCATATCCGATCCAAAGCGGGTTAATGACACCGGCTTGTTCAGGTCATTACTCTGCATGTACGACAGATAAGCATGGTAAAGGTATTTCCGGGGGCTGAATGGCACTACAGAAGCATTGCCAATAAACATGCCGTCACACTCTACTGAGGCCAGCAGATACCCACAGAAATCCACCAGCGAATCACCCTCACGCTTAATGGCTAATGCCTCCTCTGATTTCTGCTGCTCAAACAATATGGATGGGCTGAAAGCAACTGAACAAATCGGCACGATTTGCCGCAGGCAGAGAGGTCGGGCGGTAAAGGTGGCGGACAGGCACCCGTCCGCACGATAAGATCGTCTGTTATGCCGGGTGGTGCTGCCAGACAGGGTAGGTAAAAAACAGCAAATGCAGCAGGTTAAAGCAAAAATGGACCAGCGCAGCCAGCCAGACTCGTCCGCTCCACAGCCAGGCGAGGCCGTAAATGATCCCGCTGAGGGTGGCAAAAAATACCAGTAGCGGGCCACCGGCAATATGCGCCAGACCGAACAACAGTGCTGCAAGCAATAATCCCCAGATATTGCCCATCAACTGGCTGAGTCGTTGCTGAATATAGCCACGGAACAGGGCTTCTTCTGCCAGCGAGACAAAGAACAGATTGGCCAGCATAAATGAACCCAGCCACTCAGGGGCGTGAAGCTCCACGCGCAGCCCGCCTGAAAGCGTGGCGACCAGCAACAACATCGGCATCGCCAGCAGCAGTACCAGCCACCACAGCGAATTGGCGGGAGAAACGGCTGGGCGTCTGAGCAGGGTTGGCATGCAGGCCAGCAGCAGGAAAGGGATCAGCGCTTTGTCCAGATTGTACCAGAAGCTGAACGGCGCACTTTCTGGCCCGACTTTTACCGCCTGCACAACCTGATGGTTGTTGAATCCAGGAACCAGATGCAGCATCAGTGCCAGCGATGCGGCGACCAGAATAAACTCCGCTGCCCTGCCCGCCACAGAGTGCTCACTGGCCTTCACACGATAAATTGCCACCGCCGCCAGCCCTGCCAGTGCCACCAGACCTGGCAGTTGTAGCGTATGGTTGAAAATCCCAACGGCCAGCGTCATTGCCAGCAGAGCCAGTGATATGCGCAGGTGAAACGGTAAAAAGAATAATGAGGCGGCTAACAGATACCACATAGTGAACGCTCCCTGTGAAATAAACAGTCATACCAACATAGCGGCGGAAAAAGTATGCTACCAGGCGGCCTCTCAGGCAAGCGCGCTGCCCTGCCTTGATTTTCGCTACACTTAGCCTCATGTTAACGTAATCGTGCGTTTAACCGCGCTTCAAACCTATCATGAACAAGGACTGCGCTATGACCAACCCGTTACTGACATCTTTCACCCTCCCGCCTTTTTCCGCCATTAAACCAGAACATGTTGTGCCTGCCGTAACCAAAGCCCTGGAAGACTGCCGTGCGGCGGTTGAAACGGCGGTGGCAAAGGGCGCGCCTTATACGTGGGAGAGTCTGGTGCAGCCGTTGGCAGAAGTGGACGATCGTCTGGGACGTCTGTTCTCGCCTGTCAGCCATCTGAATTCGGTTAAAAACAGTCCGGAGCTGCGTGAAGCTTACGAGCAGACGCTGCCCCTGTTGTCGGAATACAGCACCTGGGTGGGGCAGCATGAGGGATTGTATCAGGCGTACCGTAACCTGAAAGAGCACAGCTATGAAGGTCTGAGTCTCGCGCAGAAAAAAGCGGTTGATAACTCGCTGCGTGATTTTGAGCTGTCCGGGATTGGCCTGTCACCGGAGAAGCAGAAGCGCTATGGTGAAATAGCGGCGCGCCTCTCTGAACTGGGTTCGAAATACAGCAATAACGTGCTGGATGCCACTATGGGCTGGAGCAAGCTGATCGCTGATGAAAGCGAACTGTCTGGCCTGCCGGAAAGCGCGCTGGCGGCGGCAAAAGCGCAGGCTGAGGCGAAAGAACAACAGGGCTGGCTGCTGACGCTGGATATTCCCAGCTATCTGCCGGTGATGACCTATTGCGATACCCCCGCGCTGCGTGAAGAGTTGTATCGCGCCTATTCCACGCGCGCCTCCGATCAGGGGCCGAATGCGGGCAAGTGGGATAACAGCGAGGTGATGGCTGAAGAACTGGCACTGCGTCATGAGCTGGCGCAATTGCTGGGCTTTGCCTCTTATGCTGATAAGTCGCTGGCGACCAAAATGGCTGAAAATGTGGAGCAGGTGACCGGTTTTCTGACCGACCTGGCGCAGCGCGCGCGACCACAGGCTGAGAAAGAGTTGCAGCAGTTACGCGCTTTTGCGAAGAAAGAGCACGGTGTCGATGAGCTGCAACCCTGGGACCTGACCTATTACGGCGAGAAACAGAAGCAGCACCTCTACACCATTAATGACGAACAGCTACGGCCTTACTTCCCGGAAGAGCGCGCGCTCAGTGGCCTGTTCGAAGTGGTGAAACGTATTTATGGCATTACCGCTCAGGAGCGCAAAGATGTGGATGTTTATCATCCGGATGTGCGCTTCTTCGACCTGTTTGATGAAAGCGGTGAACTGCGTGGCAGCTTCTATCTGGATCTCTATGCTCGCGAGCACAAACGCGGCGGGGCGTGGATGGATGACTGTGTTGGTCAGATGCGTAAGGCGGATGGATCACTGCAAAAACCGGTGGCTTATCTGACCTGTAACTTCAACCGCCCACTGGCAGGTAAATCGGCGCTGTTTACTCACAATGAAGTGACCACCCTGTTCCACGAATTTGGTCATGGCCTGCACCATATGCTGACCCGCATTGAAACGCCTGGCGTGTCTGGCATTAACGGTGTGCCGTGGGATGCGGTCGAGCTGCCAAGCCAGTTTATGGAAAACTGGTGCTGGGAACCGGAAGCGCTGGCATTTATCTCCGGACATTATGAAACGGGTGAGCCCCTGCCGCAGGCACTGCTGGATAAAATGCTGGCGGCAAAAAACTATCAGGCGGCGCTGTTTATCCTGCGTCAGCTGGAATTTGGTCTGTTTGACTTCCGCTTACACGCCGAGTTTGATCCGGCGAAAGGTGCGCAAATTCTTGAGATGTTGCAGGAGATTAAAAAGCAGGTGGCGGTGGTTCCGGGGCCGTCGTGGGGGCGTTTCCCCCATGCCTTCAGCCATATTTTTGCGGGTGGCTATGCGGCTGGCTATTACAGCTACCTGTGGGCCGACGTACTGGCCGCTGATGCGTATTCGCGCTTCAAAGATGACGGGATTTTTAACCGTGAAACCGGTCAGTCCTTCCTGGATAACATCCTGACTCGCGGGGGGTCTGAAGAACCAATGGCGCTGTTCCGGCGCTTCCGGGGGCGTGAACCGCAGCTGGATGCGATGCTGGATCACTACGGTATTCAGGAACAGGTTTAGTGGAAATTTGTTTTATTGATGAGACAGGCGTCGGCGACGACGCCTTTTCTGTTTTGGCGTCCCGCTGGCAGTTGCACCATGCTGACAGTGCGTCAATGGCTCTGGTGATGACGCCCACCCACCTGGAGCTGCGTAAGCGTGATGAGCCAAAGCTCGGCGGCATCTTTGTGGATTTTGTGGCAGGCGCGATGGCCCATCGCCGACGTTTTGGCGGCGGTCGTGGTGAGGCGGTGGCAAAAGCGGTAGGTGTTAAAGGCAGTTTTCTACCGGCAGTCGTTGATGCCACAGCGGGGCTGGGACGCGATGCCTTTGTGCTGGCTTCGCTGGGGTGTCGTGTCCGGATGCTGGAACGTCATCCGGTGGTGGCTGCGTTGCTTGACGATGGCTTACAGCGGGGCTATCAGGATGCCGAAATTGGCGGCTGGCTGCGTGAGCGGTTAACGTTAATCCATGCTTCCAGCCTGGCGGCGCTGAGTGAGTTCAGCGACAGGCCCGACGTGGTCTATCTCGACCCTATGTACCCACATAAGCAGAAAAGTGCATTGGTAAAGAAAGAGATGCGGGTGTTCCAGACACTGGTTGGCGCAGATGATGATGCCGATGGCTTACTGGCCCCGGCCCGCAGGCTGGCAAAAAAACGGGTGGTGGTGAAGCGGCCAGATTATGCCCCGCCGCTGGCTGGCGTAGAGACCCGCTCTGCGGTGGTGACAAAAAGTCACCGTTTTGATATCTATCCGCCACTGGACGGCGAGTAAAAGCCAGCTTTTCAAGGGACTGGAGCGGTAAAGTAAACGTCCCCCCCGGGCCGGACATTTATCTGTCACAGGGGGGGCGTTTTTTAAGGTACATCGCTTCTGATTCAGAGCTGCCGCAGTTTGACATATCGGGGCAGAAAATCGTAAAGCCAGAACTTACTGATCTTCCTCATCGCGCAGGGGCACAATCAACATATCAACGTGGACAGTATTAATAAGCTGGCGGGCTGATGACATCAGTTTGCTCCAGAAGTCCTGATGATGCCCGCACACGACCAGATCCACATCGTACTGTTTAATGGCATCAACCAGCACCTGACCAAGATCGCCACTGCCGCTCAGGGTTTCTGACACCGGATACCCTGCGCTGGTGGAGAGCTCTGTTAAAGCTGAGTGAGTTTCTTCAGAAATGCGCTTCTGCATATCGCCCAGATTAACATCGATTAATCCGGTGTAGAGATCAGAATAGTTTACATCCACGTGAATCAACGAAACTCTGGCATCATAGGGGCGGGCGATGGAAACTGCCTTAGCGACCAGCAGCTTACTTTCCGGTGAAAGATCGACGGCAATCAGAATGTGCTTGTAAGACATAACGCTACTCCTTCCATTTGTTGCGGCAGGTCACCGCAAGACAATCTTGTCTTGTTGCTATCATAACACATTGAAATCCTTTGTAATGTTGAAGATTGGCGGGATTTTTCAATGCCTGTACAGTGGGCTGGCTGGTGACGCTTTTCTTAATGCGATCCAGTATAGCCCGAATTGTTAGCCCATGAGTCTGCCGCGTATGGCCTTTGCGAAGCGGATCAAATTGAATTTTTCTCTTTTTAATAAAGTCACAGAGAACATCGCTGGAAAAATTTTAAACTGATCTCCTACACTGAAAAGTGAAGATAATTCCTGCGCTAACGGCCTTCGCGCTACCTGGAGGAGAGATGATTAGCACTACCGCGCTTTTTTGGGCTTTGTGTATCGTTTGTCTGGTGAACATGGCGCGTTATTTTTCCTCTTTGCGCGCATTACTGGTGGTGCTTCGCGGGTGCGATCCTTTGCTGTATCAGTATGTTGATGGAGCGGGATTTTTTACTTCACATGGGCAGCCGGGCAAGCAGGTAAGGTTGGTGCGCTATATCTGGTTACAGCGTTATCGCGATCATCATGATGATGAATTTATTCGTCGCTGTGAGCGTGTGCGCGGGCAGTTTATTCTCAGCAGCGCACTCTGTGGACTGGTGCTGGTCAGCCTCGCAGGTTTACTTTTCTGGCATTGAATAAACCGCAGAAAGTGAAAAGGGTGGGAACCAGTCCCACCCTTTTTTATTGACAGCAACTCATGCTCAGACAAACTTCAGTGCAATCCAGTACAGCACACCGGATAACAGAATTGAGACGGGCAGGGTAAACACCCATGCCAGCAGGATATTCTTCACCGTGCGTCCCTGTACCCCTCCGCCATCAACCAGCATTGTCCCGGCGACAGAAGATGAAAGCACGTGCGTCGTGGAGACCGGCATC
Source organism: Erwinia papayae (assembly GCF_058241465.1). NCBI lineage: Bacteria > Pseudomonadati > Pseudomonadota > Gammaproteobacteria > Enterobacterales > Erwiniaceae > Erwinia > Erwinia papayae. Next base: position 1,005,132 of record NZ_JBZCHT010000013.1, read on the forward strand.
CCGGTATAGCTGGCAATGCCTATTGAGACGGCGGCGGTCATCTGGGCAGACATCCCCTGTGCGTAGGTCATGCCTTTCTTGCCGATTTTCTCGCCGATGGTGGTGGCGACACGGCGCCAGCCCACCATGGTTCCCAGTGACAGCGCTAAGGCCACCGCGATGATGATCCATACTGGCGCATACTCGATGGTATTCAACAAGTCGCCTTTCAGCTTACCGAGGAAACGTTGGTCATCGCTGGAGGTTCCTGGCAGCTTCGCCACTTTATCCGCCGTATCAGAAATACACATCATCAGACGACGCAGTTGACTGCGTTGTTCAACGTTGAGCGCATCGTAACTTTGCAGGTTATTCAGCAGACCCTGAGCATGCTGGATGGCAGGCATCGCCCGCGACGCATCGCAGTGGAACTCCTTTGGCGTTGCGGCGCTTTGTTCCGGCGTTGGCACAACCGGCGGGGCCATCTGCACAATGTGCGTCAGTGAATCTGCGTGCTGCTGATAGTACTGTTCAAGATGGTTCACCGCGTCGCGGGTGCGGGTGATGTCATAACCGGAGGCATTCATGTTCACCACGAAACCTGCTGGTGCCACACCGATCAGCACTAACATAATCAGACCGATACCTTTCTGACCATCATTCGCGCCGTGGGAATAGCTCACGCCAATCGCTGAGACAATCAGGGCGATCCGGGTCCAGAATGGCGGTTTTTTCTTACCGTCAATTTTTTCACGTTCCGCAGGCGTCATGTGAATGCGGCGACGTTTTTTATTGCCACTCCAGTAGCGACGCAGGATAAACACCAGAAGACCGGCGATCATCAGGCCAACTACCGGAGAAATCACCAGCGACAACAGGATGCCGATCATTTTTGGGATATTGAGTGCATCCACCACCGAGGTGCCGGTAAGCAGGGCGTTGGTGAGGCCAATGCCGATGATTGCCCCGATAAGCGTGTGAGAACTGGATGCTGGCAGACCGAAATACCAGGTGCCGAGATTCCAGATAATTGCCGCCAGCAGCATGGAAAAGACCATCGCCAGCCCATGGGCCGATCCGACATTGAGCAACAGATCGGTTGGGAGCAAATGAACGATAGCGTAAGCCACGCTCAGCCCGCCCAACAATACCCCGAAGAAGTTAAACACCCCGGCCATCACCACCGCCAGTTGCGATCGCATAGCGCGGGTATAAATCACCGTGGCCACTGCGTTAGCCGTGTCATGGAAACCATTAATGGCTTCGTAGAACAAAACAAACATCAGAGCAAGGACCAGTAACAGGCCGGTATGGTAATCAAGACCAGCAAACAGATGTAGCATAAGCGTTACGCCATTTTGGAGGACATGAACGCGGCGCATTATCCGCGAGAAACTGCATCAGGGGAAAGTGAAATATAGACTTTTTTTGACATCAGGGTGTCATTAAGAACAAATTGCCCGTTTAAGCGGCTTAAAAAAGTCAGATGTTTCACATCTGGCCCCCTGGCGAGTCTGGTATCAGTGCGTTCTAATCACTACAATCACCGTTTTTGAGCGGTGGCTGGAGCGGGCAGTGGAAAAATTTGACGTTATCATCATTGGTGCGGGTGCGGCTGGCCTGTTCTGCGCGGCTCAGGCGGGGCTGCGGGGTAAACGTATTTTACTGATCGATAACGGCAAAAAGGCAGGACGAAAGATTCTGATGTCCGGGGGCGGGCGCTGTAACTTTACCAACCTGTATACCGAACCTGCCGCTTACCTCTCAAACAATCCCCATTTTTGTAAATCCGCGCTGGCGCGCTATACCCAGTGGGATTTTATCGACCTGGTTAACCGTCATCGCATTGCCTGGCATGAAAAAACCCTGGGACAACTGTTTTGTGATGACTCCGCGCAGCAGATTGTCGACCTGCTACTGAAAGAGTGTGAGGCCGCTAAGGTGACGCTGCGTCTGCGCAGCCAGGTACTGAACGTGATGCGAGACGATGCGGGTTACACCGTCGAACTGAATAGCGGTGTGGTGCAGGCTGAAAAGCTGGTGATAGCGTCCGGTGGGCTCTCCATGCCGGGGCTGGGAGCGTCACCTTTTGGCTACAAAATAGCCGAACAGTTTGGTCTGAAGGTTTTGCCGACCCGTGCCGGGCTGGTGCCTTTCACACTGCATAAACCGCTGCTGGAACAATTACAAAGCCTGTCCGGTGTCGCTGTGCCCTCCATTCTGACGGCTGAAGATGGCACGACATTTAAGGAAGCGCTGCTGTTCACCCATCGAGGCTTATCCGGCCCGGCGGTGCTGCAAATTTCCAGCTACTGGCAGCCGGGCGAAATCATTACCATTAATCTCTCAGCGGCGCGTTGTCTGGACAGCCTGATTACTGATGAGCGCAAAGTACATCCTAATCAAAGCCTGAAGAACACGCTGGCGAAAGTGTTGCCACGTAGTCTGGCCGAGTGCCTGCAACAGTTAGGCAAATTACCGGCATGTACGCTGAAACAACTTAACAGCAGCCAGCAAAACGAGCTGGTGGCGTCACTGCACAACTGGCAGGTGCAACCCGGGGGGACCGAAGGTTATCGCACCGCCGAGGTGACATTAGGTGGGGTGGATACGCATGCGCTCTCTTCTAAGACGATGGAGGCACGGGAGGTGCCAGGGTTGTACTTTATTGGTGAGGTGGTGGATGTCACTGGCTGGCTGGGAGGATACAACTTTCAGTGGGCGTGGAGCTCCGCTTGGGCCTGCGGGCAGGCTTTGTAGTTTCTTTACCGGCTGACAATCACGCCGTTATCTCTCCCTTAACCATACCTTAAGGCCGTAACCACCCCGCTCGTGCTGGCCGCTGAAATATCACTTTGTCAGGCTTATTGAGGGGATAACGGCAGTGTAAATCTCGCGGCAGCAAAATGCCGAAAAGGTTCAATACATTTCATTTACATTGCTAATCAAAATGATTATAGTTCTCATTCACTTTCTTATCTGAAAGGACCGGCAGCTTCCGTTGCGGGTTGTTAATCCCTGAGAGAGCTACTGACGCTATGCCCGGTCGCCAGCGTGGCGGTTGCGCTGGCGGGGAAAAGTGTGCTCTGAATTTGATGCTTCAGATAAGTACCCGGTCAGTAAATCAAAAATATAATCTTTTGAGGGTAAATAATGTTTTTTGCGCCTTGTCATATCAGGGGACATCGCCATGCTGCCTCCCTCTCTGCCAACGCTCCGCTCTCTGTACTGACGGTGATGATCATCAGCGCATTGTAGATATCTGCGGCCCACGCAGCCGATACCACGCAGAAAGAGCCTGAACTGGTGGTTGATGCCACGGCTGGCAGCACCGGCAGCACGACTGATACCGACTACAAAACCCCCGTCACCCGCGCTTCCACTGGCATGGCACTGACCGCCCGCGACACGCCTCAGTCCATCAGCGTGATCACCAAACAGCGTATGCAGGATCAGCAACTGCAAACCCTGAATGACGTCCTGAAAAATACCACCGGTATCAGTGAATTTAACTCCGGGGCAAACCGCAGCAATTTTTATTCACGCGGCTTTATGATCGATAACTACCAAATCGATGGTTTCCCGATATTGATCGATCCCCAGTGGAACATTGGTGATACGCAGGCTGACACGGCTATCTATGAACGGGTTGAGGTGGTGCGCGGAGCCACCGGTTTAATGACCGGTGCAGGCAGCCCGGCAGCCTCAGTCAATATGATCCGCAAACATGCTGACAGCAAAGAATTTGTGGGCAATCTCTCGGCCAGTTACGGTAGCTGGAATACGCAACGCTATGTTGCCGATCTCTCTGCGCCGCTGACTGAATCCGGGCAGGTGCGGGGCCGGGTAGTGGCGGGTTATCAGGACGGCGACAGCTGGCTTGATCACTATCATACCCAGAAAAAGTTTCTTTACGGTGTGGTGGATGCCGACCTGACCGATGCCACCACGCTGTCTGTCGGTTATGACTATGAGGAGACTAACATTCAGGGCGCAACCTGGGGTGGGTTGCCAACGTTCTATCTGGATGGCAGTAAAACGCATTATGATCGCAGTACTAATCTTTCGCCTGACTGGGCTTATAACAACAGCAATTCGAAGAAAGTTTTTGCCAGCCTGAAACAGGACTTTACTAACGGCTGGCAGCTGACGCTGAGTGGCAGCCACACCGAAGCGACTATGGACAGTAAGCTGCTGTATATAGACGGTTACTTCGATAAAACCACCGGCATTGGCGTTGGTCCGTATGCCGGTTATGACCTGTTGGGTGGCACGGGCTACAACACGGCGAAGCGCAAAGAAAACGCGGTTGATGCGAGGATTGATGGCGCTTATACCCTGTTTGGTCGTCAGCATGAACTGATGACCGGCATCAGCTACATCCGTCAGAACGATCGTTATTTCAGCGCTTCTACCAGTTTTACCTCTGCTGATGTCGGCGATTTTAACGACTGGGGTAACTATCCTGAGCCAGACTGGGACGAGCAGACGCTGTCACAGGATAATACGATTCATCAGAAGTCAGCTTACATGGCCACCCGCATTTCGCTGGCCGATCCCCTACACCTGATTCTGGGCGCACGTTACACCCGTTACCAGGCTGATACGCTGACGCAGAATATGGAGAAAAATAACATCACGCCCTATGCGGGTCTGGTGTATGACATTGATGACACCTGGTCTGCTTATGCAAGCTATACCTCCATCTTTAAGCCGCAGACTTATCGCAATGCCAGCGGTGCCTGGCTCTCTCCGGTTACCGGCAAAAGCTATGAAACCGGAGTCAAAGGTGACTGGATGAACAGCCGGGTCACTGCCTCGTTGGCGGTGTTCCGTATTGAGCAGGATCATCTGGGAGCAACGGATTACGCGCTGGTGCCGGGAAGTACTGACTATGCCTGGTATGAGCAGAATGGCACGGTCAGCAAGGGCGTGGAGTTCGAAATTAACGGCGCGGTAACGGATAACCTGCAAATGACCTTTGGTGCCACACGTTATGTTGCGCGGGACGGAGAAGATGCGGCGCTCAATCCAACTCAGCCACGCACCAAGGTAAAACTTTACAGCAGCTATCGCCTGCCGGTGCTGCCGGATCTGACGGTGGGCGGTGGTATCAACTGGCAGACGCATACCTGGGATAACGTTGCCGGACCGGATGGAGCCAGCACGCTGTATGCAGAGCAGGGCAGCTATGCTCTGGTCGATCTGTTCAGCCGTTATCAACTGACCAGACAGCTTTCTCTCCAGGCGAATCTGAACAATCTGTTTGATAAAACCTACAATATTAATGTCGGCAGAAATACCGTTTACGGTGAACCACGTAATATTTCTGTTTCGGCCAATTACCGCTTCTGACTTCTCTACATGAAATGCCCCCATGGTGGGGCATTTTTTTGCTCCTGTCTGCGGTAAATCTTCTGTGGTTAAATAAAAAACAGACATCTGACTTTCCCCCTGATTAACAAATAATAAAAGAACCTGTAACGCGAACAGGTGTAAATATTTTGTTAGCAAGCTGAGCAGTTTGTGCTGAGCTATTCTCTGTAGAAACTGCTATGCTATTTTAAAATGTTATTTATACAATAAATAAGAAAGTGAAATTATTCTGAAGTTTTACTTAAGGTCTGGCCTTAATTTTTAATTAATTTTTGGCGCTAAATTTAATTAAAAATCTTCATGAATTGCTGCCTTTCTTAAGTTTATTTCTGCTTAAGTAACAACCAGTGGCGTAGAAATATGCACTTAAAGGGAATGGTAAACGATAATAAAACAGGTAGTGTTTTTTTATTTTATTTGTTTCAATTATTATTTTTTCTGGCTATCTTCTACCGCAACAGGATTCTTTGTTATTTTTTTTAATGCACTTTTAGCTTCAGATAAATACTTTATTGATGCGGTGATTCAATCATTTCGTCTGTGGGTGGGGTATTTATTTTTTCCGTATAAGGTGGTGGTTTCCCTTTATCAGAGAGCTGGTGTTGAGTAAAGATCTATTATTAATGGTGGCTTCATATGCAAAAAATAAATTCAACATTTTATCAAAATTATCATAACCTGGGGGGGGGGAGATATATTGAAAAACAGAACCAGAATATATAATAAATGGTATCAACGCGTTGCCTGGGTAAATATCGCCGTGCAGTGTGCTTTTCCTGTTGCCGGCTCGGTAATATCACCGTTAGCTGCCGCGCAATCCGGTAATCGCTTTCTGGCGCATTCCGCCGATTCATCCACCATGGCAACGCATGTCTATGTACTAAAAGAATCAGAAACTGTGCAGACTGTCGCACAGAAATACAATATGAGTCTGGATGCCCTGCGTAGGCTCAATCAGTTAAGGACATTTTCCAATGGTTTCGATCACCTGAAGCCGGGTGATGAACTGGACGTTCCCTTAGCGCCGCTGCCATCGGTAAACTGGCAGCACGATGGTGTTACATCAGAAGAAGCAAACCGTGAGAAGGAAGCAAAAATCGCCGGTTTTGCCAGTCAGGCAGGCTCTTTCGTGGCCAGCAATCCTGATAGTAAAGCCGCTGCCGCGCTGGCGAGAGGTATGGCTACCAGCAAAGTAAATGCTGAAATTCAGCAATGGCTGGGCAGCTATGGAACGGCTCGTGTTCAGCTGGATACTGATAAAAACCTGTCGCTAAAAAACTCCCAGCTGGATTTGTTATTACCTTTGCGGGACCAGCAAAAGCAGCTGATTTTTACCCAGGGTAGTATCCATCGCACTGATGATCGTGCGCAGGCTAACCTGGGCCTGGGTATACGCCATTTTGCAGATAGCTTTATGGCTGGTATTAATACTTTCCTTGATTATGATTTGTCTCGCAGCCATGCCCGTTCTGGTATTGGCATAGAATACTGGCGTGATTTTATCAAGTTGAGTAGCAATGGCTATTACGGGTTGACCAACTGGAAAAACTCTCCTGACTTTGAAGACTACAAAGAACGCCCGGCAAACGGCTGGGATATTCGCACTGAAGCCTGGTTGCCAGCTATGCCGCATCTGGGGACTAAGCTGAATTATGAAAAATATTATGGTAACGAAGTTGCGCTATTTGGCAAAGATAATCGGCAGAAAAATCCGCATGCTTTAACTGCAGGTATCACGCTCACACCTTTTCCTTTACTTACACTGAGCACTGAAAGGCGTCAGGGTAGTAAAGATATGAGCAATAATCATATTGGCGCGCAACTTAATTATCAGCTGGGTGTGCCATGGAAACATCAGATCGACAGTTCTCGGGTAGCTGCAATGCGCAGTCTTGCTGGCAGCAGATATGATTTAGTCGATCGCAATAATAACATCGTGCTGGAATATCGTAAAAATGAGGTCATAAAATTAAAAACGGCCAGTTTAATTAAAGGCTACGCTGGAGAGCAAAAAAGCCTCAACGTTTCTGTAAATACAAAATATCCTCTGGCACGCATTGACTGGTCTGCAACTACGTTAATTGCCAACGGTGGAAAGATTATTGCTAACGGACCTGACGACTACAGCATTATCTTACCGGACTATAAATATGGACCGAACGCAATCAATAATTATGTTATCAGCGGTGTCGCCATTGATGATAAAGGAAATGCTTCCCGCAAGGCGGAAACCCAGGTAACGGTAACTGAAGCGGCCGTCAGTCTTGCCGAAAGTTCTCTGACACCTCCGCAAAGTTCACTGCCTGCCGATGGTAAGTCACAGCAAATACTGACGCTGACGGTGAAAGACAGCCAGGGTAACCCTGTCGATATTCAGGAAGAAGAAATCGATATTGGGAATCTTGAAGAGATGGAAACGTCCGGTGCCGTACTTTCAGCATTTAAACGTCAAAACGCGGGTCAATATACTGCAACCCTGACCGCAGGAAAGCTGGCACAGGCGATCACCATCACCCCTGCTGCACGTGGAGTAACCTTTTCCAGCGCCGCCGTAGACATTGTCGCGGATAGCGTGACAGCACAGATAGCCAGCCTTACGGTAGTGAAAGACAATGCGTCCGCTAACGGTAAGGACATTAACCAGCTTAAAGCGGTAGTGAAAGACGCCCAGGGCAATCTTGTACCGGAGCAGCAAGTCACTTTCACCGCAGACAGCGACGAGATCCCTGTACAATCGTTATTAGCTGACGAAAAAGGCGAAGTGACGGTCGATCTTACTCATATAAGAGCAGGTGTGCGTAAAATCACCGCACGTGTTGGTGAACAGGAAGGTAAAAGCGTTGATGTCACCTTTGTTGCTGATGATGCCACAGCATTGACCAGCGGGCTGGAAGTTACAGCCAACAACGCTGTTGCAAATGGTGAGGCAGCCAACCAATTGACCGTTACAGTCACCGATGCCAATAACAATCCAATAGCAGATCGTGAAGTATCTCTGAACGCTGATAGTGGAGTTGAGCTTTCTTCCGCCAGCGTGCGGACTTCTAAAGAGGGTACCGCAACCTTTACTGCCACCAGCCGTGTTAGTGGTCATTATAACGTGACGGCGACAACCAACGGTCATGCTATATCGGCACAGATAACGTTTGTAGCCGGTGAAGTTGATGCTACACATTCAACATTTTCGATAGACAAGAATATCATCTCCTCCGATGGTAAAGACGCAATCGCCCTTTCAGTTATTGCAAGGGACAAAAACGATAATCCGGTTACAGGTGCTGCCATTACATTTAGTAGCACTGGAATTAGCGGTGCCCACATCTCAGATATCACTGAAGTTAATGGTGTTTATTCAGCATTATTTACGTCTGAACAGGCAAGGAATGGACAGGTATTTGTATTGGTTGATGGTAAAGAAGTGGACAACCTGAAAGCTGAAGATATCGGCGTTTATAAGAGCACGCTTAATATTGTAGTAGGACAATAAAGACTCCGGTGTAGTTAGCAAAGTGGCATGGAGGCCAGTTAATAATCATGACATGGGGCAAAATGCCCCTGAATTCAGGTGGAAATAATTCGATGAAAAAGAAAGTTCGCGCTGTATTTATCTTTATGTGTCTTATATTCACTTATTGTGCGACCTCCTCCAATGCCTTTGCGTTGGTTTGTTACCTGGGAACAAATACAAGCTCCGTACAGGACAAAGACCAGATAAATGTACTTGCTTATCTTGGTGATAAAGGTATTGGTGAAAAAGTTTGGCAGTCAAAAGTATTCAGCAGAGATATCAGTTGCCGATCTGAGTTAGCGAGTGGCAGGACCGAAAATGTTTATATATATCCTTTTCCAAAAAGAGGTTCTGAAAAGCTGCCATCCGGGCTAAAACTGGGTCTTATTTTTGATGGCAAGGATTTGGGCACTTTTGATACTAATAGCAGTGTGGATGACGGTAAAGTTGATACCGGATGGACGGTCGGCAATGTCACACCTGCACCGTCACGCAACATGACTTTTCAGGTTTATTTGGTAAGAACCGGGGAAATCAGTACCGAAGACGTTTATGAATTAACCATCTTTCAGCTGGATGGTGTAGGTGGCTTAAATAAATTTACAGAAAATTACAATATTTCCATTACCGGATGGATGAATATTGGTTCCGTGAACTGCACTGGCACAGCGGCTACAGATATTAACCTGACGGGTTTCCAGACCGACAGTATTTTCAACGGCCAGGCTACGCAAACCGCTCAAAACGGGTTGGGGGTAAATGTGGTGTGTACCAGTCCTAATGCTGAAGTACTGAATTATATTCATACGGTAACCACAAAGATAACGCCTAAAGGTAGTCGCTTAACAGGTAGTGATAAGTATTTCGCCACCAACAAAGAAAACCTGAGGCTGGCGCTGAGGATGAATGGTAAAGATCTTCTGCCAGACATTGGCGTGGAAACAGACATTCCTTTCACATCTGGATCTTCAGCAGTGAAAATACCGATTGAGGTCACACCACATCTGACGTCACTCTCCTTATACCAGCCAGCATGGCTTTTTTCTGAAGAGGGGGCCGAGAATATTACCAGCTCAATCCCATTCACCGTAGATGTTCAGGAAATCAGTACCAACTAATTATCTGTCCCAGAAAACCACCGCTAGTGGCAGGCATACTGGCCCCCGCGTATGCTGCCCTTATCAGGATATTCGGAGAATGTCACATGACATTCTCCACATCCGTTTTTTTTGAAGTGGTCAGATGTCGTCCCTGCCAAAATTTTGCTGTTTTCCCTGCTTTTTCCCGGGTGCGAAACTTATCGCCATATCAGGGCGGGATGCCCTTATTACGAATACGAAGCAGAATAGAATAAAGGAAATTACCGCTGGTAACAAAGGTGAAAGCGTTGTGTTATGACAACGGACTTAGCGATGATTTTGGCCGTTTTGATGTCCAAAAAAATGTAGCTGAAATTATTACATCGAAAAAATATCAGCGTAAGGATAGATCCTTGTTATTTGACAGTGATTTTGTGACATCAGTAAGAATATTTTTCATTTGTTATTGGGATTTAATGATTTTTTTATGTTATTAACACCATTAAATAACAACTCTGCGTATCTCATTATTAACAGATTATGATTCCTTTTAATTCAAATATCATCGGGCAGAGAGTGACTCTTACGGAGTCTGTGGCCGGTCTAATCAATGTCTCCTTCTGATAAGGAATTTTTTTACTTTTTCCTGTTACTTTATTTTTTTTGTACCTGAATTATATTTGTTGTTTTTCTGGTTGGTTTTAAGTAGTGTCTTTCTGATTAATTCGAATTAAAGCTAATTAAAAGCCTTCACTCATTCTTAACTTTGTCATAATCTCCTTTGAGATGAGTTAACGAGTTGAATCATGAATGGAGGTATTGTTATTTTATTTTTTACAACTTCATTATAAGAATTTTTTTCCAGTAGTTGTTTTTAACATTTTGGTTTTTTTTCTCAAATCACATCTTGTCACCACAGTAGCATCATATTTAATTTTTATGGAAAGCAACTGAAGGAATCACCATGGCTATTTATATACGGCCTTTTGCTCTCAATGTTCTGACGTTAACACTTTTTCCTTTCAGCGCTCTGGCCGATCAAAACTGGAGTGTAACTGACGGAACAACGGTGGAAGTCACCGAGGGATATCACTCTACGGATACCACTATTCCGCTGTATGCTGCCGGGGCAAACAGCCAGCTTATTACTGACTCCGATCTCTCTTTTTCCACCACGGCGGACAGCACCTATGTTGCTCATATCAGGGAGCAGGCGGGACTGACCCTCAACGATGCCACGCTATCATCTGAAGGCATCAGCGCCTATGGCGTCTACCTCTATCAGAACAGCTCACTGATTATGAATGGTGGGTCAATCAGTACCTCGGGATATGGCAGTAATGCCATCCAGTCAAATAGTTCCAGTTTGTCACTGACGGATGCGGATATTTCCACCAGTGGCGCATCAGCTTACGTGCTGTATATGTCGGGCGGCACACTGGAAGCGGAAAATGTGCAGATGACCGCCAGTGGTACCAGTTCGTCAGCACTTTATCTCTCAGGGACTTCCGGTGTGGCCAGCGCCACGTTGAATAACGTCGAGATCGATCAGACCAGCATAAACGGCGGAAATGCGATAGCCGTATATAACAGCTCGTTAACTGCCACCCAGTTGACGGTCGATTCAAGTGCGACATCGATGCCGGCCATTCTTGGTGGAACAGGGAGCACGCTGACCCTGACTGACAGCAGCGTCACTGCCGCCTATACCGGCATCAGGCTGATGGGCGGCAGCGCAACATTAACCAATGTCGACGTGTCGACCAACGGAAGTTATGGCTATGCGTTGGATGTCAATGTCAGTTCCTCTGCCACGATTCAGGGAGGAAGCTATCAGACAACAGGTATTGCTGCACATGGCGTCTGGTTATCCTATGCCACTTCCTCGCTGGAGGCGTCTGATACCCGTTTTGTTACCAGTGGAACCAGCTCACATGCAGTGGATATCCAGAGCGGCTCGGCTGTCATCAAAGACAGTACGCTGAGCACGTCCGGCAATTACAGTTATGGTTACTACACCGAAAGCCAGGCGGAAGGCAGCGGTTTGACTATCAGCACCACCGGTACATACAGCTATGGCGCTGTTGCGCGTGGCGGAAATCTGGTGTTGAGCGACTCCACCGTCACCACCACCGGCAATGGTGGCTATGGTCTTGTTGCCATGACTGCGGGCACTCTGACCGCTACCGACTCTGTTATCAGTACCTCCGGGGCAAATGCGGCAGCGATTCTCAGCAGCGGAGAAAACAGTGTCGTCACCGCAGAAAACATTACCGCGACGACCAGCGGCAGGGCATCATCTGGCGCGCAGGCTCTGAATGGCGGCACCATTACACTGCTTAATTCCACCCTCACTACTACAGGCGATCAGAGTACCGGATTGTCTGCACAACAGGCCTCTACTATCACTGCCGACGGAGTGACGGTCAGCACGGTGGGTGCGGATGCCGCAGCATTGCAAACGTCCCTCTCGACATTGAATATCAGCAATAGTCAACTGACCACTACCGGTCTGGCGGTCGGGTTACTGGCCAGCGGTCAGGCGGACGGGCAGCAAAATACCGTCACATTAGACAATGTTACCCTGACCAGTGAGCAGTCTACGGGCGTGCTTGTACAGGGAAGCGATCTTGAACTGACATTGCAAAACGGGACGGTGATTACCGGCGGCGATGGTGTGGCGCTTCAGGCTTCGGCAACGGAAGCAAGCGATGGAACCCAGACCCATTCAACGGTAACGGTCAATGCCTCTGGTAATGTCTCGTTGCTGGGCGATGTTATCGCGGACAGCGAAGAGGAGGTGATTAGCTTATCCCTGAGCGATAACTCCCTGCTGTCAGGTGTGACTCAAAGTGTCAGCCTGCTCTCTCTGGACAGTACCAGCCGCTGGGTAATGAGTGGTGACTCGACCGTCGTTGACCTGCAACAGGATGGTCTGGTCACCTTTAACAGTGCCAGTGGTTTCAGCACGCTGACGGTAACCGGCGATCTTTCTGGTTCCGGCGAGTTTGTCCTGCGTACCGAAGCAGGAGATGACGACTCCCCCACCGATCAAATCCTGGTGAACGGCAATGCGACCGGTGATTTCAGCCTGACGGTGCTCAATCAGAATGGCCTGGGTGCGTTAACTAATGCCGGGATTTTACTGGTTAAGGTTGCCGGAGATGCCACCTCAGCCAGTTTTACTCAGAAGGGGAGCGTGGTTGCCGGACTGTATGAATACTTTGTCAACAAGGTGGGTGACAACAGCTGGTATCTGCAATCTTCATATATTCCGGTTGATCCGGAAATTCCGGTTGATCCGGAAACGCCAGACACAACTGATGACACGACAGACTCGGCAGCAGATGAAAGCGTGACTACCTGGCGTCCGGAAATTGCTGGCTACATGATGGCGCCGTATCTGAATGCCGCTTACGGTTTTCAGTCAGCCGGAAATTATCATACCCGCCTGGGGGCTTACCAACATGGGAGCGCAGTCTGGGGAAGAACCTGGGGTCGTCACGATCGCTATGCAGCAGGGCGTTATGCTTACAACGTTAACAGCGCTTTTGTGCAGTTAGGCGGTGATGTGATGCAAAAAGATCTGGCGAGTGACTGGCATATTAAAGCCGGGCCGATGCTCACTCTGGGGCGCATCCGCAGCGGTAACCGTGATAATGCCCGAACGCTTCGTGAAGGTCTCTCTGCTTATGTCGGTAAGACGGAAACCACGGCTTATGGCGTGGGAGGTTATTTCACCGCATGGCACGATGACGGTAGCTATCTGGATACGGTGGGGCAGATAACCCGCTACAGCAACCGCTTTACCAGTCTGACCAGGGCGAAGATGGACAGCTACAGCGCCCTGCTCTCGGCTGAAGTGGGCAAGCCTTTTAGTGTTTACCAGCAGCTAAGCATTGAGCCGCAGTTTCAACTGATTGGGCAGTACATGAACATCAGTCAGGGCTATGCCAGCGGGGTGAAAATGAAAGATCAGAACATCACGACAGGACAGGCCCGACTGGGTGCGCGACTGTTTTATGATGCAACCAGAGTTCAGCCCTACGTGAAAGCAGATATCGTTCGCCAGCTGGGTAAAACGCCGGGAATGATCCTTGACGATCAAACGTTCAGGCCGGATATCAGCAAGGGGTACTGGCAAACCGGTTTAGGGATTGCTGGTAAAGTCACCGGCCAGCTGAGTGTTTATGCTGAAGCCAGTTACTTGCGCAGCATGGGAAAAGGTCTGGAAGGCTATAACGGTAACCTCGGCATTAAGTATCATTTTTGATAAAAAAGGCTTGCAGCACAGCATGTTGTAAGCCCTTTCCTTCTTTATCCTGCGGTCATTGTTTAAGGCAATGATCGTCATCTGTGAATAAAATAATCAAAATGTAGTAGTGACGAAAATACGCCGGTAGTCAAATTGATAACGCCAATGAAACTGATTATCATTCGCGAACAAAAAACTACCTGTTTACTAACATATGAACTCGCCATTTACTCGTTTTGTCACTTTTTATCGCCTCAGTGGAAAAACCCAGTCGGTTATTTTTGCCTCCCTGCTCAGCAGCAGCGGCGCATTAGCGGCAGACGCGGTTAAAGATCAAACTCTGACCGTCACTGCCGATCAACCCGGCACTGGCGGCAGCTACAGCCAGGACTCGGCCACTATCGCCACGCGAACGGCTACGCCTCGAAATGAGATCCCCCAGTCAGTCAGCGTTGTCACGCCACAGGTGATCGAAGATTACCAGGTCAAAACCGTTAACGATGCGGTGAAATTTGTCAGCGGTGTGACCCAGGGAAATACGCTGGGTGGAACAGAAGATGGCTTTGTTAAGCGCGGGTTTGGCGCGAATTCAGATGGTTCAACCTTCCTCGACGGGGTGCGCAGCAACCAGGGGTTGTCAATGGATTCCACCATTGATCATGTGGAAGTGCTGAAAGGTTCGGCTTCGCTGCTATACGGCATCCTTAATCCGGGCGGGGTCATTAACCTGGTCAGTAAAAAACCACAGTACGAGTGGAACACCCACATCAGCGGAGGAACCAGTAGCTTCGGCGGCGGTACGGGTACTGTTGATGTGACCGGTCCGCTGGGCAATGGGTTCGCTTTTCGGATGATTGCCGAACGGCAACGTGAAGATTACTGGCGCAATTTCGGCGTAAATGATCATACGCTGCTTGCTCCTTCACTCAGCTGGTTTGGTGAAAAAGCCTCGTTTAACCTCAGCTACGTGGAGTACAAATACGATATTCCGTATGACCGTGGCACCGCGTTTATTAACAACAACCCGGTAAATGTCCCCTATAACCAGCGCCTTGACGATCATGCCAACCACGCCTGGGGGAAAAATAAGCGCCTGAACTTCAACTTCGCCTGGAAGCTGGATGACACCTGGGATACTCATTTCAACTATGCCTGGATGCAGCGCCGTTACGACAGTAATGAAGTTCGCGCTACGGCAATAGATACCACCACCGGGATCGTTTCCCGCCGCGCGGATGCCAACCGTGGTTTTAACCATCAGACAACTTACCTGTCATGGGATATCGGCGGCAGCCCGGAAATCTGAGGTATGCAGCATGATGTGATGCTCGGCGTGGATTACGAGCAAAACGAAACCTACAAGGCTTACTCTTACCGTGGCAAGGTGTCGAAAACCTTTAATATGTATGACCCGGTATATGATGAAGAACCGATAGTCAGCAGCAGCACCTATACGGACAGCCTGAGCAATGTACGCACCAATCTTTACAGCCGCTCTGTCTTTGCCAAAGACAGCATTCATCTGACCGATAAATGGATCGCCGTGCTGGGCGGGCGCTATCAGCGTTACACCCAGACCAGCAGCTACGGATTTGTGAATCCTACTTCATCACTGAACGATCGTGGAGACGCCTTCCTGCCGCAGATGGGGCTGGTGTATAAAGTCCTGCCTGACGTCTCACTGTATGGTAGCTACAGTCGTTCGTTTACCCCGTCAACAGAAACCGATGACGATGGCAACGTGGCATCCACCGAAAAAGGCACCACCTGGGAAGTGGGGGCGAAATGGCAGGTTGTGCCTGCACTCTCAGCCACTCTGGCGCTGTATCGCATTGATGAAAAAGATATGTCGGTCTACATCAATGGTGTAACGCGTAATATTCCAAAGGCACGTTCCAGTGGGGCGGAAGTGGAGATCAACGGTGAGCTGACCAAAGACTGGAACCTGATCGCCAACTACAGCTACGACAAAACCAAAATCGTTGAGGACGAT
Source organism: Erwinia papayae (assembly GCF_058241465.1). NCBI lineage: Bacteria > Pseudomonadati > Pseudomonadota > Gammaproteobacteria > Enterobacterales > Erwiniaceae > Erwinia > Erwinia papayae. Next base: position 1,021,322 of record NZ_JBZCHT010000013.1, read on the forward strand.
GTTAATCCTGAAAACGTAGGTAACCGTCTGGTTAATGCGCCAACCAATATGGCCAGCCTCTATCTGAGCCATACCCTGCGTTTCTCCTGGCTACCGGGCGAACTGCGCGTGGGCGGCGGTGGCCGCTATGTGGGCAGTCGGGCAGGCGATCCTGAAAACAGCTTCACCATGCCCGACTACACCGTAGCCGACGCTTTTGTTGCCTGGGACAGCCAGCTGGTGGGCAAACATACCCAGCTTAAGCTGAACATCGATAATCTGTTCAACAAAGAGTATTACGAATCCAGTGCCGGTAACCTCCGCGTCAGCGAAGGTGAACCTCGCGTTGTTTATCTACAGGCCGCCGTCGATTTCTGACCGGAGAAAAGGATGAAAAAAGCACTGATCTTTGCGCTGCTGATGGTCAGCAGCGTGGCACCGGCAAAAACGGTTACTGATATTCTGCAACGCACGGTGGAAGTCCCGGACAACCCGCAAAGGATAGTGGTGGGCGAGGGCAGAATGATTTATACCCTTGCGCTGGTGGAAGAAGGAAACCCGGTCAAACGGGTGGTAGGCTGGCCGGGCGATCTGCAACGGCTGGACAGCCAGACCTGGGATCGCTACAGCACCGCATTCCCCGAGATCAAAAAGATCCCGATCGTCGGCAAAGCTAACTACGCGCAAATCAGTGTGGAAAAGGTGATCGCGCTGCGTCCTGACCTGGTTATTCTGCCGGTGTATGCCAAACAGGCGAGTAACCATGACAGTTTTCAGCAACAGCTGACCGAGGCGGGGATCCCGGTTATCTACATCGATACCCGCGTTGACCAGCTAAAGAACACCGTGCCGAGCCTGAGAATTCTGGGTGAAGTCCTCAATGATCAGGTGAAAGCGCAGCGGTTTATCGCGTTTTATCAGCAGCATATGAATCTGATCCGCGATCGTTTGCAGCAGGCAAAACCACATCGTCCCAGCGTGATGTTGCAGTTGCACATCGGCCGCAGGGAAGTGTGCTGTACCACGGTTGGACACGGTAATCTGGCCGATTTGCTGGCCTTTGCTGGGGGCGACAATATTGCAGCGGGGCGTTTTGCCAGCGTCTTTGGACAAATTTCGCCGGAGGCGGTGATCGCGGCAAATCCTCAGGTGTTAATTGTCACTGGCATGGCAGGACCTGAGCAGTCGGGACAGTTGCAACTTGGTCCACAGGTTAACGCACAGCAGGCACAGCAGAGTTTTGCTCAGGCACTGCAACGTGAAACCATGCTCTCATCGTTACCGGCTATTCGTAACGGTAAGGCTCTGGCGGTATGGCACAATTTCTATATGAGCCCGTGGCATCTGCTGGATGTGGAAATTTTTGCCAAAGCTTTCCATCCACGGTTGTTCCGCGATCTCGATCCGGCGAAAACCCTGCGACAGATGAATCAGGAATTTCTGCCTGTTGCGGAGACGGGAACTTACTGGACGGGGATGGAGACCAGTCATCTGGAACAGCCACCAGGCAGGCAATAGCGGCTACAGCGACATTTTGCATCCTGCCGTATCAATAAACTCGGTCAGGTTAACACCTGCTCAACAGAGTAAAGCCCGCGTCGATGAGGTCAGGCCATCAACGCGGGCTTATTTTTGCCGTCGGTGTCAGTCGTTAATATGAGGATGCTGATTGATCAGATGCTTACGCTTCTCTTCCAGCTCAGCAATCTGTGTGCTGATCTCTTCAATCTTGCTCTCAATATTATCGTGATGCTCCTGTAACAGCTCCTTCGCTTCGGTGATATCGGAAGCGGCAGGCGTGGCACCGCGCAGTGGCTTATTGGCCGTTTCCTTCATCATGATCCCGGTGACCAGACCGATAACCGCCACCACCATCAGGTAGTAGGCTGGCATATAAAGGTCGGTGGTCGTCTCCACCAGCCATGCTGCCAGAGTGGGCGTCAGACCGGCTACCAGAATCGAAATGTTGAAGGCGCTGGCCAGCGCACTGTAGCGAATATGCGTCGGAAACATCGCCGGAAGCGAAGAAGCCATTACGCCGGTAAAACAGTTCAGCACCACGGCCAGAACCAGCAGCCCGGCAAAAATCAGCCCCATCACATTACTGTTGATCAGCATAAAGCAGGGGATCGACAGCACCAGCAGGGCGATACTGCCGACAATCACAAATGGACGACGACCAAATTTATCGCTCATCAGCCCCATAACCGGTTGCACAAACAGCATCCCAATCATGATGGCAATAATAATCAGCACGCCGTGATCTTCGGAATAATGCAGATTATGTGACAGATAGCTTGGCATGTACGTCAGCAGCATGTAGTAAGTGACGTTAGTGGAAATCACCAGGCCAATACAGGCCAGCAGACTTTTCCAGTGTTTACTGGCGATCTCTTTAAAGGAGACTTTGGGGCCATCGCTCAGGCCTTCCCGGTCGCCCTGCTCCAGCTTGTCCACATGCTGTTGGAAAGCGGGTGTTTCTTCCAGCGCGTGGCGCAAATAGAGGCCGATAATACCGAGCGGCAGCGCGACAAAAAACGGGATGCGCCAGCCCCACTCAAGAAACTTCGCTTCGCCCACCACGGTGGAAATTAATACCACCAGACCCGCACCCAGAACGAAACCGGCAATAGAACCAAAATCGAGCCAGCTGCCCATAAACCCGCGTTTACGGTCAGGCGAGTATTCTGCGACAAAAATCGATGCGCCGGTATATTCACCACCAACCGAGAAGCCCTGCGCCATCTTACACAGCAGCAGCAGTACGGGTGCCCAGATGCCTATTGAGGCATGCGACGGTATCAGACCAATACAGAAGGTACTGACCGACATAATAATAATGGTAATGGAGAGGATCTTCTGGCGACCATATTTGTCACCCAGTGCGCCAAAAAATACGCCGCCAAGCGGGCGGATCAAAAAGGGAACAGAGAAGGTGGCCAGTGCGGCAATCATCTGCACGCTGGGATCGGCTCCGGGGAAGAATACCTGGCCCAGTGCATAGGCCACGAAACCGTAAACGCCGAAGTCGAACCACTCCATGGCGTTACCTAATGATGCGGCGGTAATTGCTTTGCGTAACCTGGCATCATCAATGATCGTTACGTCTTTTAAGCCGATTGGCTTAACACGCTTCCTACGTAGCTTCATATAAAACACCCTGTAATTAATTGTTTTTCAACCAGAACATTCCCGTTCACCAGAAAAAAAGGTGCTGCGTCTGGCGAAATGGTACGGATGGTGTAGATATCTTTTCTCCTACAGCCAGCGGAGTATTGCGGGCAGTTGCCTGCCTGAGCAGATATCCGTCTGTGCTAAGTATATCGTCTCTTTGAGATGTAACATAATTTATGCCTTAAACCACTTCAGGCAACCTGTGCATAAAACATGTAAAGATAAGCTCTTTTTTGGGCTTTGCTTGCGGGAAGAAACGTAAAAAATAATGGGTTAGCGGACAGACCCCATTTTCCTTCTGCGGTGGCTGTGCCGGCAGGAAGCTCACGAAAGATAAAAACGATACAAAATGATTTTCGGCTGTTATGTTGCCTGAAATCCCTCTGACGAAGGCAATACGTGATGAAGATGACTGATATTCCGTTTGGCACCACCGCATGGTCAGCGCTGGCAGTGACCGAACATCCCGGAGAAAGTGGCAAAGCCTTCTGGAAAACGCAGAATTTCGGCGAAGTTCGCGTCAGAATGGTTGAATATTCTGCGGGATACAGAGCCGACCATTGGTGCTCCAAAGGCCATATTTTGCTGTGCCTGTCTGGCGAACTGCATACAGAACTGGATGATGGCCGTGTCTTCACACTGACCGCCGGTATGAGCTATCAGGTGGCAGATAATGCCGAGGCGCACCGCTCTTGGACTGACAGTGGTGCACAGCTGTTTATTGTTGATTGACGGTCTGAAAGCGCCTGGCTTTTCCGGGAGGCTACAGGCATAAGCAAGATGCCCGGCTCGTTTTCTTTGTTATTGTCATCCCGGCAGCCAGCACAGCGAACATCTTGTTTAAAATCGGGTTATAGTAAAAATTCCTGTTCTTCTGAAGGTGTTGATTTTCATGCCTGAGCAACCTGCAACGGAACTCGCTCCGAGCGGTTTACGCTTAAATCTGCGCATTATGTCCGTAGTCATTTTCAATTTTGCCAGCTACCTGACCATCGGCCTGCCACTGGCGGTACTGCCTGGCTATGTACATGATGCGATGGGTTACGGCGCATTCTGGGCCGGACTGGTCGTCAGCCTGCAATATTTTGCCACTCTGCTCAGCCGGCCTCATGCCGGGCGGCTTACCGATCTCTGGGGGCCCAAAAAGGTGGTGATTGTCGGCCTTTGCGGCTGCCTGCTTAGTGGGCTTTGTTATGCGCTGGCGGCGTTGAGTGCAGGGCTACCGGTGCTCAGCCTGCTATTGCTGTGCCTTGGCAGGGTTATTCTGGGCTTTGGCCAGAGCCTGGCCGGTACGGGAGCAACCCTGTGGGGCGTCGGTGTGGTCGGCTCGTTGCATATAGGTCGGGTTATTTCCTGGAATGGCATTTTCACCTACGGCGCTATGGCCATAGGTGCGCCAGTGGGCGTGGCAATTTATCGCTGGGGTGGGCTGTTGTTGTTATCCGGCCTCATCATTGCTATCGCGCTGGTGGCGATACTGACGGCGCTGACCAGGGCTGCGGTGAAAAGCAGCAAAGGGCAGCCGCTACCTTTTCGTGCGGTACTGGGCAAAGTATGGAATTTTGGTCTGCTCCTCGCGATGGGCTCAGCCGGATTTGGCGTAATAGCGACATTCATCACGCTGTTTTATCAGGAAAAAGGGTGGGAAGGTGCCGCCTGGGCGCTGACGTTATTCAGTGGTGCTTTTGTCGGCACCCGCCTGCTTTTTCCCAATGCCATTAACCGCTATGGTGGACTGCCTGTTGCTATCGTCTGTTTTGCCGTTGAGGCTGTTGGTCTGTTTCTGGTCTGGGGATCGGTGGATCCCTGGATGGCGAAACTGGGCGCTTTTCTCACCGGAGCCGGTTTTTCTCTGGTCTTTCCGGCGGTGGGTGTGGTGGCGGTCAAAGCCGTGCCGCCACAGAACCAGGGAAGCGCCCTGGCGACCTACACGGCATTTATGGATCTTTCGCTGGGCATTACCGGCCCGCTGGCGGGGCTGGTAATGAGCTGGTTTGGCGTTCCGGTGATCTATCTGCTCAGCGGCCTGCTGGTCTGTCTGGCGACGGTGCTAACCTTAAATGTCTACCGCAGGCTGAAACAGAGTGAGACGGCCTACTGATTTTTCTCCTGCGCCGCCGCCCTGGCCCGCCTTAATAGCAGCCAGACCCGCACGGTTTTCACCGCCACACGGCGTGCGGCGGTGGATTCATTCTCCCCCGGATGGGGGTCAGGCTCGCAGGTAGTGCACTCGGTTCCTTTGCTCATCCATTTACCTTTGCCGTTCAGGATCAGATTAGCGACGATAGCCACACAGGTGCCCAGCGTGATACCGCTGTGCAGGAACATTTTTGCCAGCTCCGGTAGCTGAGCAAATAGCTGGGGAACCAGCACCGGCATCAGTCCCAGTCCCAGCGTCAGGGCCACCACCATCCCGTTATTATTATTACGATAATTAACCTGTCCCAGCGTACGAATGCCGGAGACGGCAACCATACCAAACATCACCACACCCGCACCGCCGAGGACCGGTTTAGGTATTATCACCACCAGCGCCGCCAGTTTTGCGAACAATCCCATCAGGATCAGAATGATGCCGGAACAGGCGACCACAAAGCGGCTGCGTACCCCGGTCAGGCTGATCAGCCCCACGTTCTGGGCAAATGCCGCATAGGGAAACAGGTTGAAAAAGCTGCCGCACAGGGTTGCCAGACCGCAGGCCAGCAGTCCTTTTTTCAGTGTGGTGGCATCGGCCTTGCGACCCACAATTTCGCCGGTTGCCATCATCGATGACATAGTTTCTACCATCACGACGACCATCACCATGGTCAGCAGCAGAATCGGCAGAAGATGGAATTCCGGTGAGGCAAAGCGCATCGGGACAGGCAAATTGAGCCAGGGGGTAGCCGCCACCTGGCTGAAGTCCAGCGTGTCCACAACGTACCAGACAGCAGAACCGATGATCAGGCCAATCAGCACGGCTATATTTTTAACCAGCCCGGAGGCAAATGTGTAAATATTCAGGATGATGACCAGCGTTAACGCAGCCAGCGACAGAGCCATCAGATTGCCAAAACCCTGCATATCACTGTTGCCGCCGCCTATCCAGCCTCCGGCTACGGGCATAATCGACAGGCCGATCAGGGCGACTATCGACCCCATCACCACTTTAGGAAAAAAGCGTACCAGCTTGCTGATCCACGGTGCACAGATAAGGGCAAATACCCCCGCGACCATCACTGCCCCGCTGATGCCGCCCATGCCATACTCTCGGCCAATTAACACCATCGGGATCAATGCCGCAAAAGTACAGCCCTGGACCACCGGCAGGCGACAACCCAGCCATTTGCCGATACCCAGCGTTTGCAGCAGCGTGGCGGCACCGCAGACGAAGAGATCGCTGCTGATCAGCAGCACGATCTGGTCATTACTCATGCCCAGTGCGGAGCCAACCACCAGCGGCACAGCCACCGCCCCGGCGTACATCACCAGTACATGCTGAAGGCCATAGAGCATCATCAGTCCAATTGGCAGCAGCTCATCGACGGGAAGTGTTGATGAAGGGGAAAGATGCGAGGGGGATACTGAAACATTCATGGTCAGATTTCTCCATTACGGCCGTGGGAATGGCATTCCCGGCTACGATTCGAAGGTGTTAAACCTCCCTGATTACGCCAGGTCTGCTTCCGGGCAGTGCCTGGCGCGAATGGAGAATGCTTAAGTTGTGCCAGTCTGTGGCTTGCCGACAAAAAGAGAATGAAAACTGGAAGCAGGATCACGCCATCTCTGGAGCAACAGCTGTGTCAGTGGCTTAACGGATATCAAGGAAATCCGCTACGGGCCGCTCACCTCTCATTATCATTTCCCACTTATCAAACTGAGAAAGCGCAGAATTTCAGCGATAGCTGTCATAATTTAAGTCGCAGGCACCCGGGCTTTTCTCACTCCCCCAGCCAGGTACTGATCTACTCTGCTGGAGATTTATCGCCTCGCCGCCGCCCTGCAACTCGAATTATTCAGGGCAGATAAAGAAGGGGCCACCGGCCTGACGCCGATCCATTTTCACAGCGTGGCCATTTTCTGCCAGAGACGCTGCGCGGCTTTACGGGCTTCGGCATACAGCGGCGCGACGTCAAAAGTAAACTGACGGTCTTCATATACCATACGACCCGCGACCATCACGCTGTGAACGGCAGTGCTGGTCAGTCCAAACGCCAGATGACCAGGCAGATTTTCTGCCTGTAACGGCGTGGGGGAGAGATAATCACAGATGGTCAGGTCGGCAGTGTAGCCTGCCGCCAGTCGGCCAAACGGCCGGGCAAAATTCCGCTCCAGAATGTGGTTGCCGTTATACAACATTTGCAGAAAACTGTCCGGCCACAGCTTCCCTCCGGCATCCCGGTGTTTGAAATACGCGAACTTAAGCTCCTCAAACATATCGGCACCAATACCGTCAGTCCCCAGTGTGGCCAGCTGATACTCAGCAAGATGGTGATTGTAGCCAACATGATTATTCATATTGGAACGGGCGTTGTGTACCAGGGCGGCTCCCCGCTGGTTGAGCAGTGCGACTTCATCCGCAGAAAGCCACAAAGCATGAGCAATAAGGGTTTTTTCATCCAGCAGGTCAAACTGATCCAACCGCACTATGGGGTCCTGGCCATATTTATCATGACTGTGGGACACGTCATATTTGTCTTCCGCAACATGAATATGCAGCCCGCGCCCGGTAATTTTTCTGGCCTCGCGTAACATTTCCAGTCCCGCATCCGGCACGGTAAACGGAGCATGTGCCCCCAGATGCGCCTCCACCAACGGTGCCTGCTGGCTGGTGGCACGCTCACTGTCAATCAGGCTGGCGAAAGCCACATTCTCTTCCACTCCGGCTTCCAGCTCTTGCAGGCCCGCGTTACGATCGGTGGTTTCAAAACAGGTCATTCCGCGTAATCCTGCTCTGATAAAACCCTGACGCAGAATAGCCAGTGAACCTTTAATTAACGAGGGTGAGGCATGGTGATCGATTACCGCAGTGCAGCCGTGGCGGATCGCCTCCAGTGAGCATATCAGCCCGCTGTAGTAGAGCGATTCTTCATCAAGAGCACGATCCAACCGCCACCACAGATGTTTAAGTGTGGAGATAAAATCCGGGCAGGGCGGAATGGGGGCCAGCACGCCACGAGACAGGCCGGAATAGAAATGGTTATGGGCGCAGACCAGCCCCGGCATCACCAGGCGCTGCTGCATCTCTCTGACGGTCGCCTGGGGGTAATGCGGGCGGAGATGCGCACCGGTAGCCACGATGCGGTCGTTTTCAATAACAATATCGATGCCATGATCGATCTGGCAGGGTGAAAATTGAACTGCGGTACAGTTTTCTAACAAAATCATGGTCATTCCTCCACGCTGCCCAGCAGATAGTGATGATGTTGATGGGTATAGCGAATAATCTGCGCCATGCTGGTCAGTTCTTCCGGCAGGTCACCGGCGATCTCTCCCTCGGAACCGAGCTCCAGCTGCCAGGTGCGGTCTTTCAGCCGGATTTGCACCGCCGACTCTTTCACCAGAAAACCCGGATTGCTGCTGTTATTAAAATCTTCCTGCAAGCTGAACACGGTCACTTTGTCTTTATAGGGTTTACCCTGCCACGGGCAGAACTGTGCGCAGTTGCCACATTCGTTACATAAGGCATCAAGATGCAGGATCTGCTGAGGGTTCTGGAAACCCGGTACGGAAAGCGCTACGTTGGCCCGGTTTGGGCAAACATCGACACATTTAGCGCAGACGTAGTGACATTCCAGGCAGCGGGCGGCTTCCTGTCGGGCAAAGGCTTCACCGTCGTCACAGGCAATCTGGCGGACAGCGACAGTGCCTTTACGGGCCCAGATGGCAGCAGGATTGCTGTTAAGCCAGCGTTTATCGTCATTGCTTCCACGAATATTTTCCCGTCTGAGAATGGTATCGGCTGCCTTGCGGGCGCTGCCGATAGCAGAGACGACAGAGGCCGGACCGGTTTGTACATCGCCAATCAGAAACACACCTGGCACGCTGGTTTCCAGTGTCTGAGGGTTAACCGAGGGATATCCGTCTGCGGCCATTTCCAGCCCCAGCCTCTGCAACAGGTCGGTATCCGCTTGTTCACCGGTGGCGGTAATCACCGCGTCAAAATACCGAGAGCGAGTTTGTTCTGTTGCCAGCGGACGGCGGCGTCCCTGGCTGTCCGGTTCACCCGGTTTCATCACTCTCATCACCAACTGGCCTGCGTGGTCAAATCCTTCCGGGCTGAGCAGAGTTTCAAAGCCCACACCTTCCTGTCTGGCAGCGTTAATCTCCTCCGGCCAGGCAGGCATATCCCGGTGTTCACGTCGGTAGATGATGGTGACGCTGTTGACGCCGGGTACGCGACGGGCAGCACGGGCGCAGTCCATTGCGGTATTTCCGGCTCCCACCACGGCCACCTCTCCCCGCACCTCTCCTGCCAGCTGATTGCGATTAAAACGTCGGAGAAATTCGAAAGACTTGAGTGGCTTAACACCTGAACCCGACAGTTGCAGGCGGTTACTCTTGCCGGCCCCAACAGCGATACAGATTGAGGAGAAGCCCTGCCTGCGCAATGAGGCGATGGTCAGATCAGGGGCACAGTTGTAAACAAATTTCACACCGTGCTCGCTAATAAAGTTGATGTCATGGTGGATAAGCTCAGCCGGGATGCGAAACTGCGGCACGATATTTTTGACCACGCCGCCAGCACTCTCCTCGCGTTCAAACAGAGTGACCGGATGCCCCGCTCTGGCAAGGAAATATCCTGCCGCCAGGCCAGCAGGTCCGGCACCCAGTACCGCAACCGGGTGTCTGTTGCCGGAACCGGCGGGCTTATGCCAGCGCTGCCGGTAGCCCTGCCAGCCTTTTTCCAGCGTGATTTTTTTTATGCGCCGGATATTCAGCGCATTTTCATAATCAAGCCTGGTGCAGTTGTTCTGACACTGATGATCGCAGATATGCCCGGTGATCGCGGGCAACGCGTTGCGCTGATAAATCAGCTCAAGCGCATCGGTGTAACGCCCTTCTCCTGCCAGACGCAGATATTCGGGGATGTCCTGATGGATGGCGCAGGCAGTGACGCAGGGTGCCACATAGCAGTCAGTGAGAGGCAGGCTGGCACCGGTATCAATCTCGTCACGGCTTTTCCACTCTTTTTGCGCCCAGTCAGCTTTCAACGCCTGCTCAGCCAGCGCCCGCAGGCGCACCACATCAATCTGATGGCTGTCCCAACCCTCACTGCCGTCCAGCCGTTCCGCGCAGTTTTTCATGCGCAGATAGCCGCCGGGTTTCAACAGGTCGGTGGCCATGGTAATGGGCTGAATACCGGTAGCGAAAATGTCGGCAATGTTGAACTGACTTGCCCCACCGGAGTAAGAAATGGGCAATTTACCGTCAAAATGTTCAGAAAGTACTGCCGCCACATTGATCGACAGGGGATAAAGTGCGCGGCCTGACATATACATCTCTTCACCGGGTAGTCGCCGCTTATGATTACGCGCCCCAAGCGTATTGGTCAGTTTGACGCCGAAGCTCAGTTGCTGCTTTTTCCCCAGCGCAATCAGACGCTCCAGCATTGCCAGCGCCTGCGTCAGTTGCAGATCGTGGCTGAAGGATGCTTCATTCAGCGAGATATAGTCAAAACCATTGCCGTCGAGGATCTCTCTGACCCGCTGGTAGCCCAGCAGTGTGGGATTAAGCTTCACACAGGTGTGCAGTTTTTTCTCGGTGAGCATATAGCGGCAAATCGATTCGATTTCGTCCGGAGGGCAGCCATGCATCGTTGACAGAGTGACACTGTTAACCATCTCTGACGAAATACGGGCGGGAAGGCTCTGTAACGCGGAGCGGTCAGCTTTCGCCAGTAACCTGTAATCACCCCGGGCGATAAAGTCTGCTAACGCCTGCTGGTAGCGGGCGAATTTCGGATTGTTGCGGGTATCCACCATCTGATCAATAAACTGCTGCATCCTGAGTTGCTGAATGCCTTTTAAATCATAGCCAACGCTCATATTAAAAATAAAAGAGCGCGACTGGCCGTGATGTCTGGGAGTAAAAATCTCTTCCAACAGATGCAATACCATCCAGGCTTTCAGGTATTCGTCATGGGCCTTTTCCAGCGTGAATTCGGTAGACCATTCGGTGTTCCAGGCCTCGTCGCTGGCGTCGATACAGGGTTTATCCAACTCAAGACGGTCCAGAATTTGTACCGTTTTCAGTTCGATAAAACTGCCTCCTGTCAGCCATGCCACAATGATATTCTGCGCCAGCTGGGTGTGTGGCCCGGCGGCTGGCCCCAAAGGCGTATCGCATCGCCGGCCGAAACAGGCTATCTGACGCGATGGGCTGCGGGAATAAAATGCCTGTTCAGGTATGCCAAACACCGACTGATTTTCCTGATATTCGGCGCAGATTCGTGTCAGAAGGGCGTCGAAAGGGATGGGACGCATTATGTCACCCATACACATTGCTCCTTTGTGCTGCTTGCGGATACCCGGTACTGAAACGCGCTTACCGTCCCGGGTGTGACTTACCGCAGGGCTTTAGCAACAACTGCGCCAGAGCTTTAGTGATGGACTATTTTCATTATATTTCGTGATGCTATTCGCACTCCCCAGAACGGTAACCGGCCAGACAGTGGGTATTTGATAATGAAAATCATTTAGTTACTGACCCGGAGCGGGAAAAAACCTCATTTTTCGCAAATTAATAAATTTCTCGCTCAATATGAGAAATAGCGGCGATTTTTTGTGATTCGTGTCATGGGCATGAGGTTTAAAACCGGCATACAGGTTGCATCAACTGACGGTGACATTAATCAGAGGATGTTTGCCATGAGCCTGTTCGCCGTAGCCTGTCGGCTGGAAAAAGAAAATGTTGCCTTCGCCCTGATCCACATCATTGAGAGTCGCGGCTCAACGCCACGTCATTCGGCCAGTATGCTGGTGGCAGAAAATGGCGAAACGGCCGGGACCATCGGTGGAGGAAAGATGGAAAATCTGGTGATGGAGCAGGCGCTGGAGGCGCTGGCCGAAGGGCAGGCAAGACTGTTTCATGGCCAACTGGCGCGTCAGGGCGATCATGCGGTAGGCGCAGATTGTGGCGGGGCGATGACGGTGCATATTGCTGTTTACTCCAGCCGCCCGGCGCTCTTTTTACTCGGTGCCGGACACGTCAATCGTGCACTGGCTCAGGCAGCGCTGCCGCTGGGTTATGAGGTGATCATTGCCGATCCCTGGGAAGAAAATCTTCGTCATCCGCAGCTGCCGACTACCTGCCAGCGCGTCGCAGGAGACAACTACAGCACTATCATTGCCACATTGCCGCTTAAAGAGAACAGTTATGTGGTGATTGCCACTAATCATCAGGATCGCGAGGTCCTTGAACAAATGCTCTGGCTGCCCTGTTGCTATCTTGGGCTGCTGGCAAGCCGCAAGAAGGCTCAGCATTTTCGACAGTTGCTAATCAGTCAGGGGGCAGACGATCTCTTGCTGCAAAAACTGCATTCACCGGTGGGTATGGATATCAATGCGGAGACGCCGGAAGAGATCGCCGTCAGTATCCTGGCTGAAATTATCTGCCACCGGCGTAGTCAGCGCTGTTGTGGCGGCAGCGGGGCTGCCGGGTCATTGCCAACGCAGACTGGCTGCAACGCTACTGCTGAATGAGGGTTCCGGTCAGACCTGCAATGCCCTCTCTGGCTCTGGCAAGTAAAGTAATTAATGCTCGGCGACCAGGGCGGGATTCAGCAAAATACGCAGCCGCTGCAACTTTTGGCAGCATCGAGCCAGCGGCAAACTGTTGTAAGGCTGTCAGGCGGTGCGCCTCCTGTGGCGTCAGGCTGTCGAGCCACTGCTGTTGCGGCGTGTTGAAGTTAATCGCCACCTTTTCCACGGCGGTAAGAATGATCAGCATATCGGCATTGATATCACTTGCCAGCACCGCGCTGGCCCAGTCTTTATCGATTACCGCGCTGGCACCACGCAGGTGATTGCCTTCGGCGATAACCGGAATGCCTCCACCACCCGCGACAATGGCAATCTGCCCGGCGGCCAGCAGCGCGGTGACCGCAGGCGCTTCAATGATCTCCTGAGGTTTGGGCGAAGCGACGACACGCCGCCAGCCCCTTCCAGCATCCTCCCGCAGAACAAATCCCTGCTTACGCTGTTTTTCCGCTGCCTGCGGGCTGAGAAACGCACCAATGGGTTTATCAGGCTGAAGAAATGCCGGATCCTGCTCATCCACCCGCACCTGAGTAATGAGCGATACCACATTTTTATTTATCCCGCGATTTCTCAGCGCCTCCCGCAGAGCATTCTGTAAGTCATAGCCGATGTAGCCCTGACTTAACGCGACGCAGACCGACATCGGCAGGACGGGAGCATGAACAGAGGTATGGGCAGCTGCGGCAAATGCCTGATTTATCATGCCCACCTGCGGCCCGTTGCCATGGGTTATCACCAGCTCATGTCCTTCTGCCACCAGCCCGGCGATGGTTTCTGCCGTGGTTCTGACCGCCTCCATCTGGCCGGAAAGGCCTTCGCCAAGAGCGTTCCCCCCCAGCGCCAGTACGATTCTTTTCTTCATGGTAACATCCTGTTAATAAATGGTTTTCTTGCGATAAACTGACCATGTCCGGCGTGGCCGGTAAACTGACCCTGGCGGCAGACGATTTCGCCGCGCGACAGGGTCATCGTTGGCCACCCCTGACAGCGGAAGCCTTCCCACGGAGAGTAGTCGCCATTGTCGTGCAGTTGGTGGTGATGGATAGTCTGATTTTTGTCGATATCAAACAGCACCAGGTCGGCATCAGAGCCGGGCAGCAGGCTGCCTTTCTCCGGCCATAATCCAAACAGTCTGGCTGGGTTGCTGCTGGTCAGGGCAACGAAACGCGAGCGGCTGATGCGCCCGGTCATCACCGCCTCAGAGAACAGCAGAGCCAGTCGGTTTTCCACGCCTGGTAACCCGTTAGGGCAACAGGTAAAGTCTTCCGAGGCCATTTGCTGGCGTTGCGAGAACGGAAAGTTGCAGTGATCGGTGGCAACGGTATCAATGCTGCCATCTGCAATCCCCACCCACAGCTTATCCAGTTCGGCACGGGGACGAAGCGGCGGGCTGAGCATAAATTTCAGACCGTCCGGGCGCAGATAACAGTTCATATCCAGAAGCAGATACTGAGGGCAGGTTTCCACCCAAACCGGTTGTCCGGCATTTCTGGCCAGCCTTGTATATTCCAGTCCCAGCCCGTTAGAGAGGTGGACAATGTACAGTGGTGCATCCCCTGCCAGTCGGGCGAGATTAATGGTTCTGGCTATCGCTTCTGCTTCGCAGGCGGATGGGCGGCTGTGCGCGTGCCAGATGGGGGCCAGACGGTGCTGCTTTCTGCATTCGCTCAGTCGCCACCGGATAGCGGCATCATTTTCCGCATGCACGGTTGCCAGCGCCCCGGTATCGCCCAGTTTTTGCAGTACCTGAAGTATTTCCGCATCATGCAGAAAATGGCTGTAGGTGAGATAAAATTTGAAGCTGCTGATCCCCTCGTCATGAACCATTGCGGGTATTTCTTCGATAATCTCCTCGTTGACATGCTGAATAACGCCGTGAAAGCTGTAGTCGATTACCGCCGATCTGGCGTCCTGATGATATTTCTCCAGCTGATGGTGCAGGGTGCAACCCGTTGGCCCAAACCCCATATGGTCAACGATAGTGGTGGTCCCGCCACAGGCGGCTGCCCGGGTTCCGGTAAAAAAATCATCACAACTCCTGGCGATGCCCACATCAATATTGAAGTGAGTGTGTACATCAACGCCACCGGGCATCACCAGCAGACCACGGGCATCAATGACCTGCATATCGTCACTGACAGCGATATCTGGATGGCGGCGAGCAATTTTACCCAACTCAATCAGCATATCCTGCTGGTACTCCCCTGACTCATCCACCAGCGTGCCGCCTTTAATTAACGTTCTCATGGTCTTTCTCCCTTCGGCGCTCAGCGCAGAGCGCCGACATCAGAACGGGCGACTATTTCGTCTGTTGCATCCAGGCCAGTGGCGTGGCGGCATACAGCGCAGCGCAGGTGACCAGGTGCTCTTTCCAGGTTTTTTCATCAGGCGCGTGGGCTTCAGGTTCTTTACCCGGACCAAAGCCAATCACAGGAATGCCATGACGGCCCATAATTGAGACGCCATTGGTCGAGAAGGTCCATTTATCAACGACCGGCTCGCGATTAAATAACCCACGATAGGCTTCACGCAGGGTTTTTACGGTGAAATGGTCTTCTTCCACTTTCCAGGTAGGGAAGTAACATTCTGTGGGGTAGACCAGCCCGGTCCATGAGGCGCGTTCGTAATGATAGAGTGAGACGTCGGCTTGCGCCGCTTTGACCGCGGGCAGAGCGCGGATCTCATCCAGTGCCACTTCCCAGGTTTCACCCCACGTCAGACGGCGATCGATAGAGACGGCGCAGCTGTCGGCCACCGCACAACGGCTGGGTGAGGTGAAGAAAATTTCTGAAACCGTCAGCGTACCCTTACCCAGAAACTCATCATTACCGAGTCTGCCCGCCAGCGACTGCAATTCCATCAGCACCGGTGCCATTTTAAAGATGGCGTTGTCGCCCCGTTCAGGAGCAGAACCGTGACAGCTCACGCCCTGCACCTCAACGCGGATTTCCATCCGGCCACGATGACCGCGATAAATCTGGCAGTCGGTAGGCTCAGTGCTGATGACAAACTCGGGGCGAATCTTCATCTGCTCAATAATGTACTGCCAGCACAGACCGTCACAGTCCTCTTCCTGAACCGTGCCGGTGATAAGCAGGGTGTACTCATCTTCCAGACCCAGCTCCTTAATAATCTTTCCGGCATAGACCATTGCCGCCATGCCGCCTTCCTGGTCAGAGGCACC
The DNA here is from genome assembly GCF_058241465.1 of Erwinia papayae. Lineage (NCBI taxonomy): Bacteria > Pseudomonadati > Pseudomonadota > Gammaproteobacteria > Enterobacterales > Erwiniaceae > Erwinia > Erwinia papayae. Next base: position 1,037,399 of record NZ_JBZCHT010000013.1, read on the forward strand.
GCGTCCCCCAATCAACTCGTCGGTTTCCATGCCTTCATAGGGATCAAAATGCCAGTTTTTGAGATTGCCCACGCCAACGGTATCGATATGGCCGTCCATTGCCAGCAGACGAGGACCGTGGCCTACATAGCCCAGAATATTGCCCATCGGATCGATTTCTACCCGATCAAATCCGACCTTTTCCATCTCCTGCTTAATACGTGCAATAACCCGTTTTTCATCACAGCTTTCACTGGGGATGGCGATCATATCGCGCAAAAAACGTGTCATATCCGGCTGATATTTTCTGGCCAGTTTAAGGATCTGGTCATAAGGGATTGGCCTGCTCATCTGCTACTCCTGTCGTTGCTGATTAATTCCAAATTTTCCTTCCCACACCACTTCCCGATAATGTTCGGGATCGGTATCGCCTTCGCTGCTCAGTAGTAACACGCGCGAGTCGGGGGTGAGTTTCAGTTTCTCCATCCATTCGCCGCGTTGGGGGTGGCAAAGTATCGCTGCCAGGACCCCCATCCCCGCTGCGCCTGATTCGCCGGAGACAATGCGGGGATCCTCTGCCAGCGGATTGCCCAGCACCCGCATTCCCAGAGCGGCGACGCGATCGTCACAGGAGATAAAGTGCTGGACGCAGTCTCGCAGCAGCGGCCAGCCCAGCGGATTCGGTTCCCCACAGGCCAGACCGGCCATAATGGTGTTCATTTCGCCCTGAACATTGACCATTTTTCCCTGTTGTGCCGAGCGAAACAGACAGTCGGCTTTATCCGGCTCCACCACCACCGCGTGCAATTTTCCTGCACCAAAGACATCACTCAGGTAACCCAGCACACCGGCCGCCATCGCCCCCACTCCTGCCTGCAAAAACACATGCGTGGGGTGAGGAATCTCCATGGCTTTCATCTGTTCCACTGCCTCATCGGCCAGCGTGGCATACCCCTGCATAATCCAGGTGGGAACCTGGGTGTAGCCCTCCCAGGCGGTGTCCTGCACCACTTTCCAGCCTTTCTCCTGCGCGGTGCGCATGGTTAATCTGACGGTATCGTCATAGTTCATATCGGTAACAATGCATTCGGCACCCAAATCGGTGATATGACCAACGCGGGCGGCCGATGAGCCTTTCGGCATGAAGATCACCGCACGCTGCCCCAGTTCTCTGGCTGCCCAAGCCACGCCCCGGCCATGATTACCGTCGGTGGTGGAGGTAAAGGTCAGTGGTTGCGGATGCTGCTGACGGAACGATTCGAAAGAGAAGTGATGAATATCCAGCTGATACTCTTCACAAAGCAGGCGGGCGATGGCCCATGCGCCCCCTAACATCTTGAACGCGTTGAGTCCGAATCGTTTCGACTCGTCTTTGACTAATACATTCTCAACGCCCAGCGCTGCGGCGAAGGCGGGCAGCGAGTGAAGTGGTGTTGGCTGATAGCCAGAGAGGGTGCGGTGGAAGGCGCGGGCTTCTCTGGCTGACTCACGGCTGAACAGCGGCGAACAACGAGGAGCAAAGTGTTCGTTACTGATAATCTGCATGGCCGAACGGAACGATGACATAACGTTTTCCCCTTCAAATTTTGATGCGGGGCTGCGCATCACGCAGACGCTGTCCCAGTACGGTTGCCGGATCGGCAAATTTCCGTGCGAGGATCATTGCCGCGATAATCCACGGCTTCCAACTGGCTTCTTTGTAGGTGGCGATGCGATAGCGTTCAAAGACACTGGCTTCCACCTCTCCCGCTTTGCAGGACAGGCCGGTGATGTCGGCGGGCAGGCAGTGCATATATAACGCATGGCCGTCGCGGGTGAGTTTCATCATATCTTCGGTGCAGTGCCAGTCCTGATGGCGTGCGTTTTGTTGCAGGCATGCCTGCTCAAGGGTTTTCAGTCCGGCATGATCCTGATTACGCAGCAGGGTGGTGCGCTGTTGCATCACCTGCCAGGGTGCCCAGGATTTGGGATAAACAATGTCGGCATCGTGAAACGCCTCTTCCATCGTATTGACCTGACGGAATTGCCCGCCAGATGCGCTGGCGTTCCGGCGGGCGACCTCCAGCACTTCCGGGATCAGGTCATAGCCTTGCGGATGTGCCAGAGTGACGTCCATACCGAAGCGGGTCATCAGGCCGATAATGCCCTGAGGGACGGAGAGGGGTTTGCCGTAGCTGGGGGAGTAGGCCCAGGTCATGGCGATTTTCTTGCCCCTGAGATTTTGCAGCCCGCCGAAGTGTTCTTTCAGCCAGGCGAGATCGGCCATCGACTGGGTGGGGTGATCGATATCACATTGCAGATTCACCAGCGCTGGGCGTTGTGGCAATACCCCTTGTTGAAAGCCGTCATCCAGTGCCTCTCCGACTTCACGCATATAAGCGTTACCGGCCCCGAGGTACATATCATCGCGAATACCAATGGCATCCGCGCAAAAGGAGATCATATTGGCGGTTTCGCGCACCGTTTCGCCGTGGGCGATCTGCGATTTTCCCTCATCCAGATCCTGCTGAGTTAATCCCAGCAGATTCAGCGCTGAGGCGAAGGAAAAACGGGTTCGGGTTGAATTATCGCGGAAAACGGAAATACCAAGGCCATTGTTAAATACCCTGGTGTCGATGTTTTTTTCACGCAGATGCTTCAACGCAGCGGCAATCTCCAGTACCTGCTCCAGTTCTTCACCGGTTTGCTCCCATGTCAGCAGGAAATCCTTGCTATGCAGGGCAGATTTTTTCTGGCGGATAGCATGCAAAAGCGTGGTTATCTCTTCCATTCTGTGAGGTTCCTTATGATAAAGAGGCCCCCTTCTTGCAGGTTCAGGCCCCGGAGAGACCCTCTGTGATGGGGAGAAGGTCATTTCTGCCAGAGCAATATCAACTTTTGTGCCAATCAGTATTTGTGAACGGGCCTGAATGATGAAATGTGATGCTGCTCTGAAAGCGGGCTGATAAATCAGGAAAAAAAATGTAGCTTGTCTCCGATCAGGGTTACGGCCTGTTGAACCGGCGTAGAGATCGGGTGGGAAATGGCAGGGGTGGCTGAGTTGTGGCGCGAATCTGAAGCTCATAATGAGAAAATGAAGTTAAGTTCTCAAAATGAGAAAGACGAGCGCCTCTGACGTGATGAGCAACTAATGGATTAGAGAGGAAGCAAATGACTGCGACACCTGAAGTCCCTTCAGCCATGATGGCTATCCAGGGCATCATTCAGAATTTTTGTAGCTTGCTGGCAGGCGTGCTGCAACTGGAGGTGGAAGTTGTTGATCACCGTTTAATTCGCATCGCCGGGACCGGGAGTTATGGCGACAGGTTCGGTTTTGTGCCGAAAAGTAACACCCGGTTGCTGCGGGCGGTCATTGAGAATCAGCAGGAAGTGGCGGTTATCGATTCGCGCTTCAACTCACTTTGCAAAGCCTGTGAACAGCGGGAAGAGTGCAAAGAACGGGCGTTTCTTGGCGTTCCCATTATGTCGCCCCAACGCTGTCTTGGGGTGATCAGCCTGATTGCGGTGGATCAAAAACAACATCAGCGGCTGAGCGAAAACGTGGATATGTTTTTGCAATATATCCGTCATGTTTCCCGGCTGATGGTGACGAATCTGGCCAGCACGCCTCGTCGCCAGTCAAAAAGTGAAGCGCTGTGGCTGACGATGATTGAGAGGATGGACCAGGGGGTTATTGTGCGGGATGACGCTGGCAGGGTGACGTTTATTAATTCCCGCGCACGGAATATGTTGCAGCTGTCCGAAAGCAACGTCACCGGATTGATGCTGGATATCAAACCGCAAATTTGGCAAAAAATCAGCCCGGAAGGACATCATCAGCATATTGTCACACTGCCCCATCAACAACTTATTCTGACCGGGCAGCTACATCGTTCTGAAGGACGGTCGCTTTTTTTACTGGCATTTCATCAGACTGCCACATCCGTCCCGGCGGAAAATAATGAAGAGTTACCCGGTATTGAACAGCTGATTGGGCAATCTGTACCCATGAAAAAGCTTAAGCGGCTGGTAACGCGGGTGGCTCCGAGTCCGTCGAGCGTATTAATTTCTGGCGAAAGCGGAACAGGGAAGGAGGTGGTTGCGCGCGCCATCCATCGTTTCAGCAGGCGTCATGACCAGCCGTTTGTGGCAATTAACTGTGCGGCGATACCCGAAAATTTGCTTGAAAGTGAGCTGTTTGGCTACGTGAAAGGGGCCTTTACCGGCGCAGCGCCCGGTGGACGGCCAGGACTGATTCTGTCGGCCAACGGTGGTACGCTGTTTCTGGATGAGATTGGCGATATGCCTCTCGGTCTGCAAGCCCGATTACTGCGGGCAATTGAAAGTCGCGAAGTCCAGCCGGTGGGCAGTAACCGGCCTGTGCCGGTTGATATTCGCATCATTTCAGCAACGCATCAGCATCTGGAACAGGCCATCAGCACAGGCCGTTTCCGGGAAGACCTCTATTATCGTCTTAATGTAATCCCTCTTTTTATACCGCCGCTACGTGAGCGGGAAGGGGATGTGGAACTGTTGTTACACTATTTTCTCAGCCTGCATACTCGCCGTATCAACTGTACCTGGCCGGGGATCAGCCCTGAGGTATTGCGCCTGTTACAGCGTCATAGCTGGCCGGGTAATGTGCGGGAGCTGAGCAATCTTGTCGAATATCTGATCAATATTGTACCGGATGGCGGCATGATCGACAGTTCGCTGCTGCCGCCGGTGTTTCATACTTCGTGCGCGCCGCAACCACAGCTCACAGCCACGCAAACTGCTTATCCCCTCGTCAGTGAGCTGCCAGAACAGAATGGTCAGGTCAGCCTTAGAACGATGGAAAAAAGTACCATTGAAGAGGTACTGCATCGCTGCAACAACAATAAAAAACAGGCCGCTGATGAACTGGGCATTGGCCTGGCTACCCTGTACCGAAAAATCAAGAAGTACGGGCTTGTCTGACAGCGCTGGCCTTCAGCAGCTGCTGATACTGTTCCGGTGTGTCCAGATCGCAATGGATGGTCTGGCTGTTTACCGCCACGCTTTCACAACCGTATGCCTCAATCAGCTGACGGAGGTTACTCTCTGCCGGAGCGGATAAAATGATTTCCCGCAGTGCGGCTGGCAGTAAAACCGGATGCCCTCTGCCGCCATTGTGGCAGGGCTGAATGCAGCCGCAGGAAGGGTAATGCCACAGCAGGGAGTAAACCTGCGGATCGACAGCGGGCATATCCCCGGGAATCAGAAAGAAACGTTCACCGCTTAGCGCAGCCACGCCGCAGCGCACGGAAGAGAACATCCCCCCGGTGAAGTAAGGATTGTGGCAAAGACGGACGCCATGATGACCGGCGTATCGCTGCCGAAGCTCGTCAGCCCGATAGCCGGTGACCAGTATTACCCGGTCGCAGAAGGACAGTGCGGAGGCAATCGTACCATCCAGCACGGTGCCGTTCTTCCAGGGAAGCATCATTTTCCAACTGCCCATGCGGGTCGACAGCCCGGCAGCCAGCACCACACACTCTTTCATCTCTGTCAGTCCGTTTTAAGCCTTCAGCACCGCTTTAATGGATTTGATAATCGGTTGATAACCGGTGCAGCGGCACAGGTTTCCCTCCAGCGCCTCACATAAAGCGTCATCATCCGGGGCAGGATTTTTATCCAGTAAGGCTTTCGCACTCATCAACACACCTGGCGTACAAAAGCCGCACTGCACGCCGCCGTGTCGGACAAATGACTGCTGTAATTTACGGCCCACCGGGTCAGCATCCAGTGCCTCGATGGTGGTAATTTCTGCGCCGTCACACTGCGCTGCCAGCATTAAACAGGAACAGACTGATTTGCCATTCACTATCACCGTACAGGCACCGCATTCACCCACCGAGCAGCCTTCCTTACTGCCGGTGAGCTGTAAATCTTCACGCAAAAAATCGAGCAGGCGACGATTATCATCCACCTCGCGCTGTACTAAAATACCATTTACTTTCAGTGTGATAAGGTTCATTAGCCTTTCCTTAGAGAGCCTGTTCTTCCCGTGCTTCTTCCAGCATCTGGTGCAGCATTGCTGCTGCCACCGGAATTTTATAGGCGGCAGACCAGCGCTTACCGATAGCGGCCTCCAGCATCGCTTCCAGCGCTTTTACCCCTTCCTCAATCACGGCGTCAGTGAGTTTTCTTCCGGTAATGATCTTTTCCACGGCAATCAGCCGCTGAGGATGGCTCATCAGTGCGCCATCAACCAGGCGGCAGCGGGTCAGAATCCCCGCAGGATTAAACGAAAACTGCCCGGTAAAGCTTTGGCGGGTAATGTTAAGTGCATTTCTGCGGCCCAGTTGCAGGTAACGCTGCTGCATCTGCGGGCAGGATTCAGGCAGCGGGAGAATGAAATGAGTCAGCAATTCGCCGGGCTGAAGCTGAGTCTGATAGCCAGCGGTAATAAATTCTGCCAGCGGTAGCTGCCGGGTGCCATTGAGGGTTGCCAGCCGCACTTCGGCATCATAGATGATTAACGGCGGTACGGAATCTGCACAGGGTGCGGCGTTAACCACATTGCCGCCAATAGTCGCCCGGTTACGCAGCTGCAATGAACCAATGGTATTGCAGGCGGTGGTCAGCAGTGGGTAGTACTTTTTAATTAATGGATTAGCAGTAAGATCGCTGAAGCAGACCGCCGCGCCAATGACCACAGCCTCTCCCTGCATCTCTGTTTGCTGAATTTCGCTGATTGCGGAGATATCCACCAGCGGAATCGGTGTATTTTTCAGCCGGGCCTGCACCAGCACATCTGTGCCGCCCGCCAGCGGCCTGGCATCCTGCTTTTGCAGTGCCAGCAGCGCTTCCGCCAGCGTTGTGGCACGAGTCAGTTGCAGTGTGTTAATGCGTAAAACCTGCTTTTTCTCGCCGGATTCGGCCATCAGTTCACTTTGACGAACGGGCTTTTTCAGCGCATAGCCCAGTTTTACCTGCTCAAGTGTTAATGGCAGCACGTAATTCCGGCGTTCCAGTGCAAAACAGACCGCATTATTCAGCGCTGCGCCACCCAGCTCCAGCACCGGTTCGCCAATCACTTTGCCCCCGTAAGGGCCTGCTTTATCGTGATTCTCCACCGGGATAATATTGATTTCAGGGACATCTTTAATGGTCGGCAGCAGGTAGGTGTCAAAGTTTTCTGATTTCACTTCCCCCAGCTCAATATTGAACTCTTCCAGCATGCCATAGCCGATCATCCCCTGAACCACACCGCCGCAGACCTGGCCTTCGAATCCCACTTTGTTGATCACCTTGCCAACATCGTGAACCGCCGTAATCTGATTGAAGCTGATTTTTCCTGTGCGGGTGTCGACCGCAATGTCGGCCACCTGACAGCCATAAACCCAGGTAAAATAGGGGCTGCCGCAGCCCTTCTCTTCATCCCAGTGAATATCCGGTGCCACATGCCAGCCATAGGCCGAGAGATTGGCACCGGTCGCTTTGGTCATTTCCACTACCTGATGAAAATCCAGCCGGTTATAGGGCTGAAGGCGATTGAAGACCTTGCCATTTTCCCAGACCAGATCCGCAATGCCCGTGGCCCCAAGCTTTTCCGCAATCGCGTCAGCCATTCGCTGCTTGATTTTGTTTGCTGCGCTGAGAATGGCCTGCCCGCCCATCAGGGTTCCGCGTGAGGCGACCGTAGAGCCACCGTCAGCAATCATTGCCGTAGCAGGATCGGTAAAGGTGATTCTGTCGAGGCTGAGACCGAATGCTTCCCCGGCAATCATTGACATGGTGGTAGCCAGCCCCTGACCATTTTCGGAAACGGATGTGGAGATATTCACACTGCCATCTGCATTTACCTGAATCAGGGCAGAAGAGGCATCCAGACCTTCGGCACCTAAAGAACAGCCGCGATGGCTTAGTGCCAGCCCGATACCGTATTTAACCGGGCCATTCTGGCGGTTAAGCCGCCGGTAATGTTCTCTTTTGGCGATGAAGTCGGTGCCGTCGATGGCGGTTTGCAGCACCTGTTGTGCGGAAACCCGATGTTCACTGAATACCTGCCCTGCCATGCTGGTATCACCCTGTTGCAGGGCGTTGCGCATCCGAAGTTCAATCGGGGATATCCCGAGCTGTTCTGCCACCTCATCCATCAGTGACTCATTGGCAAAAATAACCTGAGGTGCGCCAAAACCACGATAGGCAGAAGTGTAATTGTTATTGGTGTAGACCCCGGTGACATCGACCCGAACATTGGGAATGTTATAAGGTCCGGCGGCCTGAACTGAGCTGCGCCAGGTGACAAACACCGTCTGACCTGCATAGCTGCCGCCGTCAGCGAGAATATCAATCTTTATGGCTTGAATTCGCGCCTGGTCATCAAGGCCGATTTTATAGTGCATCAGATAGGGATGGCGTTTATAACTCTCGCGCATTGACTGCTCGCGATTGTAAGTCATCTTAACCGGCCGGCCGGTAAGCTGCGCCAGCAACGCCGCGCGGCAGGCGAGATGATCGATAATATCGTCTTTGCCGCCGAAAGAACCGCCCAGTACCGAGCGTCTGACGTTAACTTTCGCCTGAGGTAACCCAAGATATCTGGCGACCATCCCCCTGACCCGATGGGCATTTTGAACTGAGCCATAGAGGGTCATAATGCTGTCGTTAGCATCAATGGCAGCGGTAATGGATTCGGGTTCTATATAGCCGTGCTCCTGAAAACCCACCTCATAATCCCGTTCAAAGACATGACATGAGGCGGAAAATCCCGCTTCGATATCACCTTTCACCGTATGATGATGATTAATAATGTTGTTTTCTCTGTCGCTATGGATCAGACGTGCGCCTGGCGAGAGGGCTTCTCTTACTGATGTCAGCGGGGTGAGGGGACGATAAACGATTTTGATTTTCTCTGCCGCAAGGCAGGCGGCTTCCTGGGTTTCGGCGGCAATAACCGCAATGACGTCGCCACGAAAGGCTATTTCCCGGTCAATAATGGGCGGATAGTCGGGGATGACCACACCGATGTGCGTTTCTCCGGGGATGTCGGCGAAGGTGGCGATTTTCACCACACCGGGCACCTGTTCCGCCCCGGTTAAATCAAGCTTTTCAATGAAGCCAGCCGCGATATCCGTATAGCGACAGACGCCATAAAGCATGTTCTTCAGCACCAGGTCGTCGCCGTAAATTGCGCTGCCTTTTACCTTTGCCAGTCCATCAACACGCGCCACTTCACTTCCAATCAGAATGGTACTCATTGGGCCATTTCTCCTGATGTGCTCCTGTCGCCACGACAAAGCAAGGGATATGCCAGAGTCAGAAAAAAGGGGTGGTTAATGAATAAGTTGTGAGCCGGGATTGAAAAAGGGTGGGGTGGGAAGAAAAAAACGGCGGCGAGAAATGGCTCAATCTTTACTGGCTTTTCACTTTGACACTTGTCTTATCAAAGTGAGAAGTAGAATATCCCTGTTGGTTACAAGGATAATCCCGGCAGGCTGAGAGGTCGGGTAATAATGCAAGTTGCATCACATTTCCAGCGATTGCCAGCGTGGTTCAGGCAAAGCTGTCCACATTTTGCATAGCGGTGGGCTGGAGTGATCGGGGCTGCATAAAAAAGGATAAAAAATGAACCGCTTTGTCATTGCTAATCCCACAGAGTGTATCGGTTGTCATGCCTGCGAAGTGGCATGTGTGCTTACGCATAATCAGTCTCGCTGGCCCGCCAGTCGCAGTCAGTTTCGTCCCCGTATTCATCTGGTCAGTTCAGCAGCCACACAGGTGCCGTTGACCTGCCGCCACTGTAACAACTCGCCCTGTGTGGCAAGTTGTCCCACCGGCGCGCTGGCTTACCAGCAGCAAAGCGTCCAGCTGACAGAAGATAAATGTATTGGCTGTAAAAATTGCCTGTTGGCTTGCCCTTTCGGCGCCATTGAGGAGCTTCCCGCAACGGGTCTGATGATGAAGTGCGATCTCTGCCAGCACACTGAAGCAGATAAGCCCGCTTGCGTCAGCATCTGCCCGACAGGTGCGCTACAACTGATGGATGAAGCTGCGCTTCAGCGTCAGCGCCAACAGCGGCAGACGCGCAGTGCAACAGGCATCACGCCTTCCCTGCCCACCAACGGAAAAGGGCGGCAGCTGCTGGATAAGCCCCCACGGCGCGGGGCAGTCAGGCTTACAGCAGAACGGCGTAAGCAACATTTCGATGAAATTTATCTGGGGCTGAACGAGGCGCAGGTGGCCTATGAGACGGAACGGTGCCTTTATTGTGCACAGCAGGCCTGGTGCGGCTGGACCTGCCCACTGCATAACGCCATTCCTGACTGGATACGCCTGGCAGGTGAAGGTCGGATTATTGAAGCCGCCGAACTCTCTCACCAGACCAGCAGCCTGCCGGAAATTTGTGGCCGTGTCTGTCCACAGGATCGCCTCTGTGAGGGGGCCTGTACGCTGAATGGCAAGGCAGGGGCCGTGACCATTGGCAATATTGAGCGTTACATTACCGACCAGGCTCTGGCGCAGGGCTGGCGTCCTTCGGTGGGGGACGTCACGCCTCGCCAGCAGCGTGTGGCGATTATCGGCGCTGGACCCGCCGGACTGGGGTGTGCAGATATTCTGACCCGCCGTGGCGTTCAGGCGGTGGTCTATGACCGTCATCCGGAGATCGGTGGCCTGCTGACCTTCGGCATCCCTTCCTTCAAGCTGGATAAGCAGCTGATGGTTAACCGACGTGCGATCTTCAACGAGATGGGGATTGAGTTTCGGCTTAATTGCGAAATTGGCCGGGATATCAGCTTTGATCGGTTGCTGGATGAATATGATGCGGTGTTCCTTGGCGTCGGAACTTATGGGTTGATGAAAGCGGGACTGGAGCATGAAGATGCGCCGGGCGTCATTCAGGCTCTGCCTTATCTGATCGCCAATACCCGGCAAATTATGGCATTTGATGAAGATCCACAATATCCCTGCATTTCGTTGCGGGATAAGCGCGTGGTGGTGCTGGGCGGCGGGGATACGGCGATGGATTGCCTGAGGACCGCCATACGTCAGCAGGCCAGTCAGGTGATATGTGCTTACCGTCGCGATGAGCAGAGTATGCCCGGCTCGAGAAAAGAGGTCGTCAATGCGCGGGAAGAGGGGGTGGAATTTATGTTCAACCTGCAACCGCAATATCTCCAGCTGGATGAAAACGGGCGCTTCAGTGGTATTGGTCTGATTCGCACTGTGCCAGGAGAACCCGGCAGTGACGGACGCCGCAGGCCACAGCCGCTGGCGGGTTCAGAATTTGTGCTTGAGGCGGATGCACTGATCCTGGCGTTTGGTTTTCAGGCACACGAGATGCCCTGGCTGGCCGGGCACGGAGTCCGTTTTGACCGTTGGGGATTGGTTAAGACTGGCGAACAGGGGGCTTCCACACAAACGCATAATCCTAAAGTTTTTGCCGCCGGGGATGCGGTGCATGGGGCCGATCTGGTGGTGACAGCGATGGCCCAGGGGCGTCGCAGTGCGGAGGAAATCATCGCGATGTTTGACCGGCAGCCACTCAGGGAGAGAAACGCATGAGCCATTTTATTCTGGCGACCACCATGAAATGCATCGGCTGCCACACCTGTGAAGTGGCCTGCGCCGTGGTCCATGCCGGAACGGTTGCGGTGACATCACAGGACTATTTTCCGCGTCTCAGGGTGGTGAAACAGAATGCAGTCAGTACGCCGGTAATGTGCAAACAGTGTAGAAATGCCCCCTGTGTCGCGGCCTGCCCGGTGGCTGCCCTACAACAGGGTGAGCAGGCCGTTGAAATTGTCAGTGAGCGCTGTATCGACTGCAAAAGCTGCATGATTGCCTGCCCGTTCGGTGAGATTGAAATCGTCAGCACAGGGGGCCATCCGCAGGTGATTAAATGTGACCTCTGCGCCGGGCAGAGCAGCGGATCGGCCTGCGTCAGCGTTTGTCCAACCGGTGCGCTAACGCGTGTGACCTCGGATGAACTGAGCCAGCTGCGGCAGCAGCGACAGCGGCAGACTGCCTCAGGAAGCCAGATGCTTTTTCAGGAGGAATGGATCAATGGATAAGGTCATTACGGTTTGCCCCTACTGTGGCTGTGGTTGCAAAATTGAACTGCACGTTGAGCAGGGTAAGGTTGTCACCGCAAAGGGCGCACCCGGCGTTACCAACGAGGGCGAACTCTGTCTGAAAGGCTATTATGGCTGGGAGTTCCTGAATAACACCCGCCTGCTGACGCCACGGTTGAAACATCCTGCCATCCGTCGTCGTCGGGGCGATCCCTTTGAGGCCGTCAGTTGGCAGGAGGCCATCGACTTCGCCAGTTCACGCCTGAAAAAGATCAAGGCCCGCTATGGGGCTGAAAGCATCATGGTCACCGGATCATCCCGGGGACCCGGCAATGAAACCAACTATGTCATGCAGAAATTTGTCCGGGCAGTGCTGGGTACCAACAACATCGACTGCTGCGCACGGGTCTGCCACGGACCTTCCGTTGCCAGACTGCAAACCACGCTGGGCAATGGTGCGATGAGCAACTCGATCGGCGATATCGAAAACAGCGATTGCCTGCTGATCTTCGGTTATAACGCGGCGGATTCCCATCCAATTGTGGCAAGACGTATCGTCAGGGCGAAGCAAAAAGGCGCAAAAATCATCGTCTGCGACCCCCGCTATATCGAAAGCGCTCGTCTTGCCGATCTGTGGCTGCCGCTGAAAAATGGCAGCAACATGGCTCTGGTTAATGCATTTGCTAACGTATTGATTAATGAGGGATTGTGTAACGAGGCTTTCCTGCGAGAGCACACCGAAGGAAGAGAGGCGTGGCAGGAGGTGGTGCAGCGTTATACCCCTGAATCGGTCTGTGAGATCACGGGGATTGCGCCGCAACTGGTACGCCAGGCAATGCGACTTTTCGCGGGGGTGAAAAATGCCACCATCCTCTGGGGAATGGGGGTGACGCAATGGGGCCAGGGTGTTGATGTGGTAAAAGGGCTGTCCAGTCTGGCGCTGGCCACCGGCAACCTTGGGCGACCCGGCGTGGGCGTCGGACCGGTACGCGGGCAGAATAACGTGCAGGGAGCTTGTGATATGGGCGCGTTGCCCAACGTTTTTCCTGGCTACCAGTCGGTCAGCGATCCGCAGGTCCGTGAGAAATTTGCTGCCGCCTGGGGAGTCAAATCGCTTAGCGATAAAGTCGGTCACAGCATCACTGATGTTGCCCATCTGGCGATGGAGAATAAACTGCATGCCTACTGGATAATGGGCGAGGACCCACTACAAACCGAACCCGATTTGGCGCTAATGCGTAAAGCGATGGCAAAGCTGGACCTGGTTATCGTGCAGGATATTTTTATGACCAAAACCGCAGAAATGGCTGATGTTATCCTGCCTGCGACCAGTTGGGGGGAGCATGAAGGGGTTTATACCAGCGCCGATCGCGGCTTCCAGCGTTTTTATAAAGCCGTCGAGCCCGAGGGTGATGTGCTCCCCGACTGGGAGATCATCAGCCGGATGGCGCAGGCGATGGGCTACCCGATGCAGTATGAAAACAATGAAGCCATTTGGAATGAACTGCGTTCTCTTTGTCCTCTTTACGCCGGTGTGACCTGGGAAAAAATGGCTGGCTTCGGCTATGTGCAGTGGCCCTGTCCGGATGAATCCCATCCGGGGACGCCGTTTCTTTACCAGGGCAATCGCTTTCATCGCCCCTCTGGTAAAGGGCTGCTGTTTGCCTGCGACTGGCGGCCACCCGTTGAACCGGTCGATGAGGCGTGGCCACTGGTGCTCTGCACCGTGCGGGAAGTTGGACACTACAGCTGTCGTTCAATGACGGGCAATTGCCATGCGCTGAGCGCGCAGGCGGATGAACCTGGCCGGGTGCAGATTAACACTGAGGATGCGCGGCAACTTTCTGTCAGTGATGGTGAGCTGGTGTGGGTGGTATCAAGACGTGGCAAGGTGATCAGCAGGGCAGAAGTGAGCGACCGTACCAATCAGGGGGCCGTTTATATGACCTATCAGTGGTGGATTGGTGCCTGCAATGAGCTGACAATCGACAGCCTCGACCCCATATCAAAAACCCCGGAATACAAATATTGCGCGGTGAAACTAGAAAAAATCGCCGACAAAAAATGGGCAGAACAGCATGTTGCCCAACGTTATCAGCAGCTGAGACAGCGTCTGGCTGAGGCTGCGGAACCACTGAGTTGAAGTGAACCCTTAGCCCGGATCGGAGAGCTGACGATGATAAAGCAAGGCGAAGCTGTGCCGGTCCGGTAGGGGTGAAAACGGCCCCTGACGACAAGGGGCCAGAAGGCTATTTAAGCGTGATGGTGTTGATGATATTTTCAGCTTCAGTCTGAGACTGTTGTTGATTATCCGCAGGGAGGGTGATTTGCAACGTCAGCAATTTGTTGTCAACTTTTGCCAGCACCACTGAAGACCAGGATGACTGATTTTTTGCTGAAATCACCGAGTCCAGCTGCTGAGCAGGCTGACCTTTCAGGTCAATGGCTTTGTTAGTGACCACTTGCAACTGCGGATCGCGGCTGCGCTGCTGCTGTTCCAGACGTTTCGACAGCATATCCAGCCCTTCGCTGCTTGTGTCCCCTTCAATCACAATAATGGCTTTCTGGCCGGAGGCATCGGCGTAGACGTGCATATTGTTAGCCTGCGTACCCAGTTTACCACTCTGATCGGACATGCCGGATGGCAGGGAGAAACTCATTTTGCCGTCCATCAGGGTCACTGTCTGACCACTCTGGCTGCTACTGCTGCCATTGCCATCGGCTGCGGCTTTATCATTTTTGCCGTCACAGGCGGTCAGTCCAACCACCAGTAAACCGATGCCAGCATATTTTAGTAAGTTACGCATTGTTCTCTCTTTTACCTTAGTCGTGTACCTGTTACTGCCACTCATAGAATAGTAATCAGCGGTTAAAAGCAACTGACGCTTTGTAGTGTAGGTGCTTAACGTCTTTTCAGACACCGTTTTTAATGGCGAGGTTTTGCTCTGACTGAGGCACAATTTAGCGGGTAAGAACTGAAGAAAGCGGAGATAACGTGGCAAAAAACTGCCTTACCGGGGGGGCAAGGCAGCTTAAAAGGTCAGCAGGTTTCAGCCGAAATTAACTCTGGCACCGGCAGGTTTTTCGGCCAGTCGTCTGAGTACGGTATTTAACAGCACGCCATAAGCAGGCAGGAAAAACAGCATGCAGATAATCACCTTAAAGCTGTAGTCTACCAGTGCGATTTCCACCCAGTTCTGTGCCATAAACAGATCGATGCTTTTGTAAAAGGCGATAAAGAAGAAGGCCAGCGTATCACTGATATTCCCCAGAAACATGGCTGAGGCGGGTGCTATCCACCACTGCGGCAGCTTGCGCAGGCGATTAAATACATGCACATCCAGAATCTGACCCAGTGCATAAGCCATAAAACTGGCACAGGCGATACGGGCGACAAACAGGTTAACCACGTTCAGAGCAGCAAAACCCTGCCACTGGCCCTGATAAAACAGCGCAGAGATAACGTATGAGATAAACAGTGCCGGAACCATCACCAGCAGGATAATGCGACGGGCCAGCGGCGCACCAAAAATCCGCACGGTTAAATCGGTAGCGAGAAAAATAAACGGAAAGCTGAACGCCCCCCAGGTGGTGTGCAGGCCAAAAATGGAGACCGGCAGCTGTACCAGATAGTTGCTGGAAGTGATCACCAGCACATGAAATAACGACAGCCAGACCAACGCTTGCATGCGCTGGCGTGAAGAGAAAGAAATCATGATGTGACCTTTTTGAATAATGGGGTGAGGGAACCCAAAAATAATTATCTCGCCCGGGCGATTGCGCGGCATATTACCGAAACAGTCTGCTAATGCAATGGTTAATTTTAGCGCAAACGTTACCGCCATCGCGCTTCCTGATAACCCTTATTAACTGACATTTGTGTGACATTTAAAACAACAGCCAGTCTGCTTGCACATCCCCACACGCCGGGTAAAATGACCCGCGTTGTTTCTTCAGGTGAGAATCTTATGAGCGATCTGTTCGCTAATCCCGACCAAACGCTGGAAACGCTTGGCTTACGGTGTCCGGAGCCGGTTATGTTGGTACGTAAAGCGGTGCGCCACATGCAGGACGGCGAGACCTTACTGGTCATTGCCGATGATCCTGCCACCACACGCGACATTCCGGGTTTTTGCCGTTTTATGGAGCATACGCTGCTGGCGCAGGCCACAGATGAAGTACCCTATCGATATTTGCTTAAGAAAGGGCTGTAAAATTAAGAAAGGGCTGTAAAAATAAGTTGGCTGCGTTGAGTTTCTTATTAACTTATCGCTTCAGCCAGCTTATCGATTTGATTGTGATTAACGATGTTTCTCTGAAATAAAATTTAATAAAAACCTATGTCTGTAAAAACAAAATAAATGTCTGAGCCTCTACCGTCTTTAATCCTGATTTGATGGCAGTAAGCGTTTTTTTATATCATGAATTTTTTATCTCAATAGAATAAAAAAATAAAAAAAAGGAGTAAATCATGATTTCAAATAATGCTAATGTTTGTGCAGGAACAGTAAATGTAATTAATGTTACTGAAGCAGCTCATTTGCCAGAAAAAGGCGTTGTTAAAAATTTAGTTGCTAAATTCGAGCGAGTGTCTCTGAGTCATAACGAAATGAATTTACAGCCAAAGCCTGAAGGGCAGCGTAAAATTTATGCATCCAGCTTCTCGCAGCTCATCAGTGTTAATGGTAAACGACTGAAAAACTATGTTATAAGGGATAAAAGCAGTCACCCTGCTCCTCCTGAAAAAATATGAGCAATACTGAAAAGAAAAATAATCCAATCCTGCCAGCCAATCCCAAAAAATCAGATAATAAGTGACTTGAGAAAGCCATCAGGGAAAACAGAAAGACTCAGCGAAGAAATATCAGCCACCAGGTTTGAGTCGGGCATTGAAAAAAATCAAAAATCTTCTTTTCCACCGAAAACAGACAATTATCTGAAACTTGATGCTTTAAGGAAAAAAGCAGTAGATCTGGGATGTGAGTTAGAGGCATATGCTAAAAAAAATAATGACTATATAGATTAAAAAAGTAATAAAAATTATTACCTCGAAGAAAGTATGCGCAGGATAGTTGATAAGCTTGACGATATGTTTGAGGAAGTCGAACAGGATAAAAATCTGCATACGGCCAGAAAGGACGTTTTTAAGATCTGCTTCCGATTCTTTGACAGACTTGATGCAATGGCAAAAGAGAAAGTCAGTAAGTGATTCTGCGACCCTGTAAATAATTCTGCATAACTGTCTTCATATTAATGGCGATCGTCTTAATACAGCGGCCGATCGCCAGCGACTCCCCATGTTCAATCTACAAAAAAATCTGCCAGTAAGTCACCATAGTTAGCGCTTACTTAACAAGCGGAGTGCATTAGCTGTCACCAGTGCCGTTGCGCCAGAGTCGGCCAGTACGGCCAGCCACAGGCCAGTGAATCCCAGAAGCGTGGTTACCAGAAACACGCCTTTCAGGGTCAGTGCCAGGGCAATATTCTGCCGGATGTTGGCGTGGGTTGCACGGGACAGGCGGATCATTGTCGCCAGACCCATCAGGTTATTGTGGGTCAGGGCAGCATCTGCCGTTTCCAGCGCCACGTCGCTGCCGCTGCCCATCGCGATGCCGATAGTGGCGGCCTTCATCGCAGGTGCGTCGTTAATTCCATCACCGACCATGGCAACCGAACCCTGCTGGCGGAGTTCGGCGATGGCCGCGACCTTATCCGCAGGCAGTAAACCAGCACGATAGTCTGTCTCCAGCTCGTCGGCGATAGCTGCGGCAGCCCGGGGATTGTCCCCGGTCAGCATCACCGACTTTATCCTCAGTTTACGCAACGCCTGCAATGCCGCCGCCGCTTCTTTTCTGAGCGTATCGCGCAGACTGAGCAGGGCAATCGGGCGACCATTTTCCAGCATCACCACGACGGTATTTCCGGCATCTTCCAGACTGGCAATCTGAGCAGAGAGTGAAATTGTCAGGCAATTTTGCGCCACATTTTTGGGGGTGCTGATCAAAAGTGAGTAACCATTTACTATTGCCTCAACTCCTTTGCCAGGGAGTGTTATCTGGGAGTCTGCTGCCGGAACAGTGAGCTGTCGGCGGGTGGCAAGTGCAACAATGGCTTTTGCCAGCGGATGCGAAGAACCCTGCTCCGTGGCGGCCGCCTTCACCAGCAATTCATCTTCAGTTTCTTCGTTCAGACTGATAATGGTCGTGACCTCGGGTCTGCCTTCGGTTAGCGTGCCGGTTTTATCAAATGCCAGTGTGCGGATTGCATTCAGACTTTCCAGCGTGGCACCGCCTTTAATCAGCACGCCGCGACGCGAGGCGGCAGCCAGTCCGGAGGTGATTGCAGCCGGTGTGGAGATAACCAGCGCACAAGGGCAACCAATCAGCAGCAGCGTCAGCCCTTTGTAGATCCATATTTGCCACTCGCCAGCGAAAATAAGCGGGGGGATCACGGCAACCAACAGCGCCAGAAACATGATAACGGGGGTGTAAATGCGGCTGAACCGATCGAGGAATCGCTCAACCGGAGCACGGTGTGATTCTGCTTCTTCAATCAGATGCAGAATGCGATCAATCGCGCTCTCACCCGGCCGGGAAACCACTTTAAGCCTGACCTGCTGGTCAACGCTCAGACTGCCTGCGGCAATCACCTCTCCCTGCTGGCGTTCAACGGGCACCGATTCGCCGGTCAGGGCACTTTCATCAAAACTGGCCCACGCGGCCATCAGACTGGCATCGGCTGGTAAACGAGCGCCAGCGGCAACCTCAATAATATCGCCGGGTTGGAGTGCGCTTAAAGCAAGGGTTTCGCGCCTGCCATCTTTAATACGCACCGCCTCATCGGGTTGCAGTGCCATCAGGGCGGTAATGCCCCGACGTGCACGCCGGGCGGCAAAAGACTCCAGGCGTTCACCCAGCATAAACAGCAGCAGTACCATAGCGGCTTCTGCGGTAGCGCCAATAAACAGTGCACCGATGGCTGCCACAGTCATTAGCGTTTCGATAGCAAAGGGAGTTCCGCTTTTCATCAGGCGAAAAGCGCTGCGGGCAACAGGCCAGACACCGGTCAATGTGGAGAGAATAAAAGCAACTTTTCCGGCCTGCGGACTGAATTGCTCAATCAGCCAGCTGGCAGACATCAGGATAACGGTTGCCATCAGGAAACCGTTGTCCTGCCAGAAAGTAGTTTTCTGTCCGACGGATGGTCGGGCGTGACTGCGTCTCAGGCTGAATCCTGCGCCCTGCACGGCCAGCTCGACCTGCCGGGAGACATCCTGCGTTGCGTTCACGACCAGTTTTTCGGTGGTAAACAACACCTTTACCGACACCACAGAAGTTACCTGACTGACGGCATTTTCAATCTTTCTGGCACAGGACGGGCAGTCCATTCCGCTGATTTGCCAGCGCCATGTGGGCAGGGCTGAAGCCTGGTTGCTCTCTTCTGTGGGACGCTGTGGAGAACCACAAGTGGCATCGCCACAGCAGCTGCTTTCAGGAACGGCGGTGTTGATTGCGGTTAAGGTGCGGATAACCGGCCGCGGTTTACCGTGGCCGCCTGGCTGACGGCTGGCGTGGTGAATACCACAGGAACATGACGAAGAGTGCTGGTGCATTAGGCCTCCTGATAAATCCGGGCAGGACGAGAGCCTGCCACCGCGCTATCTTACACTCTGGAGTCAACTCCAGAGTCAAGGCCTGAATGCTGGTCAGAGATAAAGTGCCCGCACAATCATAAAATGACCGGCGAAGTAGCAGGCGGCAATAATGGCGCTGTCAGAAGTAAAGCGGCGGCGGTAGTGGGTGAGATACCAGATGATATTAGCTAACAGCAGCAATGAAGTGCCTGCCATCAGCGAAAAGCTGTAAGCGTTTGGACGGAAAAAATATTGCTCGGTCGCCAGCCAGGTCATCAGCAACGTCATACCGATAAAAGTACAGACCGGCCAGCGTAATTCCTCCAGCTTATTCCAGAGCGCGCCGATTAACAGTATCCCAATGACCAGCAGCGCCAGTGGAATCGGCCAGAAAAAGGTCAGGGTCATATGACTGGCAAAATAGAGGGTGTACAGCAGATGTGAGAGGAAAAATGCGCCCACAGCATAAAGCATCCGCCGGTTTGGTAGCAGCGTCAGGGCATCCCCCACCAGGGTAGCCAGCAGGCCAAACAGAATCAGGTAATCGGAGGTGTTCAGAACCGGTGCCTGCCATGCCCAGGCCAGCAGCAGCAGTAAGGTAACTGGTTTAAAAACCCAGCGTTGCCACTGTGGTCCGCGATAGGAAGCGTCCACATACAGCCAGCCGGAAAAAAATACTGCCAGAAATGACCAAATCATAATCTGTCCCTTTGTTTTCGATGCACAATTCCCGGCTAAGTCTAGGTCAGGCCGCAGGGAAGTGACAGTGGGGGGCTTCTGAAAGCAGCAAATACCTTCGTTATACAAAGTGTGAGCCTGGCAACTCACGGCGATTGCGGGCTGAAAATCAGAAATTTTCCCGGTAAGCTGGCTGTTGCCAATCGGTCAAACCGACATTTTTTATCCGATAAGACCTAAGAGATACTGTATGAAACCACCATTTTTGTTCTTAGCCATCCTGGCGGTTATTGCCATCCTGGCAACGCGCCAGTTTATCAGGCAGCGCCGGGAAGTGGCGGTCAACGATGCATCCCCGGTTCGTTCACTGCCGGTGGAAGTCAAGGCAAGAAGGGAAACACCGGTATCGAATCACCGCTCCCGCCAGCGGGATGTAATCCCCGTCGAGGAGATGCGCTATGAAGCCTGGTTTCACCCGCTGAATGGCGCGGGAGATTTCAGGCTGGTTTTAACAAAGCGTGATTATCAGCAGATTGATGAAGGGGCAAGGGGGAAATTACAGCTCCAGGGAACGCGGTTTATCTCGTTCAGCCCTGTTAACCAGTAAGGAAGTCTGCCGAAAAAAGAGCGCCACATTTCCCCTTTTTTCGGCAGGTTTTTCTCAGCAGCTACTGTTTCGGCAGGTTTTTTTTCTGCCAGGCCAGCAGTTCAAAGACGCCAAAAAAGAAGATTTTGGTTTGCGTTAAAGGGCTTAATTTTGGCCCTGTTTTGGGCTGCGTGGCGCGCATCAGCACCAGTTGCAGTCCGTGCATAACCACCATAAAAAACAACGCAACATCAACAAAATATTTCAGGGGTTTGGGAAACGGATGAACCAGATTGAGCAGCAAAAAAGCCCAGACGAAGACCATTAACAGCCTTCCCAGATTAATCAGCATGCTGTTGCTCCTTTTCTGAGGCGTGGCGCACGTACAAACGATACGCGACCTGTCCGGCAACCTTTTCACGGTGCAGCTGCCAGCGGCCAGGCACCGTCGGTATACCGTTTTCCACTTCGCTTTCTACGTAGATAAGCGCCTGATCCGACAGCCATCCACCAGACTCAAGCTGTGACAGGGTTTGTTCCAGCAGACCTTTACGAAACGGGGGATCGATAAACACCAAATCGTAAGGTTCACCCGGCTGAGCCAGATATTGCAGCGTGTTGGTATTAATAACCTTGCCGGTGGTGGCACCCAGGGTTGTCAGATTTTTTTCCAGTTGTTGCGCAACCGGTCTTTCCAGCTCCAGCAGGGTGGCTGAAGCCGCGTGACGCGACAGCGCTTCCAATCCCAGCGCGCCGCTACCGGCAAAACAATCGAGGCAACGTGCGCCCTGAATATCTGCCGCCAGCCAGTTAAACAGCGTCTCACGAACGCGGTCGGTGGTGGGTCTTAGTCCGGCGCTGTCAGGAACCGGGAGTTTTCTGCCGCGCCACAGGCCACCAATAATGCGGATTTGACCCGGGCCACCATTGCGGTTTTTTTTCGTCATGCTGCTGAGCTCTTAATAATTTGTTGCATAGTTTAACGCGCGCTCCGTGCGGAGGAAACGTAAAAAGGGTGCTGTGTTGCGCCAGCCGTAAAGTGTTAGACTTAGCGATTGAGATGATTTTCAGAGACCTGACGATTTTTTCCCCGCGAGGAGTGTGGTTGTACCATGGCAAAAAATAAAAAACGTGGCTTTTTTTCCTGGCTGGGATTAGGGCGTGATGAAGCAACGTCGCAGGAAGAAAAGAAAGAGACGTCAGAGCAGCAACAGTCCGATGCGGCACAACTCACAGACGCCACCACGCCCGCCAGCGCTGAAACCGAACGGCGCACCGATGAGTCAGCACCGGCTGAAGAGATCGCTAATCGTGAACCACTCAGACAGCCGCATGTCGATGCTGACGCTGACCAACCGAATAGCGTTTCCGAACAGGTCGAAGAGCGGGTGGAAACGCCGCCTGAGCAATTAAAAGCGGTCACACCGTTGCCTGCGCAGACCGATGACGCTCAGACAACGCCTGCCGCAACACTGTCAGAGGAAGCCACTGCAACCGAAAAAGCGTCAGAGGAACATCCTTCTGAAGCCGCGGTGGAGGTGAGCCAGCCCACCCCGCAGTTAATACCGGATGAGGAGGCTGTCACTGAGCCTGACAGCTCATACCTGCCGACAGAACAGCAAACTACGGTTCTGACTTCCGGGGAACAGATTGATATCGACGAACCGGCAGCAGTACTGGTTAGCGAAACAGCAGAGCAGCAGCGTCCGACCAAAGAGGGCTTCTTCGCCCGCCTCAAACGTAGCCTGGTTAAAACCCGTCAGAACCTCGGTTCCGGATTTATCGGGCTGTTTCGTGGTAAAAAAATCGACGACGACCTCTTCGACGAACTGGAAGAACAGCTGCTGATAGCTGATGTTGGGGTGGAAACCACCCGGCGTATCATTACTCATCTTACCCAGCAGGCAAGCCGCAAACAGCTGCGTGATGCCGAAGCCCTTTATGGCCTGCTGAAGCAGGAGATGTCAGAAATTCTGGCTAAGGTAGAGGCTCCCCTGGAGGTGAGCGGCAAAACGCCGTTCGTCATCCTGATGGTGGGGGTTAATGGGGTGGGTAAAACCACTACCATCGGCAAGCTCGCCAGACAGTATCAGGCAGAAGGTAAATCAGTGATGCTGGCGGCCGGAGACACTTTCCGTGCCGCTGCCGTCGAGCAATTGCAGGTTTGGGGACAACGCAACAACATTCCGGTGGTTGCTCAGCATACCGGCGCGGATTCAGCTTCGGTCATTTTTGATGCCATACAGGCAGCAAAAGCGCGTCAGGTGGATGTGTTGATTGCCGACACCGCTGGCCGCCTGCAAAACAAATCGCATCTGATGGAAGAGCTGAAAAAAATCACCCGTGTGATGAAAAAGCTGGATGACCAGGCTCCCCACGAAGTGATGCTGACCATCGACGCCAGCACCGGACAGAATGCTATCAGCCAGACGAAGTTGTTCCATGAGGCGGTGGGTCTGACCGGTATCACCCTGACCAAACTGGATGGCACCGCGAAAGGTGGCGTAATCTTCTCGGTTGCCGATCAGTTCGGCATCCCCATTCGCTATATCGGCGTGGGTGAAGGTATCGACGATCTGCGTTCGTTTAAGGCTGACGATTTTATAGAGGCACTTTTTGCCCGAGAGGATAATGCGCATGATTCGCTTTGAACAGGTCAGTAAGGCTTATCTTGGCGGTCGGCAAGCGCTTCAGGGGGTGGAGTTTCATTTGCAACCTGGCGAAATGGCGTTTCTGACCGGACATTCCGGGGCCGGAAAAAGCACCCTGCTGAAGCTAATTTGTGGCATTGAACGCCCCAGCGCCGGGCGTATCTGGTTCAGCGGCCATGACATCAGCCGCCTGAAAAACAGTGAGGTGCCCTTCCTGCGCCGACAGATAGGGATGATTTTTCAGGACCATCATCTGCTGATGGATCGCTCAGTCTACGACAACGTCGCTATCCCACTGATTATTGCCGGTGCCAGCGGTGAGGATATACGTCGTCGCGTCTCGGCGGCGCTGGATAAAGTAGGGTTGCTGGATAAAGCGAAAAGTTTTCCCATTCAGCTTTCCGGGGGTGAACAGCAGCGGGTGGGAATCGCTCGTGCGGTAGTGAATAAACCTACGGTATTGCTGGCAGATGAACCCACTGGCAACCTCGATGACGCGCTGTCCGAAGAGATCCTGCGTCTGTTTGAAGAGTTTAACCGCGTTGGCGTTACGGTACTGATGGCGACCCATGATCAGGCGTTGATCGCCCGGCGCAACTATCGTCTGATGACGCTTAATCAGGGACATCTGCATGGAGGCCTGGGTGGTAAATAAACGTAATAAACGGCCGGCGGCACCGAAAGCGGCCAGACAAAAGCAGCCTTCTAAAAGCAAAGCGTTGAAAGGGGGCTGGCAGGAGCAGTGGCGCTATGCGCTGCGAGGTGCGCTTTCTGACATGTGGCGTCAGCCACTGGCAACGCTGCTGACGGTGATGGTCATTGCCATTTCCCTGACGCTGCCCAGCGTCTGCTTCATGGTCTGGAAAAACGTCAGTCAGGCAGCGGAGCAGTGGTATCCGGCCCCGCAGTTGACGGTTTATCTGAGCAAAACGCTGGACGATGATGCAGCAGAAAACGTCGTGGCGCAGCTTAAGAAAGAAGAGGGAGTGGAAAAAGTGAATTACCTCTCGCGTGAAGAAGCGATGGGTGAATTCCGTAACTGGTCGGGCTTTGGCGGTGCAATGGATATGCTGGAGCAGAACCCACTGCCTGCGGTGGCGATCATTACACCCAAACTGAATTTTCAGAATTCTGACACCATGAATAACCTGCGAGAGCGGGTGGCGAAAACTCAAGGTGTGGATGAAGTGAAGATGGACGACAGCTGGTTTGCCCGTCTGGCTGCGCTGACTGGGTTGGTGGGGCAGGTGGCAGCAATGATTGGCGTGTTGATGATCGTTGCGGTGTTTCTGGTTATTGGCAACAGCGTGCGCCTCAGCATTTTTGCCCGCCGCGATACCATTAATGTGCAGAAACTGATTGGGGCAACGGATGGTTTTATCCTGCGTCCCTTCCTCTATGGCGGCGCACTGCTGGGCTTCGCCGGGGCGCTGCTCTCGCTGGTCTTGTCTGAGGTACTGGTATTCCGTCTGGAGTCGGTCGTCACCCAGGTTGCGGCGGTGTTTGGCACCACTTTCCGTTTACAAGGCCTGGCCTGGGACGAAAGCCTGCTGCTGCTGTTGGTTTCTGCAATGATTGGCTGGATTGCCGCGTGGCTGGCCACGGTGCAACATTTACGTCGATTTACGCCGCAGTAATCCTTTATTCATATCTTTTGATATACTATTCCTCTGTTACACAGCACTGTGTCGCAGAGGAATGCCATCTCTTCATTATGTCTTCAGATATTTTCCCTGCCTCAGATTGTGTGTAAAATATCCACCCGTAATAATGAACTTGTGGATAACTTTGTAGTCGAATTCAGCACAGATTGCTTTCACTTCTTCCTGCCATTCGCGTAGTCTTACCGGTCGTGCAGGGAAATGCGTGGCAACATTGCTTAATACAGAGAGGGTTTGAATGACCAAAGAAATGCAAACTTTAGCTATTGCTCCTTTAGGTAACCTGGATTCTTATATCCGGGCAGCCAATGCCCGGCCTGTGCTGACGGCAGAAGAGGAAAAAGCGCTGGCTGAACGGCTGCATTACCAGGGCGATCTGGAAGCAGCCAAAACGCTGATTCTGTCTCACCTGCGCTTTGTTGTTCATGTCGCTCGTAACTACTCCGGCTACGGACTTCCGCAGGCCGATCTGATTCAGGAAGGTAACATTGGCCTGATGAAAGCGGTGCGCCGTTTTAATCCGGAAGTAGGTGTGCGTCTGGTCTCCTTCGCCGTCCACTGGATCAAAGCCGAGATCCATGAATACGTTTTACGTAACTGGCGTATTGTTAAGGTGGCGACCACCAAGGCTCAGCGCAAGCTGTTCTTCAACCTGCGTAAAGCCAAACAGCGTCTGGGCTGGTTCAACCAGGATGAAGTGGAAATGGTGGCCCGTGAACTGGGAGTAACCAGTAAAGACGTGTTGGAGATGGAATCGCGGATGGCGGCTCAGGATATGACCTTTGATCCGACGCCTGACGATGAAGGCGAAGGCCGCTCCATGGCTCCGATGCTCTATTTGCAGGATAAGTCCTCTGATTTTGCTGGTGGTATTGAAGATGATAACTGGGACAGTCACGCAGCAGATAAGCTGAGCGATGCAATGCAGGGGCTTGACGAACGTAGCCAGGATATTATCCGCGCCCGCTGGCTTGATGAAGAGAATAAAACCACCTTGCAGGAACTTGCTGATAAATACGGCGTCTCTGCTGAGCGTGTGCGACAGCTTGAAAAGAACGCGATGAAGAAACTGCGTGTTGCTATAGAAGCATAAGCGGCGGTAGTAAAAAACGGGGCGACCAGAGGTCGCCCTTTCTGTTTCTGACGTTCTGGTCTGTACCGTGGCGAAGTCACAGCCGCCAGTGAGCAGGATCCGCTTTAAAGCAACGCGTGATTCAGTTTTGCTGCCAGGCCCAGCCACCTGCCTCGGTTTTAAATCCCGCCGCCTGCATAAAAGCGGTTGCTGCATCGCTTTCGTTGCAGTTGGTATCAGCAATCCACCAGCGGTGGATCTCTCCATTCTGTGCCATAACCTCCTCCAGCAGGTATTTTCCTACCCCCCTGCGACGTGTCACCTCACGCACCATAAAATCCTGCATTTCTGCTGAATTGCCTTTTATCATCACGATAACCGCAGCAAGCAGACGCTCATTGAATTTTGCAGCGTACAGTCGATGCTGTTCGTTCAGCGCCTCTTGCATATTCAGCAGATCGGCATCGGGCCAGATTTTAGCCAGATCGAGACGATCCTGGGCGGAAAAATGTTGCAGTCTGATGATGGTCAGTTTCATGTTTGATACCGGAGAAAAGCGAAAGGCATATTGTAGCGAATTTAGCCCTGTACAGACGCGGAACTTTTTTGTGCGAAAACAAAGCAATCTGTGTTCTGAATGATTAAATCTGAAGATAAACACTAATTGCCTGGCTAATAACCAGCATATTTCGCTGTAAAATCGCTCCATAATGCTGCGTTAATATTAGAGAATTATCCTGCCGCAAACGACTATTTATCAATATGTCAGTTGATTTACAGAAGAAAATTCCTGTTTAATAACCTGAATTTTAAAGCCTTATTGCTAAAACTCATAATAAACCCCGCTAACCCTTTCTATCGAAAGCGTTTTCTGCGGGACACGGCTGAAGATAAGTACAAACACAACAGATGGGGTACTCAGGATGAAAATCAGTAAAGGTAGCGCATTGCTGGCTGGTTGCGTGGCGATGGCGCTGAGCCATGCAGCCATCGCGAAAGACATCAAAGTTGCCATTGTGGGCGCGATGTCTGGTCCGGTTGCACAATATGGTGATATGGAATTTACCGGTGCGAAGCAGGCAATTGCAGATATCAATGCTAAAGGCGGTGTTAACGGCGACAAACTGGTCGGCGTGGAATACGATGATGCCTGCGATCCAAAACAGGCGGTTGCCGTTGCTAACAAAGTCATTAACGATGGTATTCGCTACGTTATTGGTCATCTTTGTTCATCTTCCACCCAGCCTGCTTCTGATATCTACGAAGACGAAGGCGTGCTGATGATCACCCCTGCGGCCACCAATGCCAATCTGACTACCCGTGGCTACAAAATGATCATGCGTACCACCGGGCTGGACTCCGATCAGGGCCCTACTGCCGCGAAATACATTCTCAGCGAAATCAAACCGCAGCGCATTGCGGTCATTCATGACAAACAGCAGTACGGTGAAGGCCTGGCGCGTTCTGTGCAGGACAGCCTGAAAAAATCTGGCGGCAATGTGGTGATGTTTGAAGGTATCACCGCGGGCGATAAAGATTTTTCTACGCTGGTCGCACGTCTGAAAAAAGAAAATATCGACTTCGTTTATTTTGGCGGCTACTACCCGGAGATGGGCCAGATCCTGCGTCAGTCTCGTGCTGCGGGCCTGAAAACCCAGTTTATGGGCCCGGAAGGCGTGGGCAATTCCTCACTGTCTAATATCGCCGGAGCGGCCTCTGAAGGGATGCTGGTCACCCTGCCGAAGCGTTATGACCAGGTTCCTGCCAATAAACCCGTTGTTGATGCATTGAAGGCGAAGAAGCTTGATTCAACCGGGCCGTTTGTCTGGACCACCTATGCGGCATTACAGGCGCTGACCACCGGAATGGAGCGCAGTAAAAGCGCCGAGCCAGCAGATATCGCTAAAAACCTGAAAGAGGGCGCGCCTGTACCGACGGTGATGGGCGATCTGAGCTGGGACAATAAAGGTGATCTGAAAGGGTTTGAGTTCGGTATTTTCAAATGGCATGCCGATGGGTCGTCTTCCGCAGTGAAATAATAAAATCAGCCCGGGCGACGTCAATGTCGCCCGTTTTACACGATGTTCACCGTTTCCCATGTGGTTATTCTCTGAAGCAGTTTTCAGGATAAACAACATGTTACTCACCGCCAGGGTGGCAAGAAGTAAGGTATCAGGTATGTCCGAGCAGTTTCTCTATTTTCTGCAACAAATGTTCAATGGTGTGACGTTGGGTAGCACCTACGCGTTGATCGCCATTGGCTACACGATGGTGTACGGCATTATTGGCATGATCAACTTCGCTCACGGCGAGGTATATATGATCGGCAGCTATGTCTCCTTTATGGTGATCGCCGGGCTGATGATGATCGGTATCGACGTCAGCTGGATGCTGGTGGGTGCTGGTTTTATCGCTGCGATCGTCATTGCCAGCGCATACGGCTGGAGTATTGAGCGTGTGGCCTATAAGCCGGTACGTTCTTCCAAACGCCTGATTGCACTTATCTCCGCCATCGGTATGTCAATTTTTCTGCAAAACTACGTCAGCCTGACGCAGGGATCGCGTGATTTAGCCCTGCCAGGTCTGATTACCGGGCGCTGGACGCTGGCCGTCAGTAATGGTTTTGCTGCCACAATTTCCACCATGCAGATTGTTATCTGGTCGGTAACATTCCTTGCCATGCTGGCACTGACGCTGTTTATTCGTTATTCCCGTATGGGCCGCGCCTGTCGTGCCTGTGCTGAAGATCTGAAAATGGCCAGCCTGCTGGGCATCAATACCGATCGCGTTATCTCGCTGACCTTTGTGATTGGTGCAGCGATGGCAGCGGTGGCGGGCGTACTGCTGGGTCAGTTCTACGGTGTCATTAATCCCTATATCGGTTTTATGGCCGGAATGAAAGCCTTTACCGCTGCGGTTCTGGGCGGCATCGGCAGCATTCCGGGGGCGATGCTGGGCGGTCTGATCCTTGGTATTGCCGAAGCGCTGACGTCGGCATACTTAAGCACCGAATACAAAGATGTGGTTTCTTTTGCGTTGCTGATCGTGGTGTTGCTGGTAATGCCTACCGGTATTCTTGGTCGTCCGGAGGTTGAGAAAGTATGAAACATCTCAACCTGCTTAACGCCGTCGCCTCAGCGCTGATGCTGCTGGTGCTGGCGGCATTCTTTATGGGAATGCGTCTGAATCTGGACGGAACGCAGCTGGTGGTTCACAACGCGGGCAGTGTTCGCTGGAACTGGATTGCGGGCGGCTGCGCGGTGGTATTTATTTTCCAGCTGTTGCGGCCTCTGTTACAGCGCAGTCTGAAGGGGATCTCTGGTCCGGCGATGGTTTTGCCGGGAATTGATGGTTCGACGTTAAAGCAAAAAATGCTGCTGCTGGCGCTGGTTATCGCTGCTGTCATCTGGCCCTTCCTGGTTTCTCGCGGCACGGTGGACATTGCCACGCTGACGCTCATCTACGTGATGCTGGGCCTGGGTCTGAATGTGGTGGTCGGGCTTTCCGGTCTGCTGGTGCTGGGCTACGGCGGATTCTATGCCATTGGCGCTTATACCTTTGCCTTGCTGAATCACTATTACGGTCTGGGTTTCTGGCAGTGTTTGCCGCTGGCCGGTCTGGTGGCGGCGTTGTTTGGTTTGCTACTGGGCTTTCCGGTACTGCGCCTGCGCGGAGACTATCTGGCGATTGTGACCCTGGGCTTTGGTGAGATTGTCCGAATTCTGTTGCTGAATAACACGGATATCACTGGCGGTCCGAACGGCATCAGCCAGATCCCGAAACCGTCGCTGTTTGGCCTGGAATTTAACCGCAGCGTGCGTGACGGCGGCTGGGATACCTTCAGTAACTTCTTTGGTCTGGCCTATAACCCCAGCGATCGCATCATATTCCTCTACATGGTGGCGTTGTTGCTGGTGGTGGTCACCCTGTTTGTGATCAATCGTCTGCTGCGTATGCCGTTGGGTCGGGCCTGGGAAGCACTGCGTGAAGATGAGATTGCCTGCCGTTCGCTTGGCCTCAGCCCTACCCGCATCAAGCTGACAGCATTCACCATCAGTGCGGCCTTTGCCGGTTTTGCCGGATCTCTTTTTGCCGCGCGTCAGGGCTTCGTCAGCCCGGAATCCTTCACCTTTGCTGAGTCGGCATTTGTGCTGGCGATTATTGTTCTGGGCGGCATGGGATCGCAGTTTGCGGTGATCCTTGCCGCCATTCTGCTGGTGGTTTCCCGCGAGCTGATGCGCGATCTGAATGAATACAGCATGTTAGTGCTAGGTGCCCTGATGGTGCTGATGATGATCTGGCGGCCACAGGGACTGTTGCCGATGAAACGTCCGCATCTGAAGCTGAAAGATGTGGAAAAAGGAGAGCAGCCATGATCCAGCCTTTACTGGCCGTAAATGGCCTGATGATGCGCTTTGGCGGCCTGCTCGCCGTTAACAACGTTGAGCTGGAATTAAGAGAGCGGGAAATTGTTTCGCTGATCGGACCAAACGGTGCAGGTAAAACGACGGTGTTTAACTGTCTGACCGGTTTCTATCGCCTGACGGGTGGCAGCATCACACTGCGCGATCGGCAGCTGGCAGGATTGCCAGGCCAGAAAATTGCCCGCATGGGCATTGTGCGCACCTTCCAGCATGTCCGTCTGTTCCGTGAAATGACGGTGATTGAAAACCTGTTAGTGGCACAGCATCAGCATCTGAAAAGTGGCGTGTTCGCCGGATTGCTGAAAACTCCGGGGTTCCGTAAAGCAGAAAGTGAAGCGCTTGACAGGGCTGCCAGCTGGTTGCAGCGTGTGGGCCTGTTGGAGCTTGCCAATCGTCAGGCGGGTAATCTGGCCTACGGGCAGCAGCGTCGTCTGGAGATTGCCCGGTGCATGGTAACCCAGCCAGAGATCCTGATGCTGGACGAACCGGCGGCGGGGCTTAACCCGAAAGAGACGCACGAACTGGATGAGTTGATCGCTGAACTGAGAGGCGAACATAACGTCTCGGTATTGCTAATTGAACACGATATGAAACTGGTCATGGGTATTTCAGACCGCATTTATGTGGTTAATCAGGGAACGCCGCTGGCTCAGGGCACACCGGAGGCTATCCGTAACAATCCGGATGTGATCCGCGCCTATTTAGGGGAGGCATAAGATGACCATGCTCTCTCTGCAAAATGTCAGCGCGCATTACGGCAAGATTCAGGCGCTGCATAACGTCAGCCTGCATATCAATCAGGGTGAAATAGTGACGCTGATTGGTGCCAACGGTGCCGGAAAAACCACCATTCTTGGTACGCTTTGTGGTGAGCCACGCGCCAGCGAAGGCACCATCAGCTTTGACGGCAAAGTGATAACCGACTGGCAAACGGCGCGTATCATGCGCGAGGCGATCGCCATTGTTCCGGAAGGTCGGCGGGTATTTTCCCGCATGACGGTGGAAGAGAACCTGGCAATGGGCGGTTTCTTTGCCGATCGGCAGCAGTATCAGACGCGCATCAAAGATGTTTACGAGCTGTTTCCACGTCTTTACGAGCGTCGGGTGCAGCGTGCCGGCACCATGTCCGGTGGCGAACAACAGATGCTGGCAATAGGCCGTGCGCTGATGAGTCAACCGCGTTTATTGCTGCTGGATGAGCCATCGCTGGGGCTTGCGCCGATTATTATCCAGCAGATTTTTGACACCATTGAGCAGCTGCGCCAGGAGGGGATGACCATTTTCCTGGTTGAGCAGAACGCCAACCAGGCACTGAAACTGGCCGACCGTGGCTACGTGCTGGAAAACGGTCATGTGGTGCTGGAAGATACCGGTGATGCGCTGCTGGCGAATGAAGCGGTGCGCAGCGCTTATCTGGGGGGATAGTACTTCACGTCCGGGGCCGGTTTCTGGCTCCGGATTTTCGTCGGCTGCTGGTGTTCACCACATATCACCATCGAACAGGTGTAGCTGGCTGACCCACATTAATGTAGTGAGAACATTGCTCAGTGATACCCTGTCGGATTGCAGGTCAATCAGTCTGTTGCTGGCTAAATGCTCTGTTAATACTGATTGTTTCTGTAATAAGAAATTCTGTCTCTTAGTTTTACACTTAAACACTCATGGTAAGTAGTGATGTAGCCCACGCTGTCCTTTTCATAAACAAGGGCTTCAGCCTCACATTCGTTTTTCAGATAAAGATCCCATCCATTTTTTGCTTTTCGCACTTTTTGTGTTAATTGCGACCGGTCATAAGGTTTTTTATCCGGAGCATTTATCTTTTTTATAAATTCGTCGAATGAATGATTATATTCAATTTTCAATTCACTTGAGGTATCCATCAGGCAATCCATGACTTCCACTGAGTGGATAAGTTTCTGGCAGTGAGTGGAATTAGCAACATTATTATTTTCAGCTGATGTTGAACCGGCACTGGTGAAAAAAAATCATCATCAGCCATATCTGCGTAATTTTCTTCATTTTCTGATGCCCTGCTGAATATACTGAATACGACCTCTTGCTGCCTCATGGTCTGACAGTGAATTTTTACTTTTTATTAATTTAATGATTTTATTATTATTTAATCCGAAAATCGGAACCATTCTAAAATCCAGTGCACACTGATATTTCATGTCGATAAAAATATCTTTAAGCGTTTGATCCAGTTTGTCCCAGCTTACTGAATCATTTTTTTATACTTTACGTAAAAAGAGATGGACTCACTGATATATCTACGATAGGTGATTTCAAAAAGCCTGACCTGCTGCAATTCAGTTATTTCATCAATTAAATTTACATGGTTTTTTACAAATTTATCTGCGCTGCAATGACTCTTTTTCGCGCCTTCTACAATCTGTACAGCATGTTTATATGGTATTCCAGAGTAAGTCAAATCATGTATTATTTCGGCAGAAGATCTATACTTCATATCATAACCACGTCCGATAGTCACACCGGAGCCATAAGCACTGCACCAGGAGGTGTTCCCTGGTCAGTGTATTTTTCGGGAATAATAGCGGTTTTTTGATATATTATTACCGTCGGCCCTGAAAGTGAACAGTCCTTTCTGTGGTCCCATTTTCATCAACTCCTTATTTAAAATAAAGTGTCTTTGCCGTTACAGCAAAGTTTATGTTTATTTTCATCACAATTTCTATAAGCAAAAAATTACCTGTAAAAAAATTTTTTTAACAAGGAAAAAACCATTCGGTGATTGAGATTACATATCAAATAACTAAAGGTGTATAAGGTCCTGGCGTTGCGCTTGATGGTGAAATACAGCAGGGAAGACAGGCTATGCTGGAGCCAAAAGAAGGATTGTTAACGTTCAGAGCAGAAGGTAATAATTTTCGTGGTAGCAGATACTATTCACGTAAGATTCACTGGCCAGGTAACATGGATGATTGTATTAATAACAGATCAGGAGTAACTAATGGTCGTGGGTATGATTTTGTAAATCGTACAAAAGCGAGGTATTACACAAGCTTTTGATGGCAGGTATTCCAAAAGAGCAGGCTGAAAAAATAGCAGGAGGTGCCAAAATAACTCACTGTCTGGCTAGCGATTTTGTCAGGATCAATCGAAATTCAATTAAGGAAATAACTGAAGTTCAGCAATTAAGATTGTTTGAAATTGTATATCCAGAGTACGTTCACAATGCCATGCGTTTCTACAATTCGTGGCGCAAACAAGGCTCTGTTAGCTGGAATAACCTCACGCCGGAACTGCGAGAAGTCTTCGTTGATATGCTGTATCAGGGGGCTATGACGAAAAGTTATATTTCCTACTTTCAGGAAAATAAGATCAATAATGATATAAGTGTTTTAAATAAGATTAATAATCGTTATGGTCAGGATCGTTATATAAGAAGATTAGATGCACTAAGAGATAAACGATAAATGAAATATTTAGTCATTATCTTTATTTTTTCGATAATGTCTTTCCCGGTATTATCCTCAGATCTTATCATGCAAAACGATGATAGTAAGCGCTATCTGAATATTTCACCTGTTAAAAAAGTGTCTGCCTGTTTACACTCTTCAGAAATGGAAAAGAAAATAGAATATAATAATGCATACACTGCTTTTATTAAAAACATCAACTTAAACAAAAAAGATTTTATAAATTATGACGACGTTATAAATGGAATCAGTAAAGCGAAAAAATTCCATGACGGTTATATCAGAAATGAATGTTTTGCCTTTGCAAGCCAGCTGATTAAAGACTCGCCCGCTTATCAGGGAATTTACAGCCAGTGCATGATTAATTTTTACCGGCAAAGAATTGATTTCTACAAAACGTATGATTTCGAATAATTAAGGCGAAAAGGAGCGTTTAGCGACAGCGGTATACCCGCACATTCACCCACCCGCTTAATGACGGCGATGCGCTCCGTCATCCGCATGTCATATCACTGTCACAGACCTGCTATTTTTCCGTCATTTTTACATGTCATGTTGCTTGCCGGACAATATTGCGCCCTTGCGCGCGAACAACACCGGGTACAGGAAACCGACATGACATCCTTCTTACTGCGCAAAACCACACTCGCTGCCCTCTTAGGGCTGACTTTCAGCAGCCACGCGCTGGCGGTCACCGAGATCCCATTCTGGCACTCTATGGAGGGCGAGCTGGGCGTGGAAGTCGATTCCCTGGCGAAACGCTTTAATGACACTCACCCGGATTACAAAGTTGTACCGACCTATAAAGGCAACTACGAGCAAAGCCTGGCCGGTGGCATCGCCGCAGTGCGTGCCGGTAGAGCGCCCGCTATTCTTCAGGTTTATGAAGTCGGCACCGCCACCATGATGGCTTCAAAAGCGATTGTGCCGGTGCATGAGGTATTCAAAAACGCGGGCATCAGTCTTGATGAATCTCAGTTTGTCCCGACCGTCGCAGGCTATTACAGCGATGCCAGCGGTCATTTGATTTCACAGCCGTTCAACAGCTCTACGCCGGTGCTGTATTACAACAAAGACGCCTTCAAAAAGGCCGGACTGAATCCTGACCAGCCTCCCAAAACCTGGCAGGAACTTCAGAGCAATGCCGCAGCCTTGCGCAAAGCCGGTATGAAATGCGGTTATGCCAGCGGCTGGCAGGGCTGGATCCAGATCGAAAACTTCAGCGCCTGGCATGGTCTGCCGGTGGCGACCAGAAACAATGGCTTTGACGGCACCGATGCAGTGCTGGAGTTCAATCAGCCGGTTCAGGTCCGCCATATCCAGATGCTGGCCGATATGAATAAAAAAGGGGATTTCACCTACTTTGGCCGCAAGGATAAGTCCACTGCCAAGTTCTACAACGGCGACTGCGGCATCACCACCGCCTCTTCCGGTTCGCTGGCAGATATCCGTCACTACGCCAGATTCAACTATGGCGTGGGAATGATGCCTTACGATGCCAGCGTGCCAAATGCGCCGCAAAATGCGCTGATTGGCGGTGCCAGCCTTTGGGTATTTAAGGGTAAAGATGCGGCGACCTACAAAGGGGTAGCTGAATTTATGCAGTTCCTCGCCCGGCCTGAGATTGCCGCAGAATGGCACCAAAAAACCGGCTATCTGCCCGTCACGACGGCGGCATATCAGCTGACCCGTCAACAGGGCTTCTATGATAAGAATCCTGGTGCGGATACCGCCACCCGCCAGATGCTGAACAAGCCGCCGTTGCCGTTCACCAAAGGAATGCGTCTGGGCAACATGCCGCAGATTCGCGCGGTAATAGATGAGGAGCTGGAAGGGGTCTGGACGGGATCGCTGACGCCTCAGGTCGCGCTGGATAACGCGGTGAGCCGTGGCAATCTGCTGCTGCGTCGTTTTCAACAATCGGTGAAACAGTAAGCCCGGATCTCCTGCCCCTGCGACCTGTTCGCCGGGGCAGGGGGTGCCGTCGGCCGTTAAGAGTGCCCGTTATGTCTTCTTCCCGCCCCGTTTTTCGTTCACGCTGGCTGCCTTATCTGCTGATGTTGCCGCAGCTGCTGATTACCCTGGTCTTTTTTCTCTGGCCCGCCGGAGAAGCATTGTGGTATTCGGTGCAAAGTGTCGATCCTTTTGGCCTGTCCAGCAGCTTCGTGGGTCTGGAAAACTTCCTGCGCCTGACCGACGATCAATACTATCTCGACTCCTTTCGCACAACCCTGGTGTTCAGCGGGCTGGTGACGATGGTGGGACTGGTGATTTCGTTGTTTTTTGCCGCGCTGGTCGACTATGTCCTGCGCCTGAAACGCCTTTATCAGACGCTGTTTTTACTGCCTTATGCGGTTGCTCCTGCTGTCGCCGCCGTACTGTGGATGTTTCTGTTCAGCCCCGGCCAGGGATTGATTACCCATTTCCTGGCACAGGCGGGCTACAGCTGGAATCACGCCCAGAACAGCGGGCAGGCGATGCTGTTGGTGGTGCTGGCTTCGGTCTGGCAACAGATGAGCTACAACTTTCTGTTTTTCTTTGCCGCACTCCAGTCGATCCCAAAATCACTTATCGAAGCGGCTGCCATTGATGGTGCCGGTCCGGTACGCCGCTTTTTCCAGCTGTCACTGCCGCTGATAACGCCAGTTGGCTTCTTTCTGATGGTCGTGAATGTGGTTTACGCCTTCTTTGACACCTTCCCGGTGATTGATGCGGCAACCGGCGGCGGCCCGGTGCAGTCGACCACCACCCTGATTTATAAAATTTATCGCGAGGGCTTCGCGGGTCTGGGTCTCTCCTCATCCTCGGCGCAGTCAGTGGTGCTGATGGTACTGGTGATTATTCTGACGGTTGTCCAGTTCCGCTACGTTGAAAAAAGGGTGCGTTACCAATGATTGAAAACCGACGCGGGCTGGATATTTTCAGTCATATCATGCTGGTGCTGGGGATACTGACGGTGCTGTTCCCATTGTGGGTTGCCTTTGTCGCGGCCACGCTGAGTAATAGCGAGGTGTTTCAGGTGCCCATGACGTTGATCCCTGGCCGCTATTTGTGGAGCAACATCACCGCCATCTGGCAACACGGCGTGGCGCAAAATGGCGCGCCCTTTGGCCTGATGCTGCTCAACAGTGCCATCATGGCGCTGAGCATCACCAGCGGGAAAATAGTGGTATCCATCCTTTCCGCTTTCGCGCTGGTGTGGTTTCGCTTCCCGCTGCGTGGACTGTTTTTCTGGATGATTTTTATCACCCTGATGCTGCCGGTGGAAGTGCGTATTTTCCCCACGGTGGAAGTGGTTTCCCGGCTCAACATGCTGGACAGCTACAGCGGGTTGACCCTGCCGTTGATGGCCTCCGCCACGGCGACTTTTCTGTTTCGCCAGTTTTTTATGACCCTGCCAGACGAACTGGTTGAAGCGGCACGTATCGACGGGGCCAGCCCGATGCGTTTCTTTTGCGAAATCGTCCTGCCGCTGTCAAAGACCAACCTGGCCGCGCTGTTCGTCATTACATTTATCTATGGCTGGAACCAGTACATGTGGCCGCTGCTAATTATCAATGATGCGTCACTGGGCACGGCGGTGGCAGGTATTCGCAGCATGATCGGCAGCGGTGACGGGTCGACGCAATGGAATCTGGTGATGGCGGCTATGCTGCTGACCCTGTTGCCGCCGGTGGTGATTGTTTTAGTGATGCAGCGCGCTTTTGTGCGCGGACTGGTAGAGAGCGAGAAATAAGATATGGCAGGGATAAAATTTCAGGCAGTCACCAAGTCGTATGACGGAAAAAATAATATTATTCAAACGCTTAACATCAGCGTGGCTGATGGGGAATTTATGGTGATCGTCGGGCCGTCCGGCTGCGGAAAATCCACCCTGCTGCGCATGGTGGCAGGACTGGAGCAGGTCAGCAGCGGTGATATCTGGATTGATCGCCAGCGGGTCACCACGCTGGAGCCGAAAGATCGCGGCATCGCTATGGTGTTTCAGAATTACGCGCTCTATCCGCATATGAGTGTGGAACAGAACATGGCCTGGGGGCTGAAGATTCGCGGTATGGGCAGGGAGTATATTCGCCAGCGCGTACAGGAGGTGGCCAAAAGCCTCGAACTGGAAGCATTGCTGCATCGCCGCCCGCGAGAGCTGTCCGGTGGACAGCGACAGCGCGTGGCAATGGGGCGTGCCATTGTGCGTGAACCTGCGGTCTTTCTGTTTGATGAGCCACTCTCTAACCTTGATGCCCGTCTGCGCGTACAGATGCGTCTTGAGCTTCAGCAGTTGCATCGCCGCCTGAAGACCACCAGTCTGTACGTCACCCATGATCAGGTGGAAGCCATGACCCTGGCGCAGCGGGTGATGGTGATGAACAACGGTGTGCTGGAGCAATCAGGGACGCCGGTTGAGATCTATGAGCGACCGGCCACCCGTTTTGTCGCCAGCTTTATTGGCGCGCCGTCGATGAACCTGCTGGATGGCAGGCTGAACGATGCGGGCCAGCTGCTGACGCTGAGCGGTGATTTCGCGGTTCCGCTGCCGCAGGTTAAAGCTGAATGGGCTGGCCGGACGTTGACCCTGGGGATCCGTCCGGAGCATATTAAGCTTTCTGACCGACAGTCGGGCGGTCTACCGCTGGTGGTGGAAACCCTGGAACTGCTGGGCGCGGATAATCTGGCTCATGGAAAATGGGGCGGCAGCAATGTGGTGGTGCGGCTACCGCACGTTGAGCGACCTGCGCCCGGCAGCACGCTGTGGCTGCATCTTCCGGCAGACGCACTACACTTTTTTGATACTCAAAATGGACATCGTCTTGAATGACTGAGAAAAGCTGGCCTTATCCTGCCATTGTCGCCCATCGCGGTGGTGGCAAACTGGCCCCGGAAAACACGCTGGCCGGTATCGATACCGGGGCGAAACTGGGGCACAAAATGGTTGAATTTGACGTCAAGCTGTCGCTGGATGGTGAAATCTTCCTGCTACACGACGACACCCTCGACAGAACCAGTAACGGCTGGGGGATTGCCGGTGAACTGCCGTGGGAAAAACTGCTGCAACTGGATGCCGGTAGTTGGTACAGCAATGCATTTAGCGGAGAGCCATTGCCGCTGCTTTCCCAGGTGGCCGCACGTTGTGCAGGCTATCAGATGATGGTCAACATTGAGATCAAGCCCACCACCGGACTGGAAGCAGAAACCGGTCGGACGGTGGCGCTGGCCGCACGGCAGCTGTGGCAGGGTGAAACGGCTCCGCTGCTCTCATCCTTCTCTTTCACCGCGCTGGATGCGGCGATGAAGGCGGCACCTGAATTGCCTCGCGGCATGTTATTGCATGAATGGCATGACGACTGGCGAGACATTACTGAAAAGCTGGCGTGCGTCTCGGTTCACTTCAACCATAAAATTCTGACCCGGGCACGGGTGGCCGAGGTTAAGGCGGCAGGACTGCGGATTCTGGTTTATACGGTGAATACGCCGGAGAGGGCGAAACAATTGCTCGACTGGGGCGTTGATGCCATCTGTACCGATCGCATCGACCTGCTCGAGCCGGATTTTGCCGCCAGCCAGGTTAAACAGGCCTGATACTGTTTCTGGCCCTTCCCTGGGCCACATGGTTATAGCGCTGCCGTAAAAGGAAGCGACTAACTACCTCTACGTATTAACACAGCGACTTCGCTTATTGCCGGGTACTGTTTTGTTGCACCACCGGTGGCTGGTTACCCGGCTGTGATTTAAGGACCTGCTGAGCGGCGCTGTCGCGCTGTTCCTGCACTTTTCGCTGAAGATCCTGGCTCTGCCGCTGCTGATCCTGTTGCAGCTTCAGTTTTTGTTGTGACTGCTGGCTCAGCATCCGCTGTTGCAGACGTTGGGTACTGGGATTGTAGCCCGGTTGATTCGGCTCATTACTGTTATTCAGCATATTAGCCATTCCACTGAGAGGGGCCAGCGCGGCAAAAATAAGTAACCATTTCATAACGTGTTCTCCTTTTGTGGTTGCGACAGTTTATGCAAATTTCTGTTTAATAAATCTACCTGTTATCTGAATTTGCTGGGTGACGCACTCCTCACTTTCTGTTTATATCCAACCATGTCAATGCAAATAAGAATCAGTGACAACAATACGGCAGAATAAACTGGCAAAACTATTGCCAACGACGCTAATTAAATGGCGTTAAAGTAAAAAAAGTTGTGCCAAAAAGGCAGAAAGCACCATTCCCTCCCGTGTGTCACACGCGACAGAAGATATTTTTAAATTATTGTAATAAATGATTATTTATCCGGATGGTGTTGCGGCGGAAAAATCCTTTTCTCTGTTAATTCCCTGTGCTGTTTTTTGTGTTGCCTGCGCGGTAAGCCGTTGCAGCATTTTCCACTGGAACCGGGCCGGGAATTAAGACACTCACACTGAAGATAAAACTGGAGAGATTTTATGAAAAACGCATTTGACCGCCTTATTGACGGGCTGGTTAAGGACTATGGCGTAGCGCCATTTGAAGAAAAAAATCACGACGACGAGGTGTATTGCTTCACTTTTGAAAACAATATATCAATCAAAGTTTATCAGGATGACTCCCGATGGGTTTATTTCCTGGCTGAATTTGGCAGCTGCCCCGAATTAAAAAAAGAAACATTAGCAGAATTACTTTCCCTCAATCTATTCAGCTTCAGAAAGCCTTTTCTGACGCTGGGAATCGATGATGAAAATACGGGTGTGCTGCATACCAGAGTGCCATTAATCGAAGTTGATAATGTTGAAATGAGGAGGATTTTCGAAAACACAGTGAAAACAGCCAGCGGTATTAAAAAACAGTTTAACTTTCAGAATAAGGAATAAAGTCATGGGTAACGTATGCGGTTCCTCCGGATCTCATCATGTTTACAGTCCTCAGTCGAGTCACCGGTATGCTTCAGGCCAGTCAACGCCTGCCTACAACAGCTCCGCGCAGTCAACGCCAGTTCGTCATACACCCTCGCATTCGAGAGCATCCGGCAGCGGTGGCGGTGAAAGGCTGACCTCCGTTTATCAGCTTTCCAGCAAAGAAAGAAAAAAATTCCTTAACAATCATGATCCAATGAAAAAATTTGGATTGAACAAAAATACGCCGGTTTACAGAACGACTGACCGCTGCTATGTGGATGAGGACGGGATGATGGCGGGTAACCCTCATTCCGGCGCATTAATTAAGATGCATGAGGAATTGATGCCTAACCCATATGCGGAAAGTAATGGTTTCCGTCCGAACGAAGCGCGGGCCTATCTGCCAAGAAGAGAGAGCGCCCATAATTTAGGTGTGCCTTCTTTAAATGTCATGGTTGGTCCTGGCGCACTTGGCTCAGTAACACGTTATGCTAGTGGTCATGATTCACGCGTAACTACCAAAATGAGGCTGGGGGATTTCCTTGACCGTGGTGGGAAGGTTTATCTGGACTATTCTTCAGCCGCAGGAAACGGTACTTCCACGGCCCCACTGCTGGTCACTCTGCCAGAAGGGCAAAAAGTGCCGGTAAAAATAGTCTGAGATTAGTACTTTCTTATTACTGGCTGGCTTAACAGCGGAAATCACGCTGCTGTTTATTGCCCTTGTGAACCTGTATTTTGTTGCCTGTCATGATGGTGGAGTGTGTGTATGCCCACTATCATGATTTTTCCTGCGCAATAATGTTCCTGATCTTTCCCTTTTGATAAATAACCCTTCCCTTCAACCGCCTTGCTGACCATTTTTGTGCTGGTGTCAGCATCCGGACATAGCCTTATGTTTGCCACATCAGAGACAATTCAAGCTGTTATCACACAAACTTATCATTATCACAGCCTCGCTCTGGCTGGGTGACGCCGAAACTGTATTGGCAGGGATGATGTTTTCCGTGACTGATGCTATCAGCCTGTCGTCAACGGGTGAGCCTGCAACTGCTATGAGTCGGGGGATACACTGCCGCACAGGCTATCGGGAACAACTGCCGGAAGATCAACCTATCTGAATTTGTTCTGACTGAAGTCTTTTTTATTTTTAACATTTCATACACACTGATTAACGGTAAATAAACGTAAACGATTCATCCTGTTCCGTACTGCAAGGACGGGCTTTGACGCCCTCATCATATTCTTTCTGATGGGGCTTACTGACTGTGAAGGACTTCCTGTAATCAGAGGGATTCAGGAGATAACAAGAGGTGAAAATGACAGGACAGATAGCGCGGATTGCCGGGCCCGTAATGGCCGGATTGTTGTGCTGGCAGGGCGCAGTGGCGGCCCAGGCGGCACCACCGGTATCATATGGCGTCGGTGCCGATACCTTTCATCCGGTGAAGGAGCAGCACGGCATGGTGGCATCGGTCGATGCTACCGCCACGCAGGTCGGCGTGGAGATCCTGAAACAGGGTGGCAACGCGGTGGATGCCGCAGTGGCGGTCGGTTACGCGCTGGCGGTAACGCATCCGCAGGCCGGAAACCTTGGCGGTGGCGGCTTTATGATGATCCGCACCGCGTCAGGCCATACCACCTCAATTGATTTTCGCGAAATGGCCCCAACCCGAGCCAGCCGCGATATGTTCCTCGATGCTCATGGCAACGCCGACAGCAAAAAATCTCTCACCTCGCATCTGGCTTCCGGCGTACCCGGCACGGTGGCGGGCTTTGCACTGGCAAACAAAGAATATGGCACCTTACCGCTCAGTAAGCTGATTGCACCGGCGATCAGGCTGGCTGACAAAGGGATTGTGGTCAACGAGTCGCTGGCCGACGATCTGAAGGTCTATGGTAAGGAAGTCCTGCTCAGCCATGACAACAGTAAAGCCATTTTCTTTAAGCCGGATGGAACGCCTTACCTGCGCGGGGAAAAGCTGGTACAGCGTAATCTGGCGCACAGCCTGACGCTGATTGCGAAGCAGGGACCGGATGCTTTCTACAAAGGGGCGATTGCTGAGCAGATTGCCAAAGAGATGGCGGCCAACGGCGGGTTGATTGATAAAGCGGATATGGCTAACTACAAAGCCGTGGAGCGCAAACCGGTTAGCGGCAGCTACCGTGGCTATGAGGTTTACTCCATGCCGCCTCCGTCTTCCGGCGGGATCCACATTGTGCAGATCCTCAATATTCTTGAGAACTTCGATCTGGCAAAAATGGGCTTTGGTAGCGCCGATGCGATGCAGGTGACAGCGGAAGCAGAAAAATATGCCTATGCCGACCGTTCCGAATATCTGGGCGATCCCGATTTTGTGAAGGTGCCGGTACAGGCGCTGACCAGCA
This sequence comes from Erwinia papayae, assembly GCF_058241465.1. NCBI lineage: Bacteria > Pseudomonadati > Pseudomonadota > Gammaproteobacteria > Enterobacterales > Erwiniaceae > Erwinia > Erwinia papayae. The sequence goes on from NZ_JBZCHT010000013.1 coordinate 1,080,781, forward strand.
AAGCTTATGCGAAATCTCTGGCACAGCAGATTGATATCAATAAGGCCCGTCCTTCCGCGGAGATCAAGCCAGGCAAGCTTGCACCTTACGAAAGTAATCAGACCACCCATTTCTCGGTGGTGGATAAGCAGGGTAATGCGGTTGCGGTCACCTACACGCTGAACACCAACTTTGGCAGCGGCATCGTGGCGGGGAACAGCGGTATTCTGATGAATAACGAGATGGATGACTTCTCCGCCAAGCCGGGCACGCCAAACGTCTATGGTCTGGTGGGAGGCGAAGCCAATGCGGTACAGCCTTACAAACGTCCGCTCTCTTCTATGTCACCCACGATTGTGGCGAAAGATGGCAAAACCTGGTTGGTGACGGGTAGCCCTGGTGGTAGCCGGATTATTACCACCGTGCTGCAAATGGTCGTGAACAGTATTGATTACGGCATGAATATTGCGGAAGCGACCGCCGCGCCGCGTTTCCATCATCAGTGGTTGCCAGACCAGCTACGGGTGGAAAAAGGGTTCAGCCCGGATACCCTGAAGCTGCTGGAAGCGAAAGGTCAGCATGTAAAAGTGCTGCCTGCGATGGGCAGTACGCAGAGCATTATGATCGGTCCGGATGGCACCCTTTACGGCGCCTCCGATCCCAGAACGATTGATGATCTGACCGCCGGTTATTAGCGGCCGTACAGGTGTGGTCGGTGATTTGTCGACCGCGCCTGTCTGTTCAGGGGCCCTACTTGCCATCGATCAATCGTCCGGTGTAGGGAGTGCAGCACGGGTTTACCGTGCCGCTATTGCATTCATTCACAGCATAATCAACTGACTCATTCCGTCAGACGACTGATATCTTCGTAACAATCCCTCACGCCATAACACAATAATCTATTTATTCAGCCTGTTGATGGAACTGAATGCGCAAATATCACACTTATTCATCGAAATTGAAGGGATAGAAAAATCATTCTGCATCTGGTCTACAGATGGGTAAAAAATTAAGACATGCCATCATTATCCTGATAAAAATCATGAAAATGAGGTGTGCTTTTAGTATTTAAAAATTTAGCTGTGATAGCGAAAAAGATAAAAAGCAATTCAATATTCGATAATTAAGTAAGGAGTTAAATCATGGGTAATATTTGTAGTTCCGGTGGTTCCCACTACGTATACAGTCCGCCTGTCAGTCCCCGACATGAGTCTTATTCTTCCGGACCATCATCCCCGATCGGTTATGCCGGAGGGCAGGCTATCACCTCGATACATCAACTTTCTGAGCAGTCGAGAAATGAGTTTCTCGACTGTCATGATCCAATGTCTAAATTCGATCTGGATTCAGAAACCCCGCTGTACAGAACGACCGATAAAAAATTTGTTAAAAATGGCAAGATGGCGGGTAATCCCAATTCCGGAGCATGGATTGAACAGCCCGAAGAGCTGACAAGCAATCATTTTTTACAGGCTTATAATTTGCCAGCGGACGATTCGCGTGCCTATTTGCCAAAACAGATACCTGCTTCAGATTTGCCGCACCCTTCTTTAAACGTGATGGCCGGTTCTGATGCAAGGAGTGCGATCGGCAAGTATACCCGAAACGGTCATGTTGCCGTAGAGATGCGGCTTGGTGATTTCCTCGAAAGGGGTGGTAAGGCTTACACCGATGTTACTGCCGCTGCCAGCAATGGCGAGACAGCCACCGCATTGATTGTCACCCTGCCCGCAGGGAAAAAAGTACCTGTTCGCGTATTGGGAGATTAATGTTCTTAAGCCAGATAAAATCCAGCTTTGGAAAGTGTTATTGACCTGTATCTTCAGTTGTGGATATTTACCACATATCGTATTTCATAAAAATATGGATATATTTTTTCAAATGATGCTGCCGGTAAGAGTCATTAGCTAGTTCTGCATGATGAATATTGATTTTTTATAAAGAGAAATAAATGGTTTGCGAATTGACTGACTGATAAAAAATGCGCGTAATGTTCTGGACGAAAAATAACAGGGTGCTTCACATTTTACTGTTACCACACCCTTTCCTGATTATGATTCTTTTAGTCTGGCCATATACAGCGTATCCACCAGCTGGCCGTCACGCATTGCATGGCGGCGAGCCAGCCCTTCGCTTTCAAAACCAAAACGCTGATAGAGCCGGATGGCCGGTTGATTATCGGCAAACACCGTCAGCTCAATGCGCGTCACGGAAAGCCAGTTATCGCACAAGCTGACCATTTCCTGCATCAGCGCACTGGCCACGCCGCGCTGACGGTAGTTGCTGTCCACGCAGATGCCAAAAGAGGCGGTATGGCGACGACGGGCGCGGCTGTTAACCTCCAGGGCCAGATCGCCGACCACCACCTCGTCAATACAGGCCACCAGCCGTTGTTTACCCGGTTGTAGCTCCGCCAGACGTGAATGAGTGAGTGACAGAGAGGGGTGAGGGATCTGTAGCGTATTGGCATAAGTCTCCGGCTGGCTGAGGATGCGATGCAGGTCGCTGGCATCTTCCGGGGCAGCGTGACGGATTACGATCTCATTCATCTTCTCTCTCCATATGGTTAATAATCCTCTTCAACATCAGGGGTTTTCAGTTTTAATTCAAGAAAAAAATTCCCCGGAAAAACTTTACAAGTGCGAATGATAATGATTATTATTGTCGTGCTTTCCCGGCGAGGACTTCACGGGCCTGTCAGGAAAGCACGACATTGCTCACATTGCTTCCAGTATTATTTAGCCAGCACAGGTGCTGGCTTTTTTTTGCCCTGCGTTTACCGGCATCTGCCACACTGATTATCCTTCGCTTTTCTCATCGAATATTTTGAACAGAGGAGACAATTTTCTCCACTATCATCCGGATCACAAGCGGTTCAGACTGGACACACATGTTGAGGAGGATTGCAGATGATTTATTTACGTAAAGCAGAAGAGCGCGGCCATGCTAACCATGGCTGGCTGGACAGTTGGCACACCTTTTCCTTTGCAGATTATTATGATGCCAGTTTTATGGGCTTTTCAGCGCTGCGGGTGATTAACGAAGATGTGATCGATGCAGGGCAGGGCTTTGGCACCCATCCGCACAAAGATATGGAGATCCTCACTTATGTGCTCTCCGGCACGGTGGAGCATCAGGACAGCATGGGCAACAAAGAGCAGATCCCGGCCGGTGAGTTTCAGATTATGAGCGCGGGAACCGGCGTGCGTCACTCTGAATACAATGCCAGCAAGGATGTGCCGCTGCATCTGTATCAAATCTGGATTATCCCGGAAAAAACCGGTCTGGCACCACGTTATGCACAGCGCCGCTTCGACCAGGTGCAGGGGCGTCAGCTGGTGCTGTCGCCGGATGCCCGTGACGGGTCGCTTCAGGTCTTTCAGGATATGACCTTATCGCGTTGGGCGCTGAAACAGGGCGAGAAAGGGGATGTGCAGGTTGATGCGGGCCGCCGGGTCTGGATCCAGGTGGTAAAAGGAAACATCAGCCTTAATGGTGAGCAGGCGTCACGTAGCGATGCTTTCGCGGTCTGGGACCAGCCCAGTCTCGCCATCGTTGCTGAGAGCGATGCGGAAATTCTGCTGTTCGATTTGCCCCCTGTCTGAGGTCGTTGGGTGCACTTTGCTGCACCCTTCACCGTTTCCACACCATTTTTGTTACACTCCTGCCATCTCCCCCTGACTTTCATAAAATAATGAAGAAAAAAAGACCGGTGCTACAGGACGTTGCCGATCGTGTCGGCATCACCAAGATGACCGTCAGCCGCTATCTGCGCAATCCCGGCTAGGTATCTGTTGCCCTGCAAAGCCGCATTGCTGCGGCATTGGATGAACTGGGCTACATCCCTAATCGTGCGCCCGATATCCTCTCTAATGCCACCAGCCGTGCGATTGGCGTGCTGTTACCGTCGCTGACTAACCAGGTGTTTGCTGATGTACTGCGCGGTATCGAAAGCATCACCGACGCGGCGGGCTATCAGACCATGCTGGGCCATTTTGGTTACAGCGCGGAAAAAGAGGAGCTGCAAATGCGCTCGTTGCTGGGATGGAACATTGACGGGCTGATCCTCACTGAGCGCACCCATACGCCTGCCAGCTTACGCATGATTGAGACCGCCGGGATCCCGGTACTGGAGATGATGGACTGCGTTTCGCCCTGTCTCGATCTGGCCGTTGGCTTTGATAATGTCGAAGCGGCGCGTCAGATGACCCGCGCCATTGTGCAGAAAGGACACCGTCGGACAGTTTATCTTGGTGCCAGACTGGATGAGCGCACCCTGCTGAAATATCAGGGCTATGAAATGGCCATGCGCGAAGCCGGACTGGAGCCTCGCAGCGTGATGATGGAAGATGCTTCGTCATTCAGCCTTGGCATCACCCTGCTGCTGGAAGCACAACGCCGTTATCCGGACACCGACAGCCTGTTTTGTACCAATGATGACCTGGCTGTCGGTGCCATGTTTGAATGTCAGCGCCAGGGGCTGCGCATACCTGAAGAGATGGCGATAGCCGGATTTCATGGTCATGATATTACTCAGGTGGTGACCCCACGGCTGGCAACGGTACTGACCCCGCGTGAGAGAATGGGCCGTGAGGCTGCGGCGCTGTTGCTGGCGAGGATCCGTGGCGAGCAGAGTGGTTCACAGCAAATTGATGTGGGTTTCAGCATCTCGGAGGGGGGCAGCATCTGATTTTTCGTATCCGCAACGTCTGGCGGCTTTAACTCTCTGTGCTCTCATGTTCTGAAACAGTCATTTTTTTGAACCCTCTCACATTTAGCAGCTTTTTTCCGGCCAGCTGTTGCCATAGCGGCCAGGCCTCCAGACAATGTTACCGATAACATTCCGCTAACACTGAAAGGCAAGGTCGCTGACCGCCAGACTGGAGCAACAATATGAAAGCATCCTCTTCGTCTCATCATGTGTTTGTCCTGATGGGTGTCTCGGGTAGCGGTAAATCTGCCGTAGCCAGCGCGGTGGCACACCAGCTTAAAGCGGCATTTATCGATGGCGATTTTCTGCATCCTCGCGCCAATATTGAAAAAATGTCGGAAGGGCATCCGTTGAACGATGACGATCGTAAGCCCTGGCTTCAGGCGATAAACGATGCGGCTTTTGCCATGCAGCGCACCAATGAGGTCTCGCTGATCGTCTGCTCTGCGCTGAGAAAACGCTACCGGGACAGCCTGCGAAAAGGCAATGAAAATCTGCGTTTTATCTATATGAAAGGCGATTTTGCCACCATCGAGACCCGCCTTCGCGCGCGCAAAGGACACTTCTTTAAGCCGCAAATGCTGGTCACACAGTTTGATACGCTGGAAGAACCGGGCAGCGACGAAAACGACGTGCTGGTGGTAGATATTAATCAGACGCTGGATCAGGTCGTGGCGGCCACCATTTCTGCTATCGAAAAGACAACAAAAAAATAAGTTGGGTATATGGCTACTGCAACACTGGTGTTAACGGCGGCGGGTTCCGTATTACTGCTGCTGTTTCTGGTTATGAAGGCGCGTATGCACGCCTTTGTGGCACTGATGTTAGTCTCTGTCGGTGCCGGGGTGTTCTCCGGCATGCCGCTGGATAAAATTGCCGATACCATGCAGAAAGGCATGGGAGGCACGTTAGGCTTTCTGGCTATCGTTGTCGCGCTGGGCGCGATGTTCGGTAAAATTCTGCATGAAACCGGCGCGGTGGATCAGATAGCGATAAAAATGCTGAAAACCTTTGGTGAAAGCCGGGCGCACTATGCGATGGGCATTGCCGGTTTGATTTGTGCGCTGCCGCTGTTTTTCGAAGTCGCGGTGGTGCTGCTGATCAGCATTGCTTTCGCCGTGGCGCGGCGCACCAAAGGCAACCTGGTGAAGCTGGTGATCCCGCTGTTTGCCGGGGTGGCTGCCTCTGCCGCCTTCCTGCTGCCAGGCCCTGCACCCATGTTACTGGCGTCTCAGATGCATGTGGATTTCGGCTGGATGATCCTGCTGGGAGCCTGTGCCGCTATTCCGGGAATGCTGATTGCCGGCCCGCTGTGGGGAAGTTTTATCAGCCGCCACGTTAAATTCACCCTGCCTGCCGACACCTCTCATCCGGAGTTTGACGAGCACAAATTACCGTCATTTGGTTTCAGTCTTTCGCTAATCCTGTTCCCGCTGGTGCTGGTCGGGCTGAAAACCATCGGTGCGCGTTTTACCCCCGAGGGCAGCACGCTGTATGCGTGGTTGGAGTTTATTGGTCATCCGTTTATCGCCATTCTGCTGGCCTGCCTGCTGGCGATCTATGGCCTGGCATACCGTCAGGGGATGGATAAAGATCGGGTAATGAAGATCTGCGGCAGTGCGTTGCAGCCTGCGGGGATTATCCTGTTGGTGATCGGCGCAGGCGGCGTGTTCAAACAGGTGCTGGTGGATTCAGGAGTGGGCCCGGCGCTGGGCAATGCGCTGACCGGAGCCGGCCTGCCGGTAGCGCTGTCGTGCTTTATTCTGGCGGGAGCGGTGCGCATCATTCAGGGATCGGCGACGGTAGCCTGTCTGACGGCGGTGGGTCTGATCATGCCGGTGATTGAGCCGCTGCACTACTCTGGCGCGCAGATGGCGGCGCTGTCACTCTGTATTGCAGGTGGCTCAATTATTTTCAGCCATGTCAACGACGCGGGTTTCTGGTTGTTTGGCCGCTTTACCGGCGCAACCGAAGGCGAGACGCTGAAAACCTGGACCATGATGGAAACGATTCTCGGCACCACCGGCGCGATTATCGGCATGATTGCGTTCGAACTGCTCTCCTGAAGCTGTGGTTTCAGGCCATGACTGGCAAAGCAATGGCGTGATTTCAGTGCGGCGAAATCACGTTTTTTACCGGCTAAAGCTGCTGCCTTACTCTGTCGACTTCTGTGGTTCAACTGAGCGAACCACAGAAATCCTGTTCAGAATTTCAGATAGGCCCGCACGCCGTCGAGGAACATCTGTGTTGCCAGCATAATCAGGATTAAACCCATCAGCCGCTCCAGCGCATTCATCCCCTTTTCGCCCAGCAGACGCAGGAACAATCCTGACAGCAGCAGCACCACCACCGTTGTGCCCCAGGCAATCAGCAATGCGCCAACCAGGTGCGACATCTGGTCCGGATACTGATGCGACAGCAGCATTAATGTCGCAAGCAGCGAAGGTCCGGCCACCAGCGGTATGGCCAGAGGCACCAGAAATGGCTCCTCACCGGCAGAAAGACCGCTGCTACTGCTTTCGTGCGAGGGAAAAATCATTTTGATGGCGATCAGAAACAGGATCACCCCGCCGGAAATCGATACCGTCTCCGTGCGCAGATTGAGAAAGGCGAGAATTTTTTCACCGGCGAACAGAAACAGCAGCATAATCACTAACGCGATCAACATTTCGCGGATCAGCACCACCCGGCGGCGTTTCGGCTCCAGATGCTTTAAAACTGACATAAAAATCGGCAAATTGCCGAGGGGATCCATAATTAACAACAATAATATTGTTGCAGAGATCATTTCAGTCATCGTTATTCTTCTCTTGTTAACCCGAGTTGTTGCACGTTATCTACCCTTCCGATTGCAGGTGCGCTGGCTGCATGAGCGCACTGCCAGTCACCTGGCAGAGTAAGCGCCGGGGATTTACTCGCTGGGCACCTTCCTGCAACCCGAATTATTTTGGGTATAAGCAGCATTGCTAAAAATTTACCGCTCATCGATTTAATTCACTTGCCACTTTTTCAGCATTTTGTAAGGTATGGCAGATCTTCATTACATTCATTTTAACAGGCCAGACATCACCGACGCCGCCAGTTGGCTTTGCCGCAGCGTACCCGATACTGATACGGAGTGCGAACAGTGTCGCAAGACAGCGTGGCCCTGAAGGGAATCTGGAGCAGGTACAACATGAAAACTGTAGGGCTTATCGGTTGGCGCGGCATGGTGGGTTCCGTGCTGATGCAGCGTATGGTGGAAGAGCGTGATTTTGACGTTATCCGCCCGGTGTTCTTCTCCACATCTCAACACGGCCAGGCTGCCCCGGCATTTGCCGGTAAGTCTGCGGGTACGTTGCAGGATGCGTATAATCTTGATGCCCTGAAGGCGCTGGATATTATCATCACCTGTCAGGGCGGTGACTATACCACTGAAATTTATCCAAAACTGCGGGCAGCTGGCTGGCAGGGATACTGGATCGATGCGGCGTCCACGCTGCGTATGAAAGAGGATGCGCTGATCATTCTCGATCCGGTTAATCATCAGGTTATTCGTCAGGGGCTGGAGAAGGGCATTAAAACCTTCGCCGGGGGCAACTGTACCGTCAGTCTGATGCTGATGTCATTGGGCGGGCTGTTCGCCAGCGATCTGATCGAGTGGGTTTCGGTTGCCACCTATCAGGCGGCATCCGGTGGCGGCGCGCGTCATATGCGCGAACTGCTCAGCCAGATGGGTATGCTGCATGACCATGTCGCCCAGGAGCTGCAAAATCCGGCCTCCGCCATCCTGGATATTGAACGTAAAGTGACCTCGATGAGCCGTGAAGGGGTTCTGCCTGTTGATAACTTTGGCGTTCCGCTGGCAGGCAGTCTGATCCCGTGGATCGACAAGCAGCTGGAAAACGGACAGAGTCGTGAAGAGTGGAAAGGGCAGGCAGAAACCAACAAAATTCTGCAACCTGCTGCACTGATCCCGGTAGATGGTTTGTGTGTGCGCGTCGGTGCCCTGCGTTGCCATAGTCAGGCCTTTACTCTGAAGCTGAAAAAAGACGTTCCGCTGGCTGACATCGAACAGTTGCTGGCTGCGCACAATGAGTGGGTTAACGTAGTGCCAAACGATCGTGAGCTGACCATGCGTGAGCTGACACCGGCAGCGGTGACCGGCACGTTGAAAACGCCGGTAGGTCGTCTGCGTAAGCTGAATATGGGGCCGGAATATCTCTCCGCTTTCACCGTGGGTGACCAGCTGTTATGGGGGGCTGCGGAGCCGCTGCGTCGGATGCTGCGTCTTTTGGTGGACTAAAATTAATGGTGCCTTCATCAACAGAAGGCACCAAAAAATTTTCCCGGAATTATCTTGTCGAATCTGACATTCCATAACTAAAAATTTTTTGGCGAGCAAAAAATCTTCTCTGTAATTAAGAGCGCTCAGTCTGGCAGGCTGTTCTTAATGCACGGAGATTTTCGGACATTTTTTCTGTGTTCTCTATCGCGAATCACCCGGCAAAAAAACTGATGAAGCGATCATTACTGCAAATCTTTATCCCGCCAGCAATACTACAGGCTACACTCTCTGCGTTAAAATTAACCATCTGTTAACCCTCACTTGCAGTTACATTGATTTTACATATCAATAACAAGCCCCGTTTGCTCTGTTTCCCGCTATTTGTCTCTGAAGACAAAAAAATTTCGCTGTTAAACGCTATTTTTCACCATTCTTTGCTGGCTTTAGTTGCACCCTGGCTATGCTTAAAACAGCGTAATTTTTTTGGCTCAATGAAGAGCAGTTCATTCCTCGCCACTCCGGCCTGAGCGAATCGCCTGCCAACCATCACGGGAAGACAGACATGTCAGAGCTTACTGATCGCCGGCTGATCGATACTTTAATTTCCGGCTATTTTGCAGATCCATTTTCACTCCTCGGTATGCATCAGACTGAAAACGGTCTGGAAGTGCGGGCGCTGCTGCCCGACGCCACCGAAGTCTGGGTGATTGAAACTAACACCGGGCGCAAATGCGCACAGCTCGAATGCCTCGATTCTCGCGGTTTTTTCCAGGGTGTGGTGCCGCGCCGTAAAAAAATGTTTCGCTATCAGCTGGCCGTCACCTGGCACGGCCAGCAGAATCTGATTGATGATGCTTACCGTTTCGGTCCGCTACTGGCAGAAATGGACAGCTGGCTGCTGGCTGAAGGCACCCACCAACGCCCATGGGAGACGATGGGTGCCCATGCTGATGTCATCGATGGCGTTATCGGCACCCGTTTTGCCGTATGGGCTCCCAATGCTCGCCGGGTATCGGTGGTGGGTGACTTCAACTTCTGGGATGGCCGCCGTCATCCGATGCGCTTTCGACAGGAAATTGGCGTGTGGGAACTGTTTGTTCCCGGTGCGGTTCAGGGCCAGCTGTACAAATTTGAAATTATTGATGCTCACGGCCAGCTGCGGCTGAAATCCGATCCCTACGCCTTTGAGGCGCAGATGCGACCGGAAAGTGCCTCGATGATTTGTGGCCTGCCGCCAAAAACGCCCATGTCTGAAGAGCGCCAGCGTGCCAATGATTTTGATGCGCCCATCTCGATTTATGAGGTGCATCTGGGCTCCTGGCGGCGTCATACCGATAACAATTTCTGGCTCAGCTATAAGGAACTGGCAGAGCAGCTGGTGCCCTATGCCAAAGAGATGGGCTTCACCCATCTGGAACTGATGCCAATTAATGAACATCCCTTTGATGGCAGTTGGGGCTATCAGCCCACCGGCATGTATGCCCCAACCCGGCGTTTTGGCACCCGCGATGAGTTTCGCAATTTTATTGCCGTTGCCCATCAGGCCGGTCTGAACGTGCTACTGGACTGGGTTCCTGGTCATTTCCCGGCCGATGATTTTGGTCTGGAGAAATTCGACGGCACTGAACTCTATGAGCACGGCGACCCGCGCGAAGGGTATCACCAGGACTGGAACACGCTGATTTATAATTTTGGCCGCCGTGAAGTCAGCAACTATCTGGCAGGCAACGCGCTCTACTGGATTGAGCGCTTCGGTATTGATGGCCTGCGCGTGGACGCGGTGGCCTCGATGATCTATCGCGACTACAGCCGCAAGCAGGGGGAGTGGATCCCGAACCATTTCGGTGGACGGGAGAATCTCGAAGCCATTGCTTTCCTGCGCTATACCAATCTTACGCTGGGCCATATGGCACCGGGATCGGTGACCATTGCCGAAGAGTCAACGGACTTTCCTGGCGTGTCGCGGCCACCCGAAACCGGTGGGCTGGGCTTCTGGTACAAATGGAATCTGGGCTGGATGCATGACACCCTGGACTACATGAAGCTGGACCCGGTCTACCGCAAACACCATCACAACAAGCTGACCTTCGGCATGTTGTACAACTCAACAGAAAATTTTGTCCTGCCGCTGTCGCACGATGAAGTGGTATATGGCAAGCGATCAATCCTTGATCGGATGCCCGGTGATGCCTGGCAGAAGTTTGCCAACCTGCGCGCTTACTACGGCTGGATGTTTGGCTTCCCCGGCAAAAAATTGCTGTTTATGGGCAATGAATTTGCTCAGGGCAAAGAGTGGAACCACGACATCAGCCTCGACTGGCATTTGCTGGAAGGGGAAGACAACTGGCATCACGGCGTGCAACGCCTGGTGCGAGACCTTAACCACACTTATCGTCAGCACGCCCCGCTCTGGCAGCTCGATTTCGATCAGTCTGGCTTCGAATGGCTGGTGGTGGACGATTTTGATAATTCGGTATTTGTCTTTGTGCGCCGTGACCGTGAAGGCAATGAGGTGATTGTCGCCAGTAATTTTACCCCGGTTCCTCGTCCGGATTACCGCTTTGGCGTCAGCCAGCCAGGTCGCTGGCAGGAAGTGCTGAATACTGACTCCGGTCATTATCACGGCAGCAACGCGGGTAATCTCGCTGCAATCCAGACACAGGCGCAACCCAGCCACAACCGCGAGCACTCTCTTACCGTTACCCTGCCGCCGCTGGCAACGGTCTGGCTGGTCAGGGAGGCAAAATGAGCCCGCTCCAGGCAGGTAAACCCACCCCGGCAGGTGCGCTTTATGATGGCAAAGGCGTCAACTTTACCCTGTTTTCGCCCCATGCGGAGCGGGTGGAGCTGTGTCTGTTTGATCATCAGGGGCAGGAAACCCGACTCGATTTGCCCGCCTGCACGGAGGGCATCTGGCACGGCTGGCTGGCGGCGATAAAACCAGGGCAGCGCTACGGTTACCGGGTGCATGGTCCGTGGCAGCCGCAGGCCGGGCACCGCTTCAATCCCTGTAAATTGCTGGTGGACCCCTGTGCCCGCGAGGTGGACGGTGAGGTCACTGACGATCCCCGTTTTCAGTGTGGCGAAACGGAGCGGGATACCACCGACAGTGCGGCGGTTGCACCAAAAAGTGTGGTGCTGGCCGATGATTTTGACTGGGAAGATGACCAGCCGCCCCGCGTACCCTGGGGGAAAACGGTTATTTATGAAGCCCACGTCCGTGGCCTGACCCGACGTCATCCCGCGATTCCGCCGGAAATCCGCGGAACCTATGCGGCGCTGGGTCACCCGGTGATGATCGACTACTTCAAACGGTTAGGTATTACCAGTCTGGAACTGCTGCCGGTGGCCTGCTTCGCTGACGAGCCACGTCTGCTGCGGCTGGGGCTGACCAATTACTGGGGTTACAACCCGCTTGCGCCTTTTGCGCTGCACAGCCGCTATGCCTCCGGCGTTGACGGCGTCCATCCGCGTAATGAGTTCCAGCAGGCGGTTAAAGCCCTGCACGCGGCGGGAATCGAAGTGCTCCTCGACGTTGTGTTCAATCACACCGCGGAACTGGAGGAAACCGGTCCGACGCTGGCTAACCGTGGCGTGGACAACAAAAGTTACTACTGGCTGGATAGCCATGGGGGGAACGAGAACTGGACCGGCTGCGGCAACACCCTGAATCTCAGTCATCCGGTGGCGATGCGCTGGACGCTGGACTGCCTGCGCTACTGGGTTGAGGAGTGCCACGTTGACGGCTTCCGCTTTGACCTGGCAACCGTGATGGGCCGCACGCCGGAGTATCAGCGTGATTCTGCGCTTTTTCGGGCCATTGAGGCCGACCCGCTGTTGTCACAATGCAAAATGATCGCCGAGCCGTGGGATATCGGGCCGGAGGGGTATCAGGTGGGTAACTTCCCGGCGGGGTTTGCGGAATGGAACGATCACTTTCGTGATGTGACGCGGCGTTGGTGGCTGCATGGTGACATCACCAACGGTGAATTTGCCAGACGTTTTGCCGCTTCCAGCGATCTGTTCCGGCAGCAGGATCGCCTGCCTTCTGCCAGCATTAACCTGATTACCGCGCACGATGGCTTCACTCTGCGCGATCTGGTCAGTTTTAACCGCAAGCATAACGAGGCCAACGGCGAGGACAACCGCGATGGTCACAACAGCAATTTCAGTCACAACCACGGTGTCGAAGGATTGCAGGCCTCACTGCTGATCGTAGAGCACCGCCGCCGCAGCGTTCATGCGCTGCTTACCACTCTACTGCTGGCGCAGGGGACGCCGATGTTACTGGCCGGTGATGAGCACGGACACAGCCAGCATGGCAACAACAATGCTTACTGCCAGGATAACGAACTGAGCTGGCTGGACTGGCAGCACAATGACAGCGGACTGTTTGCCTTTACTGCTGCGCTGATCCACCTGCGCCAGACTATCCCGGCGTTAACCTCAGACCGCTGGTGGCAGCCAGGTGATGGCAACGTTGAATGGCTTGACGCCAACGGACAGCCTCTCGACCCGGCGGCGTGGCAACAGGGTGCTCATCGTTTACAGATCCGGCTGTCCGGTCGCTGGCTTATCACCCTCAACGCCACCGAAGAAGTGAGCGACCTGGTCCTGCCCGCAGGCCAGTGGTACGCCGTTCCGCCCTTTGCCGGGGACGACAACCCGATTTCAGTCACTGTCTGGCATGGACCCGCACACGGTGTGTGCGTGTTTCGCGAACAATAATAACGGGAGTCAGAGATGGTTGCAGATAAGAACGATGCGTTGATGCTGGCCAGACAATTGCCGACGCAAACCGTGGCCCTGATTCTGGCCGGTGGGCGCGGAACCCGGCTGAAAGACTTAACCGCCAAACGTGCCAAGCCCGCTGTTCATTTTGGCGGCAAGTTTCGCATTATCGATTTTGCCCTGTCGAACTGCCTCAACTCTGGCATCCGCAGGATAGCGGTGATCACTCAGTACCAGTCGCACACGCTGGTACAACATATTCAGCGCGGCTGGTCCTTCCTGAATGAAGAGATGAACGAATTTGTCGATTTATTGCCCGCTCAGCAGCGCCTGTCCGGTGAGCACTGGTATCGCGGTACGGCGGATGCCGTGACGCAGAATCTGGATATCATCCGACGTTACCGGGCGAAATACATCGTCATCCTGGCGGGCGACCATATCTACAAAATGGACTATTCGCGCATGTTGCTGGACCACGTGGAAAACGGCGCGAGCTGTACGATTGCCTGTCTGCCGGTGCCGATTGCCGAAGCCAGCGCTTTTGGCGTGATGGCGGTGAATGAGCAGAACCGGGTGGTGGATTTCCTCGAAAAACCGGCCAGCCCGCCGCACATGCCCGGTGATGAAACCCAGGCACTCGCCAGTATGGGAATTTACGTTTTCAACGCTGACTATCTTTATCAGCTGTTGGAAGAGGATCTTTCCGTTACGCAGTCGAAACACGATTTCGGCCAGGACATTCTGCCAAAGGTGGTAGCGACCGGCGAGGCGCTGGCCCATTCGTTCAGCCTCTCCTGTGTGCAGGGCGATTACAGCTCACCACCTTACTGGCGCGATGTGGGTACGCTGGAAGCCTACTGGAAAGCGAATCTCGACCTGGCGTCGGTCACGCCAGAGCTGGATATGTACGATCGTAACTGGCCGATTCGGACCTACATGGAGCCACTGCCACCGGCAAAATTCGTCCAGGATCGATCGGGTAGTCACGGTATGACCATGAACTCGCTGGTGTCGGGAGGTTGCATTATTTCCGGCTCGGTGGTGGTGAACTCTGTGCTGTTTTCACGAGTACGGATCAACTCCTTTTGCAATATCGAATCCTCTGTTCTCTCGCCGGATGTGGTGGTGGGGCGCTCATGTCGCCTGCGCCGCTGCGTGATTGACCGTGCCTGTGAGCTGCCTGAAGGGACGGTAATCGGAGAAAATCCCGAAGACGATGCGCGCCGGTTTTACCGTTCGGAGGAGGGGATTGTGTTGGTCACGCGCACCATGCTGGCGAAGCTGGGCTGGCGCAGCTGATCGCTTAACTGTTAGCACGGTCAGAGAGAGACACAACTGTTTGATGCTGAGGAACGTGTCAGAACGTAATGAAGGAGCCGATAATGCAGGTGTTACATGTCTGTTCAGAAATTTTCCCGCTGCTTAAAACGGGCGGGCTTGCTGATGTTGTTGGAGCATTACCGGCTGCACAGATTGCAGAAGGTGTGGATACCCGGGTGCTGATCCCGGCGTTTCCCGACCTGAAAAAAGGCATTCCTGATGTACAGGTAGTGGCGAGACTGCAAACGTTTGCAGGTTATGTCGAGCTGCACTACGGGCAATACGATGGCGTGGGGATTTACCTGATTGATGCGCCGGGGCTGTATGACCGACCCGGCAGCCCGTACCACGATGAATCACAGTTTGCCTACACCGATAACTACCTGCGTTTTGCGTTGTTGGGATGGATGGGATGTGAAATAGCCTGCGGGCTGGATACCTTCTGGCGGCCGGAAGTGGTCCATGCGCATGACTGGCATGCCGGCCTGACCTGTGCCTATCTGGCGGCCAGAGGACGTCCGGCAAAGTCGGTGTTTACCGTGCACAATCTGGCGTACCAGGGACTGTTCTCTGCCCATCACATGGAGCAGATCCAGCTGCCGTGGTCGTTTTTCAATATGTACGGCCTGGAGTTCTATAACCAGATCTCCTACCTGAAGGCCGGGCTGTTTTATGCCGATCACATCACGGCAGTCAGCCCGACCTATGCGCGTGAAATTACCCTGCCGGAGTACGGCTACGGCATGGAAGACCTGTTAAAGCAGCGCCAGCTGGAAGGCAGGCTGACCGGGGTGCTCAACGGCGTCGATCCGGCTATCTGGGATCCGGAGAATGACCTGCTGCTGACGTCGCGTTACAACCGCGACGTACTGGAAGCGAAACAGGACAACAAGCGCCAGCTGCAAATCGCGATGGGCCTGAAAATTGATGAAAAGGTGCCGGTGTTTGCGGTGGTCAGTCGTCTGACCCGACAGAAAGGCCTGGATTTGGTCCTCGAAGCGCTGCCCGGCCTGCTGGAACAGGGCGGGCAGCTGGTACTACTTGGCGCCGGGGATGCGGTATTGCAGCAGGGTTTTCTGGCTGCCGCCGCCGAATATCCGGGCCAGGTGGGGGTGCAGATTGGTTATCACGAAGCATTCTCCCACCGCATTATGGGTGGCGCGGATGTGATTATGGTTCCCAGCCGCTTTGAGCCATGTGGACTGACTCAGCTCTATGGCCTGAAATACGGCACCCTGCCGCTGGTCCGCCGCACCGGCGGTCTGGCCGATACGGTCAGCGACAGCTCGCTGGAAAATCTGGCAGATGGCATTGCCAGTGGTTTTGTCTTCGAGGACAGCAATGCCTGGTCGCTGCTGCGCGCTATCCGTCGTACCTTTGTTCTGTGGTCCCGTCCGTCATTGTGGCGCTACGTTCAGCGTCAGGCAATGGCGATGGATTTTAGCTGGCAGGTGGCCGCTGTGGCCTACCGCGATCTCTATCAACGTCTGTTGTAATCAGGAAATGGGAAATTTGATATGAACGCACCTTTCTCCTATAACGCGCCCACGTTGAGTGTGGACGCGCTGAAGAACTCGATTGCCTATAAACTGATGTTTACCCTTGGTAAAGATCCTTCCATTGCCAACAAACATGAATGGCTGAACGCCACCCTGCTGGCAGTACGTGACCGGGTGGTGGAGCGCTGGCTGCGTTCTAATCGGGCGCAATTGTCGCAGGATGTGCGCCAGGTTTACTATCTGTCGATGGAGTTTCTGGTCGGGCGGACGTTGTCTAATGCCCTGCTGGCCATCGGCCTTTATGAGGATGCCAGTGCCGCACTGGACGAAATGGGTTTCGATCTGGAAGAGCTGATTGAAGAAGAGTGCGATCCTGGCCTGGGTAACGGTGGCCTGGGGCGTCTGGCGGCCTGTTTTCTCGACTCGCTTGCCACACTGGGGCTACCGGGACGCGGCTACGGAATCCGCTACGATTACGGCATGTTCAAACAGAATATTATCGACGGACAACAGGCGGAGTCACCGGATTACTGGCTGGAATACGGTAACCCCTGGGAATTCCAGCGCTTTACCACCCGTTACAAGGTACGTTTCGGTGGACGTATCCAGCAGGAGGGCGTTCGTTCGCGCTGGCTGGAAACGGAGGAGGTGCTGGCGACGGCCTATGACCAGATTATCCCCGGTTTTGATACTGACGCCACCAATACACTGCGGCTGTGGGGAGCACAGGCCAGTAATGAAATAAACCTCGGCAAGTTTAACCAGGGGGATTATTTCGCGGCGGTGGAGGATAAAAACCATTCGGAAAACGTCTCAAGGGTACTTTATCCCGATGACTCAACCTATTCGGGGCGAGAGCTGCGTCTGCGCCAGGAGTATTTCCTCGTATCGGCGACGGTGCAGGATATCCTCAACCGCCACTGGATTATGCATCATACCTTCGAAAATCTGGCCGAAAAAATAGCGATCCATCTCAACGATACGCATCCGGTACTGGCCATTCCGGAGCTGATGCGCTTGCTGATTGACGAGCACAAATACACCTGGGATGACGCTTTCGAAGTCACCTGCCAGGTCTTCTCCTACACTAACCACACGCTGATGCAGGAGGCGCTGGAAACTTGGCCGGTGGATATGATCGGCAAGATCCTGCCTCGTCACTTGCAAATTATTTTCGATATCAATGACTACTTCCTGAAAACGATTCAGGATTACCACCCGGATGACTGGGAACTGTTATCACGGATTTCGATTATCGATGAGAACAACGGGCGGCAGGTGCGCATGGCGTGGCTGGCGGTGGTGGTCAGTCACAAGGTGAACGGCGTTTCTGAACTGCACTCCAATCTGATGGTGCAATCGTTGTTTGCCGATTTTGCCGCGCTGTTTCCGGGGCGGTTCAGTAATAAAACCAATGGTGTTACGCCGCGCCGCTGGCTGGCGCTGGCGAACCCGTCGCTGTCAGAGGTGCTCGACGACACTATCGGTCGTACCTGGCGTACCGAGCTCAGTCAGCTGGATGAGCTGAAACAGCATATCGACTACCCCAGTTTTCTGACCAGAATCAGTGATTCCAAGTTACGCAATAAGAAGCGGCTGGCGGAGTACATCGGCCAGAAGATGGATATCGTTATCGACCCCCATGCACTGTTCGACGTGCAGATTAAACGCATCCATGAATACAAACGTCAGTTGCTGAACGTGCTGCATGTGATCACCCGTTACAACCGCATCAAAGCCGATCCGCAGGCGAACTGGGTGCCAAGGGTGAATATTTTTGCCGGTAAGGCGGCCTCGGCCTATTACATGGCCAAGCATATTATTCATCTGATCAATGATGTCGCCACGGTGATCAACAGCGATCCACAGGTAAAGAATAAGCTCAAGGTGGTATTTATTCCGAACTACAGCGTAAGCCTGGCGCAGATCATCATTCCGGCGGCGGATCTCTCTGAACAGATCTCGCTGGCGGGCACGGAAGCTTCCGGGACCAGCAACATGAAGTTTGCCCTTAACGGTGCGCTGACCATCGGCACGCTGGATGGAGCGAACGTGGAGATGCGCGAGCATGTCGGAGAAGAGAATATCTTTATTTTCGGCAACACCACGCCAGAGGTCGAGGCGCTGCGCCGTGACGGTTACAGCGCGCATACGTTCTACGAACAGGATGCGGAACTGCATCAGGCGTTGACGCAGATCGCCACGGGTGCCTTCAGCCCACAGGAACCGGGTCGTTACCGTAATATCTTTGATTCCCTGGTGAATCTGGGTGACCACTATCAGCTGCTGGCTGACTACCGCAGCTACGTGGATACCCAGGACAAAGTGGATGAACTCTATCGCCAGCCGGAAGAGTGGACGCGGCGTGCGCTGTTGAATATTGCCAATATGGGATACTTCTCTTCTGACCGCACTATTCAGGAGTACGCCGACGATATCTGGGCCATTAAGCCGGTGCGTTTGTAGTAGCGTTTAAAGGCTGTGCCGTAAAGAATTTCTAATTTTACGGCATGGCCTTATATTTTTTGATGCATTACATATTAAAATGGAGGTATAAAACCTGAACAAGTTTATTATGCAGGGAATTAATAATCATCTATTAATTCACGCTGTATTGATATAAACACCCCCGTATACGATCATATATCGAGGGTGCAATAACGGTTAACTACTGATTGCCAGTTTAAGTGCGGATTTAAAATTCTTCAGGCTCTCCCAACTCTGATAATAAATTACTCTCTATTTTTTTTAATTTTAATAAAGCAAATGTAAATCTGATTTTCCTTACTTGTGGAACTTCACTGTGTGAGATTACCTTATCGAATTCACCTATCTGACGTCTGATAAGATCCAGACCTTTTTTATAAGAAATGCCTGTTAAAACAATATTCATCCAGGTATCCAACTCTTCACTGTTTAGTGTGGGCAATTCTTTTTTATTGTACACGAAATACAGATCTGCAAAATCGCTTCCCTCTTCGGATTTTTTACGATGGGCGGACAGATGGCGGCTGGTGCTATCTTCAGCCAGCTTCATGTTATTTATTGTCTGTTCATCAACTTTATCACCAGAAAGATGATAATTGCTTTTTTCGAGGAAACCTGAAGTCGAGTAAAGCAACAAGCTGGTACCCCCTCCTTTTTCACTAAGTTCGGTGCGAAGCGATTCCAGGGGACCTCTTTTTTTACCTGCAACACGATATATCCAATCTTCTTTCAGGTCATTAGATACAAAAATGACACCTTCCTTTTTATCTCGGGCAACAAGTTCGAGAATTTCACTCCATATATACCAGTCACCAAACTTCGAGAAGTATTCTGTTCCTTTATAGTGGAAGGTTTCCTCTTTTTTTTCTTTTTCATCTTCAAAGCCAGGCGGTATTTTGTTTTTGTACCTTTTCAGGCCAGACTCTGAGAGTTTTTTTATATGTTCACCAGAAGGTTCGTCTCCTGTTCGATCGCCTGTCAGGAGCTCAATTTTGTCCCGAATAGTATCGTGGTGGGTAAAAAAATCAGCTTCATCAATCCTGTTTTTTATATTGTTTTCGACAAATTTCGTGATTCTTTCTTCAAACTCATTTCTCATTGCTTCAAATTCACTCTGAAGTTCCGGATAACGTTTTATAGTCTCGATGAGTTTTTTTTCGAAGGTTTCTGGATTAACGGCATTTATTACGCGTGATTTTGTCTCACTGCCAATATTGTCAAGTTCGGTCACATGGGCTTTGATTGCATTAAGACGGTTGCGCTGAAATTCCAGGCAGATATGAAATGGAAGCCACACTCTTTCTTTGATTTCTTCCCAACGACTGAAAAAAATATTCCGGGTGTTTTTTTCACAACGATACAATGTGAGTAATGTATTCGTATCAAATATGAAGACGGTATTTTTTGCTGACCAGATTTCTTTTTCACGAATTTCATCAATGCCATAGAAACCAGAAAATTTTTCTTTCATTTTTTCCTCTTAAACGAGCGAGAATAATTTAATTTAACAGAATAGTAGCATTGTTATAAAAAAATTCAGGGTACGCCAGAGGGTTTAGAGAAAATTATGCGCTCAGACTAAAAAGGAATGCGTTTGACAGCATTACTCAGTTTTTTTATGCAGGATGTCAGCAATAAAAAAGGGCGATACATCGCCCTGTTTTTATTTTCAAATAATCAAGCGGCTCACGAAGCCAGTGACAGTGACGGTTTTTTACCGTGTTCAGCCAGCCACTCACCCACGCGTGTTCGCTGGGCCTCATTCAGCCACATACCTTCTTTGGTGCGACGCCATATCGCATCGTCCGTTTCGCGTACCCACTCATTTTCCACCAGATAGCGCAGCTCGGCCTCATAGAAATGGTGACCAAAGAGTTCGCCCAGATCTTCCAGGCTTTTCGCCTCTTTAAGAATCAGCTCGCTGTTGCTGCCGTAAGTCCGGGCATAGTGTCGCGCCATCGCTTCAGTGATAAAAGGGCGGCGGCGGCGCAGGCTGGCGGCGTAATCTTCACTGCTACCGGCAATATCTCCGCCCGGCAACACGCAGGTCTTCGTCCAGGCCGGGCCGGCTTTGGGATAGTACTTCGCCAGCTTTTCCAGCGCATGTTCAGCCAGTTTACGGTAGGTGGTCAGCTTGCCGCCGAAGACGGAAAGCAGCGGAGCCTGACCGTTATCATCGCGAACATCGAGCGTGTAATCGCGGGTGATTGCCTGCGGTGAATCTGACTCATCATCACACAGCGGGCGCACGCCGGAGTAAGACCAGACGATGTCCTGCTCGCTGAGCGTCTTTTTAAAGTGGTTATTGTAAACCTTCAGCAGATAGGCGGTTTCTTTCTCATCAATATGGACGTTTTTCGGATCGCCTTTGTACTCCACGTCGGTGGTGCCGATAATCGAAAACTCATCCATCCATGGGATAACAAACACAATACGGTTGTCTTCGTTTTGCAGAATGTAAGCCTGCTTCTGATGATGCACACGCGGCACCACAATGTGGCTGCCTTTGATCAGGCGGATGCCGTAAGGAGACTTCAGTTGCAGGCCGTCGTCAAACAGCTGCTTAACCCATGGACCTGCTGCGTTAACCAGACCTCTGGCCTGCCAGGTAAAGGTTTTGCCACTGTCAATATCTTCAGCTTCCACCGTCCACAGACCGTTTTCACGCCGTGCGCGGGTCACTCTGGTACGGGTGCGCACTTCGCCGCCGCGCTTTTCCACTTCCTGGGCATTAAGCACCACCAGACGCGCATCATCCACCCAGCAGTCAGAATATTCGAATCCGCGCACAATCTCAGGTTTAAGCACTGAATCTGCGCCAAAACGCAAACCTTTACTCCCCGGCAGGCTGGTGCGTTTCCCCAGATGGTCGTACATAAACAGCCCAATGCGGATCATCCATGCCGGACGCAGATGCGGGCGGTGTGGCAGGCGAAAGCGCATCGGGAAAGCAATATGGGGTGCCATCTTTAACAGCACTTCGCGTTCGGCCAGCGCCTCGCTGACCAGCCGGAATTCGTAATGTTCCAGGTAACGTAAGCCACCGTGGATAAGCTTTGAGCTGGCAGAAGAAGTCGCGCAGGCCAAATCCTGCGCTTCCAGCATCAGCACAGACAGGCCGCGTCCTGCGGCATCAGCCGCAATACCTGCGCCGTTGATACCGCCGCCGATTACGATCAGATCTTTGGTTTCCACGTCATCTCCTCCGATGTTCGGAATAGTTCTTAAATGTTCGTTTTCGAGCATAATGATAATCGGAAACCCGGAGCGATGCTAGCGTTAACCAAATAAAAACATTTATGCGTGATCCAGATAACATATCCGCAGGCATAACAGGCCAGCCAGCAACGAAGTTGCTCAATGCGACAGCTGACTTTTTTGACCTGTATCGGGGTAAAACATCTGGCCTGTGTAAGGGTTAGTCTGGCTGTAACCTGCTGATGATGCAGGGGAGTTCGGAAATCGGGCCTTGGTGACCGCGACGAGTGGGATGGGTTGGCCGACGCGCTTTCCCCACAACCCGGCATGACTGAGGGATCGTTGCGGATTTGTCATTCAATCGAAATTCAGACAGGGGCATTACCCTGTGCGTAAGTCACTGACGGTATTTGGTGGTGCGGTTATTACTGTTGCTCTCACCTGTGCCTGGCCGTGGGTTCAAATACAGAAGATTATCTGGCGTCCACCGGATACCGGCGTGCTGAATGTGACTTTGAGTCTGTCTGTTGGCGCAGAACCGATCCCCAGGAATCTGTTTATGTTGGCACTCTGCATGGTGAAAAAACCGTCATTGTGCAGGTTGTCTACAACTTTACATAACCATTTTCGGGTGGCGATAGCATCATCAGCTCAGAGCATACCCACCAAAGCTGGGTCGTCAGCTTTCCTTTGTAAAAACCTGACATGATTAACGCCATATAACTTCGCTGCCGTCAGGCAGGAAAAACTGTTAACCTTATGGTTTGTCTGGTTATTGTCAGCCAGGTTCGCGATACAATGGTCTCCCTTTCTTAAAGAGTACTGAGCATGGAACAATTTGAGTGCATCAGCGTGGAACAGGCGCAGGCCAGGCTGGCAGACGATGAGGCGGTGCTGGTAGATATTCGTGATGCGCAAAGCTTTGGTATGGCGCATGCCAGCAGCGCTTTTCATCTGAGCAATGACTCGCTGGGCCGGTTTATCAGCGAGGCTGACCCGGGCACGCCCGTGCTGGTGATGTGTTATCACGGCAACAGCAGCAAAAGCGCCGCACAGTATTTGCTGACGCAGGGTTTTGAGCAGGTTTACAGCGTTGACGGCGGTTTTGAGGCCTGGCGAGCGCAGTTTCCGCAGCAGGTTGAGTCAGGGATGCCATAAGCCGCCATTTATACGCTTCAGACGCACTGGCCTCACGAGCGCGCCCCCGGTCACTTACCTGAGTGAGCTTGCGGGGAGTGACGCGCCGGCCACCTTGCTGCAACGCGAACCATTTTGGGTATAAGCGCCTGTGGCGCAGCGCTTGCGACCGTCACGGTTCAGTTTAACTTTCCGTCGGCATAACTCATTTGCGGTATATACTGACAGCTTTTATTTCCAGGGACTTCCGAAAGCGATGATGCGCATTACTGAGTTTTCTAATCCCCGCATGGCGCAGGCCTTTGTTGATTACATGCTGACTAAGGCCGTTAAGCTACGGATTGAAGGTGAAAATCCTTACACGTTATGGCTGGATGATGATTCGAAAGTGAATCTGGTCGAAAACGAACTTAGTCAGTTTATCCGGGAACCAAACCATCCCCGTTATCAGGCGGCGAGCTGGCACTCTGGCACTACCCGTAGCGGTATTCAGTATCAACGCACCTCGCTGATGAGCAACATCCGTGAGCGGGCAGGGCCGTTGACGCTGACGGTGATGGTTGCCTGCATTGTGGTCTTTATCCTGATGCAACTCACCGGCTATCAGACGGTGATGAGCTGGCTGGCGTGGCCGGACGCCTCGCAGCATTTTCAGCTGTGGCGCTGGTTCTCCCACGCGCTGCTGCACTTTTCACTGCTGCATCTGGTCTTTAATTTGCTGTGGTGGTGGTATCTTGGTGGCGCCATCGAAAAGCGTCTCGGCAGCGGTAAGCTGTTTGTGATCATGCTGATCTCTGCCCTGCTAAGCGGCTGGATGCAGGCAAAATTCAGCGGCGTCATGTTTGGTGGCCTGTCTGGCGCGGTCTATGCGCTGATGGGCTATGCCTGGCTGCGCGGCGAGCGCGATCCGGCCAGCGGTATCTACCTGGAGCGCGGGTTAATGGCCTTTGCCATTATCTGGCTGATTATCGGTTATATGGGCTGGTTCGGGCTCTCTGTTGCCAACGCGGCGCATGTCACCGGTCTTTTGGTGGGGCTGGCGATGGCTTTTGTTGATACCCGGCAGAGAAAATCCTGACCGTAATACTGGCAGGGACAGGGCAAACAGGAGAGTTTTGTGAAGCAAACGCAACGTCATGACGCCATTATCGATTTAGTGCGTCGTCAGGGATATGTCAGTACCGAAGAGCTGGTGGACCATTTTACCGTCAGCCCGCAAACTATTCGCCGTGACCTCAACGATCTGGCCGATCAGAATAAAATACAGCGGCATCACGGCGGCGCTGCGCTGCCATCCACTTCAGAAAATACGGCCTGGCAGGATCGCAAGATGATGTGGTCGGCGGAAAAGGCCCGCATAGCGCAGCGTGTTGCCAGTCAGATCCCCGATGGTGCCTCGCTGTTTATAGATATCGGCACCACCCCGGAAGCCGTCGCCCATGCGCTGCTTAATCACAATAATTTGCGGATCGTCACCAACAATCTCAACGTGGCGATGTTGCTGATGTCCAAACCCGATTTCAGCCTGATTGTTGCCGGAGGTGAGGTGCGTACCCGTGACGGGGGCATTATGGGCGAGGCGACCCTCGACTACATCTCTCAGTTCCGCCTTGATTACGGCATTCTTGGCATCAGCGGTATCGATATGGATGGCTCGCTGCTGGACTTTGATTACCATGAAGTTCGCACCAAACGGGCGATTATTGAGAATTCCCGCTGTGTGATGCTGGTGGCCGACCACTCAAAGTTTGGCCGCAATGCGATGGTCAACCTGGGCAATATGAGCCTGATAGATTATCTGTTCACCGACGGAATGCCGCCACCGGGCGTACTAAAAACCATCGAACAACATGAGGTCCATCTGGAACTGTGCTGAAAGGCGCGCTGATATCGCCTTTTCATCCATTATTTGTTTGCAGGACCTCTCCTCGCTACTTTCTCCGACATAAATTCAGCCCGATCCGGGTGGGCTGAATTTTATCTCCCTGCAATATGAGCATTTTTTTCTGTTCAGGTCTTAACTGTAAGTTCCGGCCCGTTTGCAATTCCCTTTTCCCCTTGCAGAAGGAAGTGGTATGTCGCAGCAGAAATTTAATCTGGCACGTTTTGAGGCGGCGCTGACGCGCCAGTGGCAGCATCTTGGTTTGTCTGACGCCAGTGAAATGACCCGCCATCAATGGTGGCATTCGCTGAGCGGTGCGCTGGCCGAACTGCTGGCAGCCATGCCGGTAGCAAAACCGGCAAAGAAGCAGCGGCACGTAAATTACATCTCAATGGAGTTTCTGATCGGCAGGCTGACCGGCAACAACCTGATGAATCTGGGCTGGTTCAACGACGTCAAAGCCGCGCTGGCTGAGCATCAGGTGGATCTGAGTGAGCTGCTGGAAGAAGAAGTGGATCCGGCGTTGGGTAACGGAGGTCTGGGACGGCTGGCGGCCTGCTTCCTCGATTCGATGGCAACGGTAGGGCAGTCTGCTATCGGCTATGGACTGAACTACCAGTACGGCCTGTTTCGTCAGTCATTCGACCACGGCCAGTAGCGCGAAGCACCGGATGACTGGCATCGTGAGCGCTATCCGTGGTTTCGCCACAACGCCGCGCTGGATGTGACAGTAGGGTTTGGCGGTAAGGTGGTCAAAAACGATGCGGGGGGATTTATCTGGCATCCCGCATTCACCCTGCGAGGTGAGGCCTGGGATTTGCCGGTCACTGGTTACCAGAATGGTGTCGCTCAGCCTTTGCGGCTGTGGCAGGCCACCCATACTGAGCCTTTTAATCTGACCCTGTTTAATGACGGTAAATTCCTTCAGTCTGAGCAGCAGGGAATTGACGCGGCAAAACTGACTAAGGTGCTTTATCCCAATGATAACCATCAGCAGGGCAAGCAGCTGCGGCTGATGCAGCAATACTTTCAGTGTGCCTGTTCCGTTGCCGATATTTTGCGGCGGCATCATCTTGCCGGAAGAAAAATCAGTGAGCTGCCGGACTATGAGGTGATCCAACTTAACGACACCCATCCTACTATCGCTATCCCGGAGATGCTGCGCGTTCTGCTGGACGAGCACCAGATGGGCTGGGATGCGGCCTGGGCCATCACCAGTAAAACCTTTGCCTACACCAACCACACCCTGATGCCGGAAGCGCTGGAGCGCTGGGACCAGAAGCTGGTGCGTTCACTGCTGCCGCGCCACTACATGATTGTTAAAGAGATCAACAAGCGCTTTAAAAAGGTGGTTGATAAACACTGGCCGGGCGATGAGGCGAAGTGGGAAAAGCTGGCGGTGCTTTATGACCATCAGCTGCGCATGGCTAACCTGTGCGTGGTCAGCGGCTTTGCGGTTAACGGCGTGGCCGCACTGCATTCCGATCTGGTGGTGAAGGATCTGTTCCCGGAATATCACCAGCTGTGGCCCGGCAAGTTCCATAACGTGACCAATGGCATCACGCCGCGCCGCTGGCTCAGGCAGTGCAATCCTGTGCTCTCCGGGCTGATTGACGACACGCTGAAGGTGGAGTGGGTAAACCATCTGGATGCGTTGAAAGGGCTGGAGCCTTATGCGGAGGATGCGGCGTTTCGTCAGCGTTTCCGGCAGATTAAGCATGACAACAAGGCACGGCTGGCAGACTACATCGACCATCTGACCGGTATCAAAGTTAATCCGGACGCCATTTTTGACGTGCAGATTAAGCGCCTGCATGAATATAAGCGTCAGCATCTTGGCCTGCTGCATATTCTCTCCTGCTATAAACAACTGCGCGATAACCCACAGATGGAGATGGTGCCGCGCGTCTTCCTGTTTGGCGCTAAAGCCGCCCCCGGCTACTACCTGGCAAAAAACATTATCTACGCCATCAATAAGGTGGCCGAGAAAATCAATAACGACGCCACTATCGGCGGCAAACTCAAGGTGGTGTTTATTCCGGATTACCGCATTACGGCGGCGGAACTGATGATCCCTGCGGCTGATTTGTCCGAGCAGATTTCCACGGCAGGTTATGAAGCCTCTGGCACCGGAAATATGAAGCTGGCGCTGAACGGCGCGCTGACCATCGGCACCCTTGATGGCGCCAACGTCGAGATCGCTGAACAGGTGGGTGAGGAGAATATTTTTATCTTTGGTCACACCGTGGATGAAGTGAAAGCGCTGAAGGCCAAAGGCTATGACCCACTGAAAGTGCGGAAAAAAGATAAGCATCTGGATGCCATTCTGAAAGAGCTGGAAAAAGGATTCTTCAGCGGTGGCGATAAACAGGCTTTTGAGATGATGCTGAACAGCTTTGGTAAAGGCGGCGATCCCTGGCTGGTGCTGGCGGATTTTGCCAGCTATCTGGCAGCGCAAAAACGTGTTGAGGCGCTCTGGCGCGATAAAGAGGCCTGGACACGGGCGGCGATCCTCAATACCGCCCGCAGCGGCATGTTCAGTTCTGACCGCTCCATTCGTGACTATCAGCAGCGGATCTGGCAGGCACGGCGCTGAGGAGGGGCATATGGAGAGTAAAAAGTTCGAACAGGCCGCGGCCGCAGCGGGCATTGCCGCTAAGTACATCAACGCGCGGGGAGAAACCGAAGAGATCGACAGTGCAATCCGCCAGCGTCTGCTGGCGGCGATGTCGCCAGCGCCAAAAGGAAAAGCCGCACCGCTGTCACCCTGTAAAGTCTTTTTGCAGAAGCGCTCATTACAGCTGAAGGTGGCAGGCAAGGGCGACTATCAGTGGCAACTGGTGACCGAAAACGGTCGGGAATACAGCGGCGTGGTCAGCGCAGGTGAAGCTATCGCGCTGCCTGCCAGGCTGCCGCTGGGCTACCATCAACTGCATCTGTCTCAGGCCAGTAAACGTTGGCCGTGCCGGATTATTGTGGCCCCGGCGCGCTGCTATGAGCCAGCACCGCTGTTGCAGGGAGAAAAACTGTGGGGCAGCTGCGTACAGCTCTACACCGTCCGTTCCGACACGAACTGGGGGATGGGCGACTTCAGCGATCTCAGGCAACTGGTCAAAGAAGTTGCCGCACGCGGGGGATCATTTATTGGTCTGAACCCTTTGCATTCGCTCTATCCGGCCAGCCCGGAGAATGCCAGCCCTTACAGCCCCTCTTCGCGCCGCTGGCTGAACGTACTGTATATCGACGTGGCGGCCGTGGCGGATTTTCAGCTGAGTAAAGCGGCCCAGCGCTGGTGGCAGCAAAAAAACACGCAGCGGCGACTGCAACAGGCCCGAGAGAGCGAGTGGATCGATTACTCGCTGGTTGCCGGACTGAAGATGCAGGGGCTGCGTTTTGCCTGGCAGCAGTTCAGCCTGCGGGAGAGTGACGATGCGGATCGTGCCAGTTTTGATGCTTTTATCAGCCGGGGCGGTGCCAGTCTGTTCTGGCAGGGAGCCTTTGATGCCCTGCACGGTAAGATGCTGAGCGAGGATGCGAATCGCTGGGGCTGGCCGGTGTGGCCGCAGGCGTTGCAGGATGTGCACAGTCAGCAGGTGCAGCAGTTCTGCCAACAGCATGAAGAGGAAGTGCATTTCTGGCTGTGGCTGCAATGGCTCGCCAGTCGGCAGTTTGATCAGTGCTGGCAACTCAGCCAACAGCTGGCGATGCCGCTGGGCCTCTATCGCGATCTCGCCGTCGGCGTGGCGGAAGGTGGCGCGGAAACCTGGTGTGACCGCGAGCTGTATTGTATGCAGGCATCGGTCGGCGCGCCGCCGGATATTCTGGGGCCGCAGGGACAGAACTGGGGACTGCCGCCTGCCGATCCGCACGTGATGGCGGCACGGGGATGGCAGCCATTTATCGACCTGCTGCGGGCCAATATGGCCAGTTGCGGTGCGCTGCGCATCGACCACGTTATGTCGATGCTGCGCCTGTGGTGGATACCCAGAGGGGAAACCGCCAACTACGGAGCCTACGTCTACTATCCGGTGGACGATCTGCTGGCCATCCTCGCGCTGGAAAGTCAGCGCAACCACTGCATGGTGATTGGCGAGGACCTGGGAACCGTGCCGACAGAGATCGTGGCGAAGCTGCGTGACAGCGGGATCTATTCATGGAAGGTGCTCTATTTTGAACAGGAAAATATGGATCGTTACCGTTCCCCTTCTGCCTGGCCGCGCCAGTCAATGGCCAGCGCCACCACCCACGATCTGCCCACGCTACGCGGCTTCTGGAGTGCGGGCGATTTATCGCTGGGAGAGACGCTGGGAGTTTATCCCGACCGGGCGATCCTCGCCTCGCTGTATCAGGACAGGGCAAGGCAAAAGCAGGCGCTGCTCAACGCGCTGCATCAGTATCACTGTCTGCCAAAAAGCAGCGGTAAAAACGCCGGGCTGATGAAGATGACGCCGGAACTGAATCGCGCCATGCAGCGGTTTATTGCCGACAGCAACAGCGCGCTGCTCGGCCTGCAACCGGAGGACTGGCTGGATATGGCACAGCCGGTTAACGTGCCTGGCACGACCAATGAGTATCCCAACTGGCGGCGAAAACTGGGTACTACTCTGGAGGAGATGTTCGCCGACAGGCGCATCAACCGGTTGATTAAAGATCTTAACCGACGACGTAAACCACAGCAGAAATAAACGACGAGAGCGGCAGAGGAGTCAGCGATGCCCGGTGGAAATGAGCCCGCCGGGCGCTTTCTGGCAGGATTCAGTAGAAAGAGTGCTCGCCGCGCTGATGCTCGGTCAGATCGCGCACGCCTTTCAGCTCCGGAAAAGCGGCCAGCAGCTCTTTTTCGATGCCTTCTTTCAGCGTCACATCGACCATCGAACAGCCGTTGCAGCCGCCGCCAAATTGCAGAATGGCGAAACCGTCATCGGTAATTTCCATCAGCGATACTTTGCCGCCGTGGCTGGCGAGCTGAGGGTTGATCTGCGCCTGTAACTGGTATTCAACGCGCTCGATCAGCGGCGCGTCATCACTGACCTTACGCATCTTGGCGTTAGGGGCTTTCAACGTCAGCTGAGAGCCGAGATTGTCGGTGACGAAATCAATTTCAGCCTCTTCCAGATAAGGCGCGCTCAGTTCGTCAACAAAGGCAGACAGCTTATCGAACTTCAGTTCGGTATCGGTAGCTTCTACCGCATCGGGTGGGCAGTAGGAGACGCCGCACTCGG
The DNA here is from genome assembly GCF_058241465.1 of Erwinia papayae. Taxonomy (NCBI): domain Bacteria; kingdom Pseudomonadati; phylum Pseudomonadota; class Gammaproteobacteria; order Enterobacterales; family Erwiniaceae; genus Erwinia; species Erwinia papayae. Next base: position 1,111,214 of record NZ_JBZCHT010000013.1, read on the forward strand.
CAGTTGGCGTACCCGGATTGATAACGAATACGCGGATCTGGGTGCCCTCTTCCTGTTTCGACAGCAGTTTTGCGAAGTGCTCTTGCGCAGAGTCTGTAATTCGGATCATGGCGATTGCTCAATAGTTGACTAATTTACCTGGTTATAATACGCCCATCACCGACGCTCTACAAGGTTCGGCACAGGCTCCATACCTGCACGCTGGCGGCGCCTTCGGCCAGCAGAATGCGGCTGATTTCTCCCACGGTACTGCCGGTGGTAATCACATCATCGGTCAGTGCGATATGCCGTCCGTTGACCCCGGTTTCAACCCTGAACGCCCCGCGCAGGTTCCTTCTTCTCGCACTGGCTGGCAGGCTGTGCTGAATATGGGTCTTCCGCTGACGGGTTAAGCCGGCGGCGGCATAACGGCAGCCGATCCAGCGCGAAAGATACCGGGTAATATCGTCCATCTGATTGTAGCCGCGCTGCCAGGCACGCTGGCGATGCAGCGGTACGCAGAGCAACAGATCGGGCTTCTCCAGCATAAAATTACGGCGTGCAGCTAACCAGGTTAGCAGAAGCAGCCGCGCAAGCATCACCGAGAGTGCGGTCGTGCCATAAAATTTCAGCTGTGTGACCCAGTCGCGCAGCGGAGGTTGCCAGCCGCTAACGAAAATCATCCGTTGCCAGGCGGGGGGCTTCAGCTGGCAGCGGCCGCATGGCTGGCGGATGTGTAGCGATGGCAACCCGCAGCGGGGGCAACAGGGCGGCACAGTGGGAAGCTGACGCAGGCATAAACTGCAAATGCCGTGCACAGGCAGGGCAACGGGCATCCGGCATAGCCAACAGGTGGTGGGCATTGATAGCATAGCGGCCTCCATGGCAAAAACAGGATATTACCGGATGACTCAGCTTTACTGGCAGACAACAGGCAGGGGCGATTGCGATATTGTGATGCTGCACGGCTGGGGACTGAATGCAGAAGTCTGGCATAACATCATTGATCGACTCAGCCCGCATTTTCGTCTGCATCTGGTGGATCTGCCAGGCTATGGTCGCAGCCAGGGGGTTCCGGCGCTAAGCCTGAATGAGATGGTGGCGACGCTACTGCCGCAGGCACCAGCCAGAGCGCTGTGGTTGGGCTGGTCGCTGGGCGGGCTGGTCGCCAGCCAGATGGCATTGCTTCATCCGCAGCGGGTCAGTGGCCTGATCACCGTGGCGTCTTCTCCCTGTTTTGCTGCCGGTAACGGCTGGCCGGGAATCAAACCGGAGACACTGAAGGCTTTTCAACAGCAACTGAGCGAGGATTTCCAGCGTACCGTTGAGCGTTTCCTCGCCCTGCAAACCCTGGGCAGTGAAACGGCACGTCAGGATGCTCGTCTGCTCAAAAATGTGGTGCTGTCGCTTCCGGCTCCTGACATTCAGGTGCTGGACGGCGGGCTCGACATATTGCGTACCGTCGATCTGCGGGCAGAGATAAGCGCCGTACAGGTGCCCTTGCTGCGGATTTACGGGGCGCTGGATGGGCTGGTGCCGCGCACTGTTGCCGCACTGCTGGATACACAGTGGCCGGCCAGTGAGTCGCTGGTGATTGAAAAAGCGGCTCATGCGCCCTTTATTTCTCATCCTGAGGCGTTTTGCCAAAAACTGATTGATTTTCCTGGTAAAATTTTGCAATAAATTTCTGCCAAAAACTGGCGGATTGGCAATAACCAGTAATAATTATTCAGGTAAGCAGGGTCGCTAACCTTTTTTACCTCTGAGCTGTCCAGGGAGTCGGGCATCAATTTCTCCCTGTAATCTCATCAAGCGGCTGCTTATCCCCGGAAACAAAATCAACGAGGAGTGTCTTTGATGAAAATGATTCAAGCTGTGGTTATTGGTCTTCTGGCAGGAACGGTTTCTTTTGGTGCGCTGGCGGCAAAAGAAGTGACCAAAGAAGAAGTGAAAAAATTGAAACTGGAGAAAATTGGTACGGTAAACACCACTGCTGAAACCACCTCTCCAATGGATGCACGGCATGCGCTGTCAAAACTGGCTGATGAGAAAGGCGGCAAATACTTCCTGGTGATCGCCGGTCGCGAACACGGTAAGTTCAGCGCCGTTGCCGACGTATATAAATAATTTGCTTCAACAGGCGGGGGAAACCCTGCCTGTCCTGAGTTAGCGTGCTTCATCTCCTTCGCACAATTCCAGCCACATCCAGCCCAGCGGCGTCAGCGTCAGTGACTGATTACCTGCAATCCGCCTCCCGTCGATAACACTGCGCCAGCCAACGGCATCCGGCAGGGTGTAAGTCATGACTTTGTTACTCAGATTAAAAATGCACAGCAGTTGCTGCCGTTCCGAGCGGCGCTGTATCACCAGCAGGGCGTTATCGCTTTCCAGCACAACCATCGGATTGTCGGGGTGAAAGGCGGCCTGTTGCCTGCGTAACTGAATCAGCTGGCTGAGTTGCTGAAAAATGTTATGTCGCAGGCTGGTGACATCGTTCAGCTCTGCTTCGATCTCACTGAGCGGATATTTCTGCCGGTTAATCGCCCGGTGATGACCGGCTTCTTTTACGCCTGCCAGATCGTTACGTGATCCAAGGATACTTTGCACGTATACCGCCGGGACGCCGGGAAATGCCAGCAACAGCGCGTGAGCCAGCATAAAACGTTGCAGCCGCGTTTCGTCGTCATCGTCTTTTTTATTCAGCGCATCCAGGTAAGTGACGTTAATTTCGTAAGGGCTGGTGTGGTGCCGTCACCATTATTTTTATAAGAAACCAACGCCCCTTCTGCCACCAGATCGCTGACCAGCGAGGCTATCTCGCTTTCTGGCAGAATACCGCGCAGCGGGTTCAGGCCAATGCCATCATGCGAGGCGAGAAAGTTAAACCAGCTGGTGGTTCGTTTGCTGGCGGGCAGTGCGTTGGCCCACTGTTTCAGGGCGTTTGCCTGCCCGTAATGAATGGCGTGCAGCACCAGTGGTGGCAGAGAGAACTGATAAATCATCTGCGCCTCATCGCCACCGTTGCCCAGATAGCCGATGTTTTCCCTGTGCGGCACGTTGGTTTCGGTAATGATCACCGTACCGGGTGCCACCTCATTGGCAATGGCGCGAAACAGTTTGACCAGCAGGTGGGTTTTCTCCAGATGGATACAGGGGGTGCCGGGGGTTTTCCACATATAGCCCGCCGCATCAAGCCGCACGTAGTCTGCGCCTTTTACCAGGTAGTCGAGCAGCACCTCTGTCATTTTCAGCAGCACCGCCGGACTGGCATAGTTGAGGTCGATCTGGTCGGCGCTGAAGGTGGTCCAGATAAATTTTGTCTCGCCGCTGGCCATCTTAAACGGGGTCAACAGTGGCGTGATACGAGGCCGGGTGACGTCACTGAGGTCGGTGGACGGTTCCACGCTGATGAAAAAATCATCCCAGCCGGTATCACCGGCGAGAAAATGTTGAAACCAGGCGCTGTGCGCAGAGATATGGTTGCAGACAAAATCAAACATCAGCCGCGTGTGCTGATGTAATTCCGCCACGTCCGTCCACTGACCGCAGGGGGCACTGACCTGATGATAATCAATGACCGAGAAACCGTCGTCGGATGACCAGGGACAGAAAGGCAGCAGATGGACCAGATTGAAAGTGGACTGAAAATGTCGCTGATAAAAGCGCGAGAAGGTCTGTAGCGTGGGAATGCCACTTTCGCGAAACTGATCGGCATAGCTAATCAGGATCACATCTTTTTCATCCCAGTGGGGTTTACGCGGGTGGCTGAGTGCGGCACGAGCCTGTCTGAGAGAGTGCGTCAGCGCTGCCAGAGCGTCAGCGGGGAAGGCATTTTCATAAATCTTATCAAGTAACTGATTGATAACATCCATATTGACACAGTTCATCGTCGCATCTTTTATCAGCCAGCTGAACTTTCACTGTAGCCTGTCAGCGCGAAATCGCAACCTGAGCAGGCAGCCCGCAGAGGGGCTGACCGGCGCAGGGTGTACGGTGACGACACCCTGCCTGTGGGTAAGCATCGGTCAGTGGCAGCGGCCACTTTTTCCGCAGTTGGCACAACTTTTAGCCGTCACCGTTCTGACCACCAGACGCTCCGCTGGCAGATGAATGGTCTGCAACAGCAGCCATACCAGCAGATTAAAGACGACTACCGCTGCCATCGTTACTGAGGCAGACAGCGGGTGACTGTTGAAGGTGGCAAGCTGATAGAACAGCGTAGCCAGTGAATAAGCCAGGTTCAGTCCCCACAGAATGGAGAACAGCATCCAGCGACGGCCACTTTCCCTGGCGACTGCGCCCATCACAGAAACACAGGGCACATACAGCAGCACAAAAATCAGATAGCTGTAAGCCGCAGCATCGCTGCCGAATTTGCTGTGCATCACCCCCATTGGCCCACCCGCCATTTCACCGTCGCCTTTGCTGGCGTCGATAGGATGGAGCAGCACGCTGAGGCTGAAGGTGCTTTTCAGGCTGTCCTAGGTCTGGCTCAACGCATCCTGTAATTCATTGAACAGGCTGTATTCACTTAGGTTAAATTCCTCTTCATGCAGGGCCTGAGCGGTATACAAGGTGTTCAGCGTCCCCACCACCACTTCTTTAGCCATTGCGCCGGTGATCAGGCCAACCGTAGCCTGCCAGTTATTTTGTTCCACCCCCATCGGGCTGAGAAGCGGAGTTAACTGGCGGCTGACGCTGGCCAGTGCTGAATCATTGATATTGGAAACAGCCTGACCATTAAAAGAGAAGCTGTTCAGCGCGCCAATAAACATGCTGACCACCACAATCACTTTACCTGCTCTGAAGACAAAGCTTTTCAGGCGCTGCCAGCTCTGTAACAGCAGGCTCTTCATATGCGGAATGTGCCAGGTGGGTAGCTCCATCACAAATGGCGAGGCTTCGCCGCGTAGCAGGGTATTTTTCAACAGCAGGCCGGTAAAAATGGCTGCGGCAATGCCCAGCAGGTAGAGGCTGAAGACGACCAGAGCACCGTATTGACCAAAAAAGGCCGAGGCAAAGACCGCAAAAATCGCCAGCCGGGCACCACAGGACATAAAGGGCGACATCAGGATGGTGATCAGTCGCTCACGCGGGGTATCAAGCGTACGCGATCCCATCACCGCCGGGACGTTGCAACCAAAACCGACAATCAGCGGGACAAACGATTTGCCCGGCAAGCCCAGCGCCTGCATCAGCCTGTCAACCACGAAGGCCGCACGGGCCATGTAGCCGGAGTCTTCCATCATCGACAGAAACAGATACATCAGGCCAATTTGCGGGATCAGCGGCATGACGGTGGTGATGCCGCCGCCAATTCCCTGTGCCAGAAACAGCGTCACCACGCCGGGAAAATGCAGCGTTGCGCCCAGCCACTGCACGCCATGCACAAATATTGCGGTGGAGCTTATCTCAAACAGCGGTTGTAACGCGCCGCCCATATTGATGGCAAAGAAGAACATCAAATACATCACAGCCAGGAATATCGGAAATCCCAGCCAGCGATTCAGTACCAGCGCGTCCAGCCGAGCAGAGAGACGATGGGGCGTCGCCTGCTGCATGGCGGTTGTCTGTTGGCAAAGAGTATCAATTGCCTGATAGCGGGTATGGGCGATCTCCAGCGGGCAGGTCTCAACGCCGGAGAGCCGGGAGGCGGCTTCGCCACATTGTGCGCGACAAAAAATATCCCCCTCCAGCGTTTGCAATGCCAGCCAGCGGCGTTGCCGCGCGGAGTCGCTTTGTGGCATTGCAGCGGTCAGCTGCGATACCTTCTCTTCTACAGAAGGTGGCCAGGCCAGGGCGAAATGACCGGCAACGCCGGGGTGGTCATCAATGGCTTGCCGGAGCTCGCTCAGTCCGCTTCCCCGGTTAGAAATTAATGGGATCACCGGGCAGCCAAGTTTTTCAGCAAGCAGTGCAACGTCGATGTGAATATGCTGGCTGCGTGCAATATCCAGCATATTCAGCGCGACGATACAGGGAATGCCCAACTCCAGCAGTTGTAATGTCAGGTAGAGGTTGCGCTCCAGATTGCTGGCATCGACCACGTTGATGATCAGCGATGCTTCCCCACTTAACATAAAATGGCAGGCAATCTGTTCGTCCAGCGAGGTTTGCTGCGAAATGGTGGTCAGCGAGTAAGTGCCAGGCAAATCGACCAGTTCAACCTGATGCTGCGGGGTAGTAAAGCGACCTGATTTGCGTTCAACGGTGACCCCTGCCCAGTTGCCGACATGCTGTCTGGCTCCTGTCAGTTGATTAAACAGGGTGGTTTTACCGGAATTGGGGTTACCAATCAGCCCGATAGTTAATCTGTTCATGATGAGGCTCACATTAGTCAGGAAGGGCGATTTGCAGGAATGAGAGGTCTTTCTTGCGCAGCATCAGACTGAAGCGGCGCGTTTCAATCTGCACAGGATCGCCCAACGGGGCTATGCGTCTGACTTTGAATATGGCACCCGGAAGCAGGCCGAGAGAGAGTAGCTTTTGCCGGAAGGCGGTGCTGACGTCCGGAGAGTAGCTCAGGATTTGATAGTCTTGCCCTGGAATATATTGCATAAATAATTACCCATTCGATGCAATTGCGCACCATTATTGTCAACGTTGGGTATTGTAATGAGAATGATTATTGCTCTTATTGATACAGAACAAATTTACTCAGTGAACGAAAAATGAGCGGATCGGGCGATCCGCTCTGACGGCAGTTAACGTTTTTTGCCGAAGGCGGCGGCCAGCGCATCGCCCATTGCGCTGTTTCCGGCGCTCTGAGCCACGGGACGTGGACGTGCTTTGTTCGGTGCCGGGCGGCCGTTATCGCGAGGGCTGGCATTGCCACTGCGGCGGGCGGCGGTTTCACCGGGTTGCTCATCCAGACGCATGGTCAGGGCAATACGCTTACGCTGAAGATCGACTTCCATCACCTTTACCTTCACGATGTCGCCTGCTTTGACCACTTTATGTGGATCGTCAACAAACTTGTCGGAGAGAGACGAGATGTGCACCAGACCATCCTGATGTACGCCTATATCGACAAAAGCGCCAAAATTGGTGACGTTAGTGACAGCGCCTTCCAGAACCATGCCGGGAAGCAGGTCGTTCATGGTTTCAATACCTTCAGCGAACTGTGCGGTTTTGAACTCCGGACGTGGATCGCGCCCCGGCTTCTCCAGCTCTTTAATGATATCGCTGACGGTAGGGACACCAAAGCGTTCGTCGGTAAAGTCCACGGCGCGCAGATTACGCAGTTCAGCAGGGTTTCCCATTAGTTCATCAAGCGCCTGCCGGGTAGCGGTCAGGATACGCTCTACCACCGGATAGGCCTCCGGGTGCACGGTTGAGGCATCCAGCGGATTATCGCCGTGATTGATACGCAGAAAACCGGCGCATTGTTCAAAGGCTTTTGGACCCAGACGGCTGACTTTCAGCAGTTGCTGACGATCCTGAAAACGCCCATGTTCATCGCGCCAGCTGACAATGTTCTGTGCGATCATTTTGCTCAGGCCCGCAACGCGCGTCAGCAGCGGGACTGAGGCGGTATTCAGATCCACCCCCACGCCGTTAACGCAGTCTTCCACTACGGCATCCAGCTTCTTCGCCAGCTGGCTCTGGCTGACATCATGCTGATACTGGCCGACCCCGATTGATTTGGGATCGATTTTCACCAGCTCAGACAGGGGATCCTGTAGGCGACGCGCGATGGAAACCGCCCCGCGCAATGACACGTCGAGGTCCGGGAACTCCAGCGCGGCCAGTTCAGACGCAGAGTAGACGGATGCGCCTGCCTCACTGACAATCACCTTCTGGGCCTGCACCTGCGGAAACTGCTTTTGCACATCAAGGAAGAAGCGTTCCGTCTCACGTGAGGCAGTGCCGTTGCCAATCGCCACCAGTTCAACCTGGTGTTTGCTACAAAGCGCAGCCACCGCGCTGGCCGCTTTCGCTGCCTGACCGGTGTGAGGATAAATGGTATCGGTAGCGACCAGCTTGCCGGTGGCATCGACCACCGCTACTTTTACGCCGGTGCGCAGGCCGGGATCAAGACCCATGGTGGCGCGCATCCCCGCCGGGGCGGCCATCAGCAGATCATGCAGGTTGCGGGCAAAGACGTTAATCGCTTCATCTTCTGCCCGTTCGCGCATACTGCTCATCAGCTCGGTTTCCAGATGCAGCAGCACCTTTATGCGCCACGTCCAGCTGACCACCGCTTTGCGCCAGCCATCTGCCGGCGCATTGTTCAGCCGCAGGTTAAGATGCTCAGCGATAATCTGTTCGCCGTAGCTTTCACGCGGCGGTTCGTCGAACTGGGGATCGGCATTCAGCGACAGCTGCAATACCCCTTCGTTGCGGCCCCGAAACATCGCCAGCGCGCGGTGTGAGGGCACGGAAGAGAGCGGCTCGTGATGATCGAAGTAATCGCGGAACTTGGCACCTTCTTCTTCTTTCCCCTCCAGCACGCGGGAAACCAGGTGGGCATTTTTTGACAGATACTCGCGCACTTTTGCCAGCAGGGTGGCATCTTCAGCGAAGCGCTCCATCAGAATATAACGGGCACCATCCAGGGCCGCCTTGCTGTCCGCCACGCCTTTTTCTGCATTGATATAACCCAGTGCCAACTGTTCCGGATCGTTGGCAGGCTCCTGCCACAGCGTATCTGCCAGAGGTTCCAGCCCGGCTTCGATGGCTATCTGACCGCGGGTACGACGCTTCGGTTTATAAGGCAGGTAGAGGTCTTCCAGTTCGGTTTTACTCAGGGTGCTGCGGATAGCCTCTGCCAGCTCATCGCTGAGCTTGCCCTGGTCTTCGATGGACTTAAGAATGGAGTGGCGGCGCTCTTCCAGTTCCCGCAGGTAACCCAGGCGGGTTTCCAGCTGACGCAACTGGGTATCGTCCAGCCCGCCGGTGACTTCTTTCCGGTAGCGGGCGATAAACGGCACGGTATTGCCTTCATCCAGCAGACGAACGGCAGCATCAACCTGTTCTGCGCGTGCCTGCAACTCACTTGCAATTATGTGGCTCAGCGAATCTTTCATCATTGGTTACTTGGTAGCTAAGAACAGCGGACAGTTATACGGATTGCGGGCGATAATTACCAGCAATCGGGCAGGCTCCGCCGTTCAGGAGGGTTTAACGTAATCGATTTCATTCACATACCAGGTGGTTTCACCCGCCGGAGTATGCACGGTGGCCACATCGCCGGTGGCTTTTTTCAGCAGCGCGCGGGCCATCGGTGAGTCGATTGAGATGTAATCCTTGCGGCCAAAAATCTCGTCGTAGCCCACAATGCGAAAGCGTTTCAGCTCGCCGTCGTCATTTTCCACTTCCACCCAGGCCCCAAAAAACACCCGACCATCCTGCTGCGGCGAGTAATCAACAATGCGCAACTGCTCAAGGCATTTGGTCAGATAACGCACGCGGCGGTCAATTTCGCGCAGGCGCTTTTTGTTGTACTGGTAGTCGGCATTTTCGCTGCGGTCGCCAAGGCTGGCGGCCCAGGTGACCTTTTTAGTGACTTCCGGCCGCTCTTCACGCCAGAGAAAGTCCAGCTCCTGCTTCAGCTTGTCGTAACCTTCGCGGGTGATCAGTTTGGTTTTCATTGCTTCTACCCTTTCTCTGTTTTTCAGGCTGGCGATATTTTGTTGTCTGACGTGCGGCGATGCAAATCCGTTCGGCATTTTTTCTGTCTCTCGTTACCGATTGTTTGTCATCACTATTCGTCGAAAAGGTAAGCTGAATTTCTGCGTGTCAACGCAGGTTTTTCCTCTGAAATTAAAGATAAGCTGCTGTTTAATATGCTTTGTAACAATTTCGGCTAGAATATAAACCATTATTGACTGTTACATTCAGGCATCTTTTTTAAAAATATTGGCTCAGGCAATAGCGCCTTTGGGAGTATCGAAATGCAAGAAAACTACAAAATTCTGGTGGTGGATGACGACATGCGTTTGCGTGCGTTGCTGGAGCGTTATCTGACCGAACAGGGGTTTCAGGTGCGCAGCGTGGCGAATGCCGAGCAGATGGACCGTCTGCTGACCCGTGAATCCTTTCACCTGATGGTGCTGGATTTGATGCTTCCTGGTGAAGATGGGCTGTCGATTTGCCGCCGTCTGCGCAGTCAGAGCAACCCAATGCCGATCATTATGGTGACGGCGAAAGGCGAAGAAGTTGACCGTATTGTCGGGCTGGAAATCGGTGCCGATGACTATATCCCTAAACCGTTTAATCCACGTGAGTTGCTGGCGCGTATTCGTGCTGTGCTGCGTCGTCAGGCGAATGAGCTGCCGGGTGCGCCTTCGCAGGAAGAAGCGGTGATTGCTTTCGGTAAGTTCAAGCTGAATCTGGGAACGCGTGAAATGTTCCGTGAAGACGAGCCGATGCCACTGACCAGCGGTGAGTTCGCGGTACTGAAAGCGCTGGTCAGCCACCCGCGTGAGCCGCTCTCTCGTGACAAGCTGATGAATCTGGCCCGTGGCCGTGAGTACAGTGCTATGGAGCGCTCGATTGACGTGCAAATCTCCCGTCTGCGCCGCATGGTGGAAGAAGATCCTGCGCATCCACGCTATATCCAGACCGTCTGGGGCCTGGGCTATGTGTTTGTACCGGACGGTAGCAAGGCATGAGGCGGATCCGCTTCTCTCCGCGCAGTTCGTTTGCCCGCACCTTATTGCTGATTGTGACCCTGCTGTTTGTCAGTCTGGTCACCACCTATCTGGTGGTGCTGAACTTCGCCATTCTGCCCAGTCTTCAGCAGTTCAACAAAGTGCTGGCTTACGAAGTGCGGATGCTGATGACCGATCGGTTGCAGCTGGAAGATGGAACGCAGCTTGAAGTTCCTCCAGCTTTTCGCCGTGAGATTTATCGCGAGCTGGGCATTTCGCTGTATACCAATGCGGCGGCGGAAGAGAGCGGGCTGCGCTGGGCGCAGCATTATGAATTTCTCAGTCAGCAGATGGCGCAGCAACTGGGCGGGCCAACGGATGTCCGTGTGGAGGTGAATAAAAACTCCCCGGTGGTCTGGCTGAAAACCTGGTTGTCACCCGATATCTGGGTGCGTGTGCCGCTGACGGAAATCCATCAGGGAGACTTCTCCCCACTGTTTCGTTATACGCTGGCGATTATGCTGCTGGCGATTGGCGGTGCCTGGCTGTTTATACGCATCCAGAACCGTCCACTGGTGGAGCTGGAACATGCTGCATTGCAGGTGGGAAAAGGCATTATCCCGCCGCCGCTGCGGGAATACGGGGCTTCTGAGGTACGTTCAGTCACCCGAGCTTTTAACCAGATGGCTGCCGGGGTTAAACAGCTGGCTGATGACCGGACGCTGCTGATGGCGGGCGTCAGCCATGACTTGCGTACACCGCTAACACGCATCCGCCTGGCGACAGAGATGATGTCGCAGGAGGATGGATATCTGGCCGAGTCGATTAATAAAGATATCGAGGAGTGCAACGCCATTATTGAGCAGTTCATTGACTATTTGCGCACCGGTCAGGAGATGCAAACCGAACGTGCCGATCTCAATGGGGTACTGGGCGAAGTGGTGGCGGCCGAGAGTGGCTATGAGCGTGAAATTGAAAATGCGGTGATGCCTGCGGAACTGATGCTGGATATTAATCCGCTCTCGATTAAGCGGGCGGCGGCCAATATGGTGGTGAACGCTGCACGTTACGGTAATGGCTGGATCAAGGTCAGCAGCGGCAGTGAGCTGGAGCGGGCCTGGTTCCAGGTAGAAGATGACGGGCCGGGGATTGCGCCGGACCAGTTGAAACATCTGTTTCAGCCTTTTGTGCGTGGTGACAGTGCCCGAAGCACCAGTGGCACCGGATTAGGACTGGTGATTGTGCAGCGTATTATTGATGCTCATCAGGGAACACTTGAAGTGGGCGAAAGTGAGCGCGGTGGTTTGCGTATCCGCGCTTATCTGCCGCTGCCTGCGGCTGAAGTCTCCGTGATGACGACGACAAGTTAGCATTCTGGCGTGTAAATCTGCACGCCAATCCCTTCAGTGGCAGCGTTTTTTGAAAGAAGAATAAAATCAGCAAGATAAAATCTTCAAATTTAGCCATGAGGGTTTTTATCTTGTCGATTTCTTCTGTTGAAAATTCTTTGTCCGGCATCACTTATTCCTCCAGGCCCACACCTTCTTATGTGAATAAGGCCGATTCATTTGTTCAAAATGTTAAGCGGGTTTCCAATCAACCAGATTGGTATATGAGGGCAACAGATTGGCTGAGAGTGAGCAGTCCACTGCCGAGATTGCCCTTAACGAGAGACAACGCGCCACGTCAATCCACAGTGTCTCTGTGGAAACAAATGCAGGGAAAAACTGACAGGGAGATGAACTCCACCGTGCTGGGAGTGCCCTCAATGGCAGAAAAAGCGCCGCCTGAATTAGCAGTGTCTGAGCAAAGTCGCGCCCTTGCGACAGATAATGCGTCAGATAAGGTGATAGCCTTCGAGCAAAAGCCGCCTGCCCGGACAGATACCGTGCTGGAGAAGTTAGCGTTTGTACGAAATGAGGAGCAGCAGTCCAATCAGTTAAATGACCTTACTGACACCAGCAAAAAATCAGTCAGGTTGAGTAGCGATATAGTAAGAATATATATTGAGGGTAACGATGGTGACGCTGACAGCATCAGCAGCCTGAATTCGTTGTCATAAGGCTGAACGTGTCATACAGATGCTCAATGATAAAGCGTCATCCCATAGTGCGATGACGCTTTTTCTTTATCAGTTACGCGTGATTAAATTTGCGGCCCTGCTGATACCAGTGCTTTACCCGCCGCGTTATCGGTGTATTTATCAAAATTAGTGATAAACAGCTTCGCCAGATCTTCTGCTTTCTGTTGCCATTCCGACGCATTCGCATAAGTGTTACGGGGATCGAGGATCGCACTGTCCACCCCTGGCAGGGACGTGGGCATTGCAAGATTGAACACCGGCAGCGTGATCGTTTCCGCGTTAGTCATATCGCCCTTGAGGATGGCATTAATAATTGCCCTGGTATCCTTAAGGGAGATGCGTTTGCCACTGCCGTTCCAGCCTGTATTGACCAGATAAGCCTCTGCACCCGCCGCCGCCATACGTTTTACCAGCACTTCTGCATATTGGGTTGGATGCAGCGTTAAAAATGCCGCGCCAAAGCAGGCTGAAAAGGTTGGTGTGGGCTCGGTTACGCCACGTTCGGTTCCCGCCAGTTTGGCCGTGAAGCCCGACAGGAAATGATACTGTGTCTGGTCAGGCGTCAGCCGTGAAACCGGCGGCAGCACGCCGAAGGCATCGGCGGTAAGGAAAATAACTTTTCGCGCATGACCGGCTTTCGACACGGGTTTCACTATATTGTCGATATGGTCGATGGGATAAGAAACACGGGTATTTTCAGTCTTGCTGCCATCATCGTAGTCAACCGAACCATCGGCTCTCACCACCACGTTTTCCAGCAGGGCATTGTGGCGGATTGCGCGATAGATTTCCGGCTCTGCCTGTTCAGACAGTTTGATGGTTTTGGCGTAGCAGCCCCCTTCAAAGTTAAATACGCCATCATCATCCCAGCCATGCTCATCGTCACCGATAAGCTTACGCAGTGGGTCGGTTGACAGGGTGGTTTTCCCCGTGCCGGAGAGACCAAAAAAGACTGCCACGTCACCTGCCGTGCCGACGTTGGCAGAGCAGTGCATTGCGGCAATGCCTTTCAGCGGCAGCAGATAGTTCATAATGGCGAACAGGCCTTTTTTCATCTCGCCGCCGTACCAGGTGCCACCAATCAGCTGGATGCGCTCAGTCAGATTGAATGCAACAAAATTCTCCGAATGCAGCCCCTGCTGCTGCCAGTGGGGATTGGTACATTTGGCACCGTTCATCACCACAAAATCGGGTTCGAAGGTATTGAGTGCCTCTGCATCGGGTTGGATAAACATGTTTTTAACGAAATGGGCCTGCCAGGCCACTTCGGTGATAAAGCGTACACAGAGACGGCTATCCGGATTGGCGCCACACCAGGCATCAACCACAAACAGGCGCTTGTGGGATAGCTGTGTAGTGACCAGTGATTTAAGTTGCAGCCATGTTTCCTGAGACAACGGTTGGTTGTCGTTCTTACCTTTACCCTGATCGTTCCACCACAGCGTATCCCTGGTGGTGTCATCACGGACAATGTATTTATCTTTCGGAGAACGACCAGTGAAAATACCGGTATCCACGGCGACAGCGCCGGATTGAGTGATGATACCACGCTCATAACCGGTTAATTCCGGGCGGGTTTCTTCCTGCCTGAGGGTGTCGAAATCAGGATTATGGATAATTTCAACCGTATCCGTGATGCCATAAGCGACGAGGTCCTGCGGGGTCAGGTCACGCATAGTACTGCTCCTTTCTCGGCTCTGTTTTGCCACTGAGTTTAATTGAGAGTGCGCTCTGTTAACGGTGTTGCCACGCCAGCCTGTCAGCAGGCCGGGAGCACGATCGCGCGCAGTTTACACTTCCGTAACGGAAGGGAAAGAATTAAGCAGCAAAAATGAGAGGCGGCGCGTGAATCTGTAAGCAGGTCTTAATCTTATCGGATTATTCTGTCGCTACAGGCACTTGCACCAGAAGCAAAATGGTTTTCCTGAGTACACTGTTAGCGAGCAAAAACTCATCAGGACAATAAGTTGGGTGGGAATATCCAGAAAGGAAGAATCACGTCATCAGCTGTTTTCGGGAGCGGATGACGTGAAAATATTAATGGACCTGATTGTTACCGGCCGCCGAGTCATTGCGAACGGCGGCAATATCGACGGCATCAAAAATATAATGATTGCCACAATAGTCGCAGTGCATATCGATCTGACCATCCCCGGCAATAATCTGGTCAACTTCTTCTTCTGGCAGTGTGCGCAGTGCTTCAGCACAGCGTTCCTGAGAACAGGTGCAGTGGAAGCTGACTTGCTGGGGATCAAAAACGGTCACTTCTTCCTGATGATAGAGGCGCCACAGGACGTCATTAGCCGGTAGCCCAAGCAATTCTTCGGTTTTAATGGTTTCGGTCAACGTGGCCAGATGGGTAAAATCGTCCGGATTGGGGTCCTGTGCGGGCAGAACCTGCAACAAAATACCTGCCGCACCGGCTTTACCTTCGATATCACCAGTGCGGATAAACAGCCGGGTTGGCAGCTGTTCTGAACGCATAAAGTAGTCTTCCAGACATTCAGCCAGGGTTTCGCCTTCGAGACCGACCACGCCCTGATAACGTTCGCCGTCCGTGGGGGTAATGGTAATCACCAGATAACCATTACCCACCATCTGTTTCAGGCTGCTGCCGACGGCAATATCACCCTGAAAACGCGCCACTCCGCGCATTTGCTGTTGATTATTTCCGTTGATCACCGCCAGCGTCAGCGGACCATCTCCCTGTAACTGCACGGTGATATCGCCGTCAAATTTCAGCGTGGCAGTCAGCAGACTGGTGGCGACCAACAGTTCGCCCAGCACTTGCCGGACAGGTTGTGGATAGTCGTGGCCGTCAATCATTTCCTGCCAGGTGTTGGATACGGTAACCAGTTCACCACGAACGGCGTAGTTTTCGAACAGGTAACGGTGCATTTGGTCTTGATGAGCCATGATTCTCTCTCGTAAAGGCGGGGAGCTGTCACTCTTCGCCAGCATTTTTAAATTTTAGTAAATCGCGTCGTTCTTTTTTATCCGGACGCCTGTCAGGATGCGGCATGCTAAGGGCGTTCATTTTACGTGCCAGCGCTATTTTTTCACGTTTCTCAATGCTTTCAGCCGTTTCACTGTACATCAGCTGCGCTTCTGCTGCCGGTCGACGCTGATCGCTAATCGACTGAACAATCACCGTTCGTTCATCGTTTCCCTGGCGTAATGTCAGCAGGGCCTGCAACTCGACGATTTTTCCCGGCTTGCTGCGCTGACCGTTGTAGTGGACTTTACCGCCCTCAATCATTTCACGGGCAATTGAGCGGGTTTTATAAAAGCGTGCGGCCCACAGCCATTTATCAAGCCGTATTGCTTCACCGTCTTTTGCTTTCATCGCTGCTCCTTTCAGGAAACTTCCTATGTATGGGTTGTGAACCATAAATCAAGGGTGTGTTTCAGGAGTTAACCACAGAGGCAATCGGAGGTGTCTTTGAGAAGACAGGTAGCCATGTCAGTCTTAAAAATAGCATAAAACTGACAGGCTCAGAACAGGGGACGAATGTCCTCATTGCCGCTTAGCGTTGGGCTGAAGCATTTATCGTAATAATTCTGGATGGCGCTGGTGCGAACGCGGTTGCGGTGAATACGTTTTAATGCCAGCAGGCTGTTAATGATAAAACTCAGGGCGGTAATCAGCAGCAGCAGACTGTTGCCAAGGTAGCGACTCAGGGTGAACGCGTCCGGTTCACTGTGCAGGGCAATATGTCGGGTACCATTGGCATCGGTACTGATATTGGTCACGATGCCGCTGGCAGAGAAGGGCGTGTGCAGCAACATACTGGCAAGACGTTGCAGCTCCGGCCATTGTTCGGGCGCGTTGTAATCAAACAGGGAGACGCTGGGAGCAGGCTGGCTGACTAACTGTCTGCCTTCATCACTCAGGATCACAAATCCACCGGGAGGGGGACTGTTGAGGGCCTCCGCTGCACGTCGTGTTTCCCGATAGAAGAACGATGATGTGGCCGTGTTGACCAGATTATCCAGAGCCTCTGCGCTGACAGGGCGCAGCAGCACATTCATACCATTCAGTGCCCCAGAGTCAGCCTTATGAACCAGCGCATCCCAGTCTTTTGCGTTGCCAAGATTAACCAGAGCATTTTTCAGTCTGACACAATCCTGCTCCTGGCTACACAGATCCTGGGTTTTCATCACAATGTCAGAGAAGTCATCCAGCAGGATCATTCCTGACTTCTGAATAGCGGTGGCAAGCTGAGGGTTAAGCTTCTGATCGGTATTGTTCTGGGGATGAAGCTGTTGGCTGGTGGTGGTCAGCAGCGCGGTCGCTTTGTCAATAATGTCCGACTGGGGCTGGGGCAGGGGAGCTGCGTTATTCCAGTAAACCGCCGAGCAGTCAAACGGCATAAAGGCATAAGAGCGATTGCCCTGATAGGTTGTCGGGATGGAACACATCCCCTCACCGTTAACCTTCAGGCTGTCACCGACGCGAAGTGGTACAGACTCCAAATCATTGACGGAGTGTACCTGTACGCTCTCAGTACCTTTTAACCACGCCATACTCAGTTTCAGTGGCATACTCAGTGGGATCCAGCTAATCAGCAGCAACAGCACCAGAAGAGAACCTGCCGCCAGCACCATGTTTTTTCTCCAGCGCTGAATCGGGAAGTTACGCACCTCATCCTGAAGCGATAAAAAACGACCCTGGCGAACAACGTGACGGCTGAGATAGATATCCACCTCTGTCGATTGTCCCAGATCGCTTGTGACATAGGGCTGCCAGTGAGCAGGGTAGATAAGATCGATAATACCCAGAGAAATATTACTCACCTGTCCCTGATTAGATTCACCAAATAATCCCCAACGTTTCGGGGCGCCTCGCAGACAATGAATCTCCCGTAAATCCTTTTCGCGCGGGCGACGCCAGAGACTCCAGCAACTAATCAGAATGATGATGATTGCTGCGATGACCAGCCAGGTCATCAGGACAATCGGGCCGGTCAGACTGAAAAACAGTAATAAGAGGGCAAAATTAATGGCAAAAGCTTCACGGGTGCCATCAGGACGATGAAGAGCATACTCTTCGGGCGTTTCAGTACGCACTTTAAGCAGCTCGATATTTTCGCTTTCTTCTTTCCTGATCGACGCTTTCTGCGCCGCCGGTCTGACCACGGGCGGTAACGTCGGCTGTTCATGGACGTAATTGACGAGGGAGTGCCCGTTAAGAGAAATCACCAGAGGAATACTTTGTGTTTTGATCAGCTCGACAAAGTTTTCATCGGTGATGTACTGCTCCCAAAGAGGGGGCAGATGAACCTCAACGGCGTCGAGGTAGTAACGCCATTTATTGGGATCATCAGTTGACAGCCCGTAACGAGTAATTGAGCGGATAACGGGATAAACATTGCTGCTCTGCGCATTTAATACCAGGTGATCGGCTGTCGCGCTGGTGCCACTGGGGATGACGTTCTTACGGTGTTTTTCCAGCGAGTCGATATAGCTCTCGACAGCCTGACGCTCATCGTTGTTGAGCTTGCGAAAGGGGGGACTGATAAATGGCAGTGGTTTCGCCAACGGCGGACGATGCCGCATAGCGTACCAAAAGAAACAACCTGCTCCGAGCGAACAGGCCAGCATCACAACCAATATGATGACTATTGCGCTCATGCAACCCTCATTCCTGCCACTTTGCTCCCGTAGCTCTGCTGGAGAATGCCTGCCTTAAAAGATGAATTATTGCATTGTGACGGGTTCAGACGGAGCTGGCAATCTACTGTGTGTACTAAAATAGCGCACAAAATCATAAAATTAGAATAACTATATATGAGTTATGTCGATCATACTAACAATCTGTGCAGAATATCAGTATCGGCATAATCCTATTTTAATTGTCATTCATTGACTTTTTATGAAAAATTAACCCCTTAAGTAACTGATTTGTTATAAGTATGTAAGTGGATTTATGTAATGATGGATTTTCCCGTGCGGCTGGTTCGTGATGAAGATATCATCGTTAAATACATTGTGCTCAGCGGGCTATCGTGCTCATTTTTTTAGCTTTTCCCTGGGGTCCCTATGACCAGACAGTTACAGAAACCCAAAATCCTGAATATTGAAACTGCCGCGCGTTCACGCCTTTTTACCGTTGAGTCGGTCGATCTGGAGTTCAGCAACGGTGCCAGGCGAGTCTATGAGCGGATGAAACCTTCTGGTCGTGAGGCGGTGATGATTGTTCCCATCATTGGCGATCATCTGATTCTGATCCAGGAGTACGCAGTAGCGCTGGAAAGTTATGAGCTGGGTTTTCCTAAAGGATTGATTGATCCTGGAGAAACCCCTTTCGAAGCGGCGAACCGTGAACTGAAAGAAGAGGCAGGATTTGGTGCAGGGAAACTGGAAGTACTGGGGCAGCTGACGCTGGCTCCCTCCTACTTTTCCAGCAAAATGAATATCCTGGTCGCTGAAGAATTATATGAGGAGCAACTGGAAGGCGATGAACCAGAGCCGCTGCCGCAACGTCGCTGGCCGCTGAATAATCTGCTGGCTTTATTGCAGGAGCCTGATTTTCGTGAAGCGCGTAACGTCAGTGCCCTGTTTCTGGTCAGGGAGTGGCTGGTCAGGCAGGGAAGACTGAGCTACTGATTTCGTAACTGTTTCGGCCAAAGAAAAAGGGATGGGCCATTATTGCCTCATCCCTTTTTTCGCTTCAGGACAAATCAGGAAGCAAAATGTCAGAACAGTTCGTGACTTTGTCCGTTATCCATCAGCGTAGTGCCCACGTCATGCACGGAATATTCCGTTGGCTGAGTGCCGTTAATAAAGTATTCCTGACGTGTATTACCTCCGCCGTTAGCCAGTTTGCCGGTACTGCGGTCAATATTTACCGTTACCACGCCCTCTGGTGGCGTTAGTGGCTGAAGAGGCACGCCATCGAGGGCGACTTTCATATAGTCATCCCAGGCAGGTTGAGCGCTTTTTGCCCCCCCTTCATAGCCGGAGATCTGATCTTTGATGACTCCGGCTGCGGTGGTTCTTCCCAGATCCCTGCGGTGATCGTCAAAACCAATCCACACTGATGTAACCACACCTGGGCCATAACCGGAGAACCAGGCATCTTTCGAGCTGTTAGTTGTTCCGGTTTTGCCACCAATATCGTTACGTTTCAAATCACGACCGGCACGCCAGCCCGTACCCATCCAGCCCGGTTCGCCGAAGATATTGGAGTTCAGGGCGCTCTTAATCAGGAAGGAGAGCGGGGTGTTAATCACATGTGGCGCATATTGTTGCTCACCATCCTGCTGTGCCTGC
This sequence comes from Erwinia papayae, assembly GCF_058241465.1. Taxonomy (NCBI): domain Bacteria; kingdom Pseudomonadati; phylum Pseudomonadota; class Gammaproteobacteria; order Enterobacterales; family Erwiniaceae; genus Erwinia; species Erwinia papayae. The sequence continues at coordinate 1,131,146 of NZ_JBZCHT010000013.1, forward strand.
TGCCGACTCACCTGCTCCAGTTGGGGCTGAGGAACGGCAACGTTCCGGCCTTCCTGAGAAACAGAGGGATTCTCCACGCTGTCTTCATTCATGGCGACCGCTTTTTTAGTCTCACCATAAATCACCGGCAGATTACATTCCGCGCAGGCAACTTTAGGTTTCACTTCAAACAGCGTAATACCTTGCTCATTCTCAATTTTGCTGATGAAGTAGGGGTCAACCAGGAATCCGCCATTCGCCATCACTGAATAGCCGCGAACCATCTGCAATGGTGTAAAAGAAGCGGAGCCCAGTGCCAGCGATTCAGTATGCACGATATTTTGTGCCGGGAAGCCAAATCGTTGCAGATACTCTGCGGCATAATCGACACCCATCGCCCGCATGGCACGAACCATTACCACGTTTTTAGACTGACCAAGCCCCTGACGCAGGCGAATAGGTCCATCATAGGTGGGAGGCGAGTTTTTAGGACGCCAGTCGGCACCCGCGCCAGCATCCCAGCGGGAAATTGGCACATCATTAAGTATCGAAGCCAGGGTCAGGCCACGATCCATTGCCGCCGTATACAGGAAAGGTTTGATATTTGACCCCACCTGACGCAGTGCCTGAGTGGCGCGGTTAAATTTGCTCTGATTAAAATCGAACCCACCGACCAGAGCGAGGACAGCCCCGTTATGTGGATCGAGAGAAACCAGCGATGAGTTAACATCGGGAACCTGACTTAACCACCAGCCATTGTCAAACTGACGCACCCAAATCTGCTGACCAGGTTGCACTACCTCACTCACCGTTCTGGGCGTACGACCTTGCATCGTGTCTGACTTATATGGACGCGCCCAGCGTACACCTGCAATATCCAGTGTCACATTGCTGCCGTCACGCATTAACACGGTGGCCCTGTCGCTGTCAGCTTCCGTCACAACAGCCGGGAATAGCGGGCCGTACACCGGCAGCGCTTTTAATGACTTCAGAATCTCTGTTTGTTCCCAGGGACGCTGGCCGAGTTTCCACAACACGTTTGCCGGACCGCGGTAGCCATGACGCATGTCGTAGCTGATCACGTTATCCTGGACGGATTTCTGCGCTGCCAACTGTAATTTACGGGTAATGGTGGTGGTCACTTTAAAGCCATCGTTATAGGCATTGTCACCATAACGTTTGACCATTTCCTGACGCACCATTTCGGTAAGATAAGGCGCAGAGAAAGCAATAACTGGCGCATGATAGTTGGCGACCAGCGGTGAGTTGCGCGCCTCATCGAACTGTGACTGGGTGATGTAATGCTGATCCAGCATGCGACTGAGCACCACATTACGACGCGAAAGCGCACGTTCGTGAGAGTAGAGCGGGTTAAAGGTTGACGGCGCTTTTGGCAGACCGGCAATCATCGCCATCTCACTCAGTGACAGCTGATCGACATTCTTACCAAAATAGACCTGTGCCGCAGCGCCTACGCCGTAAGCGCGGTAGCCGAGATAGATCTTATTCAGGTAGAGCTCAAGGATTTCATCCTTGCTCATCATCTGTTCAATACGGATGGCGAGGAAGGCCTCCTTGATTTTACGCATCAACGTACGTTCAGGGCTCAGGAAGAAGTTTCGCGCCAGCTGCTGCGTAATCGTACTGGCTCCCTGTGAAGCGCGACCGGAAACCATCGCAATGCTCGCGGCACGGAAAATACCAATAGGATCAACGCCATGGTGCTCATAAAAACGGCTGTCTTCCGTGGCAATAAAGGCTTTAACCATCTCCGGCGGAATTTGCTGTAATTTCAGCGGAATACGGCGTTTTTCACCATACTGGGCAATCAGCTCGTTATCTGCGCTGTAAACCTGCATTGGCGTTTGCAGCCGTACATCTTTCAGCGTGGTCACATCGGGTAGTTGAGGCTCTATGTATTTGTAAAGACCATAGATCGAGCCTGCTCCCAGTAAAATGCAACACACTGCAAGGATCAAAAAATACTTTACGAACTTCACCTGATATTTTCCATTTTGAGTCGCCTGGACAGTTTATAAACAATCGCGCGGTAGTATAAAGGCAAGCCAGACGCCTGGATACCTCAATTTCTGACACAAATAATTCCGGGCATGGCAATTTCTGGCATTGACGATACGGAGATCGCGATAAATGGCATTTCAGACATGGCAAGTCGGCCTGGATATCCAGAACGGACAACTTTGCGCAGTGGGCATCCAGCGGCGTCGCCACGGATGGCAACTACGCCACTGGTGGCAACATGCGCTGCCGCACGATACGTTAACCCATGGCAGGCTGCAACGTTCCGGGGTGATCCAACTCGTATTACAGCGCTGGCGCAGGCAACTTCCCGGTGGCGTTTCGCTAAGAGTGGGTTTTCCGCCTCAACTGGTATTGCAGCGTCAGATTGCCTTGCCTCACCAGCAATTACGCGAACCAGAGCGCGAAAGTTACATTGCCGCCGCCGCGAGACGTGTTTTTCCGGTTGAACCTGAAACGTTGAAGATTGATTACCGTCAGCCGACAGCGGATGGCGGGCAGTTGTGGCTCACGGCCACCCGGCGTGATGCGTTGCAAAGTTGGCTCAACTGTCTGCATGAAGCCAGATTAAAACCCCAGGTACTGGAGCTGACGCCAGCTGCGCTCTTTGCTCTGGCGAAAAATATGCGGCTCGATTCACAAGCTGCGCTGATCCATCGGCTGCACGATCACTGGTTATGGTTTTGCCCTCTGCATCAGCAGGGATGGGGCTGGTGTTCACTGGAAGAAGCGCCGGATTTTAACGCCTTACGTCAGGCACACCTGCCAGACATCTCCTTATTTTATTACAGCGCCATCATGGAGACCTCCCTGCCAGAAAGCGCGCAGTGGCTCGATCCGCTGAATGCTTTTGTCCACAGACAACCTCCGTTACCGCTTAATGCGGGCGCATTTACGCTGGCAGCCGGACTGGCGCTGCGGCCGGGAGATTGCTGATGGTCTGGGTCAATCTTTTGCCGTGGCGTGCCCGACGCTTCAGCGCCAGGTTACATCGCTGGTCGCTGGTTTTACTGCTTATGTTGGCGGTATTTCTCACCATCTTGCTGCCAGTCGTCGGGCAGCAATCGATCAACGCCAGGCTGAGGCAGGTTGTAGAAAGGCAGTTGCAATCAGGTCAGCAACTGAAGGTCATCGAAGCCAGGGCTGAAGAACTGATTCGACAGCGGGGAGTACTTCAGCAGCAGTTAAGGCTACAGCAGCGACGGCAGCAGCAAACGGGTGAATGGGCTGACTTTACTGCTGAGCTGGCCAGACAATTGCCTGAAACCATGTGGCTGAGTGAGCTGAACAAAAATGCGCAATACCTCAACCTGAAAGGCTTTTGCCTGAAGATGACGGACGTCCAGGCACTCCGGGCACAGCTGTTGCAAATGCCCTTATTCAGCCGGGTGCAGACAGGCAAACTGAGTCGTAGTCAGCAGGGGATTATTCAGTTCAGTCTGCAAGCTGTACTGCGTGCTGATACTGCGAAGGCATCTGAAATTCTGGAGGAGCAGCATGATTCGTAACGTGCTTATCGGCTGGCTGTATCTTCCTTTATGGATGCGGATTTTGCACCTTTCGCTGTCCGGCACTCTGGTGTTAACCGCTCTGTGGCTGGGAGGAATGCGGCCCGTGCTGCATCAGGCTGATGAACTCAGCGCAACTCAACGACAACATTCAGCACGTAACCAGGCGATGTTGCGACGTCTGCTGCGCCAACCTCCATTACTCCTGCTTGAGTCTGAACTGGTGCAGCTACAACAGGCATTATTATCTGTTAAGCGTCCGGCATTCTCACTGGACGGACTGATCTCCTCTTCAGGCGGCACGCTGGAGGCGTGGCGGCCAGATAATCAGGGCGGTGAACTGACAATGCGGCTTCGCTGGCCGGAGTTTCAGGCTGTGCTGCAATACCTGCGCAGTTTGTCAGCAGGCGTTATGCTGACAGGATTTATGCTCAGGGAGCAGGAGGGATTGCTGTCCGTTAAATTGTCACTGGTGCTGAATGATGATTTTTAATCGATGGCGGTACAACTTACTACTCTTCAGCCTGCTGTTTTCACCCGCAGGCCAGTCTGAACGCGATCCTTTTCAGCCGCCGCAGGAGGCAGATTGTCTCAACGTGCAACCTGCTGCTCCTCCCTGGCAGTTGCGGGGCATAGTTGGCCAGCCAGATGACTATCGTGCATGGCTGGTTTCACCAGAGGGCAGGGGAAAACTATGGGCAAGGCAGCAGTCGCCAGGAAATCAATGGCAACTGTCGCAGGTGGATGCGCGTGGTCTTACCCTTGCCAGTATGCAGGGCTGTGTCACCGTGCTGCGTATGACATTAAAAGGAGATATCTATGCCAGGGATAAAGGCAATTCTGCCGCTGTTACTGATGATGGCGCTCTTTCCGCAGCGCGCCAGCCCCACCGGGTTGTCTCTGGCGTTCGATGAGGCTCCCGTGGGCCAGGTTCTTCAGGCGCTGGCGGATTATCAGCAGTTAAATCTGGTGGTTGCACCGGGTGTGGAAGGGGAATTATCTGTCCGCTTACAGAATGTGCCGTGGCAGCAGGCGCTGAAACTGGTGGCGCGCATGGGAAATCTGAGTATCGAACGCGAAGATAATATCCTGCTGGTCTGGCCGCAAAGTTGGCAGCAGGAAAAAGAGCATCAACAGGTTTTGCGCCATCAACAGCAGGAAAATACGCTTCCTTTGCATACCCTTGCGTTAACGTTGCGCTACGCTGATGCGACAACCGTTCGCGCCAGTCTGGAGGCGGAGCGGGAAAAACTGATGACGTCGCGCGGTAGCATCACTGTTGATACGCGTACCAACAGTCTGCTGCTGCGCGATACCCAGGCCGCCCTGGAGGAGACTCGTCGCTGGATTACAGCGCTTGATCAGCCACTGGAGCAGGTCGAGCTGGCGGCACACATTGTCACTATCAGCGAAGACAGCCTGCGCGAACTTGGCGTGAGTTGGGGGCTGAGCGGGGATGAGCAGGTCAACAAAGCGCTGCGGGCCAGCCAGCTAAGGGTGGATTTGGCTGCAACCAGCCCTGCGCTGACCGCAGGCGTATCCGTGGCCCGGCTGAACGGACGATTGCTGGATCTGGAACTGAGTGCGCTGGAGCAGGAAAACAAGCTGGAGATCATTGCCAGTCCCAGTCTGTTCACCTCACATCAACAAACTGCCAGCATCAAGCAGGGCACCGAAATTCCCTATGAAGTCGCCAGTGGCAGCAATGGCAGCACATCGGTGGAATTTAAAGAAGCGGTGCTCGGGATGGAAGTCACGCCGGTGGTGCAACCGAATGGGCGGATATTGTTGAAGTTGCATATCAGCCAGAATCTGCCGGGGAGCACCGTCAGCAGTGGTGAAGGTGAATACATTGCCATTGATAAGCAGGAGATCCAGACCCAGGTGACGGTAAAAGATGGTCAGACGCTGGCGCTGGGGGGGATTTTTCAGCGGCAGAACACTCAGGGGCAAAGCAAAGTACCGTTGCTGGGCGATTTGCCGCTGCTGGGGACGTTGTTTCGCCATTCGACCTCCGCGCATAAAAGACGGGAACTGGTGATCTTCATCACTCCCCGCTTGATCGGTGAGCAATAATGCTTTTTTTGGCACAAACTGAGTCGCCCGTGGCTTTTTTGGCTGAATGCAACCATATGCGTTTGACGCAAGAGCGGAATTAGCTTACAAGGTTTAGCGATTTTGATTTTGAAGCACGGTTCTGGTTTCGCGGAGGTACTTTATCCACTCTTTATCGTGCGTAAACAGCGCAGCCGGTGCAGTAATATCGGGCTGGCAATTAACATAATGAAACGCGCCTGGCGTGTGCGCGATGGGCAAGGTCAATTTAATCGGTTGCCAAAACACCCTCAGTGTTGAGATAATTTTCGTCTGACTCTCGCACTATCGCTCATGAGGTTTCAGTTCATGTCCTGTCCGGTTGGACGGGGTATCATTAACGAATTGTCTTAGTAATACCAAAAAAATGGCAGAGAAACGCAATATCTTTCTGGTTGGGCCTATGGGTGCCGGCAAAAGCACTATTGGGCGTCAGTTAGCTCAGCAACTCAATATGGAATTTTTCGATTCTGATCAAGAAATTGAGCGACGTACCGGAGCGGATGTGGGTTGGGTGTTCGACGTCGAAGGCGAAGAAGGCTTTCGCGATCGCGAAGAAAAAATCATCAATGAACTCACCGAAAAGCAGGGCATTGTGCTGGCCACCGGTGGTGGTTCTGTAAAATCCCGTGAAACTCGTAATCGTCTTTCTGCACGTGGTGTCGTGGTCTATCTGGAAACCACAATCGAAAAGCAACTGGCACGTACTCAGCGTGATAAAAAGCGCCCTTTGTTACAGGTGGATTCTCCTCCGCGTGAAGTGCTGGAAGCGCTGGCAGATGAGCGCAACCCGTTGTATGAAGAGATCGCTGACGTCACTATTCGCACCGATGATCAGAGTGCGAAAGTGGTCGCTAATCAGATCATTAACATGTTAGAGAAGAGCTGAATCAGGCTCACCGCGCCTGCGGGCCAAAGTCATTAAGGTGATACGCTTCATGGAGAAGGTTACCGTCACTTTGGGGGAGCGTAGTTACCCCATTACTATTGCTGCCGGACTGTTTAACGATCCGGCATCTTTTTGGCCGTTGAAGGCGGGTGACAGAGCGATGCTGGTCACTAACCAGACGCTGGCGCCTGTCTATCTTGACGCCCTGCGTCAGCAACTGGAAAGTGCTGGCGTTCGCGTCGATCAGGTGGTCCTGCCCGATGGCGAACAGTATAAAACTCTGGCGGTAATGGATCAGGTTTTCACCGCGCTGCTGGAAAGACCACACGGTCGCGATACCACGCTGGTTGCCCTGGGCGGTGGAGTCATCGGGGATCTGACGGGTTTTGCTGCTGCCAGCTACCAGCGGGGCGTACGGTTTATCCAGGTTCCCACCACGCTGTTGTCCCAGGTTGACTCCTCCGTTGGCGGCAAGACTGCCGTCAATCATCCTCTTGGCAAGAACATGATTGGTGCGTTTTACCAGCCAGCTTCGGTGGTAATCGACATCAATTGTCTGAATACCCTTCCACGTCGTGAGCTGGCTTCAGGACTGGCAGAGGTCATCAAATACGGCATTATTCTGGACGGCGAATTTTTTCACTGGCTGGAAAACAATCTTGACGCGTTGCTGGCGCTCGACAGTAACGCGATGGCTTACTGTATTCGCCGTTGCTGTGAACTTAAAGCAGAGGTGGTGGCCGCAGATGAACGTGAAATGGGGCAACGCGCGCTACTGAATCTTGGTCACACTTATGGTCACGCTATTGAAGCACACATGGGCTACGGAAACTGGTTACACGGCGAAGCGGTGGCGGCAGGTATGGTCATGGCGGCCCGCACCGCAGAGCGCCTGAATCAGTTTGGGGCACATGAGACGCAGCGGATTATTGCGCTGTTGCTGCGTGCCGGATTACCTGTCACCGGGCCGGAAAGTATGGCAGCAGAAGCGTATCTGCCCCATATGATGCGCGATAAAAAAGTGCTGGCAGGTGAGCTGCGTCTGGTTCTGCCCGTGGCCATCGGCAAAGCGGAAGTGCGAAGCGGTGTCGGGCATGATACGGTTCTGGCTGCCATTAACGATTGTCAGCAAAGCTGAGGCTGTCTGTGGCCCGGATTTAATTGATGAAGCAACCGCTGCTCACAGGGTGTGGGGCGGCATATCCGATCTACTGGAGGAGGTTGAATGGACGAGTTCAAACCGGAAGACGAGTTAAAACCAGATACCAGCGATCGCCGTCCACAGCGGTCCCGCAAGGCGTCTTCCGCCCCTAAAGTGCCCGTTTCCCGTCAGCATATGATGATGGGGATTGGTATTCTGGTTTTGCTGCTTTTGGTCATCGGTATTGGTTCGGCCTTAAACACTACGGGCACCAGCAACCCGCAGTCTGCACAGCAGCCGACCTCTTCCCAGCCAGCGAATTCAGGCAGCGGTGGCGATAAAAATATCGATCTCTCCGCTTCGTCTTCAATGAGTGGCCAGCCAGCTACACAGCAGCCCGCTTCTCCGTCTGCCGCGTCTGGTAATGGCGGCGATAAAAGTATCGATCTTTCTGGTTCGTCGTCAATCAGCGGCCAGTCCGGGTCGCCGCAAACTGGCAATAACCCTCAGGAACTGAGCGCACCTGCTGTCTCGCCAACGCCGACTCAGGCGGCTCCCGTGCAGACGCCAGCCAATCAGCAACGCGTTGAATTGCCTGGCGATCTCAACAGTGCTTTAAGCAGTCAGCAAGGCCAGGTTGATAATGCGGCGCAAGGTTCTCAGGATAATGCCAGCTCCTTGCCGACCACTCCGGCAACGGTAGTGCCAGGCTCGCATCCTGCTGCCAGTGCCAGGCCGACGGCCAGCCCCAGCCAGCCGCGGCAGACATCGCCGCATCCTGTGGCTCAGCATCAGAACAAACCGGCTACCACTCATAAGCCTGCCGTTTCTCAGCCGGTGAAAGAGAGTAAACCACATGTGGCAGCCAGCCCGGCAAAAACGGCTTCCACGTCGGTGCCCGCAGGGAGCTATACTTTGCAGCTGAGCAGCGCTTCCCGTTCTGAATCACTGAATGCATGGGCGAAAAAACAGAATCTGAGCAGCTATCACGTGTATAAAACTACGCGTAATGGTCAACCCTGGTTTGTGTTGGTGAGTGGTTCATACGCGACGCCAGCCGACGCCAAACGTGCGGTTGCCTCGTTGCCAGCTGAAGTTCGGGCGCAAAATCCGTGGGTGAAACCAGTCAGCCAGGTCAGGAAAGAAGCAACAAACTAACCGAGGCCGGATTTATTCGGCCAGTGATGAAAGTCAGGCCTGAACGGTTGGGCCTGACCATCCAAAGCGCAGATATGCTGTTGGTATGACCGCAGCCAGAAGAGTAACTGTACTAAAACGACGGCATGAAAAAAAATCGCGCTTTTTTGAAGTGGGCAGGGGGTAAATTCCCACTGCTTGATGATATCCAACGTTACCTGCCTGAAGGAGACTGTCTGATAGAGCCTTTTGTTGGTGCGGGATCGGTGTTTCTCAACACTCGCTTTCCGCGCTACGTGCTGGCCGATATTAACAGTGACCTGATCAATCTCTATAACATCGTCAAAACCCGCGTTGACCACTTTGTCGTCAGTGCCCGTGAGCTTTTTACCCGTGAAAGCAACAACGCGGAGTTCTATTATTTGTGCAGGAAAGAGTTTAATCAGTGTAGCGATGCTTTTCGCCGTGCGGTGCTGTTCTTGTATCTCAATCGTCACTGCTACAACGGGCTTTGTCGTTACAACCTGAGCGGTGAATTCAACGTGCCGTTTGGCCGTTATCACAAGCCTTATTTCCCTGAAGAAGAACTTTACTGGTTTGCTGAACGCTCGCAGAGTGCAACCTTTGTCTGTGAATCATACGATGTTACCCTGAGCAGGGCGCAGCAAGGGGCGGTGGTGTACTGCGATCCCCCTTATGCGCCGCTGTCGGCTACGGCGAATTTTACTGCTTATCACACCAACAGCTTCAGCTTGTGGCAGCAGCAACATCTGGCCGAGCTGGCGGAGAAACTGGCGCGAGAAAGCCGCATTCCGGTGCTGATCTCCAATCACGACACGCCGATGACCCGTGAATGGTATCAGGCTGCGCAACAGCTACATCAGATTAAGGCCCGGCGTTCAATCAGCCGCAATGGCAGTGGCCGCACCCAGGTCCAGGAGCTGTTAGCACTGTTTGAAGGCGGCTGAACCTCAAATGCAGTTCGTGCCTGGCTTCACAGGCGCGCTTAACTGGGAGAAATGGATGAAACAGTTTTTACTTGCCCCATCAATTTTGTCTGCTGACTTTGCCCGCCTGGGTGAAGACACCGCCAAAGCTCTGGCAGCGGGTGGTGACGTAGTACATTTCGACGTGATGGATAATCACTATGTTCCCAATCTGACAATGGGGCCGATGGTGCTGAAAGCACTGCGTGATTACGGTATTACTGCCCCGATTGATGTGCATCTTATGGTGAAGCCGGTTGACCGTTTGATTCCTGACTTTGCAAAAGCGGGTGCCAGCTATATCACTTTTCATCCTGAAGCTTCTGAACATGTTGATCGTTCGCTACAACTGATTAAAGAGCACGGATGCAAAGCGGGACTGGTATTCAACCCGGCGACGTCGCTCAGCTATCTGGATTATGTCATGGATAAAATTGACGTGATTCTGCTGATGTCCGTTAATCCGGGTTTCGGCGGCCAGTCTTTTATTCCGGCGACGCTGGACAAGCTGCGTAAGGCCCGGCAGCTTATCGACCGCAGCGGCTACGATATCCGTCTGGAGGTGGATGGCGGTGTTAAAGTGGATAACATTGCTGAGATTGCAGCGGCAGGTGCCGATATGTTTGTCGCCGGTTCAGCAATATTTGGTCAGTCCGATTACAAAAAAGTAATCGAAGACATGCGCACCGAACTGGAGAAATCACGTCATGGATCATTTCACTGACATTCGCGGAGTTGCTTTCGACCTCGACGGGACGCTGGTTGACAGCGCGCCGGGTCTGACCAGTGCTGTAGATGCTGCGCTGACTGATACTGGTTTACCTGCTGCCGGTGTTGCGCGGGTTGCAACCTGGATTGGCAATGGTGCCGATATTATGATGGAGCGCGCTTTGCACTGGGCGCTTGGGCATCCGCCAGGGGACGAGCAGTTACGTGAAGTTCGTGCGTTGTTTGATAAGCATTACGCCCGCACGGTTGAAACGGGCAGCAGGTTGTTTCCTGAAGTGAAGGAAAGCCTTGCAGCGCTCGCTGCCAGTGGTTTGCCTCTGGCAATAGTCACCAACAAGCCAACCGCCTTTATCCAACCCCTGCTGATTTCACTGGGGATTGAAAACCACTTCTCGCTGATTTTGGGCGGTGATGATGTGGTGGCAAAGAAACCACACCCTGCGCCATTATTCCTGGTGCTGGGTAAACTTGGCTTGTTGCCGCATGAGCTGCTGTTTGTCGGTGATTCCCGCAATGATATTCTCGCTGCCCGCTCGGCAGGCTGCCCCTGTGTGGGCATGACTTTTGGCTACAACTACGGCGAGCCAATTGCCAGTTCGCAGCCGGACCTTGTACTCGATCATTTTAAAGATTTGTTGCCCGCACTCGGGCTGTCATTACCAGGATGAAACTCATGAGCAAACCCATCGTATTTAGCGGCGCACAGCCCTCAGGCGAACTGACCATCGGTAATTATATGGGTGCGCTGCGTCAGTGGGTCAGCATGCAGGATGATTACGACTGTATTTACTGCATCGTCGATTTACACGCAATTACCGTGCGCCAGGATCCGGCTGCATTGCGCAAGGCGACGCTGGACACGCTGGCGCTCTATCTGGCTTGCGGTATCGATCCTGAGAAGAGCACTATTTTTGTTCAGTCACACGTCCCTGAGCACGCTCAGCTGAGCTGGGTTCTTAACTGCTACACCTACTTTGGTGAGCTGAGCCGCATGACGCAGTTTAAGGACAAGTCAGCGCGCTATGAAGAGAACATTAACGCCGGTCTGTTTGATTATCCGGTGTTAATGGCGGCTGATATTTTGTTGTATCAGACCACTCAGGTACCGGTTGGCGAAGATCAGAAGCAGCATCTGGAGCTGAGCCGTGACGTGGCGTCACGCTTTAATGCCCTTTACGGTGAGGTATTTAAGATCCCTGAGCCGTTTATCCCCAAATCCGGTGCCCGTGTCATGTCACTGCTGGAGCCAACCAAAAAGATGTCCAAGTCTGATGACAACCGTAATAACGTCATTGGTCTGCTGGAAGATCCAAAATCAGTGGTAAAGAAAATCAAGCGTGCCATGACAGATGGTGACGAGCCGCCGGTGGTCCGTTACGACATCAGGCAGAAGGCTGGCGTATCTAATTTGCTGGATATTCTCTCCGGGGTGACGGGGCAGAGCATTCCGGAGCTGGAGAAACAGTTTGAAGGCCAGATGTATGGTCACCTGAAAGGGGCCGTGGCGGAAGCGGTTTCCGGCATGTTGACGGAGTTACAGGAACGTTACCACCGTTACCGTAATGACGAAGCGTTTCTTCAGCAGGTGATGCGCGAAGGGGCTGCTAAAGCGCGGGCACAGGCCCAGGAAACCTTGAGCAAAGTCTATGCTGCTGTGGGATTTGTTGCCCAGCCATAACCATCAGATATGACCAGAAGGAGAGAGATTCTGCTTCTGGTTATTTTGTCTTTTTCATGGTCAGAATTGCTCCGTCATACCAGTAAAGCGTCATGGTATTTCTGACCGGTACGGTAACCACGGCACCCGGTCCCCACGGCTGCTTACCGCATACCACATTAAATCCATTTGCTACCCGATAACCCATCTCAGGATCGTTATGGTCGGCAGGTGTCAGAGTGGGCTGACCGGTGCAATTATCGATTGCCGGATCGATGGCCCGATCTTTGGTTCCTTTGGTCCAGATGATTTTATACGCTGAGAAAGTCACCTCTGCGCCCATATACTGAGGGTCATTTTCCACTACCGCCTGAATGCCGTCGCCATTAACCTGCACGGCCTTAACCTGCCAGCGCCCTTGTAATGCAGAGTAGTCCAGCGCGGCGGCACAACTTAACTGGCTGACTCCAGTCAGCAACACAGCAAACCACAGGCGTTTCATGCTAATTCCTTCAGATATCGGGTAAAAAATCAGTATAGATAAGAATGCCGTCGCGATATATAACCTTGCGGTTGGTTTATGACAGTGTTTTTTGCCCGATTCTGCTTTCGCCGGTTGTGCCTGCCTGGCGGTTGCTACTGCATTGGCAGATGTTCAGGGACTCAGGGGCAGCAATCTTCCGTGCAGCAGCGGAAATCGGTGGTATGGTTAACAGATACCACTGATATTGAGGAGCGTTTCCATGCAGGCTGTTAATTTAAAATGGATTAATCACGTTCGTTTGCCGTGGCGCGAGGGACTCTGGCAAATCGGAATTCGCGATGGCGTGTTCAGCTCAATTTCTCCTCAACCACAAAATGCGGCGACAGATGATGCGCTGGATGCGGAAGGTGGTCTGGCATTTCCGCCATTTATCGAACCACATATTCACCTGGATACCACGCAAACCGCGGGTGATCCGGCCTGGAACGAATCGGGAACGCTGTTTGAAGGCATTGAGCGCTGGGCAGAACGCAAGGCGCTGTTAAGCCATGATGACGTAAAAAAACGCGCCCGGCAGACGCTTAAATGGCAGATAGCGAACGGTATCCAGTATGTCCGCACGCATGTTGATGTCTCCGACCCAACGCTGACCGCACTGCGGGCAATGCTGGAAGTAAAAGAGGAGATGGCGCCGTGGGTGGATATCCAGATTGTGGCTTTTCCTCAGGAGGGCATTCTCTCCTATCCGGATGGTGAGGTGTTGCTGGAGGAGGCGCTGAAGCTGGGTGCCGATGTGGTTGGGGCTATACCTCATTTTGAGTTCACCCGCGAATATGGCGTCGAATCGTTACATAAAACCTTCGCCCTGGCGCAGAAATATCAGCGTATGGTGGATGTCCACTGCGATGAGATTGACGATGAACAATCGCGGTTCGTTGAGACGGTCGCTGCGCTGGCTTTACGTGAAAAAATGGGGGCACGCGTCACCGCCAGCCACACTACGGCGATGCACTCCTATAATGGCGCTTACACATCACGCTTGTTCCGCCTGCTGAAACTTGCGGGCATTAACTTCGTCGCCAATCCGCTGGTGAATATTCATCTGCAAGGCCGTTTTGACACCTATCCTAAACGCCGCGGTATCACCCGGGTGAAAGAGATGCTGGAGGCCGATATTAACGTCTGTTTCGGCCATGATGATGTCTTCGATCCCTGGTATCCACTGGGCACCGCCAACATGTTACAGGTGCTGCATATGGGGCTGCATGTCTGTCAGTTAATGGGCTATGGTCAGTTGGATGAGGGGATAAAGCTGATTACTACTCACAGTGCCAGAACGCTACAACTGCATGACTACGGCACCCAGACCGGCAATCGCGCCAGTCTGATCATTCTCCCCGCCGAGAGCGGTTTTGATGCGCTACGCCGTCAGGTGCCGGTGCGCTGGTCAGTGCGTAATGGACGGGTCATTGCGGAAACTCAACCGGCAGAAACCCGCATTTATCTTGATGAAAGCGAACGGGTCAATTTCAAACGGTGATGACTGCGGGCAGACCGGGATGGCCTGCCCGCATCACTCTTTAGTGAGCCGCGTTCTTACCATGCAGCCTGTGTTTGCTGACAAAACCGAGCAGCAGACACATGATAAATACCACCGCATACAGGCCGTTGGCGGTGAAAAGAGCGGCGTGCGGGCCCCCTCTTTCAACGATCGGACCGGTAACCATGAAGGTCAGCATCGTACCGACCGTTCCACAAGTCAGAATAAAGTTCACCAGTTTGGGTGAAGAAATCCGGGTTTGTAGTGAGCCAAGGGTAATAATGGTGGTGTAAATAGCACTGGAGCAAAAACCCAGGCTTATCATGATCCACTTCAGCATCGTGGCATCGGTGGTGCTGATAAACCAGTACATCAATAAGGTGGAAAGCAGGGCCAGCAGGGTAACGATGCGCTGTGGGTCAAAAAAGCGCAGGATGGCACTGAATGCCCACATTCCTATCATGTAAGAGGTCCAGAAGTTGCCGACCAGCCCACCTGCCTGGCCCAGGTCCATTGCCATATTTTTGGTGGCATATTGTGGCACCCAGCCAATAAAGCCCAGCTGTCCCAGGATATAACAGAGCGCCGCCACCGACAGCAGCAGGACACCAACGCCCCATTTTTCTTTTTCCGCCGTCTGCTGCGTTACCGCCTGCTTACCCAGAACCGGGAATTCAAAGCACAGTGCCAGCACAAAGATCGCGACATAGATCACCCCGATGCAGACATAAACCCAGTACCACGGCAGCGCACGCGCCAGCAGAGCGGCGGCAATGACAGGGAAAATAGTACCGGCCATACTGAAAAAGGAATCGGTAAACAGCAGGCGCGACCCGCGCTGACGTCCCTGATACAGATGAGTAATCAGGAATGTACCAATCGACATGGTGATGCCACTGACCACGCCCAGCACGAACATACTGAGAGAAAAAACGCTCAGGCTGTGGCTGGTCATCAGGCCCAGCACCGCCAGCACCATCAGGACAAAGCCAAATATCAGCTGGCGTTTAAGGGGAATAATTTCCATCAGCCAGGCATTCAGAAACACGGCTGCGAGGATACCCGCGTTGAGAAAGGTAAAGGTATTACTCATCTGCGCGACTGGCAGGTGAAAATAATCAGCAATATTTTCCAGCACCATGCCAGTCACAATGACGACCGCGCCAGTAAGTGCGTAGGAAAAGAAACTGATCCAGGTAAGCCCAATTCGATCGCGATTAGTCATAGTGGATGCCTGTGAGTCTGAAGGATCGTGAGGCGGACGCCCACGGTAAGCGTCGGCAGTGTAACGATTTTCGTGATCGGCATAAATAAATAATGAAATATTCTGTTTCATATGCATTGAATTTGTGATGTAAATCACCTTTTCCCACTGAGGGAAGCCGGCCCTTTTTTAAAGCTCAGCAGGTAAATAAAAGTAAAACGCTGGCGCGTTGATAAGGGCCTCTTTACAATCAATATGGTTTTTTTGGCTTGTCGCCCTTAGTAAGGAATTTTTCATGCTAAAACGTACGTTAACAGCGGTTGCTACCGTGTTTGCTCTCTCCACGCTCTCCTTTTCTGCGCTGGCTGCGAAAGGAGACACGCATGTGCTCCTGACTACCTCTGCCGGTAATATTGAGCTTGAGCTTAATAATCAGAAAGCCCCGGTTTCGGTTAAAAACTTCGTCGATTACGTTAATAGTGGTTTCTATAACAACACCACCTTCCACCGTGTTATTCCTGGTTTTATGGTGCAGGGCGGTGGCTTTACCACCGATATGCAGCAAAAAACGACGAATGCGCCAATCAAAAATGAAGCGGATAACGGTTTGTTGAATAAACGCGGCACCATCGCTATGGCGCGTACCGCAGACAAGGACAGTGCTACCAGCCAGTTCTTTATTAATGTGGCTGATAACGCTTTCCTCGATCATGGTCAGCGTGACTTTGGCTATGCCGTATTTGGTAAAGTCGTGAAAGGACAGGACGTTGCGGATAAGATTTCTCAGGTTCCTTCGCAGAACGTCGGCCCTTACCAGAATGTACCGGTGAAGCCGGTGGTGATCCTCTCCGCTAAAGTGCTGCCTTAACCTTCCTGCGGGGCGGGCTATGCATCGTTGTTGTTGCGATATAGTCATCACCCCGCTGGTCACTTCCGTAAAGAACCGTGCCCCCTATTCCCATGTGGAGCATCAATGCTGTTATTAATTGATAATTACGACTCTTTCACCTGGAATCTCTATCAGTATTTTTGTGAGCTTGGAGAAGAGGTCGAGGTTCGGCGGAATGATGCGCTGACTTTGGGAGATATTGCTGCTCTGCGCCCGGATCACCTGGTGATTTCCCCCGGACCCTGCACACCCGATGAGGCTGGAATTTCGCTGGCGGCAATTATGACCTTTGCCGGAAAGTTGCCGATCCTCGGCGTATGTCTG
The DNA here is from genome assembly GCF_058241465.1 of Erwinia papayae. Classification (NCBI taxonomy): domain Bacteria; kingdom Pseudomonadati; phylum Pseudomonadota; class Gammaproteobacteria; order Enterobacterales; family Erwiniaceae; genus Erwinia; species Erwinia papayae. Next base: position 1,147,747 of record NZ_JBZCHT010000013.1, read on the forward strand.
GGACATCAGGCTATAGCTCAGGCATTTGGTGCACGAGTGGTGCGGGCGCGGGAAGTGATGCATGGCAAGACTTCCGCGATTGAGCACAATGATGGTGGTGTTTTCCGGGGCCTGAAGCATCCGCTGACGGTGACACGTTATCATTCGCTGATTGTTGAGAAGGACTCTCTCCCAACAGAATTTGATATCACTGCATGGTCGATGCGTGATGCTCAACCTGATGAGATTATGGGATTTTGTCACCGGCATCTTCCCGTGCAGGGGGTTCAGTTTCATCCGGAAAGCATTCTTAGTGAGCAGGGGCATCAACTGCTGGAGAATTTTTTGCGGCAGTAAAATAGTTGCTCTGAATTGATTTTTTATGCATATTTTATGACTATAATTTCACATTTTCGGTAATGTATAAAAATGAGGTCGTCAATGGCAGCGGACAAACTAGCGGTAACGCGGAAGACGTTTGATGAGGTGATTTTGCCTGTTTATGCACCAGCACAATTTGTGCCGGTAAAAGGCAAGGGTAGCCGGGTCTGGGATCAACAGGGTAAAGAGTATATCGATTTCTCTGGCGGCATTGCAGTGACTGCACTGGGGCACTGCCATCCGGCACTGGTTGATGCTTTGAAAACCCAGGGCGAAACCCTGTGGCACACCAGTAACGTCTTCACCAACGAACCCGCCCTGCGCCTTGCCAGCAAGCTGATTGCTGCGACCTTTGCCGATCGCGTTTTCTTTGCCAATTCTGGTGGAGAAGCCAATGAAGCGGCTTTCAAGCTGGCGCGTTACTATGCTGCCAAACGTCACTCGCCTTATAAAAGCAAAATTATCGCTTTCCATAACGCCTTTCATGGACGCACATTTTTTACGGTTTCCGTTGGTGGTCAGCCGAAATATTCTGATGGTTTTGGTCCTAAACCTGCTGATATTGTCCATGTCCCGTTTAACAATCTGGATGCGGTGAAAGCGGTCATTGACGATCATACCTGTGCGATTGTGGTTGAGCCGATTCAGGGCGAGGGTGGCATCATCCCGGCAACTGAAGCGTTTATGCAGGGGCTGCGTCAGCTGTGTGATGAGCATCAGGCGTTGCTGGTGATGGACGAAGTGCAAAGCGGTATGGGGCGTAGTGGGAAGCTGTTCGCATATGAACATTACGGCGTGGTGCCCGATATTCTGACCACGGCGAAAGCGTTAGGCGGCGGTTTTCCCGTTAGTGCGATGCTGACGACGAATGAGATTGCCTCCACCATGTCGCCAGGTGTGCATGGTACGACCTATGGCGGCAATCCGCTGGCCTGTGCCGTAGCCGAAGCGGCGCTTGACGTGATCAATACCGCAGAAGTACTGAACGGCGTGGAAATTCGCCGCCAGATGTTTGTGAATGCGTTGAAGGCAATCGATGCCAGTCTGGATGTGTTCAGTGAGATCCGGGGGAAAGGGCTGCTGATTGGTGCTGCTTTGAAACCGCAATATGCCGGTAAGGCGCGTGATATTCTCAATGCCGCTGCCGCAGAAGGCGTGATGATCCTCAATGCCGGGACCGATGTTATCCGTTTTGCCCCCTCGCTGGTGATTGAACCGGCAGATATCGAAGAGGGAATGGCGCGTTTTGCGGCGGCGGTTACAAAACAGTTGTCTGCTTAAAGCTCCCCCTTCAAAACGGCCTGCGTAATCAGGCCGTTTTTCTTAAACGCCGTGACAGCCAGCGACCATGATGTGGGCGATTAGCCCACGCCAGTGATGAGATAGTGTGCAGCACGTTAAGATGTCCCAGAATTCGCTGAACATGCCTTTCCAGAATAGTCACCGCCCCCTGTGGGCGTTCAGTTTTCGCTTCCATGATGTCGGTTTCCTGGCCAGGGCCATCATATTCCAGTCGTTGTTGACAGCGCTGTAGGGCGATTTCACATCGCTGTAAATAGCCTTCCGCCAACGATGGCGTCAACATGGTATGTTCCCTGGCGAGAATAGTCATGGCATTAATATGCTCAACGATGAACTGGCTGTGCGTAACCCATAATTTCATATCGGCAAGATAACGGGTATTGAATCCCGGTTCCTGCATTGCCTGGTTGAGAGAGTTAAACAGCGCATTATGGGCCTGATTAACTTTAATCCGTTGGTATGCCAGCTTCTCTGGTTGCTCCTCGCTACCCAGCAGCATTTGCAGCGCATCCTGGTAAGCGCCCAGCGCATCATGGGCATTCTGCCGCAACAGGCCACTTTGCCACTGTGGCCACAGCCAGACCATGCCGCCAAAGGCAATCAGGCATCCCATCAGCGTGTCCATCAGGCGTGGTAGTAAAAAATCTGCGCCATTCAGCGACAGGAGTTGCAGGGAATATACCGCCGTGACCGTAAACCCAACCATAGCCCAGCCATAAAATTTACGGATAAACAAATAGCTGATCAGGGTGATTGCCAGCATGGTCAACAGCACCAGAGATTCCGGGGCATGCAGCCGCAGGGTAATGGCAGCGATGACCAGCCCGGCAAAGGTGCCAAGCGCCCGGTGCTGAATTCTCACCCTGGTGGCACTGTAGCCATTCTGACTGACAAACATCACCGTCATCAGTATCCAGTACGGTTTAGGCAAATCAAAAAACAGCGCCAGCGAACTGGCAAAACTCAGCATCACCGCGAAACGGGCGGCGGTACGCAGCGCCGAAGACTTCAGTGAGAGATAGCTTTTTATCGCGGGCAGCAGTGGCAACCTGCGCTGACGGTCCGCCATCAGGTCGCGCTGATAAAGAGGGCGCTGAGTACGCAGCACGCGCGCAATACGGCTGAAATGGTAATAACAGAAGTTGCCGACCGGATTATCCGGATGCTGACGGGCAATTTTTGCCAGTGCCTGCAACTGCTTATCCATAGTAAAGCGTTCAGGTAACCGATGATAAAGAATGTCGTCTGCCAGCCTGCGTAGCCGGGCGGCAATCGTTCGGGCATTCCAGCGGATCACTGCTTCAGCGTGGCTTTGTTCTACCAGTTTTTGCACCTCTGTCGGCTGGTGCAGGCTGACGGAAATGTGCTCCTGTAAATCCAGCGCTACCTGAAAGGCGCGGGTCAGCCGTTTATGATGATTGTGATTATTGGCGGCTAGCATATGCATCTGCTGATAGCAGGTGGTGATCAAATCCACCGCTTTTTGCTGGCGGGTAAGCAGTGGCGGCAGGGCCTTTTCCGGATCGGTTAGCTTTGTCAGCAAAGAATATTTTGCCTCGCAATAATCAGCCAGCTCACGATACATCAGGCTCAATGTTTCCCGCATCGGCTGCTCTTTCCACAGCCAGAACCAGAACCAGTTGAAAACACCATACCAGACGGTGCCCAGTATATAGAGCACAGGGGGCTGCCAGATGGGCATTCTGCCGGCAAGACTGAGAGTGAAAATAGCGGCAATCAACGAACCGGGTAACAACCGGCCGTGCAGTGGACTGATTTCTCCGGTGACACCCAGCAACATGGCCATCACAAACAGGATGGCGGGCAGGGGAATCTGCTGTTCGCCGAGATACTGGATAAGAAAGCTACTAAAGGCAAAGAGGCTGCCGCCAACGGTCAGACGTTTGAAAAAACGTTTGTGGGGAGTATCCAGGCCAGCAATGTTGCAGCAGGCAGGAACCAGAGAGAAGAGTAATCCGTTTTGCAGGTAGCCCGTCAGCCATCCGACAGCGACGGGCAGACAGAGCACCATTGTCTGGCGTAATGCGTAATTAACTTCGGGGTGATAAATGATTCTACGCCACATGGCTCCCTACCGATAAAAGGCGCAACAAAACTGTTACGCCGTGGAGCAGAGTCGTTTAGCGTGTGCCATAAACCACGATGGTTTTCCCATGCGCTGAAATCAGATTCTGATCTTCCAACATTTTCAGGATACGGCCCACTGTTTCACGTGAGCAGCCAACGATCTGACCGATCTCCTGACGGGTAATCTTAATCTGCATACCGTCCGGGTGAGTCATGGCATCTGGCTGTTTGGCCAGATTAAGCAGTGTCTGGGCGATGCGGCCGGTGACATCAAGAAACGCTAAATTACCTACTTTCTCTGATGTTACTTGCAGGCGGCGCGCCATTTGCGAAGAAAGGCGCATCAGAATTTCCGGATTAACCTGAATCAGCTGACGGAATTTTTTATACGAAATTTCAGCAACTTCACAGGCGGTTTTTGCCCGAACCCACGCACTACGTTCCTGACCTTCTTCGAACAGGCCAAGTTCGCCAATAAAATCACCCTGATTAAGATAAGAGAGGATCATCTCCTTGCCTTCTTCATCCTTGATAAGCACCGCTACCGCGCCTTTGACAATGTAGTAGAGCGTTTCCGCTTTTTCACCCTGATGAATCAGCGTGCTTTTGGATGGATACTTATGAATATGGCAATGTGACAGGAACCATTCAAGTGTCGGGTCTGTTTGCGGTTTGCCGAGAACCATTCGCTGTTATCCTCTGTTGTTATCGTGCCTTAAATTCAGGGGCAGAATTCCCTGTCAGGCGATGAAATACTGAAGCGTTACCCTGTCAGGAAATTTTTTCTGGCCTTAGCTCAAAGCCTGGCTCGTTATGTCATTCCGTTTCGTCATGATTTGTAGAGTACTGACGAAAATTTTACAGTCTTTTTGTAGCATAGCTTTGCACCAGTGTCTTCTGTTCTCTTTATTCAGCATAGTGGGAAGTTTGTCGGATTGCCGTTTTTATGGCTTAAGCGTAATCTGGAGTTAATTGAATGAATTAGGAGCATTGACATGCAGGCACGAGTCAAGTGGGTGGAAGGGCTGACCTTTTTAGGCGAATCCTCTTCAGGGCATCAGATACTGATGGATGGCAACTCCGGAGATAAAGCGCCCAGCCCGATGGAGATGGTACTGATGGCGGCAGGTGGATGCAGCGCTATTGACGTGGTGTCAATTTTGCAAAAAGGCCGCCATGACGTAAAAGATTGCGAAGTGAAGCTCACGTCAGAGCGGCGGGAAGAGGCTCCCCGATTGCTTACCCATATTAATCTGCACTTTATCGTTACCGGTGATGAGCTAAGTGATAAAGCTGTCTCACGGGCAGTCGATCTTTCGGCTGAAAAATACTGCTCCGTGGCTCTGATGCTGGGTAAGGGTGTCACCATTACCCACAGTTACGAGGTGGTTGCGCGCTAAGCGCAATGTCGCCCTGTCAATGCAGGGCGCTACTCTATTTTTTTGCCTTCCATCAATCGTTTGACTAACGGCACCATGATCAGCTCCATGCCAGCCCCATTTTACCGCCAGGCACCACCAGGGTATTGATGCGGGAAATAAACGAGCCCTGAAGCATGGTCAGCAGATAAGGGAAATCGATATCTTCCAGCGCCTGAAAATGAATAACCACAAAGCTTTCGTCCAGCGACGGAATGGAGCGGGCAGCAAACGGATTTGAGGTATCAACGGTTGGCACCCGCTGAAAGTTGAGGTGAGTGCGGGAGAATTGTGGGGTGATAAAATTAATGTAATCTTCCATTGAGCGCACGACAGAATCCATCACCGCTTCGCGGGAATGACCACGTTCACTGGTATCGCGTACCAGTTTCTGTATCCATTCAAGGTTAACAATCGGCACCACGCCGCCGTGCAGCCCTTCATAAAACAGCACATCGGTAGGTTCCGGCAACGGCTGCCAGGGCGTGAAGGTGCCGGGAACCTGATTCCAGGGCACGGCTTCATCGTAGGTATGCAGATATTTGCGTGACTGGCCGTTTCCGCTTTCGCCATATTGTCTGAAGGTCTGTTCCAGTAGCGCAAAGTCATTGGCTTCAGGCCCAAAATAACTGATATGACGACCCAGGTCCCGTGCCTTACGAATAGCCATATCCATTTCTGGTCGGGTATACCGGTGAAAGCTGTCTCCTTCTACTTCAGCAGCATGCAGGTTCAACTGCTGAAATATCTTGCGGAAGGCGCGACTGGTGGTGGTAGTTCCGGCTCCGCTGGAGCCGGTCACGGCGATCACCGGATGTTTAGCAGACATAAACGGGTTCCTTGTGCATATGGACCCGCCATTGTTATCACGTTTTGTTGCTTTGTGTCATCTTCCCTTCAATCCGAAGCGGGTGAGAGAGATTATTCAATGAAGCTCAGGCTGAACAGGGGTTTGGCTGCCGGAGACAAAAGATTGGTATTTTCCGGGTAGGTTGCCAGCAGAGGGAAAAATACGGAACTACCAATAATACTTCTGCCTTCCACTTTTTGCGTATGCAATCCCCAAATATTTTGATAGGTCATTGGGACAACTTTTCCGTTAAGAGAGGTATTACCGATATACAGCATTATATGCCCGTCCACATGTATCAATGTGGTAAACGGTTTTCCGTGTTCAGCCAGATAACTTATCCGTGAATTCACATCCTGATGACTCAGATCCACCATTTTGCCGAACTTTGCCTGTGCGGCTGAATTCCTGGGCAAAAAAAGGCCAAATGGCATCATCAGGCTACGAAGTTCGGCGGAACAGTCATTATGAAAATTAAAATTCCCCCAGCCGTAAGGTTTGCCCTGCATTGAATTAATCAGGTTAGCGATATGGTTGGGTGTCATGATTAACGGCATGGTGACGACATCTTCTTTTTGGCTGGGAAGCCATTTTATCTGTGCGCTGCCATCAGTTTGTTTTACCGGAATGGCGACAAGGACACTCCCTGATTCTTTGCGCATTGGCAAAATTGTTCCGGGACGGGCGGTAAAATAAAATCTGTTACCATAAGTGACAGAAACGGGCTCTTTTATAAACGCGCCAAGCTGTTGTTGTGCTGATGCAACCCAACTGGAGACAAATGTATCATCAACGTTGGCAATATCATCACTTTTTACCCATCCCATAACAGTTGGAGAGAAAATAAATTTCCAGGCTTTATCCTGACTGGATGTCAGAATATACAGCGGGGTTCCGGCACGTATGGCTGACATTTGCAGGTTATCAAAAGGATACCCTTCGCCGGCCAGCCTGGGGTCATTAAAGATCGGGTCGATAGTGGGCAGGATTCTGATCAGTGTTTCTCTGACTGTAATAGCACGTCCTGCAGTATTATCGGGAACAGTAACATTGGCATTTATTCTGATTGCATTCTTGCTGCTTAAAGGCAGTTTTTTAAAGTTCAGGCCGTATGACTCCGCTGTGCCGGATAACCATTTTTCAATATCCTTATGAATAATAAGCTGTGCTTCAATCGGTAGTGTCCGGGTGTAAGTTTCATTCCACGGGGAACGATCGCTCAGCCCGGTACCAAAATATTTTTTCTTTAATTCAGTAAAATGGTGTTGTTGTGATTCAATGCTTATTACCGGACGATTATAATCTGGTGAATTAGATGGAATCCATTTGTTGATGTCTTGTGAATAATTAGATAATGGAAAAACAGACCTGGTCTGATCAATAATTTTTTTTCTTTTAATGTTTTTTCTCCTGAACCAATTTCAGATTGATTCAACGCATTCTGACGTCCGTGTGATGCAGAATGACAACCTGCAAGAATGCAAGAGAATATAATTATTGTTTTGATATTCATGTGTGTAGTTCCTTGTTTTTGATAAAGGTATTGGTTTTTACTTAAACAATAATCCTGTGGTTTTTCTGTCTTTTATTTTTAGTTGTTGTTGATTTTTTATTTAAAGTTTTAATTTTTTGATGCTTATTGTAATCAAATATCTATGGTTCACCTGTAGATAAAGGAAATAGTATGCATATTTTTTATTAAAATTACAGGGGTAATGGGGTGTTAATAGGTTTATTAACGGATTTTTTTTGGGTAAATTAATTATTTTTGGGGGTTTTATTGAAAATGTATTGTGCTGTCCGATCGGAGATTTTAAATTTGACTGAATTGATCCCGACGCATGATATTCACTGTTTCATACAGCTCTGACCACACCAGTACGGCTTCCCCATGACTGAGCTGTCGACGAACGTCCTCGACTTTCTGCGCCAGAGAACGTTCGTGTTCACCGTAATCGGTCCCTTCACGCAGCACAAAGGATTCAATCAGGTTATTAAGCGTTTCTGTTTCCAGTTCTTGCCAGGGAATAATCATATTAATTGTCCAGCCAGGTTGAAAGCCATTGCGGAATGCGTTGTTCCAGCCACATTTGCGGTTTGAGCGGGGTTCCGCTGACAAATCCCACATGACCACCATAACGGGTCAATTGATACTCGACGCAGGCTGGCAGCCTCTCTGGATCAGGGATGATCTCTTCACTCATAAAAGGATCGTCTTGCGCATGAATAATCAGTAAAGGTTTACACACAGCAGGCAACAATGGCATGGCGCTACAGCGGCGATAGTAATCGCCTGCATCCCTGAAGCCGTGTGCTCTGGCGGTGATGGCATCGTCAAAACTTCGCAGCGTCTTCAACGCTTTCAGTTGTGACATATCCACAGGGAGTGTGCCAGGCCAGGCAATCAGTTTACGTTCGGCATTTTTTTTGAGCAAATTCAGCAAATAGCGCTGATAGACGCGGGAAAATCCATGCTCCAGCCGCAGACTGCATGGCTCCAGCATCAGCGGAGCAGAAACCACCACGCCGGCATCCAACAGACAGGCGTTCCCCTGCTCTCCCATCAGAAAGCTAAGCATATTGCCACCCAGTGAAAAGCCTACGGCGGCGGTTGGCACCGTCCCCCATTGCTCCCGAAGCCATTGCAGAAAAAAGGAGGCATCGCTGGTCTCGCCTGAATGGTAAATCCGGTGCAGCCGGTTCGGCTCGCCGCTACAACCGCGAAAATGCATCACTACCCCCAGCCATCCTCGTTGCTGGCAGGCATGCAGCAGGCCATGCGCATAGGGACTGCTGACACTGCCTTCAAGGCCATGGAACAGCACCACCCGGGGCTTATGTCTGGCATGTGCCGGATTTTCACTCCACGCGAGGTCAACAAAATCGCTGTCAGGAAGCGTCAGGCGTTGCCAGTGCGGTTGCAGATACATACGACGGCGTATTAACCGGGGCAGCATGGTTTGCAGGTGTGGGTTACTGAACCCTGTTATGGGCTGAAAATCAGAGGGCTGTGGATTAAAATTGATCTTCAAAATGCTTGTCTGATCCCTGTCACGTTGTTAGCTTCATCAGGTTCGATTCTGGTCAGCGGTGAGGAGCACCCGATTCATATGGAACTGAGTTTATTTTTATCGATGCTGGGCTTTCTCTGGGTGGCTGCAATAACCCCTGGCCCCAATAATATGTTACTTACCGCCTCTGGTGCCAATTTTGGCTTCCTGCGTTCGCTGTGGTTGCTGGCAGGGATTATGACCGGTATGCAGGTCATGCTGCTTATTGCAGCCTCCGGCATTGGTGGATTGATCCTGCTTTATCCTGCCCTTCATCTGTTTCTGAAAATTGCCGGAAGTCTCTATCTTCTCTGGCTGGCATGGAAAATTGCCAGCGCGAAATATGAAAAACTGCAAACCGGTGAGCCTCCAAAGCGCCCCGTGCCATTTTGGCAGGGCGGGTTGCTCCAGCTCATTAATCCCAAAGCCTGGCTTATGGCGTTGGGAGCGGTAGCCAGCTTCAGCCTGTCGGGCGATGCCTGGCGGGATTCGGTGGTGGCGATCAGTTTTGCGATGATGCTCGTTAACCTTCTGTCCGGTGTAATCTGGCTGAGTTTCGGAACGCTGATTGGACGAATTCTTGCCAGTCGTCGTGCCTGGAAAATTTTTAATCTCTCCATGGGCATTCTGACCGCCGTCTGCGTGCTACTGATCTGGCATTAACCATTGTCAGCAGGATACAAACCACCGTCTGGCGGTGGTTTTCTGTTTTTCAGCTAAAGTCAGGTACTTTTCTTCTAAGCAGATAAAAATATAAAAGATAATTTTTAATTACTTTATTGCCAAAATAGTTCCCGGTTACAAAGAGGAGATTAATCCTCAGATAAAGACAACCGGAGCTGTGTTATGGCGGGTAAATTCAGCCATTCTTCCATCGCTGTAATGCTTTTACTTCTTGCTTCCTCCTCCAGTAGCAAAGCGGTGGATATCACCATTGCTTATCAGACGTCAGCGGAGCCAGCAAAGGTCGCCCAGGCTGATAATACCTTTGCTAAAGAGAGTGGTGCGAAAGTGGACTGGCGCAAGTTCGACAGCGGTTCTGGCGTGGTCAGGGCGCTGGCATCTGGCGATGTGCAAATCGGTAATATCGGTTCCAGCCCGCTGGCCGTTGCTGCAAGTCAGCAGGTGCCGATTGAGGTGTTTCTGCTGGCTTCGCAACTTGGCACTTCCGAGGCGCTGGTGGTGAAAAAAGGCATCAACACGCCTCAGGATCTGATCGGTAAACGTATCGCCGTACCTTTTATCTCCACCACGCATTACAGCCTGCTTGCTGCTCTGAAGCACTGGGGAATCGCCCCCGATCGGCTGCAAATTATCAATCTGCAACCACCGGCGATTGTGGCTGCCTGGCAGAGAGGGGATATCGACGGTGCTTATGTCTGGGCTCCGGCAGTCAGTGAGCTGGAAAAACAGGGCCATGTCCTGACCGACTCTGCTCAAGTGGCACAATGGGGCTCACCGACGCTCGATGTCTGGGTGGTGCGTAAAGATTTTGCCAGGCAACACCCGGAAGTGGTGACTGCTTTTGCACGCAGTGCGCTGGCGGTGCAGAAAAGCTATCTCGATAACCCGCAGCAGTGGCTCGAAAACAGTGACAACCTCAGCAAGCTGTCACGTCTCAGCGGGGTGCCGGAATCGCAGGTTGCTGAGCTGGTAAAAGGTAATCGTTACCTGACCGCCGCGCAGCAGGTAGAGCAACTGTCTCAGCCGGTTAATAAGGCGATTTTAGATACCGCGCGGTTTCTGCAACAGCAGGGGAAAGTGCCACAGGTTGCCACCGATTACAGCAGCTATGTCACTGACCGGTTTGTTAAACCCCTTGCTCATTAGTCGGAGGCATTTTGCTTGTTGTCTCACATCTCAGCGCCCGTTATGAGCGCCATCTTGCGCTTGATGGCATTAACCTTAGGATCGCAGCCGGAGAACTGGTTGTGCTGCTGGGCCCGTCAGGCTGTGGGAAAACCACGTTGTTGAATCTGATCGCCGGTTTTCTTCCGGTGCAGTCCGGCAGCATTACGCTGGATGGCAAAACCGTTACCGGGCCTGGCGCAGAGCGCGGCGTGGTGTTTCAGCACGAAGGCCTGCTACCGTGGCGTAACGTCGTGGACAATGTGGCGTTGGGTCTGCAACTTGCCGGTGTGGCGAAAGAACCGCGCAGGGAGGCAGCCCGTCAGATGCTGAAGAAAGTCGGACTTGCCGGTGCGGAAAAAAAATTTATCTGGCAGCTTTCAGGCGGAATGCGTCAGCGGGTCGGCATTGCCAGAGCGCTGCTGACCCGGCCACCGCTGTTGCTACTGGATGAGCCATTTGGCGCACTGGACGCTTTTACCCGGGAACAGATGCAGGAGCTGCTGTTGAGCCTGTGGTATGAGGAGAACAGGCCGGTTTTATTGATCACCCACGATATTGAAGAAGCGGTATTTCTCGCCAGTGAATTAATTCTTTTGTCGCCGGGGCCGGGGCGCATTACTGAACGGATCAAACTGGATTTTGGTCGCCGCTATGCCGCCGGAGAGTCCTGTCGGGTTATTAAGTCCGATCCTGCGTTTATTGCCCAACGCGAATATGTATTAAGCCGGGTCTTCCGACAGCGTGAGGTCTTCTTATGAGCCTGTTATCAGCCGAAAAAAACCTTACCTCGCGTCAGCGGTGGCGCTGGCCATTGCGTCGCCAGCTGACATTCAGTATCGCCACCCTGCTGGTATTGCTGGCAGCATGGTGGGTGATTACGGCGCTTCATCTGATTGCGCCGCTGTTTCTGCCGCCGCCACAACAGGTGTTTCATCAACTGGTGGTCATTGCCGGCCCGCAGGGATTTATGAATGCCACATTATGGCAGCACCTGTCCGCCAGCCTCGGGCGGATCCTCATCGCGCTGTTGGCGGCAATCATTCTCGGGGTACCGGTGGGTATTCTGATAGGACTGAATGCCACGGTGCGCGGTATTCTTGACCCGCTGATTGAGCTGTACCGTCCGGTGCCGCCGCTGGCGTATTTACCTTTAATGGTTATCTGGTTTGGTATTGGTGAAACCTCCAAAATCCTGCTGATTTATCTGGCGATTTTTGCACCAGTTGCTCTGTCGACCCTGGCGGGTGTGAAAAGCGCCAGGTTGGTGCGTATCAGGGCAGCGCAGTCACTGGGTGCCGATCGCTGGCAGCTATTGTGGTTGGTGATCCTGCCCGGTGCGCTGCCGGAAATTCTTACCGGTATCCGTATTGGCCTTGGCGTTGGCTGGTCAACGCTGGTGGCGGCTGAACTGATTGCTGCCACCCGTGGGCTGGGCTTTATGGTGCAGTCGGCCGGAGAGTTTCTGGCAACAGATGTGGTACTGGCTGGCATCGCGGTGATTGCCCTGATTGCCTTCACACTGGAACTGATGTTGCGCACGTTGCAACGTCGCTTAACCCCCTGGCACGGAGAATAGTGATGAACGAACGTCTGACTATCACCCCACTTGGCCCGAATATTGGAGCGCAGGTCGCTGATATTAATCTGAGTCGGCCGCTGAGCGACGCCCAGTTTGAACAGCTATATCATGCGTTGATCCGCCATCAGGTGCTGTTCGTCCGGGATCAGCCGATCACCCCGCAGCAGCAGCGGGCGCTGGCCGCGCGTTTTGGCGATCTGCATATCCATCCGGTATACCCTCACGCCCCTGATGTGGAAGAGATTATTGTACTGGATACGCACAACGATAATCCCCCCGACAGTGATAACTGGCATACCGATGTCACCTTTATCGCCACGCCTCCGGCCGGTGCCATCCTCGCTGCGAAACAGTTGCCGAAAAACGGTGGTGATACGCTGTGGGCCAGTGGCGTCGCAGCTTACGATGCGTTGTCTGAACCGTTTAAGGTGTTACTGAGCGGATTAAAAGCGGAGCACGACTTCACCAAATCATTCCAGGAATTCAAATACCGTGACAGTGAAGAAGAACACGCCCGCTGGAAAGTGGCGGTAGAGAAGAATCCACCGGTGTTGCATCCGGTGGTGCGGACTCATCCGGTAAGCGGCAGACTGGCACTGTTTGTGAACGAAGGATTTACCACACGCATCGCTGGCCTGAAGCAGAAAGAGAGTGAGGCATTGCTGGCCTTTCTGTTTGCCCATATTACTAAGCCAGAATTCCAGGTGCGCTGGCGCTGGCAGGAAAACGATCTGGCTATCTGGGACAACCGGGTGACGCAGCACTACGCTAACGCCGATTATTTGCCAGCGCGGCGCATTATGCACCGCGCGACGATACTTGGTGATAAGCCGTTTTAAGTGGCCTGGAGCATCGCTTCCAGCTGCTCCTGCGCATCCAGCCAGGCCATTTCACACTCTTCCAGCGCGGATTTTGTCTCAGCCTGCTGCTTCAGTGCGGCAGTGAGATCGGCCTTGCGCTTTTGGTCGTAAATCTCCGCATCCGCCAGTTTTTCTTCGGCGGCGGTCAGCTGGCTGTTCAGTTTCTCCATCTGCTTTTCGAGCTTCTCAATCTGTTTACGCAGAGGTTGCGTTTGTGTGCGCAATTCTGCTTCACGACGTTTTTGATCTTTTCTCGCCTGAGCACTGTTGGCGTTATCTGTTTTGACATCTGTGCTGCTGACCTGCTGTTTTTGTAGTTCGCTCAGCCAGCGCTGGTAATCTTCCAGGTCGCCATCAAAGGCCTCGACCTTGCCATCGTGGACCAGATAAAGATCGTCAGTGGTGGAGCGCAGCAGGTGGCGATCGTGCGAAACCACCACCAGTGCGCCTTCAAAGTCGATCAGCGCCTCGGTTAATGCCTGACGCATATCCAGATCGAGGTGGTTGGTTGGTTCATCCAGCAGCAGCAGGTTGGGGCGCTGCCAGACAATCAATGCCAGCACCAGCCGCGCTTTTTCACCGCCGGAAAAACGTTCGGTATTTTCAGTCACCTTATCGCCCTGAAAACCAAAGCCGCCCAGATAATCCCGTAGCTGCTGTTCCAGCACCTGAGGCGCAAGGCGGGCCAGATGTTGTAACGGTGATTCATCGGCGCGTAAAAATTCCAGCTGATGCTGGGCGAAGTAACCCAGCCTGATGCCTTTCGCCAGGCCAATATCGCCTTTTAGCGGGGTCAGTTCACCGGCCAGCATTTTAATCAGCGTCGATTTGCCCGCGCCATTGCGGCCCAGCAAACCAATCCTTGAGCCTGGCACCAGATTCAGTTTGATGGAATTCAGGATGATGCGCTCACCATAGCCTGCGCTCACTTTTTCCATGTTCAGCAATGGATTGGGCAGGCTTTCCGGGGCACGAAAGCTGAAGGTAAAAGGATTATCAACATGTGCAGGCGCGATCAGTTCCATACGTTCCAGCATTTTAATCCGGCTTTGCGCCTGTTTGGCTTTGCTGGCTTTCGCCTTAAAGCGGTCAATAAAGCTTTGCAGGTGCGCCACTTTGGTCTGCTGGTTTTCATACATCGACTGCTGTTGCGCCAGTTTGGTCGCCCGCTGCACCTCAAAGGCGCTGTAATTGCCGGTGTATTCGAACATTGACTGCTGCTCAATATGCAGAATTTTATCCACCACCGGGTCGAGAAAATCGCGGTCATGGGAAATCAGAATCAATGTGCCCTGATAGCTTTTCAACCAACGTTCCAGCCAGATCACCGCGTCAAGATCAAGATGGTTGGTGGGTTCATCAAGCAGCAACAGATCTGAGCGGCATATCAGCGCCTGTGCCAGGTTAAGACGCATTCGCCAGCCGCCGGAAAAGTCACTGACCGGGCGTGTCAGCTGCTCCTGCGAAAAGCCCAGACCATGAAGCAAACTGGCTGCGCGGGATTGCATCGTCCATGCCTGGATAGCGTCCAGCTTGCCATGCAGTGTGGCGATGGCATGACCATTATCAATGTCGTTAGCATGAGTGAGATCGGATTCCAGCTGACGAAATTCACGATCGCCATCGATAACGTATTCAATGGCGGGCATGGCCAGCGCGGGCGTCTCCTGGTTAACCCAGGCCAGCGACCAGTTGCCTGGATAATGAGCACTACCGCCGTCGGCGCTTATCTCGTGCTTGAGCAACGACAGCAGGGTCGATTTGCCACAGCCATTTTTCCCAACCAGTCCAACTTTCTGGCCGGGATTGATCGTGGCGGTGGCGTTGTCCAGCAGCACGCGGACGCCGCGTCGTATTTGTAACGAGGAGAAGATAATCATAAGCGCCGTAATAGTCAGAATATATCCGTCATACTTCAGGTTGCAGATGCGCTGACTGCGTTCAGTCTCCCGAATCCCTTAGCTGAGCCAGCTCTCCGGGTTCCCTTCGCCTGTCGCCTCGCTGCAATACGAATTATTCAGGGTATATGTTAAATTAAATCATCGTAATTGCTTTGCGGAATGCACTATTCCGCTGCGTCGGGCATGGTAGCGGAATTTCCCCGTTATGACGACGATTTGGAGAGGAATCATGTCGCAGCAGCCCAATGTTTTGTTGCTCTATGCACATCCTGAATCACAGGACTCAATCGCTAACCGGGTGTTGCTGCAACCGGCAAAGGATCTGCCAAATGTGACCGTACATGATCTGTATGCGCACTACCCGGACTTTTTTATTGATATCCATCGCGAGCAGCAGTTGCTTCGTGAGCATCAGGTGATTGTTTTTCAGCATCCGCTGTATACCTACAGTTGCCCTGCATTGCTGAAAGAGTGGCTGGATCGCGTCTTGTCACGCGGGTTTGCCAGTGGTCCTGATGGCAACGTGCTGGAGGGGAAATACTGGCGGAGTGTGATCACCACCGGTGAGCCTGAAGCGGCCTATCATCAGGATGGGCTTAATCGCTATCCGATGTCGGAAATCATGCGTCCTTTTGAACTGACCGCTCAGCTATGCCGCATGCACTGGCTGACACCGATGATCATTTATCTTGCACGGCGGCAGCCGCCAGAAGTAATGAAAAATTTTGCGCGTGCCTATGGTGACTGGCTGGCATCGCCGCAACTGCCCGGAGGGCTCTGAATGGAAGGGCAAACGCTGCTGACGGCAGGCGTGGTGTATCTTTTTGCGGCAGTGATCGCGGTGCCACTGGCGGCAAGGCTGGGGATTGGTGCCGTGTTGGGCTATCTGCTGGCCGGTATTGCTATCGGGCCGTGGGGACTTGGCTTTATCAGTGATGTCGATGAGATCCTGCACTTCTCGGAACTGGGTGTGGTGTTCCTGATGTTTATCATTGGGCTGGAGCTGAACCCGGCAAAGCTGTGGCAGTTGCGACGCTCCATCTTTGGCGTCGGTGCCGCGCAGGCTCTGCTCAGCGCGGCGATCCTCGGTGGACTATTATGGCTGACGAATTTTTCGTGGCAGGCGGCAGTGATCGGTGGCATCGGACTGGCGATGTCGTCCACCGCGATGGCGCTACAGCTGATGCGCGATAAGGGAATGAACCGTAACGAATCGGGCCAGTTGGGGTTTTCGGTACTGTTGTTCCAGGACCTCGCAGTGATCCCTGCTCTGGCTCTGGTTCCGCTGTTGGCCGGAGGTGACAGTGGTCATACTGACTGGATGACCATCGGCATGAAGGTACTGGCCTTTGCCGGTATGTTGGTTGGTAGCCGCTATCTGTTGCGACCTATTTTCCGTTTTATCGCGGCATCCGGCGTGCGTGAAGTCTTTACCGCTGCTGCTTTGCTGCTGGTATTGGGCTCCGCATTGTTTATGGATGCGTTGGGGCTTTCGATGGCGCTGGGCACCTTTATCGCCGGGATCCTGCTGGCAGAGAGTGAGTATCGCCACGAACTGGAGATAGCCATTGACCCGTTTAAAGGATTGCTGCTCGGCCTGTTCTTTATCTCAGTGGGGATGGCGCTGAACCTTGGCGTGCTCTACACCCATATCATCGAAATTCTGGTCGGTGTTGTGGCGCTGGTGGCGATTAAGGGTACGGTTCTCTATTCGCTCTCTCGTCTGTTTGGTCTGCGTAGTTCTGAGCGCCTGCAATTTTCCGGCGTACTGAGCCAGGGAGGCGAGTTCGCTTTTGTGCTGTTTTCGGCAGCATCATCGGCGAAGCTGTTTCATGGCGATCAGATGCCGCTGTTGCTGGTGACGGTGACGCTGTCAATGATGACTACGCCATTGCTGATGCAGGGCATTGATCGGATTCTGGCAAGTCGCTTTAACGACAGCGATGAGCCTGATGAGAAGCCTTTCGTTGAGGATGATAAACCTGAAGTGATCGTGGTCGGGTTTGGGCGTTTTGGTCAGGTGGTGGCGCGTTTGCTGATGGCGAACGAGAAGCGGATTACGGTACTGGAGCGGGATATCAGTGCGGTCAGTCTGATGCGTAAATATGGTTATAAAGTTTATTACGGCGATGCAACCGAACTGGAACTGTTGCGTGCTGCTGGTGCGGAAACCGCGCAGTCGATAGTTATTACCTGTAATGGTCCGGAGGATGCGATGGAAATTGTTTATCTGTGCCAGCATCATTTTCCGCATCTTCAGATTCTTGCCCGGGCCAGAGGTCGTGTGGAAGCTCATGAGCTGATTCAGGCTGGGGTGGCGCAGTTCTCGCGTGAGACCTTCTCCAGTGCGCTGGAACTGGGGCGTAAGACGCTGATGACGTTAGGTATGCATCCACACCAGGCTTTCCGCGCCCAGCAGCATTTTCGCCGTCTGGATATGCGTATGCTGCGTGAGCTGATGCCTAACCATTCTGACAGCCAGCAAATTTCACGGGTGAAAGAGGCGCGTCGCGAACTGGAGGACATTTTTCAGGCAGAGATGCGCCATGAAAAACGGCAGTTTGGCGGCTGGGATGAGTTTGAATAGGAATCAAAATGCGTAAAAGATTTATCGCAGGTGCGACCTGCCCGAAATGTCAGGCAAAAGATACTCTGGCACTGTGGAAAGAAAATAATATTGATGTGGTTGAATGTGTTAAGTGCGGCCACCAGATGCGTGAAGCGGATAAACATGTCCGTGATGAGGTGCGGGAAAATGAACAGGTCATAGGAATTTTCCATCCTGAGTAGCGTTATCGCGCAGCTTTTTTTAAGCTTTACCGTACAGCAGCGTTGAAATTTATTACAATCGACGCAATTTAAAGCTCTTAAGGTCAGCATTTGGCTGGCCTGCAAGAGCTCAGGCTCTCAACGGTTTAGGAGTAATCATGAAAGTAGCAAAAGACCTGGTGGTCAGCCTGGCATACCAAGTACGTACAGAAGATGGTGTGTTGGTTGATGAGTCTCCGGTGAGCGCACCGCTGGACTATCTGCACGGTCATGGTTCCCTGATTGCCGGCCTTGAAAAAGCCCTGGAAAATCATGAGGCGGGTGACAAGTTCGAAGTGAATATCACCGCCGATGACGCTTATGGCCAGTATGATGACAATCTGGTTCAGCGCGTACCAAAAGACGTTTTTATGGGCGTTGATGAGTTGCAGGTGGGAATGCGCTTCCTGGCGGAAACCGATCAGGGGCCGGTGCCGGTTGAAATCACCGAAGTGGAAGATGACCATGTAGTGGTTGATGGTAATCACACCCTGGCTGGGCAGAATCTGAATTTCAACGTCGAAGTGGTGGCTGTTCGCGAAGCTACGGCGGAAGAACTGGCCCACGGTCATGTCCATGGCGAACACGACCATCACCACGATCATGACCACGACCATGAGCATGGTAAGGGTGGATGTGGCACCGGTGGCTGTGGTTGCAGCCACTAAATTTTCTGTGGATTTCAATGAGGCTACCCTTGCGGTGGCCTTATTTTTGCCTGTTTGTCCGGGCGGGTAGAGGGGCCGCGAGCTGAAGAAAAGTCCGACCGATTAGCGGTGAATTCCCCATTCTTTTAATCAAATCAGTAGTGCGGAGGGGGCGTCTCTTCTGACTGTGAAGCAATCATGGAAGGGGCAACCGATTTCAGCTTATCGGTAAGCAGTCGCATCTGCTCACGCAGGCGGGACATCTCCAGTTCATGGTGAATTACCGTCTGATTCAGCTCTTCAATGGTGTGCTCCTGAAACGCCAGTCGACTTTCCAGCATTTCCAGGCGTTGTTCAAACAGGTGCTGCATAGTTTTTCCTCAGGTGATTGCTGGTGACTGCCACGGGTTCTGACAGTGGCAGAATCTTCCTGATTCTAACGGGAAAGCAGGGCAGGAAACAGAAATGTTCAGGTTAATTTCTGGCGGCACTTGAAAAAAGAGTCAGGCGTCTGCATGTCTGTGGTGAAACTTTCGGGTGGACATACGGTCGTAAGTTACTTAGCTTTCATTGCGAAATTGTGCAGTTTTGTAGTTATAGTACAGACCCCGATCTGTCAATGATTTCCGAGGTGTGAGGCTTCGGTTTTGGAGAAATGGATGAAATCAATATTTAAAGTCACACTGTTAGCCACCACCCTTGCCGCTGCGCTGAATGCCCCGCAGGTTTTAGCTGCTGAAACTGCCGCCGCCCCTGCTGCCGCACCAACAGAGCAGGCACCTCAGCCAGCGGCGGCACCCAAAAATGCTGCGTTTAAAACTGAGGATCAACAATCCGCTTATGCACTGGGCGCTTCGCTCGGTCGCTACATGGAAAACTCTCTGAAAGAACAGGAAAAACTGGGTATCACGCTGGATAAACAGCAGCTGATCTCCGGTGTTCAGGATGCTTTTGCTGGTAAGAGTAAACTCTCTGACCAGGAAATTGAGCAGACCCTTCAGGCGTTTGAAGGCCGTGTGAAAAGTGCTGCACAGGCCAAGATGGAAAAAGATGCCAAAGAAAACACTGAGAAAGGTGACGCTTTTGCTACTAAATTCGCCAAAGAAAAAGGCGTGAAGAAAACGGAATCTGGCTTGCTTTATCAGGTAGAGAAAGAAGGTACTGGCAAGGCCCCAACGGATAGCGATACGGTTGTCGTTAACTATAAAGGCACGCTGATCGATGGTACTGAGTTTGATAACTCTTACACGCGTGGTGAACCACTCTCTTTCCGTCTTGACGGTGTTATTCCCGGTTGGACCGAAGGTCTGAAGCACGTGAAAAAAGGTGGCAAGATTAAGCTGGTCATCCCACCGCAGTTGGCTTACGGCAAGAATGGCGTTCCGGGTATTCCGGCGAACTCCACGCTGGTCTTTGATGTCGAGCTGCTTGACATTAAGCCTGCTGCAAAAGCCGATGCTAACGCTGAGAAACCGGCTGAAGCGCCCGCAGCGACTCAGGCTAAATAAGCCTTTTCACCGCCACTTCTTAGTGGCGGTGTCATTTCCATTCTTCTTCCAGCCTTTACTGCTCACTCTAATTCCTTACAAAGGTCAGGACATGCCTTTGCGATATTTGCTAGACTACCCTCCGCGTATTTTCATCTGAACACGTCTCTCCTGACACAGTGCGTCAGGTTCTTTTCAAGGGTGGTGTCTTAATGTCTGGTTCACTATTTACCGGTGATATGACCGATCTGGAATTACTGGATCAGCGTCCCTTCGAGCAAACTGACTTAGATATCCTGCAATCTTATGAAGCGGTGGTCGATGGCCTCGCTATGCTGATTGGCACCCATTGTGAAATCGTTCTTCATTCCCTGGAAGATTTGAAACGCTCCGCCGTGCGTATTGCTAATGGCGAACATACCGGGCGTAAAATCGGTTCGCCAATTACGGATATGGCTCTGCGGATGTTGCACGAAATGAGAGGGGCGGACAGCAATGTCTCGAAAGCTTATTTTACCCGTGCCAAAAGCGGCGTGTTGATGAAATCAGTTACCATTGCAATTCGTAATGGTAAACAGCGGGTTATTGGGCTGTTGTGCATTAATATGAACCTGGATGTACCGTTCTCGCAGATTATGGCAACCTTTATGCCGCCGGAAACTCAGGAAGTCCCTTCGATGGTGAACTTCGCCTCGTCGGTTGAAGATCTGGTGATGCAGACCCTTGAGTTCACCATTGAGGAAGTCAGCGGCGATCGCAATGTCTCCAATAACGCCAAAAATCGCCAGATTGTGTTTAATCTGCATGAGAAGGGCATTTTCGATATTAAGGATGCCATCAATCAGGTAGCTGACCGGCTTAATATTTCCAAGCACACGGTTTATCTCTACATTCGTCAGTTCAAGAATGGGGATATTCAGGGGCATGATCGTTGATGCATTTTACTTTGCTGGTAACCGGCCCCGCCTGTGGCACCCAGCAGGCAAGCAGCGCATTTTTGTTTGCTCAGGCCTTACTGGCTGAAGGTCATCACCTGGACAGCGTGTTTTTTTACCGTGAAGGGGTGCTCAATGCCAGCTCGCTGGTTTCCCCCGCCAGCGATGAATTTAATCTGACGCAAGGCTGGCAACAGCTGCATCAGGAGCACGGTGTGGCGCTTAATGTTTGTGTTGCGGCGGCATTGCGTCGGGGAGTGACCGACCAGCAGGAAGCGAAAAATCTCGGCCTGCCTGCGGATAATCTTGGGCAGGGCTTTCAGCTGACCGGGCTGGGCGCGCTGGCTGAGGCAGCATTAAGCTGTGACCGTCTGGTGCAATTCTGATGAATCGTGTCGCAATTATTTTTACCCAGGCTCCTCATGGCAGCAGCGCCGGTAGGGAAGGGCTGGATGCGGCTCTGGCCATTTCTGCTCTCAGTGAAAAAATCGCGCTTTTCTTTGTCAGTGATGGCGTATTACAACTTATTCCCGAGCAGCAGCCTGAACGGATACTGGCGCGCCATTATGCGGCGACGTTTGGCGTTTTGCCTTTGTATGATATTGATGATCTCTATGTCTGCGCGGCTTCACTGTCAGAACGTGGTCTGCCAGCTGAAGGCAAAAGAGTACTACCGGTAAATGTCCTTTCTCCGGCTGCGTTACGTGCAGAGCTTGATCGCTGTGACCGGATTATTACCTTCTGAGGGATTCATGCTGCATCTCATTTTACATTCTCCTTTTAAGTGCGATTTCGATGCGCTGATGCGAATGCTAGCCTCAGGGGACGATGTGTTGTTGATACAGGATGGGGTGGTAGCGGCGATGGAAGGCTCTCAGGCGCTGGGGCGTCTGATCGGTGTCCCAGTTTCCCTGTATGTGCTGCGTGATGATGTTCTGGCACGTGGCCTTTCTGCTCAAATTTCAGCCAGCATAACGCAGGTAGGCTATACTGATTTCGTTGCGCTGACGGTAAAACATCCACAACTGGTAACCTGGTAACCTGGTAACAGGACGATATCCTGGTTATTTCTTGACACCTTTTCTGCTCAGCCCTAAAATTCCGCGTCCTCGTTATACCACGAGGCGATTTATCACGTGTTTACGAAGCAAAAGCAAATCCCAGGAGCTATTTAATGGCAACAGTTAACCAGCTGGTTCGCAAACCACGCGCACGCAAAGTTGCAAAGAGCAACGTGCCAGCGCTGGAAGCCTGCCCGCAGAAACGTGGTGTATGTACTCGCGTATATACTACTACCCCTAAAAAACCGAACTCAGCGCTGCGTAAAGTTTGCCGTGTTCGTTTAACCAATGGTTTTGAAGTCACCTCCTATATCGGCGGTGAAGGTCATAACCTTCAGGAGCACTCCGTGATCCTGATCCGTGGCGGTCGTGTTAAAGACCTGCCAGGTGTGCGTTACCACACCGTCCGTGGCGCGCTGGACTGCTCAGGTGTTAAAGACCGTAAGCAGTCACGCTCCAAGTACGGCGTGAAGAAGCCAAAGGCTTAATGGTTCTCCGTTAAGTAAGGCCAAACGTTTTATCTTAAATGTCATAATAAACTCGTAGAGTTTTGGACAATCCTGAATTAACAACGGAGTATTTCCATGCCACGTCGTCGCGTAATTGGTCAGCGTAAAATCCTGCCAGATCCTAAGTTTGGATCAGAGCTGCTGGCTAAATTTGTAAATATCCTGATGGTAGATGGTAAAAAATCTACTGCTGAATCCATCGTTTATACCGCACTTGAGACCCTGGCTCAGCGTGCTGGTAAAAGTGAACTGGAAGCATTTGAAGTAGCTCTGGACAACGTCCGCCCAACCGTGGAAGTTAAATCCCGTCGCGTTGGTGGTTCTACTTATCAGGTACCAGTTGAAGTCCGTCCGGTTCGTCGCAATGCTCTGGCAATGCGCTGGATCGTTGAAGCTGCTCGTAAACGCGGTGATAAATCTATGGCTCTGCGCCTGGCGAACGAACTTTCTGATGCGGCCGAGAACAAAGGTACCGCAGTGAAGAAACGTGAAGACGTTCACCGTATGGCCGAAGCCAACAAGGCGTTCGCTCACTACCGCTGGTAACAGCTTTGTAGTTGTTATTAACCCGGCGGGCGTTCAGTTAACCCCGCCGGGATTTAACTTTGAACGTCCGAGAATCAGAGGAATCAAATGGCTCGTACAACACCCATTGCACGCTATCGTAATATCGGTATCAGTGCTCACATCGACGCCGGTAAGACGACGACGACTGAACGTATTCTGTTCTACACCGGTGTAAACCACAAAATCGGTGAAGTTCATGACGGCGCAGCCACCATGGACTGGATGGCGCAGGAGCAGGAGCGTGGTATTACTATCACCTCCGCAGCGACTACGGCTTTCTGGTCTGGTATGGCTAAGCAGTTCGAGCCGCACCGCGTAAACATCATCGACACCCCCGGACACGTTGACTTCACCATCGAAGTTGAGCGTTCTATGCGTGTTCTCGACGGCGCAGTAATGGTTTACTGTGCGGTTGGTGGTGTTCAGCCACAGTCTGAGACTGTATGGCGTCAGGCAAACAAATACAAAGTTCCACGTATCGCGTTCGTTAACAAAATGGACCGTATGGGTGCGAACTTCCTGAAAGTGGTTGGTCAGATTAAATCCCGTCTGGGCGCTAACCCTGTTCCATTGCAGTTGGCAATTGGTGCAGAAGAAAAATTCACCGGCGTCGTTGACCTGGTGAAAATGAAAGCAATCAACTGGAACGACGCCGACCAGGGCGTAACCTTCGAATACGAAGATATTCCAGCTGATATGCAGGCGCTGGCTGAAGAATGGCACCAGAACCTGATTGAATCCGCAGCTGAAGCGTCTGAAGAGCTGATGGAGAAATATCTGGGCGGTGAAGAACTGACTGAAGAAGAGATCAAAACTGCTCTGCGTCAGCGCGTTCTGAACAACGAAATCATTCTGGTTACCTGTGGTTCTGCGTTTAAGAACAAAGGTGTTCAGGCAATGCTGGATGCGGTAGTTGAATACCTGCCGGCACCAACCGATGTTCCTGCGATCAATGGTATCCTGGACGATGGTAAAGATACTCCGGCTGAGCGTCATGCAACTGATGATGAGCCGTTCTCTGCACTGGCGTTTAAAATCGCAACCGACCCGTTTGTGGGTAACCTGACGTTCTTCCGCGTTTATTCCGGTGTGGTTAACTCTGGTGATACCGTACTGAACTCGGTGAAAGCGGCTCGTGAGCGTTTTGGTCGTATCGTACAGATGCATGCGAACAAACGTGAAGAGATCAAAGAAGTTCGTGCAGGGGATATCGCTGCTGCTATCGGTCTGAAAGACGTGACCACTGGTGATACTTTGTGTGATCCGGATAACGTCATCATTCTGGAGCGTATGGAATTCCCAGAGCCAGTTATCTCTATCGCCGTTGAGCCGAAAACCAAAGCTGACCAGGAAAAAATGGGTCTGGCTCTGGGTCGTCTGGCTAAAGAGGACCCGTCTTTCCGCGTATGGACTGATGAAGAATCTAACCAGACTATCATCGCTGGTATGGGTGAATTGCACCTTGATATCATCGTTGACCGTATGAAGCGTGAGTTCAACGTTGAAGCTAACGTGGGTAAACCACAGGTAGCTTATCGTGAAGCGATTCGTGCGAAAGTAACTGATATTGAAGGTAAACACGCCAAGCAGTCTGGTGGTCGTGGTCAGTATGGTCATGTTATTATTGATATGTACCCGCTGGAGCCAGGTTCGAATCCGAAAGGGTACGAATTTGTCAACGATATCAAAGGTGGTGTGATTCCTGGTGAATACATCCCTGCGGTTGATAAAGGTATCCAGGAGCAGCTGAAATCAGGTCCTTTGGCTGGTTATCCAGTTGTGGATCTGGGTGTTCGTCTGCACTTTGGTTCTTACCATGACGTTGACTCCTCTGAGCTGGCGTTTAAACTGGCAGCATCTATCGCCTTTAAAGATGGTTTTAAGAAAGCAAAACCTGTGCTGCTTGAGCCAATCATGAAGGTTGAAGTTGAAACACCTGAAGAGAACACCGGTGACGTTATCGGTGACCTTAGCCGTCGTCGTGGTACGCTGCGCGGTCAGGAATCGAACGTGACAGGTAATGTGATTCACGCCGAAGTTCCGCTGTCCGAGATGTTTGGATATGCAACTCAGCTGCGTTCTATCACTAAAGGTCGTGCATCTTACTCCATGGAATTCCTGAAGTACGATGATGCGCCAAACAACGTTGCTCAGGCTGTTATTGAAGCCCGTGGTAAATAATCGGGTTTAATCAATTGATCCCGTGCTCTCCTTTCCACAGGAAGAGCACAGAAAGTAAGGAATATCGTCGTGGCAAAAGAAAAATTTGAACGTTCCAAACCGCATGTCAACGTTGGTACTATCGGCCACGTTGACCACGGTAAAACTACCCTGACCGCAGCTATCACTACCGTTCTGGCTAAAACCTACGGTGGTTCTGCTCGTGCATTCGATCAGATCGATAACGCACCAGAAGAAAAAGCACGTGGTATCACCATCAACACCTCTCACGTTGAGTATGACACCCCAACCCGTCACTACGCTCACGTTGACTGCCCGGGCCACGCCGACTATGTGAAAAACATGATCACCGGTGCTGCGCAGATGGACGGTGCGATTCTGGTTGTTGCTGCGACTGACGGCCCAATGCCGCAGACCCGTGAGCACATCCTGCTGGGTCGTCAGGTAGGCGTTCCTTACATCATCGTGTTCCTGAACAAATGTGACATGGTTGATGACGAAGAGCTGCTGGAACTGGTTGAGATGGAAGTGCGTGATCTGCTGTCTCAGTACGAATTCCCGGGCGACGACACCCCAATCGTTCACGGTTCCGCGCTGAAAGCGCTGGAAGGTGACGCAGAGTGGGAAGCCAAAATCATCGAGCTGGCGGGCCACCTGGATAACTACATCCCGGAACCAGAGCGTGCTATTGACAAGCCGTTCCTGCTGCCAATCGAAGACGTGTTCTCCATCTCCGGCCGTGGTACCGTTGTGACCGGTCGTGTTGAGCGCGGCATCGTTAAAGTGGGTGAAGAAGTTGAAATCGTTGGTATCAAAGATACTGTGAAATCAACCTGTACCGGCGTTGAAATGTTCCGCAAGCTGCTGGACGAAGGCCGTGCTGGTGAGAACTGCGGTATCCTGCTGCGTGGTATCAAGCGTGAAGATATCCAGCGTGGTCAGGTACTGGCTGAGCCAAGCTCCATCAATCCACACATCAAATTCGAGTCAGAAGTTTATATTCTGTCCAAAGATGAAGGCGGCCGTCATACTCCGTTCTTTAAAGGCTACCGTCCACAGTTCTACTTCCGTACTACTGACGTGACCGGTACCATTGAACTGCCAGAAGGCGTTGAAATGGTAATGCCAGGCGATAACATCAAAATGGTGGTTACGCTGATCCACCCAATCGCAATGGACGACGGTCTGCGTTTCGCAATCCGTGAAGGCGGACGTACTGTTGGTGCGGGCGTTGTTGCTAAAGTTATCGCTTAATTATTGATAACCTTACTGGCGGTAATTCGCCAGAATAAAAAAGAGCACTTCGGTGCTCTTTTTTTTCATGAAAATATCCTGGCATCATAAAGTAAACGCTTCAGACAGTCAGATGGCGAAATAAATGCGGATTGAAATAAAAACAATTCGTATTTAGAATATCATTCAGGAATTGTATCGGAGTAATGATATGTACATCTGTTTGTGCAACGCAGTGAGTGACAAAACAATCCGTGAAGCCGTTCGGCGCTATCAGCCCAGGTCTGTTCAGCAATTGCGCCAGCTGGTGCCAGTAGGTAAACAGTGCGGCAAATGTATTCGTGCTGCACGTGATATCATGGATGAAGAACTAAAACACACTCCGCAATATAAAGAGATCGCCTGATTATCTCCCTTCAGTTAATGATGTTTTTTTGACTTCCCCTATTCCGCGTCTACGCTCAGATCAACGGGCAGCGGAGGATGCGAAATGAAAGGCGATGCAAAGATCATTAATCATTTAAATAAATTGCTTGGTAATGAACTGGTTGCTATCAACCAGTATTTTCTGCATGCGCGAATGTTCAAAAACTGGGGACTGATGCGCCTGAATGACGTCGAGTACCACGAATCGATCGATGAAATGAAACATGCGGATAAATATATTGAACGTATTTTATTTCTTGAGGGCATTCCCAATCTCCAGGATTTGGGGCGCTTACGCATTGGTGAAGATGTAGAAGAGATGCTGAAGTCAGATCTGGCGCTGGAACTTGAGGGAGCCAGAGATTTGCGTGAGGCCATCGATTATGCCGACAAAGTCCATGATTATGTCAGCCGGGATATGATGATTGTTATTCTGGAAGATGAAGAACACCATATCGATTTCCTCGAGACGGAGCTGGATTTGATAGGCAAAATTGGCATTCAGAATTACCTGCAATCACAAATCAAATCATAGCGGGCAGGGCACCGATAATCTTCCCGCTTACTTTATGCCGCTGATAAAGGCTTTCAGCGGCTCCCTCACCCCGAAGACTTTGCAGTTCTATCCCCATCTCCTGATAAACCAGTTGCATTACCTTGGTATGTACGTATAATGCGCGGGCTTGTCAGAAATGACGGCCCGGTTCGATATGAACCGCAGGCGGGTGTCAAAGCCAGCCTGACAATACTCCCAATCGGGGAGTTATGTACAGACGATTACACTCCCCCATCAATCGTAATGGGTGCGGGTAGTAATTTTTTTCGTTTATAAATAATTGGAGCTCTGGTCTCATGCAGAACCAAAGAATCCGTATCCGTCTTAAAGCGTTTGATCATCGTCTGATCGATCAATCAACTGCGGAAATCGTAGAGACTGCCAAGCGCACTGGTGCGCAGGTACGTGGTCCTATCCCGCTGCCGACCCGCAAAGAGCGCTTTACCGTTCTGATCTCCCCGCACGTTAATAAAGACGCGCGCGATCAGTATGAGATTCGCACTCACAAGCGTCTGGTTGACATCGTTGAGCCAACTGAAAAAACGGTTGATGCTCTGATGCGTCTGGATCTGGCTGCCGGTGTAGACGTGCAGATCAGCCTGGGTTAATCAGGTCATTGAGCGATTGAGAGGTTGAAACAATGATTGGTTTAGTCGGTAAAAAAGTGGGCATGACTCGTATCTTCACTGAAGATGGCGTTTCAATCCCAGTAACCGTGATCGAAATTGAAGCAAACCGCGTAACTCAGGTTAAGAGCCTGGAAAACGACGGTTACACTGCTATCCAGGTAACTGCCGGTGCTAAAAAAGCTAACCGCGTTACCAAGCCAGAAGCAGGTCATTTTGCTAAAGCTGGTGTTGAAGCTGGCCGTGGTCTTTGGGAATTCCGTACCGCTGAAGGTGACGAATTCGCAGTAGGTCAGAGCATTAGCGTTGATATTTTCGCTGACGTGAAAAAAGTTGACGTGACTGGAACATCTAAAGGTAAAGGTTTTGCCGGTACTGTTAAGCGCTGGAACTTCCGTACTCAGGATGCAACCCACGGTAACTCCTTGTCTCACCGTGTTCCGGGTTCTATCGGTCAGAACCAGACTCCGGGCAAAGTGTTTAAAGGCAAGAAAATGGCAGGCCAGCTGGGTAATGAACGCGTAACCGTTCAGAGCTTGGATGTAGTACGTGTTGACGCTGAGCGCAACCTGCTGCTGGTTAAAGGTGCAGTTCCCGGTGCTACCGGTAGCGACCTGATCGTTAAACCAGCTGTGAAGGCGTAAGGGGATAGCAATGGAATTAGTATTGAAAGACGCGCAAAGCGCGCTGACTGTTTCCGAAACTACCTTCGGTCGTGATTTTAACGAAGCGCTGGTACATCAGGTTGTTGTTGCTTATGCAGCAGGTGCCCGTCAAGGTACCCGTGCTCAGAAAACGCGTGCTGAAGTTACTGGCTCTGGCAAAAAACCATGGCGCCAGAAAGGTACCGGCCGTGCACGTTCAGGTTCTGTTAAGAGCCCGATCTGGCGTAGCGGTGGTGTGACCTTTGCTGCTCGTCCACAGGACCACAGTCAAAAAGTAAACAAAAAGATGTACCGCGGCGCGCTGAAAAGCATTCTGTCCGAACTGGTACGTCAAGATCGTCTGATCGTTGTCGAGAAGTTTTCTCTGGAAGCACCTAAAACTAAGTTGCTGGTAGAGAAACTGAAAGACATGGCGCTGGAAGACGTGCTGATTATCACTGGTGAACTGGAAGAGAATCTGTTCCTGGCCGCCCGCAACCTGTACAAGGTTGATGTACGTGATGCAGCCGGTATCGATCCAGTTAGCCTGATCGCCTTCGACAAAGTCGTTATGACTGCTGATGCAGTTAAGCAAGTTGAGGAGATGCTGGCATGATCCGTGAAGAACGTCTGCTGAAAGTACTGCGCGCGCCGCACGTATCTGAAAAAGCGTCTGCTGCGATGGAAAAAACTAACACCATCGTTCTCAAAGTTGCTAAAGACGCGACCAAGGCAGAAATCAAAGCCGCTGTACAGAAGCTTTTCGAAGTGGAAGTAAAAGACGTAAACACCCTGGTTGTTAAAGGGAAAGTGAAGCGTCATGGGCAGCGTATTGGTCGTCGTAACGACTGGAAAAAAGCTTACGTCACCCTGAAAGAAGGCCAGAATCTGGACTTCGTCGGCGGCGCTGAGTAAGTCGGAGGAGAAGAACAATGGCAGTTGTTAAATGTAAACCGACATCTCCGGGTCGTCGTCACGTAGTAAAAGTGGTGAACCCAGAGTTGCACAAGGGCAAACCTTTTGCCCCGCTGGTTGAGAAAAACAGCAAATCCGGTGGCCGTAACAACAATGGTCGCATCACTACCCGTCATATCGGTGGTGGTCATAAGCAGGCTTACCGTATTGTTGACTTCAAACGCAACAAAGATGGTATCCCGGCAACCGTTGAACGTCTTGAGTACGATCCGAACCGTTCCGCGAATATCGCGCTGGTTCTGTACAAAGACGGCGAGCGCCGTTACATCCTGGCCCCTAAAGGCCTGAAAGCTGGTGACCAGATTCAGTCTGGTGTCGATGCTGCGATTAAAGCAGGTAACACCCTGCCAATGCGTAACATTCCAGTAGGTTCTACCGTACATAACGTAGAAATGAAACCAGGTAAAGGCGGTCAGATTGCCCGCTCAGCAGGTGCTTACGTGCAGATCGTTGCGCGTGAAGGTTCCTACGTTACCCTGCGTCTGCGTTCTGGTGAAATGCGTAAAGTCGAATCTGACTGCCGCGCGACACTGGGCGAAGTCGGTAACGCTGAGCACATGCTGCGCGTTCTGGGTAAAGCTGGTGCTGCTCGTTGGCGTGGTGTTCGTCCTACCGTTCGCGGTACTGCGATGAACCCAGTCGATCACCCACACGGTGGTGGTGAAGGTCGTAACTTTGGTAAGCACCCGGTAACTCCGTGGGGCGTTCAGACCAAAGGTAAGAAGACCCGTAGCAACAAGCGTACTGATAAATTTATCGTGCGTCGCCGTAGCAAATAATTTTAGAGGATAAGCCATGCCACGTTCTCTCAAGAAAGGTCCTTTTATTGACCTGCACTTGCTGAAGAAGGTAGAGAAAGCGGTGGAAAGCGGAGACAAGAAGCCTTTGCGCACCTGGTCCCGTCGTTCAACGATCTTCCCTAACATGATCGGTTTGACCATCGCTGTCCATAATGGTCGTCAGCACGTTCCTGTCTTTGTTTCCGACGAAATGGTCGGACACAAATTGGGTGAATTTGCACCGACTCGTACTTATCGCGGTCACACAGCTGATAAGAAAGCCAAGAAACGCTAACAGGAGGAAGAGATGGAAACTATCGCTAAACATCGCCACGCTCGTTCTTCTGCCCAGAAGGTTCGACTGGTAGCGGATCTTGTACGCGGTAAGAAAGTGTCGCAGGCTCTGGATATTTTGACCTACACCAATAAGAAAGCGGCTGTACTGGTTAAAAAAGTTCTGGAATCTGCCATTGCTAACGCCGAACACAACGATGGCGCTGACATTGATGATCTGAAAGTGACGAAAATCTTCGTCGACGAAGGCCCAAGCATGAAGCGCATTATGCCGCGTGCAAAAGGTCGTGCAGATCGCATCCTGAAGCGCACCAGCCACATTACTGTGGTTGTGTCCGATCGCTGAGACTCTGGAGACTAGCAATGGGTCAGAAAGTACATCCTAATGGTATTCGCCTGGGTATTGTTAAACCCTGGAACTCTACCTGGTTCGCCAATACCAAAGAATTCGCTGACAACCTGGACAGCGATTTTAAAGTTCGTCAGTACCTGATGAAGGAACTGGCTAAAGCGTCTGTATCTCGTATCGTTATCGAGCGTCCGGCCAAGAGCATCCGTGTAACTGTTTACACCGCTCGTCCGGGTATCGTTATCGGTAAAAAAGGTGAAGACGTAGAAAAACTGCGCAAGGGCGTAGCGGATATCGCTGGTGTTCCTGCACAGATCAATATCGCCGAAGTCCGTAAACCGGAAATGGACTCTAAGTTGGTTGCTGACAGCATCACTTCACAGCTGGAGCGTCGCGTGATGTTCCGTCGTGCAATGAAGCGTGCTGTTCAGAACGCAATGCGTCTGGGCGCTAAAGGGATCAAAGTTGAAGTTAGTGGCCGTCTGGGTGGTGCTGAAATCGCACGTACCGAATGGTATCGCGAAGGCCGTGTGCCGTTGCACACTCTGCGTGCTGACATTGACTACAACACCTCAGAAGCGCACACCACTTATGGTGTAATCGGCGTTAAGGTATGGATCTTCAAAGGTGAGATCCTGGGTGGTATGGCTGCTGTTGAACAACCGGAACCGGCTGCTCAACCTAAAAAGCAGCAGCGTAAAGGCCGTAAGTAAGGAGAGTCGCTGATGTTACAACCAAAGCGTACGAAATTCCGTAAAGTGCACAAAGGCCGCAACCGTGGTCTGGCGCAGGGTACGGATGTTAGCTTCGGTACTTTCGGTCTGAAAGCTGTTGGCCGTGGTCGTCTGACTGCTCGTCAGATCGAAGCAGCACGTCGTGCTATGACCCGTGCAGTTAAGCGTCAAGGTAAAATTTGGATCCGTGTATTCCCGGACAAACCAATTACCGAGAAGCCGCTGGAAGTGCGTATGGGTAAAGGTAAAGGTAACGTAGAGTATTGGGTTGCCTTGATCCAGCCAGGTAAAGTCCTGTATGAAATGGACGGTGTTCCGGAAGAGCTGGCCCGTGAAGCATTCAAGCTGGCAGCAGCAAAACTGCCTATCAAAACCACCTTTGTAACTAAGACGGTGATGTAATGAAAGCAAATGAGCTGCGTGAAAAAAGTGTTGAAGAGCTGAACACTGAGCTGCTTAACCTGCTGCGTGAGCAGTTTAATCTGCGCATGCAGGCAGCATCTGGCCAGCTGCAACAGACTCATCTGTTGAAGCAGGTACGCCGTGATGTTGCACGCGTTAAGACTTTACTGACTGAGAAGGCGGGTGCGTAATGACCGATAAAATCCGTACTCTGCAAGGTCGTGTGACCAGCGACAAAATGGAGAAATCCATTGTTGTTGCTATCGAACGTTTCGTTAAACACCCTATTTACGGGAAGTTCATCAAGCGTACGACCAAACTGCACGTACATGACGAGAACAATGAATGTGGAATTGGCGACAAGGTAGAAATCCGTGAATGCCGTCCACTGTCCAGAACGAAGTCCTGGACTCTGGTTCGCGTTGTAGAGAAAGCGATTCTGTAATAAAGAGTTCTTTTCTCTGTAAAAGCCTCCGCCTGTCGGGGGCTTTTTATTGCCTGATGAATGCGGTGTGGTGCGCGTGTGACCTGTTTCAGGCTCTGATTCCACCATAATCGAACATGAACTGACTGATAAGACTGATTTTCCAAAACTGGAACTATGTTGTCCTTAATAGAATTGATATCCGCTTTCACGGCGCGTTTTACATATCATTTTTCAGCCCCTCTAAACTCAATGCATTAATTTATCTGATGCTTTTTGCGCTCTCAGGTGTCTTAGTCACAGTGTGTTTGATACGGATCACGTCTGGCTGTTTATCTTAAGAATAAGATTCTCATCGGATTTCAGGACTGCCGCTTTTCACTGGCTGCGAGTTTTAAACATGGATGATTTATATGACTAAAGATACACCCGATCGTACTCGCCGGATGTTGTTATCTGTTCTTCTACTTGCTGCGTCATCACAATTAATCGCTGCTACTAAGACCTTTGCTCCAGCAACAGATTTATTGGTGCCTGGCCGCACCCTGTTGCTCAAAAACGCGGATGTGATTGTCACTATGGACAGCGAAAAAAGGGAAATCAGGAATGGAAGTATCCTGATCAGAGACAACAAAATTGCGGCCGTTGGAAAAACAGAAGAATTACCGCAAACCGCTGATGAGGTGATTAATCTTAAGGGACATATCGTCATACCTGGCTTAATCAACACACACCATCACATGTATCAGAGTCTGACACGCGTCATTCCCCCGGCTCAGGATGGTGAATTATTTAAATGGATCAGCAACCTTTATCCCATCTGGCAAAAGATGACCCAGGAGATGATTCGCATTTCGACTAAGATGTCGATGGCCGAGCTGATCCTCTCAGGCTGTACCACTACCAGCGATCATCTCTATTTATACCCCGGAGGGTGTCGTCTTGATGACAGTATTGATGCAGCAAAAGAAATGGGAATGCGTTTTCATCCCAGTCGTGGAAGCATGAGCTTAGGGCAGTCACAGGGAGGTTTGCCGCCAGACTCTCTGGTAGAGAAAGAAAGTGACATCCTGGAAGATACCCAGCGTGTTATTGAGCGTTATCATGATGCGAACCACGGTTCAATGCTGCGTCTGGTCGTGGCTCCCTGTTCACCATTTTCCGTCAGCCAGAATTTGATGAAAGAATCCGCCACGCTGGCCCGTCATTATCAGGTTTCAATGCACACACACCTCGCAGAGAATGACAACGATATTCGTTACAGCAGGGAAAAGTTTAACCGTACACCTGCACAATACGTTGAAGATTTAGGCTGGACAGGGCATGACGTCTGGCATGCACATTGCGTAAAACTTGATGACTATGGCATCGAACTATTCTCACGGACTGGAACGGGAGTAGCACATTGTCCATGCTCGAATATGCGACTGGCTTCAGGTATTGCCCCGGTCCGCAAAATGCTGGACGCTGGTTTGCATGTGGCAATAGGTGTGGATGGCTCAGCTTCAAATGATACCTCAGATATGATAGCGGAAGTCCGCCAGGCGATGCTGTTGCAGCGGGTAGGCTTTGGCCCTGATGCAATGACGGCAAGGCAGGCGCTGGAAATAGCGACACGGGGAGGCGCTAAAGTGCTCAATCGTGATGATGTGGGTGCGCTTGAAGTCGGGATGGTGGCAGATATTGCCGTATTTAATTTAAATAAACCGGGTATGGCTGGCGCCGTTCATGATCCGGTTGCTGCGCTGGTATTCTGTAATCCCGGACAGGTGGCTTACAACATTATCAATGGCAAAGTTAAGGTAAGAGAAGGCCAGCTAACAGGCATCGATTTACCGGTGCTGATTGAACGACATAATCAGCTGGCTGCCACCCTGTACGATTAACCCACTGTTATTCATCAAAATTGTCATTTAATTTTCGTCCTGGATACTGTTGACAGTAAGCTCTCGAGCCCGGCTGAAAAAGTGTGCATATTACGATTGCTACAGGATGAACAATTCCTTAGAATGTCGCGTCCCTCTTCCCGGAGGGACAAATGTCGGTTTAATAATTAGCCGTTTATTTTTTCTACCCATATGCGAGATGCGGTGTTATAATACTGCGCCCTCAATAATGGGGCTTTCATACGACCTGAATCAGGTCCCGAAGTAGTAGTTGACATTAGCGGAGCACTAAAATGATCCAAGAACAGACTATGCTGAACGTCGCCGACAACTCCGGTGCACGTCGCGTAATGTGTATCAAGGTTCTGGGTGGCTCGCACCGTCGCTACGCAGGCGTAGGCGATATCATCAAAATTACCATCAAGGAAGCAATTCCTCGCGGTAAGGTTAAAAAAGGTGATGTGCTGAAAGCGGTAGTGGTGCGCACCAGGAAGGGTGTTCGTCGCCCGGACGGTTCTGTCATTCGCTTCGATGGTAATGCATGCGTTATTTTAAACAATAACAGTGAGCAGCCTATCGGAACGCGTATTTTTGGGCCGGTAACTCGTG
This sequence comes from Erwinia papayae, assembly GCF_058241465.1. NCBI lineage: Bacteria > Pseudomonadati > Pseudomonadota > Gammaproteobacteria > Enterobacterales > Erwiniaceae > Erwinia > Erwinia papayae. The sequence continues at coordinate 1,183,138 of NZ_JBZCHT010000013.1, forward strand.
AACTTCGTACTGAAAAGTTCATGAAAATTATCTCTCTGGCACCAGAAGTACTCTAAGGAGCGAAAAATGGCAGCTAAAATCCGTCGCGATGACGAAGTTATCGTGCTGACCGGTAAAGATAAAGGTAAGCGCGGTAAAGTTAAAAATGTCCTGTCTTCTGGCAAGGTCATTGTTGAAGGTATCAACCTGGTTAAGAAACATCAGAAGCCGGTTCCGGCCCTGAACCAACCAGGCGGCATCGTTGAAAAAGAAGCTGCTATTCAGGTTTCCAACGTTGCGCTTTACAACAGTGCCACCGGCAAGGCTGACCGTGTAGGCTTTAGATTCGAAGACGGCAAAAAAGTCCGTTTTTTCAAATCTAACAGCGAAACTATCAAGTAATTTGGAGTAGTACGATGGCGAAACTGCATGATTACTACAAAGACGAAGTAGTTAAAAAACTCATGACCGAGTTTAACTACAATTCTGTCATGCAAGTCCCTCGGGTCGAGAAGATCACCCTGAACATGGGTGTTGGTGAAGCGATCGCTGACAAAAAACTGCTGGATAATGCAGCAGCTGACCTGGCAGCAATCTCTGGTCAAAAGCCGTTTATCACCAAAGCACGCAAATCAGTTGCAGGCTTCAAAATCCGTCAGGGCTATCCGATCGGCTGTAAAGTGACTCTGCGTGGCGAACGCATGTGGGAGTTCTTTGAGCGTCTGATCTCTATTGCTGTTCCTCGTATTCGTGACTTCCGTGGCTTGTCCGCTAAGTCATTCGATGGTCGTGGTAATTACAGCATGGGCGTTCGTGAGCAGATCATCTTCCCAGAAATCGACTATGACAAAGTCGATCGCGTTCGTGGTTTGGATATTACCATTACCACTACTGCGAAATCTGATGATGAAGGCCGTGCTCTGCTGACTGCCTTTGACTTCCCGTTCCGCAAGTAAGGCAGGGTTACTGATGGCAAAGCAATCAATGAAAGCACGCGAAGTTGTTCGCGTAAAACTGGCTGAAAAATACCGCGCTAAACGCGAGGAATTGAAGGCTATCATCTCTGGTGTGAACTCTTCCGACGAAGAACGTTGGAATGCTGTTCTCAAGCTGCAAACTCTGCCGCGTGATTCCAGCCCGTCCCGTCAGCGTAAACGCTGCCGCCAAACTGGCCGTCCACATGGTTATGTGGGCAAATTCGGGTTGAGCCGTATTAAGCTGCGTGAAGCCGCCATGCGCGGTGAAGTGCCTGGCTTGAAAAAGGCTAGCTGGTAAATTACCAATTGAATCACGGGAGTAAAGACAGATGAGCATGCAAGATCCGATCGCGGATATGCTGACCCGTATCCGTAACGGTCAGGCCGCGAACAAAGTTGCGGTCACCATGCCTTCCTCCAAGCTGAAAGTGGCAATTGCCAACGTGCTGAAGGAAGAAGGTTATATTGAAGAATTTAAAATTGAAGGCGACATCAAGCCAGAACTGGAACTGACTCTTAAGTATTTCCAGGGCAAGGCTGTGGTAGAAAGCATTCAGCGTGTAAGCCGTCCAGGTCTGCGTATCTATAAACGCAAAGACGAACTGCCAAAAGTTATGGCTGGACTGGGTATTGCTGTTATTTCTACCTCTAAAGGTGTTATGACCGATCGTGCAGCGCGCCAGGCTGGTCTTGGTGGCGAAATTATCTGCTACGTAGCTTAACGGAGGAAAGAATGTCTCGTGTTGCTAAAGCACCTGTCGTCATTCCTGCCGGCGTAGAGGTAAAACTCAACGGTCAGGTTATTACGATTAAAGGTAAAAACGGCGAGCTGACTCGTACTATCAACGCTGCTGTGGAAGTTAAGTTTGCTGACAACGTCCTGACTTTCGCTCCTCGCGAAGGTTTCCCGGATGGATGGGCGCAGGCTGGTACTACTCGTGCGCTGTTGAACAGTATGGTTATCGGTGTTACCGAAGGCTTCTCTAAGAAGCTGCAGCTGGTTGGTGTAGGTTATCGTGCAGCAGTAAAAGGCAACTCAGTGAGTCTGGCTCTTGGCTTCTCTCACCCTGTTGACCATGCGCTGCCAGCGGGAATTACTGCTGAATGTCCAACTCAGACTGAAATCGTGCTCAAAGGCGCTGATAAGCAGCTGATTGGTCAGGTAGCAGCTGATTTACGCGCCTACCGTCGTCCTGAGCCTTATAAAGGCAAGGGTGTTCGTTACGCCGACGAAGTCGTGCGTACCAAAGAGGCTAAGAAGAAGTAAGGTAACACTATGGATAAGAAATCTGCTCGTATCCGTCGTGCGACCCGCGCACGCCGCAAGCTCAAGGAGCTGGGTGCAACTCGCCTGGTGGTACATCGTACCCCGCGTCATATTTACGCACAGGTAATTGCACCTAATGGTTCCGAAGTTCTCGTTGCTGCTTCTACAGTAGAGAAAGCAATCAATGAGCAACTGAAGTACACCGGAAACAAAGATGCTGCTGCTGCTGTTGGTAAAGCAGTTGCTCAGCGCGCAATCGAAAAAGGCATCACTGGTGTTTCTTTCGATCGCTCTGGTTTCCAATATCATGGTCGTGTCCAGGCACTGGCAGATGCTGCCCGTGAAGCTGGCCTACAGTTCTAAGGTAGAGGTGTAAGATGGCACACATCGAAAAACAAGCTGGCGAACTGCAGGAAAAGCTGATCGCGGTAAATCGCGTATCGAAAACCGTTAAAGGTGGTCGTATTTTCTCCTTCACTGCGCTGACAGTGGTAGGTGATGGTAACGGTCGCATCGGTTTTGGTTACGGTAAAGCGCGTGAAGTTCCAGCAGCGATCCAGAAAGCGATGGAAAAAGCTCGTCGCAATATGATCAATGTTGCGTTGAACAACGGTACCCTGCAGCACCCTGTTAAAGGTGTTCATACAGGATCTCGTGTGTTCATGCAGCCAGCTTCCGAAGGTACCGGTATCATTGCCGGCGGTGCGATGCGCGCCGTACTGGAAGTTGCTGGGGTTCATAACGTTCTGGCTAAAGCCTACGGTTCCACAAACCCAATTAACGTGGTTCGTGCAACTCTGGATGGCCTGGCCAACATGAATTCCCCAGAAATGGTCGCTGCTAAACGTGGCAAATCCGTTGAAGACATTCTGGGGTAATGACCATGGCTAAGACTATTAAAATCACTCAAACCCGTAGTTCCATCGGTCGTTTGCCAAAACACAAGGCAACGCTGCTTGGCCTGGGTCTGCGTCGTATTAACCACACCGTAGAGCGTGAAGATACGCCAGCTGTACGCGGTATGGTTAACGCGATTTCCTATATGGTTAAAGTGGGGGAGTAACAGATGCGTTTAAATACTCTGTCTCCGGCCGAAGGGTCTAAACACGCACCTAAACGTTTGGGTCGTGGTATTGGTTCTGGCCTCGGTAAAACCGGTGGTCGTGGTCACAAAGGTCAGAACTCTCGTTCTGGCGGTGGCGTACGTCGCGGGTTCGAAGGTGGTCAGATGCCTTTGTACCGTCGTCTGCCGAAGTTTGGTTTCACCTCTCGCAAAGCAGCAGTCACCACAGAAGTGCGTCTGTCTGACGTGGCGAAAGTTGAGGGCGGTATTGTCGACCTGAACACGCTGAAAGCAGCCAACATTATCGGTATTCAGATTGAATTCGCTAAAGTTATTCTTTCTGGCGAAGTCTCTGTGCCGGTAACGATTCGCGGCCTGCGTGTCACTAAAGGCGCTCGTGCTGCAATCGAAGCTGCTGGCGGTAAAATTGAGGAATAAGTAGCAGATGGCTAAGCAACCGGGATTAGATTTTCAAAGTGCCAAAGGTGGATTTGGCGAACTGAAACGCAGACTTCTGTTTGTGATTGGTGCGCTGATTGTTTTCCGCATTGGTTCTTTTATTCCAATCCCTGGTATCGATGCCACTGTACTTGCCAAACTGCTTGAGCAACAGCGTGGTACCATCATTGAAATGTTTAATATGTTCTCTGGTGGTGCACTGAGCCGTGCTTCTATCTTTGCCCTGGGAATCATGCCGTACATCTCGGCATCCATTATTATCCAGCTGCTGACGGTGGTTCATCCCGCGTTGGCAGAAATAAAGAAAGAAGGGGAGGCTGGCCGTCGTAAGATTAGTCAGTACACCCGTTACGGTACTCTGGTGCTGGGTATTTTTCAGTCAATCGGTATTGCTACCGGTTTGCCGAATATGCCTGGAATGCAAGGCCTGGTGTTAAATCCAGGCTTTGCCTTCTACTTTACCGCTGTTGTAAGCCTGGTGACCGGAACAATGTTTCTGATGTGGCTGGGTGAACAGATTACTGAGCGAGGTATCGGTAACGGTATCTCAATCATTATCTTCGCGGGTATTGTTGCGGGTTTGCCGCCGGCCATTGGCCATACCATCGAGCAAGCACGGCAAGGCGACCTGCACTTCCTCCTGTTACTGTTGGTTGCAGTTCTCGTATTTGCAGTGACCTTCTTCGTTGTTTTCGTAGAGCGTGGTCAACGCCGCATTGTGGTGAACTATGCGAAACGTCAGCAAGGCCGTCGTGTCTATGCTGCACAGAGCACACATTTACCCTTGAAAGTGAATATGGCTGGGGTCATCCCGGCAATCTTCGCTTCGAGCATCATTCTGTTCCCTGCAACCATTGCATCATGGTTTGGGGGCGGAACGGGCTGGAACTGGCTGACAACTATTTCAATGTATTTGCAGCCCGGACAACCGCTTTATGTGTTACTCTATGCGACTGCAATCATCTTCTTCTGTTTCTTTTATACGGCATTGGTTTTCAATCCGCGTGAAACAGCAGATAACCTGAAGAAGTCTGGTGCATTTGTACCAGGTATTCGTCCGGGAGAACAGACGGCGAAGTATATTGATAAAGTTATGACCCGCCTGACTTTGGTCGGTGCGCTTTACATAACCTTTATCTGCCTGATCCCGGAGTTCATGCGTGATGCGATGAAAGTTCCGTTCTACTTTGGTGGTACATCACTGCTGATCGTAGTCGTTGTCATCATGGACTTTATGGCTCAAGTGCAAACTCTGATGATGTCCAGTCAGTACGAGTCTGCATTGAAAAAAGCAAACCTGAAAGGCTACGGCCGGTAATCAGGCGCTTGTGAAGTTACGGAGAGTAAAAATGAAAGTTCGTGCTTCCGTCAAGAAATTATGTCGTAACTGCAAAATCGTTCGTCGTGAAGGCGTCGTTCGTGTTATTTGCAGCGCCGAGCCTAAGCACAAACAGCGCCAGGGCTAATATTTTTCTTGCAAAGTCGGGTTGAGCTGGCTAGATTAGCCAGCCAATCTTTTGTATGTCTGTGCGTTTCCATTTGAGTATCCTGAAAACGGGCTTTTCGGCATGGGACGCATTAGTAATTAAATAGGAGTGCATAGTGGCCCGTATAGCAGGCATTAACATTCCTGATCATAAACATACCGTAATTGCATTAACTGCTATTTTCGGTATCGGCAAAACCCGTTCACAGGCTATCTGTGCATCAACGGGTATCGCTGAAAATGTTAAGATCAGTGAGCTGTCTGAAGAACAAATCGACCTTCTGCGTGATGCAGTTGCAAAATTTGTTGTTGAAGGCGATTTGCGTCGTGAAGTCACCCTGAGCATCAAGCGTCTGATGGACCTTGGTTGCTATCGTGGTTTGCGTCATCGTCGTGGTCTTCCAGTGCGCGGTCAGCGTACCAAGACCAACGCACGTACCCGTAAGGGTCCGCGTAAACCGATCAAGAAATAATCGGGGTGATTGAATAATGGCAAAGGCACCAGTTCGTGCACGTAAGCGTGTAAGAAAGCAAGTCTCTGATGGCGTGGCTCATGTCCATGCATCTTTCAACAACACCATCGTAACTATTACCGATCGTCAGGGTAATGCGCTGGGTTGGGCAACAGCCGGTGGTTCCGGTTTCCGTGGTTCTCGTAAGTCCACTCCGTTCGCAGCTCAGGTTACTGCTGAGCGCTGTGCTGACGCCGTGAAAGAATACGGTATTAAGAATCTGGAAGTTATGGTTAAGGGTCCAGGTCCAGGCCGCGAATCTACGATTCGTGCTCTGAATGCTGCTGGTTTTCGCATCACGAACATTACTGATGTGACTCCGATCCCTCACAACGGTTGTCGTCCGCCGAAAAAACGTCGCGTATAACGCTCGTTTTTTAGGAATGTTGGAGAAAGAAAATGGCAAGATATTTGGGTCCTAAGCTCAAGCTGAGCCGTCGTGAAGGTACAGACCTCTTCCTGAAGTCTGGCGTTCGGGCGATTGATACCAAGTGTAAGATTGAACAAGCTCCTGGTCAGCACGGTGCGCGCAAGCCACGTCTGTCTGACTATGGTGTACAGTTGCGTGAAAAGCAAAAAGTTCGTCGTATCTACGGCGTTCTGGAGCGTCAGTTCCGTAACTATTATAAAGAAGCTGCACGTCTGAAAGGCAACACCGGTGAAAACCTGTTAGCTCTGCTGGAAGGTCGTCTGGATAACGTAGTCTATCGTATGGGCTTTGGTGCCACTCGTGCAGAAGCACGTCAGCTGGTTAGCCATAAATCTATTATGGTAAATGGCCGCGTTGTTAGCATCGCTTCTTATCAGGTAACTCCGAATGACGTTGTTAGCATCCGTGAGAAAGCCAAAAAGCAGTCTCGCGTGAAAGCCGCTCTGGAGCTGGCTGAACAGCGTGAAAAGCCAACCTGGCTGGAAGTTGATGCAACTAAGATGGAAGGTGTGTTCAAGCGTATTCCTGAACGTACCGATCTGTCTGCGGACATTAACGAACACCTGATCGTCGAGCTTTACTCTAAGTAAAGCTTAGTACCAAAGAGAGGACACAATGCAGGGTTCTGTGACAGAGTTTCTAAAACCGCGCCTGGTAGATATCGAGCAAGTGAGTTCGACGCACGCCAAGGTGACCCTTGAGCCTTTAGAGCGTGGCTTTGGCCATACTCTTGGTAACGCACTGCGCCGTATTCTGCTTTCATCAATGCCGGGTTGCGCGGTGACCGAGGTTGAAATTGATGGTGTACTGCATGAGTACAGCACCAAAGAGGGCGTACAGGAAGATATCCTGGAAATCCTGCTCAACCTGAAAGGGCTGGCGGTAAGAGTTCAGGGGAAAGATGAAGTTATTCTTACTCTGAATAAATCTGGCATTGGCCCTGTGACTGCAGCCGACATCACCCATGATGGTGATGTTGAAATCGTCAAGCCTCAGCACGTGATCTGTCACCTGACTGATGAAAACGCGGCTATCAGCATGCGTATCAAAGTTCAGCGTGGTCGTGGTTATGTGCCGGCTTCTGCCCGAATTCATTCGGAAGAAGATGAGCGCCCGATCGGTCGTCTGTTAGTCGACGCCTGCTACAGCCCTGTAGAGCGTATTGCCTACAATGTTGAAGCAGCGCGTGTAGAACAGCGTACTGACCTGGACAAGCTGGTCATCGAAATGGAAACCAACGGCACTATCGATCCTGAAGAAGCGATCCGCCGTGCGGCAACCATCCTGGCAGAACAACTTGAAGCTTTCGTTGATTTACGTGATGTACGTCAGCCGGAAGTGAAAGAAGAGAAACCAGAATTCGATCCGATCCTGCTGCGCCCTGTTGACGATCTGGAATTGACTGTCCGCTCTGCTAACTGCCTTAAGGCAGAAGCTATCCACTACATCGGTGATCTGGTACAGCGCACAGAGGTTGAGCTACTTAAAACGCCTAACCTTGGTAAAAAATCTCTTACCGAGATTAAAGATGTGTTGGCTTCTCGTGGACTGTCTCTGGGCATGCGCCTGGAAAACTGGCCGCCCGCTAGCATTGCTGATGAATAACCCGATCACAGGTTAAGGTTTCACTGAGAAGGATAAGGTCATGCGCCATCGTAAGAGTGGTCGTCAACTGAATCGCAACAGCAGCCATCGTCAGGCTATGTTCCGCAACATGGCTGGCTCTTTGGTTCGTCATGAGATCATCAAGACGACCCTGCCAAAAGCAAAAGAGCTGCGTCGTGTAGTTGAGCCGCTGATTACTCTTGCCAAGACCGACAGCGTAGCTAATCGTCGTCTGGCATTCGCCCGCACTCGTGATAACGAGATCGTGGCAAAACTGTTTAACGAGCTGGGCCCGCGTTTCGCGAGCCGTGCCGGTGGTTACACTCGCATTCTGAAGTGTGGCTTCCGCGCTGGTGACAACGCTCCGATGGCTTACATCGAGCTGGTTGATCGTCCAGAAGCTCAAGCAGAAGCTGCCGCATAGTAATTCTGTAGCGCTTTAAAAAAACCGGGCTTGCCCGGTTTTTTTACGTCTGAATTTTCCCTTCTTTCCTCTACGCGCTATGCTGTTTTCTTCCATTACTTTCCTGAGGTTGCTATGTGGTTGATTGATCAACTGGCAGAGCAGTTTATTACCGAGGCTCAGAAAAACGGTGAATTTGATAACCTTGATGGCAAAGGTAAAAGGCTTAAGCTCGATGATGATAGTCATGTGCCTGTTGAATTACGGGCAGCATATCGGTTGATGAAAAATTCAGGTTTTCTTCCCCCGGAACTTGAGATGCGCCGGGAAGCAATTAGCCTGAATGAGCTACTAACACAAGTGGATCCTCGAGATCAACAATATGATCTGCTATCTAAACGTTTAACTCTGCTTAAAATAAAACTCCAGCAGGCGGGTATGAGTACTGATTTTTTACAAAGTGAATACGCCCCCTGTTTTCATCATCGTTTTAATGGAGAAGAGTAATGTACAAAATAGGCCAGTTGGCAAAGCTTGCAGACGTCACGCCCGATACTATTCGTTACTACGAAAAGCAGCAGATGATGGATCACGAAATTCGCTCTGAGGGTGGTTTTCGTCTTTACAGCCAAAACGATCTACAGCGGCTTAAATTCATCCGCTATGGCAGACAACTGGGTTTTAGTCTTGAAGCTATTCGGGAGCTATTGTCAATTCGTGTAGATCCTGAGCATCATACCTGCCAGGAATCCAAAAATATCGTTCAGGCACGACTCCTGGAAGTTGAAAGAAGGATTGCAGAATTACAACATATGCATCGAACGCTTAGCATGTTGAATGATGCTTGTTGTGGCACGGCACATAGTAGTGTTTCATGTTCGATTCTCGAAGCTCTTGAAAAAGGGGAAATTGCATTACCAACTGATTAATTTTTTTGCATTCATTGTAACATTCACTCAAAGGAATCCATCATGGCTATATATCAACATAAGAAAGGTATTATTCGGGACAATGCGCTGGAGGCACTACTGCATGATCCGTTGTTCAGAGGCCGGGTAGAAGTGAATAAAAAAGGGAAGGGATGTTATCGACGTAAAGACAAGCACGTCAGGCAGGACAGCCGGGAGGCCAGTGGTAAAGACACCTTTACCACTGGCTTTCTCAATAAAAATGCATCATCCGCTAATATAAATGTTAGAGCTTATTCACATGTGCGGCTTATCTGGAAAATCAAAGCTGGCCGTTGTTTTGCTGTTGCTTGAGTAAATCACGTATTTCAGTCAACAGCAGCTCTTCTGCGGTCGGTTTTGGTACCGGTTTTTCTACTTCTTTTCTTTTATAAAGTTTGTTCATCAATTTAACCGCCATAAAAATGGCAAATGCGACAATAACGAAATCAAAAATAGTCTGAATAAATACACCGTATTGCATTACTACGGCAGGAGTATCACCTTCAGCAGGTTTTAAGACCCAACTGAATGATTTGAAATCGACACCACCTATCAATAATCCCAGTGGCGGCATAATTATGTTTGCCACCAGAGAGGATACAATTTTTCCAAAAGCAGCGCCGATGATGACACCGACTGCCAAATCAACAACATTACCTCGCATTGCAAAATCGCGAAACTCTTTCAATAAACTCATTATTATCTCCTTTCCTGTGCCAATTTTTAAGTCTAACAAACGACAGCACTTTTGCCATGGCAATTGTTAATAAATTCTGTAGTGTGTCCTTTTATCAACGGTACGTATTCAACGCCATCGCAGGCTGATTTAAAGGAAGAAGGGACTGGGTTGAAAAAGGCGTTCAACGTCCGGAACGAACTTTTTATCAGTAAGAAACATAATTACGTGATCGCCTTGTTCAATGCGCAGATTGCTGTTGGCTATCAATACATCATCTCCACGCACCACCGCACCGATGATGGTTCCCGGAGGAAGTTTAATATCTTCGATCTGCCTGCCCACTACCCGAGAAGTCGTTTCATCACCATGCGCAATCGCCTCAATGGCTTCTGCAACCCCACGACGTAATGAGGATACCCCTACAATATCCGCTTTGCGGACATGCCCCAGCAGTGCAGAAATTGTCGCCTGCTGTGGCGAAATCGCAATATCGATTACGCTTCCCTGAACGAGGTCAACATAAGCTTTACGCTGGATCAGCATCATGACTTTTTTGGCACCCATCTTTTTAGCCAGCATTGCAGACATAATATTGGCTTCATCATCGTTGGTAATCGCGATAAACAGATCGATCTGATCAATATGCTCTTCTGCGAGAAGTTCCTGATCGGAAGCATCGCCATAAAATACAATTGTATTTTGCAGAACTTCAGCCAACTCAGCGGCGCGTTGCTGGTCCCGTTCGATTAATTTAACGCTGTAATTTTTTTCCAGCCGCTGAGCCAGGCCTGAACCAATATTACCACCACCAACAATCATGATGCGTTTGTACGGTTTCTCAAGGCGTTGATACTCACTCATTACTGCCCTGATGTGTTGACTGGCGGCAATAAAGAAGACTTCATCACCTGCTTCCACAATGGTTGAACCTTGTGGACGAATAGGGCGATCCTGACGAAAAATAGCAGCAACACGAGTTTCAATATGCGGCATATGTTCGCGCATGATTGAAAGAGCATTCCCTACCAGAGGCCCACCATAATACGCTTTAACGACAGCCAGGCTGACTTTGCCTTCTGCAAAATTTACGACCTGTAGCGCACCGGGATATTCGATAAGTCGGTAGATATTATCAATCACCAGTTGTTCAGGTGAGATCAGGTGATCAATAGGAACAGCTTCAGGAATAAAAAGTTTTTCCGCATCACGGATATAATCCGGCGCCCGGATACGGGCAATACGATTAGGCGTGTTGAATAAGGAGTAGGCGACCTGACAGGCTACCATATTGGTTTCATCTGAACTGGTCACTGCAACCAGCATGTCAGCGTCTTCAGCACCCGCTTCACGTAGTACTCTGGGGTGAGAACCATGTCCCTGAACGACACGTAGATCGAATTTATCCTGTAGCTGACGCAGGCGAATGCCATTTGTGTCGACTACAGTTATGTCGTTGTTTTCACCCACGAGGTTTTCAGCGAGCGTGCCGCCAACCTGGCCGGCTCCAAGAATAATTATTTTCATTGGGCTTCAGTCTGCTGTTAAGGGTCAGATGGGGTCGGTCAGACCGACCTGGCATTTAACTTTTAGTCAGTTTTGCGTAATAAAAACCATCACCACCCAGAGGATCAGGAAATACCTGCTTACCCGGTTGGTCAATGGTGCCCATATTCTCAAGCCTGGCGTTGCTATGGCGCTTCAAAAAAGCGGCAATTTGCAGATGATTCTCTTCTGGTAGGACTGAGCAGGTTGCATACAGCAAAACACCGCCGGACTTCAGGTGCGGCCAGACAGCATCAAGAATCTGCTGCTGGAGAGCTGCAAGCTCGGTTATATCGCGATCGCGACGCAGCCATTTTATATCGGGATGGCGGCGAATCACGCCTGTGGCTGAACAGGGTGCATCCAGCAAAATGCGATCAAATTGCGCGTTACCACACCATTTTTCTGGTGTAGTCCCATCTCCGAGTTTTACCTCTGCGCTCATATGCAGGCGCTGAAGATTTTCGTTGATTCGTGTCAGCCGCTGAGCATCAATATCGACAGCCATCACCCTGGCTTGGGGGGCAGCTTCAAGAATATGCGTTGTTTTCCCGCCTGGAGCAGCGCACAGATCGAGTATAAACTCATGATCCTGAGGTGCGAGGAGTGCCAGACAACCCTGTGCTGATGCATCCTGTACCGTCACCCAACCTTTATCAAAGCCGGGTAGCTGAGAAACCGCACAGGGGGTTTCCAACCGGAGGGCATCGGGATGTTCGGGGTGAGGTTCAGCCGTTTTCCCTTCTTTTTGCAGTATCTCAAGCCAGCTATCGCGGCTGTGATGCTGACGATTCACACGCAACCACATTGGGGGCCGCTGATTATTGGCAGCAACAATTTTTTGCCACTCCTCCGGCCAGGCGCGTTTCAGTCGAGCCAGCAACCATTGCGGATGAAGGTACTGCTGATCGCCACTGTTCATCGCCTGCATCAGTTCCTCCTGCTTACGCTGAAACTGACGTAGTACGCCGTTGATCAGGCCTTTTAACTGTGGACGTCTGAGGGTAATCGCCCCTTCCACTGTTTCAGCCAGTGCGGCATGGGCTGGAATGCGGGTGAAGATCAGCTGATAGAGTCCCGTCATGATCAGAAAGTGAATGTCGCGTTGCTTGCCGGTCATCGGCCGTGCTATCAACTGCCCGATGATCCATTCCAGCTGTGGCAATGTACGAAGCGTGCCATAGCAAAGCTCCTGTAACAAAGCCGAGTCTTTTTCAGATAGCGCTTTTTGTGAGGCAGGAAGCACGTTACTTAATGACTGGCCTTGTTCAACGACTTTTTCAATAGTCTGGGCAGCCAGAGCACGCAGGTTTAAATTTTTTTTCATTAGCAATCGCAAGTCAAAATTCGCCCGTCAGGCTGACGGGCAAAATATCAGGCAAGAATATTGCCAGGGATGAACCAGTCACGTCTGGAATTTAGTAGATCCTGGGCCTTCATGGCTTTTTTACCGGCTGGCTGCAACTCTTCAAGTAACAGGACACCCTCACCCGTTGCCACCTGAATACCGCGCTTATCTGCTTGCAATACTTCACCTGGTTGAGCATCAACATGAGGCATCACTGAGGCCTTCCACACTTTAATCGGCTCACCTTCGATAGTGAAGTAGCTAACAGGCCAGGGGTTAAACGCACGAATGCAGCGTTCTGACTGTATAGCGGAGAGTGACCAGTCCAGCTTTGCTTCTTCTTTACTGAGTTTTTCTGCATAGCTAACCAGGGTTTCATCCTGAACCTCTGGCTTTGCCGTTCCGCAAGCGAGTTGTTCCAGTGTGGCCAGCATTCCGACAGGACCAAGTTCAGCCAGTTTATTGTACAAAGTGGCACTGGTATCTTCGGCTTCAATTGGACAGGACAGTTTATACAGCATATCACCGGTATCCAGCCCCACGTCCATCTGCATAACAGTCACGCCGGTTTTAGTATCTCCCGCCCATAATGCACGTTGAATGGGTGCTGCTCCGCGCCATTTTGGCAGCAGTGAACCATGTACATTAATACATCCAAGTTTTGGCATGGTCAGTACTGGTGCGGGGAGAATCAGTCCGTAAGCAACGACAACCATAACATCGGCTTTGAGACTGGCAATTAACTGCTGATTTTCTTCCGGACGCAAAGATTGAGGCTGGAAAATGGGGAGGTTGTGCTGCTCTGCCAGTTGCTTAACCGGGCTGGCGGTCACTTTGTTGCCACGGCCAGCCGGGCGGTCAGGTTGAGTAAATACGCCTACCAGGTTATAACCAGATGACAATAGCGCATCGAGATGACGCGCTGCAAAATCAGGCGTACCGGCGAAGATAATGTTCAGCTTGGACACGAAATTCCCTTATCTGGAGGCTCATCAGTCGCGAGCGTTTTGGCGGTAAAGTTTTTCCAGTTTCTGGCGAATTCGCTGGCGCTTCATTGGTGAAAGATAATCAATGAAGAGCTTACCAACCAGATGATCCATTTCATGTTGAATGCAGATAGCCAGCAGTCCGTCTGCTTCCAGCTGATAGCTGTTACCGTCGCGATCCAGTGCCCGAATTTTAACTTTTTCAGAGCGAGGGACCAGCGCACGCTGCTCAGGAATAGAGAGGCAACCTTCTTCAATACCGGTTTCTCCGCTTTTTTCAAGCATTTCCGGATTGATTAAAACCAGTCGTTCATCGCGATTTTCAGAAACGTCAATCACGATAATACGTTGGTGAATATCGACCTGGGTTGCCGCCAGTCCAATACCCTCTTCGGCGTACATCGTTTCAAACATATCATCAACGATACGCTGAATTTCGCCATTCACTTCTTTTACTGGCCTGGCAACGATGCGTAAACGATCGTCGGGAAAATGTAATACCTGCAAAACTGACATAACTTTCCAGATCTGTGTTCAGGGGATGAGAGAATTATTCTTCCCATTGTAGACATTTCAGTCGGTGATTGACAGCATTGCCGCTATGTTGGGGAAGGTCATCACAAGGATTGTTTAATGACGTCAGCAGAGATTTGGCTGCGCCTGTCAGCCGTCAGGGGATTAAAAGCGCAGCAGTATACCGATATTATTCATGCCTTTGAGCAGCCAGGTATTCAGGTAGAGGATGCGCTGAAGTTTTCAGGATTGGATGCCGGGCAGATACAAGGTTTCTTACAACGTGATGAGGCAACGATTCAGGCGACGCTTGGCTGGCTTGAATACCCCAAAAATCATCTGCTGGCTTTTAACAGTCCCTTCTATCCGGAGCGCCTGAAAGCCATCTCCGATTATCCCACTCTCCTCTTTGTGCAGGGGGATCCTGAATTGCTGGTTTCACCGCAGATAGCCATTGTTGGGAGTCGGAATTGTTCTCATTATGGCCGTAACTGGGGGAACTATTTTGCACAAGCCCTTGCACTGAATGGCATCACGATTACCAGTGGTTTGGCGGCGGGTATTGATGGTGTTGCTCATCGCGGTGCGTTGGAGGTTGGAGGAAAAACGCTGGCAGTTATGGGATGTGGCTTACATCATATTTATCCACGGCAGCATAGTTTGCTGGCTCAGGAAATTATCGCCAGTGGTGGCGCATTAGTTTCTGAGTTTCCGCTTTCAGCGCCGCCACTGTCCCGAAATTTTCCGCACCGTAACCGAATAATCAGTGGTCTTAGCCTGGGGGTACTGGTAATTGAGGCGGGCTTAAAAAGCGGTTCACTAATCACCGCCAGACTGGCGTTAGAGCAGAATCGCGATGTCTATGCTGTTCCTGGAGCAATTGGTAATTCCGGGAGCGAAGGGACGCACTGGCTTATCCAGCAGGGTGCTTTACTTACCGCGCACCCCAATTCTATCCTCGAACAATTACAGAGTGACCTGAAATGGCTATCTGTTACACAAGAATCAACAATATATTCTGCTTCGCAGGACAATACTCCATTGCCATTTGCTGATGTGTTGGCTAACGTAGGAGATGAGGTTACACCTGTTGACGTCGTCGCTGAACGTGCCGGCCAACCTGTGCCAACCATCGTAGCTAAGCTGCTTGAGTTGAAGTTAGCAGGGTGGATCGCAGCTGTACCCGGCGGCTATGTTCGATTGAGGAGGGCAAGCCATGTTCGACGTACTAATGTACTTGTTTGAAACGTATATCCACAACGAAGCAGAAATGCGGGTTGACCAGAATAAATTAACTGATGATCTAACCGATGCCGGTTTTCATCGTGAAGATATATATAATGCGTTGAACTGGCTGGAAAAGCTGGCTGATTATCAGGACGGCCTTGTCGCCCCGATTTTGTTAGCTACCGATCCATTATCAATGCGTATCTACACCGAGGAAGAGAGTCAGCGTCTGGATGCCAATTGCCGTGGTTTTATTTTGTTCCTGGAGCAAATCCAGGTACTAAATCTGGAAACCCGTGAAATGGTTATTGAACGTATCATGGCGCTGGATACCCTTGAGTTTGATCTTGAAGATCTTAAATGGGTTGTGCTGATGGTGTTATTTAACATCCCCGGATGTGAAAACGCTTATCAGCAGATGGAAGAGCTACTTTTCGACGTCAATGAAGGAACAGTGCACTGAGGATTTTTCTCGTGCATGTACGAAGGTTATGAATAAAACAGCGCTTTTTTCTGTGCGAAAAGGTGAACCCTGCCCCCACTGTGGGGCAGAATTAGTAATTCGCTCGGGGAAACATGGCGCTTTCCTTGGATGTTCAAATTACCCCGAATGTGACTTTAATCGTCCGTTAAAAAATCAGGTTGAAGGTCATATTGTTAAGGCTCTGGATGGGCATCACTGCCCGCAATGCGAGGCGGTACTGGTTCTTCGCCAGGGGCGCTACGGAATGTTTATAGCCTGTAGCAACTACCCTGAATGTGAGCATACTGAGCTGATTGACAAGCCTGACGAAACCACAATTGCCTGCCCGCAATGTCATAAGGGCCAACTTGTTCAGCGTCGCTCACGCTACGGCAAAACGTTCCACGCCTGTGACAGGTATCCGGACTGCCAGTTTGTCTGTAATTTCAACCCTGTAGAAGGTGAGTGTGAATTTTGTCATTACCCACTTTTAATTGAAAAAAAAACGGCGCACGGAGCCAGGCGATATTGCGCCAGTAAGGCCTGTGGAAAGCCAGTCATAGCAGGAAATAGCAGTGAAGAATGAGTTTCTGTCAGGTTCTTTCGATTTATGTGTGGCGCAACTCAGGAAAGGAAACGTTATTGCCTATCCCACTGAGGCTGTGTTTGGTCTGGGGTGCGATCCTGACAGCGAGACAGCCGTAATGGCTCTGCTGGCGTTAAAGCAACGTCCTGTTGAAAAAGGACTCATCCTGATTGCTGCAAATTACCAGCAATTGCAGCCCTATCTTAACGACGAACTACTTTCTGAAAAACAGAAGGCGCGTATGTTCTCTCGTTGGCCTGGTCCGGTGACATGGGTTGTACCTGCCCGATCAACGACACCTCGCTGGCTAACCGGTAGCTTTGATTCACTGGCTGTCAGAGTCAGTGACCATCCTGAGGTCAGGCGGCTTTGCCTGTCAGTGAATAAACCTCTGGTATCAACCAGTGCCAATCTTACGACGTTACCTCCATGTCGAACTGCGGCAGAAGTTCACCAGCAGTTTGGCGAAACGTTCCCGGTTTTGCTGGCAGAAACAGGAGGACGTATCAATCCGTCAGAAATTCGTGATGCTTTAACTGGCAAACTCATCCGTCAGGGATAACCATAATGACTCGAAAATTTGCGGTGTTCGGTAATCCGATCAATCACAGTAAGTCTCCGCGCATCCATCAGTTGTTCGCAGAGCAGATGGGAATCATTCATCCTTATGGCCGCATCTGTGCTCCGATTGATGCTTTTGCCGAATCAATAACGGATTTCCTTGCTGGAGAGGGAGGTGGCGCCAATGTGACTTTGCCTTTTAAAGAAAAGGCTTATGAGCTGGTGGATGAACTCACGCCACGTGCATCTGCCGCAGGTGCTGTAAATACCCTCAAGAAGCTGGAGGATGGTCGCCTGCTTGGGGATAACACCGATGGAATTGGCCTGCTAACCGATCTTCAAAGACTGAAGTTGATCAAGCCGAACGATCGGATCCTGCTTGTCGGGGCGGGTGGAGCATCACGCGGTGTGATCCTGCCATTACTCTCTTTTGGCTGTTCCCTGACCATTACTAACAGGACCTCTCACAAAGCCAAAAAACTGGCGGATTTTTTTCAGCAAGCTGGTGCAATTCATGCCTGTGCGCTGGAGCAACTGGAGGGGAAGTGCTTTGATTTAATTATCAATGCGACATCCAGCGGTGTGAGCGGAGATGTTCCCGTGCTGCCTCCTGCATTGATTAATCAGCAAACACGCTGTTATGACATGTTTTATCTGGCTGGTCTGACACCCTTTCTCAGTTGGTGCAGGCAGCACGGTGCCACCCAACTGGCGGATGGTCTGGGAATGCTGGTGGGACAGGCTGCCCATTCTTTCTTTTTGTGGCATGGCCAGCTTCCTGATATCACCCCGACAATTGCGATTCTTAAGGCAGAGCTTAGCGCATGAATCAGTCTGTTCAGTTTCCTGATCTGGAGGAGTGGGATGATGTTCTCAAAGCGATCTGCTTCCCTGCTCTGGTAGATGGTTTCCAGGTCATTTGCTTGATCAGCGGCGAATCAGTGATCCACCGTTTTGGTAGTAAAGGAACGGTATTAGATCTTTTCCGTCAGCATCGTTGGGATCTGGAGGATGAAGCTGAATCGATGATCAAGGCAGGTCATGATGATGATCAGGGAAGGTTCTGGCTTTCCTGAGCAAGATAGTCATTTTTCCAGCCGACATAATTGTCTGATGAACGGAGCAGGTTTTTGATTTCTTCTTCTGTTAGCGGGCGTACCTGTTTTACCGGACTACCTAAATAAAGAAAGCCACTTTTCAGTTGCTTACCAGGAGGAACCAGGCTCCCGGCACCAACCATTACATCATCCTCAATTATCACCCCATCCAGCAGAATAGATCCCATTCCGACCAGAACACGGTTGCCGATTGTACAACCATGTAGCATGGCTTTATGCCCGACAGTTACATCTTCACCAATAAGAAGCGGATTACCTTCAGGGTTAGCTGCCGATTTATGGGTAACGTGAAGAACACTACCGTCCTGGATATTGCTACGTTTACCAATAACTACCCGATTTACATCACCGCGAATAGCAACCAGTGGCCAGATACTTACATCATCGTCTAACCATACATTGCCAACCACAACGCTGGATTCATCAATCATCACTCTCTGACCTTGCTGTGGGTAAGCATCTTTATATCGACGTATATTTCGGGTCATAACTACCTCAGCTATAAGAAAGAATGCCTAAGCGTAGTGCCGGATGGGAATGGTGATCAATATCTGCTGATAAACAGGCAGATATTTTGTGGAGATCGTCTGGTATTTCTGCAATATGAATGAAAATCAATCAATGAATAAGAAAGATCGAAAAAAGGCTTGTTCTCTTAAAATAGATCCCTATAATGCGCCACCACTGACACGGAACAGCGGCTGAGAAGCCGGCGGGTCAGGAGGTTCAGCAACGCTGAGCCGCCGGAGAAAACCTCTTAAAAAAGAAGTTGACTCTGAAGGAGGAGAGCGTAATATACGCCACCTCGCAACAGCAGCAGCGCTGCCGGTTGCACCGCTCTTTAACAATTTATCAGACAATCTGTGTGGGCACTCACAGGATTGATATCCGCATCTTAGGATGCAAAAAAATATCAAGCCTCAGAGTGAACACGTAATTCATTACGGTTTTTCCTGAGCACCGCTTCACGAGTTGAAGCAAATCAGACTTTTAATTGAAGAGTTTGATCATGGCTCAGATTGAACGCTGGCGGCAGGCCTAACACATGCAAGTCGAACGGTAGCACAGGGGAGCTTGCTCCCCGGGTGACGAGTGGCGGACGGGTGAGTAATGTCTGGGAAACTGCCCGATGGAGGGGGATAACTACTGGAAACGGTAGCTAATACCGCATAACGTCGCAAGACCAAAGTGGGGGACCTTCGGGCCTCACACCATCGGATGTGCCCAGATGGGATTAGCTAGTTGGTGAGGTAACGGCTCACCAAGGCGACGATCCCTAGCTGGTCTGAGAGGATGACCAGCCACACTGGAACTGAGACACGGTCCAGACTCCTACGGGAGGCAGCAGTGGGGAATATTGCACAATGGGCGCAAGCCTGATGCAGCCATGCCGCGTGTATGAAGAAGGCCTTCGGGTTGTAAAGTACTTTCAGCGGGGAGGAAGGGAGTGGAGTTAATAACTTCATTCATTGACGTTACCCGCAGAAGAAGCACCGGCTAACTCCGTGCCAGCAGCCGCGGTAATACGGAGGGTGCAAGCGTTAATCGGAATTACTGGGCGTAAAGCGCACGCAGGCGGTCTGTTAAGTCAGATGTGAAATCCCCGGGCTTAACCTGGGAACTGCATTTGAAACTGGCAGGCTTGAGTCTTGTAGAGGGGGGTAGAATTCCAGGTGTAGCGGTGAAATGCGTAGAGATCTGGAGGAATACCGGTGGCGAAGGCGGCCCCCTGGACAAAGACTGACGCTCAGGTGCGAAAGCGTGGGGAGCAAACAGGATTAGATACCCTGGTAGTCCACGCCGTAAACGATGTCGATTTGGAGGTTGTGCCCTTGAGGCGTGGCTTCCGTAGCTAACGCGTTAAATCGACCGCCTGGGGAGTACGGCCGCAAGGTTAAAACTCAAATGAATTGACGGGGGCCCGCACAAGCGGTGGAGCATGTGGTTTAATTCGATGCAACGCGAAGAACCTTACCTGGCCTTGACATCCACGGAAGACCTCAGAGATGGGGTTGTGCCTTCGGGAACCGTGAGACAGGTGCTGCATGGCTGTCGTCAGCTCGTGTTGTGAAATGTTGGGTTAAGTCCCGCAACGAGCGCAACCCTTATCCTTTGTTGCCATCGGTTCGGCCGGGAACTCAAAGGAGACTGCCGGTGATAAACCGGAGGAAGGTGGGGATGACGTCAAGTCATCATGGCCCTTACGGCCAGGGCTACACACGTGCTACAATGGCGCATACAAAGAGAAGCGACCTCGCGAGAGCAAGCGGACCTCATAAAGTGCGTCGTAGTCCGGATCGGAGTCTGCAACTCGACTCCGTGAAGTCGGAATCGCTAGTAATCGTGGATCAGAATGCCACGGTGAATACGTTCCCGGGCCTTGTACACACCGCCCGTCACACCATGGGAGTGGGTTGCAAAAGAAGTAGGTAGCTTAACCTTCGGGAGGGCGCTTACCACTTTGTGATTCATGACTGGGGTGAAGTCGTAACAAGGTAACCGTAGGGGAACCTGCGGTTGGATCACCTCCTTACCTGAAGATACCTTCCCGTGCAGTGCTCACACAGATTGTCTGATAGAAAAGTAACGAGCAGAAAAAACCTCTACAGGCTTGTAGCTCAGGTGGTTAGAGCGCACCCCTGATAAGGGTGAGGTCGGTGGTTCAAGTCCACTCAGGCCTACCAGATTTTCCCTCATGCCGCGTTGTGACGATAACTCGCATAGCAAACTATGCTTCGCATCGCCACGCCTTGCCTGAGAAAAAATTGCCTTTCTCAATCGGGAGAAAAGCTGAGTGGTAGTAGACGGTCTCTGCACACTGTATGGGGCTATAGCTCAGCTGGGAGAGCGCCTGCCTTGCACGCAGGAGGTCAGCGGTTCGATCCCGCTTAGCTCCACCATGCAGTTGTCAACAGTACGTCAGAGCATGCCGGAAACGGTGTGCTGCGACGTATTATGCTCTTTAACAATCCGGAACAAGCTGAAAATTTGAAACGACATGTTGTGGTCATTCTCCGTAATAAGAATGGCATAACGACATGTTCGGGTCTCTCAAATGCTTACAACATGCAGCGTGACTCTGTCGGAGTAACGAACGAGCAAGGTCGTGGCAAGGCGTCAGCGCGCAGCAGGGCGGAGTGGACTGATGTCCATGAGCACTGCAAGCACTGCATAACGCGGCCATGACGACGCGCAGTCGTTACGAAACCAGAAGAAAGGACGCCTGTGGGTTGTGAGGTTAAGTGACTAAGCGTACACGGTGGATGCCCTGGCAGTCAGAGGCGATGAAGGGCGTGCTAATCTGCGATAAGCGTCGGTAAGGTGATATGAACCGCGATACCCGACGATACCCGAATGGGGAAACCCGGTGCACTCAGTGCATCATTGCAGCATGAATACATAGTGCTGCAAGGCGAACCGGGGGAACTGAAACATCTAAGTACCCCGAGGAAAAGAAATCAACCGAGATTCCCCCAGTAGCGGCGAGCGAACGGGGAGGAGCCCGGAACCATCATCGGCTTGTGCATCAGTGGAAGCGTCTGGAAAGTCGCAGGATACAGGGTGATACTCCCGTACACGAAGAGGCACAGGTCGTGAGTTCGAAGAGTAGGGCGGGACACGTGGTATCCTGTCTGAATATGGGGGGACCATCCTCCAAGGCTAAATACTCCTGACTGACCGATAGTGAACCAGTACCGTGAGGGAAAGGCGAAAAGAACCCCGGCGAGGGGAGTGAAACAGAACCTGAAACCGTGTACGTACAAGCAGTGGGAGCACCTTCGTGGTGTGACTGCGTACCTTTTGTATAATGGGTCAGCGACTTGTATTCTGTAGCAAGGTTAACCGTATAGGGGAGCCGAAGGGAAACCGAGTCTTAACCGGGCGTTAAGTTGCAGGGTACAGACCCGAAACCCGGTGATCTAGCCATGGGCAGGTTGAAGGTTGGGTAACACTAACTGGAGGACCGAACCGACTGATGTTGAAAAATCAGCGGATGACCTGTGGCTGGGGGTGAAAGGCCAATCAAACCGGGAGATAGCTGGTTCTCCCCGAAAGCTATTTAGGTAGCGCCTCGTGAACTCATCTCCGGGGGTAGAGCACTGTTTCGGCCAGGGGGCCATCCCGGCTTACCGATCCGATGCAAACTGCGAATACCGGAGAATGTTATCACGGGAGACACACGGCGGGTGCTAACGTCCGTCGTGAAGAGGGAAACAACCCAGACCGCCAGCTAAGGTCCCAAAGTCATGGTTAAGTGGGAAACGATGTGGGAAGGCCCAGACAGCCAGGATGTTGGCTTAGAAGCAGCCATCATTTAAAGAAAGCGTAATAGCTCACTGGTCGAGTCGGCCTGCGCGGAAGATGTAACGGGGCTAAACCATGCACCGAAGCTGCGGCAGCGGCGCGCAAGCGTTGTTGGGTAGGGGAGCGTTCTGTAAGCCTGCGAAGGTGGCCTGTGAGGGCTGCTGGAGGTATCAGAAGTGCGAATGCTGACATAAGTAACGATAAAGCGGGTGAAAAGCCCGCTCGCCGGAAGACCAAGGGTTCCTGTCCAACGTTAATCGGGGCAGGGTGAGTCGACCCCTAAGGCGAGGCCGAAAGGCGTAGTCGATGGGAAACGGGTTAATATTCCCGTACTTGGTGTTGCTGCGAAGGGGGGACGGAGAAGGCTGTGTCAGCCGGGCGACGGTCGTCCCGGTTTAAGCGTGTAGGCTGGTTTTCCAGGCAAATCCGGAAAATCAAGGCTGAGGCGTGATGACGAGGCACCACGGTGCTGAAGTGACAGATGCCCTGCTTCCAGGAAAAGCCTCTAAGCATCAGGCAACACGAAATCGTACCCGAAACCGACACAGGTGGTCAGGTAGAGAATACCAAGGCGCTTGAGAGAACCCGGGTGAAGGAACTAGGCAAAATGGTGCCGTAACTTCGGGAGAAGGCACGCTGGCGCGTAGGTGGAGGGACTTGCTCCCCGAGCCGAGGCCAGTCGAAGATACCAGCTGGCTGCAACTGTTTATTAAAAACACAGCACTGTGCAAACACGAAAGTGGACGTATACGGTGTGACGCCTGCCCGGTGCCGGAAGGTTAATTGATGGGGTTATGGGTAACCAGAAGCTCCTGATCGAAGCCCCGGTAAACGGCGGCCGTAACTATAACGGTCCTAAGGTAGCGAAATTCCTTGTCGGGTAAGTTCCGACCTGCACGAATGGCGTAATGATGGCCAGGCTGTCTCCACCCGGGACTCAGTGAAATTGAACTCGCTGTGAAGATGCAGTGTACCCGCGGCAAGACGGAAAGACCCCGTGAACCTTTACTACAGCTTGACACTGAACGCTGAGCCTTGATGTGCAGGATAGGTGGGAGGCTTTGAAGCGTGGACGCCAGTCTGCGCGGAGCCATCCTTGAAATACCACCCTTTAACGTTTGGCGTTCTAACCTTGCGCCGTGATCCGGCGCGGGGACAGTGTCTGGTGGGTAGTTTGACTGGGGCGGTCTCCTCC
Source organism: Erwinia papayae (assembly GCF_058241465.1). NCBI lineage: Bacteria > Pseudomonadati > Pseudomonadota > Gammaproteobacteria > Enterobacterales > Erwiniaceae > Erwinia > Erwinia papayae. The sequence continues at coordinate 1,206,792 of NZ_JBZCHT010000013.1, forward strand.
CAAAGCGTAACGGAGGAGCACGAAGGTTGGCTAATCCTGGTCGGACATCAGGAGGTTAGTGCAATGGCATAAGCCAGCTTGACTGCGAGCGTGACGGCGCGAGCAGGTGCGAAAGCAGGTCATAGTGATCCGGTGGTTCTGAATGGAAGGGCCATCGCTCAACGGATAAAAGGTACTCCGGGGATAACAGGCTGATACCGCCCAAGAGTTCATATCGACGGCGGTGTTTGGCACCTCGATGTCGGCTCATCACATCCTGGGGCTGAAGCAGGTCCCAAGGGTACGGCTGTTCGCCGTTTAAAGTGGTACGCGAGCTGGGTTTAGAACGTCGTGAGACAGTTCGGTCCCTATCTGCCGTGGGCGCTGGAGAATTGAGGGGGTTTGCTCCCAGTACGAGAGGACCGGAGTGAACGCACCGCTGGTGTTCGGGTTGTCACGCCAGTGGCACTGCCCGGTAGCTAAGTGCGGAAAAGATAAGCGCTGAAAGCATCTAAGCGCGAAACTTGCCCCGAGATGAGTTCTCCCTGTGGCTTTAAGCCACCCGAAGGGACGTTGAAGACGACGACGTTGATAGGCCGGATGTGTAAGCGCAGCGATGCGTTGAGCTGACCGGTACTAATGACCCGAGAGGCTTAACCTTACAACGCCAGAGGCGTTCTGTTGAGAGACAGTGAATAATTTTCAGCTTGTGACGGATAAGTAATTTGCAGGGAACGTGAGATTTTGTGCTGAGAGAAGGCGGCAGGCGAAGGAAAGGAAAGAGCATACATAAGTATGCGACTGACTTTACGAGCGCAGGCAACGCGGTATCAGGGCAAAAGAAGCGTTTTGTGCACCAAGATTTGCCTGGCGGCCGTAGCGCGGTGGTCCCACCTGACCCCATGCCGAACTCAGAAGTGAAACGCCGTAGCGCCGATGGTAGTGTGGGGTCTCCCCATGCGAGAGTAGGGAACTGCCAGGCATCAACTAAAGCGAAGACCCCGACCGTAAGGCCGGGGTTTTTTGCGTTTTTCCCCAATAAAAAAAGCGGATACCCCCTCCCGGGCCGACTTTTACCTCTGAAGACCTCAGCGCCGGGTGCGCAGCCATGCGGCAATAAAATCAGCAATCTGCGGCGGGTCATTGAGATCCAGCAGGGGGCACGTCACCGGGATGCTACGGTCGCTGGCCTGTCCGGCAGTACGTCACCGGCCCGGCACCGCCCCTGTACACGCCTGCCAGCCACGTTCCTTTCGTTTCTTGCCCAGATATCCCGCCTTATTACCATCCCCCCTGCTGTCAGAGAAAATCCCCAGTTTTTCAGAGACAAACCTCATTCAGACAACATTTTCCCCTGAAGATGTGAAAATAAGTCCTGGTGATCGATCAGATGAAAAAACGATCTACACATCAGCTATATATATCATCAGTCCCGTCTCTCAAGTCTAACAGTGGGTGAAGCCAGGGCTCCCTGAATGCAGCAAACCTCCATACTTCATACCGGTGTAAATCCCGATCTCACTCTTTGCTTAGAACAGTCATGGGTTGCAAAAGCAAAGATCAGTTTGAGTCAGCTAATCAGTCCTGATTCTGGCAGCGAAATAATATTTGGGGATCTCCCAAGCGGGCAATTGCCGGAAATATGCAGGCGCTTTGTTATGCTATTGTGATTAATTCATCCCCGTAGCGCTGGATCAATTTATTGCCAGCTATCAACATAACTAACTGAAACGATCCCATACAAAGCTGGAAAGTGTATTCCGGGCGTTGAGAGGCGGAGACCTGAGAAAAAAGCCCTGGATGGCCAGGGCTTGAAGAGAGTGTAAGTAAGAATTTTAAAAACTCAGTGAATAACCTGGGAAAGAAATGTACGAGTGCGTTCTGACTGAGGATTAGAGAAGAATTCCTGAGGTGCTGCCTGTTCGACAATCTCTCCGCGATCCATAAAGATCACCCGATCGGCCACCGTACGGGCGAACCCCATCTCGTGGGTTACACAAAGCATGGTCATCCCATCTTCAGCCAGGCCAATCATGGTATCCAGTACTTCTTTAACCATTTCAGGATCAAGTGCTGATGTTGGTTCATCAAATAACATGATTTTGGGTTTCATACACAGTGAACGTGCAATAGCAACGCGCTGCTGTTGGCCACCGGAAAGCTGACCGGGAAACTTATGCGCGTGCTCGGCTATACGTACGCGTTGCAGATAATGCATCGCCAGCTCTTCTGCTTCCTTCTTAGGCGTTTTACGTACCCAGATTGGCGCGAGGGTGCAGTTTTGCAACACGCTGAGATGTGGAAACAGATTGAAATGCTGGAACACCATCCCTACTTCCGTACGAACACGCTCAATGTTGCGCAGATCATCATTAAGATGTATGCCGTCCACCACAATGCGTCCTTGTTGATGCTCTTCCAGATGGTTAATACAGCGAATAGTAGTTGATTTGCCCGACCCGGAAGGGCCACAGAGAACGATACGTTCACGCGGTTTTACTTGCAAATTGATGTCTTTCAACACGTGGAACTGGCCATACCATTTGTTCACGTTTTCGAGCGTAATCATCATCGCGTCGTCGGATTGTTTAATCAGTGATTGTGTCATTTTAAGCCTCAGTGCGGTGTACGCCCGGTGTGAAAACGCTTCTCCAGATACTGGCTGTAGCGCGACATGCTAAAACAAAAAATCCAGTAAACCATAGCGGCAAAAACATAGCCCTCGGTTGACATTCCAAGCCAGGCAGGGTCAACCGTAGCCTGTTGCACACTGCTGAACAGATCAAACAGCCCGATAATAATCACCAGGCTGGTATCTTTAAACAGGGCAATGATGGTATTTACCAGGCCGGGTATGACCAGTTTCAGTGCCTGGGGCAGAATCACCAACCCCTGTGTTTTCCAGTACCCCAGCGCCAGCGATTCTGCTGCTTCGTACTGACCTTTTGGCAGCGCCTGAAGACCGCCGCGTACTACCTCTGCCACATAAGCCGACTGGAACAGGATAACCCCGACCAGTGCGCGAATAAGCTTATCGATACTACTTCCTTCGGACATAAACAGTGGCAACATCACTGAAGACATGAACAGGACGGTAATCAATGGGACACCGCGCCAGAACTCAATGAATACCACTGATAATGAGCGTACCACCGGCATAGTGGAACGCCTGCCGAGCGCGAGTAAAATCCCGAGCGGCAGAGCACCGGCAATTCCCACTGACGCGATAATCAATGTCAGCGTCAGCCCACCCCACTGGCGAGTCTCCACGCGCTCAAGTCCAAAGAAACCGCCATACAGCAGTAACCAGACAGTGACCGGATAGGCTACTGCCCAGAGGGCAATATAGAGGCCACGGCGTGGTAGCTTGCTCAGGAACATCGGCACAATGGAAACCAGGCCAATAACCAGCGCGAGGTTGATACGCCAGCGAAGCTCATGTGGATAAAGGCCGTACATAAACTGGCCAAATCTGGCGTGGATAAATACCCAGCACGCCCCTTCTTTAGTACAGTCGGCACGTGTAGATCCAATCCAGTTGGCCTGGAACAACAACCAGTTCAGCGCAGGAGGGATCACGCTCCAGATAACCCACAGACAGAACAGCGTCAGCAGCGTGTTACCCCAGCTTGAGAACAGATTTTTTCTTGCCCACCGGACGGCACGCGATAGCGCATTTGTCTGCTGCTGTGGGGTTTCATGAGTAGCTAAAGTCATAATAATCTCGTTCTCTTAGCGCTCAATCAGGCGGATTTTGCGGTTATAAATATTCATTAACAGCGAAATCAACAGGCTGATAACCAGATAAACACCCATGGTGATTGCTATGGTTTCGATGGCCTGACCGGTCTGATTCAGTACTGTACCGGCAAACAATGAAACCATATCCGGATAACCAATCGCTGCCGCCAGCGAAGAGTTTTTCACAATGTTCAGATACTGGCTGGTTAATGGTGGAATAATTACCCTCATCGCCTGCGGAATAATCACCTGACGCAGTGTCACCGGATTCGGCAGGCCGAGTGAACGTGCCGCCTCATGCTGCCCGTGTGAAACAGACTGAATGCCGGAGCGGATCACTTCTGCGATAAATGAAGATGTATAAATCGACAACGCGAGGGTTAATGCAGCCAGTTCCGGAATCAGAACAAATCCGCCACGGAAATTAAAACCACGAAGCTGGGGCACGTCCCAATGCATCGCCGCGCCCGAGAGCAGGTAGGCAACCAATGGAAATGCAATCAGCATGGCCAGAGATGCAGGCCAGCTTCGCTTAAGTTGCCCTGTTTTCAACTGGTGAGAACGATTGAAACGTAAAAGTGCGACCGTACCGGCTACAGCCAGTAACAATGCAATGACGAATGGCCAGGTACCTTGAGCATACTGTGGCCAGGGAATGTAGAGCCCCCGGTTACTGACAAAGGCTAAATCGAACGCATTTAGTGCCTGACGTGGACCAGGCAGATTACGCAATACAGCAAAATACCAGAAGAAAATTTGCAGTAACGGCGGAATATTGCGGAAGGTTTCGATATAGATATTAGAGATTTTGCGCAACAGCCAGTTACCTGACAAACGAGCAAGACCGATAAAAAAGCCAAGGAAAGAAGCAAAAACAATACAAAGAGCCGAAACCAGCAGGGTATTTGTCAGTCCGACCAGAAACACACGAGCGTAGGTATCCCCCTCGCTGTAGTCAATCAGGTGCTGAACGATACCAAACCCGGCGCTACGTTCAAGGAAACCAAAACCGGAAGTAATGCCGCGGCTGGCCAGATTGATGAGAGTATTGTGAATTAAATACCCCACAATGCCGACTACAGCGACAATCGCAATGATCTGGTAAAGCCAGGCGCGCACCGCAGGATTGCTGAATGAAAAATCCCTTTTCACGGTAGTGCGATGAGACATGTTGAAACCTCAGTAACGAAAATTCTGACGAAGGCACCGGCGCACCGGTGCCCTGTTAAAGGTGGGAATTAACGTACTGGCGGAGCGTACTGGATGCCGCCCTTGTTCCAAAGCGCGTTCTGACCACGGGCAATTTTCAGCTGGCTGTCTTTACCGACGTTGCGGTCAAACACTTCCTGATAGTTGCCGACTTGCTTAACGATGTTGTAAGCCCATTTGTTATCAAGCTTCAGGTCTTTACCGAAATCACCCTCTGATCCCAGCAGGTGTGCCATATCAGGGTTTGACGGTTTGGCCGCCAGCTGGTCAACATTTTGAGAAGTAATTCCCATCTCTTCTGCGTTCAGCATGGCAAACAGTGACCATTTCACAATGGTAAACCAGTCATCATCACCACGACGGACAACCGGGCCCAGCGGTTCTTTTGAGATTACTTCTGGCAGGACGATGAATTCATCAGGTTTGCCCAGTTTAATACGCAGAGCGTAAAGCTGTGACTGATCGGAAGCCAGGGTGTCACAACGACCGGTATCCAGTGCTTTAGCGGATTCATCAGAGCGGTCAAAGGTCACTGGCGTGTATTGCATGTTGTTGGCTTTAAAGTAGTCAGCCACATTCAGCTCAGTATCGGTACCTGCCTGTATGCAAACGGTTGCGCCATCAAGCTCTTTTGCACTTTTCAGGCCCGCTTTTTTATGTGTCAGGAAGCCAATGCCGTCGTAATAGTTTACGCCAGCAAACATAAAGCCCATTCCGGCGTCACGGGAGGATGTCCAGGTTGTATTACGTGAAAGGATATCTACTTCACCTGACTGCAATGCGGTGAAACGCTCTTTCGCCGTCAGCGGGGTGTATTTCACTTTTGTCGCATCGCCAAATACAGCCGCTGCCGCCGCGCGGCAGACATCCACATCAATACCACTGAATTTGCCGCTGGCATCAGCAAAAGAGAAGCCTGGCAGACCATCACTGATACCGCATTGCACAAAGCCTTTCTTTTTAATGGCATCCAGTGTGGTACCGGCATGCGCCTGATTAGCAACAGCAAACAGAGTTGCAGCGGCAACCAAAGTGGAGAGCATCATTTTTTTCATAAAGCATCCTGTGTGGCAAATTCGTTTTGTTATGTTTAGCGCACACTGTGGTGCACTTTTCCTGTCTGTGGCGTATGCCATCCACCTCATTGCAAAGCTGATGCCAGAATTGCAGATCCCTGAATTTGTTATATGAGGTTACTAATATTTAGAAGTATTCCGATTGTTTGAACAATATATCGCCCCAAAAAAGTGCATAATTGTGATGAATGTTCAAAAATAGTGCAGGTGAATTCACTATATCAAAGCATTGCCTGTGGCATTGGTGGGATGTGAAAAGGTATTATTTCTGGAATTAACCCGTCTGCATTCTCACAGGCGGGTTTAAGAGAAGGGGATGTTTAATCAGTAAAGTGAGTTAGCGCCTTCCGGACGGGTCTTAAACCTGCGATGTAACCACATATATTGGTCAGGGGCGCGCATAATTTCGCGTTCAATAACCCTGTTCATATAGGTGGCAGCCTGCTGTTCATCACCTAAAGGATAATCTTTGAGTTCAGGTTGTATAACTAACTCGTAGCCGCTGCCATTTTCGTTACGAATGAGCACGACTGTGGCCATTGCTGGTTTAGCCATACGAGCAATCATCCATGTACCGCTGGTAGTTGCAGCCTGTGGCACAGCAAAAAGGGGAGCAAACACGCTGCCTTTAGGACCGTAATCCTGATCGGGGGCAAACCAGACAGCTTCTCCCTGTTTAAGGGCTTGTACCATGCCACGCAGGTCACGTCGGTTAATCATCGCTTTATTAGAGCGCATACGACCTTTGGTCTGTACCCACTCCATTAACTTATTATTATGTGGACGATACATGGCCATCATAGGCTGACAAAGCCCCATCGCCCTGCCACCCAGTTCAAGTGACATAAAGTGTACGCCGATAACCAGTGCGCCACGCCCATCCTGCTGCGCCGCCTTAAGATTGTGTAATCCATTAACAGTGAACCAGCGTTTCACCCGGCGATCCGACCAGAACCAGGCCATACCCGTTTCCAGAAGCCCCATGCCCAGTGACTCAAAGTTGCGGGCGATACGCCACTCCAGTTGTTCTGCCGGCATATCCGGAAAGCAAAGTTCAAGATTGCGCCGGGTTATACGAATGCGGCGCTTCAGGAAAAACATTGAAGTACGTCCCATCCATGTGCCCAATTTTTGCAGCACGGGAAAAGGAAGCTGGACCAGTAAAAACAGGAACACAAGGCCAGACCAGGTAATCCAATATTTTGGGTGCAGGAAACTACGGTTAAAACGGGGCGAAGCCTTCATATTTTTCTCTGTTGCGTACAAGGGATGTGTAACGCATTGAGAACGAAGTTCATCGCGATACGGAGGGTGTGACAATATTTCTGGCAGTAAGTTAGCATCCACATTGCGTATTTACACAATCAAAACACTTCTTTCTACCCTGTGATGTTAAAGCCCTGCTCAGATTTACGGGTAATATGAAGCCGAATACCTGACAGTACAACACCCTGTTTTGTAACTAACAGTATGATTACTGTTCGCTATTGATATGTGGATTGCCTTAACGCAAGCCCTTGCCAAAAAAAGTCCTCAGTTATCTGCCTTGATGCAAACAGTCAGATAGCTGAATAAAAAAAGGCGCTTTAAGTAAAAGCGCCTTATTTATCAAAAACATGATGATTATCAGTTCATGCCGTATTTTTTAAGTTTCTTACGCAGTGTACCGCGGTTGATCCCCATCATCAGGGCTGCTCGTGTCTGGTTGCCACGGGTGTATTGCATCACCATGTCCAACAGAGGCTGTTCCACTTCAGCCAAAACCAGCTCATAGAGGTCATTCACATCCTGACCATTCAGTTGAGCAAAATAGTTCTTCAGTGCCTGTTTGACCGAGTCACGCAGAGGCTTTTGGGTTACCTGATCCTGGGAGTTAACGGTTGAAACGGTCAGTACGTCAGAATTTACGCGTTGTTCGAACATAGTTCTGTCAGCTCTTTATTTCTATTACGCAAGTTTTTCGAAGTATGCCTCCAACGCCTCCAGCTGTTCGCTGGCATCCTCAATGGCGTTGAATGTGCGCCGAAACTGGTCGTTTGGGGCGTGCTCCTGGAGATACCAGGATACGTGCTTCCGGGCAATACGGTATCCTTTGCTGTGACCATAAAAGTCGTGCAGTTCCCGTAAATGCCCGATGAGCAAGCGCTTAACCTCAGCCAGTGGCATCGGTGCCAGCAGCTCCCCAGTGTCCAGATAGTGCTGGATTTCCCGGAAGATCCACGGTCTTCCCTGAGCCGCACGTCCTATCATCAGGGCATCAGCCCCCGTATAGTCAAGTACGGCTCTGGCTTTATGCGGGTCAGTAATGTCTCCATTCGCGATGACGGGAATGGAAACGTTCTGCTTAACTGTCCGAATGCTGTCGTATTCAGCTTCGCCGTTGAACAAACACGCGCGTGTGCGTCCGTGAATGGTCAGGGCCTGAATGCCACAACGCTCAGCCAATTGGGCAATATCAACACAATTGCGGTTGTCCATGTTCCAGCCGGTGCGAATTTTCAGAGTAACCGGGACATCTACCGCATTAACCACCGTGGAGAGAATAGACTTCACCAGTTCGGGGTATTGCAGCAGGGCAGAACCCGCCATCTTACGATTCACCTTTTTAGCCGGACATCCCATATTAATGTCAATCACCTGCGCGCCTGATGAAGCATTAAGGCGGGCGGCATTTGCCATCTCTTCGGGGTCACAACCGGCGATTTGCACAGTACGAATACCAGGCTCTTCGCTGTGAACCATACGCAGTCGGGATTTGTCGCTGGCCCAGACTTCAGGATTAGACGACAGCATCTCAGATACGGTCATACCAGCACCCATTGCATAACAAAGTGTCCGGAAAGGTCTGTCAGTTATCCCGGCCATTGGCGCTGCAATCAGGCGATTACGAAGCTGGTGATTTCCTATCCGCATGAAAAAAAAGTGACCATAGTGTGTCCGCAAGGCGGAGTATATTACGCATTTTTTAGAGAAGATGAAAGGCCAAACTTTGAACAATTGTTCCTCACAGAGCAATGAAAGCAGCGGCTCTCTTCAGGATTTCTATAAATATGCTTAATAAACAGTGTGTTGAGATATTACAGCCGCGTGAAGTGCAGGTGTTTTTCTTTTTTTGTAAGCAACTTAGCAACATAAATTCCGGGGCATCGCACAAAAAACGGGACATCTGTCCCTCTTAAGCCGCCTGAAGAAAAGATTTTAACGTCTGCTTTCAACCTCAGGTGCTGAAGCTTCAGTCAACTATCATTCTTCCGTGTAACGCCTGCACGGGACGGTTATTGGCGTGCTTTAACGCGGCCTGAAACTTTTCGAGCTGGGCCCTGGACAAGGTCACCGGTTGTTTCATCAGCAGCCAGCGAATGCCTTCAGTGCAGGGTGGCATGGTCAGCGAGCCGCTAAACCGATAATAGCCTTGATCTGATGGCAGTAACTTCGTCAGATCGATTTCCTGTTTGAGCACTTCCACATGATCTTCTCTGGTCGGAAAGGCGGCGATAAGGGGATTCAGCGCCTGATTCTCTTCACCTTCTTCAAACATCACGGCGAGAACAGCCAACTCATTGCTGTCATTAGCATGAACAAAATGGGCTTCAAGTGGAAAAGCTTTTCCCTTGATGTGGTTCTCACTTGGGGTATGAAAATGAAACTGCTTAAGAATGAATTTTTTGTCATCCAGCAGAAAATTATCATTGTCTCTGACCGTTACCATGATGGTATGGCCATTGTTAACAATAGTTTCGGTATCCGTGTGGAACTGAATTTGAAGGTCGGGCAAATTGCCGTGAATGACGTGGGTGATATCAATTGGAGACTGATACTGGCCTTCATGACAGATACGGAATTCTTCGCTCAGTTTTCCCCAGTGTTCCGGCGATTGCTGCCCCTCATACGACCAGTGGGATGCGGCAAAGGCGGATGACGTGAACGCAGCTATGGAAAGCAGCAGTAGTGATGATTGAATTTTCATAATCCCTTATTTCCTTGTATTGCCGACACCGCTCCTGGTGCCGGCCCGGTCAGACCAGTAAAGACCTGCTGATTGTAATGCTATTTATTTGCCCGGCATAGCAGCTTGTCATGCGGAGAAGAAAAGTCGATGCAGGGGGACTCAGTGACGAATACCGGTGATTCGGCACCACTCTTCTTTCTCTGCAACCGCGTCCAGAACGAACTTTTCTGCATAAGCTTCGCATACGCTACTGGCCTGAGTAGCCAGTACGCCTGACAGGCCAAGATGTCCGCTGCTCACTGGCAGAACACTGATCAAAGGAGCCAGTTCACGCAGCGGCCCGGCGAGGATATTCGCCACCACCACATCCGCACTGAGGTTGTCAGGTTGTTGGTGGGGGAGATAGAGAGACAGACGTTCCGACACGCCATTGCGCGTCGCATTATCGCGGCTGGCCTGAATAGCCTGTGGATCAATATCGATACCGATCGCGGCAGATGCACCCAGTTTTAGTGCAGCAATAGCGAGAATGCCTGAACCACAGCCAAAATCGATAACGGTTTTACCTGTCAGGTCCAGGCTATCTAACCAGGCAAGGCAAAGCGCAGTAGTGGGATGTGTGCCGGTGCCAAAAGCCAGACCGGGGTCCAGCATCACATTGACCGCCTGTGGGTCCGGGACATCCCGCCAGCTTGGGCAAATCCACAGACGCTGGCCAAAACGCATGGGATGAAAGTTATCCATCCATTCACGTTCCCAGTCTTTGTCTTCAATTTGTTCTATTTTGTGGCGAAAACCCTTGCCGGGTAACGGACGGTTTTCCAGCGCGGCGACAATCTCCGGCATATCTGTTTCGGCATCGAAAAGTCCAATCACATCCGTATCGCCCCACAGACGTGTTTCGCCCGGTAATGGCTCGAAAACCGGATTGTCGTGTGTATCCTGAAAAGTGACCGAAACAGCCCCGTGTTCGATCAGCGCGTCGCCCAGTTCTTCTGCCTGAGCGCCAGTTGTGTTGATTTTCATTTGTATCCAGGGCATTGCGATTCTCTTTAATTAATCAGAGTGGAGGCCGGGGGGGGGGACTGCCTGGTCCGGCCAAAACGGTTACCCGTCACAAAAGCAATCAGGCTTAATAGCAGTGACGGCACGATAGGGTGGAAGCCCAACAGTTGCAGTGAAAACAGCGCAAGCAGCATATAGCAAGCGGCACCGCTTATCATACTCCAGAGTGCCCCCGTGGCATTGGCCTTCTCCCAGTACAATCCCAGCACCAGCGGCCACAAAAAAACCACTTCCAGGCCACCGAATGCCAGTAAATTTAACCAGATGATCATCTCCGGGGGATGCCAGGCGGCCAGTATCAGCATCAGACAGAGGACCAGGGTGGTGGCCGCCGAGATTTTTTTCAGCAGTGGTTCATTGTCTGCATGTTGGGGGCGCACCCGCAGAAAGAGATCTTTGACGATGGTGGCAGAGGATTGTAACAGCTTGGCATTGACCGTCGACATAATCGCTGACATCGGCGCGGCCAGGAAGATCCCGGCGGCGACTGGCGGTAGCACATGGATCATTAATGTTGGGATCACCAAATCAGGGATGGTCAAATCCGGTATCACCGCTCTGCCTAAAGCGCCGGACAGGTGCATTCCAAACATCAGCACGGTAACCACTATCGTTCCCACAATGATGCCACGATGCAGGGCTTTACTGTCTTTATATGAGATACAACGCACGGCAGTATGAGGCAGACCCACCACGCCAAAGCACACCAGTACCGAGAACGAAGCCAGAAAAGTTGGGCTGAGAATATTATCCATTCCACTGGGTGAAATCAGCTGAGGGTTGATGTGCTGGAGCTTATCCACTGCACTGTGCATACCTCCGGCTGCGTGGATTACTGCAAAGAGTAGCAGGAAGGTTCCTACCAGCATCACTATGCCCTGCATGGCATCATTCATTACGCTGGCCCGGAAACCACCAAAAGAGGTGTAGAGCGCGATACTACAACCAAAGATCAATAAGCCGGTGCTGTAGGGAATACCTGCGGCAGTTTCCAGCAGGCGAGCGCCACCAATGAACTGAACGGTCATTGCGCCTGTGAAGGCTAACAATAAACTGATACTGGCAAACCATACCAGAAAGGGACTGTGATAGCGGGCGAACAGCATATCGTTCAAGGTTAAGGCATGATAGCGGCGGGCGAGAATAGCAAACTTTTTGCCGAGAACCCCCAGAGAAAGCCAGACCGCAGGCACCTGAACCATAGATAACAGTACCCAGCCCAGCCCATACTTATAAGCTGCGCCCGGTCCGCCGATAAACGAGCTGGCGCTGATATAGGTGGTGGTCAACGTCATAGCCAGTACAAAGCCACCCATTGAGCGACTGCCAAGAAAATATTCCATCAGAAAAGTGCCGTTGCGTCGTTTTCGCATGGCATAAACGGAAAGACCCGCGATTAACAGCAGGTAGGCAATCAACGGCAGAATGATCTGCGTATTCACTTGTCATCCTCCAGTGGAATATCGCGAAATATTTGCTTTACCATCAACCAGCAGAGAAAAATAAACAGCGCCGGAACCAGCAGACATGCCATTTCAAACCAGTGTGGCAGGCCTGTCGGGCCGGTTTCATTACCGGGAAGTATCGCCATCAGCGCCCATGCAGCGAGATAGGCTACGGCCAGGCCGAATGACCAGCGGGCTTCACGGTGCGCCTGAACGAAACGTTTATCCATCGCGTAACCTCAGAGACAAGCAAAGAAAAAGGCCGGTGATACCGGCCTTTTTGTCCACACAATCGGATCAGGTTTCCTGAAGACCAAGTTTTTTCTCCAGATAGTGGATATTAGTACCACCACGCTGGAAATTTTCATCGGTCATAATCTTCATCTGTAGCTCAACGTTAACCTTGATGCCGTCGATGATCAGCTCAGCCAGCGCATTTTTCATGCGGGCAATAGCCACCTCACGGGTGTCGCCATAAGTGATCAGCTTACCAATCATTGAGTCATAATACGGAGGTACAGCGTAGCCTGCGTAAATATGCGATTCCCAGCGCACGCCAAAACCACCGGGTGCATGGAAGCGGGTGATCTTGCCGGGGCTTGGCAGGAAAGTGTTGGGATCTTCGGCGTTGATACGGCACTCCACCGCATGACCACGGATCACCACATCTTCCTGTTTGATCGACAGCGGCTGACCAGCAGCGATGCGCAGTTGCTCTTTGATCAGATCCACACCGGTAATCATCTCGGTGACCGGATGTTCAACCTGAATACGGGTATTCATTTCAATGAAATAGAACTCACCGTTTTCAAACAGAAATTCAAAAGTACCTGCGCCGCGATAGCCGATTTCAATACAGGCTTTTGAACAACGCTCACCAATGAAACGGCGCATTTCCGGGGTGATGCCTGGCGCTGGCGCTTCTTCCACCACTTTCTGGTGACGACGCTGCATTGAACAGTCGCGTTCGGCCAGATAAATGGCATTTCCCTGACCGTCAGCCAGTACCTGAATTTCGATGTGACGCGGATTTTCCAGGTATTTTTCCATATACACCATGTCGTTATTGAAAGCCGCTTTGGCTTCCGCTTTCGTCATGTTGATGGATTGCTCAAGATCTTTATCACCCCGGACCACGCGCATACCGCGACCGCCGCCGCCGCCAGAGGCTTTGATAATTACCGGATAGCCGATACGTTGGGCAATGGCACGGTTTTTTTCCATGTCTTCGCCCAGCGAGCCGTCAGAACCCGGAACGGTTGGCACACCGCTTTTCTTCATCGCGGTGATGGCGGAAACTTTGTCCCCCATCAGGCGAATAGTTTCAGCTTTGGGGCCAATAAATATAAAGCCTGAACGCTCAACCTGTTCGGCAAAATCGGCATTCTCAGAGAGGAAACCGTAACCCGGATGGATAGCTACTGCTCCGGTTATCTCAGCGGCTGAAATAATCGCAGGGATATTCAGGTAGCTTTTTACTGACTGAGCAGGGCCGATACAAACGGTCTCATCTGCCAGCAGAACATGTTTTAAATCACGGTCCGCGCTGGAGTGCACGGCAACAGTTTTAATGCCCAGCTCTTTACAGGCACGTAAAATACGCAGCGCAATCTCGCCACGGTTAGCTATAACAATTTTATCCAGCATGGTTCGCCTCGTTATTCGATGACTACCAGCGGCTCGTCAAATTCAACTGGCTGACCGCTTTCGACCAGGATCGCTTTTACTACGCCGGATTTATCGGCTTCGATCTGGTTCATCATTTTCATCGCTTCAACGATGCACAGGGTATCGCCGGCATTCACTTTCTGCCCGACTTCAACAAACGCTTTCGCGTCAGGGCTTGGTGTACGGTAGAAAGTACCGACCATTGGTGAACGTACGATGTGACCACTGATCTCGGCAGCCGCAGGGGCTTCCATGGCAGGTGTGGTGGCTGGTGCAACGGCGGTAGCCAGTGCGGGTTGCTGCTGCATCATTGGTGCTGCATAGGCTTGTTGCATCATCGGATAACCAGTGTTAACCGGAGAGCGACTGATGCGAACGGACTCTTCACCTTCAGAGATTTCCAGTTCAGCAATACCGGATTCTTCAACCAGTTCGATCAGTTTTTTAATCTTACGAATATCCATGAGTGTGGTTCCGTACTCTGTTTAATTAGATTGTGACAGGCGTTTCACAGCTGTCTGTAAAGCCCAGGAATAACCATCGGCACCAAGGCCACAGATGACTCCAGCGGCAATATCAGAAAGATAAGAATGATGGCGAAATGGCTCACGTGCATGCACGTTCGACAGATGCACTTCAATAAACGGGATGCTGACTGCAAGCAGAGCATCACGAAGTGCTACGCTGGTATGGGTGAAAGCTGCCGGGTTAATGACGATATAATCGACGTTACCTTTTGCTTCATGAATGCGGTCAATCAACGCATACTCCGCATTGGACTGGAGATGACTCAGCTTCACCTTGAGCGCGTCAGCCTGCGATGTTAAGTCGCTAACGATCTCTGCCAGGGTCGTTTTCCCATATTTCTCTGGTTCACGGCTACCCAAAAGATTCAGGTTGGGACCATTCAGGAGAAGGATATGAAAATTTTCAGCCATCTTGCTGCTATCTCCTGCGATAATTGAATCATCGCACAAAATACAATGCCAAAAGCCATTTGTCACCTTTAACGATGAAATTTGGGCTCTCAGCCGTTTCAACGCCGGGCATTATAACGATTTCGTGGCAATTCGCAGCTAAATACTGGTCTTATCAGCGAAGATTATCCACCCTGGGTCTTTATGACCGGAATGGGTAGCACCATCGCGGCATACAACAGAATTCGTCCTGATGACCTTAGCGCCACCACTGCCGAAACTTTTTATATCTCCATGCCAGCAGGATGAAAGCAATGGTGGCGTAAATCCACGGCTGAGGAGAGAAGATCTTAACCGACCAGAGATAATGAATGGGGGCGAGAATCAGCACAATGTACAGCGTGCTGTGTAATGTTTGCCAGCGTTTGCCCAGCTTTATTTGTGCCTGCCGGAAGGAGGTCAGGGCCAGTAATAACAAAATGAACCAGCTGATGATACCCAGTGTCAGATAGGGACGTGTAACCAGTTCCGAGCCGAGCAAAGCAAGATTACTGATGCCAAGCTCCAGCAGAGAATAGCTGAGCAGATGCAGTGTGGCCCAGGCAAAGCACCACAGCCCGAGCAGGCGGCGAACACGGATGAGCAACGGCTGTTTTCCGTAGCGGGCCAGCGGCGTCACTAACAGGGTGCCCAGCAGAAATTTTAGTGCCATTCTGCCGGTAAAATGCTGGATATCTTTTGCCGGATCGGCGCTGAGCATGTTCTGATCGATGGCAAAGAACAGCCAGAAGAGCGGTAAAAAGCCCGCCAGATGAAGCACAATTTTCAGGCCGGTAATCTGTTTAACGGTCAGGCGATACATCAGAAATTCTCCCGCAGATCCAGACCGTGATAGAGCGAAGCAACCTGTTGTGCATAGCCATTAAACAGCAGTGTGGGCTGGCGTTTCACATCCAGGATGCCGCCCGCGCCGATAAAACGCTCTGTCGCCTGCGACCAGCGTGGATGATCAACATGTGGGTTGACGTTGCCATAGAATCCATACTCATTAGCCGCCAGCTGGTTCCAGGTGGTGGGTGGCATATCCTTTACCAGCGTGATTTTGACGATAGATTTAATCCCCTTAAAGCCATATTTCCAGGGCACGGTAAGGCGGATTGGTGCGCCATTTTGCGGCGGCAGCGCTTTGCCATAAACCCCGGTGGTCAGCAGGGTGAGGGGATGCATTGCCTCGTCCAGACGTAAGCCTTCGACGTAGGGGTAATCAATCCCGCCGCCAATAAAGCGATCTTTCTGGCCTGGCATCTCATCCGGAGCATAAACAGTCTGGAAGGCGACATAGCGCGCATTGCTGGTGGGTTCGGCTGCCCGCAGCAATTGTCCAAGTTCGAAACCAATCCAGGGTACGACCATTGACCAGGCTTCCACGCAGCGCATGCGATAGATGCGCTGCTCCAGCGGAAAGCGTTGGTAAATATCGTCCATATTCAGCGTTAAAGGCTTCGCAACTTCTCCTGTGATCTCAATTTTCCAGTCGCGGGTTTTCAACGTACCGGCATTGGCTGCCGGGTCTGCCTTATCCAGTCCAAATTCGTAAAAATTGTTGTAGCCCGTGACTTTATCTTCCGGTGTCAGCGGCAATGTAGCCTGATACTGTGCGGGACTGGAAAAGTTGAGTGATTTGCCGGAGGCCGCCTTCGGACGATCGTTTCCTTTGAACCATGACAGCACACCGGCCTGAGCAGAAGGAAAAGAGAGGGATGCGGCACTGATTCCCAGCGCTTTCAGGATTTGCCGGCGTTGGGCGTTAAAAACGCTTTCTGGGGTGACATCGTTTTCAGTCAGCTTATTGACAGACTTCATCAGGTTTTTCTCCACAAATTGCTTCTTTGCAGCTTTCAGCATGCGCAAAGAGCGGACATTCAGCCAGGTCAGGCAGCAAAAAAAGTGGCGTTTGTTTAAGGAGAGGGAAGATCGCCCCTGCCAGTGGCAGAGGCGAAGAGTTAGCGGATTTTAACCAGCATCCGGCCAGTTGCATCGTTGTTGATAAGCTTCAGCGCGCTTTCAGCCGCTTCAGCCAGCGAGACTTCACGGGTAGCCAGTTGGTAAAAAGTCTCTGGCAGGACAGCGCTCAGTCTTTGCCAGGCCTCAACCCGGCGAGGCATTGGGGCATTAACAGAGTCCACCCCTTGCAGACGTACATTGCGCAAAATAAAAGGCATTACCGTTGCCGGGAGCGCGAATCCACCCGCCAGACCGCAGGCCGCCACCACCCCGGAATAGTTCATCTGCGCCAGTACGCTGGCCAGCACCTTATCGCCAACGGTATCTACAGCACCCGCCCAGCGCTGTTTTTCCAGCGGACGAGAATCGCTGAAAGCACTGCGAGGCAGAATTTCACCCGCCCCCAGCTGGCGCAGGTAATCATGGGTGGAGGCGCGGCCACTGACCGCAGCAACCCGGTAGCCAAGTGCGCTCAGTAGTGCCACGGCAGTACTTCCGACGCCGCCGCTGGCCCCGGTGACCACCACTTCCCCGCTGTCGGGCGTAATTCCCCCTTCTTCCAACGCCATGACGCAGAGCATGGCGGTCAGGCCTGCGGTACCGATAATCATGGCCTTACGGCCATCAAGCCCCTCCGGCAAGGGGACCAGCCAGTCGGCTTTCACCCGGGCCTGTTCCGCTAGTCCACCCCAGTGATTCTCTCCGACGCCCCATCCGGTCAGCAGCACATTTTGTCCGACGTGAAAGCGGTTATCATCGCTGTGATGAACCTTACCGGCGAAATCGATCCCCGGAATCATCGGGAACTGGCGGATAATTTTCCCCTGACCGGTGATCGCCATGGCATCTTTGTAATTAATGCTCGACCAGTCGATATCAACCAGCACATCGCCCGGCGGGAGCGTATCGGCGTTCAGCGTTTTCACGGACGCAAGAGTTTTTCCTTCAGTCTGTTCAATAACAAGAGCTTGCATGAGAATCTCCTGAAAAATAGCACCTGAGAGTATAATTAAAATCTGAGCACACTATACTCCTGACACGTATCACTATTCTGAAATCTGTGACGAAATAGTATATGAGGATATGTTATTTTCACCCGCAGGTATTGGTCATTAAGTTGTTTCAGCGATTAATGAACTCTCTTTAACTGTCCAAGAGCACAGGGATGCGATTAACCACAAAACTTTCAGCAATGATTACGCTTCTCAGTGCGCTGGCGATGTTACTGACGCTGGTGGGCTGTGTAATCAGCTTCTTCTACCTCAGCGATCAACGTGCTGAGCACCGATTGCAGACTATGGCGGAAGATATTGATGCCGCCCTGGTGGCTGAAACACCCGAGCAGATGGTTGCCTGGCTACCTCAGGTAATGGGGCCACTGCAAATCCTCCGGGTTACTTTCCTTGAAAACGGCCAGAAACGTCTGGAGTTTGCTCACCATCAGGATGCGGTGATAGAGGATGAGCCGAACAAATATCGTCAGACGGAAATCAGGCTTGAGCAGCATTCCGGCTTTACACTTCAGATTGTCTGGGTCGATACCACGAAAACATGGCTCAGCTCTTTCGTCGGTGCCTCCATTTTTACCATCGTTATTTTTATCGTCAGCAGCCTGATTCTGATTCTGTTGGTGACCCACCGCTGGCTGTACAACCAGCTGCAGGGGATGGAGCATCTGGAGTCGCGTGCCAGCCTGGTGCTGAAAGGGGAGAGAGGCTCTGTACGTCAGGGCAGCGTACATGAATGGCCTCCGAAAGCCAGCAGTGCTATCGATCTGCTGTTAGCAGATCTGCAAGAAGCTGGCGAACAGCGCAACCGTATTGATACGCTGATTCGCGCTTTTGCCGCTAAAGACGCAAAAACCGGGCTGAATAACCGTATGTTCTTCGATAACCAGCTGTCCACTATGCTGGAAGACACTGAAGGTGCCGGCGCGCACGGTATGGTGATGATGATTCGCCTGCCCGATTTTGACACCCTGCGAGATAACTGGGGGAACAGCCAGACCAAAGACTACCTTTTTGATTTGGTCAATCTGCTTTCCACATTTGTCATGCGCTACCCCGGTGCGCTGTTGGCGCGCTATTTTCGCAGCGATTTTGCCGTATTACTGCCACACCGTAGTCTGAAAGATGCCGACGGCATCGCCTCGCAGCTGATCCATGCGGTGGATGCATTGCCGCCAACGCGAATGTTGGACCGCGAGGACATGATTCATATCGGTATCAGCGGCTGGCACAGCGGTCAGAGCACGCAACAGGTAATGGAAAGTGTGGAGCTGGCGACGCGCCATGCGACCCTTTCAGGCGGAAATAACTGGTCGGTGGGCGAAGTCCCCCAGCAGGATCGCAGCCGGGGGAGTGTGAAGTGGCGAACGTTGCTGGAGAATACGCTCCAGCGTGGGGGACCACGTTTATACCAAAAACCCGCGGTCACCTGTAAAGGTGACGTCCACCATCGCGAAATGATGCCCCGAATCTTTGACGGCGAAAAAGAAGTGTCATCGGCCGAATATTTGCCCTTTGTTCAGCAGTTGGGCATGGCGGAGGGCTACGACCGCCAGCTGGTTAGCCGTATTCTGGCGCTGTTGCCACTCTGGCCTGGTGAGACACTGGCCATTCCATTAACTCCAGACTCACTGTTACAACGCCCTTTTCAGTGTTGGCTACGCGATATGCTGCTGCAATACACTAAATCGCAAAGAAATTGCATTTTATTTGAACTTGCGGAAGCTGATGTTTGTCAACACATCAATCGCCTGGGGAGTGCTTTTCGTTTGCTGAAAGGATTTGGTTGTCGAATTGCGATAAGTCAGGCGGGACTAACGGTAGTCAGCACTGGCTACATTACGCAGTATGAGGTGGAACTGATTAAGTTGCATCCGGGGCTGGTTCGTAATATCGAACGGCGTACTGAAAACCAGCTTTTTGTGCAAAGCCTGCTGGAGAGTTGTAAAGGAACGACAACGCGGGTTTTTGCCGCAGGCGTCAAGACGGGGGCGCAATGGCAGACGCTGGCTGAACTGGGCGTTGAAGGCGGTCAGGGCGATTATTTTGCTCCTTCTGAACTTCTTAACAGTGATGTTAAAAAATTTTCGCAAAGATACAGAGTTTAGTCTGCCGTTAAGCTGGATTTCACGTAGAATAGCCGCGCGGCTGTGGTGCCGGCAATGATTAACCGGGTCAACCAGTAAGACCGGGGAATGTAAGATTTTGTGTGCGTTGTGTTCGTATATCGGCCTTAATGTCGGAGCAGGGAGCCTGAATTCAGGTGCTTTTATTGCTCTCAGTGGACCGGTAAATGAAGCGGGACACAGCGTGATTTTTCACCGAAGCAGACTGTTTTTGCGCCTTGTCGCTGCTTCGTGTGGTTGGTAAAGTAAGCGGATTTTATCATCCGCCCCCAGCTAGCAGGATTATCCTTCAGTATGTTTAAAAAATTCCGAGGCATGTTTTCCAACGACTTGTCCATCGACCTGGGTACAGCCAATACCCTCATTTATGTGAAAGGACAGGGCATTGTTCTTAATGAGCCCTCCGTTGTTGCTATCCGTCAGGATCGTGCCGGTTCCCCAAAAAGTGTAGCGGCTGTCGGTCATGACGCCAAACAGATGCTGGGCCGTACTCCAGGCAATATTGCCGCTATCCGTCCAATGAAAGATGGTGTGATCGCTGATTTTTTCGTCACTGAAAAAATGCTCCAGCACTTTATTAAGCAGGTTCACAGCAACAGCTTCATGCGTCCAAGCCCGCGTGTGCTGGTATGTGTACCCGTTGGTGCCACTCAGGTTGAGCGCCGTGCAATTCGTGAATCAGCCCAGGGTGCTGGCGCACGTGAAGTGTTCCTGATTGAAGAACCGATGGCCGCAGCGATTGGTGCCGGTCTGCCGGTATCTGAAGCAACAGGTTCGATGGTGGTGGATATTGGTGGCGGCACGACTGAAGTGGCGGTCATCTCCCTCAACGGCGTGGTTTATTCCTCCTCTGTGCGAATTGGTGGCGATCGTTTTGATGAGGCCATTATCAATTACGTGCGCCGCAACTATGGCTCACTGATTGGCGAAGCGACCGCGGAACGAATTAAGCACGAAATTGGCTCGGCTTACCCAGGCGACGAAGTGCGTGAAATTGAAGTACGCGGCCGAAACCTGGCGGAAGGTGTGCCTCGTGGTTTTACGCTGAACTCCAATGAAATTCTCGAAGCTCTTCAGGAGCCGTTGACCGGTATCGTCAGCGCGGTGATGGTGGCGCTGGAACAGTGCCCGCCAGAACTGGCATCTGATATCTCTGAACGCGGCATGGTGTTGACCGGTGGCGGTGCATTACTGCGTAACCTGGATCGCCTGCTGATGGAAGAGACCGGGATCCCGGTTGTGGTGGCAGAAGATCCGTTGACCTGTGTGGCGCGCGGTGGCGGAAAAGCCCTGGAAATGATCGACATGCACGGCGGCGATTTGTTCAGCGAAGAATAATCTGCCACAAAGGAGTGTGGAATCACCTCTCTGCGCTCCTTTTTTAAGATGTCGAGGAATACGCCGAATTTATGAAGCCGATCTTCAGCAGAGGCCCTTCTCTGCAACTACGTTTGTTTTTAGCGGTTGTGGTGGCGATAGCAGTAATTATCGCCGACAGCCGGCTGGGCGCTTTCAGCCAGATTCGCACTTATATGGATACGGCGGTCAGTCCTTTCTATTTTCTTGCCAATGGGCCACGTCAGGTTCTGGACAGTGTTTCTGAAACACTGGCCTCACGCCAGCAGCTTGAGTTGGAAAACAAAGCGTTACATCGTGAACTGATGTTGAAAAACAGTGAACTGCTGCTGACAGGGCAATTCAAGCAGGAGAATGCCCGGCTGCGCGAATTACTGGGTTCACCGTTACGTCAGGACGAGCACAAAATGGTGACGCAGGTTATCTCCACTGGCACCGACCCTTATACCGATCAGGTCGTGATCGACAAAGGCAGTCTGAACGGTGTGTATGAAGGTCAGCCGGTCATCAGCGATAAAGGGGTGGTAGGGCAGGTGGTTGCCGTGGGTAAAATTACCAGTCGGGTTATGCTGATTTGTGACTCCTCCCATGCGTTACCTATCCAGGTGCTGCGCAACGACATTCGTGTGATTGCTGCGGGCAATGGCTGTGCGGAAGATCTTCAGCTGGAGCATCTGCCAGGAAACACCGATATTCGCCCGGGAGATGTGCTGGTTACCTCTGGCCTTGGTGGGCGTTTCCCGGAAGGCTATCCCGTCGGCGTGGTATCCAGCGTTAAGCTGGACACGCAACGTGCTTATACCGTGATTCAGGCACGTCCCACCGCGGGTTTACAGCGCCTGCGCTACCTGCTGCTGCTGTGGGGGGCCGATCGTAATGGCACCATGCCAGCACTGGCACCAAATGAGGTGCATCGCGTGGCCAACGAACGTCTGATGCAGATGATGCCGCAGGTTCTGCCTGCTGCCAGTGAAATCATGGGACCACCGGCACCTGAAAACTCTGCCACAGTGAATCCTTCCAGCGCAGGTGCGGCTCCGGCTACCGCCCAGTCCGCGCCAGCGTCTCGCAGAGGCCAGCCTTGACCAGTTATCGCAGCCACGGGCGTTGGGTTATCTGGCTGTCATTCCTGGTTGCACTGGTGCTGCAAATCATGCCCTGGCCTGACCAGCTGTTTATGTTCAGGCCATCATGGTTGCTACTCATATTGATTTACTGGGTGCTGGCGTTACCACACCGTGTGAATGTTGGTACGGGCTTCCTGATGGGTTCTATAATGGATCTGATCTCAGGCTCCACGCTGGGTGTGCGGGCGCTGGCATTCAGCATTGTTGCCTATCTTGTGGCCTTCAAATTTCAGCTGTTTCGCAATCTGGCGCTCTGGCAGCAGGCGTTGATGGTGATGGTTCTGTCGCTGGCAATGGATGTCATCGTTTTCTGGGCCCAGTTTTTAGTGATTAATGTCTCGTTCCGACCAGAAATTTTCTGGAGCAGCTTAATAGACGGTATTCTGTGGCCCTGGCTGTTCTTGCTGATGAGAAAAATTCGCCGTCAGTTTGCTGTTCAATAAGGAAGACTATGGTTTCCCTCTATCTGGCCTCCGGTTCTCCTCGCCGCCGTGAATTGTTAACGCAGCTTGGCTTCTGTTTCGCGCCACTGAGTACGCAAATCGAAGAAACAAAACGTCCTGATGAACCCGCTGAAGTCTATGTCTGACGTCTTGCGCGTGAAAAAGCACGGGCTGGCGTAGCCGTCGCAGAGTACGATTTGCCGGTGCTGGGGGCGGACACCATTGTAGTGCTGAACAACGACGTACTGGAAAAACCGGCAGACGAGCAG
Organism: Erwinia papayae; assembly: GCF_058241465.1. NCBI lineage: Bacteria > Pseudomonadati > Pseudomonadota > Gammaproteobacteria > Enterobacterales > Erwiniaceae > Erwinia > Erwinia papayae. The sequence continues at coordinate 1,230,173 of NZ_JBZCHT010000013.1, forward strand.
GCAGCCGTCGAAATGTTAGCTAAACTTTCGGGCCAGACGCATCTGGTGATGACGGCCGTGGCGCTGGCAGACCGTCAGCACTTACTGGATTGTCTGGTTATTACCGAGGTGACATTCCGGACACTGTCTGGCGAAGACATTGCCCGCTATGTCGCCAGCGGTGAGCCCATGGATAAGGCGGGTGCTTATGGCATCCAGGGGTACGGCGGAAACTTCGTCAGAAAAATTAACGGAAGCTATCACGCGGTGGTTGGACTTCCTCTGGTTGAAACGGCGGAGCTTTTCAGCCATTTCCAGTCGCTGCGTGAGGTGAAGGAAGAACATCATGACCGCTGAATTGCTGGTTAACATCACCCCATCTGAAACGCGCGTTGCTTTAATCGATGGCGGTATTTTGCAGGAAATCCATATCGAGCGCGAAGCGCGCAGAGGCATTGTCGGCAACATCTATAAAGGCCGGGTAAGCCGGGTGTTGCCCGGAATGCAGGCTGCTTTTGTTGATATTGGCCTCGAGAAGGCCGCGTTTTTGCATGCATCAGATATCGTGCCGCATACCGAATGCGTGGCTGGCGATGAGCGAAAAAATTTTTCCGTGCGTGATATCTCCGAACTGGTGCGTCAGGGGCAGGACCTGATGGTACAGGTGGTAAAAGATCCGCTGGGCATCAAAGGTGCCAGGCTGACCACCGACATCACTCTGCCATCCCGCTATCTGGTGTTTATGCCGGGTGCTTCGCATGTTGGTGTATCGCAGCGTATTGAAAGTGAAACTGAACGTGAGCGTCTGAAGGCGGTAGTGGCATCTTACTGCGACGATCTGGGTGGATATATCATCCGGACGGCAGCTGAAGGCGTTGGCGAGCGGGAGCTGGCCTCTGATGCGGCTTTCCTTAAGCGACTTTGGACCAAAGTGATTGAGCGTAAAAAACGCAATCAGACCCGCTGCCGTTTGTACGGAGAAGTCGCGTTGTCGCAACGCATTTTACGCGATTTTGCTGGCGCGGCGTTGGATCGTATCCGCATCGACTCGCGACTGACTTATGAGCATCTGGTGGAGTTTACCAGTGAATATATCCCGGAGATGACCGCAAGACTGGAGTTGTATACCGGCAGGCAGCCTGTTTTTGATCTGTTTGATGTTGAGAATGAGATTCAGCGCTCCCTGGATCGTAAAGTTGAACTGAAATCCGGCGGATATCTGATCATCGACCAGACCGAGGCGATGACCACCATTGACATCAATACCGGGGCGTTTGTTGGTCATCGTAATCTCGACGAAACCATCTTTAATACCAATATCGAGGCGACGCAGGCGATTGCCCGTCAGTTGCGGCTGCGCAATCTGGGTGGAATTATCATTATCGACTTTATTGATATGAATAATGAAGATCACCGGCGGCGGGTACTGCACTCCCTGGAACAGGCATTGAGCAAAGATCGGGTGAAAACCGGGATCAGTGGTTTCTCAGCGCTGGGTTTGGTGGAGATGACGCGCAAGCGCACGCGGGAGAGTATTGAACATGTCCTCTGTCAGGACTGCCCGGTCTGTAAAGGTCGTGGAACGCTGAAAACCGTGGAAACCGTCTGCTATGAGATCATGCGTGAAATTGTCCGGGTTCATCATGCTTATGATTCAGATCGCTTTCTGGTTTATGTTTCTCCTGCCGTGGGGGAAGCGCTGAAAACCGATGAGTCCCATGCGCTGGCGGAAGTGGAAATTTTCGTTGGTAAGCAGGTGAAAGTGCAAATCGAACCGCTCTATACTCAGGAGCAGTTCGACGTGGTTATGATGTGATCCAGGAGTGGCGCAAGGCAAGGAGAAGTTTGTGAGGCGATTGCCGGGGATCCTGCTACTCACTGCAACAGGCATTGTGGTTATTATCGCGTTGCTGGTCAGTGGTCTGCGCCTGGTCATGCCGCACATGAACAGCTGGCGCGAAAGCATTCAGCAGCGGGCTTCTCAGGTGGCCGGTGTGCCGGTGCAGTTCAGTGAGCTGAACGGAAAATGGGAAAACTTCGGTCCGGTACTGGATATCAAAAACATCCGTATCGGTTTAAATGACCAGGGTGAACTGAACGTTGGTCGGGTGACGCTGGCGTTGGATGTCTGGCAGTCGCTACTGCATTTTCGCTGGCAGTTTCGCAATCTTGTTTTTTACAACCTCAATCTGGAAACCAACACCCCGCTGTTTGCTGAGAGCAACAATAAAATGCAACTCAGGCCGGGCCAGTTGAGCGATCTTTTCCTCCGCCAGTTTGACCATTTTGATCTGCGCGAGAGCCAGATAAGTTTCGTCACGCCCTCCGGTCAGCGGGCCAGGCTGGATATTCCACAGCTCACCTGGTTGAATGAAAAAAATCGTCACCGGGCTGAGGGGTTGGTCAGCCTGTCCAGCTTTACGGGACAACATGGGGTGGTTCAGGTTCGTCTTGATCTCAGTGATACCAGCGGCTATCTGGATACTGGCCGGGCATGGATGCGGGCAGATGATGTCGATTTGAAACCCTGGCTGGGGCAGTGGATGCGCGACAATACCTCACTGAAAAGTGCCCGTTTCAGCCTCGCTGGCTGGCTGAGTCTGAAAGAGGGCGATATTTATGATGGTGATATCGCACTCTCTGAAGGGAAAGCCCAGTGGCAGGGTGATAAGCAATCCCACCAGCTAACCATCAAGCCTCTTACTGCCCATATCGCCCGATTCAATGGTGGCTGGCGTGTTGACGTGCCGCAAACCAATCTTATTACCGATGGACAGCCCTGGCCTGAAGGCATGTTTTCGCTGTTGTGGCTGCCGGAAGACAGCCTGTTGCCTGGCCCGGATCATCAGCAGGAAGTGCGTGTTCGTGCGACGAACCTGCAACTGGAGCGTCTGGACGCGCTTATCCCGCTCTTTTCCAGATTGTCTCCCGGGCTGTTGGATAACTGGCGTTCCCTGCAACCGCGTGGACAGATTCAGTCGCTGGCAGTGGATGTTCCGGTTCAGCAACCGGAGAAAAGCCGCTTTCAGGCTCGCTGGAAAGATCTGGGCTGGCAGCACTGGGAGCTGTTGCCAGGCATGGAACATCTCAATGGCTCTGCCAGTGGCAGTATGGCTGACGGGCAGCTGGACTTTACGCTTAAAAACGCCAGCCTGCCCTACGGCGACATGTTTCGTGCTCCGCTGGAAATCCAGCAGGCCAGCGGCGCGCTCAACTGGCAATACGACGCTAATCACCTGAAACTGGCCGGTCATAACCTTGACGTTCGGGCACGTTCATTGTGGGGCAGAGGTGATTTCAACTGGTCACAAAGTGAAGACAGTGAGCCAGTACTGAATATTCTGGCTGGAATTAACGTCACTGACGCAGGAGATGCCTGGCGCTATTTTCCTGAGCCGCTGATGGGCACCACGCTGGTTAACTATCTTAGTGGCGCGATTAAAGGGGGGCAGGTGCAGAATGCCTCGTTGATTTTTGCCGGTAATCCGCACTTGTTCCCATTCAAAAACAACGAGGGGCTGTTTCAGGTCTTTGTGCCTCTGAAACAGGCAACCTATCAGTTCCAGCCTGGCTGGCCCGATCTTGAGAACCAGGATATTAACCTGGACTTTGTTAATGATGGGCTGTTCATGAAAGCCGAACGCACCAGATTAGGTGATGTGCAGGGCAAAAATATTTCAGCAGTGATTCCGGACTACCTGAAAGAAAAGCTGATCATTGATGGCGATATCAGTGGTGCAGGGACGGACGTCGGCAGCTATTTCAACCAGACACCGCTGAAGGATACGCTGGGTGCAGCACTGGATGAACTCCAGGTTAGTGGAGATGTAAGTGGTCACTTGCATCTTAATATCCCGCTTGATGGTGAACAGGTCAGGGCCACAGGTGATGTTAATCTCAAAAACAATCAGCTGTTTATAAAGCCGCTTAACAGCACGATTAAACAGCTTGCCGGGCGTTTTACCTATGACAATGGCAATCTGCAAAGTGGGCCGCTTACGGGCAGCTGGTTTGGTCAGCCGGTCAACGTCAGTTTTAACACTCAGGAAGGTGAAAAAAACTATCAGATCGGGGTTGATTTAGAAGGTAACTGGCGACCCGGTGATATGAATGTGGTCCCTGTTGCTGTTCGCGAAAAACTGAATGGCAGCGCAGGTTGGCAAAGTAACGTGTCAGTTAATCTGCCTCACGGCGGTGGAGCCGACTATCAGGTAACCCTTAGCGGGGACTTAACGGATGTAAGCAGTCACTTACCAGAACCGCTGGAGAAGAAAAAAGGAGCCGCTCTGCCGGTTAAAATCAGCGCCAAAGGCAATCTACATACCTTTAACCTGAGTGGCGTTGTTGGTGGCAGTCACCGTTTTAACAGCCAGTGGCTGCTGGGTAAGCAACTGCGCGTTGATCGGGGCATCTGGGAGAACGATGCCTCCCGTATCCCGGCATTACCTGAATCGAACGGCATGGTCCTTAATCTGCCACCGCTTGATGGAGAGGCCTGGCTTGCTCTGCTGGGAGGCGCAGCTGGCAGCGATCGGAGTGCTAAAAGCCGCGCCTGGTTACCGGGTGAAATCACCCTGCGGACGCCGGCACTGACCTTAGGCGGACAGCAGTGGCATGACCTCAATGCCACTGTGAATCAGACGGTCGCCGGAGATATGCAGAACAAGGTAACAGGGAAGGAGATTGCCGGGCAGTTACAGATGAACGCGCATTCAGCCTGGTTGGCGCATCTCAACTATCTTTATTACAACCCACAGTGGTCCAGTGGTGAAAATGCCTCTTCTCTGCCGCCAGCGGAGACTTCAGTTGATTTCCGCAGCTGGACTGCGCTCAATCTCACCTGTGAACAGTGTTGGTTACGGGGGCAGAATTTCGGGCGGATACAGGGCAATCTGACCCACAGCGGCGACACGCTGACGCTACAAAATGGTCTTGTTGATACCGGCAGCGCCCGTCTGACCCTGGCAGGAGAGTGGGTCAATCGCCCTGGAGCACAGCGCACGGCAGTCAAAGGCGTTCTGAGCGGGAAAAAAATTAACGACGCCGTGGACTGGTTTGGCATGAGTACCCCGCTGCGGGATTCACCTTTTGATATCAATTACGACCTGCACTGGCAGTCAACACCCTGGCAACCTTCTGAATCCACGTTGAGTGGGGTACTGAAATCCCACCTGGGGGCTGGTCAGATTGCCGATGTGAATACGGGGCGCGCCGCGCAGCTGCTGCGTCTGGTCAGTGTCGATGCGCTGTTGCGTAAGTTACGCCTCGATTTTACTGATACCTTCAGTCAGGGGTTCTATTACGACTCGATTAACGGTACTGCCTGGATTGATAAAGGGGTAATGCATACTGATAATCTGCTGGTGGATGGCCTTGAAGCTGACATTGCTATGCAGGGAAAAATTGATCTGGTCAGACGTGAACTCAATATGGAAGCGGTGGTTGCGCCAGAAATTTCAGCCACTGTGGGCGTAGCGGCAGCTTTTGCGGTGAATCCGGTGGTGGGAGCAGCGGTGTTTGCCGCCAGTAAAGTGCTGGGGCCGCTGTGGAACAAGATTTCCGTGTTGCGCTACCATATTTCCGGTCCCATCGATAAACCAAAAATTGATGAAGTACTGCGTAAGCCACGTGAGAAGAGTGCGAAGTGAATTTGACGTCAACGGAGAATTGCCGCAGGCTGTATATCCGTCATACCCGATGTTACTGGCGTGTTTGCGGGGTGCAATTATCCTGAGCGGGTGGGCAGTAAGGAAGTTCACGCTTCCTGGTGCCAGCCGAAACAGTATGACTAAAGGCGTGCGTTGCCAGTTGTGGCTGGCTCCTCCCAACAGAGCGAGAATACATGAGTCTGAATCTGGTAAGTGAGCAGTTACTGACTGCTAACAACATTAATCAAGCCAATCTCTTTTCCCTTCTTGGTCAGCTGTCTGAGCGTAAGCTCGACTATGCCGATCTTTACTTTCAGTCCAGCTTTCATGAATCCTGGGTACTGGAAGATCGCATTATTAAAGACGGCTCATGGAATATTGATCAGGGAGTCGGTGTTCGCGCCGTCAGCGGCGAGAAAACCGGTTTCGCTTATGCCGACCAGATAACGCTGGCGGCCCTTACCCAGAGTGCGAATGCTGCCCGCAGCATCGTGCGTGAGCAGGGCGACGGGAAGTCACATGTGCTTGGGGCGGTAATCAATCGTCAACTTTATTCGACGGTCGATCCATTACAAAGCCTTTCCCGCGAAGAGAAAATTGCGCTGTTGCATCGGGTCGATACTGCGGCCCGTGCGGCTGATAAGCGAGTACAGGAAGTGAGTGCCAGCCTCAGTGGCGTTTATGAGATGGTGCTGGTCGCTGCGACCGACGGTACGCTGGCGGCAGATGTCCGTCCGCTGGTCCGGCTCTCAGTCAGTGTTCAGGTAGAAGAAGACGGTAAGCGTGAGCGGGGTTCCAGCGGTGGCGGTGGCCGTTTCGGCTATGAATTCTTCTTGGCTGACGAATCAGGAGAAATTCGGGCTGAAGCCTGGGCGCGGGAAGCCGTTCGCATGGCGTTGGTTAATCTGAGCGCGGTTGCCGCACCGGCCGGTACGCTGCCGGTGGTGCTGGGGGCCGGCTGGCCCGGCGTTCTGCTGCATGAAGCGGTAGGACATGGACTGGAAGGTGATTTCAACCGGCGTGGGACTTCGGTGTTTAGTGGGCAGCTTGGGCAACAGGTGGCCTCTGAACTTTGTACCGTTGTCGATGATGGCACTCTTGACGGGCTGCGCGGCTCTCTGGCTATTGACGACGAAGGTGTGCCCGGACAATACAACGTACTGATCGAAAACGGTGTTTTGAAAGGTTATATGCAGGACAAGCTCAATGCCCGACTGATGGGGGTTAGCCCCACGGGGAATGGTCGTCGTGAGTCTTATGCCCATCTGCCAATGCCCAGAATGACCAACACCTACATGCTGGCAGGTAAATCCACGCCGCAGGACATTATTGAAAGCGTGGAATATGGCTTATACGCGCCGAATTTCGGCGGAGGTCAGGTCGATATCACCTCCGGCAAATTTGTCTTTTCCACTTCAGAGGCTTACCTGATTGAGAAAGGGAAAGTGACTAAACCGGTAAAAGGCGCGACGCTGATTGGCTCCGGCATCGAAGCGATGCAGCAAATCTCCATGGTGGGTAACGATCTTGCGCTGGACAAAGGCGTCGGTGTCTGCGGTAAAGAAGGCCAGAGCCTGCCAGTAGGTGTCGGCCAGCCAACGCTTAAACTGGATAAACTGACGGTTGGCGGCACAGCCTGAACCGTTGTCTTCACGGGGCGCCAGACGCCCCGCTTACCCTGCCCGAAACTCCTGATATATCTCGGCAACCTTGTCAAAATACTCAGTCAGATAGTTAATACACACTTCCACCTTAAGGGGCAGTTTGTCCTTCTGGGTATAAACTGCGTAAACCGGGCGGGGAGTTGAATGGTAGTGGGCAAACAAAATCTCGATTTTTCCGGCATTGATCTCATCTGTTACCCACATCAGCGGCACATAGGCAATACCACAGCCAGCAACCAGCCAGCGGATCAACGTCTGTGAATCATTGGTGGCAAAGCGCCCCTTCGGCGACAAGCGGGTGGAGATGCCTTCAGGGGCGGTTAACTCAAAATCGTTATCCGGCCGCACACTGTATTCCAGCCAGGAAAAATTGCTGATATCGCCCGGTTTTTCGGGCATTCCGTATTGGCTGAGATAGCTTTTGGCCGCACAAACCACCATTGGCATCGCCCCCAGTCGCCGCGAGAACAGACTGGAATCCTGAAGAGCACCCACGCGGATCACCAAATCCAGCCCGTCGGCAATCAGGTCCGGGGCCGGTATACCGGTGACCAGATTGACCGTCAGTCCCGGATACTCCCGCAACATTTCTGCCGTTATCGTTGCCAGCACATTCTGCGCCATGGTTGAGGAGCTGCCGATCCGCAGCGTGCCGACCGGCGTGTTGTTGAAAGCCCAGAGCTGCTCATGAACCTGCTGTGCCTCTGACAACATCCGGCGACAGCCCTGATAGTAGATTTTACCTGCTTCAGTCAGACCGATACTTCGGGTGCTGCGGTTTAACAGTTTAACCTGTAGCTCATTTTCCAGTCTGGCGACAATCTGACTGACGGCTGATACGCTCATCTGCATCTGACTGGCCGCTGCGGTGAATGATCCCAATTCAACGACGCGCGCGAAAACGGACATCCCCTTAAGTCTTTCCATTATTAACCCTGGCTTAAAAGTGATTTAGATCACATTCAGTAGATAACACATAGTCAACCGCGTTACTATAGTGCGTCCGGATAAATCCTTTGCTGCTCAACACATCAAAAAGCCGTGCAGATTACGCTATTATTCATCAGGCGTCGTGATGATGAGTAAGACGGCCAGTCGGTTATTCCATTATCAACATGTAAACCAACGGCCACCCTGTCACAGGGGCAGTTGCGTTCGACGTAGAGGTTGCCCGGTCAGGTACTGACAAGGATAAGAAATGAGTGTACTCCCGGTTATTGTGATATTCGGGCTTTCGTTCCCGCCCATATTTTTCGAAATTATTGTGTCACTAATGTTGTTCTGGTTGGTGCGTCGGTTGCTGACCCCTACCGGGAGGTCTGGCACCCCGCATTGTTTAATACAGCACTGTGGTGCTGTCTGTTCTACCTGGTTTCCCGATTGTTTGTCTGAGGTCACAGTGAAAGCGCTAACTAGAAAAATCTCCCGATTCGCCATCACCATCATTCTGGTCATTCTTGCTGTTATCGTTATTTTCAGGGCGTGGGTGTTTTACACCGAGTCACCCTGGACCCGTGACGCTAAATTTACTGCTGACGTGGTGGCAATTGCTCCGGATGTCAGCGGCCTGATTTCTGATGTGCGCGTGCGGGATAATCAGCTGGTAAAAAAAGACCAGGTGCTTTTTGTTGTCGACCAGCCGCGCTATCAGCAGGCACTCAATGAAGCTGAAGCGGATGTCGCATACTACCAGGCGTTGCTGAATGAGAAGCGGCGAGAGGCTTCCCGACGCAATAAACTGGGGGTATCTGCCATGTCCCGCGAGGCGATTGACCAGGCAAATAATGACTATCAGACCAGTGAACATCAGCTGGCAAAGGCGGTTGCCACCCGCGACACGGCGAAACTGGATCTGGATCGTACCGTCGTTAAAGCACCGGCAGATGGCTGGGTTACCAATCTTAATGTTTATCGTGGTGAATTTATCACCCGAGGTTCTACCGCCGTAGCGCTGGTTCAGCAGCATACTTTTTATGTACAGGCCTATATGGAAGAAACCAAGCTGCATGGGGTGCGCCCTGGCTTCAGGGTGGAAATCACCCCGTTGGGAAGTACGCGGGTGCTGCACGGTACGGTAGACAGCATCGCTGCCGGTGTTACTAACAGCAGCAGCACCGTTGACAGCAAGGGTATGGCGACAATTGACTCTAACCTTGAATGGGTACGTCTTGCTCAACGCGTACCGATTCGCATACGTCTTGATCAGCAACAGGGCAATCTTTACCCTGCGGGCACCACGGCAACGGTAGTGGTAACCGGCGCACAGGACCGTCAGCCTGAACAGATGCCGCCGCTAATGAAGTTAATGCAGCGTCTGCGTGAGTTTGGTTAAGCCCATGCAACTGCATCGTCTACGATTCCCGGCCAAGCTGACCTTTGCCATCCTGCTGGCGCTGCTGGTTGGTTTCCACTTTAATCTGGAAACGCCGCGCTGGGCGGTGATGACCGCCTGTATTGTGGCGGGTGGGACTGCGTTTGCGGCCGGTGGCGATCCTTTTTCCGGGGCATTACGCCATCGCGGTATGTTGCGTATTATTGGCACCTTTCTTGGTTGTATTGCCGCTCTGGCAATCATGATTGCCACTATCCGCGCGCCTGCGCTGATGCTGTTATTGTGTTGTACCTGGGCGGGCTTCTGCGTCTGGCTCTCTTCGCTGATTAAAGTCGAAAACTCCTATGCACTGGGACTGGCAGGGTATACCGCATTAATTATAGTGGTCAGTGTGAACGCGAATGGCTCGGTTTTGCTGGCCCCTCAGTTTGCCGTCGAACGCTGTAGCGAAATTATCATTGGCATTGTTTGCGCTATCCTCGCCGATATGCTGTTTTCCCCCCGTTCAGTTAAACAGGATATCGATCGTGAAATTGACGCGTTGCTGGTGGAGCAGTATAAGCTGATGCAGCTTTGCGTGGCTCATGGTGATAAAGAAGAGGTGGATAAAGTCTGGACCGGACTGGTGCGGCGTACTACTGCACTGAATGTGATGCGCAGCCATCTGATGATGGAGTCGGGCCGTTGGCAGAAGATCGACCGGCGTATGCGCGCGCTCAACACCCTGTCGCTGACCCTTATCACCTAGGCCTGTGAAACCTTTCTGATTCAGAATACCCGGCAGGAATATATTCCGCCGCAGTTTCATCTGTTCTTTGAGAAACCGGTAGGGAGCATCGGCGATATTCATAAGCGGATGAAAATCATGCGCAGGGTTATCACCGCCAGCGGCAGCAGAAATACCCCGGTGACTATCGGCAACTGGGTGGGAGCAGCCACGCGTTATCTGTTGTTGTTGAAAGGTATTCATACCAACAGCAGTATCAGCCGTATTGAAGAAGAGATTCTTATTGCCGAACCGGTGGTTAAAATGCGCTCCGCCGAATCGCGTCATGCGCTGATCAACGGGCTTCGTACCTTTGCCGCGACGGCGACCGGTTCACTGTTCTGGCTGTGGAGCGGCTGGACGTCTGGCAGCGGGGCGATGGTGATGATCGCGGTGATCACCGCTCTGGCGATGCGTATGCCGAATCCATTGATGATGGCAAAGGATTTTCTCTACGGCATGATCGTCGCGATTCCACTGGGATCGCTTTATTACATGGTGATCATGCCTGCGACCCAGCAAAGTATGCTGTTGCTATGTATTGCACTGGGGGTGATGGCTTTTATTGGCGGGATCCTTATCCAGCGTCGGCAGATTGGTACGCTTGGCGCACTGGTGGGGACCCTCAATATTATTACCCTTGATAATCCAATGACCTTTAAAGTTAGTTCATTTCTCGACAGCGCTCTTCGTCAGGCCATCGGCTGTTTTCTGGCAATATTGGTGATTCTGTTAATCCGTGATAACAGTAAGGCCCGTACCGGCAGAACGCTGCTTAATCGCTTTATGTACGCGGCGGTGTCGGCGATGACCACTAATCAGGCACGGCGACGCGAAAACCATCTGCCAGCCCTCTACCATCAGCTGTTTATGCTGCTGAACATGTTTCCGGGCGACGTTGATAAATTTCGTATTGCATTGACGCTGATTATTGGTCATCAGCGCCTGCGTAATGCTGATATTCCAGTTAACGGCGATCTCTCTGCGTTTCATAAGCAACTTCGGCATACCGCCGACCATGTGATAGCCGCCAGAAGTGATGCCAAGCGACGTGAATACTTTGAACGCTTATTAGCTGAGCTGGAGACCTACCAGGAAAAATTGCGATATTACGATGCGCCTCTCAGCGTCACCGAACCGGTACAGCGGCTTGCCACGATGCTGAAGAAATATCAGAACACCCTTATTCGTATCTGACGAATAACTCATCATCCTGATGTCAGCATAACTTTTGCTGACACCGTTCTGCGGATTCATACAGTCATCATGGCTGCCATCTATACTTACCGCATCGGGCAAACAATGCAGGAGAAAACAATGAGTCACTCCCTTCAGGACAACGAATTATTCCAGACCGGCTATCTCGCGGGCGGGCAGTGGCAACACTGCTCCGCGACTTTTGACGTACTGAATCCTGCCACCAACGAGGTCATTGCTCAGGTAGCCCGCGCAGGCAAAGGCGAGACAAAACAAGCCATTGATGCCGCTGTTAAGGCGTTTCCTGCCTGGCGGGCGAAAACGGCAAAAGAGCGCAGTGAAATTCTTTATCGCTGGTATCAGTTAATTATTGAAAACAAAGCGTGGCTGGGCAGGCTGATGACCGCAGAGCAGGGTAAACCAGTGAAAGAAGCTGAAGGCGAAGTGGAATATGCCGCCAGTTTTATTCAATGGTTTGCTGAGCAGGCAAAACGCGCCAACGGAGAGATCATTCCTCCGGCAAAACCGGGCTCGCGGATCCTCGCTACCCGTGAGCCGATAGGTGTGGTTGCGGCCATCACGCCTTGGAATTTTCCGATGGCGATGCTGACCCGCAAGCTGGGTCCTGCACTTGCGGCGGGCTGTACCGGCATCATCAAGCCCGCTAACAACACGCCACTTTCGGCTTTCGCGCTGCTGTCACTGGCGAAAAAAGCGGGCGTACCGGACGGGGTACTCAACGCTGTTGCCGGTGATACTCAGGCGATCAGCGAAACAATTATGAACAGTCCGGCGGTCAGAAAAATTTCCTTTACCGGTTCCACTCAGGTAGGAAAATTGCTGATGCGTAACGCCGCTGACACCATGAAGAAAGTATCAATGGAGCTTGGGGGCAATGCACCTTACATCGTGTTTGATGATGCGGATATTGATGCTGCCGTCAAAGGGGCGGTTGCCAATAAGTTTCGTAATGCCGGGCAGGTCTGTGTCAGCGTTAACCGCTTCTATGTTCATAATGCCGTCTATGACCAGTTTGTTAACCAGCTGGCTGAAGAGGTGGGCAAACTTAAAGTGGGTAACGGTACAGAAGAAGGGGTGGTGGTTGGCCCCCTGATTGAAGCCTTTGCGGTGAAGAAAGTGGCGGAACATGTGCAGGATGCCGTAGCGAATGGCGGGAAAATTCTCGTTGGTGGTGCGCCCCATAAGCTTGGGGGCAATTTCTGGCAACCCACGGTAATCGCGGAGGCGAACGAAAAAATGAAGCTGTCGCAGGAAGAGACATTTGGACCAGTGGCAGCCTGCTTCCGCTTTGATGACGAAGATGAAGTGATCCGTCGGGCTAACGATACCGAGTTTGGGCTGGCCGCCTACTTCTACACGCAGAATCTGCAACGTGTTTTTCGGGTTGCTGCTGCTCTGGAGAGCGGAATGGTCGGCATCAATGAATGTGCTGTTTCAACAGAACTGGCTCCGTTTGGCGGTGTGAAGGAATCCGGGCTGGGCCGTGAAAGGTCGGTGTTGGGGTTGGAAGAGTTTATGGAAGTGAAAGCCCTGCATATCGGGGGATTATAACTCACCGGGTGGCGTTAATGCTGCCTGACCGTTTGCCTTATGGAGCGGCCAGTATGAGAACAGAGATCTTTGATTTTGACGAAATTGTTGATCAGATGCATTTCTATCGTCAGTTCAGTGAGCGTTTTGCGCTGCCCGGTGGAAAAGTTAACGATCTGGACAGTCTGTGGGATGCCATTACCTCGGAATTCATGCACTTACCTGTGGAAATTGAGTTTATCCATCTTGGCAGCGGACAGAAAAGACGATACGGCGCATTGATTTTACTCTTCGATGAGGCAGAGGAGGAGCTGGAAGGAAAGCTCCGTTTCAACATCCGCTAGGGCAAACGTAAAAAGCCCCGCATCGCGGGGCCAGAGGGCCGTCAAAGACAGACCGGGTCTGCTGACGAGGAAGAGTCGGGGCGTTGCTCGCTTATTTATACAATTCAGCGGTAGCGTGGTAGTTGCCGTTATTGTAAGCCTCAATGACCCGATAAGCTTTTGCGCCCTGCTCGTCTGCTTTTTGTGAAAGCTGCTGACGGATGTCGGTAGGGGCACCAGCAATGCCGCTGACACTAATTTGTGCCAACAGATTGCAGATTTTCATTTTCTACCTGCTGAGTTGTCACCAGATTTGCTGCATTTGCACCAAAAGTAAGAACAGAGGCCAGACTGAGTACAGCGATTGTGAATTTCATAATATATGCTCCAGAAAGAAAAGGGGGGCAACCGAAAGGGCTAAGAAACTTTTATTATTCTTGGGGTTGCCATTTTTGTCAGGACAGATGCAACGTCAATATTGCCGGAAATAATAACAATTATTTATACAGCTCAGCGGTGGCGTGATAATTGCCGTTGTTGTAAGCCTCAATTACACGATAAGCACTGGCACCCTGAGCTTCAGCTTTTTGATCCAGCTGTGCGCGGATGTCCATCGGTGAGGCGCTGACTCCACTGACGCTAATCGTGCCCAGAGATTGCATATTTTGCGCCTGTTCAGCATTAACAGAATTAGCTGCCAGAGCGCCAAAAGACAGAGCAGAGAGAACGCTAAATGTCGCGATGGTAGTTTTAATGTTCATAAATTTTTCCTCGTCATTGATTTTTATCTTTTTATGAAGTGTGATTTACGTCACGGAAAGAAGTATAGATCTGATAACGACAAAAATTAATAGCTTGCTAATAATATTTTATCAAGATACATAAGCAATTGGTGTGTTTTTAATAACTTTTAGTTATAATAAAAACTTATTACTCCGTACATCGTTGTTAACTGCATGTAAATAATGAGGAAATTAAACCTTAGCCATTTGTGCGCATAACAACTCACTGTTGGGGGTATGTTATTAGCTAATCTTTCCCGGTGGCTGATTATCAACCAGAGACACCAAAAATTTTCATTTGTCTGACCATATTCCAGTGAGGCAGGACGCGAATTCCCCGATTTCAGTACACACAGGGTTTGCTTAACAGATCATAAGTACTGTAAAGATGAGCTGATATGGTTTCCGTCAAAAACCTTCAGAGAGCGAAGGAGAGGTTGTATTGATGAAACTACTGTAATCAAAAAGAGAACGGTGAGGGACACACGGCATATTAAATAAAAGGACAGGCAACGCAATTATTGCCGTACAGAATATCCCTTCAACAATAAATACTAATGGTCTGTATATTGACTAATAATATTAGCTAAATAATTAAGTGGCATAACAGTATCTGGCTGATTATTTACTCAGTCACAAAACAACAGTAAATTATCTTAACACCGAACTGGAATATCTTTCGCCGTGCAGTGATGACCGGTTAAGCTGGCTGAATCATTGTTCTACAGCGGCTGACTGAATATATCACGGGCGTCTTCGCGAAGCATAAGTTTAATGCTCTGGCCTTAAATATGAAGCTTGTGCCTGCCTGAAATATCAACATTTAAATTAAAAGAACGGCAGACATGATACCTGAATAAATGATGAGCGGCTCACTACGCCCTGACTTATAATTCTTGTTCAAATAAAATAAGAATCGAATCAAGTAACTTACGAACATTAATATGGCGTGCGGGGGTGATAAATATTGTATCGTCACCTGCAATTGTGCCAAGGATACCTTCCGGCTTACCCAGTGAATCCAGCATCCTGGCGATCAACTGTGCTGCCCCCGGACTGGTATGGATAACAATCAGCGCATCGTTGTGATCAATATCCAGCACCAGGTTTTTAAGCGGGCTGGTTGTGGTTGGTACGCCCAACTCCGCTGGCAGACAGTAGACCATTTCCATTTTTGCGTTTCGCGTACGCACGGCACCAAATTTTGTCAACATGCGTGAAACTTTTGACTGGTTAATGTTCTCAAAGCCCTGTTCTACCAGTGCCGTAACAATTTCTCCCTGAGAACTAAATTTTTCTTCTTTTAACAGGGCCTTGAAGGCTTTGATCAGGTCTTCTTGTTTTGAAGGGTTGCGCATGAGATATCCACTAGAAATGAGAAAAAGGGTACTCCCGGCGAGGTGCTGCATCATTATGCAATCAAGTGAATTTTTATGCAAACATGAACTGATGTGCTGCTATCCATAGCATCGGGAGTGGCAGTCTGACAAAATTTAAGGCAAAAAACAATTATGCGCCATGACCTTACAATGCTGGAAAAGTGAACGATATGTTATACAGTTGATATTGTATTGATAAGTGCTGTGGGTGTAATGTAACGCCAAAATGCGCGTTGTTTGCATGCTGCTATGAACGGTGCTTTCCTCCTGACATAATGCGCAATCTCCTTACTTCATTCGGTGCGCTGCGCCTTACGTCATACGGAATGAATTCTTTCAGCACCACCATTCAGGTTGTTTGTGTTCGTAACCAGATGGATCCCCGGCAATTAATGTTTACTATAATAAGGAGTTAAAGATGAAAGTTGCAGTTCTCGGCGCAGCCGGCGGTATTGGCCAGGCTCTCGCACTTCTGCTGAAAACACAGCTTCCGGCAGGTTCAGAACTCTCCCTGTATGATATTGCTCCTGTTACTCCCGGCGTTGCCGTCGATTTGAGTCATATCCCTACCGCAGTGAAAATTAATGGTTTTAGTGGTGAAGATGCCACCCCGGCGTTACAGGGGGCTGATGTGGTGTTGATATCAGCAGGCGTGGCGCGTAAACCTGGCATGGACCGGTCTGATCTGTTTAATGTTAATGCGGGTATCGTTCGTAACCTGATTGAACAGGTCGCCAGCACCTGCCCTAAGGCATTGATTGGTATTATCACTAACCCGGTCAACACCACTGTTGCCATTGCGGCAGAAGTGCTGAAAAAAGCGGGTGTCTACGATAAAAACAAGCTGTTCGGTGTTACCACTCTGGATATCATCCGCTCAAATACTTTTGTGGCTGAACTGAAAGGTAAAAATCCGGCAAATTTGAATGTACCAGTTGTTGGTGGTCACTCTGGCGTGACGATTTTGCCACTATTGTCGCAAATCCCCGGCATCAGCCTCAACGAGCGCGAGGTAGCAGAACTGACGAAGCGAATTCAGAATGCCGGCACGGAAGTGGTAGAGGCGAAAGCGGGTGGGGGTTCAGCCACACTGTCAATGGGCCAGGCTGCCGCTCAGTTCGGCCTCGCGCTGGTACGAGCGCTGAGTGGCGAGAGCAATGTTGTTGAATGTGCTTATGTTGAAGGGGACGGTGAGCACGCTCGTTTCTTCTCGCAGCCGCTGCTGCTCGGCAAAAATGGCATTGTTGAACGAAAACCACTGGGTACTCTGAGCGCTTATGAGCAGCAATCGCTGGACGGGATGCTGGATACGCTGAAAAAAGATATCAAGCTGGGCGAAGATTTCGTGAAGTAAGTTGGCATCGGGCCAGATGTACTCTGGCCCGTATCTGAACATTAAGAGCCAGGCCCATCAGGGCTGATTTACTTGCCATTTTAAACCCGGGCGGTGCCCGAAATCCTCACGTAATCAGTGTGCGCTCCCGTTTCTGCGCACTGTCCGTGCCCAGACTGGCTGCGACAATAACGCCTGGTGGGCCAGACTCTAACTTGCCGGGTATTCCAGTACGGTTACCGGCAGGGTCATTTTTCGATCGTTACGAATAATTTCCAGTTCGATAACCGTCCCCGGACGAATTTCAGCAACCTGATCCATGGTTTCAAGCGCTGAAACGGCAGGCTTATGATTTACGTAGGTAATTACATCATTGACCTGTAATCCGGCTTTTGCCGCAGGCCCTCCCTGCGCAACGTTGGTGACGATAATCCCCTGGGTATGGTCCAGACTGGCATTTTGCCGGTGCATTTGTGGGATCTCGCGACCACTAATACCAATAAAGCCGCGGATCACCCGGCCATCACGAATCAATTTATCCATGATCTTCACCGCCAGCGCGGTAGGGATCGCGAACCCGATTCCTTCTGGTGTTTCACCGTCATTACTCTTGTCGAACGAGAGCGTGTTAATGCCCATCAGTTCTCCCAACGAGTTAATCAATGCACCACCTGAATTACCTTTGTTGATCGAGGCGTCAGTTTGCAGGAAATTCTGATACCGGGAAGGGCTGAGACCCACACGCCCCGTCGCACTGATAATGCCCTGGGTCACGGTCTGACCAATGTTATAAGGGTTGCCGATTGCCATTACCAGATCACCAATGTGTGCGGTGCGTTTGGCATTGATTGGGATGACGGGCAGACCAGACGCGGTGATTTTCAGCACTGCCAGGTCAGTCAGGCTGTCTGACCCCACCAGCATAGCTTCAAAAATCCGTCCGTCCTGAAGTGCGACGATGATCTGATCGGCATCGTTGATCACATGCCTGTTGGTGAGAATGTAGCCCCGATTATCCATAATGACGCCGGAACCGAGCGTGCGAATTTCCAGATTTTCAGCAGAGGCATTAGCACTACGATTGTAAACATTCACTACTGCTGGCGCTGCACGTCTTACCGCCGGGTTATAACTGACAGGCATCTGATCCTGGCTGCCATCTTTGTGCGAAAAAAAATCGTTGCCAATTCGCAATGCCGGAACGGTAATCAGCAAAATGCCTGCCACAACCAGGCCAATTAGCACTGAACGCAATAGTTTAGGGATCATGGCTTTAAACGGTGAGTGAATGAACACGGGCAGGATAACATGAGTTAAGCGGACACGCAGGTGTCCGCTTGATGATTTAGCGTAAAAGCAGATAGATGTTTTGATCGCCGCGAATAATATTTAATGCCATCAGCGGTGGTTTTGCTTCCAGAAGTTTACGCAGTTCGGCCAGATTTCCGACAGGAGAGCGGTTCAGGCCCACAATGACATCCCCTTTTTGCAGCCCGGATTGCTCAGCTGGGGTGGATTTATCAACGGTATCCACACTGACTCCTTTAGTGCCGTCCTTCGCGGCACCATCGCTCAACGTTGCGCCCTGAAGTGCCGGTGCTATCTCTTCAAGAGTGGTGGCGGTCTGAGTGCTGGCATCCAGTCTGACGGTGACTGTCAGCGGCTTACTTTCACGTAACAGACCGACCCGGACATCTTTACCTGGTGCGGTGGTGCCAATTTTCACTCTTAATGCGGCAAAGCTTTCAACAGGTTTGTCATCAAGGCTGGTAATGATATCGCCTGCTTTTATGCCGGCTTTAGCTGCCGCAGAGCCAGGGAGCACTTCGTTAACAAAAGCACCGCGCTGTGCATCGACCTTAAAGGTCTTCGCCATTTCTGCGGTCATTTCAGTGCCCTTAATACCCAACTGGCCGCGCTTTACCTCGCCAAAATCAATCAATTGCTGAGCCAGATTCATTGCCATATTACCCGGAATGGCAAAACCAATACCGATGTTACCGCCTGAAGAGGCAAGTATGGCGGTATTAATGCCGATCAGCTCACCGTTAAGGTTGACCAGAGCACCACCGGAGTTACCCCGGTTAATTGCGGCATCAGTCTGAATAAAGTTCTCCAGCCCTTCCAGATTCAGGCCGCTGCGTCCCAGAGCGGAGATAATGCCTGAGGTGGCAGTCTGCCCCAGTCCGAAAGGGTTGCCGATGGCAACGGCAAAATCTCCCACTTTCAACTGGTCTGAATCGGCAATTTTCACCTGTATCAGGTTTTTGGCACCGCTTATCTGGATCAATGCAATATCCGTCTGCTGATCGTGCCCAATCAATTTGGCATCAAATTCACGGCCATCACTTAGCTGAACGCTGATTTTATCTGCCCCACTGATGACATGGTTGTTGGTCAGAATATAACCTTTGTCAGCATTGATTATCACGCCAGAAGCCAGGCCTTCAAAAGGTTGCGGTTGCGCTTCTTCACCACTTTGTCCCTGCTGACCAAAGAAGCGTTTTAGCGGCTCCGGGATATCCTGGGCCTGAGCCTGAGTCTGAGTCCCTTCCACATGGACACTGACCACGGCGGGCAGCACTTTTTCCAGCATCGGAGCCAGACTTGGCATCGGTTGTCCCTGAATTTGTGCGGGAAGCGTAGCCATTGCCACGGGTGCGACGGCCAGATTCAGGCCGGTACTCAATGCTAATGCGCTTAACAGTAATGATTTTTTCTTCATTGCCAGGCCGCTCTCGCTACATGTAAGGGGGGACAAAACTGTAATGACTGACGGATGCCTGCTGGCACAGTGTCTGGCACTGGACCAGCGGCGCAAAAGTACCGGATTTTCGTTAACCCATCTTATTTATCGTGCGAGCGTCTTTCGCCACGCAGCAAGCCAGATGCACTGTCGGGATAATCACGAGGCATCTGTACAGGAGCCTGATCGTTATCGGCTTCAGATTCAGTCAACTGGTAAGCAAAGGGGTTTTTCTCACCTGGTAGATTGGGTAACAGGTCATTCGAACCTTTCGCCATATGCTGATAAAGCTGGCGGTAATCTCGCGCCATGTTGTCGAGCAGCTCGGCGCTTTGAGCAAAATGGCTGGTTAACTCTTCACGATAGTCCGCCAGCTCAGCTTTGGTTTTTTCTAGCTCGTATTGCATGCTTCTCTGTTCACGCAGCTTTCTGTTACCAAAACGCATTACCAGCGCGCCGATAACCAATCCAACTACTAAACCAATAAGCGCGTATTCCCAGGTCATAATAACTCCCGTGTTGTCTTCGTTGTTCCGTAGGGTCACCTGGCTGTTGCCAGTTCACTGTGAGTCACTATAACCGCTAATCTGATGGAAGTGGAATCCTGCGGCTGTATCGCTTAGTGTGGAACGGCCTTTTTTTCGACAATTAACCACCTGACGTTCCAAATATTTCAGGGAATGTGAATAAATTATGCAAACGATGTCTCCTCTGGCGCTTTATCAAAAGACGCTGGAAAGTGGTGAATATCAACCCGACGATGTTCAACATGCAGCGGTCAGCCGACTGGATAACATATACCAGAGCCTGACCCGCCTTACGCCTGTCGCCCCTTCTTCAGGAACAGGGCTTTTTGGCAAATTAAATAAGCTGATTGGCAAAGGAAAAGAGCGAGAGCTGACGCCAGTTCGCGGCCTGTATATGTGGGGAGGCGTGGGGCGAGGCAAAACCTGGCTGATGGATATGTTTTTTCAGTCAATTCCTGGAGAGCGTAAGCAGCGGCTACACTTTCACCGCTTTATGTTACGTGTTCATCAGGAACTCACCGCATTACAGGGTCAAAGCGACCCTCTGCAAATTGTGGCAGATCGTTTCAAAAGTGAAACCGATCTGCTGTGCTTCGATGAGTTTTTTGTTTCGGATATTACTGATGCGATGCTGCTTGGTACCTTGATGGAGGCGCTGTTTGCCAGAGGAATAACCCTGGTGGCCACCTCTAATATTCCGCCAGATGAGTTGTATCGCAATGGTTTACAGCGTGCACGTTTTTTGCCCGCCATAGCGCTAATCAAACAACATTGTGAGGTGATGAATGTCGATGCCGGGATTGATTACCGCTTACGCACTTTAACCTCGGCCCACTTATGGATGATGCCGCTGAACCAGACGACGTCGCAGGAAATGGAAAGGATGTTCACTGCCCTCAGTGGTAAGAAGCGCACCGACAAACCTCAGTTGGATATTAACCATCGCACGTTGCCCACGCTGGGCGTAGCCGATGGCGTGGTAGCGATGGAGTTCAAAACTTTATGTGGTGAAGGCCGTAGTCAGCATGACTACATTGAACTCTCCCGACGTTTCCATAGCGTACTGCTGTTTGATGTGCCGGTGATGATCTATAAAACTGAAGATCAGGCCAGACGTTTTCTGGCATTAGTGGATGAGTTTTACGAACGGCATGTCAAGCTGGTGGTTTCTGCTGAGGCGTCGCTTTATGAAATTTATCAGGGGACAAAACTCAGGTTCGAATATCAGCGTTGTGTTTCGCGATTGCAGGAGATGCAGAGCGAAGAGTACCTGAAGTTGCCCCATTTGCCCTGAGATGAAAAAAACAGCGGATGGGGAAAGATTTTATTGAAAAAAGGGGTCGCGCTTTGTGAGCGACTTCTCTATAATCTTGCGACCCCACGTTACAACAAAGGTTTCTTTCCTAAAACTCTTTGTGTTCCGGTAACGCTATCCGAGGGGGTGGCTTACTGGTCAAGATGGTCGTGTGAGCCTCAACCGTTTATTCAAGCTTTTGGGTTTTCACCAACGTGTAACTAATATTTGGGTAAGCTTTTAGATGAAAACTTTTACAGCTAAGCCAGAAACCGTACAACGTGACTGGTATGTTGTTGACGCGGCAGGCAAAACTTTAGGTCGTTTAGCGACTGAACTGGCTCGTCGCCTGCGCGGTAAGCACAAAGCGGAATATACTCCGCATGTTGACACCGGTGATTACATTATCGTTCTTAACGCTGACAAAGTTGCTGTGACAGGTAACAAGCGTAACGATAAGATTTATTACCATCACACCGGCCACATCGGTGGTATTAAGCAAGCGACCTTCGAAGAGATGATTGCTCGCCGTCCTGAGCGTGTGATTGAAATCGCGGTTAAAGGCATGCTGCCAAAAGGCCCGCTGGGTCGTGCTATGTACCGTAAACTGAAAGTTTACGCGGGCAATGAGCACAACCATGCGGCACAGCAACCGAAAGTTCTTGACATTTAATCGGGATTACAGGCAATGGCTGAGAATCAAAACTACGGCACTGGTCGCCGCAAAAGCTCTACCGCTCGCGTCTTTATCAAGCCGGGCAGTGGTAATATCGTTATTAACCAACGTTCTCTGGAACAGTACTTCGGTCGTGAAACTGCCCGCATGGTAGTTCGTCAGCCGCTGGAATTGCTGGATATGGTTGGTAAATTTGATCTGTACGTCACTGTTAAAGGTGGTGGTATCTCTGGTCAGGCTGGTGCGATCCGTCACGGTATCACCCGCGCTCTGATGGAGTACGACGAATCTCTGCGTGGCGAACTGCGTAAAGCTGGCTTCGTTACTCGTGACGCTCGTCAGGTTGAACGTAAGAAAGTGGGTCTGCGTAAAGCACGTCGCCGTCCACAGTTCTCCAAACGTTAATTTATACTGCTTCGGCAGCATCAATTATCGAAAAGCCCGGTGTCAGCACCGGGCTTTTTCTTTTCGGCTTCTGAGCAAGCCGTAAGATCACGACAACTCTGGCCATTTTCGCGGCAAATCCTCATTCCTGCCCCCACAAGTTGTTTAAAATCTGGTAAACTGGCTGTCACTTTGCGCCCGCATTGCAGGGCATTGATATGAGTCTGCCTGTGAAGATGGATTCGGGACTCGTCTCTGTTAATGGCTTTTATTAAGCACACCGTCATCTCATGACGGGCTTGCGTAGTAATTTTCTGGATAAACTTGGAGGTTTACATGGCTGTCGCTGCCAACAAACGTTCGGTAATGACGCTGTTTTCTGGTCCGACTGACATTTTTAGCCATCAGGTGCGTATTGTCCTGGCGGAAAAAGGAGTTAGCGTAGAGATCGAGCAGGTAGAAATGGACAATCTGCCTCAGGATCTGATCGACCTCAATCCGTACCGTACTGTCCCGACGCTGGTTGATCGTGAACTGACGCTGTACGAATCTCGTATCATTATGGAATACCTCGATGAGCGTTTTCCGCATCCCCCACTGATGCCTGTCTATCCGGTTGCCCGTGGGGAAAGTCGTTTAATGATGCACCGTGTTGAGCAGGACTGGTACAGCCTGATGCGTAAAGTTGAAAATGGCACTGCTCAGGAAGCAGAAGTTGCACGCAAACAGCTTCGGGAAGAGCTGCTGGCGATAGCGCCACTGTTCTCACGTACTCCGTTCTTTATGAGTGAAGAGTTTAGCCTCGTGGACTGCTACCTTGCTCCTTTGCTCTGGCGTTTGCCACAGTTGGGTATCGAACTGAACGGTGCGGGTTCGAAAGAGCTTAAAGGATATATGACACGTGTCTTTGAGCGTGATTCCTTCCTGGCTTCCCTGACTGAAGCGGAACGTGAAATGCGCCTGCAAACGCGGGGCTGATTAAGATGGAAATATCTGAACTTACTGCCCGCCGTCCTTATCTGCTCCGGGCGCTCTATGACTGGCTGCTGGACAATCAGCTGACACCTCACCTTGTGGTGGACATCAATTTGCCTGGTGTGATGGTGCCGCTGGAGTACGCGCGGGATGGTCAGATCGTATTAAATATCGCCCCGCGAGCCGTAGGCGATCTGCAACTGGGTAATGATGAAGTTACCTTCAACGCCCGTTTCGGTGGTGTGCCGCGTCAGGTTACTGTACCTCTGGCTGCTGTTATGGCGATTTATGCCAGAGAAAACGGTGCAGGGACGATGTTCGAACCCGAGCCGGTCTATGAAAATGCCGGAGAAGAGTACCCATCCTCACAGCCGGATGGATCAACAGAGTCGATGATGTCGGTGATTGACGGTGATCGTCCCGATGACAGCGAGCCTGATGATGATGGTCCCGGCGACGAGCCTCCACCACGTGGTGGACGTCCGGCACTGCGTGTTGTGAAATAGCATTGCCAACTGGTCGCGACGTTTTTTCCGGCTAAAAAAAGCTCCGTAATATACGGAGCTTTTTTATGCTTAATAACCCCTGACTCTCTTTCAGACTTCCAGCCAGTCCATAATCCCTTCTGCTGCTTTTCGTCCTTCCGCTATTGCGGTAACAACCAGATCGGAACCGCGTACGGCATCACCACCGGCGAAGATTTTTGGATTACTGGTCTGAAAAGCATTCTCACTGCCTTCAGGCGCGATGATACGGCCCTGTGAATCAAGTTCGACGCTATGCTGTTCCAGCCACGGCATCGCGTGTGGACGGAATCCGAACGCCAT
Organism: Erwinia papayae; assembly: GCF_058241465.1. NCBI lineage: Bacteria > Pseudomonadati > Pseudomonadota > Gammaproteobacteria > Enterobacterales > Erwiniaceae > Erwinia > Erwinia papayae. The sequence continues at coordinate 1,254,556 of NZ_JBZCHT010000013.1, forward strand.
CACCACCGCATCGGCTGGCACAACATGTTCTGAGCCTGCAATGATTTCGGCACGCCGACGGCCATTTGCATCGGGCTGGCCCATCTGGGTGCGGGCCATTTTCACCCCGGAAACGCGTCCATTGCCGTTAATTTCAATTCCCAGCGGCTGCACATTGAACTGGAACTCCACCCCTTCTTCACGCGCATTTTTTACTTCACGTCGTGAACCTGGCATATTTTCCTCATCACGCCGATAAGCACAGGTGACGTGAGTGGCTCCCTGACGAACCGAAGTGCGCACACAGTCCATAGCGGTATCACCTCCGCCGAGCACCACCACGCGCTTCGCATTCATCGAAATGTATGGCTCTTCTGCTGAGTGGGAAAAACCCATCGTGTGTTTGGTATTGGCAATCAGGAATGGCAGGGCGTCATAAACGCCGTCTGCCTCCTCATTTTCAAGCCCACCCTGCATTGACTGATAGGTTCCGACGCCGAGGAACACGGCATCAAAATCTGTCAGCAGGTCACTCATCTGCACGTCCCGGCCCACTTCGGTATTCAGATTGAACTCAATGCCCATACCAGAGAAGATCTCGCGGCGTTTGGTCATCACCTCTTTTTCCAGCTTGAAGGCCGGAATGCCGAAGGTCAGCAGACCGCCAATTTCAGGATGGCGATCGTAGATCACGGCTTTCACACCGTTGCGGGTCAGCACATCGGCACAGGCAAGACCAGCAGGACCTGCGCCGATAATGGCCACACGTTTACCGGTTGGCTTAATACCATCGAGGTTAGGTTTCCAGCCCATTTCGAGGGCCTTGTCATTGATATAGCGCTCAATATTGCCGATAGTCACCGCGCCAAACTCTGCATTTAGCGTACAGGAACCTTCACACAGACGGTCCTGAGGGCAGACTCGTCCGCACACTTCCGGCAGGCTGTTGGTCTGGTGTGACAGCTCTGCCGCTTCAATGATCCGCCCTTCATTGGCCAGTTTCAGCCAGTCAGGAATGTAGTTATGGACCGGACATTTCCACTCGCAGTAAGGGTTACCACAGGCAAGACAACGATCGGCCTGTGCCTGAGCCTGGCTTTCAGAAAACGGCTCGTAAATTTCCACAAATTCAATTTTGCGGATCTTGAGCGGTTTTTTAGGTGGGTCGACACGCTGCAAATCGACAAATTGATATACATTTTGACTCATCGTGACCTCTTACTGCGCCTGCACCCGCAGCTCCGCTGCGGAACGACTACGGTGACCCAATAATGCCTTCACATCACTGGACTTCGGTTTAACCAGTGCGAATTTAGACGACCAGGCAGGCCAGTTCGCCAGAATCTCTTCGCCACGGGATGAGCCGGTGTGGTGAACGTGTTCGGTGATCAGACCACGCAGATGCTCTTCGTGAATCGCCAGATCGTCAACACTCAGCACTTCAACCAGTTCCGGATTAACACGTTTAAGGAATTCACCGTCTTCATCAAGGACGTAAGCGAAACCACCGGTCATTCCTGCGCCAAAATTAACGCCGGTTTTGCCCAGCACGCAGACAATACCGCCGGTCATATATTCACAACCGTTATCACCGATACCTTCTACCACAGTAATCGCTCCGGAATTACGAACCGCGAAGCGTTCACCCGCACGGCCCGCAGCAAACAGCTTACCGCCGGTTGCTCCGTACAGGCAGGTGTTGCCAATAATAGTGGCTTCGTGGCTACGGAAGGCCGATCCCACTGGAGGACGTACCGCCAGCATACCGCCTGCCATACCTTTGCCCACGTAGTCATTCGCATCGCCAGTCAGCGTAAGCTCGACGCCACCCGCATTCCACACGCCAAAGCTTTGACCCGCTGTGCCACTGAAGTGAGCTTTAATCGGGTCAGATGCCAGCCCCTGATCGCCGTGAAGGAGGGCAATAGCACCTGAAAGCGTCGCACCTACTGAGCGGTCGGTGTTGCGAATATCAAAGTAAAACGTCTTGCTTTGTTTCGCTTCCACAAACGGCATCGCCTGGTCCAGAAGTGCTTTGTTCAACACCGCCTGGTCAAATGGTGGGTTATTCTCGGTACAGTGCACGGTTTTACCCGCCATCGGCTCTGCGGTTTTTAACAGCGCAGAGAGATCCAGACTCTGCTGCCGGGCGGTAAAGCCGTCCAGTTCGGTCAGCAGGTCGGTACGGCCAATCAGGTCAACCAGGCGCTTCACGCCCAGTTCAGCCATGATCTCGCGGGTTTCACGGGCGATGAACTCAAAGTAGTTGGTCACGCGATAAGGCAGACCGTGGTAGTGGTTCTTACGCAGTTTTTCATCCTGAGTTGCGACCCCGGTTGCACAGTTGTTCAGATGACAGATACGAAGATATTTGCAACCGAGCGCAACCATCGGACCCGTACCAAAACCGAAACTTTCAGCACCAAGAATGGCGGCTTTAATAATGTCGCGTCCGGTTTTCAGGCCGCCGTCTACCTGCAGACGAATCTTGTGACGCAGGCCATTAGCGACCAGTGCCTGCTGTGTTTCAACCAGACCGAGTTCCCACGGACAACCTGCATATTTGACCGAGCTGAGTGGGCTGGCACCGGTGCCGCCGTCATAGCCAGCGATAGTAATCAGATCCGCATAGGCTTTTGCCACGCCCGTGGCAATGGTACCAACGCCTGGCTCGGAAACTAATTTGACAGAAATCATCGCCTTCGGATTGACCTGTTTGAGGTCAAAAATCAGCTGGGCCAGATCCTCAATCGAGTAGATATCATGATGTGGTGGCGGTGAAATTAGCGTTACGCCGGGGACGGAATAGCGCAATTTAGCGATGTAAGGTGTCACTTTATCGCCTGGCAGCTGGCCACCTTCACCCGGTTTTGCCCCCTGAGCCACTTTAATCTGGATCACGTCAGCATTGACCAGGTAGGCTGGCGTTACGCCAAAACGACCAGAGGCAACCTGCTTGATGCGGGACACTTTATTTGTGCCGTAGCGGGCGGGATCTTCTCCGCCTTCTCCTGAGTTAGAGAACCCTCCCAGGCCGTTCATCGCTTCGGCCAGAGATTCATGTGCTTCCGGACTGAGCGCACCAATCGACATGGCCGCAGTATCGAAACGCTTATACAGCTCGCTGGCTGGCTCAACATCATTAATGCTGATGGCATCGCCGGATGGCGTTACCGCCAGCAGATCGCGAAGGGCGGCGACCGGACGTTCGTTGACCAGCCGGGCGTACTGCTGATAGTCGCTGTACTCTCCGCTGTTCACCGCTTTTTGTAATGTCCCCACCACATCCGGGTTGTAAGCATGATATTCACCGCCATGCACGTACTTCAGCAGACCGCCCTGATCCAGCGGTTTGCGCTGTAGCCACGCACGACGCGACAGATTGATCAGGTCCTGCTGGAAGTCAGCATAGTTAGCCCCGCCGATGCGGCTTACCACACCCTGGAAGCACAGGTCAGAGACGTCACGATGCAGGCCCACCGCTTCAAACAGTTTCGAGCAGCGATATGACGCGATGGTGGAGATCCCCATCTTCGACATAATTTTGTAGAGGCCTTTATTAATGCCGTTGCGATAATTCAACATCAGGCTGCGATAATCTTTATTGATCACCCCACCATCCGCCATTTTCGCCAGTGATTCGTAGGCCAGATAAGGGTAGATGGCGGTCGCGCCAAAGCCGAGCAGTACGGCAAAATGATGAGGATCGCGGGCGCTTGCGGTTTCAACGATAATGTTGGCATCACAACGCAGGCTCTTATCGACCAGCCGGGTCTGAATGGCACCGACCATCATGGGTGCCGGAACTGGCAGGCGCTGAGGGCTGATTGCACGATCCGATAGCACCAGCAACACGGTGCCATTACGTACCAGCTGTTCAGCCTGGTCGCAAAGCAACAGAATGGTCTCTTTCAACGAGGATTCGGTTGGATCAAAAGTACAGTCGAGCGTATCAGCACGATAAAATTCTTCTTCCTGCGTCGTCAGCTGTCTGAAATCTGAATAGAGCAGGATTGGCGATTTGAAGCTCAGTCGATGCGCCTGGCCTTCTACCTCGCAGAACACGTTCATTTCACGGCCGATGCTGGTCGCCAGCGACATAACATGTGCTTCACGCAGCGGATCGATCGGTGGGTTAGTTACCTGAGCGAACTGCTGGCGGAAATAGTCATAGATTACGCGTGGACGGCTGGAAAGTACGGCGAAAGGCGTGTCGTCGCCCATTGAGCCCACGGCTTCCTGACCATTCTCGCCAAGCACACGGATGATCGAGTCAAGCTCTTCGCTACTGTAGCCAAACTGCTTCTGGAAGGTTGCCAGCAGATCGTCATCCATTTCCCGGCTACCCATCTGATCGTCTGACAGATTTTCAAATGGTACCAGTCGACGGACGTTTTTCTCCATCCACTCTTTGTAAGGGTGGCGACTTTTCAGATCGTTATCGGTTTCAGCTGAGTGCAGAATCCGGCCCGCACGAGTATCGATCACCATCAGTTCGCCAGGACCGACACGGCCTTTTTCCATTACCTCATCGGGTTGATAGTCCCAAATGCCCACTTCGGAAGCACAGGTAATCAATTTGTCTTTTGTAATGACATAACGTGCCGGACGCAGACCATTACGATCAAGGTTACAGGCAGCATAGCGGCCGTCTGACATTACGATGCCCGCCGGGCCATCCCACGGCTCCATGTGCATGGAGTTAAAGTCGAAGAAGTCACGCAGCTCCGGATCCATATCCGGATTGTTTTGCCATGCCGGTGGCACCAGCAGGCGCATGGCACGGATAAGATCCATTCCGCCGCTCAGGAACAGCTCCAGCATGTTATCCATTGAGCTGGAGTCAGATCCGGTTTCATTCACGAACGGTGCCGCATCCTGCAAATCAGGGATCAACGGGGTGCGGAATTTGTAGGCTCGTGCTTTAGCCCACTGGCGGTTACCGGCAATGGTGTTGATTTCACCGTTGTGTGCCATATAACGGAAGGGTTGTGCCAGCGGCCAGCGCGGTACGGTATTGGTAGAAAAACGCTGGTGGAACAGACAAATGGCTGATTCCAGACGAAGATCGGCCAGATCCAGGTAAAAGCGCGGCAGATCCGCCGGCATACACAGACCTTTATAAATGTTCACCTGATTCGAAAAGCTGCAAACATAAAACTCTTTATCTTCAATGCGTTTTTCAATACGGCGACGTGCCATATACAGGCGGCGTTCCATATCACGGGGACGCCAGCCTGCCGGAGCATTGATAAAAAGTTGTTCAATGCGTGGCATTGAGGAGAGGGCGATTTCACCCAGCACATCCTGATTGATGGGAACTTCACGCCAGCCAACCACGGACAGGGTTTCACGCAATACTTCTTCTTCAACAATGCGGCGGCTTTCACGGGCCAGTGCGTCATCCCGATTGAGGAATAACATTCCCACCGCATAATTTTTCGCCAGCCGCCAGCCGCGCTCTTGTGCAACTACGCGGAAAAAACGGTCGGGTTTTTGTAATAAAAGCCCGCAGCCGTCACCGGTCTTGCCGTCAGCAAGGATTGCGCCACGGTGCTGCATTCGGGCCAGTGCGTGGATGGCGGTGCGCACCACTTTGTGGCTGGGTTCGCCTTCTATGTGGGCGATCAGGCCGAAACCACAGTTATCCTTTTCAAGGGATTTATCGTACAACATATCAGTGAACCTCCCCAGGCTCTGGGAGATCCCCTGCTCCGACGAACGACAGGCGCAGTAAGGGCATAGCGACAGGTTCTGAGCTTACTGCTCACCTATTATGTCGCCCTCACGTCTGGCCGTTAGCATCGGTGTCACAAGCGTTGAGAACTTGCTACAGAGGGAATCTCAATAACTGCATAAATATGACGGGTGGAACACCCATCCAGAAAGCTTCCAGCGGATTTCCAACTTATCGGGAAAGCGTACTCAGGTCAAATAGCATTCCTGAGGAGGCTTTTATGTGCTTATTATCGTTTATCTATATGATTAATATGGTTTTAGTGGCATTTTTTCTTACTGTTACCCTGCCGGGGTGGGCTGGAAAACTGTGAGCTGTCTCACTGTAGTGCAGGCGACAAATCTCTGCACCATGCTGGTTCCGGGGATATTGATAGCATAATACTCTGTAAAGGGTATCTTAAGCGCTGAAATAAACTGTTTTTTAGCAGTTGTCTCATTTGAATCGCAGTGGCTTGCATTATTAGTAAAATTAATCACCCTGAATATGGTTTTAATTTCATTTTTTATGAATTTTTATTCATTTCAATTGCATTGAGTGACAATTGCCATAATGTTTATCGTTATGAAAAACCTGAAGCAGGAAAGAATTCGTGCCAATACAATCACAGCTTTGGTTATGCAGTGACTGAATATTATCCTCTGCTGGTTTTGCTTAATCTGTACAGCAGAAAGTCTGCTGACAGCCAGTTGCATGGTATCAACCGCCATCGCTTAATGAATTAAGGCGTGGTGCGGCTTCAATGATTAATATGGCAAAAAGAGCAGCCTGTGGTTTTCTGCTGATAATCCTGGTTGCAGACACTTTTTAACAGCACTTTCGGCTGTTGGTACGGAAAAGAATTACTCCCTTATTTTTCGGGCTGCCTTCGCTCACTATCCCCGGACTGATATTTCCAGCAGGCGGTTGTCCGCTTAATCACTGATTGTCTGTTGTCTCTGCACTATTCCAGTGCGTGACAACGCTGTAACTGCCCGCGTTGGTCTTCAGCGCTTTTACGGTATGATTAAATTTACCGGTCTGGAAGGAATTTTTTATGAAACAAATTCGTTTGTTAGCCCAGTATTACGTTGATCTGATGGTGAAACTGGGCCTGGTACGTTTTTCTCTGTTGCTGGCTTCGGCGCTGGTGGTGCTGGCAATGATCGTGCAAATGGCGGTGACCATGGTGCTGCGCGGCCATGTGGAGAGCATCGACATGGTTCGTTCGGTGTTTTTTGGTCTGCTGATTACGCCGTGGGCGGTCTATTTTCTTTCCGTGGTGGTGGAGCAACTGGAAGAGTCCCGACAGCGCCTTTCGCGGCTGGTGGATAAGCTTGAGGAGATGCGCCATCGTGACCTGGAACTCAATCAGCAGATGAAAGGCAATATTACACAACTTAATCAGGAAATTGCCGACCGCATCAGGGCTGAAAAGGCTCGCCTGCAAGTGCTTGATAAGCTGACCGAAGAAATGGAGAGGCGTGAGCAGGCGCAGATTGAACTGGAACAGCAGTCCTCTTTTTTACGTTCATTCCTTGATGCTTCGCCGGATCTGGTGTTTTACCGCAATATTGACCAACAATTTTCCGGCTGCAATCGCGCGATGGAGCTGTTAACAGGGAAGAGTGAGAAACAACTGATTGGCCTGACACCGCGTGATGTTTATGACCAGGAAGGCGCGAATAAAGTCCTGGAAACGGATGAAAAAGTTTTTCGTCACAATGTGTCGCTGACCTATGAGCAGTGGCTGCAATATCCGGATGGCAGAAAGGCCTGCTTCGAAATCCGTAAAGTGCCTTACTACGACCGGGTAGGCAAACGAAGCGGCCTGATGGGATTTGGACGCGATATTACGGAGCGTAAGCGCTACCAGGACGCGCTGGAGAATGCCAGCAGGGAAAAGACCACTTTTATCTCAACGATCAGCCACGAGCTTCGTACGCCTCTTAACGGCATTGTGGGTTTGAGTCGTATTCTGCTGGACACCGATCTGAATGCTGAACAATTAAAATATCTTAAAACGATTCACGTCTCGGCCATCACGCTGGGGAATATTTTTAATGATGTTATTGAAATGGACAAAATTGAACGACGTAAAGTGCAACTGGATAATCAGCCTGTCGATTTTACTGGTTTCCTTGCTGATTTGGAAAACCTGTCCGGCCTGCTGGTGCAGCCAAAAGGTCTGACGTTTATGTTGCAACCTGAACTGCCTTTACCCAATACCGTCGTCACCGACGGCACGCGGTTGCGACAAATTTTGTGGAACCTGATTGGTAACGCGGTGAAGTTTACTCAGCAGGGCAGTGTGGTGGTGCGCGTCTGCTACCAGCCGGATGGATGCCTGCGGTTCGACGTTGAAGATTCCGGAATGGGCATTCCGCAGGACGAGCAGGATAAGATTTTTGCCATGTATTATCAGGTTAAAGACCAGCGCGGTGGCAAACCTGCGACCGGCACCGGCATTGGCCTGGCCGTTTCGAAGCGGCTGGCACAAGGGATGGGTGGCGACATCACGGTACGCAGCGCACCCGGTGCCGGTTCCTGTTTTACATTAACCGTTATGGCACCACGGTTGGCACAGCAGGATGAAGAGCAGCAACCCATTGATGAGTTACCGCTCCCCGCGTTGCATGTTCTTCTGGTCGAAGACATCGAACTGAATGTAGTGGTAGCGAGCTCGGTACTTGAAAAGCTGGGTAACAGCGTTGAAGTGGCGATGACCGGTGAGGAGGCTCTCACCCTGTTTGATCCCGCTGAATTTGACCTGGTGCTGCTGGATATTCAATTGCCTGATATGAGCGGACTGGAGGTCGCGCGCGAAATTCATCAACGTTATGCCGGTCAGCAATTGCCGCCGCTCATAGCACTGACGGCCAATGTGCTTAAAGACAAGAAAGAGTATCTCGAAGCGGGCATGGACGACGTATTAAGCAAGCCCCTTGCTGTACCTGCACTAACGGCAATAATTCAAAAATACTGGGACTATCAGCAAGGTGATGAACAGACTCAGGAGCATCAACTGTACGAGAAGAAAAGCCAGCTGCTCGATATCACCATGCTGGAGGACTACATCGAGCTGGTAGGGCCTGAACTGATTCACCAGAGCCTGACAATATTTGAGCAGATGATGCCGGGTTATCTCGCCGTTCTGGATTCCAATATGATGGCGCGAGATCAGAAAGGCATTACCGAAGAAGGACACAAAATCAAAGGCGCGGCGGGTTCGGTAGGATTGGTGCATTTGCAACAACTGGCGAAACAGATTCAAAGTCCGGAACTACCGGCCTGGTGGGATAATGTCCAGGAATGGATTGAGGAGCTAAAGCAGGACTGGCGGCATGATGTGGAAGTGTTACGGGAATGGGTTACAGCTTCACAAAAAAAATGACCCCGACCGAAGCCGGGGTGCGCGAATACTGCGCCAACACCAGGGAAAAGGGTAACCTGCGCTATTCTGATAAGAGTGTAAAAAAGCACAGGCAAGGTATTGGTTAAAACGCTCAGGAACTACCTTAGCAAATCTCACATCACATGTTACCAGATTCATTAAAATGTGTGATGTTGAGCAGCGTTTCCAGACAGAAAACATTAATTTGATGACACAGTCAAGCACGGAATGAATTTATACGCTGTATTGGTCAATAAATGTTCTGTTTTGGCGTTTTACAGCCCTGTCAGGTTAACAGGTTTTCATTACGCGCTGAAATGATCGCTAGCAGTAATGCTGAATAAAATTCACTGTCAAAAGGCAATATTTAACTGTCTGTAAAACATATTTTTTTATGAGATTAAGGTCTCTGACGAAAAATGATTCGCAATGAAGTGAAAAAAGCCGGATGACAAGATTTTAAGAATCGTTTTTACCAGAACCATGGTCAGCTATTAATGTTCAAATTAGCTGCTGAGATCCGCTGTAAAAAGCCTGATAACTGCTTACCCTGGGTGATATATGGGCGATAAGATTAATTTTGCAAAAGCCAGAAGGTGTAATGCATTAGATTTGTGAATCTATAGGTTTTTACATTTTCCGGTTGCTGGTAATACCTCTTTCCGGTCAATCTGGCTTGTTTAGCGGATGGAACCGATTCCTGATGAACGGAAGTGGTTGAAGCTGTTGAGGCATTTATTTTTTCCTGGAACCACAAAGGTTTAAAAAGTGGTTTTGAGAACATTTACCGGATACGTTAACCTGCAATTTGGGAAGACTGGGGACGATAAATGGCTTCTGAAATGATTAAGAATGTTATGGATACAAATCTATGAAGCAGCGTAAGAGCGGAATCTTACAGCAAGTTAAAAAAGTCGTGTTTAAAGCCTTACTCAGCATTACCGGATTGTGGATAGCTGCAATTCTACTTTTTTCTTTTCTTCCGGTACCTTTTTCAGCCGTGATGGCCGAGCGGCAGCTTACAGCCTGGTTCAGAGGCGATTTTGGCTATGTGGCTCACTCCGACTGGGTTGGGATGGACGACATTGCGCCGTGGATGCCACTTGCGGTGATAGCGGCAGAAGACCAGAAATTCCCCGAACATTGGGGATTTGATGTTCAGGCGATTCAGACCGTGCTGGATAATGATGGTGGCCGGATGAGAGGTGCATCGACGTTGTCACAGCAGACTGCGAAAAACATGTTTTTGTGGGATGGGCGGAGCTGGATACGTAAAGGTCTGGAAGCGGGGCTGACCGTGGGGATTGAAACGGTATGGACCAAGAGAAGGATTCTGACGGTGTATCTGAACGTGGCCGAGTTTGGTAAAGGTGTTTTTGGGGTGGAAGAGGCCTCGCAGCGCTATTTTCATAAACCGGCAAGCCGTCTGACCATGTCAGAGGCGGCTCTGCTTGCCGCAGTATTGCCCAATCCGATCCGTTTCAGGGCTGATGCACCTTCAGCCTATGTCCGGCAGCGACAGCAGTGGATTTTACGACAAATGCGTCAGCTGGGTGGCGAAGGCTTTCTGCAACAACATAACTTGCGTTAACGCCACACAGGCCAAGATGAGAGCGAACTCTCCTGGCCTGATGCGTTAATCCTCGTCGAAACCGGCATTGAAAAGCTCAATGACCGCAGTCAGCGCTTTTTCTTCCTCGGGACCTGTAGCTTCAATTTCAATATGCCCCCCTTTTGCTGAGTCCAGCATCAGCAGGGCGATAACGCTACTGGCTTCGGCCTCAGTACCGCTTTCATTTCTTAATAATACTTCTGCATCAAAGCTCTGAACCAGTTCAAAGAGCTTCATCGCCGGGCGTGCATGCATTCCCAGCTTGTTCTTAATCTCAACGGTTTGTCTGACTGTCATGATTTGCGTTTTTCCAGGGTACGATGGCGGGACTGGACGTTTTTACCGCGCGAACGAAAGTATTCTGCCAGCTGTTCGGCAATGTAAACCGAACGGTGCTTACCTCCGGTACAGCCTATGGCAACGGTGAGGTAGCTACGATTGTTAGTTTCCAGCATCGGCAACCACAGCTCAAGATAGCTACGGGTCTGATAAATAAAATTATGTACTTCAGTATGGCGATCAAGAAATGCGGCTACAGGCCGATCCAGTCCGGTCATTGGCCGTAGCTTCGGATCCCAGTGTGGATTAGGAAGAAAACGAACGTCGAAGACGTAATCAGCATCAATTGGAATACCATGTTTAAAACCGAATGACTCGAAGACCATGGTCAGCTCACGTTCACGTTTCCCCAGCAGAGGTGTGCGTAGCATTTCAGCCAGTTCGTGGACCGACATTTCAGAAGTATCAACAATCAGGTCTGCTCTTGAACGTAAAGGTTCCAGCAGATCGTTTTCTTCATCAATGGCACTTTCCAGTGAGAGGTTTTTACTCGACAGAGGGTGCAAGCGCCGTGTGTCACTGTAGCGACGTATCAGGGTATTGCGATCGGCGTCCAGAAACAGCAGCTGAGGAGAGAAGCTCTCCGGCAGACTGGTAAGTGCTTTTTCGAATACTTCTGGTGATTCTGGCATGTTGCGCACATCAATGCTGACTGCGGCTGAAATGTTGCGCTCTGCCAGAGAATTTGCCAACTCCGGCAGCAGTACTACGGGCAGATTGTCCACGCAATAAAAGCCCATATCTTCCAGTGCACGCAACGCAACTGATTTGCCAGAACCCGATCGACCACTGACGATCATCAGCACCATGACTTATTCTCCTGATTGGCCGGTTTACGGGGGGTAGCAGCGATCCGGGTCATGTTCTTAATGCCTTAGCCTGTCCGGCAGGACTAGTGATTCTCTTCGGGGCTCTCTGCCATGATCCCGAAAAGTTCTTCATCACTCTGTGCCGCACGCAACCGGCGGCAAACCGTTTTATCCGCCAGCCGTTTAGCCACCAGGGAAAGAGTGTGTAAATGCGTTTTACACTGATCGGCAGGCACCAACAGTGCAAACAGCAAATCGACTGGTTGATTATCAATGGCATCAAAAGCGACGGGCTGATCGAGGCGAATAAAGACGCCGACGGCGCGCAACGTGTCTTCCACCAGCTTACCGTGTGGAATAGCGATACCATTGCCGATACCGGTACTGCCCATCCGCTCCCGAGTCAGGATTGCTTCGAAAATGGTCTGGTGCGGAAGATTCAGCTGTTTGGCTGCTAACTCGCTGATAATCTCCAGCGCCCGCTTTTTACTCTGGCAATGTACGCCATTGCGGGTACAGGACACGCTCAGTACCGAGCTCAGTTCCAGTGTTAAGTCATTGTTCATCATAGTTTCACTTACGTGTTTATCTTCGCCTGCAAGATAGCGGACTTTAGGTGTTCCCCGGGGAACCATGCCTGCCATCGGTCGACTGCTCATGCCTTATTGATCAACGGCTCGTACTCCAGGAGAAGAGTACGAGCCGACACATCTTACGTCACGTTCTTATTAAATAAGGGTGGCGAAAAAATATTCAATTGCTGAGTGAAATTTAATGCTGTTTCAACTTGTCTTTATGTTTATTCAGCTGTCGGGTCAGCTTGTCAATCAAACCGTCGATTGCTGCATACATATCTTTCTCTTCGGAGGTGGCATGCAACTCGCCGCCGTTAACATGCAGGGTTGCGTCAGCGATTTGGGTCACTTTCTCAACCTTAAGCACTATATACACCTGGTTTATCCGGTCAAAATACTGCTCCAGTTTGGCAAATTTAGCCGTGACAAACTCCCTTAAAGGTTCAGTGATTTCTACATTTTGTCCGGTGATGTTGAGTTGCATACGCTTTTCCTTATCTGTGCGTTCAGACCAGTTGTTTACGTTGGTTTGATGGCGGAATGGATAAAGACTCTCGATACTTTGCGACGGTTCGCCGTGCCACCATAATTCCCTGCTCGGAAAGCAGAGTCGTCAGCTTACTGTCACTAAGCGGTTTGGCGGGATTCTCCGCCGAGATTAATTTTTTCACCAGAGCACGAATCGCGGTTGAAGAGGCTTCACCACCCCCTTCCGTATTGACGTGGCTGGAGAAAAAATATTTCAGTTCAAAAATACCACGTGGGCTGTGCAAATACTTTTGCGTGGTAACACGTGAAATGGTGGATTCATGCATATCCACCGCACTGGCGATGTCTGCCAGTACCATCGGGCGCATGAATTCTTCCCCCTGCTCAAAGAAGGCCTGTTGCTGATCGACAATGCAACGGGTCACTTTCAACAGCGTATCATTGCGGCTTTCCAGGCTTTTAATCAGCCACTTTGCCTCTTGCAAGTTGCTGCGAATAAACTGGCTGTCGTTATCATTGCGACCTGAACCGCCTAACGATGCATAGTGCTGATTGATCTTCAGTCGGGGGACGCTGTCCGTGTTCAGATCGACCGTCCAGCGTGTACCGACCTTACGCACCAGCACATCAGGAATAACATACTCAGGTTCGCTGGTATTGATCGACTGGCCTGGGCGGGGGTCGAGCGACTGGATGAGTTGCATGGCGTTTTTCAGCACATCTTCTTTCAGCCGCGTGACACGCATCAGGCTACGGAAATCATGATTGGCCAGTAAATCGAGATGGGCGCTGACAATCAGCCGTGCTTCTTTGAGAAAGGGCAGGTCTTCTGCAAACTGGGAGAGCTGGACCAGCAGGCAGTCACGCAGATCGCGGGCACAGACACCAACCGGGTCAAAACGCTGCATACGTTTAAGAACGGCTTCAACCTCATCCAGCGTCAACTCTTCATTGCCAATGCTTTCCAGAATCTCTTCCAGAGACACCGTCAGATAACCGGTGTCGTCTACCGCATCAACGATGGACGTCGCGATGGCGCGATCGGTATCAGTAAAAGGCGTCAAATCCACCTGCCACGTCAGATAATCCTGCAACGTTTGGGTGGTTTCTCCCTGATAAACGGGGAGTTCATCATCGTGATAATCGGTTCCGGTTCCGGAAGGAGTTCCCGCGGTATAAATTTCGTCCCAGGTGGCGTCCAGAGGTAACTCTTCCGGCATATCCTTTTGTTCCAAAGCCTCACGCGTATCCAGCGCTTCTTTTTCCTCGTATTCTCGCGAGTCGACTTCCTCATGAATGTCGGTTTGCTCTAGCAACGGATTGCTTTCCAGCGCCAGCTGAATTTCCTGCTGTAGTTCAAGCGTAGAGAGTTGCAGCAGACGAATGGCCTGTTGCAGTTGTGGCGTCATGGCAAGCTGTTGGCTAAGCCTGAGTTGCAAACCTTGCTTCATATTCAGAATAGAAATTCCTCAAAAATCTTACCGGGTTTAACACCTTATCAGAGTCTGAACTCTTCGCCCAGGTAGACTCGTTTAACTTGTTCATCTTCCAGAATTTGTTCTGGCGAACCATGGGCAATCAGATGTCCCTGACTGACAATATAAGCGCGCTCACAGACTGCCAGCGTTTCGCGCACGTTGTGGTCGGTAATGAGTACGCCTAATCCACTGTCACGAAGATGCTCGATAATTTTTTTGATATCAATAACCGAAATCGGGTCAACACCCGCAAAAGGCTCATCCAGCAGGATAAATTTCGGATTGGCTGCCAGCGCCCGGGCGATCTCTACCCGTCGCCGCTCACCTCCAGAAAGCGCCTGTCCCATGCTGTTGCGCAGGTGACTGATATGGAACTCATCCATTAACTCATTAGCGCGATCTTCACGTTGTTCTGGCGTCAGGTCGTCACGAATTTGCAGTACCGCCATCAGGTTGTCAAACACGCTCAGGCGACGGAAGATGGAGGCTTCCTGAGGCAAATAACCAATACCCCGTCGGGCGCGGGCATGCAGTGGCAGTATGCTGATATCTTCTTCATCAATGATGATGCGACCGGCATCGCGGGGTACTATCCCCACCACCATATAGAAAGTCGTGGTCTTGCCTGCGCCGTTGGGTCCAAGAAGACCAACAATTTCGCCGGAATGAACTTGCAGGCTGACATCTTCGACCACACGGCGGCCTTTGTAGGCTTTCGCCAGATTTTCTGCAATTAACGTTGCCATAGCTGATTAGTTACTCTTTTTCTGTCCAGTGGACGGGTTACCTTTATCCTGCAACTGTGAAGGAACCAGAACGGTAGTGACACGCTTGCCGGTGTTGCCATAGGCCTGCATTTTCTGCTCTTTAACCAGATAGGTAATCCGATCGCCTTTAACATTGCTGTCGAGCTGTTCAAGATAGGCATTGCCGGTCAGCTCAACAAAGTCTGTTGCCAGTTCATAATGCATTTTCAGGGCGTGGCCTTTAACGGGTTTACCGTTATCCTGCATTTGATAAAAAGTGGCGGGATTACCGTAAGCGTCAACAATCGTTTTTTTACTGTCTCCGCCCGGACGGGTAACCACCACTTTGTCAGCGGTAATTTTAATCGAACCCTGGGTGACGATAACGTTGCCGGTGAAGGTAGCTACATTACCCTGCATATCCAGCGCCTGGTTTTCGGAATCCACATTGACCGGTTTATCTGAGTCTCCGGTCAGTGCGAGAGCTGGCAGGCTGGCAGCCAACAGCAGGCCGAGTGTCAAAAACTTAAGGTTGTTTTGCATTTTGAATTTCATAGGAGGTTTTGACCTTTTCAATCAACTCGGCAGTTTTGTTGCGTAAATTCCCGCGCATTTTCATGCCGGTAGAGTTAAAGCTGGTGCCATATAGCGTCACCTGATCTTCTGAAGTGACATCCTGAGTGACAAGGTTGACGACTGCATTATCGGTTTTGATTCTTTGCAGTTGGGCATCCTGAGTCAGGCTGTTGACCTCAACATGGCCGTAAAGATACAGCATGCGATCATTGGTCAACTTCGCTTTGTCAGAGCGCACTGACCAGGTGGGAATTTTATTCTCATCGTAGGTGGTCATGATTGGGTTATCGAACCAACTTACCCCATCAAGGGAAAAATAAGTCACTTTGTCTGACACGAGCTTATAGTTCAGGGCTCCCTGCGGGTTATAAACCACGGTATTCGATGACTGGCTGGTGTAGGTTGGTTCCTGGCCGTTTCCCGCTGCGGGTGCGGCGCTGTTGTCGTTATCAGCCAGATTCCAGCCAATAAGCACGATAGCCACCAGGGCCAGCAACAGCGTAATCCAACGCCTTGTTTTACTCATACAGACTGCCCTTTGGCCTCATCAAACTTACCCTGCGCGATCAGTATCAGATCGCAAATTTCGCGCACTGCGCCGCGACCGCCTGCAATGCGCGTGACATAGTCAGCACGCGGAACAAGTACCGGGTGGGCATCTGCCACCGCCACACTCAGCCCTACCTGTTCCATTACCGGCCAGTCGATCAAATCATCACCAATATAAGCCACTTGCTCGGGCTGAAGTGACAGTTTATCCAGAAGTTCGCGGAAGGCCAGAATCTTATCAGACTGGCCCTGGTAAAGATGCGTAATTCCCAGCGTCGCACAGCGGTCAACCAGCAACTTTGCGTTACGACCAGTGATAATAGCGACTTCCACGCCAGAGGTCAGTAGACAACGTATGCCATACCCATCCCGGACATTAAACGCTTTTAGTTCTTCGCCATTATTACCCTGATAGATCACGCCGTCAGACATTACCCCGTCAACGTCGCAAATCAGCAGGTTGATCCGGCTGGCGCGGCTCATTACCTCTTTACTGACTTTGCCGTAGCAAGTTTCAATCCAGTTTGCAGCTGTGCTCATTGATCTTATTCCTTGTTAAACCACACCTGCACGCAACATGTCATGCATATGCACCACACCGAGCAGAACGTCGCCGTTTGCGACCATCAACGCGGTAATGTTACGGCTTTGCATCAGATTCAGAGCATCCACCGCCAGGGTATTAGGCCGGACGCGAATACCCCCTGTAGTCATGACGCTGGCAATGCTGGCCTGCTGAATATCAATACCCATATCAAAGACGCGACGTAAATCACCATCGGTAAAGATACCCTCGATCTTCATCAAATCGTCACAGATCACCGTCATCCCCATATTTTTTCGGGTAATTTCCAGCAGTGCGTCGCGCAGAGAAGCATCCCGACTGACGTGAGGAATCTCATCGCCGCTGTGCATAATATCATTCACGGTTAGCAGGAGTTTACGGCCCAGCGCCCCGCCAGGATGAGACAGAGCAAAGTCTTCAGCGGTAAAGCCACGCGCTTTCAACAGTGCGACAGCCAGAGCATCCCCCATTACCAGCATGGCCGTTGTGCTGGTGGTCGGTGCCAGCCCAAGCGGACAGGCTTCCTGTGGGACTTTAACACACAGATGAATATCAGCGGCCCGGCCCATTGCGCTCTCTGGCCGACTGGTCATGCAAATGAGTGATACCTGCAAACGCTTCAGCACAGGGATCAGCGCCAGAATCTCAGAAGATTCACCAGAGTTAGAGATGGCAATTACAATATCACCGGCGCTCACCATGCCCAGATCGCCGTGGCTCGCTTCTGCCGGATGAACAAAAAAAGCGGGAGTGCCAGTACTGGCAAAGGTAGCCGCCATTTTTTTACCGATATGACCGGATTTACCCATCCCCATCACCACGACTTTACCCATGCAGCTGTAGATACGCTTACAGGTTTCCGTAAAGTCAGCATTGATGTATTGATCGAGCTGTTCCAGACCTTCACGTTCTGTATTCAGAACCTCTTTTCCCGCCTGTTGAAAATCAAAACCAGGCTCAGGGATAACTGGTGACATAATTTTTTAATCCTTTTACCAGAAGGTGGCCGAGGGCTGCCAGTAGAGTACAGTGACCCAGCTATAAAGCCGCTCAACAGTATGGCACCGGCTACCCGTCCAATACGGCGGCTGCGTTGAAGGCAAATAAGGGTGAACAGCGCACTGACGCCCAGCATCACCCAATAGTCACGGGCGAAAGCATGCATATCGACACTTCCCGGATGAACCACGGCGGGGATGCCCAGAACAATCGCGATATTGTAGATATTGGAGCCGATCAAATTTCCCACGGCAATATCGTCTTCACCTTTCAGGGCACCTGCGATTACCGTTGCCAGTTCAGGCAGGCTGGTGCCAACCGAGATAATTGTCAGCCCGATAACCAGTTCGCTGATACCAAAGAAATCTGCAATGACCGTTGCGTTGTCGATCACCATCCGCGTCGACATTGGCAGAATAATCAACGCCACCGCCAGCCAGAGAAACGCTACCGTATTGCCCACATCATCCCGTGGCAGTTCGGCCAGCTGCTCACGCGTGAGAGCATCATTGTTATCGCGCTCGGCTTTACGGGCGATTTTGATAATAAAAAGCAGGTAAATGACTGCGATAGTGATCAGCGCCAGTCCGTTATTGCGACTCAGGTTGTTATCGAACAGCATCACGCCGCACAGCAGAGTGACCAGCAGCATCAGCGGCAGCTCGCGGCGGATTAAATTTGAATGCACTGTCAATGGATGAAGCAGGGCAGCTCCTCCGAGAATTAACAGAATATTCGTAATATTCGAACCTATCGCTGTACCAACAGCAATATCCATCTGTCCGTGCGTGGCCGCAGAGAAAGAGACAATCAGTTCAGGCAGTGAGGTGCCAATGCCCACTACGGTCATGCCGATAATCAGCGGTGGAATGCCTGAAGCACGGCAAAGAATGGCAGCGCTGAACACCAGACGATCTGCACCATATACCAGCAGGACCAAACCGATAATGAATAGTGCTGTAGCTACGAGCATGTAATGTCCTTTGATCGGATATAATCGTCGGTTGGTCTGGCGCGACATCTGAGGTAAGAGCGCAAAAGAATGCGCTGATTTTGACGATCTGAAAGCAAAAAGTAAAACTTATGCCAACTTTAGCCACGTCTTCAGGGTAAGTTTCTGTAAAAGTGTCCTGGATGTACGCATATGCGATACCATCGGAGAAAATTTTATGCCTGAAAAAGAGGATAAGAGGTGACTATGGGGCAGACGGAGGTGAATTTGGTGGATGTTCGCGGGGTCAGTTTTTCCCGTGGCGATCGGCCGGTATTTGATAACATCTCGCTGACGGTACCCAGAGGGAAGGTAACGGCCATTATGGGGCCTTCAGGCATTGGTAAAACCACGTTATTACGTCTGATCGGCGGTCAACTGCGGCCAGACCACGGTGAAATCTGGTTTAACGGCGAGAATATTCCCAGCCTTTCTCGTTCCGGATTGTACGAAGCGCGCAAGAAAATGAGCATGCTTTTTCAGTCCGGTGCCTTATTTACTGATCTCAACGTCTTTGATAACGTCGCCTGGCCTCTGCGTGAGCATACGCAGTTGTCACCTGAGCTACTGCACAGCACGGTAATGATGAAACTGGAGGCCGTCGGACTTCGTGGCGCAGCGCAGTTAAAACCGTCAGAACTGTCAGGTGGCATGGCACGACGGGCCGCGTTGGCGCGAGCCATTGCGCTTGAACCCGAGCTAATCATGTTCGATGAACCCTTTGTGGGTCAGGATCCGATTACGATGGGGGTGCTAGTTAAGCTGATTGACGAGCTGAATCATGCTCTTGGCATGACCTGCATCGTGGTTTCCCACGACGTACCGGAAGTGCTGAGTATTGCTGACTATGCCTATATCATTGCCGGACAGAAGGTTATTGCTCAGGGTACGGCGAAAGCGTTGCGTGAGAATCAGGATGCAAGGGTACGTCAGTTTATTGATGGCATCGCTGACGGCCCGGTGCCATTTCGTTTCCCCGCAGGAGACTATCTGCAAGATTTAACCGGCTCAGGGAGTTAATTGACTGATGTTTTTATCAGGACTGGCATTGGTGGGACGCAAGGCAATCAATACCTGTGCATCCTTTGGTCGTGCAGGATTAATGCTTTTTCACTCGCTGTTGGGCGTACCGCATTTTCGTAAGCATGCGCCGCTATTAGTTAAACAACTGTACAGCATCGGCGTGCTGTCGCTGTTAATCATTGTTGTTTCCGGCCTGTTTATTGGGATGGTGTTGGGGTTACAAGGTTACCTCGTGTTAAACACTTATGGTGCGGAAAGCAGTCTTGGCATGTTGGTGGCGTTATCTCTGCTGCGTGAGTTGGGACCGGTGGTGACCGCACTGCTGTTCGCAGGCAGGGCGGGATCGGCGCTGACCGCTGAGATTGGCCTGATGAAAGCGACGGAACAACTTTCCAGCATGGAAATGATGGCTGTCGATCCTCTGCGCAGGATTATTTCACCGCGCTTCTGGGCTGGTTTTATCAGTATGCCATTGCTGACGTTAATCTTTGTTGCCGTCGGTATCCTTGGCGGGGCGGTTGTTGGCGTCAGCTGGAAAGGGATTGATAGCGGTTTCTTCTGGTCTGCCATGCAAAATGCCGTCGATGTACGAACTGATATCATTAACTGTGTAATCAAGAGTGCTGTTTTCGCTGTTACCGTCAGCTGGATTGCTCTTTTCAATGGCTATGATGCGATCCCAACTTCAGAGGGGATCAGTCGGGCTACGACGCGCACAGTGGTACACGCTTCTCTGGCGGTACTCGGTTTAGATTTTGTGCTGACAGCACTGATGTTTGGGAATTGAAGCAATGCAAACGAAAAAAAGTGAAATTTGGGTGGGCGCATTTTTAATACTTGCACTCTGTGCTGCGCTTTTCCTCTGCCTGCGGGTGGCCGATCTCAAATTGTCAGGCAGTGAGCCGACCTGGCGTTTGTATGCCACCTTCGACAACATTGGCGGATTGAAAACCGGCTCGCCAGTGAAAATCGGTGGTGTGGTGATTGGTCGGGTCACCGATATAGAGCTGGACAGCAAAACGTATTCGCCTCGCGTCACGATGAATATTAATGACAAATACAATCAACTGCCGGATACCAGCTCACTGGCGATCAGAACTTCAGGTCTGTTGGGCGAGCAATTTCTGGCGTTGAATGTCGGCTTTGACGATCCGGAAATGGGAACGTCTATGCTTAAGGATGGCAGCACATT
The DNA here is from genome assembly GCF_058241465.1 of Erwinia papayae. Taxonomy (NCBI): domain Bacteria; kingdom Pseudomonadati; phylum Pseudomonadota; class Gammaproteobacteria; order Enterobacterales; family Erwiniaceae; genus Erwinia; species Erwinia papayae. Next base: position 1,275,588 of record NZ_JBZCHT010000013.1, read on the forward strand.
GCGGGATACCAAATCAGCGATGGTTCTTGAGGACCTGATTGGCCAGTTCCTGTACAAGAGTGGCAACGCCAGTGATAACAAAAACGCTTCGGCGGCGGCACCTGAAACAAATGCACAATCTGCGCCGACCGCAACGACTCACTCAGAAGAGGGCAAATGATGTTTAAACGTTTCCTGATGGCCGCGATGCTGGTTATTGCACCGATTGCGGTTAATGCAGCGGCTGATCAAACCAATCCTTATCAGCTGATGAATGAAGCGGCAGCTAAAACCTTTACCCGCCTTAAAAATGAGCAACCTAAGATCAAACAAAATCCTGATTATTTACGCCAGATTGTTCGTGAAGAGTTGTTGCCTTATGTTCAGACAAAGTATGCCGGCGCTCTGGTACTGGGGCGCTACTATCGTGAAGCGACGCCAGCGCAACGGGAAGCTTATTTCAATGCTTTTGGCGACTATCTGGCTCAGGCCTATGGCCAGGCGCTGGCGCTTTACAATGGCCAGACGTATCAAATCGCGCCTGAGCAGCCCTACGCTGACGCCAGCATCATCGCTATTCGTGTGACCATCATTGATCCAAATGGTCGTCCACCGGTTCGCCTTGATTTTCAGTGGCGGAAAAACACCCGTACGGGTGACTGGCAGGCTTACGACATGATTGCTGAGGGCGTGAGCATGATCACCACCAAACAGAACGAATGGAGCGATGTTTTGCGCCTGAAAGGGGTGAATGGATTAACAGAACTGCTGAAATCTTATGCTAATCAGCCAATCAAACTGGATAAGCAACGGTAATGCGCGATCAACTTAACTGGCGCGTAGAGTCGCATCAACTGCTTCTTTCCGGAGAACTTGAGCGACAGACATTAATGGCATTGTGGGATCAACGTGAATCGGTCATGAAACAGGTTGATACTATTGATGTCTCAGCGTTAGAAAGGGTGGACACTGCCGGGCTGGCACTACTTGTCCATTTGCGGCAGATAGCCTTGCATCAGGGAAAAACGCTGCTGTTCACCGGGATTACCGATAAGCTTCGTACGCTGATTTCACTGTACAACCTTCAGCAAATCATTATCTCCCGTAACTGACAAACGGTGAGTCGCTTATAAAATAAGCCCCTGCGTTGTCCGGGGCTTTTTTTGTTTGTTTAAGATAGCGGCACTTTCCACTAAGATGTGTGCCTTGTTAATCATTAAGTGAATTCTGAAGCGTTATGGAAACCAGTGAAATTCAATCTGTGCTGATGAGTGCATTACCCTTACAGGAAGCTCATGTTACCGGCGATGGTAGCCACTTTCAGGTGATAGCCGTAGGCGAACTGTTTGGTGAACTCAGCCGTGTTAAAAAGCAACAAACGGTCTATGCACCGTTGATGACTTACATCGCTGATAACCGTATTCATGCGGTATCAATCAAAACATACACCCCTGACGAATGGGCGCGCGATCGTAAGCTAAACGGCTTTTGAGCGGTGGGTTGTGTCCGGCGTCAGATGATGGCGTGTGGACAGAAATTTAGGTTTGATCAAAGAGAACTGGTGCAATGGATAAATTTCGTGTGCAGGGTCCAACCCGTTTAAGCGGGGAAGTTACAATCTCTGGCGCAAAAAACGCTGCGCTGCCGATCCTGTTCGCTGCTCTGTTGGCGTCCGATCCTGTCGAGATTCAGAATGTCCCAAAACTGAAGGACATTGATACCACCATGAAACTGCTCAGCCAGCTGGGGGTGAAGGTGGACCGCAATGGGTCAGTGCATCTGGATGCCAGCGACGTCAATATTTACTGCGCGCCTTATGAGTTGGTCAAAACCATGCGTGCATCAATCTGGGCGCTTGGCCCGCTGGTGGCGCGTTTTGGCCAGGGGCAGGTTTCCCTGCCTGGTGGCTGTGCTATAGGCGCTCGCCCGGTTGACCTGCATATCACTGGCCTTGAGCAACTCGGTGCTGAAATCAGACTGGAGGAGGGCTATGTCAAAGCCTCTGTTGATGGACGTCTGAAGGGGGCGCATATCGTGATGGACAAGGTCAGCGTGGGTGCGACTGTAACCATCATGAGTGCTGCAACGCTGGCAACGGGCACCACGATTATTGAGAAGGCTGCACGCGAGCCGGAAATTGTTGATACTGCAAATTTTCTTAACACGTTGGGGGCGAAAATCAGCGGTGCTGGCAGTGACCGTATCACCATCGAAGGCGTCGAGCGGCTGGGTGGCGGTGTTTACCGTGTCCTTCCCGATCGCATTGAAACCGGAACTTTCCTGATTGCTGCGGCAATTTCCGGCGGAAGGGTGGTTTGTCGCTCAACGCAACCTGATACGCTGGATGCCGTGCTGGCAAAACTGCGCGAGGCGGGAGCAGATATCGAACTGGGACCGGACTGGATTAGTCTGGACATGCACGGTAAGCGTCCAAAAGCGGTTAATTTCCGCACCGCACCACATCCTGGTTTCCCTACCGATATGCAGGCACAGTTCAGCCTGTTGAATCTGGTTGCGGAAGGGACCGGTGTCATTACTGAAACCATCTTTGAAAACCGTTTCATGCATATACCTGAGCTTATTCGCATGGGTGCACATGCTGAGTTGGAAAGCAATACGGCGATTTGCCATGGAGTGGAAAAACTCTCTGGTGCGCAAGTTATGGCGACGGATTTACGCGCTTCAGCCAGTCTGGTGCTGGCAGGATGTATTGCTGAAGGCACAACTATCGTTGATCGTATTTATCATATTGATCGTGGCTATGAGCATATCGAAGACAAGCTGAAGGCACTGGGTGCCAATATTGAGCGTGTAAACGGCGAAGAGTAATCCCCAGGATAAATAAGGCCGGTAGTCTGAATACTACCGGCCTTTTTTCATGCTCTGATTAATCGTTTGCGATCTATCAGGCTGTGGTTTACTGGATCGTAGTAACGACTCGGCCAGATTTCGGCGGGATGAATCATTAACGCATCAGCAATAAGCCACTCTCCTTTTGGCCAGGGGCGGAACAAAGCATTGGCCAGCGTTGAAGAACTCAACCCTGCCTCACGAGATAAGGCAGCCAGCGTGGTGCCCTGTTTGCGCAAACCTGCAATGATGTCGGCATTATGCCAGTCTTTTTTCTTTTGAAGCATCAGTTCGTCCTCCATGTACGCAGGACATTTTATAGCAATAACACTCCAGTTATTTCCAATACTTTCTTGATGTCGGGCTGATTTTGTGTGGCATTACGCAAAAGGCGTGAAACGTAACAGGGTAATTTGCAAAGCAAATTAAGCCCGGATGTTCAGGTGACGGGATTATGCATCAACATCATCGCAAAAGAAGAGCGCGGGTTTTCCGCGCCTGGTGAGATTGCGTATCAGAATTGGCGTTGCACTGACATGTGCGCCAGCGCTTCAAGTGCGCTGCGCCAGGGCGACTCGGGCAATACCTTAAGCGCCGCGATAGCTTTATCCGCTTCCTGTTCAGCTGCACGGCGTGTCCAGATGAGTGAACCACACTGATGCATCGCATCTAATACCGGCTCAAGTAAATGGCGACCATTTCCCCGTTCAATTGCGCCGCGAATCATTGCTGCCTGCTCTGCGGTACCGTTGCGCATGGCGTGGAGGAGTGGCAACGTTGGCTTGCCTTCGCTCAGGTCATCGCCGACATTTTTACCGAGAGTTTTGCCATCCGCACTGTAATCCAACAAATCATCGATTAACTGGAAAGCAGTTCCAATAAATCGTCCATAATCCTGCAAAGCTTTTTCCTGTTCTGAAGTCGCTGAGGCAAGAATTGCAGAAGATTGAGCTGCGGCCTCAAACAATCGCGCAGTTTTACTGTAGATGACCCGCATGTAACTCTCTTCGCTGATATCGGGGTCATTGCAGTTCATCAGTTGCAGCACTTCACCTTCGGCAATCACGTTTACGGCTTCAGACATCAATGCGAGCACGCGCAGAGAACCCAGGCTGGTCATCATCTGAAATGCCCGGGTATAAATAAAGTCCCCAACCAGAACGCTTTCCGCGTTACCAAAAGTCGCATTAGCGGTTGCTTTACCCCGACGCATATCTGACTCATCAACCACATCATCATGCAGCAGAGTTGCTGTATGAATGAATTCGATCAGGGCAGCAACTGTAACGTGTTGTTTTCCTGAATAGTTGAGCGCGCGAGCGGCTAAAACGGCGATCATCGGGCGAATACGTTTTCCCCCGCCGCTAATAATGTAGTAACCCAACTGATTGATGAGGGATACCTCAGAATTCAGCTGTTCAAGTATTGTTGCATTGACGTCCGCCATATCCTGTGCGGTGAGTTCGTTTATCTGTTCTAAGTTCATCAGTCTGTTCAGCTATTGCTCAGTATGCTGCTATGATAAGCGTCTTTACCCGTACCTGCGGCAATGACTAATGTATAACAGATTGTACTTGAAAATCCCGGCGGAGAAACGTTTGCATACGCTTTGCGTTTTTTTTCTGCAATACCCTGCAACAGCCCCTTGTCATTGCCTGTGAACTTGCGTAGAATTCGCGCCCTATTGTGAATATTTATAGCGCAGCCTGAAACTAGGATGGCAAGCGCGAAAGCGGAGTTTATATGTACGCGGTTTTCCAAAGTGGTGGTAAACAACACCGAGTAAGCGAAGGTCAGACCGTTCGCCTGGAAAAGCTGGATATCGCAACCGGCGAAACGATTGAATTCGACCAGGTTCTGATGATTGCTAACGGTGAAGACGTGACTATTGGCGCGCCTTTAGTTTCAGGTGGCGTGATCAAGGCAGAAATCGTTGCTCATGGTCGCGGCGAGAAAGTTAAAATTGTTAAGTTTCGTCGTCGTAAACACTACCGTAAGCAGCAGGGTCACCGTCAGTGGTTCACTGATGTGAAGATCACTGGCATCAGCGCCTAAGAGGAGATCTGACAAATGGCACACAAAAAGGCTGGCGGCTCCACACGAAATGGTCGCGACTCCAATGCAAAACGCCTGGGTGTTAAGCGTTTTGGTGGTGAATCAGTACTGGCAGGCAGCATCATCGTTCGTCAGCGCGGAACCAAATTCCACGCGGGCAACAACGTAGGCTGTGGCCGTGACCACACACTGTTTGCAACTGCAAACGGCAAGGTCCTGTTTGAAGTAAAAGGCCCGAATAACCGTAAATACATCAGCATCGTTGTTGAGTAAGGTTTTCGTGTCGGAAGGCGGTAGCTGATACCGCTTTCAGCAGCGAATCATGAAGCCCCGCTATGATTGCGGGGCTTTTTACATTCTGCATTTTGATTTGTTGGCCCTGGGGTCGGCAGATTCACGGCAATTTCTTTTTTGCTGTACACTTTATATTCAGTTGCAGGATGTTTTGATATCGTCCCTTCAGGGATGCAATGCAAATTAATTTTGCGGAACCAGACACCTTGCTACCGTCATCAGACCGCTGGTCTGCCCCGACGGCTCATGCCGTACCTGCATAGCAAAGCGGGGCGGAAAGATGATTTACGGAGAAGTAACATGAAGTTTGTTGATGAAGCGACGATCCTCGTTGCTGCGGGCGATGGTGGTAATGGCTGCGTCAGCTTCCGTCGTGAGAAATATATTCCTAAAGGCGGTCCGGATGGCGGTGATGGCGGTGATGGCGGTGATGTTTATGTCCAGGCCGACGAAAACCTGAACACGCTGATCGACTATCGCTTTGAAAAGTCTTTTCGTGCTGAACGTGGTCAGAATGGTCAGAGTCGTGACTGCACCGGCAAACGCGGTCAGGACATTATCATCAAAGTTCCGGTTGGCACCCGGGTTATCGACCAGGGCACAGGTGAAACGCTGGGCGACATGATGAGTCATGGTCAGCTACAGATGGTGGCCAAAGGCGGCTGGCATGGCCTGGGTAACAGCCGTTTTAAATCCTCGGTGAACCGTACGCCACGTCAGAAAACGATGGGGACGCCGGGTGAAAAACGAGACCTCCAGCTTGAATTGCTGTTGCTGGCAGACGTAGGGATGCTGGGACTGCCCAATGCGGGTAAGTCCACTTTTATCAGAGCTGTTTCTGCCGCCCGGCCTAAAGTGGCAGACTATCCTTTTACCACTCTGGCACCCAGCCTGGGTGTGGTACGGATGGACAGCGAGCAAAGTTTTGTTGTGGCGGATATCCCTGGTTTGATAGAGGGGGCTTCAGAAGGGGCGGGTTTAGGCATTCGGTTCCTGAAGCATCTTGAACGTTGCCGGGTATTACTGCATACCATTGATCTGGCACCGATTGACGAATCTGACCCGGTGGAAAATGCCCATATTATTCTGGCGGAGCTGAAAAAATACAGTGAAAAGTTGTTCAATAAGCCACGCTGGCTGGTATTCAACAAAGTCGATCTGTTGGATCAGACTGAAGCTGAATCGCGGGCTAAAGCTATTGCCGAGGCGTTAGGCTGGAGTGATAAATACTATCTGATCTCAGCAGCTAATCGTGCTGGTGTAACTCCTCTTTGTTGGGATGTCATGGCTTTCCTTAATGCCAATCCCAAAGAAGCGGAAGAGGCGCAGAAGCAGCCTGAGAAAGTGGAATTTATGTGGGATGACTATCATCGTCAGCAACTTGAAGAAGCTGAACAGTCGGTAGAAGATGATGACGACTGGGATGATGAATGGGACGAGGACGACGACGAAGGCGTCGAAATCATCTACCAGCGTTGATACAGTAAAGGGACACAATCGGTGTCCCTTTTTGATCGCCATTGCAGTTCAGTTAATCTTTGCGGGTAGCCAGCAGGTTGCATTGAGGCCGCTACGGTCCTGGCGATTATGCAAACGTAATTCGCCGTGGTGAAGCTGAGCGATCCTCTGCACAATATTTAATCCCAGCCCACTTCCACCATAGCGCTGATCCATGCGGCGAAATGCTTTGGTCAGATCCTGCGTCGCTGAGGGAGCGATCCCCGGTCCTTCATCCCGCACGGTAAAACTACTGCCACCTTGTTCTGTCTGCACAATCAGACTGATATGGCTTCCTTCCGGACTGTAGCGGGAGGCATTCTCCAGCAGATTACGCAACATTAATCGCAGTAATACGGCATCTCCCTGGATGCTGGGGGTCATATTGCCGGGCTCTTCGAGCGTCTGATTGCGTAAGGCCAGCATTTCGACCATTTCAACCTGCAAGGGGGCAAATACGGCATACCAGCTAACGATCTGATAATGGCCCCCTGCCAGCGCCTGACCGGCCCGCGACAGCATCAGCAACTGCTCAATGACATGCATCAGTTGATCAATTCGCTCAACCAACATTTTTCCCTGTGGGACACCCTGTTGCTCAAGCAGTTCCAGATGCAGACGCAGTCCGGCAAGCGGGGTACGGAGCTCATGAGCGGCATCGGCGGTAAACAGCCGCTCCTGTTGCAACGTGTGTTCCAGCCTGCCCAAAAGCTGATTCATTGCACCTGTTACTGCTGCTATCTAAGTCATATCGGAAAAATGTGGCAGTGGCGTCAGATTATCAGCTGAACGCTCTGACAGGCTTGTTTGCAGTGAGCGAAGTGGACGAATAATCCAGCTTATCGCCCAGAATGACAGTAACAGCGTTAAGCAAACCATCACCAGCGAGGGCAGCAGCAGAGAGGCGATCGCTTCGCGTATCTCTCCTTCAACCCGTTCATTGCGTGCGTGAGCTGAAAGCGTTTCGTTAACCAGAAAACCTATCTGCTCACGACTTTCATGCCACAGCCAGGCGGCGCTCATTAACTGGCAGGTGAGCAGGATCAGCGCCAGCATAATCAGCAAGCGCCGACGCATACTGTTCACGCGCGTTCTTCCAGACGATATCCCACACCACGGACGGTTCGGATACGATCTTTGCCCAGTTTGCGCCGTAGGTTATGAATGTGAACTTCCAGCGTATTAGAGCCGGTATCATCCTGCCAACTGTAAAGGTCCTGCTGTAAAGTTTCACGATGCACCGTCTGGCCGATACGCATCAGTAAACGGGTTAGCAAGGCAAACTCTTTTGGAGTAATTTCAAGCGGCTGATTGTCGAGATAAACCTGCCGTGAGGAGAGATTGAGCGAAATATCCCCCTGTTGCAGCAAATTATCACTGTGCCCCTGATAGCGACGAATCAAAGCCCGCACCCTGGCTTTTAACTCAACAAGAGCAAAAGGCTTCACCAGATAATCATCGGCTCCCGCATCCAGACCTTCTACCCGATCCTCTAAAGCGTCGCGGGCGGTGAGAATTAACACCGGTAGATCGATATGGGCTTTGCGCCACTGACGTAGCAGATCGCCACCATCAACATCCGGCAGCCCCAGATCAAGCACGATCAGACTATATTGCCCACTGTCCAACAGGGCACATGCTTCTGATCCTTTTGTTGCTGTGTCCACGGCGTAGCCCTCACTGGTTAGTGCCTGAACCAGCCCGCCCAGTAAGAGCGCGTCATCTTCCACAATCAGTAATTTCATTGTTGTCAGTTGTTTTGGTAAACATCCTTATAGAGTCGGCTTTCAAAGCGAACCAACGGAATACGGCGCTGTTTCTGATCCTGCGGCGGAACCGCATAGCCAGAAAGATACTGAACAAAAGCCACGCGCTGGCCACTGGCGGTGGTCATGAAGCCGGCAAGGTTATAGACGCCTTGTAGTGAACCTGTTTTGGCTGACACTTTGCCATCCACGCCAGCTTCGTGCAGACCACCCCGATAACGTAAGGTGCCGTCATAACCCGCAAGTGGCAACATGGAGATAAAGTTTAATTGTTGATCGTTTTTTGCAATGTATTGCAACACCTGCATCATAGTAGCAGGTGAAAGCAAATCATGGCGTGACAAACCTGAACCATCCACCTGGATACTGTTACCCAAATCGACATTTGCTTTCTGTCGCAGAATCTGACGTACGGCATCAGAACCAGCGCGCCAGGTACCCGGTACTCCAAAGCGTTCATGACCGATAGTGCGGAAAACGGTGTCGGCAATCATGTTGTCCGACTTCTTCAACATAATTTTCAGCAAATCGTGCAGGGGAGCGGACTGCGTTGCAGCCAGCGCGGTGGCAGGCGTGGTGACCTGCGTCTGGCGTAGAAGATGACCTGAATAATCGATACCTGCATCCTGTAACTCTGCTTTCAGCAGAGCGCCTGCATAGCTGGCCCCATCCTGGATAGCAAAAGCCAGCGGAAGGGGTTCAGAGCGTTGAGTCATACAGCCCGTTAATGTAAAGCGATTCAGCTCGCCAGGCATCACATCCAGTTCACAATACTGCGCTTCTGATGAACCCCGAGCCAGAGTGCGCACTTCACTGAACATGTTGACCGGATAGTAAGACGCAACCCGGATAAAAGCTTTGTCGCCCGGATTAGGCGCACTGTACAGCGATACCGAAAAACAGTTACGGTCGACAATTGCCGCAGCAGGAGGCGCGCTGAAGCATTGTGTCAGGTCATTCCAGGGCCAGCCCGGTGCTTTATCGTGGCTGGCAAAAATGGAGGTATCAATGACCAGATTTCCCTGAATATGCTGGATACCCTGTTTTTTAAGATTTGCCACCATATTACGTAAATCCTGCCGGGTCAGGGTGGGATCGCCGCCAAATCGTGCGACAAGATCGCCTTTCAACGTTCCATCGCTGATGCTCCCCTTACTTTCCAGCTGGGTGTGAAATCGGTAATCTGGTCCCAGTTGCAGCAGTGCTGCCAGTGCGGTGATCACCTTCATGGTACTGGCCGGAAGGGCCATCTGTTTGCTGTGATAATCAATGGAGGGTGTGCTTGCACCTATTTTTTGGACAATCAGTGTCAGATTGGCGCCATCTGGCAGATACTGGGTGTAATCTTCGACCTGTGCGGCCTGTGCATTTAGCATAAATGCGCAGGCCAGGCCGGTTATAAATGGTGAAAATCGCATAATCTCGCGTTTACTGGCAGGTGATGTTGTCATACTACGGTGCTTCAAGGTGGAAAGTAAACGATGACCCACCATGAACTCTGCGGTAAAATACGTATCAAAATGCAAAACCTTCAGACCCTGAGGCATACCTTCGGGTCGGGGTTATTTTGTTTGTAATTCAGTAGCAAGCGCCGCAGAACGCTTTTTCTGCATCTGACTGTCAGGATGACGAAATTTTGCACAGGACAGAGTTAACGAGGTATTGAGATGAATCAGATTCCGATGACGTTAAGGGGCGCGGAAAGACTGCGCGAAGAGCTGGAAGAGCTGAAAACCATTAAACGCCCCAGAATTATTGCCTCAATTGCTGAAGCACGTGAGCATGGTGATTTAAAAGAGAATGCCGAATATCACGCTGCGCGTGAAGAGCAGGGATTCTGTGAGGGCCGGATTCAGGAAATTGAAGCCAAGCTGTCTAATGCACAGGTAATAGATGTCACTAAAATGAATGCGAATGGCCGCATCATTTTCGGTTCGACTGTGACCGTATTGAATCTGGACACCGATGAAGAGTCGACCTATCGCATCGTTGGCGATGACGAAGCTGACTTCAAACAAAATCTGATTTCCGTTAACTCACCGATGGCGCGAGGTTTGATCGGAAAAGAGGTGGACGACGTCACGGTGATCAAAACGCCGGGTGGTGACGTAGAGTACGAGATTCTTAAGGTTGAATATCTCTGAACAAAGGCGGTAATTGAGTTCAGAAGATTGTAAAGAAAAGAAAAGGCCGTCAGACGGCCTTTTATAAGGATAAGGAGCATGGCAACTTCTGCTGGCTGATTTTCAGAAATGTTTCCGAATTCAGCGAGGGAGGGCTATTTTCCCTTCTTTTGACGGACGGAACAGCACCAGTGTTTTGCCGATGACCTGTACGTTAGCGGCTTTGGTTTCACGCACAATAGCGTCAACTATGAGGCTTTTAGTCTCACGGTCTTCGGTAGCAATTTTTACCTTGATCAACTCGTGATGTTCCAGCGCTTGTTCAATTTCGGCCAGCACTCCTTCGGTCAGGCCGTTGTTACCCAGCATTACGACGGGCTTCAGCGGATGGGCCAGTCCTTTCAGGTGCTGTTTTTGTTTGGTACTCAGATTCATCGTATTTTTTACTTACATTGGGATTGAAAACGGGTCATTCCACCGCCATCTCCGGTGTATCACCAAATCGGTGTGCTGATTTGCGCGGTTTATTTATCGCATACGTTGAATCAAAGTTGGAAATTGTATGACTGGTAAAAAGCGTTCGGCCAGTTCCAGCCGCTGGCTTCAGGAACACTTTAGCGATAAATATGTGCTCGAGGCACAGAAAAAAGGGCTGCGCTCTCGTGCCTGGTTTAAACTTGATGAAATACAGCAGGGCGATAAGCTCTTCAGGCCGGGAATGACGGTGGTTGACCTCGGCGCAGCGCCCGGGGGCTGGTCGCAATATGTGGTGACGCAGATTGGCAATAAAGGTCGCGTCATTGCCTGTGATATCCTGCCGATGGATCCTATCGTTGGTGTCGATTTCCTACAGGGTGATTTTCGTGATGAACTGGTGCTGAAAGCACTGATGGACCGTCTCGGAGAAGACAAAATTCAGGTAGTGATGTCTGATATGGCACCAAATATGACCGGGACGCCTGAGGTGGATATTCCAAGGTCAATGTATTTGGTTGAGCTTGCGCTGGAGATGTGTCGGGATGTACTGGCACCTGGCGGTAGTTTTTTAGTGAAAGTGTTTCAGGGAGATGGCTTTGAAGATTACCTCCGGGAAATTCGCTCCCTGTTTACGAAAGTGAAAATTCGTAAGCCGGATTCTTCGCGCTCTCGTTCGCGTGAAGTGTACATTGTAGCGACAGGGCGCAAACTATAGTACCCTACGCTGTCTGTTAACACAGTTGTAATATGAGGTTAATCCCTTGAGTGACATGGCGAAAAACCTGATTCTTTGGTTAGTCATCGCAGTTGTGCTGATGTCGGTTTTCCAGAGTTTCGGACCCAGCGAGTCGAATGGCCGTAGGGTTGATTACTCAACTTTCCTGTCTGAAGTTAATCAGGATCAGGTCCGCGAGGCTCGTATCAACGGACGTGAAATCAACGTTACCAAAAAAGATAGCAATCGATACACGACCTATATCCCCGTCAACGATCCCAAGTTGCTCGATAACCTGTTGACCAAAAACGTAAAAGTAGTGGGTGAACCACCTGAAGAACCAAGCCTGTTGGCTTCAATCTTCATCTCATGGTTCCCGATGCTGTTGTTGATTGGTGTCTGGATATTCTTCATGCGCCAGATGCAGGGCGGTGGTGGCAAGGGAGCGATGTCCTTTGGCAAAAGCAAAGCCCGCATGTTGACGGAAGATCAGATCAAAACGACTTTTGCAGATGTGGCAGGCTGTGATGAAGCCAAAGAGGAAGTTGGTGAACTGGTTGAATACCTGCGTGAGCCAAGCCGTTTTCAGAAGCTGGGTGGTAAAATTCCGAAAGGCGTGCTGATGGTTGGCCCTCCTGGTACGGGTAAAACGTTGTTGGCAAAAGCCATCGCAGGTGAAGCAAAAGTGCCTTTCTTCACCATTTCAGGTTCTGACTTTGTTGAGATGTTTGTCGGCGTCGGTGCTTCTCGTGTTCGTGACATGTTCGAACAAGCCAAAAAAGCAGCGCCTTGTATCATCTTTATCGATGAAATTGATGCGGTTGGTCGGCAACGTGGTGCTGGTCTGGGTGGTGGTCACGACGAGCGTGAGCAGACTCTGAATCAGATGCTGGTCGAGATGGATGGTTTTGAAGGTAATGAGGGCATCATCGTTATCGCCGCGACTAACCGTCCGGATGTACTCGACCCTGCACTGCTGCGTCCGGGCCGTTTTGACCGCCAGGTCGTAGTCGGTTTGCCTGACGTACGTGGACGTGAGCAAATTCTGAAAGTGCATATGCGTCGCGTCCCTCTGGCAACAGATATTGATGCAGCAATCATTGCGCGCGGCACGCCAGGTTTTTCCGGGGCCGATCTGGCAAACCTGGTGAACGAAGCGGCGTTGTTTGCTGCTCGTGGTAATCGTGGTGTGGTATCGATGGTTGAGTTTGAGAAGGCGAAAGACAAGATCATGATGGGAGCCGAAAGGCGCTCTATGGTGATGACTGAGGCACAGAAAGAGTCCACCGCTTTTCACGAAGCGGGCCATGCGATCATTGGTCGGCTGGTACCGGAGCATGATCCTGTGCATAAAGTTACCATCATTCCGCGTGGTCGTGCCCTGGGGGTGACCTTCTTCCTGCCTGAGGGTGATGCCATCAGCGCCAGTCGTCAGAAACTGGAAAGTCAGATTTCCACCCTCTATGGTGGTCGCCTTGCTGAAGAGATCATTTACGGTGTTGAACATGTTTCCACCGGTGCCTCTAACGACATCAAAGTAGCAACCTCAATTGCACGTAACATGGTTACGCAATGGGGCTTCTCAGAAAAACTGGGGCCGTTGCTTTATGCAGAAGAAGAAGGTGAAGTTTTCCTTGGACGTTCTGTAGCTAAAGCAAAACATATGTCTGATGAAACTGCTCGTATCATTGATCAGGAAGTGAAGTCACTGGTAGAAGGTAACTACCAGCGTGCCCGTCGCATTCTGAACGAAAACATGGACATACTTCATGCAATGAAAGATGCGCTGATGAAGTATGAAACCATCGATGCGCCGCAGATTGACGACCTGATGGCGCGCCGCGAAGTGCGTCCGCCAGCAGGTTGGGAAGATCCTGGCACTAATAATTCTGACAGCAACGGTACACCAAAGGCTCCGCGCCCGGTAGATGAACCGCGTACGCCAAATCCAGGCAATACCATGTCAGAACAGCTGGGCGATAAATAAGTTATCCTGCCATCGTCCCCCTGAACCCCGGCGCTGACCGGGGTTTTTTATATCCACGACAACTGAATATGATTCGTAAATCTGTCAGGAGAGACAACGTTATGAAACTTCATGCCAGAGACTCCGTGCTCGATTTATCCCATCCTCATGTGATGGGTATATTGAATGTAACTCCGGATTCGTTCTCTGATGGCGGCAGGCATAACGACTTAATTCAGGCTGTTACACATACTAATTCCATGATTAATGCAGGCGCGACCATCATCGATATTGGTGGCGAGTCCACGCGTCCCGGTGCGGAAGAGGTCAGTGTGCAGCAGGAACTGGAGCGGGTGATCCCGGTAGTGGAAGCAATTGCGCAACGCTTTGAAGTGTGGATTTCAGTAGATACATCTAAAGCCGAAGTGATTCGCGAGGCTGCTCATGCGGGAGCGCATCTGATTAACGACATCCGTTCATTGCAGGAGCCAGGAGCGCTGGAGGCTACAGCGGCCAGTGGCCTGCCGGTCTGCCTGATGCATATGCAGGGCGAGCCACGAACTATGCAGCAGTCACCGCATTATCAGCATTTTTTACAGGATGTTGAGGCATTTTTCATCGAGCACATTGCGCGCTGTGAGGCCGCAGGAATTAAAAAAGATCGGTTGCTGCTCGACCCTGGATTTGGTTTCGGTAAGAATCTGAGACACAATTATCAGCTGCTGGCCCACCTTGCTGATTTTCATCGTTTTGGTATGCCTCTGCTGGTCGGAATGTCACGCAAAAGCATGATAGGCCAGTTGTTAAACGTCGGCCCATCTCAGCGTCTGACTGGGAGTCTGGCCTGCGCGGTGATTGCCGCTATGCAAGGTGCGCATATTCTGCGTGTCCATGATGTTAAAGAAACCGTCGAGGCCATGCGCGTCGTCGAAGCAACATTGTCAGCAAAGGAAGAGTAATCCTATGAGCAACCGTAAGTATTTTGGTACCGATGGCATTCGTGGAAAAGTGGGCGAATCGCCAATTACGCCTGATTTTGTGCTGAAGTTGGGCTGGGCGGCGGGCAAGGTGCTGGCAAGAAACGGCTCAAAAAAAATCATTATTGGCAAGGATACGCGTATCTCAGGTTACATGTTGGAGTCGGCTCTGGAGGCTGGTTTGGCGGCGGCTGGCTTATCAGCAGCTTTTACCGGACCGATGCCTACGCCAGCTATTGCCTATCTGACCCGTACTTTTCGGGCTGAAGCCGGGATCGTTATTTCCGCTTCACACAATCCTTTTGATGACAATGGTATTAAATTTTTCTCGATTGAAGGCACCAAGTTACCTGACGATGTTGAGGAAGCGATTGAGGCAGAAATGGAAAAGCCGATTACCTGCGTGGAGTCTGCTGAACTTGGTCGTGCCAGTCGTATTGTTGATGCCGCAGGTCGCTATATTGAGTTCTGTAAAGGCACATTTCCTGGCGAACTGAGCCTGAATGGGCTGAAGATCGTCGTGGATTGTGCAAATGGTGCAACCTATCATATCGCGCCAAATGTGCTGCGCGAACTGGGAGCCACGGTCATTACGCTGGGTGTCCACCCTGATGGTATGAACATCAATAAAGAATGTGGTGCAACAGATGTTCGTCAACTTCAGGCGCGAGTGCTGGCAGAAAAGGCAGATATTGGTCTGGCTTATGACGGTGATGGTGACCGCATCATGATGGTGGACCACCTTGGTTGCAAAGTGGATGGCGATCAGATTCTTTACATCATCGCCCGTGAAGGTCTGCGTCAGGGGCAGTTACGTGGCGGCGTCGTGGGCACATTGATGAGCAACATGGGGCTGGAACTGGCACTGAAGCAGTTGGGAATTCCTTTTGCCAGAGCAAAAGTCGGCGATCGTTATGTTTTAGAAAAAATGCAGGAAAAAGGCTGGCGTCTCGGGGCGGAAAACTCCGGGCATGTCATCCTGCTTGATAAGACTACTACCGGAGATGGCATAGTAGCTGGTTTGCAGGTACTTACTGCGATGGTACGTAATCATATGAGCCTGCATGACTTGTGTAGCGGGATGAAACTGCTGCCACAAATACTGGTGAATGTTCGCTTCAGCGGTGAAACCGATCCCCTGGAAGATGAGCAGGTCAAAGCGGTGACATCCGAGGTTGAGAAAGAACTGCACGGTCGTGGTCGCGTGTTGCTGAGAAAATCAGGTACGGAGCCTTTAATCCGGGTAATGGTTGAAGGCGAGAATGAAGATCAGGTGACGGCACTGGCACATCGTATTGCCGACGCCGTCAAGGCCGTTTAACACAGTGATCACCGGAGTTGCTGGCTCCGCTTTATCTTTAAAGCTGATGGATGAGCTGAAGTGTGTGCAGGGATGCCTGGGCAGCCGTGATTGTCTGATTTATCAGCATTTTCCATCTTTATCCGTGACTTTTGCTGTTTTTTTCTGCAAATAACCTCAGGGTGATAAATTGCCCTTGCGTGGGCAGGCTGCTTTGGTTAGTATTCACACCCGCTTCGGAAGGGTAGTGATACTACCTGCTGGTTGGTTTGAAGCTTTTGATGTGCGAGTCTCGCGCAAGGAACAGGTTGAATTATGTACGAAGCTCTTTTGGTAGTTTTCCTTATTGTAGCCATCGACCTGGTTGGTCTGATTATGCTGCAACAAGGTAAAGGCGCTGATATGGGCGCGTCATTTGGTGCTGGCTCCTCGGCAACACTGTTTGGTTCTAACGGTTCAGGTAACTTTATGACCCGTATGACCGCTGTGCTGGCGACGTTGTTCTTCATCATCAGTCTGATTCTGGGTAACATCAACAGCAACAAAACTCAGAAAGGAAGCGAGTGGGAAAATCTGACTCAGCCTGCGCAATCTCAGCAGCAGAGCCAGCCTGCAAAACCGGCTACGCCGGGTAGCGATATCCCGCAGTAAGTTGTTAATGTTGTTATATTCGGCGCGACAGAATAAAAAAAGTCGCAATCTTTAGTGCCGTGGTGGTGGAATTGGTAGACACGCTACCTTGAGGTGGTAGTGCCCGCATGGGCTTACGGGTTCAAGTCCCGTCCTCGGTACCAAATCTCAGTATTGCTTGTATTTTTTACAAGTTTGGCGTAGTATTTGCCACGTTTTCGGACGCGGGGTGGAGCAGCCTGGTAGCTCGTCGGGCTCATAACCCGAAGGTCGTCGGTTCAAATCCGGCCCCCGCAACCACTTTCCCTTAGAGTTATTTTTCAAATATACTGTGTGCATCATCAGAGGCACTGACAGCGGGTTTTGAAAAAAATTCTTCTGGATTGTGCCGAACCGCCATTTATGGCGTACAGGGTCCAGTCGCATAAAGCCCCGAATTTTCGGGGTTTTTTGTTATCAGGAAACAGTAAACTGGGCTATTAAGCCCTTTTTTTATGTCTTGGGGGTGGGATTGTCCACATTAGAGCAAAAATTAACAGAGCTGATTTCAGCACCGGTAGAAGCGTTAGGCTTTGAACTGGTCGGTATTGAATTTGTACGCGGCCGCACTTCTACGTTGCGCATCTATATTGATAGTGAAAATGGCATCACTGTTGACGATTGCGCTGATGTCAGTCACCAGGTCAGTGCCGTGTTTGATGTTGAGGATCCCATCACCGTAGCTTACAACCTTGAAGTCTCCTCACCAGGCCTTGACCGCCCACTCTTTACCGCAGAGCATTATGCACGATTTACCGGTGAAGAAGTGAGCCTGGTGTTACGCATGGCCGTGCAGAACCGCCGCAAATGGCAGGGGATCATCAAATCAGTCGAGGGTGAGATGATTACGGTTGCCGTTGAGGGTAACGACGAAGTGTTCGCGCTGAGCAATATCCAGAAGGCGAACCTGGTTCCCCACTTTTAAAAGTTCGGATTGAGGCATACCAGGATGAACAAAGAAATCTTAGCTGTAGTCGAGGCCGTATCTAACGAGAAATCCCTCCCGCGCGAGAAGATTTTCGAGGCACTGGAGAGTGCACTGGCCACGGCAACCAAAAAGAAATACGAGCAGGAAATCGATGTGCGTGTCAGCATTGACCGCAAAAGTGGTGATTTTGAAACCTTCCGTCGCTGGCTGATTGTTGATGAAGTCACTATGCCAACCCGTGAAATCACCCTTGAAGCTGCGCGTTTTGAAGATGAATCGCTGAATGCGGGTGAGTTTGTTGAAGATCAGATTGAGTCGGTGACCTTTGATCGTATCACCACGCAGACTGCCAAACAGGTGATTGTCCAGAAAGTGCGCGAAGCCGAGCGTGCGATGGTGGTCGATCAGTTCCGTGAGCAGGAAGGTGAAATCATCACCGGCGTGGTGAAGAAGGTTAACCGCGATAATATTTCCCTCGAAGTTCGGCCAAACGATGGTTCAAGTACCAACGCTGAAGCAGTCATTATCCGCGAAGATATGCTGCCGCGTGAAAACTTCCGTCCGGGCGACCGTATTCGTGGGGTACTTTATGCCGTGCGCCCTGAAGCTCGCGGTGCACAGCTCTTTGTCAGCCGTTCTAAACCCGAAATGCTGATTGAACTGTTTCGTATCGAAGTACCGGAAATCGCGGAAGAGGTGCTTGAAATCAAAGCTGCGGCGCGTGATCCAGGTTCACGAGCTAAAATCGCGGTGAAAACCAATGATAAGCGTATTGATCCGGTCGGCGCTTGCGTGGGTATGCGTGGTGCGCGTGTTCAGGCGGTTTCCAGTGAGTTGGGTGGCGAACGTATTGACATCGTGTTATGGGACGATAATCCGGCACAGTTTGTGATCAATGCCATGGCCCCGGCAGATGTCGCCTCTATTGTGGTTGATGAAGATAACCACACGATGGATATCGCTGTCGAAGCCGGAAATCTGGCCCAGGCGATTGGCCGAAATGGTCAAAACGTTCGTCTCGCGGCGCAGCTAAGCGGCTGGGAACTGAATGTGATGACGGTAGACGATCTACAGGCCAAGCATCAGGCTGAAGCTCATGCAGCCATCGATGTCTTTACCCGTCATCTTGATATTGATGAGGATTTTGCGACCGTTCTGGTTGAAGAGGGCTTCTCTTCTCTTGAAGAGCTGGCTTACGTTCCGATTAACGAGCTGCTTGAAATTGACGGTCTGGATGAAGAGACCATTGAAGCGCTGCGTGATCGTGCAAAAAATGCGTTAACCACACTTGCTCTGGAAAAAGCAGAGAGTCAGGGCACAAACCTGCCGGCAGATGATTTGCTTAATCTGGAAGGTCTGGATCGTGAACTGGCATTTAAGCTGGCAGCGATGGGCGTTTGTACGCTGGAAGATCTTGCCGAGCAGGGTGTTGACGACCTGTCAGATATTGAGGGCCTGAGCGATGAGCAGGCTGGGGAGCTAATTATGGCTGCCAGAAATATCTGTTGGTTCGGTGACGACGCATAACAAACTGTAGCAGGAAGGAACAGCATGACAGATGTAACCGTAAAATCGCTGGCCGCAGAAATTCAGACTCCGGTAGAACGCCTGGTACAGCAATTCGCTGATGCAGGGATCCGCAAGTCTGCCACAGACTCTGTGACACAGCAGGAAAAAGAGACCCTTCTTACCCATTTGAACCGTGCCCAAAATGGCGGTTCTGGTAAGCTGACTTTGCAGCGCAAAACGCGCAGTACCTTGAATATTCCAGGCACCGGGGGTAAAAGTAAATCGGTGCAAATTGAAGTCCGCAAAAAACGCACTTATGTAAAAGGTGACGCTGCTGAAGCTGAACAAGCGGAAGCAGAAGAGCAGGCACAGCGTGAAGCGGAAGAACAGGCTCGTCGCGAGGCTGAAGACAAAGCCCAGCGCGAAGCTCAGGATAAAGCGAAGCGTGAAGCCGAGGAGCAGGCTAAACGTGAGGCAGCTGAAAAAGCCAAACGCGAAGCAGCGGAAAAAGACAAAGTGAGCAATCAACATACTGACGAAATGGCCCGGGCAAACCAATCTGAAAAAGCCCGACGGGAAGCTGAAGCTGCTGAACTCAAGCACAAGGCTGAACAGGAAGCGCGTCGTAAGATTGAAGAAGATGCCAAACGCGTAGCTGAAGAAGCCCGTAAAATGGCGGAAGAAAAAGGGTCCGAGTGGGCTGAGGCGGAGAAAGAAGTGGAAGACACATCCGACTATCATGTGACCACGTCTTCGCACGCCCGTCAGGCAGAAGATGAAAACGACGCGCAGGTTGAAGGCGATCGTCGTTCACGCGCTGCGCGTCCGGCAAAAGCACCGCGTCAGAAGAAAGGTAACAAACACTCTGAAGCCAAAACCGACCGTGAAGAAGCGCGTGCGCAATTCCGTGGCGGCAAAGGCGGTAAGCGTAAGCCGAGCGCATTGCAGCAGGGTTTCAACAAGCCTGTTCAGGCGGTTAACCGCGACGTGATTATCGGTGAAACTATTACCGTTGCCGAACTTGCCAATAAAATGGCGGTGAAAGGCTCCCAGGTCATCAAAGTCATGATGAAAATGGGGGCTATGGCCACCATTAATCAGGTGATTGATCAGGAGACAGCTCAACTGGTGGCAGAAGAGATGGGTCACAAAGTGACGCTGCGCCGTGAGAATGAGTTGGAAGAAGCGGTAATGAGCGATCGTGACACCGACGCAGCAATGGAGTCCCGCGCGCCGGTTGTGACCATTATGGGCCACGTTGACCACGGTAAAACGTCCCTGCTGGATTACATCCGTTCTACCAAAGTGGCCTCTGGCGAAGCGGGTGGTATCACCCAGCATATTGGTGCTTACCACGTTGAAACTGACAATGGGATGATCACGTTCCTGGATACCCCGGGCCATGCTGCTTTTACCGCAATGCGTGCTCGTGGTGCTCAGGCAACGGACATCGTTATTCTGGTGGTCGCAGCCGATGATGGCGTAATGCCACAGACTATCGAAGCTATCCAGCATGCTAAAGCGGCGAAAGTGCCGGTTGTCGTTGCTGTTAACAAAATCGATAAGCCAGAAGCAGATCCCGATCGCGTTAAAAATGAACTGACTCAGTATGGCATCATCCCGGAAGAGTGGGGCGGTGAGAACATGTTCGTCAGCGTCTCTGCGAAAGCGGGTACCGGGATAGATGAATTGTTAAACGCTATTCTGTTGCAGGCTGAAGTTC
This sequence comes from Erwinia papayae, assembly GCF_058241465.1. Classification (NCBI taxonomy): domain Bacteria; kingdom Pseudomonadati; phylum Pseudomonadota; class Gammaproteobacteria; order Enterobacterales; family Erwiniaceae; genus Erwinia; species Erwinia papayae. Next base: position 1,296,416 of record NZ_JBZCHT010000013.1, read on the forward strand.
TGGAACTGACCGCTGTGCGCCAGGGTATGGCAAGCGGTGTGGTAATCGAATCCTTCCTTGATAAAGGTCGTGGTCCGGTTGCTACGGTGCTGGTCCGCGAAGGTACGCTCAACAAAGGCGATATCGTATTGTGCGGCTTTGAATACGGCCGTGTTCGTGCGATGCGTGATGAACTGGGGCGTGAAGTGCTGGAAGCTGGCCCGTCAATTCCGGTGGAAATTCTCGGCCTGTCAGGCGTTCCTGCTGCGGGTGATGAAGCGACAGTGGTTCGTGACGAGAAAAAAGCCCGTGAAGTGGCGTTGTATCGTCAGGGTAAATTCCGTGAAGTTAAACTCGCGCGTCAGCAGAAATCCAAGTTGGAAAACATGTTTGCCAACATGGCTGAAGGCGAAGTTTCTGAACTCAACATCGTGCTGAAAGCTGATGTTCAGGGCTCTGTTGAGGCTATCTCTGACTCACTGTTGAAGCTTTCTACCGACGAAGTCAAAGTCAAAATTGTTGGTTCCGGCGTGGGTGGGATCACCGAGACCGATGCCACTCTGGCGGCGGCATCCAATGCAATCCTCGTTGGGTTCAACGTACGTGCTGATGCGTCTGCCCGTCGCGTGATTGATTCAGAGAGCCTGGATCTGCGTTACTACTCTGTCATCTATAACCTGATAGACGAAGTTAAGCAGGCAATGAGCGGTATGCTGGCACCAGAGTACAAGCAGCAGATTATTGGCCTGGCTGAGGTGCGTGATGTGTTCAAATCACCGAAATTTGGTGCTATCGCCGGCTGTATGGTAACGGAAGGCAATATTAAGCGTCACAACCCGATTCGTGTTCTTCGCGACAACGTTGTTATCTATGAAGGCGAGCTGGAATCCCTGCGTCGCTTCAAAGATGATGTTAACGAAGTTCGCAACGGCATGGAGTGTGGTATCGGCGTGAAAAACTACAACGACGTGCGCGTTGGCGATATGATCGAAGTATTCGAAATTATTGAGATCCAGCGCACTATCGCCTGATTGCCGCTTTAAACGTGACTGAGTTGGGAGGCCCACTGGGCCTCCCACTGTAATATCCCACCAATTTATCTTCCACCCTGATTACGAATGATTGTTCTACGACGGTCTCACGAGTAAAGGTGGGATAAAGCCTTAATTTGGAGAGAATAATTATGGCGAAAGAATTTGGTCGTCCACAGCGTGTTTCCCAGGAATTGCAGAAAGAGATCGCTATTATTTTACAACGCGAGATTAAAGACCCACGACTGGGAATGATGGTTACCGTCTCTGGTGTTGATGTTTCCCGCGATCTTGCCTATGCCAAAGTGTTTGTCACCTTTTTGAATGACAAAGATGAAGATGCTATCAAAGCAGGTTTACGTGCACTGGGCGATGCTTCTGGTTATATCCGCACGTTGTTGGGCAAAGCAATGCGCTTGCGAATCGTGCCTGAACTCACCTTCTTTTACGATAACTCGCTGGTTGAAGGGATGCGCATGTCTAACCTTGTGACTAACGTGGTAAAAAGCGATGCTGAGCGCCGTGGTTCTGCGGAAGAAGACCAGGAGGAGTAATGAGTCGTCCTCGTCGTCGTGGTCGCGATGTGCATGGCGTATTGTTACTGGATAAGCCTCAGGGACTTTCCTCCAATGATGCGTTGCAGAAGGTCAAACGTCTGTTCAGTGCCAATCGTGCCGGGCATACCGGTGCACTTGATCCGCTGGCTACCGGCATGTTGCCGATTTGTCTGGGTGAGGCCACTAAATTTTCCCGCTATCTGCTTGATTCAGATAAACGTTACCGGGTAATTGCCCGGCTGGGACAGCGCACCGATACTTCTGATGCTGATGGTCAAATCATCAGTGAGCGCCCGCTAAACTTCACACAACAACAGCTTGACGACGCAATTGATCGTTTCCGTGGTGAAACGCAGCAGGTGCCGTCAATGTACTCAGCGCTGAAGTATCAGGGCCGAAAATTGTATGAGTACGCGCGTGAGGGAATTGACGTTCCACGTGAGCCCCGGAGCATCGTGGTCTATGAGTTGAAGTTCATTCGCTGGGAAGGCAATGAACTGGAGCTGGAAATTCACTGCTCAAAGGGTACTTACATTCGCACCATCACCGATGATTTGGGTGAGATGCTTGGCTGTGGCGCACATGTCACCTACCTTCGTCGTTTACAGGTTGCCACATACCCGATTGCTGGCATGGTTACTCTTGAACAGCTCGTCACGTTGAACGAAGAAGCACTGCGCAGCGAGCGCCCTGCTGCTGATTTACTTGACCCACTTCTGATGCCTCTGGACAGTCCGGCAGCAGCTTATCCTGAAGTTAACCTGTTGAATGCGGCTGCGGCTTATTTTAAACAGGGGCAACCTGTGCAAGTGCCTCATGTGCCAGCCAAAGGTTTGGTTCGTGTTACTGAAGGCTCCGATCATAAGTTTATCGGTATGGCTGAGATCATTGATGATGGTCGGGTTGCGCCACGTCGCCTGGTTGTAGAATATTCCGAGTAGTCATTTGCGTAAGCGTGTTGCTAAGAGTAGAATGGCGCGGCTTTAACGCTGGGTTGCTGAATTAGAGATCGGCACCTGTACATTTATCTTAAAATTTGGAGTTGAATAATGTCTCTAAGTGTTGAAACTAAGGCACAAATCATTGCGGATTTTGGCCGTGACGCAAACGACAGTGGTTCTACCGAAGTTCAGGTTGCTCTGCTGACTGCTCAGATTAACCACCTGCAAGGTCACTTCTCTGAGCACAAGAAAGATCACCACAGCCGTCGCGGTCTGCTGCGTATGGTTTCCCAGCGTCGTAAGCTGCTGGATTACCTGAAGCGTAAAGATGTTGCACGTTACACCAGCCTGATCGAGCGTCTGGGTCTGCGTCGCTAAGTCTTAAGAATCAGTCAGGCCTTTACGTGTATTCTGATAGGGAATACGGGCAATCAGACAGATTCGTGCGAGTTTCGTTAAAAAGGGGCCTTTATGGCCCCTTTTTTCAGGCAGTCGGCAGCAATCCAGGTCAAACTATTGTATTGTTGCTCAGTGTGATCTTCAGTTGCAGAGATTCGCGCGGCTAATGAGAGGCTTTGTCCCGGATGGGGATTAAGGGTTGTCATTAGTCGCGAGGATGCAGATGAGGATTTGAAATCCACGGCAGGGTCAGTGCCTTGCCATGACGTTAAGGACAAAATTTTGCTGAACCCGATCGTTAAAAAATTCCAGTATGGTCAGCATACCGTTACCCTTGAGACCGGTATGATGGCTCGCCAGGCAACAGCCGCCGTAATGGTAAGTATGGATGACACTGCCGTGTTCGTTACCGTTGTCGGTCAGAAAAAAGCTAAACCCGGCCAGGACTTTTTTCCTCTTACGGTAAACTATCAGGAACGTACATACGCAGCCGGTCGTATTCCGGGGAGTTTCTTCCGTCGTGAAGGTCGTCCAAGTGAAGGTGAAACACTCACCGCGCGTTTGATCGATCGCCCTGTTCGTCCACTGTTCCCGGAAGGATTTGTGAATGAGGTACAGGTCATTGCCACTGTGGTTTCAGTCAACCCACAGGTGAATCCTGATATCGTGGCTATGATTGGTGCTTCTGCGGCACTGAGTTTGTCAGGTATTCCTTTTAATGGCCCAATCGGCTCGGCTCGTGTGGGTTATATTAACGACCAGTATGTGCTGAATCCAACCTCAGATGAGCTGCTGGAAAGTAAGCTTGATCTGGTGGTGGCGGGAACGCAGGGCGCTGTGCTGATGGTTGAATCTGAAGCTGAATTGCTGAGTGAAGATCAGATGCTGGGTGCGGTCGTGTTTGGTCACGATCAACAGCAGGTGGTGATTGAAAACATCAATGCACTTGTCGCCGAAGCGGGTAAACCTCGTTGGGACTGGCAACCTGAAGCCGTCAATGAATCGTTGCATTCACGTATCTCTGCTCTGGCAGAATCCCGTCTGAGCGACGCCTACCGCATCACTGAAAAGCAAGAGCGTTATGCGCAGGTAGATGTCGTTAAATCAGAAGTGACTGCGGCACTGCTGGCTGAAGATGCAGCGCTGGATGAAGCTGAAATCGGCGATATTCTTCACAGCCTTGAAAAGAGTGTGGTGCGCAGCCGCATCCTGCGTGGTGAACCGCGTATCGATGGTCGTGAAAAAGATATGATCCGTGGTCTGGATGTGCGTACCGGCGTGTTGCCACGTACTCACGGTTCCGCGCTGTTTACGCGTGGTGAAACTCAGGCACTGGTAACGGCAACGCTGGGAACCGCCCGCGATGCGCAAAGTCTGGATGAGCTGATGGGTGAGCGCACCGATAGCTTCCTCTTCCATTATAATTTCCCTCCTTATTCTGTTGGTGAAACCGGCATGGTGGGTTCGCCTAAGCGTCGTGAAATTGGTCACGGGCGCCTGGCTAAGCGTGGCGTGTTAGCGGTGATGCCGAAGGGTGATGCCTTCCCGTACACCGTGCGTGTGGTGTCCGAGATCACTGAGTCAAACGGTTCATCTTCAATGGCGTCCGTTTGTGGTGCTTCTCTGGCTTTGATGGACGCAGGTGTGCCAATCAAAGCTGCTGTAGCCGGTATCGCGATGGGGCTGGTGAAAGAAGGTGACAACTTTGTGGTGTTGTCCGATATCCTCGGTGATGAAGATCACCTGGGCGATATGGACTTCAAAGTGGCGGGTAGCCGTGAAGGTATCTCTGCGCTGCAAATGGATATTAAAATTGAGGGCATTACCCGTGAAATCATGCAGGTAGCCCTGAATCAGGCCAAAGGTGCGCGTCTGCACATTCTCGGTGTTATGGAACAGGCTATCAGTACGCCACGTGGTGATATCTCTGAGTTTGCGCCACGCATCCATACCATCAAAATCAGTCCGGACAAAATTAAAGACGTGATTGGTAAAGGCGGTTCAGTCATTCGGGCGCTGACTGAGGAAACCGGCACCACTATTGAAATTGAAGATGACGGTACGGTGAAAATTGCCGCTACCGATGGCGACAAAGCGAAATTTGCTATCCGTCGCATCGAAGAAATTACCGCTGAAATCGAAGTGGGCCGCATTTATAACGGTAAAGTGACCCGCATCGTAGACTTTGGTGCCTTTGTGGCAATCGGTGGCGGTAAAGAAGGTCTGGTGCATATTTCGCAAATCGCTGACAAGCGTGTAGAGAAAGTGACTGACTATCTGCAAATGGGTCAGGAAGTACCAGTTAAAGTGCTGGAAGTTGATCGCCAGGGCCGTGTTCGCCTGAGCATCAAAGAAGCCACCGTGCAGGCTGAGCCTGAAGCGGCAACTGCGACTGGTCCTGAAGCAGAATAAGTTACATCAGACCATGAGTTCTCCATGGCAGCTCCATGGAGAACGGTTTCATCGCGAGGGCAGGACGACACCTTGTGCACGACAGGCGGATGAATGGATTTCATCCCATTGTTTGTATTCGGGAGTGGGAAATGAAGCCTTTTTTGCGCTGGTGTTTCGTTGCGACAGCTATCATGCTGGCAGGATGCAGCAACTCGGATTGGCGTAAGAACGAGGTTCTGGCTGTTCCGTTACAGCCAACCCTGCAACAGGAAGTTATTCTGGCGCGTATGGAACAAATTCTTGCCAGTCGTGCTCTTACCGATGATGAACGCGCACAGCTGTTATATGAGCGCGGAGTGTTGTATGATAGTCTCGGTCTGAGGGCACTGGCGCGAAATGATTTTTCACAAGCGTTATCTGTCAGACCTGATATGCCTGAAGTTTTCAATTATTTAGGTATATATTTAACGCAGGCAGGCAATTTTGATGCTGCCTATGAAGCGTTTGATTCTGTACTTGAGCTTGATCCAACTTACAATTACGCGCATTTGAATCGTGGTATTGCCCTGTATTACGGTGGCAGGTTCAAATTAGCGCAAGATGATCTGCTGGCGTTTTATCAAGACGATCCTAACGATCCTTTCCGCAGCCTGTGGCTTTATCTCGATGAACGAGAGATCGATGCCAATAAGGCAGTTATAGCGCTCCAACAGCGTTACGATAAAGCGGTCAGGGACCAATGGGGATGGAATATTGTCGAGTTCTACCTGGGCAACATTAGCGAAAGCAAGCTGATGGAACGTCTCAAGGCGGACGCAACGGATAACACCTCGCTCGCTGAACATCTCAGTGAAACCAACTTCTATTTAGGTAAACACTACCTGAGTCTGGGGGAGAAGGATAACGCAGAAGCGTTGTTCAAGCTGACGGTAGCCAACAATGTTCACAACTTTGTTGAGCACCGGTATGCATTGTTGGAGCTGGCGCTACTCGGCCAGACACAAGACGATTTATCAGAATCTGACCAGCAATAGCTGACGAACTTTTATTGCCCGAATTTTCTAAAAGTCATCATCTTAGCGGATGAAGGCCTTTTTGTTCGTCGAAACCACTAATATGAGCCGGTTCACACTTTTTGATGAAAATGACTGAAAATTTTCACGACGAGTTATGTAGACTGGCCGCCGCAATCTAAGAGGCACACGTACTACATGACTGATATTCAAACTACTTTTGCTGACCTTGGCCTGAACGCCGACATTCTCGAATCACTGAACGGCATGGGCTATGTTAAGCCATCCCCTATTCAGGCTGAGTGTATTCCTCATCTGCTGGCGGGTCGTGATGTGTTGGGTATGGCACAGACCGGGAGTGGCAAAACAGCGGCCTTTTCCCTGCCGTTATTAAACAATATTGATCCTACTGTTAAGGCTCCACAGATCCTGGTGCTTGCACCAACCCGTGAGCTGGCAGTTCAGGTTGCTGAAGCAGTAACCGAATTCTCTAAACACATGCGCGGTCTTAATGTGGTTGCCCTTTATGGCGGCCAGCGTTATGACGTCCAGCTGCGCGCTTTGCGTCAGGGTCCACAGGTTGTGGTGGGTACTCCTGGCCGTCTGCTTGACCACCTGAAACGCGGTACTTTAGATCTTTCTAACCTGCGTGGTCTGGTGCTGGATGAGGCCGATGAGATGCTGCGTATGGGCTTCATTGAAGACGTTGAAACCATCATGGCGCAGATCCCGGATGGTCATCAGACTGCGCTCTTCTCGGCGACAATGCCGGAAGCGATCCGTCGTATTACTAAACGTTTTATGAAAGATCCTCAGGAAGTGCGTATTCAGTCGAGTCTGACTACCCGCCCTGATATCAGCCAGAGTTACTGGACTGCCTATGGTCGTAAGACTGATGCGCTGGTGCGGTTCCTTGAGGCGGAAGACTTTGATGCAGCAATTATCTTTGTTCGTACCAAAAATGCCACCCTGGAAGTAGCCGAAGCACTTGAGCGCAGCGGTTACAACAGTGCGGCACTGAACGGTGATATGAACCAGGCTCTGCGCGAGCAGACGCTGGAGCGTCTGAAAGATGGTCGTCTGGACATCCTTATCGCCACAGATGTTGCGGCCCGTGGTCTGGATGTTGAACGTATCAGTCTGGTTGTTAACTATGACATTCCAATGGATGCAGAATCCTATGTTCACCGTATAGGTCGTACTGGCCGTGCGGGTCGTGCGGGTCGTGCCCTGTTGTTCGTAGAAAACCGCGAGCGTCGTTTGCTGCGCAACATCGAACGCACAATGAAGCTGACCATCCCCGAAGTTGAACTGCCAAATGCAGAACTGCTGGGTGAGCGTCGTCTGGCTAAATTTGCAGCCAAAGTTCAACAGCAGCTGGAAAGTAGCGATCTGGATCAGTACCGTGCTCTGCTGAGCAAAATGCAGCCGGGCGAAGAACTGGATATGGAAACGCTGGCCGCCGCTCTGCTGAAAATGGCTCAGGGTGAACGTCCTCTGATTGTCCCTGCTGATCCTGCACCGCGTCCTCGTCGCGAGTTCAAAGAACGTGATGATCGTCGTGGCGATCGTTCAGACCGTGGTCCTCGGGACAGCCGTGATGGCGACCGACCACGCCGTGAACGTCGCGATGTTGGGGATATGGAAGTTTACCGTATTGAAGTTGGCCGCGATGACGGCGTGGAAGTTCGTCACATTGTTGGCGCTATTGCTAACGAAGGTGATATCAGCAGCCGTTATATCGGTAACATCAAGCTGTTTGGCACACACTCAACTATCGAGCTGCCAAAAGGTATGCCTGGTGATATTTTGCAACATTTCACCCGCACGCGGATCCTGAATAAGCCGATGAACATGCAGTTGATTGGTGATGCACAGCCTCACAACAACGATCGCGGTGGTGAACGCCGTGGTGGTGAGCGCCGTGGCGGCTTTGGCGGTGGTCGTGAAGGTGGCCGTTCTGAAGGTGGCCGTCGTTTCAGCAACGATCGTGGTGGTGAACGTCGTGGCGGTGGATTCAGCCGTGACGGTGGCAGCCGTCGCCGTGAAGACGGTGGCGCACCAGGCCGTCGTCGTGATGCGTAATTGTTGTAACAACTGATGGGGGCCCGTTACTGAGTTAACGGACTTCATATCCGCTCAAGAACCCGCTGTGCTGACCGCATAGCGGGTTTTTTTATTGCTAAAGCCAGAGGATGGCACGATTTGTTTACAACGACGGGTGTGCAGCCATTGCCAGCGCAAAGGAGTGAAGACGAGCCTGCTGGTCAAAGATCTGGCCGTTAATCATAATTTCATCTGCCCCGGTTTCACGAATTAATGAAGCCAGGCCCTGGCGAACCTTCTCCCTGTCGCCGACCAGTGACATACTTAACGCATTTTGGATGCCATATCGTTCCGAAGGTGACCAGAAGCTGTCCATATTTTCCACAGGCGCAGGTAATGGCCCTGGTTTGCCGCGACGAAGATTAACAAACTGCTGCTGCATTGAGGTGAAGAGGAATTTTGCCTCATTTTCATTATCGGCTGCGACCACGTTGACGCATACCATGGCATAAGGTTTTTCAAGCCGTGGCGAAGGGACAAATTTTTCCCGATAAATATGCAAAGCTTCCATCAGCAAATCAGGTGCAAAATGCGATGCAAAGGCAAATGGCAGGCCCATTTGTGCCGCGAGATGCGCGCTGTAAAGGCTTGAACCAAGTAACCAGAGAGGAATTTTCAGTCTCAGACCTGGTACAGGCTGAACCGCAGGAGCAGAACTTTGTTCAGCGTCGAACCAGTTAATGAGCTGCTGGACATCGGCGGGAAAGTTGTCGATATGTCCGGCCATATGACGACGTAAGGCCATCATGGTTTGCTGATCGGTGCCTGGGGCGCGTCCAATCCCAAGATCGATTCGTCCCGGGTAAAGGGACTCCAGCGTGCCGTATTGTTCAGCAATAACCAGGGGGGAATGGTTTGGTAACATTACGCCGCCAGAACCCAGATGCAGTGTGGTTGTATTTGCTGCCAGATAGCCGATAAGAACCGCAGTGGCGGCGCTGGCAATACCAGTCATATTATGGTGTTCAGCCAGCCAGTAACGATTAAAACCCAGTTTTTCAGCCTGCCTTGCCAGCGCCAGTGAGGTGTGAAATGCCTCAGGTGCATCCGCTCCGGCTGGAACGGGGGCCAAATCAAGTACAGACAGGGGGATCTTTATGGAATCAGACATAATTGCTCACTTATCCGTGGGGCATTCGCGCCAGAACAGCTTCAAAGCCTAAGTGATAGCAGATTATCAAGATTGACCGTTTACAGCACTTTTTGAATTTAATTTTCCGGATAGTATTGCCACCATTATCCGGTTGTGTTGATGAGTTCCAGACCTGCAATCTGCCGCCAGTAGCCGTTACACTGCTTCTGTGCCACCAGAGGGAGTGGTGCAAGTCCGGTTTCATTCTTACGAAAGGCATTTATCAGCGCCAGAGTTTCACTGCCCTGCGGTGAAAAACGCACAATATCGACCAGACCATGCATGGAAGACAGATCGTTTCCCAGGTTGTAGCAGTAGCCGCTCATCGTCTGGATACCATTCAGTACAAATACCTGCTGATCTTCCTGCGAGAGCAGAGATCTGCCGTGGGGATAATTAATACAACAGGTCTGGCAGTCATCCTTACTACGATTTTCCGATCTTGCGGTAAAGCAGCGAGCGGAAAGCGCCAGAGGCAGATAACCGTAGCTAAGCACTTCCACCTCAAACCGCCCGCGAATTTTTAACTGATCACACTGGTTCAGTAAATCTGACAGCCAGTCACGTGACAGCTCAACCGGCATACACCAGCGCATCATCCCCATCTTGAGCAAAATTTTTAACGCCATGGCGTTGTAGCAGTTCAGCGCATGGCCGGCAATGAACGGCACGCCAGTTTCAGCAGCCATATTGACTGTGCCCATGTCATTGGCTTCGATCAGAAATTCGCCGTTGTCTACAAAGCGTTTCAGTTCGGTCAGTTCAGAAGCGGACTGCACCAGCGCCAGCGTACTTAATACCACCTGTTTACCTGCGGCGCGGAGATCTTTTGCTATTGCCATCCAGTCCGAAAATTTTGTTGCCCGTCGCCTGCTGCACACTGTTTCTCCCAGATAGATAATCTCAGCGCTGCTGCCTGCTGCCGCGTCATAAAAATCCTGCAACGTTTCTTTCTGCCAGTACCAGAGGACCGGACCCAATGAATATTTCATGTCGATTTTCCTACTGCCATTCACGATGGTACGCACCCAGCGTCGTCTGCGTCCCTTCACTTAACGCACTCAGCGCGTTCATCCAGTTCTGCTGCGCCACGAAGTGCTCGGGACTGGCTTTGCAATGCTCGATGGCCTGTCGCCAGATTTTTGCCACCTGGCCAACGTAGGCCGGACTCCGCTGGCGCCCCTCAATTTTTACCGATGCAATATTTGCTGCCATCAGCTCTGGCAACAGTTGCAGCGTATTGAGGCTGGTGGGCTCCTCAAGGGCGTGATAACGCTGTTCTGCCACTTTATAACGACCTTTACAGAGCGTGGGATAACCTGCATTTTCATCACCGTCATAACGATCGATCAGCACTTCATTCAGCCTCGACTCCAGTCCGTTTGTGGTTTGTTGCCAGCGAACAAATCGGGCGGGCGAACATGCTCCTACGGTATTGGGTGATTCACCGGTCAGGTAGGAAGAGAGGTAGCAGCGTCCTTCCGCCATAATGCAAAGGCTGCCAAAGGCGAAAACTTCCAGAGGAACGGTAGTCGCCTGTGAAAGCTGACGAACCTGGTGAATGGACAGGACGCGTGGCAGGACAATACGGGCGACATCGAAGTTACGTTGATAAAATTTTGCTGCTTCAGTATTGGTCGCAGAGGCCTGCACTGAAACGTGTCGCTCAATCTGAGGATAGCGACTGGCGGCATTATCCAGCATGGCAATATCGGCGAGGATCAGCGCATCCACACCGGCCGAGGCGGCCATATCCACCGCCCGTTCCCAGCGTGAGTAACCATCAGGGTGGGCAAAAGTGTTAATCGCAACGTGTAGCTTGCGTCTGTGCTGATGAGCATATCTGGCGGCTTCTTCCAGACGCTTTTCGGTAAAATTCAGTCCGGCAAAGTGGCGGGCATTAGTGTCATCTTTCAGACCGATATAAACAGCGTCTGCACCATTTTCAATCGCCGCTTTCAACGCCGGCAGGTTGCCAGCGGGACAGAGCAGTTCCATATAACGATTTCCGGATCAACAGAAGTGCCGTTCAGTGTAGTGAGGCTGGCGATGACAATTTTTGATTTAAGGCAGTTATTGGCGTATTGATGGGAAACGAATGCGCTGCCAGCGCACCGGCGTTCCTTCACTTTGTTGATCCAGTGCGCCGATACATCTGGTCATTGTGGCAAAATAGCCGAAGTTTGTTCATAAGGAGTGAAAAAGTGTTGAACCAGTTACGCACCCGGTTAGTACTTGGAGGCCCACAGTTTTTGCGCTTTCCGCTAAGATGTGCCCCTTTTGCCGTGAAACGTTATGGCCTGCAACAGCTTCTGAACTGGCAATTTCATCATGCTTTAGCTGAAGGTGAGTTAAACTTCCTCCAGGGGCGCTGGTTTGGCACAGAGATTCGGGACCTTGGGCTGCGCTGGACAACCACAGTAGAGCAGGGAAAATTACGGGTGGAAGACCGTAGCGAAGCGGATGTATGGTTTCGTGGCGATGCAAACGATCTTCTGTTGGTGGCGGCGCGCAGGCTGGATCCTGATACCTTGTTTTTCCAGCGTCGTCTGGTTATTGAGGGCGATACGGAGCTGGGTCTTGAGGTGAAAAATCTGATGGATTCTGTTGAGCTGGAATTTATGCCGGTGTTAATGCGCACCGGACTTATGCAACTGGCTGACCTTATTGAGGTGGGGCTGACTGAGGACGCGACTTCCAGAGTGAATCGCGCAGGTGCATCATGTTAATTCGTACGGAAATTGGCGTCGATGCTGTCAGCATCGACAGTTTATTGCGACGTTGTTTTGCAACCGCGGCAGAGGCGGAGCTTGTTCAGCAACTGCGCGAGGATGGATTGCTGACACTCGGGGTAGTAGCAACCGATGATGAAGGTCAGGTTCTGGGCTACGCAGCATTCAGTCCGGTAACGCTGAATGGTGAAGATTATCAGTGGGTTGGTCTGGCTCCCCTGGCTGTGGATCAGCGCGTCCGCGGGCAGGAACTGGGTAAACAGCTGATTTACGAAGGGCTGGATGCACTTAATGAATTTGGTTACGCGGCTGTGGTGGTGGTAGGAGACGAAAATTTCTACGGCCGTTACGGATTTGTTTCGGCCGCGGGCAATCAGCTTCGCTGCCGCTGGCCGGGAACTGAAAAGGCTTTTCAGGTTTATAAGCTTGCTGATAACGCATTAGTTGGTGCCGAAGGGGATATTGAATATTCCGCTCCGTTCAACCTTTTTTAAGCGTATCAAGCCACAGGGCGAGAGAAACAGGCTGATGAGTAATCAGCCTGATTTTATCCAGCCGCGGGAGCTGTTTTACCTGATACTCCAGTTTTGACGCGTTGGCGCGATCGCCCGCTTCACAATGAAACAGCAGTTCCAGCGGACCTTTACCGCGCAGTGCTTTCGCCCCTTTACCGTTTTGGTGCTGGTTAAAGCGGCGGTCAATATCGTTGGTAATGCCGGTGTAAAGCAGCCCGCTGGCTGTGCGCAGAATATAAAGACGCCATTGCGCCTCACCGTGATTTTTCATATAAAGCCGTTCGCCTGTAGCATGACCTGTCAATTCTACCAGCTCAGCCAGCCACCACGCTTTTTCATTTAGTCATGAGAGCAGATAACAAAATAATGACTATTTTTCAGGAAGATAAAGATGACTGATACTCAGCCTCTTGCTGCTATTGCCCGTTATCTGCAGAAACAGCACGTTCTCTCGGTCTGTGGCGGGACACCCGTATGGTGCGCCAACTGTTTTTACATTTTTGATCCACAAGCGGTAGTGTTCTGGATCATGACGGAAAAGACCACCCGACACGGTGAGCAGTTTGCTGCTGAATCGCAGGTGGCCGGCACCATCAATGGCCAGCCGAAAAGTGTCCTGCTGATAAAAGGTGTGCAGTACTCTGGCAGGATCCGGCTGCTGGAGGGGGAAGCCCAGGCGCTGGCGCACAAAGCTTACGTCAAACGTTTTCCGGTGGCGATAAAAGTGTCGGCACCCTTGTGGGAGATACAAATCGACGAACTGAAAATGACCGATAATACGCTGGGATTTGGCAAGAAATTGCACTGGCAGCGATAAACAAACCTTTGGTTGAGCGCTAGCGCAGATAGTGAATGACCTGGTTGCTGCTCCCGCGCCAGAGTAGCGAAGGATCTTTCAGCGCCTGGATAAACTGCCCGTCCACCAGCACATTGATTATCTCAGCAACAGCCTGCTGTGATGCACTCAGTTCCTCCAGCCGGTAACCTGTCCACAGCCAGATATCCTTACCCGGACAGTGGCGCCGAACTCGTTTCACTAACCTCAGCACATCGGCCACGTTGGCCGGATGCAACGGATCGCCGCCCGATAGTGACAATCCCTGACGAGGGATGCGCGTGTCATTGAGATCGGCAATCAGCTGTTCTTCCTGCTGAATGGTAAAGGGAAAACCTGACGAAAGTCGCCAGGTTCGCTGGTTATAGCAGCCGATACACCGATGTTCACAACCCGCAACAAACAGCGTGCAGCGTGTGCCCGGCCCGTTAACAATATCCACCGGATAATACTGATGAATATTCACTCCAGTTGTCCGGTCGCCATATGTTTAACACGGCGTTTCACCTCTTCCTGCTTACCGGCATTGAACGGACGAGCATCAGGACTACCCAGATAGCCGCACACTCTGCGGGTAACAGAAACTCTTGATGGTTCGTGATTGCCACATTTCGGGCAGGTAAAACCCTTGCTGGTACAGGAAAATTCACCGGTAAAACCGCAGTCGTAGCACTCATCAATCGGTGTATTAGTGCCGTAATAGGGGACACGGCTGTAGCTGTAATCCCAGACATCTTCCAGTGCCTTCAGATTGTGCTGGATATTCGGATATTCCCCGTAACAGATAAAGCCGCCGTTGGCGAGAGGAGGATAAGCCGCCTCAAAGTCGATTTTGTCATAGGGATTCACCTTCTTCTCCACATCCAGATTGAAGCTGTTGGTGTAGTAACCTTTATCCGTTACGCCACTGATCACGCCAAACTCGGCGGTATCCAGCCGACAGAAACGATCGCAGAGATTTTCGCTGGGCGTACTGTACAGGCTGAAGCCATAACCGGTCTCCTCTTTCCAGGCATCCACCGCCTGACGCAGATGACCGACTATAGCCAGCGCCTTTTCCCGTCGTATCGGGTCATCATACAGATGGGTTTTACTGCCGTAGAGCGCATTGATGGTTTCATGAATACCGATATAGCCGAGTGAAATGGAAGCACGGCCATGACGAAAAATCTCCGCCACATTATCATCAGCTTGTAACCGAACGCCGCAGGCACCTTCCATATAAAGAATGGGGGCGACGCGGGCTTTAATATTTTCCAGCCGGGCAATGCGGGTCATCAGTGCTTTCTTCGCCAGCAGCAGGCGCTGATCAAGACGATGCCAGAATGCCGCTTCATCGCCTCTGGCCTCCAGCGCGAGACGGGGCAGATTAATACTGATCACCCCAATATTATTGCGGCCTTCGTGCACCAGCCTGCCATTTTCTTCCCATGGTCCAAGGAAACTGCGGCAACCCATCGGCGTCTTAAATGAGCCTGTGACCCTGACCACCTGCTCATAGTTAAGGATATCGGGATACATCCTTTTACTGGCACACTCCAGCGCCAGCTGTTTGATGTCGTAATTGCAGTCGCCCGGAGATCGGTTCAGACCTTCTTTAATAGCGAACACCAGCTTCGGGAACACCGCTGTTTTATGATTTTTGCCCAGACCGGCAATGCGGTTACGCAAAACAGATTGTTGTACCAGGCGCGCAGACCAACTGGTGCCAAGGCCAAAACCAAAAGTGACAAATGGCGTCTGTCCATTGGCCGTGTGCAGCGTATTGACCTCATACTCCAGCGACTGGAATGCATCAAAACACTCTTTCTCGGTACTAGCGCGGGCGTAAGCTTCAGCATCGACAATCTGCCATTTTTGTGCGGTCTGACGGTGCTTCTCCAGACTGGCATCCACAAAAGGCGACAGCACTTCATCAATACGGTTAATGGTTGTGCCGCCGTAGATATGGCTGGCAACCTGGGCGATGATCTGCGCGGTTACCGCTGTGGCCGTCGAGATTGACCTGGGCGGCTCAATTTCTGCGTTGCCCATTTTAAAACCGTGAGTGAGCATGCCTTTCAGGTCGATTAGCATGCAGTTGAACATCGGGAAAAACGGCGAATAATCGAGATCGTGATAGTGGATTTCTCCACGCTCATGTGCTCTGACCACATCGCGTGGCAACATATGCTGGGTGGCATAATGTTTGGCCACAATGCCAGCCAGCAGATCGCGCTGGGTAGGGATCACCTTGCTGTCTTTATTCGCACTCTCATGCAACAGAGCCGGGTTGGTCTGTTCAACCAGTCCCTGAATCTCCTTATTCAGTTTGCCTCGCAGTTCACGTGCGATATCCCGGTCATGACGATATTCGATGTAAGTTCGCGCCAGTTCAGGATAGCGCCCGGCCATCAGTGTATTTTCTACCGCGTTCTGAATATCATGGATATCAAGCCGTTGCTGCGTCTGTAACTGCCGGCAAATCTGGCTGGTCACCTGAGCGCAATAATCATTATCGTTAATTTCAGCTGCCCGGGCTGCGCCTTTAATCGCATCCAGAATTCGTGCTTCATCAAAGGTGACTGTGCAGCCATCTCGCTTAATGACCATTGAAACCATTATTACTCTCCGGGCGGAAAACTATATGTAGAACGTGAGGTGGATATTAAACGCTATATATTGTGTTTTCGCCTGATATAACCACCAGTTTATTGACCCTGAACAAAGATTGAAAAACGGTGCTGCAAACTTAATCAGCCAGGCTGGCGGTAATTTTTTTGTCTGCTACTCCACGTCTCAAGGTTGCATTCCCGGCAGCGGGTTCCCTATCATGGCCTGTTATGCAGAGCACTTACGCCTTTGCTCTGATTATTCCGGGATATTTTCAGATGCCTTCTGTGACGTACAATGAAAAACAGGTCAGCCGCTGGATTGGTGCGCGAAGCGTTGCCAGGGCGAAAGGGCTGGTCGAAAAAGCGCAGAATATTCAGTGGCAAAATAATCTGTTAACCGGGGAGGTTCCCGGAAGACAGATTGAACCTTTTCAGGTGATGGTGCATTTCAGCCTGCCACAAGGGCAGCTCCATGCCAGCGGCGAATGCACCTGTCCGGTCAGAAATAATTGCCGTCATGTGGCAGCAGTCATGCTGGCTCATCTGCAACGGCAGTCCGCAGTTCAGACGCCAGCGCCTGTGGCAAAAACACTTTCTGTTAATCCCGTTCCGATCATGCGCCTGGAAACCCGCACAAAATTTGTCAGCGGCTTTGGACACTATGGTCACCGACAGAAGCGCCTGGACTTCGCTGCCGTGCACTTTGATTATGCTGGCGTCCGCGTCGCGGCGGGCAGTGAGGGTGAACACTTCACTGATGATCGGGGCCAGCTTTTCCATATTGAACGGCAGTATCAACAGGAGCAAAACTGGCTGAATGAGATCAATGCGGCCGGTTTACAAACCCTCTCTTCAGGACATATCTACACCCCGGCAACCGCGCCGTTGCCGCCTGCCATCTTCGTGCCGGAATCTCCCGCGCAGTGGCGTGATTTCATTCGTCTGGCGCTGCCACAATTCGCTGAGCGTGGCTGGCAGGTCAGCATGGAGGATGACTTTACCTGGAATGTGATTGATATCGCCGGTATCGATGGGCGCGTGGTGCAGAGCAATGACGGCTGGTTTGATCTGGCGCTGGATCTCAGCGTAGGGCAGCGCAGGATTGATTTGCAACCGTTGCTGGCCGGGCTGTTGCAGAGGGATCGGCGCTGGCTTTCCGGCGATCTATCGGTCATTCCGGATCGGGAAATCATTGAGCTGCGCAGCGATCGCGATGAGCGGCTGCATATTACGGCAGACCATCTTAAAAATGTGGTGGGAAACCTGGTTGACCGACTGTCTGTAAATGCCGTCGGGCCATTGCGCATCGCCCCCTGTGAAGCAGGCAGACTCACCGCACTGAGTGAAAGTGGAGACTGGCAGTTTCAGGTAGACAGCGGGGCTTATCAGCTGGCCAGCCTGTCAGGCAACCGAGAGGGGCTGACAGCGGTAAATCCGCCACAGGGGTTAAAGGCGCAACTGCGCGATTACCAGCAGCATGGGCTGAACTGGATGCAGTTTTTACGCGCGCAAAACCTGTGCGGCGTACTGGCTGATGATATGGGATTAGGAAAAACTATTCAGACGCTGGCTCATCTGCTGCTGGAAAAAGAAGCCGGAAGGCTGGATCGTCCAGCGCTGATTGTGGTGCCCACTACGCTGGTTTACAACTGGACGCAGGAGGCCGGCCGTTTCGCTCCGGATTTGCGGGTGCTGGCCCTGACCGGTTCGCAGCGCAAAGATTTCTACGACCAGATTGAACAGCACGATGTGGTGCTGACAACCTACTCTCTGTTATGGCGCGACCAGCCGCAGTTGCTCAGTCACAGCTATCATCTGTTAATCCTTGATGAAGCGCAGTATGTAAAAAACAGCGCCTCCCGCGCCTCTTCGGTGATCCGCTCGCTGAAAGCCCGGCACCGGCTCTGTCTTACCGGTACGCCACTGGAAAATCATCTTGGTGAACTGTGGTCGCAGTTTGACTTTCTGCTGCCGGGGTTTCTGGGTAATGAAAAGCAATTTACCCATGAGTGGCGTATTCCGATTGAGCGTAACGGCGATCGGGTGCGCCGTGCGTTGCTGGCAAGGCTGGTGCGACCATTTATGCTGCGACGGCGTAAGCAGGATGTGGCAAAAGAGCTACCGCCCAAAAACACCATTGTCCGTTCTGTCCGACTGGAAGGCGCGCAGCTGGAACTGTATGAAGCGGTGCGCAGCGCTATGCAGGATCGGGTCAGGCTGGCGGTGGAACAGCAGGGCGCAGGCCGTAGCCATCTGCTGGTGCTGGATGCGCTGCTAAAACTGCGGCAAATCTGTTGCGATCCCCGGCTGGTCAACAGTGACAGTGCACGAAAAATGCACTCCTCCGCCAAACTGGCGCTGCTGCGCGAAATGCTCAGCGATCTGCTGGCAGAAGATCGCCGTATTCTGATTTTCTCTCAGTTCACCTCAATGCTGGCGCTGATTGCCGGTGAACTGCAAAAGTCGGGCATCCCGTTTGTCACCCTGACCGGCAGCACACGCGATCGCACTACCCCGGTACAGCGTTTCCAGGATGGTGAGGTGCCGGTATTCCTGATTAGCCTGAAAGCCGGAGGCGTGGGGCTGAACCTGACGGCGGCTGATACGGTGATCCACTACGATCCCTGGTGGAACCCGGCTGCTGAAAATCAGGCGACAGACCGGGCCTGGCGGCTTGGGCAGGATAAGCCGGTCTTCGTTTATAAACTGATCGCGGCTGGCAGCATTGAAGAAAAAATCGTGGCGCTTCAGCAGCAGAAAGCCGAGCTGGCGGATGGCATTTTGCAGGATGAACTGGGAGATGCCACCCTGTTCAGCAGTGAAGATCTCGCCATGCTGTTCGAGCCGCTGTAAGCGCGGCTCATTGCTTCTGATACCACCAGACAGCCTCCCAGGGACGTAACATCACCTCGCCCGGCGTGACATGGGTGTCGGGATAATTACCCGCCAGCACCTCCCAGTGACCACTGTAAGCGGGGGGATGCCAGACCTGCGTATCCCCACTGAAATTGGCGGCCACCACCAGTGTTTCATCGTTATGGCGGCGGCAATAGCACCACAGATAAGCGTGGTCTGGCAGCAGATCGAGGTAGTCCCCCCAGGTGAGAATCGTATAGCGCTTGCGTAACTGAATGAGCTGTTGATAGGTGTAAAAAACCGAGTTTTTGTCAGCCAGAGCGGCTTCAGCATTGACCGTTTCCAGATTATCGCACATGCCAATCCACGGGGTGCCGGTGGTAAAACCGCCATTCTCACCGGCGTGCCAGGGCATAGGGGTGCGACCGTTATCGCGCGATTTACTGGCAAGGATGGCCAGTAAATTATCACTGTCGCGCCCCTGCGAACGTAATTCTGCATACATGTTATGGCTTTCAATATCCCGGTAGTCGATGATGCGGGTAAAGTGCGGATTGGTCATCCCCAGCTCCTCGCCCTGAAAAATATAGGGTGTCCCCTGCATACCGTGCAGAACCATTGCCAGCATTTTGGCCGACTTAACGCGATATTCCCCCTCATCTCCCCAGCGGGACACCACCCGTGGTTGATCGTGATTACACCAGAACAGCGCATTCCATGCCTGATTGTACATTCCCTTCTGCCAGTGGCTAAAAATTGCTTTTTGCGCCACCAGATCTAACGGGGTCAGGGTCCATTTCTGCCCCTGATAAAAATCCACCTCAACGTGATCGAAACTGAACACCATCGACAGCTCTTCGCCGTTCAGATTGCCGTAACGCTGGCAGTGTTCCAGCGTGGCAGAAGACATTTCACCGACCGTCATCAGCTTACGTGGGCGAAAGACATCGCGGCTCATCTCCTGCATAAATTGATGAATGCGTGGTCCGTCGGTATAAAACCGTAAGCCGTCGCCGCCGGGATCGTCAGGAAAATCCTGTGGCTTGGAGACCAGATTCACCACGTCCAGGCGCAACCCGTCGATGCCACGATCTGCCCAGAAGTTCACAATCTGTTTCAGCTCTGCGCGCAGGCTCTCATTCTCCCAGTTGAGATCGGCCTGCTCCGGCGCCCACAGGTGCATATAGTACTGGCCGCTTTCGGGGTGCCAGCGCCAGGCGCTGCCGCCGAATTTCGACAACCAGTTATTGGGTGGGCCGTCTGGCCTCGCGTCGCGCCAGATATAGTAAGAGCGGTAGGGGCTGGTGGGATCCAGTGCCTCATGAAACCAGTGATGCTGGGTTGAGCTGTGATTGAACACCATGTCCAGAATCAGCCGCATCCCGCGCCTGTGCGTCTCTTCCACCAGGTTATCAAAGTCGGCCAGGGTGCCAAATTGCGGGTCAATAGCGGTATAGTTCGCCACGTCATAGCCGTTATCCACCTGCGGGGAGATATAGAAAGGTGTCAGCCAGATAGCATCCACGCCCAGCTCTTTAAGGTAATCAAGATGCAGGATAACCCCGGCAAGATCGCCGGTGCCGTTTCCGGAGGTATCCTGAAAGCTCCTGGGATAAATTTGATAAATAACGCCGTTTTGCCACCACGGTGGAGTTTTAGTCATTGCTCAGTCCTGATTATCAGGTGAAAAGTTTTGCAGCTATAAGACGGTTTTTCTTTTCAGAGCCAGTCCGGTCAGGCTGGTTTATCTCCAGCGCCACAGAGACGCCTGGTGTGGTACACCGGTGCGAACTGTTCAGGCCTGTGCGTTCAGCTCTTACTAAGGTTAGCCATTAACGGCCAGGGTGAAATGGTCTGAGTGACTGAGAAAGTGAAAAAATTTGTCAATGGGGGAGGGGCGTTGATAAGAACCTGTGACTTAACCGCAATCATACCTCTCCCACACCGGGGAGAGGTATGGGTCTTAACGACGGATGGCGATAGCTTCGATTTCGATTTTGACATCTTTTGGCAGACGCGCCACTTCCACACAGGAACGGGCCGGGAAGCTGGCGTCATGTTCCGTAAAGAAGGCTTCATAGGCCGCATTTACGGTGGCGAAGTCGTTTAAATCCTTGACGAAAACCGTGGTCTTAACGATATCGCCCACTTTCAGCCCTGCGGCTTCCACAATGGCTTTAACATTGGCGAGCGACTGGCGAGCCTGAGCCGTCACGTCATCGGCCACGTTGCCAGTGACAGGATCGACCGGAATCTGACCAGAGGTGATAATCATGCTGCCCAGGTCAACACCCTGAACGTAGGGACCAATAGCAGCCGGGGCATTTTTCGTGCTGATTTCGCGGGACATAGTTTCTCCATGATAACGTGGGAATGAATGGGATGAGTAAATGCCGATTATGCCTGCAGAGGCAGGCTCTTATCCACCCCGAATCCGGCCCATTATAAGCCGCCCGGTCTTGATTACCAGTTCGCCAGCACCACATGGTGAGCAAACTCTTTCTCGCAGTATTTGCACTTTAAGTGCACGTCATCATTACGCTTTTTCACCGCAAAGCTGGAGTTTACCGGCTCGCTACGACTGATACAGTTGCTGTTCGGGCAGGTCAGCACGCGGTCAATATTATCCGGCAACGTGGGGGCGATTTTGCCGACCACATCGTAATTATCAATGCGATTAACCGTGGCGTGGGGAGCATATACCGCCAGCTGATTGATCTGATCGTCAGTCAGAAAGGTATTTTCGATCTTGATCAGATCTTTGCGTCCCATTTCGCCGGAGGGCAGATTCAGACCGATGGTAATACGTTGATCCGTCTCGGTCAGGCGAAACAGTGACAGCAGTTTAAAGCCGATTTGCGCCGGAATATGGTCAATTACCGTGCCGCGTTTAATCGCTTCCACCTGCAATTTATTATCGTGTGACATCATTCCTCCTTACAGAGCCAGTTCGCTGGACAGCACTAAAGCCAGCAGGGCCTGGCGTGCGTAGATACCGTTGCCCGCCTGCTGGAAATACCAGGCATGAGGGGTTTTATCAACGTCTGGCGTGATTTCATCAATACGCGGCAGTGGATGCAGCACCTTCATCTGCTCGCGGGCACCGGCCAGGTCGGCGGCACGCAGAATAAACTGCGCTTTAACATTGGCATATTCTGACGGGTCAAGACGCTCTTTCTGAACGCGGGTCATATACAGAATGTCTACCTGGGGGATCACCTCTTCAATGCTGTCGTGTCGGCTCCAGCTGATGCCTTTCTCATCCAGCATATCGGTGATGTAGGCGGGCATCGCCAGCGCATCTGGCGCAATAAACATAAAACGATTACCGTCAAACTTCGCCAGTGCCTGAGCCAGAGAGTGCACGGTACGGCCATATTTCAGATCGCCAACCATGGCGATGTTCAGATTGTTCAGACGCCCCTGGGTTTCCTGAATGGTAAACAGGTCGAGCAGGGTTTGGGTGGGATGCTGGTTGGCACCATCTCCGGCATTCAGAATCGGTACTCCTGCGGAGAATTCTGTCGCCAGCCTGGCAGCGCCTTCCTGCGGATGGCGCATGACAATGGCATCGACATAAGTACCGATAACAGAAATAGTGTCGGCCAGCGTTTCGCCTTTCTTACCCAGCGAGGTGTTGCTGCCGTCGGCAAAGCCCACGACGGAAGCACCAAGACGATGCATGGCGGTTTCGAAAGAGAGGCGGGTACGGGTTGAGGCTTCAAAGAAGCAGCTTGCCACCACGGTATGCTTCAGTAACTCCGGTCGTGGTCTGGCCTTCAGACTGGCAGCGGTGCGTAGCACCAGCTCCAGCTCTGCACGGTCAAGATCGTTAATCGAGATAATATGTTTCTTGTAGAGCGGGTTAGCCATCTTCTTTCTCCTCAGCCCCGTGACTGGTCAACGGACAAAAAAAGCCCCTCAACTGAGGGGCTTTTTTTTAAGATCGACGATACCAGGTAAGGAAAAACGGTGCTGCCCGCCGGTACAAAGGCGTGTCTGGGCAAGCATTTCAGCACTGTTTAACAACATAGTTCCTCCCGGCAAACGGGCGCAATTATACGCGCTTTAGCCCTGACTTCAAGGCGCAATCTCCTGCCAGCCAGAGGTAAAATGGCGTTCCTCTTCAGGGCTGGCGGGGTTCAACACGTTCAGAATCTGACGATGCAGCTGGCGGGTTAACTGATGGCAGCGTGGGGCAATCCAGACGCTGTTATTGGTTGCCACTATCCCCAGAATCTCCGCCAACTCGCTTTGCTCAATGACCCTCGCTACGGCGCGGGCATAGCCGGCAATAACCTGCACAATAACGAAGTGCTGGTTATAGTCAGCGCTGATGATCATCGCAGACAGCGGGCTGACGGCATCCGGTTTAACCTGTAGCACCGGATTGAGCATGTAGATTTTTTCTCCTCTGGCATCGGCGATTTTTATCACGTCAAGCAGCGTCAACAGCTTTGATACCGTTGACTGGCTGATATCACGGTAGCCGTGTTGGCGAAGCGCCTGCCTGATCTCCTGCTGACTGTGAAACCGGTGGTTGTCGATTAGCTGGCGGCACAGCGCCAGCTGCTGTTGTTCTTTCTCAAGTGTTGCCGTAGATTTTTTAACCATCGCTTTATACTACGCTGTGGTGGGTGGGGGATAAGGCCGTGGTCAGTAAATAAAGTTCGTCGAATGATGAGGTTATAACGCGGCCCCGGCACCAATCACCGCCAGCAACAGCACCAGCAGGATCAATAACAGCGGGGCTACCCACTTCACCCACCGTATGTAAGGCACCCGGGCAATGGCCAGCCCGCCCATCACCACCGCAGAGGTGGGGGTAATCAGATTTACCAGGCCGGAAGCTGACTGATAGGCGGTGACCACCAGGTCACGATTGAGGCTGGCAAAGTCGGCCAGCGGGGCGAGAATCGGCATGGTCAGTACCGCCAGGCCGGACGATGACGGCACCAGAAACGACAACACGCCCTCAAGCAGAAACACCACGCTGATAAAGCCCACGGAAGAGAGGCCAGAGACGATCTTTTCAGCAAAGTGCAGCACCGTATGGGTGATCATACCGTTATCCATTACCACCACGATGCCGCGCGCAATACCAATAATCAGCGCCACGCCCAGCAGATCCCTGGCACCTTCAATAAAGGTGCTGGTCAGCTCTTTTTCGCTCATCCGGGCAATCAGACCAATAACGATGGCTGCCACCAGAAACACGCCAGAAATCTGGGCCATCCACCATCCCTGCACGGCGACACCGTAGATCATAATGGCGAAGGCGATGGCAAACAGCAGCAGGATTGTTTTACGCAGCGGGGTGAACGCTGGCATTGCACCGTCAGCCTGGCCTCGCAGAAAAAAGGCGCGGTGTTCCTCATGCAAATCGGCCACGATCGAGCGGGCCGGAGAGTTACGCACGCGAATGGCATAGCGCATCACCCAACTGACGCAAATAAGCCAGCCGACCAGCAGAATGATCAACCTAAGCCCCGTACCGGCGGTAAAGGAGATCCCTGCGGCATTAGAGGCAATCACCGTGGCGAAGGGGTTGATTGTCGATCCCAGGGTGCCGATCCCGGCACCCAGCATCACCACGGCGGCGGCCACCACGGCATCGAAACCCGCAGCCAGCATCACCGGCACCATCAGTGAATAAAAAGGCAGTGACTCTTCCGTCATGCCATAAATGGTGCCGCCTGCGGCAAAAAGCGCCATCAGAATCGGGATCATCCACTCTTCTTTACCGCGCAGGCGCAGCATCACACGCCCGATACCCGCATCGATCGCCCCGGTTTTAGTGACTACTGCCAGAAAGCCGCCAATCACCAGAATGAACAGTGCAACATCAATCGCCCCGGCCTGGTTGGTCTGGTGGTTATAGAATCCATCACCCGGTGCCAGCACGATGGCTACCAGCCCTTGCGGCTGAGGCGGCGTTGGGTGCCAGGTTCCGGCAACGGGGACAGCCTGATTGAGCGCGGTATTCATCTCCATCTGGTACTGTCCGGCAGGAATAATCCACGTCAGCCCGGCGACCACCACAATCAGCACCAGCAAAATGGTATACGCCGAAGGAAAGCTGAATTTATGCATAACGTCTCGTCCTTTGTCGTTAACATGCCACCCACCAGTGCCGGGGGTGGCAGCCTCTTTTACACACCCAGGGTGGCGACCATCACTGCCTTAATGGTGTGCATACGGTTTTCTGCCTCATCAAAGACAATCGAATGCGGGGATTCGAACACCTCGTCGGTGACTTCAAGGCCTTTCAGCCCATAGGCTATTTCGATTTCACGTCCGGTCCGGGTGTGCTCGTTATGAAAGGCTGGCAGGCAATGCATAAATTTTACCTGGGGATTTTGCGTGGCTTTCAGCACCGCCTGGTTGACCTGATAGGGCTTCATCAGCGCCACACGCTCAGCCCAGGCGTCCTTGCTTTCTCCCATTGACACCCAGACATCGGTATAGAGGAAATCGACCCCGGCAACGCCTTCTTCCACATCCTCGGTCAGCACAATTCTGGCACCGCTCTCCTTCGCCAGTTGCCGACAACGGGCCACCAGTTCTTCATCAGGCCAGAAGGATTGGGGGGCCACCAGACGGATATCCATCCCCATTTTTGCCGCGCCAACCATCAGGGAGTTGCCCATGTTGTTGCGGGCATCGCCAAGGTAAGCAAAGGCTATCTGATGCAGTTGTTTACCGGGTGCGTGCTCCAGCATGGTCATCAGATCGGCGAGGATCTGCGTCGGATGGAATTCGTCGGTCAGTCCGTTCCACACCGGCACACCGGCAAAGGCGGCCAGCTCTTCCACGATTTGCTGACCAAAACCACGATACTCAATACCGTCGTACATTCTGCCTAACACGCGGGCGGTATCTTTCATTGACTCTTTATGACCAATCTGTGAACCGCTGGGGCCAAGGTAAGTCACCTGCGCACCCTGATCGAAGGCGGCGACTTCAAAGGCACAGCGGGTGCGGGTGGAGGTTTTCTCGAAGATCAGCGCAATGTTTTTGCCGACCAGCTTTTGCTGCTCGTTATCGCTGTATTTGGCTTTTTTCAGTGAGAAAGAGAGATCGAGCAGGTACTGGATCTCCTGCCGGGTAAAATCCAGCAGCTTCAGAAAATGACGGTTATGCAGTGAAACAGACATAGTGGTTCCTTTTTTTAATGCATTGAACTGCTGGTGATAAGCGTGCCTTTACGGCCACTCAGAATGTCGGTGGCATCGGCCAGAGAGCCAATACCGGCTCTCCCTGCGCATTGCGTGACAAATTCACAGGCTGCGGCGACTTTGGGTCCCATCGATCCGGCGTCAAACGTCATGCCCTGCAGGTCGGCCGGTGTGACCTGGCGCAGCGCACGACTGTCAGGTTTTCCCCAGTCGAGATAGACGGCATCCGCATCGGTGAGGATCAGCAGTGCGTCAGCGGAAAGCTGCGTCGCCAACAGCGCGGCGGAAAGATCCTTATCAATCACCGCCTCGACGCCACTGAATTGCCCCTGTGAGTTACCTGTTACGGGAATACCGCCACCACCGTTGCAGATAACCAGATGACCCCGTTCGGTCAGTGCCAGAATTGCCTGATCTTCTACGATCCTGACCGGCATGGGGGAGGGAACCACCCGACGGACAAACTCACCATCGGCTTTCATCGTCCACCCCTGTTCAGCGGCTACCTGCTGTGCCTGCTGCGGCGAGTAAACCGGGCCGATGTATTTGGTCGGATTACGAAATGCGGCATCGTTTGGGCTAATTTCGACCTGGGTAAGCAGCGTACTGATTTGCGCTCCCGGCAGATAATTGCGCAGCGCCTGTTGCAGCAGATAGCCGATCATCCCCTGGGTTTCTGCCACCAGAATGTCCAGTGGCCAGGGAGACGTCAGATCGCAACTGCTGTTCTGCACGGCCAGCAGACCGACCTGTGGCCCGTTGCCGTGCACCAGAACGATCCGCCATTCGGCAGTCAGGGTGGCAATTGCCCTGGCTGCCTGTTCAATATTCCGACGTTGGATATCCGCTTCCAGCGGTTCCCCGCGTTTCAGCAAGGCATTGCCCCCCAGCGCCACCACCAGTAATGGTTTGCTCATTGTTTATCCCTCTGTTTACAGTCCGTCGCGTTCCAGTGGACAGCTCATGCAGCGTGCTCCGCCGCGCCCTCTGCCCAGTTCGTTACCGGGGATGGCCAGCACGGTAACCCCTGCTTTGTCATATTTCTCATTGGTCCAGATATTGCGCTCATAGCCAATCACCACGCCCGGACGCACCGTCAGCACATTATTGGCATCGTTCCACTGTTCACGTTCGGCTTCAAAGCGGTCGCCGCCGGTGGTAATCAGCCGCAGATGATCGAGATTGAGTGCGTGCTCAATGGCCTGCATCACGCTGCTTTCCTCTTTACGGATCAGGCCGCCGTGCCCGTCGCTGGTGAGCGTCCAGCTGCGGGTGTTGCGGTCAATCACCTGCGGATAGACAGAGAAAATATCGTGGTCGAGTTGCGTCATTACCGTATCAAGGTGCATACAGGCGCGGTGTCTGGGCAACTCGATGGCGATGACCCTGCTGGCCTGCTGATGCTGAAACAGTGAGCGGGCCAGAAACTCAATACCGCAGGAGGTGGTGCGTTCCGACATGCCAATCATCACCGCGCCGTTGCCCAGCACCAGTACATCCCCGCCTTCCAGGGTCGCCTGCTGATAGTTGGTGGTTTCATCGTTGAAATAGTGAATGAAATCATCCTGCTGAAAAGCGGGATGCCAGCGGTAGATGGTCCGCAGATTGTTGGTTTCCCGCTGACGAGCGGTTTTCGCCATCGGGTTAATGGAGACGCCGTTATAAATCCAGCAGGAGGTGTCGCGGGTGAACAGATGATTGGGCAGCGGTGCCATAATGAAATCATCCGGCGCGTGCAGATCAATCGCCATATTGCTGAATGCCGGGGGGATTTCATCATAGGTCAGGCCGCCGGAAAGATAGTGGGCCAGCTGACTGTCAGCGACTCCCGCCAGCCAGCCACGGATATCGGCAGCAAAAGAGGGGCCAAGGGTATAATCAGAAACCTGTTGGTCGAGTAGCCAGCTTTTTGCCTCCGCGTTAGCCAGGGTTTCGGACAGCAAATCGGTTAACAACAAAACTTCAACGCCCTGCTGCCGTAGCGTTTGTGAAAATATGTCGTGCTCTTCCCCGGCCTTTTCTACCGATAACACATCGTCAAACAGCAGAGACTGGCAGTTGGAAGGCGTCAGCCTTTTCAGGCTTAAATGGGGCCGATGCAGTAACACTGAACGAAGCTGGCCTATTTCTGAGCCAACAAAATGTTTTTTCATATTGAATTACCTGCTTTAAGCATTAATCGCTCACCGTGACTCAATCTTTTGATTAAGAGCACGCCATTAGCATTGTGTTTGCGCAGGAATAATAATTTTCATCCGAATATTGAACGTGAAATATGTCACATAAAAAAACAGGGGTTTATTAAACCAACCCTGAATTGATGATGGTCATTGTTTTTATTATTTTCTTTTTAATTGAAGTGAATATTTAACTCGTTAAGATGATTTATTTTTCAAGATACTTTTCCGATGCTGACAATAAAAGAAAGTAATAATTATTATCCTGCTGTTTTATATTGCTTTTATGGCGGGCTTTGATTGATGGTTTTATCAGGGTGAATTTTTATTTCAGATTATTTTATAAAGCTAAGATATTTATTCTTTTGTCTGCTTTTTTGCCGGGTTTTATTTTCGTGATCAAACTGAGGTTTTTATTTTTTGTTTCTGTAAATCATGAAATTAAATAAGCGGGTTGAAAGGGGGTTGCTGAGGGTATGTATTAATGATGAATAACTATTTTTGATTTTTTTTGCCATCCGGATTAAAAACAGAATAATTATGAATCTCGCTGAAAAACGGCAGGTTTGCCGGTCAATATCCCTTCTACGGTCCGGCTGGCATCAGGCAACCGGACCGTTAGCATCAGAACTCTTTCTGACCGCCCAGCTCAATGACCCGATTAGGCGGGATCATAAACTGCTCATGTGCCCGCAGCGCGTTGTGCTGGAAGAAATGGAAAATTCCGCCCTTAAGCCGTGACAGGCCCCGGCGCTTTTTCATTACCAGCGTATCGTGAGAAGTGAAAAATGAGGCTTCATTCACCGTGCAACCAAATCCCTGTAGCCCACAAAGGTGGAGGATCTCCTGCATGGCAGGCACCTCATGCCAGCCGTAGGAGGCGGTCACCTGCCAGAAAGTTGGTGAGAGTTGTTGCAGAGCGATACGGTTCTGATTGTATTCCCTCGGTTTGTCGGTGGTGCGGATATGCAACAGGACGATGCGTTCGTGCATGACCCGATTGTGTTTCAGGTTATGCAACAGCGCCTGCGGGATCTCACTGACTTTTTTGGTCAGAAAAATAGCGGTGCCTTCCACCCGTTTTGGCGGCGAGGCTTCCAGTGAGTTAATCATTGCTCTGAGGCCTTCAGGATCGTCACTGAGACGGCGGATAAGCCGTGAGCGCTCACTGCTCCAGATCAACATCAGCACCAGCATCACCATTGCCAGCATCACCGGCACCCAGCCACCTGAAAGGAGTTTAATCAGGTTCGCACCGAACAGCGTGACATCGATAACCAGCATACAGAGCAGGAAAAGGAGCGCCACGGGCAGGGGCCACTTCCAGTTTCTGAACGCCACAATGCCGGTCAGGAATGCGGTCAGTACCATCGTTCCGGTGACCACAATGCCGTAAGCCGCAGAGAGCGCCGAGGAGCTTTCGAAAGCAAAAATGATCAGCGTGACGGCGACAAACAACAGCCAGTTAACCACCGGGATATAAATCTGGCCGGATTCGGTGGACGAGGTGTAAACGATGCGCATCGGCGGCAGAAAACCCTGCCGTATCGCCTGGTGGGTGAGGGTGTAAACGCCGGTGATAATCGACTGCGCGGCTATCACTGTTGCCAGCGTGGAGAGCACAATAAGCGGGATTTGCGCCCAGCCGGGTGCCAGCAGATAAAAGGGATTTTTAACCGCATCCGGCGTGGCGAGTACCAGGGCTCCCTGACCAAAATAATTCAGTATCAGCGAGGGCATGGCGATAACCAGCCACGCCATTCTGATGGGCGTTTTCCCCAGATGCCCCATGTCGGCGTACAGCGCTTCAGCTCCGGTAACGGCCAGCACGACCATCCCCAGCGCGGCAAAGGAGAGTGCTTTATGACTGAGCAGAAACTCCAGCGCAAAGGCCGGATTCAGCGCATGCAGCACGCCCGGATTCATCATGATCCCTCTTATCCCCAGTACCGCCAGCGTGACGAACCATACCAGCATCACCGGTCCGAAAACGCGGCTGACCCGCTCGGTGCCGTGCTTCTGAATAATGAACAGCAGCGCGAGAATAACCACGGAAAGTGGCACAATAAAGCGGTCCAGCGCCGGGGCGACCACTTCGATCCCCTCAATAGCGGACATCACCGAAATTGCCGGGGTGATCACGCCGTCGCCATAAAAGAAAGCGCCGCCGGTCAGTCCGGCCAGCACCACCAGATGGACGGCGCGCCCTTTGACGCTTTGACGCGCCAGCGACATCAGGGTCAGGATACCGCCTTCGCCATCGATATCAGCCCGCATCACAAAACAGACATACTTGACCGTAACGATCAGCGTCAGTCCCCAGAAAATCAGAGAAAGAAAGCCCATTATCGCCGTTTCTGTTACGCCACCGGCTGGCAGAATCGAAAGACACTCCTTCAGCGTATAGAGCGGACTGGTGCCAATGTCACCAAACACGATGCCCGCTGCGGCCAGCATGGCTACAGGAAGCGACTGTTTTTTTGAAGTCATAAGAGATGCGTTTTATCCGTGAGTTATCGTGAGCCAGAACAGCCCAAAAAAAACCAGCGCGGGCAGTACAGGGCATGCGTGTCTGTCGGTTTAAAGTTAATGCCAAATCGCAAGTCTGCAACATTTACCGTGCCAGTTACTTTCAGAACGATAACATTATTAAGCAGTTTTTTTACTTCCCCGCTTGATATTTTTACGCTTTTTTTATATCCGAAGCCGTTTAATGAACCGCGTCAGCAGTACCACTACAACCCGTTTCTCTGCATCCGGCAGGGAAGGCGTTATCAGGAAAAGGTTATGTCAGGTTTGATTCTGGTTTCTCATAATATGTCTCATCCCTCCACGCTTTCAGCCCTGTATAAAAGCATACTGAGCCGTCGTTATGGTTTGAGTTTATGGATTGGTTGGGATGGCAAAACCGCAGAGGTGTCATCTGATACGCCGCGAGAATTTACCTTCAGCAGTGGTCAGGATTATGACTCACTGACCTTTCCTCTCAGTCAGGCGGAATTGCAGGAGGGTTATATGAGTTATGTCCATAAAGGACTATGGCCCGTATTTCATCAGCGTCCGGACCTGGCACGCTTCAGCCAGCCTGGTCTGACACAATACCGAAAACTCAACGAAGCTTATGCCCTGGCGATAGCTGAATACGCCATGCCTGATGATGTTATCTGGGTGCAGGATTACCACCTGATCCCCTGCATTCAGCTTATTCGTCATGCCGGTCTGACTAACCGGACGGGATTTTTCTTTCATCAGCCATTTCCTGCCGGTCAGGGATTTGAAGCCATTCCGGACTGGCGCTGGCTGGCTGAGTCACTGCTGTGCTGCGATGTGATAGGTTTTCAGACCTTACAGGATATGAAAAATTTTCTACTGTGGGTCGAGAGCGAATTTCGTACCGAGCGGCTGGGCGCCACCTGTTTTCGTATCTTTGGCCGGATCATCACCACCGGCGTTTTTCCGGTGGGCATCGACCTGGACGATGTCGATTCACTCAGCCATACCGCTGGCTGCACGGTGACGGAGCAGGAGTGCCGGAAAACCCTGCCGGAAAATACCGTGCTCAGCGGAGGCCATCTTGATGACAGCGCCGGGCTTCCTTATCGCATCAGCGCGATGGAGGTCCTGCTGCGGCGACATCAGGAGTACGTGGGCAACATTATGCTGCTTCAGCTGGCCTCTCCGTCGGCGGGGTATTCTCATCGGGCTGCGGAAATGAGCCATGAGCTGGAAACGCTGTGCGGTGAGCTCAATGGGGTGAAAGGCACGCTGGACTGGTATCCGGTGAACTTTCTCACCCGACAGTACAGCCGCGAAGAACAGGCCGGTATCTATCGTGCTTCAAGGGTGGCGGTGGTGACGCCGTTAATCGCCGGGATGAGCCTGATGGCAAAAATGTATGTTGCGCTACAGGATCCGGCCAACCCGGGCGTGCTGATACTGTCGCAGTTTGCCGGGGCATCAGAGCATATGGACGGTGCCATTATCGTTAATCCTTACGATCCTGACGCCATTGCCGACGCGATTCACACCGCGCTGCATTTATCGCTCAGCGAACGTAAAAAAATGCATGCCCGGCTGATGGCAGGTATTAAGCGTTGGGACTGCCACTGGTGGGCTGCATCTTTTCTTACCGCCCTGGAGACTATTGAAAGCGAGGCGGCGGTGCCACTGAGCGGAGGAATGGCGCTCTCCTCCTGCTTTACGCACCGTATCAGATATTAGCCACCGCCCGTCACCTGCCGGGAAACCGGCAGGTCGATACCAGGGGGCACAGGCGAGGATTAATGCTGGCCGGAGAGCGTGGCCACCATTACGGCTTTAATGGTGTGCAGACGGTTTTCCGCCTGGTCGAACACCACGCTGTGGGCAGATTCAAACACGTCATCCGTGACTTCCATCCCGCCGTGCAAATCGTACTGCTCTGCCATCTGCTGGCCCAGCGTGGTCTGGTCGTCGTGGAAAGCCGGCAGGCAGTGAAGGAATTTCACCTGGGGATTGCCGGTCAGCGCCAGCATTGCGCTGTTTACCTGATAGGGCCGTAACAGGGCAATACGCTCCTGCCAGACCTCTTTCGGTTCGCCCATCGACACCCACACATCGGTATAGATAAAATCTGCGCCGTTCACGCCTTCGGCAATATCCTCGGTCAGGGTGATTTTACCGCCGGTTTTCTCTGCCGCCTTGCGACATTCAGCCACCAGGCTGGCATCCGGCCAGCAGCCTTTTGGCGCCACCAGGCGCAGATCAAATCCCATCAGGGCAGCGGCTTCCAGCATGGTATTACCCATGTTGTTATGGGCGTCCCCTGCATAGGCAAAGACCATTTCGTTGAAAGCTTTTCCGGGCAGGTGTTCCTGCATGGTCAGCAAATCGGCCAGCAACTGGGTAGGATGAAATTCATTGGTCAGGCCATTCCACACCGGCACGCCCGCATGTTGTGCCAGCGATTCAACCAGCTCCTGACCATGACCGCGATACTGAATACCATCGTACATCCGGCCCAGCACGCGGGCGGTGTCTTTCATGGACTCTTTATGTCCAATCTGGCTGCCGCTCGGGCCAAGATAAGTCACGTTGGCACCCTGATCGTAAGCGGCAACTTCGAAAGAGCAACGGGTACGGGTCGAGTCTTTTTCGAAGATGAGCGCGATGTTTTTACCTTTCAGGTATTGTGTTTCCTGACCTTTTTTCTTCTCTGTTTTCAGCGTGGCGGCCAGTGCCAGCAGGGCGGTGATTTCCGCGGGGGTGAAATCCAGCAGCCTGAGAAAATGGCGTTGACAGAACTGACTCATGAAGTGCTCCGGTAAGATTTTGTGAATTTAAATTCAATTTAACCGTATGAATATGCATTTTCAACCCTGCGTTACAGAAACTTTTGGATAAAGGTAGTGGCGCGAAGGGCACTGTGGGAAAATACTTGCATGAGATGCCACATACTGAGGAACGGATCATGGCAAATAAAGCATTGCTGGAAGAGCAGCAGGAAGAGACGCGACTGATTATTGAAGAGCTGCTGGAAGATGGCAGTGACCCGGATGCGCTCTACACCATCGAACATCACTTCTCCTGTCCCAGCTTCGATGCGCTGGAGAAAGCGGCGGTGGAAGCATTTAAACTGGGCTATGAAGTGACGGAGCCGGAAGAGCTGGAGCTGGAAGACGGCAGCAAAGTGATGTGCTGCGATATCCTGAGCGAATCGGCGCTGAAGGCAGAGTTGATTGACGCACAGGTTGAACAGTTAGTCAGTCTGGTAAGTAAATTTAATGTTGATTACGACGGCTGGGGAACCTACTTCGAAGACCCGGATGCCGAAGATGAAGAGGACGACTTTCCGGAAGATGAGGATGACAACGGGGTTCGTCACTGAGTCAGGACAAGATCAACCAGGAAAATGTCCGTTTTCCCCCTCGTGCCGGGACAAAGTCTGTCCCGGCTGCTGAACAGACCTGTTAATCCCGCATTTGCAACGGAATCGTTGAGCGCATGAATACCGATCGCCTGCTGGCTCCTGTCCACGCCTTTTTACTGTGCCGCACGCCCCAGGCGTGGATTGATGAGGCACGTAAGCCGGAAAATCTCCCACTGTTATTAACCGATCATCTGGTTTGTGAACTGAAAGCAGCACAGACCGCAATGTGGCTGATCCGCAAATACGTTGCCGATGAGGAAAGCGGTAATGCACTGCTTGCCTGGCTTAAACCCTGGGAGCAGTTTGTTCACAGCCGCGATGCCGATCTGGCTTTTCTTGCGGAGCACAAAAGCTTGTCAAAAATGATCGTCAGTCGCACTGAAATCAGCTATGGCGATGCGCTGGTGGACAAAATGGTGCTGCTGATAAAAGAGGAATTGCATCACTTTTATCAGGTCATGGAGATTATGCAGGCGAGAAGTATTCCCTATGTCAAAATCACCGCCAGTCGTTATGCCAGAGGCCTGCTGGCAGAAGTCACCACGCATGAGCCGCAAACGCTGGTGGATAAGCTGATTTGCGGTGCTTACATTGAAGCACGATCCTGTGAGCGGTTTGCCAGCCTTGCTCCGTATCTGGATAACGAGCTGGCGGCTTTTTATATTTCGCTGTTGCGCTCCGAAGCGCGCCATTATCAGGATTATCTGGCGCTGGCGGCGCAGATTGCTGGTGGCGATCTTTCTCAGCGGATAAGAAAGATTGGTGAGACGGAAGCCAGGCTGATTAACGATCCAGATAACGAGCTGCGTTTTCACAGCGGTGTGCCCGCCTGGTGCTTGCAGTAGTCTGTCTGCTGTGGTTATAACCGTCGCAACATCCGTACTTCGCAATCGACGTGTCCGGTGCAGCCCATCGGCGCGTCGATATGTTCAAAGCCAAGATGCTCATACAGGCGGATTGCTCGCGTCAGGGAGGCTGTGGTTTCCAGGTAGCAGCGTTTATAGCCCCGCTGGCGGGCAAACGCCATCGCCTGCACAGCCAGATTCCTGGCGATACCCATTCCGCGTATTACCGGCATAAAGTACATTTTTTGCAGTTCACAGACGTCAGCCTCACTGCACAGCAGCGGAGCCACGCCGCCACCACCGACGACGACGCCATCGTGCTCAATAACCCAGTAAGCGCTGTCAGGGGCACTGTAGAGTTCGAACAAGCGATCAAGGTCAGGATCGGCCACGGTAAAGCCTTTGTCAGCGGTAAGACCAAACTCGGCCGAAACATCGCGAATGACGCGGGCAATATGGCAATCGTCGGCGGGTTGTATAAGGCGAATCTCTGTTTTCGCTGAAGGGATCGGAGTCATAATAATCTGTCACTGTCTGATTGCATGGCAGATGTAATAACATCTGGTCAATGAAGTTGCAATTATCACCAGAATATAAATTTCTCTGTGGAAACGCTGCCCTGTTCGCTCTGAAAAAATGAATTTTGAAATCCACTGATTTAATGCCGTGATACAGTGTCATCAGTTTTATTATCCAGGAAATAAATGACGGCAATTAAAGTGAGTGGTGAGCAAACCGGGAGTTATATGAATGATATTAATCATATCAGTAAAAAAGAGGGCGAAAATGCAAGGCTAATCCATAATCCGGTGAGAAAATACTTATCCAGTGCAGTGAAAGTTTCAGGTATTGGAATAAATAGTAAAATAATTGACTATAACATTTTTCAGAGTGCAGAAAGTGCACTAGGGCAATGCTCTGAAAAAGAGTTAAAGCAAGAAAAAAAGGCTGAAAAATATTTTATTCCAAAGTTTAAGTGTGTGGTCAGTGAAAGAGGGATAAATGGCTCAGATACGAAAAATATAAAAGTTGCCCAGTTTCCTGGAGGGCACGGCACCAGGAAAAAGATGGCACAACGTCATTATTAATGAAGGGCTCAGGGATGATTATGAACCGGGTGAGCAGCAACTTAAAAATAATGTTAATGGTGAGGGGTTTTATGTTTCAGGGAATTTGGGATATGCCAGAAAATATGCGCTGAGAACGCCTCAGCAGTTAACATCCCCGGGCGGAAATGAGGGTGAAGTCATTGAAGTATGGGCATGTTGGATATTAACAAAGCACCTTCATTTTTTGATATTGAGGCCTCCAGAAATAAGGATTATATTGTTGTCAGGCCCGAATTTAACAAAAATATATTTTACCCCTCTCCGTAATGAGGACCGCCTGACAGAGCCAAAACCAGGCGAAAACAAAAATAAACGATCAGGGATTGCCGGCATGCGGAATACGCCAGATGTGCGCAAAAAAAGCTCAGGCAAATCAACAAAAGGTTGTCTGCCTGTTATTGCGAGAATATGGGGAAGGATAGCCAGTATATTCAAACCGGTCAGCACCAGCAGCCGTCAGGCACAGCACAGTACATACTAACCGGGCCGATAAAAAAAGCCCGTTGAGTAAGCTCAACGGGCTTTATCGCAGTTTACTACTGCTTACAGCGCGGCAATCACTGCCTGCTGTTCAATCAGTTTTACTTTTGCCTGTTCCAGACCGCTCATGCGTTCGCGCTCTTTTGCCACAACATCAGCCGGAGCGCGGGAGACAAATCCTTCATTGGAAAGCTTGCTTTCAATCTTGCTGATTTCCACTTCCAGCTTCGCCACCTCTTTTGCCAGCCGCTCCAGCTCGGCGGTTTTATCGACTAGGCCCGCCATCGGGATCAGCAGTTCAGCGCCGTCGATAATTTTGGTAACGGATACCGGCCCCTTATCATCCGCAGCCAGGCAGGTAATGCTTTCCAGACGGGCCTGCGATTTAAGGAAGCTGTGGTTGGCAGTAACGCGATTAACAACCGTATCACTCGCACTGCGCAACAACACATCTAACGGTTTAGCCGGGGAGAGGTTCATCTCCGCCCGGATATTACGTACTGCGACGATGGCCTGTTTCAACCATTCCGTATCGCTCAGCGCTGCCTCATCCACGCTGGCTGCATCATATGCCGGCATTGGTTGCAGCATAATAGTTTCAGCCTGGATGTTTTTCAGTGCTTTGACGCGCTGCCAGATGGTTTCGGTGATAAAGGGAATAATCGGATGAGCCAGACGCAACAGAGCTTCCAGCACGTCAAC
Source organism: Erwinia papayae (assembly GCF_058241465.1). Lineage (NCBI taxonomy): Bacteria > Pseudomonadati > Pseudomonadota > Gammaproteobacteria > Enterobacterales > Erwiniaceae > Erwinia > Erwinia papayae. The sequence continues at coordinate 1,333,899 of NZ_JBZCHT010000013.1, forward strand.
CAGCGTGTTGCGTGTACCGCGCAGTTCGGCTTCGCTGCCACCGTTCATCACCGGCTTGGTCAGCTCCAGATACCAGTCACAGAACTGATTCCAGGTAAATTCATACAGAATGTTGGCGGCCATATCAAAACGGTAGCTGTCGAGAGCGTCACGATATGCCTTCACCGTCTGGTTGAATTCCGCACGGATCCAGCGATCGGCCAGCGAGAATACCTTCTCGCCGCCATTCTGCCCACAATCCTGGCCTTCAGTATTCATCAGCACAAAGCGACTGGCATTCCACAGCTTGTTGCAAAAATTACGGTAGCCTTCCAGCCGCTTCATGTCCCAGTTGATGTCGCGACCGGTGGAGGCCAGCGCCGCCAGCGTGAAGCGCAGGGCATCAGTACCATGCGGTTCAATACCATTTGGAAACTGCTTCTCGGTACGCTTGCGGATTTTTTCCGCCAGCTGTGGCTGCATCATATTGCCGGTACGTTTCTCCAGCAGGTCTTCCAGCGAAATACCGTCAACCATGTCCAGCGGATCGATGACGTTACCTTTCGATTTCGACATCTTCTGGCCTTCCTCATCACGGATCAAACCGGTCATGTAGACGGTTTTGAACGGCACCTGAGGTTTGCCATCTTCATCTTTGATGAAGTGCATGGTCAGCATGATCATGCGGGCAATCCAGAAAAAGATAATATCGAAGCCGCTGACCAGCACGCTGGTGGGGTGGAAGGTACGTAGCGCTTCGGTATTCTCCGGCCAGCCGAGCGTGGAGAAGGTCCACAGGCCGGAGGAGAACCAGGTATCCAGCACGTCTTCATCCTGGTTCAACGCCACATCGGCAGCCAGATTATTTTCTGCACGGACTTCGTCTTCGCTTCGGCCAACGTAAACATTGCCTTCGGCATCGTACCAGGCCGGGATGCGGTGACCCCACCACAGCTGGCGAGAAATACACCAGTCCTGGATGTCGCGCATCCAGGAGAAATACATGTTTTCATACTGTTTAGGGACAAACTGAATCTCGCCCTGCTCAACGGCTTCAACGGCAACTTTAGCCAGCGGAGCCGTGCGGACATACCACTGGTCGGTCAGCATCGGCTCAATGACCACGCCGCCGCGATCGCCATATGGCACGGTTAAATCGTGAGGTTTCACCTCTTCCAGCAGGCCCAGTTCGTCAACCGCCGCGACGATGGCTTTGCGCGCGGCAAAACGCTCAAGTTTCTGGAACGCAGTCGGGATAGCCGCGTCGTAAACGTCAGACTCTTCACCGTTGCTGTCGAAAACCTGCGCGGTTTCACGGATATCACCGTCAAAGGTCAGCATGTTGATCATCGGCAGGCGATGGCGGCGGCCTACTTCATAGTCGTTGAAGTCGTGCGCCGGGGTGATTTTCACGCAGCCGGTGCCTTTTTCCATATCGGCATGCTCGTCACCCACAATCGGAATGCGACGGTTAACCAACGGCAACAGCACAAACTTGCCAATCAGATCTTTATAGCGCGGATCTTCCGGGTTAACCGCCACGCCGGTATCACCCAGTACGGTTTCGGGGCGGGTTGTCGCCACCACCAGGTAATCTTTACCGTCGGCGGTGATCGCGCCGTCGGCCAGAGGATAACGGATGTGCCACATTGAGCCTTTCGACTCACGGTTTTCCACTTCCAGATCGGAGATGGCGGTACGCAGTTTAGGATCCCAGTTCACCAGACGTTTGCCACGGTAAATCAGGTTTTCTTTGTACAGACGCACAAAGACTTCTTTGACGGCGTTGGACAGGCCCTCATCCATGGTGAAGCGTTCACGCTCCCAGTCCACGGAGTTGCCCAGACGACGCATCTGACGGGTAATGGTGCCGCCAGATTCGGCCTTCCACTGCCAGATTTTTTCAATAAACGCATCGCGGCCATAGTCCTTGCGCGTTTTGCCCTCTTCGGCTGCGATCTTACGCTCAACCACCATCTGAGTGGCGATCCCCGCATGGTCGGTCCCCGCCTGCCACAGGGTGTTTTTTCCCTGCATACGCTGGTAGCGGATCAGGGTATCCATAATGGTCTGCTGGAAGGCGTGACCCATATGCAAGCTGCCGGTGACGTTTGGCGGCGGGATCATAATGCAGAAGCTTTCCTGGCTGGTGTCGCCATTAGGTCTGAACCAGCCCTGCTGTTCCCAGTGCTCGTAAAGCGGCTGCTCGATATCTTGCGGGTTATATGTCTTTTCCATTTCTGCTATGTCGTTGGGGGCGTCGGCGTTGCCGTATTCAAGTGGAATCCAACGCTGCGATACGCTTTGTAGCGGTCGCGCGCCAGCTGTTTCAAAGATTCTTCATAGGGCACGAAGTCTATCACTTCATGGAAAGCGGTGGCAAAATCTGCAAACTGCGGTAGCAGGCTGATCAGCAAATCACGTGGCGCATTGCCCCGGCGCTGCGGCCAGGCCAGCTCGACCGGCGCGCCAAATGCCGGGCCTTCCCCGGCAAGATTATGCGGTACAAAGGCATTGGCCGGACGCTGCCACAGCGCTTCATCCAGTCGTACAGCCTGCGCTTCATCTTCGCAGGCTATCAGTACGCGTTTCCCCTCGCGCCAGTTTACCTCAGCCAGGTGACACACCAGCGCCTCAAGGGCGCTGAGCCCATCAACCGGCGTATCGGTTTCTATCAGCCAGAAGGTGGCGTTCTTCATGGATTAATCGTCGCCGTTCAGACCGGCGCGATTCAGCAGGAACTGCGACAGCAGGGCCACAGGACGCCCGGTGGCACCTTTGGCCTTGCCAGAGCGCCAGGCCGTTCCGGCAATGTCCAGATGTGCCCAGTTATATTTGCGGGTAAAGCGCGCCAGGAAGCAGGCAGCGGTAATCGCCCCACCAGGACGGCCACCTATGTTGGCCATATCGGCAAAATTCGAATCCAGTTGCTCCTGATATTCGTCCGACATCGGCAGACGCCACGCGCGATCGCCAGCCTGCTCAGAAGCGCCGATGAGCTCATGCGCCAGCGGGTTGTGGTTCGACATCAGTCCGCTGACATGATGGCCGAGGGCAATCACGCAGGCACCGGTCAGCGTGGCGATATCGATCACCACCTCCGGATCAAAGCGCTCAACATAAGTCAGTGCATCGCACAGCACCAGGCGACCCTCTGCATCGGTATTCAGTACTTCTACCGTCTGCCCGGACAGGGTGGTCAGCACATCACCCGGACGATACGCCCGTCCGCCAGGCATATTTTCACAGCCTGCCAGCACGCCCACCACATTCAGCGGCAGGTTCAGTTCGGCAACCATACGCATCACGCCATAAACTGAAGCCGCGCCGCACATGTCGTATTTCATCTCGTCCATCGCTTCGCCGGGCTTGATGGAGATACCGCCGGAGTCAAAGGTTACCCCTTTACCAACCAGCACGATCGGTTTGCTTTCTGCATCCGGGCTGCCTTTGTATTCAATCACCGACATCAGGGATTCATTCTGTGAGCCCTGGCCGACGGCAAGATAGGCATTCATACCCAGCTCTTTCATCTGCTGTTCGCCGATTACCCTGGTGGTAATGTTTTTACTCCAGGTATCCGCCAGCTGACGCGCCTGCGAAGCCAGATAGGCCGCATTACAAATGTTGGGTGGCATGTTGCCAAGATCTTTCGCTGCCTTAACGCCTGCGGCAATCGCCAGACCGTGCTGAATGGCACGCTCACCGCTGGTCAGTTCCCGTCGGGTCGGCACGTTGAACACCATTTTTCGCAGTGGGCGACGGGGTTCGACTTTATTGCTTTTCAGTTGATCGAAGCTGTAAAGCGTCTCTTTCGAGGTTTCCACCGCCTGGCGGACTTTCCAGTAGGTGTTACGGCCTTTGACGTGCAGCTCTGTGAGAAAGCAGACGGCTTCCATTGAACCGGTATCATTAAGGGTGTTGATAGTTTTCTGAATGACCTGTTTGTACTGGCGTTCATCCAGTTCACGTTCTTTACCGCATCCGATGAGCAAAATCCGCTCAGAGAGGATGTTTGGTACATGATGCAGCAGCAGGGTCTGACCGACTTTGCCTTCCAGTTCACCACGGCGCAGCAGGGCGCTGATATAGCCATCGCTGATTTTATCCAGTTGTTCAGCAATCGGTGACAACCTGCGCGGTTCAAACACGCCAACCACGATGCAGGCACTGCGCTGTTTCTCCGGACTACCGCTTTTTACACTGAACTCCATGCACTCTCCTGAATCTTAAAGACAACGGCGTTGGCTGCCGCTAGAATGTAGCGCTTGTTGACCGCATGTTGCCGGGCAACACGCTGTTAGCATAACGGGCATCAGATTTCGTTTTGGTGATGACCCTTAATCCGGGTTGGATAAAATAATTTTTTACATCACCAGAACACGATTATTGTCATACTGATTGAGTTATGACCGTGGCCATCAATGATAAAAATGGCGTATAAGCGATGAAATTAGCGATTTTCCTGCAAAAAGACAAGTTTTCACAGGCGTACTCAGCGTGATCATCATTAGATATCTGGTTCGGGAAACCCTCAAAAGTCAGCTGGCTATCCTGTTTATCCTGCTACTGATCTTCTTTTGTCAGAAGTTAGTCAGGATTTTAGGTGCGGCGGCAGACGGCGAGATTCCGACAAATTTAGTTCTGACATTACTGGGTCTGGGCATTTCTGACATGGCCCAACTCATTTTGCCACTCAGCCTGTTTTTAGCCATTTTAATGACCTTAGGGCGGCTCTACACCGAGAGTGAAATCACCGTGATGCATGCCTGTGGGCTAAGCAAAGCGGTGCTGGTCAAAGCCGCGATGGTGCTGATGCTGTTCACTGCGGTGGTGGCGGCGGCCAATGTGGCCTGGCTTGGCCCCTGGTCAGCACGTTATCAGAATGAGGTGACCAAAAACGCCAAGGCAAACCCGGGCGCGGCTGCGCTGGCTGCCGGTCAGTTTCAGCAATCTGGCGATGGTCAGTCGGTAATGTTTATTGAAAATGTTAAAGGGAATGCTTTTGGCAATGTGTTCCTTGCTCAGCTGCGTCCCAAAGGCAATGCCCGACCCTCGGTGGTGCTGGCTGACAAAGGTCATATGACCCAACGGGCAGACGGCTCGCAGATTGTGACCCTGGATAAGGGAACCCGCTTCGAAGGGACGGCCATGCTGCGCGACTTCCGCATTACCGATTTTGAAAACTATCGGGCGATTATTGGTCATCAGGAAGTGGTGCTGGATCCAAATGATGCCCAGCAGATGGGGTTTGGCGCACTGCGTCATTCTCAGAATCCCGAATTTATCAGCGAGCTGCACTGGCGGTTTACTCTTATCTTCTCGGTGCTGGTGATGGCGTTGATGGTGGTGCCGCTGAGTGTGGTCAATCCGCGTCAGGGGCGCGTATTGTCGATGCTACCCGCGATGCTGCTGTACCTGATTTTCTTCCTGCTGCAAAGTTCGTTGCGCTCCAGTGGCGCAAAAGGACGCCTTGATCCGGCGGTCTGGATGTGGGTGGTGAACCTGGCGTATCTGGCGCTGGCGGTAGCACTGAATTTGTGGGATACCGTGCCGCTGCGGCGTATCCGCGCCCGCTTCAGTAAGGGAGGTTCCGTCTGATGTTTGGCGTACTCGACCGCTATATTGGCAAAACGATTTTCAACACCATCATGGCAACGCTGTTTATGCTGGTGTCACTCTCCGGCATCATCAAGTTTGTCGATCAGCTGCGCAAAACGGGGCAGGGTGATTACACCGCGTTGGGTGCCGGACTTTACACCATTCTCAGCGTGCCGAAGGATATTGAGATATTTTTCCCGATGGCGGCGTTGCTGGGGGCCTTGCTGGGACTGGGAATGCTCGCCCAGCGCAGTGAGCTGGTGGTGATGCAGGCGTCGGGATTTACCCGTATGCAAATTGCTGCATCGGTAATGAAAACCGCTATTCCGCTGGTGTTGCTGACCATGGCTATCGGCGAGTTCGTCGCGCCGCAGGGCGAGCAGATGGCGCGCAGCTATCGTGCGCAGCAGCTGGTGGGAGGGTCATTGCTCTCCACGCAGAATGGCCTGTGGGCGAAGGATGGCGATAACTTTATCTTTATCGAGCGCTTAAAAGACAATAATGAGCTGGGCGGCGTCAGTATCTACAGCTTCAATCAGCAGCGTCGTCTGCAATCCGTTCGTTATGCTGCGACGGCAAAATACAATGCTGACAAAAAGCTGTGGGATTTATCAGAAGTGGATGAGTCGGTGCTGACCGATCCGAAACAGGTCACCGGCAACCAGACGCTGAGCGGTGAATGGAAAACCACGCTGACCCCGGACAAACTTGGCGTGGTGTCGCTGGACCCGGACTCGCTGTCAATCAGCGGTCTTTACAACTACAGCAAATACCTCAAGCAGAGCGGCCAGGTGTCAGGTCGTTATCAGTTAAACATGTGGAGTAAAATCTTCCAGCCGCTTTCCGTCGCGGTGATGATGCTGATGGCGCTCTCTTTTATTTTCGGACCGCTGCGCAGCGTGTCAATGGGGATGAGGGTGATTACCGGCATCAGCTTTGGCTTCCTGTTTTACGTGCTGGATCAGATTTTTGGCCCGTTGAGCCTGGTCTATAACATCCCGCCCGTGCTGGGCGCGTTGTTACCCAGTGCGGCGTTTTTCATACTCAGTATTTATATGCTGTTAAAGCGCCGCTAAGCAGCCATTGTTGACAGGGTGCTGGCGTCGGTAACCTCAGCTTACTGCGCGCAATCTCTGCCTGGTGCAAAAAAAGCCTCCTTCTGTGAATGGGGCTTTTTTACTTTTTGCAGCGGCTTTTCTCGCGGCAGGCATCCGTCATCGCCGTATTAGCGTCAGCGCCATGTTTCCAGAAACTGCGGTAACAGCGAAAGCAGATACAGAATGAGTCCGATGACCCCGCCAACTACCGTGCCGTTGATGCGAATACGTTGCAGATCCTTACCAATATTCAGTTCGACTTGGTGCGACATATCCCGGGCGTCCCAGCTTTTTACCGTGTCACTAATATGACCGCTGAGAAAAGCCGAAAACTCTGGTGCCGCACGGGTTGCCGCCTCTTCCAGATGCTGATTGAGCGAATGACGCAGTTGTGTATCCTGCATCAGCGTCTCTCCCAGCCATTGTCCGGCGGCGCTGACCCTGGCGTGGAGCACCGAATCCGGCCTTTCGAGGTCCATCTTCAGCCAGCTGCGCAGATCACCCCACAGCTGACTGATGTAGGTATTCAGCGCAGTATCCTCTTTCAGCCAACTTTTGATCTCTTCTGCTTTTAACTGCATCTCCGGATCGTCACGCAGCCGGGCGATCAGTCGCTGCACCGCGCGGTTAAAGCCCTGCCGCAACTCATGTGTGCCATCCTGCTCTATATCATTAAGGATCGACTTAACGGCGTTAGCGGCCAGCCCCGCACTCTTTTCTCCCAGCCATTCAGTAGGCAGCATTTTCTCTTTCAGCGGATGTTCGCGTTTCAGCCACTCGACCACCTGTCGGGCGATAAACTCATGCGTACCTGGTTTGTTGACCAGATGCAGTAACTGCCGGATGGCATCGTCAAGCAGCGCCTGATGACGGTTATTTTTGGTCAGGCTCTCCAGCACCATCGCCGTTGACTGGGAGAGATCGACTTTATCAATGGCTTTGTGGATGGCCCGGCGCATAAAAGACTGGATCCTCTGGTCATCAGCCAGATCCAGAAATCCGCGGACCATTTTCAGCAGGTAGCTGCTGAATGTTGCTGCATTGGCTGGCATGCTCAGCCAGCTGGCCACCATCTGTGCCGGATCGTGGCGGCGGATCAACGTTAACAGCGCGTCGGTATTAAGAAATTTATCCTGTACAAACAGCGCAAGATTATCGGCAATGCGATCCTTGTTACGGGGGATGATCGCCGTATGGCGACCGGCGAGCGGGATTGGCACCCGACGAAACAGGGCGCTGACGGCAAACCAGTCGGCCAGAGCGCCAACCATCGCCGCCTCAGAGATGGCCTTCAACGCGCTTATCCAGGCACTGGGCGGAAACCACAGCGGACAAAGCACGGTGACGATAAAAACCATCGCTGCACCGCACAGCAATAGCAGCGGGAGGCGTTTCGCCCTCGCCAGTTCGGTTTCTTTATTCATCAGCGCTTCCTGTTATTACTCTTTATAGCTGCCAGTAATCACTGTCATCCGACCAGGTATAGTTTCTCAACTGCTCAGTGTTGTAATCGATATAGTAACTGGCCAGTTCGCCACCGGCGAGGCCACGAATGGTGCCTTCGCCCACCCGGCCGCTTTGGTCACGCCAGGTGGCGATCAACGACGGCTCTCCGGCTATTTTCTCCACCCGCAGCCAGACGGTATCGCGAACTTCCCGGCCAGCAAGCTGTTGACCGTTATCCAGCGTTATCAGCGTATCCGCCGCAGGCTTCATCATCAGCGTGGTTATCCATGTGCCGCGATCGCGGGTCTGGAGGAAGTCGCTGACTTTTTGCAGACGCGCAGCGCTGACCTGCTGATGTTTAACAATGGCATCCACCAGTTGAGGATTACCCATCAGTTTTTCGGGTTGGGAAAAAAACTCGCTGTGATGATCCAGTTCAAGGTACAACCGGGGTTTTCCCTGAGTGTAACTGGAAATGTTCAGGGCTAACCCGTTATCGATTTGTGCATCCATCATCGCGGCCAGCGCAGATACGTCTGGCGGCGTGGCTTTCAGGTTGTGCTCGATACGGGCAAAGATCAGTGTTTTATCATTTCCCTGCCAGAGTTCACTTTTCTGCTGTTTAAGTTCAGCAATCAACGCGTTGACTGCGTTGCTGTCTGCATCGATTTCAATCAGATACTTTGCCAGCTCAATCCGATTATAGGGCGATTCAAAACGCGTCAGATTCTGTTCGGCAAACTGACGGGCGCGTTTGTCATCAAACTGTTTAACGTTGGCAAACGCTTTCATCAGGATATTTTCATCATATCTGGGATTGGTACTGTTAAGCATTTCCAGTGAGAAGGGAAAAAGAGCGCGCTCACTACTCATCGCCTCAAGCACGTTAACTTTCTTATCATTGTTGTAATCGTTACTGGCGAGGATCCCGGCGATTTTTTTGCCGGTATCGTCGGCCATCACTCTGCCAAAGATTCCCCGGCTGGCGATAATCAGGTTCAGCGCATCCCGAAACTGATAATCATCTGATGTGGGATTGAGGATAATCGACATCAGTCGCTGCTTTTCGGCATCATTTAACTCTGGCCGTGAAAGACCGCCGCGGGTTTTATCGCGGGCATAGCGTATGCTCAGCGAGTCCAGCAGGGCGCTGGTACGCAGATTATCCAGTATCTTATGGCTGTCGCTGCTGCCGTCATCAAAGCGCAGCCAGTTATGTATGGTGTCAGTGTAATAAATCGTCAGCTGTCTGATCAGACCATTCACCCCGACAAAGCCAATTACCGCCAGCGTCACTGCCAGCGCACTGACGATAGCCAGCAGCCAGGCGCGGGTATGATTGAGCACCGCCATTGTTTTGGTAATGGCGCTTTCGGTAATTTCCGCTTTGGCATTGTCGATTTTGTCACTGACCTGCTGGAGCAGGCGTTGATTCTCTTCCCGCAGCTTTTCCAGCTCGGCTTTATGCTGCTGCGCATCACGTTCGATCAACAGCTCGGTTAAATCCTTTTGCATCGTTTTCTCACAGAAGAAAAAATTAACGTTTGGCAGCGACTGATAATGCAGGCTGCCCGTCGCAGATGCAAACCGTGGCCGCTACAAGCGGGATCTGCGAAGAGTACGGGATGGAATAAAGGGAGAAATGCTGTAATTTATTTAATTTTTGGCGAGGGGTAAAAAATGGAAGCAAACATTATTGCATTAGCGACAATATTCGGCGCATTGATTTTGGGTGCAATCAGTCCGGGCCCAAGCTTTATTCTGGTTGCGCGCACCGCGATGGCCTCTGCCCGTCGCGCCGGGATGGGTGCCGCTGTGGGCATGGCGGCAGGTTCGTTTATTATCTCGCTGGTTGCATTGTTGGGCCTGCATACTTTGCTGTCGGCTGTTCCCTGGCTGTGGCTGGCACTGAAGACCGTCGGAGGACTTTACTTGCTTTGGATGGCATTCAGAATGTTTCGCGGCGCGAAACAGCCGCTGTTAATGACCCAGGGGAGCGCGACCGGTCAGAGTTTTCAGCGTGCTTTTCTGACCGCATTTGGTACGCAGGTAAGCAACCCCAAAACCGCCGTGGTGTTTGCTGGTATCTTTGCCGCGTTGCTGCCGCCGCACATCAGTACAGTAATGTATGTTTCGTTGCCGGTTATCTCGATGTTGGTGGACGGACTATGGTATGCCTTTGTTGCTTATGCGCTTTCGTCAAGTGGACCGCGTAATACTTATCTGCGTTATAAAGCGATGTTTGACCGGCTGGGCGGCAGCGTGATGGCATTACTGGGGATCCGGCTGATCGTGAAGTAAAAGTTCTGTTATCCCCGCGCCCCGCGCAGCAAGGACTGAAGATCTTAAAGGCCGATGAAGGCTGATGAACGCCTGGACGTTGAGGCAGCCTCGATATCAGGAAATGGCGCTTACCGGATGCTGTTTGGTGATGGCAATAAAATGCCGCCTCTCTGTGAGGCGACGTTGTCTGCTTAGTCGGCTGGGATTAAGAGATAAATTGCTTGCCCTGTTTCAGAACCAGATCGCAGGCTTTGGTTTTCACTTTCTTACCGAGCGCGGTATTGCCCAGGCTGCTGAGATTTACCTGCTGATTGTTACCGGTATTCAGCAGTCCCATCAGGCCCTGTTTATAATCGGTGGTATCCTGCGCTTTTTGCGTATCGGTCAGGCCCAGCTTACTGATCAACTGGTCTTTTACCGAGCTGACGTTGTTATCCACCACATTGTTCTGTACACAATATTGCAACACGCCAGCCGCATTGGTCATGCTGCTGGCACTAAGCGACTGGTTGCCCCCGTTAAGCAGGCCGGTCAGGGCGCTCACAGAGTTGCCCGTCTGGCTGGTAGATGCATTAGCGGTGGAGTTCTGACTCAGCGAACTGGCAGCGCTACTGAGTTGATCCTGCCAGCTGGCGGCCAGCGCTGAACCAGTAAATAAAGAAGAAACCGTTAAAGCCAGAATTAGCTTATTTGCTGCTTTCATATCTGCACCCTTTATGACGTTATTTTTGCTCAGCGTATTTCCATCCTACACCGATCTCTACACTCCGACTGTCCGCTCCCCGTTGAGTTCCCCAACTGTCTGCATGGTTATGCCGTGAGTAATACTTTGGGAGTAATCCTGGGCAGCAATCTTTTCAGGATTTTTGCCTCAGTCTGGTTTTCAGAACATGAGTGACCAGTCAGGGCGTGGCGCAGGATCGCGCTGCTTTTGTAATGCGAAAATCGGCTGAGGCAGGGTGTTTTGATGGTGGTATTTTCAGGTGGCAGGCAGGCAGGCAGGCAGGCAGGCAGGCAGGCAGGCAGGTTGGTAGCCAGGTAGCCCGAAAGCCAGGTGATAGTCAGTACGAAGCCTGGCAGGGAGTCAGCCTGATAGCCAACATTGGAGAGCCTTTGCGGGGTGATGCAATGGGAAGTAAATAGCCGCGTTTATCAGTGTAGCTGTGCATACGGCGCTTTTTTCAGCAGTTGCACCCTCAGCGGAGGATAATGGTTGCGGAAACAGGTTGCAAAGGTATAATCCTCAACGTTTTTCGCATACCCTTCAGTGCCGAAGTGGCGAAATCGGTAGACGCAGTTGATTCAAAATCAACCGTAGAAATACGTGCCGGTTCGAGTCCGGCCTTCGGCACCATTGTGGAAAAATCAGTCACCTTAGGGTGGCTTTTTTTATGTCCATAATCTTCCATTTATGTCCATATTTCATTGTTAAATAAGTAATTTTTACTTATCTGCCCATTCTCTGATTTACCTGTCTTATCCATGTTGGTCTTTTTTCGTCCATTGACAGCCAGATGTTTTGGGGGTCAAGATGAGGGTCAGTTCACTTCGATTAAGAGTTGACCCCCAATTATGGCTCTGACAGACGTTGTAGCCCGCACCGCTAAGCCTCGCGAGAAAGCTTACAAACTCGCGGATGCACATGGTCTGTATCTGTTGATAAGCCCTGGCGGCTCTAAGCGCTGGTATCTCAAGTATCGTTTCGAAGGTAAGGAAAGCCGCATCGCTTTTGGCGCTTATCCTCTTATCTCGCTGGCGAAGGCCAGAGAAAAGCGCGATGAGGTGCGGTTGCTGCTTGCCGATGGCATCAACCCGGCGGAAAAACGGGTGGAGGAGAAAGAAGAGTCTCAGGCCGCGCTGATTACCTTTGAGAAAGTGGCGAAAGACTGGCATCGCAGCATCAGTCAAAACCGCTGGTCAGAAACCCATGCCGGACGGGTATGGCGCGATATGGAGCGTAATATCTTGTCAGCGATAGGGCATCGCCACATTGCGGATCTGAAAACCAAAGATTTACTGGAACCACTGAAAGCCGTGGAGCAAAACGGCCATCTCGATTTAGCGTCACGGCTACGTCAGCGGGTGACCGATATTATGCGCTATGCGGTGCAGAACGATCTGATAGAGCGTAATCCTGCTCAGGATCTCTCCGGGGCGATAGCGCCGCTGAAGGCAACCCATCGCCCGGCATTGAAGCTGGATAAGCTACCGGATTTTCTGGCAAGGATTGAAAGCTATAAAGGGCGGGCATTAACCACCCTGGCCTTAAAGTTCACGCTGTGCGTCTTTATCCGTTCCAGTGAACTACGTTTTGCCCGCTGGACCGAGATCGACTTTAAACGTGCTATGTGGACGATACCGGCTGAACGTGAAGCGATCCCCGGTGTAAAGCATTCTCAGCGCGGGGCGAAAATGCGCACTGAGCACTTAGTGCCGCTCTCCCGCCAGGCTTTGGCACTGCTGAAAGAAATTAAGGTCATCAGCGGAGGTCGCGAACTGATATTCCCCGGCGATCGTCGCCCGACTAAACCGATGAGTGAAAACACCGTCAATAATGCGCTGCGGGTTATGGGATATGACACCACAACCGAATTGTGCGGGCATGGTTTCCGCACGATGGCCTGTAGCGCCCTGGTTGAGTCCGGGCAGTGGTCGCGGGATGCGGTCGAGCGGCAGATGAGTCATCAGGAGCGCAATGGCGTGCGGGCGGCTTATATCCATAAAGCTGAACATATCGAAGAGCGGCGGTTGATGCTGCAATGGTGGGCGGATTATCTGGATGCGAATCGGGAGGAGTATGTGGTGCCGTATGAGTTTAGGGGGAGATGAGTTTTATATGCACATAATTTTAACCTGAAATTATTTTATGGATGAAATGCTATGCTATTCGATAAGATAAAGACATATTTTCTTTATATATCCCTATCATTATTTTTAATTACTAATATTTTTCTTGTTGGGCACGAATTCATTTTTAAAAAAATATTTATTTTGTTTTTTCTTTTTTTGACGGTGGTTGTTTGTTTTTATAAAAAGGATGACTTTAGAAGAATAATATATTATTTTGTTTATTTTAATAATGACAAACTTGTCAAGAAGATTTCAGGAGGGCTATCATTAATAGCTTGGCTATTCTTTTTATCATCTTTGTTCTTACTAAACATTGGCCTTGTATGGCTTGCGAGATGGTTTATTCTGGCATTTATTATATTTGTCGTTATTAGCGGTGTTTTTACCTTTTATGACCTTGAGCGTGGAAATAATATTATTTTTAGTAAGCTGAAAATTGTGTTTGTCAGTGGTGTATCCTTATTGTATTTCATTACAAGTACATATGCGGCTAGCTATTTTATGCAAATGAGTAATATGGATATAAGTGATTCTCCGTTGCTTGAGTTTGGATGGAAATTTGCTTTTTTTGCTATTTATTTTTTCATGTTTTTACAGCCGGTTTCATACGGTATTTTTCTGTTAGTATCAAATAAACTAAAAGGGCATCAGTTGATGACTATTTTTGGAGTCATCATGTTAACATCATTACTGCTGTTTGCTGTACCTCGCTGGGCTGAGAATTTTGTAGTAGTCGTGCTTGATTGGGCTACAAGTAGTGAATGGCGTACTTCTGCAACGTGCGGCTCCTTGAATATTAGTGATTCAACAGAGCACTATTTTGGATTTAATACAGATAAATACACAGTCTATTTCTCTAATCGTGATGGGAAGTGGGGATTTGAAGAAATTAATTGTATTAAAGATGATAAAAACCAAGACTCATTAAAACGTGTGTCTGTAAGTCAATCAAATATGCCTAAATGGTTCAAAGAATGAAGAGTTTCACAGATACTTAAGGAATACTTATCTGCGCATCTACCTTTATACCGCTCCAGACCCTTATCGAGGGGGGCTGGAGCTAATACGTCTTATGTTGCTGATTTTTCCACGATTCAGAATACCCAAGAATCATTTCTGCCAGATCGTCTTCCACCGCATAAGAATAACAAGCCGGAACGTGTAGTACCGATGCCAACCGACAGGCAAGTTCAAATTCTGGCGTGTGTATACCGCGCTCATATTGATTCATTCGGGCACTAGCTGTTGCTTCATCGATTCCGGCAAGAATCCCTAACCGTTCCTGCGACAGGCCAGCCTTTAAACGTGCGGTTTTTAAGCGATGAGGTAACATGAGAATCCTGATTTCTTGCGTGACTTGCCGCGTTTCTCATCTGTGTGTCTTGAAAATATACTAAGTAATACTTAGTATTTGGTGTGTGTGGTTACTTGGGAACTTTAATGGAGAAAGGTATGACATCACATCATGACTGGCATCATGCAGATATCATCGCCGCCTTACGTAAGAAAGGCACTACGTTGGCCGCGCTATCGCGTTCTGCGGGGCTTAGTTCTTCAACACTCGCCAATGTGCTTTCTCGCCCATGGCCAAAAGGAGAATGGCTTGTGGCCACGGCGCTGGACGTGCATCCTGCGGAAATCTGGCCCAGCCGTTATTTTGATGATTCAGGTGTGCTACTGGACAGAAAAATACGCATAAGGAAAAAATTGAATGAAAAAGATGAGCAATCCATTGCTGGATAAATCGACAGTAACTGTTTATTTTTCAAGTGAATACCTGCATGTACAAGTGAATGGAAAAGCGCTACTAAATATTCCACTCAAAAACTTCCCGCGCCTCGAATGCGCTACGGCTGAACAGAGAGGTAATTTCACCCTTAACCATGGCGGTGGCATACATTGGGACGAAATTGATGAGGATATCAATATTGAAGCGCTTTATGCGGGGGCAATCAGAGATATGACTAATCGGTAAATGACGATATGCGGTATGGGTTCATATATCGGTTAGATTCCGGACTGACGACTATTCGCATATTCCAGTATTGCTTCCGCCAGATCGTCCTCTACCGTATAAAAATAGCAGGCGGGAATATTCATAACCGATGCTAACCGGCAGGCCAGTTCAAAGTCCGGCGTGTGTATACCGCGCTCATATTGATTCATACGAGCACTGGCCGTCGCTTCATCTATCCCGGCAAGAATCCCTAACCGTTCTTGCGACAGACCAGCCTTCAAACGGGCGGCTTTTAAGCGATGAGGTAGCATAAGAATCCTGATTTCTAACTTGTCCTGTCATGATTCTCATCTGCGCTTGTTAAAAATATACTAAGTAATACTTAGTTGTTGATGTGTATGTTTGCCTAGTCCTTAATGGGGGAAAGTCAGAAAATAATCCCCCACATTCCCCCCATTTGGTGATGGATCACGCTCTCCCCCACGTGATTTTTATCATTATGCAAAAAGTGATTGTTTATTAGTAAGTTAAACCATTCCCCCACTTTGCGCGTATAGACAGACGGGAGGTGGGGGAAAATACCGGACAGGATGACCAAATATCCGTTTACCCCCACTTCCCCCGCTTAATCCCCCATTTTGTGGCGATGCGGCAATGGCATAATGTGCTCGCCATCCAATGTGATCAGACCATCCTTTTTCAGTTTATCCAGCCAGCGGGTAAACTTTTTGGATACATCAAATCCCATCGCTTTCATATCGTCCCTGACTAATGCGCGGGTGCAGCTATCGCCGCTGGCCGTGCGCGAACGAATGGCCTGCCATAGGGCAAAATGATTTTCCGTCAGCCGCGAAATGCCGATCAAATCAGAGTCGCTGGTAGCTTCATTTTCCCTGACTTCACGGCCTTCATCGTTCAGCACCAGCGAAGTGATCCGATCGCCATCATCATCCACGTATAAATCGATGGAATGCAGGTCATAAGCACGACGTGGTGGCTCTTCGGCATCTTTCATCTTGGTGCAACTGAGTATCAACGCACCACCGTCACCTTCACGGCGCACGTTAAACTCCACGTCCAGTGCCGCCCGGAATGCGCTGGAGCCGCGCGCGCCTTTATCCTGATCTTTGCCGGAATGGTGAATGATCAGCACCGTAGCCTGTGTGGCCGCTTTGATATAGTCGCATCCCTGAATAAATGCGCCCATGTCTTTAGCGGCGTTCTCGTCTGAGCCACCGAAGCAGCGGGCGAGGGTATCCAGAATGATCAGGCGGATCGGCATACCGGTTGCGGCCTTAACATCTCTGGCGGCCTGTATCACCTGTTGTACGCTCTCCGGGCTGGCAGGAAAGACCGGGCAATCGATGCGATAAAGCGCATCAATCGGGCTGCCGCCGTTAAGTGTCTGTTCCCATGCCCGGATACGGCGAGGAACGCCGATCCCACCTTCACCAACAACATAAATAACATCTCCTTGCGTGACCGGTTTACCGGCCCACGGCTTGCCAGTGGCGATATGACATCCCCATGATACCGCAAGGAAGGATTTATAAGAGCCACTGGCACCGTAAGCGCTGGCGACGGACGAGGCTGGCAAATACCCCTTAATCAGATAGTCCTGTTGGGTGTCAAAGCCGTCAGAACCTTTGCGCAGAGGAAGCGAGGTTTTAAATTCTGCTTCGGTATCGGTTACGGATTTACTCATCGTTTCGCTTCCCCACTTGCTGTATTTCCTCGCGTTTGCTGATACGTTCAGCAATCCAGTCATTCACTTCGCTTTCCAGCCATGCCACGGAGCGGGAACCAATTTTGACTGCTGGAGGAAAATTGCCCTGGCTAATCAGAAGATAAATCCATGATTTCCTGAAGCCGGTTCTTTCCATTACTTCTGATAAGCGTAATAGCCTGAAATTTGTCATCGTCAGTCCTCCTTCCTGGTGTAGACGCGCTCAACGTAACGGCCCCGACCATCACCGTGACCGAGATCCATTGACGTCAGTGCCCTGGCTTCACTGCGGGAAAATCCTTCTGACAGGTAATAACGAATAGCATCCTGCGCCCATGCGTAGCGCAGGCTGTGCGGGGAATAGTGGCCAGTCAGCCCTAACCGCGTGGTATGAGAGCGCCAGAAGTTCATGGCGGTTTTTAAATCAGGCTTGTCGATCAATTTACCGTTACGTGTTTTGGCAATCAGCAGGGCGTCATTTACTGCCTGCTGTACAGCGTTATGGTCGAGGATTCGTGTTTCACGCGGCCTACCGCCTTTGGTGCCAAAAACAATGGTGAGAGTTGATTGATTACGCTCAAGCTGCTTTTTCCACGTATTAAGCGAACTGGCGCATTGCACGGCTTCCTGTGAGCGTAGTCCCAGTAACCGGGCAAGTTGAAGGGTACAGGCAAGTCCCTGGTCATGCTGTTGCGCGCTTTGCAATACTGCCTGAAATCGCTCATCCGGGATTGCTAATTTAGTACCTGCACGGCTTGTTCCACTTAATCCCAATGCTTTATTTGTTAAACGTGTTGATGTAACGAGCTTTTCCCTGCCTGCCAGACGAAACACTGTGCGCAATGCTGACATATCATTATGAAGCGTTCGAACCGCAATCCCCGTTGCCTGGCGGTCAGCAATATAGCTTTCGATATGTTTAGCTTTCAGATGCTGAACATCCCGAACCTGGATATTCAGCGCCATCAGATGGCGACAAAATCGGTCAATAATACGGGTACGATCATGAACGGTTTTAAAGCTGCCGCCGACTTGCTTAGCCAGCATTTTCATTTCACGACTTAATTTACTCATAGCAAACCTCTAACAATTTCAACGAGCTGTATTTCTCTGGCGCGTGGGTTTAATGGCAGAAACAATCATTATTGACCTGCCTTGAACGATACCTGTGCGCCAGAGCGGGCAGCGGTTGAGGTATTGCGGGGCGTCGGTAATGCACTCTGTGCAGCCTCCTGCGATTGCAGGTTATCCCCTCAGGCCATTGGCCTGCCTCGGTATCGGTTCAAATCTCCTGTAAAAGTGAACAGTTCGGCATCCGAACTGGTGTGTCAGATTCATGAGTCGTTAAGTGAGGTTGCTTTCCTACACGGTTGAGGCAGCTTTGTGCTGTGGCGTCACTTTCATGCGTTAACACGCAAAAAGTGACGCCACGTATTCGCGCGCAGCAGGGCAGGCGCATGCAGATGCCTGACGGCATAGCAAGGCGCAGCCAGCAGCGTTTAATACGAGTCAGAATTAAGGTACAGAAAACCCGTCAGTACGGGATGTACCTGTCGTTAAGCGGGTGATGATACTGCTGTCATCGCAGGCAAAAGATGTAGCCTTGCTTGCAGCAACTCATTCACTGAGGAGAAGACCGAATACAGCATTCTTTACAGATAATGCCGATCGGCGAGGAAACGCTCGTTATTAGCCGTCTCTTAAGTTTAACGAACCTTTATCGTCACGTCATAGGTGCGTTTTTGTTGACGATGCCTGCTTTCAAAGGTGAGCAGGTTTACCGCGTCCAGCGTTGTCTTTCAGGTTACGACAACTTTCTTTGTGGCCGCCCTAAGGCGTCAGTCTCAGACCACACTCCATTCCATATGACTTTGGCTCGTGACCACCCGAAGGCGTTTCTCACAGGTCACTCGTATCATCCTGATACTGGAAACATTGGCTGGCTGTCGTTGACAGCGTGTGTGCGTGGTTAAAAATACGGCAAAAAAAATTTGATATCAAGAGCTTTGCATCTCAAGAAAAGAATATTAACTTGGGGTGTTTGTATCCGTTATTACACGACTTATACGAAAGCGTCTGTCTGAAAAAATGAAATTTTCATGCCATTGTAGTAACAATTTGGTTTCTTGTGATTCATATCCGAACGGATATAATCATGGTACAGAAACACAAGTTAATGTATTGAAGCGGTTACTTGAAGACGGCAAATGAGTTCTGAATTAACGTATTGAAAGGTATGAGCGCGATGCAGTGTATGTGATCCCGAGAAAAACTAAGTTGAGCATTGCTATGTTGTCGCCAGATTTGGAATTTTCGAGAACTGATTAATGATTGTGCTTACTCGTTGCGAGGTGAGCTGGAGATAAGCGATGAGGCATGGTAACCATTCTTAAGGCACTGATAACATGTTGCAGAATTTGAGCTTTGGCGATGCCGAAGAACTTTCGACTAAGGTTGCGCTCGCTCTCAAGTTCAATGAGTTAATCGACCAACGAGGCCTGAGTCAGACCGAGACAGCGGCGATCACGGGTATGACACAGCCTAAAGTATCGCAGGTACGCCGCTACAAATTACAGAACATTTCGCTGGAACGGTTGATGCAGGCACTAGTGTCGCTGGATCAGCGTGTAGAAATCGTAGTGCAGCCCGCGCGACGTACTCATTTGGCATGCATAACGGTAGCGTGAAGCAATTGTTCCAGGATAAAGGGGATAGGGATAATGAAGTTTGCCTATGAGGATTTAAGCGACGATCATTTCGAGGTTCTGATTGTGCTCTTGTGTCAACGCTTACTCGGAATCGCTGTTCAGGGGTTTGCAAAGGGGCCAGATGGTGGGCGTGATGCGAAATTTGTCGGCACTGCGGAATTGCACCCCAGTAAGGCAGCTCCTTGGGTGGGAACGGTGATCGTACAGGCCAAACATACCAATGGGTACAATCGTAGCTTTTCGGAATTGGACTTTTACAGCAATTCCAGTAATAACACGGTGATTGGCAAAGAGGTTCCGCGCATTAAGAAACTGCGCGACGCCAAGCAACTCGACCACTATATGCTTTTTGCGAACCGTCGACTCACTGGTAACTCGGAAACAGAAATTCGCGACCATATAGCGACCCAATGCGACATACCTGCTGCGTCGATATATCTCTGTGGCTTGGAACAACTGGAACTGTTAATGAAACACTTCCCGGAGGTGGCACAGGAAGCGAAGCTGGATGCTGTAGACTCTCCGTTAATCGTAAGCCCCGATGATCTAGCAGAGGTTGTTCAGGCGCTTGCACGTCAAAAGGGTGGCCTGACGGAGATACTTGACGATCCACCCACTGTACGCGTGACTTATGAACAAAAAAATGCACTCAACAACATGACGGAAGAGTATGCGAAGGCGTTACGACGCAAGTACCTAAAAGAAACTGTGCAAATTCGTACTTTTCTGGCTGCACCGGAAAATATCGAATTGCTTCGCATGTACGAATCCGTAGTTGATGAGTTTCAGCTCAAAATCATTGCCAAACGCAAGGATTACCAATCCTTTGATGCAGTTATGGAGTATTTAGTAGATCTATTGTTCAACCGCGACCCGGTTCTTCGGCAGCATGCACACAAGCGGCTGACTCGAGCAGTGCTTTTCTATATGTATTGGAACTGTGACATCGGGGAGGTGGGAGATGCTACGGCCAACCAAACACTCGCATCCTGATCGCACAGTCATCAATGTATCGTTGCTGCTTTTATCAAGACTTAAGGATCGTCGTGTTGATGAATACGATATGTTGAGAAAATATGCTAAGAAGAACGTCGTGGGGGGAGATGTGCTTTTCCTGCCTGCACTCAATTTTCTTTATCTGATGGGGCTGATTGAATATCGCCCCAAAACGGACGCAGTGGAATACGTGGGACCAAATGAAACTGTCTAAACTCTATTCTAACAAGCCGGACACGTTCGAGCCTGTGGACTTCGTTTCTGGGTTGAACGTTGTTGTGGCTGAAATCCGTTTGCCGGAGAACAAAAACAAGGATACCCACAATCTTGGCAAGACTACGCTAGGGCGTCTTCTCGACTTCGTCTTTCTGTCGGGAAAAGATCCTAAGTTCTTTCTGTTCAAACACCCTGAATTGTTCGAAGGATTTATTTTCTTCCTTGAAGTGGAATTGGAAGATGCTTCCTTTGTCACAATCCGGCGTAGTGTGAAGGATGCGACAAAGATCGGTTTCAAGCGGCATGAGGCAGGCCATCAGGACTTGTCGGCGTTGCCACTTGCGGAATGGGATCACTACGATGTCCCATTCGAGCGTGCACGTGAACTACTTGATGGTCTACTTGATTGGCGTGCGCTCAAGCCTTGGTCATACCGCAAGGAGCTTGCTTATCTTCTGCGGTCTCAAGAGGATTTCCGTGAGGTATTCCAATTGCGAAAGTTTGCTTCCAGACATGCTGATTGGAAGCCGTATCTTGCCCACATGCTGGGCTTTGATGCCAAGCTTGTTACCGAGCACTATTCGAAGGAGCAGGAATTATCCAAGAAACAAGATATCGCTCAAACCATTAAAAAAGAATTGGGCGGTTCGGTTGAGGACATTAGCAAAATCGAAGGTATCCTCCTTCTCAAGCAGAAGGATGCGGACAAGAAACAGGCTTTACTGGACGCTTTCGACTTTCGTGCACAAGACAAAGATCATACCAAGAAGGTGGTTGATGAAGTCGATGGACGCATTGCTGCGCTGAACGCTGAACGCTATTCCTTAAGCCAAAATAAAAAGAAAGTACAGGCATCTTTACAGGATGATCAAATCCTATTCAGCCCTGATGAAGCGCAACGACTGTTTAGTGAGGCGGGCGTGCTTTTCGAGGGACAAATCAAAAAGGATTTTCAGCAGTTGATTGCCTTCAATCGGGCAATCACAGACGAGCGCCGGGGCTATCTCCAAGAGGAGTTTACGGAGATCGAGGGCGAGTTGAAGCGGGTGAATGCAGAATTGAATGCTATGGGGAAAAAACGTTCTGAGATGCTCTCCTTTCTGAGTGGAACAGATGTTTTCAGCAAATACAAGCAACTCTCTGATGAGATGGTGACGTTGCGTGCAGACATTACATCGCTGGAACACCAACGAGGTCATCTGCATCGCCTTCAGGAGCTACGTACGGAGATTCGATTCTTAACGGAAGAATGTGGCCATTTGCAGGTAAAGATTGAAGCAAATGTGGAGAAACAGAACTCTGATCCGGAAAGCCTGTTTTCTTCGATCCGGGTTTACTTCAGTGATATTGTTGAGGAAGTTATTGACCGTAAGGCCTTGTTGAGTGTGGCTCCCAATCAAGCTGGACATTTAGAGTTTAAAGCTGAGATTCTTGATGGATCGGGCAATGCCACTAGTGCTGACTTAGGGCACACCTATCGCAAACTGCTATGTGTTGCCTTCGATATGGCTGTATTGCGAGCGCATTTAAACGAGAAGTTTCCGCGCTTCGTGTACCACGATGGGGTACTGGAATCGCTGGATGACCGCAAGAAAGAGAATTTGCTGACGGTTGTGCGTCGCTATGCAGATCTAGGATTGCAGCCGGTCATAACATTGATCGACTCGGATTTGCCTGTACGTCCAGAAGACAGTTTTCCTGTATTTACTGCTGATGAAATTGTCTTAACACTGCATGACGAGGGAGATCATGGTCGTCTCTTCAAGTTAAGGGGATGGTAATTTGTTCACAAGCGTAGAAATCTTTGCAGGCTAATATTGCTTTACAGCAAGTTATTCGCTGAACTTGGTCTTTTTTAGCAGTGGTAATTCCAGTATGTATGCCGAGATTCTATACCGCATAGCTCAATGGTGGTCATTTTGGTGGTCAGTTTAATTTATGTAGGACATAATTGGTTTGTTTTTTAACTAATTACAATTTTCATCGAGTCCGGCCTTCGCACCATGACTAGCTTAAAGTTATGATTTAACTCGGGAAAATATCACGCACTCCTTTTATCGCGCTTACTCTCTTACAAAGAGGTAGCACGAGGCGATGTCTCCATCAACAAACCTGTATCGAAGAAACAACGGTATCTACGTTGTTCGCATAAGCGTTCCGCACCGTTTTCGTCGATATGCCGGGCAGTGTGAGATTCACACATCAACAAGCACAAATGTCCTGTCTGAAGCAAAACAGAGAGCGGCTAAGCTATTGTCTGTCTGGCACCAGGTTCTTCTTGAGTATGAACAAATGGACCATCGATCTCTGAGCCACAGTGCTCCGTTAACAGTAGGCGTGGGTATGATCTCTATAGCTGATTTCTCGCAGGCAATTGGCTTGACGGTTAATCACTTAGTGCAAACTCTCATCAATCGCAATCTCCCAGTATTTTGGCGTTCAGTTAAACAACGGGGATACTATGTTAAAAATATCCACGATGTTGAGATTGACCCTTCTACAGGTGGCCACATAGTTGATAGCGCAAAAGCGTTGGGAATAGAGGATATTGCCGATGGCTTGTTTCGCCATTTTAACACAATACACACTCTGCGCTCTCTCATTGCATTTGGCTCTTCTGAAGATGAAGCAGCGTTCCGCGCTACTGGTGCTGCAACATGGTTTTTTGATATCCCAGCGGTAAAAATTACACCTGAAAACCTGTTGATCAATAAAGTCCATGCTGAAAGTCTTCGAAGCGATTGGCTTTCTAAATGCCCCCCACCAGCAGCGCCTGCATCTATGCTCCCGCCAGAACCCGTCAATGAGTATGTTCATCGTAAATACTATGCTCGCACATTATCGTGGCTTTGCGAGCGGCATATTGAATTCCGCAAGAAGGGAAAAGTTACTGAAAGCGCATTACAAGGCACTAGAGACTACTTTGCTTTTTTGATTGAAGTCATGGGAGATGAGCGTTTAGAGAAGGTTGACTGTGATTTCTTTTATGAGTTTGAAAGTAAATTACGCCTCATTCCGGCTCAACGTAACTTGGTTAAGGCCAAGTATAATGTGGATAACATTGAACAACTGATTGAAATTTATGACGTTAAAGGTCTTCCTTTAATGACTGATGACTCAGTCAGAAAATATCTTAGTGGCGTTTTCGTCTCAATCAAATAGGCTTTGGGTGCCGGGATCTTCATCCGTTCGCCTTATGACAACTTTCTTCCAAACAAACCTAAAACAATAATGGATCAGGAGTTGGCTGATCCATTTGATGAGAAAAGGCTTTGGGACATTTTTTCTCAATCGTGGTTTTTGAGCGGCACTGCTGAGCGCAACTCCAAGGGTCGATTTCATCAATATCGGCCTTTCCACTACTAGGCGCCTTTGATTGGTCTGTTCAGCGGTGCGAGAGTCAATGAGATCGCCCAGATGTCATTAGCAGACATAGTTGAAGATAATGGTGTTTACTATTTCAATATTGAAGATGATGAGGAAGTTGGTAAAAAACTCAAAACTGTTAATTCTCGTCGTAAAATCCCTATCCATCCTAAGTTGCCAGAGCTTGGTCTGGTAGAATACATCAATACGCTTAAAAAAATGGGCTACAACCGGGTATTCCCAGAGCTTAAACCTCATCTCACCAAAGGTTACGGTAGACCCGTTTCTAGTTGGTTTAATGAGTCATTGCTGGCAAATCGTCTTGGTGTTTCGAGGGATAGAAAGCAAAGCTTTCATTCATTCCGGCATACTGCTGTAACAGCTTTAAAAGCACATAACGTTAGTCCTGAAATAAGAGCGCAGATTTTAGGACATGTGCGTGGTGAGAATGAAACTACTGGCCGCTACAGTAAAGATATGGTTCCGGCCCACATTACACCTGTAATTGAATTGCTTGATTTCAGGTTGCCGCCCATTGCACTGTTCATCATTTCTGACGGACTTGGTGCGCTTACTGATGCACTTCGTATGAAGAGAGGGGTAGGCAATAAGTCTAAAAGCTAACCATCACTTATGCCCTAAAAGGGTCTGCTGGTTACGCTACCCTTGGCTTGCAGCGTCATTTTTTGTGCTGCTCGTCAGGAGTAGCGGAGTCATTGAAAAAGGGGGCTGTCATGCCTATCAGCGTTATTGTTCTCGACGCCATCGGTGCAAATTTTAGAACATGCCTTAAGGATGAGTATTGCTATGAGAGTGCGTGTCTCATGGTATGTGCAGCTTGGTGTGATGAACTGAATTGTGAACCTCAAGAACTCTGTGAGGCAATTACGTTGCTTGAGCAGATGAAAAAATGACAGTGCCATCTTATCGAGTTTCATGCGTGTCCGGGTGATATGACACACCCTGAATTGAGTGTAGCGTTATAGAAAAGGTGCCGTGCTCTGTTACCGGGTCATCTACCTGATAGCCGTCGATAATGACTTTCCACAAGTTGATCGATACAACCGTGCCCGTTGAGTATTTAATTGAGCCGGCCTCTGTTTTGGTTCCGATGGTGAATGTTCGCGGTGCAGCTTTCTTTATCCCGAAGTAGTTCCGCAGGTATTTGGATAGGCTAAACACAGCTTTCAGTGCGCCCGGTATTCCTTTGAGGATTGTCCACAACATACGTCATCACCTTCGCTGCTAGCATTATTGTGTCTATGATAGCTCTGTAATCGACTGATTTTAAAAATATAAGGTTCGGTTCATTTCAAACCCTGATCGATGACTGGTAACCCTCCGGGAGGGGGCGAAAAACCTAAGATATTAACTTTTTCACAGCAACTTTTCCGGCTGCTTTATCTTGAAGTTCTCACTTCTCTGTTTTCTCAAACAGCAATTTTTTAATTCAGAAGTGAGTCAGGTAGATTCATCGCGTTGCCCAGTCGTGTTGAGTAGATGAATGTTCATTCTGCTTTGATATTCATAACAGTTTTAGTGCTGATCCCATGCTTTTCAGCAGCCTTACGTATTGATAAACCCGCGAATAAATCAGCTTTTACGGCTTCTCTATTAATGGTGGCGCTCTTACCACGCCCGGCAATGCGGCCTGCTGCTTTTGCTGCTTCATATCCCTCCTTCTGGCGCTGTATTAGCTCAGACCTGATCTGACAGTTACCGGTTATTTATCCAGGTCTCTGTCAGATTACATCTGGCTTAAATTTTTCTCAGCCCAGATGCATTTTCCAAAAAGCCTGACCTATCCTTAAGTTCCTTTAACAACTGCATGAGATTTTTCAGTAAATCCTGCTCGTATTCCGCAAACTTAATAGCGGTTGGAAAAACATTTTCAAAAAAGCAGTCAGCTTTAGCTTTACGATATGCGACGAGTAAGTCTTAGATTGTTAAGGCGTTCCAGCCTTTAAATCTTGGTGAATGCAACATAACTAACCACCTTTTTTATAAGATCAGACTTTTATTTTTTCATTAAAAATCTAGGAAAGGTTATCTTTATGATTTTTTCCATCAGTAATTATGCTCATTAAGATTGGTGCGCTTGCCTGTGTATAAAGTACTTTGATGCAATGATTAGCTGCCTGTATTTAATGTAGAAACCAATCAAAGATTTTAGCCATTCTCAATGGCTACAGTTTTTATTGCCAGTTTAGATGTGTTAATTCCCTGTAACGTTAAGCCGTAGTGAGCAAGTAAGCCCGCTTGTGCTGGATAAATCAGCTGCAAGTGGGGTACCAAATAGCGCCCTGCGTAGGCATACAGCTGATACATATCGCTGCTTGAAACACCGAGTTTTTGATCTGTTTCATTCAGTAATTTCCACTTGGTATCCGCGATCAGTTGTGGAACGCCGTTATCATCAACAAGTGCAATATCCGGGCGTAATTGAAACTGTGGGGAATCGCCATCACGCATAGCCAGATATTTTCGTGGGCCCTGTGTACGAAGATGCCAGCCTTGCTGGTGGGCCCAAGGCTTCAACTTTTCTGCTACCCATGCTTCAAACAGGCGATTCATATCAAACAGCAATGAAAACAGTGGCGTGCTGCCTGCTAATACATCCGGCTTAACTGCAGCAATAAACAATCGACACTGTTCAAGTACAGGCTGAAAACGCTGGGTAATGCGATCGTTTTTAAGTAACTTGAATGATTGCAAAGTGATGGGTGCATCACTAATGCCATTAAAATGCATTAACAGTTCGGTTAACTGTTTTTTGGTTTTGTCGGAGCGTGTCCAGGGTATTAGCAGGCGTAGGGTAAAGCGGAGTATCTGATTTAACAGCATGTCTTCGCTAAACTCGTCGAAGCGACAATAAAGACGTTCTTTATGAACTAAGTTGTGCCGGACATGTTGTGGGATAACCAGGCGGCCACGCATTACTGACAGGTTTTCTTCCTGTTCTATATAATTGCGTAACTTGCCCTGAAGGATCTGCGTATGCAAATCATGGCAAAAGTGCTGGATAAAAATATCCAGCAGACTAAGTTGCTGAGTATTGATACCTGCCTGCGCCCCTTTATGTGTACGCATGATTCGGGCGGAATACAGCATCTGCACTAATGCTGTACGGCATGATTCAGGCCTTTCTTCTTTACCATGTATCTTAGGCAGGATTTCCAGGGTTAAATCATCAAGCTGTATTACGCCGCAAAATTGTGCAAAACGAACAGATTGGTGGCCCCAGCTAAAGGTGCTGGCAGGCAGATTTGGCGCCAGCTTTTCCAGCAAGCGGGCATGATGAATGCCCAGCGCGTACTGAGCAATAGTTCTTTCTGCAATAATCGGCAGCGAGCTATATTCAATAACCGACAATATTTCCGCCACGGTTTAATCCTCGTAAATTTTGCGAATCGAGTCGGGCGTAATTTCCTGGGCAGTTGAAACACGGTATTCAACGACCTCGTCAAAGTCATCATGGGTAAAGCCGAAAACATCTCTACTGCTCAACTTAACATGACCGATCAGTGGATCCTCCACCAACTTGCCGGTGGCGTCGATATCGCGGAACACCAGCTGGATTTTGTGCCAGTCCTCATAAAAGTATTCCTGCAGTAGCGGAATAAACTGATTCAGGAAAACCGTTTTTAGCTGTGTGAGGTTAGCAACCGGGCAAAGGTAAGCATGGCCTAGCATGAGATCCCGGCTGAGAAGAAAACGGATTCGGTGATTCATCGCATCCAGCAATCTACGCAGGTTAATCTGATTGCCATCTTCATCAACGATATTTCCCGCACCGTCTGAGCCAGCAATTTTGCTACTGTCCGGCATCAGTTCCTTAAAACGGAAACGACGACGTAAAGCGGTATCCAGTAGTGCAATGGAACGGTCAGCGGTGTTCATTGTGCCGTAAATATCCAGATTTTCAGGCACGCCAAATGGCGCGCGAGAATAGGGCAGCGTAATGCGCATGCCTTTATCGCCGCTGGTGCGTTTGTCGGTTTCAATCAGAGTGATCAACTCGCCAAAAATTTTCGCCACGTTGCCACGGTTAATTTCATCAATAAAGATAGCGTAGTGATGTTCAGGATCGGCTTCGGCACGCTGACAGATACGGCGGAATACGCCATCTTGTGGCGAGTAGCTTAATTCACCACTCTCTTTGTCCAGCTCTGGACGGACAACCTCTCCCCGGCGGCACGCAAGGAGATGGCCCGCAATATTGCAAAGCGCCTGCGCGCCGGTCAGCAGCAGAATATTAAGCGCCAGCAGGCACCGGACGGCACGCCGTTTAAGCCGCGCAGGTCCGCCGCCCGTAACAAGACAGGCCGGGTTAAGCGGGAGATGTTTGCGAAGCTGCGCACGGCTAAATATCTGAAGGCGAAAGGCAGCGCCGACGACGTGGTGGTGGAGTTTACCGGTAACGTACAGCGCATGGCCCGCGTGCATCATTACGGGCTGCGCGACCGGCCAGCCCGTGGAGGGAAAGAGGTAAGGTATGAGGAAAGGCCGTTGTTAGGTGTTGTAAAAAAAGATCAGGAACAAATTGAAAATATGATAATTAGTGCCTTGATTAAATTCTAAACCACGAGAAATTATCTCTGCATTTTTTTTCTAAGATTGTCCTCAATAGGCGCTAATGCCGTTTTGAACTTCAATCTAAATTGGTCAGTATCGTTATTCATCGAATCATAGAGCACGCCCATATCACATTCATTTCTACTAAATTCTTTATCATCAATTGAAGGGTTTATTGATTCAAGGTAATAATTGACATGCGTTAAAATATCAGATTCGAGATGAAATAGTTCATTTAGCTTTATAGAAATTTCAGATTCCCACAGAGCTTCAGTTTCTGCGATGCTAACTTGTAGCTTTGCACGATGTTCAAGCATTGAATTCCATCTTTTCTCATAAGCATGTAAAATACTTAAGTATCTTTGTTCATTATACATTATGTTTTTCCCTTCCTTGTCTTCAGGTAATTTTAACTCAGAGTTTGTCATTAGTGGATTTCGAACAAAGAATAAAGCATCTCGGTATCTGTAAATATTAATAAGAAGATCTTTTGCAAGAGTATAATCTGACTGGCCGTTTAGTTGTCTTTTCCATGTATTCAATCCTCTCCATGCAACTATAGCGCCAGTTGACGATGCGGCAATCACAATAATATCCTTCAGGTTATTAATACATTCTGTCCAAGTCATAAAATACCCTCTGATTAATAAAATAAATTCTGATTTTTAAATGGATGGGTTTAATAATTGATAGGGCGAGGTATTATTTTTTTACATTGAAGGGGTATGTTTACCCCTGGTTCAAAAATTATCCACGATGTACTATCGACTGATTCAGAGCATCAATTACTTTGTCTATGTGAGCACGATCTTTGCTTTGTAATGCCTGGCTTTCACCAGATGCGCTATTGAGATAGACGCTGTACTCTGGTTTTAATGTTACAAACAAGGCAATACCGGCAATAAGCATTAGGCCACCAAAGGCTTTAACTCCCAGCTGATCGGCTACAAGCATCATAACTAAGCCTACCAGCCCAATTATTACAGCAGGCAACTTATTGGCAGGTTGATGTCCACGCTTAACCGATGTCACCCCCTGCATGGCATAGGTGCTTGATCCAACGCGAAAACGAGCGCTGGTAACGCTCACACTACCATCGTTATAGAACTCAACTTCTTCCATTAGTAATTCCCGTTTTTTTGTTATTCATGGTTTACTGCATGTAGAAAGATACATTAACAAAATTTAATTTTTGGTAAATCCCTGAAACCACATTTTTTTGCAGGTTGCCCGTTGATGCACAGACGAGCTGTAGTAAATGGTATTACTGATCATGCCAGGACATTCTTGCTGCATGAACTCACAAATCCCCGACATCCTGCGCCTGCTGCGCAACCTGATCCGCATCGGCAGTGTGTCCGCCGTCAACCTTGACGACGGGCTGTGCCGCGTGGACACCGGCAATAACACTACTGCCTGGCTGCACTGGCTGACCGCCCGTGCCGGTCGCACCCGTTCATGGAATGCGCCATCGGTCGGCGAACAGGTGCTGGTTTTGTGCCTGGGCGGTGAACTGGACACCGGCTTTGTGCTGCCGGGCGTGTTCTCTGATAAAAACCCCGCCCCGTCGGCGTCGGCTGATGCACTGCACTGGTCATTCCCCGACGGCGCGGTGATTGAATATGAGCCTGCCAGCGGTGCGCTGAAGGCAACCGGCATTCAGACCGCCACCATTCAGGCGGCGGTAAAAATCCTGCTGGACTCGCCGGAAGTCGAATGTTCTGCCCTGCTGAAAACCGCCACGCTGGAGGTGACCGGCGGCGGCACGATGAAAGGCGATATTCAGCACGGCGGCGGCAGCTTCACCTCTAACGGCGTGGTCGTGCATTCCCACAAACACGGCGGCGTGAAGTCCGGCGGCGACCTCTCAGCAGGGCCGCAATCATGAGCGCCAGATATTCCGGCATGAGCCGCGACAGCGGCGAAGCGCTGACCGACCTTGACCATATCCGCCAGTCGGTGCGCGACATTCTGCTGACGCCGTTGGGTTCCCGCGTTATGCGGCGTGATTATGGTTCGCTTTTATCCGCGCTTATCGACCAGCCGCAGAACGCGGCCCTGCGCCTGCAGATGATGTCGGCCTGCTACATGGCGATTTTGCAGTGGGAACCCCGCGTAAAGCTGACCGGCATTACATACGAATCTGCCTTTGACGGCGGCATGGTGGTGGAACTCACCGGCACCCGCACCGACACCGCGCAGGATTTATCCTTAACCGTCCCTGTGAGCTGATATGGCAACCATTGATTTAAGCCAGCTCCCCGCGCCCGACGTGGTGGAAACGCCGGACTATGAAACCCTGCTGGCGGAACGCAAGGCCACGCTGATTTCGCTGTATCCGGCGGACCAGCAGGACGCCATCGCCCGCACGCTGGCGCTGGAATCCGAACCGGTGGTAAAGCTGCTGGAAGAGAATGCGTATCGCGAGGTGATCCTGCGTCAGCGCATCAACGAGGCGGCACAGGCGGTCATGGTGGCGTATGCGCTGGCGGACGATCTGGACCAGCTCGGCGCAAATAATGGGGTGCCGCGCCTGACGCTGACCGCCGCAGACGATACCGCGATCCCGCCTGTCGCCGCCGTGATGGAAAGCGACGATGATTATCGCGTGCGTATCGCCGCCGCCTTTGAAGGGCTGAGCGTGGCCGGGCCGACCGGGGCTTACGAGTATCACGCCAGAAGCGCCGACGGTCGCGTGGCCGATGCGTCGGCTGTCAGCCCGTCGCCCGCCTGCGTCACCATTACCGTGTTATCGCGTGAGGGCAACGGCGTGGCCGCTGCTGACCTGCTGGCGGTGGTGGATGCAGCGCTCAATGACGAGGACGTGCGCCCGGTGGCCGACCGGGTAACGGTGCAGTCTGCCGCCATCGTGGATTATGCCGTGGACGCGGTGCTGCATGTGGAAGGCGTGCAGCGCGTGGAGCTTGCCGAACCTGCCGCCGACGTGGTGCTGGACAAAACTCAGGCGGCGTACTGCACCGGCTGGTTGATTACCGTCGGGGGCGCTGATGAGTGATCGCCTGTTGCCGGTCGGCTCGTCGGCGCTGGAGGTTGCCGCCGCTGAAGCCTGCGCGGTGATTGAAACCCTGCCGGTCCCGCTGCGTCGGCTGTGGAGTGCGGATAACTGCCCGGTTGCGCTGCTGCCGTATCTGGCCTGGGCGTGGTCGGTTGACCGCTGGGATGCGGGCTGGAGCGAGTCAACGAAGCGCGCCGTGGTGAAAGCCTCGCAGTACGTACACAGGCACAAAGGCACGTCCGGCTCCATCAGGCGAGTGGTGGAGCCGCTCGGCTATCTTATTCGCCTGGTGGAATGGTGGAAGACCGGCGATGCACCCGGCACCTTTCGTCTGGAAGTGGTCGTGCTGGATACCGGCATTACTGAAGAAATGTATCAGGAGCTGGAACGGCTGATAGCGGACGCGAAGCCGTGCAGCCGCCACCTTGTCGGCCTGTCGATTAACCTCGACGCCAGCGGCGCGCTGCCGGTTGCCGCCGCCTGCTACAGCGGCGACGAACTGACCGTTTACCCTTATACCCCTGAAATCATCACCGTCAGCGGGCCGGGCTGGACCGGCGCGGCGGTGCATCTTATCGACCTGACGGAAGTGACACCATGAGCACAAAATATTTTGCCCTGCTGACCAGCCTGGGCGCGGCCAGGCTGGCGAACGCCGCCGCGCTGGGAACAAAGTTACAAATCACCGACATGGCCGTGGGTGACGGCGGCGGGACATTGCCCACGCCGGATGCGGCACAGACAAAGCTTGCCGGGGAAAAGCGCCGCGCCCCGCTGAACGCGCTGACGGTGGACGCCGCCAACAGCAGCCAGATAATTGCAGAGCAAATTATCCCTGAGAGCGAAGGCGGTTTCTGGATACGTGAAATCGGCCTGTTTGACGCCGACGGCGTGCTGATTGCGGTGGCAAACTGCGCGGAAACCTACAAGCCGCAGTTGCAGGAGGGCAGCGGTCGAACGCAGACGGTGCGCATGATACTCATCGTCAACAGCACCAGCGCGGTGACGCTGAAGATTGACCCGTCGGTGGTGCTGGCAACGCGGCAGTACGTGGATAACGCGGCGATTGAGGTGAAGTCATACACCGACAGGGCGCTGGCCGCGCACCTCGCCGCCGTCAGTCCCCACGCGCAGTATCTGCAAATCGCCAGCGCGCTGGCGGAAATTAAAGACGCCGGGCTGGCCGGGACGGCGCTGGATAACCTCGGCCTGAAAGACGCGGCAAAGATGGGCGTGGCAACCCCCGCGCAGATGGTGACGGGAACGGCAGCAAACCTGCTGCCCAGCGTCGCGGCGGTGGCGGGGCTGTTCAGGAAAGGGCCGTTTTCAGACAACGATTATGTGCGCATTCCTGATGTGCCCGGCGGATTAATCGTGCAGTGGGCCAGAATCAAATCCGGCTCAGCGGGGAGTTATGCCTGGACCTACCCGACCCCGTTCCCCGGCGGGCGGCTGACCGCATGGGGAATGTGCCACCGGACCGACGTCAGCGGCACCGATTCCCCGACCATCTCCTTTGATGATGTCACCGACCCCAGCCCGAAAACGCTGACTAATTTTAATCTGCGCGTTAACGGCGTGGCCGGGGCGTATTCCGGTTTTGTAATCGCATCAGGATACTGATATGACCCTTGCTTATTTCTCGCCTTCGCTGAAATCCTTTATTCCGTCGGAATGGAAGGACGACGGCACCTACAACGATGATACCTGGCTGTCGGATGCCGTACCGGCCACGGAGGCCGAAGCGGCCAGCTACTGGAAGCAAATCCCGCCCGACGGCCAGCGGCTGGGCGTGGCGGGTGGTCGCCCGGTGTGGGAAGACGAACCGGCGTTAACCCCGGCGCAACGCACCGCGCTGGCCGAACAGCAAAAGGCGGTGTTACTGGCACAGGCACAGGCACAGGCGACAATCAGCCTGTGGCAGACGGAATTACAGCTCGATATTATCAGTGCGGAGGACAAAACCCGCCTGATTGCGTGGATGAAATATATCCAGGCGCTGAACACGGTGGATACCGCTGAAGGGGATATTGCGTGGCCGGAAAAACCTTTCAGATAAACGCTTCCGTATTGGCCTCGCACCTCTTCGTCTGATGTGCTCAGGGTTCTGGTGGAAACAGTGAACCTTAAGCTAAACTTGAGGTTTTTAAAGGGTGAGTGCCAATTATCAGGTTTTCCTTTCGATTACAGTTCTGTATGATAAATCGCCATTAATTAAGGATGATAATGAATGTTACTGTCTCAATATTTGAAATTAAAAATTACCGCAGATAAAAATATCGCCAATGCCTTTACTAAGGGTTTACAAGGCGTTGGTAATGCAGCGAGAGAAAATCTTAGTGATATATATTTTGGAACAGAGCGGCTTTCATGGCGTAGTTCATGCCTTACAGATAAATATAGCGATGTTTGCAAAGAGCTAAATCAGGAAGATAAAAGGATGTTTCTTTCTGTTTATGAAGCATATAAACGAAGAGATGTCTTTTTGGATATGTTTCAGCTTTACACCGCCTATCTCTTACGCGATCAGGATTCGGAAAAAATTGAAAG
The DNA here is from genome assembly GCF_058241465.1 of Erwinia papayae. Taxonomy (NCBI): domain Bacteria; kingdom Pseudomonadati; phylum Pseudomonadota; class Gammaproteobacteria; order Enterobacterales; family Erwiniaceae; genus Erwinia; species Erwinia papayae. Next base: position 1,368,265 of record NZ_JBZCHT010000013.1, read on the forward strand.
TTCTGACTCACCGATACAAAAAAAGGTAATGACCATTGCTGGCCTGGCGGCTAACAGTAAGTCATCTAAAGTTACCAAGCTGGCTATATCGTATGCAATGGCTAAAGGGATCGCAGAAGCAGCACCAATATCTATGGCGGTCAGGACGGCGATAAATAGCAGCAGCTACATAGCCCTGTCCGGGTTTGGGTTTTATGGAAAAGTACAAAAATCGGCTATGGCTGCCCGGCGCTTACGTGCATCCAATCCTTTTTTTTATCAGGCTCTGTACAGAAATAATCTTGAAATGCTATATATCTATATTGAAAAAGTTATAATATCTTTCAATATGAAGTTAAGCGGGAAAACATCCCCAACTGAACAAGATATTATCAATCTGCTGGATGGTATAAAGTGAGATTCATAATTAAATCTATATTAAATATCGCTATTGATTATATTCCAGTGTTATTAGTGATCGTTGCGGGAACGTTTTATGTGGTTTTTTTTCCAGAGTATTGGGGGAGGCTGCTGTTGATCACTATTGCTGTGGTTTTTGTGTTAAGCGTTAAGGTATTTAATAAAATACAATTTAAATCTAAAAGAAAGTGATTTGAGTGAGTGTTCCTGTAATCCTTTAGATTAAAAATTAACGCTAAACATTAATCACAGGCTAAAAGGGTGGCACTGGGTATGAGTAAAGCTAAAAGCGTTCGCCGCCTGATTACTAAACATTTTTGGGAAATGTCAGATGACACTTCCCTGAGTTCGGGTAAAAATGGCGTTCTGCCTGAAGACGCCAGCGATTTTTTGGAAGAGTATGCGGAATCACTTCACGTTGATATGGCTGCTTTCGACTTCAGGAAATATTTCCCAAATGAAGGCATTCGGTTTTTGCCCAATGCGATTCTGCCAAAGTTTATGCGTACCGACCATCATCAACCTGCACCGTTAACCGTTGAGATGCTGATAGCCTCTGCTGAAGCAGGGCGCTGGCTTTACTGATAATGTCACGCTGATGGTCTGATTTGTATTTGTCCGGCAAGCCCTCAGCAAACCCCAATCACATGCACCGTCCCGCCTGACCTGACACTCTGAGCACACCCATTTAACGGAGTGCTTCAGATGTCTGATTATCATCACGGTGTCCGCGTCGTCGAAATCAACGACGGCACGCGCACCATTTCCACCGTTTCGACCGCTATTGTCGGGCTGGTCTGTACCGCCGACGATGCGGACGCGACTACGTTTCCCCTCAATACCCCGGTACTGCTGACCAGTGTGTTATCCGCCATCGGTAAGGCCGGAACCAAAGGCACGCTGTCCGCATCCCTTCAGGCGATTGCTGACCAGTCAAAGCCTGTCACCGTGGTGGTGCGCGTGGCCGAAGGCGCAACCGATGCCGAAACCATTTCCAATCTTATCGGCACCACCGACGAGAACGGCCAGTACACCGGCATGAAGGCGCTGTTAAACGCGCAGAGCCAGCTGGACGTTAAGCCGCGCATTCTCGGCGTGCCGGGGCTCGACTCGCTGGAGGTGGCGACCGCGCTTGCCAGCATCGCGCAGCAGCTCCGCGCCTTCTGCTACGTCTCGGCGTGGAACTGCAAAACCGTATCGGAGGCGAGAAAGTACCGCGACAACTTCAGCCAGCGCGAAATCATGGTTATCTGGCCGGACTTTATCGCCTGGAACACCACTGCCAACGCCTCGGAAACCGCTTACGCCACGGCGCGGGCACTTGGCCTGCGCGCAAAAATCGACAATGACACCGGCTGGCATAAAACCCTGTCCAACGTCGGCGTGAACGGCGTGCCAAAGCCGCCACGGCGGGGCTGATTCTGGTGGGGGGCTGGGCGCAATCGGGCTGGTTGCCTGGCCGGTTATGCCGGGGGCGATGTCTGAGTACGGCAAAGAGTACAAGCGTAAGCAGTGCACCAGAGGGGCAGATAAGGGCAGAACCATTTCTAACATTCTGCTGGGTGACGATGCTGACGGTTGGCTCCCTGCTGCTTCAGGGCTACCTGATACAGACGTAAAAAATTAAAATAACTGGTTTAAGTGTCTACCGTGTCTACTGCTGAGAGTAATCAATTATAAATCAGTTAATTAGTGCGGTAGACAGGTAGACACTTAAACGAATAAATTTTATTTTTCTGTGTTTTATTTTTGTTTGAGTGCCGTTAAACACATTCCTGAATGAGTGAGATTAAATGCAATTTACCTGTGCCTCCTGGACCTGAGTGATCTAAGATGGGGGTAAATCATTAGCAAGGAGCATGTATGGATACGGTTGAACAACTTAACGGAACATATTTCTATGCTGGCAGACCAAATCTGAGCGCAAGTGAAATGCTTTTTATGATTTTTTGCGAACAGGTTGCTGATCAACTTGGGGTGAAAGATTTTGGTGCCATTGTGGCGATTGTTGCAGGACTGAATATTTCCTCAACAAGGGGTAAATTTGCCGGAGCAACACCCGGAACTGCATATGTTTCTCGCGGAGCGCGAAAACTTTTCGGAAATGCTAAATTTCCCTGGGGAAAAGAATGACCGTCTATCGTTGGTGGATATCCACCCCATAAGCTAAAGGTCATTATGACTCACAAAGTGAGTACTTTTGTTGGTCGCGCTATTCCTGTTGTTGGGTGGGTTATTCTTTCTTACGACTTAGTTCAGATAACATTTAACACAGTAACAAAATATAACTCCATTGCCAGAGGTGACGACAAAATATGGTAACGGAAAGTGATGTCCTCAATTTCTTCAGAGATGAGCTTTCAATGCCAGTATCATTGAAATCTGGCAGAATTCCTCTTGAAATAGATACAGTCTTACAGGATTACGCTGAACTGGACGAACTTCCCTATGCAATTGACGATTACAGCAGCAAATTCGGTGTGGATATATCGTCGATGAATATTGAGGAATATTACCCTGTTGTTCATAAACCATTATTTACAAGGTTGTTTAAACGCCGCGTTATTCAGGACGAAATCAATCTTCTGCGAAAAACCGTTGACAGTACGTATGTTTGCCGAGTCTGCCAAAGTGGGCCGCTGGCTTTATGACTGATAACGCTTTCTGAACAACACGGTAGATTATCTTTACTCATGTATGCCTTGTCCTTAAGGAGAGGCACCCAGGCCGGAGCAGTCCGGATTTTTTATGCGCGTTTCTGTTTTAACAATTTTTATGGTTAATATTATTTAATTTACCATTTAAATGGATTGATACTGTTCATTAATCCAGTTATTGAGGTATCAACAGATGGCTAAATCAAAGAAAGGCGCAACCGTCCACTTGGACGACGCCACGTTAGAAAAAATTCGGGAGTACCAGGAGTTCGTTCGCAAGAACCATCCTGAAATGCCTGTTCCCACAAAAGGACAGATTGTTCGCAGCGGCGTTCTGTACTGGCATAAAAACTCGCTGGGGGCGTGGGCATGAAATACAGTTACCCAGTCAGGGCGCAGGCTGGTGGCGCGGTCCTTAAACAGTGGTATTCAATCCAGGCTAAAGCGGGTGGCCCGGCAGAAATTAAGATTTATGACGAGATCGGCATGTGGGGCATTTCCGCTCGCCAGTTCTCTGAAGATTTAGCCGCGCTGCCCGCTCAGGGGGATTACTGAGAACGGCCACCATAACCGGCAGGACGCCAGCGGTAATGCGGAGTGTTGCGCGATGAAATCGGCACCGAACGTTAAGCAACTGCCAAAAGATAAATTCACCGAGGCGGTTACTTTTGCCGGGGCTGATGCACACAGCCACGCCAGCGCGTGGGAGGAGGATTACAGCAAAAAGATTGCCTGAGACACCCTCCCGCCGATTTATCTGGGGCCAAAGCAGCTGGCGGAGCTGGATAACCTCCGCATTATCGACAAAGGCCGCCGCGCTGCCCGCGTTTATCTGGCGGGCGAGATTGAGCCGATCATGATTAACGCCATTGGCGAAAAGCTGGCGCTGGCCGGGGTGCAGGATGCAGCGCTGTACAGGGGAATAACCGACCGGCAGCCGGAGGACTGGCGGGAATATTTAGCTAGGGTGCGTGAGCAGTCCGGACGCGGCGAAAGCCTGGTTGACGATATGCGCAAAGCAACCGGCAATTGTGCGCCGCTGGACGAGTTGGCCCCTCGCGTGGAGGCCCGCGCTGGTGGGCTGTACTGGGTCATGCCCAACATTGATAAATCCGGAGAGCTTCAGCGCCCCGGCCAATGGTTATGCGGCAGGGTGGACGTGCTGGGGACCGGCGTGGGTGACGGTACCGATTTTGTTGTTTTGCGCTGGCAGCCACCCGGCAACCGTCCGAAACGTACTGAAGCTATCGCAGCGGGTGATATCGGCAATCGTGAGGGCTGGTCGCGTCTGAGCAATCGGGGACTGCGCGTCACGGCCAAAAACCATCTTCGCGCCATTCTTGCCGACCATCTTACGGACAGCGACAACGGGAAGCTGTGGAACGCTGCCACCCTGTCCGGGTGGCAGCACGGCGTTTACGTCATGCCAGACGGGGAAATTATCGGCGACAGTGAAAAGCGCGTGATTTTCCACGGACGCAGCGCCACGGCGTCCGGTCATACCGTGGCGGGAACCGCACAGAGCTGGCGTGAAAATGTCGCCGCGCTGGTGGCGGGCAATCCGTCGATGATGCTGGGCGTTGCCGCTGTGCTGGCGGCTTCGATAATCGGACTGGTGGGGGCTGACGGGTTCGGCGTGCATTTCTTCCAGCAGTCCAGTGCCGGTAAAACCACCACGGCCAGTATTTTGCCAGCAGCCTTTACGGAAACCCGGAGATGTTGCGCCTGACGTGGTACGGCACGGCGCTGGGTATCGCTAATGAAGCACAGGCACACCATGACGGTCTGCTGGCGCTGGATGAAGTTGGACAGGGAGCAGACCCCAAATCAGTAGCCACCTCGGCTTACACGCTGTTCAACGGTTCAGGAAAACTACAGGGTGCAAAAGACGGTGGCAACCGGGAGTTAAAACGCTGGCGCACCGTTGCCATAAGCACCGGGGAAATGGACATTGAAACCTATCTGTTGAGCCAGGGTATCAGGCCCAAAGCGGGGCAACTGGTGCGCCTGCTTAACGTTCCTCTGAAAAGGCCACGGTGTTTCACGGCCTGCCATCGGGCAAGGCCCATGGCGATGCCCTTCGTGATGCGTGGGCGCTACACCACGGTGCGGCGGGGCGTGAATGGGTGCGCTGGCTTGCCGACCATCAGCAGGAGGCTCAGGAGGCTCAGGAGGCCGCAGGTGCTGCACGGGCACGCTGGCGCGGTCTTATCCCTGAAAGTTACGGGGAACAGGTTCACCGCGTCGGAGAACGCTTTGCCGTGATGGAGGTTGCATTGCTGCTGGCAGACCATATTACCGGCTGGGATGCGCAGGCCTGCCGGGATGCCGTTCAGCACAGCTTTAATGCCTGGGTGGCCGAATTTGGCACCGGCAACAAAGAGCACCAGCAGATTGTTGAGCAGGCCGCAGCATTTCTTAATGCCTTTGGTATGAGCCGGTTTGCTCCGCTGAATTATGACCCGCGAGATTTACCGCTCCCCGAACTGATGGGATATCGCGATAACGGTGAACAATACGATGATCCATTGCTCTTCTACGTGCTGCCCGCACCGTTTAAAAAGTATGTCGCCGGGAGCCACAACAAAGCCGCCACCGCACGGATATTCCATGAAGCCGGAATGCTCAAAAAAAACCACCAGCGGTAAAAACTGGCAGATAAGAACGCCGCGCCTGAAGCACCTGAATAATGCCAGGCCCTGGGCATACGTTCTGCTGTTTGCACCGGGATCGGAAGAAAGCACACCCGAATAGCTTACACGTGCGCGTAAAACGACTTATCCCACTTGTCCCGGAGGTATATATAAAAGATTAAATTATTGTTTTTAAAGTGTATGAATGCTTATTTCTGGGATGAAAGTGGGACAGGTTGGGGGCGTTTTGGGATAAGTCAGGGCTATTCTGGGATAAGTTCGCCTCTGCTGGTGGCCGGGACAGGTCGAAAACAGGTCAACTTGTCCCAAAATCAGGGCAACTTATCCCAGAAGTAAAAAGCACTTTCAGTTAAATCATTTAGTTATGGCATTTGGGACAAGTGGGACAGGTGGGATAAGTCGTTTTATATAGCTATAATCCCGTTTTCCCTTCTGCATCCAGCCGCAAATTGAAATGTGTTACCACTAACCAGCCGCCGGTTAATCATTATTTCTTGCCAGCTAATACTGGTCGGCGTTATTCTCGCCTCGCTGCTCCAACGTGGGCGACCAGGTTTAGCAGCCTGAAGCAAAGCGCGGGATTACCGCTAAATATTCAGCGGTTTCTGTACCCGTAAAGGACAAGTCACGCCCAATTATGGTGGGGCGTGGTAGGGGAGCGCTCGCGCTCGCCGGGTTTCGCTTTGACCGGTCTGCTAACCCTGCTACGCCTCACCACCCCATTTAGCAGTGGTCTGGTGAGGTTCTAAACTTCAAAGTGAGATTACTGGTATGGATACCGAAAAAACTTCTTCCGGGTTTTTAACCTTCCTTGATGATGGCATGTTTACCGCAACGGATATCTCTGAGCCTGAATTACTGGATCAGTGCCGTGCTCTTGTATTTGCCATAACCGAACTAACCAACACTACCGCGCGGGATTGTCTTACATGGGTAATGATGGAGCGGGTAGAACTTCTGAGACAAAAAATGGATGAGGGGGAAAATACTCTGACAGAACATCGCAGTTAAGTATAAATAACCTTCAAAACCTTGTACTGACCTTCAGAAAAGTTGTGGAAGGTCAGTCCTCCGGGTAGCTCTACCCGTTTTATGTTTCAGTATGGCCCTGCCCTGCACATCAAATTTTTATACCCGCCAAATTAGAAATTTAATTCCGATAATAATCATAATTTGAAACTGCGGCAGGAGCAGCGATCCGGGCGCGTCCCAAGCCTGCCGCACATACTGAACCGGCTGAGTGGTACACAAATATTTGCAGACTGTCCATATACATAGCCGGGGTTTCAGGTGTGAGCCTTTAGCTATCAGCCTCTTCTAAAATTGGGCGAAATTCTTAATTTCCTCGCCCAACCTGATACCGGACATTTACAGACAGTTTAAGCAGGGTATGATTTCTCACTCTGCAAATAACCTCCTGGACCAATACACACAAGGAAGCGATATCGTGTCAGCTCTACAATTCCCCTGTACTATTTTTAAAACTCAGAAATGGATGGATGACTACGGCGCTAAAGATATGCGTTATGGCGACTTAACGGAGACACAACTGAAAACGTATTATCATCTGGTGGACGTTTCCACCAGGGCAAATCCTTACACACTGACAAAAATCACCCCGTTCAGCCAGCCACAGTCGATGTTTCATGGCTCCCGTGGTACAGGAGAGAAAATCACCCGCCAGAAGTGCGCCAGTATTCTGTTTGATGAATTCCGCCACCTGTCCCGACCATTTGCCACTTACGGGCCATACAGACACCTGATTGAAAGAATGATTACCCATATGCAGTACGGTAACGGCACACCTTTTCGGGATATGTCTTTGGACAGGGCATTGAGTGAACAGATCATGAATGATAGATCGAGTGAAAACAGTACTCGATTGTTATTACAAAAGGCTTTTAAAGGCAATATCGACTGGACTACCAAAAGCTACCCTGAAAACAAAAAAGAAAAATTAAGAGAGGCAGTACTTGATGGGAGACTTCCTAAGTTTGACAGATTACAGGATAAATTTAATGGCATGGGTATTACCGTTCACGATACCTGGGCAACTCAAATTACCATAAAATCACTTCATCTCGGGAATGACTACTACCGGGCAGTTGCGCATTACAAAATCCAGGATCATTTTGGGCTGGATGATGATGATATTTTGAAGTTTAAGTTCAACCAGTTCCATTTTTTTCGTATCTGGTTTGTGCTCCAACGTTATAATCATTTTGGTTTTAAACCTTTCATGACGAACATGGAAGCCACAATTGAAATTTTCGGAGAACGTAATGAAAATTAGAAGTAAGAAAACGCTCTACAGCCTTCTTTTGATTGGTTTCGCTCTGCTACCTTACATTATCTGGATGTCAGTACGTCCGGTGGAAATCGTTGCAGTTCATATTGATGGCAGTCATAGTTCAGTTTTAGTAAAAAATTTCCCTTATAGTGACAAAGGGAAAATAAACTGGTGGATAAAAAACAAGGAGATAATAAAAGAAAAGTACAACATTCCGAAGCCTGAAAAAGACGGTGATTTTACTATTATTTTCTGGTTATTTGGTGACGGTTATAAGCAAGAAGAAAAATATGACCGGCGTTGCTTCGTGGATATGAAACCACCTGAAAACTGCATTGATAAAAATAGAGTTTTTTCAGTAGATAAAAGTCGGAATATGGGAATTTCGTTTACCACTGACAGCGAAATCTATCAGTTAAAAGGAAATGGAGAAGTTGTAAAAGTGAAACTCGAATGAAACCGCTTATCTGATTTAGGCTAACCCGGTAGAAGCAGCCTTACCGGCATCCAGAGTAGATACAAAGCCAGGATATACAGGTCGTCAGTACAACGAGATACCACTCTGTCTACCCTCCTTCAAGATTTTCCAGGCATCACTACGCGCGCGTTGAAGGTTTTCTTTGCATCTATACGCGCACGTGAACCGCAGCAGGACCGGGAGGGTAGAGTGAGGTTTACCCGTATCGCTACGTGAGCGCAAAATAACTGACTCATGCACAACATGAGGTTTTTATCGTGCCCGTATGCTGTATTTTGAAAACACCCCATGCAAGATACATTCAGGCAAACAATCTGACCCAGGAGAACGGATCATGAGAGGCATCATGTGCAAGATTCTGAGAGAAGGGATCAGGATGAAGTATCCGCGCGTTTCTGAGGAAATGTTGGATAAACTGGCCAGGCACTATCAGCGCCAATGCGGCAGGCTACCCTCCGGAAGGGCGGCATTTCACCGGTTGGCTTCGTCCAGAGGGGGATCTTAAGGCAAACCGGCGAGGCCAACAAACAATCATAATGCACCATGTTTACCGTTTGAAAATATCCCCAGCATATCCCCGAAAAAACAAAAGAGCCTGCGTTTTCACGTAAGCCCTTGATAAATCTGGTGGCCCCTGCTGGACTTGAACCAGCGACCAAGCGATTATGAGTCGCGTGCTCTAACCAACTGAGCTAAGGGGCCTGTGGCGCGGGATTATAAAGGAACTTGTCACAGCGATCCAGCGATTCGCTACCGGTTGATTGTTTTTCAGGCAGTTGAGTTTTATTTGGAACTGTTTGATTAACAATACTTTCTGGCTGTTCACACCTTTCTTCACATCTCATAACGCACAAGCCCGAAAAGCAACTAAACAACGTGCCATCTTTCAGGCGCGGCGCTGAGCAGCCGGTGGTCGTCTGGGTTGCCATCTCAGGCGGCGCTTTTATTGATCCTGAGACTATTCAACCTGTGACGGAATCAATGGAGGGTGATAAATAGCTGTGCTCCAGTGGCGGCTACTGGCGTGTTTCTCTGCCAGCCAGCCCTCTTTACGCAACTGGCGGGCGATCATTTTATTCATAATCCCATGTCCCACCAGCAGGACATTGCCGTGGCAGGACAATGCAATCAGTCGTTCGGCTGCCTGTTTCGCGCGCCGTTGTGCCTGTCGATAAGACTCCACCTGGCCTGAATAACCGCAAAACCACAGTGCCCGAAGCAGAGAAAGCCAGAAGGCTGCGGGAAAAGCGGGGCAGCTCAACGCCATCTCCGGCAGGGAGACTTCACGAAACAATCCATCCACCAGGCTTGCCTCCAGCCCTAATTTCCGCATTGATGAACAGGCACGAGGTAAAGGACTGGAAACGATATAATCTGCGGCAGCGGCAATCCGTGCGCTTCTCTCCGGCGCAGCCTCTTCGACCAGCGACAAATCATAGGATGCGCACCACTGCTTCATTGCCCGCGCAGGCAACCAGCCAGAGGAAAAATGAGCAGGTTTGCCATGCCGCATCAGGATGATGGTCATTACCTTTCTCCGTTAAGCCCGGTCTACGCCACGACGATAAAGTGCACTCAGAGCCTGGCCCATCAGGGCTGGTTTATCTGCCATTCTGAATCCGGGCAGTGCCCGAAATCCTCTCGTGCTCAGGTTTCTGCGCGCTGTCCGTGTCCGGACCGGCTGCGACAATAACGCCCGGTGGCACAGGCTCTTATGCTGCTGAAGCCATCACACGGGAAGACATCGTCATACTGCTGACACATTAAGCTGTTCAGATGATTGCCGCCAGAGCCAGTGTAAAGCTGATTAAAAAATCGGTCCTGCATGACCAACAAAGATCGTATGGCGTTTTTCCGGGTTGTTAAGGAATTAACTATCTGTACGAAAAGAGTATTTAAATAATTTTTATGCCAATAACGCAGCGCACCTTCAGGGCGGGTATGGCCGCTTATCGTTCTCCGGTTCATTTTCTACGCGGGTAGATTTTGCGGATTCGACATCAGATGCGGTTTTCTGTTGGTCAGCAGGCTGTCTTCGTTTCAGGTGATGAATACGACTGGTTATCAAACCAGCGAACGGGAAACGAGCAGAACATCCCAACACCAGGGAACCTGTTACCGATCTTTCAGCCTGGCATCAGCAAAAGAACGTTCTCAGCGGTGCAGTTTCCTGGCTGACCAGGCCCGCGCAGAGCGAAATAAGCACGTCTTTTACCATGGGATTTTTTATGTCCACACAACAATCAATCCAGCCGGACCTTTCACGCTCAGCAGCCGATGAGCGGTTTGCCACTCCTCAGGGACGCAGCGAATTCTGGCGGGCAACACTCTCCTGCTGGCTGGGTACGGCAATGGAGTATGCGGATTTTGCACTCTATGGTCTGGCCGCCGGCATTATCTTTGATGATGTGTTCTTTCCCCAGGCCAGCCCGGCGATGGCACTGCTTGCAAGCTTTGCCACCTGGTCGGTCGGGTTTATCGCCCGCCCGATTGGCGCTCTGTTCTTCGGCTGGCTGGGCGACCGTAAAGGCCGCAAGGTGGTGATGTTCAGCACCATCATCCTGATGGGCGCGTCGACCACCCTGATTGGGCTGATCCCCAGCTATGCCTCCATTGGATTGTGGGCGCCTGCCTGTCTGGTGCTACTGCGATTCAGCCAGGGGTTTGGCGCAGGGGCGGAGCTGTCAGGTGGTACGGTGATGCTGGGCGAGTATGCGCCTGCCGAAAAACGTGGCCTGGTTTCCTCGATCATTGCTCTGGGTTCCAACAGCGGAACGCTGGTGGCCTCACTGGTCTGGCTGGCGGTAGTGCAAATGGACCCTCAGCAGTTGCAGGCGTGGGGCTGGCGTGTGCCCTTTCTGTGCAGCTCGCTGATTGCGCTGGTTGCACTATGGATACGTCGCCATCTGCGCGAAACGCCGGTTTTTGAGCGCCAGAAAGCGGAGCTCCTTGCCCAACGCAACTCGCCAACAAGCCCTGCGCCACGGCAGCAGGCTGAACGCAGCCTGCTGCAACGCAGTCGGGCGTTTCTGATTATGGTGGGTTTGCGCATTGGTGAAAACGGACCCTCTTATCTGGCGCAGGGGTTTATCATTGGCTACGTGGTTAAAGTGCTGGCCGTGGACAAATCTGTGGCGACCAGCGCCGTGTTCATCGCCTCAGTGTTGGGCTTTCTGATAATTCCTTTTGCTGGCTGGCTTTCTGACCGCTTTGGTCGTCGTATCACCTACCGCTGGTTCTGTCTGCTGCTGATACTCTATGCCTTCCCTGCATTTATGCTGCTGGACTCGCGAGAGCCGCTGATTGTGATACCGACCATTGTGACGGGAATGGGGTTAGCCTCACTGGGGATCTATGGTGTGCAGGCCGCGTGGGGCGTGGAGATGTTCGGGGTGACTCACCGCTACACCAAAATGGCGACGGCAAAAGAGCTTGGCTCGATCCTCTCGGGCGGCACAGCGCCACTGGCGGCGGCCGCGCTGCTCTCCTGGAGCGGTCACTGGTGGCCGATTGCCTGCTACTTTGCGCTGATGGCATTGACTGGTTTTCTGACCACCTTTGTCGCGCCGGAAACCCGTGGCCGCGATCTTAATTTGCCGGAGGATGCCATTTGATTATCACCCGATCCCGCCAGCGGCTGTGCTGGCTCACTGCTTTTCAGGTGGCATGTTGACAAAAATAAGTCGTCATCGTGCCACCAGAGCCGATGTGGCCAGAGAAGCCGGAACGTCCGTTGCGGTGGTCAGCTACGTGATCAACCAGGGGCCAAGGCCGGTTGCTCAGGCAACGCGGCTTCGCGTGCTGGACGCCATTAAAAAAACAGGCTACCGGCCAAACCAGGTTGCCCGCGCGCTGGCTTCCGGAACCAGCAAAACGCTGGGGCTGGTGGTGCCAAATATCTCCAATGCGTTTATTGCCTCCTTTGCTCATGCATTGCAGCAGGAAGCGCTAAAAAGTGGCATGGTGATGTTGTTGGGGGATGCCGGAGACAGCCGCCAGCGCGAACTTGAGCTGATCAATAACCTGCTCAGTCAGCAGGTGGATGGCCTGTTTTATAACAGCGTCGATCGCCATCCCTTTATTGAGGTGATCCAGGCCAGTGGCACCCCGCTGGTGATGCTGGAGCGTGTTGATCCGGCGCTGAACGTTCATATTCTGGGGGTTGATGAGCGGGCGGCGGCTTATCAGGTGAGCGCCCATCTGCTCAGCCACGGTTATCAGGATGTCGGGATTATCTGCGGGCCACTGGCGATGTTAAACACCCAGGATCGTCTTGCCGGCTGGCGTCAGGCGCTGGCTGAGTTCGGGATAACCGAGCGGCCACAGTGGATTTTCCCGACCCTGTACACGCGCGAAGGGGGCTATCAGGCGGCGAGAACCATGCTGGCGGGTGAAAAAATGCCTCGTGCGCTGTTTGTCAGCAATGAGGCGCAGGCGACAGGATGCATACGGGCGCTGGCAGAGCAGGGTATCAGCGTACCGGGACAGGTTGCGCTGGTCTGTTTTAACGGCACGGAGCAATCAGCATTTTATGTGCCTTCACTGACCACGGTGCGTCAGCCGGTAGAGGCGATGGCTCGCCAGGCGATTGCGATGCTGTCAGCGGGAGAAAGTGAAGGGCAACTGAGTGAGTTTGCTCATCAGTTTCAGCAGGGGGAGTCCTGCGGCTGCCTGTTACAGAACAATGAACCCGGAATACGAAAAACCAGATGAGAAGAGTGATTATTGATTGCGATCCCGGAAACGGTATCACCGGAGCGAATGTGGATGACGGGCTGGCACTGGCGCTGGCACTGGGATCGCCTGATATCTCGCTGGAGCTGATCACCACCGTGGCAGGCAACACCCCCAGTGATATCGGTTTCAATGTGGCAATGGCGCTGGTGACGCAGGGAAACCTGACGGTGCCGGTATACCAGGGGGCCGAACAGGCGCTGGTTGAACCCGCTCAGCCGTGGCGGGAGGCGCTGGATAATCGCGTTTATGCTGCAAATCTGGCCCATCTGTGGCGGGACGTGGCATCGCCACAGGTTCGCCAGGCTCCCTCTCTGGCGGCGGCGGATGCCATTGGTCAACTGATTTGTGACAATCCAGGGGAGATAACCCTGGTGGCTATCGGGCCGCTGACCAACGTGGCGCTGGCGATAGCGCGCTATCCGGCGATGATCGCAGCGGTACAGGAAATCGTCATTATGGGCGGGGTGTTTACCCTGGATGACTATATCAAGGACACTAACTTCGGGCTTGATCCGGAGGCGGCGCAGCAGGTGCTGACCAGCGGAGCGCGGATTACGCTGGTGCCGATGGATGTCACTACGCAAACGATGCTGACCCGGCAGGATTTGCAGCGTTTTGCCAGCATTGACGGCTGGCTTGCCAGCTATGTCTGTGAAACTCTGCGACCCTGGCTCGAATACTCAATGCAGACCCGTAATATACCAGGTTGCTGGATCCATGATGCGCTGGTGGTCGCCTGGCTGATCAATCCTCAGGTGGCGACGGCGGCTGACTATTATGTTGATGTCGAAGTGCGGCCGGGAATGACACGCGGTAAAGCCTGGCGATTTCGACCGCCGCTGCGCGTTGATGTGGCGGTTGGGGAGCCTGCGGGGAGCCGGGTGCAGGTGCTGAAGACGGTGGATAACCCGTTGCTGTTAACGATGCTGGAGCAGGCGCTGAAAAATCCGCCCTGACCGCTTGCCGGACGGGCCGCTGGTTAAATTCGGGGGTGGCGTTGCCACCCCATTACGACTCAGGCGGCGACAGACTTCCTTGCCTGGTACCAGCGCACGATATCAACCAGCAGCAATGCCAGCAGACTGATCCCCATCAACGGCAGGCTGACCGCGAGGGTTACGGTCAACACCAGTAGCAAGAAACGGGCGCTGAGCGAGAGCTGCTGCCAGCAGTAGCACAGCGTGTCTGCCGGGTGGAGAGTCTGTCCGCGGGTGGGGCGGCGCAGCCACCACAGGCGATAACCCAGCACGATCATCACGCACAGCCCCACGCCAAAAAAAGCCAGCAGCAGCTGGTTAGCCAGGCCGAACAGCACCCCCATATGTGCATCAATCCCCCAGCGGGTGAGCTTTGCCAGCATGCCATAGTGGGCGAACTCCACTTTATCCACCACCTGAAAACGTTGCGGATCAACCGCCACGCTGTCCACATGGGTGGGCCAGCGACGATCGATTTCACTCACCGTCCAGGCTTTGTCTGGCTGCCATGCCGGGCGGATCTCAATTTTAGCGGCATTAATCCCGGCATCACGCGCCGCTTTCAGCACCCTGTCAAACTGCGCAGGCTGCACGCTGACCGCCGGGTTATGGGGCATCATCCCTGACATTTTGTGCTGCTGATGTTCGTCCGCCGGGTGCGGTGCGGCCATCACCATACCGGGCATCGGGTCGGTAGCAGCAGGTTGTCCGGCGGTAAGTGCGGTATTGACCACCGGTGTCTGCCAGCCAAAATGCGCCCGCATGGCGGCGATATTATCTCCGGCCCAGCGTGACCAGGTCAGCCCGGTGGCGGAGAAAAAATTCAGTCCCAGCAGCAGTAATAAGCCCAGCGTACTGTGCCAGTAGCGGTGGCGCAGTATCTGCTGGCCACGTAAGGCTTTGCCGGATCGGACTCTGCGCGGCGAGCGGCTGGTGGCCCACAGCAGTACGCCCCCCAGCGCAGCTACCCACAGCCAGCTGGCGGCCAGTTCGCTGTAATTTCTGCCGACATCGCCCAGCAGCAGATTGCGATGCAGATAGTCCAGCCAGGTACGTAACGGCAGAATGCCGCTGGTGCCATAAACATCCAGCTGTCCACGAACCTGCAGGGTATCCGGGGCGATAAAGACGGCGGTGGTTTCCGACGGGCCTGATGTTGCGGTGGTAAACATCACCCTGGTGGTTTCACCTGGGGTGGGAGCAGGTCGCACCGCCGCAATTTTTGCGTCGGGTCCGATAAATTGTTCAGCCACGGTAATCTGCGCGGCAAGGGGCCTGGCAGGCCCGCTGGCCGGGGTAAACAGCTGGTCAGCATAAAGCGCATTTTCCAGCTGCGGTGTGAGGACATACAGCGTACCGGTCAGCGCGGCGATAAAGATAAAAGGCGCGATAAACAGGCCAATATAGAAATGCAGACGGCGCAGCAGCGGCAACAGCGCGCTACCTGTCTGAGCGGCACGGGCAGGCCGCGCCAGGATTTTTTCCGACATAATGGTTCCATCCGCCTGTGTTCAGGCATTGAGCAGGTGATAACAGCACTATTTTTTCAGATCACGCGGCTCGATGCGGGTGGTGCGCGGGGACGGAAGAAGGTGGGAATAAAGCGCCTGATAACCGGGCTGAACAGGGGAACCGCATGCAGGCTGGCGGCCTGTAGCACGGACCACAGCGGTGGCAGACTGGTCAGCGCCAGCGGCAGGTGTACCAGCAGCAGACAGTAACCGCAGGCACTGTCATCCATCACTGACAGGGGAGAATGTGACGCCTTCTGCGTGTCTCCGGCGGCCATGACATCGTCATCCGTGGTCATACCGGGCATATCGTGCATCGCCATACCAGGCATATTCATCATCATCGCCATATGCCGGGCAGGTGTCATCTCCAGTGATTTGGAAATAACCGGGGCGATAAAAATCAGCAGCATGGCCAGCAGACCGGCCCAGGCCGCGTAGCGGTTTGGGGAGCGGTGCAGGGCGAACAGCGACAAGTCCTGAAGATCCTCGTCAGCACAGAAAGAGCGCGATTGTAGCAAAAAAGGGGCCTGAATGTAGCGAGAGTTCAGAAACAGCTGCTTACAGGCTGAAGTGAAGGGTCACAAATCCACCAGGATAGCTTTCTGTAAGCATGCTATAAACAAATGGTTAACATTTTACTAACCCACCGCTGTGGCTCCCGCACGCTGTAAGACAGGATAATCCCTATGTTCAACTGGACTTCTACCCAGCGCAATGTGGCCTTCGCCAGTTTTGCCAGCTGGATGCTGGATGCGTTCGACTTTTTTATACTGGTTTTTGTTCTGAGTGATATTGCGGCAAATTTTCACACGGAAATTTCCGACGTCTCCATCGCCATTATGCTGACGCTGGCCGTTCGACCGATTGGCGCGCTGCTGTTTGGCCGTCTGGCTGAAAAATATGGCCGCAGGCCGATCCTGATGGTGAATATCGTAACGTTTTCCCTGTTTGAGCTGCTCTCGGCATGGTCGCCCACGCTGGGGACATTTCTGGCCTTCAGGGTTATCTATGGCATTGCCATGGGGGGCATCTGGGGCGTGGCCTCATCGCTGGCAATGGAAACCATTCCGGATCGTTCACGCGGGATGATGTCCGGCTTCTTCCAGGCAGGTTATCCGGCGGGCTATCTGCTGGCTTCGATCATTTTCGGCCTGTTCTACAGCACCGTGGGCTGGCGTGGCATGTTCCTGATCGGCGCACTCCCGATTTTCCTGTTGCCTTACATCTGGTTTAAAGTGCCGGAGTCTCCGGTATGGCTGGCGGCGAGAGAGCGCAAAGAGAGCGTGGCGCTGATGCCGGTACTGCGCAGCCAGTGGAAACTGTGCCTCTTTCTGGTATTACTGATGGCCTGCTTTAACTTTTTCAGCCACGGTACTCAGGACCTCTATCCGACCTTCCTGAAGGTACAGCACGGTTTCACGCCACATACGGTGAGCATTATCGCCATCTGCTATAACGTGGCCGCCATGCTGGGCGGGGTATTCTTCGGCACGCTGTCGGAAAAAATTGGACGTAAAAAAGCGATAATGATTGCCGCGTTGCTGGCCCTGCCGGTGCTACCGCTGTGGGCATTCTCCTCCGGCTCCTTCACTATCGGGTTGGGCGCATTTCTGATGCAGTTTATGGTGCAGGGCGCATGGGGCGTGGTGCCCACTTATCTGACCGAGCTGGTCCCGGCGAACACCCGTGCTGTGCTGCCTGGTTTTGTCTACCAGTTAGGAAACCTGATTGCTTCAGTGAATGCCTCGCTGCAATCACACATTGCCGAAGCGCACGGCAATAACTACGGCCTGGCGATGGCGATCGTCGCCGGGACCGTGGCGATATTAATCACTCTGCTGGTGGCCTTCGGGCGGGAGACGAGGGGCGTGGCAATTTCATCTGGCAGTGAGGCAGAGAAAGCTTCTCACTGAGGGAATAACTGAAAGCGGATCCGGGCGATCCGCTTTTCCTGTGCGTCAGCCCGGTAGCTGGCAGACATCCACCCAACTGGCGGACGTCAGTTTCGCCAGCTGTTCCGGTGAGATTCGCACCGCGCTGTTAATCGATCCGGCGGCGGGCAGCACTTCAGCAAAATCCCGCAGCGAGACGTCACAAAACACCTGCAATGGGTTTTCCAGACCGAACGGGCAAACGCCGCCAACGGGATGTCCGGTCCAGTTAACCACCTCATCGGTACTCAGCATCCTGGCTTTACAGCCCAGCATCTCTTTCAGCTTGCGGTTGTCGAGGCGGGCATCGCCCCGGGTAACAATCAGGATGACGCGCTCTTTGACCTTCAACGATAACGTTTTGGCGATTTGCCCCGGTTTCACGTGATGCGCGCGGGCGGCAAGCTCGATGGTGGCGGTGCTTTCCGCCAGTTCAATAATGCCAATTTCAGGGGCGTGTTCGGCAAAGAACTGCCGTACTGACTCCAGGCTCATGCTTATCTCCCTTTTTCAGAACGGCTTAAGCTGCCACAGAGTCGGCTGACTGTAAACGGGAAGACGAGGGATCAGAGTGGATTAAGGGTGCAATTGCCACAACGCTGAACGTTGGGCAGGCGGTAACGCTGGCAGCAGGTGCGGCGCTGCATCTCGCCGTCACGGGGCAGCATGGTGCGAAAGAACGGATTGTCGGAACCATCCAGCAGGGTGCGCGAGAAGAAATAAGCCTGCTCCAGTTCCTGGCGCAGCGGCTCACCCGTGAGTGGAGCCAGTTCACCCAGAAACCAGTGGAGAGCAAAGCCGGTATTGCTCCAGATAAGTTTGCCGTTAATGCCGTCATGCTGTGCAATGCCATTGACCACCGGGATCAGATGGCGCTGAATCAGGCGGTCAACACGCTGTCGCGGTGACAGGTAACGCGCTGTTTCATCCTCGCGCACATCAAACCAGAAAACGGCAGGGCGGCCCGTCTCGCTGAACTCGACCTGGCAATGTTGCGGAGAGATATCCAGCGCACGTGTTTCCAGCAGCAGCGCCATGATCATTGGCGGCATCACCAGGCCTAGATACCACTGCGCCCAGAGTGACTGTAACGGCTTGTTTTCACGTTCCATCTGCGGCTGTTCGCGGTACATATAATCACCGTAGCGCGCGTTGAGCCTGGCGAAATTTTCTGTTGAGGACCAGGCGCTGAGAGTCATACTGCCAGCGGGGGGCTGTTCACCAAGCCTGATCGAATCAAGGAAATAAGCACGATGTTCACTGAATAACGCCCGCAACGAGGCTGCCAGCGGGCGGTTGCTGTGCATAAAAATCAGCGGGTGTGAACCATACTCAGATGCCTGACGAACAGTGGTGGTCATAGGGTATCCAGTTTGAATGGAAGTGCAAAAACAAATGATAATCGTTCTTGATTCTATCTGAGGGGGAGCGGACAGACAAGCGTCTGGCAGAGGGTATGGTCGACGGCCGCGAAAGTCTGCCGTTCTCATTTACTGTAGTGGCATAAAAACAGGATTATTTTTTTGATTGCTGCGAGCTGCCTTCCTGGTGGAGAAAAAAGATTATCAGCTTCAGACGAAAATGAATTTACCGCGGATTTGACGCGCTTTAAGACGTGGAGAAATTATTTAAACGCTACCGCAGGAGCATTTAATTCAGTAATGTCATGCTCAGGTTTATTAGAAAAAATAATAGTTCGGGGCATTTTTGCGGTAATTTGGATTAAGTATAAATAGTAAATTCATTTAATAATTCGGCCAGCTTCATCTGTTAATGGCTCAAAGGGTATCTGCTGGCTGACTCAACCCGCTTTTCACAATATCCCGGTAGGATAAAATAGTATTGCGCCCACGATTTTTTGCCAGATAAAGCGCCCGGTCGGCGTTAGCCAGCGCGCTGTCGAAATCTGTAGCTTTCATCTGTGCGTAACCCGCGCTGACCGTTACGTGGGTGGCAACCCGGTCATTAAAACGATGGGGAATTTCCAGATCGAGAACCGACTGGCGTATCCGTTCCGCCAGCTTGTGGGCTATTGATTCATTAATATTGGTCATCAGCACCAGAAACTCCTCACCGCCATAGCGCGTGACCACATCACGCGAACGCACCGCATCACGGATAGCTGCTGACACTCTGGCCAGCGCCTGATCGCCCATCGCATGACCGTAATTATCGTTATAGGCTTTGAAATGATCGATATCCAACAACAGTACAAAGTGATTGCCGGTGTCGGGAATATTTTCCAGCCGGTTCTTCAGTCCGCGACGGTTATACAGGCCGGTCAGAGGATCAATCATACTGAGTCCACTGTACTTTTCTTTATCTGCATACAGCTCGTGGACCAGGCGGCGGGTAAAAGTATCGCCACGGTGTTGCATCAGCTGATGCAGCGTCACGCCGATTAATGGCAGAGCGATAGTAAACAGGATCATCAGGATATTCTGCCCGTGATCCAACAACAGCACCGCCACCGAAGAGGGCGCTATATGCAGACAAAAAGCGGGTAAATGATTACCCAGAGCGATAACGCTGATAAAAAATACGCCAATCAGACTGAGCATCAGAAAACTGCTGTCAAAATAAAACACTAACTGGTACTTCGCGACAATTTGCCACACCCAAAGTAATCCGGTTAATAACGATACAATATTTAATACCGGAAATTCACCTTTAGGCCTTAAAAATATCCAGAGCAATAATCCGGAACTGAACACGGCCAGGATCAGTGTAGGTGTAATATAGCTGAAGGCGATTTTTTTCATATCGCTGCATAAACAAAATAAAGAGGTTGCTGCATTTAAAAAAAGAAATAGCATCAGCGAGAGCCTGTGCCTGCTGTTAAGCAATTCATCATAGCTTTGTAATTTCATTATTCTCTACTCGTTACTGCCCTGAATAATGCACGGTGATTAACAGAATTACCGTTCTTTTTTATTCCTGTAATAGTTTAATGTAGTTATTATTTTAAATTTATTTAATTTCGGACTGACTCAATTTATCACTTAATAACTTTACTGTCACCAGAAGGTTTAATTTTTCAACAGCATGATAACGATTTTTGCTGCAAGATGAGAATTATTACATTATGATATTGGGAATCATTATCATTTAAAATGGTGTGGGATTGGCTGATGCTGACAACAAAAGTAATACTCTGGCGGGGATATGAAAGTTTAGTAAAGCGGCTGGATAGCGCCTGGGGAGTGGTGCTTCCCTGTCTGGTAGTACCGCCGATTCTGCTGCTGGATCTCTCTTTCACCGCGTGGCGTACCATGATGGTATGTGCCTTACTGGCGACCATCGCTATGCTGTTTAACCAACGTTCGCGTCATTATCTGCTTCTGCCTTCCTGTCTGGCCGTGGCGTCAGGGATGGCGGCAATCTCAGTCAATTTTTCTGTGTTATAAGCGTTTTATGACAGGCTTATGGCAAAAAGCAGAGTGACATTTCAGTCGTGGTGGAACAAAAGAATTCTACGGGGGCTGGCTCAAAATAGAGTGAATGAATGGCGATCAACATGGTGCGAAGAGAGGGACTTGAACCCTCACGTCCGTTAAGACACTAACACCTGAAGCTAGCGCGTCTACCAATTCCGCCACCTTCGCGTCTTGTTGATCTGCTCATATCACCGCATTGGTGCGAAGAGAGGGACTTGAACCCTCACGTCCGTTAAGACACTAACACCTGAAGCTAGCGCGTCTAC
The DNA here is from genome assembly GCF_058241465.1 of Erwinia papayae. Taxonomy (NCBI): domain Bacteria; kingdom Pseudomonadati; phylum Pseudomonadota; class Gammaproteobacteria; order Enterobacterales; family Erwiniaceae; genus Erwinia; species Erwinia papayae. The sequence goes on from NZ_JBZCHT010000013.1 coordinate 1,389,605, forward strand.
CAATTCCGCCACCTTCGCGCAGTGCTGTGCGATATGAACAACGTGGTTTGGTGCGAAGAGAGGGACTTGAACCCTCACGTCCGTAAGGACACTAACACCTGAAGCTAGCGCGTCTACCAATTCCGCCACCTTCGCCCGCCGTCAGTACAACAGTGTTGTATGACCACCACGGAGGCGCATTCTAGAGATTTTCCCCAACAGGTCAACAGTTATTTAACGCTGGTGCGGCAATCGCTGCAAAAAGCGCCAGAGACAAAAAACGTTAACTGCCCGGGAAAACCTTATTTTGATATAAAAAATATCTTCGCCTCGCTATGGTGGTTTTTTCAATATATCGGGAGTGATTATGAAATTGCTGGAGTGTATTGGAGTGCGTAATGCGGCTCTGTCCGCGGATCATAGATCTGACGCTGTGGTTGCGAAAAAAGACAAAAGTCTGAGCCGATTTGGGGAAAGTCGTTTTCTGCGAAAGATAGTGAAATCATACAATGCAGTTGTTCATATGAACAGAAGAGGCACCTGTAAGCCTGAGGAGAGGTATATCTCGTCACCGATAAGCAGTTCTGTAACGGCAACAGTCTTCAAAACGGTGCCCGATGAATTGAAACCCTGTTGCGAGAATCAGATTATTAAGCCTGATCACAAGCATCTGATTAAAAATAGAATAACTCGTGTCACTACCAGCGACTGTTCGAATACAGGGATGGCATTACCTGAAAATCCGCAGGGTGATCTTGAGTTAATAAAGGTGACATTCGGCAAAAAAGAGTACCGGATTAAAGACTGGGACATGGCCCCTGTACATGCCTGGGATTAACAGGCTGAGTTTGCGGAAGGTCATTCCGTTGTGATCGGCTAAAAAAGCCATGCTTATGAGTCCGGAAAAGTGAATGCCTGTCAACTCTACCTGACAGGCATTGTTTCTCTTCCTGACCGCCCCTGAATCTCACCACACGGGTGAAACAGTGCTGGAGTCAGAAACACCAGCTGGTATCCCTTCAGCGGCGGCGTATTTCAGTAAAACAGACGTTTAACGTTTTGCCGCTCGCGACCAGACCGCGCGATACACCTTGAAGCGCCCATTCTGCACCAGCACTTCGTGGCTGCCGAAGGTTTCATCCAGCACCTGTGGATAAGGGAGGAAAGCGTTGGCGACGATGCGCAGTTCACCACCGATATTAAGATGCTTAGCCGCGCCACGAATCAGCTGCTGAGCGGCTTCCAGGCTGGTTTGCATCCCATCATGAAACGGTGGGTTGGATATAATCATGTCATAGCGACCGTTCACCCCGGAATAAACATTGCTGGCAAAAACCTCCCCCTCCAGACCATTGGCGGCCAGCGTGGCTTTACTGGCCTCAACGGCGGCGGCGCTGACATCGGTCATCGTCAGGCGAACTTTCGGGGAGAAACGTGCCAGCATGGCAGACAGCACGCCTGCGCCACAGCCGACATCCAGCACCTTCCCTTTAGTGTGCGGTTTCAGGGTGGAGAGCAGCAGTTGACTGCCAACATCCAGACCATCGCGACTGAACACACCAGGCAGGGTTTTCACCGTCAGATCCCCCAGCGGATAGTCAGCCCACCATGCCTGCACATCAAACAGCGGTTTTTTATCAAGACGACCATAATAAAGGCCGCAGCGGCGGGCGCTGTCGATTTTATTCAGCGTGCTCCATTCTGCAACCATCGGTTCTGCGCTGCGCACGCCGCTGCGATTTTCTCCCACCACGAACAGGTCGCAGCCAGTGGGCAGCAGGGCGAGCAAATTTTCCAGCTGGAACTGTGCTTCCGGCTTATTTTTGGGCCAGAAGTAGATCAGGGTATCGCACTCCGCGACCATTTCCGGCGTCGCCAGCAGGCCGTAGTGAGCATTTTCTCCCAGTGTGCGGCTCAGTAGCTGCCAGTGATGATACTGCTGGGTATGCACCCGACTCAGCGCGGTATCCAGTTGGGCGGGCAGGTCGTCCTGCAAATCGCCGGCAAAGAGTACGCGGCGTTGAATAAACTCATCACTGTGACGCAGTATGACTTCACTGGCCGGGGTAAAAGCAGACATCGGTGGCTCCTTCTGAATCAGAACGGGGAGTATACCTGAATTAACCGGCGTTGCAGCCGGAAGTCACTCCGACCCCGGGGTAGTTGGCGCAGAGAGATGAGGTTTGTTAGCATAGCGCCGCAATCAAGCGGCCCGACGGGAATATGATGTCTTCCAGACGTGACTGGTTATTACAGCAAATGGGCATAACGCAGTATACGCTGCGCCGTCCGCGTGCCTTACAGGGCGAGGTTTCCATCACCCTGAGTGAACAGACACGCCTGCTGATCGTGGCCGAAACGCCGCCGGCGCTGAACGACCCCTTTATCAGCGATGTGCTGAAGGCCATGCTGCTTGATGAGCATCAGGTGATGGTTCTGACGCCGGAGCAACGGGCGATGCTGCCTGATAATACTGATTGTGTCAGCTGGTGCCTGGGGCTGTCTGCCCCGGTAACCGCCGATGGTTCCCACATTGCTTCGCCGCAACTGGCGGAGCTTTCTCACAACGCGAGTGCCAGGCGCGCACTCTGGCAACAAATTTGCAATTATGAATCAAATTTCTTTACTGACGTCGGGCGACCTGCAACGCGCTCTGGTGATTGAACAGCGCAGCCACGCCTTTCCGTGGAGTGAGAAAACACTGAGCAGCAATCAGGGCGAGCGTTATCTCAATTACCGGCTGGATGTGGGAGACAAAATGGCGGCCTTTGCCATCACCCAACTGGTGCTGGATGAAGCCACGTTGTTTAACCTGGCGGTGGATCCGGACTTTCAACGGCGCGGCATTGGTCAGGAACTGTTGCAGTTTTTGATTAATGCCCTGACGGCACGCAATATTCAGACGCTGTGGCTGGAGGTGCGGGCCTCCAATCGTCCGGCCATTGCGCTTTACGAACAGCTGGACTTTAACCAGGTTTCCGTACGCCGCAACTATTATCCTGCGGCGACGGGTAAAGAAGATGCCATCATTATGGCGCTCACCCTCTGAAATGACCGCGTTCAGTACAAGCGCGCCACCTGCACCCTGTGAACTGATAAGGTATAGCAATAATGTTGCAAGACTGGGACTGGATTTTATTCGATGCTGACGACACGCTGTTCCATTTTGATGCGCTGGCCGGTTTACAGCTTCTTTTTCAGCAATATGGTGTGACCTTTTCCGTCCATGATTTCGAAGAGTACCAGGCAATTAATAAACCGCTGTGGGTGGAGTATCAGAACGGCACCATCACCGCGCAGCAGCTACAGACCCGGCGTTTTGTCCGCTGGGGAGAGAAACTGAATGTCACCCCTCACCAGCTCAATGCCGGTTATCTGGCGGCAATGTCAGAAATCTGTCTGCCGCTGGCTGGCGCGCCGGATTTACTCCATGCATTGAAGGGCAGGGTAAAAATGGGGATCATCACCAACGGCTTTACCGCACTGCAACAGGCCCGACTGCAACGTACCGGTTTTCTGCACTATTTTGATTTGCTGGTCATCTCTGAAGAGGTGGGGTACGCCAAGCCGCATCCGGCCATTTTCGACCACGCGCTGGAGAAAATGGCGAATCCGCCACGGTCGAGAGTACTGATGGTGGGAGATAATCCGGATTCAGACATTCTTGGCGGGATAAGATCGGGGCTGGCCACCTGCTGGCTGAATGTGGACAACCGTCCGTTACCCGAAGGTGTCCAGCCCACCTGGCAGGTGCCTTCCCTGGCGGCGCTGCAAGAGATTCTCATTTCTTAAGTTTGCTCTTTTCAGCTTTTTATCTGTCAATATCGCAGCGGTTACATTTTGTGTATATCGCTGCACCAACAATCCCTCTCACCACGATATTTTATTCTGAAAATTCAGAACTCAAAAATATTGCCCAGGTTTTTCAGCTAATTCAGGTCCATTTTTGCCGGCAGGTATATAATATTTGGTTATTAAAGGTTAATAAGATTTACCTTAATAAGCATAAAATTACAAAATTAAACGATAAAACTCAGAATGTTCCTGGATGCGCCGGGCCATTGCCGACTAATTTACCTTATTTCCTTAACATAAGAGTATCTGAACAATTAAGGCGTGAAGTGTGCATCGTTGAATAATTGGAGTGGTGTTGTAAAATTGCCGAAAATTTCATATTAAACTGTAACCTTAGTTACGGGTCGGGTGACTGAACTCAGGCTCGTGCGGTAGCTATGGTCAGATATTCTGAAATAATGCATTGTTTATATTAAAGTTTTTTATTTAAATTGCTGTCTGTTCGGCATTCAGTTCTACTCTGGCGGCAGTTTGAACAGGATTGATTTTTTTGGTTCTTTTCAGATCTTATGGCGGCTGACAGCCAGGAACCGGCGGGGCGATTGCAGGCAGAGTTTTTAACTTTCTGCGGCGTTGCAGGTCGTGGTTTCTGATTTTTCACCTGCTGAATCATCTCTGCCGGGTACTTTTTCTGTAGCAATAAATGGTTTAGCACATTATTCAGTGCTGAAGAATAGTGTGGGCGGCATGAGATTTTTGCTCTCTGTACCACACCAGCTCTGCCTGGCGCGTTTCAGTATTTCCTTCTGCTGTGCCTGACGGGCCAACCGGCCAGGATATCTCTCTTTTTGTTAATAACTACTCTCCGGACCGTTTTGCGTCTTTTATTTGATAAAACTTCATGAGGATCATGGTGAAAATTCGAATCGCATTAAGCCTGCTGTTTGTTTTAACGGTTGCCGGATGTAAGGCACCCCCCAAGCCAATAACAGACGACACAATCGTCTCCAGCACCGTTGATGGTGTAAAACTGACCTATCGCCATGCGATACAGCCGCCAACGTCATTTACGCCGGTAAATGAAGAGTATCGCGCCTTGTATAACGCCTCGGTGATGACCCGTCCTGACTTCGGCGGCAAAGTGGTCAGCTACCTGGAAAACAGCAAGTCCTACACCGTGCTGGGTACGGTTGAGAACAACTGGTTCGCTATTGCAGACCAGGGACAGGAGCAGCTGCTGGGTTATGTACCAATGCGGGCGGTAGTGAAAAGCGACCTTTACGACAAAACCGTGAAAGCGGATTCACGTCGTAAACGCGTTCGTACCAGCGCGAAAAAACCTGCCAGAACAGCAACAACGGAACCTGGATCATCAACTGATAACGCGCTAATGGCCGCATCAATATGAACAGACAACGTTATTTGCGCCTGAGTATTCAGGCGCTTTTCCTGATGGCATTTGCTCTGCTGTCCGGTTGTGGATCTTCTTCACACAGTGTGCCCACGCACTACAGCCTGGTGTTCCGGGCTCATCCGCAGGTTAATGATGCCGCGCCGCTGAAGGTGCGGGTGTTATTGCTTAAGTCGGACGCCGATTTCATGTCTGCTGATTTCTATTCATTGCAGAACAACGCTGCCGGATTACTGGGTGGCAACTGCTGAACAGCGATCAGTTCTTCCTGATGCCAGGACAGCTTAATAAAGCCCTGAAGGGACAAACCACCCCCGAGGCACGCTATATCGGGATTCTTGCAGAATATCAGTCTCTCGATGGTAAAAAGTGGCGACTTTCCCTGCCTCTGCCCGTCCCCGATGAAGGCCATTTTTATCAAATCTGGCAAAGCTCACCGGACGAACTGAAAGCCGACATCATTGCTGACATCAGCGGGTTACGCGCCGTCAACGAATGATTCCAGCCTGAAAACGGAAGCCATTATGAATAAAGCAGATAAAGTGGTCTGGACCGAGGGCATGTTTCTGCGCCCACACCATTTCCAGCAGTCAGAGAGCTATCAACAAAGTCTGCTGCGCAGCTGGGGAATGGCTATGCGCCCTTGGCTGTGGGGCTTTCTGGATTACGAAATAGACGAAGCGATGCTGCGCCAGGGCAAAATTGCCCTCAGCTCGGCCAGTGGCCTGCTGCCTGATGGCACCTTCTTCTCATTCCGCGATGCGCGTAACGGGTTCTCATTCCGCGATGCGCGTAACGGGCCGCCGCCGCTGGCAATCCCTGATAATCAGGGGGCGGAAAAAGTGGTGCTGGCGCTGCCTGCGCGGCGCAATGGCCGCGAAGATGTCATCTTCAGCGAAGCCGCTGACTCGCTACATCACCTTCGAGCAGGAAGTGGATGATTGCAACGCACTTTCTGTCGGCCAGGCGGCGGTGCAGTTCGGCAAGCTGCGCCTGCGCTTAATGCTGGAAAGCGACCTGTCTGCTGAATGGACCGCGATGGCGACCGTTAAGGTGCGTCTCGACGGCAGCTATATTCCGCCGATGCTGAACAGCGTCGCGCATCCTCAGCTGTATGAATACCTCAGCGACATGCTGGGCCTGCTTGAGCAGCGCAGTCAGCAGATTGGTCAGCGCCTGCAACAGCCCGGACGCTTTAATACCGCCGATGTCACGGACTTTATGCTGCTGGCGCTGATTAACCACCATTTCGGCCAGGTCAGCCATCTGAAAAATGTGCCGTTGTTGCATCCTGAACAGCTGTTCGCCAGCTGGCTGGCCTTTGCCAGTGAACTGACGACCTGGACGCCACAACGTTTTCCGGACGGCAGTCTGCCGGTCTATGACCATGACGAGCTGGCCTGGTGCTTTGGCAAACTGATGCTGATGCTGCGTCAGGGCCTGTCGCAGGTACTGGAAGAGAATGCTATCCAGTTGCCGCTGACCGAACGTTCGCACGGCCTGAATGTGGCGACTGTGCCGGACAGCGCAATGGTGCGCGCCAATGTACCGGGTGAAGCCCTCCAGACTCACTTCCCGGCGCAGATGAAAGTGGCCCCGGTGACCAAAATCCGCGATCTGGTTCAGCTTCAGCTGCCGGGGATGGTGCTGCGCGCCATGCCGGTCGCGCCGCCGCAAATCCCCTGGCATGCCGGTTACAGCTACTTCGAATTAGAGAAGGGCAGCGAGCTGTGGCAGGAGATGGAAAAGTCCGGCACCTTTGCGCTCCATCTGGCCGGAGATTTTCCCGGTCTGGCGATGGAGTTCTGGGCCATTCGTAGTCACTCAGCCTGACGCAGGGAGCGAGGATCATGCAGGAACGACAGGCCACCCCGCAGGGTGACATCTTTTCAGGTGCCAGCAGCAACAACCCGCTGGTTGCGGCGGCAAACGCCTTACTTAACGCCATTCCACAAATTCGCCACTCGGTGACCCATGCCGATCCGGGCGGCTTGCGTCAGCGGCTGATTGACGAAATGCGCCAGTTTGAAATGAACTGTCAGCGCGCCGGTCTGCCCTATGAAGTGATCATTGGCGCTCGCTACTGCCTGTGCACCGCACTGGATGAAGCGGCGGCGCTGACCCCGTGGGGCAGCCGTGGCGTCTGGCCGGGGCAGGGCCTGCTGGTCACCTTTCACAACGAAACCTGGGGCGGCGAGAAGTTCTTTCAGCTGCTGGCCCGCCTGTCACAAAACCCCCGCGAGCAGATTGTTCTGCTGGAACTGATTAACTACTGCCTGCAACTGGGTTTTGAAGGTCGCTACCGGGTGCTGGACAACGGGCGTTCACAGCTGGAAACCATCAAGCAGCGCCTGCTACAGATGATCCGTTCGGTGCGTGGCGGCTATGCCCCGCCGCTCTCTCCCCATCCTGAAGACCACCCGGTTACCCGCAAGCTATGGCGTCCGGTGGTGCCGCTGTGGGCCTGCCTGTTTTATATCCTGCTCAACTGGCGACTGGGCGATGCCACCCGCCCGGTGCTGGCCTCGGTCTGGCAGATGCCTCTGCCGGAAGTGACCATCCAGAACCCCGCGCCACCAGCGCCTGCGGCACTGAATCTGAAAGGCTTCCTGCGCCCGGAAATCGAACAGGGACTGGTATCGGTGAAAGACGAAGCGGATCAAAGCGTGGTGACGCTGAAAGGCGATGGCCTGTTCACCTCCGGTTCAACCGCCGTGCGTGGACGCTATGAAGAGGTGCTGGATCGCGTGGCTCAGGCGATGAACAACGTCAGTGGCCGCATTCTGGTGATTGGCTATAGCGATAATGTGCCGATTCGCAGCGCGCGTTTCGCCTCTAACTACGAGCTGTCGCTGGCCCGCGCCCAGTCTGTTCAGGAACGTCTGCAACAGCATCTCAGCCAGCCGCAACGCGTGAAAGCCGAAGGCCGGGGCGAAACCAATCCGCTGGTGCCAAACACCACGGCTGAAAATCGTGCCCGCAACCGCCGTGTGGATATCACGCTGCTGGTTTCGCCGCAGAACACCCGTGCAGAACTGAACGTGCAGCAAGGAAATTAACGGATGATGAATATTCTCTTTGCCATCATGACCAACCGGTTGCTGTGGGGCTTTGTTGGCATCACCGCGCTTTCGTTCATCATCTGGGTGATTGGGCCGGTCTTCTCGATTGTTGATTCCCGTCCGCTGGAGCCGGAAGTCAACCGCCAGATCAGTATTGCGCTGCTTTACATCGCCTGGGGACTGAGCAATCTGGTGCCGCGCCTGTACAACGCCTGGCTTAACCGCAAACTGATGGGCAGCCTGAAAAATGCGCCGGAAGAGGGTGGCGATAACGATCGCAAGCGGCTGACCAATGAAGACAGGGTGCTGGCCGAGCGCTTTACCGAAGCGGCAGAGATGCTGAAAAAGGCGCACTTCAGCCGCGCCGGTAACCGTCGCTGGACCCAGCGCTTCAGCCGTCAGTACCTCTACCAGCTGCCCTGGTACGTCATTATCGGTGCGCCGGGTGCAGGGAAAACCACCGCGCTGGTTAATTCCGGATTGCAGTTCCCGCTGGCGGAACGCTTTGGTAAAGCGGCGCTGAGAGGTATCGGCGGCACGCGCAACTGCGACTGGTGGTTTACCAACGAAGCGGTGCTGCTGGATACGGCTGGTCGCTACACCACCCAGGAAAGCGAACAGCAGCAGGACGCCAGCGAGTGGAACAACTTTATCGGGTTGCTGCGTAAATACCGTGGTCGCCAGCCGATTAACGGCGTGATTGTCACCGTCAGTGTCTCCGACCTGCTGAGTCAGTCGGCGGAAGCATCGCGCCAGCAGGCGCTGTTGCTGCGTCAACGTCTGATGGAACTGCACGAGCAGTTAGGCATCCGCTTCCCGGTTTATGTACTGGTCACCAAAACCGACCTGCTGAAAGGCTTCCGGGCTTACTTCGCGAAATTCGACAAGGCGCAGCGCGACCAGGTGTGGGGATTTACCTTCCCGTGGGAGCGGTCAAAACATGCCGATTTCGATCTGCAAAGCGCCTTCACCCAGGAGTACGCGCTGCTTCAGCAGCGGCTGGATGCCGGTCTGCCCGACACCCTGTTGCAGGAAAGCGATGGTAAAGCCCGTGCGGAAAGCTTCCTGTTTCCTCAGGAGTTCGCCGCGCTGCGCACCCTGCTGGCTGACTATCTGGAGACGGTATTTGCCCGTTCCAACTTTGAAACGCAGTTCTCACCGCGTGGCATTTACTTTGCCAGCGGCACGCAGGAAGGGCTGCCGTTTGACCGGGTAATGGGCGAACTGAGCCGTGCGCTGCAACTGCCGCAGGATGAAGGCAGTCACAGCGAAGCCTGGGACAACGTCAATAAAGCGTCCCCCATCCCGGCAAATAAAGGGCAGAGTTTCTTCCTGAAGGATCTGCTGCAAAACGTCATCTTTCAGGAGGCTGGCCTGGCAGGCAGTAACCGCTGGTGGGAGCTGCGCAACCGTGCGGTGCTCTGGTCGGGCTATCTGGCACTGCTTGCTGCGCTGGTGATTGCCGGTCTGCTGTGGGTGACCAGCTTTGGCAACAACAAAAGCTACCTGGCTGAAGTCGAGGGCAAAGTGCCCAAAGTCACCGGGTTAAGCAAGGCGTTGCAGGCTAACAGTCTGACCGATCTTTACGCGCTGTTGCCGTTTCTCAACGGTGTGCTTGCCCTGCCGGAGAGCGAAGATTTTGACGTTAACGACCCGCCGATAACCCGCCGTATGGGGCTGTATCGCGGCACTGAAGTCAGCGACGCCAGCATGACGCTGTACCAGAAATCGCTAAAGCAGTTGCTGATGCCGCAGGTGGCGCAGTTAATCACCACCTGGCTGCGCAATGACAACGGCAGCGACGCCGATTACAGCTATGAGGCGCTGAAGGCGTATCAGATGCTCTATCAGCCGAAGCACTACGACGGTAAATTTCTGCATGCCTGGGTGATGCTCAACATTCAGCGCAATCAGCCGCAGAACATCACCTCGGCGCAGATCAAACAGCTGGACTGGCACCTGATGCAACTGCTGGAAACCCAGATCCAGGCCTCGCCGTATGCCAGGGACGACAACCTGGTAAAGCGCGAGCAGGCGCTGATTAATCAGATGCCGCTGTCGCAGCGCGTTTACGGACGCCTGAAGCGCCTGCTGGAACACGACGACAGCCTGAAGTCGGTGTCGCTGGCGTCACTGGGTGGCCCGCAAAGCGAACTGGTGTTCTCCCGTAAAAGCGGTAAATCCATCGGTGACGGCATTCCGGGATTATTCACGCCGGAGGGCTACTGGGGCAGCTTCGACAAAAACATCGCGGCGGTAACCGCCTCGCTGCATGACGATGACCAGTGGGTGCTGGGCGGCCAGGTGCAGGGTGAGAACAAGCAACAGACCGACCTTGCGGTGCGCCAGCTGTATATGGCGGATTACATGCGGCAGTGGGACAGCCTGTTGCAGGATATCACCCTGAACAGCAGCGCCGATCTCTCCCAGCGCATCAACGCGGCGCGGCTGCTTTCCAGTACCAATTCGCCGCTGCGTAAGCTGGTGATTAATCTCAGCCACTACCTGGTGCTGGATAAAACGGTGCCGGTGGATGACAAAGCGCAGAAAAAAGAGAGCGCCTCTGACAGCAGTGCCAGCAGCACGCTGGCGGCACTGTTCCACTCCAGCCAGGCGGCAACCGCCGCCAGCCAGCAACAGCAAACGCCGGAACAGTCAGTAACGGCTCACTTCGCGCCGATTATTGAGCTGGCACAGCCGCTGGACAAGGGTGGAAAAACCATCGCCTTTGATGATTTTCTCAAGCAAATCGACGATCTCTATCGCTACCTGACTGCGGTACAGGATGCGGCCAACAGCGGGATGCCGCCACCGGCCGGTGACTCTATCAGCCGCCTGCAGGCCAGCGCCGGACGGCTGCCAGGCTCATTGCAGAACATGTTTACCAGTATGGCGGTGGGGGCCAGCAGCGATACCCGCCTGCGCGATCTCGACAACGTGCGCAAGCGCATTAACGTTGAAGTGGGCAGCTTCTGTCGGCAGGCGATTGCCGGTCGCTACCCGCTGTCGCGCGCCGGGCGTTCAGAAGTCACCCCGGACGACCTCGCCCGCATGTTCGCGCCGGGCACTGGCCTGATGGACAGCTTCTTCCGTGACAATCTGGCTAACAAAGTCGATACCACGCAGGCCAACTGGCGCTTTACGCCGGGGATTGATGGCAAAACCCTGCCGGGCGGCGAAAGCGTGCTGCGTCCGTTCCAGCAGGCACAAAGCATCCGCGATGCCTTCTTCGCCAACGGCGCGACCACGCCGTCATTCCGCGTCACCGTCCGCACCCGTGAAATGGACAATAATATTCTGACCATGACGCTGGATGTGGACGGCCAGCAGCTGCGTTACAGCCACGGACCGCAGGCGGTCCAGCTGGTGAGCTGGCCGGGACCGGGCGGCACCAGTCAGGTCCGTATGCAGCTGGGGCTGGCTGACGGCACCACAGCGACGCTGGTGACCAACGGTGCCTGGGCGTTAAACCGTTTCTTCGACCGTGCGCAGCTGTCAGCGGGCAGCAGCAGCCTGAGCCGTCTGGCGGCTTTCAACGTTAACGGTCACCGTGTGACGCTGGAGTTCACGCCAAACAGCATCCGTAATCCGTTCCAGCTTCCTGGGTTCTCATGCCCCTAACCGCAAGGAAATGATGATGAGCCAGACACCTGCGATTGGCTGGTACGGGAAATTACCCAGTGCCGGTGATTTCCTTAAGCGACGTTTTCCTGAAACGCTCTGGCAGCAGTGGACCCAGTGGTTTCAGGTAGGACTGCTTAACTGGCAGAAAAACGAGCCGCAGCATCCGGAAAATGAAAAGCAGTTCAGCAATGCGCCAGTGTGGAATTTTGTGGTGCCGCCTATGCTGGGTAGTCAGTTGGTGCAGATGGGCTGCCTGCTTCCGGCGCGTGACAACGTCGGGCGACAGTATCCGGTTTGCGCGCTGCTGACCTTCTCACCGCAGAACTGGAGCTGGTCGCGGCTGGCGCTGGCGGGCGAGTGGTATCAGCAGCTGGGCCGCAGCCTGCTGCACGCGGTGCGCAACAACTACTCTGCGGAGCAGCTCGACCAGATGCTGCTCAGCATCGCGCCGCCGGTGGTGCCGGAGCAGGAGGTGTCATCTGACATTCTGGATGTGATTGGTCACGCTGACCGGCCTGTCACCCTCAGCTGGCCGCAGGTGGCGGACAGCTTTGATCCGCAACAGTACAGCAGTTTCTGGTGGACCAATCAGACCGATGGCTATCCGCTTTACACCCACGTGCACAGCGGCAACTTCACCAGCCAGCTGTTCTCAATGCTGTTCTTCCCGGCTGCGGGTGCCAAACCCGGACGTCATGGCCTTTATCCACCGATGTTTGAGTAACTGAGCATGAACACCATGAATATTGATGCGTTACTTGCGCCCGTCAGCAGTGAACACCCCTGCGGTGAAAATCTGGAATATGACGCCGATTACATGGCGATGGAACAGGCCAGCGCGGGTAAAGCGGAGCAGCAGTTTGGCGACACTATCATCCCCGCTGAACCGGCGGACTGGAACAAAGTGGAGCGGCTGGCCCTTGACCTGCTGAGTCGCAGCAAGGATTTACGGGTGATGCTGGTGCTGACCCGCGCCTGGACCCAGCTGCGCGGGTTGCCCGGCTACGCCAGCGGCCTGCAACTGATTCAGCAATCGCTGTTGCTCTATTGGGAACCGCTGTGGCCGCTGCTGGAAGAGGACGGAGAACGCGACCCCTTCTACCGTATTAATGCGCTGGCGGCGCTGGGAGATAAGTCAGCGCTCACATCTGCGGTGCGGCAGGCTCCGTTACTGCGCAGTGCTTCTGACCAGCTGTCACTGCGTGACGCCAGTGCATTGCTGGACGGCAGTAAAACCGAGTGTCCGGAATTTCCCGGCGGTCGCGCCCGTCTGACCGATGAGCTGGCACGCGGCGAACAGCCCGGCATTGCGGCAATCATCAGTATAAGTGAGCGGTTACAAACTATTCGCGAAACCCTGACCGAACAGCTGGGTGAAAGCGGCGTACCGGAGATGGAACAGCTGCTGAAGATGGTCAATATCATTGCCGCATCCTGCGAAGCGACCGACCTGAGCAGCCTGATCCCGACCTTATCTGCCCAGCCAGAGGCCAGCAGTGCAGAGGCACCGGCACCCCGGCCGGTAGTCCAGAAAGAAGCCGACTGGCGCAGCGTTAAACCGACATCACGGGCCGATGCTCAGCTGATGCTGGAAGAAGTAAAGCAGTACTTTGTGCAGCACGAGCCAAGCCATCCGGCTCCGCTGATGATTGACCGCGTACAACGGATGATTGAAATGGACTTTATGGACATTATCCGCGACCTCGCGCCTGACGGCGTCCATCAACTGGAAAACATTTTCGGACGCCGCGACAACTGAGCCGCCGCGTTTACTGACACACACCTCACCTGACTTCGGAGAACAGCATGGCAGGCAAATCCAGTGGGCAAAAATTCATCGCCCGTAACCGCGCACCGCGTGTACAGATCGAGTATGACGTGGAGATCTATGGTGCGGAACGCAAAATCCAGCTGCCGTTTGTGATGGGCGTGCTGGCCGACCTGGTTGGCAAGCCGGTTGAAGGGCTGCCATCCGTTGACGAACGTAAATTCCTTGAAATTGATATCGACAATTTCGACGAGCGGATGAAATCCCTCAAGCCGCGCGTGGCGTTTCAGGCGGATAACACCCTGACCGGCGAAGGTCGTCTGAATGTCGATCTCACCTTTAACAGCATGGAAGACTTCTCTCCGGACGCGGTGGCCCGCAACGTTGAGCCGTTAAGCAAGCTGTTGGATGCCCGCACCCAGCTTTCCAACCTGCTGACCTATATGGACGGCAAAAACGGGGCGGAAGAGCTGATCTCTAAAATCCTTCAGGATCCGACGCTGCTTAAATCACTGAGCCATCTGCCAAAACAGGAAGACGCGGCCAAAGGTGAGGAGGAGTAACCGATGAGCAACCCATCACAACAGCAACAGCCGCAGGAACAGCAGGGCTGGGCGCAGGATGAATTCAGCGCGCTGCTGAACAAAGAGTTCCGTCCCAAAACCGACTCTGCCCGCTCGGCGGTGGAAAGTGCGGTAAAAACCCTGGCACAGCAGGCGCTGGAAAACACCGTTACCGTCTCTAACGACGCTTATCGCACCATTCAGGCGCTGATCGCAGAGATTGACGAAAAGCTCTCTAAGCAGGTTAACGAAATTATTCACCATGATGATTTCCAGAAACTGGAAGGCGCATGGCGTGGCCTGAGCTACCTGGTGAATAACACCGAAACCGACGAGATGCTGAAAATCTGCTTTATGAGCATCTCCAAGCAGGAACTGGGCCGCACCCTGAAGCGTTACAAAGGGGTGGGCTGGGATCAAAGCCCGATCTTCAAGAAAATCTACGAAGAAGAGTACGGCCAGTTCGGCGGCGAGCCATTTGGCTGCCTGGTGGGCGATTACTACTTCGACCACAGCCCGCAGGACGTTGAGCTGCTGGGTGAGATGGCGCGGATTGCCGCGGCCTCTCACTGTCCGTTTATCACCGGCACCGGGCCGGGCGTGATGCAGATGGAATCCTGGCAGGAGCTGGCAAACCCACGCGACCTCACCAAAATTTTCCAGAACAGCGAATACGCCGCATGGCGCAGTCTGCGTGAGTCGGAAGATGCCCGTTATCTGGGGCTGGTGATGCCGCGTTTCCTTGCTCGTCTGCCGTACGGCATTCGCAGCAATCCGGTTGACAGCTTTGATTTTGAAGAAGAAACCGACGGCGCTAACCACAGCAACTACACCTGGACCAACGCGGCCTATGCGATGGCGGCCAACATCAACCGCTCATTTAAAGAGTACGGCTGGTGTACCTCGATCCGTGGCGTGGAGTCGGGCGGTGCGGTAGAAAATCTGCCCTGCCACACCTTCCCAAGCGACGACGGTGGCGTGGATATGAAATGCCCGACCGAAATCGCCATCAGCGATCGTCGCGAAGCGGAACTGGCGAAAAACGGCTTTATGCCGCTGGTGCACCGTAAAAACTCTGACTTCGCCGCCTTTATTGGTGCGCAGTCGTTGCAGAAACCGGCGGAGTACCACGACCCGGACGCCACGGCCAACGCCCGTCTGGCCTCGCGCCTGCCGTACCTGTTCGCCTGCTGCCGCTTTGCGCACTACCTGAAGTGCATCGTGCGCGACAAGATCGGCTCCTTCCGCGAGCGTGACGAAATGGAACGCTGGCTGAACGACTGGGTGATGAACTATGTCGATGGCGACCCGGCTAACTCCTCGCAGGAAACCAAATCCCGCAAGCCGCTGGCCTCAGCGGAAGTGCAGGTGGAAGAGATCGAGGACAACCCGGGTTATTACGCGGCCAAATTCTTCCTGCGTCCGCACTACCAGCTGGAAGGTCTGACCGTATCGCTGCGTCTGGTTTCCAAACTGCCATCGCTGAAAGCGGATAACGTCTGAGTTTTCAGATCGGTGATGAATAAAGGAGCAACGGCTGATGCGACGTCTGAATGTCTACACCGTGGAAGGTGATGTTAATGGTGATACCAACGATGAGGAATTTCCGTTAATGACGCTCTGCGATGAGTGCGTGGATAACTTCCGGATTGATTCTGAACAGGATTTGGAACCCGCGCCTTATTGCGATTATTGTGGTCTGTAATATCACACTGATAACGATCCGTTTATAAATTACCCGTTTTAAAACGGATCGCGCATCATTAAAAAATATTTTTATTCTCTGGTGTCGGAGATGATTTATTTCTTCCGGCTTACTCTCGCATTAAATAAGGCGAATTTATTTATTCGCTATTAATCCGCAGAGGTGTTCACCAATGAACACCTCTGCGTACTCTCTGAATCATCCTTGTAGCGAGCGATATTCAGGAGCAAGGCAGAGGTAAAATATGGACTGTTTTATTCAGCCCCATGCTTTCCTGTTTGCCATATCAGTGCTTTCCCTTAAGCAAATTGTTAACTAATGAAGAGTGGATAATTATGGCTATTGATATGTTTATGAAGGTTGACGGTGTGACCGGCGAGTCTAAAGACTCAAACCACACCGGCTGGACAGATATTACTTCTTTCTCCTGGGGCGCATCTCAGCCAGGTAATATGGCGGTTGGCGGCGGCGGCGGTGCTGGCAAAGTTAATTTTAATGACCTGCATGTCAATGCGCTGATCGACAAGTCAGTGACGGCAATCCTGAAAAACTGCGCCAGTGGTAAACATATGGCGAAAGTTGAAGTGTCAGTGTGCAAAGCCGGCGGCACTCAGGTTGAGTACGCGCGCATCACGCTGGAAGACGTGCTGGTCACCACCGTTAACTACAACGGTTCCAGCAACGGCGACACGCTGGGCATGACCTACTCATTCCAGGCCTCTAAAGTGAAACAGCAGTACTGGGAACAGAGTTCTTCCGGCGGTAAAGGTGCAGAGAGCACCGCTGGCTGGAATGTTAAAGAGAATAAAGAAGCGTAATTGCAAGCCTCCTCGTTAATGAGGAGGCTTACTAATAGTAATTAGTGGGGCTTAGCTAAGATTTAGCAATGATAAAGGGCAGTCTTATATGAGCACTATAAAAATAAGTCAGGCTCCAGGTATTGGTCAGCCTAATAAATTTCGAGATGTACAAACTGTTCAATCCTTGTTGAACAGTAATAAGCTCATAACGACACCTGGTATCGAACTGAGCGTTGATGGAAAAATCGGACCGAGAACGATTGAGCGAATAAAAGAATTTCAGCAAAAGGTCGTCAAATTATTCAGGCTGACGGTAAAAATTAATATAAAAGATATTGCTGAGTTTAAGCCACTTTATCAAAACAGTAAAAGTGCATGAAGTGAGAGGCTGTCTGGCTGGCGCCACCCCAAACGGCTATTTTGGAAGTGTAACAGATAGCTCTGGTTCTGATTATACAATGGATAAGCTTCTATAAAAATGGAAAAACTTATTTCTTATTATTGTTTTAATTAATTCCAGTAACTACGCAGTTTTTTTAAATAAATAAAATATATTTTTTCTGTTTTAATTTAAATGGTGTGATCTTGAGTCAGATTTCCTTACCCACTTCTACTCCTTCATTTTTTCGATTTATCAAAAAACCATATATTTCTTGAAACTATCAGAATGTATCAAAAAAGTGTGTTTGTACATGAAGAAATCTGCCTTTTGCATAACCAGTGCACTGGCGGAGATACAGTTGATATTAAAGCTATATAATTTTTTCGTGCTATTTTTATTCTGTTTGCTGTTTTGTTTTTATTACTTATTGCATTGGTTGTTTTTTTCATTGAGATTATGATTCTTTAAATCAGATGTATTGATGCACAAAGCAAAACGGGCAGAGACTGGTCTGTATTTAATCTGTTAACCTTTCTCTGATTAATTCAGTAAAGGAAAATATTATGCGTTGGACATTAACTGCGGCAGTCGGTTCCGGCCAGCCAAACCATGCTGAAGATGTGCGGAAAGTTCAGCAATTATTAAATCGCGCAGCCTGTGAAAGTCATAGCACTATTTTGCATGAAGATGGTAAATTTGGCCCTAAAACTCAGGCAAGAATAGAGGAATTTCAGCGTAATCAAGTGCATATGTCTCATGCCGATGGTGTGGTCAATATTAATGGCCCTACGCAACGTAAGCTGAATAACTCGTCCACTTCGGTACCCCAGCGCACCCCGACCGCACCTCAGTCTGCTGCATCCCTGGCCAACCGTATTGAGCCTGATAGTGCGGCGGCAGAGCTGCTGAAAAAAAGGGCGGCCCAGCGACCGGCAAACCATAAAATTGCCTGGTTTAACCGTGCTTTACCTGCGGCAATAAATGTGAAATCACGTTGGGGAGTACCCATTGCGGTGACTCTGGCCCAGGGAGCGCTGGAATCAATGTGGGGCACACATGCTCCAGGCAATATTTTCTTCGGAGTTAAGGGTAAATCACCTGAAGGAAAATCGATCAATGTCACCACTCACGAAGTATATGGTGGCAAATCGACAGTCATTCAGGACGGTTTCCGCTCCTACGACACGCTGGAGCAGTCTGCTGATGATTACGGACGCTTTCTCGCTACTAATCGTCGCTACCGCGTTGCTTTCTCATACAGCAACGATCCGGAAAAGTTTATTCATGAAGTGGTGAAAGCGGGCTATGCTACCGATCCTAAATATGAACATAAAATTTTGACCATCATCCGTGTTAATGGTTTGAAAGATTACGATTCACCACAGGTGTCGACCCCTGCAAGTTTCCAGAATGCTTTACATCAGTAAAAAAGGCCAATAGTGATAAGGAAAAATAAAATGAACAGCCTGGTAAATTCCAGATTGAGAGGTTGCCTGATCGCCTCATTACTGTTGATGACAGGTTGTGCTGGCGCAACCTCTGCACCTGACCTCAACCCGGTGGTTAAGCAAGTCAGGATGACCGTTGAGAAAGAGAAACTGGTCAGTAACCCCGGCTGTACTGACTATCTTTTCACTGAAAATGCTGAGAAGGGCATGGATTTGGTCGATGTTATGGAGAAACATGGCGGTCATTGTCCGGGGGATGTGCAGGTGCAGCATCGTCTTTTTAGCGTGTATGTTGACCAAAAAACAAAACAGATGCTCAGTGATAAGGAAGATCCTGACAGCGGTAACCTGTCTTTGTTGCCACCAGCAAAGTAATACGTCAGTTTAATCATCCTGGTTATTTTTGCATACAATGTTGGAGTCCAGTCACCATCTAAAGGTTTTAGGGGTTCTCCCGTTCTGAAAGTGATAAATGGTCTGTTAAATGAAGATCTGGATACTTCATGGAAGAAATTTGCATACAGTCATGGTGCAATTATGAAGGGATTAATTAAAAGGCATCAGTCCGAATTAGATGTATTTCATAAATGTATTTATATCAAATCATGAAACTTCTCATTGTGTGTTTTAGTCTGTTAGTCATTTCATCTGCCGCGTATGCCGAACAAAGTGTGGAAGTGTTCGATGGTAAAAAATACCAGGTAAAAATAACCAGCAACTGCGAAGAGGGTGAAATGACCTGTGACAATATTGTCTTTGAGTCAAAGAGTAAAAAAAGCGGTAAAAGTATCGTATTAAAGGGCGAGACTGTTAACACAGATTGCCCCGGTGTTTGTAATTTTCGCGGCTATCGTTACAAAAATGGTGACTACAGCTATACCATATTGAGTAACCAGCAGTATAAAAATGTATGGTCCCTTTCAATTATGAAAGGAGATAAAGTTATTGGCATGGATGAGGGGAGCATCAATTAAGATTTTGCTCTCGCTTGTTGTTTTCCTAATCGCTGGCATTTGTCTGAATGCCAGCGCAAATGCCGAAAGCACTGAAGTATTCGATGGGGAGCGATTTATCATCACCATAACCGGACATTGCCCCGAAGGCTTTGTCTCTTGTGAGAATGTAACATTCGCTTCTAAAAACAAGAAAACAGGAAGTGGCATCACCCTGAAAGGAAAAACGGTAAATATAAACTGTCCTGCTACCTGCGATTTTCGTGGTTATGAGTTTAAAAACGGCTTATATAAATACTCACTGCTTACCAATGACTTTGTTAGCTGGAATTTGAATGTGTTTAAGGGTAATAAACTGCTCTCTACAGATACGGGGAAGATGGAGTGATTTTTCTGATTCAAGAAAAATAGCTCTGAAAATTGAGCCGATGGCATAATTTCCATGCCTGATAACGCGAGATTTCAATGAAAAGAGCATTAATATCATTACTCATTTTTTTATCATTCTGTTCTGCGGCCAAAACGTCCCTTATGGCTTTAAATGTCAGCCCTTACCAAAAGTCTCTCTACAACGAAGCGATTAAACACAACATTAACGGTGCTGTACCACTCAACAGCCAGAGTTTCTCTGTGGTTGTTGAGGGTAAAAAAATGGGTGACTTTATCACTGGTAAGGGTTTCAACGCACATGATGGTAACGTCTGCTTTGTTGGCTGGTCAGAGAAAAAGCCGACGGTGAAAACGGTGATCCCAACCATTGGTTTTGACGACTGGGAAGCGGAAGTGTGCAACGAGACGAAATCTGTGGGGATCGTCTCCAGCAACAAGGATCCCGCCATTAAAATTGCCGTTATCTATCTGGCTGCATCGCCCAGTGCCACCGCCGATGAAGCGATCATTTTTTCTGTAGACCGCACCACCAGTGATATTGAAATCGATAAAGCGTTAACTACAGAGGTGGGTTCTTCCGGCGCGAAGACCATCAAAGAATTGAAAAAGAAACTGAGTGAGCAGCCCTGATTTATTTCATAAGCTGAGATTATTACCATAACTAATAATCTCTGTTTATTTCCGTCATATTCAGGTTGCAGATAAAAAGTCCTGACAAAAAAACAGCATTCAACTTATTCTGGCTACGCTCGTGAAAAAAATTAAAAATCTGTCACCGATAATCATCATTTATACAATGAAAAAATTTTCTTCCTTCTTTATGGCATTCGCACTGCTGTTCACCGCTCTGGCCGTACAGGCGCAGGAGGATTGCAGTAAAAAAACCATCAGCTGGGCCGTTGATGAATGCTTTGTAAATAACAAAGAGGCCACCGAAAAGGTGCTGAACAGCGAGTATCTGGCGGCCAAGCAGCGCACGGTCGAAGAGTACAGCTATGATGACAAGGTGGTGAAACAGCAGCTGCAAATGCTGCTGGATACGCAACGCAACTGGCTGAAATACCGCGAAGGCCAGTGTGAAATGGAAGCCAGCGTGGCAGATAAAAACAGCAACGCCTGGCTCAGCCTGTTCAGTGAATGTATCAATAAGCTGGATAAACAGCGTATCGCCCAGTTTAAAGAGATGCCTTACGGTTAACCGCTGGACGGTGCCGCGCAGCTTTGTTTTCTTCCCGCAGCCCGGGAATATTTCACAACATCTCATCCACCTCGTCGGGTGCTGTTAATGCCACCTGCTATGCGGGTGGGTTTTTTATTTGCCAGTCCGACTGCGGGCAGCGCCCGCGATGCGGGTACAGGCTGATAATCGCCTGCGCCTTGACGCCTGCTGGTACAGGCTCTGACTTCTGCACCCCCTCCGTTATCAGGAAAACGTTATGCGATTTACGATAATAGCGAATAAGCCCGGCCATCAGCCGCCGCAAAGCAGCTGCGATTTCCAGCCGCCGGGCGGCACCATTGGCCGCGGCGTGGATAATAATCTGGTGTTGCCAGACGATGACCGCACAATTTCCCGGTTACAGGCGATTGTGCATATTACGGCGGATGGCGAGTGCCGCATCACCAACCGTGGCAACGTGACGCTGGTGCACCTGAATGATATTCCACTGGAGCGGGGACGGCAGGTGGATTTGCAGGAGGGCGATATCCTCAGTATTGACGATTATCGTTTGCAGGTCAGCGAGCTGAACTCTGCCGCTCCGCCGGTAGCGCGTCCGGCTGCGGTTGCCCGTCCCGTCGCCCCGCAGTCGCCACCGCAGCCTGCCCCTGCTGCCCCTTCGGCACCGGCGGCGATCCCCAGTGAAATCTGGGACAGCCTGGCGGAGGAGTTCTCGATCAGCGACAGCCTCTCCAGCCGCAGTAAACCGATGCAAAGCAGTGCCAACCCGCTGACCGACGCCCCGGCCCCGGATCGTAATCCGGTCGATCCGCTGGCACAGTTTTCCGGGAAAACCGATTCGCTTAACCTTGATCGCCGCCAGCCGCAGCCTGATGCGCTGTTCAATAATGACAACCTGTTCAACAGTGACAGCATTTTTGATGACAGCACCCCCAGCACCTTGATGCAGCAACCCGCAGCCAAAACCGCGCCTGACGCGAAGGATGAGATGGATCCGCTGGCGCTGTTTGGTGGCGGCAGCAAACCTGCTCAGGTGAACAGCGACGATCCCCTGGGGCTGCTGATGGGTAATGCCGTTCCCTTAACCCCGATGGATCTGCCGCAAAACGCCGCGACGCCACAGCCTGACGCTGCCCGACCACAGCCTGAAAAACCCGCCGTTCCGCCTGCTGCCGGGCCGGACAGCGATTTCGACCTTTTTGGTGAAAAGCAGGGTGATGCGGATCTTGCCAGCTCACCGCTGTTTGCCGCGCAGCCAGACGCACTGGCGCAGTCACCGCTGTTCGACGAACCGCCTGCCGCCTCACCGCCCGGTGGCTCCGGGACGCCACCGCCTGAGAGAACGGTAGCCGATACCCCAGCACCACAGCCGGATTACGGCGGTATCACCTTGCCGACGCCGCAGGCGGTAGCCCGCAGCACCACGCCGCCGCCGAAGGGCCGTCTGCGTATCGATCCGGTGTCCAACAGCACCTTGCAGCAGGGCAGCACCGCCCCCTCGGCGGGCGAAACGCTGGACGGTGAGTTGCTGGACGCGCTGATTAGCGGCATGGGGCTGAACGATCTGCAACCCACGCCGCGTTTCGACAGCGATACCATGCAGGAACTGGGACAGATGCTCAGTATGTTTTCGCAGGGCACCGTGGCGCTGCTCTCCTCCCGCTCGATTCTTAAGCGTGGAGTGAAGGCCGAAATGACGGTGATCCTCGATGAGGCCAACAACCCGTTCAAATTGCTGCCTTCCGGTAAATCGGTGCTGATGCAGATGTTTGGCAGCCGCATGCCGGGCTTTATGCCGCCGAAGCAGTCGGTGCGTGATGCGCTGGTGGATCTACAGGCCCACCAGCTGGGGATGATCGCCGGTATCCGCGCCATTATCGCCTCGATGCTGCAATCCTTTAACCCGCAGCAGCTGGAAGAGGAAGCCAGACAGGAGGGCATTACCTCGCGTCTGTCTCTGCCCGGCAGCCGCAAAGCCGCGCTGTGGGAACACTTCACCAAACGCTACGGTGAAACCGCCGGTGAAATCGAAGATGACTTCCATACCCTGTTTGGTGAGGCATTCCTGCATGCCTACGATATGGAAGTGAATCAGTACAAAGACTCTCAAATCAGATCGGAAGAATGATGAATATCACCATTGCCTCTATGTCTAATCAGGGAGCCCGCGAAAGTAACCAGGACCAGACCGGCGAGAGCATCGGCGAGCGATCGGCCTGCTTCGTGGTCTGTGACGGTGTGGCGGGATTGCCGGGTGGCGAGGTTGCGGCGGAACTGGCGCGCAACACCATCCTTGAGCGTTTCGACGGTGAGCAGCATCTGGACGCTCAGCGTATTCGTCAGTATGTCAACGATGCCAACAGCGCCATTCGCCGCCAGCAGAAAGCGCTCAGCGACTACAAACGCATGGGCACCACGATGGTCAGCCTGTTTATCGACCGGGACTACGAGCTGGCCTACTGGGCGCATGCGGGCGACAGCCGCCTGTATCTGTTCCGGCGCGGCTATCTCTACCATGTCACCACCGATCACAGCCTGGTGCAGCAGATGAAAGATGCCGGTCACCAGACCGAAGGGATCAACGGCAATCTGCTCTATTTTGCGCTGGGGATGGGGGATGAAGAACGCGACGCCAGCTACAGCGATGTGGTGCCGATTGAGGATGGCGATGCCTTTCTGCTCTGTACCGACGGCTTCTGGCATGGCCTGTCGCATGAGCATATGCAGCAGTCTCTGCATATGGTCAACACCCCGGATGAATGGCTGACGCTGATGCAGCAGGTGATCCGCAAAAACGATCTGCAATCGCAGGCAAGCCAGGACAACTACAGTGCGGTCGCCGTCTGGGTGGGCGATCCGCAGGACACCACGCTGCTGCATTCGCTGTCGGAAGCGGCGCAGTTTTTCCCTCTTCGTGATTAACCGCCTTCAAGGACTTTTATGAAATATTGGCTATCAGGTGCGCTCTCACTGCTCGTCGCGTCCAGCGCCTGGGCGCAGGATTACCGCGTGGTGTCTTCTCCCTCGCTGAAACTGGATATCTGGATCGATAACATCAAAAACAATTCACCGGCCAGTTGGTGTGCGCCGGAGCTGCCGCTGCGCATCGTGGCAAACGGCAATAAAAACCCCGGCGTGCTGAAAAACTTCCTGCCGCGCGTTGGCAGCGTGCTGGAAAAACAGTGTAAGACGCTGAATGTTATCCACTGGCAGCTGAACGACAGCAGCGGCAGCGCGCTGGCTCATGGTAGCGCCAGCAAAGCGCAGGCGTGGGCGGTGAAGGTAGAGCCAACGGCGGCGGCTACCCCAGCCACCCCGCCTGCTCAGCCAGCGGTCAACTCGGCCAGTCAGACGCCAGCGGCGACGGGCAGTGCGGCGCAGGCACCGGTCAGCGCACCGGCACCCGCCCCGGTCGTGAAAGCAGAAGATCTTTCGCCACCGGCGGACACCACGCCCTGGACCCAGTTCAGCCTGATGGACGGCTGCCACTTCCGCACTTACTGGCAGAATAACGGCCAGGTCAGCGCCCTGTTTGTTCCGGCGAAAGGTGGGGTGAGCTGCGGCAGCGACGGCTGGTTGAGCGGTGAAAGCGAGCTGACCCAGATGGGAAAAAGTGGCAGTAAAAACGTCGCCGTGACCTTCCTGCAAGGCTTCCCGGTTTCCGGCCTCAGCAGTAAAGCAACCGGTTCTGAGGTGCAGATCACCACGGTGAATAACGAACGTATGGTGCTGGCCGATGAGAAATCGCCACAGAGCTGGATGGTGGTCTCTTTCGCTCCGCAGATGAACGGCTGGCGTGCCAGCGGCATCCTGGTGGTGCAGATCAGTCAGCAGGAAGCCAGCGACCAGAGCACGCTGAAAGCGCGTCTGGATGAAGTGCGTAAGGTCTGGTCGCCGTATCTGATTAATCCGGACAATCTCTCTTTCCGGCTGGTTGAAGCGCTGCATCCGCAGCTGAAAGACCCGGCTGCCGGTTCGTTCCGCACCTTTAACTAGTTCTTCCGACCGTAAAAGGAAAGCCTGTGTACTCTCTTAACCAACTGATGTCCGGAGCTTCACTGGCGGAGACGCTGAGCCGGGTGGAAAACGAGATCAAAAGCCGTCCGGCGGATGCCGACCTGCGGGCAACCTTTGTGCAGCTGCTGTGTCTGGCGGGCAACTGGACCCGAGCCGCCACGCAGCTCAAGTCATGGCTGGCTCTGAAACCGCAGGCGCAGCCCACCGTGACCCTGCTGGAGCAGGCCGTACAGGGCGAAATTCAGCGCGCGGCGGTGTTCGCGGGGCAGGGCCAGCCACGTATGCCCGGCGACGCATTCAGCTGGGCGGAAAAGCTGCTCAGCGCTCTGAAGGCCGATGCCGCCTGCGACAGTCAGCAGGCGGCCACTCTGCGGGCTGAGGCTTTCGACGCTGCCGACCTCAATCCGGGCCAGATTAAACTGGAAAACGGCGAGCAGGCGGTGGCCTGGCTGATGGATGGCGACGGCAGGCTGGGGCCGGTGTGCGAGCTGATGGTGAACGGTCATTACACCTGGCTGCCTTTCGCCGCCATCAGCGAGCTGCGTTTTCAGGCTCCGGCCAGCGTCACCGATCTGGTCTGGCGTCACACGCTGGTCAGATTGATTGACGGCAGTGAACAGGTCTGTCAGCTGCCGGTGCGCTATCCGTTCGGGCAGGATGCGCCCGACACCTTCCGGCTGGCCAGCGTCACCGAATGGACGCCGCTGGACACCGCAGGCGAACAGTTTACCGGTCACGGTCAGAAAACCTGGCTGAGCGAGGAGGGTGAGTTCTCGCTGCTGACGCTGGAACTGTTAACGTTTGCGGAACCGACCCATGAGTAAAGATTTTGATCCGCAGCAACAGGGTAGCGAACTGCTGCGTGGCGGCTATCGCCATCGCAGCAGGCAGGATGCGCTGAATGCCCGCGACAAAATGCAGCCCTCGCTGCTGGACCGGCTGACGGATAACGCGCCGGATAAGCAGCAGGAGTCGGTCAGCAACACGGTGATTTCCCACAGCACCCTGCGTCGCAACGTGCTGCGTGATTTGCAGTGACTGTTTAACAGCATCAACAACGAAGCGCAGCAGGACTTACAGCCGTTTCCGCACGTCCAGCGTTCGGCTTACAACTTCGGCGTGGCACCGCTGGCCGGTCAGCGCATGTCAGATATTGAATGGCACGATATCCAGCGCAAGCTGACGGCGTCGATTCTGCATTTTGAACCGCGCATCCTGCCCGCCGGGTTGCAGGTGCGCTGCGTGTCGGATACCAGCGCGTTAAACCTGCACAACGTGCTGTCGATTGAAATCAAGGGGCGGCTGTGGTGCGTGCCTT
This sequence comes from Erwinia papayae, assembly GCF_058241465.1. Lineage (NCBI taxonomy): Bacteria > Pseudomonadati > Pseudomonadota > Gammaproteobacteria > Enterobacterales > Erwiniaceae > Erwinia > Erwinia papayae. The sequence continues at coordinate 1,416,000 of NZ_JBZCHT010000013.1, forward strand.
ATCCGCTGGAGTTCATGTTCCGCACCGAGCTGGACCTGGAAAACGGCCATTTTGAGCTGAAAGACGTAGGGTAATTATGGACAGCAAACTGCTCGAATATTACAACCGCGAACTGGCGTACCTGCGCGAGATGGGCGCTGAGTTTGCCGGACGCTATCCGAAAGTCGCCGGACGACTGGGGATGCGCGGCATTGAAGTGGCCGACCCGTATGTCGAGCGGCTGATGGAGGGATTCGCTTTTCTGACCTCCCGCGTGCAGCTGAAAATGGATGCGGAGTTTCCGCGCTTCTCCCAGCGCCTGCTGGAGATGATCGCCCCTAATTACCTGGCACCCACGCCGTCGATGGCGATTGCCGAGCTGCATCCGGACAGCAAAAAAGGCGACATCAGCAGCGGCTTTCTGGTGCCGCGAGGCACCATGATGGACAGCCAGACGTTGAAGAAAAGCGGCGTCACCTGTAGTTACACCACCGCTCACGATGTGATGTTGCAGCCGCTGCGCATCAGCCATGTTGAGCTGGGCGGCGTTCCGGCGGATATTCCGCTCAGCCCACTGGGGCTGGCGCAACGGGGGGCAGTCAGCGCGCTGCGCATCCGTCTGGAGTGTTTTAACGACGTGGCGCTGAGCCATCTTACCTTTGACCAGCTGATGTTTTTCCTCAGCGGTCCGGATATCCAGGCCCAGCAACTGCTGGAGCTGATTATGCAGCACACGGTTGGCAGTTTCTGTCAGACCGTGGAAGCGCATCCCCAGCGGATGGTGCTGGGTGATGAGGCCCTGAAGCAGGAAGGGTTTGCTGCGGATCAGGCGATGCTGCCGGACGATCTGCGCAACTTTGACGGCTACCGTCTGTTGCAGGAGTATTTTGCTTTTCCGGCCCGCTTCCAGTTTATCAGCATCAACCAGCTGGCTGAGCTGCCCGGCAAATGTGCGCCGGGCGTGAAAGCTTTTGAAATTGTGCTGCTGCTGGATAAGGTCGATGCGGCGCTGGAGCGGGTGGTGGATAAAAGCCATCTGGCGCTGCACTGTACCCCGGTGATTAACCTGTTTCCGAAGGTAGCGGAGCGGCAGAAAATCAGCGACAGCCTGCATGAATACCATCTGGTGGTGGATAACATCCGCCCACTGGACTACGAAATTTTCTCGGTCCGCAAGCTGTATGCCAGCGGCGGCAAGGGGGAACAGCTGTTCCGTCCGTTCTGGAGCACTTTCAGCCGCGACGAAGGGGATTACGGTGCCTATTTCTAGCTACGTCGTGAACAGCGCACGCTGTCTGAACATGCCCAGCGCTTTGGGACGCGCACCGGCTATATCGGCTCTGAAGTGTTCCTTTCGCTGGTGGATGAGCGCCATTCCCCGTGGGACAACGAACTGCGCCATCTGACGGCGGAGGTGATGTGTACCAGCCGCGATCTGCCGCTGATGTTGCTGCAACAGGACCAGGGCAATTTCCTGATGCCGGACTCCGTGCCGGTCGGTGAGCTTAAGCTGCGTAAAGGGCCGACGCCGCCGCGTACCGCGCTGGCAGAGGGGCTGACCACCTGGCGGCTGGTCAGTCATCTGCAAATGAACTATCTCAGCCTGATGGACGGGGATGACGGCCAGGGGGCATCGGCTCTGCGTCAGCTACTGGGGTTGTACGCCAACCTGGCGGAAGCGCCGGTGGCCAGACAGATTGAGGGCATTCGCCACTGTCAGCTGAAAGCGGTATATCGCCGCGTGCCGGAACCCGGCCCGGTGGTTTTTGCCCGTGGCATCGGTATTGAGCTGAACGTGGATGAGCAGGCGTTCTCCGGCTCCAGCCCGTGGCTGCTGGGCAGCGTGCTGGAGCGGGTATTTTCCCGACTGGTGGCGATGAACACCTTTACCGAAATGACGCTGACCAGCCAGCAGCGCGGTGAGGTGGGTTACTGGCCGCCGCGCATGGGGAAAAGGGCGCTGATATGAGTGAAGAGACCAGTCTGGTGGTGCGGGCGCTGCACCGGCTGCCTGACAGCTTCTGGCCCGGTGTGGTGCAGGCACCGTGGCGTTACGATCTGTTCCAACTGTTGCGCAAGCTGGACGCCCAGGGCGGCGAGCGTTATCCGCTGGGGCGTGCGCCCTTGCCGCGTTATGAGCCGTTGCGTATCGGCCAGGCACCGTCGCTGGCCTTCGCGCCCTCCACGCTGGCGGCAGCGGCAGAGCGTGAAGACAGCCCGCTGCATGAGGTCACTATCACCAGTTTTGGGCTGTTTGGCCCTAATGGCCCGCTGCCGACCCATCTGACCGAATATGCCCGTGAACGGATCTATCATCATCAGGACAACAGTCTTACCGCTTTTGCCGACCTGTTTCATCATCGTCTGACGCTGCTGTTTTACCGCGCCTGGGCCGATGCGCAGCCTACGGTTTCACTGGACAGGGAAGATAATCACCATTTCGAACGCTACCTTGCCAGCCTGATCGGCATGGGGCAGCCCGGTCAGCTGGAAAAAGGCAGCCTGAGTGACCATGCGCGCTACGCGGTGGCAGGGCATCTGACCCGCCACGGGCGCGATGCGGAAGGGCTACAGAAGATCCTCAGCCATTACTTCAGGGTGCCGGTGACGCTTGTGGAAAACCTGCCGCACTGGCAGCCGGTGGACACGCGGGAACGTGCGCGACTGGGAGCAGGCAGAGGGATGCCCAGACTGGGGGAATCGGCCTTTCTGGGCGTGGCGGTGCGCGATGTGCAGCACAAATTCCGTATTGAGCTGGGGCCGCTGTCGTTGGAGAGCTACAACCGTTTTCTGCCCGGACAGCCGTGGGCGGAGCAGCTACGCGACTGGGTGCGGCAGTATCTGGGTATCGAGTTTGTCTGGGATGTTCGCCTGACGCTGGCGGCGGAAGAGGTTAAAGGCGTCACCCTCGGGGGGGCAGCGCGGCTGGGATACAGCAGCTGGCTGGGCAGTCCGGCGCAGCCGCAGCCGCGGAAAGATTTGATCTTCAGCCCGGAACCGGCAGAGCGTATCGGGATATGATGCGTTGCTTTTTTAATAAACATAACAGGGAGATGTCATGTTTACTGCAACGGTCAGAAACGAGGATTTACAGAGAGCGATTAAGCAACTGCATGAAGTCAGCAACGCTACAGCCTATCGCTATCTGCCTTCCGGGCGGTCACGAAGTGATTTTTTCAACGAGATTAACGCATTAATTAACGGCATTACCCGCGAGGTCAGCAGCAACTGTATGTCGCCAGGCGGCGCGGTGAAAATCCTTAATGAAGAGACGGCGTATCTGCGTCAGCAGCAGTTCCAGCTGATGGCAGGCAGCATAGTGCAGTATGCTGCGGTAGAGAAGCAGCAGGCGGGCCGACTGACAAAGCTGGTGCTTAAACAGGTTGGATTTGTCGGTGGAGGAATTCAGGTTTTTGGCGGGTTTGGTATCTGTGCCGCTTCTTTGGGTAGTCTTTGTGCGGCATACGGTGCGCCACTGGCGGTTCATGGAATCAATAATGTTTATGAAAACGGTTATTATCTGCTGTACCGCAAGGGCCTGGCGGGCTACACGCGACAGGCTTATCGTGCAATAGCCCGGCAACTGGGATACAGCGATAATCAGGCGGATATGGCTTACGGCATTGTTGATATCAGTTTATCCGGCTATGGCCTGACAAGGTCGGTTTTAAGAGCCGATACCTTTCGCCTCTTCAGACATATTAATACGGACTATATTCGCGGCTGGAAGGAAATGGGGGCGATTCCTCTTCGCGCAGAAATACTCGGAGATGTGAATACATTAACGGATATTTATTCAGTAGGGAGGAAATAAAATGTACAGCGAAGTCACCATAACCGACAGTAGCTGGCTGGTCACACTGGGTTATTTTATTGTATCTCTGTTGCTGCTTATTCCCTTGTATCTGCTTAGTTCAGGGAAATATCTACATTTTCGCGGTAAGTCTGTGGTTAAAACCCTGGTTGTTTATATATTTGCCTTCATTCAACTGCGTCTCGCTGTAAATGGTGTGGATGGCCTTTATCACTTTTTTAATTATCCCGCATGGAATGATGAAGTCGCCGTTCGTTACTCCGCCATTGCATTTTTTCTTGTCTATACGCTGTTTATGGCTGAGTGGAAAGCGATAACGGCAAAGAAAACAGAAACCAAAGAAAACAGTGAAAACCCGTACGACACGACAACACCAGAATAGTATTGCCTTTAATTAACAGCCTGGCAGTCCAGGTTTTAAATTTGCTTCCCTCAGGCTTTGCCCCGTCAGCCGGACATATCCGACCTGATGGGGTATCCCCTTTTATCAACAGCATCACTACCACTGAGAAAAACCATGTCAGAGATCAGCCGTGCCGTGTTATTCGGCAAACTGGATACGCTGTTATTTACCTCGCTGGAAAGTGCCACCGCCTTTTGTAAGCTGCGTGGCAACCCTTATGTTGAGCTGGTGCACTGGCTGCATCAGCTGATGCAGCATCAGGACGGCGATCTACAACAGCTGATCCGCTATTTTTCACTGGATGAAACGGCGCTGACGAGGGATATGACCGCCGCGCTGGATCGCCTGCCGCGTGGGGCCAGTGCGGTATCTGACTTGTCGGAACATATCGACAGCGCGGTGGAGCGTGCCTGGGTGTATGGCTCGCTGAAGTTTGGCGTACAGCAGATCCGTGGCGGCCATCTGCTGGCCGGGATGCTGAAAACCTTTAACCTCGCTAACCTGCTGAAAGGCATTTCTGCTGAGTTTGGCCGTATCAACACCGATACGCTGCTGGAACAGTTCGACAGCATCCTCGCTAACAGCAAAGAGGCACAGCAGGTCACTTCAGCGCCGACCGACAGCCAGGCATTGATGCCGCAGCAGAAAGGCACGCTGGCGCAATATGCCCAGGACCTGACCGCCCGCGCCCGTGAAGGCAAAATTGACCCGGTGGCAGGACGCGACGAAGAGATCCGCCAGATGGTCGATATTCTGATGCGTCGCCGTCAGAACAACCCGCTGCTGACCGGTGAAGCGGGCGTGGGGAAAACGGCGGTGGTGGAGGGGCTGGCCCTGCGCCTGGCGGCGGGCGATGTGCCGGAGCCGCTGCAAAATGTCCAACTGTGGCTGCTGGACATCGGCATGTTGCAGGCGGGTGCCGGGATGAAAGGGGAATTTGAGGCGCGTCTTCAGGCGCTGATCAACGAAGTCCAGTCCAGCCCGACGCCGATCATTCTGTTTATCGACGAAATTCACACCCTGGTCGGGGCCGGTGGACAACAGGGAACCGGCGACGCTGCCAACCTGCTGAAGCCTGCGCTGGCGCGGGGCCAACTGCGCACCATCGGGGCGACCACCTGGGCCGAATACAAAAAGTATATCGAGAAAGATCCTGCACTGACGCGTCGTTTCCAGACTGTTCAGGTGGCGGAGCCGGACGAAGAAAAAGCGCTGCTGATGCTGCGCAGCACCGTCAGCCCGCTGGAAAAACATCACCGGGTGCTGCTGCTCGATGCAGCGGTAGCCGCCGCCGTGAAGCTGTCGCACCGCTACATTCCCGCCCGTCAGCTGCCGGATAAAGCCGTGGCGTTGCTGGATACCGCCTGCGCCCGCGTCGCGGTCAGCCAGAGCGCGCAGCCGCCCCAGCTGGAGGATTGCCTGCACCGTATCCACGCGCTGGAGATTGAGAAAGAGATCGCCGGACGTGAAGCCTGAGTGGCGATTGGCGATGCGGATCGGGTGGAAAAACTGGACAGGCAGCTGGCGGAGCTGGCGCAACAGCGCGACGAGCTGAGCGCCCGCTGGCAGGCCGAACGCACACTGGTGGATGAGATAATCAGCCTGCGTGCCCAGCTGCATGATAACGAAGATGCAGAGGTGGTCGCTCTCCATCAGGCCCTGGCCGACCGCCAGCAGCAGCTGAAAACGTTACAGGGTGAAGCGCCGCTGCTGTTTGCCGCCGTGGATGCCAACGTGGTAGCGGCCGTCGTCTCTGACTGGACCGGCATCCCGCTGGGCCGCATGGTGAAAAACGAAATCGACGCCGTGCTGAAACTGGCTGATACGCTGAATGAGCGGGTAATCGGTCAGCGTCACGGGCTGGATCTGATTGCCAAAAGGGTGCGGACGTCTCGCGCACGGCTGGACGATCCCAACAAGCCGGTGGGGGTCTTTATGCTCTGCGGGCCGTCCGGCGTGGGTAAAACGGAAACCGCGCTGGCGCTGGCGGAAACCCTCTACGGCGGCGAACAAAATATCATCACCATCAATATGAGCGAGTTTCAGGAAGCGCATACCGTGTCCACGCTGAAGGGCGCGCCTCCGGGCTATGTCGGCTATGGTGAAGGCGGCGTGCTGACGGAAGCGGTGCGTCGTCGCCCTTACAGCGTGGTGCTGCTGGATGAGATCGAAAAGGCGCACCCGGATGTGCATGAGATCTTCTTCCAGGTGTTCGATAAAGGCTGGATGGAAGATGGTGAAGGACGGCATATCGATTTCCGTAACACGCTGATTATCCTGACGTCCAACGTGGGAACCCAGTTGATCAGCGCCATGTGTGCCGATCCGGATCTGATCCCGGAACCGGAGGCGCTGGCGACGGCGTTGCGTCCCCCGTTGCTGGAGGTGTTTCCGCCCGCATTGTTAGGCCGTCTGCTGGTGGTGCCTTACTATCCGCTCAGCGACGAGATGCTGGCCAGCATCGTGCGCCTGCAACTGAAACGCATTCAGGTTCGCCTGGAGCAAAATCACGGCATCATCTCCGAGGTGGACGACAGCGTGATCGCGCAGATCGTGCAGCGCTGCACCGAGGTCGAATCCGGTGGCCGTATGGTCGATGCCATTCTTACCAATACCCTGCTGCCGCAAATGAGCCAGATGCTGCTCAGCGCCAGCGCGCGCGATGAGCAGTATCGCCGCCTGCGTGTGACCCTGCACCAGGGTGAATTCCAGTGTCAGTTTGAGGCTTAACGCCATCACTATCAGAGAGTTGTCCATTATGTCAGAACACGATACTCCGCGGACGATCCCCAACGCTTTGCCGGTGGGTTACCGCTTTAACGAGTTTGAAATCAGGGAAGTGATTGGTGGCGGCGGCTTTGGCATAGTCTACCGGGCCTGGGACCATCAGCTTGAGCGCACTATTGCTATCAAAGAGTTTATGCCTGCGTCGCTTGCGGTGCGCAGCGATGATCTAACCCTGGTGCTGCGCAGCGAACGCTTCAGCAAAACGTTTCACGCCGGGCTGAACAGCTTTATTCAGGAAGCGCGGCTGCTGGCCCGTTTTAACCATCCTAACCTGCTGCACGTCCTGCGTTTCTGGGTGCAGAACGACACCGCCTATATGGGCACCGCATTCTACACCGGGACCACGCTGTCGCAGCTGCATCTCAGCCGCCCGGAAATGATCAGCGAAGCCTGGATCCGCTGCCTGCTGCCGCCGCTGTTTGGTGCCATCAACACCATCCATCAGGAAGGATATCTGCACCGCGATATCTCGCTGGATAACATCCAGATCCAGGAGAACGGCGTGCCGGTGCTGCTGGACTTTGGTTCGGCGCGTAAGGCGATTGGCAATCTTTCTGACGAAACTGAAACCATGCTCAAGCCGGGTTTTGCGCCGATTGAGCAGTACAGTGACGACAACGAGAGCGAGCAGGGAACCTGGACCGATATCTATGCGCTGGGCGCGGTGCTGCACACGCTGATTGTCGGCTCTCCACCGCCGGTCAGCGTGGTGCGCAGTATTGAAGATAACTATCAGCCGCTGGTGAAACTGCGCCCGGCGGGTTACTCGCTGCCACTGCTGCATGCCATCGATCAGGCGCTGCAACTGCAACCGGAAGATCGTCCACAGACGGTCGATCAGCTGGCGGCGCTGATGGAGCTGTCACCGACCGATATCAACGAGATCCACGAAGTGAAGGTCAGCGGGCCGGGCACCATGCTGGTGCCGGTCGGGGCTGAGGCCGACACCGCAACGGCGACATCGCCGGTCACGCCGCTGAAGCGTTTCCTGGTGCCCGGGCTGATTGCCGCCGGGGTGCTGGTGGGCGTTGGCGTTGGGGCAATGATTGCCGGTGGTGGCAGCGATACGCCAGCACAAAGCGCCGCCACCACGCCTGAACAAAGTGCGTCTGCATCCAACGCGGCGACGTCCACGCCGGTCGCCACACCGCCGCCAACCGCGACGGCCAGCGCCACCTCTGACCCCGCGACAACGCAGCACAGTGAACCGGCCGCCGCCCCGCCGCCGCCAGCCCCGGTCGCCCAGGTGTATATCCGCCTGCAACCCGGTGATGACGTGGCGATGAATGGCAGCCCACAGGCGCTGGTCCCGGCACCCAACGGTTTTGCGATGTTGCAACTGCCGCCGGGTGATTACCGCTTCAGCATCAGCAACAACGGCCATACCCGTGAGCAGAGCATTACCGTCGATAAAGAAGGCGTGTGGCTGCTCAATCCACAAAGCTAGATGACCGGGCGTAATAATCACTAAAAAGATAGCTGCGGCGATATCAGGCGCCGCAGTGAAATTATTTTCGCCACAATATTGTGGCGGCACACGTCAGGAAATAAATCAGTATAGGGTTTTCCGTCTGATCTGCCCGGCAGACGAAACCGATCTCAGCTGTGACAATAAAGCGGTCATCACCGCCGGTGAGCTATCGCCCTAACCAGGTTAATTTCATAACTGATAAGGTAATAACTAATGAATGAGTACGTTTACCATATTACTAAACGACGTGTTGCATTTGACTATATTAAAACACAAGGTCTGGTGCCCGCCGCACGCTCGTCGGGAACATCGGTTGCCCGGCGAGAAGGTGCTTTCGCCAGTGAAGGTGACAAAAATTTAGAAGCGAAAGTTCAGTCAAAACTCACCGTGCCGTTTTCCCGCGCGCTAAAAAATGGCTACAGCAAAGAACAAATTGAAAATAAAAATTATATGTTCACAGGTATTTCGCTGAATGACAGTCTGGAGCGAGATGATGCTTATATATTTCTCAGCAACTTTGAAACGCATTTTTACGAGCAACACTTTACTAAAGTTGCCGGGACAACACCGGCCATGAACTTTTCGCAGCTAAGACAGCGTTCAGGCGAGTTAGCGAGTGACTTATTAAAGCGCAACCCACAGCATGATTTGTGCCGGTTTGCCAGAGAAATTGTCCGGCTGGAATACGCGATTGAGGAAAAGGAAACGGCTAATCATATTTATTTTTTTGAATCAAAGAATGCGGCCACCTGTTACCCCGATTACACCGGGCATCATGGCGGAGCGATACATTGCCGGGTGCTCAGGGTAAAGCGCAGTGTCATCAACCATCTGGAACAGGATATGGCAGAAGGCAGGGGACTGATGACCAGAGAATCGGTCACGCCTCAATCGATAGAAATCTACAATGCAGAGGGAAACCCGTTTAATTCGGACGCTGGCGACCACTGGATGCCTTTAACTATAGCAGCGGAAAGTTAAGCTCGAAATTAACAGGTGCTTTATTTTAAGACGTGCTTCAGAAATACCAGGTACACAGCAATATGCAATAATTAAACTTGGATAAAATCCAGTTTTTTATAACGATGCAATTTTAGATATTTTTTATTTTTTGTCCGGTTGATTATTTTTATGGCAAAGCCATTACAGAACGGATGCCATCATTGCAGATGTCTTTCATTAATTATCTGGCAGAATAGCAAAGGTGCAGGCCGGATTTACCTGTAGCCGCAACGCCTTGAATTTTTTGTGAGGTGTTTTCGCCATCGTCTGGTGAAGTGTTTAAATGACTTTGCAAAGTATCTCTTCTTAATGATTTTCAAGTAAATAAAATTGCGGGAAAATGAACTGCAAATTATTAAACCGTTTACGCTCTGGTTTCTGCGCTGTCAGTGTCCGGACTGGCTGCGATAATAACGCCTGGCGGGACAGGCTCTTAATATTATTTAATTAAAAAAACAGCAATGACCTTATTTTCAACACTCTGTTTATCTGTCCGTCAGATATGACGCTGCCGGTTCAGCCAGTCCAGGAAATGACTATGTTCTCACGTATCACCGTACATCTGCCGACAGACGGCCTGCTGTTCTGGAAACTGAACGGCCGCGAGGCGCTGTCCGAGGCCTTTGAAATCACCGTGCAGCTGCTGAGCACCGACGCGCGCATTGACCGTAAATCGCTGCTGGGCCAGCCGATAAGCGTGGCCATCCCGACGCAGGGCCTGCTGTCGGGAGGCACGCGCTGGCTGAACGGCAAAATCACCCGGGTGGGTGTGCACAGTCAGGAGCTGAACGGGACGCGCTACGCGGTGTACAGCGTGGTGATGGAGCCGGACGTGTGGCCGATGAAGCGTGACCGCAACCTGCGTATTTTCCAGAGCCAGACGATACCGGCGACGGTGAAGACGCTGCTGGGCGAGTACAACGTGAGCGTGGAGGACCGGCTGACGGGGAGCTACCGGGTGTGGGAGTACTGCGTACAGTACCAGGAGAGCAGCTTCGATTTTATCCGGCGGCTGATGGAGCTGGAGGGGATTTACTTCTTCTTCCGTCACGAGCAGGACAAACACACGCTGGTGCTGATGGACAGCGCGCAGCAGCACCAGCCGTTTGCGGGGTACGAGAGCATTCCGTATCACGTGACGCCGTCGGGCGGGAGCACCAGCGAAGAGGGCATCAGCCTGTGGGAACTGCGTGACCAGGTGACGCCGGGAATTTACAGCACGGACGACTACGACTTCCGCAAGCCGAACGCGTGGATGTTACAGGCGCGGCAGAACCCGGCGTCGCCGTCGCCGGGGCAGATAGACGTGTACGACTGGCCGGGACGTTTTGTGGAGCACGACCACGGTGAGTTTTACGCGAAAATCCGTCAGGAGGTGTGGCAGGTGGAGCACCAGCAGATAAGCGGGACGGGGACGGCGATTGGCCTGGCGCCGGGCAACACCTTCACGCTGAGCAACGCGCCGTTCTTCAGCGACAACGGCGAGTATCTGACGACGGAGGCGACCTACGACTTCGAGGAGAACAGCTACGCGACGGGCAGCGAGGGGAGCACGCGGCACAGCATTGGTTTTGCGGTTATTCCGTCGACGGTGACGTACCGAACGCCGCCGGAGACGGCGTGGCCGAGGACGCACGGCCCGCAGACGGCGAAGGTGGTGGGCCCGAAGGGGGAGTCAATCTGGACGGACAAATACGGGCGCATCAAGGTGAAGTTCCACTGGGACCGTCTGGCGAAGGGTGACGACACGAGCTCGTGCTGGGTGCGGGTGTCAAGCGCGTGGGCGGGCCAGGGATTCGGCGGTGTGCAAATCCCGCGGGTGGGGGATGAGGTGGTTGTTGACTTTATCAACGGCGACCCGGACCGACCCATCGTGACGGGGCGGGTGTACAACGACGGGAATATGCCGCCGTGGGCGCTGCCGGCAGCGGCGACGCAGATGGGGTTTCTGAGCCGGAGCAAGGACGGTTCGTCGGAGACGGCGAACGCGCTGCGCTTTGAGGACAAGGCGGGTGAGGAGCAGCTGTGGATCCAGGCGCAGAAGAACATGGACACCCACGTCAAGAACGATGAAACCCGCTCGGTGGGCGGCAATCAGACCATCGCGATAGAAAAATCGTATAACAGCACGGTCAGCGGCAGTTACGATCAGCAAACGCAGTGGTCCCGTAACGAACTGGTGGGCGGCGATTACGTGATGAAAGTCCAGGGGGCGATTGTGCACTCTTCCGCACAGGGGATCCGTCTGGTTGCCGGTGACAGCGTGATGACGCTTAACAACAACGGCACCATCTCGCTGCAATGTAAAAACTTCGAAATTAATGCCACCTCGCAGGGGCAAATCAATACCGGCGGCACGCTGGATCTCAATATCAGTACCCCGGCAACGCCACCACCCGCAGAGCCCACCCCGGCCCAGATTACCAGCGCCGTAAACAATACCTTTAAGGATGGAGGAAGCAGTACATGACAGCCATCAGTTTTCCGTTATCAGAAGGCGCACTGGCCCTGCCGGAAGCGGTGCAGGATCAGAGTGTCACCCTGCTGCGCCTGCCCGCCACGCGATCCACGCTGGTGGTGACCCGCGCCTGGGAAGTCGAGGCCGGGCAGCAGGAGGCGTATCTGCAACAGCAGCTGGCGAAAGTAAAACGCGATATGAAGAAATTTTCAGCGGAAGCGCCGGAAGATACGCAGTTTGGTGGCATTCCCGCAAGGGAAGTGGCGATGCGTTTCGAAAACCAGGGGGTGCTGGTGGTGCAAAAACTGCTGGTGCTGATGACCGCCACGCACCTGATGGCGCTGACCTTCAGCCGCGCAGCCAGCTTTGATGCCGCCTCGCTGGCGGTCTGGCAGCAGATTAAAGACGGCTTCATTCCCGCCGCGTCACGGGAGGCCTGAATTATGTCCTCACTGACCGCTGCCCGCGAACATGACCCGCTTGTCCACAGTTCCATACTGGTTGATTTTGTCAGCGGGCTGGTGGAGGGCGCTATTTATGGCGGCATCCTGCTGGGGGCCGGCATGATCTCCAGCACCGGCGTCGGTATTGCCGTCGGCGTCGCCCTGTTTGCGGGGGCGATGATCTCCGGCATCCCGGAAAAGCTGGGCAATATGGCGGGGGAGGCGGTAGACGGCCTGCTCGACACCCTGGGTATGCGCGGGCCACCGGATGCCATCATTTCCAGTGGCTCTGACAACGTTCATATTATGGGCAAACGGGCCGCCCGCGCGGCGGGCACCGTTGACAGCGACTGGCTGAATAACCCCGCCGCGTATGCGGAGCCGGGCTTTGTCGATATCGCGCTGGCGATGGCGGCGGGTATCGCCAGCGCGGTCAGCCATCCCGGCGCCACGGCCAGCGCGCTGGCGGATAAAGTCAGCCAGATTGACGGCCAGTCGGTGAAGCACTTTTTCACCCGTCTGTATGACGACATGGTGCAGCCAACGGTAGCCAGCGCCAGCCCCCGGGCCACGCCGGCCGATAAAGACACCGTGGAGTGCAGTAAAGGGCACATGGCGGAGAACGCCAACTTCCTCGCGGAAGGCTCGAAAAAAGTGCTGATCAACGGCCACCCGGCGGCGCGCAACGTCGACCGCAGCACCTGCGAGGCGAAAATCGAGGTGGCGGAAAACCCGCGCGTCAACATCGGCGGGGACAGCGTGGTGGTGCGCGACATCCGCAGCGGGAAAAACGCGCTGGCGTACTTTGTCGGCGGCCTGGTGGGCGGGTTGCTGGGCGGCGGTGCGGCGAAGCAGGGGGCGAAGCTGGTGGAACAGCTGTTCAGCCGCATCGCCTCGCGTCGGGCGCTGAAGCAAATCGCCTGTAGCCTCGGCTCGGTGGTGGGCAGCGAGGTGGCCGGGGGCATTGCGGCGGAGGCGGTGCAGAGCGTCTTCCCGGTTCACTACGCCACCGGGGCCAAATTTCTTGCCGGCGAGGAGGAGCTGGACTTCGTACTGGAAGACCGCATCCCGCTGTACTGGCAGCGCGTTTATCACAGCCGCAACCCGGCCGATGGCCTGCTGGGCACCGGCTGGATGCTGCCGTTTGAAACGCGCCTGATCCGCACCCGCGATGACAGGGGCGTGACGGCGTTTTTCTGGCGCGACCTCAGCGGTCAGCTGCTGGGGCTGGGCGAAGTTGTGCCGGGTGACGTGGTGCACTTTGATGAAGAGGGCTTCACCCTCTGTTACAGCCTTCAGGGCGTGATGCTGATGCAGACCGCCGGGGGCGAATTCCACCTGTACGAGGCCGACCCGACGCGCGAGGGGGAATGGCGCATTACCCGCATTTACGATCGCCACGAGAACTGCCAGCACTTTGGCTGGAACGCGGCGGGACAGCTGGAAAGTATCGCCGGTGATAACGAAGCGCTGGCGGTGTGGCTGAGCTATGAGCCGCGGCACGGACGGCTGGCGGCGGTGCATCAGCAGGTGGGGGATGAGCGGCGTCTGCTGGTGCGTTACGACTACAGCCCGCAGGGGCAGCTGACGGCGGTGCATGACGCTGACGGCGTGGAAACCCGACGCTTCGGCTGGGACCGCGCCAGCGACCTGATGGCGTCGCACAGCTACGCGGGCGGGCTGCGGGTGGAGTACGACTGGCAGCCGTCGGTTGATCCCCGCCACTGGCGGGTGACGGAGTTCCGGGTCTTTGACGAGAAAGCACGCTGCCTGGAGCACTGGGTCATTGATGCCAATGAACAGGCGCGCAGCGCGACGGTGACCTGCCTGTCCGGCGGCAGTACGCAGCACGACTGGGATGAGCTGGGGCGCCCCACGGCCTGGACCGACATGTACGGTGCCCGCTGGTCTTACCGCTGGGCGGCGCAGGCCGATCTGCTGATGGCCATCCACGCGCCGGGCGACCGGGTGTGGGAGTACGGCTACGACGAGCGCGGCAGGCTGACGATGGTGCGCGATCCGGCGGGCCAGACCACGCTGACCACCTGGCATCCCTCTTATGCCTTTCCGCTGAAGGAAGTGCTGGCGGACGGGGCGGTCTGGGAATATCACTACAACGCCGCCGGGGATGTGGTGGCGGTGACCGATCCGTTGGGCAGCGTCACGCGCTTCAGCTGGAGCAGTCAGGGCGACCTGCTGACGCGAACCGACGCGCTGGAGAACACGCATCGCTTCTGGTGGAACGAACGGGGACAGATACGGCGCGAGGAGGACTGCGCGGGCTATCAGAGCCACCGGCAGTATGACGACGCGGGCCGCCTGACGGGTGCCACCGATGCGGAGGGCGGCACCACGCGCTGGCGGTGGAGTCCGGCGGGGCGGCTGGAGGCGGTGATCCGTGCGGACGGGCGCGAAACGCGCTATGACTACGACCGGGCGGGCAGGCTGGCGGGGGAGAACAGCGACGGCTTTTCCGAGCGTAAGGTGACGCACAACGCCAGGGGGCAGGTGGTCAGCGAAACCGACCCGGCCGGACAGATGACGCGCTACCGCTACGACCGGGCAGGGCGGCTGACGCAGATTACTAACCCCAATGGCGATCGCTGGGGATTTGAGTGGGACAACGGGCGACGCTTACTGGCGCAGAGCGACTGGGCGGGACGGCGTAAAGACTACCGCTATGACCGGCTGGGGCGGATCGCCGAAGTGACGCAGCATCCGCTGATGGCGACGGACGCGCCAGCGCCGCTGCAAACCGGCTATGAATGTGACGTGCTGGACCGGCTGACGGCGAAAGTCACCGCGTTGCACCGCACCGAATATCACTATCAGGCGGACAGGGTTGAGGTCAGGAAGATGACGCTGGCGGCGTGGCAGCGTGCAGGGTCGGAGGGCGGGGCCGCGCCGCAGGCGGAGATGCTGCGTTTTACCCGCGACCGGGCGGGGAATCTTATCCGCGAAGAGAACGACGGCGGAGTGCTGTCGCATCGCTATGATGCGCTGGGTAACCTGAGTGCCAGCGTCCTGCCGGACGGCCGCGAGCTGAGTTTTCTGCGCTACGGCACCGGGCATCTGATGCAGATTAACCTGCGTCATGGCGGTCAGCTGCGGGAGATAGCGGGCTTTCAGCGCGACCGGCTGCACCGTGAGCGGGTGCGGAGCCAGGGGCCGCTGAGCCAGCAGACCGGTTATGATGCGGTGGGTCGGGTGGTATCGCGCAGCAGCGGCAGCGACCAGCGCAACGGCATCGTTTTTGAACGCCGTTACAACTGGGACCGGCTGGATCAGGTGATGCAGGAGAGCCAGCGCGACCCGGCCAGTGAGCAGATGGAATGGTCACGGCGGCAGCGTTTTGGCTATGATGCGGCGGGCCAGGTGACGCGGGCGGTGCACGGCGGCGGCGATGAGCATTTCAGCTGGGACGGCGCGGGCAACCGTACCGAGGCGCCGGGGCAGACGGTGTGGCAGAATCTGTTGCAGCGTCTGAAGGGGGCGCGGTGGTCGTATGACGGTTTTGGTCGTGTGGCGTGGCGGAAGAGCGCGGCGGACGCGCCGGAGCAGTGGTTCAGCTACGACGACGAGCAGCGGGTGTCATCGGTGCGTTTTGCCGGTGATGCGGAGTATCAGCAGGTAAGTTACCGTTACGATGCGCTGGGGCGGCGGACGCATAAAATTCTGCATCGGCACGGGGGCGAAAGCGAGACGGTGCGCTTCCTGTGGAGCGGGTTGCAGATGGTGGGAGAAAGCAGCAGCGCGACGCCGGAGCGCAGCACGCAGTACCTGTACGCGGAGGGCGGCTGGGAGCCGCTGGCGCGGGTTGATACGCTGGGTGAGAGCGCCACAACGTACTGGTATCACACCGGGCTGAACGGCCTGCCGCAGCGGCTGACGGACGAGTCGGGCGGGGTGGTGTGGCGGGGGAGCTTCTCGACCTGGGGTGTGACGGAGCGGGAGACCTCGTCGGCTTCAGCGGACTTACGGCAGGTGCGTCAGAATCTGCGCTTCCAGGGGCAGTACCTGGACAGGGAGACGGGGCTTCATTACAATTTATTCCGCTATTACGACCCGGCGGGCGGGCGCTATACGCAGCCTGACCCGATAGGGCTGGCGGGGGGGTTGAATACCTATGCGTATGTCGGAGACCCGCTGACTTGGGTGGATCCGCTGGGGTTGATGAGGTGTTCTGAATTTGCAGATAAAGATAAATTGACTTCTCACTTTAATAAACATGTTGGTGAATTTAGAGCGGAGACTGAACAAGAGTACTTAAATATAGGGCGTGACATAATTAAGGATGGGTATAAAGTTCAGTATGTTTATAAAGGAGAGTTAAGAACTGGGTATGTTTCCTATATGAGTAATACATCTAAAGGTGCAAAAAAAATAGGTTTTGTTGGCACTAACTCGCAAGGTTACATAACAACAATACATACTAAAAGTGGAAAGGATATCTGGAAAACTCTTAATGGAGACGCAAAAGATACTGTTCTGAAGATTGTTTCTAGAGATGCGGATGGATTATAAATATGAAATATTATGCTAAATTAATATCGTTGAGTGATGATATTGAAGAGGAGGCTTTTTTATCTCTGGGAGAAAAGGAAATATATTGCTTTATCGACAGTGCTCCATATCCATTAATTGAAGGAAATACATATTTAGTAGAGATTAATTTGTCTTTCCTTGATGATGAGTTGCTGGATGAGGCAGACAGTATGCATCTATCCTTTGAGAGAGTAGGTGAGACATTTTCTTATGAAATAGTTGGCTTCTTGTCTGGCGATAAATTGATAACTGATGGTGTTGTTTTTCAGGACGAAATTTTTATAGAAGAATTTTCGTTTCTAAATTCTAAATATGTAGCCCTTAAGCCAGATAGAGTCAGTATCTCATTTTTATAGAGTCGTTTTAAAAAAGTCGGAGATCATACTAATTATGTCCGGATTTTTTATTGCCAGCTTAAAAGCACGTCTTGTGGACGTCATTACCTGTAGGTTTTGGTTTTGAGAGTTACAGACCAGGCAATGTCTTATTTTTTCGGCCTTTAGTACATCCTATGGTGTGCAATCAAAGCCACCTTTTATGAAGGTGGCTTTTTACTAATCGCGGAAAAGGCATCATGGTAACATTAAATGTACGGCTAGAAGATAAGCTGAACAGCAAGACTTGAGCAGTGATGAATGAGATTGATACATCACCTTGGGAGACAGCACAGTTATTGTTCCAGGTTCATAGCAGAAAATGAGCGTCTGCCGCTGAAGACGCTGACAGTAAGTGGTGAAAAGGGATTGTTGAAAGCGGTTGGCGAAAGATTTGCATCACCACGGACGAGAGTTATGGTCATCGCTGGATGAGCTATGGTGTCTGCTTCTGGGGCATTAAAAGAGGTAAAAAATTAGATTTACGGTCCTGAAGCAGTTCATAAACCCGGCCGAATCGCCGATAAATTCGGGAATGGAATCAGTAATGCTGGAAATTTTTTCGTGCAGCAGGCAAACATTTGTGATAGCCCGAATTTAAGCTTTATTCATCTGTCATATGTAGTGATTATCCACACCTTCCGCTTGCTCAAAATTAAACCCCGCAGAGATATAGAAATCATTAGCCGGGCTTTTTTTCAGGGCTATCAGTTTAATGGCTTTATCAGCATTAACGGCAACGTTCTGGATGTGTTCAATAACCTTTCTTCCAAATCCCTTCCCCTGAAATTTATTTTTAAGATATAAATGATCTAAATAAAGATGATCCACATAGTCCCGCAGGACATAAAATCCAATCACCTCATTCTGACAACAGATAATAAAGGTTTCCTGTTTTGCAAAGCCGGAAAGAAATCGTTGGCGAGCGCGTACAGGGTCAAATCTGTTCAACGCTTCGAGACTCGGACGCATAGCCTCAACGCGTATATCTGCCAGCATTGGCGCGTCGTCTGTGGTGGCAGGAATAATATCAAAGCTTGTTATCATAAAATCTTGTCGGCAGAGTCGGCTGGAAGTCTATGCAGGTTATATAATTTTTAAGGCTGTGTCTGCTTCAGACAAAAATTCAGATAGTTAACAGGCATACAGTCACACTGAAAATCAGTCTGGGTGCATCAGTAGGCCACCACATTTTGTGATTCTTTTCTGCTACCCCAGCCCTCTTCCCTCCTTGCTTAATATTGAGAAAAACTTACCTGATAACGCTTTGGACGCCGGGTGAATTAGAGCGAAGCTTACTATCCTTTATACATTTAGTGCGGTGCAAAGCAGCTGTTCTGCCGTGCCGGATTTCTGCACATACCCACGCAGCAGTGCTTTTGGCGATGTTCATCCGGCTTATTATAACTGTCATTCATTAATCTGATTTATATTATAAGGAACCGTTATTCTTGTTTTGATACTCATAGCTCACGCTTCACCCGCCTGTCATCGCTGGCGGTTGGGTAAGCCTTACAGGTAATCAAAAAATGGGCTATAGAGGAACTATCATGAGTGCCTACGATGTAGAAAAGGAATGGCTGAGAGTAGCTGGAATTGTGGCAGAAACGCACCAGGATGCCGATCTGAGAGGCTTCACCTATCAGGATTTCAGAAAATGGGTGCCGGTCATGGATAAAGACGGTTTTACGGCACAGACCGAACGCTGTGTGGCGGAAAATAAACGTAACTGCCTGATTGGCTTCACCAGTGGCACCAGCGGCAACCTGAAACGTTGCTACTACTACTACGACTGTGAAGTTGATGAAGACAGCTCCCGCTCCAATGTTTTTCGTAGTAATGGTTTTATCCAACCCGGTGACCGCTGCGCTAACCTGTTCACCATTAACCTTTTTTCCGCGCTGAACAATATCACCACCATGATGGCCGGTAACTGCGGTGCGCATGTGGTGTCTGTTGGCGATATCACACTGCTGACCCGCAGCCACTTCGAGGCACTGAAAGAGATCAAACTCAACGTGCTGCTCGGTGTCCCCTCCACCATCCTGCAATTTATTGATGCGATGCAACAACATGGCGTGCATGTTCCCGTCGAAAAAATCGTCTTCAACGGTGAAGGACTAAAAACATTCCAGAAAAAAATCATCCGCGATGCCTTTGGGGAACAGGTTTCCCTGGTCGGCGTTTATGGCAGTTCCGAAGGCGGGATCCTCGGCTTTACCGCCAACGCCAGCCATACGGAATATGAATTTTTGTCCAATAAATACTTTATTGAAAAGGAAGGGGACAGCATCCTGATCACCTCGCTGACGCGTGAGAACTTCACGCCGTTGCTGCGTTACCGACTGGGTGACACCGCAACGCTGTCACAGCGAGATGACAAAATTTTCGTCAGCGATATCCAGCGAGAGGATATGAGCTTTAACTTTATGGGCAATCTGATTGGCCTCAGCATTATCCAGCAGGCAATAAAACAGACGCTGGACCGCAGCCTGGAAATTCAGATCCATCTGTCCGTTACCGATGAAAGCAAGGAACTGGTGACCGTTTTCGTACCGGCAACTGAGGTCAGTGAAGACGAACGTCAGCGGATTGAAGCCGCGATTGCTGCCATTCCGGATATTAACGAAGCCTATCAAAAAGCACAGGGCAGCGTGTCGGTGGTGGCGAAGGATGCCAGAGATTACGCGGTGTCTGAACGCGGTAAAATGCTCTACATCATTGACCGCAGAAGCTAAAAAAACCGCCTGGCTTCTGAGTCAGGCGGGTGCAGTTCATAAAAGCGGCATCCCCTGATGACTGAGCCTGCCGATCTGATTGGATGCTGCATGTTTTAGCTGCGATTCACCATCCGGCCACGCTGGACGGCCGGACGCAGAGCAATTTCATCTGCCCAGCGTTGAACGTTTTGATAAGACCCCACGTCGAGAAACTCTGCCGCATTATAAAGTTCCCCTTTCACCAGTCCACCAAACCAAGGCCAGATAGCGATATCGGCAATGGTGTACTCTTCGCCTGCAATGTAACGATGCTCGCTCAACTGCCTGTTTAGCACATCAAGCTGACGTTTAGCTTCCATGGTAAAGCGGTCAATGGCGTACTCAATTTTTACCGGCGCGTAGTGATAAAAATGGCCAAATCCGCCGCCAAGGTAAGGCGCAGAGCCCTGTAACCAGAACAGCCAGTTCAGCGTTTCGGTGCGCCCGGCCGCCTCTTTCGGCAGGAAGTGACCATACTTCTCCGCCAGATAAAGCAGGATAGCCCCGGACTCAAACACGCGGGTGGCGGGGGTGGTGGAGACATCCAGCAGCGCCGGAATTTTCGAATTTGGGTTGATGTCCACAAAGCCGGAGCCAAACTGATCGCCTTCACCGATGCGGATCAGATGGGCATCGTATTGTGCTTCGCGCACGTTCAGCGCCAGCAACTCCTCCAGCAGAATGGTGACTTTCTGACCGTTAGGCGTGCCCAGCGAATAAAGCTGTAAAGGATGTGTGCCAACCGGCAGCGTCGTCTGATGACGCGGACCGGCGGTCGGACGATTGATGCTGCCCCAGGTGCCGCCGTGGCCTTTGTTTTCACTCCAGACTTTTGCTGGCTGGTAGTCATTATTGCTCATAAATGAAGTTTCCTTTTAGTATGCAGGCGCTGAAATAAAGGTAGCGTCGATTGCCGTGAAAAACCAAACGCGCTTGTTACATTGGATGTCAGGTATAGCATCGGCAGCCGTGTCGCGTTTATCTTTACAGAGCAATCCTGCCGCCCTGATGTGGAGCAAATCAAATGGATGAACAGAGCCAGACCGGACTGATCCTCAGTGAGCAGGGGGAAATATGCTGCTACTGGCAGCCTTCAATGCCGCATTACCATGATCAGGAGTGGGGCAGGCCGGTGGTGGATGACCGGCGATTGTTTGAGAAAGTCTGCCTCGAAGGGTTTCATTCCGGCATGTCATGGCAGCTGATATACCGTAAGCGGGACAGTTTTCGCCGCGCTTTTTGCGATTTTGATTTCCACCGGGTGGCGCAGTTCGGTGACCAGCAGGTTGAGCAGTTGATGGCAGACAGCAGCATTGTGCGCAACCGTGCAAAGATCCTCTCGGCAATCAACAATGCCCGTCGGGCGGTTGAGCTGGTGGCGGAAGCCGGTTCGCTGGCGACCTGGTTCTGGCAGTTTGAACCACAGCCAGGCCAGCGTCCTGCCACGGTGGATCTGGCGTGGTGGCGCAATGCCAAAACCTCGCCCGAGGCGATAAGTATGTCCAAAGCGTTAAAGAAACGTGGCTGGAGCTGGGTGGGACCGGTAACCTGCTATTCGCTGATGCAGGCACTCGGATTGATTAACGACCATCTCACCGGCTGCCATTGCCGTGAAGTCTGTGAAAACGCGCGGGCGCAGTTGATTCGTCCACGCTGAACTGAATTTATTATTGCTGTCACATCAAGAGGCCTGGCCAGTGTAAAAATATGGAAACCCGACACAGGTTGTTATTGTGTATTGAACGGCGTTGCGGATTGTTTATAGCGCCCGGATCGGTGAAAATGCCGGCCATTGATGATTAATTGCCTGTGAGGCCACTGCGCGGCGGCGTAATGGCGGCACGGCACCAGACAGAGTTCTTTTCATGACAAACGCACCCTTTATGCAGGAGGTGGCTCGTCGCCGCACTTTTGCCATTATCTCCCACCCGGATGCCGGTAAAACCACCATCACCGAAAAGGTGTTGCTGTTCGGGCAGGCTATCCAGACTGCCGGAACGGTGAAAGGCCGTGGCTCCAGCCAACATGCTAAATCGGACTGGATGGAAATGGAGAAGCAGCGTGGCATCTCCATTACCACCTCGGTAATGCAGTTCCCTTACCGTGAATGCCTGGTCAACCTGCTGGATACCCCAGGCCACGAAGACTTCTCAGAGGATACCTACCGCACCCTGACGGCGGTTGACTGCTGTCTGATGGTCATTGACGCGGCGAAAGGCGTTGAAGATCGTACCCGTAAGCTGATGGAAGTGACCCGGCTGCGTGATACGCCAATTCTCACCTTTATGAACAAGCTTGACCGCGATATCCGTGACCCGATGGAAGTGCTGGATGAAGTGGAAAGCGAACTGAAAATTGCGTGTGCGCCGGTGACCTGGCCCATCGGTTGCGGCAAACAGTTCAAAGGGGTTTATCACCTGTATAAAGATGAAACCTATCTTTATCAGACCGGGATGGGCCATACCATCCAGCAGGTAAGGGTGGTAAAAGGTCTGGATAATCCAGAGCTGGAGAAGGCGGTGGGCGACGATCTGGCCGCGCAGCTGCGTGAAGAGCTGGAGCTGGTGCAGGGCGCATCCCATGAGTTCGATAAAGAACTGTTCCTGGCCGGGCAACTGACACCGGTGTTCTTTGGCACCGCGTTGGGTAACTTCGGCGTTGACCATATGCTGGACGGTCTGGTGGAGTGGGCGCCATCCCCGATGCCGCGCAACACCGATTTACGTACGGTTACCGCCGCCGATGAGAAATTCACCGGCTTTGTGTTCAAAATTCAGGCGAATATGGACCCGAAACACCGTGACCGCGTGGCGTTTATGCGCGTGGTGTCCGGTAAGTATGAAAAAGGGATGAAGCTGCGCCAGGTTCGTCTCGGCAAAGATGTGGTGATCAGCGACGCGCTGACCTTTATGGCGGGCGACCGTTCTCACGTTGAAGAGGCTTACCCGGGCGACATCATCGGGCTGCACAACCACGGCACCATCCAGATTGGCGACACCTTTACCCAGGGCGAAAACATGAAGTTCACAGGTATCCCGAACTTCGCCCCGGAACTGTTCCGCAGGATCCGCCTGCGCGATCCGCTGAAGCAGAAACAGCTGCTGAAAGGGCTGGTGCAGCTCTCTGAAGAGGGGGCCGTCCAGGTGTTTCGCCCGGTGCACAATAACGACCTGATCGTGGGTGCGGTGGGGGTGTTGCAGTTCGATGTGGTAGTGGCCCGCCTGAAGAGTGAGTACAACGTTGAAGCTATCTACGAAGCGATCAACGTCTCGACTGCCCGCTGGGTGGAGTGCAACGACGCGAAGAAATTCGATGAATTCCAGCGCAAAAATGAAATTAACCTGGCACTGGATGGCGGCGATAATCTGACCTATATCGCCCCGACCATAGTGAATCTGAATATCACTCAGGAACGCTATCCTGACGTGGTATTTCGTAAAACCCGCGAACACTGACAGGCCAGATTTAAACTACACTTCAAAGCGATGCCCGGTGCATCGCTTTTCTTTACTCTTCCCTCGCAGACCTGCTTGCAGACTCCTCTTAAAAAAACTGTGTTCTGACTATTTATCCATCATATCAACCATAAAAAACGGTGAAATGCCAATTAGCGTCTATCTTTATTTCTACCGGACGCAAAATATGCGGCAGAGATTGCTGCGACGTCTTTCCACTACAGCCACGCCGTTTGTGGCTGACAGCTCACAGTTGTGAGTGCAATAACATGAAAAAGGAAATGCCATGAAAAAGACTAACATTGCAAAAACGCTTACGGCTGTACTGGTTGGTTCTGCGCTGATGACCGGCTACGCGCTGGCAGATGAGACGGCGACGACCACGACGCAAAGCACCACAGACAGTGCAGGTGCCAAAATCGACAGCTCGATGAAAAAAGTCGGTGGTTACATGGATGACAGCGGCGTGACGGCTAAAGTCAAAGCGGCCCTGGTAGATAACGACGCGATCAAAAGCTCCGATATCTCGGTGAAAACCCATGATGGCGTGGTAACGCTGAGCGGTTTTGTTCCTTCTCAGGACCAGGCAGAGCTGGCCGTTGCCGCAGCAAAAAAAGTTGAAGGCGTTAAATCTGTCAGTGACAAACTTCACGTTAAAGACAGCACCAAAGCCAGCGTAAGCGGCTATGCCGGAGATACCTCAACGACCGGTAAAATTAAGGCTAAACTGTTAGCAGATGACATCGTGCCATCACGGAATGTGAAAGTTGAAACCACCAACGGTGTGGTTCAGCTCTCCGGTACGGTGAAAACCCAGGCACAGTCCGACCGTGCGGAAGGCATCGCCAAAGCCATTGAAGGCGTGAAAAGTGTGAAAAACGATATCACTGTTAAACCGTAATGCCGACGTGGGTCGTTGCAGTCGCGGCCCTCAACAGTACTGAATACGATAAAACCAGGCCCCCTGAGGGCCTGAGTTAATAACACAAGCAGGTCTGTTTTTAAAATTGGTGAGGAGAGGCTTATGTTTCGTTGGGGTATTATTTTTCTGATTATCGCGCTGATTGCCGCAGCACTGGGTTTTGGTGGTCTGGCCGGTACGGCTGCATGGGCCGCTAAAGTCGTATTTGTGGTCGGTATCATCATCTTCCTGATCAGCCTGTTCACTGGCAGGAAGAAACTCTAGTTATCGTCCTTTAATACAACCGGTTATGCCACAATTTCTGGCTGGCCGGTAGAGTTCGCCAACGGGAGCCTTGTGCTCCCGTTTTGTTATTTCATACCTGCTGCCGCCTGCATTAACCTTCGCTGTATTGCTGTCACCCTCCCGCGTACTATTTTCTGCAACATAATGACAATAATTAACCGCTGCGATGAGCAAACAGTTTCAGCCAATTGGGGTTATTCTCATCTCATTCATCCCCCCGCAGGAGACTGATTTTGGGTCACTATATCCCGATAACCCCTGGCAATATTGCGCCACTGGCGTTCACGCCTTTTCGTCCGGGTAAACTGGCGCTGGTCTGCGAAGGGGGTGGTCAGCGTGGGATCTTCACTGCTGGCGTACTGGATGAGTTTCAGCGGGCTGACTTTAACCCTTTTGACCTGCTGATGGGCACCTCTGCCGGGGCGCAAAACCTCTCGGCCTACATCTGTGGGCAGCCTGGCTATGCCCGCCGGGTGATCACCCGCTATACCACCAGCAAACTGTTCTTTAACCCCCTGCGTTTTGTGCGGGGCGGACATCTGATCGATCTCGACTGGCTGGTGGATATCACGGCGAAAGAGTTTCCGCTGGCGATGGCGGCAGGAGAGAAGATGTTCTCTTCTGGCCGGGAATTTTATATGTGTGCCTGCCGCAGTGATGACTACTCGCCGGGCTATTTTGCGCCAACGGCGGCAAACTGGTTAAACATCATCAAAGCCTCCAGTGCCATTCCGGGAATGTATCGTCCGGGTGTCTTTCTTGAAGGCATCAGCTATCTGGATGGGGGGATCAGCGATGCGATTCCGGTCAGAGAAGCGGCCCGACGCGGTGCCGAAACCATTGTGGTGATCCGCACCGTGCCGTCGCAAATGACCTACACGCCGCAATGGCTGAAACGCCTCGAACGCTGGCTGAGCGACGGTGCCTTGCAGCCGCTGATGAATGTCATGCATCTGCATGAGGAGAGCTATCGCCAGACGCAGGAATTTATCGAAAATCCTCCCGGCGATCTGACTATTATTGAAATTTTCCCGCCGCAGCCGCTGGCCAGCATGGCGCTGGGCAGTCGGGTAGCGTCACTGAACAAGGATTATCATCTGGGCCGCCGCTGTGGGCGCTATTTTCTGGCGACGGCAGGCCAGTGGTTGCAGGAAAACCGTTTGCAGCTTAGCCGACAAGCGGTGGTGCCAGCCACGCCGGTGGCTAATGAGCCTGAGCGCACGGTGAACATGCCCGGCACGCTGGCGGATAACGATGCGGATTACAATGAAGGATCGCTGGCATGAATGCTGGTTTTGTTGATACCCATTGCCACTTTGATTTCGCGCCCTTCAGCGGCGATGAAGCTGAAAGTCTGCGGCTGGCTGCCGCAGCGGGGGTGGAAAAAATTATTGTGGTTGGTGTGGCTGCCAGTCGTTTTGCCGGGGTGATGGCGCTGGCTGACCGCTGGCCACCGCTTTATGCCGCGCTGGGTACGCATCCGATGGCGATGGCGGAATATGATGATTTCTCTCTGCAACGGCTGGAAGATTACCTGAAGCAACGCCCGCAAAAGCTGGTGGCGATTGGCGAGATAGGGCTGGATCTGTTTATCGCTGACCCTCAGTTCGACAAACAGCTGGCTGCGCTGGATGCACAGCTGCGGCTGGCGCGGGATTACGATCTGCCGGTAATCCTCCACTCCCGCCGTACCCACGATAAGCTGGCGATGGCGCTGCGTAAATTCTCTCTGCCACGGCGTGGCGTGGTACACGGTTTTGCCGGTAGTGAGCAACAGGCGCTGGCTTTTATCCGGGCGGGCTATGCCATTGGTGTGGGCGGCACCATCACCTATCCTCGCGCCAGTAAAACCCGCCATGCCATAGCCCGCCTGCCGTTAAGCGCGTTGCTACTGGAAACGGATGCTCCGGACATGCCCGTGCAGGGTTTTCAGGGAGAGCCGAACCGTCCGGAGAGAGTGCGGGTGGTGTGGCAAAGCCTGTGTGAAATCCGTCCTGAATCCCCGCAGGAGATAGCCGAAACGCTGCGTGAAAATACCCGCCGGGTGTTTGGCATTTAGCCGGGGTTGGTCATCCCGTACTGGGGGGCAGGGACGTCATGCATTTCCAGACGTGGTAGCCGCGGCGGATGTTACAATAATCACATTCTGTTGCTGCCGTTGTTTTCACCACTTAATGACCGGACACCCGCCCGTATCGCAAAATTCTGTGATAATGATCGCTTTCAATATACAAATACTGCAACGACACTATTATGCATGTGAAACTAATCACAGTTAGCAGTCCGCATAGACTGTTATTATTTTAACATTCTTCTGTGGAGAGCATTATGACTGACTCAACTGCCATCCGTGCGCTGCACCTGATGGACCTGACCACGCTGAACGATGATGATACGGATGAAAAAGTCATCGCGTTATGCCGTCAGGCGAAATCTCCGGCAGGCAATACTGCCGCTATCTGTATCTATCCCCGTTTTATTCCCGTTGCCCGTAAAGCCCTGCATGAACAGGGTACGCCGGAGATCCGCATCGCCACCGTGACCAATTTTCCTCACGGCAACGATGATATTGATATTGCGCTGGCGGAAACCCATGCCGCCATTGCTTACGGTGCCGATGAAGTGGATGTGGTGTTTCCTTATCGGGCATTGATGGCGGGTAATGAAGAGGTGGGCTATGACCTGGTTAGCGCCTGTAAAGAGGCGTGCGCCGATGCGGGCGTATTGCTGAAAGTCATTATTGAAACCGGCGAACTGAAAACCGCTGAGCTTATTCGTCAGGCGGCCGACGTGGCGATTGAGGCGGGTGCGGATTTTATCAAAACCTCAACCGGCAAGGTGCCGGTCAACGCCACGCCGGAAGCGGCGGAAATTATGCTGCGGGTGATTGCCGATAAAGGCGTCCGCCATCAGGTGGGCTTCAAGCCTGCGGGCGGGGTGAAAACGGCGGAAGATGCAGCCCTGTATCTGAAGCTGGCTGACGAGATTCTCGGCAGCGATTGGGCCGATGCGCGTCATTTCCGTTTCGGGGCATCCAGCCTGCTGGCCAGCCTGTTAAATGCGGCGGGTTTTTCCGACGCGAAAAGTGATTCAGCCTATTAAAGGTCAGGAGGAAACGTGTTCCTGCCGCAAGAAATTATCCGTAAGAAAAGAGATGGTCAGGCGCTGAGCGAAGAAGAAATTCGCTTTTTCATCAACGGCGTTCGCGATAACTCAGTCTCGGAGGGGCAAATCGCGGCGCTGGCGATGACCATCTACTTCCACGATATGACGCTGGCTGAGCGGGTGGCGCTGACGATGGCAATGCGCGACTCCGGCTCGGTGCTTAACTGGCAGGGGATGAATCTTCACGGCCCGGTGGTGGATAAACACTCCACGGGCGGGGTGGGCGACGTTACCTCGCTGATGCTGGGACCGATGGTGGCGGCCTGTGGCGGCTATGTTCCGATGATCTCCGGGCGCGGGCTGGGTCACACCGGCGGCACGCTGGATAAGCTGGAAGCGATCCCCGGTTTTGCTATTTTTCCGGACGATGAAACGTTCCGTCGTATTATCCGCGAGGTAGGCGTTGCCATTATCGGCCAGACCAACTCGCTGGCCCCGGCGGATAAGCGTTTCTATGCCACCCGCGATATCACCGCGACCGTCGATTCCATCCCGCTTATAACAGCTTCAATCCTTGCCAAAAAGCTGGCGGAAGGTCTGGATGCGCTGGTGATGGATGTCAAAGTGGGCAGCGGTGCCTTTATGCCCACCGTTGCGCAGTCCACTCTGCTGGCGGAGGCGATTGTCGGCGTGGCCAATGGCGCGGGTTGCAAAACCACCGCGCTGCTGACCGACATGAATCAGATGCTGGCTTCCAGCGCCGGTAATGCGCTGGAGGTGGGGGAAGCGGTGCGTTTCCTCACCGGCGAGTACCGTAATCCGCGTCTGCTGGAGGTCACGCTGGCGCTGAGTGCGGAAATGCTGGTATCCGGCGGGCTGGCGGCAAACATCCCGCAGGCGATGACGAAGCTTCAGGCCGCGCTGGATAACGGGCGTGCCGTTGAGGTGTTTTCGCAGATGGTCAGCGCGCAGCAAGGTCCGGCGGACTTTGTCGAAAACATCGATAGATATCTGCCCGCAGCGACCCTCAGTAAAGCGGTGTATGCCGATAACGCCGGGTTTGTCAGCACGATGGACACCCGCGCGCTGGGGATGGCGGTGGTGGCATTAGGCGGTGGACGCCGCCGTGCCAGTGATATGATCGATTATAGCGTTGGCTTCAGTGAGATGGTGCAGCTGGGTGACTATGTTGATCACCAGCGCCCGCTGGCGGTGATCCACGCGGCGACGGAATCTGGCTGGCAGGAGGCCGCCGCCGCGCTGAAACGGGCTGTCACCGTTGGTGAGAGTGCGCCGCCGGTCATGCCAGTTATCTGTCGCCGAATTGCCGGATAAACGGCATACTGTTCCGATCGATAAAATTTATGCTCATCGCGTTCAACACGCAGGAGACGAGAATGAAACGTGCATTCATTATGGTGCTTGATTCTTTCGGAATCGGGTACAGCAAAGACGCTGATAAATTCGGTGATGCGGGTGCGGATACCCTGGGGCACATTGCGCAGGCGTGCTTCAACGGTGAGGCCGATAAAGGACGTAAGGGGCCGCTGCATCTGCCCAATCTGACCGCGCTGGGATTAGGTAAAGCGGCGCAAGAGTCCAGCGGGAAATTTCCGCCGGGGCTGGATGAAGCGGCTGAAATCACCGGCGCGTATGCCTTTGCCAGCGAGCTGTCATCGGGCAAGGACACGCCATCGGGCCACTGGGAAATTGCCGGTGTGCCGGTGCTGTTCGACTGGGGTTATTTCACCGACAAAGAGAACAGCTTCCCGCAGGCGCTTCTGGATGAGCTGGTGGAAAAAGCTGACCTGCCGGGATATCTGGGCAACTGCCACTCTTCTGGTACGGTGATCCTCGACCAGCTTGGCGAAGAACATATGCAAAGCGGCAAGCCGATTTTCTATACCTCCGCTGACTCCGTATTCCAGATTGCCTGTCACGAAGAGACGTTTGGCCTGGAGAGGCTTTACCAGCTGTGTGAAATCGCCCGTGAAGCCCTGACCGAAGGCGGCTATAACATCGGTCGGGTGATTGCGCGTCCGTTCACCGGTGCGAAAGCCGGGCAGTTTGAGCGTACGGGAAATCGCCACGATCTGGCCGTGGAACCGCCATCGCCTACCATCCTGAAAAAGCTGGTGGATGAAAAACAGGGTGAGGTGATTGCCGTTGGTAAGATTGCCGATATCTACGCCAATGTGGGTATCAGCAAAAAAGTGAAGGCCACCGGGCTGGATGCGCTGTTTGACGCCACCCTTGCAGAGATGAAAACGGCGGCGGATAACAGCATTGTCTTTACCAACTTCGTTGATTTTGACTCCACCTGGGGACACCGCCGCGACGTGGCAGGTTACGCGGGCGGACTGGAGCTGTTTGACCGCCGTCTGCCGGAGCTGATGGCACTGGTGAAAGAGGGCGATATGCTGATCCTCACCGCCGATCACGGTTGCGACCCGACCTGGCCGGGAACCGAACATACCCGTGAGCATATTCCGGTGCTGATTTACGGACCGGGGATCGCGCCGGGTTCGCTGGGGCATCGTGACACCTTTGCGGACATTGGCCAGACGGTGGCTAACTATTTTGGCCTGACCCCGATGGAATATGGCAAAAGTATGCTGTAATCAGCGCAATTTACTGACCAGATAAGAAAAGGATAAAACATGGCAACGCCTCATATTAACGCTGAAATGGGTGACTTCGCTGACGTGGTACTGATGCCGGGCGATCCGCTGCGGGCTAAGCACATTGCGGAAACCTTTTTGCAGGACGCGGTAGAGGTCAACAATGTGCGCGGGATGCTGGGTTACACCGGTACTTACAAAGGCCGTAAAATTTCGGTGATGGGCCACGGTATGGGCATTCCTTCCTGCTCAATTTACGCCAAAGAGCTGATTACCGAATTCGGCGTCAAAAAGATTATCCGCGTTGGCTCCTGTGGCGCGGTGCGTGCCGATGTGAAACTGCGTGATGTGGTGATTGGCATGGGCGCATCCACCGATTCAAAAGTGAACCGGATGCGTTTCAAAGATCATGATTTTGCCGCCATTGCGGATTTTGATATGGTGCGCAACGCCGTAGACGCGGCGAAAGCGCTGGGCGTTCAGGCGCGGGTGGGCAATCTCTTTTCTGCCGATCTGTTCTACTCTCCGGACCCGCAGATGTTCGATGTGATGGAGAAATACGGCATTCTGGGCGTGGAAATGGAAGCGGCCGGGATCTACGGCGTGGCGGCAGAATTTGGGGCCAAAGCGTTAGCCATCTGTACCGTTTCCGATCATATCCGCAGCGGCGAACAGACCACCGCCGCAGAGCGCCAGACCACCTTCAGCGAGATGATCGAAATCGCGCTGGAGTCGGTGCTGCTGGGCGACAAAGCCTGATTTGACCGTTATCGATTTTGCTGACCGGTGCCTGCCGGTCAGCTGTTTTCAGCCTCGTCACCAAATCCTTCCTGCTATCTATTCATTATTTGACTGCATCTGTATGAATTTTTCTTTTTTTTCATAAAAATAGATGGTAATTATCTATTCATGAATCTATTCATATAACTATTCAGAATGAGTGATATCGACGCACTGTTACTGCAAGGCCCGATGGATGCGGCTGCACTGATGGCCCGTCTGGGCGTCAGTCAGGCTACGCTCTCGCGACTGATTTCAGCTCAGCCACAGGTGCTGAAATATGGACGTGCCCGTGCCACACGTTATGCGCTGCTACGTCCATTGCGGGGCGAAAGCAGCTTTCCGTTGTGGCAGGTGGATGAACAGGGGCGGGCAAATCGCGCCGGGCAGCTTTACAGCGTCTGGCCTGCGGGCAGCTGCGTTGTGCAGCAGCGTGATGGCAGCTGGCAACATTTCGCGGGCATGCCGTGGTATCTCAGTGACATGCGACCACAGGGCTTCCTCGGCAGGGCGTGGGGGCGGGAGTGCGCGCGGCAGCTTGACCTGCCGGAAGATGTTCGCCAGTGGAGTGATGAGCATCTGCTGATGGCGCTGACCTCATACGGCAGCGACCTTTCAGGCAACTGGCTGGCGGGTCAGCAAAGTTATCAGCGTTGGCTGCAACAGCCGGAGCCAGAGCCTGTGACCCGGCAGGAAAAGGCCGAAGCCTGGCCTCTGCTGGCTCAGAAGGTGCTGGCAGGGGAAGAAATTGGATCGTCAGCCGGGGGAGAGCAGCCTAAATTCACCTGTTATGCCGAACAGCACTCAGGTGAAAATGCGCATCTGCTGGTGAAATTCACGCCAGCACAGCGTAACGATAACAGCCAGCGCTGGTGTGATTTGTTAAAAGCGGAAGCACTGGCATTACAGCTATTGGCCGGGGCGGGAATGGCTGCGGCCAGGGCCAGTATCACCACGCTGGAAAGTGGTCAGGTGTTCCTTGAAGTGGTGCGTTTTGACCGTGCAGGTGCGCACGGCAGGCGCGGGCTGGTGTCTCTTGAAGCAGTGCAGGCAGAGTTTTATGGTGCGCAACAGCGCTGGCCTCAGGCGTTGCAGGCGCTGCTGGCGCAGAAAAAAATCTCGTCCGAGGATGCAGCGCGCGGAACGCTACAATGGGCGTTTGGCCGCCTGACCGCCAATGGCGATATGCACAGCGGCAATCTGGCCTTTTTCCCCACGTCGCCCCGGCTGACCCTGACCCCGGCGTATGACATGCTGCCGATGAGCCTGGCCCCCAACAGCGCGGGGTTCATGCGCGATACGGTGCCGGTCATTGCGCTGGATGCCAGCGTGTCCGGAACCCTCTGGCGACAGGCGATGCCGCTGGCGCAACGTTACTGGCAAACCATTGCTGATTCAGACGCGTGGAGTGAGGGGTTCCGGCAACTGGCGGGCGATATGCTGCAGACGCTGAAGGCGCTGTTACCGCAAATTGAGCGGATGGCCTGAGCGCAACGGTTTGATCTGCCACGCTGTCCGTTATCCTCAAATGGCGCATAACGTGCGGGCGATGAGCCGATGGTCAAAGCTGAAGGCT
Organism: Erwinia papayae; assembly: GCF_058241465.1. Taxonomy (NCBI): domain Bacteria; kingdom Pseudomonadati; phylum Pseudomonadota; class Gammaproteobacteria; order Enterobacterales; family Erwiniaceae; genus Erwinia; species Erwinia papayae. The sequence goes on from NZ_JBZCHT010000013.1 coordinate 1,448,779, forward strand.
GATTTATTAGTCATGTCGGGCGCAGCGCGCAGGCGCTTCATTTGCCGCGTGAGCGCTGCTGTTCTTCGCGCCGTGCTGGTCGTCTGTACCAGTAACGGCGAAGGGCGCTGGGTTACGGTTTTTCCTGGCGGTCGGCGGGCGTCTCGCTACTGTCGGCGTTATCTTCCTGCACCGGTTTGTTCGCCGTCAGCAGGAAGGGGGATTGCTGCCAGCGGGTGCGGCGGTTACGCAGTAAGGTCCGGCTGAGGATGATGCCAATCGCCAGCGCCAGCAACATCATCAGCCGCAGAATGTTGGTGGTGTTGTCTACCTGGCGGGATTCCGTCACCAGAACGTGGGTATCCAGCGTGACGCGCAGAAAACCACGTGGCCCTTCAGGGCTGTTCAGCGGTTCAACCAGTTGATGGTTAAAGTAGCTGCCGGCCCGCTGACCATCCAGCGCCAGCCGGTCACGCACGCCTATCGTCTCGCCGCTGTGCGCCAGCAGCGCACCATTGTCGTCATAAACCGATGCATCCAGAATGCGGCTGTCGTGGGTTAACTGGCTGAGGATGTCTTCGATTTTCTGCCGGTTATCGTCACCGTTTTCCATCAGCGGCGTCAGGCTGAACGCCACCTGGCGGGTCAGGGTACGGGCGAGTTCCTCCACCTGCCCGGAGCGCGCCATCTGGTGACCCAGGCTGAACCAGGAGGCACCCTGCATCAGCACCACCAGCAGAGCCAGGCAGATTAAGACGATTGCCGTGCGGTGCAGACGAAATTTTAGTTTGGCCTTTGCCATCTTTATCCTTCACAAAATATGGTCGAACCGCCGTCCGTATTGACGCTTTATGTTGCCAGAAGCGGGCCTGACAGGGTAGCCTCTTGCGTGGTTAAAATGTCCTTACAGGAGCTGTAATGCCTAATAGTCTGACCTGGTGCGACCTGCCATCCGATATCTCACTCTGGCCGGTTTTACCCCTTTCTCTCAGCGGGGATGAAGTGATGCCGCTGGACTACCGCGCCGGTCATACTGGCTGGCTGCTGTACGGGCGCAGGCTGGATAAAAGCAGTCTCACGGCGTTACAGCATCAGTTGGGTGCCGCGCTGGTGATCGTCAGCGCCTGGCAGGTGGAAGATTATCATGTGGTGCGGCTGGCCGGTTCGCTGACGCCGCAGGCAACCCGTCTGGCGCATGAGGCGGGTCTGGACGTGGCCCCGCTGGGACACATTCCTCACCTGAAAACGCCCGGTCTGCTGGTGATGGATATGGACTCCACCGCCATTGAAATCGAGTGCATCGATGAGATTGCTCGCCTGGCGGGCAGCGGTGACCGGGTGGCAGATGTCACCGAGCGGGCGATGCGGGGCGAGCTGGATTTTGCCGCCAGTCTGCGTGAGCGCGTGGCGACGCTGAAAGATGCCGATGCCGGTATTCTGAAACAGGTGCGCGACCGTCTGCCGCTGATGCCGGGGCTGGTTTCGCTGGTGCAAAAACTCCATGCGCTGGGCTGGCATGTGGCCATCGCCTCTGGCGGCTTTACTTATTTTGCGGAATATCTGCGCGATACCCTGCACCTGTCTGCCGTGGTGGCGAATCAGCTGGAAATCCGCGATGGCAAACTGACCGGAGAGGTGCTGGGTGATATCGTCGATGCGCAGTATAAAGCGGATACCCTGCAAAAGCTGGCCGAAAGCTTTGAGATAGCCCCGGAGCAAACGGTGGCGATTGGCGACGGCGCGAATGATTTGCTGATGATTCAGGCTGCTGCGCTGGGTATCGCCTATCACGCCAAACCGAAAGTGAATGAAAAAACTGAAGTTATTATCCGTCATGCCGATTTAATGGGGGTGCTCTGTATCCTCAGCGGCAGCCTGATCCACGAAGAGCGTTAAGGGGTAGCTTTGGCCAAAGCGGCAAAACGCGCCTTTGTCTGTAACGAATGCGGCGCAGATTATCCTCGCTGGCAGGGGCAGTGCAGTGCCTGTCACGCCTGGAATACCATCACCGAGGTACGGCTGGCGGCTTCGCCCGCAGCGGCACGTAACGAGCGGCTTTCGGGCTATGCCGGCAGTGCCGGTGTCAGTCGGGTGCAGAAGCTGTCAGAGGTCAGCCTTGAGGCGATGCCCCGTTTCAGCACCGGTTTTAAAGAGTTCGACCGGGTGTTAGGCGGCGGTGTGGTGCCTGGCAGTGCGATTCTGATCGGCGGAAACCCCGGCGCGGGCAAAAGTACTCTGCTGTTGCAAACCCTGTGCAAACTGGCCGAAGGAATGAAAACCCTTTACGTCACCGGCGAAGAGTCGCTGCAACAGGTGGCAATGCGCGCGCATCGGCTGGGCCTGCCGACAGAAAATCTCAATATGCTGTCGGAAACCAGCATTGAGCAGATCTGCCTGATTGCCGAACAGGAACAGCCGAAGCTGATGGTGATTGATTCCATCCAGGTGATGCACATGGCGGATATCCAGTCATCTCCCGGCAGCGTGGCGCAGGTGCGTGAAACCGCCGCTTATCTGACCCGCTTTGCCAAGACGCGCGGCGTGGCCATAGTGATGGTGGGGCATGTGAGCAAAGATGGTTCGCTGGCGGGTCCCAAGGTGCTGGAGCACTGCATTGACTGCTCGGTGCTGCTGGATGGTGATGCCGATTCCCGCTTCCGTACCCTGCGCAGCCATAAAAACCGTTTTGGGGCGGTCAATGAGCTGGGGGTGTTTGCTATGACCGAGCAGGGCCTGCGCGAGGTCAACAATCCTTCCGCCATCTTCTTAAGCCGTGGTGAGGAGATCACCTCCGGTAGCTCGGTAATGGTGCTGTGGGAAGGAACGCGACCGCTGCTGGTGGAGATTCAGGCGCTGGTTGACCATTCGATGATGGGTAATCCGAGGCGCGTGGCGGTCGGGCTGGAACAGAACCGCCTGGCGATCCTGCTGGCGGTGCTGCACCGGCATGGCGGTCTGCAAATGGCGGATCAGGATGTTTTTGTTAACGTGGTTGGCGGCGTGAAGGTTAGCGAAACCAGCGCCGATCTGGCGCTGATGCTGTCGATGGTTTCCAGCCTGCGTGATCGTCCTTTACCTCAGGACCTGGTGGTATTTGGTGAGGTCGGGCTGGCCGGCGAAATCAGGCCGGTGCCCAGCGGCCAGGAGCGCATTTCTGAGGCAGCGAAACATGGCTTTCGCCGGGCGATTGTGCCTGCGGCCAATGTACCAAAGAAAATGCCGGAAAATATGAAGGTATACGGGGTGAAGAAGCTGGCCGATGCCCTTTCTGTTCTGGATGAGCTTTAAGGGTTCCAGTAGTAAGAGATGCTGTGCCTTCGGTTATGCCGCTGATTTGACGTAACATCATCACATAACTAAAATTTATTCGCCCTTTATGCAGGAGGCATCTGATGTCGTCTTTTGAGTACCTGAAAAACGCGATTCGCCAGCAGGGCTGCACCTTGCAGCAGGTGGCTGATGCCAGTGACATGACCAAGGGCTATCTCAGCCAGTTGCTGAACGCCAAAATTAAAAGCCCCAGCGCGAAAAAGCTGGAAGCCCTACACCGTTTTCTTGGGCTGGAATTTCCGCGTCGGGAAAAAACGGTTGGCGTGGTTTTTGGCAAATTTTATCCGTTGCACACCGGCCATATTTATCTGATCCAGCGCGCCTGTAGCCAGGTGGATGAGCTGCATATCGTCATGGGCTACGATGAATCACGCGACCGTAAGCTGTTTGAAGACAGCGCCATGTCACAGCAGCCGACGGTGAGCGATCGCCTGCGCTGGCTGCTGCAAACCTTCAAATATCAGAAGAACATTCGTATCCATGCTTTCAATGAAGAAGGGATGGAGCCATATCCGCACGGCTGGGATGTCTGGAGCCGTGGCATTAACGAATTTATGCTGAATCACGGCATCGTACCGAACCGGGTTTATACCAGCGAAGAGCCGGACGCACCGCAGTACCAGCAGCATCTGGGGATTGATACGGTGCTGATCGATCCGAAGCGCTCATTTATGAATATCAGCGGTACGCAGATCCGCCAGGATCCGTTCCGTTACTGGGAATATATTCCGACCGAAGTGAAGCCGTTCTTTGTGCGCACGGTGGCGATCCTTGGCGGTGAGTCGAGCGGTAAATCAACGTTGGTCAACAAGCTGGCTAACATTTTCAACACCACCAGCGCATGGGAGTTTGGCCGTGATTATGTCTTCTCCCATCTGGGCGGCGACGAGATGGCGCTGCAATATTCCGACTATGACAAAATCGCGCTGGGTCAGGCGCAGTATATTGATTTTGCAGTAAAATATGCCAACAAAGTGGCCTTTATCGATACTGACTTTGTCACCACACAGGCTTTCTGTAAAAAATATGAAGGCCGTGAGCATCCTTTCGTACAGGCGCTGATCGACGAGTATCGTTTCGACCTGGTGATCCTGGTAGAGAACAATGTGCCGTGGGTGGCTGACGGCCTGCGCAGCCTGGGCAGCTCGGTGGATCGCAAAGAGTTTCAGGCATTGCTGGTGTCGATGCTGGAGGAAAATAACATCACTTATCAGCATGTTGAGCAGGACAACTACGACGCGCGTTTTCTGCGCTGTGTCGATCTGGTGAAAGAGATGTTGGGGGCGTGAATCGCCCCCGTTGACGGTCAGTATGTGACCACCACCTTACCTCGCATATGGCCGTCCAGTACCAGGCGGTGCGCTTCAGTCAGGTTTTCCACGCTCAGTCCGTGCAGCGTTTTACTGAGCGATGTCGTGATTTTCCCTTCGTCCAGCAGTGTCGCGGTCTGATGCAGAATGTCACCCTGACGGCTGATATCCGGCGTGGTGAACATACTGCGGGTGAACATAAATTCAAAATGCAGTGAGGCGCTTTTCAGCTTCATCTGTTCCATATTCAGGGGATGCTCATTTTCCACGATGGTGCAGATATGTCCCTGTGGGGCAATCAACTTTGCCATCGTCTCCCAGTGGCCATCGGTATCATTCAGACAAAAAATATAATCCACCTGTTTCAGGCCGTGTTTCTCCAGCTCTGCGGGCATATCTTTGTAATCAATCACCATGTCAGCTCCACGATCCTTACACCATTGTGCTGAGTCGGGACGCGATGCGGTGGCGATGATGGTGACCTTGCTGTGCAGCCGGGCGAAAGGAATGGCCAGCGAGCCAACCCCGCCCGCACCGCCGACGATCAGTAAGGTTTTGCCTTCCTCAGCCTGGTCGATATGCAGCCGGTCAAACAACCCTTCCCACGCGGTGAGCGCGGTCAGCGGGATGGCCGCTGCCTCTGCCCAGTTCAGCGAGGTGGGTTTGTGGCTGACGATGCGCGCATCCACTAATTGCTGGCTGCTGTTACTGCCCGGACGGGTGATGTCCCCCGCATAGTAAACTTCGTCGCCAGGCCTGAAATCACTGACTTTACTGCCCACTTCCAGTACCACGCCGCTGGCATCCCAACCCAGAATACGCGGCTGTTGCAGACCACTCTTTTGTACACCCTTGTGCACTTTGGTATCCACCGGATTGACCGAGGCTGCGCGCACTTCCACCCGCAGATCGTAGTCGCCTGGAATGCAATTTTTTGCTTGAAATTCAAAAAATTGCTCCGGTTTTTCTGGATTAACAGCAATTGCTTTGATTGTCATAGCGTATCTCCTTTGAGGTGTGTTATTCAGTGTAGAACCTCAGCGGACCGCTGATAATCCGTATAATGACTAACTAAGTGTTCGTTTCAGGTGAACAATAATGTTTAAACAACTCCAGGATATGGCGCTCTTCGCGCTGGTGGTTGAGTGCGGCAGTTTTACCGGTGCTGCCCGACGGGCTGAGTTGCCGAAATCCAGCGTCAGCCAGCGCATCAGCCAGCTTGAACAGGCGCTGGGGCTCCGCCTGCTTAATCGCACCACCCGCCAGCTAAACCTGACCTTTGCCGGAGAGCGCTACCTGGTGCATTGCCAGGAGATGTTGCAGGCCAGTGAAAGAGCCGCGATGGCAATTGAGCGCCTGCGGGATAATCCCAGTGGCCGGTTACGTATCACTTCCCCAGCGGGGATTGGGGCGACGCTGCTGGCAAGGCTTAACGCCGCTTTTCAGCAGGCTTATCCGGATGTCACGCTGGAGGTGGCAGTTTCTGATGAGATGCAGGACCTGGTGCAGGATGGTTATGATATCGCCCTGCGCACCGGTGAACCGCAGGACTCATCGCTGATTGGGCGGCGAATTGGCTACAGCGAACGGCTACTGGTGGCCTCTGCCGACTATCTGGCTAAGTATCCGCCGATTACGCATCCACAGCAGCTGGCAGAACATCACTGCATTGCTCATCAGGCATGGGGCGAGTGGCTGTTGAAAAAGGGAGAAGAGTATTTTCGCTGGCTGCTGCCGTCCATCCATATGACCAATAATCTGGTTTATGCCCGTGAATGTGCGCTGAAAGACGGAGGCATTACCCTGTTGCCGCGCTTTCTCAGTGATGAGCTGCTGTCAGAGAAAAAGCTGGTGGAGGTGTTGCCGGAGTGGACGGTAGGCGGCAATGAACTCTGGCTGGTTTACCCCAGTCGTAAGCTTAACTCGCCTGCGCTGATCAGTTTTATTGATTATGCTATGCAGTCACCGATACTGCGGGAATTTTATCAATAAGTGCAGGATGTGGGGAAAGGGCATCAGTGAAGGCACAAAGGATGAAAAAAGGCGGGAGAAGCTCTCCCGCCGGATAGGTTACTTAATCATACGTTTGTATTTAATACGTTTTGGCTCCAGGGCATCGGCCCCCAGCGTACGCTTCTTATACTCTTCGTATTCGGTAAAGTTTCCTTCGAAAAATTCGATTTTGCCCTCATCCTGGTAGTCGAGGATGTGGGTGGCGATACGGTCAAGGAACCAGCGGTCATGCGAGATAACCATCGCACAGCCCGGAAACTCCAGCAGGGCGTTTTCCAGCGCGCGCAGGGTTTCAATGTCCAGGTCGTTGGTCGGTTCATCAAGCAGCAGCATGTTGCCGCCAACCTGCAACAGTTTCGCCAGGTGCAGACGACCACGCTCACCACCGGAGAGTTCACCCACGCGCTTGCCCTGATCGACGCCTTTGAAGTTAAAGCGCCCGACGTAGGCACGGCTTGGCATTTCAGTGGTGCCGATGCGCATGATGTCCTGCCCGCCGGACACCTCTTCCCAGACGGTTTTGCCGTTGTCCATGCTGTCACGGAACTGATCGACCGACGCCAGTTTGACGGTTTCACCCAGCACAATGCTGCCGGAATCCGGCTGTTCCTGGCCTGACATCATGCGGAACAGCGTGGATTTACCCGCGCCGTTAGGGCCGATAATCCCGACAATCGCACCTTTCGGCACGGAAAAGGAGAGATCGTCAATCAGTACGCGGTCACCATAGGACTTACGCAGGTTGCTGACTTCCACCACTTTGTCACCCAGACGCGCGCCCGGTGGAATAAACAGTTCGTTGGTTTCGTTACGCTTCTGATATTCGGTGCTGTTAAGTTCTTCAAAGCGTGCCAGGCGGGCCTTGCCTTTTGACTGACGGCCTTTGGTGCCCTGACGAACCCACTCCAGCTCTTTCTCGATGGATTTACGGCGGGCCGCTTCGCTGGAGGCTTCCTGCGCCAGACGGGCATCTTTCTGTTCCAGCCAGGAGGAGTAGTTACCCTCCCACGGGATCCCCTCGCCACGGTCCAGCTCCAGGATCCAGCCTGCCACATTATCCAGGAAGTAACGGTCGTGGGTGATAGCTACTACAGTCCCTTCAAAGTCGTGCAGGAAGCGCTCCAGCCACGCCACGGATTCTGCATCCAGGTGGTTGGTCGGTTCGTCGAGCAGCAGCATATCGGGTTTTTCCAACAGCAGACGGCACAGCGCAACGCGACGACGTTCACCACCGGAAAGATTGGCAATTTTAGCCTCCCAGTCCGGCAGGCGCAGCGCGTCGGCGGCACGCTCCAGCTGGGTATTGAGGTTGTGGCCATCGTGCGCCTGAATAATCTCTTCCAGCCGTCCCTGTTCAGCCGCCAGCTTATCGAAATCGGCGTCCTCTTCGGCATAAAGTGCATACACTTCATCCAGACGCTTCAGCGCGCCCACCACTTCGGCCAGCGCTTCTTCCACCGACTCACGCACGGTGTGTTCAAGGTTAAGCTGCGGCTCCTGCGGCAGGTAGCCGATTTTAATGCCGGGCTGCGGGCGCGCTTCCCCTTCGATATCCTTGTCGATACCGGCCATGATGCGCAGCAGGGTGGATTTCCCTGCGCCATTCAGACCCAGTACGCCGATTTTGGCACCGGGAAAAAAGCTCAGGGAGATATTTTTCAGGATATGGCGTTTCGGCGGAACCACCTTGCCGACGCGATGCATACTGTAGACGAATTGAGCCACGTAGGATAAGCCTCTTGCTGTCTGATAATAAGATGTAAACCGGGGCATCTGTTACCCACTCAGGGGACGAAGTTTAGCTGGTTTCACCAGGTAATCACAGTCGCAGAACGTGATGACCGCAGGATAACCAGGCCATTTGTGTTTGCCGCCGCTAAGCGGTGAGCTGGGAAAAAGTCGAACGGACGGGTGGCTGCCTCAGTGGTTCAAAGATGTTGATGAACCACGCCGGATTGCTGCAAGCGCAGGCTGAGCGCTGCGGGCGCGGCTTCATCGCTGACAAATCGGGTAAAAAGGTCGAGATCGCCAATCCGCACAGGCAGCACCTTGCCAAATTTGCTGCTGTCAGCCACCAGAATTTTTTGTCGTGCGCGCAGCAGGGCCTGATGTTTCATCGCCAGCTCGTTAAGGTTGTAACAGGTTGCGCCCTGATCGGCATCAATACCCGCCGCAGAGATAAAGGCTTTGTCCGGACAAAGATTGTCCAGCACGGAGCCCTGGCCCAGCGGCGTGAAAACCGCATTGTCACTGTGAAATTCGCCGCCGTTAAGAAACACCTGGCAGGCGGGCTTCTCTTTCAACGCCAGAAAGGTATTCATCGCGCAGCAGACCGCGACAAATTCCAGGCGATCGTCAATGGCATCAATCATCCACGGCAGGGTGGTGCCGCAGTCAAAAAACACCGTGTCGCCGGGGTCGATTAAGGTGGCGGCCAGCTGGCCCAGCCGGCGCTTCTTCTCCACATTGTGCGTTTGCTTCTCGGAAACAAAATAGTGTCCGTGACTGTTTTTTGCACTGCTGACAATATAGCCGCCAAGGAGTGACACCACGGCACCTGTCTCACTAAGATCGCGACGGATGGTCATCTCAGAGACGCTCAGCAGTTGGGCCGCCTCTCTGAGGTGGATTTTGTCGGTGCGTTGCAGCGCGAGCGCCAGTTTTTTTATGCGTTCATCGCGACGGGTTTCCATCTTTCTGCTTCCTGATTGATTGATAGCGGTTCCTGCCGGAAACCAGCCACAATTGAAGGCGTTGCGTACGTCAGGCAGGGAATGCATCTTAACCGCAAAAATTGCGCTGCCGCAAACGGCCCGGCAGGTTGCAGCATGGCTGTTGCAATCAGGGTTACCGCTGACAGGCAGATAACTGTGACGACGATCAATTCCCGCAAGGTTCATCAATCGACGTTTTTAATACTAGTATGGTAGTTTAAGGGCGACTTTTTCAGCTCAGGATAATGACTATGCAATTTACAATGCGTTGGTTTGGACCAGAGGAAGACCGTATCCCTCTGGAGCATATGCGGCAGGTGCCCGGTGTCGAAGGCGTGGTCGGGGCGCTGTACGATGTGCCGGTCGGCGAGGTCTGGCCGGAAGATAAAATTACGCAGCTGGTGGGCTTTGCTCATCAGGCCGGTCTGCAAATGGAAGTGATCGAGAGCGTCAATATTCATGATGACATCAAAATCGGCTGCGCCTCGCGCGATCGCTATATTGCAAATTATCAGCAAACCATTCGTAACCTGGCGAAACAGGGTATCAAAGTCATCTGTTATAACTTTATGCCGGTGTTCGACTGGATGAAGACCGACATGAACTACGTGCTGCCCGATGGTTCGCTGACCATGGCTTTTGAGAAAAAGGGTATTGATAAGAGCCTGGAAGAGGTGGTGCAGGAGGTGCTGGAGAGTGCCAACGGCTTTGCGCTGCCGGGCTGGGAACCGGAGCGACTGGCGAAAGTTAAAGAGCTTTTTGCCCGCTATCAGGATGTGGATGAAACAAAGCTGCGTGACAATCTGGCTTATTTTCTGCGGGCGGTGATCCCGGTCTGTGAAGAGGTGGGCATTAAAATGGCCATCCATCCTGACGATCCGCCTTATTCCATTTTTGGCCTGCCGCGTATCGTGAAGAACCGTGACGATCTTGACTGGATATGTCGGGCGGTGGATTCAGAGGCTAACGGTATTACCCTGTGTACCGGGTCGATCGCCGAAGATCCTGATAACGATGTGTATGCCATTCTGGCTGAATTTACCCGACGTAAACGCATTCCTTTTGCCCATGTGCGTAACATCAAGCTGATCCAGGATAAGGATTTTTATGAGTGCGCACACCCCACGCAATATGGTTCGCTGGATATGTTTCGGGTGATGAAGGCGCTGTATGACAACGGTTTTGACGGTTATATTCGCCCGGATCACGGACGTTTTATCTGGGGAGAAACCGGCCGTCCCGGCTATGGTCTGTATGACCGGGCGTTAGGGGTGACCTATTTGCTGGGGCTGTGGGAAGCCTTACAACATAACTGAAAAAGCGCGTGGCAGGCAGCGGCATTGTTGTTTGCCATCACTGAATAATACTTTCATACAGGGAATGATATGACACCTTTTATTGCTCTTTTCTGGGTGCTGGTAGGGATAGCTCTGCTTATTTTACTTAATCTCAGATTTAAAGTTCATAATATTTTTGCTTTGCTGATTGCAGGTATTTTTATTGCCATCATGGAAGGTATCCCCGTTAATAAAATAGTACCCATTGTCCAGCAAGGACTGGGTAGTATTATGGGGCATCTGGCACTAATTATTATCTTCGGTGCAATTATTGGTAAATTCATGACCGACTCAGGAGCCAGCCAGCAGATTGCTGACACCGTCATCAAAAAATGCGGTACGCGGTTTCTTCCGGTCGGTTTAATGTTTATCGGTGTGGTATTTGGTATTGCGATGTTTTATGAGGTCGCTTTTCTGATTGCCATGCCGCTGGTGATGAATATTGCTAAAAAAGCCAATATTCCCTATATGAAGCTGGTTGTCCCAACGGTGGTAGGTGCCACGATGGGACATAGCCTGTTTCCCCCTCAGCCTGGGCCGGTCGCGCTGGTGGGGGTCTTCAATGCCGATATTGTGCAGGTCTATATTTATGGTGCAATTGTTCTGATCCCTTCTCTGTTCTGTGCGGGTATTTTGCTGCCCCGATTGCTACCGGGAATTTCCCGCATCCCTCTGAATTCGATGATTAAACCCGTCGATGAAAAACCCGCAGAAAAGTTACCCTCTTTTTTTATCAGCATGATGATCCCGCTGATCCCGGCGGTATTAATGATCGTGGCGTCAATTGTTAAACCGATCATGGGCAAAACATCCAGATCCGGTCAGCTGTGTGATTTTCTGGGTAGTGCCGAAATCAGTATGCTGTTGGCCACTATGGCTGCCATCTGGTTTCTTGGCTTACGTCGTGGCATTACAACCCGCGATATTTCACACAGCGTCAGTGATGCTATTTCGCGTATTGCCAACGTGCTGTTTGTGATCAGTGCCGGTGGCATTATTAAGCAGGTGATTATTGAATCCGGGGTAGGCGACCATATTGTCGAGGTGATGAGTGGTGTCAGCTTGTCACCGTTTATCATCGCGTGGATCATTACCGCGATTATTCGCATCCTGACCGGGCAGGGAGCGGTGGCGGCGATCACCTCTGCGGGTATTGTGGCTCCGATGATCGACGCTTTTCATCTCAATCCGGCACTGATGGTGCTGGCCGTGGCCTGCGGCAGCAATACCATTACGCTGATGTATGATGGCGGTTTTCTGCTATTTAAGGAGACGTTTGGTATATCGATGAAGGATACCTTCAAAACCTGGGGATTATTAGAATTGATTAATTCCGTGATCGGTTTACTTGCGGTTATTGCGCTGAGTGGGCTGGTTTAATTCTGTGTTTAAAAGCAGTGGTGATAAGAATAGTGGTTATCACCACATGGTTTTCGCTGGCGTCGAAAGCATCGACGCTACGGATGTGGTGAGAGTATGGGGTTCGCAGTTGTGCGCAGGAAGGATTGGCGATCCCAGCGTCTGTTATCGCCCGCCATGGCAACAGAGAGTTCTGTTTAACAGAGCGATGATTCGGGTTAAAGCTAGCCTGCTCAATTCCGGTGAAGCAGCCAGGGGGCGAAAAAATTAATGCTCTCCACCTGCCAGCGTTGATTATCGCAGGGGAGCTATTACCAGCGTCTGCTGCTGTCCACCGGAAAGATCGCCGCCGCGCCGCTGTTTCATCTCTTTCAGCATCGTGAACAGTTGCCAGATCTCCTCCGGCATCTGTCTGGCCTGCTCCCTGGAAAAATGTGCCAGCCCCATCAGCACTGCGCCTGCGGTCTTGAGTCTGGCGACGGCAGAGGCATCCACTGCGGCCTGATAGGTGAACGCCGGACAGGCGGCGGTGGTCAGCCCGCCCGCCACTTCAATATTGTCTTTGACGGCAAAGGGCACGCCAAACAGCGGCAGTGACGGGATGATTATGCTTACCGCCAGAGGCGGGTCAGCCGTTTTTCCATCTCAACAATCAGGAACAGCACGGCTCCGACCGCGAGGGGGATCAGCCACCAGCTCAGCGGCAGCGGGACGGTGCCGAACAGGCTGTTCATAAATGGCAGGCAGATAATCGCCAGTTGCAGCAGCACCAGTACACCCGTCACCAGCCACATCCCCCGGTTTTGCAGCAGCCCACGGTTGAGCGAGAAGTGCCTGTTATCCCGGCAGTTCAGCATGTATACCCACTGGGCGGTGACCAGCGTTTGTAACAGTACGGTACGAATAAATTCAACGCTGTAGCCACGGGATTGCAGCCAGGCTTCCAGCATAAAAGCGCTGAGCGCAATCAGTATGCCGACAAAACCTACCCGCCAGAGTGCCCTGGCGTCCATTACCGGTTTTCTGACATCCCGCGGCGCGCGGCGCATCACGTTTTTATCCGCTTTTTCAAACACTAATCCGAAAGAGAGGGTGGCAGAGGTAGCCATATTCATCCACAGGATTTGCACCGGCGTCAATGGCAGCAGGTTGCCCATCAGTATGGCAATTACAATCAGCAGGCCCTGCGCCAGACTGGTTGGCATAATAAACAGGATGGTTTTTTTCAGGTTATCCCAGACGCGGCGGCCTTCCTTCACCGCGTTGGCGATAGTGGCGAAGTTGTCATCGGTCAGGATCATATCGGCGGCTTCTTTGGTGACCTCCGTCCCTTTGATGCCCATTGCAATGCCGACATCCGCCTGTTTCAGGGCCGGGGCATCGTTGACCCCGTCGCCGGTCATCCCCACTACTTCGCCCCGATCCTGTAGCGCTTTAACCAGTCGCAGCTTATGTTGCGGGCTGGTGCGGGCGAAAATGTCATAACGCGCGGCAGCGCTGGCCAGTTCGCCGTCGGTCATGTGCTCCAGCTGATAACCGGTAAGCGCGTTACGGCCGTCACCGATGCCCAGCATCCTGCCTATCGCCATGGCGGTTTCCTGATGATCGCCGGTGATCATCTTTACCCGGATACCGGCCTGGTGGCACTCGGCTATCGCCTGCACGGCTTCCGGGCGCGGAGGGTCCATCATCGCGGCGATGCCGCAGAAGATCAGGCCGCTTTGCAGGCATGGGTGGCTCAGTGCGGGCTGGTTGTCCTCTGTCGGTTTGCAGGCGCTGGCGACCATGCGCAGACCTTCGCGGGCGTAGCGGTCGATCTCCTCCTGCCAGTATTGGTAATCCAGCGGTGTGATACCTTCAGGTGTCAGCTGGTGTTGGCACAACTTCAACAGCACGTCCGGCGCGCCGGTGACGATGATACGCTCTTCACCGGCAATCTGATGATGCGTTGCCATGTATTTCCAGGCTGAATCAAAAGGGATTTTATCTTTTAACTGTGTCACCTGCTCTGGCAACCGGCCTTTTGCTGCCAGCACTTTCAGCGCCCCGGCGGTAGGGCCACCGGTAATGTCCCAGTGTCCCTTCGCATCCCGGATCAGCGCACTTTCATTACACAGGTCAACGTTGCGCAAAAAGCGAGTGAGCAGCGGGTGGGCAGCGGGATCCACCGCTCTCCCGTCCTCAGTAAGAAAACCGCCCTCGGGACAATAGCTGTTACCTTCGACCCGCAGATTGCCGCCGACCAGCAGCACGGCTTTCACCGTCATTTCATTCATGGTCAGCGTCCCGGTTTTGTCACTGCATATTACGGTCATCGCACCCAGGGTTTCGACGGTGGGCAGTTTGCGGATAATTGCCCGCTTACGCGCCATCGCCTGGACGCCAAACGACAGGATAATCGAGATGATAGCGGGCAGTCCTTACGGCACTGCCGCCACGGCCAGCCCAATCAGTGACAGCAGCAGCTCGCCCATCGGCATGTCGCGTAACAGCAGTGAGAAGATAAACAGCGCGGCCATCATCACCAGAATGCTGAGGAAGATGGTGTGGCCCAGTTTATCCATCTGCACCAGTAACGGCGTACGCTGTGGCTGGATGTCAGCCATCATATGGTTGATCTGGCCCAGTTCGGTGTCAGCCCCGGTGGCAATGACAACCCCGGTGCCGCTGCCTGAACTGACGGTGGTGCCGGAAAAGGCCAGATTATCGCGATCGCCAGGCATCACTTCGGTGTCAATTGCCCCGGTCTGTTTGATGATGGCGGTGGATTCGCCGGTCAGGATCGCCTCTTCCACTTGCAGATTGTGGGCTTCAATCAGACGTAAATCCGCCGGGATACGATCCCCTGCACGCAGAATGACAATATCCCCCGGCACCAGCTGGCTGGCGTCAAGCGTCTGAATCTGGTTGTCACGCATCACCTGGGCCATGGCGGGCAACATGCTCTCAATGCTTTTCAGTGATTTTTCAGCGTTGTTTTCCTGTACAAAGCCAATCAGTCCATTAATCAACGCCACGCCGAGGATGACGGCAGTATCCAGCCAGTGGCCCATAACGGCGGTCAACAGCGCAGCAGCCAGTAGTACGTACATCAGTACGTCGTTAAAATGGGCCAGAAAGCGTAGCAGGGCGCTTTTTGCCGGGCGTTGCGGCAATCGGTTCGGACCATGCGTGGTGAAGCGTCGTTGCGCTTCTGTGGCAGACAGGCCGCCGGGTGTACTTTTTAACCGCTTCAGCACGGTTGCGCTGTCATAACGATACCAGTCTATCTGGTCTGTGGGGTCTGGCGTCAGTCGCGACATAAATATTCCTTCAGCAAGCATTTGATTCAGTGTTGATTAATGCGGTCTATGCTGAAGGAGGTATACAAAGCGCTTATTGATCGTTTCCAGCAATTGAGCAGACTCATTTCACAATATGCTGCTGGTTTAATGGCAGTTTAGAGAGGGATGGTTGCGTAAATATTGGTGCTGAACATAGCCGTATCGGCTGAGTCCCGGTAGCATGAGGCCAGGGCAACTGGATAATTGAGGGTTTAACGTGGGGAAAGTCATGGTGGACAAGTGGCAGTTGTGGATGGCGGGTGTGTGTTTAAGTGTCGTTACCGCTTCGGTTCAGGCGGATTCGCTGGATGCCCAGCGCGGTCGCTATTTGCAGGCCAGGCAGGCCTGGGACAGCAATCAGATGGATACCGTCGCGCAACTGATGCCGACGCTGCGTGACTACCCGCTTTATCCCTACCTTGAATATCGCCAGCTGACCCAGGATCTGGATCAGGAGAGCGGGTTTGTGGTCAAAGACTTCATCAAAAAATACCCGACTTTACCCCCGGTGCGTTCTCTCTCTGCTCGCTTTGTTAATGAGCTGGCACGGCGCCAGGACTGGCGTGGTTTACTGGTGTTCAGCCCGGAAGCCCCCGAACCGGTTGCGGCCCGTTGTAACTGGTATTACGCCAAATGGGCGACCGGTCAGCAGCAGGTCGCCTGGGATGGCGCCAAAGCTATCTGGTTGCGTGGAACGGCCACCCCGGCCACATGCGAAAAACTGTTCAGCGTCTGGCAGGCGGCGGGCGAGCAGACCCCCATTACTACCTTGGAACGCATCCGTCTGGCGATGAAAGAGGGCAACGCCAGCCTGGTGAATTCTCTGGCAAAACAGCTGCCTGCTGATTATCAGACCATTGCCGATGCGGTAACAGATTTGCAGAATAACCCGCAAAATGTTGAAGCCTTCGCCCGTAATGTCGGCCCGACGGATTTTACCCGCCAGGCGACGTCGCTGGCTTTTGCCCGGGTTGCGCGGGATAACGCTGAGAATGCGCGGATGCTGATCCCGTCACTGGTCCGTCTGCAAAAGATGACGGAGCAGGACGAGCAGGAACTGAATGAAGCCGTTGCCTGGCGTCTGATGGGGAACGATATCACCCCGGAACAGGCCCGCTGGCGTGACAATGTGGTGATGCGCAGTGATTCTACCTCGCTGATTGAACGTCGGGTGAGAATGTCACTCGGTAATAACGACCGACACGGCCTGAATACCTGGATCGCCCGCCTGCCGGTGGAAGCTAAACAGAAAGATGAGTGGCAATACTGGCAGGCCGACCTGCTGATGGCGCAGGGGCGCAGTGAGGAAGCGGAAAAGATCCTGCGCAGGCTGATGCAGGAGCGCGGCTTCTATCCGATGGTGGCTGCGCAGCGCCTTGGCGTTGACTACAAGATGCAGGTGGACAAAGCGCCGGAGCCGGAAGGCAGTCTGATTCAGGGGCCGGAAATTGCCCGGGTGCGTGAGCTGATGTACTGGGGGATGGATAACCTGGCCCGCTCGGAGTGGAGCTATCTGGTAGGCAGTAAAACTACCAGTCAGCAACAGCAGCTGGCGCGCTATGCTGCTGAGCAAAACTGGTGGGACCTGAGCGTTCAGGCGACCATTACCGGCAAATTATGGAACAGTTTGCAGGAGCGTTTCCCGCTGGCCTGGCAGGATCAGTTCAATCGCTACACTGCCGGAAAGGCGATTCCGGTCAGCTATGCCATGGCGATTGCCCGTCAGGAGAGCGCGTGGAATCCAAAAGCCCGGTCACCGGTTGGCGCTTCCGGCCTGATGCAGGTGATGCCTGCCACCGCGCAACACACGGTGAAGCTCTACAGCCTGGCGGGATACAGCAACAGCAGCCAGCTGCTGGATGCGGAAACCAATATTCAGGTTGGTACTCAGTATCTGGAGTCGGTTTATCAGCAGTTTGGTCAGAACCGTATTTTCTCGTCGGTAGCCTATAATGCGGGACCGTCACGCGTCAGAACCTGGCTTGGCAACAGCGCAGGGCGTCTGGACCCGGTGGCGTTTATCGAAACCATTCCGTTCTCGGAAACGCGTGGCTACGTTAAAAACGTACTGGCCTACGACGTTTACTACCGCCATTTTATGGGGAAACCAGACAAAATCCTGTCTGACAGTGAGTGGCAGCGTCACTACTGATTCGACGGGGGCTGTGATATGCTGTTGTACTAGTCAATGAGTATGGACCGTACATGAGCGAATCTTCAGCCCCCGTTACTACAGAACCGCACAACGAAGAGTGGCAGCGTTTTGTGGCGCTGCTGCAACATGCCTGCCTCAACGATCTGCATCTGCCGTTGCTCCAACTGATGACCACCCCTGATGAGCGTGAAGCCCTGGGCACGCGTCTGCGCATTGTTGAAGAGTTAATGCGTGGTGAACTCAGCCAGCGTGAGCTAAAAAACGATCTGGGGGTGGGCATCGCGACCATTACCCGTGGATCCAACAGCCTGAAAAGTGCGCCGCCGGCACTGAAGGCGTGGTTGGCGGCGCAGTTACTGGATAGCTCAGGGCAGGATTGACGGGGCGTCGTCCTGCTGATAGACAGCGTTATGGAACGGGCAGAGGGCCAGAATAAGCGCCTGATGGTAAACGCTGGTGCGGGTCAGTTTTCCGGCGGTAAATATGCCAATAGCGCCGCCCTGCTGTTTGATATTCTCAATGCCGGTCAGACGCGCCATCTCCTCACCCAGTTCACGTCCGGCACGAATGCCTTTCATCACGGCGGCAGGCAGGGTAAAACTGGCAGAACGTGATTCGCCGCGCAGGCGGTGGTTTTCCACCACTATCCAGGCGAAGGCCGTGTCCTCTTCGATACCGGCTTCAATTGCTACCCAGAAATCCGCCTCCGGCCTGACTTGTCGGGCGTTCATTACCCGCTGACGTGCGCCGGTTCGTGTTTCTGTGTTGCTGAGCGGTTGCAGAGCGACGCCGCTGTCGACCACCACCCCCTCGATATGGCAGGATCCTTCTCCGAAAATATCGCTGAATGCCTGAGAGATGGCGTTAATTTTGGCTGGATTGCTGGTGGCAGCGACGACATGGTACATAATTATCTGAACCTTCTACGCAAATTTGTCGCAGTATAACGGAAAAAAGTCATGTTACAGGTTTATCTTGTTCGCCACGGAGAGACGGTCTGGAATGCAGCGCGTCGCCTTCAGGGACAGTCAGACAGCGCTCTGACGGAAAAGGGAGAGCAGCAGGCATATCAGGTTGCTGAGCGCATGAAACACCTCGGTATCACCCATATTATTTCCAGCGACCTGGGGCGTACGCAGCGTACCGCAGCCATTATCGCCGATGCCTGTGGCTGCGAGGTGCGGCTTGACCCTCGGCTGCGTGAGTTAAATATGGGGGTGCTTGAACAGAGAGCGCTGGAGTCGCTGAGCGCAGAGGAAGAGAGCTGGCGTAAAACGCTGGTGGATGGCACGGAAAATGGTCGCATTCCCGAAGGTGAGTCAATGGCGGAGCTGGCTGCAAGAATGCACGAGGCGCTTAACGCCTGTTTGCATCTGCCCGCCGGAAGTCTGCCGTTGCTGGTCAGTCACGGTATGGCGCTGGGTGTGCTGATCAGTATCATGCTGGGGTTACCGGCGCATGCCGAACGCCGTTTACGGTTGCGTAACTGTTCGATTTCTCGCGTCGATCACCAGCACAGCGGCTGGCTGGCTTCAGGTTGGGTGGTTGAAACGGCTGGCGATGTGTCACATCTGGATCTTCCCGCACTTGATGAACTGCAACGCTGAGATGATTGCTGGCAGGGTGAGTGCTTTGTCACCCTGCCGGGGCGATTTGGCGGAGGTATCAGGCCGATTTCGCGTCGTTTACCGGACGGATGGGAATCAGATATTCACAGCGTATTTCCGTCGGGGGTTCAGCACGTTTCTTGCCGCCGTGGGTGTAAAAACGTTCGATATCCTGCCCGTGGCGGCGTGTCAGCTGTAGTGTTGGCATGCAGGTACCGTAAAGCAGCAGGATAAACTCCTGTAAGCCAGTTCGTGGCCCCTGATAGGTGAACTGGACATACTCTCCCCCCTCCAGCAACACCGTCTGCGTAGCTGGCATTGGCTGCGAAAGCTGTTCGGCAGGGACTGCGGTGGTGTAGAGGATTTCCTGCTCGTCGTCTTTTTCCATGCTGGGACGTGACTGATGCAGACCGTACAACACCGGTGGGATCATATCGGTTTCGGTCAAAAACTGTCGCCAGAAATGCAGGCGCATTTCATCACGGAAGCTGGATATTTGTTCCAGAGTACAGGTGTAGCTCTGCGTCTGCCCGGTCAGCACCATTTCCGGCAGGGTAACGTAACGCGGCTCAGGCACGCTAAATTCACCTAACCTGATAGGTGGACGTAGCCCAAAAGCGTTCCAGTCTGATGCGCGGCGATAATATGCCGGTGTCAGATTGAACTGTTTTTTAAAGGCGCGGGTAAATGTCTGTTGCGAGTCAAAACGGTACTGCAAGGCGATATCCAGAATCGGGCGGCTGGTCAGACGAAGCGCTACGGCCGCTTTTGACAGGCGACGTGCCGCGAATGTATGCACCAATAGCGTGATCGGTGACTTCCTTGAACATTCTTTGTAAATGCCATTTTGAATAGCCCGCCTTGGCCGCCACGTTGTCCAGTGAAAGTGGCTGGTCAAGGTGGCTTTCAAGCCAGGCCAGCAAATCGCGAATGATACCGGCTTGATCCATAAATCGTCCTCATCCTGTTTAAATTGAAGCCGGGGGAAACAATTTCACACCAGTCTTTACTACGCAATCCATTCCAGCCGGGTATTTGTGCTATAAATTGCGTGTCAAACCTGGGGTATGTGCTGTCGACCCGACGGAGAGTGAAAGTAATAACTTACAATTTCATCTATTTTCTTAGCAACGGTAACTCTATGACAATAAAAAAATTGTTAATAGTCACGTCTGTAATTATCTCGTCCCTTTCCGCCCACGCAGAGGTGGTCGGTTCTGTCGATACGGTATTTAAAGTATTTGGTCCGGACCATAAGATCGTTGTCGAGGCGTTCGACGATCCGGACGTCAGTAATGTCACCTGCTACATCAGCAGGGCTAAAACCGGTGGCATCAAAGGAGGGCTGGGACTGGCTGAAGATACCTCAGACGCAGCGATCTCTTGTCAGCAGGTTGGCCCGGTGCAACTCAGCGACAAGATAGCTCAGGGTAAGGCAGAAGGTGAAGTGGTATTTCGTAAGCGAACTTCACTGGTTTTCAAAAAGCTGCAAGTGGTACGGTTTTACGATAAAAAACGTAACGCGTTAATTTATCTGAGTTATTCTGATAAAGTCGTGGATGGATCGCCAAAGAATGCGCTGAGTGCCGTGCCAATCATGCCATGGAATAAATAATCTGAAAATAAAAAGGGCCGCTGTCGGCCCTTTTTATTGCGCTGACCCGATCAGTCCTGAAGATCGCCACAAAAACGGTAACCTTCGCCGTGAATGGTGGCGATAATTTCCGGCGTATCCGGCGTTGACTCAAAATGCTTACGAATACGACGGATGGTGACATCTACGGTACGGTCGTGAGGTTTAAGCTCGCGGCCCGTCATCTTTTTTAACAGGTCTGCGCGGGTCTGAATTTTGCCCGGATTTTCACAGAAGTGCAGCATCGCGCGGAACTCGCTGCGCGGTAGCTTGTATTGCTCACCCTGAGGACTGATCAGTGAGCGGCTGTTAATATCCAGCTCCCAACCGTTAAAGCGATAGCTTTCAACCAGTTTACGTTCTTCACTCTGTGGAGCAAGATTCATGGTGCGGGACAGCAAATTACGGGCGCGTATTGTCAGCTCACGCGGATTAAACGGTTTGGTTATGTAATCGTCTGCACCAATTTCCAGACCGAGAATTTTATCAACTTCGTTATCACGACCTGTCAGAAACATCAGTGCGACATTAGCTTGTTCACGCAATTCACGCGCCAGCAGCAGCCCGTTTTTTCCGGGCAGATTGATATCCATAATTACCAGGTTGACGTCATTCTCCGTCAGAACCTGATGCATCTCTGCGCCATCCGTAGCTTCATAAACCATGTAGCCTTCGGCCTCAAAAATACTTTTGAGAGTATTACGAGTAACTAATTCGTCTTCAACGATAAGTATGTGCGGGGTCTGCATGTGTTCGCTACCTAAATTGCCAACAAAACGATATGGGACATACAGCTGATAACTTCCTGATGCAAACAGGCATGAAATTTGTGACTCGCTACAGCTGTACAGAATATGTTCCAGAGCTATCAAAGACTGGGTGGCGTTGTGT
Organism: Erwinia papayae; assembly: GCF_058241465.1. Classification (NCBI taxonomy): domain Bacteria; kingdom Pseudomonadati; phylum Pseudomonadota; class Gammaproteobacteria; order Enterobacterales; family Erwiniaceae; genus Erwinia; species Erwinia papayae. Next base: position 1,470,430 of record NZ_JBZCHT010000013.1, read on the forward strand.
AAACCAACAATAGCCTGCCCGTCACGTCAAGATGAAAAATGGCGTATATCCTAACGTCATTAACAGCAACATAACAGCACAAGGTTGGTGTAACAGGCAATAAATAAGACTTAATTGACTTATATCAAATCAATTGTAGCACGTTAACAGGCAGATGAAAAACTCTTATCAAAATGCCAGCTTAGCTCACAAAGTTGATTATCTGCCCTCTAATCATTGGCCCTGTAATTGACTGGAGTAGACCAGGTATTTAACATTTCTTAATTGATTGAAGAGAATAAGATTATAGAAAGATAAATGCCTTTATCTCTGATTTAAGAGAAATAATGTCATAGCTTTCAAATATATTTATATTAACGATTTTAGCGTGTTATGAATATGTTAAATTTATTGATTGTTTTTCATTTTTATGACGGGCCGTTTTACTGTTAAAGGAATTTGTTCATATGGCGTAAAACTGTTCATTTATTTGCTCAGACCGTTAACTCAACATGGCATTTAACTCATGCGACAAAGAGTGATGAATGAATAATGGTTATTAACTGACCTTTGTTGGTGAACATCAAACCTACTATTACCGCACGTGGTTGGTCATTGTGCTGGCGGAGATGATGTCGGTGGTCGATTCTCCTCTGAGGGACTGTACCAGTCGGCACTTGAAGAGCGGTGATGACATCACGTGAAGGATTGGAAAATGCCTGCCGGAAGAAAAAATAAGTCAGTGGCCGGCAACCAGTATCGGTTATCTCCGCAAAAAAAGTTCTGGTGAGAAAATCTGGATATTTTTTTAAACGCAGGAAAAAACGCTATCGAATGGCCGGATCAACACGCGATCAGATCTGTTTTTTCCCTGAATCCCTGGTGGGCACATGATGTGGCAATCGACCCTGTAACGATAAAAAAAATTGACTTAGCCTGACGTTTGCTTTACTTCTGGTCAGCGACAGAATTCACAGACAGATAAATCTACCATGCGTACAGACAGCCCGATGACAACCATCATTATTATCACCACCATTACCACAGGTAACGGTGCGGGCTGACGCATACAGAGAAAATAAAAAAGCCCGCACCTGAACAGTGCGGGCTTTTTTTTCGGCAAAAATTCAGGAGAGCTTAAAATGCGAGTGCTGAAATTCGGTGGAACCTCAGAGGCCAACGCAGAACGATTCTTGCGTTTGGCTGATATTCTGGAAAGTAATGCGAAGCAGGGACAGGTTGCTACCGTATTGTCCGCGCCAGCGAAAATCACCAACCATCTGGTAGCAATGATTGAGAAGACTATTAACGGTCAGGATGCCGCAGCGCATGTCAGCGAGGCAGAGCAGATTTTTGCTGCCTTGTTGCAGGGGCTGGCCGATGCCCAACCGGGGTTTGAACACCCTCGGCTGCAAGGGGTGGTTGACCAGGAGTTTGCCCAGCTTAAACAGGTTTTGCACGGCATCAGCCTGCTGGGTCAGTGCCCGGATAGCGTGAATGCGGCGATTATTTGCCGGGGTGAAAAGCTCTCCATCGCGATTATGGAAGGGGTGCTACAGGCACGGGGTTATGGGGTCAGCGTCATTAATCCCGTCGAAAAATTACTGGCGGTGGGGCACTATCTGGAGTCCACCGTGGATATTGCAGAATCTACCCGCCGTATTGTTGCCAGTCAGATCCCCGCACAGAACATGATTCTGATGGCAGGCTTCACCGCAGGTAATGATAAAGGTGAGCTGGTGGTATTGGGACGTAACGGTTCTGACTATTCTGCCGCCGTTCTCGCCGCCTGTCTGCGCGCCGATTGTTGTGAAATCTGGACCGATGTGGACGGGGTTTATACCTGCGATCCGCGCCAGGTTCCGGATGCCAGACTGCTCAAGTCGATGTCTTATCAGGAAGCGATGGAGCTTTCTTATTTTGGCGCTAAGGTACTGCATCCCCGGACTATCTCGCCAATTGCTCAGTTTCAGATCCCTTGTCTGATTAAAAACACCGCTAACCCTCAGGCACCCGGAACGCTGATCGGCGGTGATGCCAGCGATGCGGATACGCCGGTTAAGGGGATCACCAATCTCAATAATATGGCGATGTTTAACGTCTCCGGGCCGGGGATGAAAGGGATGATTGGCATGGCTGCCCGCGTGTTTGCGGCGATGTCACGCAGCGGCATTTCCGTGGTGCTGATTACGCAGTCCTCTTCAGAATACAGCATCAGCTTCTGTGTGCCGCAAAGCGATCTGCTGCGCGCCCGTCGCGTGCTGGAAGATGAATTCTATCTGGAGCTGAAAGATGGCCTGCTGGAGCCGCTGGATGTGATGGAAAATCTGGCGGTAATTTCGGTGGTCGGCGATGGTATGCGCACCTTACGCGGCATTTCGGCGAAATTCTTTTCAGCGCTGGCGCGCGCCAATATCAATATCGTAGCGATTGCGCAGGGTTCATCGGAACGCTCCATTTCCGTGGTAGTGAATAACGATGATGCCACTACCGGCGTGCGTGTGGTGCATCAGATGTTGTTTGCTACCGATCAGGTGATTGAAGTCTTTGTTATCGGCGTGGGTGGTGTCGGCGCGGCGTTGATCGATCAGTTACATCGCCAACAGGCATGGCTGAAAAATAAGCATATTGATCTGCGGGTGTGTGGCATTGCCAACTCGCGCGCGCTGCTGACCAATGTCCACGGCATTGCGCTGGATAACTGGAAAGAAGCGCTGCAAGAGGCGAAAGAACCTTTCAATTTGCAGCGCCTGAATCGTCTGGTTAAAGAGTATCATCTGCTCAATCCGGTGATTGTCGATTGTACTTCCAGCCAGTCTGTAGCCGATCAGTATGTGGATTTTCTTACCGATGGCTTTCATGTGGTCACCCCGAATAAAAAGGCTAACACCTCCTCCTGGCACTATTACCAGCAGATGCGCAAGGCGGCTGAAAAATCGCGGCGTAAATTTCTTTACGATGCCAACGTGGGGGCCGGATTACCGGTGATCGAGAACCTGCAAAATCTGCTGAATGCCGGTGATGAACTGCTGCGTTTCTCCGGGATCCTTTCCGGTTCGCTGTCATTTATTTTCGGCAAACTTGATGAAGGTGTCTCGCTGTCGGATGCCACCAAAATGGCGCGCGAGATGGGTTTTACCGAACCGGATCCTCGGGAAGATCTCTCCGGCCTGGACGTGGCGCGCAAGCTGCTGATCCTGGCCCGTGAAGCCGGTTATCAGCTGGAGCTGAGTGATATTGAGATTGAAAAGGTGCTCCCGGATGAATTCACGGCAATAGATAATGTTGAGGAGTTCATGTCCCGCCTGCCGGAGCTGGATGATGCCTTTGCTTCCCGCGTTGCCCTCGCCGCAGAACAGGGTAAAGTACTGCGTTTTGTCGGCGCAATTGCAGAGGGGGGGCACTGTCAGGTTAAAATTGCCGCCGTGGATGGCAACGATCCCCTGTATAAAGTGAAAAACGGTGAGAATGCACTGGCTTTCTACAGCCGCTACTACCAGCCTATTCCGCTGGTACTGCGCGGTTACGGTGCAGGCAATGATGTCACCGCTGCTGGCGTGTTTGCCGATCTGCTGCGCACCTTGTCATGGAAGTTGGGAGTTTAATAATGGTCAAGATTTATGCCCCTGCCTCAATTGGCAATGTCAGCGTAGGCTTTGATGTGCTGGGTGCGGCGGTGTCGCCGGTAGACGGTACTTTACTGGGTGACTGCGTCACCGTCGAAGCTGCCTCTGAATTTAGCCTGCGTAACGAGGGGCGCTTTGTCAGTAAGCTGCCAGCCAGCCCGCAGGAGAACATCGTCTGGCAGTGCTGGGATCGTTTTTGTGAGGTGACGGGTCAACATGTTCCGGTGGCGATGACGCTGGAGAAGAATATGCCGATTGGTTCCGGGTTGGGTTCCAGCGCCTGCTCGGTGGTGGCCGCACTGATGGCGATGAACGAATACTGCGGTAAACCTCTGGATGACACCCGGCTACTGGCGTTGATGGGGGAGCTGGAGGGACGTATTTCCGGCAGTGTGCATTATGACAATGTTGCGCCCTGCTTCCTTGGCGGTATTCAGTTGATGCTGGAAGAAAACGGTATCATCAGTCAGTCAGTACCGGGATTCGACCAGTGGCTGTGGGTGATGGCCTATCCCGGAATCAAAGTTTCCACGGCGGAGGCCCGGGCGATTCTGCCTGCGCAATACCGTAAAGAAGATATCATCCGGCATGGCCGCTATCTGGGCGGATTTATTCATGCCTGCCACACACAACAGCCGCAGCTGGCGGCGAAGCTGATGCAGGATGTGATTGCTGAGCCATATCGCACTAAGCTTTTACCGGGATTTGCGCAAGCCCGTAAGGAGCTGAAAGATATTGGTGCGCTGGCCTGTGGAATTTCTGGCTCTGGCCCGACACTGTTTGCCGTCTCTGATTGTCCGCAGACGGCTGAACGTATGGCAGACTGGCTGCGCCAGCACTATCTGCAAAACGATGAAGGCTTCGTTCATATTTGCCGCATTGACACGGCAGGCGCACGTAAACTGGGATAACGTATGAAACTGTATAATCTTAAGGATCATAACGAGCAGGTGAGCTTCTCACAGGCGGTTAAACAGGGTCTGGGTAAACAGCAGGGGCTGTTTTTCCCGCTTGAGCTGCCAGAATTTGAGCTGACCGATATTGATGAGATGCTCGAAATGGATTTTGTCAGCCGTAGCTGCAAAATTCTGTCTGCTTTTATCGGCGACGAAATTGCGCCACATCAGCTGCATGAGCGCCTGAAAAGTGCATTTGCCTTTCCGGCCCCGGTGGTGAAAGTCACTGACGATATCTCCTCGCTGGAGCTGTTCCACGGCCCGACGCTGGCATTCAAAGATTTCGGCGGTCGCTTCATGGCGCAGATGTTGTCGTATGTCAGCGGCGCCGATGAGAAAATCACTATTCTGACCGCCACCTCCGGTGATACCGGGGCTGCCGTGGCGCATGCCTTTTACGGCATGGAGAACGTGCGGGTGGTTATTCTCTATCCTCAGGGAAAAATCAGCCCGTTGCAGGAAAAGCTGTTCTGTACGTTGGGTGGAAATATCCAGACTATCGCTGTTGATGGCGATTTTGATGCCTGTCAGGCACTGGTTAAACAGGCTTTTGACGATGAGCCACTGAAAAAAGCCATTGGTCTTAATTCCGCTAATTCGATCAATATCAGCCGTTTACTGGCACAGATCTGCTACTACTTCGAAGCCGTGGCGCAGCTGCCGCAGGAAAAACGTAATCAGCTGGTTGTCTCCGTACCCAGCGGTAACTTTGGCGATCTGACGGCAGGTCTGTTAGCGAAAACTCTCGGTCTGCCGGTGAAACGGTTCATCGCTGCGACCAATGCTAACGACACCGTCCCGCGCTTTCTGTCCGGTGGAGAGTGGCAGCCAGCGGCGACCGTTGCCACGCTGTCAAATGCAATGGATGTCAGCCAGCCGAACAACTGGCCACGTGTTGAAGAGATTTTCCGCCGTAAAACCTGGCGTCTGAACGACCTTGGCTATGGCGCGGTGGATGATAAAACCACCGAGGCAACCATGCGCGAGCTGGCGGATCTGGGGTATATTTCTGAGCCTCATGCCGCTATCGCTTATCGTTTGCTGCGCGACCAGTTGCAGGAAGGGGAGTTTGGGCTGTTCCTCGGCACGGCGCATCCGGCGAAGTTTAAAGAGAGCGTGGAAGCGATTCTCGGACAATCGCTGCCTTTGCCAGAGGCGTTAGCTGAGCGGGCGGCGCTGCCGTTGCTGTCGCACAATATGGCGGCAGATTTTGCAGAACTGCGGGCGTTTTTGCTGAAAAAATAATCCCTTCGGCCCTGACTTTCTGGTCAGGGCTTTTTCCGCGTTAAATTTATTTCATCTCCGGGCGTTTAAATACCAGTTCATCCTCACTGCTTTCTTCAGCGGTAAAAGCGTAGCCCTGCACCGCAAACTTTTTCAGTTGCGCAGGTTTAGTGAGGCGGTTTTCGATAATGTAACGGCTCATCAGGCCACGTGCTTTCTTGGCGTGAAAGCTGATCACCTTCCAGCTGCCATTTTTCTCGTCGAGGAACACTGGTTTGATAATGCGGCCCTGTAACTTCTTCGGCTGGACGGCTTTAAAATACTCATCTGAGGCCAGGTTAATCAGAATATCGTCGCCCTGTTCAGCCAGAGCCGCATTCAGCCCCTCGGTCAGCCGCTCACCCCAGAAGCTGTAAAGATCTTTTCCTGCCGGATTCGCCAGTTTAATGCCCATCTCCAGACGATAGGGTTGCATCAGATCCAGTGGGCGCAGCAGGCCATACAGGCCAGAGAGCATACGCAGATGCTGCTGGGCAAAGTCAAAATCCTTTTCTTTGAAGGTTTCCGCCTGCAGGCCGGTGTAGACATCACCTTTGAAGGCCAGAATGGCCTGGCGTGCATTATCAGGAGTGAAAGGGCGCTGCCAGTTCTGGAAACGGCCAACGTTTAAATCGGCCAGTTTGTCGCTGATACTCATCAGTTTGCCAAGCTGCGCTGGCGTCAGTTTACGTGCGATTTCAATCAGTTTTCTGGCGTCATCCAGCAGGCCGGGCTGGGTAAAGCGTTGGGTGGCCAGCTCGCTTTCGAAATCCAGCGTTTTTGCCGGAGAAATAACTAGCAACATATCAGGCTCCTGAATAATTACGCCAGAGAAGGCAAAAGTGGGCAGGGCGGTAATGTAGCAAAAAAAGTGTGCTGATGCGGCTGATTACTGCCATTGCTGGAACTTATTCCCGCCTTTACGGATGGGTATGACTGCACAATTTAGCACTCAGTGGCCTGGCGGCAAGCTTACCTTGCATGGCAGATGGTGCGTGATATCATCCGTGGCAGAGATTTTCCAGAACCCGATAACTCTAGCTGATGAGAATGACAACCATGACGGACAAACTGACTTCCCTGCGTCAACTCACTACCGTTGTTGCCGATACCGGCGATATTGCCGCAATGAAGCTGTACCAGCCTCAAGATGCCACCACTAATCCCTCTTTGATTCTTAGCGCCGCCCAGATCCCTGAATACCGTAAGCTGATTGACGAAGCGGTTGCCTGGGCACGTAACCAGAGCAGCAACAAGGAAGAGCAGATTCAGTATGCGGCCGACAAACTGGCGGTAAACATCGGTCTGGAAATTCTCAAGCTGGTGCCTGGTCGTATCTCTACTGAAGTGGATGCCCGTCTCTCTTACGACACCGAAGGCAGCATCAATAAAGCACGTTCGCTGATTAAGCTGTATAACGATGCTGGCGTCAGCAATGATCGTATTCTGATTAAACTGGCTTCCACCTGGCAGGGCATTCGTGCGGCAGAGCAGCTGGAAAAAGAAGGCATTAACTGTAATCTGACCCTGCTGTTCTCCTTTGCCCAGGCTCGCGCCTGTGCCGAAGCGGGTGTTTATCTGATCTCCCCGTTTGTGGGTCGTATTCTGGACTGGTACAAAGCCAATACTGACAAGAAAGAGTACGCCCCGCACGAAGATCCGGGCGTGGTATCCGTTTCTGAAATCTACAAATACTACAAGCAGCACGGTTACGAGACGGTGGTCATGGGAGCCAGCTTCCGCAACGTGGGTGAAATCATTGAGCTGGCAGGTTGCGATCGTCTGACTATCTCTCCTGGCCTGCTGAAAGAACTGGCGGAGAGCGAAGGTGCCCTGGAGCGTAAACTCTCCTGGTCTGGTGAAGTAAAAGCGCGTCCGGCAAAAATGACCGAGTCTGAGTTCCTCTGGCAGCACAACCAGGATCCGATGGCGGTGGACAAACTGGCTCAGGGTATCCGTAACTTTGCCATCGACCAGGGCAAACTGGATAAAATGATCGCTGATCTGCTGTAATCCGCAATGTGGCCGGGTCAACCGGCCACTCATCCCCTCGCTGTACATCCCGCATTGCAATGTTTATGCTTCTTTTATCCCCTAATCCCCCGCACCCGCCAGCCAGCGGTGGCCACTACCACAGCGATGATATGATGAACACATTACGAATAGGGTTAGTTTCCGTTTCCGATCGCGCCGCGAATGGCATCTATCAGGACGCAGGTTTGCCTGCCCTGGAAACGTGGCTGACTCAGGCGCTGGCTTCACCGTTTGTGATTGAAAAGCGTCTGGTGCCGGATGAGCAACCGATGATTGAACAGGCAATCTGTGAACTGGTGGATGAGCTGTTCTGCCACCTGGTGCTGACGACCGGAGGAACCGGCCCATCCCGACGTGATGTCACTCCGGATGCGACGATAGCTATAGCCGACCGTGAGATGCCGGGTTTTGGTGAGCAGATGCGACAGATTAGCCTCAACTTTGTCCCGACGGCGATCCTCTCCCGTCAGGTTGGGGTGATCCGTAAGCAGTCGCTGGTGGTGAATCTGCCGGGGCAGCCGAAGTCGATAAAAGAGACGCTGGAAGGGTTGAAAGATGATGGCGGGGTGCAGGTGCAGGGCATTTTTGCCAGCATTCCTTACTGTATCCAGCTGCTGGATGGGCCTTACGTGGAGACGCATAACGAAGTGGTCGCCGCATTTCGCCCCAAAAGCGCCAGACATCATTCAGAAAGTTAGAAAGCGCCGCTTCAGATATAACCTCCCATTCTCTGCTCTGGAGGCAGATTAAATGCTGTTTCCACTCTTTTACAGGTCGGACCGGCGTCGATTTAACTGTGCAATGAAAAAAGAAACAGTGATTCAGTCACCTGTCGGCTGAATATTCCGCTCCAGCAGATAACGCTGCCTGTTTTCTTATGATATTTTCTCCCTTTCATTTGCGAACTGGCCTGAAAAATTATGCGTCCAACCCCTGCGAGCCGGTTAACCCGGCAGGATTATAAAACCCTCTCTCTGGCCGCGCTGGGTGGCGCGCTTGAGTTCTACGATTTTATTATTTTTGTCTTCTTTGCTGCGGTAATTGGCGATCTGTTCTTTCCTGCGGATATTCCTGACTGGCTGCGCCAGTTACAGACTTTTGCGATCTTTGCGGCCGGTTATCTTGCCCGTCCATTGGGTGGAATTATCATGGCGCATTTCGGCGACAGCAAAGGGCGTAAGAAGATGTTCAGCCTGAGCATTCTGTTAATGGCGCTGCCTACGCTGGCGATGGGGTTACTGCCTGATTACGCCACGCTGGGTGTGGCCGCACCGGTTTTGCTGCTGCTGTTACGCATGTTGCAGGGGGCAGCGGTGGGGGGGGAAGTGCCGGGTGCCTGGGTTTTTGTTGCCGAACATGTGCCGGAGAACCGAACCGGCTTCGCCTGCGGAACCTTAACGGCAGGGCTGACCGTCGGCATTTTACTGGGTTCGGTGGTGGCAACCTTAATCAATAAAACTTTTGGCCCGACCGGTGTGGCCGAAGGCGCATGGCGCATTCCCTTTTTACTGGGCGGCGCTTTTGGTCTGCTGGCCCTCTGGCTGCGGCGCTGGCTACAGGAAACACCGGTCTTTACAGAACTGGCGGCCCGCAAAGCGCTGGCTGCTGAACTGCCGTTGAAAGCGGTGGTGCTCAACCATAAAAGAGCCGTTGCTATCTCTATGCTGCTGACCTGGCAGTTATCCGCTGGCATTGTGGTGGTGATCCTGATGACGCCCGTCTGGTTGCAAAAAGTGTATGGTATCGCCACCACGCAGGCTCTTCAGGCTAACAGCCTGGCGACGGTCACCTTGATCGCCGGTTGTATCTGCGCAGGACTGGCCGCCGATCGTTTTGGTGCCAGTAAAACCTTTATTTTCGGTAGCCTGTTTCTGGCCGTATGCAGCTGGATATTTTATCGCACGGTGGGTGAACATCCGCAGAGGCTGATGGCCTGCTATGGGTTGGTGGGATTCAGCGTCGGTGTGGTCGGGGCAGTGCCTTATGTGATGGTGCGTGCTTTTCCGGCTCAGGTGCGTTTCACCGGGATCTCATTTTCCTACAATCTCGCCTATGCCATCTTTGGCGGCTTAACGCCGATTCTGGTCACATTAATTATGGCGATAACGCCACTGGCACCGGCTTTTTATGTCCTGACGCTCTCTGCTCTGGGGGTGCTGTTGGGGATCTGGCTGAAGCGCGACGTTGCGGTTACGGTATGAACAAAAAGCAGTCCCGGACAGCATCGACGTTGAAAAGTCCGGGACTGCTTTAAACCTTCCTGCGGTGGTGAAGAGCGGGACTGCTGTTATCTTTCACCGGTTGGCAACACCCGGCGTCCCAGTTGTTCGTTAATCACTTCAGCCATAGCCAGATAAATGGCGCTGGCACCGCAGATAATTCCCTCGAAACCGGCAAAGATCACTACGCTGTGATTACCCGCGATATTGCCCCAGGCCAACAGGAAGAACAGCACTGTCAGGCTGGCAAAGACAAATTGCAATGCACGGTTTGCTTTGAGTGTGCCGAAGAACATAAACAGGGTGAAGATACCCCACAGCGCCAGATAGACGCCGAGCATAGTGGCATCCGTGGGTTGTGCCAGTCCCATTTCAGGCAGTACGATAATCCCCACCAGGCTCAGCCAGAAACAGCCATAAGAGATAAAAGCCGTCAGGCCAAAAGTGTTGCCTTTCTTATATTCCAGCAGGCCCGCAATAATTTGTGCCAGGCCGCCAAAAAATATTCCCATACTCAGGATGGCGGCGGTCAGCGGAAAAAAACCTGCATTATGCAGATTCAGTAAAACCGTGGTCATGCCAAACCCCATCAGCCCCAGAGGCCCCGGATTTGCCAGCGTATTGGAATGCATAAATTCTCCGTAATATCAAAGATAAATGGCAAAAATTAAGACACTTCATACCGGGTCGTCAGCAAGAACCAGGCCTGCTTTGTCAGTGTGCGCGGCATGATAATGAGCCAACTGACGGTAAACAATGATCTGGAGAGCGATAAATTCAAAATTTTTTTTATCCCGCCCCTTGATGCTGTTAATGATGGCCCCATCTTATCTGGCATCCGAGGATATGTACCCGGAAAAAAAACGCGGTGTCGGCAGTTGAAACGACAAAAACAGACCGCATTAAGTGTGCATAACCTGATTGATAATGAATTTAAGTAGGAGATGTTCAGATGGGTAAGATTATTGGTATTGACCTGGGTACGACTAACTCTTGTGTAGCAATCATGGATGGTGGCAAGGCGCGTGTGCTGGAGAATGCTGAAGGCGATCGTACCACGCCTTCCATTATTGCTTACACCCAGGATGGTGAAACACTGGTCGGTCAGCCTGCTAAACGTCAGGCCGTGACTAACCCACAGAATACCCTGTTTGCGATCAAGCGCCTGATTGGTCGCCGCTTCCAGGATGAAGAAGTCCAGCGTGATATCAAAATCATGCCTTATAAAATTGCTGGTTCCGACAACGGTGATGCCTGGATTGATGTGAAGGGCCAGAAAATGGCACCGCCGCAGATTTCCGCTGAAGTGCTGAAAAAGATGAAGAAAACGGCGGAAGATTACCTGGGTGAGCCGGTAACTGAAGCGGTTATTACCGTCCCGGCTTATTTTAACGATGCGCAACGTCAGGCAACCAAAGATGCCGGTCGTATTGCGGGTCTGGATGTCAAACGTATCATTAACGAACCGACCGCTGCCGCACTGGCTTACGGTATGGATAAAGGCCAGGGCAACCGCACCATCGCGGTTTACGATCTGGGTGGTGGTACTTTCGATATCTCTATTATCGAAATCGACGAAGTTGACGGCGAGAAAACCTTCGAAGTGCTGGCAACCAACGGTGACACCCATCTTGGTGGTGAAGACTTCGACAGCCGCATGATCAACTACCTGGTTGCGGAATTTAAGAAAGATCAGGGTATCGATCTGCACAACGATCCGCTGGCGATGCAGCGTCTGAAAGAAGCCGCAGAAAAAGCGAAAATCGAGCTTTCTTCCGCTCAGCAGACCGACGTCAATCTGCCGTACATTACTGCCGATGCAACAGGACCTAAGCACCTGAATATCAAAGTGACTCGCGCCAAGCTGGAGTCTCTGGTTGAAGATCTGGTTACCCGTTCTATCGAGCCGCTGAAAGTGGCGTTGCAGGATGCGGGCCTGTCAGTTTCTGACATCAATGACGTCATCCTGGTAGGTGGTCAGACTCGTATGCCAATGGTTCAGGCGAAAGTTGCTGAATTCTTTGGCAAAGAGCCGCGTAAAGACGTTAACCCGGATGAAGCCGTTGCCGTTGGTGCTGCGGTGCAGGGTGGCGTACTGGCCGGTGATGTGAAGGACGTGCTGCTGCTGGATGTCACACCGCTTTCGCTGGGTATTGAAACTATGGGTGGCGTGATGACCTCGCTGATCAGCAAGAACACCACCATCCCAACCAAACACAGCCAGGTGTTCTCGACTGCGGAAGACAATCAGTCGGCGGTGACCATCCATGTGGTGCAGGGTGAGCGTAAGCGCGCGGCAGATAACAAATCTCTGGGGCAGTTTAACCTCGACGGTATCCAGGCGGCACCTCGCGGTATGCCACAAATTGAAGTCACTTTTGACATTGATGCCGATGGTATCCTGCATGTTTCTGCGAAAGATAAGAACAGCGGTAAAGAGCAGAAGATCACCATCAAGGCTTCTTCTGGTCTGAATGACGATGAAATCGAAAAAATGGTCCGTGACGCAGAAGCCAATGCCGAATCTGACCGTAAGTTCGAAGAGCTGGTTCAGATCCGTAACCAGGCCGATCATCTGTCGCATAGCACCCGTAAGCAGCTGGACGAAGCCGGTGACAAACTGCCGGCAGACGACAAGGCACCTATCGAGGCTGCCCTGACCGAGCTGAATACCGCGCTGAAAGGTGAAGATAAAGCCGAAATTGAAGCGAAAATGCAGGCGCTGATGCAGGTATCCAGCAAGCTGATGGAGTTTGCTCAGCAGCAGGCTGCTGGCGGCGCAGCTGATGCCACCGATGCTTCTGCGAAGAAAGATGACGATGTTGTCGACGCTGAATTTGAAGAAGTAAAAGACAACAAAAAATAATCGCCCCTGACAGGGCATGGCGCTCTGTTACAGAACGCTGATTAAACCCACGGGCGTAGGAGTTTCTCTACGCCCGTTCACGTATGTTAAGGGCAGGACACCAGAATGGCGAAGAAAGACTATTACGAGATTTTGGGCGTTTCCCGCTCAGCGGAAGAGCGTGAAATCAAAAAGGCCTACAAACGCCTGGCGATGAAATTTCATCCTGACCGTAATCCAGGTGACAAAGAATCCGAAGCCAAATTTAAAGAGATTAAAGAAGCCTATGAGATCCTGACCGATGCGCAAAAGCGTGCGGCCTACGATCAGTACGGTCATGCAGCCTTTGAACAGGGCGGCATGGGCGGTGGTGGTGGTTTTGGCGGCGGTGGAGCTGATTTCAGCGATATCTTTGGCGACGTGTTCGGTGACATTTTTGGCGGAGGCCGCCGTCAACAGCGCGCCGCGCGCGGGGCCGATTTACGCTACAACATGGAGCTGACGCTTGAAGAAGCTGTTCGCGGCGTGTCCAAAGAGATCCGTATTCCTACGCTGGAAGAGTGTGATAAATGTCACGGCAGCGGTTCAAAACCGGGTACTCAGCCGCAGACCTGCCCGACCTGTCATGGTCAGGGTCAGGTACAGATGCGTCAGGGCTTCTTTACCGTGCAACAGGCTTGTCCAACCTGTCATGGCCGTGGCTCGGTAATCAAAGATCCCTGCACGGCATGTCATGGGCACGGGCGCGTGGAGAAATCCAAAACGCTGTCAGTGAAAATTCCTGCGGGCGTCGACACTGGCGATCGCATTCGCCTGAGTGGCGAGGGTGAAGCGGGTGAGCATGGGGCACCTGCGGGCGATCTCTACGTTCAGGTTTCAGTGCGCAAGCACCCTATCTTTGAACGTGAAGAGAACAATCTGTACTGCGAAGTGCCGATTAACTTTGCGATGGCGGCGTTGGGCGGCGAAATTGAAGTGCCTACCCTCGACGGTCGGGTGAAGCTGAAAGTGCCTTCCGAAACCCAGACCGGCAAGTTGTTCCGTATGCGCGGCAAGGGCGTGAAATCCGTACGTGGTGGCGCACAGGGCGATTTGTTGTGTCGCGTGGTGGTGGAAACGCCGGTCAGTCTGAGCGACAAACAGAAGTCACTGCTGCGTGAGCTGGAAGAGAGTTTTGGTGGGCCAGCCGGTGAGAAAAACAGCCCCCGTTCAAAAAGCTTCTTTGACGGCGTGAAGAAGTTTTTCGACGATTTAACCCGCTAAGTCTGGAAGATCAATCACAACGGGCAGCCTGAGCGCTGCCCGTTTTTTATTGCTTAATTAACAGCCGTCTGCCAGACGGATTAAGTGATTTATTCAGGCTTTATCAATCCGGTTAAGGTCGCCGTCGGTCAGTTCAGATTTTTAAAAATGCATCCCAAGCCGGGGACAATCAATATTACTGCCATCAGGACAGATTTCTGCCTGCACCCTGTTACGCGGTTGTGATTCTCCTCAGCGTTAGCCTGCCATAATATGTAAAGCTGCCGGGTAAAGAGGATTTTTAAACGTATCAGCAGCGCGCTGTGCGATACAATCCCCTGCAAGCCTGCTTTTTAACGATCTTTACAGGCTGCTCTGTTGTCTTTCTGTTCTCAGAACAATTCAGTATGCGTTCAACCATTTATCAGAAAACGACAGGGGCTACTCAGGGTATCAACTGTTTTACGCGCAGTGAGAGTACGTATGCCGGCTCTGCTGTAATGTCATCTCTGTTCCAGGAAAGGTTTTAATGAAATTAGCGCTTAAGCGGATACTTAAGAATGAGGCCACTGGTGGTGTGGTATTGATCATCGCGGCGATGGTGGCGATGTTTCTGGCAAACAGTGCGGCGACGCAACAGACATATCAGGCAATCCTCAATATGCCGGTGGAATTCCGCTTCGGATCGCTGGATATCAGCAAAGACCTGCTGTTGTGGATCAATGATGCGCTGATGGCGCTGTTCTTTTTAATGATTGGATTAGAAGTTAAGCATGAGCTGATTTCCGGCTCTCTAGCCACCCGTGAACGGGCGATGTTTCCGTTAATTGCCGCAGTGGGAGGAATGATTGCCCCAGGGGCGATTTTCGCGCTGCTCAATCACAGCGATCCGTTGGCTGTTCATGGTTGGGCTATCCCGACTGCGACGGATATCGCTTTTGCGCTGGGCATTCTGGCCCTGTTGGGTAGCCGTGTCCCCCCTGCTTTGAAAATGTTTTTGATGGCGCTGGCAGTGATTGATGACCTGGGCGCAATCCTGATTATTGCCTTCTTTTATACCCAGCATCTGTCGATGTTGGCGCTGACTGTTGCCGCCGGAGCCGTGCTGTTACTGGCCCTGCTGAACCGTTTTGGGGTACGCAGTATTACGGTGTATATGTTGGTGGGGATGGTACTGTGGGTGGCGGTGCTAAAATCGGGTGTACATGCGACGTTGGCCGGGGTGATTGTGGGCTTCTTCATCCCTCTGGAGAAGCAAAATGGGCACTCGCCAGCGATCCATCTGGCTCACAGTCTGGCACCCTGGGTTAGTTGGGTAATTCTGCCTTTGTTTGCTTTTGCAAATGCAGGCGTCTCGTTGGCGGGCGTTTCGCTGAGCGGGCTGGCGTCGGCGGTGCCGTTAGGGATCATTCTGGGGCTGTTTATCGGTAAGCCGCTGGGTATCACCCTGATCTGTTGGCTGGCGGTGAAGTTGCGTATTGCAGCATTGCCGGAAAGTACACGTATGCGGGACATTGCTGCTATTGGGGTGCTGTGCGGTATCGGTTTTACCATGTCGATATTTATCGCATCCCTGGCCTTCGATGCGGCTCATCTGGAGATGGTCAGACTGGCAAAACTGGGCATTCTTACTGGTTCTGTGGTGTCCGCCGTGGTGGGCTACACGCTGTTAAGGATAAAACTGCGCTAAAGCAGGGGGCGGCTGCCGGAACAGATGGCAGTCGGGGGCCCGGCTGCCCCAGCGTGGTTATCAGGCATAGCTGCGCTGGGGCATTATTGAAAGCAAAAAAAAACCGCCTCAGGCGGTTTCTTTTTAACACGGTATTAACAGCGGGGCGATTAGGCCAGTTTGTTAATCTGTGCAGTCAGGTTCGCTTTATGACGAGCCGCTTTGTTCTTGTGAATCAGGCCTTTAGCTGCCTGGCGATCCACAATTGGCTGCATTTCGTTAAATGCAGTCTGTGCAGCTGCTTTATCACCAGTAGCGATAGCTGCATATACTTTCTTGATAAAAGTACGCATCATTGAACGACGGCTAGCGTTGTGCTTACGACGCTTCTCAGACGTTACGGCGCGTTTCTTAGCTGATTTGATATTAGCCAAGGTCCAACTCCCAAATAGTTCTGTAAGGACAATACAAAGGCCGAGGAATATGCCTCTTTCGCCTGAGGTTGTCAATGGATTTGTGCAAATAAGCGCCGTTGTTACAACAGCACCTGATTACGTTTCGATGGCGCAAGATTCTACCAGCTTCATCCGGATGAATACAGCTTATTCACAATAAAAATCTCTGCCGCTGGTTCATCCGCGCCAGGCGGAAAAAGCCATCAGGAACTACTTAAAGCCTCATTCGTGGGTTAACCTTCATCGCTGTACAAGGTATAATCCGCCGATTTCCATAAATTTGAGCCAGCCATGAAGTTTATCCGCGGCATACATAATCTCAGGGAGCAGCATCGCGGCTGCGTACTGACCATTGGTAATTTCGATGGCGTACATCGTGGTCATCAGGCGTTACTGGCCCGGCTGTGCGAGGAAGGGCGTCGGCGTGAACTGCCGGTGGTGGTGATGTTGTTTGAACCGCAGCCGCTGGAACTTTTTGCAGCTGGCAAAGCCCCGCCGCGTCTGACGCGCCTGCGTGAAAAAGTACGTTATCTCAGCGAAGCGGGTGTTGATGCGGTGCTCTGTGTCCGCTTTGACGGGCGTTTTGCCGCACAGTCGGCACAAAGTTTTATTGCCGATCTGCTGGTTAACAAACTTGGCGTCAGATTTCTCGCGGTAGGGGATGATTTCCGTTTTGGTGCGGGTCGCGAGGGCGATTTCCTGCTATTACAGCAAGCCGGTGCCGAATATGGCTTTGATGTGATCAGCACCCAGACCTTCTGTGAGGATGGCAAACGCATTAGTAGCACGGCAGTTCGCCAGGCGCTGGCGGCAGACGATTTGACACTGGCAGCCACGCTGCTGGGTCATCCATTCAGCATTTCAGGCCGGGTGGTGCATGGTGATGCACTGGGCAGAACCATCGGTTTCCCCACGGCTAATCTACCGCTCAGGCGCTATGTCTCGCCAGTTAAAGGCGTTTATGCCGTTGAGGTGTTTATTGCTGGCGAGGGGCCGGTCCCAGGCGTGGCGAATATTGGTACCCGTCCAACGGTGTCCGGTATGCGTCAACAGCTGGAGGTTCATCTGCTGGATGTTGCAATGGATCTGTACGGTCGCCATATAGATGTGGTGCTCCGCAAAAAAATACGAAACGAGCAGCGCTTTTCCTCACTGGATGCGTTGAAAGAGCAAATTGCTAAAGATGTGGTGACGGCCCGACACTTTTTTGGGTTGGATACACCGCTTTAAACAGAAGCGAAATACGGAATCGAGAAGCTGATGAGTGACTATAAATCTACCCTGAATTTGCCGGAAACCGGGTTCCCGATGCGTGGCGATCTGGCCAAACGCGAACCGGGAATGTTGCAGCGCTGGTATGATGACAATCTTTACGGCCTCATTCGTGCAGCCAAAAAAGGGAAAAAAACCTTCATCCTGCACGATGGCCCTCCTTATGCCAATGGCA
Source organism: Erwinia papayae (assembly GCF_058241465.1). Lineage (NCBI taxonomy): Bacteria > Pseudomonadati > Pseudomonadota > Gammaproteobacteria > Enterobacterales > Erwiniaceae > Erwinia > Erwinia papayae. The sequence goes on from NZ_JBZCHT010000013.1 coordinate 1,488,165, forward strand.
GCATTCATATCGGTCACTCAGTTAACAAGATTCTGAAAGACATTATCGTTAAGTCTAAAGGCATGGCAGGTTTTGACTCGCCTTACGTTCCCGGCTGGGACTGCCACGGTCTGCCCATTGAGCATAAAGTTGAACAGATGATCGGCAAACCGGGCGAGAAGGTCACGGCGGCTGAGTTTCGCGAAGCCTGCCGCAACTATGCTGCTGAGCAGGTTGAAGGCCAGAAGAAAGATTTTATCCGTCTGGGCGTGCTGGGCGACTGGGATCGCCCTTATCTGACCATGGATTTCAAAACCGAAGCCAACATTATTCGTGCGTTAGGAAAAATCATCGGTAATGGTCACCTGCATAAAGGTGCCAAGCCGGTGCACTGGTGTCTTGACTGCCGCTCAGCACTGGCTGAGGCGGAGGTTGAATATTACGACAAAACTTCACCGTCAATTGATGTGATGTTCAATGCGGTTGACCGCGAGGCGGTGGCGGCCAGATTTGGTGCTGACAAGGTTGATGGGCCCGTCTCGCTGGTTATCTGGACCACCACGCCGTGGACCATGCCTGCCAACCGGGCTATTTCTCTGCATCCGGACTTTGACTATCAACTGGTACAGATTAACGGTCGGGCATTAATCCTGGCGAAAGAGCTGGTTGCCAGCGTGATGAAACGTGCCGGGATTAGCGAATGGCAGGTGCTCGGTGAAGCGAAAGGCGCCGCGCTGGAACTGATGGGCTTCAGGCATCCGTTTCTTGACCTGACGTCTCTGGTCATACTGGGTGAACATGTGACGCTGGAAGCGGGTACTGGTGCGGTGCACACTGCGCCTGCCCACGGTCCCGATGACTATGTTATCTGCCAGAAGTACGGGATTGAAGCGGCGAATCCGGTTGGCCCTGATGGCAACTATCTGCCGGGAACCTGGCCCACGCTTGATGGCGTCAACGTTCTGAAAGCAAATGACATGATGGTCGATCTCCTGCGTGAAAAAGGTGCGCTGTTGCACGTTGAAAAACTGCTGCACAGCTACCCACACTGCTGGCGTCACAAAACGCCTATCATCTTCCGTGCCACGCCACAGTGGTTTATCAGCATGGATCAAAAAGGTTTGCGTCAGCAGTCGTTACAGGAGATCAAAGGCGTGCAGTGGATTCCGGACTGGGGCCAGGCGCGTATTGAATCGATGGTGGCTAACCGTCCTGACTGGTGTATTTCACGTCAGCGCACCTGGGGCGTACCTATGGCGCTGTTCGTGCATAAAGAGACCGAAGAGCTCCACCCTGATACTCTGGCGCTGATGGAGAAAGTCGCTCTACGCGTTGAGCAGGACGGTATTCAGGCCTGGTGGGATCTGGATGCCAGCGAGCTGATGGGTGCAGATGCGGAAAACTACATTAAAGTTCCCGATACCCTGGATGTATGGTTTGACTCCGGGTCAACCAGCTATTCGGTAGTCGATGCGCGTCCGGAATTTGGCGGCCATGCTCCGGATATGTATCTGGAAGGCTCAGACCAGCATCGTGGTTGGTTTATGTCCTCGCTGATGATTTCGACCGCCATGAAAGGTAAAGCGCCTTACCGCCAGGTACTGACACATGGATTTACCGTGGATGGTCAGGGACGCAAAATGTCCAAATCCATTGGTAACACGGTCTCGCCTCAGGATGTGATGAACAAACTGGGAGGAGACATCCTGCGTCTGTGGGTAGCATCGACCGACTACTCCGGCGAGATGGCCGTGTCTGATGAGATCCTCAAACGTGCCGCTGACGCCTATCGTCGTATCCGTAATACCGCCCGTTTTCTGCTGGCGAACCTGAACGGTTTCAACCCGGAAACGGACAGCGTGACAGCTGAAGAGATGGTGGTGTTGGATCGTTGGGCAGTAGGCTGTGCCCAGGCTGCGCAGCAAGATATTGTCGATTCTTACAGCCGGTATGACTTTCATGAAGTTGTTCAGCGACTGATGCAATTCTGTTCGATTGAGATGGGTTCATTCTATCTGGATATCATCAAAGATCGTCAGTACACCGCGAAAGCTGATGGCCTGGCGCGTCGCAGTTGCCAGACTGCGCTCTACCATATTGCGGAAGCGCTGGTACGCTGGATGGTGCCCGTCCTGTCGTTCACGGCTGATGAAATCTGGAATGAGCTTCCTGGGCAACGCACTAAGTATGTCTTCACTGAAGAGTGGTATGACGGCTTGTTTGGTCTGGCAGAAAATGAAGCAATGAATGACAGCTTCTGGGCTGAACTGCTGAAAGTGCGTGGTGAAGTGAATAAGGTGATAGAGCAGGCACGTGCGGACAAACGCGTAGGTGGCTCTCTTGAAGCAACGGTCACACTTTATGCTGATGCTGCTCTGGCGGAAAAACTGACCAGCCTGGGCGATGAACTGCGCTTCGTATTGCTGACGTCAGGGGCGCAGGTGGCCGATTATGCACTGGCGACAGAAGAAGCTCAGCAGAGTGAGCTGGTAAAAGGTCTGAAAATTGCGCTGCACAAAGCCGAAGGTGAGAAATGCCCGCGCTGCTGGCATTACACTACTGATATCGGTCAGAGTACCGAACATCCGGACGTCTGCGGACGTTGTGCTACCAACATAGCGGGCGCTGGTGAACAGCGTAAGTTTGCATAATGAAGCCTTTATTCTCAACCGGATTGCGCTGGCTGTGGCTGGTGCTGGTGGTGATTGCCATCGACTTCTTCAGTAAGCAGTGGATCATGAACACACTGATGCTGCACGAATCGATGTCAATAATGCCGTTTATCAATTTTTTCTATGCGCACAATTACGGTGCGGCCTTCAGCTTTCTGGCAGATAAAGGGGGCTGGCAGCGCTGGTTCTTTGCCGGAATTGCGGTGGCCATCGTGGTGGCATTGCTGGTGATGATGTACCGCAGTGAAGCCAGCAAGAAGCTGAATAATATCGCCTATGCGCTGATCATCGGCGGCGCACTGGGCAATCTGTTTGACAGGGCTTATCATGGCTTTGTGGTTGATTTCATAGATTTTTATATCGGTGGCTGGCATTTCGCCACCTTTAATATCGCTGACTGCGGCATCTGTGTGGGCGCCGCGCTGATTGTTCTGGAGGGCTTTCTTGCTCCTGCCACTAAGCACGCTAAATAAGGGCCAGCTATGACTGATTCGGTACAGTCTGACAGTGCGGTATTAGTACATTTCACCCTGAAGCTGTCCGACGGTTCAACGGCGGAGTCCACACGCACCAACGGCAAACCAGCGCTGTTCAGTCTGGGTGATGGCAGCCTGTCATCAGGTCTGGAGGCCGAGCTGACTGGCTTGAAAACTGGCGATAAAAAAGCCTTTTCCCTGCCGCCGGAATCGGCTTTCGGCATGGCCAGCCCTGATTTGATCCAGTATTTTTCGCGCCGTGATTTTACCCAGGCAGGCGAGCCGGAGGTTGGGGCGATTATGCTGTTCAGCGGTATGGATGGTAATGAAATGCCTGGGGTGATCCGCGAGATTTCCGGTGATTCGATAACCGTAGATTTTAATCACCCGCTGGCTGGACAGACGATTCACTTTGATGTTGAAGTGCTGGAGATAAATCCGGTACTGGAGGCGACCAATGCAAATTCTGTTGGCTAACCCACGTGGCTTTTGTGCCGGTGTCGATCGCGCTATCAGCATCGTGGAACGGGCGCTGGAAATGTATGGTGCCCCAATCTACGTGCGCCATGAAGTGGTGCACAACCGCTATGTCGTGAACAGTCTGCGTGAGCGCGGAGCCGTCTTTATTGAAGATATCGCTGAGGTTCCGGACAGCTCAATTCTGATTTTCTCTGCGCATGGTGTTTCACAGGCGGTGCGGGCTGAAGCCCGGGCTCGTGATTTGACGATGTTGTTTGATGCGACCTGTCCACTGGTGACAAAAGTGCATATGGAAGTGGCGCGCGCCAGCCGTAAAGGCACAGAAGCGATTCTGATTGGTCATGCGGGACATCCTGAAGTGGAAGGCACAATGGGCCAGTACAGCAATCCCAAAGGGGGAATGTATCTGGTTGAATCTCCGGCAGACGTTGATAAATTGCAGGTCAGGGATGAAGATAACCTGTGCTTTATGACCCAGACGACGTTGTCGGTGGATGATACTTCAGAAGTTATTGATGCCCTGCGTCAGCGTTTTCCAAAGATCATTGGCCCGCGTAAAGATGATATCTGCTATGCCACCACGAATCGTCAGGAAGCAGTACGCACTCTGGCGAAAGACGCGGATGTCGTTCTGGTGGTGGGTTCCCGCAACTCATCCAACTCTAATCGTCTGGCGGAACTGGCCCAGCGCGCAGGTAAACTGGCTAAGTTGATCGACTCTGCTGATGATATTCAGGAAGAGTGGATCAAGGGCGTGAACTGCGTTGGCGTGACGGCGGGAGCATCTGCGCCAGATGTGCTGGTGCAGGAGGTGATTCAGCGTCTGCGTGAACTGGGTGGTGAAGTTGCAATTGAGCTGATTGGGCGCGAGGAAAATATCGTCTTCGAAGTACCAAAAGAATTGCGCGTCGATATTAAAACCATCACCTGAACCTTCGCCCGGTAGATTTTAAGCCGGGTTATTCTTTCGACAGTAGAATTACTTTATTTGTTGGGTTAATATTTCTGAGCATTTACATTATGCATCAATCTACCTTGTCAGGATGGCTTATTTAAACAAATAATCATTTTTCATCTTTTATTAAGGTAGATATTACCATTTTTTTAAAAGGAACTTAATAATGAGAGAATTAACCTTCCATGAAGTCAGTTGTGTCAGCGGCGCTGCTGTAGAAAGTAACAGTCTGCTTGCAGCGGGCGCAGTTGGTCTGCTTGTTTCCATTCCGGTAATTGTAGGCGGTGCTGTCCTGGGTGTACCAACACTTGGCCTGGGCTTTATCGCCATGGCGGCAGGTATCGTCGGTACAGCGCTCTCTGGGGTGGCAATCATTCTGGGAATAGTGCAATCTGCTGCCGGCTCAGATACAACAGCGTAACTCTGGTTTTATCCAAAACGACAAACGCGGCACAATATTTTTGTGTCGCGTTTTTTTCTGTAAAATTTCAACCTCTTCGCCAGCTTGTATTCGGCGAAAAAACACGTCTGAAGGTTGCTCAGGAGCAACATTGTGTTATTTAAAAATTTGAAAAGAGCGATTTTAAGCAAAAGTTAATGAGACTTTAATTATCATTTTTCATGATTAAAACAAACATTGAAAAATGAATATATCTGTTCTTTCTTTTTACTGAGTATCAGGTTTTCTCTGGTTGCTAATGATTCTCAAACATCAATTTTCCAATTTTATCCTGGTTGTTGAAATAAAACGGGAAACTGCACTTCTGTCGTTAATACATCGGGGGTTCAAGTGTTTTTTACAGGAATAAACAGGATGCATGCATGTTTTTATTGTTAGTAATGTATCAAAATTAATGTTGATGTGTTTTTTTCAATGATAGCGTTCACATCACTACCAGCAGCTGAACTGATTTTCTATTTTTAATTAGTTTTAAGTCGGCGTTGTGTAGGGACTATCACAGGAATAATTATCAATATAAGGAAAGTATAATGAGAGAATTAAAGAACAACGAAATTAATGAAGTAAGTGGCGGTATCTTTATTACGCTGGGTCTGGTGGGGGCTGTAGCAGGCGCTCTGCTTACCACAGCTGTGGTTTTAGGGGGCAGTGCCCTGATCACCTATATTTAGTCTCTGCTGGCTGACAGCAGTTCTGATACCGATACCAGTTCCCTCGTTGAGTCTGCTGCTAATTCTTCAAGCTGATCCTCCAGCTACAAAAGGCGTTTAGAAAGGAGCTCTTATGAGGGAATTGACACTGTGTGAGTCCAACCAGGTCAGCGGCGGTTTTTATGATGGTGGTATCAGCTTAGCGATTGCCGGATGTGTGGCATTGGGAATCGGTGCGGCAGCAGCAGGCACGGCGGCAGTCGCTGCTATTGCGGCCGGTTCAGCTGCGGTGGGTGCCGCAGTCGGGGCGGCTGTGGTCGGCGCTGCTGCGATCGCTGCTGCCGCAGTAGCCACAGCGGTGACTGCTGCGGTAGTCACGACCGTACTGGTAGTAGGTGCAATCAGTGCAGCAAGCATCGGTTTCGGTGTTGGCGTCGGCACGGGAGCCGTGTTGTCAGCGGTTATTCTGAGCCAGGCATCATAAGAAAAAGTATCCGCACTTTTTTTACAAAATAATCAATGTAGCCACAGCCGATGCTGTGGCTACATTTTTTTTCTGATACAAGACCATGCATCTTCACGTCACAGAGCGATTGAATTTACTGATAATCTGGTCTGACTGACATAAAATTCTTATTACCGGTTTTTATTGTGGCGCACTGTTTAACAGCTGGTTAACCTGAGTGCGTTTTGCATGCACAGAATTAAGGGATTCATTATGAAAGAAGCACAGATCCGCCTTGCCATCGTTGGCGCAGCGGGACGCATGGGACGTCAACTTATTCAGGCCGCCTGCGAGGCAGAGGGTGTGTGTCTGGGGGCTGCGCTGGTTCGCGAAGGTTCCTCGCTGGTGGGAGTGGATGCCGGTGAACTGGCTGGCACCGGAGTACTTGACGTCAGAGTAAACAGTAGCCTGAGTGCGGTAGTGGATGATTTTGATGTGCTGATTGACTTCACACGTCCGGAAGGAACTCTGGAGTATCTGGCTTTCTGTCGCCAGCATCATAAAGCGATGGTGATTGGCACCACCGGTTTCGATCAGGCAGGAAAGGCGGAAATCAGCGCAGCCTCTAAAGATATTGCTATCGTTTTTGCAGCTAACTTTAGTGTCGGTGTCAATCTGGTGCTGAAGCTGCTGGAAAAAACCGCCAGAGTTATGGGCGAATATGCGGATATAGAGATAATCGAAGCGCACCATCGTCATAAGGTGGATGCGCCTTCCGGTACGGCACTGGCGATGGGGGAAGCGATTGCAGATGCAATGGACTGGGAACTGAACGAGCACGCCGTCTACACGCGTGAAGGGCACACCGGCGAACGTAAAGCAGAAACCATCGGTTTTGCGACTGTACGGGCAGGAGACATCGTCGGTGAACATACGGCGATATTTGCAGATATTGGCGAGCGAGTTGAGATAACTCACAAGGCTTCAAGTCGCATGACTTTTGCAAAAGGTGCTGTGAAAGCCGCTGTATGGGTAAAAGCGCAAAAAAATGGACTTTTTGACATGAGAAATGTGCTTAATTTGGACGATTTATAATTTCATAACCATTGTGATGTGGTTTTTTAAATCTCAATATATTGATTGTAATGGCAATAATTTTATTGCCTTTTTTTACTCTGTATTTTAATGGTTTCACTGTTTTTATGATGTCTGGATGATATTTTTCTGTTTTTTCATCTTTTTTTTTCGTTCAAATGCTAATTTTTACCATCTGGTCCACTTTTATGGTGTTTTTTTGCCACCCGCAAACTCAATCCTGAGTGCAATCGCTTAAATGAGCTGGATAGTTGTTGTTTTCAGAGTAAATCATCCGAAATTCCAGTCAGTTGTCTAAAAAAGAAAGAAAAAATCTGATGCGCACTGGACAAGGTCAGGGGCGATCATTAGAATGCGCGCAATTTGCCAAAAATCGAGCAGTCAGGCGGTTTTTGCATTGATTCATCGCTTTGTTTTGAATTAATATGCAAATATTGTGACTGTTTATTCTCTGGAGGACGTTTTGATTAAGTCAGCGCTATTGGTTCTGGAAGACGGAACCCAATTCCACGGTCGGGCCATCGGGGCTACAGGGTCGGCAGTGGGGGAAGTAGTTTTCAACACGTCGATGACCGGTTATCAAGAAATCCTCACTGATCCTTCCTATTCTCGCCAGATTGTTACTCTTACTTATCCTCATATCGGCAATGTCGGCACCAACTCCGCAGACGAAGAATCTTCCCAGGTACATGCTCAGGGGCTGGTTATTCGCGATCTGCCGCTGATAACCAGCAACTTCCGCAGTGAAGAAGGGTTGTCAGCTTATCTGGAACGTCACAACATTGTCGCTATTGCCGATATCGATACTCGTAAGTTAACTCGTCTGTTGCGCGAAAAAGGCGCACAAAACGGTTGTATCATTGCCGGAGATGCGCCGGATGCCGCACTGGCGCTGCAAAAAGCACAGGCATTTCCCGGGCTGAAAGGAATGGATCTGGCAAAAGAAGTGGCAACAAAAGAAACCTACAGCTGGTTGCAGGGAAGCTGGCAACTGGAAGGTTTACCCTCGCCGAAAAGTGAGGTAGAGCTGCCTTACCATGTGGTGGCTTATGACTACGGCGTAAAGCGCAATATCCTGCGTATGCTGGTAGATCGTGGCTGTCGCCTGACGGTGGTTCCGGCACAAACTTCAGCAGAAGACGTGCTGAAACTTAATCCGGATGGGGTCTTCCTTTCTAACGGACCCGGCGATCCGGAACCCTGTGATTACGCGATTACCGCCATTAAGACATTACTGGAAACGGATGTGCCGCTATTTGGTATCTGCCTGGGGCACCAGCTGCTCGCACTGGCCAGCGGCGCTAAAACGGTCAAGATGAAGCTGGGACATCATGGTGGCAACCATCCGGTGAAAGATCTGGATAACAACACGGTGATGATCACCGCGCAGAACCATGGCTTCGCCGTGGATGACAACAATTTACCTGACAATCTGCGGGTGACACACACTTCATTGTTCGACCATACGGTACAGGGGATTCATCGAACTGATAAAGCGGCGTTCAGTTTTCAGGGGCATCCTGAAGCCAGTCCCGGCCCGCATGATGCCGCCCCCTTGTTCGATCACTTTATCGAACTGATCACTGCCTACCGTGCTGACGCAAAATAATCAGGAGCGAGAAAATGCCAAAACGTACCGACATAAAAAGTATCCTGATCCTTGGCGCTGGCCCGATCGTTATCGGCCAGGCCTGTGAATTTGACTACTCTGGCGCACAGGCCTGTAAAGCTCTGCGTGAAGAGGGTTACCGCGTTATTCTGGTCAACTCCAACCCGGCGACTATCATGACCGACCCGGAGATGGCCGATGCGACGTATATCGAGCCAATCCACTGGGAAGTGGTCCGCAAAATTATCGAAAAAGAGCGCCCGGACGCGGTTCTGCCGACGATGGGCGGTCAGACCGCACTGAACTGCGCGCTGGAACTGGAACGCCGCGTCGTGCTGGCGGAGTTTGGCGTGGCGATGATAGGTGCCACCGCTGATGCCATCGATAAGGCAGAAGATCGCCAGCGCTTTGATAAAGCGATGAAGAAAATTGGCCTGGAAACTGCCCGCTCTGGCATTGCCCACAATATGGAAGAAGCGCTGAAAGTGGCGGAGGATGTTGGTTTTCCGTGCATTATTCGCCCTTCCTTCACCATGGGCGGGACCGGTGGCGGTATCGCTTATAACCGTGAAGAGTTTGAAGAGATTTGCGAGCGCGGCCTGGATCTGTCGCCAACCAATGAGCTGTTAATTGATGAATCGCTGATTGGCTGGAAAGAGTATGAAATGGAAGTGGTGCGCGATCGCAATGACAACTGCATCATTGTTTGCTCAATCGAAAACTTCGATGCGATGGGCATCCATACCGGTGATTCGATCACCGTGGCACCTGCACAGACGCTGACCGACAAGGAATATCAAATCATGCGTAACGCCTCAATGGCGGTACTGCGTGAAATTGGTGTGGAAACCGGCGGTTCCAACGTTCAGTTTTCGGTTAACCCGGAAAATGGTCGTCTGATTATCATTGAGATGAACCCTCGCGTATCACGTTCCTCTGCGCTGGCTTCAAAGGCGACGGGTTTCCCGATTGCGAAAATTGCAGCCAAACTGGCGGTAGGTTACACGCTGGATGAGCTGATGAACGATATTACCGGCGGACGCACGCCAGCCTCGTTTGAGCCATCTATCGATTATGTTGTCACCAAAATTCCTCGCTTTAACTTTGAGAAATTCGCTGGTGCAAATGACCGCCTGACCACCCAGATGAAATCGGTGGGTGAAGTCATGGCGATTGGCCGCACGCTTCAGGAGTCGATGCAGAAAGCGCTGCGCGGCCTCGAAGTGGGAGCGCATGGTTTTGATCCGAAAGTCTGTCTGAATGATGCCGAAGCGATGACCATCATCCGTCGTGAGCTGAAAGATGCCGGTTCGGATCGTATCTGGTACGTGGCCGATGCTTTCCGGGCGGGGATGTCAGTGGATGCCGTATTCAGCCTGACCAACATCGATCGTTGGTTCCTCGTGCAGATTGAAGAACTGATGCAGCTGGAGTCACAGGTTGCCCATCAGGGGATTAACGGTCTGACCGCTGATTTCCTGCGGACCCTGAAGCGTAAAGGCTTTGCCGATGCCCGTCTGGCGAAGCTGGCGGGCATTGCTGAGTCGGAAGTGCGTAAGCTGCGCGAGCAGTATCAGCTTCACCCGGTCTACAAGCGCGTGGATACCTGCGCGGCAGAATTCTCTACTGACACCGCCTATATGTACTCAACCTATGATGAAGAGTGCGAAGCGAATCCAAATCAGGACCGTGACAAAGTGATGGTGCTGGGCGGTGGTCCAAACCGCATTGGTCAGGGGATTGAATTCGACTACTGCTGCGTCCATGCCTCGCTGGCCCTGCGTGAAGATGGTTTTGAAACCATTATGGTTAACTGTAATCCGGAGACGGTTTCAACCGATTATGACACCTCAGACCGCCTCTACTTTGAGCCGGTCACGCTGGAAGACGTGCTGGAAATTGTGCGGATCGAGAAACCTAAAGGGGTTATCGTGCAATATGGCGGCCAGACGCCGCTGAAACTGGCTCGTGAACTGGAAGCGGCAGGTGTTCCGGTTATTGGCACCAGCCCGGATGCCATTGATCGTGCGGAAGATCGTGAGCGCTTCCAGCAGGCCGTTGAGCGTCTGGGTCTGAAGCAGCCGGCCAATGCCACCGTCACCGCACTGGAACAGGCAGTGGAAAAAGCCGCAACCATTGGTTATCCGCTGGTGGTGCGTCCGTCCTACGTGCTGGGTGGTCGTGCGATGGAAATTGTTTATGATGAAATCGATCTGAAACGTTATTTCCACACTGCGGTCTCGGTGTCGAACGATGCACCCGTGCTGCTGGATCGTTTCCTTGATGATGCGGTGGAAGTGGACGTCGATGCAATTTGTGACGGTGAGCGAGTGCTGATTGGCGGCATCATGGAGCATATCGAGCAGGCTGGCGTTCACTCCGGCGACTCTGCGTGTTCTTTGCCAGCATATACCCTGAGCAAAGAGATTCAGGATGTGATGCGTCAACAGGTGGAGAAACTGGCCTTCGAGCTTTGCGTACGTGGTTTGATGAACGTGCAGTTTGCGGTGAAGGATAATGAAGTTTACCTGATTGAGGTGAACCCACGCGCCGCACGTACCGTCCCCTTCGTTTCCAAGGCAACGGGCGTGCCGCTGGCGAAAGTGGCTGCTCGCGTGATGGCCGGTAAATCACTGGCTGCTCAGGGCGTGACACAAGAGGTTATTCCGCCTTATTACTCGGTGAAGGAAGTGGTACTGCCGTTTAATAAATTCCAGGGCGTGGATCCTATCCTCGGTCCAGAAATGCGTTCGACCGGAGAAGTGATGGGCGTGGGGCGTACCTTCGCAGAAGCCTTCGGTAAAGCGATGCTCGGTGCGCAGAGCAACATGAAAAAAAGTGGTCGTGCTTTACTGTCGGTACGTGAAGGTGACAAAAAGCGCATCGTCGATCTGGCAGCCAAACTGCAAAAACTGGGCTTTGAACTGGATGCCACTCACGGCACGGCTGTGGTGCTGGGTGAAGCGGGCATCAATCCACGGCTGGTTAACAAAGTGCATGAGGGACGTCCGCACATTCAGGACCGGCTGAAGAATGGTGAGTATGCCTATATTGTCAACACCACGGCAGGGCGGCAGGCGATCGAAGATTCCAAACTTATTCGCCGCAGCGCACTTCAGTACAAAGTGCATTATGACACCACCCTGAACGGCGGTTTTGCCACGGCGATGTCATTAAATGCCGATCCTACTGAGCAGGTGATTTCGGTTCAGGAAATGCACGCGCAGATTAAGGGTTAATATCCCACAGGAAAGATTATCCCCGCTCAGGCGGGGATTTTTTTGTCTGGTTGACCGCAATCGCCTGCAATCTGGAGACGCAGCGTGAAACTGGTGACAGCCAGGATATCGCCTGGTTCCTGGGGGCCTGTTGCTCAAACAGCCAAACCAAGAGCATTCTTGCAACGTTTTATGATGATAGAAATCTCCGGCACTATTATTCTTTCTCTTTTACGGAATGAACGAATGTGGGATATAAGGGCAGGGAGCTTTAAAGCCTGATGGAGCTTGATACCGCATTATACTTTTCGTTTAAAAACCTTTACGCACTTCACCCGGCTTAGCTATCGACGAAACTTTCACCTTTCCGTATGATGACGCCAATTTTACACCCTGTTGAGTATCATCAGATGATAAGCCTTATTGTGGCCATGGCGGCCGACCGCATAATTGGGATGGAAAATGCCATGCCCTGGCACCTGCCCGCAGACCTGGCGTGGTTCAAACGACATACGCTGAATAAGCCCGTGATTATGGGGCGTCGCACCTTCGAATCGATTGGACGTCCTCTGCCTGACCGTTTGAATATTGTTATCAGCAGTTCACCCGGTTCTGACGCCGCCGTTACCTGGGTCACCTCTGTGGATGAAGCGTTACGTGCTGCCGGCGAAGTGGAAGAGATTATGATCATTGGCGGTGGCCGTATTTATGAACAGCTCCTGCCACAGGCTGACCGACTCTATCTGACGCATATTGATGCTGAAGTTGAAGGTGATACCAGCTTCCCGGATTATGAACCGGATGAATGGCAGTCTGTTTTCAGCGAGTTCCGTGATGCGGACCAGCAAAACAGTCACAGCTGTTTCTGGGAAATTCTGGATCGTCGCTAACGGACGGGTTTCATACCGGTAAGCCCTGTCATCCCGCATAAATAAAAACATCCCGTACCTGGTCGCACGGGATGTTTTTTTATGCCGTTCAGCATCTCTCAGTGGAGAGAGGTCCGGCACGAGTTTACTGCTGGTCGGATTTTTCCAGCACGGAAGGTTGGTGGAACCATGTCTGGTCCTCCCAGCGCAGCATAGTCAACGTCCCGCCCCAACAGCAGCCGGTATCCAGTGCCAGGATTCCTTCCGGAGTGCCTTTGCCTTCCAGAGAAGCCCAGTGACCAAATACAATGGTGTGGTCACGGGCGACAGGGCCGGGGATCGCAAACCAGGGCTTTAAGGGCGGAGGAGCGGAATCAGGCGTATCTTTGCAGATCATATCCAGCTGACCACCCGGAAAGCAGTAACGCATTCTGGTCAGCGCGTTGGTGCTGAATCGCAGACGGGCCAGGCCACTCAGCGATGTACTCCAGTTATTGGGCATGTCGCCGTACATGGCATCAAGAAACAGCGGATAGGTATCGCTGGCAAGCACGGCCTCTACTTCACGGGCGCAGCCACGTGCCGTTTCCAGATTCCACTGCGGGGTGATCCCGGCATGCGCCATCACCAGCTTTTTCTCATCATCCACCTGCAACAGTGGCTGACGTCGCAGCCAGTTGATCAGCTCGTCAACGTCTTCCGCCTGGAGCAGGGACGTGAGGCGATCTTTAGGTTTGTTGCGACTGATGCCGGCAAATACCGCCAGCAAATGCAAATCGTGATTTCCCAGCACCATGCGCGCAGCATCGCCGAGCGAGCGAACAAAGCGCAGAACGTCCAGCGAATCCGGGCCACGGGCGACCAAATCGCCGGTAAGCCACAGGGTATCCTGTGCAGGGTCGAAGGCAACCTGCTTCAGCAGAGATTGCAATTCGTCGTAGCAACCGTGAACGTCGCCAATCAGATAAGTACTCATAAATCTGTCCGAAACACGCCGGGCCTGCGGAGCCTGGCGTGGAAGATGAATTAATGAATCTGGCTGGGAATGGCCAGTCGGAACACCGGAATCGCCACCTGGAAAGCTTCGCCTTCGCTGTCAAGCATCTCGTAGTGGCCCTGCATGGTGCCCATCGGGGTTTCCAGAATGGCACCGCTGGTATACTGAAACTCGCCGCCTGGTGGGATATGTGGCTGCTCACCGATCACCCCTTCGCCCTGAACTTCCGTCTCGCGGCCATTGCCGTTGGTGATCAGCCAGTATCGGCTGATCAGTTGCACGGGGGTGCGCCCCGGATTGCGGATGGTGATGGTATAAGCAAAAACGTAACGATCATCTTCCGGTGCCGACTGTGACGGGACCCAGGCGCTCTGCACCTGAATACAAATCCGGGGCGTATCGGCCATGGTATCAGTTCTCCTGCGACGATGGCTGAGGGTGCTCAGCCAGCCAGTTTGCCAGTTGACAATATTGCGCGACAGAGATGTTTTCGGCCCGCAATGTCGGGTCGATATTCATCTGCTGTAATGCCTCAGGCGAGAAAAAATGGCCGAGGCTGTTGCGCAGCGTTTTACGACGTTTACCAAAGGCTTCGGTCGTGATCCTGCTCAGCATACGAATATCCTTAACCGGGTGGGGCAGCCTGGCATGGGGCACCAACCGTACCACTGCTGAATCCACTTTAGGTGCCGGGGTGAAGGATTCAGGCGGCACTTCCAGCACCGGGATCACCTGACAGTAATACTGTGCCATCACCGTCAGGCGTCCATAGGCTTTACTGCCTGGCCCGGCGACAAGGCGGTTAACCACCTCTTTTTGCAACATGAAATGCATGTCACGAATCGCATCAGTATAGCTGAAAAGGTGAAACATCAGCGGGGTGGAGATGTTGTAGGGCAGGTTACCAAAAACGCGCAGAGACTGGCCTTTTTCAGCGGCAAGTTCCGCGAAATTAAAGGTCATCGCATCCTGCTGAAAAATAGTCAGCTTCGGCCCGAGAAAAGGGTGAGTCTGCAAGCGGGCGGCCAGATCACGATCAAGTTCGATAACCGTCATGCTCTCCAGTCGCTCACCAACCGGTTCGGTCAGCGCGCCCAGACCGGGCCCGATTTCCACTACCGCCTCGCCGGGCTGTGGATGAATGGCGGAGACAATGCTGTCAATAATGTATTGATCGTTCAGAAAGTTCTGGCCGAAACGTTTGCGGGCAAAGTGGCCCAGATGGACGCGATTATTCATTGAGTTGAGATCATGGTGATGGCGAGATTAAGCGCCGTAATAAAGCTGCCCGCATCAGCCTGCCCCAGGCCTGCCAGATCTAAGGCGGTGCCGTGGTCGACTGAGGTGCGGATAAAAGGCAGGCCGAGGGTGATATTGACTGCCCGGCCAAAGCCCTGATATTTCAGTACTGGCAGTCCCTGATCGTGATACATCGCCAGAACCGCATCTGCCTGTTGCAGATATTTGGGCTGGAACAGGGTATCTGCCGGTAAGGGCCCTGTCAGCCGCATACCGCGCTGCCGCAGTTCATCCAGCAGAGGAATTATCACATCGATCTCTTCCCGCCCCATATGACCGCCTTCTCCGGCATGAGGATTGAGGCCACAGACAAAAATATGTGGTTCAGCCAGGCCAAATTTAGTGCGCAGATCGGTATGGAGAATGTCGATGACTTCGCGCAGGCTGTCGCGAGTGATAGCGGCTGAGACATCTTTTAACGGTAAATGCGTGGTTGCCAGCGCCACCCGTAACGCTTCGGTGGCAAGCATCATCACCACGCGTGCACACCCGGCGCGTTCTGCAAAAAACTCGGTGTGACCACTGAAGGGGATACCGGCATCGTTGATCACCCCTTTATGCACCGGGCCGGTAATCAACGCGGCAAATTCGCCGCTGAGGCAACCATCGCAGGCGGTGGTCAGCGTCTCCAGCACATAATGGCTGTTTTCGACGCAGAGCACACCGGGCCGGACCGGTTGCGCGCTGGCAACCGGCAGCAGCGTCAGCGTACCTGCCGCCTGGGGTTGTGCGGTACTGCCCGGCTGATACTGCCGCAGCGCCAGCGGTAATCCCAGCGCGGCGGCCCGCTCCAGCAGCACCGCCGGATTGGCACAAACCACCAGTTCAACCGGCCAGTCATGCTGGGCCAGTTGTACGGTGACGTCAGGGCCTATTCCGGCAGGTTCGCCGCTGGTGATGACGACGCGCTGATTACTGAGCATTGCCATCCAGAATTTTCACATAGGCTGAGGCACGCTGTTCCTGCATCCAGGTTTGTGCTTCTTCTGCAAACTTACGATTGAACAGCAGACGATAAGCCCGCTCTTTCTGCGCTGCGTCAGTTTTATCCACCTGGCGTGTATCCATCATCTGGATCAGATGCCAGCCGAAGGAGGAGTGGACCGGACCGCTCATCTGGCCTTTTTTCAGCTTCAGCAACGCATCGCGGAACGCCGGATCGAACACTTCTGGTGAACTCCAGCCCAGATCGCCGCCCTGGTTAGCCGAGCCCGGATCTTCTGAGATATTTTTCGCGGCCTGCGCAAAGGTGGTTTTGCCGCTGTTGATATCTGCCGCAACCTGCTCCAGCTTCTGACGCGCCTGGTCGTCGGTCATCACGGGTGAAGGCTTCAGCAGAATATGCCGGGCATGAACTTCCGTTACCGAGATGCTCTGGTTATCACCACGAATGTCATTCACTTTCAGAATATGAAAACCAACGCCGGAGCGAATTGGACCAATGATATCGCCCTTTTTGGCGGTAATCAGCGCCTGTGCAAACAGCGACGGCAGCTCCTGGATACGGCCCCAGCCCATGTTGCCGCCTTTCAGCGCCTGCGGATCGGCCGAGTAGGTAATAGCCAGTTTGCCGAAATCACCGCCATTTTTTGCTTCGCTGACCAGCTGATTAGCCAGCTTTTCCTGATCGTCCACCTGCTGCTGCGTCGGATTCTCAGGCAGCGGCAACAGGATATGACTGAGGTTCAGTTCGGCCGCTTCGCTGTTCTGAGAAGAAACCTGTTTAGCCAGCGAGTCCACTTCCTGCGGCAGGATGGTGATGCGACGGCGCACTTCATTGTTGCGCACTTCGGCAATGGTCATCTCTTTGCGGATCTGCTCGCGGTAGGTGGCATAGTTCATACCATCATAAGCCAGACGGCTGCGGAGCTGATCGACGGTCATTTTGTTTTGCTGAGCAATGTTAGCAATCGCCTGGTCGACCTGTGCGTCCTGAATCTGGATACCGCCCTGTTTGGCCATCTGCAACAGAATGTTGTCCATTACCAGACGTTCAACAATTTGATGGCGCAGCGTTTTGTCGTCAGGAAGCTGCTGACCACCCTCCTGGGCCTGACTTTTGACTGACTGCATCATGCCGTCTACGTCGCTCTCCAGGACCACGCCGTTATTAACCACGGCGGCAACTTTATCAACTACCTGTGGCGCTGCAAATGCGGTGCTGGCTGTCAGCGCCGCACTAAGGATCAGCATTCTCCAGTTCTTCATACTTTTTCCATTCTTCTGTCCGCTCAGCGGGTTTACAAACGAATTATCACAACATCAGAAAGAGCGCTGATAAGGCAGAATGCCCTGACGCAGCATTTCACCTGAACCCAGACTATAAGACGGGCTCAGGCCACGTAGCTCAATGTTGAACGAGATTTTGTTGTCGTAGTGACTTGTACTGTTAGTGCTGTCCCAACTGGTGATTTTACGCTCGTACCCCAGACGGATGGCATAGCAGCATGAGCTGTACTGTAAGCCAAGCAGCTGATCGGCAGGCTGTTTGGCTTTGGTATCGTAATACCATGCGCCCACGACTGCCCAGGCATCAGCAATTGGCCAGCTGGCGGTCGCGCCTACCTGCGAAATCCCCTGCTGATAACCTGGATTGGTGATCTGGCTTAACGTCTGCTGAATGTACTCCGGGCTGGTATAGCGATAATTCAGCTGCACCAGACGGTCTGCATCACGACGGTATTCCAGCACCGCATTTCCCTGTGAAACGGCATTCAGCCGGGTATCGTACTGAACCCCGCCGCGTGCGTTCCAGCGATCGCTGATTTTCCAGAACGTGTCTCCCGCCCACTCAATACTGCCACGATCGTCCGAGTCAGCCGTTTCAAGACCGGTTCGGGATGGGGTAAACGAGTAGATTTGACCAACGGATGCGTTAAAACGTTCAACCAGATCGTTATCAAATATTCGGGTGGACACACCGGTGGTGATTTGATTAGCGGAAGCGATACGGTCCAGGCCGCTGTAAGTGCGGTCACGGAACAAACCGGTGTAGTCGCTTTGCAACAGGGTGGAGTCGTAAGCGCGAATACTACTCTGGTCGCGATAAGGCACATACAGATACTGCAAACGTGGCTCCAGCGTCTGGGTGTAGCCTGGTGACCAGTCCATATCGCGGTCAAACACCATTTTACCGTCGACTTTAAACTGCGGCATCACCCGGTTGACCGTGCTTTTCAGCTGGTTCACTTTGCTGGTATCGACGTTCTGATTCCAGTAATCAATCTCATCCTGTTGGTAATGGGTCGCCAGCAGTTTGGCTTCGGTATTCAGGCTACCCCAGCGGTTGGACATCGGCAGATTAATGGTGGGCTCCAGATGCAGACGGGTGGCATCCGGGTACTTCTCATTAACGTTGGTAAATTTGACCGCCTGAGCATACAGATGGGTGTCAAACGGGCCGACATCATTCTGGTAATAGTTGAAATCAAACTGCGGCTCAGCACGATAAACGTCGTTGCTGGTTTGCGTGGAGAAAATCTGGAACTGCTTGGTCGACAGCGTCGCATCCCAGTTTGTATCCGCATAGCCTACGCTGAATTTCTGCGTGACATAGCCATCGGTGGAGCTGGCGTATGGCGAGTCAAGATCGGTGAAGTAATAAACATCACTGACTTTGGTGTAGTCAACGTTAAAGCGCCAGTTCTGATCGTAGACCCCGGCATGTTTCCAGGTAAACATCCAGCGGTCGGAATCATCAGCATTGGTGATGTTACGCGCCGCGGCATCTTTGGTGAACTGGTCGTCAGATGGCATGTAGTCAAACTCCATCAGACCGACACCAGCCTGGGTCAGGTAGCGGAATTCATTCTGCAACTGCGTACCACGATTACTCATGTAATGCGGCGTGATAGTGGCGTCAACCTGCGGCGCGATGTTCCAGTAATAAGGCAGTATGAATTCAAAGCCGTTAGAACTACCGTACTTGGCATTGGGAATCAGGAAACCTGAGCGGCGTCGATCGCCGATCGGCAGCTGTAAGTAAGGGCTGTAAAGCACCGGCACTTTGCCAATTTTAAAGCGCGCGTTCCAGATTTCTGCCACCTGCTCATCGCGATCTTCGATAACCTCCGTTCCCGCGACGCTCCAGCTGTTATCGCCGGGCAGGCAGGAGGTAAAGGTGCCGTTCTCCAGGATGGTGTAGCGGTTCTGGCCGCGCAACTTCATCTGATCGGCGGTGCCTCGCCCCTGACGTCCCACCATCTGATAGCTACCATTCCAGACGTTGGTATCTTTGGTGTTGAGGTTGGACCAGCCTTTCGGTCCCTTCAACACTACCTGATTATCGTCGTAATGCACATTACCCAGCGCATCGACGGTACGTACCGGCGTGGTCTCGCCCGGCGGCTGTTTCTGGTGTAATTGCACTTCATCAGACTGAAGACGCCCATTGCCTTGCTGAATATCCACGTTGCCGGTAAACACCGCATTATCGGGATAATTGCCTTGTGCCTTGTCCGCGTTAATCGTTACCGGCAGATCGTTGGTATTTTTCCCCTGCACAAGGGGACGGGTGTAGTTTGGCACACCCAGCATACACTGCGATGCGAGGTCGTCGGCCAGACCCTGCTGGCTGTAAAGTGCTGAACCAATCAGTGTGGCCAGCAGAGTAGGTAATCGTTTTTTCATACGCGGTATCGAAAATTCCGTGATAGCAAGCATCATGCCGACAAACGGTCAGAGACTAACGTACTCAACAGCGTTGCGCCAGTGCTATACCTTTCATCTTGCAAATTGCAGACATGTCGGCTTCCCTTACTCCGCTCAGTCACTTACTTTAGTAAGCTTCAGGTGAGTTCGGGCAGTTGCCGGTTGCCTGTAAATCTGAAATATGTCAGGTAACGCCTGATGGTCTGGCCGCGTTGCCGTTAGGCTCTGGGATAAATGACGGGTATGATAATGCAATTTTTAGCCTTCAGCATGGCGAATTGAGGAGTATATGCGCTATTGGGGAAAAGTTATCGGGCTGGTACTGGGGTTATTAAGCGGTACGGGTTTTTGGGGATTAGCGTTCGGCCTGCTGATTGGTCACCTGTTTGACAAGGTGCGGACAGTCAAAGGGCAGGGATATTTTGCTAATCAGCAGGTCCGGCAGACACTGTTTTTTCGCACCACCTTTGAGGTTATGGGGCACCTGACGAAATCGAAAGGCCGGGTGACCGATGCTGATATCCAGATGGCGTCCTTGCTGATGGATCGTATGCAATTGCATGGTGAAGCGCGATCCTCTGCACAACGCGCTTTTCGTGAAGGTAAAGAGGGCGACTACCCGCTGCGCAGTAAATTGCAGGAGCTGCGCAGTGCCTGCTTCGGCCGTTTCGATCTGATTAGGATGTTTCTGGAAATTCAGATCCAGGCTGCGTTTGCGGATGGTTCACTGCATCCCAATGAGCGCCAGGTACTGTATGTCATCGCTGAAGAGCTGGGCATCTCCCGCATGCAGTTTGATCAGTTTCTGCGAATGATGGAAAGCGGTCAGCAATTTGGTGGCGAAGGTCAATCGTGGAGGAATGCCGGTTCTCAGGGGGGATTCAATGCTGGTCAGCGTGGACCGACGCTGGAAGATGCCTGTAGCGTGCTGGGCGTGAAAAGCAGTGACGATGCGGCAACCATCAAGCGGGCTTACCGCAAGCTGATGAGCGAGCACCATCCGGATAAACTGGTCGCCAAAGGTCTGCCTCCGCAGATGATGGAAATGGCCAAGCAGAAGGCACAAAATATCCAGGCTGCATATGACCTGATCAAACGTGAGAAAGGTTTTAAGTAGGACGCTGATGCTGATAAGGGAGCGCGTCTCCCTTTATCAGGCTTAATCACCAGGACGTGGTCCCATTCTGGGATACTCGTGATATTCACTGTGCGGCGGGGGTAAGCAGTATTTGGGTGCGTCAAATTTATTATCAGGCCCATAAAGCAAATAAGAATTGCAAAGCCTGTACCCGTCAAAAATGTGTAATAAAAAGGCATAATCTTATCAATAAGATTTTTTTATCCGAAAATTTGTACAATGTGCTGTTTTTGTTGATAAATATTAATTTTCTTTTGCGCTTCAACCCTGAAAATAAATAAGCCATTACAGGCGCGCCCATGAAGCCCATATTTGAATGATAAAAATAAAAAGGCGGAATGTAATATTTTCTTTTTGTAATTTACTTAGTAAGCAATGATAACTTTTACGGTTTAATCCATACAATAAAATGCAGGTAATAAAAACGAGAGGAATAATAGCAAAAAACATTACGACAGATTTCATTTTTTATTGCCCGGAGTAATCAACAAATATATCGACAAGGGTCATAAACAGATGGGCCGCCGGGGAGCGGCTGTCCATGAACAGTTCCCGTGCCTGATAATCCAGCGTGCCGGGGCGTTTCACCACGCAGTATCCGGGGGCGATGTGACGAGCCATATTTTCTTCATCCCTGTTTTCGTTAAAGTGGCTTTCCTGCCACCGTTATCTCAAGTCGGAAAACTATAAATAGTTCTTTCTCGTGACGCAAAAATTAATAATTTTTATCAGATTAAAGAGTCTTACCTGTCATCTTATCCATTTGAAAAAACGGTTTTTTAATATCAGGGTGTACCAGGAAATAATAAACTCTCTTACTGAGGTAGCGTCTTTTTTTCTTCCACCATGAAGACGATCATTAAGATGGTCAGCATGATCAATACCTCTTTTAAATAAGACTATTTTTAATAGTCAGGTAAATGCGTGAGCGGTTTAGGTGTGATTGAGAAGCTGGGCTGTATAGTCTGCCGCAAGATAACTGCCCCATGATTTTAATTCATTGTTAATAAGCTGTTCTGAAATCGGTGAACTTATATGACTAATGATAAATACAGCAGGTTCCTGATACTGGCCATCATAACCGAAATCATCGCTACCACATTGCTGGGCTTATCCAGTGGTATGACGAAATGGATCCCTGCGTCAGGTGCGCTGGCCGCTTATTTTTGTTCATATTATTTGCTGACGCTTTCGTTAAAAAAGATCCCCATTGGCCTGGCTTATTCACTCTGGGCGGGCATCGGCATTGTAGCGACATCGCTGATTAATTTTTTCCTGTCTGGCAAAGGCGTTCATCCGGGGGGGCTGTGCGGGATATTACTGATTATTACGGGTGTGCTGGTCATTAATTTACTGGCCAGAGATGAGTTAAATGAAAATACGGCAGAGGAGAACAGTTAATGCCTGTTGCCTTATCTGGTTTTGCCTGGTTATCGGTGGCAATAATTACCGAAGTTATTGCTACCAGTCTGTTACCTAAAACCAATGATTTTCGTCGGGCAGGAATAACCCTTGCCGTCCTGACGATTTATTTTCTCTGTTTCTTTTCACTTTCCAGAGCGATGACTGCTCTGTCGGTGGGGCTGACTTACGCCTTATGGTCCGGTCTGGGCATTGCAATGGTTAATATCGCAGGGATGATTTTTTTTCGGCAGAAAACAGGGAAGTACACCCTCACAGGCATCCTTTTAATTGTCACTGGTTGTATTACGATGGGAGTATTTAAATGACAAATGAGACGCTTCTTCCAAGAATTTCCGCCCTGCGTGAGCGTTATTTACAGGCTAAGCCTTTTATTTCTGCCTCCCGTGCCAGAGCGGTAACCGAAATTTATCGTCGTTACCCTGGAATGCCGGTTTTGTTATTGCGCGCGATGGCATTTCGCCGTGCCTGTCAGATTGCCCCGCTGGTCATTGGTGAGCAGGAGCTGATCATCAGTCATCCCGCCGGGGCGGCGCGTGGCGGAGAAATCTCGCCTGAAATTGCCTGGCGCTGGGTGGCTGATGAGCTGGAAACCATGTCAACGCGTACTCAGGACCCTTATCAAATCAGCGAAGAGGTCAAGCGCGAACTGCGTGAAGAGATCTTTCCCTTCTGGCAGGGGCGTTCTCTGGATGAAATGGCGGAAACACAGCTGCGCCATGCCGGGCTGTGGGAATGGAGCACCCGCGATGGCATCTGTGATCTGAGCATTAAAACCCAGAATGGCGGCGGCGATACCTGTCCCGGCTATGACATCATTTTGTTGCAAAAAGGGCTGGGAGGCGTGCGTAAAGAGGCAGAAGAGGCGCTGTGCCAGCTCTCTGCAACCTGTGCAGAAGATCAGGAAAAACAGTACTTTTATCAGGCCATTATCGAAACCTGCCAGGGCGTGACGGATTATGCCCATCGCTATGCCGACTATGCCGACCAGCTGGCGCAGCAGGAAACCTCAGCACAGCGTAAAGCCGAGCTGGAAAATCTGGCGGCCATTTGCCGCCGCGTTCCCGAGCAGCCACCGCAAAGCTTTCACGAGGCTTTACAGGCTATCTGGTTTGCGCAGTCGCTGTTTATTCTGGAAGAGAATCAGACCGGCATTTCGCTGGGGCGCGTTGATCAATATCTCTGGCCGCTGCTGGAGGCCGATCTGGCTTCAGGCGTACTGACGCTCGAACAGGCGGAAGAGCTGCTGTACTGCTGGATGATCAAGATGTCGGAATGCATGTGGATTTGCAGCGCCGCCTCCGCGATGTACTTCGCCGGTTATCAGCCTTTCGTTAACCTGGTGGTGGGGGGACAAAAACGTGAAGGCGGAGACGCAACCAATCCACTCTCCCTGCTGATTATGGACTGCTCGCGTAAGCTGAAAATTTATCAGCCAAGCCTTGCCGTGCGTATTCACAACCAGTCGCCACAGCCGTTTATGCGCAAAATTGTCGAGGTGGTTCGCGCCGGGATTGGTTTCCCCGCCTGCCATTTTGATGATGCCCATATCAAAATGATGCTGCGTAAAGGGTTTGATTATGACGATGCCCGCGACTACTGCCTGATGGGCTGTGTCGAGCCACAGCGTGCAGGCCGTATCTATCAATGGACCTCCGTGGGTTACACCACCTTCACCTGTGCCATCGAACTGGCGCTGAACAATGGCAAAACCGCCACCGGTTCGCAGGCTGGCCCGCAAACCGGTGAACTGCACCAGCTGACCAGCTATGAAGCTTTCGAGTCTGCGGTCAGGCAGCAGCTCAGCCATATCGTTCAGCAGGCGGCCAGAGCCACGCTGCTGGTGCAGAAACTACATAAAAGTCTGGCACCAAAACCTTTTATCTCCTGCCTGCTGGAAGGGTGTATGGCGCAGGGTAAAGAGGTGATGCAGGGCGGCGCGATGATTAATAACGGTCCGGGACTGATCTGGACCGGCATGGCGGATTATGCCAACTCAATGATGGTGATGCATGAGTTGGTCTGGCGACGGCAGCAGGTTACGCTGGAGCAGATGGCTCAGGCATTGCGGGATAATTTTGACGGTCATCAGCAACTGCACCTGGCCTGTCTGAACGTGGTGAAATTTGGCAACGATGTTGAGGACGTTGACGTCATCGCACGCGATCTGATCCGTTTCACCGAAAATGAGCATCGTCAGTACCAGATGCTGTATGGTCCCTTTACCCACGGCACCCTGTCGATTTCCAACAATACCCCGTTCGGATTGGTGACCGGTGCGCTACCCAGTGGGCGTCTTGCCGGAATGCCGCTGGCGGACGGCATCAGCCCATCGCAACAGACTGACTTTGCCGGACCCACCGCCATTATCAACTCTGTTGGTCGCATCAACGTTGAAGAGATGGAAATTGGCATGGTGCATAACTTCAAGTTATTGCATGGCATTCTCGACACGCCGGAAGGCGAACAGGGGCTGATCACCCTGCTGCGCAGTGCCAGCATGTTGGGCAACGCACAGATGCAGTTCAGCTACGTTGATGATGAAACGCTGCGTAAGGCTCAGCAGGATCCGCAGCAGTACCGTAATCTGATGATCAGGGTGGCCGGGTACAGCGCCTTTTTTGTCGAACTCAGTCGTGAGGTTCAGGATGAAATTATCAGCCGCACCCAGCTTGAGCGGTTCTGAGTCTACCACGCCGACGGGCACGGTGTTTAACCTGCAACGTTTCTCGCTGCATGACGGTCCCGGCGTGCGCACCGTGGTGTTTTTGAAAGGATGCCAGATGAAGTGCGCCTGGTGTGCCAATCCGGAAAGTCTGGCGAGGGAAACGGAACTGTTTTTTGACCGTGCCCGCTGTGCAAAAGCGTCCTGCTGGCAGGCGTGTCCCGGTCGGGGGCCTGCCGATAAGGCCGGGCACGTCGGACGGGGCGCCTGGCCAGCGGAATATGCCTGCCCGGCGGCGGCGATCCGCCATGTCGGGCGTCAGCTCAGCGTTGATGACGTGATGCGCACGGTGCTGGCTGACGAGCTTTACTACCGTACCTCTGGCGGCGGGATGACCCTCAGCGGCGGTGAGATGGCGTTGCAGCCGGAGTTTTCTCGCGCGCTGTTGCAACTCGCCAGGCAGGAAGGCATCCATACCGCGGTGGAAACCTCTGGTTTTGCCTCCTGGTCTGCGTTATGGCGGGCCTGTGAGCTGAGCCAGCTGGTGCTGTTTGATATCAAGCTTGCGGATGAAACACGGCATCAACGCTACACCGGCGTCAGTAATCACCGCATTCTGATTAATCTGAAGAAGCTGCTTTCGCAGGATATTCCGCTGCATATCCGTATTCCGGTCATTTCCGAGGTGAACGACAGTGAAGAAGAGGCGCAGAAGATGATGGCGATGATTGCCGGGATAGTGCAGGGACACAGCAGTTTCCGCATGATTGATCTGCTGCCCTACCATAACTTTGGCAATCGCAAATATGAGCTGTCCGGCAGGGAGTGCCGCTATGAGCAACTGCATCCGGATCACGGTAAGCCACAGGTGGCGCTGATGGCCGCGATTGCCCGGCAGCACGGTCTGCCGACCACCACGCTGTCGCACTGTATTGGATAAGCCCCGATGACCGACGATGGCTGTCGCCCGCACTTAAAAGTCTGCGGGCTGACGAAAGGTCATTGCGGACTGAAAGCTGGGATGGGTGATGGTCAGTACTTCGGCATGGAGTTGCAGGCGGGAAGCCATCATTCTGGCCTGTTCATGGGCATAGAAGTTATCGCCAAGAATAGGATGCCCCAGCGCCAGCAGATGAACCCTGAGCTGATGAGAGCGGCCGGTAAGGGGCTTCAGCTGTAGCCGTGCGCTGTTATCGGCGGCGTACTCCAGCACCTGATACTCGGTTTGCGCGGCTTTACCGGTTTCAAAACAGACCTTCTGTTTTGGCCGGTTCGGCCAGTCGCAAATCAGCGGCAGATCGATAAGCCCCTTTTCCTGTGCCGGATGTCCCCAGACTCTTGCCACGTAGGTCTTCTGCGGTTCCCGTTCGCGAAACTGCCGTTTAAGTTCACGCTCTGCGCCTTTGGTCAGCGCCACCACGATCACCCCGCTGGTGGCCATATCCAGCCGGTGAACGGATTCCGCAGCGGGAAAATCGCGCTGGATGCGGCTCATCACGCTGTCGCTGTGTTCTGCCAGCCTGCCAGGAACCGAGAGCAGTCCACTGGGCTTATTGACCACGATAATATGCTGGTCCTGATACAGAATATGTAGCCAGGGTTCCTGCGGTGGGTTATAGGGTTCCATCTTTCTGCCTGTAGGGGCGGATTCACCGCCCCGTGGATATTACTGATGAGTGACGACAATCAGGCGCAGGGCATCGAGTCGCCAGCCTGCCTCGTTCAGCGCCAGCAGGACCTGCTCACGATTGTTTTCCAGCGCGTCGATTTCATCCTGACGGATGTTGGGATTGACGGCGCGCAATGCGTCCAGACGTAACAGTTCTGCACTCAGTTTCTCGTCAGCCTGCTGGCGGGCGCGGTCAATCACCTTACGGGCTTCGGCGGCGGCCTGTTCTTCTGACAGTTGCAGGATCGCGTGCACATCCTGCTGAACTGCGTTCACCAGTTTGCTGCCGGTGTGGCGGTTGACGGCATTCAGCTGGCGGTTGAAGCTTTCGAATTCCACTTTTTCAGCCAGATTGGTGCCTTTTCTGTCAACCAGCATCCGTACCGGCGTCGGCGGCAGGAAGCGGGTCAGTTGCAGATGTCTGGGGGCCTGCGCCTCCACCACCCAGATCAGCTCCAGCAGCAGGGTGCCGACCGGCAGCGCTTTGTTCTTCAGCAGGGAGAGAGCACAGCTGCCGGTATCGCCGGAGAGGATCAGATCCAGCCCGTTACGGATGATCGGATGCTCCCAGGTAATATACTGCGCATCTTCCCGCGAAAGCGCCTGGCCGCGATCAAAGGTGATGGTGCAGCCATCTTCCGGCAGGCCGGGAAAGTCCGGCACCAGCATATGATCGCCCGGCGTCAGGACAATCAGGTTATCACTGCGATCTTCCTGATTAATGCCGACGATATCGAACAGGTTCAGCGCAAAGTTAACCAGCTCTATATGGTTGTCCTGTTCCGCTATCTGCTCTGCCAGCGCCTGCGCTTTTTCGCCACCGTTGGAGTTCAGTTCCAGCAGACGGTCCCGCCCCTGTTCCAACTGATTTTTCAGGTCGTCATGCTGTTGACGACACTCGCTGATAAAGTGATCCAGTCCATCCGTACTCTCCGGCGCGGCCAGATAGCCGGTCAGTTGCGCACTGACTTTGTCATACACTGTACGGCCGGTAGGACAGGTGTGTTCAAAGGCATCCAGCCCTTCGTGATACCAGCGCAGCAGGACCGCCTGGGCGGTTTTTTCCAGATACGGCACATGGATTTGAATATCGTGCGCCTGGCCGATGCGATCCAGACGGCCAATACGTTGCTCCAGCAGATCCGGATTGGCGGGCAGATCGAACATCACCATCTGGCTGGCAAACTGGAAGTTGCGGCCTTCGGAACCGATTTCTGAACAGAGCAGCACCTGTGCGCCGTTTTCCTCTGAAGCAAACCAGGCGGCGGCGCGGTCGCGTTCGATAATTGACAAACCCTCATGGAACACGGCGGCGTGGATACCTTCACGTTCACGCAGCACCTGTTCGAGTTGCAGTGCGGTCGCGGCTTTGGCGCAGATCACCAGGATCTTGTCGGCCCGGTGGCTGGTGAGAAAGCCCATCAGCCATTCGACGCGCGGATCGAAGTTCCACCAGGTGCCGCTGTCGCCTTCAAACTCCTGATAAATCTGCTCCGGATAGAGCATGTCCCGCGCACGTTCATCGGCGCTCTTACGCGCGGCCATAATGCCGGAGACTTTGATTGCGGTCTGGTACTGCGTCGGCAGCGGCAGACGGATCTGATGCAGTTCACGCCGTGGAAAACCTTTCACGCCGTTACGGGTATTGCGGAACAGGACGCGGCTGGTGCCGTGGCGATCCATCAGCATTGCGATCAGTTCCTGACGCGCCGCCAGCTTGTTGTCGCCCTCGCCATTCGCCGTTTGCAACAGCGGTTCGATGTCCTGCTCTCCGACCAGGTCGTTAAGCATGTTCATCTCCTGCTGCGTGATGGCCTGGTCAGCCAGCAGCGTGGCAACCGCATCGGCAATCGGACGGAAATGCTGTTGTTCTTCGACAAAGGCAGCAAAATCATGGAAACGACTGGGATCGAGCAGGCGCAGACGGGCAAAATGGCTCTCCATACCCAGCTGTTCAGGCGTGGCGGTTAACAGCAGTACGCCGGGGATCTGCTCTGCCAGCTGTTCAATCACCTGATATTCACGACCCGGCTGACCTTCCTGCCATGCAAGGTGATGCGCTTCGTCAACGATCATCAGGTCCCAGGCGGCATCAGCCAGTTTTTCCAGCCGCTGCTTGTTACGGCGCACAAAGTCGAGCGAGCAGATAACCAGCTGTTCTGTTTCGAAGGCGTTGTCACTGTCGAGCTGGGCCTGGGCATAGCGGTCATCATCAAACAGCGCGAAATGCAGATTAAAGCGGCGCAGCATCTCCACCAGCCACTGGTGTTGCAGGGTTTCCGGCACAATTATCAGCACCCGCTCTGCACGTCCCGCCAGCAACTGCTGATGAATGATCATCCCGGCTTCAATGGTTTTCCCCAGGCCAACTTCATCCGCCAGCAGGACGCGCGGCGCATGACGGCGACCGACGTCGTGGGCGATGTGTAGCTGGTGCGCATCCCACGCAGGCCGCTGGTCGCCAGATGATACTGTTCGCTCTGGTATTTGCGGGCGCGGAAGCGCAGGGCGAAGCGATCCATACGATCCAGCTGGCCGGCGAACAGACGGTCCTGCGGCTTACTGAATACCAGCTTGCTGTCGAGCATCACCTCACGCAGCACCACGTCAGTTTCGCCGGTATCCAGTCGGGTGCCGGTGTAGGTCATCAGCCCGTTGTTGCTGTTAACATCGCTGACCTCCATCTGCCAGCCTTCATGACTGGTGATGGTGTCCCCCGGATTGAACATCACGCGGGTAATGGGAGAGTCATTTTTTGCATAGAGTCGGTTTTCACCGGTAGCAGGAAAAAGCAGGGTGACCATGCGTGTGTCGATGGCGACCACGGTTCCCAGTCCCAGTTCGCTTTCCGTATCGCTGATCCAGCGTTGACCAAGGGTAAAAGGCATAGATATTTGGCTCGGTTCTCTTTGTGGTGGGTACAGGCAAAAGCACTTCAGCCAGGCGATTACCCTTCATACTTCACGTTGCAGGTGCGTTGGCTGCACGAGCTCACCCCGGTCACTTACCTGAGTAAGCTCCCGGGGATTTACTCGCTTGCCGCCTTCCTGCAACCCGAATTACTTTGGGTATAAAGGCCCGGCAAAATAATTCAGTCAATCAGAAAGGGCGCTATGGTACTGGAAGGAAAGAGATTCGTCACCTGTCAAAAAAGCCCCAATTGTCCGGTCACCAGTGCTGCAAAGTCATCTTCAAGAAAAGGAAGTATCCCTTCCGCCACCGGCTGTAACTGCTTTGTCAGGTAGTGATCGTAGTCCAGCGGCGTAATCCGTGCTTCCAGTGGTTCCGGCCCGCTGGTGGCGATCACGTAGCGAATCTTCCCGCCGTTCTGATACAGCAACGGGCGGCCCAGCTTGTGGTTTTGCTCATCGGCAATGCGCGCGGCTCTGACATGCGGTGGCACGTTGCGTTGGTAATCGTCCAGCGGGCGCCACAGCCTTTTGCTGTAGGTCAGCTGGCTGTCAAGTTCGCCGTCCAGCAACTGACGCACCGTCTCGCGGATATACTCCTGATAAGGCTGATTTTTGAAGATCTTCAGGTAGAGCGTCTGCTGAAAATGTTGCGCCAGCGGCGTCCAGTCGGTACGCACGGTTTCCAGGCCTTTAAATACCATGCGTTCACTGTTTCCTTCACGGATCAGTCCGGCGTAGCGCTTTTTACTGCCCTGCTCGGCACCGCGTATTGTCGGCATCAGGAAACGGCAAAAATGGGTCTCATATTCCAGCTCCAGCGCGCTTTCAAGGCCGTATTGCTGCTGAAGATGTTCGCGCCACCACTGGTTAACCTTTGCGACCAGAGTGCGGCCAATGGCGGCAGCGGACGGCTCATCATGCGGTGTTTTCAGCCAGACAAAGGTGGAGTCGGTGTCGCCATAAATCACGTCGTAGCCTTCGGCTTCTACCAGCTCTCGCGTCTGGCGCATAATCTCATGGCCGCGCAGGGTGATCGATGAGGCCAGCCGGGGATCGAAAAAGCGGCAGGCGCTGGTGCCCAACACGCCATAAAAGGCATTCATGATAATTTTCAGTGCCTGGGAGAGCGGCCGGTTACCCTGTTTTTTGGCCGCTTCGCGTCCCTGCCAGATTTGGCTGACGATCTCCGGCAGGCAGTGTCGGCGGCGTGAGAATCGTGCGCCGCGAAAGCCGCTGACCGAATCCGCGTCATCAGGATGGGCGATGCCTTCAATCAGCCCAACGGGGTCGATCAGGAAGGTACGGATAATCGAGGGATAGAGGCTTTTGTAGTCCAGCACCAGCACCGAGTCATACAGGCCAGGGCGCGAATCCATGACATAGCCGCCAGGGCTGGCCTCCGGGGCGATTTCCCCCAGTCCCGGCGCGACATAGCCAGCGCGATGCATTCTGGGCAGATAAAGGTGGCTGAAGGCAGCGACCGAGCCGCCGTGCCTGTCGGCTGCCAGCCCGGTTACCGTTGCCCGTTCCAACAGAAAGGGCATCAGCTCGGTGTGATGGAAGATGCGGGTGACCAGCTCGCAGTCCTTCAGGTTGTAGCGCGCCAGCGCGGGTTTGTCTTCGGCAAAACGCTGGTCTATCTCCTGCATTCTGTCCCACGGATTATCGATGGCTTTGCCTTCGCCCAGCAGCTGGCGCGAAACGGCCTCCAGGCTGAAGGAGTCAAAGTTCCAGAAGGCGGATTTCAGCGCTTCTATGCCATCAATAATCAGCCGTCCGGTGGCCTGGGCAAAGAATACGCCGGGTTTGAAGCCGTGTTCGCGCCACTCCAGCACCTCGTTATTACGTCCTAACCGCAGCGGGATGGCGTAGCGGTCCGCATGTTTTTGCAGCATCCGCAGATCGAACTGCACCACGTTCCAGCCAATAAGTACGTCCGGGTCGTGCTGCGCAAACCAGGCATTCAGTTTTTCCAGCAGCAGTGGCCGACTGGCGACGTATTCCAGGTTGAAGTCCAGCCCGCTGGCATCGCCATTCTCCGGGCCAAGCATATAAACATCGCGCTGACCGCAGCCTTCCAGTCCGATGCAGTACAGCTCACCGTGACGGGTGGTTTCAATATCCAGCGATACCCACTTCAGCGGCGGACGATAGTCAGGATGCGGCTTAACACGGGTATTGAGCAGACTGTTACCGGCAGGCTGGCCGCTGAACCACACCGGTGAGGTGATGTAGCGTTCCATCAGAAAGCGGTCAGGTGGTCGGATATCGGCCTCGTACACCATCACACCCTGCTCACGCAGCAGCTTTTCCAGCTTCAGTAACTGGCGGTACTGCCTGCAATAGAGCGCGGCAACCGGACGTCGGCGAAAATCTTTCAGCTCCAGTGGCACCAGCCGGTAGTGACGCTCCTGCTTCAGCAGCGCTTCAGCCTGCGGCAACGCCTCCTGCGGGATGAACGCCACCGACTCCTGCACAGGCAGCACCACCCGCTGTGGACCGGTATCGGTCGCCAGCCACAGCACCACTTCGGTGCCGGATGGGGTATCCCGCCAGTGGCGGGTTAACAGAAAGCCTGCGCGTGCGTCGTTCACCTTACGTTCCTGTTGAGCTGATAAGCTCTGATAATAGCATGTTTATTTATACAGTGCTTATCCTGTGATACCGCCGCCATCAGCGCGCAAGACACTTCTGTACAAAACAGCACTTGACGGACTCCGGGAGGCTCTGGACAATCCGCTTTCCTGAAAAAAACAGTGTGGAAAGTATGGAAGCCTGGCTGCAACATCTTATTACCCAGTCCGTTGCCTGGTCGCTGCTGGCCGTCGGGTTGATTACCTTTTTTGAGTCGCTGGCGCTGGTGGGATTGCTGTTGCCTGGCACGGTGTTGATGGCGTCATTTGGCGCGCTGATCGGCAGTGGGCAGATCGGGCTTTATCCGGCCTGGCTGGCGGGCACGCTGGGTTGTCTGCTGGGCGACTGGATTTCTTACTTTATCGGCTGGCAGTTTAAAGGACCGTTGCATCGCTGGTCGTTTATTAAAAAACATCAGGCGCTGATGGATAAAACGGAACACGCCCTGCATCAGCACAGTATGTTCACCATTATTGTCGGGCGTTTTGTCGGACCTACCCGCCCGCTGATCCCGCTGGTGGCGGGGATGCTTGAACTGCCGGTGAAAAAGTTTATTCCCCCGAATATCATTGGCTGTCTGCTCTGGCCGCCGCTCTATCTGCTGCCGGGGATTCTGGCTGGGGTAGCCATTGACGTGCCGAAAGACACCAACAGCGCGATGTTTCGCTGGCTGCTGCTGGCGGTGGCGCTGCTGGTCTGGCTGGGCTGTTGGCTCTGCTGGCGGTGGCTGCGGGCGAAAAAAACCTCCGACTGGGCAACGCCATATCTGCCTGCCACCCGTCTGCGTTGGCTGGCACCGCTGATGATGACGGTGGCGATGGCAGGCTTTATCGCTATCCAGTTCCATCCGATGATGCCGCTGTTCCGTCAGCTGTTGTGGAAAGTCTTTATCGGGCAGTAATGCCCAACACCCTGGCGGCGGCAACGTCGCCCTGCATCAATGCTGCCGTACTGCCATCCCAGAACACCTGACCGTCAACAATCACCGTGCTACGCGGCGTAATGCGTGCGGCATCCTCTATGTGGTGGGAAACCATCAACAGGGTGATATCACGCTCCGCACAGACCTCGTTGACCAGCTGTAGCATCTCCTGGCGTAGCGCCGGGTCCAGCGCGGAAAAAGGCTCATCAAGCAGCAGCAGGGGTTGCCTGCGCACCAGGCAGCGGGCCAGCGCGATTCGCTGCCGCTGCCCACCAGACAGCTGGGCAGGCAGACGTGTCAGGTAGTCCTGTAAGCCAACGCGGCGTGCGATGATGTTTAACGCCTGCTTTTGCTCCGCATCCAGCCGCAGACCCGGATGCAATCCCAGGCCAATATTCTGCGCCACCGTCAGATGCGGAAAAAGATTGTTCTCCTGAAACAGCATCGATACCGGGCGTCTGGCCGGGGGCGTCGTGCGGTGATCCTCACCGTTCAGCCACAGACCGCCACTGTCTGCGGGCAGAAATCCGGCAATCAGGCTCAGCAGGGTGCTTTTACCCGCGCCGCTCGGACCGAGAATTGCCACTCTCTCACCCGCCGCGACCTTGAGAGAAAAGCACATCGAAAGGGGGCTGTCGTTCCAGGTCAGGTTACTCAGTGTCAGCATGGCGCTCCGGCAGTTTTTCAATCAGCGTAAACAGCAGAAAACAGAGCAGCAATAACAGCAGCGCTGTCACTGCACCGTCATCACTGCGATAAGCACCGATCTGCTGATACAGCCAGAACGGCAGGGTACGGAAATCTTCATTACCAAACAGCGCTACCGCGCCGAAATCGCTGACCGACAGCACACAGGAAAAAGCCAGTGCCTGAGTCAACGGGCGCTTCAGCGCCCGCAGCTCGATCAGTTGCAGCCGGTTCCAGCCGCGAATATTCAGCGACAGGCACAGGAGGTTGTAGCGTGCGGCGCTGTCCCGCAGTGGGTTTTCCAGAACTTTCATTGCATAAGGCACGGCCATCAGCGCATTGGTAAAAATCACGATGCCCTCAGCCGATTGTGGCAGGCCGGTGGTGTCATTCAGCAGCAGAAAAAAGCCGGTAGCCAGCACGATGCCGGGCATGGCGAGGATTAACATTCCGCTCAGCTCCAGCGCCTGACCCATCCACAGCCGTTGATGCAGGCGCAGTTCACGGCTGCTCCACAGCAGCATCACCGTCAGGATCACGCAGAGGATACCTGCTGCCACCGCCACCCGCAGCGAGGTAAAGGTGGCCTGCCAGAGTGCAGGCTGCTGCAACACCTGCGGTAAGCCCCGGTTGATGCCCTGTGCCACCACCGCCAGCAGCGGCGGTAGCAGCAACAGCAGGGCAAGAATGATTAACAGACAGTCGCTGATTCTGGCAGGCAGGCTGTCTTCAGGATTACGCCAGCCGCTGATGCTGGCGCTCCCGGAGGGCAGGGCCTTACTCAGTCTCTGGCTGAGCATCACCAGTCCAAGACAACAGGTCATTTGCAGCAGCGCCAGCAGGGCTGCGCGACCTGCATCGAAATCAAAACTCAGCGCCTGAAAAATGGCCAGTTCGAGGGTGGTGGCTTTCGGGCCGCCGCCGAGGGCTAATACCGTGGCAAAGCTGGCAAAGCACAACATAAAAATCAGCGCGGCGGTGGGCAGGATCTGCCGTCGCAGCCACGGCCATTCGACGATACGAAAGTGGTTCCAGCCGCGCATTCCCAGCTGTGCCGCCAGCTGGCGCTGTTCACCAGGGATCTGTTCCAGCGTCTGCAACAGCAACCGCGCCGCCAGTGGCAGATTAAAGAAGACGTGGGCCAGCAGAATGCCACGCAGACCATAGGGCGTGAAGGTGTAGTTCACGCCCAACAGGGCGCAGAGGTCGGCCAGCCAGCCGCTGCGGCCATAAACTGTGAGGATGCCGAAAATTACCACCAGCACCGGGAGCACCAGGGTCATGGCGCACAGCCGGAGCAGGGTGGTTCGCCCCCGGAAGCGGCGGCGATACAGCGCTCTGGCAAGCGGGATCGCCGGTAGCACCGCCAGCGCGGTGGACAACAACGCCTGCTGCAATGAGAAAGCTAACAGGTGCCAGACATAATCATCCTGCCAGAGGGCCATTTGTCCATCAGCGGGAGCGTGGTGCCACAGCGTGCCAAAGGCCAGCAACGCCACGCTGACCAGCAGCGTAGCGGCAATAATGCCTGGCACTAAGGTGGCTTTACTCAGCGGCTGACGGCGCGTTGCCATGCACTGATCCACTGACTGCGATGGCTGGCGACGTCCTGCGGCGTGAACTGGAGCGAGGTGGCGGGCACCGTCAGCGTCTCAAAACCGGCGGGCAGCGTCCCTTTTACCACCGGATACATCCAGTTGCCGGTCGGGATAGCGTCCTGAAAAGGTTTATCCAGCATAAACTGCATGAACTTCTGCGCCAGCTGTGGCTGCTTGCTGGATTTCAGCTGACCGGCAACTTCCACCTGTAAATAGTGTCCTTCGCTGAAGTTGGCGGCGGCGTACTGCGATTTTTTTTCCTCAATCAGATGATAAGCCGGGGAGGTGGTGTAACTCAGCACCATATCGGCTTCCCCTTTCAGGAACAGCCCGTAAGCTTCACTCCAGCCTTTAGTCACGGTGACGGTTTTTGCCGCCAGTTTCTGCCATGCCGAAGCGGCCTGGTCACCGTAAACTTTTTGCATCCACAGCAGCAGGCCCAGTCCCGGGGTGCTGGTGCGCGGATCTTCGTAGATGATTTTTAACGGGCGATTGCTCTCTACCAGCTCCTTCAGACTGGACGGCGGGTTTTGCAGCCGGGTTTTGTCATAAACAAAGGCGAACCAGCCATAGTCGTAAGGCACAAAGGTGTGATCTTTCCAGCCTCCGGGTACGGTGAGGCTGTGGGTATCGACCCCCGCGGGCGCGAACAGGCCGGTTTTTTCAGCCGCATCCAGCAGGTTGTTATCCAGCCCCAGCACCACGTCAGCCTTGCTGTTTTTCCCTTCCAGCCGCAGGCGGTTAAGCAGGGAAACCCCATCTTCCAGCGCGACGTATTTCAGCTGGCAGTCACAGCTGGCTTCAAAGGCCTTTTTAATCGCCGGTCCGGGTCCCCAGTCGGCGGAGAAGGAATCATAGGTGTAGACGGTCAGCGTGGGTTTTTCAGCAAAAGCAGGGAGAGAGCATAAAACAAGCAGGGGAAGGACTTTCTTTAGCACGTTGCGTTCCTTGGTGATGGTGAGGACGCATGATCTGAGCAGGCACAACTCTCAAATCCCTACGCCGGTATTAGCCGGATCAGGTTCGACGGGTCTGTCTCAGCGAAAAAAACGCGTGGCGTCGGCTAAGGTCGGGCATCGCTCAGTATCCGTATAAGGTCGGGCATCGCTCAGTATCCGTATCAGCCAGTATGCTGCGGTTCTGTGCACTGCCTTTCTGTTACTGACTGCCTGTGTCACGGGCCGGTTATTGCCCTGGTTTTTTCGCACCCCGTTGAGAACGGGCCTATTCTAGTGATTTCCGCGCAACAGCGAAAGCATCATCCTTCGGGCGGGGCAAACCAGGCTGATTTAAAGTCAAACCAGCCCAGCGTATTCATTCTGACACCGCGCATACTGCGCTCGCCCTCCAGCAGCAGCCAGTGATGGAACAGCGGATGCAGGCTGTAAGTTTCAACCAGCGCTTTGCTCCAGTCGGCCAGCGGGAGAGTCTGTTAACGCCACTGCTGAGCGTCTTTTTCCCAGTCTATAGCTACGCAGTGATGCACCAGCGGGATTTCGTACAGCAGGGCAAACAGGGAGAATTCCAGTGGTAGGGTGAAATTGGCACTGCCCAGCCAGATGTCGCTTTCAGCGTCGCCACGATGCCAGCTGGCATAATCCACCTGGCGGGTTTTCAGGGTTACGCCCTGGGCGGCCAGCAGCGGCCTCAGCGCCTCAGCAATAGCCTGATATTCGATATGATCGTGATACCAGGTGAGCGTCAGTGAGGTAAGGGAGTCCGGTTTTTCTGTCAGGGTCATATCGCGGCGGTGATGCCAGCGTGGCAGCAGACCCCAGGCGGGAAACCAGTAGCGCTGATACCCCGTGCCGGTCTGGCTGAGCAGGGCTATCGGGTTGGCTATCATGCTTACCCAGCGACGCACCTGCTCGTGGCGGCCCAAAGCTGAACGCTGATCGAACAACAGAAAATAGCATCCTTCTTCCAGTCTGCTCTCTTCTGATTTTTCGTCCACACTGCCCCCCTGGAGTTTTACCCCGGCCCAGACCAGCTCTTCGCTGATCTCTGGCAGCACCCAGATGTTGACTTCATCGACCAACGCCCGGTAGCCAAAATAGTCATCGAACGCCTGGATGCGTAACTGGGTCTGCTGATTGCGTACCACTTCGTACGGGCCGGTGCCAACGGGCTGGCGGGCAAAGTCAGCCATAAATGGCCACTCTTTCGGCAGGATCATGCTGTTGACGCTGCCCATCATCCACGGAAGCCAGTTGTCTGGCTGATGCAGATGGATATCCAGCGTCCAGGGCGCAGATGAGGAGATCTGTTGCAGATTGGCACAGGCCTGTTGGCTTTTCAGCCTTTCCAGCGTGGCAATCACATCGGCCATCTCCAGCTCACGACCATGATGAAAATGGATTGCCGGACGTAAAAAAAAGCGCCAGTGCCGTGGCGTAATCTGCTGCCAGTGATGGGCGATGTCCGCTTCGATTTCCCCATTTTCCTCATTTATCCGGGTCAGCCCGCTGAAAATCTGCCGCGCCAGGTGGGTTTCTGAGCGCCTGAGCGGCGTTCCCGGCAACAGATTAAGCAGTGAGCGGTAATAGAGGACGCGCAGAATATGTTTGCCCTGACGAAAGCTGCGTCCCAGACGGGAGATTAGCATCTGACGCACGGTATTTTTATCGCCAACCAGCTGGACCAGCTGATCAATTCGATCCTGTTCCAGCAGATCTTCCGCCCGTTGTTGTTGCAGGGCCAGCCCGGTGTAGAGGAAGGTTAACTGTGAACGCTTACTGCGCCCGGCTTCTGCCTGCCATTCCAGCCAGCCCTGTTGCTGCATGGCATTTAACAGGTTACGCATATGACGTCGTGAGCAGCTCAGCCTGAGGGCCAAATCGTTGAGCGTGGTCTGTTGTGACTGACCTTCGCAGCTCTGCCAGAGCCGGATAAATTGCTGTTGCAGGCGGGAAGAGGACATAAAAGGGGAACCCTCATTAAAAGGTTGTCTGTTTTTGCTGCCCTATATTAGGTGAATAATAGCCGACGATGAAAGAGCGGGAGGCATTCTTTGAATGGCGCTCTGACATTATTTGAATCTGAGTATGGTGCGACTTCACCAGCCAGCGGGCGTTCAGCCGCTGGCTTTTTTCATTGGCGCGGGTTTTCTTCTATGCTTGCTGTTTGTTGCCAGTCCGCCACCGTGACCTCTTTGTTGAAGGATCAGTATGAAATCGCTTTTATCGCGTCGCCGCCGCATTAACCCAATCTACCTCGCCTTTATGGCCGTGTCCTTTATGGTGGGGGTGGCGGGCGCGTTGCAGGCACCGACGCTGAGTCTGTTTCTCACCCGTGAGGTCGCGGTTCGTCCATTCTGGGTAGGGCTGTTTTACACCATCAACGCGGTCGCCGGCATTGTGGTCAGCTTTCTGCTGGCAAAGCGGTCAGATAACCAGGGCGACAGACGTATGCTAATCCTGTTTTGTTGCCTGATGGCGGTGGGCAATGCGCTGCTGTTTGCTTTTAATCGTCACTATCTGACGCTGATTACTGCCGGGGTGGTGCTGGCGGCACTGGCCAGCGTGGCGATGCCGCAAATTTTTGCGCTGGCGCGGGAATATGCCGACAGTTCCGCGCGTGAAGTGGTGATGTTCAGCTCAGTGATGCGCGCTCAGCTATCGCTGGCCTGGGTTATCGGCCCGCCCCTCTCTTTTGCTCTGGCGCTGAACTACGGTTTTACCATCATGTTTGTTATCGCCGCCGGGCTGTTCGTGGTGTGTATGGCGCTAATCTGGTTCGCGCTGCCCTCGGTGCCCAGGGTGGTGCAACCGGCAGACGTGGCGATTACCGAAATCGGCGGCTGGAAAAATCGGGATGTCAGACTGCTGTTTCTCGCTTCCCTGCTGATGTGGACCTGCAATACCATGTATATCATTGATATGCCTATCTATATCAGTAGCGTGCTGGGGTTGCCGGACCGTCTGGCTGGCCTGTTGATGGGGGTGGCTGCCGGACTGGAGATCCCGGCGATGCTGCTGGCCGGGCATTACGTTAAACGTTTTGGTAAACGCAGAATGATGCTGCTGGCATCGGTAGCGGGCGTGCTGTTTTATCTCAGTCTGGTGCTGTTCCATTCGCGGGCGGCATTAATGGCGATGCAGATTTTTAATGCGGTATTCATCGGCATTGTGGCGGGAATCGGTATGCTCTGGTTCCAGGATCTGATGCCCTCCAGACCGGGTGCGGCAACCACCCTGTTTACCAACAGTATTTCCACCGGGGTGATCCTCGCCGGGGTGCTTCAGGGGGCGCTGGCAGAAAGCTTTGGGCATATATCGGTCTACTGGGCGGCATTTTTGCTGGCGGTTGCGGCACTGGTGATGACGGCCAAAGTTAAGGACGTTTAAGGAAATCGAGGGATAGCGTTATCACCCTGTAAAAATAAAGTCAGCAGGCAGGGATGCGGCTGGTGGTTAATTGACCCGTTAAACGAAAGTGATAAGAATGAGCGCTCTCATTTCAGGATGGATTGATTATGAAAACAGGCAGGTTTAGCTATGCGCTGATGCTCGGCGCGTTGACGGCGCTGGGGCCGTTGTGCACGGATTTTTATCTCTCTTCCTTACCCGAACTCACCCGTCAGTTGAATACCTCCACCGCTTCCGGACAGCTGACGCTGACCGCCGCGCTGGCAGGGCTGGGGGTGGGGCAATTTGTTTTCGGGCCGTTGAGTGACCGAATCGGCAGAAAAATACCGTTGCTGGTTTCGCTGCTGCTGTTTTGTCTGGCGTCGTTATGGTGTGCCTGGACTGATGACATGGCGCAGCTGATCGCCGCGCGATTCTTTCAGGGAGTGGCCGGGGCCGGTGGCGCGGTTTTGTCGCGCGCTATTGCCCGCGATCTTTATGATGGCACCGCATTGACCCGTTTTTTTGCTTTGCTGATGACCATTAATGGCATTGCGCCTGTTGTGGCACCGGTTCTGGGCGGCCTGCAACTGAGTATCACCAGCTGGCGGGGACTGTTTATCTCTCTGGCGGTTGCCGGTGCGCTGCTGTTGCTGCTGGCGTGGCGAGTACTGCCGGAAACCCGCTCCGGGCCTCGCAACGCCACAGCATCGTCTGGCTCTGGCAGTGTGTTTGGCGATCGTACCTTTATGCTGTTATGCCTGTTACAGGGTTTTATGATGGCGGGGCTGTTTGCCTATATTGGCGCGTCATCTTATATCTTTCAGCAGGCCTGGCAGCTTTCTGCGCTGCAATACAGTTGCACCTTTGCTGTTAACGGTGTCGGGCTGGTGATTTTTTCTTTGCTGCTGGCCAGGGTCTCCGTGAAGTGGGGAGAATCTGCCGTGTTAAGCGCCGCTTTACCGCTGGCGGTTATTTTTGCCCTGTTGCTGCTGCTGACCTTTTTATTGCAGGGGCCGCTGTGGCTGATCATTGCGGTGCTGTTTTTTACCGTGTCGATCAACAGCGGAATTTGCACGCTGGCAAGCTCGGTTGCCATGCAGCGCCAGGGCGAAAGTTCGGGCACGGCGTCCGCGTGGATGGGGATGCTGATGTTTGCGATGGGCGGCGTGAGTGCCCCGCTGACCGGCATCGGAGGCACATCCGGCGTGTCGATGAGCGTGGTGCTACTGGGCGGCTATCTGCTGGCGCTGGCGTGTTATCTCGCCGTCAGAACAGCCGTTGCCACTCAGGTGGGCGCTTCGCGGCAGCTCTGACCAAAACAGCCCTTCACTCAGGCTGCGTTTCTCAATGGCGCTGTGTTACTGGTGCCATTAGCGTAAGAAGAGCGGCTGTTTCTGCTCGTAGTCGCTAATCTGCGTATCGTGCTGCAAGGTGAGGCCAATGTTGTCCAGCCCGTTGAGCAGGCAGTGACGGCGAAAGCTGTCAATGGCGAAGCCATAGCGCTGTTCCCCGGCGAGCACCTGCTGATTCTCCAGATCCACCGTGAAACTGATCCCTGGCTGTGCTGCAACCATCCTGAACAGCTGGTCAACATCGGCTTCACTCAGCGTCACCAGCAGAAGCTGATTGTTGAATGCGTTATTGCTGAATATATCGGCGAAATCGCTGCCGATAATCGCCTGAATACCATAGTCGGTCAACGCCCAGGGGGCATGTTCACGGGAAGAACCACAGCCAAAGTTTTCGCGGGTAAGCATGATACTGGCACCGCGAAAGGCAGGCTGGTTGAGGACAAAATCCGCATTGGGGATCTGGCCTTCGGCATCACTGTAACGCCAGTCATAAAACAGGTTGCGGCCAAAGCCGGTGCGGGTCACCATCTGCAAAAACTGTTTTGGAATGATCGCATCGGTATCGACGTTTGCCGTATCGATCGGCACCACGATGCCGGTATGCCGGGTAAATTTCTTCGCCATGCTGGCTCCTTAATGAGGCGTTACGGCCTGTTGACGGATATCGGCAAAGTGACCCGCTATTGCCGCAGCGGCTGCCATTGCCGGACTGAGCAGATGGGTTCGTCCACCGCGACCCTGACGACCTTCAAAGTTTCGATTGCTGGTGGAGGCACAGCGTTCGCCGGGGCTGAGGCGATCGTTATTCATCGCCAGACACATCGAACAGCCGGGCAGACGCCATTCGAATCCTGCTTCCAGAAAGATTTTATCCAGCCCTTCCGCTTCAGCCTGTGCTTTCACCGCACCGGAGCCCGGCACGACCCAGGCCTGGACGCCCGTGGCAATTTTCTGCCCTTTGACTACCGCTGCTGCTGCCCGCAGGTCTTCGATGCGGGAATTGGTACAGGAACCGATAAACACTTTATCAATCCTGACCTCGGTCAGCCGGATTCCGGGCCTGAGATCCATATAGGCCAGTGCTTTTTCAGCCGAGGCACGTTCCACCGGATCGCTGAAAGAGGCCGGATCGGGAATAAGCTGGTCAACGGCAATCACCTGCCCGGGGTTGGTTCCCCAGGTGACCTGCGGCGCGATATCCGCAGCGTCAAGGGTCACCACTTTATCGAATTTTGCATCGCTGTCGGATTTCAGCGTGCGCCAGTAAGCCACCGCCTGCTCCCAGGCTTCACCCTGAGGGGCAAACTTGCGGCCTTTGATGTAGTTAAATGTGGTGTCGTCCGGCGCAATCAGGCCTGCTTTTGCGCCCAGTTCAATCGCCATATTGCAGACGGTCATCCGACCTTCCATGCTCAGCTGCTCAATCGCCGGACCGCAGAATTCCACCACATGGCCGTTACCGCCGCCGCTGCCGGTTTTACCGATCACCGCGAGGGCGATATCTTTCGCCGTGATGCCCGGCGCGACCTGGCCGGTAACTTCAACCTTCATGGTTCTGGCGCGGGACTGTTTCAGCGTCTGTGTGGCCAGAACATGCTCCACTTCTGAAGTGCCAATACCAAATGCCAGCGCGCCAAGGGCACCGTGGGTGGAGGTGTGTGAATCGCCGCAGACAATGGTCATGCCCGGCAGCGATAAACCCAGTTCTGGTCCGATAACATGGACGATGCCCTGATTAGGGTTCTGGAGATCGTACAGGGTGACGCCAAACTCTTTACAGTTGTTGATTAACAGCGACATCTGAATTCGGG
The DNA here is from genome assembly GCF_058241465.1 of Erwinia papayae. Taxonomy (NCBI): domain Bacteria; kingdom Pseudomonadati; phylum Pseudomonadota; class Gammaproteobacteria; order Enterobacterales; family Erwiniaceae; genus Erwinia; species Erwinia papayae. The sequence continues at coordinate 1,531,178 of NZ_JBZCHT010000013.1, forward strand.
CCATCTCGCCACTGGCATTAATGTCACGGGTTTGCGTCGAGACATTGTGGTCCATGGTGGCGAAGGTTTTAGACGGCTGGCGCACCGGGCGTCCGTGCGCCCGCAGGCCATCAAAAGCCTGTGCCGAGGTCACTTCATGAACCAGGTGCCGGTCAATGTACAGCAGCGGCGTTTCTGCCGGTGCTTCATGTACCAGATGGGCATCAAACAGCTTCTCGTATAATGTTTTCATAATCAGGTTTCGCTGATAAATCGGGCAATAATCGAGCCCATTTCTTCGGTGGTGGTTGCGCTACCGCCACCCGCCAGGTCACCCGTGCGATAGCCTTCTGCCAGCGCGCGGCTGACCGCCTGTTCAATCGCATCCGCAGCGTCGGCTGCATCCAGACTGAAGCGCAACAGCAGCGACAGCGACAGGATTTGCGCAATCGGATTGGCGATGTTTTTTCCGGCGATATCCGGGGCCGAGCCACCGGCAGGTTCAAACAGACCAAAACCCTGTTCGTTAAGGCTGGCGGAAGGCAGCATACCCATCGAGCCGGTGATCATCGCGCATTCGTCAGAAAGTATGTCGCCAAACAGGTTGGAGCAGAGCATCACGTCGAACTGCGAAGGCTCTTTGATCAACTGCATGGTGGCGTTGTCGATGTACATATGGCTGAGCTCAACATCCGGATAATCGGCCGCGACTTCGTTAACAATCTGCCGCCACAGGATTGAGGACTGCAATACGTTGGCTTTGTCGACAGAGGTGACTTTTTTACGACGTTTACGGGCTGATTCAAAGGCGATACGGGCGATGCGTTCGATTTCAAAGCGGTGGTAAACCTCGGTATCAAAAGCGCGTTCATGCTGACCGCTGCCTTCACGCCCTTTTGGCTGACCGAAATAGATGCCCCCGGTCAGCTCACGCACCACCAGGATATCAAACCCTCTGGCGGCGATATCGCTGCGCAGCGGGCAGAAGGCTTCCAGCCCCTGATGCAGACTGGCCGGACGCAGGTTGCTGAACAGTTTAAAGTGTTTGCGCAAAGGCAGCAGCGCACCGCGCTCTGGCTGTTCGGCGGGAGGCAGATGCTCCCATTTCGGTCCACCCACCGAGCCAAACAGAATGGCATCGGCCTGCTCGCATCCGGCGATGGTTGCCGGGGGCAGGGGCTCTCCGTGGCGATCGATGGCCGCGCCGCCCACATCGTATTCACTGGTGGTGATGCGCATACCGAAACGCTGGCGCACCGCATCAAGTACTTTGCCTGCCTGCGCCATCACTTCCGGTCCGATGCCATCGCCGGGTAATACTGCAATATGATAAGTCCTGGAGTTCATTACACCGTTTCCTTCTGGTCTTTGGTTTTTGATTTGCGTTGCAGTTCCTGCTCAACCTGACGGGCGCGCCAGATGTTATTGAGCGCATTGATCATCGCTTTGGCGGAGGATTCGACGATATCCGTGGCCAGACCGACGCCATGAAATTTACGGCCATTGTAATTAACCACAATATCCACCTGGCCCAGCGCGTCTTTGCCGTGGCCTTTGGCGGTCAGCTGATATTTCACCAGCTCGGCATCAAAATCGGTAATGCGGTTAATCGCCTGATATACCGCGTCAACCGGGCCATTGCCTGTTGCCGCTACGGCTTTGACCTCTTCACCGCAACCCAGTTTGACAGAGGCGGTCGCCATCACGCTGGAGCCGGACTGTACGCTGAAATAATCCAGACGGAAGTATTCCGGGTCTTCGTTCTGTTTGTTGATAAAGGCCAGCGCTTCCAGATCGTAGTCGAACACCTGGCCTTTTTTGTCCGCCAGTTTCAGGAAAGCGTCGTACAACGCATCCAGGCTGTAATCGTCCTCTTTGTAACCCATCTCATCCATGCGATGTTTTACCGCAGCACGGCCAGAACGGGAGGTCAGATTCAGCTGTATCTGGTTCAGGCCAATTGATTCCGGGGTCATGATTTCGTAGTTTTCACGGTTCTTCAGCACGCCGTCCTGATGAATACCGGACGAGTGGGCGAAGGCCCCGGTGCCGACCACGGCTTTGTTGGCCGGGATGGGCATGTTGCAAATCTGGCTGACTGTCTGGCTGGTGCGATAGATTTCGTGGTGATTAATGTTGGTGTGCACACCCATCAACTGGTTACGCACCTTGATCGCCATAATCACTTCTTCCAGTGCACAGTTTCCTGCACGCTCGCCCAGGCCGTTCAGGGTTCCCTCTACCTGACGTGCGCCAGCCTGCACTGCCGCCAGAGCATTACCCACCGCCATGCCCAGATCGTCATGGGTATGTACCGAAAGGATGGCTTTGTCGATGTTGGGTACGCGGTTGCGTAACTGAGCGAAGATGTTGCTGTACTCACCGGGCAGCGTATAGCCGACGGTATCCGGAATGTTGATGGTGGTGGCTCCGGCATTGATTGCGGCTTCCACCACGCGGCACAAATCGTCGATGGGGGTGCGTCCACCATCTTCACAGGAAAATTCCACATCGTTGGTGTAATTGCGCGCGCGTTTGATCATCGTCGTCGCCCGTTCGATCACTTCCGGCAACGTACTTTTCAGTTTGGTGGCGATGTGCATGGGCGAGGTCGCCAGAAAGGTGTGGATGCGGTAGGCATCAGCCACTTTCAGCGACTCGTAAGCCGCATCAATATCTTTTTCAACGCAGCGGGCCAGGGCGCAGACACGGCTGTTTTTAATCTGACGGGCAATGGTTTGCACTGATTCGAAGTCGCCGGGAGAGGAGATGGGGAATCCGACCTCCATCACGTCAACGCCCATACGCTCCAGCGCCAGCGCTATCTGCAATTTCTCTTTGACACTCAGGCTGGCCTGCAATGCCTGCTCGCCGTCACGCAGAGTGGTATCGAAAATAATGACTTGTTGGCTCATTGTGTATCCCTTGTCGTGTTTGCTTTGCCCTGATTGCGGACATAAAAAAACCCGCGACTGGCGCGGGTTTTTTTGCTTTGCAAGCCTGAATCAGTGATTCACTCCGCCCACAAGTATACCGCGCACAAAAGAGGCGTTTAGTAGTAGTAGACCGAGGAGGTAGGTGGTACGAATCATTGAATCAGACCTTAAAAATTTTCTGTCCAATATTGATACTTGAAACCGGGGGGCGATGTCAACTGCCGCTGTGAGGTTATTGCGTAGTCACAAAGGAAAATAATGCTGGTCCCCGGAGGTGTTGCAGAACAAAAGAAAGCAGTAAAAACGTCGCTGAAAATCACCGGTAAAAAAAAGGTCAATGTCCCCGGTATAATGGATAAAAGTTATTTTAATCAGTCTGTTATATAGGTAAAACTTATAAATTATCCAGAATAATAATCACCTGGAGTGAGTGGCTTGTTCTTTTTTTGTGAAAAAATGCAGCATATAAAACCAAAATGGCGACAATATTAAAACATCCTGACTTAATTTGTCTGCGAGTTTGTTTTTATAACAAAACGATCACACTGAAAATATTTCCTTCATTAGTAGAAAGCGCTTTTCTTTCGCCGGGGGGTCAGTGTAATTGTCGTTAAGTTCCTATGATGAGCAGTACCTTGCTGCCCGTCAGCAGAGACCGGGATAGGGAATGCCGTTTGCCTGCTAAGTTGTCTGCGGTTATGGTACTGGTCATAAAAAATCAAAATACCGGTGTGCAGTCTGCTGCACGGTTTTTGCAAACGATTTCCTACCGATACTAAATACTGGTTTTGACCTTATCCGGGCGGCACCCTGTTTCTGTAAACCACAGGGTGTGCTGCCAGATAACTCAGCACCTTAAAGTTAAAGCCTGGAGGCAAAAATGGAGATGTTATCAGGAGCCGAGATGGTCGTTCGATCGTTGATCGACCAGGGAGTTAAACATGTATTCGGCTACCCCGGCGGGGCCGTCCTCGATATCTATGATGCATTGCAAACCGTCGGCGGTATTGACCATGTGCTGGTCCGTCATGAGCAGGGCGCGGTGCACATGGCGGATGGTTATTCCCGTTCAACCGGTGAAGTGGGCGTGGTACTGGTTACCTCTGGCCCTGGCGCGACCAATGCGATTACCGGGATTGCTACTGCCTATATGGATTCAGTGCCGATGGTGGTGCTCTCCGGGCAGGTGCCCTCGACGCTGATTGGCTATGACGCCTTTCAGGAATGCGACATGGTGGGTATTTCGCGTCCGGTAGTGAAACACAGTTTTATGGTCAAAAAGGCCGAAGACATTCCTACCGTGATGAAAAAAGCGTTCTGGCTGGCTTCCAGCGGTCGCCCCGGGCCGGTGGTGATCGATCTGCCAAAAGATGTGATGAATCCTGCCAGCAAATTGCCTTATGCCTGGCCTGAGTCAGTCAGTATGCGTTCATACAACCCCACCACTCAGGGGCATAAAGGCCAGATTAAGCGCGCTCTGCAAACGCTTCTTGCGGCAAAAAAACCGGTCATTTATGCCGGGGGCGGCGTGATCAATGCGGCCTGCCACGATGAGCTGCGCCAGATTGCTGAACAGCTGAACTTGCCGGTGGCCTGCTCCCTGATGGGGCTGGGCGGTTTTCCGGGGTCGCACCGTCAGTGTGTAGGGATGTTGGGGATGCATGGCACCTATGAAGCCAACATGACCATGCACAACGCTGATGTCATTTTCGCTGTCGGCGTACGATTTGATGACCGTACCACCAATAATCTGGCGAAATATTGCCCGAACGCGACCGTATTGCATATTGATATCGATCCGACGTCAATTTCCAAAACGGTATCCGCAGATGTTCCGATCGTCGGGGATGCTAAGCAGGTTCTGAACCAGATGCTTGAACTGCTGGCTCAGGGTGAAAAGGAGCAGGACTATGACAGCCTGCGTGACTGGTGGCAGAGCATCGAACAGTGGCGCGCACGCCATTGTCTGGCCTGGGACCAGACCAGCGAGAAGATTAAACCGCAGGCGGTAATTGAAACCATCTGGCGTCTGACCAAAGGTGAAGCGTATGTGACTTCCGATGTCGGACAACACCAGATGTTTGCTGCACTCTATTATCAGTTTGATAAGCCGCGTCGTTGGATTAACTCGGGTGGTCTGGGCACGATGGGGTTTGGTCTGCCTGCCGCGCTTGGCGTTAAGCTGGCACTGCCGGAAGAAACGGTGATTTGTGTCACCGGCGATGGCAGTATCCAGATGAACATTCAGGAGCTTTCCACGGCGTTACAGTATGACCTTCCGGTGCTGGTGCTGAGCCTGAACAACCGTTTCCTCGGCATGGTTAAACAATGGCAGGACATGATTTATTCCGGGCGTCATTCGCAATCCTACATGCAATCTCTGCCTGATTTTGTCCGTCTGGCGGAGGCCTATGGCCATGTTGGTATCGGCATTGACCATCCACATGAACTGGAGGCAAAGCTGACCGAGGCGCTGGAAGCATTAGGCAAAGGGCGGCTGGTCTTTGTGGATGTGAATGTTGATGGCACCGAGCACGTATACCCTATGCAAATTCGTGGCGGTGGAATGGACGAAATGTGGTTGAGCAAAACGGAGAGGACTTAATTATGCGTCGTGTTTTATCGGTACTGCTGGAAAACGAATCCGGCGCATTATCGCGCGTTGTGGGGCTGTTTTCTCAGCGCGGCTATAACATTGAAAGCTTAACGGTCGCCCCTACTGACGATCCGACCTTGTCGCGGATGACGATTCAGACCGTCGGCGATCAAAAGGTGCTGGAACAGATCGAAAAGCAACTGCACAAACTGGTCGACGTGCTGCGTGTCAGCGAACTGGGGCAGGGAGCCTTTGTTGAACGCGAAGTCATGTTGGTGAAAATTCAGGCCACGGGGTATGGTCGCGAAGAGGTGAAGCGCAGTGCAGAAATCTTCCGTGGTCAGATAGTGGATGTTACTCCGTCGCTTTATACGGTTCAGCTGGCTGGCACCAGCGACAAACTCGACGCCTTTTTAAATACCGTGCGTGAAGTGGCAGAAATTGTTGAAGTTGCCCGTTCAGGAATTGTTGGCGTCTCCAGGGGCGATCGCATTATGCGATAATTCCTGCGGGTGATTGTCATTGACCCCTGCTAACCCGGCGTAATGCCGGGTTTTTTTTATTTTTGCTGGAAAAGCCCCGCCCAGAAATAAAAGCAGTTGCTCACCAATCTGATCTACTGTTAGATGTAATAAATGACTTATCCATAGCCAAAACGTGGCTATTTTTTTGCGCCTTCGCGGTGCCAGCGTGGAGTTTAATGTGAAACTGGATGAAATTGCGCGCCTTGCCGGTGTATCGCGCACGACGGCCAGCTACGTTATTAATGGTAAAGCGCGGCAGTATCGTGTCAGCGACAAAACTGTTGAGAAGGTGATGGCAGTGGTGCGAGAGCATAACTACCATCCTAATGCGGTTGCCGCAGGTCTGCGTGCCGGCCGAACGCGTTCGATTGGGCTTGTGATTCCGGACCTGGAGAATACAAGTTATACCCGCATTGCTAATTATCTTGAGCGGCAGGCGCGTCAACGCGGCTATCAGCTACTGATCGCCTGCTCGGAAGATCAGCCTGATAACGAAATGCGTTGCGTTGAACATCTGCTGCAACGGCAGGTTGATGCCATTATTGTTTCCACGTCGCTGCCACCAGAGCATCCTTTCTATCAGCGCTGGATCAACGATCCATTGCCGATTATCGCTTTAGATCGCGCGCTGGACCGTGAACATTTCACCAGTGTGGTGGGTGCCGACCAGGACGACTCAGAGATGCTGGCGGCGGAGCTGAGTAAGCAGGCGGTTGAAAGCGTGCTTTTCTTAGGGGCGTTGCCTGAGCTGTCGGTAAGCTTTTTACGCGAAATGGGCTTCCGCCAGGCATGGAAGGATGACACCCGTAAGATTGAATTTATCTATGCCAACAGTTTCGAACGGAGTGCCGCTGCGGCCAGATTTGAAAGCTGGCTGGAAAATAATCCGATGCCCGATGCGTTGTTCACCACTTCTTTCGGACTGCTTCAGGGGGTAATGGATGTCGCTCTCCGTCGTGAAGGCCGTCTGCCAACGGATCTGGCTATTGCCACCTTTGGCGATCATGAGCTGCTGGACTTTCTTGAATGTCCTGTACTGGCAGTAGGGCAACGCCATCGCGACGTGGCGGAGCGGGTACTTGAGCTGGTGCTGGCCAGTCTGGATGAACCACGTAAACCAAAACCCGGTTTAACCCGCATTCGCCGCAACCTTTATCATCGCGGCCGATTAAGTCGTCACGACAGTTAATCATTTACTTAAAAAAGGCAGATAATCCCATCTGCCTTTTTTAACTCTCCTCTTTTTTATCTGCCAGAAGATGCTGATAAATATCTTCAATTGCTGGCATTAATTTTTTCTGAAATGAGTAAATAAAAGTAAAGGTTCAGCGCCCTGACTTTATATATATAAATCGTCAGAATGACGGTAATTGCATGGGCAGCCTGTGAGGCAAGGCCTGACGTAACGCGGCCAGACTGGGATTTTGTTAGGAAATACCTTAAAATGCCTCCCGCGACGTAGAGTAAGGCTGAAAATTTTTGTAGCGAAAAACTGGCATATTTTTGAGCAATGTTAAATTCCCACAGAAATTCCTGTCACTATTCATTAGTTTATTTTTAAACTCCCTGGTAAATCGTAGTTTTTAAAACTTATCTGCGTTTTTACCTGTTAAGAAATAATCCTATTCGACGCCTGCTGCGGCTTGACAATGTTTTCCTTCGCTCCGTAAACTCCTTTGGTGGGAATTTGTGGTGGAAAGTGGTGAAAGAGGGTAACTGGAGGGTGAGGCTGGCATGTTCCGTGGAGCAACGTTAGTCAATCTCGACAGCAAGGGGCGGCTTGCCGTACCTACGCGCTATCGCGAAACGCTGATCGGGGAATCACAGGGGCAAATGGTGTGCACCATTGACCTCCACCAGCCATGCCTGCTGCTTTACACCCTGCCTGAATGGGAAATTATTGAGCGCAAACTGGCTCGTTTATCCAGCATGAACCCCGCAGAGCGCCGTGTTCAGCGCCTGTTGCTTGGACATGCCAGTGAATGTCAGATGGATAATGCTGGTCGACTGCTGGTAGCGAACACGCTGCGCCAGCACGCCAGACTGAGCAAAGAAGTGATGCTGGTTGGGCAGTTCAATAAACTTGAATTGTGGGATGAACAGACCTGGTATCAACAAGTCAGGGAAGATATTGACGCAGAGCAGTCGACTCAGGAACCGTTATCTGAGCGTTTGCAGGACTTGTCGTTATAGCTATGCAGGAAAATTTTAAACATACCACGGTGCTGTTGGACGAGGCAGTTAACGCGCTCAATATTCAACCCGACGGCATCTACATCGATGGCACTTTTGGCCGGGGTGGCCATTCACGTTTGATTCTGGCAAAGCTGGGAGAACAGGGTCGGCTTTATGCTATTGACCGCGATCCGCAAGCGATTGCCGCCGCTGCTGAAATTACCGATCCACGCTTTACCATTATTCATGGCCCTTTTTCCGCGCTGGCTGACTATGTAGAAGCGCGCGGACTGACCGGGAAAGTGGCTGGCATTTTGCTGGATTTGGGGGTTTCCTCGCCACAGCTGGATGACGCAGAGCGCGGTTTTTCGTTTATGCGTGACGGACCGCTGGATATGCGTATGGATCCGACTAAAGGATTATCGGCTGCGGAGTGGTTACTCAAGGCCGAAGAGCACGATATTGCTTTTGTACTGAAAACCTTCGGAGAGGAGCGATTTGCCAAACGTATCGCTCATGCCATTGTGCAGCGTAACCGCGAGCAGCCGATGACACGTACGAAAGAGCTGGCGGAAGTGATTTACAACGCCACGCCGGTGAAGGACAAATTTAAGCACCCGGCGACCCGCAGTTTCCAGGCGATTCGTATCTGGATTAACAGTGAGCTGGAAGAGATTGAACAGGCTCTGCAAGGGGCGCTGACGGCGCTGGCACCTTCAGGACGTTTGTCGGTGATCAGCTTTCACTCGCTGGAAGATCGCATTGTGAAACGCTTTATGCGTGAACAAAGCCGCGGTCCACAAGTACCGGCAGGCTTGCCGATGACCGAAGCGCAGCTCAGCCAGTTAGGCGGTCGGCAGCTGAAAGTGGCAGGCAAAATGATGCCCGGTGATGCAGAAGTGGCAGAAAATCCCAGAGCGCGTAGCTCGGTGTTGCGTATAGCTGAAAGGACCGCGTCATGATTGGCAATGAGCGTCACAGTTTACCCGGTGTTATTGCCAGCGATTTGCTGCGTCACGGCAAGATTCCGGTCATCCTGGCGGTAGCGGTGTTGGTTTCGTCGGTTCTGGTGGTCACCACCGCGCACAAAACCCGTTTGCTGACCGCACAGCGTGAGCAACTGGTGCTGGAGCGTGATGCGCTGGATATTGAATGGCGAAATCTGATTCTGGAAGAGAATGCCCTTGGCGATCACAGCCGGGTAGAGAGAACGGCGACGGAGAAACTGCAAATGCAGCATGTTGATCCATCGCAGGAAAATATAGTGGTACAGCCATAAGAGACTGAATGAAAATTGTCGCCATGAAGTTAAAACGCCCGGAAAATCAGGCCAGCTTTGTCAGCTGGCGTTTTGCGTTGCTTTGTGGCTGCATCCTGCTGGCGTTACTGGGATTGCTGGCGCGTGTCGCCTATTTGCAGATTATTAATCCCGATAAGCTGGTTCGTGAAGGCGATATGCGCTCCTTGCGTGTACAGGCTGTACCCACTTCACGCGGGATGATTACCGACCGTGCCGGACGTCCTCTGGCGGTCAGCGTCCCTGTCAATGCAGTCTGGGCCGATCCGAAAGAACTTCACGACAAGGGGGGGATCACGCTGGACAGCCGCTGGAAAGCACTGTCAGATGCCCTCTCCATTCCTCTTGATCAACTGGCAGCACGGGTCAATGCCAATCCCAAAGGCCGCTTTGTTTATCTTGCCCGTCAGGTCAATCCTGCCATTGGTGATTACGTTAAAAAGCTTAAGCTTCCCGGTATCAATCTGCGTGAAGAGTCACGGCGTTACTACCCGGCCGGGCAGGTAACCTCGCACCTGATTGGCTTTACCAACATTGATGGCCAGGGCATTGAAGGCGTTGAAAAAAGCTTTGACAAATGGCTGACCGGACAGCCGGGTGAGCGCACCGTACGCCGCGATCGCAATGGTCGGGTGATTGAAGATATCTCTTCTGTTGACAGCCGTGCGGCCCATAACCTTGCGCTGAGTATCGATGAGCGCTTACAGGCGTTGGTATATCGCGAACTGAACAATGCCGTGGCTTTTAATAAAGCAGAATCCGGTACGGCGGTGCTGGTGGATGTGAATACCGGTGAAGTGCTGGCGATGGCCAATAGTCCGGCCTACAACCCCAATAACCTGACCAACACCACCAAAGATGTGATGCGGAACCGGGCGATCACTGACATCTTTGAGCCGGGTTCTACGGTAAAACCGATGGTAGTGATGACCGCGTTACAGCGTGGTGTGGTAAAAGAAAACAGCGTGCTGAATACCGTTCCATACCGGATTAATGGTCACGAAATCAAAGACGTGGCCCGTTACAATGAGTTGACCCTGACCGGGGTTTTGCAAAAATCGAGTAACGTCGGCGTTTCCAGGCTGGCGTTAGCGATGCCGTCCTCAGCGCTGGTAGAAACTTACACGCACTTTGGACTGGGTAAGGCGACCAATTTGGGGTTGGTCGGAGAAAGTAGTGGCTTATATCCTCAAAAACAACGGTGGTCTGACATAGAGAGGGCCACCTTCTCTTTTGGCTACGGGCTGATGGTAACACCGTTACAGTTAGCGCGAGTCTACGCAACGATAGGCAGCTATGGCATGTATCGCCCGCTGTCGATCACTAAAGTCGATCCTCCCGTAGCAGGGCAGCGCGTTTTTTCTGAAGACGTGGTGCGCACGGTGATGCACATGATGGAAAGCGTGGCATTGCCCGGCGGCGGCGGGGTGAAGGCGGCGATTAAAGGCTATCGCATCGCGATTAAAACCGGTACGGCCAAGAAAGTCGGCCCGGACGGTAAATACGTTAACAAATATATTGCCTATACCGCTGGTGTGGCCCCGGCGAGCCGCCCTCGTTTTGCGTTAGTGGTGGTAATTAACGATCCTCAGGCAGGCAAATATTATGGCGGTGCCGTTTCTGCCCCGGTATTTGGCGCCATTATGGGCGGCGTTTTACGCACGATGAACATTGAACCTGATGCACTGCCGCTGCCAGCGCCTCAGGGTGATAAAAACGAGATAGTACAAAACAGAAGTGAGGCTTCAAGTGACAGATCGTAATCTGCGCAACTTACTGGCTCCGTGGGTGGCTGATGCGCCGGAACGGCTGCTGCGTGAAATGATACTGGACAGCCGACTGGCAGCGTCTGGCGATCTGTTTGTGGCGATAAAAGGCCACGCGGTGGATGGGCGTCGTTTTATTCCGCAGGCTGTTGCTCAGGGCGTGGCGGCGATCATTGCTGAAGCAGAAGGTGAAGCGCAGGACGGTGAAATTAAAGAAGTACATGGCGTGCCGGTCATTTACCTGACTCAGCTTGCTCAGCGTCTCTCTGCGTTGGCGGGGCGTTTTTATCAACAACCCGCAGAAAAATTACGTCTGGTTGGTGTCACCGGTACTAACGGCAAGACCACAACCACGCAACTGCTCGCCCAGTGGGCGCAATTGCTGGGCGAGACGGGAGCCGTGATGGGCACGGTGGGGAATGGTCTGTATGGTCATCTGGCCCCGGCCGAAAATACCACCGGTTCAGCGGTTGACGTTCAGCATACGTTAAGCACCCTGGTCGAACAGGGGGCTACGCTGGCAGCAATGGAGGTCTCTTCCCACGGCCTCGTGCAGCATCGTGTTGCTGCGTTACCCTTTGCCGCCGCCGCCTTTACTAATCTCAGTCGTGATCATCTGGATTACCACGGCGATATGACCCGCTATGAAAATGCCAAATGGCTACTGTTTTCTGAACATCAGATCGGTCAGACAATTATCAATGCGGATGATGAAACCGGCTTCCGCTGGCTGCAAAAGCTGCCTGATGCCGTGGCGGTGAGTATGGAAAACCGTCTCCAGCCGGGCTGTCGTGGCCGCTGGCTGACAGCCACAGATGTCAATTTCCATGACAATGGCGCAACGATAGAATTCAACTCCAGTTGGGGGCCGGGCGTTATCGAGAGCCGCCTGATGGGGGCATTTAACGTCAGCAATCTGCTGATTGCGCTGGCGACGCTGCTCGCTCTGGGTTATCCCCTCGCTGCGCTGATTGCTACCAGTAACCATCTGCAACCGGTGACAGGGCGAATGGAAGTATTTACTGCGCCAGGCAAGCCAACCGTGGTGGTTGATTATGCTCATACACCGGATGCCCTGGAAAAAGCGCTATCCGCTGCACGTCTGCACTGCAACGGGCAACTCTGGTGCGTATTTGGTTGTGGTGGCGATCGTGACAAAGGTAAGCGTCCATTGATGGGGGCCATTGCCGAACAGTTTTCCGATGTGGTGGTGATCACCGATGACAATCCACGCAGCGAAGATCCGGCGGCTATCGTGGCCGATGTGCTCACTGGCCTGCTGGACGCAGGGCGTGCCCGCGTGATGCCGGGCCGTGTACAAGCGGTTACTCACACCGTCATGCAGGCGCAGGAGGGTGATATTGTGCTGGTGGCTGGCAAAGGTCATGAAGATTATCAGATTATCGGCAACCAGCGTCTGGACTATTCCGATCGGCTGACCGTCGCCGGATTGCTGGGGGTGGTGGCATGATTGCGCTTTCACTACAAACTCTGGCAGAACTGACCGGTGGCGAGCTCTTCGGTGGCAACCTGACTTTTGCTGAAGTGACCACTGACACACGTAAGGTCAGCGCGGGTTGCCTGTTCATTGCTCTGAAAGGCGAACGTTTTGATGCGCATGACTTCATTGCTGATGCCCTGACCGCCGGTGCCACCGCTGCATTAGTCAGCAAGCACTTACCCATTGCCGTGCCTCAGGTGGTGGTAGCGGATACCCGCATCGCACTGGGACAACTGGCGGGCTGGGTTCGTCGGCAATCGACGGCCAGGGTGGTTGCGCTGACCGGATCCTCAGGCAAAACCTCAGTAAAAGAGATGACTGCCGCTATCCTTCGCGAATGCGGTGAAACCCTTTATACCGCCGGGAACCTGAATAACGATATCGGTGTACCTCTGACTTTACTGCGCCTGACGGCACATCATCAGTATGCAGTGATTGAACTGGGTGCTAATCATCAGGGGGAAATCGCCTGGACGACGGACCTTGCCCGCCCTGAGGCCGCCCTGGTGAATAATCTTGCGGCAGCTCATCTGGAAGGGTTTGGCTCGCTGGCTGGCGTGGCGAAAGCAAAAGGCGAAATTTTTCAGGGTTTGCCTGCTGATGGTACGGCGATTATCAATGCTGACAGTCATGACTGGCCACACTGGCAGAGCATGTTGCATGACAAGCATGTCTGGCGTTTCTCTGCGAAAGCAAATGCCGACTGTGAGTTTAATGCCAGTGAGATTGCGGTAAACGGCGAGGGTACGCAATTTGTGATGACCACGCCAGCCGGACGTATCACCGTCCAGTTGCCGTTGCCGGGACGACACAATGTGGCCAACGCACTGGCGGCAGCGGCGCTGGCTCTATCCGTCGGTGCGCCACTCAGCGCTATCCGGCAGGGCTTGTCCAGTCTGAAAGCCGTTGCAGGCCGTCTTTTTCCCGTGCAGCTGGCGCAGGGCAAGCTGCTGCTGGATGACAGTTACAATGCCAATGTGGGATCCATGACGGCGGCAGCGCAGGTGCTGGCTGAAATGCCAGGCTACCGGGTGATGGTTGTGGGTGATATGGCCGAACTGGGCGATGAAGCTGAAGCATGCCACCGCCAGGTGGGAGAGGCTGCACGTCTGGCAGGGCTGGATAAAGTTCTGAGCGTGGGGATATTAAGTCAATTGCTCAGCGATGCCAGCGGAGTCGGCGAGCACTTTAATGATAAAACCGCGCTGACCGCCCGACTCAGGGCACTGCTGTCTCAACACGCCTCAATCACCATTCTGGTCAAAGGTTCACGTAGTGCTGCCATGGAGCAGGTGGTACAAAGCTTACAGGAGAAAGGTACATGTTAGTCTGGCTGGCCGAACATTTGGTCGCTTTATATTCTGGCTTTAACGTCTTTTCGTATCTGACGTTCAGGGCCATCGTCAGCCTGCTGACAGCACTGTTCATCTCTTTATGGATGGGCCCGCGCATGATTGCCCGTCTCCAGGAGATGTCTTTTGGTCAGGTGGTGCGTAACGACGGTCCTGAGTCACATTTCAGCAAACGCGGCACACCAACGATGGGCGGGATTATGATCCTGTTTTCCATCACCGTTTCCGTGCTGATGTGGGCCTATCCCTCAAACCCTTATGTCTGGTGTGTGCTGTTTGTACTGATCGGCTTTGGCATCATTGGTTTTATCGATGATTACCGCAAGGTGGTACGCAAAGATACGAAGGGGCTGATTGCGCGCTGGAAGTATTTCTGGATGTCGGTTATCTCGCTGGGGGTGGCATTTGCGCTATACGCAGCAGGTTATGATACGCCTGCCACCCAGCTGGTGGTGCCGTTCTTCAAAGACATCATGCCGCAACTGGGCTTGTTCTATGTGGTATTAGCCTATTTCGTTATTGTCGGCACCGGCAACGCAGTTAACCTGACCGATGGCCTTGATGGCCTTGCTATCATGCCTACCGTATTTGTCGCGGCGGGTTTTGCATTAGTGGCCTGGGCTACGGGTAACGTGAAATTTGCTGAATATCTGCATATTCCCTATCTGCGCCACGCGGGCGAACTGGTGATTGTCTGCACCGCTATTGTCGGTGCCGGCCTTGGCTTTTTGTGGTTCAACACCTATCCGGCACAGGTATTCATGGGCGACGTCGGCTCGCTGGCGCTCGGGGGGGCCCTCGGGACCATCGCCGTCCTGCTGCGTCAGGAATTTTTGCTGGTGATCATGGGCGGCGTCTTTGTGGTGGAAACCCTGTCGGTGGTTTTACAGGTGGGTTCCTTCAAACTGCGTGGTCAGCGCATTTTCCGCATGGCTCCAATCCATCATCATTACGAACTGAAAGGCTGGCCTGAACCCAGGGTGATTGTGCGCTTCTGGATCATTTCACTGATGCTGGTGCTGATTGGCCTTGCAACGCTGAAGGTACGGTAACTATGGCTGACTATCAGGGTAAAAAAGTCGTCATCATCGGGTTGGGGCTGACCGGTCTCTCCTGTGTTGATTTCTTTTTAGCACGTGGCGTAACACCACGTGTGATGGATACCCGTGTCGTGCCGCCAGGGCTGAACAAGCTGCCCAATAGTGTGGAGTGCTGGCTGGGTTCACTTAACGACCGCTGGCTGCTCGCTGCCGACCTGATTATAGCCAGTCCGGGGATGTCGCTTGCGCATCCTTCGCTGATGGATGCCGCCGATGCCGGGGTTGAAATCATCGGTGATATAGAACTGTTTTGCCGCGAAGCTCAGGCTCCGGTTGTCGCCATTACCGGCTCAAACGGTAAGAGTACGGTGACGACGCTGGTGGGCGAGATGGCGAAAGCCGCCGGCTGGCAGGTTGGTGTGGGCGGTAATATTGGTCTGCCTGCGCTGATGCTGCTGGAACAACAGGCACAGCTGTATGTGCTGGAGCTTTCCAGTTTCCAGTTGGAAACCACCTCCAGCCTGAAGGCCGCAGCAGCAACAATTCTTAACGTCACTGAAGATCACATGGATCGCTATCCGTTGGGCATGCAGCAGTATCGGGCAGCAAAACTGCGTATTTACGAGCAGGCCAGGGTCTGTGTGGTCAATGCCGATGACGCGATGACTATGCCCGTTCGTGGCGCGGATAAACGCTGCGTCAGTTATGGTGTGGATGTCGGTGATTATCATCTTAACCGTCAGCAGGGCACTATCTGGCTGAGAGTCAATGGCGAGAAAGTGCTCAATACTGATGAGATGACGCTGGTCGGGCAGCATAATTACACCAACGCGCTGGCTGCCCTTGCACTGGCTGATGCTGTCGGGTTGCCGCGCACCTCCAGTCTGAAGGCGTTGACCACTTTTACCGGCCTGGCTCATCGTTTCCAGCTTGCGCATGAAAATAATGGTGTGCGCTGGATTAATGATTCGAAAGCAACCAATGTGGGTAGCACCGAAGCAGCACTAAGCGGATTACAGCTGTCAGGCACACTCTGGCTGCTGCTGGGCGGAGACGGTAAATCGGCTGACTTCACGCCGCTGAGTCAATACGTGCAGGCTGCAAACGTGCAGCTTTACTGCTTCGGTCGCGACGGCGCCGAGCTGGCTGAGCTTTCCCCGCAAAAAGCGGTGCAAACTGAAACCATGGCAGAGGCGATGGCGCAGATTGCAGCAAAAGTTCAGCCTGGCGATATTGTTTTGCTTTCTCCGGCCTGCGCCAGCCTGGATCAGTTCAAAAACTTCGAGCAACGCGGCGATGTGTTTACGCAACTCGCTAAGGAGCTGGGATGATACGCATACCAGGCCTGAGCCTTGCTGGCGGACTGTCTGACCGCCTGAAAGAGTGGGTGATGGGGTCGCGTGAAAATGATGCGACCTCAATGGTGCTTTACGACCGCACGCTGCTGTGGCTGACGTTGGGGCTGGCGATTATTGGTTTCGTGATGGTGACCTCCGCCTCAATGCCCGTCGGGCAGCGTCTGTCGGACGATCCCTTCTATTTTGCCAAGCGCGATGCATTCTATATCGCGCTGGCGTTGGGCATTTCGCTGGTTACGCTGCGTGTGCCAATGGATTTCTGGCAGCGCTACAGCAACATCATGTTGCTGGTAACCATTGTCATGTTGTTGATTGTGTTGGTGGTGGGTAGCTCGGTTAACGGTGCATCCCGCTGGATTGCACTCGGACCATTGCGCATCCAGCCTGCTGAACTTTCTAAGTTGTCGCTGTTCTGCTATCTCGCCAGTTATCTGGTGCGCAAGGTAGATGAGGTGCGTAACAACTTTTGGGGATTCTGTAAGCCGATGGGCGTGATGGTGGTACTGGCAGTTCTGCTGCTGGCCCAGCCCGATTTAGGCACCGTGGTGGTACTGTTTGTTACTACCCTGGCGATGCTGTTTCTCGCAGGGGCAAAATTATGGCAGTTTCTGGCGATTATCGGCTCCGGAATATTTGCCGTCTGTCTGCTGATCGTCGCCGAGCCTTATCGTATGCGTCGTGTCACCTCTTTCTGGAACCCCTGGGAAGATCCCTTCGGCAGCGGTTATCAGCTGACGCAGTCGTTGATGGCTTTTGGACGGGGTGAATTCTGGGGGCAGGGGCTGGGCAATTCGGTACAAAAACTGGAGTATCTTCCGGAAGCACACACCGACTTTATCTTTTCCATTATCGGGGAAGAACTGGGTTATATCGGTGTGGTTTTGGCGCTGCTGATGGTATTCTTCGTCGCTTTTCGTGCGATGTCCATTGGCCGTCGCGCACTGGAAATCGACCAACGTTTTTCCGGTTTTCTGGGTTGCTCTATCGGCGTCTGGTTCAGCTTCCAGGCGCTGGTTAATGTCGGGGCGGCTGCTGGGATGTTGCCGACTAAAGGCCTGACGTTACCTTTAATCAGTTATGGTGGTTCCAGTCTGATTATTATGTCGACAGCCATCGTATTTTTACTGCGTATCGATTATGAAACACGTCTGGCGAAAGCCCAGGCGTTTACACGGAGCGGCCGATGAAAGGCAAACGGCTGATGGTGATGGCCGGTGGCACGGGAGGCCATGTTTTTCCCGGCCTGGCTGTGGCACACCAGTTAATGGCTCAGGGCTGGCAGGTGCGCTGGCTGGGCACGGCGGATCGCATGGAAGCCGATCTGGTTCCTAAGCACGGGATAGATATTGAATTTATTCGTATCAGCGGTCTGCGTGGCAAAGGATTAAAAGCATTAATCGCCGCCCCCTGGCGCATTTTCAGCGCGGTATGTCAGGCCAGAGCTATCATCAGGCGCTGGCAGCCCGATGTGGTGCTGGGCATGGGCGGCTATGTATCGGGTCCCGGCGGTCTGGCAGCCTGGAGCAGTGGGGTGCCGGTGGTACTGCATGAGCAGAACGGCATCGCCGGGTTAACCAACAAATGGCTTGCCAGAATAGCCAAAAAAGTCATGCAGGCCTTTCCTGGCGCTTTCCCGGATGCAGAAGTGGTGGGGAACCCGGTCAGAACCGACGTGCTGGCGCTGCCCCTGCCTGAAGTGCGTCTGGCTGGCCGCACCGGTCCGATTCGGGTTCTGGTGGTGGGGGGGAGCCAGGGTGCCCGGGTGCTTAACCAGACCATGCCACAGGTTGCAGCTAAGCTGGGTGACAAAATCAACTTATGGCACCAGTCAGGGAAAGGGGCTGCCGGGAGCCTTAACCAGGCTTATCAGCAACTGAACCTGCCCGGACATAAGGTGACAGAATTTATTGACGATATGGCGGCGGCTTACGCCTGGGCTGATGTGGTGGTCTGTCGCTCTGGGGCACTGACAGTCAGTGAGGTGGCCGCTGCTGGTTTACCCGCTATCTTTGTGCCATTCCAACATAAAGATCGCCAACAGTACTGGAATGCACTGCCGCTGGAAAAAGCGGGTGCAGCAAAAATTTACGAACAACCGCAGTTTACTGCGGAGGTTGTGGCGGAAACGCTGGCCGGATGGGATCGTCCAGCGTTACTGAACATGGCAGAAAAAGCACGGGCGGTGGCTATCCCTGACGCAACCGAACGGGTTGCAGCGGAAGTAGTCAGAGCCGCGCTGTAAACAGAACAGAGCGGGTTGGCCTGGCCGACCCCGAATGGTTATACAAGATGTATCCCGATGAATTTCCTGTTGCAGGAAAACGGCAACTTAGCCCGTTACTAACTTAACTGAGTAACAGAGGCCTTAAGTCAGCTGAACTTCCGGCAAGGAGAAAGGTTAAGGGATACCGACAGGCAGAAGAGATGAATACACAACAACTGGCAAAACTGCGTTCTATCGTGCCCGAGATGCGTCGCGTTCGGCACATTCACTTTGTCGGCATCGGCGGTGCTGGCATGGGCGGTATTGCCGAAGTGTTGGCCAATGAAGGGTATGAAATCAGTGGTTCAGATCTGGCACCGAATGCGGTGACCCGTCATTTGACTAATCTCGGGGCGACTATCTATTTCAACCATCGTCCTGAAAATGTCAGTGACGCCAGCGTGGTGGTGGTCTCTACGGCGGTTTCACAGGATAACCCGGAAATTATCGCGGCTCGTGAGGCGCGTATCCCGGTAATCCGTCGGGCAGAAATGCTGGCCGAGCTGATGCGTTTTCGGCATGGCATTGCGGTGGCAGGGACGCATGGTAAAACCACCACCACGGCGATGGTTTCCAGCATTTACGCGGAAGGTGGGCTTGATCCGACCTTTGTGAATGGCGGTCTGGTTAAAGCGGCAGGTACACATGCGCGGCTGGGCAGCAGCCGTTATCTGATTGCAGAGGCGGACGAGAGCGATGCCTCATTTTTGCATTTGCAGCCGATGGTGGCGATTGTCACCAACATTGAAGCCGATCACATGGATACCTATCAGGGTGACTTTGAGAACCTGAAGCAGACGTTTATTAACTTCCTGCACAATCTGCCATTTTATGGTCGTGCCGTGCTATGCGTTGACGATGCGGTGATTCGCGATTTGATCCCACGTATTGGCAGGCAGATTACGACTTATGGCTTCAGTGAAGACGCAGACGTGCGTATCGCCAGCTACGAGCAGCATGGCGCTCAGGGACACTTCACCCTGGCCCGTCACGACAAACCGTTAATGCGGGTGACGCTGAATGCGCCTGGCCGACATAACGCGTTGAACGCGGCAGCTGCGGTGGCAGTAGCGACGGAAGAAGGCATTGATGATGATGAGATCCTCAGTGCACTGGAGAGTTTTCAGGGAACTGGCCGTCGTTTTGACTTCCTCGGTGAGTTTCCGTTGCAGGACGTCAACGGGACAGAAGGTACGGCGATGCTGGTTGATGATTATGGTCATCATCCAACTGAAGTGGATGCGACTATTAAAGCTGCACGTGCCGGGTGGCCGGACCGTCAGTTGGTGATGGTTTTCCAGCCGCATCGTTATACCCGCACCCGCGATCTTTATGATTATTTTGCCAACGTCCTGTCGCAGGTTGACGTGCTGTTGCTGCTGGATGTTTATTCTGCCGGTGAAACGCCGATACCAGGCGCAGACAGCCGTTCGCTATGCCGAACCATTCGGGGGCGAGGCAAGGTCGATCCGATACTGGTTTCAGACCATGATGCGGTGCTGGAGATGCTGGCACCAAAACTGAATGGCAACGATTTAATCCTGATCCAGGGGGCGGGTAACGTTGGGCGTATTGCCCGCAAGCTGGCCGATCAAAAGTTACAACCGCAGGGCAATGAAGGGGATCATCATGGCTGATAAAGTTGCAGTTTTGCTGGGTGGCACCTCTGCCGAACGTGATGTGTCATTGATGTCAGGAAACGCCGTGCTGGCGGGTCTGAAAGAAGCAGGCATCGATGCGCATGCGGTGGATACCCGCGACTTTCCGGTATCACGCCTGAAAGAAGAGGGCTTCAATAAAGCCTTTATCGCGCTGCATGGGCGTGGCGGTGAGGACGGTACGCTGCAGGGTGTGCTGGAGTTTCTTTCTCTCCCCTACACCGGCAGCGGTGTGATGGCTTCCGCGATCACTATGGACAAGCTGCGCACCAAATATCTCTGGCAGGGCTGTGGCCTGCCGGTTTCGCCGTATGTGGCGATTACCCGTAAGCAGAGGGATGTGGGCCTGAGCCCGGAAACACAGGCGCAAATCGCTGCGTTGGGCCTGCCGCTGTTTGTTAAGCCGAGCAGTGAAGGCTCCAGCGTCGGTATATCTCGTGTGAATCAGGCCGATGCCCTTGAGGCTGCACTTGATGAAGCGTTTCGTCACGATGACGAAGTGCTGGTTGAAGCGTTTCTCAGTGGCCCTGAATACACCGTTGGCGTGATTGGCGACGATATCCTGCCCTCAATCAAAATTCAGGTAGCGTCAGAGTTCTATGACTATGAAGCAAAATACTTTTCTGACGATACTCAGTACTTCTGCCCAAGTGGCCTTTCGGTGGAAAAAGAAGCTGAACTGAGCGAAATAGTATTAAAGGCATGGCGGGCACTGGGTTGCACTGGCTGGGGCCGCGTTGATGTGATGATGGGCGGTGATGGCGCATTTTACCTGCTGGAAGTGAATACGTCGCCGGGCATGACCAGCCACAGTCTGGTGCCAATGGCGGCTAAGCAGGCGGGGATGAGCTTCTCGCAACTTGTTGTCCGCATTCTGGAGCTGGCCGACTGATATGTCTCAGGCGGCAATGAATGTTCGCAACCGTGAAGCGCAAAAAAAAGCGGGCTCAGGACGAAGTAACGGTACGCGGCTGGCAGGCATCATTTTTCTGATGCTGGTGTTAGGTGTCATGCTGGCCGGAGGTTTGGTGGTGGTGAAGTGGATGAATGATGCATCCCGTTTGCCATTGTCGAGGCTGGTGGTAACAGGACAGATGCATTACACCAGCCATGATGATATTCGCCAGGCGATTCTGTCATTGGGGCCGCCCGGTACATTCATGTCGCAGAACGTGGATGTTATTCAGCAGCAGATTGAGCGCCTGCCGTTGATCCAGCAGGTGAGTGTGCGTAAGCAGTGGCCTGACGAATTAAAAATTCATCTGGTCGAATATGTGCCGGTCGCACGCTGGAATGATCTGCATATGGTTGATGCACAGGGAAAATCCTTCAGTGTGCCAGCCAGTTTTATCGGTAAAGAAGCGATGCCTGGGCTTTATGGCCCGGAGGGCAGCGAATCAGAAGTATTGACCGGATATCACCAGATGAGTGATTTACTGGCGGCCAGCAAATTTAAGCTGAAGGCAGCGTCCATGACCGCCCGGCGTTCGTGGCAACTGGTGCTATCAGACGACGTTCGTCTGGAGTTAGGGCGTAATGATGATATGAAGCGATTGCAACGCTTTATTCAGTTGAACCCAACGCTGCAGCAGCAGGCGCAGACGGAAAACAAACGTGTCAGTTACGTTGATCTACGATATGACGCCGGTGCGGCAGTAGGTTGGGCGGCGCCACTCATCCAGAACGCTGACGGTAACAAGCAACAGAATCAGGTACAGGTTAAACAACAATGATCAAGGCGACGGACAGAAAACTGGTAGTTGGACTCGAAATCGGCACGGCAAAAGTCGCCGCTTTAGTAGGAGAAATTCTGCCCGATGGCATGGTTAACATTATCGGCGTGGGCAGCTGTCCTTCCCGTGGGATGGATAAAGGCGGTGTAAACGATCTGGAATCCGTCGTGAAGTGCGTGCAAAGGGCCATCGATCAGGCAGAGTTGATGGCCGATTGCCAGATTTCGTCGGTATACCTTGCATTATCTGGCAAACACATCAGTTGTCAGAACGAAATAGGGATGGTTCCTATTTCCGAAGAGGAAGTGACCCAGGAAGATGTGGAAAATGTCGTTCACACGGCGAAATCCGTTCGTGTGCGTGATGAACACCGCATCCTGCATGTCATTCCACAAGAGTATGCGATTGATTATCAGGAAGGGATTAAGAATCCTGTTGGTCTGTCCGGCGTCAGGATGCAGGCAAAAGTGCACCTGATCACCTGCCACAACGATATGGCAAAAAACATTGTCAAAGCCGTTGAACGATGTGGCCTGAAAGTTGACCAACTCATTTTTGCCGGACTGGCTGCAAGCCTTGCCGTGTTGACGGAAGATGAACGTGAACTGGGCGTCTGCGTGGTTGATGTTGGCGGCGGCACCATGGATATTGCGGTTTATACTGGCGGAGCATTGCGCCATACCAAAGTGATCCCGTATGCCGGCAATGTGGTGACCAGCGATATTGCCTATGCTTTTGGTACACCGCCAACGGATGCCGAAGCAATCAAAGTCCGTCATGGTTGCGCGTTGGGTTCTATCGTTGGTAAAGACGAAAATGTCGAAGTGCCAAGTGTAGGGGGCCGTCCCCCCAGAAGTTTGCAGCGCCAGACCCTGGCTGAGGTGATAGAACCTCGCTATACCGAACTTCTGAATCTGGTGAACGACGAGATTCTGCAATTGCAGGAACAACTGCGTCAGCAGGGCGTAAAGCATCATCTGGCCGCTGGCATTGTTCTGACCGGCGGCGCGGCACAGATTGAAGGCCTGGCGGCGTGTGCTCAGCGGGTGTTTCATACCCAGGTGCGTATCGGACAACCGCTTAACATTACCGGATTAACGGATTACGCGCAGGAGCCATACTACTCAACAGCGGTTGGCTTACTGCACTACGGAAAAGAGTCTCATCTTAGCGGTGAGGCAGATGTAGAAAAAAGAGTCTCAGTGGGCAACTGGTTTAAACGAATCAACAGCTGGCTGAGAAAAGAATTTTGATTTTGAAAAAGGGGATCATGCCCGATTTTTTTATGATCTCCAGGCGACAGGCACATAACGGAGAGAAACTATGTTTGAACCTATGGAATTGACCAATGACGCGGTGATTAAAGTCATCGGCGTCGGCGGCGGCGGCGGCAATGCCGTAGAGCATATGGTGCGTGAGCGCATCGAAGGCGTGGAATTCTTTGCTGTTAATACCGATGCCCAGGCATTGCGTAAAACAGCAGTGGGCCAGACTATCCAGATCGGCAACGGGATCACCAAAGGTCTGGGTGCCGGTGCAAACCCGGAAGTGGGCCGCAATTCTGCTGAAGAAGACCGTGAAGCACTGCGTCAGGCACTGGAAGGTGCAGACATGGTGTTTATCGCGGCCGGCATGGGCGGTGGTACGGGTACAGGTGCTGCGCCAGTCGTGGCAGAAGTGGCGAAGGATTTAGGTATCCTGACGGTTGCGGTTGTCACCAAGCCTTTTAATTTCGAAGGTAAAAAGCGCATGGCTTTTGCTGAGCAGGGTATTGCCGAGCTCTCAAGGCATGTGGATTCTCTGATCACTATTCCTAACGACAAACTGCTTAAAGTATTGGGTCGTGGTATCTCTCTGCTGGATGCGTTTGGCGCGGCCAACGACGTACTGAAAGGCGCGGTACAGGGCATCGCGGAGCTGATCACCCGTCCTGGTCTGATGAACGTCGACTTTGCAGACGTCCGCACGGTAATGTCTGAAATGGGTTATGCCATGATGGGTTCCGGCGTCGCATGTGGCGAAGATCGTGCTGAAGAAGCGGCTGAAATGGCGATTTCCAGCCCACTGTTGGAAGACATCGATCTGTCTGGCGCTCGTGGTGTTCTGGTTAACATCACCGCTGGTTTTGACCTGCGTCTGGATGAGTTCGAAACGGTAGGTAACACCATCCGCGCGTTTGCTTCTGACAATGCAACTGTAGTTATCGGGACTTCACTGGACCCGGAAATGAATGATGAGCTGCGGGTTACTGTGGTTGCTACGGGTATTGGCATGGACAAACGTCCGGAAATCACGCTGGTGACCAATAAGCAGCAGAGCCAGCCGGTGATGGACCATCGCTATCAGCAGCATGGTATGACTCCATTACCTCAGGAGCAGAAACCTGCGGCGAAGGTGGTTAACGATCAGGGTGCACAATCAAACAAAGAGCCTGACTATCTGGATATTCCGGCCTTCCTGCGCAAGCAGGCGGACTAAGAATTACCTGAGAATTGGGATTCTCCGCTCTTTGTGCTAAAGTGTTGGCCCGCTGGTAAGATATACTGGCGGTCGGATGAGTAATTTTGCGAGATAAAGCGATGATCAAACAACGGACATTAAAACGTATCGTTCAGACGACTGGTGTCGGTTTGCATACCGGCAAAAAAGTCACGCTGACACTACGCCCTGCGCCGGCTAATACCGGGGTCATCTATCGCCGCACTGACTTGAATCCCCCGGTTGATTTTCCGGCAGATGCTAAATCCGTACGTGATACCATGCTCTGTACTTGCCTGGTTAATGAGCATGACGTGCGTATTTCAACGGTCGAGCATCTGAATGCAGCACTGGCAGGTCTTGGCATTGATAATATCGTGGTGGAAGTGAACGCGCCTGAAATTCCTATTATGGACGGCAGCGCAGCCCCCTTTATTTATCTGCTGATGGATGCAGGCATTGAAGAACTGAACAGCGCGAAAAAATTTGTGCGTATCAAAAAACCTGTCAGGGTTGAAGATGGCGACAAATGGGCTGAACTCTCTCCGCATAATGGTTTTACGTTGGATTTTACAATCGACTTTAACCATCCGGCGATTGATTCCAGTTCGCAACGCTACAGAATGGACTTTTCTGCTGAATCCTTTGCACGTCAGATTAGCCGCGCCCGTACTTTTGGCTTTATGCGTGATATCGAAGCGTTGCAGTCCCGTGGACTGTGCCTTGGTGGTAGTTTTGACTGTGCCATCGTGGTAGATGATTATCGTGTACTTAATGAAGATGGCTTACGCTTTGAAGACGAATTTGTTCGTCATAAAATGCTGGATGCTATTGGTGACCTGTTTATGTGTGGTCATAACATCATTGGTGCATTTACCGCGTTCAAATCGGGCCACGCTTTGAATAACAAGCTGTTGCAGGCCGTGCTGGCTAAACAGGAAGCCTGGGAATGGGCAACCTTCGAAGACGAAGCTGAACTGCCAGTTACCTTCAGAGCACCTGACCTGGTTCTGGCATAAGCCAGAATCATTTATTACGACTGGTTGAGCTGGTACTCTCTCCGGCCAGTGAAGCCAGTCGTTCTATAATTCTCTTCAGTTTTTCCGGACTTCTGCTGGCAATCTCCCTCAACATTTCTGCACTCTGTTCACTCAGCTTACGCCCTGCTACAGGTTCATCAGACTGTTTGTCGCTTTGATATACGTTTTCATGCCCTTTTGCGGCTAACGATGGATTTATCCTGATGTCGATTGCCGTTAATGATGGTAATATTTGCGCTCGTAAAGCTGACAGCAGGCTGGATTGCTCATAGCGTAAACGCATCATCCAGTTGGCATTAGCCGTTTCGAGCACCAGAATACCCTGGCGAAAATTCGCCACGCGGCACCAGGGATGCAGCTGTGCAGGGAGAATACCCTGCACAGCACGGTTTAACTTATTCAGCACAACCGCTCTTTGCTGAATGGATTCCAGCATTCCTTTGCCCTCTGTTGCTTCGAATAAATTCTCAATTGATTGCGGGCGACTATCGCGCATGGCAGGCTCCGGCGGAAAACAGTGATCGGTATTCTAAATCGTTGGCGACAATTTGGCAGACGTTATTTCTGGCCGCATCTCCTGTTGGGGATGGTCGCGGCGAGTTTTGGTCTGCCCTACGTTGCTGGTGGCGATCAGCCAACTTTAGCAGATACGCATTCCCGCAGTCTGAATATCAGCTTTGGCGTACATGTCGATCGCCTCGCGCTGCTCCAGGAGAGTGTTCGCCGGCAAAACCCAGTCGTTGACTACTGGCATCAGCATGCTATTCGCACTGTTATCCGCCACCTTTCTTTTTCCCTGACGCCTGCAAATCAGCCAACTACTGAGCAGAGCACACCGCTGGAAGTGCAAAAGCTTGCGTTGTTGGACACGCTCAATGCGTTGCTGACTCATGAAGAAAGACCGCCTGCGATCATTCGCCAGACTGAGCCTCATCAGCTTGCCATCAAACCTGTCTGGCAGACTGGCCTCTGGCTGGCACAGGTTGAGGGCATTCGTGCCGGACCTGCCTGCCTCCTGTCGTAAGATTTTGTTCATGTACCCAAAGTTTAGTGCTTCACCGCTGATGCGGTGGCTGAGAGAATTTATCAACTATGTTCATAAAAGTATTAACAAAAATTTTTGGTAGCAGTAACGATCGTACGCTGCGCCGCATGCGTAAAGTCGTTGATCAGATCAACAAAATGGAACCGGACTTTGAAAAACTGTCCGATGACGAACTGAAAGCGAAAACCAGTGAATTTCGTGCCCGGCTGGAAAAGGGGGGAGTGCTTGAAAATCTGATCCCTGAAGCCTTTGCCACCGTTCGCGAGGCCAGCAAACGCGTTTTTGGGATGCGTCACTTTGATGTCCAGTTACTGGGCGGCATGGTGCTGAACGATCGCTGCATTGCGGAAATGCGCACCGGTGAAGGTAAAACGTTGACGGCAACGCTTCCTGCCTACCTTAATGCATTGAGTGGTAAAGGCGTCCATGTGGTCACCGTGAACGACTATCTTGCCCAGCGCGATGCTGAAAACAACCGTGGATTGTTTGAATTTCTCGGCCTGACTATAGGTATCAACCTGCCTGGCATGCCCGCGCCAGCCAAGCGCGAAGCTTATGCTGCGGACATCACTTACGGTACGAACAACGAATATGGTTTTGACTACCTGCGCGACAATATGGCCTTCAGTCCGGAAGAGCGTGTACAGCGCAAGTTGAACTATGCGCTGGTGGATGAAGTGGACTCGATTCTGATAGATGAAGCCCGTACGCCGCTGATTATTTCTGGCCCGGCAGAAGACAGTTCAGGTTTATATATCAAAGTTAACAAAATCATTCCGGGCCTGATTCGCCAGGAAAAAGAAGACTCTGATACTTTCCAGGGAGAAGGACATTTCTCTGTCGATGAGAAAGCCCGGCAGGTGCATCTGACTGAACGTGGTCTGGTCGCCATTGAAGAGCTGTTGGTCAGTGAAGGCATCATGGAAGAGGGCGAATCGCTCTATTCCCCGGCCAATATCATGATGATGCACCACGTCACCGCGGCCTTGCGTGCGCATGTGCTCTTTACCCGCGACGTGGATTACATCGTGAAAGACGGTGAGGTGATCATTGTTGATGAGCACACAGGCCGTACCATGCAGGGGCGTCGCTGGTCAGATGGTTTGCATCAGGCGGTGGAAGCAAAAGAAGGTGTGGAAATTCAGAACGAAAACCAGACGCTGGCTTCCATTACCTTCCAGAACTACTTCCGCCTTTACAACAAACTGGCCGGGATGACCGGTACGGCTGACACCGAGGCGTTTGAATTCAGCTCGATTTACAAACTGGAAACCATTGTCGTCCCTACCAACCGCCCGATGGTGCGTAAAGATCTACCGGATTTGGTCTATATGACTGAAAAAGAGAAGATTGATGCGATCATTGAAGATATCAAAGAGCGTACCGCCAACGGTCAGCCCATACTGGTGGGCACCATCTCCATTGAGAAATCTGAAGTTGTTTCTGCCGAGCTGACTCGTGCTGGTATCAAACATGCGGTACTGAACGCTAAATTCCATGCCCGCGAAGCGGATATCGTTGCCCAGGCGGGTCAGCCCGCCGCTGTCACTATTGCCACCAATATGGCAGGTCGCGGTACGGATATCGTGTTGGGTGGCAGCTGGCAGGCAGAGATCGCTGAACTGGAAGACCCAACAGACGAGCAGATTGACGCTATCAAGAGTGCCTGGAAAGTTCGCCATGATGCGGTGCTTGCTTCTGGTGGTCTGCACATTATTGGTACTGAGCGTCATGAATCACGACGCATTGATAACCAGCTGCGAGGCCGCTCTGGTCGCCAGGGTGATAACGGTTCTTCCCGTTTCTATCTGTCGATGGAAGATGCCCTGATGCGTATTTTTGCTTCAGATCGCGTTACCAATATGATGCGGAAACTGGGGATGAAACCTGGTGAAGCTATCGAACATCCGTGGGTGACCAAGGCGATTGCCAATGCTCAACGCAAGGTTGAGAGCCGCAACTTTGATATCCGTAAGCAGTTGCTGGAATATGATGATGTGGCTAACGATCAACGCCGTGCAATCTATACACAGCGTAATGAATTGCTGGACGTTTCCGATGTATCTGAAACCATTATCAGCATCCGTGAGGACGTGTTTAAATCCACCATCGACAGCTATATTCCACCGCAGTCGCTGGAGGAAATGTGGGATGTGCCAGGTTTGCAGGAGCGTCTGAATAACGACTTTGACCTGCAATTGCCAATTGCTGAATGGCTGGACAAAGAGCCAGAGCTGCACGAAGAAACCTTGCGTGAGCGCATTATGGAGCAGGCAAAAGAGCAGTATCAGCAAAAAGAAGAAGTTGTCGGCATTGAGATGATGCGCAACTTCGAAAAAGGCGTGATGCTGCAAACGCTGGACAGCCTGTGGAAAGAGCATCTGGCGGCGATGGACTATCTGCGGCAGGGTATCCACCTGCGTGGTTATGCGCAGAAAGATCCTAAACAAGAGTACAAACGCGAATCTTTTGCCATGTTTGCAGCAATGCTGGAATCACTGAAATATGAAGTGATTAGCACCCTGAGTAAAGTTCAGGTGCGTATGCCGGAAGAAGTGGAAGCGATGGAAGAACAGCGTCGTGAAGAAGCTGAACGTCTGGCCCAGCAGCAGCAATTAAGTCACGTGGACTCTGAAACAGAAGCAGCTGCGGCCCTGGCAGAACAGGGTGGAGAACGTAAAATTGGCCGTAACGATCCCTGTCCTTGCGGTTCAGGTAAGAAATATAAGCAGTGTCATGGGCGTCTGGCATAATCATTACGCTTAAAGTAAAAAAGGGCTGGGGATATTCCCGGCCTTTTTTATTGCCAGCATAACAGCAGGTTCCGAAGCGTTATGTTTTACATCTGCTGGCAAAGGATAATTCTGGCTTGTTATCCGGCTGTAACGCTGGAATAGTGACATGGTCTGTTGTACTCAGAGAGAGAAGTAAATGAAGCATCTGCAAGTAGCCGTGGGCATAATTCGTGATAAAGATCAGAACATCTTTCTGGCTAAACGTTCTGCAAGCTCTCATATGGGCAACATGTGGGAATTCCCTGGCGGAAAAATCGAAGCGGGTGAAACACCAGAGCAGGCACTAAAACGTGAACTGCACGAGGAGACAGGGATTGAGGTGGTGAGTGCTGTTGCCTGGGACCGCTCAGAACATGCAGACAGTCAACTTCAGGTCACGTTGCACTTTTTTATCGTGGAAGAGTGGCAGGGAGAACCCTGGGGACGCGAAGGGCAACCTCAGCGTTGGGTGGCACAACGAGATTTAGTCGCCACTGAATTCCCACCTGCTAACATACCGATTGTTGCCCGACTGATAAAAGAGGCGCGTTAATTCCCCCGCTCGCTGCTTAAACAGGGCGGGCGTGAATCAACCATTCAGCCTGAGCTGTTCGCTCCAGTCATCGCTCTCTGAATGCTCGCTTTCGCTGGCAATCCGCTTCTCTTCGTTTGCCCATTCCCCAAGGTCAATCAGCTGGCAACGTTTGCTGCAAAAAGGCCGAAATGGGCTCTGTTCGTCCCAGATTACTCTGGTTGAACAGGTTGGGCAGTTAACTATCGTCACTTCTTCATTCATCGGCAAAACCTTAGCAGCAGGCGAGTTGAAAATCGAGACGTGCCGGGACCACGCCACGTTCGCTGTCGAGTGGCAAAAAACGAATAGCATAGCGGCTCTTATGACCTGAAACCTGAGGGTAAAGCGAGTCGTCAAGCGCCAGCTGCAGGCGTAGCAAGTCTGCTCCTTCGGCGTTATCCTGGAAGAAGCCATTCAGGCTGGTCTGGAGGTGGAACTCACCGGACTGTCGAATCAGATTAAGGATTAACTTCAACGAGTCACCAATGGGGGCCAGCGAATCCATCCACAGGTTGACCTGTGCATCCCGGACCTCCTGCGCAATGTGCAGCCAGATATGCAATGTGGGTAAGTCAAAACTACAGCAGCCTCCGGGGATGCTCAGGCGCTGGCGTACCAGCGCAATCAGGCGATCTTCACGCAGCAACTGACCCATACGCGGAGCGGCCATCAGCACAGTGGCGCAGGCGTTCAGATCCTTACCCAGACTTGTAATAAGTTCCCGGTCCACACCGGGTACTTCGCACCACAAGCGCAGTTTTTGTTGCTGCCTGTCCAGTTCTTTAACAATTTCGGTGCGAAGCTCACCACGTTCAAACACATCTAACAGCTCTGTCGTATTGCGAAAAAAAGTCAGCGCGCTGAGAGAATCAGTTATATGCCTGCTCTGATCTAACTGATTGATCAAAAACTCAATTCGCAGCCAGGTGCGCATTTTTTCATTCAGGGGATGCTCAAATAAAACGCTTATGCTCATGCTGTTAGTCCTGGTCTGTTGCTCTGGCCAGCTGGCGATAGCGCTGGTCCAACAGAGCAACGTGTGCGGCTATGTCATCAGGCAGGCCGCTGTTATCAATGATGTCGTCGGCCACGGCTAGTCGCTGTTCACGCGTTGCCTGTGCAGCCAGAATATGTTCAGCCTGTTCGCGGCTGATACCGTCGCGGTTGATGGTGCGCGCCAGCTGAGTATCGCGATCAACATCCACAACCAGCACCCTGTTTGCCAGATGCTGTAAGTTATTTTCTACTAACAACGGCACGACCCACAAACACCATTCGGATTGAGTCAGTGCCAGCTGACGGCGAGTCTCGGCCTGGATCAGCGGGTGCAACAGGGCGTTCAGCCAGGTTTTATCAGCCGGACAGGCAAAAATACGTTGCCGCAATGCTGCACGGTCCAGTGTGCCATCCTGTTGTAACAGATGAGCGCCAAACTTAGCAGCAATCGCGGCAAGAGCAGGTTGTCCGGGTTCCACAACCTGACGGGCAATCAGATCGGCATCAACGATATCTATGCCTCGCCTGGCAAAAGCATGGGCAATAGTGGACTTTCCACTGCCTATTCCGCCAGTTAACGCCACAATATAATGCATAACCCTCTTATCATATGATTTTGCAATGAAAATCCTCATGTTTTACCGCCACCGAACGGCCTGAGGCAGCGATAAAAATGAGGCTTTATTCATATCAATGAGTGTCAGATAAACCTGAAGAATTGTAGCGTAAATAAAACTGTTTTCGCAGTCTTGTCGGGCTGTTTTTACCGCGTATGATAGCGTCACGGCTGCTGGCAGCAGCGTCCAATCTTAAGATTTACGCCATCAACCAGGAAGGGATTTATGCGTATTGAAGAAGATATTAAGTTAGGCTTTAAAGATGTTCTGATTCGGCCAAAGCGCTCTACGCTACAAAGCCGCTCACAGGTTGAACTGGCACGCCGGTTTACCTTCAAACATTCCGGTCTTGACTGGTCAGGTGTACCAATTATTGCCGCGAATATGGATACCGTTGGCACATTCAGCATGGCAGAAGCGTTGGCGTCATTTGATCTGCTGACCGCTGTTCATAAGCATTACAGCGTGGCACAGTGGCAGGCATTTATCGGCCGTGTTCCTTCGGTTGTACTGAAACATGTGATGGTGTCTACCGGAACCTCTGATGCAGATTTTATCAAGCTACAGCAGATCCTCGCATTGTCGCCAATGTTGAATTTTATCTGTATCGACGTGGCCAATGGCTATTCCGAGCATTTCGTCAGCTTTCTTAAGCGAGCTCGTGAAGCTTGTCCGGGAAAGACTATCTGTGCTGGTAATGTGGTCACTGGCGAGATGGTCGAAGAGCTTATCCTTTCCGGTGCTGATATTGTCAAAGTGGGTATTGGTCCCGGATCGGTCTGTACCACCCGAGTAAAAACTGGCGTGGGGTATCCCCAGCTTTCTGCGGTGATTGAATGTGCTGACGCCGCGCATGGGTTGGGCGGGCAGATCGTTAGTGACGGCGGCTGTTCGGTACCCGGAGATGTGGCTAAAGCATTTGGCGGAGGCGCTGATTTTGTTATGCTTGGCGGTATGCTGGCTGCCCACGATGAGTGTGAAGGTAGTGTGGTCGAAGAAAACGGCGAACAGTTTATGCTGTTTTATGGCATGAGTTCTGAATCGGCGATGAAGCTTCATGTCGGCGGCGTCGCGGAATATCGTGCAGCAGAGGGTAAAACCGTTAAGCTGCCGCTAAGAGGCCCGGTGGAGCATACTGCCAGAGATATTCTGGGCGGCCTGCGTTCGGTCTGTACTTATGTCGGGGCCGAGCGTCTGAAAGAACTGACCAAACGAACCACTTTTATACGGGTTGCAGAGCAGGAAAATCAGGTGTTTAACCGTTAGATATCTGCCATTCGCCCACTTTGTATCATGCTGAGTGGGCCTTTAACACGGTGCTGAGTCAGCACTGACGAGATTTTTTCTGCTGCCTGGTGCGGCAGTTTTCATCCCAGCGCGTTACCCAGATTGAAAATGGGCAGATACATTGCCACCACCAGCGCACCAACGATAATACCCGTCACCACCATCATCACCGGTTCCAGTGCAGCGGCCAGGCTATCCGCCAGATCGTGGGTGATGTTTTCATAAAGTTCTCCCAGCCTGGACAACATCATATCCAGTGAACCTGCTTCCTCGCCTGTTTTGATCAACTGATAGCAGAGCGGGGGGAACAAACGGTGTCCTGCCAGAGCCTGACAAAGAGGATAGCCCGCAGAGATATGCTCTTGCAGCTCAGCTACTGCTTTTTGCCACAGCTTCTGATGCAGCGTTTTCTCAACCGCCTGTAAACTTTGCAATAGCGTCAGTCCAGCCTGCTGCGTCAGTGCCAGCGTCGTAAATATTCTGCTGAGCTGCCCTCCACGAACTAATTCTCCGGCAAGGGGAAGTTTCAGCACGATTAGCTGGCATTTTTGCTGCCAGTCAGGTGAGCGCCGGTATTGCCAGCGACCGGCTGTATAAAAAATTAAGGCTACCGGCAACAGGAGCGCAGCATGGTGTTCCAGAGATTCTGACAAGGAGATCACCGCAGCCGTGAACCAGGGCAGGGGAGCATCAAACGTATGATAGACCGCCACAAATTCTGGCAGAACAAACACCAGCATTCCCGTACTCACCAGCAGGGCAAGTGCCAGTACCATCAGCGGATAGCGCAATGCCTTTGTCACTTTTTTATGCAACTGCTGCTGCCGCTCCTGCTGCTGCGCCAGCTGTATACAACACTCATCCAGACGCCCGGTCAGTTCACCTACCTGCATCAGAGCAGGAAAAAGTGCAGGAAAAATGCCGGGCCATTCCGACAACGCAGCGGAAAAGGGTATTCCATCGCTGATGCGTTGCCGCAGGTGGTCAAGCAAAGCCTGCCAGGCCGTATCACTGTGGCCATCGCTGGCCATTTTCAGACAGGCAGAGAGAGACATACCGGCCCTGAGTAACACAGCCATTTGCCGGAAGAAACGGATTTTATCCTGCCATCGCCAGTCGCTGGAACGGTAGCGACGACCGCCAGTCAGTTTCAGGGGAACCACCTGCTGCGCCACCAGTTTCTCCATTGCTTCCTGGCGGTGACGGCAGAAAAACCCACCCTGGAGTAACCTGCCATCTTCGTCTGTCCCCTGCCAGCGGAACAGCATCAGGTCAGCCATCTTCACTCCCTGCAATACGATTCAGTTCAGCAAGAGTGGTATCACCACGATTGACAGCGTGCAGACCTTCGACAAAAAGCGTATTGGTCCCCTGTTGCCGTATAAGCAGCAACAGTTTTTCCTGGGAACATCCTGCGGCAATAGCATTTTGCAAAGGAGCCGTAATGGTAAGTAGCTCAAACAGCGCCAGACGCCCGTAATAGCCGGAGTAACAGCGTGAACAACCAACCGCGCGCCAGTTTTGCACCGTGCCAGGCCACAGGCCTTGTGGAAAATGGGCGAGAGTTTCCGCAGGTTCGCGACAGTGGGGGCAAAGGCGGCGTACCAGACGCTGTGCAATCACCAGTTTCAACGCTGAAGCCAGCAAATAACCGGGAATACCAATCTGTCCAAGCCGGGTTATGGTTTCAACGGGGGAGTTGGTATGCAGCGTGGACAGAACCAGATGGCCCGTTTGTGCGGCTTTAATGGCTATTTCGGCCGTTTCACCGTCACGGATCTCACCAATCATAACGACGTCAGGGTCCTGACGCAGCAGTGCACGCAGCACCCGGTTGAAATCCAGCCCTGTTTTTGGCTGGATCTGAGTTTGATTGATGCCGGCAAGCGGGATCTCAATGGGATCTTCCACGCTGCAAACATTTCGGCCAGGTTGATTCAGCGAACTGAGTCCGCTGTAAAGCGTAAAGGTTTTCCCGCTACCGGTTGGTCCGGTGACCAGGATCAGCCCCTGTGGCTGAGCGAGCGCATGACGAAAACGCCTGAGCGATCGCCGCGACATCCCGAGGTTTTCCAGCGCTACAGACTGCATCTCATTCTGCAATAGCCGGATAACGGCTTTTTCGCCCGCCTGCACCGGTATTGTTGACAGCCGGAACGACGCCGATTTTCCTTTCAGCGTCAGCATGAACTGTCCATCCTGCGGCATTCGTCGCTCGGTGATATCAAGACTGGCGAGGATTTTCAGCCGCGCCAACAGGGCGGAACTGTTATCCGTGTTTAAGGTGGGGACGGGCTGTAACACGCCATCCACCCTGAAGCGGATCCGCAGACCATCCGCCTGGGGTTCAATATGAATATCAGAGGCACGTTGCTGAATTGCCAGAAACAGCAGGTCATCAACGCGTTCTATCACCGTTTCTTTGCTGTTTATTGCCGCTTCAGTCTGTCCATTGATAGTGGCATTTTGCTGCTGACGAAATTGCTCAAGCCGTGCCGGGGGCCAGTACTGAACATGCATGTTGCCATGGGCAGCAAAGCGCAGCGCCGTCATTGCCTCCGGACTGAGGGGGCCCAAGGCAGCAATACTCAGTCGCTGCGGGGTGAATTCCAGCATCACCGCCTGGTTCTGCTGGCAAATGTTGCCGACAGCTCGTCGCGAAGCCTCGGAAATCATAATGTTTCTCCACCGGCATCATCATCAAAGCGGAACACTGCTTCACAGGCCGCCTTAAGCGTGGTCTGAGAGCTGTTACAGCTTCGCTGCCAGCTAATCATGCCTTCTGCCTGATCCCACATGGGCTTCAGATTAACCGTCAGTCCGCTCAGACTCTGCTGGCCGACCAGCGTTATGCTCCCTGCCTGTGTTGCCACCGACGAGACGTAACGGGAGGCTTTCCCTGTTGGGACCCCATTGCTGCCAGCGGTGCAGTTGCTGGTGCTGCCCAGTTCAATCGCACAAATTTCCACGGCGGTTTTGAACGGCATGGCTGTCTGTAACATGTCTGTCAGCGCGGCTTTTTGCAGGTAGTTCTGATAAGCGGGGAGCCCGATAGCACTGAGGATGGCAATAATGGCAATGACAATCATCAGTTCAATCAGGGTAAATCCTTGCTGCATCTTCATGGCTTAGCTCCTTGCTGATTAAGAGCCTGGCAAGGTATCGCCGGAAACCGGCCAGTGCCAGCAGCTAAAAACCGTTTTCCAGCACGACGCGAAAGATATTCAGCCCGTTGCATAAGGGTGCAGAGGTGATGCAGCGAAGGTCGCAAAAAGCGAAGAGAAAATGGCAGCACGCCATCAGCAGACTGATGGCGTTGAGGATTCAGCGAAAACGCATCGACAGATCAAGAGCTCGAACATGTTTGGTCAGTGCGCCAACAGAGATGTAGTCGACACCCGTTTCGGCAAAGATACGCAGAGTGTGATCGGTAACATTGCCGGAAACCTCCAGCAGCGCCCGACCGGCGGTCAGCTTAACGGCTTCGCGCATTTGCTCAACGCTGAAATTATCCAGCATGATGATATCCGCTCCTGCTGCAATGGCCTGTTCCAGTTCATCCAGTGACTCCACCTCCACCTCTACAGGTACATCCGGATGCTGCCAGTTGGCTTTTTCTACCGCCTGGCGGATCGAACCGGTGGCGATGATATGGTTTTCTTTGATCAGATAAGCATCGGACAAACCCAGGCGATGGTTGCCGCCGCCGCCGCACATCACGGCATACTTTAGCGCAGTGCGCAGTCCCGGCAGGGTTTTGCGGGTATCCAGCAGTTGGGTGCCTGTTCCCTGTAAAAGAGCCATGTAGCGACTGACCTCGGTCGCCACGCCAGAAAGTGTCTGCACGAAGTTAAGAGCCGTGCGTTCCGCAGTCAGGATCAGCGCGGCCGGGCCACTGACCTCAAACAATGTTTGCCCGGCCACAATGCCGTCGCCATCGTCAACGTGCCAGCCGATCCGGGTTTTGTTTCCCAACTGGATGAACACCTCTTCCACCCAACGTTTACCACAAAAAATGCCCGGTTCACGGGTAATAACCACGGCATGAGAAGAGGTATCGGCGGGTAGCAGACTGGCGGTGATATCATTGGCCGGGTTTACTTCGCCACCTAAATCTTCACGCAGGGCCTGAGCCACGCCGGGCGGGATATCATCCTCGATGCGTCTGAGCAGAGCGCTCCTGCGGCTGTCCGGATCGTAGCGACGGGTTGTCATAATCAAACTCCGAAAGGTCGGATAGAGAGTGCGGCTATGCTAGCCTGTTTACCTGCCGCTTGCCAGCCAGCGCTGTTCAGCGTTTATGCAATCTGCTTTGCGAAACAACGAATCATGCTACTCTGAAAAATATTTCCCAAAGGAGAGCAGAGCATGCAGCTGCAATCAGGCTGGATAACCGGTGTTAAGCAGGTTCCATCCCCGCACTTTAACGAACGACCAGAAAATGAAATGCCCTCGCTGCTGGTTATTCACAATATTAGCCTGCCACCGGGTGAGTTTGGCGGCCCGTGGATTGATGCCCTGTTTACCGGCACTCTCGATCCCGCTGCCGATCCCTATTTTGCCAGAATCGCCCATCTGCGCGTTTCTGCACATTGTCTGATTCGTCGCGACGGTGAAATTATCCAGTATGTCCCTTTTCACCTGCGGGCATGGCATGCCGGGGTCTCCTGTTATCAGGGACGCGAAGCCTGTAATGATTTCTCCATTGGTATCGAACTGGAAGGTACGGATACCTTGCCCTACACCGATGCGCAGTATCAGACGCTGGAAAAGATAGCCCGCCTGCTGGCCCGTCACTATCCGCTTCCTGTCGGGAATATTACTGGACACAGTGATATTGCGCCGGGCAGGAAAACCGATCCCGGCCCGGCATTCGACTGGGTTCGATTACGGTCGGCGCTGGACGAGACTGGAGACGGTTCACCGCAGGAGCAACAGGCATGACACTTTTTAGTTTGTTACTGGTATTAGGTTGGGAACGCCTGTTCAAAATGGGAGAGCACTGGCAGCTGGATCATCATTTGTCTGGTTTTTTTCGCAGAGGTAAACGCTTTTCCCTGATGCACACCATCACTATGTTGCTACTGATGATGGCAATAACCGCTCTTTGCCTGCTGGCGTTGAGAGGGCTGTTTTTTGGTCTGCCCATGCTGATTTTCTGGATTATGGTGGGGTTGTTATGTATCGGTGCGGGTTCTGTCAGGTTGCATTATCACGCCTATCTTAAGGCGGCCAGTCATAATGACATCGCCGCCCACACGGCGATGGCAGAGGAACTGACGCTAATCCACGGTCTGCCAGTAGAGTGTGACGAACGTGAATATCTGCGTGAGTTACAAAATGCACTGCTGTGGATTAACTACCGGTTTTATCTCGCGCCGCTGTTCTGGTTTGTGGTCGGAGGGAGCTGGGGCCCGGTGCTGCTGGTGGGCTATGCTTTTCTGCGTGCATGGCAGAGCTGGCTGGCACGTCATCACACTCCATTACAGCGTTCTCAGTCCGGCGTGGATGCGCTGCTTCATATTATCGACTGGCTACCGGTTCGTCTGGTCGGGGTGGCCTACGCCTTACTTGGGCACGGTGAGCGTGCGCTTCCTGCCTGGTTCGCCTCGCTCGGTGACAGGCACACCCCGCAGTATCAGGTGTTGACCACGCTGGCACAGTTCTCTCTGGCCCGCGATCCGCACAGCGATAAGGTCGTCACCCCGCAGGTTGCGGTAACGCTGGCAAAGAAGGTTTCGCTGGTAGTGGTGGTGGTGGTAGCGCTGCTGACGATTTACGGTACCCTGGTCTGAGATTTCGCCTTTCAGGCTGGTTATTTGCCGGACAGCAAATGTTCTGATATGACAAAGATGCTGTGAGCGTCAACTGCTGTGGTGGTTGGTTTGACCTCTCAACCGGTTAATCTGAGGGAGTATCCCGCCATCAGGCAGGATACTCCTTTTATATCAACAACCCTGTCAGGCTGCTGTTTCACTACTGTCTGTGCTGCTGTCTGTTATGCCGAAAATGGTTTCAATCAGCGCGCCAATGGCATCCCCAATCAGTGAACCAATTTGTTTACCGACAGGGCCTGCAATGCCTGAAACTATGGTGGAAATCACCGGAACAGTGACCAGACTGCCTATAGATCTGGCAATAAAATCACCTGCGACTCCGCCAACCCAGTTGGTGGTATCACGAATGACACCTGAACCGCTGACCATTTCGACTTCCTGTATGGAGAGTTCTCTCATTATTAATTTCCTTATTAATGCTCAAAGTGAGCGCGGCGATCTTAGAATGGATTTTTGAATTTTCGCAATTCATTTATTTTTTAATTTTTCTTTTTATTGTGGCAAATCAATCTAACAGAATCAAATTGTTTCAGATATTTATCATTAACTGGAGTTTTCAGGGTTATTTATTAAAAAGATTAGTGATGTATTATATGTCATGCCGCTGTGGGTGCTTTCTGCGATTTATGACATATTGCCAGCCAGGTATGGCAGGCCCGTCAGGGAATGCGGGTAACAGATATGTATCTTCATCGTCAGCAGGATTACTGAGAGGCTTTAATATTTCCTGATTATTAAGCCAGGTAATAGCATCTGTGTTAAACAATAAAGGTGATGTTTTTTCTGGCTACTGCGATCATTGAAAAACCTTTTTTTGCTGAAGATTAAATCAGCTATCACTGCATGATTAATGCTGGCGGACGGTTAAATGAAATAATCACAGCAGATAAATAAGCCTGCGTTTAAACGTAGTGGGGGAAGTGAAAGTGGTGACTGAGGTGAATCGGAAAGAATCGTTCAACATAGAACTGCCGGAGAGGATCCGTAATTTAAAATAACATTACGGATCCACTTTTATACATCAGGCCAGCTGCGATAGCTTGCCGTCAGCTGGCTGCCAGAGACATGGCCTGGTGCATCATGCCTTTTGCGTCTGATTTTTAATCGCGTAGCCAACGGCCAGAATCACCAGCCAGACCGGGATCAGCCAGACGGAGATTGCCATACCTGGCGTCATGGCCATAATCACCAGAATTGCCGCGAGGAACAGCAGGCAAATCCAGTTACCGGCAGGATAAAACAGCGCTTTAAAACGTGTCTGCACGCCCTGCTGATCTTTCTTACGACGGAATTTCAGGTGAGCCAGGCTGATCATCGCCCAGTTAATCACCAACGCCGAAACCACCAGCGCCATCAGCAGGCCAAAGGCTTCACCCGGCATCAGATAGTTGATCAGTACGCAGATGGCGGTTGCCGCAGCAGAAACGCCGATGGCCACCACCGGCACGCCACGACGGTCAACTTTCATCAGCGATTTCGGGCCGTTACCCTGCTGCGCCAGACCGAATAACATCCGGCTGTTGCAGTAAACGCAGCTGTTATAAACCGAGAGGGCCGCGGTCAGGATCACCACATTCAGCGCATTCGCCACCAGGCTGTCGCCAAGGTCGTGGAAAATCATCTCAAACGGGCTGGCTCCGCCGATCACTTTAGTCCAGGGGTAAAGCGACAGCAGGATAGTCAGAGAGCCAATATAGAAAATCAAAATACGAAACAGCACCTGATTAGTGGCTTTAGGAATGCTTTTTTCCGGATTATCCGCTTCGGCAGCGGTAATACCGACCAGTTCAAGACCACCAAAGGAAAACATGATCACTGCCAGCGCCATCACCATGCCTGAGACGCCGTTCGGGAAAAATCCGCCCTTGTTCCAGAGGTTAGACACGCTGGCATCAGGACCGGCATGACCACCAAACAACAGCCAGGCGCCAAAAACGATCATGCCGATTACGGCGACAACCTTGATAATAGCGAACCAGAATTCCATCTCACCGTAGACTTTTACGTTGGTGAGATTGATAGCGTTAATCAGCAGAAAAAAGACCGCCGCCGACACCCAGGTAGGAATATCCGGATACCAGTACTGGATATACTTGCCTACGGCAGTCAGTTCCGCCATCGCCACCAGCACATAGAGGATCCAGTAGTTCCAGCCGGAGGCAAACCCGGCAAAATTGCCCCAGTATTTATAGGCAAAGTGACTGAACGAACCGGCCACCGGCTCCTCAACCACCATTTCACCCAGCTGGCGCATAATCATAAAAGCGATAAAACCGCCGATAGCGTAGCCCAGAAGAACAGATGGACCGGCCATTTTAATAGTGTCAGCAATTCCCAGAAACAGGCCGGTACCGACGGCACCCCCTAATGCGATCAGCTGAATATGGCGGTTTTTAAGCCCGCGCTTCAGCGTTTCGCCGTGCTGTTGTTCCATATCTAAACCCCATGGTTTCGTTATTGTTTTAACTCAGGATGCGCCTTAGCCAGGCGCTGTAATCCCTGGCTGTACCGAAATATGTACAGTAATAAGGGCGAGAAAAAGTGGGTGATACTATCTTCTCATCCAGAATAGTGATAAGCGCTGCGCAATGCACTCGCTTTCTATTTTTGTGCGTGGAAGTGGTGAAAAAAACAGCGTGCAGCCATCGTGGTTAAGGCACTAAAACGAGACAGGCGTTCACTTTTGGCCGCCAGCCATATAGACATGAGGTGAATACTTTGTTAGTTTACGGGCACCTTTATGTAATTGGTATTACCAATTAACTCAGGCATCCGCATTTATAAAGAAGGGATGATGGCCTACAGCAAAATCCGCCAACCAAAGCTATCCGACGCCATCGAGCAACAGCTTGAGTCCCTGATTATGGAAGGGACGCTGCGTCCGGGTGAAAAGTTACTCCCTGAGCGTGAACTGGCTAAACAGTTTGATGTTTCCCGCCCTTCGCTGCGTGAAGCCATTCAGCGTCTGGAAGCTAAAGGTCTGCTGCTGCGCCGTCAGGGCGGCGGCACCTTTGTGCAGAAAAGTTTGTGGCAGAGCGTCAGCGATCCGCTGGTGGAGCTGCTGGCCTGTCATCCTGAAACTCAGTTCGATCTGCTGGAAACGCGCCACGCGCTGGAAGGTGTGGCTGCTTACTATGCGGCATTGCGCGGTACAGAAGAGGATATCGAACGCATTCGTCATTGCCACGTGCAGATTCAGGCGGCACAGGACAGTGGCGATCTGGACGCAGAAGCCGATGCGGTAATGCAGTATCAGATTGCCGTCACAGAAGCAGCGCATAATGTGGTGCTGCTGCATCTGCTCCGTTCAATGGGACCGATGCTTGAGAGAAACGTCCGTCAGAATTTTGAATTGCTCTACTCGCGCCGCGAAATGCTGGCGAAAGTGAGCGGTCACCGCGCCAGTATTTTTGAGGCGATAGTGGCACGCGAACCTGAACAGGCGCGCGAAGCCTCACACCGTCACCTGGCGTTTATTGAGGAAATACTGCTCGACAGAAGTCGGGAGCAGAGCCGCAGAGAGCGCTCCTTACGGCGTTTACAACAACGTGAGGAATAACGCGGCAACCTGGCCCAATCGCCACTGAGGTCATTCACGTCAGCAGGTTGGGTATAACGATGGGCCTGTCTCCCTGAGCTTTGCAACGCAGAGTCCAGAGAGACAGGCTCCAGATAATTCAATGAATCAGACACAGATAAGGAATCCCCCCATGTCAGAACGTCTACATAATGACGTGGATCCGATCGAAACCCGCGACTGGCTACAGGCGATCGAATCGGTCATCCGTGAAGAAGGTGTTGAGCGTGCGCAGTTCCTGATTGACCAGGTGTTGAGCGAAGCACGCAAAGGTGGCGTGAAAGTAGCGGCAGGCACTGGAGCTGGCAACTACATCAACACCATTGCCGTTGAAGATGAGCCGGACTATCCGGGCAATACTTCACTGGAACGCCGCATTCGCTCTGCGATCCGCTGGAACGCGATTATGACCGTGTTGCGGGCCTCAAAAAAAGACCTGGAACTGGGTGGCCACATGTCCTCCTTCCAGTCTTCTGCAACCGTTTATGAAGTCTGTTTTAACCACTTCTTCCGCGCACGTAGCGAAAAAGACGGTGGCGATCTGGTTTACTTCCAGGGCCATATCTCGCCAGGTGTGTATGCGCGTGCCTTCCTGGAAGGACGTCTGACTGAAGAGCAGATGAACAACTTCCGTCAGGAAGTTCACGGCAAAGGGCTGTCTTCTTACCCGCATCCTAAACTGATGCCTGAATTCTGGCAGTTTCCGACCGTTTCTATGGGCCTCGGTCCGTTGGGTGCAATCTATCAGGCAAAATTCCTGAAATATCTGGAACACCGTGGTCTGAAAGATACCTCACAGCAGACCGTTTATGCCTTCCTCGGCGACGGTGAAATGGACGAACCGGAATCCAAAGGGGCGATCACTATCGCCACCCGTGAAAAACTGGATAACCTGGTCTTCATTATCAACTGTAACCTGCAACGTCTGGATGGACCTGTAACCGGCAACGGTAAAATCATCAACGAACTCGAAGGCATCTTCGGTGGCGCGGGTTGGGAAGTGATCAAGGTGATCTGGGGCGCTCGCTGGGATGAGCTGTTGCGTAAAGATACCAGCGGCAAGCTTGTCCAGCTGATGAACGAAACCGTTGACGGCGACTACCAGACCTTTAAATCACGCGATGGTGCTTATGTGCGTGAGCACTTCTTCGGTAAATATCCGGAAACCGCTGCGCTGGTGAAAGATATGTCCGACGACGAGATTTGGGCGCTGAACCGTGGCGGTCACGATCCGAAGAAAATCTACGCGGCGCTGAAAAAAGCCCAGGACACCAAAGGTAAGCCGGTGGTGATTCTGGCGCATACCATCAAAGGTTATGGTATGGGCGACACCGCAGAAGGTAAAAACATTGCTCACCAGGTGAAGAAAATGAACATGGATGGCGTGCGCTATATCCGTGATCGTTTCAACGTGCCGGTAGAGGATGCCGACATTGAAAATCTGCCTTATGTGACTTTCGAAAAAGAGTCCGAAGAGTACAAATACCTGCACGGCCAGCGCGAGAAGCTGGGTGGCTACCTGCCAACCCGCCAGCCCAACTTCAGCGAGAAGTTAGAGATGCCAGCGCTGGAAGATTTCCGTCAGCTGCTGGATGAACAGAACAAAGAGATCTCCACCACTATCGCCTTTGTGCGTGCACTGAACGTGATGCTGAAGAACCCGTCGATCAAAGATCGCCTGGTGCCGATCATCGCTGACGAAGCGCGTACCTTTGGTATGGAAGGTCTGTTCCGTCAGATTGGTATCTACAGCCCGAACGGCCAGCAGTACACCCCGCAGGACCGTGAGCAGGTGGCTTACTACAAAGAAGACGAGAAAGGCCAGATCCTTCAGGAAGGGATCAACGAGCTGGGTGCGGGCGCATCCTGGCTGGCGGCGGCGACGTCTTACAGCACCAACAACCTGCCGATGATCCCGTTCTACATCTACTATTCGATGTTCGGATTCCAGCGTATTGGCGATCTCTGCTGGGCGGCAGGCGACCAGCAGGCGCGCGGCTTCCTGGTTGGCGGCACCTCCGGACGTACCACGCTGAACGGTGAAGGCTTGCAGCACGAAGATGGTCACAGCCACATTCAGTCGCTGACTATTCCTAACTGCATCTCTTACGATCCGGCCTATGCCTACGAAGTGGCGGTGATCATGCATGACGGTCTGGTTCGTATGTACGGTGAAGCGCAGGAAAACGTTTACTACTACATCACCACGCTGAACGAAAACTACCACATGCCTGCGATGCCGCAGGGTGCGGAAGAGGGTATCCGTAAGGGTATCTACAAGCTGGAAACGGTTGAAGGCAGCAAAGGCAAAGTGCAGCTGCTGGGCTCAGGTTCCATCCTGCGTCATGTCCGTGATGCGGCGCAGATCCTGGCGAAAGACTACGGTGTTGGCTCTGATGTCTACAGCGTGACCTCTTTCACCGAACTGGCCCGTGATGGTCAGGACTGTGAGCGCTGGAACATGCTGCACCCGACAGAAGCACCGCGTGTGCCATACGTTGCTCAGGTGATGAGCGATGCACCGGCCGTGGCGTCAACCGACTATATGAAACTGTTTGCCGAGCAGATCCGTACCTTCATGCCAGCCAGCGAGTAC
Source organism: Erwinia papayae (assembly GCF_058241465.1). NCBI lineage: Bacteria > Pseudomonadati > Pseudomonadota > Gammaproteobacteria > Enterobacterales > Erwiniaceae > Erwinia > Erwinia papayae. The sequence continues at coordinate 1,576,177 of NZ_JBZCHT010000013.1, forward strand.
CGCGTGCTGGGCACGGATGGTTTTGGTCGTTCGGACAGCCGTGAAAACCTGCGTCACCACTTTGAAGTGGATGCATCTTACGTAGTGGTTGCGGCGCTGGGTGAACTGGCTAAACGTGGTGAGATCGATAAAAAAGTGGTTGCGGAAGCCATCACCAAATTCAATATCGATGCCGATAAAGTCAACCCACGTCTGGCATAAGAGGTAAGAGATTAATGGCTATCGAAATCAAGGTACCGGATATCGGTGCAGACGAAGTGGAAGTCACCGAAATCCTGGTCAAGGTCGGCGACAAGATTGAAGCGGAACAGTCACTGATCACCGTGGAAGGCGACAAGGCTTCAATGGAAGTCCCTTCGCCAGAAGCTGGTGTGGTTAAAGAGATCAAAATCGCGACCGGTGACAAAGTGGAAACCGGCTCACTGATTATGATTTTTGAATCTGCTGACGGTGCCGCTGCGGCACTGGCTAAAGCCGAAGAGAAAAAAGAAGAAGCGAAACCGGCTGCGGCGGGCAAAGCAGAAAGTAAAGAAGTTAACGTGCCGGACATTGGCGGTGACGAAGTGGAAGTCACGGAGATCCTGGTTAAACCCGGTGACACCGTCGAAGCCGAGCAGTCACTGATCACCGTGGAAGGCGACAAAGCCTCGATGGAAGTGCCTGCGCCGTTCGCCGGTAAAGTGAAAGAGATCAAAATCGCCACCGGCGACAAAGTCAGCACCGGTTCGCTGATTATGATCTTCGAAACGGCAGGTTCCTCGTCGACTTCAGAAACTGCGCCGGAAGCGAAAGAAGAAGCTGCACCGGCAGCGGCCAGCGGCGTGAAAGAGGTTCAGGTCCCGGATATCGGCGGCGACGAAGTCGAAGTCACCGAAGTGATGGTGAAAGTGGGCGATAAAGTGGCTGCTGAGCAGTCGCTGATCACCGTTGAAGGTGACAAGGCGTCAATGGAAGTGCCGGCGCCCTTTGCCGGGACGGTAAAAGAGATCAAAATTGCTACCGGCGACAAAGTCAGCACCGGCTCGCTGATTATGGTCTTTGAGGTGGAAGGCGCGGCTCCGGCAGCAGCACCAGCCGGGAAGAAAGAAGCGGCACCTGCCCCTGCACCGAAACAGGAAGCGAAGGCTGCCCCGGCGAAAGCGGAAGCAAAAGGCGAGTTCGCTGAAAACGACGCTTACGTCCATGCCACTCCGGTTATCCGCCGTCTGGCCCGCGAATTTGGCGTCAACCTGGCGAAGGTGAAAGGCACCGGCCGTAAAGGTCGTATCCTGAAAGAAGACGTTCAGGCTTATGTTAAAGATGCGGTAAAACGCGCAGAGACTGCGCCCGCAGCGGCAAGCGGCGGCGGTCTGCCAGGCATGCTGCCGTGGCCGAAAGTTGACTTCAGCAAGTTTGGTGAAATTGAAGAAGTTGAAATGGGGCGCATCCAGAAAATTTCTGGTGCCAACCTCAGCCGTAACTGGGTGGTGATCCCACATGTTACCCAGCACGATAAAGCCGATATCACTGACGTTGAAGCTTTCCGTAAGCAGCAGAATGACGAAGCGGCGAAGAAGAAGCAGGATCTGAAAATCACGCCGCTGGTGTTCATCATGAAGGCGGCGGCCAAAGCGTTGGAAGAGTTCCCACGCTTTAACAGCTCCCTGTCTGAAGATGGCCAGAAGCTGACGCTGAAGAAATACATCAACATTGGCGTGGCAGTCGATACGCCAAACGGTCTGGTGGTTCCGGTGTTCAAAGACGTCAACAAGAAAGGCATTGTTGAGCTGTCCAACGAACTGGCGGTGATTTCGAAGAAAGCGCGTGATGGCAAACTGACCGCTGGTGATATGCAGGGTGGCTGTTTCACCATCTCCAGCCTGGGCGGCATTGGCGGGACGTCGTTTACGCCTATCGTTAACGCACCGGAAGTGGCAATTCTTGGCGTCTCCAAATCGGCGATGGAGCCGGTGTGGAACGGTAAAGAGTTTGTTCCTCGCCTGATGCTGCCGCTGTCACTCTCCTTTGACCATCGGGTGATTGATGGCGCGGCGGGTGCGCGTTTTGCGGCTTATATTGCCACCATCATGGCGGATATCCGCCGTCTGGTGATGTAACAGCAACAAGGCCGGCTTATGCCGGCCTTCTCGCATATTGGCTTTAGCGGTGACGTTAATCTGATATGGATCAGGATACGGGTAATCAGGGCAACCAGGCTGTTTGCAGTCTGTTAACAATTCTGTAAACTCTTGCCCTGAATACGAACCGGGGGAGGGGCATCCCCCAGTTAACTAAGAGGTCATGATGAGTACTGAAATTAAAACTAAGGTCGTGGTACTTGGGGCAGGTCCCGCAGGCTATTCCGCAGCCTTCCGCGCTGCTGATTTAGGTCTTGAGACCGTCATCGTTGAGCGTTTCAGCACCCTGGGTGGGGTTTGTCTGAACGTAGGCTGTATCCCTTCCAAAGCACTGTTGCACGTGGCAAAAGTGATTGAAGAGGCTAAAGCGCTGGAAGAACACGGCATCGTGTTTGGTAAGCCGCAGACCGACATCACCAAAATTCGTAGCTGGAAAGAAAAAGTTATCACCCAGCTGACCGGCGGTCTGGCGGGGATGGCGAAGGGCCGCAAAGTGAAAGTCGTCACTGGCCTGGGTAAATTTACCGGAGCCAACACCCTGGTGGTGGAAGGTGAGAACGGTGCCACTACCATCAACTTCGACAATGCGATTATTGCAGCCGGTTCCCGTCCGATTCAGCTGCCCTTTATCCCGCATGACGATCCCCGCGTCTGGGACTCCACCGATGCGCTGGAGCTGAAAGAAGTGCCGGAGCGCCTGCTGGTAATGGGCGGCGGTATTATCGGTTTGGAAATGGGCACCGTTTATCATGCGCTGGGATCGGAGATTGATGTGGTCGAAATGTTTGACCAGGTTATCCCGGCTGCCGACAAAGACGTAGTGAAAGTGTTCACCAAACGCATCAGCAAGCAGTTCAACCTGATGCTGGAAACCAAAGTGACCGCCGTTGAAGCAAAAGAAGACGGTATCTATGTCAGCATGGAAGGCAAAAAAGCGCCAACTGAGCCTCAGCGTTATGATGCGGTGCTGGTGGCGATTGGTCGCGTGCCAAATGGTAAAGGTCTGGATGCGGGCAAAGCGGGCGTTGAAGTCGATGACCGTGGTTTTATCCGTGTCGACAAACAGATGCGTACCAACGTGCCGCACATTTTTGCTATTGGCGATATCGTCGGCCAACCGATGCTGGCACACAAAGGCGTGCATGAAGGCCACGTTGCCGCTGAAGTCATTTCCGGTAAAAAACACTACTTCGATCCGAAAGTCATTCCATCTATTGCTTACACCGAGCCGGAAGTGGCATGGGTTGGTCTGACCGAGAAAGAAGCGAAAGAGAAAGGCATCAGTTACGAGACGGCCACCTTCCCGTGGGCGGCATCAGGCCGTGCTATCGCTTCCGATTGTGCTGACGGCATGACCAAGCTGATTTTCGACAAAGAGTCTCATCGGGTGATTGGTGGTGCGATTGTTGGCACCAACGGTGGCGAGCTGCTGGGTGAAATTGGCCTGGCCATCGAGATGGGTTGTGATGCTGAAGATATCGCGCTGACCATCCATGCGCACCCGACGCTGCACGAATCCGTCGGTCTGGCGGCAGAAATCTTCGAAGGCAGTATCACCGACCTGCCAAACGCAAAAGCGAAGAAAAAATAAATTAAGCAATAAGCTTACTTGAACGAAACTGCATCTTAAATGTTGGCTGACCAACAAATTAAGGTGCAGTTTTTTATTGCTATCTGGCGAAATCTGTTTCACAGGTTATAAAGTCGGCGTAGCCTGCCTCCGGGATTTTATATATGCGTATTTAAGGATGAAATATGCCCTGGATATATCAACAAAGCTCAGGAAAGTTAAGTTGAAATGGACGGGTCGTTGCAACCCGCTCATGGAAATATTATGTATGGCAGGGCTGGCTTGCTGATTCATGGTGAAAGCGCAAAACATCCCGGTATGGCATCAAATGGTTGCATAATTATGCCATTTAACATCAGGCAGTCCATATGGAGCAGTGGCGATCGCGAAGTTGAGGTGATCAGATAAAAATAAAAAGCTTGGCTTTGATCCTCTTTTTTATTCCATTTTTCTTAATGGCAAAAATACCAGACTATCATTCCTGGCCGATGAATATGGCTGAAGTCTGGTTAAAAAATACGGGTGTTGTCGGGATAATCCGCCTTGACGAAAGTAAAACGTCCGCCATCTGAGAAAAAAATAACGATACATATACACAAATCTATCGGTTTATTTTTCACGATAAAAAGGGTAACAGCTGGCAGGTGATCACTGAAAGTGATGCATCAAATGAGGAATGTTCACTTAGCGAAGTGAACAGCTATCTTATTTCCAAAAGTGAAATAAATCATTAAGGGCCTGGACATCAGGCTATTTCGCTGACCATTCGGCTGCGGGCAGTACTAACTATCCTCATCTACTACCTTTTCCTTTTGGTGATGGGCACGGTCCGTGTCCTCACTGATCACACCATGGCATACTGGTGTCTGGCCAGACTCTTCTTCAATGAAAACCGATGCAAGAGGATGTTTGTATCACTTTTTCCAGCAAGGCTCCCATTTTTATCTTCATCTAACTGTATGAAATATAATAAAAATAATATAAATAAGGTAACTTGCGTGATTAATTTCAGAAATTCCTGTACAAAAGAATCTGTTTTGTATAACTTTATCTCACACCAACCGATCACTTTATAAACAACCGGAACTATTTATTCGCCAGACGACCAGTATTCCAAGTTCTGCCAGCGATATTGCCGCTTACTTCAGTAAGGTCTCATTGCCTTCACAGCAGGAAACGTTGGGTTCGATTGTTGTTGAGATTTTGCGTGCAGGTCAAAATCTTAACCGTAAAGCCATCTGCTGTAAGCTGCTTAAACGCTTTGAACTGGCATCAGGTCCGGAAGAAGAGCGTCATTATCACGAGCTGTTTAATTTGCTTTTCCGTAAGTAATCCGGCAGTACAGGTTTTAATCCCGTCGCTCAGGCAAGCGGGACGGCGTTAAGAGAAAGGTTATGAAAAACAGTGATGACGAGAAACTCTGTGACATCCTTATCGGCGAAGCCGTAATGGAGTTACTGGCCGGGGATAAGGCCATTTCATGGAGTTCGCTGCTCAAAAAGCTACAGGCCATGCTGGAAGCTGGTAACAGCGATCCGCGCATAGTGATGATGGCTATTGAGGAAGTCAAAGCCGGGATGATCTCACGTGGTACTTCCAGCAGCATCACCCTGGAGATGGAAAACGTGATTGGCATGTCCGCTAACCTTTCCGCACCAATAAAACATTGATCTTTCGTCAGATAACTGACTGATTATAAAAAATACAGATCCTGAGAACACACAGTCATGCAACAGATAACCTCTACAACAGAAATCCACGGCTGCATCATGGCCGCCGGTGATCAGTACGCAGCAGAAAAGGAAATTCTGGGAAAAATTATTAAAATGCTGCTGGCGCAGAAAGGAAAGATCACCAGTAAAACCCTGATCATTTATCTGATCGGTGAGCTGGACAGCGCAACCGATCCTGCCGATCTCGAACTGCTCAGAAGCTGCCTGAAACTGGTGGTCGGCTGCGCGCAGGGCAATCCGGATCTCTGAACGCAGGGTGTTCTGCGAGCGAATGCAGCCCGCTTGCGCTATGCAGAACACCATGCAACGGCCGTACGTCTATGCCTCAGGCTGTTCGCGATACTCCGGCCAGGCGACAGCTAAGGGAGAATGCGCGTTATCAGCGCTGAAAAGGGCACCCTGGAAGTGAATAATCCCGGTGGCTTCCAGCCACATCCACTCTTCTGCCCGGGTGATACCTGTGACCATCACCGAAATTTCCAGCGCCGAACAACATCTGACAATCGCCTGTACTACCGCCTGCTTCGGGCCACTGTGATGAACGTTACAGGTAATACTGGCGTCAATGCTGATACGGTCTGGCTGGATACGGGTCAGCAGTGAAAGCCCCGCCGGACCACTGCCGAAATTATCCAGTGAAAGGCTGATACCTGCGGCCTTCAGTGCGCGTACGGCGTCAGAAAAGGTATCCAGCTGCGAAATAACTCGGGTTTCACTCACCCCAATCATCACCTGCTCCGGAACAAGACCAGCGGCTTTAATCTCCGCAACGATAGCCTGTACCGCCTCAGGAATAACCACCAGCGTCATCGGCAACAGACTGACATGAAGCGTGGTGTCGGTCGGACAGATTTTTCCTGCTGTTGCTAACGCCTGTTTCAGCGCCGCAAAATCAGCCTGATACAGCTCATTGCCTGTTTGACCATGTTCTTCAACCCGCAGGGCACTGACCGTCAGCGCAGTGATCTGCCTGGCAAGCGGATCGACCACCGGATGCAGCGCTATCTCTTTGGGGATCGACGCCGTAAGGTGCGCTTCGTCATCCGGCTGCTCAGAAATGAATTCCCACAGATCCGCCGATTGCACCTCATAATAATTTTCCTTTTCCCGCGACTCGACAAAGGTGCTCAGGAATTTCAGTGCGCGGTCGTCATAAGTCAGGCGATATCTCGATGTTCCTTTATCCAGCACGGCTTCAAGCACGGAAGAAGGGTGATGCTCACGCAGATCAAACAGCGCCATGCCGGCATTGCCAAAGCGCCGGGAAGGCGCAAAGTCACGCAACAACTCAACCACATTATGGTGGCGGGGATCGTTGCAAATGCGCCGATAAATCGCCAGCACTCCCTCCTCCGGCCCTTCAAGCAGCTGGAAAAAATGGGTGCCGTTAAACAGCAAAATACCTGTCACATCATGAGAGGCATTGAGCAAACTGGCTGCCTCAACCATGGCGGGCAGGGTTTTGACGGGAACAAAATCGGAAATATGGCTGCGATAAATCAGGGTGGTGAGCATCTGACGTTCCGGTTATTCAGGCGTGCGCTCACAGTACCATTAAATCTGCATACAGAACATGGTGCCGGGAAATTAAAATATGGCCGAAGAAAAGGTAAATGGTGATATTTATCAACATGTTACTAACGTGAAGTTATTATTTTTTTTGAACAATTTGCTGGCGCTAAGCGGACCCTGTGCCCTGTGTACCTATGGGGGCCAGAATTTTCACTTTTCGCCGGACTTAGCATGACATTAAATCATCATCTCCGCTCTCCGACAGTCGGCAACGCTTTCCGTCACGCAGCAGAATCACTTATCACTCTCCGGCTTCAGGATACGCTGGCGGAAAGCCACTCGATGCCAACAGGGTGGCGACAGGCCAGTATGAATAACGGCCCGGCTGGTTATTAAATCCACAACCTGAGTCAGGCACAGCATAAAGTCCCGGAAAGAGCAGAATGAGATTTTTTCGGGAACCCAGTCTCACAGCAGGCAACATAAACCCGGTAAAGAAATTTTGTCGCCGTGGTAAGCGACACGGCCTTTTTATTGGGGGAAGTCAGCATGCGCGTTTCGTCAACACCATCATCATTCAGTCAGAACTCACTTATTTCGCCTGAAACAACCTCGCAGCAGACGGCGGTTAAAACGCCAGCGGGTCAGAATATCCAGTTTGGCGCTATGCCTGGAATGCAGCAGGATGTTGCGGTTGCGTTAACTCTTTCCGGGATGATCCGCTCTATTTTGCAGGCAGTTGTGGCGCAAAGAGGGGATGCAGCGAAAGCACCTGCCGCTCTGAGACAATCGCCGCAGGGCAGTACCCCTGCGGCGCCCGGCAAAACCAGCCAGACAACCAGCACTGCGAATCCGTCAGCAGGTGCTGTCGCGGGCAGCACCACGGGCACAGCGCCGACCACCACCGCCGCAGGTTCAACCGACGAAGCGCCGACAGCCACGGCGGCGGCAGCCGCCCAGCCGACCTCAACGGTATCTGCGCCGGTAGCACCCACCAGCGGGCAGACGACTTCGGCCTCAGGTCAGGTCGCCAGCGCGGACCATTCGGGAGATTTTCTTGATAACTCACCGCTCTCCTCCCCGGATAAACTGAAAAAATGGGAGCCGATGGTGGCTAACCTGCCAGCCGATCAACGTTTGCAGGCAGAAAAGGAGCTCAATCGTCCGATGGCCGCCGCGCAAATGGTACTGGACGGCGGCCCGGATGCGCAGCGGGCACAGGCCTATATCGATGCCAATCCGGCGCTGAAAAACGCCATTGATGCAGGTAAACATGGCGATAATCCGGACGGCAAAGTCACCAAAGACGATTACAAAGGCTTTATTTCACGGATGAACAAAGCGCAGGATGCCGCGGATAAAGACATTTCCGACTACCTGAAAAAGAACCCGAATGCCGATGAAGGCTCCCGCCAGATGGTGGCAGAGGCGGCAATGCTGCGTGCCAATGGCCCAATATTGCGGGTGGCGGGACTGGAAAACGGTAAAGCCGGTAAGGATATGTCGGCTGACGACCTGAATAACCTGGTGAAACAGAATCCAGGGCTGTCCGGTTCCCTGCGTCAGGCTGCCCGCAGTTTCTCCTCGCCTGGGCTGCTTGCCGAGCTTGATCAGGGCGGTGTCACCGGAAAGAAACTGGCCGAGCACGGTCCTGACAGTCGCTTCAGCAATAAAAATATTGATAACTGGATTAAAAAACAGGCACCCACCAACGGGGGCGATTTTGCCCAGTTGATCAATCAGGCGGCGTTGGTAAATGCCACTGCCAATGTTGACACCAGTCGGCTGAATAAAGATGTGTTTGACCACCCTGATAAATACAGTGGTGCAGAAAAAGCGGCGGTGATGGTTAAGCTGCAACAGACGTTGAAAACGGTGCAGGCCGGGCGCAGCCTGCGCAACACCACAAAAACAGAACAGGCACTGAACGAAAAGATCGATCAGCTACAAAAAGATCCGGCGGTGAATACCTATCTGAACAAGGCGGTTCCGGCCCAGAGCAAAGCGCTGATTAACGGTGATAAGGGACTGCGTCAGGCGCTCGATCAGCGTTATGGCGAGGTGGCCTCAGGCAAAACCCTCAGCGACGACATGCAGCGCATTCAGGCGGGACAGAAGGATAAAAAGTCTGCGCCGGATTACAGCGATGCACTTCAGGGGCTGACAGATGAACTGAGTTTGCAGCATTCACTGCGTGGTGACAGCGTGCCGACGGCGAAAGAGGTGGTGGCCAGACAACCGGGGCTGAGCGAGCAACTGAACACCTCTTTTCAGCAACAGATTGCTCAGGGCGGCTACGTCAAAGACAACATCAAGGGCAAACATGCCGATGCCCAGCAAATCCTTCAGCTCTCCGATATGAAAAAATCACTGTATGAATCGGTTCTGCCAAAGGAAGTGACGAACCTGAAGCAGGACGGCTATACCGAAGCGGTAATGGATTCACTGAAGGTGGGTAAGAGAGGAGTGGCTATGCTGAAAACTCTGAAGCAGGCTGGCCTGCTCTCTGGCGATGTGAAAAAAATGAGCGGTAAAGAGATGCTGAGTTCAGTAGACAAAGCGCTGAATAAAGATGGTCCCGCTACCGGCATGAAAGGGCTGATGAAAACCGGCATGAGCAGCGCAGCCGGGGTGGCCGGGCTGTTCTCCGTATCCAGCATGCTGGCAAGCGGCAACAAAGCCGGGGCCGCGAAAGCGATCTACGACGGTGTCCATGGCAGTAGCGAACTGGCTAAACTGGGCGTGGATACTGCGTTGAAGAGCACCGGGCGCGAAGCCACCGCCAGCTTTGGTCGTATGGCGGGTATGGCGGCCGGACGTGCGGTCGGGATGGTTGCCGGAGAAGGCACGGCGATGGCCGCAGCCAGCACCATTGGTGCCGCAGCCGGTCCGGTGGGCTGGGTGGTTGATGGCGCGATAGCGATTGGTTTTGGCATCAGTTCTATCGTCAGCGCGGTCAATAAGCACAAAGAGCAGAAGCGCTTTGATCATAACGTTGATCCGGTACTGGATCAGTTTGGTATTCCGAAAGCGCACTAAAATGTCTGGTACATCTGACATATGATCCACAGTCAATGTGCAATAACTTAACGTCTTTTATACGTTATATTTTTTGCACATCGCTGTGGCGCATCCATGTTTTTCATGCAACTAAAAATGCTTTAATTATTTGAACTGAAATTTCTGTAACTCTGCGGTGAAATACCCTGATCAGCCTGGTGGTTAATATAAAATTTCTTTTTTATTACCGTCTCCCCTGTGACTTTATCGACAAAAGCGATCTCTTCATTTCTGGCATTACTACCGTGAGTAATATATGAATTTTTTTTCCAAAAAACTTTCATATTTCATGATTTTATAATTTAACCTGAAGTATTTATTTGCACTGCCCCCTTCTTTCATAAGTCGCTTGTGTGCATGCTGGTTTTTTATTGAAATAATGTCTTCCGCCATGGGAAGGTATTTTGTATCAGTCATTGTCAGCCTTAAAGCAGCCTTGCTACTGTGAAATAAATGTGCGCATAAATAATTCGCTATTTTCATAAAATCTCCTGGTTATCGAGTTGGTAAGCATTTTTTTTATGAAAATTAACTTTGATAAAAAACGGCGAGGAAAAATATCAAAAACCGATAAAAACAGGCTTTCAGTCAAGGGGAGTCTGAATTTTGCTATGCCGGACGGAATGACAAAACCGGGGTGAGATCGCCGGGTAAACTCAGAGAGCGTAGTGCTGTATGACGGCCTGAATGCAAGGATTAGAATGGTAGCGTGGCTTAATGACTGGCTGATCTTTCACGATGAATACAGGCGCGGATGCGCCCGTATACAGTACAGATTATTCGAGGATAGCCGCAAGGCTGGCAGGAACGCCGGGGCGGCCATTGGTCAGACAGGTAGCGGTAAAGGTTGCTTCGGCATACACCACATCGTTAACCAGAATCTGCTGGAAAAAATTCACCCGGCTGCGTTTTTCGTTTTTTACCGGCTGACAGGTCACCACCAGCTCGTCACCTGCCTTCAGGCTTTTTTTGAAGCTGAGGGTATACTCCAGCAGCATATGAATACGCCCCTGTTTAAATTCCTCTTCAAGATCCAGTCCCAGCGCTTCAGCCATATAAGCATGGCGTGCCCATTCCAGATAGAACGGGTAGTAAAGACCATCGACCACGCCCTGAAAATCAACATGGTTTGGGTCGACGGTGTAGTGTTTGCAAAACATAGTTCCTGTCCCTCAGGCTGGTTTTCTTGTCATTCTGACTCCGGGCAGTGCCGGGAGTCCTCACGTACTGCATGTACGCTGCGGTTCCTGCGCGCTACCCGTTTTCACACTGACTGCGTCCGGATGCGATTAATTCGTGGTGGAAAGCGCACAGCTGGCAGCGTCCAGCTGCTTAACCAGATAATGCTGGCGATGATGCTGCGGCATCTGCTCCAGCGTCATTTGCAGCCGGTAGCCCTGCTTCTCATAGAACTCCCGCGCCTGAAAACTGAAGGTATCGACACAAACGCGCTGACAGCCACGTACGATAGCTTCCTGCTCGGCGGCCTGAAACAGCCTGGCCCCATGACCGGTTCTGCGCAGCGCCTCATCGACCCACAAAAAATGAATATGCATCCAGTTCCCCCAGGTGACGGCGAGCAGGCCGGCGATTTTGTTGCCTTCAGCGTCATTGAGAAAAACGGCGATATCTTTTATCTGCCCAACATCAACATGTTGTGCATTGAACGCCATCAGTTTCTGGCGGATTTGATTAACATCGTCAGGGTGGGGTGTGGCGGTCATTATCATATTCATTGGCCATGTTCCTTACACAATATGCTGTGGTTTGACCCGGCATGTTTCAGGCTCTCTGCCCGACTCATTCAGCATATAGGTGGTGTACGACAGACAAAAGTTCCCGCTATTCCGCTTCCAGCTCGATCACCTCATCGGTTATCTGATCGTCCAGCTCACGCAGCACCCGATAAACCTGCGCCACCGCCTGCAACGTATGACGGGGGATCATCTGGCCTTCCTCAGAACGATAAAGCGTTCGTGCCAGCCAGATAAAGCGGATCACCGGGATATTGGCTTTCTGCGCCCTGGCGATCAGCGCTTTGGCATCCCCATCCTCGCCTTTACAGATAATGCGCGGCAGCGGCGTCAGCTCCGGACGGTAATAGAGCGCCACCGCATAGTGGGTGGGGTTGACCAGCAGCAGGTCGGCCTCCTCGACCGGTTTGCTTTTTACCGGGGCCGCCGGGGCGTTCAGCAACTCATGCGCTACCGCATGACGGTGGCCTTTCATATGCGGATCGCCCTCGGACTGTTTGTGCTCGTCACGAATATCCTGATGGCTCATCCGCTGCTGCTTGAGGAAAAAATATTTTTGCAGGCCAAAGTCCAGCATGGTCAGCACCAGCAGCGTCATCAGCGTCTGACGTGACACGCGGGTCAGCATCACCTCTACCGCAGGCCAGAAGCTGTCCAGATCGCCGTAAGCCAGCCGGGAAAGGGATTCGAGATCCGGCGTCAGCACCAGATAGAAAATGGTACAGATGGCGGCTGCTTTAAGGATGCTGTTCAGCATATCGGTGAGTTTTTTAACCGAAAACATCTGCTTGAACTGATTGATCGGGTTAAGTCGGTTGAAATCGGGCTTCAGCGCTTCCGGGGCAAACAGGGGGCCGTACTGCACCCAGCCGCCGATAATACGCAGCAGCGCCGCCACCGCCACCGTCAGGCCGCAAAAGGTGGCAACCAGCACCAGCGCGCTGCCGACCACTTCATTCAGCGCCAGCTCAAAAGGTTGATTAAGGCGTGCAAGCGGCAACATCATCAGTGCCTGGAGCTTCTGCATCCCGACGTCATCCAGCGCCAGCACCGTTTCCACCACCCCGGCGCAAATCAGCAGTTTGGGAACGTCCTGACTTTGCGGAACCTGACCTTTACGACGCGCATCCTGAAGCTTTTTCGCCGTGGGTTTTTCCGTTTTTTCCGACATGCTAATGACCTCCCAGCAGCAGTGGCATCATCTTGCTCAGATCGGGCAGCAGTTCCAGACGTCCCTCTCCCAGCGCATTCAGCGTGGGGATATACAGCACAAAAAACAGCAGGCCGACCAGGCATTTCGCCGGAACGGACAGCACAAACGCCTGCAACTGCGGGCTGTAGAGGCTGAGGATGGCGATACTGAAATCCAACATCAGCAGCAGCGCCACCAGCGGGCCGGCGTAAATGATGATATGGCTGAAGGTGTCGGCCAGCAGGCTCAGATACTGCTCAAATCCCTGTTGATGCGGTAACGGCAACCACTGCATCACCGGCCAGATACGGTAGCTGTCCCAGATAATCTGGGTGACGCCGCTTAAACCCGCGCCAAGGATCAGCAGCAAAATCAGCGTCTGTTGCAGCAGCAGGCCGAGCGGGGTGACATCGCTGCCCAGCGCCGGGTTGAGCTGGCCACCAATCAGGGCGCCACGCTGGTTATCGAACAGTGCCCCCACCGACTGAAACAGCCAGAAGGGCATCCCGATAATCAGCCCCAGCAGGATACCAATCACCACCTCTTTCAGGATCAACGCGATCAGCTGCGGCCAGTCAGGCATCTGCACCGCCAGCTGCGCCTGTAAACCCAGCGCCGGAACCAGCGCCAGCGCCAGCACTACGCCGGTGCGCACCATGCCTTTCAGGATATTGAATGAAAATACCGGAACCAGAATCAGACAGGGGTAGATGCGCGCGGTGCCCAGCGTCAGGGCAAACAGGTATTGATAGAGGGTGTGGATGGCATCGTTAGCCATTGCTATGCCCCGGTCTGTGGGATCATGGCGAAGGCCTGCTGGGCCAGTTCAAGCAGCTCAACGCCGATCCAGCGGCCGCTCAGCGCCAGCGCGATGCCCACTGCCACCAGCTTAATGGCAAAGGGCAGGGTCTGATCCTGCAACTGCATCACCGCCTGTAACAATGACACCAGCACCCCGACAATCACCGCCACCAGCAGCGGCGGAGCGGAGAGCAGTACCACCAGCAGCATCGCCTGTTTGAACAGATTCAGTATTTCCATGCTTGCCTCAGAGGTAACTGTAAAATAAGCCGTCCAGCAGGCGGGTCCAGCCATTAATCAACACAAACAGCAGCATCTTCAGCGGCAGCGACAGGGTCATCGGGGCCACCATCTGCATACCCAGTGCCAGCAGTACGTTAGAGACAATCAGGTCGATAACGATAAACGGGATATAGATCAGGAACCCGATTTTAAATCCGGCCTGCAATTCCGACAGCACGAAGGCCGGGATCACCAGCAGCAGATTGTCTTTGCTGACGTTGTCCGACATCTCTTTCGGCCACATCCGCACGCTGTTTTCCTGCAAATGGATCAGGATGTCCGGATCGGTATTGTGGGTCATAAATTTCTGCAACGGGGCCACCCCGTTGGTGACGCTGGTTTTCAGGTTATCCATACTGGATAAATCGGCGGGAGCCTGGCTGAACTGATGCTGCATCTGGTTAAATACCGGGGCCATCACAAACAGCGTTGCCGCCAACGCAATGCCATACAGCGCCATGTTCGGCGGCACCTGCTGCACACCGATCGCATTGCGGGTGATCAACAGCACCATCGAGATTTTCAAAAAGCAGGTGCAGACGATCATCAGCATCGGGATCAGTGACAATGCCCCAAGGAACAGGGCAAAGGTCATCGGATCGAACTGTTCGGTATTCATCCGGCCTCCTGCTGCGAGGTCAGCAGCAGCCGGGTCAGTTGTAATCCAAGATGGCCTTCCACATCCACCAGCTCACCGTGTGCGATCAGCGTATCGCCGTGGTACAAACCGGCCTCGCCGGGCGTCACATTATCAAGCGTCAGTACGCTGCCTGCCTGTAACTGTTGCAGTTCGCCCAGCGTCAGTCGGGTACGGCCACAGCGCACTTCCAGCGACAGCGGCAGCGAGGCCAGCTGCGTATTCTCATCGGTGGTAAGCGTTTCAGGCTGGGACACAGCGTCAAATTCATCAGCAGCATAAGGATCCAAGGCGGTACTCTCCATATGAGTAAGCAAAAAGTGGTGAGGCAACTGCAATTCGCCGTGTAACTGCTGCCCGGCGAGGATCAGGCTGCCCTGACCTTCCGGGGTGAAATAGCTGACCGGAGGAACCAGCACATCGCCTGCGCTCAACGCCTGCAACTGCGGCGTATGCAGGGTAATGCGCCCCAGAACCAGCTGCTGGCTGTAAACCAGCGTATCTGGCAGCGTGCTGTGGCTCTTCTGCCAGCCGGGTTGCTTCAGCCAGTGTGCCAGCCCTGAATGGCTTAGCTGTAGCGGGCACTCTGCATGACGCTCACCCAGCCGGACATGAAGTCTGGCGCATAATTCATGCTGTTCCTGCACGTCACTTACTGTTATGTCGCCAAATAAGCGCGCCAGTTCCGGACTGAGGTACTGATTAAATAATATTGTCTGCCATTCATCCTCAGCGCAGAGGCTGTGCAGGGCGCTGAAAGGCGACAGCGACAGTAGATTAAGCACCGGTGTGGCGTCTGCCAGCGAAAAGTGGCCCAGCGCACAGCGCCAGTGGCTGAAGGTTGCCGGGGATGATGCCTCGCCCGGCAGCAGATACAGCTCACCGGCTTCGTCACCGAGAGTGAAAGGAAAGCAGTGCGCGCGTGCCAGCAGGTTCTGTGAGCGGACCGCCGTGCGGGTGAAACGGGGAAAATGCAGCCGGGTGACCTCACTCATTATGCGCTTCCCTGCTCAATTTTCAGCCGTACCGGGGCGTTAAGCGACTGACTTAACTGACGGCGACAGAGGATTTCCCGGCGCTGCCACTGACGCCAGACCTGCGGCGAAAAACGCAGTGAAATCTCCCAGCCCGCCGGTTGACCACGGGCCAGCGTGACATCGACTTCACCGGCCTCCGGCAACAGCAGCGTAAAGGCGCAATCCTCGTCGGCATTGTTGGCGATGCGCTCGTGCAACTCCTCGTGCAGCTGCTGCCAGTCCGGCGAGGGGGCTTCATCCTGTACCGTCTGGTGCTCAGGCATAAATTCGGTGGTGCTGGCAAAAAACAGCGAACCCAGCGCGCTCAGCGACTCTCTGCTTTCCTGCTGACGCAGGCGGGTTGCCGGGATACGCTCGCGATAGCGCTCATCCGGCTGAGCCTGGCGCTGAGGGGATGGCACCCGGTCCGGGTATCCCGTTGTATTGGTATTCTTCACGCGTCCTCCAGGTGTTCCGATAAATATTCCAGCTTCTCTACCGCTTTTTGCTGCTCACGCGTCCATTCTGTCGCCTGTTCCAGCGCATAAGCGGCCTGATGACAGCTCTGTTCCGCCTGCTGACACTGCTGCTGCTGCTGACCCACCGCCTGTAAGGCGCTCAGCTCATTGTTGACATGGCGGGTCAGTTTTTCCCTTGAGGATTGCTGCTGTTGCAGGCGTTCGCGTTGCAACTGATAGTGCTGCTGGTCCTGCACCAGCTGTTCTTCTTCTGCCTGCTGCTGTGCCTGCGCCTCGGCCAGCCGTGTCTGATGCTGACGTTGCTGGCGTTGCGCACGACTCAGACGCTGGCGGCGGATTGGCATCAGCACATTCAGCGCCTGTTGCAGGCTTTCCAGCTGGCTGTCCTGTTGTTCCAGCTCATCTTCAATCAGGGGCATGGGCGCTGACCTCGGCAAGTTGACTGAGAATATGTTCTAACGGGTCGGGGGCGCGCATTGACTGGCGCAGATAGTGATTAATCACGTCGTTAGCATTGACGGCGGCATCGGTCAGGATGTCGTTGCCCGGCTGATACTCTCCCAGTCGGATCAGCATCTCCACCTGCTTATAGGCCGCCATCAGGCTGCGAATACGTCCGGCCTGCATCATATGCTCGCGGTCCACCACGTTGCTCATGGTTCGGCTGAGGCTGGCAAGGATATCAATGGCGGGGTAGTGGTTACGTTCAGCCAGGCGGCGGCTGAGCACGATATGGCCGTCAATCAGCGAGCGGACTTCATCAGCCACCGGATCGTTCATCGAGTCCTGCTCAATCAGCACCGAATAGAGCGCGGTAATGGCCCCCTGGCGGGTCTGTCCCGCCCGCTCCACCAGCCGTGGCAGCAGGGTGTAAACCGACGGGGGCAGCCCGCCACGTCCCGGCGGTTCGCCAAGAGCAAGGCCAATCTCGCGCTGGGCGCGGGCAAAACGGGTCAGGGAGTCGACAATCAGCAGCACGCTTTTGCCTTCGGCACGAAACGCTTCGGCAATCGCAGTGGCGGTAAACGCGGCTCTGGCGCGCTCCATACTGCTGCGGTCAGAGGTGGCGCACAGCAGCACGGTGCGACTGCGCAGCTCATCATCCAGCTCGTGATCGAGAAATTCGCGCAGTTCACGGCCACGTTCGCCAATCAGTCCGAAAACAATGGCATCGCACGGCGTGTTACGCGCCAGCTCTGCCAGCAGGGTGGTTTTACCACAGCCCGCCCCGGCGAAAATGCCTACCCGCTGCCCCGTACCGATAGTCAGCAGCCCGTCAATGGCGCGCAGCCCGGTCGGTAGCGGGGTGTCGATGCGTGGGCGTTCGGTAGGCGGCGGGGCATCGTTCAGCACCGGCACCGACCGGACCGCGCTGCCCGGTTCGGCAAACGCGCTGCATCCGCCTGGCTCCAGCGCCCGACCAAAGCCATCCAACACGCTGCCCAGCAGCTGGTCGCTGACGCAGATACTGTGCGGCAGATAGAGCGGAATAATGATCGCCCCCTGAGAAATACCGTCCAGCGCGCCCAGCGCCGACAGCAGAATTTTCTGCGGGCTGAAACCGACAATCTCAGAGAGGACGCTGCCGCCGTCGCTGCGCAGGATACGGCACAGATCGCCAATGCGCGCATCGGGCAGGCTGCATTCGATCAGGATCCCGCTGATGCCGGTCACCCGACCGTAGCGCCTGACCGGCGCATAGCGACCAAGGCGCTGCTGCTGCTCTTCCCACTGCGCCAGCTGCTGGCGTAGCGCGCTCATTACCACTTCACCCTGATGTTTTCGCGTCCGGCAAATTCAATGCTGTCGCTGTTAATCGCCACCAGGCGCAGCTGGTCAACTTCATCGCCAATAAATATGCGCTGGCCGCCGTCGGTGACGATATTGGCGTGTGTGCCGCTGGTGATCTGCACGATGTTAAACGGCAGTTTTGCGCTGACGGTGCTGGCCTTGTTATGAATGGCCAGGCGTACATCATAGTGGTGATAGAAGGTGCGCATTATGCGTTGCAGACGCTGATTATCGTCGTCGGAGAGGTTGCCGCTTAACGTCAGGCTATTGTTGTCCGAAGCGACAGCAACCTGTTTTTCCAGCCCGCGATCCAGCAGCATGCTGTTGATGATCTGCCGCGTGCGCCCCACGCTGTTCAGCTGCGGTTTACCCGGGGCAGGGGGCGCAGAAGGCGAGGCCACGCTGGCGTTCAGCAGCCAGCTTCCCAGCATCATCACCAGCAGCAGGATCAGCACCGCATAAATCACTTTTGCCCAGAACGGCAGCGGCTCTTTCTCCTGCGTCACCACCGCCGGGGCGGTCTCCGCAGCGGCCGTTACCGCCGGTTCAGCCAGCACCGGGGCTTCTTCTGCCGCTAGCGGCTCACTGGCTTCTTCCGGCCACGGCGTGGCGGCGCTGACGATGCTCAGCCAGATATGGCCGATGGCGAAAGCCGTCCCCGGTTGCAGGTTGCTCAGTTCTTCACACCGCTGGCCTTCATTGTCGTTCAGCGGTCCCTCCAGTGCCTTTACCACCCAGCCTTGCACGGTTTTAAGAAGCTGGCAGTGGCGATCTTTGATCCCCGGGTCGTACAGGGCCAGATCGGCATCCTCTGCGGCACCTATCCACCATTGTTCGCCACTCAGGGGCAACGCTGCACCGCGATGCAGCCCGGTCAGTACGCGTAATTCATGCATGAGTCATTTTCCTGGAGGTCTGGCGGTGACTGTTGTAAATCGAGCCGTCCCAGCACATTGATGGCAACATTACTGGTTAATTCCGCAAAGGACAGGACCGGCACGGCGTGGAACTCATCTTTCAGCAGCGCGCGCAGCGGGCTGCGTAAATCCTGGGCGACAAGGATCAGCGCCTGATTATTGTCATAAGCCGGGAAGGCCTGGCGCATCTGATGCAGCAGGCTGATGCCGTAATCCTGGGCCAGCGAGAAGAAGGTTTCGCTCTGGGCCTGGCGCAGGGAGTCACGCAGCAGCTCTTCGGTTTCCGGGGTCAGCAGCCAGACATCCAGCCCGTTGGGTTGCAGATACTGGTGGCAGATATGTTCTTTCAGTGCGATACGTACGAAATCGGTCAGCGCAGCGCTGTCACGCTCATGCTGGCCGTGCTCGATCAGCGTTTCCGCAATGGTTCGCACGGAACGCAATGGCATGCGTTCGGAGGCCAGCCGTTGCAGTACGGCGGCAAAACGCGACAGCGGCATAATACGTTGCAGCTCCTGCGCCAGCTCCGGCTGTTCGCTCTCCAGCCAGTTGAGGATCGATTTGCTCTCCTGCAAGCCGATAAATTGCGATCCACTCTGATGAATCGCCTGCTCCATGCGCAGCATAATCAGGTCGCTGGCGTTCCACATCCGCTGGTCATCCTGTTGCAGCAGCGGATGGTCAGGCGGCAGCCAGCACCAGTGCGTTTCATCGCGCTCCGCCACGCCCTGCATCATGGGATGCTCAGCACCGTCAGCCTGTTCACTGAGCCAGGCGTCAAAGCTGTTTTTTCTTACCGCCAGATGTTCAACGGCAAAGGTGGCGGTGACCAGCGGGATTTCATAAACGCAGAAGCGGAATTCGTCATCAGCCAGCATCGGCGAGAATTCAATGTCGAAGCTGGGCAGGGTAAAGCCAAAGTGGTAAACCAGCCGGTTACGCAGCCGACGGATATTCTGGATCAGTGCCGTGGACGCTTCACTGTTCTGATGGCTCTGACTGAACTGCAACAGATAGACGCGGGTCGGGTTAAAGCGACGCAAATCCTGATTACCGTTCTCCTCCGGGGCCAGCTGCTGCGCCTGGCGCTGGCTGGCCTCCTGCTGGGTGGTTTCCTGTTTGGTGCGCCACAGCTGAAACAAACCGCTGCCGAGCGCCACGGCACTAATCACAATAAAGACCGCCGTGGGCATGCCGGGCAGCAGGGCAAAGCCCAGCATCCCGGCGGCAGACATAATCCAGGCCTTCGGCTGGCTGGTCAGCTGCTCGGCAATTTCGCGACCAATGTTGGCATCCACCTGCTGACCGTCAGCCGACACGCGGGTGATGATCATCCCGGCGGTCAGTGAGATAAGCAGCGCCGGGATCTGGGCGATCAGGCCGTCACCGATGGTCAGTACCGAGTAGATATGCATCGCCGCGCTGGCGTCCATGCCATTTTGCAGCACGCCAATAGCGAAGCCGCCGATCATATTGATAAACACAATCACCAGCCCGGCAATCGCATCCCCTTTGACAAACTTCATGGCGCCATCCATCGCACCAAACAGCTGGCTCTCTTTTGCCAGGTTTTCCCTGCGCTGACGCGCCTGGTGCGCTTCAATCAGTCCTGCACGCAGGTCACTGTCAATCGACATCTGTTTGCCCGGCATCGCATCAAGGGTGAAACGCGCGGCCACTTCTGCCACACGCTCCGAGCCCTTGGTGATCACCAGAAAGTTCACCACGGTCAGGATTAAAAAGATAACCAGACCGACCGCCAGATTGCCGCCAACCACGAAATTACCAAAGGCTTCAACAATATGACCGGCATCCTGTTGCAGCAGAATCTGTCGGGTGGTGGAGATCGACAGCGCCAGGCGGAACATGGTGGTTAACAGCAGCACCGACGGAAACGTCGAGAAGGCCAGCGGTTTCGGCAGATACATCGCCAGCACGATCAGCAGCGAGGAAATGCAGATATTCAGCGCGATCAGCACGTCGATCAGGCCGGTAGGCAGCGGGATGATCATCATGAAGACAATCGACATGACAATGGTGGCACCCACTACTTCCGAGCGCTGCATCGCACTGATGGCGAGACGGTTCAGCCAGACAAACAGAGAACTCATTTATAACGCCGCCCTGGGTTGTGACAGAGTGGCGCGCGGCTCATGTGCAGCGTATTCGCTGATCACCGTGCGCAGCAGATTTAACGCCATCTGGCGGTTTTTACTTTTATCATCCCGCCACAGTCCCAGCGGCAGGTGGTAGACCAGCGGCACCAGCCCGCTAAGAAACAGCACCTGGTGATGGGGTTGCTGACCGGCCACATCGCGCGAGAGGTTTTGCAGATCGCGCAGGTAAGCACCGTTGCCGCTCAGATTCAGCAGGCGGCGGGTCAGCTCCAACGGGCTGAAGTTGACGTCCGGCAGCTTGCCGCCCAGCCGTTTGAGCAAAATTTTGCTGGCGGTCAGCGTCTGGCTGATATTGCCCGCATCCTGAAGGCTGGCGAGGATTTTTTGCAGCGCGCGTCGTGGGATGGAAGAACTGCGCGCGGCAAGATCGTCCGACAAGGCGCGCTGTAAGGTGCGTAATCCCTGATTAAAGTGCACGCTGCCAAAGCTGTTCAGCAGCGCATCCAGCATCGCGTTACCTGATTGCAGGTGGACAATGGTTTGATAGTAGAGCTGGCGCATGGCCTGTTTCTGGGTCGGATCGGTACTGAAACTGGCAATGGCGCTGGCGGTATTCAGCCCGGCGCTGACTTCGGCGCCTTTTTCCTTATGCAGCATCTCCAGACTCTGTACTGCGCTGCTGGCCAGTTCGGTGTTTTGCGCCCGCTGCGCCTGGACCAGGGTGTGACGTAACACCACGTCACAGCGCACAGGGTCATGGCCTGCGGCTTCCAGCAGCTCATCCAGATGCGGAGAGGGCGAGCGTTGCAACAGGGTCTGCATCTTCTGATTCAGGGTTTCCAGCTGGGCATGCTGCGGGTGCTCCAGCAGCTTCATCAGCTCGTCTAACTTCTCAATGCGTTCAATATGTTGCATTGCCCGGCTACCCGGCTGTGCCACCACTTTCCGCTGATTCAACGCCTTGCTTTTACGCTCAACGTGTTCCGCGAAGGTCATCGAGACTTCTTCCATCGAGTCTTCCAGCGGAGAGGTGGGCATACGTGATGATGCACCCGCCGATGAGGGCGCAATACTGACCGGCGGCAGAACATCATCCACCACGCTGGCGGCTACCGGCAGCGTCGGTTGAATGCCGGGTATAACGGGAGCAATTTTCATCCTGGCGAACCTCAAATATGAGAGCTGTTGCAAGTGTGTGGCGTGATTGGCGCTGCGGTTCCCTGATGATTTTGCCTTCTTAAAAAGTCCAAACCGGGCTTTGCAAAGAGTTGCAAATTCCCCCCGACATCCCTGGCAAGAAATTGCCAGAAAATGACAGGGTGAAAATAAATAATTTAATAATCTCAATTAATTATAAATTATTTTTCGCCTGGCACAGGCCTTGCTATAGCCATTGAGCCGCTGGGGCATCAATGGGTAAAGTAACGGAGCTTGTTATGTCAGAAATTCACTTGCAGAACACCGAACAGTTGTCAGTCAATAATGTTGTTCCGATGAACATCGACTGGGAGCGGATTTTTCGTGAGCATGGCCGACGCGTACACCATTTTATCCGTAAGCGTGTTTCCCACCGGGAAGATGCAGAAGATCTGGTACAGATGACCTGGCTGGAAGTGTTTCGTAATCGTGACAAGTTTGCCGGTGCCTCGCGGCCAGAAACCTGGGTGTTTGGCATTGCCCTGAATTTAGTGCGCAACCATTTCCGGATGCAATCCGGCCGCCCGCGCTATGACGAGCTGGAAGATGATATTGTGCTGGCGCATGGCGACGATCCCAGCCAGATCACCGAACATCAACGCATCCTGAACTCCACGCTGAATTCGATTGCCGTATTGCCGGAAGATACCCGCCACCTGCTGAGTATGCTGGTGGAGAAGGACGGCAGCTATCAGGATATCGCCGAAGATTTGAACATTCCCATTGGTACGGTACGTTCGCGCCTGTCGCGGGTGCGCGTATCGTTAAAACAGTCAGTATTTTCCTGAAAGCAGGATGGACGAAAAATCCACTAAATCGTAAAGTGATTTGCAGCGTGTCCTGTTGTGCTGTCCGGACACTCACTCGATGTCACTCTGCCTGCGTGCAGATGTGCCGCCAGTACGGGTAAACGATGTTTACTTAAAGGAGACGAGATGCAATTTTCCGAGCGACATTTAAAAACCAGTGATGAACCGCTCAAATTGGTCGAGTTTGCACTGAACATGGTACGAGACGCGGTCTATCTGATAGACAGTGATACCCGCTTCTTTTACGTCAATGATGAATCGTGCCGCATGCTTGGCTACAGCAACGAAGAATTGCTGAATATGACCGTCTCCGATATTGATCCGGCATGGACCATCGACGATATCTTCGCCATGTGGAAGCGGGTGCGGGAACAGAGCGGCGGCAGATCATTCACCTTCGAAACCTATCACAAAAGCAAACAAGGCGAGATGATCGCGGTTGAGGTCAGTTCCAATCCTTTTGTTTATGAAGAGAGCAATTACAGCATGTGCGTGGTAAAGGATATCAGAGAGCG
Organism: Erwinia papayae; assembly: GCF_058241465.1. NCBI lineage: Bacteria > Pseudomonadati > Pseudomonadota > Gammaproteobacteria > Enterobacterales > Erwiniaceae > Erwinia > Erwinia papayae. The sequence continues at coordinate 1,599,676 of NZ_JBZCHT010000013.1, forward strand.
CAAACATCTTGAGCAGATGGCTCATGTACGGGAACAGGAATTCCGCGTTCTGGTGGAGAACTCACCCGATATGGTGGTGCGTTTTGACACCGATTTGAAATGTCAGTACGCCAATCCGGCCGCATTGCGTCATCTGCATCTGTCGGCCGAAGAGTTACGCGGGCGCAGCCTGCGTGAACTGCTGGGGGATCTCTCCTGTGTCGGACATATCGAACGTCTGATTAAAGAGGTGGTCAGTACGCAAATTGAGGCTGAGGGGGAACTGGTTGAGTCCGACAGTCCACTTACTGGCGGAACCGTGATTAACCATACCCGTTGTGTGCCTGAATTTGACCAGCACGGCAATCTGGTGTCGGTGATGGTGGTTGGCCGCGATATCACCGCAATTCATTATGCCGAGAAGAAGCTGGAAGATTCGCATATGCGTCTGCGGCTGCTCGCCAGACAGCGTGAAGTCTCCCGCGAAGAGGAACGTAAACGCATCGCGCGTGAGATCCATGATGAGCTGGGACAACATCTGACCTCGCTGAGGATGGGCATTTCACTGCTGCGTATTCAGTTCAGCAAGGACAATCCGCTGCTGCATGAGCGGGTGGTGCATCTGATGGGGCTGGCGGATAAAACCATTCAGGTGGTGCGTAACGTTGCTACGCGGCTGCGGCCAAACGTGCTGGATATGGGACTGACCCCGGCGCTGGAGTGGCTGCGTGATGAGTTTATCAGCCGCCATATGGGCTGCTGCTGCCGGCTTATCGCCCCGGAACAGGAAGTAAGGCTGAATGACGAGCAGGCGACGGCGGCCTTTCGTGTGGCGCAGGAATCCCTGACCAACATTTCGCGTCACGCGCAGGCCAGCGAGGTGATCATCCTGATTGTTCGCCACACGAATTCCGTGGTGTTGACGGTGCGTGACAACGGTCGTGGTTTTGACTGCGATCAGTGTAAAGACAATGCGTTTGGCCTGATGGGTATGAGAGAACGGGGCCGGATGCTTGGGGGCAATGTGGAAATTGAGAGTCACCCATCCGTGGGGACGAGGGTAACGCTGACTATTCCACTGAACCACAGGTGACCACTAATATTGAGGATTTGGAATCGTACAATGGATAATAATATTCGCCTGATGGTAGTGGATGACCATGTCATCATGCGTGAGGGGCTGAAACAAATATTTTCGCTGGACGAATGTCTGGTGGTGGTGGCTGAAGCGGGCAATGGCACGCAGGTGATGGAAGGCCTGCGCAGTGAGCAGGTTGATTTACTGCTGCTGGACATGAGTATGCCTGGATTATGTGGTGAGGATTTGATCACCCGTATCCACCTGCAATATCCCAAGCTGCCCATTTTAATTCTGACTATGTACAGCGAACCACAAATTGCGCGCCGGGTACTGAAATGCGGTGCGCTGGGCTATATCACCAAAGACAATGATCCCGAGACGCTGCTGGCGGCCATCCATCGCGTGGCGCGTGGACAGCGTTTTATCGACCATGTACTGGCCGAGCAGATTGTCTTTGATGAATACACCCAGGCAGGCGAAGTGCTGCACGAGCGCCTGACGGCGCGCGAGATGCAGATTATGTTGATGCTGGCACGCGGCGAAGGGGTGAACCACATCGCTGAGGCACTGGCCATCAGCAACAAAACCGTCAGCACCCATAAATCGCGCTTAATGGACAAAATGATGTTCACCACCAATGCCGATATCGTGAAATATGCTATCAGTCACCGACTGATCGCGTAGGATTGCTCCTATATTGCTGTCTGGTAGTACCTGTCGTAGCTGTTCATTCTCTTCAGAATCGCAAAAAAAATCTCCTTATTTTTCAAATCAATAAAATGGCTGCGGTGTGTAAGCGCTACCATTTTACTGACCAGAAGTAAGGCGATCCCTACCCGAAACCCTGAAAATCCCTTACTTAATCTTCAGCATATGATGATGGTTTCTTAACGTTAGCATGGGCCATTCTTATCTGGCAGTGTAAGCTGACAGTAAATAATAAGGTCGCAATTGTAATTAATTGTTACCGATACAATAACTGTAACATTGCTGTGAATGTGAGTGACGTTAAATAAAATAATGGATAGGGCAGGGGTAACTTTTTATGAATACCAGGAATAGTGAGCACTCGTTTCGGTCATGGCCGGAACAGGGGGAGCACATCTCTTTGACAGAAGAGCAACCCATTGATATCCACGATTCGCTGGCGGCGATGATTAAAACCGTTGCGCCGCTGAAAATTGATTTAGTCCTGGAGGGGGAAACCGGCACCGGCAAAGACACTCTGGCACGAAAAATTCACCAACTTTCTGGCTGCCCCGGAAAACTGGTAGCGGTTAACTGCGCGGCAATACCGGAAACGCTGGCGGAAAGTGAGCTTTTTGGTATCAACAACGGTGCTTATACTGGCGCAGGACAGGCGCGTGCAGGCTATGTTGAAGAAGCGAATAACGGCATTCTGTTCCTCGATGAAATCGACAGTATGCCCCTGTCGTTACAGGCCAAAATGTTGCGCGTACTGGAAAACCGTGGCGTTGAGCGTCTGGGTGGCACCCGTTTTACGCCGGTGGACATGCGGGTTATTGTCGCAACCCAGACGCCATTACTCACACTGGTTGAGCGGGGCACCTTCCGCCGCGACCTCTACTTCCGCCTCAATACGGTCAATATTCAGTTACAGCCACTGCGTTCACGCATTGAAATGATCATCCCGCTGTTCCGGCAGTTCACCGACAAAGCGGCCTGTGCCTTGCAATGCATTCCGCCGGAACTGACCCAGGAGCACTACGAGTCGCTGCTCAGCTACAGCTGGCCGGGCAATATCCGTGAGCTGAAAGCGGCCGCTGAGCGTTTCGCGCTGGGATTACCGCCACTTAACCTCCCCGGCGAAGGCGATCAGCAGCGGCCACAGCTGAAAGAGATGATGCGCCGTATCGAAAAAAGTCTGATCCACGACTGTCTGGTACGCCATGGTCACAGCATTGATGATGCAGCCCAGGAGCTGGGGATGCCGTTACGCACGCTCTATCACCGCATTAAACTACTCAACGTCGCCACCAACCGCATTATCGCCCAATAACCTCCTGTTCCATCGGCCCGGAACGCTCCGGGTCGGCGGAAAATCCCCGTATAAGCAAACGTGTGCGCTCCCCATTCTGCGGGAAAAAGGCAGTTAAACTGCACCGCCAACGCAGGTTGTGAAAATAACGCAAAAAAAAATGAAAAAAACTGGCACCAGCCTGGAACCGATACAGACGTCTCTCCACCTAATATACGAACATTGTGTGATGTTCCAGGGCACAAAAAAACCTAAACAATTGGAGAGATTAATATGAGCGGTCTTCTTAGCAGCTTTACCACCCTCGGCGGAAGTTCACTGACTAGAGCAAGCTCTTCAGCATCGAAAACGCTGGAAAATGCAATGGGCAGTTCACTGACTGATTCTGCTAATGCTCAGGCTTCAAAAATGAAGCTGGATACTCAGAACTCTATCCTAGATGGAAAAATGGACTCCGCGACTAAAGAGATCAACTCTGGTCACAACGCCTCGAAAGCCATTCAGTTCTGATTTGTGACCGGGCGGCAGGTATAGCACCTTCGCCCGGTTTTTTTTGCTGACGATGAGGACGAGCCATGAAAATCAATAGCGGAAACGCCCCCTCTTTAGCCATCAGTACCGGGGATAATGACCTCAGTTCTGTTGCCGGCAACACGGCAGATGCTTCCTGGTTCAGCGCAGCATTACAGGCGCCTGAAAAAAAGGCGGACACCCAGGACAACCAATCCTGGATTAACAAACTCACCAGTCTGACAGATGCGGCCAGCGGCCAGTCTAATCAGGCTGACAGGGCACTGGCGAAAGCGTCGCGCAGTCTGGATTCCCGCACTGTGATGGATGCTAACCGTACATTGTCCTCCTACTATCTGGAAAGCCTGCTCAACGCAAAACTGGTTGGCAAAGGCGTCCAGAGTCTGGAAAAACTCACCAACTTGCAGTAACTCCCTATGGCTAAATTATCTTTCAAGTTACTGCTCTTACTGCCGGTATTCCTGTTGCTCGGCTGTAATGACCAGGTCGAGTTGAATCACGGCCTGACAGAAAACGACGCCAACGAAGTTGCGGCGGAGCTGGGGCGTTATCACATCCAGGCTGAAAAACGTACCAACAAAGACGGGATCACCGTGCTGGTGGATGCCGCTGAATTAAACCGCGCCGTGCATATTCTGGACGCTGCTGGTCTGCCACGTCCGGCGCGTACCAATCTGGGCGAAGTGTTCCAGAAAAACGGTGTTATCTCCACGCCGCTGGAAGAGCGGGCACGTTACATTTATGCCCTGTCGCAGGAAGTGGAAGCCACCCTCAGTCAGATTGACGGGGTGATTGTTGCCAGGGTGCATGTGGTGTTGCCGGAGCGCGTCGCGCCGGGTGAGCCAGTGCAACCCGCCAGTGCGGCAGTGTTTATTAAATACCGTCCGGACCTCGATCCCGATGTGATCGAGCCTCGTATCCGGCAGATGGTCGCCAGCAGCCTGCCCGGACTGGCAGGACGGGCAGACAAAGATCTGGCGATTGTCTTTGTTCCGGCTGAAACCTATCAGGATAAGCCGCCGGAAGTCTCTTTCGGCCCGTTTATGGTCACGCCAGAGCGCTCTGCCCAACTGAGCTGGCTGAGCGGCATGATTGGCGGGCTGATCCTGCTGGTGGTGGCCGGGGTATTCGGCTGGCCGCATCTGAAACGCCTTCGTCAGGGCAAGAAGTCGCAGTCGGAAGCGCAAGATGAGTGAAATGCCTCCGGTCGATGAAGCCGCCCTGCGCTGGCTGCGCTGGTGGTGCATCGAATGCTGGCTGAGCGCCGATGCCAGCTGGCGTCAGGCAGAATTTTATCAACTGGATGATACCCGCCTGGCGGCGCTGGCCCGGACTCACCATCCTGTTATCTGTCAGCAGCTGCAACTGAGTCCGGTGGTCAGTGCGCCGGACAACGAACTGCTGGCGTGGCGGGATCTTCCGGAGGCACAGCGCCAGCTGGCACTGCGGCTGGCGGCAGAAGTGTGCTGGCGGGATTGTACCCAGGCGCTGCTGTTGCCGGAGCAACAACGCTGGTGCCGCCGTATCGCTCAGGCGATGCGCCCAGGACTCTGGCTGACGGAAGCCGAAGGTTTACCGGTTAACGACGGCGATATTAACGGCCTGTGGCTGCTGCGTTTACGCGCTGGTCCGGGCAGCTGGCCACGGATGCGGCTGGCTTTCCCGGCGGAGCAGGTGCGCAGAATGGAATCGCTTCCACAGCCTGACGCCTTCCCGCCGCGTCTGTTACCGCTCTGGCAGGCGGTTTTATGGTATGCCTCACAGGAGCCACTATGTTGACGCGCAAAAGAATCACCCTGCTGAATGGCGCTGACGATTTGGCCCCGGTGATTTCGCAGGCCATGCTGGTGATACAGCAGCAGGGCGAGGATATTCTGCGGCAGGCACAGCAGCAGGCAGAGGCGATCCTCGCCGCCGCTGAACAGGAGGCGGAAGCCTGTAAGCTGCGCGCACAGCAGCGCGCTGAACAGGATTTCTGGCAGCAGGCCGACAGCCTGTTAGCGGACTGGCGGCAGCAGCAACAGCAGATTGAATCAGAGGTACTGGCGGTGATGGACGGCGTGCTGGCGCAGGCGCTGGGACAGCTTCTGACCGAGGTGCCCGAACCCCAGCGGCTCAGCGCGCTGTTACGGCAGCTGCTGCGCGACAAAATGCAGGCCGAGCAGGCCAGCCTCTGCTGTCACCCGTCACAACAACAGCCGATTGCTGACTGGTTAGCCACGCATTCCCATCTCAGCTGGCAACTGCAACCGGATGAAACCCTTGCCGCTGACAGCCTGAAACTGGTCACCGCACAGGGTGAATTACACCTCGACTGGCAGCAGGCGGTACGCCAGTTGCTCCCGCCTCAAAGCGAGTCAGCATTGCTGTAAAAATCTTCGCTTCACTACGGAACCCGCGCGCGCGCCACGCCACTCAATGACAGGTCCACTCAATAAGAGAGTTTAACTATGTCATCACTCAGTGCGCTGCAACACCGTCTGGACAGCCAGTTTGACCGGGCGCAAAACCAACTCGACGATGCCACCATGAATGCCAGTGAGGGATACAGTCAGGCTGACAGTTTCGCTTTTTTTGAGGCCAGCATGGGATTGTCCAACGCCAGCTGGGCTGCCAGCCAGGAGCTGACGGTAAAGCACGGGCTGGCGAAAGCCATCATTAACGAGATCAACTGAATTGCAGCAGTGGGCGCAACACTGGCTGGACAATCCTGGCGAAGACCAGCGGTTAGTGGTGGATGAGGGCACCCTCTGGTTGCAGCAACGGGGAGGGCAGCTGTTTGCACTGGCCGAACTGACGGTCACTGCGCCGCTGGATGAGGCCTTTCTGGCGCGGGCTTTACAGCTGACAGCCCCGGCGCTGCGATATTTCGGTCGCGATGCCGCTGCGCTTGCTTTACAGGATAATAGTCTGGTACTAGTGTTAAGCCTCCGCGAGGCTGATGCTGATGCGGTGTGTGAACAGCTGGAGTCATTGCTGAATCAGCGTGACGTCTGGCAAACCATGCTGCAACAGCAGCGAAAAAAAGCAGCAACCCATGGCGCAGTGCCCTTGCACAGCCTGGCATTTTTACCAAGGGGAAACCATGGTTGATAAGATTAAATCGCGCGGGCTTTTGCTGGGCGCGTTATTAATGCTGTGCGTATCCCATCAGGCTGGGGCACAGGCCCCCTCCGACTGGAAAGAACAGTCCTACGCCTATTCTGCCTACCACACGCCGTTATCCACCGTACTTCAGGATTTTGCCAGCGGGCACGGTGTCGATTTACAGTTGGGCAACGTCGAAGATACCGAAGTCAATGGCAAGATCCGCGCCGATAACGCCAGCGCCTTTCTGGATCGTCTGGCGCTGGAACACCGTTTTCAGTGGTTCGTCTACAACAACACTCTGTATGTCAGTGCCCAGGATGAGCAAAGCTCAGAACGTCTGGAGATCTCGCCGGATGCTGCCCCTGATATCAAACAGGCGCTGAGCGGCATCGGCCTGCTGGACCCGCGTTTTGGCTGGGGAGAGCTGCCGGATGACGGTGTGGTGCTGGTCACCGGACCGCCGCAGTATCTTGAGCTGGTCAAGCGCTTCAGTGAGCAGCGCGAGAAAAAAGAAGACCGGCGTAAAGTGATGACCTTCCCACTGAAATATGCCTCGGTGGCCGACAGGACCATTCATTACCGCGATCAGACGCTGGTGATCCCCGGTGTGGCCACCATGCTCAACGAGCTGATGAACGGCAAGCGGGCTGCACCGACCAGCGCCAGCGGCGTTGAGGGCAGTATCGGCGTGCCTGACAACAACGCAATGATGCAGAACACCCAGTCACTGCTGGCGCGCCTTTCCAGCCGTACCAACGGCACCAGCCGCCCGTCTGACCGGGACAGCGGGGGCAGCAGCATTGACGATCTCAGCGGCCGCATCTCGGCGGACGTGCGTAACAATGCGCTGTTGATCCGTGATGATGACAAGCGTCGCGATGAGTATGCTCAGCTGATTGCCAAAATCGACGTGCCGCAGAATCTGGTGGAAATCGATGCGGTAATCCTTGATATCGACCGTACCGCACTGAACCGTCTGGAGGCGAACTGGCAGGCGACGCTGGGTGGCGTTACCGGCGGCACCTCGCTGATGTCCGGCAGCGGCACGCTGTTTGTCAGCGATTTCAAACGCTTCTTTGCCGATATTCAGGCGCTGGAAGGGGACGGTAACGCATCGATTGTGGCGAATCCCTCGGTGCTGACGCTGGAAAACCAGCCCGCAGTGATTGACTTCAGCCAGACCGCTTACATCACCGCTACCGGTGAGCGCGTGGCGGATATTCAGCCGGTGACGGCGGGCACCAGTCTTCAGGTCACGCCGCGCGCGGTGGGAAGCAGCGGGCACAACAGTATTCAGCTGATGATCGATATTGAAGATGGTCATGTGGAAACCAACAGCGACGGTCAGGCCACCGGCGTGAAACGCGGCACGGTCAGCACCCAGGCGCTGATCAGCGAAAACCGTGCGCTGGTGCTGGGTGGCTTCCATGTGGAAGAGAGCGGCGATCGTAGCCAGCGCATTCCGTTGTTGGGCGATATTCCGTGGATCGGCAAACTCCTTACCTCGACCCGCCATGAGATTTCCCAGCGTCAGCGCTTATTTATTCTGACGCCGCGTCTGATTGGCGATCAGACCGATCCAACGCGCTATGTGACTGCCGATAATCGTCAGCAACTGAGCGATGCAATGGAGCGTGTCGAGCGCCGTCACAGCAATGTCAATCTGCACGACGTGGTGGAGAACGCCATGCGCGACCTGGCCGAACGCCAGACGCCTGCCGGTTTCCAGTCGCAGCTGTATGGGCCGCGTTTAAGTGAAGTCTGCCAGAAAGTGCCGGGGCTGCTGTTCGATAACTCCCGTGCGCAGTGGTACACCGGGGCCAACGGCAGTGTGCAACTGAGCGTGGGCGTGGTGCGCAATATCACTAACAAACCGTTGCGCTTTGACGAGTCCAACTGTGCCAGCAAACGAACGATGGCGGTGGCGGTATGGCCGCGCAGTTCACTGGCTCCGGGCCAATCGGCAGAGGTGTATATGGCACTTAATCCAAACCGCGTGTTGACTGAATCACGTCAATCTTTAATCAGCCGCTGAGCAGAGGAACATCATGAAAAAAGCCTCTTTCGTCCTGCTGGGTCTGGCGCTACTGCTGACCGGCTGTGCCAAACGTCAGGATAACGGATTGTCCTGTACCTCCGTGGACTGCCGCCTACAGTCTGCTTCCCATCAGCTGGTTATCTGGTGGCAGCCAGAGTTACGTAATGGCGTGGCCGATTTTACTCAGGTCACGGTGAATGAGTAATTCGTGCCCGCAGGTCGGCTCGTTAGCGGCCCTGCTCAGCCTGTTGCAACTGCGCCAGAACTGTCGCTGGCCGGTGCAACAGGGGGTGGAGCTGCTGGTGTTGTGCGGTGAGCGTGGACGGGAAGTGATGCTCAACCTGCAACCGACCCACCTGCCGTCCGGACTTTTTCAACGCCTGCTGCGCCGTCGGGCGCAGCTGCCTGAGCGTTATGATGGCTGCTACCTCTGTGTTAACGCTGACCGAAATCTCTCCTGCTGGCGGCAACTTGATGAAGCGTCGGCAGACGACAGGCAGCAAATAGCGCAGTTGTTTAATCTGGCGGGCATCGAGCTGGCGGGTTGAGGCGCTTTTTTAATCGCGTGGATTTAACAGGCGTCTGGGGATAATTATTTCAATTATCCTGCATACGTTTATTCCGCAAGAAACAAGTTGTCGCAATCTGAATCGATAGTCAGACTTAAACCAGAGCCTTCAGGTATGATTTTAAGTATGCTTCTCCCAGTCCTGTCATACTTCTGGTAGTGGCCTTAGCGCTTCACTTCCGCTCAGCGTTTTTTCATGGCGTTCAAGCGACACCAGTTTTAACAACAATATAATATCTTGACCTTTCATATATTACCTCAGTGCCCTGTCCCTTGTCCCGGGACAAGGGACGAAGCTATTTTTTTGAACAGAAAAAGCAAGCAGAATTTTATTTTTGTTCGTCGCAGGCAGCATGTCGCGCCAGCCTGACCAGCAGGGCGTCGCGAGCAGAGGCAAAATGGGTGATGGCGGTGCCTGACGATGTGGCCGTATCACTGTGCGGAATGTCTGACATCGGGTAATCCGGCAAAGAATAACCATAGTGCCCTCGCGCTAAAAGGCGACAGAAAAGCACCAGGGTAATGGTATAAAAATCATTCAGATAATCACTCAGCCACACGGATCCTGCCGCAATTTCAGCCCGATTAACCCCTGACGGACAGTCCTGATGCGCGGGTCAGTCTTATCTTACTTAAACACATCAATGATTTGTGGGCAGCTCCTGTCCCTGCGCCATCGCTTATTTTTTCGCATTGCAGAGGAACCGCCACCGCTGTCACGGCACTCAATAGAGGCTTTGGCATGGCACGCATCAGGTGCTTCGTCCGCAGGGTAAATTTTCATTAATTCACAGAGGAAGATGGTATGAGTCTGAATACAAGTCCGCTGGGAGCGACCACGATGCAATTCAACGTCGGTGGTGCAGGTGGTAGCAACGGGTTGCTGGGTACAAGTTTGCAGAATGCAGGATTAAGCTCGAACTCTTCACCGGGTCTGGGCGGTAACAGCCAGAATGACACTATTAATCAGCTGGCAGGTATGCTTACCGGCATGATGATGATGATGAGCATCATGGGCGGCGGTGGTCTGAGCAGCCTGCTGGGTAATGGCTCTGGTAGCAGTTCAAATGGCGGTTTCGGTGGCGGTCTGGGTGGTCTGGGCGGCGGTCTGGGTACTGCTGCGGGTGGTGAACTGGGCAGCACGCTGGGCGGTGTTTTAGGCACCGTTGCTGGCGGCGCGCTGGGTGGGCCTCTGGGCGCGACCGTGGGTGGATCGCTCGGCTCAACGCTGGGTGGTACCGCTGGTTCAACGCTGGGCGGCAATACTGGATCGAACCTGGGTTCTGCACTGGATCAGGCGCTGGGTCTGGATCCAACCTCCTCTGGCGACAGCTCCACTTCCGGTTCTGACTCCAGTTCTGGCATGAGCCCGATGGAACAGTTAATGAAAATCTTCGCTGAAATCATGCAGAGCATGTTTGGCGATCAGGATGGCTCATCATCGGGCAGCAGCACCGGTAGCCAGCCAACCACCGAAGAACAAAATGCCTATAACAAAGGCGTTACCGATGCACTGACTGCCCTGATGGGTGGCGGCCTGAGCCAGAGCATGGGTAACAGTCTGGGTGGCGGTAACGGCCTGGGCGGTAAGACTCTGCAAAGCCTGAGCGGTCCGGCTGACTTCCAGCTGCTGGGCAATGTGGTGGGAACCGGTGTCGGTATGAAAGCGGGTATCGAAGCGCTGAACAACATCGGTACGCACAGCGACAGCAGCACCCGTTGTTTCGTTAACAAAGAAGATCGTGGAATGGCGAAGGAAGTCGGTCAGTTTATGGACCAGTATCCTGAAATCTTCGGTAAACCTCAGTACCAGAAAAGTGCCGGTTCAGAAGCCAAAACCGACACCAAATCCTGGGCAGAAGCACTGAGCAAGCCGGATGATGACGGTATGACGCCATCCAGCATGGAGCAGTTCAGCAAAGCCAAAGGCATGATCAAAAGTGCGATGGCGGGCGATACCGGCAACACTAACCTCCAGGCACGCGGTGCAGGCGGTGCGTCGCTGGGTATTGATGCGATGCTGGCCGGTGATGCCATCAACAATATGGCACTGGGCAAACTGAGCGCGGCATAAGTTGCGCAGGGCGGGCAGGTGCTGCCTGTCCGCCTCCCTTATTGGGTTAACGGCTGTAAAGCTCCAGTTGATTCCGGGCATTACATCAGGCTAACCCGTGGAGGACGGTCATGATAATACAAGATTTACTGGGCGCACTGGCAAGACGTCTGGAGACAGGTTCACTGTCGCTGGATGCCAATCAACTTTGCTGCCTGAAAGTGAACACGCTTGAGATGACACTGGAGTATATGGAACAGCAGAACTGGCTGTTTGTTTATCTCAACGTGGGTTCACTCTCTGCGGCACAGGGCAGCGTTCTGTTAGCCGATATTCTGGCTGCCAATCTGTTTCATTACGGCACCAGCGATGGAGCAGCCTTTGGTCTGGATCAGGAGAAAGACGAACTGCTGCTGTTTCAGCGTTTTCAACTGCCTTCAGTGGAGGAAGCCAGCTTTGTCAGTGCCTGCGTGCAGATGATTGAGGTGGCAAAAGTGTGGCAAAACAAGTTACTGCACAGCACGGCTGAGTCATCTTCGGCCCCGCGTATGCTGCCACAACAGGGATTAACCTTGAATATGGCGGGGAAAATCCGATGAATATTTTTCGTGCTATAACCGGTAATAAAAGCGCGACCCGAACGCCCGAACGCACCCCGACGGCGTCACCTCTCGCATCCCCCCTTGCATCACCGTTACCGGCAGGCCGGGCCGGACGATTACAGCGACAGAACGCTACGCTGTCCAACGATACCCGTTACAATGCCAGTTCCACGCCCAGTACGCCTGAGCACGCTCGCGCCTCCTCCCGGCATCGTGGCGAGGGCAGCAGTTCGTCGGCGCACTCCGCAGGTCAGGCCAGCTCATCGGCGGGTCCATCAATGGGCCTGATTCGCCAGGGCGGCCGTCGTGAGAATACCGAGCTGGCACAGTTCCACGACATGATGCAGGCTTCAGTAAAAATGTCGCGTAACGACCCCCTGCCGGAAAAACCGGAAAGAACACCGGACCGTCTTCAACAGAAGATGAATAGCGTTAACCTGCCGCAGCTGAAGAAGCTGAATAAAGATCTCTATGAATACGCCAAAATGGCGACCAACCTGGTTAATGAAAACGCCGGTGCCGATGCGATGCTTACCCGGATGGATAAAAAAATGTTGCCGCTGATTGCCGATGCGGAGAATGCCCGTCATCCGGGGTTGAATCTGCATGTCTTTAAGGGGCCGGACGAGTGTTTCAAAGCGATCAAAGAACAAAATAAAGAAGTCTGGAGCAGTAAAGAGCCGAAGAATATGCGCGTGGTCGTTCCACCAGGCAGAGGCATGCCGGATCACCATATCGCGATGGATGTGCAGTTACGCCCCGGTCATCGCCCGTCGATCATCTGTGTCGAGTCTGCGCTGCCTCATATGATGGAACCGATGAAGGTGGGGCTTGAACATGGATTAAAAGGGGCCAATGTAAAGATGGTAGGTCACATCGTTCAGGCCTCATCATGGGACTGCGCCATGTTTGCGTTAAATAATGCGCTGAAACTCTATAAGCACCATGATGAATACACTGCACGTCTGCATGCCGGTGAATCAAAGGTGCCCATACCGTCAGAGTTCATTAAACATGCGCAGTCAAAATCTCATGTCGAGGGTGGTCCGCGTGAGAATGATATTGTCTCGAAAGACAAAGGCGGCCTGCATGCCGAAACCCTGCTGCACCGCAATCTGGCCTACCGTGCACAGCGCTTTGATAAAGCCTACAGCACCTCGATTGAAGGCTTCCGCTTTCAGGAAATCGCGCGAGCCGGTGAGTTTCTGGCGGCGCAAAGAGGCAAAAAGTAGTCGCAGAAAGTCGGTCAGACGTCCTGACTTTTGATGTAAAAAAAGCACCGGAGTGACTCCCGGTGCTTTTTTATTGGCGCATGAATAATGCCAGTGCGTCGGCTCTGACCGACGCACTGGCACAACTACATCCTGCTGCGTGCCTGTTCTAACTGTTGCAGCTCCAGCAGCCGGTCGGCCAGATAACGGGTGATCCACCAGGCGGTCTGGCCCACGTCCGTGGCAGCGCCTTGCTCACCGTGCAGAAAATCGGCGTGCAGACTGTCAACAAACGCGCTCAGCTCAAAGCGGCCCTGACGTTGCGGCGTCGGACGACTCAACACCTGATGCAGCCGCTCCTTCACCTGAGCAATCGCCTGCTGAAAGGCCTGATACTGCGCCGGGGTAAGACGTTGCTGATTATCCACCACCTCCACCCAGCGAGTGACCGGGCGTTGCTGTTGAGAGGTCATCATGATGCCACCGCCGTCAGTTTCGCTGATGCCGGAACCTTGTAGTGGTTTTTAACGTTGTCCAGTGAGACATCACTGGTATTGACGTTCAGCCCTTCGCTGTCGCTTTTCACAAAGGAGAACTTGCCGTTCTGCGCGCTGATATGGCTCAGATTCAGATCCCAGTCGCCCTGCTGACCGCCGTTGGTGCGGACGAAGGTGCCAAAATCTTTCGCTTTCACATTGTTAACGGTCAGGTCGGTATCCGCATTCAGTTGCAGAATTTTATCTGAAGCGTTCTGGAAGGTGCTGTTGCTGATTTCAACCTTGGATTTCTTGCCCTCTTTATTGGCCTTCACGGTAATCGCATCCTCGCCAACATTGGTGACATGCAGATTATCGATTTTGGCATCACCGTACAGATGAATACCATCTGCGCCGTTATCACCGATCACCACGTTTTTCAGGCTGGCACCATCTTCCAGTTTGAACAGCGGTTTCTGGCTTTCGGACTGGCTGCCATCGCCCAGTTCTTTCCCGGCGGTGAAGGTCTGCCCTTTACCATCAAATACCTGGCCCGCTGGAACGACGATGGTGTCATGCACCACGTTGGGTTTGGTGCTGGCGGTGGGGAAGCCCACATCCTGCGCTGCGCCGGTGCCTGCGCTACCCAGCGGATCGGCCTGATCGCTGACCGGGGTGTGCGTGGTGGAACCCACAGCAGGATTGCCGGAAAGCAGCGAAGTGCCACCCTGACCGCTGGAAACCGTTGAGGCGCTGGGAGAGAATCCGCCGCCAGAGCCATCGGCAAGTGAAGTACCGCTAAAAGGAAAGCTGCCGGCCGATCCTCCGCCACCCGAGCCATCCGCCAGCGAGGTGCCGCCGCCGGAAGAAGATGAATCGTCACTGCCGTCCGGCTGACCAAACTGGCCATTCATGCCATCCATCATCTGAGCGATAAGCTTCAGTAACGCTTTCAGTAACGGATTATCGCTGATATTACCGCCGCCCTGACCGTCAGAACTGAGGCTCTGATCCAGCCCGTTGCTGCTCATATCATTCAGCGTTGACTGACTGTCATCCTGTGATGTGCCACTGACGCTGCCGTTCTGGCCCGACAGGCCACCAGCGCCACCCAGGCCGGAGAGCAGACTGTTGCCCGATGCGCCACTGGTCCCGCCGGTGTTACCCAGCCCGGATAGCGGACTGGTCCCATTAGCATCACTGGAGGAATCACCGCTCTGGGAGGAGAGCAGGGGCTTTAACAGCTCCGCCAACAGCTGAGCCATCTGTTCAATGGTTTGTTGATCAAAGGGCTGCTGGCCCTGGGAGGAACTTGCGTTATTACCGGTGGAAAGCCCGTGGTTCTCTCCGGGCTGCAAATGCCCCAGTGAGTACGGGATAGCGCTGTTAAGTGTCAGAGTTGACATGGATTTTCCCCTTTTTGAAGGTTAACTACCCGAGAACATGCAGCGTCGGCTGCCAGTGTTGAGTGGGACGCGCGTCTCTGAGGTTCCTCATTTTGTGCGGTAAAGGCAGGGTTTTTTTACTTCTGGCGGGAACCTTTGGCTTTAGCTCGCTACATAACTTTCATTAATGTTTTACGCGGGATGTTGGACGGGGGCAGGTCATGAAGTTGAGATTACATGGAACTGAACAGAAATCCGTAGTACAGAACGTTGAGCAGAAAAAAACCGGAAAGGGCGCTGCGCTGCAACAGGGCAGCAGCAGTACGCCGCAGGCCGCTGCCGGGTCGCTGGCGACCGATGGTAAAAATCGTGGAAAGCTGCCCGATGTCCATCAACAACCCGCAGGGCAGGATGGCAAAAGCGCCGGTCGCCAGCAGAAAAAATCGTTCAGCCTGAAAAGCATGTTCGGGTTTAAAAAGTCTGAGAAAACCTCAGCACAGACCGCCACCTCCAGCGCGGCACCTCCCGAAGCTGGCCGCAGCCGACGTCCCACCCTGGGGGATTTACTGGCAGAGCCTCAGGCAGAAGATGAGCCTGAAACCGCCGCGCCGCCCGCCGCCGCGCGTCTGACCCGTTCCGGTGGTGTGAAACGCAACAGCCTGGGGGATATGAACGGTCGGCCGATGGTAAAAGAGGGCCACAGCGACAGCGTGCCGACGCATCTGAAGCACCAACAGTTGCAAAACTTCAGCCAGATGCGCCAGAACATGCTGAGCAGAATCAACCAGCCTTCTTCCACCACGGCCAGCCAGACGCCGGTCAATATCCCTGTCAGTCACCACGAGATTGAAGAAGAGCCGCTTTCCCCTCCGACTACGGCCCATATTCCCGGTAGTCACCATGAAATCGAAGAGCTGCCACCCACGCCGCCAGGCAGTCCCGAAACGACACACGGTGCGGGTGAAACACACGGTCATGGCCACCACCAGCAGATTGAAGCGCATCAGCCCACTGCCGCCACCCCTTCCGGCACCTCAGAAATTACCGAGGAAGATGACGACAGTGAGTTTGAGCAACTGAATCAACAGCGACTGGCACGCGAGCGGGAAAACCCCACGCAGCCGCCGCGGCTGGGTGTACCAACGCCAATATCCCGTAAGTTCCAGCCAACCCTGTCCCCGATTGCCGAGAGTATGTTGGAAACGGAAAGCAGCATAAAACCGTCGTCCCTGCAGGGACCGTCGAAGCTGTCTACCACTCCCATCGCCCCACTGGGCATGACGCTGACGAACGGTAAATTGCAGCTGGCCGCCAGCAATTCTCCGGCGATCAATACGTTACTGTCACAAACGCTGGGTAAAGAGGATCAGCACTATCTGGCCCATTCGGCCAGCAGCGATGGTCGCCAGCATCTGCTGTTGGACAAGCAGGGGCGGCTGTTTGATATCAAAAGTCACGAGAGCGGCTACAGCGTGCTGCATAACAGCCAGTCCTCTGCTATCAGGACAAAGCTGGCGCAGGTTGGCGATACGCCAGTCAGTCTGGAAAATAACAACGGCAAAATTCAGATCAGCATCGGTACTGACGGCAAGAATAAGCTGAGCGTCAATCAGCCGGGCGATGTTCACCGATCCCTGCTCAGCGGCGTCTGGCAGCACCCGGCAGGCGGGGCGAAACCGCAAGGAGAGTCGATTCGTCTGCATGACGATAAGATCCATATTCTCAATCCGGAAATTGGCACCTGGCAAACCGCCGGCAAAGAGTCGCACGGCCAGCTTTCCCGTCAGGCCGATGGCAAACTCTATGCGGTGCAGGACAGCCGGACGTTACACAACCTGTCCGATAACCATACCTCCGAAAAATTCGTCGATAAGATCAAATCCTTTGCCGTCAGTGAGCATGGGCAGGTGGCCGTATTGACCGATACTGAGAGCCCGCATCATATCTGTCTGATGCCGTCGTCCAGTGCTTCTCCGGAAGAGCGTGTCCAGTTCAGCCTGCATCTTGCCGATACCATGCAGATGCTGAAGCGCGGTGAACCGCATCTGGAAACCCAATTGATTGGTATCAGCAATGGCAAGCTGTACGCCGCCGATAGCGAGGGCAAACTCTACAGCGGCGTACTGTCGCAGGTCAGGGATAACGAGCTGCCGATGAAGAGCATGTCACAAAAGGTGCTCAAACAGCATTTCGGACATGACCACCGTATTGAAGGCTTTTTCACTGACAATCACGGTCAGTTGAATGCGCTGGTGAAAGATAACTTCAGGCAGCAGCACGCCTGCCCGTTGGGCGACGATCACCAGTTCCATGCGGGCTGGAACCTCAGCGACACGCTGGTGATCAACAGCCATCTTGGCCTGCAAAATGTTAACCCGGAACCGCACCAGATTCTCAATATGGGGCGTGAAGGCAGCCTGACGCTTCAGGAAGGGAAGGTTCACTACTTCGACCAGTTGACCAAAGGCTGGACCGCCGCAGAATCAGACTGTCAGCAGCTGAAAAAAGGGCTGGACGGCGCGGCATATATTCTCAAAGAGGGTGAGGTCAAGCGGCTGGATATTAACCAGAGCACCTCCTCCTTCAGTCAGGGCAAAGACAACTTCTTTACGCTGCCGCATGTACGCAACAAGCCGGAGCCGGGAAGCGCCCTTCAGGGGCTGGATAAAGCCGATAAAGCTCAGGCGATGGCGGTGATTGGGGTGAATAAATACCTGGCGCTGTCGGAAAAAGGCGATATTCGCTCATTCCAGATTAAGCCTGGCACCCAGCAACTGGCGCGGCCGGCGCAAACCCTCAGCCGTGAAGGAATCACCGGCACCCTGAAGGATATTCACGTCGATCATCAGCAGAATCTTTACGCCGTAAACCACGACGGCGAGATTTTCCATCAACCGCGTGAGCAGTGGCAGAGCGGCGAAGCTGGCGGCAGCTGGCAAAAACTGGCGATGCCGCACAGTGAAAGTGAGCTGGAACGCCTGGAAATGGACCATGAAAACCAACCGGTCGCCACCATGACCGACGGCACCCTGCATCAGTTGCGGGAGGGTGAGTGGCACGCGCATACCGCACCAGAGCCTGCGCCGCTGGAAGTCGGCCAGCGTGGTTCGGAACAGGTATTTGCCCGCTTAAATCAGGGCCTCAAAGGCCGCCTGATCCCCGGAACCGGCGTGAACATGCAGCTTACCGCGCAGGTCGGCGGGCAGACCGGGATGGAAAACCGCAAAATCACCAGTAAATTCACCGATCGGGTGCGCGCCTATATTTTCAATCCAACCATGGCGACGCCGCGTCCGATCAAAAATGCGGCCTACAATATGCAGCACAACTGGCAGGGACGGCGTGGTCTGGGCTCAGTTTACGAAATGCAGGGCGCACTGATTAAGCAGCTGGAAGCGCACAACGTGCGTAACAGCGGCACGCAAATGGATTTGCACAGCAAAATGGAAGCGCTGGATTTAGGTGAGCACGGTGCGGCCTTGCTGAATGATATGAAGCGGTTCCGTGAAGAGCTGGAGCACAGTGCCGTTCGCTCGGCCACCGAACTGGGACAGCATCAGGGGGTGTTGAAAAGTAACGGTCAGATTAACGAAGAGTTTAAACCCTCAGCCAGCAAGGCGGTGATACAGAGCTTCAACGTTAACCGTTCGGGGCGCGACCTCAGTAAAGCGTTAGAAAAAGCGGTCAGCTCAGCCGCGCCGTCACCAGAAAGTAAGCTGCAAACGCTGCTCAGCCACTTCGTCAAAGCCGGGGTGAACATGAGTCACCAGAAAGGTGACGTACCGATGGGACGTCAGCGCGATCCCAACGACGAAACATCCCTCACCAAATCGCGGCTGATTCTGGATACCGTTACCATAGGCGATCTGCATCAGCTGGCGGATAAGGCGGCACTGGTATCAGGACATCAGCCCGATCCCGGCCAGATCAAGCAGTTACGTCAGCAGTTCGATACCCTGCGTGAAAAGCAGTATGGCGCTAACCCGATTAAGCAGTTTACCGACATGGGCTTCAGCCATAACGCACCGCTGGAGGCCAATTACGATGCGGTGAAAGCCTTTATCAACGCCTTTAAGAAAGAGCACCACGGCGTCAACCTGACCACCCGCACCGTGCTGGACACCCAGGGCAACGCTCAGCTGGAGAAAAAATTAAAAGACACGCTGTTGTCGCTGGACGGCGGCGAGAGCATTAGTTTCAGCCGTGCCTACGGCGGCAGCCTCAGCACCGCTTTTGTACCGACGCTGAACAAAATCCCGGTGCCGATTGTGCCCGGCGCTGGGATCACCCTGGACAGGGCTTATAACCTGAGCTTTGGCCGCACCAGCGGCGGACTGGACGTCACCTTTGGTCGTGACGGCGGGGCCACCGGCACCATCTCTGTCGCCACCGGCCACGATTTGATGCCCTACATGACCGGCAAAAAAACCACCGCCGAAAACGCCAGCGACTGGCTGAGCAAAAAACATAAGATCAGCCCGGATTTTCGTATCGGCGGCAGCATCAGCAGTAACATCCAGGGGACGCTGCAAAACAGTCTGAATTTCAAACTGACCGAAGAAGAGCTGCCTGATTTTCTGCATGGCCTGACGCACGGCACGCTGACGCCGACCGAGCTGATGAAAAAAGGGATTGAGCATCAGATGAAGCAGGGCACCAAACTGGTGTTCAACGTCGATACCTCAGCGGCTTTCGATTTGCGTGCCGGGATTAACATCACCAACGACGGCGCAAAACCTGACGGTGTAACCGCCCGTGTTTCCACCGGGGTAAGCGGTTCGGCTAACCTGATGACCGCCAGACGCGAACGCAGTACGCAAAAAGACGAGTTTGGCAGCACGGTCGCGGCCAGTGACAACCGTGCGACTTTCCTTAACTCGGCCAACGTCGGGGCCAACCTCACCTTCAGTGTGGGGGTCGCCCACGGTTTTACTCATGACGGTAAGGTCACCGGCAACGCCACCAAAGAGCCGGCTAAATCGGTCGGGACTTTCCCGGCCTTTACCTCGACCAACGTGGCGGTGTCGCTGGCGATGGATAACAGCACCACCCAAAGCATCAGCGTGGAGATGAAGCAGGCCGATCCGGTAACCAGCAACGATATCAGCGAGCTGACCTCCACGCTGGGCAAACATTTCAAGGACAGCGAGAGCACCAAACTGCTGGCCGACCTGAAAAAACAGGAAAACCCTGAACCCTCAAAGCAACTGAGCGAGTTACACCGCCATTTTACCCGCAATAAGGTCATCGGTGACGACAGATATGAGGCGGTACGCAACCTGGAACAGCTGGTACTGCGTCAGCAGGCTGCTGAAACCAACGTGATGGGATTGGGCTCGGCCAGGCACAGTACTTCTTACAGCAATCTGTCCCGGCTGGATGAGAACGGTATTGTGGATATGCTGAAGCAGCATTTTAACGCGGCCCTGCCACCCACTAATGCTACCCGTCTGAGCGCGATGATGGATAACGATCCGGTACTGAAGGGGTTGATCAAACAGTTGCAAAACACGCCGTTCAGTAGCGCCAGCGTCTCGATGGAGCTGAAGGATGGCCTGCGCGATCAGACGGAAAAAGCCATTCTTGACGGTAAAGTAGGGCGCGAGGAGCTGGGGCTGCTGTTCCAGGATCGTAATAACCTGCGCATCCGCTCAATCAGCGTCAGCCAGAATGTCACCAAAAGTGAAGGATTCAACACGCCGACGCTGTTACTGGGCGCCAGCAACAGCGCGGGCGTCAGTATGGAACGCAATATCGGCACCATTAACTTCAAATACGGTCAGGACCAGGACACGCCACGGCGCTTCACGCTTGAGGGAGAAATTGCTAAAGCCAATCCGGAAGTGGCATCGGCTCTCTCTGAGCTGAGAAAAGAAGGGTTTGAAATGAAAAGCTGACCGCCGTTAATCGTCGCCGGGCAGACCGTTAAACAGAGAATTAAGGAGCGAGAGGATGACAGCATCACAACGGCAGGTGGAAAAATTTTTACAGTACTTCTCAGCGGGCTGCAAAACGCCATTGCATCTGAAGGATGGGGTCTGCGCCCTGTACGATGCTCAGGGGCAGGAAGCTGCAGTGCTGGAGGTGCCGGAACAGAGTGACAGCCTGCTGATTCACTGTCAGTTAACTGAGACCGATCCGCAGTCCTCGCTGACGCTCTATCCGCTGTTGTTGCAGCTGAACTTTGAGATGGCCGCAATGCGGGGCTGCTGGCTGGCGATGGATGAGCAGTACAAAGTGCGTCTCTGCTTCCAGCAGGCGCTGACGCAGCTTGATGAGGCCACCTTCAGCCATGTGGTCAGCGGCTTTATCGAACAGGCGGCTGAAGTGCGCGAGTTTATCGGGCAGATCGGCGGACGCAGCGCGGCCTGAGGCTGTCTGAACAGGCGGAGCGGGGAAAATATATCCCGGCCCCGCCTGTTCAGCGCTGTGGCCTTTCAGCTTTTAGTTAATGGCTCACGCCAGGCGCTTTGCCGTGTGCAGCAACAGATTATTCTTCCTTAATATTGCTGAAATTAACCGCGGTGTTTCTGCCTGAGTTTTTGGCGACATACAGCGCGCGATCGGCTCTTGAAACCAGTGAATCCAGCGTGGTGTTTTTGCTGTAACTCTCTGTCACATAGCCGATACTGATGGTCACGATACCGGTTTCTGAGGCGGTGTGCGGGATGGCCTTTGCCGCGACGGAATCACAGAGTGTTTTGATCTGTTCCTCTGCTTCCCGTTCATTCGAAACGGTTTTTATCAGCGCAAACTCTTCGCCGCCGATTCTGGCGAGAATATCTGTTTCGGCCTCGATATTTTCAGCAAGAATATTGGCGACTATTCTCAGGCATTCATCTCCCTGGGGATGACCGTAGAAGTCATTATATTTTTTGAAAAAGTCAAAATCGATTACCGCCAGCAGTATCCGGTCTTTTATCTCGCCCAGCTTTAATAATAAACCTTCGCCCTGATTAAAGAAGTAACGGCGGTTGCCGATTTTGGTTAATGGATCGGTATGAGAAATAACGAACAGCTCCTGATTGGCTTTCTCAAGCTCTTTAGTTCTTTCATTAATTTTTTCTTCCAGCGATTCCTGCGATTTTTTAACCCTGTCCATCATGTCAATATAGGCATATTGCAGCCGCTCAATCTCATCCTTATGATCTCTTTTACTGGCAAAATGGCTGACTTTTCCTGAAGGCACCACCCTTGAAGAGAGCTCAATCAGGTTATTTAACGGTATGGTTATTTTATTTTTTAACACGCTGGAGAGAATAATCAACTCCAGTGCCAGAGTGGTCATCGCCAGATAAATAATCACCTTAATATTGAATAATACTTCGGTGTACAGTAATGATTTTGGATAATGTACCGCAATGGCCCACGGGGTGGAGGGGATTTGCCCTACCGCAACAATCTCATTTTTTAAATTGAGTAATCTGACCTTGCCCGATTTGTTATTCAGCGTGGCGTTGATAAGCGGATAATAATCCTCAATTTTCAGTGATTTTATTGATGCCGAGCCCTGGCTGGAGAAGATCTCTTTTTGATATTTGTCATCCGATATCAGTTTTCCCTGCGGGGTCACTTCAAAAATGGTACTGCGAGTGCCTTTGATTTCCGGCTCTGAGGTTCTCTTCATTAAATTGGTTAACAGCAGATCGACGCAGGCCATCATTTTATGCTTCCCATCTGCGGAAGGCGTATCGGGTGTGGCAATGGTGGTCATCCAGGCTTTGTTGGAATAATCGTAATAGATGCTGGTGAAGATAGTATCCTCACCTTTCTGTTTAAAGCCTCTGCTGTAAAATTCGTAGCCAGAGAGATCCAGCGCATCAGCACCGGAATAGTGAAAGGCTTTGGCAATATCTTCTTTCTGAAAAATAGTAAATCCTTTTTCAGGGACCACGCCGTAAAAATTTAAAAAGCGGTCTTTTAATACCATGCCATATTTGTGGGATAATAAATAGGCCAGCACAAACCGTTTTCGCGTATCTGCATCAGGTTGTATATCCGGTGCATAGGTAGCTGAGGTGCCATAGATATATTGACCGCCGGGTAAAATATGGCCGCCATACATTTTATCATTCTGGGTCCAGGAGTTATCTTCGTGTTTAACGAATATCTCCTGGGAATAGTTTTCGTAATTTATAATTTTATTATCTTCATGATATAAATATTTAAACTCTTCGAGGAAGTTTTTTTCCGTCTGGATAATTTCCTGAAAAGGAAGACTTTCGCGGAAAATCTTCTGCTGAGTCGATATTAACAGCTGGGTCTGGCTGGATTTAAGAATGGTGGAGTAATCAAAATAATAGGAAATAGACCCCACCACCGCCACAACGAGAGTGGTGCGGAGTGCGGCCAGCAGCAGGGCCTGACTGGCTACCGTCTTGCCTTTCAGAAAACTAATCAATTCACTCCCCCTTGCAACATAAAAAACTGACAAAATAGAAATAATTAACGTTAAATCTGGTCAGTAACCATCGTTGAGTTGTTATATCGATTAATTATCGGTCAGGGGCGCTATATCTTTAGCCGGGGTGGCAGTTTGTCGTTGCTGAAAACCGACCGGGTGCCGGGGCGCACTGGCATCATGTTTGCCAGACAGGGGATGCAGCCCCCCCACGGCAGGCATTTTATCGTTATGATGCAGAGAGATAATTTCTGTCCCTGCCGGAGCGAAAGATGTATATCCCTGAAGCAATGAAGATGAAAGATAACGATAAGATTTACCAATATTTTGAGCAAAATGGTTTTGCCATGCTGGTTTCGTCTTCGCTGGCAGCCAGCCACCTGCCTTTTCTGCTGGTAAGAGATGAAGGGCCACAGGGCCGGCTTTACTTTCATCTGGCAAAAGCCAACGCGCAGTGGCGTGAACTGGAAGGGCAGCAGGTGCTGGTCTGTTTTCAGGGGCCGCACAGTTACATATCGCCCACCTGGTATCAGACTGAGCAGGCGGTGCCGACGTGGAACTATGTCGCCATCCACTGTTACGGGATGGTGGTGAAACTCACTGACAGCGAGCTGGCAGCCATGATGCAGAAACTGGTTAAGCATTATGAGCCGGAGCTGCAAAACCATCCGCAGTTGATGCCGGAAGCATTCTGGCAACGGCAGCTGGCGGGCATAGTCGGTTTCAGCCTGGATATCAGCAGGCTCGAGGCAAAGGAGAAGCTGGGACAGCACCGCCCGGTCGCAGACCAGAGAGGGACGCTCAGAGGTTTGCAGAACAGCTCTCACCCTGATGCCCGGGCGCTGGCGGAATATATGCTGAAACACGCGAAGGGCACGGGCGAGTAACCTTATGCGGCATCCTGTGGCCGCATTACCAGCACAGGATGTGCCAGGTCGAAAGCGCAGTCTTACGCTTACTGGCCAGATATTGCCTGTTTAAATTCTACAAACCGGGGTGCTATTCAACGGTATCTGTCATCCTGACATGCACAGCTTGCGGGTGTGGCTCAGCAGCCACCGATACCGTTACACCTCACCGCGTAGCGGATGAACCCGTGCTGTCACGAAATATGCCATCAGCCATTTCCCCGCTCCAGCCAGGGCGCATTCTGTGCCGTTTATTTGCTGACGGGATGGAACCGCCTTCATATTTTTCACACATAAAACTTTTCCGTAGGGATGAAGACAGGCATAATCGAAAACCTAAAATGCTAAACCGATTTAGCAAAATCTGATTCAGGAGATATGTCATGTCAGTGCGGGTATGGTGCCTGGGTGATGCCGTGGTGGATCTGATACCAGAAGGGCAGGGACGTTTACTGCAATGTCCGGGCGGTGCGCCCGCCAATGTGGCAGTGGGCATTGCCAGATTGCAGGGAAACAGTGGCTTTATTGGCCGGGTGGGTGACGATCCCTTTGGTCACTTTATGCGTCAGACGCTGGCCGACGAGCAGGTGGATATCGCCTTTATGCGGGCGGATGCGGCGCAGCGCACCTCCACGGTGGTGGTGGCGCTGGATGAAGAAGGTGAGCGCTCATTTACCTTTATGGTGCGTCCGGGGGCCGACCTGTTTATTGAACAGGCGGATCTGCCGGCGTTTCAGCCCGGTGAGTGGCTGCACTGCTGCTCGATAGCGCTGGCGGCGGAACCCTCGCGCTCCACCACCCTGACCGCGATGGAGCAGGTCAAAGCCGCAGGCGGCAACGTCAGCTTTGATCCGAACATCCGGCACGATCTGTGGGCCGACCCCACTTTACTGCGGCACTGCCTGCATCAGGCGCTGCAACTGGCCGACGTGGTGAAACTGTCGGAAGAGGAGCTGACGTTTATCAGTGGCTCTGCGGAAACTGACGACAGCCTGCGGCAACTGGCGGAAAAATTCAGTATCCGTCTGCTGATGCTGACCCAGGGCAGAGCTGGAGTGAAAGCGTGGCACAACGGCGAGATTCACCACTATCCGACGCTGCCGGTCGTCAGCGTGGATACCACCGGCGCGGGAGATGCCTTTGTCGCCGGGCTGCTGTGGGGGCTGGCGCAGCATGGTCTGCCAGAAAATGAACCGCAGCTGGCTGCCCGCTTAGGCAGCGCACAAATCTGTGGCGCACTGGCTACCACCGCCAAAGGGGCGATGACCGCACTGCCCTATCGTCAGCAACTGGAAGAGCAACTGGGCTGATCCCGCTTCGTTTTGCGAGCTGTCTCACAATCACTAAGTCGGTTTAGCAAATTTCATTGCGGGAAGAAATTACTCGTGATTATGATGTGCGCCTAAACCGGTTTAGCAAAAATAATGTGACGATAGCCTTTCCTCTCCAGGGATGCAAAACAATGAAAAAAAGCACGCTTGCTGTTGCTGTAACTGTTGGTCTGATGTCTGCGGCCAGCCCGGTATGGGCGGCCTCTGATATGAGCCGTATTGAAACCCGCCTCGCCGCGATGGAAAAGCGCCTTGAGGCCGCTGAGCACCGCGCTGACGTGGCGGAAAGCCGGGCGAAAGCTGCGGAAAAACAGGCGCAAAAACTGACCGCTGCGCAGCAGCAGAATCAGACGTCCACCGTTCAGGTCGAGCAGCGCACCGCACGGCTTGAACAGCAGGCTAACCGGCCTCAGCCAGCGGTGACTGAGGCTGAGCCAAAAGCCACTCAGGTGGCACAAAAGTCAGCTGACGAAGGGTTTGAATTCCACGGCTACGCTCGCTCCGGTCTGCTGATGAACAGCTCGGCGGCGAAAACCCAGGGTGGCCCGACTATGACTCCGGCGGGTGAAACCGGTGGACATGTTGGTCGTCTGGGCAACGAGCCGGACACCTACGTTGAAATGAACCTTGAGCATAAGCAGACGCTGGCTAACGGCGCGACCACGCGCTTTAAGGTGATGATGGCCGACGGGCAGCGCACCTACAACGACTGGACTGCCGACAGCAGTTCGCTCAACGTACGCCAGGCTTTTGCTGAACTCGGTCATCTGCCGACCTTTACCGGCGCATTCAAGGACTCCACCGTCTGGGCCGGTAAACGTTTTGACCGCGATAACTTTGATATCCACTGGCTTGACTCCGATGTGGTGTTCCTCGCCGGAACCGGTGCCGGTATCTACGATATGAAATGGAGCGATCAGGGACACAGTAACCTGTCTGTCTATGGCCGCACCTTCGGTGATATCGAAAACAGCGAGAACACGGCGCAGAATTACATTCTGACCTCGAATAACTTCTACGGTCCGTTGCAGGTAATGGTCAGCGGTATGCGGGCGAAAGATAACGATGACCGCCTCGATCTCGAAGGCAATAAAGTGAAAAGCGATGCGGCAAATGAGGGCGTTCACGCGCTGGTTGGCCTGCATAACGACAGCTTCTATGGCCTGCGCGAAGGTCTGTCAAAAACCGCGCTGCTTTATGGTCATGGTCTGGGTGCGGAAGTGAAATCCGTCGGTTCTGACGGGGCGTTGCTGCCGGAAGCCGACACCTGGCTTCTGGCAACTTACGGCATCACCCCGCTGGGTGGCGGCTGGCATATCGCACCGGCGGTGCTGGCGCAAACCAGCCAGGATCGCTACGTGA
This sequence comes from Erwinia papayae, assembly GCF_058241465.1. NCBI lineage: Bacteria > Pseudomonadati > Pseudomonadota > Gammaproteobacteria > Enterobacterales > Erwiniaceae > Erwinia > Erwinia papayae. Next base: position 1,626,691 of record NZ_JBZCHT010000013.1, read on the forward strand.
AAGGCGACAGCTATCAGTGGGCCACCGCCAACCTGCGCCTGATTCAGGAAATTAATCAGAACTTCGAGATGCAGTACGAAGGCAGCTATCAGTATATGGACCTGCGTCCGGAAGGTTATAACAACCGCAACGCGGTCAGCGGCAGCTTCTATAAGTTCACCGTCGCGCCAACGCTGAAAGCGGGCGACGTGGGCGACTTCCTGAAGCGTCCTGAAATCCGACTGTTTGCCACCTGGATGGACTGGGATCACCGCCTGGACAACTACGCGGGTGATGATGCCTTCGGCAGCAACGGCTTCAAGGCCGGCGGTGAATGGAACTTCGGTGTCCAGATGGAAACCTGGTTCTGATGCACTGGCCCCATGAGGGGCCAGAGTCGATCCGGTTCTCTCAGGGTAGCTGACCGCCAGTTTCAGCGGCGGGTTCATCTGCCCGTATCGGAGCGACACAACGCCCGCGCACGCCAGCGTTATGCCGCTCCGTACCACCTGCAACAATGACGCCTGGTGAGACAGGCTCAAAGACAATAAGACAGAGGTTATGATGGATTTTGTACAAATTTCCCGGTCGCTGCTGCCATTACTGGGAGGCAGGGAGAACATCGCCAGCGCGGCTCACTGTGCCACGCGTTTGCGCCTGGTGCTGGTGGATGACGCCAAAGCGGATACGGATGCCATTGGTAAAATCGACGGCGTAAAAGGCTGTTTTCGCAATGCCGGACAGTTGCAGGTCATTTTCGGCACCGGCGTGGTCAATAAAGTCCATGCTGCATTTATCAAAGAGGCGGGGATAGGTGAGTCGAGCAAGTCGGAAGCCGCCGATATCGCCGCCCGCAAGCTGAATCCGTTCCAGCGTATCGCCCGCACCCTGTCGAATATTTTTGTGCCGATCATTCCGGCTATCGTCGCCTCCGGCCTGCTGATGGGCCTGCTGGGGATGATCAAAACCTACGGCTGGGTTCATGCCGATAACGCGCTCTATATCATGCTGGATATGTGCAGCTCGGCGGCGTTTATTATTCTGCCCATCCTGATTGGATTTACCGCGGCGCGTGAGTTTGGCGGCAACCCCTATCTGGGCGCGACGCTCGGCGGTATTCTCACCCATCCGGCGCTGACCAACGCCTGGGGCGTGGCGGCTGGCTTCCATACCATGAACTTCTTTGGTATCGAAGTGGCGATGATCGGTTATCAGGGCACGGTATTCCCGGTGTTGCTGGCGGTCTGGTTTATGAGCCTGCTGGAGAAACAGCTGCGACGCGTGATCCCCGATGCGCTGGACCTGATCCTCACCCCCTTCCTGACGGTGATCATTTCCGGCTTTGTCGCCTTGCTGGTCATCGGTCCGGCGGGACGCATGTTGGGTGATGGTATCTCAATGGTGCTCAGCACGCTGATTGCCCATGCTGGCTGGCTGGCCGGATTGTTGTTTGGCGGCCTCTATTCGGTGATTGTGATCACCGGCGTGCATCACAGCTTCCACGCCATCGAAGCCGGGCTGTTGGGGAATCCATCTATTGGCGTGAACTTCCTGCTGCCGATCTGGGCAATGGCTAACGTGGCGCAGGGTGGAGCCTGTCTGGCGGTGTGGCTGAAAAGCAAAGATGTCAAAATCAAGGCGATAGCCCTGCCGTCTGCGCTCTCCTGCCTGTTAGGTATCACCGAAGCGGCGATTTTTGGTATCAACCTGCGCTTTATGAAACCTTTTATCGCTGGCCTGGTGGGCGGTGCGGTAGGGGGGGCCTGGGTGGTATCGGTGCACGTCTATATGACTGCCGTCGGACTGACCGGTTTACCGGGCATGGCGATTGTGCAGGCCAGTTCACTGCTTAATTATGTGATTGGCATGGTGATTGCCTTCAGCATCGCCTTCGTAGTTTCTTACCTGCTTAAATACAAAACGGATTCTGAATAATGTCTTCTTCAACACTTCTGACCGCCTTTTTACAGGCGGTGATGAAGGGCCAACCGGTGGCAAGTAAAGACAGCCACTACCCTGGCTGGCACCTTGCGCCGGTAACAGGACTGCTTAACGACCCGAATGGCTTCATCCAGTTTGACGGTCGTTACCATCTGTTTTATCAGTGGAATGCTCTCGGCTGTCAGCACCTGCACAAAAGCTGGGGCCACTGGAGCTCAGCGGACCTGCTGCACTGGCAGCACGAGCCGATTGCGCTGCTGCCGGAGCAGAAATATGACCGTAGCGGCTGCTACTCCGGTAGCGCGGTGGATAACAACGGCGTGCTGACGTTGATCTACACCGGCAACGTTAAATTTAACGACGGCAGTCGTACCGCCTGGCAGTGTCTGGCGGTACAGAACCGCAAGGGTGGTTTTAAGAAGCTTGGTCCGGTTATCCCGCTACCGGCGGGTTACACCGGCCATGTGCGCGATCCCAAAGTCTGGAAGCACGGCGAGCACTGGTTTATGGTGCTGGCGGCGCAGGACCACCAGTTACAGGGCAAGGTGCTGCTGTTGCAGTCAGACGATCTGCACAGCTGGCATAACCTGGGCGAGATTGCAGGCAGCGGACTGGGCGGTCTGGGTGACAGCGGGTATATGTGGGAGTGCCCGGATATGTTCACCCTTGGCGACAGCACCTATCTGATCTGCTGTCCGCAGGGCATCACCCGTGAGGAGAAGCGTTTCCTTAATGTTCATGCCAGTGCCTATCTCAGCGGCACGCTGGATTACCATCAGGTCAGCTATCAGCACGGTGAATTCCACGAGCTGGACGCGGGCTTTGAATTTTATGCCCCGCAGACCACGTTGAGCGACGATGGCCGCCGCCTGCTGGTGGGCTGGATGGGCGTACCCGACGGTGAAGAGATGCTCCAGCCGACCACTGAGCATGGCTGGATCCATCAGATGACCTGCCTGCGCGAACTCAGCTCACGCAATGGCCGGTTGTATCAGCAGCCGGTGGTGGAGTTGCAGGCGCTGCGCGAAGAGGAGCAACACTACAGCGGTTCCGCTGATGCTGCGCCATCCATTGCTGCACAGCGTCTGGAACTGCTGCTGGAAGGTGAGGCCGGGGTGACGCTTAATTTTGCCGACACGCTGGTACTGGAGTGGCATCAGGATCAGCTGCGCCTTGGTCGCCGCAGTCTGGAAACCAACCAATGGCAGTATCGCTACTGGTGTGGTGCGGCACAGAGTCTGCAAATTCTTTGTGACCACTCCAGCGTTGAGATCTTTATCAACGGGGGCGAAGGGGTGATGAGCAGCCGCTACTTCCCGACACAACCGGCGCATCTCCGTCTGAGTGGCAGTGCAGAAGTCCGGGCCCGCTACTGGTCGTTACGCCGCTGCATGGGAGAATAAGTGTCTGTTTCACTAACCGATGTGACGTCGTGAAAAAAACCAGGCGAGTTACCATTACTGATATTGCTGCGCTGGCCGGGGTGTCGAAAGCCACGGCCAGCCTGGTACTGAACGGTCGCGGTAAAGAGCTGCGGGTGGCTAAAGAGACGCGTGAACGCGTGATGACCGTTGCCCGGCAGAATCATTATCAGCCCAGTATCCATGCCCGTTTGCTGCGTGATGATCGCAGCCATACGCTGGGACTGGTGGTGCCGGAAATCACCAACTACGGTTTTGCCGTTTTCTCTCACGAACTGGAAACATTGTGTCGCGAAGCGGGCCTGCAACTGCTGATCGCCTGCACCGATGAAAACGCCGGGCAGGAAATGGTGGTGGTCAACAACCTGGTGGCGCGGCAGGTAGACGGGCTGATTGTCGCCTCCAGTATGCTCAACGACAGCGACTATGTGAAACTGAGTGAGCAACTGCCGGTGGTGCTGTTTGACCGCTATATGAACGATACGCAGCTGCCGCTGGTGGTCACTGACTCGGTGCCGCCCACCGCCGATCTGGTGGAACGGCTGGCACGCAAATATCCCGATGAAATCTACTTTCTTGGTGGGCAATCGCGCCTGTCACCGACCCGGGATCGCCTGGCAGGCTTTATGCTGGGGCTTGAACGGGCAGGGGTGACGACCAGCCCCGAGTGGATCATTCACGGCAACTACCATCCCGGCAGTGGCTATGAGATGTTTGCCGCGCTTTGCGCCAGACTGGGACGGCCGCCGAAAGCGCTGTTCACCGCCGCCTGTGGTTTGCTGGAAGGGGTGCTGCGTTATATGAGCCAGCACCATCTGCTGGCAAGCGACACACATATTGCCAGCTTTGACGATCACTATCTGTATGATTCCCTCTCGCTGAATATCGATACCGTCGAGCAGAACGTCCCGCGTCTGGCGCAGGAGTGTTTCACCATGCTGACCCAGCTGATTCAGGGCGAGGAGCCAGCCGAAAAACAAATCAGCCTGCCTGCAACGCTGCGCTACCGTTCGGAATAGGCAGCACCCATGCTTTCAGCGGGTTATGCGGATAGCCATTTATTGACGTTGTGACGGAAAGAGGCGCTTTTGGTTATTGCCGTCTCTTTCAGAGCCTGGTGGCACAGGCTCTTATATGCCCTGGTTTTTAAATATGTTCAGCTTATTTTAATATCATCCAGATCGATGTCTTCCTCTTCGTTATCGTTATTTAAAACAACATCGCGTGGAACGTCTTTTTTAATAACGGCATAAACGGTGCCCGTTACCACAATATTAACCAGCAGTGCCATCATACCCGCCAGCGGATGCGACATGGTTGGGATCATCAACACGCCACCAAAAGGAACCGTGGCGTCAGCACCATAGATCATGGTGACAGCGCCACCACAAGCCCCACCGATAGCGGCAGCAGAAATACCGCGAACGATATCATTCATCACCACCGGGATAGATCCTTCAACAATATTCACGATCCCCATAGGAACGGCCGACTTTAAGGTTTCGATCTCTTCGCGATGATAAATATTTTTTCGCAGCAGCTTGCCAATAAAATACGCCAGCCCGAAACCGATCGGTGTTGCCGTGTTAACTAACTGAAGCGCCGTAATCGGCTCATTGATCCCCTGTGCCTGCAATGTCAGGACGAAGGCGAAGCAGGTTTTATTGAGTGGTCCGCCAAAATCAACAATACACAAAGCCCCAATAACCGCCCCTAAAACCAGACTGGATGAGGTGCCCATATTTCGCAGGAACGAGGTCAGGGCATCGGTAAACAGACCAATCGGCGTACCGATGATATAGACCATTACCAGGCAGCTGATAATGGAAGCAAAAAAGGGAACAATCAGCGTCGGCATCAGGCCCCTGGCCCAGTCCTGAACCCTGATGTTTTTAATCACCGCCAGCGCCATATAGCCGGAAAGATAGCCACCGATCATGCCGCCGATAAACCCTGCGCTGATGGCATTTGCCGCCAGCCCGGTAACGAAACCCGGCGCGATACCGGGCTTACCGGCAATCGAGCCGGAAATTCCGACGGCAATAACCACCGGCAGAAGGCCGAGTGCCTTAGCGCCCATCGTGGCTAACGCCTGCCACAAATCAAACTGCCCGGCGACTAACGTATCCTGAACCGTACCGCCCAGCCCCATGCCGATGGCAATAATAAAACCGGCCCCGCAGACAATCGGAATCAGAAATGAAATAGCGGTCAGCAGATGACCTTTGGGATTGGCTGCCTTCCATATTTCTTTTATCTTCATAAATTATACCCTTTAATTTATAGCGGATAAGCATCGGTGAGCGGTTATGACGTCACTATTTCACTGAGCTTTTGAATAAGTTTATTGGGCGATTTCACCGCCGTTTCCGTTGAGACTTTAACTATTTTCTTGCCAAGGAATCTTTCTTCTCCGGAAACTTTCACATCAGCCGCTAACAGCACAATATCTGCCTGGGCAATTTCCTCCTCCGTTAAGGGATTTTCAATGCCAATGGTCCCCTGAGTTTCAATTTTCACATTATGCCCGGCTTTTTTTGCCGCCATTTCAATTTTCTTTTGTGCAATATAGGTGTGAGCAATCCCCACCGTACAGGCGGTAACGCCGACAATATTCATCATTATTCTCCGTTATTTCTCAGATATATTTAACGCTGCCATATAATGGTCACGTCGATCGGTATTACGCGCTCATGCCTTCAGATTGTGCGTTAAATATATCAATAATTTTTTGCGGCTCGTTGACTTCCAGCAGTCTGGCAACTATTTCCTCATCTGCCAGCGACGCTGAAACCTGTGATAATAAACGAATATGCGTGGTATTTTGGTCGACCAGACAGACGGCAAATAAAATAATGCAGCGAACATCGCTGCCGTCCAGCGTTTCCCAGGGGATTTTATGTCGAGTACGTCCGACGGCCAGTGCGGTATGGGCGACGCCCGACGATTTTCCGTGCGGGATGGCAATATGATTTTCGAATCCGGTGGAACCCTGCTCCTCACGCAGCCAGACATCCCGAATAAAGTCATCCTTATTAACAACCACGCCATTCAGCACCAGTAAATCCGTCAACTCTTCAATGGCTTCTTCTTTGCTTTTCGCCGTCATCTCTAGCTTGATGTTTTTTACATTCAGTACCTGCGAAATATCCATAGTTACCTTCGTTAGCGTAGGGGAAAATTAAAAGCCTGGCCCATCACGCCTGGTGGGCCAGGCTCTGAGGTATAAATAAAATGTTATGCGGCAACCGTTTCACGAGAGAAAATATCTGTCATCTTATCCCATGCCCGGCTGACATCAGCATCTAACGAAAACAGGCCGGAGGTGCCTACGATAAAGACATCCACACCGGATGCAGCAATCTGCCCGAAGGTTTTTTCATTACATGAGCCGTCAATTTCCGTCAGGTAATGGTAACCCTGCTTTTCGCGCATAGAGATGAGCTTCTTTATTTTATTCAGGGATTCTGGAATAAATTTTTGCCCTGCATAACCGGGGTCAACCGACATGACGGTAACCTTGTCCAGTAAATGCGCATATTCGGTAATACTTTCTGCCGGGGTCGCCGGGTTAAGCACTACACCGCATTTTTTGCCCGCATCCCTGATCTGGTTAAGCAGCCGGAATATCTTATTGTTTGCTGTCTCCGGGTGGAAACTGATAATGTCAGCCCCGGCATCAAGACACAGGGGAATAATATCTTCCGGATGATCCACCATCAGATGGACATCAATCGGTACGGTGGTGATTTTTTTCAGATGCTCAATAAAAAAAGGCGAGAGAGTGATATTACGCACGTAACTTCCATCCATAATATCGACATGATAAAAATCCGCTTTGTTATTCATGGCGGTGATTTGTTCTTTAAACAGTGTCAAATCCATACACATTAATGAGGGTGAAAATTTAGCGTCCATCGACGACCTCCGATGCAAATCCGTTAGTAAAAAAATGCAATGACATGACTCAGAATGATCCCTGCGACGCCGAAGTCAGCGTCACCAAAGGTGGTGGAAGCCAGCCCCATATCGCCCATCATCGGCAGAAGGATGGCAGGCAGGAACGAAATAAGCAGGCCGTGGGCAAAGGCCCCGGTAACGGCACCGCGACGTCCGCCGGTGATGTTGCCGTAAACCCCTGCCGTTGCACCGCAAAAGAAGTGGGGAACCAGACCCGGCACAATGACGCTTAAACCGAACAGCGGGCAGAGGAACATACTGACCAGCCCTGCCGTAAAGCTGGCGAGAAGCCCGACGATCACCGCGTTGGGGGCAAAGGGAAAGACTGTCGGGCAGTCCAGCGCAGGTTTCGCATCTTTCACCAATTTGTCAGCAATACCTTTAAAAGCCGGAACGATCTCGGCAATCACCATGCGCACGCCGGCCAGAATGATGTAGACGCCTGCGGCAAAGGTGAGGGACTGGATAATGGCGAAGATAATGTAGTTCTGACCTGCGCTCAGCGTCCCCTCCACAAAGGATTTGCCCGCCGCGCACACCAGCACGAGGAAAAGAACCATCATGGTTAGCGCGATAGCGACGGACGAATCACGCAGAAAATTCAGACAGGCAGGCACTTTCACTTCTTCAACAGACGGGCTTCCCTTACCTGTCACTTTGCCAATGAGCGCGGAAAGCAGATAACCGGTGGAGCCAAAATGGCCCAGAGCAAGATCGTCAGAGTTGGTAATTTTTCGGGTAAATGGCTGCAAAATGGCAGGAGAAATCACCATCATGGCGCCCAGAACCACTGCGCCGACAGCGACAACCCAGAACGTCGATAGTCCACCTACCGACAGGATCACCGCCAGCATCGCCGCCATATAGAGGGTATGGTGTCCGGTCAGAAAGATGTATTTCAGTGGGGTTAATCGTGCCAGGACGATATTCACCAGCATCCCCAGCACCATAATCATCGCGGTTGCTGTACCGTAATTTTTCTGCGCCAGCGCCGCCATGGCATCAGTATTAGGCACAACGCCCTGAATATGAAAGGAGTGTTCAAATAACTGGCTGAAGACGGTTAAGGTCGTGGCGATAATCCCTGCGCCAGCCGTCAGAATAACAAAACCCATGATGGTTTTCAGCGTGCCGGAAATAACATCTGACACCCTCTTTTTTTGCAATAATAAGCCTATCAGCGAAAACAGGCCGACCAGAATCGCCGGTGTCCCCAGTACATCGTAAATAATAAACTGAAGCATAATAAACTCCATCAATCAGACAGGGGTTGCTCAGATATTTTCTATTAAAATTTCTTTTATTTTATTATTGTCCAGCAGGTTGCTTAAGCCATAAACTTTTGCGCAATGGCCGCTGAGGTGTTCAGCAATATCCTTTGCGCTGAGAATAATATCGGCGGTTTCGCTTTTTGCCGAAGTCATATCGGTATGATTAACCTCCGCTTCTTTATTAAGCTCTTTAAGGATTTTCTTTACATTCATTTCAACAATAAAACTGCTGCCCAAACCATTACCACATACGATCAGTACTTTTTTCATCAGATTGTTCCTTTCAGTTAATGGCTGCCTGAATGGCATTAATGTCGGCTGCGTTTAACAATTGATTTAACCTGGCTTCATCACTGAATATCTCTGCCAGCGCGCTGATCATGGTGATATGTTCCTCTCCGGAAACAGCACAAAGCATTATTACCACATAGATCGGGTCATTATCAGCAGATGAAAAGGAGACGCCCTCTCTGATATGAAGCAGTGACAAGCCATTCCTGACCGCACCCTGCTCCGGCCGGGCATGTGGCATGGCTAAACCCGGCGCTAATACATAATAGGGACCCGATTTTTCATGGCTTGTAAAAATCGCTGCAATATAATCCGGGGTCACATAACCTTGTGCCAGCAACGGTTCTGCGCAAAGCAGAACTGCCTTTCTCCAGTGATCAATGGCGTCGATAACCCTTATTTTATCGAGTGTTAACCAGTCGCTAATCATATTTCCCCCATAACCTCAACAGGGGCAACTATAAACAGCCAGATAAAACACAACCGTGATCAAACCCTCAAGTTAGCGCTAACACGAAAAAATGTTAAAAATCGCGTTACCGCTAACAAAATGCCCGCTGTGCATACACCTGGGCTGTGTTAAGTTATAATACAAATCACAGATGACCTTTTACTATTTTACTATTTTTCAAATGGTTGGATATTTTTGTGCAGATTACAGACGCAGATGATAACCCGAAAGAAAAACGTCGTAAGGGAACGGGCAAGATTACTCTCAGCGAAGTGGCGGAGTTCGTTGGCGTCAGTGCCATGACGGTTTCACGCGCATTAAGAATGCCTGAAAAAGTGAACCCTGAACTGCGCAACCGCATTGATGCGGCGGTAACTCAACTGGGCTATGTACCTAACCTTCAGGCACGTAATCTTGCTTCGGTGCACTCCGATCTTATTCTGGTTGTCACCCCGTCGTTCTCTTCGCCCGGTTTTTTGACGGTGTCTGAAGCGTTGCAAACGCTCCTGCCCGCACGCGGCTATACCATGATGTTTATGGAGTCAGGCCATGACGGGCAAAGCGAACAAAAAACCTTTGAAAAAATCCTCGCCTACAATCCGGCCGCCATCGTTCAGTTCAATACTGACACCATCGAAAGTTGTACCCAGCTGCTGTCGAATGTTGATGTGCCAATACTTGATATTGGCGCGTTAAATCGCGAAGCCATTGGTTTAAGTGTTGGTGTTGATTACGGCAGGGCGATGCAAAAGCTGGTTACCCATCTGGCCGACGCCTCATTGAAAAACATTGCCTTGCTCTGTACCCCCGCGAACAATACGATGTTTCGCCAGGTATTAAGCGGCTGGAATACGGCGATGCTGGCGCTTAATCGCTCTCCACACCGGGTTGTGACCACCCATTTGCCATCCACCATCACCACCGGGGTGAATATTTTCCGCGATATGATGATTACCTGGGATGACCTGGACGCGTTAATTTGTACCTCGGATGAGATGGTCTGTGGCTGTATGATGGCCTGTCACAGCGCGGGAATAAAAATTCCCCACACCCTGGCTGTTGCCAGTTTAGGCGGCGGGGCGTTATCGATGGTCTGCTCCCCCTCCCTGACCAGCGTTGAGTTTCCCTGGCGTGAAACCGGGATCAGAGCAGGAAAAGCGCTGCTTGATCTTCTTAATGATATGCCGGGTGAAAAATACATTGAAATACCGTCAATACTCAACGTCAGAGCAAGCACCTCCCGTTAAATTTCTGTCATTTCCTGTTCGCCTTTTAAGCCGGGCGATACCGTTATTTATTGCAGAATGATGATTATCGCCGTGAAGAACATCATTTTCTTAATTTCATTATTCTGACGTAACCGCAATTATTCGCTCAGGCGAAACTTTCATCTTTCTGTCACCTCTCTGCGTTTTCTTTATTTTCTTTCAGTAGCAGAGCGGTGGCTGTAGCCGTGAAGCGCTCGCCCGTTTGCGACATTAAAAATAATCACAAGCCTGTTTTTTGAGCATTTTTCGCGCACTCAGCATTTCTGCTCACGGTTTAACCATTAGCATGGGCTTTGTATCCTCCCCCTGCACCTATCATCCGGGCTAATGCCAAAGAGAAATTAATAGTGTACTAACAAGTACAATTCAGCAGAGGTGGACAGTTAAAGATTTGAGATATTTTTGATGCCTGGAATGGGTATTCTTATAAAGCATTGATATTCGAGTATTATTTTTTTTGTTATTTAAAATATGATTCTTTTTTGCGCTTTTTAGCAAACATTTTTACGATACGGCATAGGATAAAAATGTAATTAGTGTTGACGAAAAAAAAGCCCGGTGATAATTTGGTTAACAAATCTGGAGGGTTTTGAAACAAAATATTCACAATTATTTATGAACAGGATGATTCATGAAAGATCACGTTTTGTTCAAAAAAAGTCCGACAGGGAATCCCTCTCTTCCGCAAATTTTTTGCTTTTCTCACGCCGGGGGTAATGCAGAAGATTATTTGCAGTGGCAGAAATTTCTTTTATCTGATGTCTGTCTGAACGCCATCTGTTTGCCAGGCACAGGACGTCGCTTCGGCGAGCCCCTTATCCCGTTTCTGTTGACAGCCTGACAACGGAAATTGCACAGCAAATTGACAGCCTTAACTGTGATGATTACTACCTGTTTGGTCACAGTATGGGCGCAGTGTTGGCTTTTGAAGTGGCCGGTAAAGTGAAAACGTCCGCTCGTGGGTTAATCGTCTCAGGCAGCGCGGCCCCGGCCAGCATCCCGTCTGCCAGAGTGGTGAAAATGAACGCCATGAGCGACGAGACATTCGCCAGAGAGATGGTTTTTTTCAATGGCGTGGACGAAAAACTGGCCGCCAGCGAGGAATTTATCAGCCTGTTTCTGAGAAGGCTGAGAAAGGACTTCGAGCTGATTGGCCGCTATCAGTATCGTCCTGAACAACGGCTCTCCCTGCCGTTGTATGCGCTGGTGGGTGAGGATGATCCACATGTCTCGCCGGAGGCCGCCGCACAGTGGCGCACTGTCACATCGGGAAGCTTCAGCCCGTTTATTGTTCCGGGTGACCATTTTTATTTTAATCAGCATCCTCAATCGGTGACGGATGTGATTAAACATTGCGTGACCGCTCAGGTTGCTGCGCGCACACCACAGACGCTGATTATTTAACGCCTTAATAAATTTTCGGGATATAACCATGACTGTCAATAATGAGACGAGTCAGTTAATCACTGCACAAAAAATAAAAGGTGAGAAATTTAAACGCCTGCACGGCGATGGCGCACCTTTTGTTATGCCCAATCCCTGGGATCGCGGCACGGCAATATTAATGGAAAAAGCAGGCTTTCACGCGCTGGGCACCACCAGTGCCGGTCTGGCTTTTTCCCTTGGCAAACTCGATCGTACTGCGGCGGTGACGCTGGCGGAAACCCTTGACAACGCCGCGCAGATCGCCAGCATTAGCAGCCTGCCGCTCTCTGTCGATCTGGAAGATGGCTTTGCCGCCGATGCTGATGGCATCAGCAACAATATCCGTGCTGCTGCCGCCACCGGCGCGGTGGGTTGCTCCATTGAGGATTACTCCGGCGATGAGCAGCAGCCAATCCGTGACTTTGCCCGCTCGGTGATGCGCGTTGAAGCGGCGGTTGACGCAGCCAGAAGCCTCTCATTCCCCTTTACCCTCACCGCGCGCGCAGAAAACTTCCTCTATGGCGTTCACGATTTGCAGGACACCATCAGCCGGTTGCAGGCTTATGCCAGAGCGGGCGCTGACGTGGTTTACGCCCCGGCCCTGCCGGATGCGGAGTCAATAAAAGCCGTCTGCCGGGCGGTGGATGTGCCGGTTAACGTGCTGCTGGGGGCGGGAAACCGTCTGACGGTCGCCGAGCTGTTTGCGCTTGGCGTCTCGCGGGTCAGTCTTGGCTCAGCCCTGTCGCGTGCCGCTCTGGGTGGCTTTTTCTCTGCCTTGCAGGAGCTTCAGCAGGGTGGTAGCTGTCACTTCCTCGACAACGCCATTGGCTATTTTGACGTGGCGAAACTGCTGACAGAAGGAAAGCTGTGATGGCTCAGCATCCATGCGTCCAGGCCAGAATAGTGGCCCCCGATTATCAGCTGGGTGAACAGCCCCTCAGTTACGAACAGATCCCCGACTGGCAGCAACGCGCGACGGCGTTTTCGCTGCCTGCGCTGCCGCAGGTCTGGGGCTGGGGAACGGTGCATCAGGCCACCTCTTCTTTTATACAGCTGGCGGTGGCGAGCGTCCGCAAAACCCTGGCGGATACCCCCGCACAGCAGGTGGATACGGTGATTTTTTGCAGTTCGTCGCTGCCCGCCGATGCCAACCAGCAGACCCGCCTGCTGTGCGACTTTGCGGATGCGCTGGCGCTACATCATGCTGAAATCATTGGCGTAACCCTGGGCCGCTGCACCAACCTGCTGAAAGGCCTGCGGCTGGCTGAGGCGCGGATCGCCAGCGGGCAGTCCAGACAGATCCTGCTTGTCGCCAGCGACTGCATGGAGGATCCGGCGCAGCGGCTGGAAAACTTTGCCCTGTTTTCCGATGGCGCGGCCAGTTGCCTGGTGGTGCGCCACGACGATCCCCGGCCCGGCTTCGATATTCTTGCCAGCGCGGAGCAGCAGGACCTGAGGCTTATTCCTGAAGGCTTGTCATCCGCGCTGGCTACAGCCGTCAATCAGCAGCTGTTCCGCGACACGCAGATAACCCTGGCTGACGTCAGCCGCCTGTTTCACACCAATGTCTTCTTACCGTTATGCAATTTAAAAGAACGCCAGGCAGGCTACACAGAGCAACAGCTGTTTACCGACAATATTGTACGCATCGGTCACTGTTTCTCTGCCGATCCGCTAATCAACCTGACTGACGCCATCCGCCGCCAACTGCTGCCTGAACAGGGGATTTTCCAGCTGGCGGCCAGTATTCCCGGCGCACGCGCCGCCGTTCTGCTGCAAAAAAGGAGAGAAGAGTGACTACGGCCATCGTGGACAGCACCACAGCACTGCCAGATCTGAGCTTCCATTTTTCTCCACAGGCCAAAAGCACGCTGGATGCCTGGCTGCAACAGGGTTCCGCCAGCGCGCTCTACAGGATTTTTGCCGGGGATATCGAGAGCGAATCGCAGCAGCTGTTAGCCCTGCAACTGCTGGAAACACTGTTTGCCACGCGATCCGAGGCACCCACCGCCGCCACGCTGCATGCTTATCTTGCCACGGCAAAAGCCACCCTCAGCCAGCGCGCAGAGCAGCTTAAGCAGGTGGCGGGGGAAGAGGGCAAACAGATCCTGCGTCAACGCGCCTTACTGTCGCTGACCGCCGGATGCTGGCTGGATTACGTTTCCGAGCCCGCCACCGAACCGGCTGAAGTGGTCTGTCTGCTCAGCGGGCAAAACTTTGCCCTGAAAGGCGAGGGCGAAATTGCCGACAGCCAGCAAAAGCAGCGTTACCGGCAGTTTGCAGAGATGGGCATCGCCATTCCGGAAGTCTATACCGCAGGCATTGTCGCCACGCTGGGCAGCGTTGAGCTGACCGCCTGGCAGGCGGCTTTCTGGCTGGCGCTCTCCCGCCTGTCGGCCAGCCATCTGCCGGAAGTGGTGGCCTTTCATTACGCTTATTACAGCCTGGGATTTGACGACCAGATGCTCGGCCTGCCAGCGCCCATTGCTCAGGCGGAGCTCGACCGGCTGCTGGACACCTTTCTGCGCCATTGCCGCGACGATGCGGCGGGCGCACAGAGTGAAAAAAGGATGTTCAGGGCGCTGGCGCAGGCGGTGGAGCTGGAGCTGGCGCACAGCGAGATGCTGCTGGAGCTGAAAAGCCAGCTGGCCCGACGCACCCCGGATGACCGCATGGCGGAAATTGTCAGTCGTCATCTGCCGCTGGCGGGCAGGCAGCATCAGCGTATTCGTCTGGAGAAACGCAGCCTGGCCGAGTGGCCGGAAGATGAATCCTTTGAGATGGCCGACTTTTTACGCGCGCTGCGCGCCTCGCCTTATCTGCGCCAGTCGCCATCAGGGCAGGGCGAATGCAGTTTCCAGAAAGCGGTGCGTTTCGGTGGCTCGATGTTTGGCATCTTCAGCCCACAGGAAGCGGCGGTCATGGCGCGCTGGATCGCCGGTTCAACGCCTGGTGATGAGGTGCGGCTGAGCCACTTTCCGCAGCCGGGCAGTGAACAGGCGGCAGGCTGGCTGCACCGCTGCCGTGCCACCTCACTGGAGGCGCGGGTGGTGTGGCAAAGCGCGGAGCTGCCGGACGCGCGCCAGCTGTTTTATCGCCTGGTCAATATTGAACATTTCGCCAGCCATCTGGCGCTGCTGAAAGAGCGGGTTGAACAGACGCTGCAACAGGCAGAGGTGCTGTTCACCACCGGTAGCGGCGGGCGCTATACCGACGCCAGCTACTTCAGTTACAGCCCGGAGGCGCTGCTGGCGCGGATGGAAAAAATCTACTGGGAAAAACTGGTGCAGCCTTATCAGCGGCTGACCGAGATCCCCGACCGCGAAAGCGTGCTGTTCGGCCAGAAACTGATGGCACTGGGCAGCATGATCGACGGAGCCTGGGCGCATCGCTTTGGCGGCACCCTGCGCAACCACCGACGGGCAGACGGCAAAATGCTGGCGATCTACGCCGACGAGATGGGGCTGGGGGAGTATGAAAAAAACCATATCACCCTGATCCTGCGGGTGCTGAAAAGCATGGATATCACCCTGCCACACATTCGCGACGAGGCCTTTTGCCAGCAGGATGAACTGCCCGATATCTACGATTTCTCCCTGCATCAGCTGGCGATGTCGCAGTTCCCGGACACCTTTTATGAGGAGCTGCTGGGCTATAACCTCGGCATTGAAATGCTGGGGCTGGGCGAAATGCGTATGCATGAGATTCAAAAGCTTCGCCGCCACGGCTTCGACACCATCTATGAAGAAGCCCACCTGACCATTGATAACTTTTCTGCCGGTCACTCACGGCAGGCGGTGGATCTGATTATTGATTATCTGGATGACTGTAAACCGGGCCTCAGCGCGGAAGAGCTTCAGCAGCGCTGGCGTCGCATCTGGCGCGGTTATGCCTCCTTTGCCTTCTGGCTGGAAACCGATCTGCAAACGGCGAACGCCGCAAAAGTCGCTGAGAATACCGATTACAGCGAACTACTGATCTGAATCACTGCCACGACATTAACCGCCGCTGCCTTCAGGCCGCGGCATGGAGACAGGGCTGTTCTATGAGTCAACTATTCAGTCACGATGCGGCGATGCTGACGCTGCCTTTTTATCAGCCGGAACATATTGCGCAGGTCAGGGCGCTGGACAGCTGGTGTCAGCAACAATCGCTGGCGTCGCCAGCGGGCGGCGAAAATGCCGCCGGGCAGGGCAGACATCTGCTGAAATTACTGGGCCATGCGGGCTGGCTGGCACATCTGAGTGGCCCTGAACCGAGTCTGGCCGCCGATGCGCGCAGCGCCTGTCTGTTTCGCCAGACGCTGGCTTACCATCACGATCTGCTCGATTTTGCCTGGTCGATTCAGAGCCTCAGCGGCAGCGTCATCCGCCGTTTTGGCAACGAGGCGCAGCGCCAGCGCTATCTGCCCAGGCTGGCCAGCGGCGAATACGCCGGGGCGTTTGCCCTTTCGGAACCGGAAGCCGGATCGGATGTGGCCGCCGTGGCGCTGCGTGCAGAACGTGACGGCGACCATTTTCTCCTCAGCGGCGACAAGGCGTGGATCGCCCAGGGCGACATTGCTGACTGCCTGATTGTCATCGCCCGAACGGGGGAAGGCCCCGGCCCGCTGGGGCTGAGCGCCTTTATCGTTGATGCCGCGCTGCCGGGCATCCGGACCCGCCCGCTGGAAGCCATCGCCCCGCGCGCCTGGGCCGACCTCCATTTTGACCAGGTGCCGGTACCGGTGGAAAACCGGCTGGGCGGGGCAGGCCAGGGATTCATTATTGCGCTGGATATTCTCGACAGGTTTCGCATGACGGTCGCCAGCGCCGCCGTCGGTTTCGCCCGGCGGGCGGCGGATATCGCGCTGCGCCACGCCTCGCGCCGGAAAATCTATCAGGGACGGCTGCTTGATTTACAGCTGGTCAAAGCGTCGCTGGCAAAAATGGAGATCACCCTGTCGGCGGCAACGCTGATGACCGCCCACGCGGCCTGGCAGCTGGATCAGGGTGATGCGCGCTTCGGTAAAAGCTCGGCGATGGCAAAACACTTTGCTACCGAGCAGGCCAGCCGCATCGTCGATGTGGCGCTGCAACTGCTCGGCGCGGCGGGCGTGGTGGCAGACAGCCAGATGGAACGCCTCTATCGCCAGATCCGTCCGTTGCGCATCTACGAGGGCGCGTCAGAGGCGCTGCTGATGAACATTGCCTCGGCGCTGGACAGCCATCGCCTTCAGCAACGGGAGGATCTGCAATGAGCAGCACGCCGTTAAATCCGCTCAGCGCTATCCGGCATGCCGACCCGTACAGCTGGTACGGCGCGTTAACCCGCGAGAAGCCCTTTTATTTCGATTCGCAGCTGAAGCTGTGGGTCGCCGCCGATGCCCAATCGGTTACCGCGATGCTGGAAGCCCCGCAGCTTCAGGTACGACCGCTGGCCGAACCGGTTCCGGCCGCCCTGGTCGGCACCGCCGCCGGAGAGGTGTTTGGCAATCTGGTACGCATGCGTGAAGGTGAGCACCAGCAGCGGCTGAAAAGCATCATCGTGCAGGCGCTGAGCACCCGCGATATGCCACGCGTGCGCCAGCTGGCTTTTGATACCACCTTAAGCCGCCTGCGTCAGCACGACGAGATAGACACCCTGCTGTTCACGGTTCCGGCCACGGTGGTGGCTGCGCTCTGCGGCTTTACCGACCACGCGCTGCCGGAAATGACCGCGCTGATCGCTGAATTTGTGCTCTGTATTCCTGCCACGGCCAGCGCCGAGCAGTGCGCGCGCGCCAGTCGGGCGGCAGAGCAGCTGTTGACGCGCTTTGCCCGCCAGCTGGAGCAGGCCAGCGAGGGCTCGTTGCTCACCGCGCTGTTGCAGGCGGCGCTGGCCGACCAGTGGCCGCATCAGGCGGCGTTGATTGCCAACGGTATTGGCCTGCTGTCACAAACCTGGGATGCCACGGCGGGGCTTATCGGCAACGCCCTGCTGGCGGCACAGCGCTGGCCGCAGGCGTTCAGCGCGTCGTCGCCGGAGGCCTTTATCGGCGAGGTGGCGCGCTTTGATGCGCCCATTCAGAACACCCGCCGCTTTGCCGCTGAACCTTTCAGCTGGCGGGGTGCAGAGATTGCCCGTGGCGACGCGGTATTGCTGCTGCTGGCGGCCGCCAACCGCGACCCGCAGGCAAACCCGCAGGCTGATGAATTTATCCCCCAGCGTGCCGACAGCCGCTGCTTCACCTTCAGCCACGGACGTCATCGCTGTCCGGGGCAGGCGCTGGCGGTGACTATTGCCAGCGGTTTTATTGACGCGCTACGGGCTCATAACGACAGGAGCATCGCCACGCTGCGCTGCACCGGTTACCGGCCATCCGGCAATGCCCGTATTCCTGAACTCACTGTTTAACGGCTGACAAGGTTTGTTTATGAACGTTGAAAAAGTTTTGCCCCGCGCTTTTGTGCTGACCGGCGCATTCTGGGTCATTTGCCGCAACTCGCTCTATCTGCGTGAACTGGCGAAGCGAGAAATCGCGGTGCTGGTGATCACGCCGACATCTTATCGCCAGGATGCCGAGGCGGCGCGTAATGACCGCCAGAGCGCCACCGCGCTGATTGCCGATATTGCCTATGTGCAGGGCGCGCTGGACCGGGAAGCCTCCTTTAATCCCAGCGTGATTGCCGCGCTGCAACAGTGGCAGCAGCAGTATCAGATCGTGGGCGCGTTCGCGGTGGGGGAAACCCTGGTTGAGCCGACCGGCATCGTTGCCGATGCGCTGGGCCTGCGCAGCCCCGGCCTGCGCGCCACCCGCGTCTGCCGCAGCAAATATCTGCAACGCTTCTACCTGGGACAGTTCAGCCCACTGTCACAGGTGGTGGCCCCGGAAAAACGCCACGAGATTGACTGGCACTCCCTGCCGTGGCCGCTGATTATCAAACCGGCGACCCGCCACTCTTCATCCGGGGTGATTTCGGTTGATAACGCACAGCAGGCCCGTGCCGCGCTGGTGGACTATCCGGATTATGAAACCCTGCTGCTGGAACAGCGGGTGAAAGGGCAGGAGTACTCGGTGGAGTCGCTGGTGCAGGAGGGGGATATTATTTTTTCTTCCGTCACCCACAAAGTCACCACCGATAAACACAGCAACACCTTTGTTGAGCTGGCGCACACCGTGCCCGGATCGGGCGCGGAAAATGCACTGCTGCTGCGTGCGGCGCGGCAGGTGCTGAATAAACTGGATTTTCGCAATGGTATTGCTCACTCCGAATGGCGTCTTGCCAGCGACGGCAAACCGTACCTGATGGAAATTGCTGCCCGTACGCCGGGGGATGGCATTCTGCCGCTCTACCGTCTGGCCTGCGGACAACCGCTGGAGTCGGCCATTCTCAGCATCATGCTGGGCGAGCAGGCACGCTATCCGGCGGCCAACCGCGTGGCACGGCAGGTCTATCTGGAGCACCGTCCGGGCGTGCTGAAAGATGTGCAACTGCGCTGGCCGGGTGTTGAGGTCAGCTGGATTGAAGATAACCAGACCTGGCCTGAGATCGCGCCCGGCCAGCCGCAGGACGCACCCGCGCTGCGGGCGGTATTTGTGCATAAAAAGCGCGGCGAGCTGCTGACCCCTCTGCGCTCTTCCGATGACCGTGCGGTCACCTTCTTTATTGACGCCAGCTGCGAGGCCGACCTCGACAGGCTGGAAGCGGAAGTCAGCGCCACCATCACCCTGGATATTGAGGAAAATCATGACTGATCATTCCGCCACGCCCGGCGTGTGGGAAACCTTCGCGCAAAGCCCTTTATCATCAAAGGTGATCCTGTTTGGCGTGATGATTAACCGTCTGTCCGGTTTTTTGCAGATCTTTATCGTGCTGTTTCTGATCTCACTGGGCTACTCCCATCAGCAGACCATTGTGGCGTTGTTCATTTATGGTCTGGGGGCGGTGACCGGCGCGCTGATTGGCGGCAGCCTCAGCGAACGGCTGGGAACGCGCACCGCCAGCATGATCAGTATGGGGGCCACGGCGGTGCTGACCGCCGCACTGCTCTATCTGCACAATTTTGTCGCCATCCTGCTGGTGGTGGCGCTGGCCAGCCTTTGCGCCCAGCTGTTTCGCCCGGCCTCGTCGGCGCTGCTGTCGCAGCAGACCCCGGCGGAGCGTCAGACGATGATTTTTGCTATCTATCGCCTGGGACTGAACCTGGGGGCCACCGGCGCACCGCTGATTGGCTATGCCCTTTATCACTGGGGTGGCGAAAGCTTTACCTGGCTGTTCTGGGGCGAGGCGATCATCGCCGGACTTTATGCGCTGCTGGCGATGCTGACCCTGCCGGGTAAAAGCCGCAGCCAGAGTGACGACGACATCACTGCCACGCCGCATGCCGGGGGCTACCGGGAAGTGCTGACGGATCGCCGCTTTGTGCTGTTTTTACTGGCGACGCTCTGCCACTCGGCGGTGTTCGTGCAGTACATCACCACGCTGCCGATGTATGTGGAAGATCAGAAAATTGGCCTGTTCTGGTACACCCTGGCGGTATCGCTGAACGGCATTATCGTTATCTGCTTTGAACTGTTAATCACCAAAATTACCCAGAACTATGCCCGCCGTAAGATGCTGGCGCTGGGATTTGCGCTGATTGGCAGCGGCGTGGCCTTCTATGCCGTGCCGATTGGCCCGGCGGCGCTGATCGTTGGCACGCTGGTCTGGTCGCTGGGCGAGATCATCTCCGGACCGGCGTTCTTTGCCTTCCCCGCCAATGCCGGTCCGAAACATCTTAAAGCGCACTACCTTGGCAGTTTTCACTTTATGTTCAGCATGGGCATTGCGGTAGGTCCGGTGGTCGGCGGCTGGCTTTATTTGCAGCTTGGCACCGGTATCTGGCCGGTTATTTCGCTCGGTTCATTCTTCGCCGCAGTCGTTTGCGGTTATTACGCTACGGAGACCGTTACCACTAAACGTCAGCATGGCACTGAAAATATCGATGCAAGCAAGGTTACTGAATAATAATCTTTGACTCTGTATTAAGGACACAACATGACCGGATCGCGCAAAAAAGATGTACAGTCACATTTTACGCTGTTGGGAATTGGTGCGGGACCGGCCAATTTAAGCCTGGCGTCACTGCTGCATGGCAAACCGGAAATAAAGAATCTTTTCCTCGACGGAAAAAATGCTTTTTCCTGGCATGATGATCAAATGATTGACGGCGCGACCTTACAGGTTTCGTTATTTAAAGATCTCAGCACGCTGACCGATCCCACAAATAAATTTACCTTTCTGGCTTATCTGCATGAGAAGGGGCGTATTTATCATTTTCTTAATGCCCAGTTTGATGAAATTCCCCGGCGGGAATTTCGTAATTATTTAGCCTGGGCGGCAGAGAAAAATGAAAATGTCCTGTTTGGTGAAAAGGTGCTGAATATTGATTTTGACCGGGTATTCCGCATTGTTACCGATAAAAGAGAGCTGACCGCCGACAATATTGCCATCGGCGTTGGCACCCGTCCCTGGGTGCCGGAGTTCGCCGCCGCACAAATCGGTCAGACACAATTCCATGTCAGCCAGTACATGCAAAGAAACAGCCGCGTGGCCGGGAAACGGGTGACGGTGATTGGCGGCGGGCAGTCGGGTGCCGAAGTGTTTCTCGATCTGCTGTCAAAAGCGGACAGCGAAAGACCGGCCAGCATCCACTGGATTTCACGGCGGCGTAATTTCTTCCCCATTGATGACTCGACCTTCACCAATGACTTTTATATGCCCAGCTATTCAGACTATTTCAACAAGCTGCCGTTACACCTGCGCCAGCGAACCAACCGGGAAAATATTCTGACCTCCGACGGCATTTCTGAGTCCACCCTGCGGCAGATTTATCAGAAGCTCTACAGCCTGAACTTCATTACCCCAGGCAAGATGCAGATTGCCATGCAGACCAGCCGTTCGGTCAGCAATGTCAGGCCGACCGCCAATAACGGCTGGCTGGTGGAGTACAGCCACCTTGATTCCGCCGGGGTGGAGACGCAGGAAGCGGATGTGATTGTCTGGGCCACCGGCTATGCGCCAACGGAAAAACATTTTCTCGGCACGCTCTCCGATCGTATCCACCGTGAAAAAGAGGAATTTGTGGTGGATGAAGACTTTGCCGTGCAGTGGGACGGGCCGAAAGAGAATAATATTTTCGTGCAGAATGCGGTTCGCGGACAGCGTGGCCTGCCGGATTTAAATCTCAGCCTGAACGCATGGCGGGCGCAACGTATTATGGGCCGCCTGTGTGGCGAATATCCTGCTCATCAACATCCTTCTTTTATCGACTGGGCACCGCCAGCGGAAAACAGCACGCTGGAAAACCTGAAGATTGATTTTGATGAAAAAGAGTGGAAGCGAATATCACACACTTTCTGAGTTAAGCCGAAGCCTCATCCTGGGAACGTAACATCATGTTGAAATATGACATCGCTATTGTCGGTGGGGGTATCCTTGGGTCCACCATCGCCAGAGAGCTTTTAAATAAATACCCGGCGTTAAAGATTTCAATTATTGATAAAAGACTTTCGGGTGCCGGTGCCTCTTTTTATTCTGCGGGCGTGCATTTTCCGCGAGGCAATAGTGAGCGGGTCAGAAAAATGTCACACGACAGTCACCATTATTATCAGCAGCAGATATCAGAAGGCGCGCCAATATATCCGCTGGAAATGGAATTAATTACCGACGCGGGCAATCGTCCACAGGTGGAAAAAAGATATCTGCCGCTGGTGGCATTTAATCAGACTGAAAAATGCCGCAGCGAGTTTATTGATCTCAGCGCCACGGGTGGTGGCAATTTACAGGTGCTGAAAGGCAGTGGGGCGAATTATGCCAATGTCTTTGCGCTGGTGAATCACTATATGCAGCAGCTGCGTAATCGGGTGGACTACCTCGAAGGAACGGAAGTGGAGGCCATTGGGCGTGAGGATGACGGCTACCGGCTGTCATTGTGGTCCGGGGTAAACGTGCAGGCGCGGCAGGCGATTGTGGTGCCAGGGCCGTGGATTGCCCATCCGCTGTGCCGCAATGCCCTCGCCGCCAGCGGTCTGCGGGTGAAAAAAATCGTCGCGGCGCACATCAACGTTCAGCCCGATAAGCAGGCTGCGCTTACCGTTTTCGACGAAGAGGACGCCTTTTTGCTGCCCTGCCATCACCGCAAACAGTGGCTGTTCAGCTACACCTGCAAAGAGTGGGATGTCAACCCGGAAACCGTCGGGCCGCTGAACTCTGCCGATCTCGCGAACGCCCGTGAAACGCTGGCGAAATATGCCCCGGCGCTGGCCGACCAGATTCACGATGGCCGGGTATTTTGTGACGCCTACAGCCCCAACAGCGAACCGGCGGTTTTCCGCGCCGATGACGGGGTCATTTTCGCCGCAGGCTGCAACGGCTCCGGCTACCGGCTGGCACCGGCTATCGCCGCCGACGTAATCAATCTGCTTCCAAATCTGTCAGGACTGGAGAAATAAACATGGTGATTCATCATTTAGAAAATGCGGAAATGGCGCGGATGTTTGACATTGACATCAGTCATCTTGGCGGACTGGATTTCCCCGCCGGCTGGGGCCGGGTGGCACCGGGCGAGCGCTCCGCCAGCCACCAGCACGATGAAACCGAGATGTTCGTGATTGTCAGCGGTGAAGGCACGCTGCTGGTTGATGGTCATCGCCATGCGGTGAAAGCCGGTAGCGTGGCGCAGTTTGCCCCCTTTGAATCTCACGTGCTGGAAAACAGCGGCGAGACGGACCTGGTGTTCTTTTTACAGTACCGCCGCGATGCCGCCAGTGCCGCCCGTTCGAGCGCCTCACAGGAACGTCAGAACCCGCAGCGCCCGCAGTTCGTCTTCTCCACGCCGCCTACGCCCAACGGCGACCTGCATCTCGGCCACCTCTCCGGCCCGTATCTGGGGGCGGATGCCTTTGTGCGCTATCAGCGGCTGTTGGGGAATCCGGCCTGGCATATGACCGGCTCGGATGATTTTCAGAGCTATGTGGTGGCGCTGGCTCATCGCGAAGGCAAAACCCCGGCGGAAGTGGCGAGCCACTACTCACGGGAAATTCGCCAGACCCTGAGCATGATGGATATCGAGCTGGATCACTACACGGTGACCAACGACGCCGAAGGCTATGCCGAAGGCGCACAGCACTTTTTCAGCCGCCTGGTGGCGAGCGGTGAGGTGCAGCTGCGTGACGCACCGGCGCTGTGCGACAGGGAGAACGGCAACTATCTGTATGAAGTGGATGTGGCCGGTGCCTGTCCGGGCTGTGGCAACGCCACCAACGGCAATATCTGTGAAGAGTGCGGCGAGCCGAACGTGGTCACCGACCTCGGTGCGCCGATCACCAAAGCCAGTCAGCAGCCACCGGAAAACCGTGCGGTAAAACGCTATATGCTGCCGCTGCATCAGTTTGCTGCCACGGTGGCGCAGCACCATAAAGTGGGGCGCGTCCCGGCGAGAATGCGCGAGCTGGCGCAGCGGGTGTTCAGCCGTGCGTCGCTGGACGTGCCGGTTTCTCATCCGGCCAGCTGGGGGATCTCCCCGGCAGAGGCTGAAGGCGAAGGCCAGGTTATCTGGGTGTGGCCGGAGATGAGCTACGGCTTCCTGTGGGACATCGAACAGCTGGGGAAAAAGGTCAACCAGCCGCGGAAAGCGGACCAGCCGGACGCCAGCTGGAAAATCGTCCACTTTTTCGGCTATGACAACAGCTTCTATCACAGCATTCTCTATCCGGTGCTCTATCAGCTGGCTTACCCGGACTGGCAACCGGATATCGACTATCACCACAATGAGTTCTACCTGCTGGAGGGGAAAAAATTCTCCACCAGCCGCCGTCACGCGGTATGGGGCAAAGAGATCCTCACCCCGCAGAGCGTCGATGCGGTGCGCTTTTATCTCAGTCTGACCCGCCCTGAGCAGGAGCGGACCAATTTCCAGCTGGCGGCTTATCAGCAGGAGCTGAGCCAGACCTTAATCGGCCAGTGGCAGACCTGGCTGCATGACCTGGGAGAACGCACCGCCAGGCTGTTTGCCGGTCAGGCACCGGACGCCGGGACCTGGACCAAAGAGCAGGTGGCCTTCTGGGCGCAGCTGAATGGTCATCTGCAACAGACCACCGACGCGCTGAACGCCGATGGCTTCTCGCTGCGCCGTGCGGCACAGCAGCTGAAAAACCTGGTGCAGGACACCCTGACCTTCTCCCGCAGCCAGCAGCGGCTGGCGGGCATTGCGGGCTGGAAAGATGAGTACCGCACCTCGCTGGCGCTGGAGCTGGCGGCCGCCCAATTGCTGTCGGGCCTTGCGCAGCCGCTGATGCCGCGTTTTGCCAGCCGTCTGGCAGCGGCGCTGGGTAATGAAGCGGCCAGCCGCTGGCCGCAGCAGGCGGCGATCGTCACGCCGGGCAACGCCATCACCCTGCATCAGGTCACTTTTTTCAGCGACGGCAACGCGCCTCAGGAACCGCAGCACTGGGCATGGCTGAAGGAGAAGCTGGTCACGCTGTTGCCCAACGCCGCCCCTGAGCCGTCACAGCGGCTGGCTGAGCTGGGCGCGACCTCGCTGATGGCGGTGACGCTGCAATACTATCTGCTCAATGAATTGCAGGCGGATATCCCGCTGGCGTTCCTGCTGGAGCAGCCGCTGGGCGACGTTGCCCGTGAAGCTGAACGCCAGCAGACCACGGCGGCGAAGGGAGTAACAGCATGACCCCCGCTGAACTGTTACGGCAGGTTGAACAGGCCGGTCTGAAAATCAGCCTGCTGGAAGGTAATCTGAAACTGGAAGGGGCGACGCAGAATATCGCCCCTGAGCTGGTGGCGCAGCTGCGCGAGCACAAAGCGGAGCTGCTGACGTGGCTGGGTCAGCGTGCGGCCAGCTTCCCGCTGACCGCGCTCCAGCAGGCTTATTATCGCGGACGTTCGCCGCTGTTTGACGGCGGTGGCGTGGCGAATCAGGTTTATCATGAGGTGGAAGGGTGCTGGCAGCCGGAGCGGCTGGAGCAGGCCCTGCAACAGGTGGTGGCAGAGCAGCCCGCGCTGCGCCTGCGCATTGTTGACGATAACGCCCAGTTTATCAGCGACGAGACGCTGAGCATTGTCCGTCATGATCTGCGCGGGCTGACCGGGCCGCAACAGCAGGCCGAGCGGGCGCGGCTGCGTGAAGAGAAATCCCACCTGATGCTGTCGCCGGAAGGCCCGCTGTTGCAGGTTTCCCTGGCTTTGCTGAGCGATGAGCAGATGGTGCTGTATATCAATCACGACGGGATGATTGTCGATGGCATCAGCATGTTTCTGCTGTTTCACCACTGGCACCAGCACTATCAGGGCGAGGTTGCGCCTGCTGACTATCTGGCTTTTGACCGACATATCGACGCGTTGCAAAAGGAGCGTGGTAATGCCGCCTGGCAGCGTTCACGCGATTACTGGCTGGCGCGGATCCCGACGCTGCCGCCCGCCCCGGAGCTGCCGCAGGCGGTGAAAAGCGCCAGTGGACCGGCGCGTTTCAGCCAGCGGGTGGTGTCGCTGACGGCGCAGGCGTGGCAGGGATTGCAGGCGCAGATCCGTGCGCAGCAGCTAACCCCGGCCACGGTGCTGATGGCGGCGTACGCCGAGACGCTCTCTGGCTGGGGAGCCGGGGATCATTTCACCCTGAATGTCACCGTGTCAGAGCGTCGTCCGATCCACCCGCAGGCGTTTCGCACCGTCGGCCCCTTTTCCGCGCCGTTGCTGCTGGAAGTCGCGCGTGAGCAGCAGCTGACCTTCCCTGAGCGGGCGCGGGCGCTGCAACGTCGCCTGCATCAGGATGTCGATAATCGCCATTTTTCCGCCATTGAGGTGATGCAGGAGCTGGCGCGTCAGCGCGGGCTGGCTGCCGCCCGTATGCCCTGTACCTTTAACTGCACGCTGGGCGCAATGGAAGGGGTGAGCGGCGATGCGCTGACGCTGTTTGGCGAGGAAGTTTTCAGCCTCAGCCAGACCCCGCAGGTGCTGCTGGATGTTTTTGTTTTTGAACAGCATGGTGCGCTGGTTATCCGTCTTGACGGCGTGGAGTCCGCCTTCCCGGCCGGTTTCCTCAGCGCGCTGGCCGCCGGTTACCAGCGGATGCTCGAATTGCTTTGTCAGCCCCACAGCTGGCAGCAGCAACAGTTTGATCTACTGCCGGACGATCAGCGCCAGCGTCGCGCGGCGGTCAACGCCACGGATACGCCGCTGGCTGCGCGTCTGCTGGGCGATGATTTTGTCCAGCGGGCGCGTCGGCAGCCTGACGCGCTGGCGCTCTGTACGCTGGACAGGCAGATCGGCTATGGCGAACTGTACAACCGGGTGGCCGAAGCCGCGCAATGGCTGAAATCCCAGGGCGTGCAACGCAACACGCTGGTGGGCCTGGTGGCAGAACGCTCGCCGGAGCAGGTCATCGGCATCCTGGCGATTGTGCTGGCGGGCGCGGCCTATCTGCCGATTGATGCCCACCTGCCCGCCGCCCGGCGTGACTATATGTTGCAGGACGGCGAGGTCAGCATGGTGCTGACCAACGTTGATCTGACGTGTGAGCTGCCGCAGTTTGATCTGCGTGCGCCGCTGCCTGCAACCTTCACCCTGCCACCGCGTGACGTGGAGGCTTCAGCGGACGATCTCGCCTATGTGCTCTATACCTCCGGCACCACCGGCCAGCCAAAGGGCGTGATGGTCACCCATCGCAACGTGGTTAACCTGGTGGATGACTGCCAGCGGCGTTTCGCTATTCAGCCGCAGGATCGCTTTTTTGCCATCAGCGCATTCAATTTTGATCTCTCGGTATGGGATCTGTTTGGCGCATTGTCGGCCGGGGCCGCACTGGTTTTCCCGGATGCCGACCGTAGCGGCGACCCGGAACACTGGGCGCAGCTCTGTCGGGAATACCGCGTCAGCGTGTGGAACTCGGTCCCGGCCATTGTGCGGATGATGCACGATCACGCGGATGCCATGCCATCATCGCTGCGACTGCTGATGATGAGCGGCGATCGTATCCCGCCGGATCTGCCTGCGGCGATCATGGCGCAGCAGCCGGAGATTGAACAGTGGTCGCTCGGCGGCCCGACTGAAACCACCATCTGGAATATCTGCCATGCGATCGTAGCGGAAGACTGCGCCAGGGATGCCATTCCCTATGGCCGACCCAATGCTAACAATCAGTGCCTGATTGCTTCCCCACAGGGAACACCCTGCCCTGACTGGGTGGCCGGTGAAATCCTCGCCAGCGGCGCGGGCATCACGCCGGGTTACTGGCGCGATCCGGTGCGGACCGCAGAACGCTATATTGAGGCAGCAGGCGAGCAGCCACGTTACTTCCGTACCGGCGATCTGGGGCGCTATCTGCCGGACGGCAATATTGAGATCCTTGGCCGGGTGGATTTGCAAATCAAGGTGAACGGCTATCGCATCGAAGCGGGCGAGGTGGAGGCCGCGCTGGTAAAACAAGCGGGCATCAGCGAGGCTGCCGTGGTGGCGGCGAAAAGCGACAGCGGCGATATTCTGGTGGCCCATCTGGTGGGGGATAACCGCGCGCCGGACCCGGCGCGGATGCGTCAGGCGCTCAGTCAGCAGTTGCCGGATTATATGATCCCGTCACGTTTCTGCTGGCATCCGGCGCTGCCGCTGAACCGCAACCTGAAGGTCGATCGCAAGGCGCTGAGCCTGCTGCCGCTGGCCGCAGAGCCTGCGCAACCTGCCGCTGACGACGGGCAGCACAGCGCCATTGAAAACCAGTTGCAAGGGATCTGGCAGGCGGTGTTGCCGACAGGCCGGGTGGAGAAAACCCACGATTTCTTCAGCGCCGGTGGTAACTCGCTGAGTGCGTTACGCATTCTTACCCAGGTACGTAAAACCTTCGGCGTCTCGCTGCCGCTGGAGTCGGTCTATCAGTTCAATACGGTGCAGGCGATGGCCGCACACATCGCCACACAAGGAAACCGTTTATGAGTCGCTCCCTGATTAATGACATTGTTAATCATCCGCCCAGTCAGGGCGGAAATCTGATTGTCGCCACCCTGAGTGGCCGCAGAGCT
Organism: Erwinia papayae; assembly: GCF_058241465.1. Lineage (NCBI taxonomy): Bacteria > Pseudomonadati > Pseudomonadota > Gammaproteobacteria > Enterobacterales > Erwiniaceae > Erwinia > Erwinia papayae. The sequence goes on from NZ_JBZCHT010000013.1 coordinate 1,655,724, forward strand.
ATCCCACTGACGCAGCTTTACCAGATGGCCGGGCAGGTGGCGAATGGCCTGCTGGAGCAGGGCATTCGCGCCGGAGATACGCTGGGCATTCTTGCCGACAACTGCCTGGAGTGGGTGTTGCTGGACCTGGCGGCCCTGCGGATTAAAGTCCGCACCGCCGGATTCGATCCGGCAAAATTCGAGGCCACCCCCGAGCTGGCAGCACGCTACCAGCTGAAATGGCTGTATACCGATAAACCGCTGGGCGCGGACCGCAGCATCCTGCGCCCGTTGAGTGACATATCGCTTTTTCCCGACTGGCAACAGGCAGAGTTGCCGCCGGTCGGCTATGCCGATGAAGAGACCACCACGGTAAAATTCACCTCCGGTTCCACCGGCGTGCCAAAGGGGCTGGCGGCCACCGTTGGCAGCATCGACTCTTCCCTGCGCGACGTGCAGACCCTGTTTGAACACGGTCCACAGGACAGCCTGCTGGTGTTCCTGCCGCTGTCGCTGTTGCAACAGCGCTACTGGATTTACTCGGCGCTGAAATACGGTCATGACACCATCCTCACCAATTTCCAGTCGGCCTTTATCGTGATGCCGCAGCTGGAGCCGACCGTGGTGATGGGCGTGCCGGCGTTCTTTGACGCGGCGCGTCGCCATATCGAGCAGCAGGGAGAGCTGGCAGCGATGACCGCGCAGGGCAAAAAACTGTTTGGCAGTAAGATCCGCTACCTGTGGACCGGATCTGCCCCTGCCGATCCGGCCACAGTGCGGCTTTTCCATCAGCTCGGACTGCCGCTGTATGAAGGCTACGGCATGAACGAAACCTGTATCGTCAGCAAAAATTATCCGGGGGCCAGCCGGCCGGGCAGCGTCGGACAGGTGCTGCCGGAGAAGCGGGTGGAGATTGACAGCGAAGGCGCGATTATCGTGCACAGCCTCCATCCGGTGAATACCCGCTATCTGTATGCCCAGCCCGGCGCGACGGAGAAGATGTTTACCGCCGACGGCGGCGTGCGCACCGGCGATTTGGGCTGGGTCGATGAGGACGGCTATCTCTATATTAAAGGCCGTGCCGATAACGTCATCGTGCTGGATAACGGTAAAAAGATTGATGTGCAGCCGATTGAGGCGCGGCTGAAAAACAGCGAGGCGATTGCCGAATGTGTGATTTTCAGCCCGCAGCAGACCGATCTGGTGGCGGTTATCTCACCTGTCAACGCCAACGTCGACGCGGAACAGATCGCCCGCTGGGTTTCCAACGCTAACGCGGCGGCGGAAAAAGATGAATACGTGGCCCGTTACATTATTGCCGCAGAACCCTTCAGTATCGAAAACGGCCTGCTCACTTCTCAGTTCAAACCTCTGCGTAAAATGATTTTTGAGCGCTATCAGCAACAACTTGTCACCTCTGTTAAGGAAAATGCATATGCACACTGAAACTGCCCTCTCTCCACTGGAACTGACCGCCCGCAGGCAGCTTTCTGCCACGCTGCTGACGCCGGTGAGCGCCGATGAACTCGACCCGGCGCTGAATATGCGTGAGGCTTACGGGCTGACGTCGCTGAATAAAATCCTGTTCATTACCTCACTCTGTAATGAGATGGCGATCGGTCTGGGCTGCCTTACCGAAGAGGATCTGGCGAACATGCACAGCCTGGCCGATGTCTGTCGGATCCTGAATAAACAACTTGCCCAATAAACGCCGAGCCAGAGGACAGAACAGATGAGCTGGAACCAGAAAGCCTCCGCCACCTTGCAGAATGAGCGGGTGCTGTTAAGAGCAGTACAGGAAGACGACAGGCAGGCGATGCGTGAGCTGGCCCGTGACGGACAGATTTGGCAATATTTTGTCTTTCGCGTCGATAACGATGCGCAGTTTGAGACGTTTTTTAACGCCATGCTGCGCGATCAGGCGGCGGGCAGCCGGGCGGTGTTCGCGGTGATTGATAAGGCCAGCGGACAGATAGCCGGTAGCATGAGCATCGGCAGTATGCTGGAGCAGGAAGCGCGACTGGAGATTGGCTGGTCGTGGCTGGGCGAGGCGTTTCGCGGCACGGGCATCAACCGCCAGGCAAAATATCTGCTGATGGCGCACGCCTTTGAAACGCTGAAGGCGATTCGGGTGGAGTTCAAAACCGACGTGCTGAACACCCGCGCCCGCGCCGGACTGCGCGGGATTGGCGCGACGGAAGAGGGCACGCTGCGCAGCTTTAACTTTATGCCGGACAACCGCCGCCGCGACGCGATCTTTTACAGCGTGCTGGCGCACGAATGGCCGGGGGTGAAAGCGATGTTGCAGGCCGCTCAGCCCGCTTTACAGGCTGGAGCAAAATGAGTGCCGATCATTTCCTGATCCGGCTGGAAGGCGATGCCCTGACGCGGGGCATTCAGCATGGTGAACAGTGCCGCGCTGCGCTGCAACAGTTTGTCGCTGACGGGCTGTGCCGTCTGCAACCGCTGAGTGACAGGCCGCTGTCGCTGGCGGCGCTCGGCGAGAAGATAGCCGCTTACCGGACGCTGGTCAGCCGCTGGCTGCCGGAGATGGCGGCGGAAATTGAGGGGCTGGCGGTGGGGGCGGGATTGTCTGCCGATGTGGCCTGGCTGCTGCAACTGCGGCGCGAGGTGCTGGGCTATAACCGCATCACCACCGGTGGGGACTGCTCAACGCTGGCGTCGCTGAAAAGTGAGCCGCTGCTGGCGCAGACGGTCGATCTCAACGGCAATCTGGATGATTTTATTCGCGTCCTGCATGTGCATACCCCGCAACGACATGCGCTGGTGCTGAGTTTCGCCGGGCTGCTGGGCTATCTGGGGATGAACAGTTGCGGGCTTGCTGTCGGGCTGAACATGGTGCTGGGCGGACGCTGGCAGGAGGGGATCCCGCCTTATCTGGCAATCCGTCATCTGCTGGATAGCTGCGCGAATGTGGGCGAGGCGCTGGAAGCGCTGGCCGCGTTGCCTCTTTCCAGCTCGCGATCCTTCACCCTGTGCGATGCACAGCGGGCAGTCTGCGTCGAGAGCCTCGATAATCAGCTGCGTGTGGTGGAGCAGGGCGCGGTGACCGCCCATACCAACCATTTTCTCCACGCTGATTTTATCGCGCAGGATGCGATCAATATCTTTGCGCGCAACTCCTCACAGCTGCGGCTGAATCAGACCAGGGCATTTTTACAGCAGCCGACCATCGATGATGAGGGATGCTTTGGGCTGTTCAGTACGCCGCCGGTGTGCGTGGCGGATAATGGCGATATTCGTCGCGAACGCACCGTGGCGGCAGTGGTGCTACTGCCGCAACAGGGCCGGATGCTGCTGCGGGCTGGTAATCCGGCGCTTTCTGCCACACACTCTTTCTCTCTTTAATCTGGCTGCTGGAGAACAACATGGCTGAAAAACTGCATCATTATCAGGTCGCGCTGGAGTGGCAGGGAAATCTTGGGGTCGGCACCCGTGATTATCGATCCTACACGCGGGAATTTGTGGTCAACGGTACGGCGGGGAAAACGCTGAACGGTTCCGCCGACCCGGCTTTTCTGGGCAAAGAAAGCTGCTGGAATCCGGAGGAGCTGCTGCTGGCTTCTATTTCTGCCTGCCACCAGCTGTGGTATCTGCATCTCTGCGCCGATGCCGGTCTGTGCGTGGTGAAATACAGCGACAAACCGGTGGCGACGATGAATGAAAAAAGCGGGAAATTTGTCTCGGCAGAGCTTCGGCCAGAGGTGACGCTGAAGGAAGGGGATGATGCAGAGCTGGCGTTGTCGCTGCATGAGCTGGCCCACAGCAAGTGCTACATTGCTAATTCGCTGGCGTTTGCCATCAGCATCAACGCCACCTTTCACCACCAGCCGTCGGCCTGAGGCGGCGCGGCGTTAGCGGGTTATCAGCAGGCGCAGGGTTGCTGGCTTCGCCATCACGCTCTGCGCCTGTTTTTATCCTGCGCCGCCGTTAGGTCCGGCGCGGTGCTGTTAGCGGGCCGCCGTGCCTGACAGCGCAACCTCAGAGGTGGTGTGCGCTGACAGCGAACGGAGCTTCGCCAGCAGATAATCGTAGTAGTGCTGACAGGTTTGCAGTCGCAGTATTGCCCCGTTGTAGATTTCTGCCATTGCGGCGGGGTGTCTGGCGCAAACCGGCACGATCACATTGTTCAGCCAGCCATCGGCATGGGCCACGTCAACGCTGATGTGCTCTGAGTAGTAATGGATATCCCTGTCGCTCAACCCGATACGCTTACATCCCACCACCAGCTTTTCATACTGAGACGGATCCAGCAGTTCGGTCATCGCCATCATGCCGGTCAGTTTATAATAGTGCTGGCGCGTCACCCCTGCGGCCATAAACAGGTTATATCCGGCCAGCCCCTGCCACTCATACAGATGGGTGAAATGGTCATCGGGCAGGGCGATGCCGCGTCGCTCCAGCAGGTTTTTATACAGATTGACATGGGTGAACTCATTGCTGCCCTGACCAATTTCATCCCACAGGTTATGGCTGATTTCAGCCCGCGTCTCCGGAAACGACCCCACCAGCGTCATGGCCACCAGATCGAAAAATAATAAATTCAGCGCGCTGTCGCTTTTAAAAAAGTAATTGATTTGGGTTTCGTTGGCCTCGCTGGCCAGGAAATCAAACAGGGGATGACGGGCCGTGGGATGAGCGGACCATAAGGCGGTTAATTCCGCCACCATATTCTCCACACAAAGATCCGGAAGCGGGATGGCGGCTGCGTTGATTTCATTTTCCAGCCAGGCGGATTCCAGCGTCTGGCGCAGCTGAATAAGCAGGGGATCGAACTGATTGCGACTCTGCGCCGAGAGCGGCTCGGCCAGGTGTGACTGATAAAGGATAAACAGCGCCAGCTGCATATCCCGCCGGGCAGCGGCATTCTGCCCGGTTAGTGCCAGCTTCAGCGTCTCTGCCACCTGCGCCGACAGTTTTTCTGCCAGCCGGGGATAATGCTGATAAACGGCAGGTAAATTATCTTCACAGGCCAGAGCGTGAATAATATCCGCCAGCGGTAATTGATCGTGTTCGTCCAGGCACAGTGTATTGATGACCTGTTGCGTGTGTATATTCATTGGCGTGGCCTTATATAAGCGGCGATGGCTGTTTGACAGGATATAAATATCACCGAAGGTTTTTATAAAATAACGCGTTGACTCAGCCCCTGTTCTGACAGGAATTTTCCCTTTACCTGTTATTAAATTACAGGCTGTATCGGGATGAGTGAGCGGAATCTAACATCTTTTTGTCAGCTTTAAGATGACAACAGATTGCAATTTGATGGTTTTCAGATTAAGGCTATGTCAATCTGAAAAATGCAAAATGGCCCTGATACAGGCCATTGTGAAGGGAGAATAACGCGGCTGTTTCCGCTTAATTAAATGACGCCGCCCTCTGAAAAAATCAGCGCTTTGGTGGTGGACCAGGCAGTAAGTGCCGGGGAATTTTCAATATTAGCGATGCCCTCTGACTGGCTGGCCGCGATAGCGCCATCAATCAGCATCATAATGGTGAAGGAGACGCGGCTGGCAGGTTCAGGATTAAGGCACTGACAGAGAATCTCATAAATCAGCGCCTGTTAATCGGCCCTGAATTTAATATTAATTTCTTTTAATACCGCCGAGCTGTCACCAAATTCAACAACCACCCGGTTAAACATGCAGCCGTTAAATTCGGGGGTATAGAACCAGCTGTTATAATATTTAAAGATAGAAAAAAGTTTATCTTTGGTTTCCGTCTCTGCTTCGGTAATTTCTTTCAGTTCGTTAATAAACTGCTGATGTTTTATTTCGAGAATGGTTTTAATCAATGACTCTTTATCCGGGAAATAACGGTAAAAGGTCATTTTTGAAACGCCAGATGTTTCAGCAATCTTATCAATGGTAGAAGACTGATAGCCTTCGCGGTTAAAAAGCACCATTGACGAATCGATAATATTTTGTAGCTTTGCTTTCATCTGACGGCCTGTAATAAAACTGAAATACCAACTTTTTATTATATCATATGTGCATTTTATGGATAAAAATATTGGCACTGCAAGTGTAACTAAATGAATATATTGTAAAAAGTATACTGGCGTATTGAAAAAACAGCTGAGCGCGATTATTTAAATTTTAGTTACAAAACGCCCGGCAACCGCTTGCTGCCAGCTGATATTTTTATCCGCAGGCAGATGACGCCTGATAGCAGCATAATCTGTGGCAAGTGGCGAAAATCGGCCGTTACCTCGTTATCTGGCAGGCTTAAAATGTCGCTGTTTTACCCTGGTCAAACCTGCCTGATTGTTTAACAGCAGAAGGGATAGCGAAGATGTTACAAAGCGCCAGCTGCACAAAATGCGGGCATGGTCGGTGCGCGCAATAACCCTGTTTCAGGGTCGGTGCCGCGCGAATATCCGCTCAGGCAGAAACCCGGCTGCTAATCCGTCGGGGGCGCTCAGTTTTAACGACACAAAAAGGGCTGATACTTTTTTGCGCCATTGCATGAAGCTGACTCTGGATAAAAACATTCTCATCCATCCAGCTGAAAACGCTTGAATTGCGTTATGAGGCGATTAGCTGGAAGTAGACAGAGGGAAATATTACTTATCGCGACAGTTGGAACGAACGCGTCTGCACCTGATAACCAGTAAATCAGGGCAATCTCTGTCACCGCAGCCCGGCAGCTGCGGCCGTTACAGCAGATGAACCGCCTCGCGTACCTCAAGTCGCAGCCAGCAGCCGGGCGTCAGCCATTGTGAGGAAGCCGTCTGCAACGTCAGCTGTTGTTTCTCCTCCTCCAGATAAACCGTCAGCAGTGAGCGGTCCCCGGCAAAGGCGAAATCCTGCAACAGGATGCCTGTTGGTTGCTGGCTGACACTTATGCTCAGTTGCTCCGGGCGCAGCATAATGCGCGCGCTGTCGCTGACGGGCTTGCGTAACGGGGTCACCTCGCCCAGCGCACACCAGTAACCCTGCTGTCGCTGGCGCAGCGGCAGGATCACCGCCTCACCCAGCAGTCTGGCGGTCTGTTCATTCACCGGGTAGTGATAAAGTTCACGCGGATGGCCGGTCTGCATCAGGCGACCCGCTTCCATTACCGCCAGCTGTTGGGCAAAGGAGAGCGCCTCTCCCTGATCGTGCGTCACCAGAATGCAGGCAATGCCCGCTTCGCTGAGGATCTGCTTCACCGCATCGCGGGTGGCGGCCCGCAGTCCGGTATCCAGCGCGGAGAAGGGTTCATCCAGCAGCATCAGCCGTGGTTTTAACGCCAGCGCCCTGGCCAGCGCCACGCGCTGCTGCTGCCCGCCGGAGAGTTCATACGGCCAGCGTTGTGCGAAGTGGGAGGCCAGCGATACCTTCTCCAGCAGGGCCGCCACCGTACTATCCTGCCCGGACTTCGGCCCTTGCAGGCCGAAAGCGATATTGTCCCGCACCGTCAGATGAGGAAATAACATGCCGTCCTGTGGGACGTAGCCAATGCCGCGCTGATGGGCAGGCACCGGCACCCGGCCAGCGGTCAGCGACCGCTTATCGAAAATAATCTCTCCGCTGTCGGGCAGCTCAAAACCCGCAATCAGTTTCAGCAGGGTCGATTTGCCTGAACCGGACGGGCCGACAATTACTGTGCGGTTAGCAGGCGCAACCGTTAACTGCACGTCATGCAGCACCGATGTCCCCTGCCAGGACTTATTTAATCCCTTGATCGTTAACATATTATATTCCTGCGGCGCGGCCAGCCTGACGATAAAGCAGGCTGGTTAAAGGAAGTGAAAGCAGAATCAACAGCAGCGCATAAGGCGAGGCGGCCACGTAGTCGATTTCACTGGTCAGTGACCAGAAGCCGCTGGCCAGCGTGCGGGTGCCGAGCGGAGAGAGCAGCAGGGTGGCGGTCAGCTCACTGGCAATACCAATAAAGGTCAGCGCCGCGCCGGAGGCGGCGGCTGGCGCAATCAGGCGCAGCGTGACCCGCCACAGCACCCGAAACGGGGGCTGCCCCAGGCTGGCGGCGACGTTCTCCAGCTCGGCCGGAGCCTGAGCAATACCGGCGCGTAAACTTATCAGCGCACGGGGCAGATACAGCAGCACATAGGCCAGCAGCAGGGTGAAGGCGGTCTGATACAGCGGCGGCGCAAGTTGCAGGGTGAAGGTCACCAGCGCCAGCGCTATTACCAGCCCCGGTAGTGAGCCAGTCAGGTAGTTGCAGCTCTCCATCAGTCGAAACACCGGCTGTGGATAGCGCACCGACAGCCAGGCGAGTGGAAAGGCACAGGCGGTGGTCAGCGCCGCACCGGTAACCGCCAGGGTTAATGTCTGTTGGAAAGCGCGCCACAGAGCAGGCTGTTGCCACACGTCCACTCCGCCCAGCCACAGCCAGCGCAGCAGTGACAGCAGCGGCACGCCGAGCGACAGTACCACCAGCGTCAGCGGCAGCAGCGTACACACCACCTTCACCGGCAGCGTCAGCGGTTTTGGTCTTTGCCGCTGCGGTACACCTGCACCGACCCGCGTATAGCGGGTTTTCCCCCGTACTTTAATATCAAGCAGCAGAAACAGCAGGCAGGTCAGCGTCAGCACGCCTGCCAGCATGTTGGCGGCGGGGCCGTTAAAGGTGGACTGAAACTGATCAAAAATGGCGGTGGTAAAAGAATCGAAGCGGATCAATGCGAAAAGCCCGTATTCCGCCAGCAGGTGCAGCACAGTCAGCAGCACGCCCCCCAGGATCGCCAGCTTCATCTGCGGCAGGATCACCCGGAAAAATACCGCCAGCGGCGTCAGGCCCAGCGAGGCTGCGACATATTCCAGTTCAGGATCGAGCCGCCGCAGTACCGCCGCTGCCGGAAGATAGATAAAGGGAAAGTAGGCCAGCAGCGAGAGAAAGACGGCCGCGCTCAGGCCGGACATCGCGGGTTGCACGCTTATCCAGGCGTAGCTCTGGATAAACGCCGGTACGCCCAGCGGGGCGGTGCACAGCAGGGACCAGAGCCGGCGTCCCGGCAGGGCGGTGCGCTCGGTCAGCCAGGCCAGTCCTGTGCCTGCGGCAATATTAAGCGGCAGAGTGCAGAGGTTAAGCAGCGTGGTATTGAGCATCAGTTCCGCCACGCGCGGGCGAAACAGCAGGGTGCGGATGGTCTGCCAGCCGCTGCTGAAGGTAACCTGGGTGACAAATGCCAGCGGCAGTAGTGAACACAGGGTTATCACCACCGCCAGCAATATAAGCAAAAGGCCCGGCGTGCGGGCCTTAACGCCACCTGCGGGTGGCGTATGAAAAGCAGGATTTTGCATCCACAAAGTTCCGTTGTTACAGCAATCCGGCTTCGGTCATTAATTCAATGACTTTCTTATTGTTGGGCGACGACGGCTCTACTGCCGGGGCATTCAGATCCTTCAGCGGCACCAGTTTTGGATTGGAGGCCGCATTTTTACCGACCGCATACTCAAAGGCATCGTTGGTTTTCAGCAGTTGCTGACCCGCTTTACCGGTTATCCAGTTAACGAACTGCTGCGCCTCTTTGGCATGTTTGCTGGAAGCCAGCACGCCGCCGCCAGAGATGCTGACGAAGGCACCGGCATCGCGATGACCGAAGTAGTGCAGTGCGGTATTTTTACTGTTTTCGCCGGTTTTTGCCTGATCAACAAAGCGGTAGTAGTGATAAATGATTCCGCCGTCGATCTGACCGGCATTGATCGCCTTCAGCACCGTGCTGTTGCCTTTGTAAGGCACCGCGTTAGTTTTCATCGCTTTGAGCCAGTCAAGGGTGGCTTTTTCGCCTTTCAGCGCCAGCATCGCGCTGACAATGGCCTGGAAATCTGCCCCGGTCGGGGATGCCGCCCAGCGGCCTTTCCATTCTGGTTTTGCCAGATCCATGATCGAATGTGGCAGCTGAGCATCGCTCAGTTTCGCCGGGTTATAAGCAAACACCGTGCTGCGGGCGGCGATGCCTGTCCAGCGGCCATGAGCAGGACGGTACGCTTTATCCACCTGCGCCAGCGTGTTGCTCTCCAGTGGGGCGAACAGGCCCGCATTATCCACCAGCACCATTGATGGTGAGTTCTCGGTCAGAAAAACGTCGGCAGGCGAGGCTTTACCTTCCTGCACCAACTGGTTAGCCAGCTCGCTGTCGCTGCCATTACGCAGGGTGACTTTGATGCCGGTGTCATGTGTGAAGCCATCAACCCATGACTGCACCAGATTTTCATGCTGCGCATTATAAATAACCAGCGTGTCATCGGCGGCGTGGGCAGATAACGTTAAAGAAGAAAACAGACCTGCAAGCACAAGGGATTTAAGCGAAAAGTGTTTCATGTCATCATCCTGTTCAGAAGACAATTCAAGTTTGTTACAGCCATTCTTCAAAGCAGCGACAATTTAATATAAAAGCATCAGAATGATAACGAAAATTATTCTTATTTGCAGAGTTCAGAGTATCAGCAAGGTGACCGGCTTTATCGCTTTACTTTATCCGTGAGCGGGGCGGGTGCGCAGAATTTTATGACAAAGATTAAGATAACCTTAATATTAAAAAACAAGTATGCTGGCTGCTGATTTTTTGTTATTGGTGAGGTTATGATGACGCCCGCTGGTTATTTCTTTATCCCTGCTGATATCAGGTTTTTATCCGTGAAAAGTAAAAATAAAATATTCCTTTGTTCTTTTTTTTTTAATAACACTGTCTGGCTTCTGGTTTATTTTCCTGGCCTTATGACTGATTTACCTTTTTGAAAAATCACCGCAATAGCAGATTTTATCAGGCGGGATTTTCATTGTTCAGCAAAACCGTGCTTCGACGAAGGCAGTATTATTGCTTTAATTTTTTAACACGACAATGCGTTTAAAAAAGCGGTCAACGCCAAAGACAAAGAGCTGTTTCTGATCCCTGGCGCGACCCATATTCAGACTTACTGGAAACAGCCTTATGTCGATCAGGCTGTCGATAAACTGACGCAGTTTTACGGCAAAACGCCGTAATCCGCCTGAGAGGTCAGTGAGTTAAAGCCAGCCAGCCGTGGAGGCCCATATACAGCCCCACGGCGGCAATCAGCAGGCTGGAAAACAGCGGTGCTTTTCTGGCGATGGCATCGAAACCGCGCCAGTGAGCGACCCTGCGCACGCTGAGGGCGGCACCCACGCCGACGGCCACCAGCGTCAGGGCCAGACCGATGCTGAAACAGAACACCATCGTTGCACCTAACACCAGCGCTTTCAGCTGCAAACAAATCAACAGCACGGTAATGGCCGCAGGGCAGGGGATCAGCCCGCCGGTCAGGCCGAATAACAGGATCTGCGCGTTCGACACCGCTCTACCATCAAAGCGTCGTTTAATCTCACTGGCATGGGCCAGCTGGTGGGCATCCTGGTACTCCTCTGCGGCTGCCGGACCGGAATTATGCGACTCACCAAATACCACATCGTAATCATGCACGTGACCGCGATGGCCCAGTGAAAGCCGGGCATTAATGTTATGGGGTTCGGGAACCGGGTGTTCCGATTCCAGATAATCGCCGTGGTCGATAAAATTAAAAATCCGCGAAAAGGGGCCGTTTCCGCAGCGTGCCGTCAGTGATACCTCGCCAGCCTGCCAGCGATTGCCGGATAACACCCGCAGATGCCAGTGTGCCTGCTGCGGTTGTCCGGTGATGGAGAGCGCCACTCTGCCGTGACCGGTATCGATCAGCTTCTCGTCGGACCGCAGCTGCACGGTTTCCTGCCTCGCTTTACGCGCGTTTTTCTCATCCTGCCAGGCCGTGCGGAACATCCATAGCGCAGTACCAAGCACGATGGCTGCGGAAATCAGCTGCAACCACGGCTCTGCGGATTCAGCGGTAAAGCGATTGCTGATATACATGCCGCCGAAAGCAATCAGCCAGACGACAGCGGTGTGAGAGAGTGTGGCGGCCAGCCCCAGCATCACCGCCTGACGTACGCTTCCTTTTATGGCGATGATAAATGCCGCCATCATGGTCTTGGAATGACCTGGCTCCAGCCCATGCAGGGCACCCAGCAGGATCGCCCCGGGAATGAAAAACCACGCATTACCCTGCTGGAGGAGGGTTGAAAAGTCGCTCACAGGAATAATTCTCAACAGTTACAGGAGCGAATGATGGTACTCCCCCCCAGTACAAAATACTACCCCCCAGTAGATGCGATGGTTATAATCTCCCTCCGGAATTTATGGCGATGGGGTGGCAGATGTCGCATACCGTTCGTGATAAACAGAAGCTGAAATCCCGTGCAAATAAGATTCAGGGACAGGTTTCTGCCCTGACAAAAATGCTGGATGAACCCCATGAATGTGCGGCGGTATTGCAGCAGATTGCGGCGATTCGTGGTGCGGTGAATGGCCTGATGCGTGAGGTGATCAAAGGGCACCTGACCGAGCATATTGTTCACGAAGAGGAGAGGGCAAAGCGCGAGGCGGATCTGGCGGTGATACTGAAGGTGCTGGACTCCTACATCAAATAGGCCCGACCACAGGACGCTGCTCAGCTGGCAAAAGATATGGCGCTGGCAGGCCCGGAGACAGAATGTTTCCGGGCTTTTTTATTCAGTTCATGGCGTAGCAGCGAGAGGTTGCCACGTTCTGATCGGACCCGCTGCCAGCGCCTTTCACCAGACAAATCACCGACTGCTTTTTGTTGTTAAGGATAACCACCGGGCCGTCGTTGCCGAGGGAGGCCGAGACAATCTTTGCCCCACCGTTGAGCAGTTTTTCCAGCGACTGATTCAGCGCTTCCAGTTTTGTCGGGTATTCCAGTGCGTTTCCCGGCACTCTGGCACCACTTTCCGGCGGCCAGCCTGCCGCAGAGGCCAGCGCAGGTAGCAGTAACAGACTACAGATAGTAACAATAAGGCCTTTTTTCATCATTTCTCTCTCAGTTTGACTGACGACAAACGGTATGCCGCCCGAACGGTTGGCAGGCCCGGTTTTACCTGCGGGGTAAAGCATACGCATCCGTTATTCCAATACTCAATTCAGGCTTATGTAAAAGAGTCATACTTTTTCCCGATGACAAATATCATCAGGTTACGTAATACATTCTTTATTCTTATGTTTAATTTGTCTGCTGCCATCAGGCTCTCCCTGAGTATTATCTTAAAAAAACAACAAAAAAAACAATAAAGCAAATAAATTTCATTAAGTTGCATATTGTTTCTGTTGCGCTTTTCGCAGCGGAATATTATTTGACTTGAAAGGCATTTTGTTCACATTCAGGATGAAAGAATAAGAATTAAGAAAAACTGATAATGGAAACCAGTCCCATGTCCTGTGAGCACTATCCGGTTACGGCTGATTCATTTCCTGAAGAAAATATTATCATTTTCCTGCCCGATCCTGAGGATAAGGCATGTCTGCACGATATCGCCACACGCCTGGCGATTGAGAGTACGCTGGAAGCCGATATGTTAAGCCGTCCCATCAGTCACTTTATCGGGTGTATTTTATCTGGCAGATTGCTGGTCGCTTATTGTGCTGACCGGCTGGTGGGGGCCGTCAGTTTAATCAGGCTGTCGGCAAATTATGCCGAAATAAGCAGTGCGTGGATTGACCGGGAATATCGCGGCAAGGGTATTTATTCCCGGCTGAAGTCGACGATGTTAACTATGGCGAAACAGCTGGGTCTTCAAGTTGTTTCCTCAACAAAAATTAAAAAAGATCAGACGTCGAAGTCATTAAAGTCAGGCATTAAATTTAATATGCTGCCGGTTTCCTACAGCTATTTGCGAGGCAGGGACAGCCAGGCCTTTGCAACATGCTGTCGATGCGGTGCAAATAAAAATGCACAGAGCTGTGCCGAGCGCGATGTGACCTGCCTGCTCAGTATTGAGGTCAATAATCCGGAAGAGATAATCAGTTCGTCCGTTTTTTACAAAAATAATCTGAGTCGTAATATTCATCTTAATGAAGTCATTAAATCTGAGATATTAACAAAAACCCGTAATTATACATCTGTTCTGACTGGAGGTAATATGTTTACAGATCACGGCTACAGCAAAAATGAAATCGCTGGTTTTAAAAATGAGCTGGCTGAAAAAGGCTATCTGTTTATTCAGGATCTGCCTGATGGATTTGACCACCTTTATTTTTCTCAGGAATTTGGCAAGCTGCTGCCACAGTATGATGGCAACCTTGTCTGGTCTATTCGGCCAAAGCCGGAATTTGATAATCATTACCACTCTCTGAATACCAAAAAATTGAGCCCGCATACCGAATGCTATGAGTATCCCGGATTACCACCAAAATATTTATCGCTGTGGTGTGTGACGCCGTCTGAATGTGGCGGCGGCCAGACCACCCTGCTGGACGTGCTCTCTTTCTTTGAGGAACTGTCAACAGAAGAGAAGAAAGTACTGACTGAGGAGCAGATTAACTTCGTTTCCAGCTCCGGTATTCAGTCCAGTGCGTTGGGTAAAAAAGCGTTGCATCCGATTGTCTCCGAGCAGAGCGAGGGCAAAAATCCGCTGATCAGATTCAGTCGTAACTGTGTGGAGAACTGTTCACCGGATGTAGAAAAGATTGGCGATAAGCTGGTGGCTAAATTTGAAAAAGAGCATCTGAGTATCGACTGGAAAAAGAATTCATTTCTCATCTGGGATAACCAGCGGCTGGTGCATTCGCGTACCGCATTTGAGGACAGAAATCGTGAGCTGAAGCGCGTCTGGTTGACTAATTAAGGACCCATAAACCATGACACTCCACGCAGAAAAGAAGGCATTGAAAAATGCCTTAATCAGTACAGGCTATGTTTATATTAATGACATCAGAACTGAGGATGAATTTTTATCTGTGGTACAGGATGTGGGGAAAATTGTTCCTCAGTACGATAACCAGCTGGTCTGGAGTATCAAGGCTGAGAAACGATTCGAAAATACCTATCATTCAAAAAATAACAAAGAGCTGATGCCGCATACGGAGTGTTATGAATATAACTCTCTGCCGCCACGCTATTTAGCCTTGTGGTGTAAAGAGCCAGGTAATGAAGGTGAAGGTTTTACCTGGCTCAGTAATCTCATGCCATTTTTCGATATGATCCCTGCTGGCAAAAAGAAAGAGCTGGAGAATATTCCATTACGCTATTTTTCCACGGCGGGGCTCCAGGAGGAGAATATTGGTAAAGAGGCCTGGCATCCTTTCCTCAGCCATGCGCCTGACGGCACGCCACTGGTCAGATTCTCTTACACCTGTATGGATTATTCGGCGTTAGCGGATTTTTCAGACCTGCGTGACGAGTTGATGACATTTATTAATGCGAACGCGATAAAAATTGCCTGGAAGAAAAATGCGCTGCTGATCTGGGATAATTTCAGACTGGTCCATTCACGTAGCGGATACAGTAATTATAATCGCGAACTTCGCCGGGTATGGCTGGTAGAGGACTGATGAAATGAAGAAAAATCTGCTGGTTTTATATGTACACAGTGCCAGTCGTTTATCGCATCTGCGAAAAATTAACAGCCTGAAAGATAAATATAATGTCACCATTTTATATGCAAAGGTTGAGGCGAAAAATTATATCGAAAGGTTTGCCCATCAGGCTTATTCCGTCACCATCGAAAACAGCGCGGAAAACCTCGATACCATTCTCAGCACTCTCGGGCCGACCTTTCAACCCGATGGTATTCTCAATGTTTCAGAACCCTTTTTGCCGTTGCAGCAAAAGCTTTGTGCGCACTTTAATCTGCCCGGTCCCTCGCTGAAAGCGGTGGAAGTGGGGAGAAACAAATACAACATGCGCGCTTTCTCCAGAGAACTGGGGATCCCCGTACCCGATTTTGTTCAGGTGACCTCGGAGAATATCACCGACGCTGCCCGACTGACCTTTCCGGTGATTGCCAAGCCGTTAATCGGTAGCGGCTCATCGCTGGTCAGGCGATATGATGATTACCCATCGCTGGTCAGTGATTTTGCGCAACTCAGTGACGATGCCGTGTCGCTCTTCTCCAGAGATTCGCAGTTTAAAGAAACCTTCTCAGGGGAATATCCCTTCATTGTTGAGGAGATTATTGGCGGCGAGGTACTTTTTGCTACCAGGCTGCCTTACCGGGTTGGCGAAATCAGCGTTGAAAGTGTCTATTTCAACGGCGAGGTTGAGGTGCTGGCTATTCATGATAAGCCGTTGCCGAATAATGGCCCGCACTTTGAAGAGGTCTGCTTCAGTACCCCCACCCGCATCCCACAGGCGCTGCAACAGCAGGCGAAAGCCTATGTTTCGGCTATTCATCGGGCACTGGGCGCTGGCGCTTATGTGTTGCATACGGAATTCCGAACGCTGGCGAATGAAATCAAACTGATTGAATTTGGCGTCAGAATGGGCGGCTCCGCCATCTATAACTCTCTGCTTGCCTCAACCGGCATTGATTTTATTGAGGTGCAGATCGCTATCGCCATGCGCGAAGAGGTTAATATCCCGCGTAAAACAGCACGTCCTGTCATTACCTGCCTGGTGTTTCCGCAGAAGCAGGGCAGGATCACCGCGATCCATGGTGAAAACCTCTTTGTCAGCGATCCGCACTATGTGGAGCATCAGATCTATGACAATATTGGCGACATTGCATATCGCGCCCCTCTGGCAACCCGCAGCACACTCCACGTCCTTTTCCAGGCTGAGGATTTTGCTGCGCTTGAGGAGACGGTCAACCGGTTCAGCGCTTTAATCCGTATCGACACGGTTGAGAACTGAATCTGCGCCATCAGTATTCCCGGAGGCAGTGATGACAGGCAGTGACGTTATTTCCTTGGCAACGGAGGCCCGGCAGGCCGCATTAATTTTGCAGGATTACCCGGATGAGCAAATTAATGAGGCTATCAGGACGCTGTCGCGGCTGATGCTGAGCGAAGCCGATACATTGCTGGCTGCCAATCAGCAGGATATTCAACAGGCTGAGCAGGCAAAGTCTCCGCAGGCCTTAGTTGACCGGCTGACGCTGAATACGTCGCGCCTGCAATCTCTTGCCCTTTCCGTGCTGGAAGTGGCACAGATGCCTGCTCCGGCAGGCAGGGTGCTGTCTGCGGGTCAGCAACCGAATGGTCTGTTTATTGAAAAAGTCGCCTGTCCTTTCGGCGTAATAGCGATGATTTATGAGTCCCGGCCAAACGTGACCGTCGATGCTGCCGTATTGTGCCTCAAGTCGCGCAATGCGGTTATTTTACGGGGGGGCAAAGAGGCGCTGAATACCTCGCTGGCGTTTTATCATCTGATCGCAAAAGCGCTCGAAATACATCATATCCACCCAGGCTGTGTGAATTTAATCAATTCTGACCAGCGTGAAAAAGTGTCTCAGCTGCTGAAAGCTGAAGGCTATATTGATGTGATTATTCCGCGCGGAGGGCGGGGGCTGATTGAATTTGTGCGGGATAATACGCACATCCCTGTTTTCAGCCATCTGGATGGTATCTGTCACACCTATATTCATGCTGCTGCAACGCCCGACATGGCCATCAAAGTGGCGGTTAATGCCAAGGCCCGTCGCCCCGGAATATGCGGCGCGATGGAAACCCTGCTGATTGATAAACGCTGGCCGGATGAGTACACCCATGCGCTGATTACCGCGTTAATCGCCGCCGGTTGTATTATCAAAGGCGATGAACAGATTATGACTATCGATCCCCGTATCCTGCCTGCCGACGAGAGTGACTGGGGGATGGAGTACCTCGATATGCGGTTGAGTTGCAAAATAGTGGAGAATCTTGACGCGGCGGTTGAGCATATTAATCATTTCGGCTCTCATCACACCGATGCCATCATTACCGCAGAAAAATCCGCCGCAGAAAAATTTATGCGCTGCATTGACAGCGGCATTGTGATGCACAACGTCTCCTCACAGTTTGCCGACGGGGGCGAATTTGGCTTTGGCATGGAGATCGGTATCGCGACGGGAAAACTTCATGCGCGAGGCCCGGTGGGGCTTGAGCAGCTTTGTACCTATAAATACCGCGTGTCGGGTGATGGTTTAATAAGAGACTAAAACAGTATGCTTTTCAGTACGGACTCCCTGAATCCCACTATCAAAATAATGCTGACCGGGACGTTTTTAAGCCGCATTGGTTATTTTATGGTGTGGCCTTTTCTCTCTCTTTATCTGCATAACACCCTGCATGTCAGCCTGTTTATGGTCGGGGCGATATTTTTTGTCGCCAGTTTGTCTGGTGTGGCGGTCAGTATTTTTCTTGGCTATCACTCGGACAGGTCAGGCAGGAATCCGGTGATCTGCTTTGGGCTGTTGATCAGTATTATCAGCTTTATCCTGATGGGCGCGGTCGCTTCTCTTACCGCCTGTATTGTTGCCATATGCTTTCTTTCTGCCGGGCGTGCGCTGATTGAATCCAGCAGCAAATCGCTGATTGGCGATATGCTGAGTGATGCAGAGAGCAAAGCCCGGGTACAGTATCTGCGCTATTACATTATCAATATTGGCAGCGCGCTGGGTCCGATACCCGGTCTTCTGGCGGCAAACCATCATCGCGAAACGATCATGTATGCCACGGCCTTTATCTATTTTATCTATCTGCTGCTGATGATTTTTGGCGCAGACTGGCGCTTTAAAACGGAAAGAGATTTGCCTGAAGAGAACTTCTGGCAGGCGTTTGCTTTTATGCTCCGGCATAAAAAATTTACCGTTTTTGTGCTCTGCAACTTTATTGTGATGCTGATTTACGCTGTGTTCGATACCACGCTGATTCAGTATATCAATCTCAGTAATCTCATTAATCCCGGTGAAATCACCGCAATGGTTTTTATTGCCAATGCGGCGGGCGTAATTCTGCTACAGAAGCCGGTGATGTGGCTGATGCGCAGCAGTGGAATAACCACCCGGATAGTGAGCGGAACCTTCTTACTGACCTTGTCCAGCTGGCTTTTCTCTTCTCTGATACCCGTTCTGCGTGGCAGATGATCTTCTCGACCCTGCTGTTAACGCTGGGAGAGATAATCGTCATGCCGACGCTGAATATCGCCACCGATCTGCTTGCGCCTGCCGGTAAGCGGGGCATTACTTTTGGCATCTCCAATATGGCGTACCTGGGGACAGCGGTTTCCCCGCTGCTGGGCGGATTTCTGCTGCAATACGCCGGGGTGAACGCCTTGTTTTCCGTGCTGTCCGCCCTCGGATTTGCCGTGCTGCTGGTGCAGTGGGTTAACGGCCAACAGGCTGACTACCGTCAGAATGCCTGAGCGTGGGGCGCTCTGCCTGCGGACAGCCCCATCGCGGTACATTACAGGAAGGCGAGAACCCACAGCAGAACAATGTTCACCAGCAGCAGCATCAGTCCTGTCGGCGTCTGGGCTTTAATCACCGCATTACGATCCGGTAACTCCAGCAGCCTGGCAGGGACGAGATTGAAGTTGGCGGCCATCGGCGTCATCAGGGTGCCGCAATAGCCAGAAAACATCCCGATAGCGGCAACCACCGCCGGATTTGCCCCCAGATGCTGAATCAGTATCGGAATACCCACCCCGGCGGTAATAATCGGAAATGCGGCAAAGGCATTGCCCATAATCATGGTGAGCAGCGCCATACCGAGCACATAGAGCACCACCGCCCCCAGCCGGTTATCCACTGCCAGCCAGCTCTCGACAAGGTGGGCGATGGCGGTGCCCACTCCGGCTTTGGCAAACAGCAGGCCAAGAGTCGCGAGGATTTGCGGCAGGATAAATGCCCAACCAATAGCATCCAGCAGGCGACGTCCTTCCTGCACCGATTGTGCCGGTGACTCCCTGGTCAGCGCGATGGCAATCAGCCAGCCGACAATACAACCCAGCGACATAGAAAACAGCGTGACCAGGGTGGCGTGATTCCCTTCGCCGAAAAGCCATTGTTGCAGGCCGGCAATATTATTGAAGGCAAGGATGCCCAGCACGGTAATCACCGGGATAGCCAGCGCAGGAAGAAAAAGACGGTTGCGCAGACGCGCGGCGCTGGCCCGCTGTTGCTGATCCGTACGGGTGTGATAGCTGCCCATTTTGACACCGCCCAGCCCGGCAATCAGCGCCATGACGATAACAATCCCCCCGGTGGTGATGTTCACCGCGCTGGCGGCGTTTTCTGCCCCGGTCAGGTGGGCCGCCAGCTGATTTGTCCAGTCTCCGATGGCGAAAACCAGCGCATACAGCCCCCAGAACAGACCGGTGGTGAGACGGCGCGGATTGGCCCTGTCGCGCCAGGACATGATGGCGACCACCAGTAACAGGAGTGCCGCCAGGTCATTCAGATATTGTTGCTGAAACATTAGCATATTCCTTTTTCTTTCAGCGCATTGCTGTTGAGTGTGCCCAGTTCAGCGGCAATGCGTTTGTCCAGACGACGAAGGCGCACGGCATGAATGATAAAAGCACAAATGGCCGTCGGCAGGCCCCACAGGGCAATGTGCAGTGGTTCGGTCTGAATTCCGGCGCTCTGTTCCATAAAGTTATGCATAAACAGCACGCCGCCAAAGGCCACGAAGATATCTTCACCGAAGAACAGGCCGACGTTGTCTGTCGCCGCAGCCATTGCACGCAGCTTCATGCGGATGTCACCGGGGAGTTCGCCATGAAAATTCTCCGCCGCGCCTTCTGCCATTGGAGCCAGCATTGGCCGCACCATCTGCGGATGACCGCCGAGGCTGGTCAGCCCTGCCGCCGCCGCCAGTTCGCGCACCAGCAGATAAACCGTCAGCAATTTTCCGGCGCTGGCGGAGCGGATCCGTGAAATCCACATCTGCGCCCAGTGTTTCAGTCCGTGCCTTTCAAGCAGCCCAATGACCACCAGCGGCAAAACAATGATCAGCGCCAGATTTCGTGTGTTGAGGAACCCCGATCCCAGATTTTCCAGAATCAGGTTTACCGGCATACTGGCGCTGACTCCGGTAGCAATCCCGGCGATAACCACCACCAGCACCGGATTGAGGCGACACAGGAATCCCACCACAATCACCAAAATTCCGCTTAGCGGCCAGTAATTTACTGCTTCGTTCATAGTCACTCCGGTTAAAAGCGGGCCGCTTTGAGCCTCGATCAATTGTTGCCTGCCGCGTTCCCGCTGCGGCACGCGTTGCCTGTTTATTAAGCAAAACCTGTGCCAGCGCAACAGCGGTCAATATCACTGTCGCAGCAGAATTAACAAAATTGTTGAACAATAATCAGCTGCTGCTGCAAAACCTGTTAAGGATTGTTCATTGATTATCGCGGGCCGGTGCAATCAGCAAAAACATGCACCATGCTGGTGAGTTGTCGGGCCTGCTTTCCCTGTTATGGTGCAAACCGCTGGCGAAGCGAATGGGAAGGTGGAAAAGCCTGCCAGGTTGATGCTGGCGCTGCCTTTCCCTGTTGTGAAAGTTGTGTGACTATTCACGGCAGAATCAACAGTTAACAAGGCCAGAGAGAATGGCAACGGATAAAACAGCATCAGATAACGCGCTTTCCCTGAGTGAGAGTGTGGCACTAAGATTGCGGCAACAGATTACTTTGGGCCAGCTGCGCCCCGGTCAGCGTCTGTCCGAAGCTCAGTTGAGTGAAAAACTGGCGGTTTCAAGAAATACCCTGCGGGAGGCCTTCCGCATGCTGACGCTGGAAAGACTGCTGGAATACCGCCCAAATCGCGGTGTTTTCGTCAGTACGCCGGATATGATGCGCATTATCGATATTTATCGCGTACGCAAAATGATTGAATGCCAGTCCGTTGCCAGCGCCTGGCCAGGGCATCCGGCCGTCAGGCTGATGCGACAGGCCGTTGAAGAAGCGCTGATCTGCGGAGAAAAACAGGACTGGGATGGAGTGGGTTCGGCAAATATGGCCTTTCATCGCGCCATCGTGGAGCTGGCAGACAGCCAGAGGCTAAGCGACTTCTACCGCCATATTCTGGCCGAGTTGCGTCTGGCATTCGGACTGCTGAACGATGCGGAGCATCTGCATTTTCCCTTTATCGGCATGAATAATGCGTTGTTATCGCTGGTTGAAGCCGGGCAGGCCGCTGAAGCCGCCCGGATGCTTCAGGAGTATCTCGACAGATCCGAACGTGTGCTGCTGGCCTCCTTTGCCCGCCGGGACGGGGATGGGTGAGGGAATGATGACGACGAAAATGGTCGGCCGCCAGAGTGGCATATCCTGCCCGGCGTTGAACCGGAATCTTCATCTGCCTGACCAGGGTGCCCTTCGGCAAAACTGACGGTTTTTCTTCAAAAAAACTCACCTTTTATTTCATGAAATTTGAACAAATATCCCGCCTGCTGCCGTGATGATTATGCCCTGCACCCACGGCGGGGCGGGTTTTACTCAGGCCGAACAGTTCAATACTCTGCATACTGACAAAAAAAGTGAGCATGATTAGTCGCTTGTCACTCATTTACCTGCCGATAAGCAATGTTAAGTTGTATTTGATAATGATAATATTTATCACAATCATTACAAAAAACTTACACTGTCATGCAGGGTCGACAATGAAACGCACTAAAGTAGCCGTAGCGCTGGCCGTCATTCTGGCCGGAAAATTCAGTTATGCAGCGGAAGAGAACATGGTGGTGACCGGCAACATTCTCGGTGATTCGCGTGCCGAAGAGGTCAAAACCTGGGCCGGAAGCCGTACCGTTATCAGTAACGATCAGCTGGCAAAAGGTGCCAACCGCACCGTGGATGATGCGCTACAGCGTGTGCCAGGGGTGAAAATTCAGGATGAAACCGGCACCGGCGTACTGCCGCAAATTGCCGTGCGCGGTCTGTATGACAGCCGCAGCGGTCGCGCGCAAATCCTGGAAGACGGTATTCCGCTGGTATTAGCCCCCTACGGGCAGGAAGGGATGTCGCTGTTTCCGGTGACTTTTTCCACTATTGACCGCATTGACGTAGTGCGGGGTGGGGCGGCGGTGCAGTACGGCCCGAATAACGTCGGTGGCGTGATTAATCTGATCAGCAAACCCATACCGGTGAAGTGGGAAAACGAAATTGCCGAACGCGCCACCTTTTACGGTAAAGGTCGCAACCTCTGGGACACTTATCTGCGCACCGGCGGGATGCTGAATGATGATTTCGGGCTTCAGGTCGAAGCCAACCAGGTCAAAGGCAGCTCTTTCCGCGAAAACAGTGACAGTAAAGTTGAAAATTTCCGGCTGCGTGGTCTGTGGAACATCAACGAAAACACCACCTTAAACCTCTCTTATCAGCACTACAACGCCCATGCCGATCTGGCCGGTGCCCTCTCCACGGCGGATTACCTCAGCAACCGCCGACAGAGCACCCGCCCTTACGACGATTTTGATGGTCACACCAATCGCTACAGCATGGTTTATGACCAGCTGCTGGGTTCGCTCGGTTTTATTGATTCGGCCGAATTCAACTGGACATTTTTTGGCCATCAGTCAGACCGTGAATTTCAGGTGGGGATGAGTAAAGTACCGGGGCAGAGCTTTAATCCGGCGTTACCGGCCGATATCGTGCAGAACTCGCCGCGAAATTTCAAAGTGTGGGGCACGGAGCCGCGAATCAGCCTGGATATCAATGGCGACAGCGTCAATCAGCAGTGGATTATTGGTGGCCGTTTCGTCAGCGAGAAAGTGGATTATCAGGTAAGCCAGCAGACGCTGGCGACTGGCGCGACCAGCGTGACGCGCGACTGGAGCTTTGACGATAAGGCCTGGGCGGGCTATGTCAGCAACGCCATTAAACTGATTGATGACAAGCTGACCATCACGCCGGGGATGCGTTACGAGAACGTCAGCGAAAAATATAGCGACAAAAAGACCGGGCAACGCACCAGCGCACCCGATACGCAGTGGCTGCCCGGTTTGACCGTGGGCTATCAGCTGACGCCGGAGTGGTTCCTCTATGCCGATATGCAGAAAAGCCTGCGCCCGGTGCAGGTGACGCAGATTGTTAAAGGCGGCGATGTCAGTTCAGAACTGGCGTGGAACTACGAAAGCGGCGTGCGTTATACCCCGGCGGAGAACCTCAGCCTGCACGCTGGTTTGTATCGCATTGATTATAAAGATCAGATTTCTTACGACAGCGTGTCAGACAGTTATCTCAACATTGGTCGTACCCGACATCAGGGTGCTGAACTGGAAGGCTTCTGGAGTCCGCAGGCGGTGGAAGGTCTGAAGCTGCATGCGGGCTACGCATACCTCCAGGCAGAGCAGCGCAACGGCGTCAACAGTGGCAAAGAGGTGCCCTATGCCTCGCGTACACAGCTTACGCTTGATGGCAGCTACGAATGGCGCGACACCACCTTCTCGCTGGCGGGGTATTACTTCAGTAAATCCTTTGCGGATGCGGCCAACACGGTGGCGGAAAACAGTAACGGTTCGGTCGGTCAGATGCCGTCTTACTGGGTGTGGAACGCGCAGGTCAGCCGCGATCTGTATAATTCTGGCCGCACCGTGCTGAATGGTTATCTGGGAGTTAATAACCTCTTTAACCGTGATTACTGGTTCCGCGGCGTGGATACCAGCCCATGGGGACGTCAGCCCGCGCCGGGACGTTCGGTTACCGCCGGGGTCAGCCTGAAGTTCTGATTGTGACGATGAGTTGGCCGATGTCTTCCTTTATGGCTGGACGAAAAACAGCCCGCTGTAAGGCGTTTTCACGTAATCGCGGTATAACGCTTCCAGGTCAGCCTGGGGATCAACGTCACTGAACTGCTGTGGATGGAACAGCTTTGCCATCGCTTCCAGCGCCACCACGTTAAAAGGACTGTCATAGAACTGGTGGTAAATCGCCATCACCCGTGAGCTGCTCGCCACCGGCAGGACGCTGACCACCGGGCGCTGCATCAGCGCCTGCAAACGCGGCAGGGTGCTCTGGCGCGTTGCTTCGTAGCCGAGCGGCACCGCCTGCGAGGGCGAACCGCGCTGGCTCCAGTCTGCGCCGCTCATCAGCCAGACGTCCGGTCGGGCGACGATCAGCAGTTCTGCACTGACCTCCGCCCCCTGTGGCGGTACTTTATCCGCCATCAGGTTGCGTCCTCCTGCCGCCGGGATAAATTCGCCAAAACTGTCAGCACCAAAAACCGCGCAGCAATTCATGCCGTTCATCCCGGCATGGTTCTCAAACACCACGCCGGGCCAGCTCGCTGGTGGGATTTTCGCCACCCGCTGTTGGGTGCGTTGCAGCAGCTGTTGCCAGCGTGCAATAAAGCGTTCGGCATTGGCCGTTTCACCCGTCACCGCTCCCAGCAGGCGCAGACTGACCGGCGCGTTGGTTAACGGCTTCTGGCGGAAATCAATAAACACCAGCGGAATACCGCTTTTCTCCAGCAGTGCCAGCGTCCCTTCGCCGCGCAGTTTCGCCACTATGCCGATATCAAACACAATTAAATCCGGTTTCAGCGTGGTCGCCTGCTCGACGTTGAACGTGCTGCGATAGGGATTGATAAACACCGGAATGGCGTTTAACTGCGGGAATTGTCGGGAAAAATAGCGTCCCATATCCGGGGCGCGGGTTCGCAGTGAATCATCCCAGGCCACAACGCCTTTCAGTGCATCACCGGGGTGCAACAGGCTCATCGGCAGCAGCATCCGGCTGTCGGCCAGAATGATGCGCGTGGCGGGGGCTTTCAGGGTGACGTTGCGCCCGGCAAGATCGGTCACGTTAATGGCTTGTGCCAGAGCAAACAGTGGGCATAACAGGATAAGGAACAGCACAGGCCATTTACATTTCATTAATCTTTTCTCTTTCCGAATAATCCTGGTGTAAAAATTTATTTAATCATTTTCGTCTGTTATTTTTTGCCAGCATGACGTTTAAATCATCAGTGTTTAGCAAAAAAATCCATAAATTCAGCGCGATATTCACGTCATTTATTCAGCCGGTTTCACAGCTTACGGCGATTTGTTAACAATTCCTTATTGAAAATATTTAACAATGCTTGTCAAATCATTTGAAAAACTTCAGCATAATCGTAATGATAATGTAAATGATAAGTATTAACTAACAGGATTTTGTATGATTTCGTACACCTCGCCGGGAGAGCGTCGCCACTCTGCATCAGGATTATTTGGCATCCTTAACTCTGTTCCGCACCCCATCATTGTCGAAATGATCGCCACCGCAGGATATGACTTCGTCCTGCTGGATCTTGAACATTTGCCACATCATGAAACCCTGCTCAGTCAGTGCATTCAGCTGGCACAGCTTCACGGCTGCACTCCGCTGGTGCGTATTACCGTTGATGATATTCCCCGCGCCGGGCGCATTCTGGATATGGGGGCGCACGGCATCGTGCTGTCACGGGCGGAAAGTGCAGAGCAGATAAGCGCGCTGCGCGATGCGATGTTCTTTCCGCCGCTGGGTAAACGCGGCATTACCGGCGGTAGCGTGACCGGTTTCGGCACGCTGCCGCTTGGTGACTACATCCGCCAGGCGAATGAAAAGCTGTGGCTGGTGCCGATGATCGAGACGCCGCAGGGCATTGAGTCCATTGAGGCGATGCTGCGTATTGCGCAGGTGACGATGGTAATGGAGGGGGCGCTGGATCTGGCGATGAGTATGCAGCTCGGCCCGCAGCCGTCGCATCCCGATGTCGAGGCACAAATTCGTTTACTCGCCGCTCGTTGCCAGGCCGCAGGGAAAACCTTCTGCGCCAATCCCCGAACGCCGGAACAGCAGCGCTACTGGCACAGCCAGGGGATTGACTGTTGGTTATGCGGCGAAGACCGGGGATTTTTATTCCGCACCCTGAAACAACGTTTGACCGATCTCCAGTCTCTCTGAACTCTCCCTACTACAGGTATGCACATGCTTAATAACAAGCCTTATGTGATAGTCAGTCACGTCGTTAATGCGGCGGTGACCGAAGGTTTCATTCCCGCTGCACAACGTCTGGGTTACCCGGTGGTGCTGCTCACCGACCATGCAATGGCGCACAATCAGCTGCTGGATGACAGCATCCATGTGATTGAGTGCGAGGTGTTCAATCCGCTGTCGATCCTCGACACCCTGACCGAATGGGGGATTACCCCTGCCGCGCTGTTCTCCAACAGCGACCATTTGCAAACCGCGACGGCGATTGCCGCCACTGCGCTGGGGCTGCCGGCGAAAAACTGGCAGATTTGCTACGCGGCAAAAGAGAAGTGGCGGATGCGCCAGCGGTTGCAGGCGCAGGGATTACCGTCGGTATGGTCAACGCAGTTGCTGCCCGACGCACAACCCCAGGCGGACTGGCCGTGGCCGGTGGTGATCAAACCCGGCCAGGGCGTGGCTTCAATGGATGTGCGGCTGGTGGAGGATCTTGCCAGCTGTCAGCGCTACCTGGCCTCGCTGCCATCACGTCAGACGCTGCTGGTGGAAGCCTTTATGAGCGGCCCACTGTTTACCCTGGAGACGCTGGGGGATGGTAATGAGCTGGTGGCGGTGGGCGGCTTTGATGTTGAACTCTCCGCACCGCCCCATTTTATTGAAACCGCCGCGCGTTGGGCGGGCGAGCACAGCACGCGCTGGAAGCAGCAGGCACTGGCCCAGCTGCGCGATTTCGGCGTGGGTTTTGGTGTCTGCCACAGCGAATTTATTGTCACGGACGCGGGACCGGTGCTGGTGGAGATCAACTACCGCAGTATCGGAGATGGCCGCGAAATGCTGCTGGATCGTCTGCTGCCGGAAGGCTGGTTTCTGCCCATACTGCGCCTGCATCTCGGCGAGCCGTTGCCACCGGTCAAACCGGCGGTGGGTGAAGCATTGATCCACTACCTGGTGGCCGAACAGAACGGCATCCTGCGCCAGGCTCCGCAACCTGCCGATGCGCCAGGCCTGCGCTACCGTGCGCTGAAAGCGCAGGGCGAACGCCTTGAGCTGACCTGCTCCAATAAAGACTATCTTGGCGTGCTCTATTTCGAAGCCTGCGATGCTGTTCAGCTTGAGCAACTCAGCACCCGTACTCTGGCGACGCTGAACTGGGAGATTGCCTGATGGACCAGCAGGATTACATCACCTTACGCATTATTAACGCCTGTCTGCGTGAAGACGTCAGCGGCCTGGTCAGCAATGGTCATATCCTTAAAGAGCAACAGCAGTGCTGGCTGATTTATCAGACCGCCCGACAAAAACTGCGGCTGGCGGTGTCGGCCAGCGACTACATGCAGCACTGGCAGGCGCTGCATCCGCGCTGGGAAGTGGAAACCGCCACCGGATGGCAGCCGCAGAGAGGCTACGCCGCCTGGCTGGCGGCGCTGATGCCCGACGGGCAGGAGGAAACCCGTCAGCTGTTTGCCACCTATAAAGAAGAGGCGGATGCCGCAGTGGCGCAGGGGGAGCTGTGCGCGGCGGCCTTTGTCCAGCAACAGGCAAGGTTAATGCGTACGCCAGCGGAAATGAATTGGGGCGAGCGACTGCGTCATGCCGATCAGCTGGCGAGCTTTCTCGATCATCCTTATTACCCTACCGCCCGCGCCAAGTTTGGCTTCAGCGAGGCCGATCTGCGCCAGTACGCGCCGGAGTTCTGCCAGCCGTTCCGCCTGCGCTGGGTGGCGCTGTCGCGCGAGCAACTGCGGCTGACCGCGCCCGACGCCAGACCCACATGGTGGCCGCAGCCGCAGCAGGTGGGACTGGATGCCGGGATGCAGGCCGATTATGAGCTGGTCCCGGTGCATCCACTGACCCTGCCTCATCTCACCGCGCTGCCTGCCGGAGCGGTGATTGCGCCTGCATCGTGGCTTGAGGTTTATCCGACGCTGTCGGTGCGCACCGTACAGCTGGCGGACCATCCTGCCGATCACCTTAAGGTGCCGCTGAGTATGCGCACCCTCGGACAGAAGAATATCCGTCTGATCAAAGCTTCCACGCTATATGACGGCCAGTGGTTTGCCGAAGTGCTGTCTGCGATCGGTGAGCAGGAGCCGCTGCTGCGCGGGAAATATCGTCACGTTGACGAGCGTTTCTGCGGGCATGTTGCCGAGGATAAACAGCTGGCCTTTCTGCTGCGTCGCTATGCCGCCCCGCGCCCGGGTGAAACACTGCTACCGGTGGCGGCGCTGGGCAGCCGCCTGCCGGACGGACGTCTGCTGCTGGCGTCATTGCTGCAACAGTCGGGGATGCCGGATGCTGCCAGCTGGTGGCGTGAATACTGCCAGCTGATGGCCGATGTGCATCTGATGCTGTGGCTGCGCTTCGGCATTGCGCTGGAATCGAACCAGCAAAATGCGGTGCTGAGTCTGACACCCGGTGAACCGCTGACGCTGGTGATGAAAGATAATGATGCCGCCCGCCTGCTGCCTGAGCGCTTCAAAACCGCCTGTCCGTCGCTGGCCGCGCGTGTTGATCAACTGCGCGATCCGCGAATCAGCGTGCAGGACGACCTGGCGCTGGCACAAATGTTTATCACCATCACCCTTCAGCTCTGTCTGGCGGCGGTGCTGGAGAGTCTGGCGGCAGCGAAACTGCTGGAGAGAGAAGCGGCGTATCAGACGCTGCGCACGGCGCTGGAGAACAGCCTGACGCAGCTGGAACGGGAAGGTGTGGCTACCGACTTTGCCCGGCAGCAGCTGTTTGCATCGCCCACTCAGCCGGTGAAATACCTGTTGCTGAGCGGCAGCCTGCTGAGTAAAGAGGCTTCCGGCGCGGCGGATATCAACAAGTTCTATGGACAAAGCGGGCCGAACTTTCTGCGGCGGGGGAACGGCTGATGCGCAGCACGCTGCTGGTGGTGCTCGCCTGCCACTTTCTGGCGGCGTTTACCGTGCTGGGCGTGCCGCTCTATCTGCCGCGTTTACTGACGGCGTTTGGTATCGGAGAACAAAGCCTGTGGGCCGGCGTGCTGTTCAGCTTACCGGCGGTGATGACTGCACTCTCCTCGGCCTGGTGGGGACGCTTTGCCGACCGTTATGGCAGACGGCTGTCACTCCAGCGTGCGCTGGTGGGGCTGACGCTGGCGTTTCTTCTTGCCGGTGCGGCACCTTCGCTACCCTGGCTGATGGTGGCGCTGGCGATGCAGGGCCTGGCAGGTGGCACGCTGGCGGCGGCCAACGGTTATCTGTCGGTTCATCTGCGCGGCGATGAGCTGGCGAAGGCGCTGAACTGGACGCAGTTTTCAGCCAGGCTGGCGCTGTTGAGTGCTCCACCGCTGATGGGCGTAATTCTGATGCTGTTTCCGCACATCGGCCAGCGGTTATGGCTGGGACTGGCGTTGCTGCCGCTGTGTGGATTGCTGTTCAGCCTGTGCCTGCCTGCTGATGAGGTCACGGTCAAAAAAGCCGCTCCCGCCGCTGTGGGTGCGGGCAGAAACCTGCTGCGGGATCTGTGGGCAATGCAGTTTCTGTTTAACTTCGCGATGGTGGTGACCTTTCCCTATTTCCTGCCGTATGCCGCCCGCTGGCTGCATCAGGAACTGTTAATTGGCGTGTTTTACAGCTGGCCGCACCTTATCTATCTGCTGCTGTTACCCCTGTGGCACCGGCTGGCGGGACGCGCATTGTACTTCCTGCCGGGCACGGTGCTGATGGCCGTGTCTGCTCTGTGGCACACGCAGCTGGCCGGGGAGGCCGCGTTGCTGATGGCGCGAACGCTGTTTGGCCTGGGGATGTTGCTGGCCTACAGCGGTGCGAATCAGATGCTCAGTGACCGGATCCGTCAGCACAGCGCCGGTAAGCAGTTTGGTCAGATTGATGCTGCCGGTAAATGGGCCGGGGTTGCCGCCGGAACCAGCGCAGGCTGGCTGGTGGTGCATTTCTCTTTGCAGACGCCCTGGCTGGCGTCTGCCTTTGCGGCTCTCTGTGCCGCGTTAATCTTTGTTACTTCACCTTTACGAGGATCAGGTTATGTCCGTATCACTCGCGGTTCGTAAACATCCGCTGCTGACGCCAAAAGTCTCGCCAGAGCGGGAACAGGCGGAATTTGCCGGTCTGACGGCGCTGCTGAACTGCTATATCCGTGAATTCGCCCGTCCGGCAGGCAGCATCAGCCTGGTACGCCAGGGAAATATTCCGCTGTCGCTCGCCAGTCGGATGGTCTCCGGCGAGGTGGTGCTGCTGGAATTCGGGGGGGCAGAGGGTACGCTGCTGGCTATTCGGGCGCAACGCTGGAGCCTGTTGGGGCGCGGTGATTTTATCGGTACGCCCTTTGTGAAGCAGTTTGGTCGTCCGTGGCGGGCGGTGCGCTGTAGCGAAGCGATGGCGTTTCTGGTCGGGGATATGGTGCGCCAGACCGGTCAGTTGCCGGACCTTGAACTGATGGATCAGATTGAAAACAGCGTACAGGTGATGGCGTCATTTATTTCGCATCTGCCGCACGCTACGGCTGAACATCGTTATATTCGCAGTGAAGAGAGCCTGCTGTGGGGGCATCCGATGCATCCCAGCCCGAAAAGCCGTCAGGGGGTGACGCCGGAAGCGCTGCTGGCCTGTTCGCCGGAAGTCTCGGCGCGTTTTCCGCTGTACTGGTTCCGCATTGACCCTTCGCTGTTGCAGGTCAGCGGCGATGCGCCGGTTTCCGCCGTGCTGGCGCAGTTGCAGGGCGCAGACTGCTATCCGTGCCATCCGTGGGAGGTGCGCCATATTACCGGCTCACCGGTTTATCAGCGCGCGCTGCGTGCCGGGCTGATCACCCCGCTGGGGCAGGTAGGGCCGGATTTTGCCGCGACCTCTTCGGTGCGGACGCTGTACCTGGCGTCGCTGCCGTATTTCCTGAAGCTCTCCATTCATGTGCGCCTGACTAACTGCGTGCGTAAAAATGCCTGGTACGAACTGGAGAGCGCCGTGGCGCTTAATGCCTTGCTGGAACGCCATTTCGCCCGGCTGGAAGCCAGTGCGCCAGGTTTCCACATTATGCGTGAACCCGCCGCCAGCAGCCTCGATTTCTCGGCCATTGCTGAGGAGGGGGAAGCGGATGAGGTGCGCCATCTTCAGGAATGTTTCGGCATCCTCTATCGCGACAACCTGCGCGATGAGCAGCCGTGGCTGGCTGCGGCACTCTTTGCTCTCGACCATCAGGGCAACAGCCCGTTGCAGGCGGTTATTTCACAGCTCGGTGCGGCGCGCGGCTTGACCATGCAGCAGGCCAGTCTGCTGTGGCTGGAGCATTATCTGGCGGTGTTATTGCCTGGCGTACTGGATGCCTTCTTCACCGACGGTCTGGTGTTTGAGCCGCATCTGCAAAATGTGCTGCTGGCGATGAACGGCGAGCTGCCGACTGATATCTGGATACGCGATCTGGAAGGCACCAAGCTGACCACCGAACGCTGGTCAGCCGGGGATCTGGCGATGATGTCGGAACGGGCACGTCAGTCTGTCTGGTACAGCCGTGAGCAGGGCTGGCGGCGCGTTGCCTACTGCCTGTTTATCAACCATCTGTCAGAAGTGCTGTTCCGCCTGGCGGATGGCGATCGTCAGCTGGAGCAGCAGCTGTGGGATCGGCTGGCGACTCAGCTGGCCCGCTGGCAGCATCAGCCGGAGATCGCCGCGATGCTGGCAGGTGGCGCGATACCGTCGAAAAACAACCTGAAAATCCGTTTGTTGCAGCAGGCTGATCGACATGCGGATTACACCATGATGCAACACCCAATGAGGAGCGCCCGGTGACGCCGCAGGTACTTGAGACGCTGCAACAGTTGCAGCAACAGCGCACAGAACCCTTTTGTGCCTATGTTTACGATCTGAGCGCGCTGGCTCAGCACATCCGGCAGATGCGCAGTGCGCTACCGGCAGGGTGTGAGCTGTACTATGCCGCTAAAGCCAATCCGGAAGCGGCGGTGCTGCACACGCTGAGCGAGTTTGTTGACGGCTTCGAAGCCGCCTCTGGCGGCGAGCTTGCCTGGCTGCGGCAGCAGGTGCCCGATAAGCCGCTGATCTTCGGCGGTCCGGGTAAAATGGAGAGCGAACTGCGCCAGGCAGTAGAGTGCGGGGTGGTCACCCTGCATGTTGAAAGCCTGACGGAACTGCGCCGTCTGACGGCCATTACCCAACAGGAAAACCGCCGCGTGGCGGTGCTGCTGCGCATGAATATTGCACTGGATGGCATCAGCGGCACCCACCTGATGATGGGCGGAAAACCGACGCCTTTTGGTCTGGATGAGCTGGAGTTGCCCGCCGCATTGCAGGAGATTGCCGCATCGCCATTGATTGAACTGCGCGGCTTTCACTTCCATCTGATGTCACATCAGCTGGATGTGGATAATCATCTGGCCCTGATTCGGCTCTATCTGGACAAGGTGCAGGACTGGTGCCAGCGCTGGTCGCTGTCGGTGGATTTAATCAACGTCGGCGGTGGGATAGGGATCAACTACCTTGACCCTGAGAAGCATTTTGACTGGGCCGCTTTCTGTCAGCGCCTGCCGGATATCACTCAGCAGAGCCAGGCCCGTGGCTGGACGCTGCGTTTTGAATGTGGGCGCTACATTACCGCGCCGTGTGGCTGGTATGTGATGGAAGTGCTGGACATCAAGAAAAACCTCGGGGAGTGGTTTGCTATCGGGCGCGGCGGCACGCATCACTTTCGTACGCCTGCGGCGCAGAGTCACAACCATCCGTTCAGCGTACTGCGGCGAGAGCAGAACACACCCTGGATTAGCGGGCAACAGGTGACGCTGGTCGGCCAGCTCTGTACGCCGAAAGATGTGCTGGCACGTCAGCAGCCGGTTACGGCGCTGGCACCGGGTGACTGGCTGGTGTTCAGCCTTGCCGGAGCCTATGCATGGAATATTTCGCACCAGAATTTCCTGATGCATTCACCGCCTGAAATGTTCTGGCTGAAGTGAGGTAATGGAAGCAGGCGATGCATCGGGCATCGCTTGCTTTCCTGCAAGGGGGTGACTGAGGGGATACCTTTTATTGTGCCGTAATCAGGTGAGTTTCATCGCCTGTTTCAGGTTTTTAGCTTGAGCCAACGGCTGAGCCCAATCAGCCAGCTGCTCAGGATTTTGAGATCAGGTTATTTTTAATAAAGTCGTCCTTCAGAGGGTGCTTTGCTGCGGAAGTTGAAAAAATCCTTGCTGCACTTGTATCATGCATCATAGCTGATACATATTGATCAAGTATCTATTTTTCAGACCGATATACTTTTTCCTGATTTTCAAATTCACGTCAAAATAAAGGTAATCTTCAGTATCTACTGAGTGAGTTATTTCATGAATAATAGTCTGAGTGAGTCCTTCAGATGATGAAAAAGTTTCGTCATTCAAAAATATTCTTTTTAAATTTTGTTATATATCCCATAAACACCCTTGTTGTCTGAATGCATGTTGCTGATAATATATCTGTTATCGAAGTCTGAATTTAACAGATCAATTGCCGTATCAGGTTCTGCAACTTTATTATGTTCCTGTGCAGATGTATCAGAGATGGGCATGGTAAATTCTCCCCATGAATTTATATATTGAGGATAAAAAGGAAGATTTATTCTGTATGAATAACTTTTCCTTTGCGGTTGAAATGCAACAGGGAAGAATGATATCCCGGTTTGTCAGCCATTTTTCATCCCTGGTTAATCTTCCCTGATTATTTTTATATTTTCATGCTGTCAAAAAATGATAAAAACCAGAAAAAAATTCTCCAGATTCAAATCAGAATATCAGGGTGTTTTTTTATTTTCTTTTTTTTGTTATGTAAATAATTTATTTTTTATGGTGGTTAATTTATAATGATTATTATCATCGATCTTCAGAGCTTATTTGAAAATCACAGTCAAAAGAATAACGGTAGCCTGTATGCCAGCATACGTGTCTTACTTACTCAGCCTGCAATGAAGATAACCTGTGACAAGACAACGCGATTTTGATTTCTCCCATCGCCCCCTGATCCCCTTAGCGCATGATTATCAGCATGGGGATTATGAAAGCTGGCATACGCACAGTTGCGCCCAGTTAATTCATACCCTAAGTGGCGTGGTTCGCCTGGAGACCCGGCAGGGTATCTGGGTGGTGCCCCCCTCGCGTGGGGTGTGGATACCCTCAGATACGCCTCATGCTCTGCACATCGTGGGTGAAGTTAAGGCCAGAGTGCTGTTTGTTGAGCCGCTGGCCAGGGCAGATCTGCCGGTGGTCTGCCAGGTGGTGGCAATCAGCGCGCTGTTAAGGGAGCTGATTGTCAGCTCGCTGGATCTGCCCGCGGAGTATTCATCCGGTAGTCGGGCGGAACGTATTTATGAACTTATCCTTGATGAGATCCGTTTGATGAATACGCTGCCGTTCAGTTTGCCTGAACCGGTTTCAGAGCGACTGAGACAGCTGTGTGACGCCGTGCGGCAGGCCCCGCATCAGGAGTGGAGCGTGGCGAACGCGGCCAGTCAGGTCTGTGTCAGTGGCAGAACGCTCAACCGCCATTTTTATCAGCAAACCGGTATGCAGTTCAGTGAATGGGTCCGTCGTGCCCGTCTGCTGCTGGCCCTGACGCGTCTGGCGCAGGGCGAGCAGGTGACCCAGGTGGCGCTGGATTCAGGCTATGCCAATCCCGGGGCGTTCAGCGCCATGTTTCGCCGGGTGATGGGGGTTTCGCCCGGTGATTACTTCAGGGCGTCATGAAGTGTGCGGCGGCATTGAGCATCGCCTGGAGCGAAGCGCGGGTGATATCGCTGTCAATGCTGACTCCCCAACCGCATTCGCCGGCACGGTTACGACAGCAGACATAGGCGACAGAACGGCTGTCGCTGCGTTTACCCAGCGTATGCTCCTGATAGCTCTCAATTTCCATATCGGTTTTCAGCTCACGACACAGCGCGCTCAGCGCTGCGGAGAGAAAACCGTTTCCTGACCCTTGCAGATGCAGACTTCTTTGCTGATAAATCAGTTCGGCAGTCAGCGTGGTGCGCTCGCCGGGCAGGTTGGTGCAGCTGTATTGCGTCAGGCTTAACGGGGGCAGGTCAACCAGCCCGTATGCTTCGCGGAACAGGTTCCAGACGGCCATTTGCGACATCTCTTTACCTTCTGCATCCGCGCGGTTCTGAAGCAGCTGGCTAAAGGCCTGTTGCAGCTGACGGGGCAGATGCAGGCCGTGATTCTGTTCCAGCAGCCACGCCGGCCCGCTTTTACCCGACTGACTGTTGACGCGGATCACCGCCTCATAGCTGCAACCAATATCGGCAGGATCGAGCGGCAGATAAGGGATTTGCCAGAAGGGATCGGATGAGCGCTCTCGGGCGGCAAAGCCTTTTTTGATCGCATCCTGGTGAGAGCCGGAGAATGCCGTGAACACCAGCTCTCCGGCATAGGGATGACGCGGCGCGACCGGCAGCTGGTTACACTCTTCCACCCGCTCCACCACTTTTTTCATCTGGCTGAAATCGAGTCCGGGGGCGATCCCCTGGGTGTAAAGATTCATCGCCAGGGTGACCAGGCAGACATTTCCGGTGCGCTCGCCGTTACCAAACAGACAGCCTTCGACGCGATCGGCCCCCGCCAGCATCGCCAGTTCGGCACAGGCAATGCCGGTGCCGCGATCGTTGTGCGGATGCACGCTGATACTAACCTGTTCGCGGCGGGAAAAATGGCGACAAAAATGTTCAATCTGATCGGCATAAATATTCGGCATACTGACTTCGACCGTTGCCGGAAGATTGATAATCATCGGACGCTCAGGTCCGGGCTGCCAGACTTCAGCTACGGCTTCTGCTATCTGTAAGGCAAAATCCGGCTCGGTAAAACAGAATGTTTCGGGCGAGTACTGAAATGTCCAGGCGGTTTCCGTAGCCTCAGCCGCTAAGCGGCGAATGTGTTTTGCGGCATTGGCAGCAAGCTGGACGATCTCTTCCCGCGTCTGGCGGAACACCACCTCCCTGAACAGAGGTGCCGTTGCGTTATATAAATGGACGGTTGCGCGGCCGACGCCTTGTAAGGCTTCAAAGGTGCGGGTAATTAAATCTTCCCGCGCCGGGGTCAGCACCTGAATGGTGACATCCTGCGGAATGCGCTGTTCCTCAATCAGCCGCCGGACAAAGTTAAAATCCGTCTGCGACGCGGAAGGAAAGGCGACTTCGATCTCTTTAAATCCACACTCAATCAGCAGCTCCCAGAATTTCAGTTTACGTGCCACATCCATCGGTTCCGCCAGCGCCTGATTACCGTCACGCAGATCGGTTGACAGCCAGCGCGGCGGGCGGGTCAGCGTGCGGTCAGGCCATTTACGCCCCTCAAGGTTAATGGGAGGGTGTGCTTTATATTTTGACGACGGGGTGTTTAACATGCCGGACTCCTTGTAGTGGGAATCGACAGTGTTATGCAAACCCGGGCGGCAGCGCTCACCGATATCTGACAACCGATTACGCAAAAGTGACAAAATCGAAAATAACCGGCTTATGGCGGCAAAAAACAGACGGTCGGTATTTTAAACGCAAACGTGCTGTGCCTTTGGTAAGAGAGTGCGGGGTTCTAACGGGCCAGATGCTGCTGAGTGGCAATGCATCGCGGATATCAGCGCAATGACTGATTGTAAGGGGCTGACTGACTTTCGTCTGGCCAGGTGAGGATAATTATTCGTCGTAGCGGAAGAAAAGGGCCTGCAATCAGGCCCTTTGAACTGGCTATTTTGTGCTCTCGGACTGCGTTGCGCTGAACTGCTGCGTCAGGAAAGAACTGGTACTGTTTAACTGGCTTATCACACTGTCCAGCTGAGTGAACTGCTTTTTATAGCGTTCCAGCGTGTTGTCGATGCGCTGGCTTTGCTCGCTGTATCTCTGTTGCAGTGTGCTAAGACGGCTACTTGCCGCACTTTGTGCATTTCCCAGCGAACCGTTCTCAGAAAGGGCGCTGGTGAGCTGTGTGGCGATGCTGGTTGCCGTGCC
Organism: Erwinia papayae; assembly: GCF_058241465.1. NCBI lineage: Bacteria > Pseudomonadati > Pseudomonadota > Gammaproteobacteria > Enterobacterales > Erwiniaceae > Erwinia > Erwinia papayae. The sequence continues at coordinate 1,693,346 of NZ_JBZCHT010000013.1, forward strand.
GGTGCTCTTGCCATTACCGGCAAACAGATTGCTGACGTCTTCCGGGCTTTCTGTTATTGCGGTATGCAAGGCATCCTTGTCCAGCTTCAGCTTGCCGGTCATCGGGTCGGTGGTGATGCCGACCTGGATCAACGACTGGAGTGAATCCGATCCTGAGCTGTCCGTCAGGGCATTCTGGAGCTGGCGTTGAATGGTACGTACGGTGCCGTCACCCACTAACGGGCCGTTGCTGCTGTCTTCAGATGAAGACTGGGTGGTATCGCTGTCACTGGCATCCGCCGCCGCTGATTTTGTCAGGCTGGCAGAGGTGTCCACCTGAGCGTTATAGGCATCCACCCAGTCGCTGACCGCCTGCTCTGCGCTGTCTGTGTCGGTGGAAACGGTAACGGTCTGACTGCCTGAGGTGACGGCATTGAGATCCAGCGTAACCCCAGGCAGCGCGTCGCTGACGGAGTTTGAACTGCTTTCCACATCAATATTATTCACGCTGAGTTTTGCATTCTGCGCTTTAACACTTTCGCTCAGGCCCCCACCGCCCGCGCTGAAGCCAATAAACTTTTCCAGTTTGTCGTCTCCGTCGGCACTGACCGAGGTAATGGCGTGGGAGGTTCCCGTTTCACTGGCGGTCAGTGACAGACGATAGCTGCCATCCGCCACTTTCACCACGCTGGCGGTGACCCCGGCATCGGCGTGGTTAATGGCATCCTGCATACCGGACATGGAGGTCTGGTCGCTGCTCAACTTGATATCTTTGTGTGAACCATCAGCCAGCGTGATGGTGAGTGTGCGGCTGTCAACGCCGCTGTCACCCAGTTTCGCGTCAGTATCTTTCGCAATCCCGGAGGTCAGGGTTTGCGACTGGGCAAGTTGTGACACGCTGACGCTGTATTTCCCTTCCTGAGCGCCTGCCGTGGTGGTGGTGCTGATGGCGGAGCTGGAGCTGTCAGCTTTGGTGGCGTTGAACAGCGTAGGGTCGGTCAGTTTCTGGTTCGCGGTCTGAAATGTCTCCAGCGAACTTTTCAGCTGTCCATAACCGCTCAGCTTTGCGGTCCAGGACTGCTGCTGCTGGGTGACAGGCGTCAGCGCGGCCTTTTCCGTCTCCTCAAGCTTGTCGAGCATCCCGCTCAGATCCAGCCCCGAGCCGACATCCAGCATACTCATACCGCTGTCAGTGGTGCCGGAATCGGTAGTTGAACTTTCTGAGGTGGTAGTCGCCGTGGTGGGGGTTGCCGATGACGTCGTGCCGGAGGATGAGGGCGTCGTTGTGGTGGAGGTTGCTGCCGAGTCATCTGACGATGTGGTCGCCGTTGCTGCGGCTTGCGTTGATGAATCATCAGCAACAGAGGGGGTTGCGGTGGCGGCAGATAATGCCGAACTGCTTAGCGCAGATGAGACCGGTAGCGATGATATTGTGCTCATAATGTTTCCTCGTTGTTTTTGTACACAGGAAGTTAGTAGCAGTTGAACTTATCGGCATGACCAGAGAGAACTTCAGTAAAAATTTGCGTTATAAACGCAAATCAATTTTTGCTTATCTGAGCAAGGCGCAGTGGCATTGAGGGTGTTTGCAGTTGCTCACTTTTTGTAAATATAAAGAAATATTAATGTATTTTTTGTAAGGGAGAGTCAATAAAACTTTTGCCATCGATGAAGACTGCTGAAAATGACGGCGTGTCTGCCTGAAGCTTTTCAGGAGTGGGAAATGGCCGTTAAGTTGGCGCAGGCGTAGCGGATTTGCATCGCTACCCAGTGATATGCATGATAATGATAGCTATCTATCATTTAAGGTCAGGGCAATGAAAAAAATCTCTATGGCTGGCGTGGCAAAAGCTGCCGGAGTCGGTGTGGCAACGGTGGATCGGGTGCTGAATGGCCGCGCACCAGTACGACGCGAAACCCGTGAACGGGTGCTGAAGGCTGCGGAACAGCTGGGATACCGTGAAGAGCTGCTGACGATGATGGCCTACGAAGCAAAACCGGCAAAATCTGCCGTGCGCACCGGGTTTATTTTGCTTTCGAAGGAGTATTCATTTTATCAGTCGCTTGCAGAGCAAATAACCCGCGTGGCTGGTGACTCTGTTCAGGAGCAACCGGAGTTTGTCTGGCTTGATATTCACGATGTGCAGAGCATGGTGGTGTCTCTGGAAGCGCTGGCCGAACGCGTGGATGTTATCGGGCTGGTTGCGCTTGACCATCCGTTAATCCGCCACACGATTAAAAAAATCACCGCCGCCGGGGTGGCGGTTTACGCGCTTTTTTCCAACCTCTCGCCCTGTGGACTATCCGGGTATATCGGCCTTGATAATCAGAAGGCGGGAAGGACGGCCGGATGGTTTGCCGACAATCTGCTGGCGGCAGGGGATGTGATTGGTGTGCTGATTGGCGATCATCGTTTTAACTGTCAGGAAAGTTGCGAAATCAGTTTTCGTTCTTATCTGCGCGAAAAGCAATGTGACTACGTGGTGTCTGAACCTTCGATGACCTATGAAAGCGTTGACGGTGGCTATGCCGTGACCCGGCAGCTGCTGGCGGATAACAGCAATCTGGCCATGATCTACGCTCCGTGCGGCGGAATTGAAGGGGTTATCAAAGCGATACAGGAAAGTGACCGGCGGCAGATAAAACTGTTATGCCACGGTCCGGTTATTGGTGATGAACTGGCGCTTATTGCCGGACATATTACGGTTATGATAAGGCATCGGATTGATTTCATGGCCGAAAAAATCATTCACCTGATGATCAATACCCCTTCTGACGACAGCAATGCGCTGCATATCACCGTGCCGTTTGACCTGGTCACTCGCGAAAATATCTGAACAGGTACAGGTCACAGTGGTGAAGCTGATGGCAAAAAAAATGATAGAAAAATATCATTCAATGATCAAAAAAATTCATGATCTCTATCAAAGAATGAAAATTTCATTATTGTGACGGACGAAATATTTGTTTGATACTGCCTGCACTTTCAATGTAGGGGGCTGTCATGCCAGTTTCTCATCAACGCCATAATATCGCTTACGTTATGTTTATCTGCTGCGTCGCTGCCCTGGGTGGGCTGCTGCTCGGCTATGACTCGTCGGTTATTTCCGGTGCGATTGAACCGCTAAGCCACCATTATCAACTCTCCGCAGCCCAGACCGGATGGGCTGTGTCGAATGTCATTATCGGATGCGTTCTGGGATGTCTGATTGCCGGCCAGATTGCAGACCGCTACGGACGTAAAAAAACGCTTCTCCTCACCGCCGTGCTTTTCCTTGTCTCGGTAATCGGAACCTCTCTCGCACCGACTTTTGAGCTGTTCGTGGTGTTTCGCATCATTGGCGGAGTGGGTATCGGGATGGCGTCGGTGGTTTCACCGGTCTATATCGCCGAAGTGGCCCCGAAAGATTACCGGGGAAGGGCGATGACCATGCATATGATTTGCTGCGTGGGTGGTCAGGTGTTGGTGCTGCTGACCAATTATCTGATTGCCAGAGACGCCGCTGCCAGCTGGCTGAATGATACCGGCTGGCGCTGGATGCTGGGCTCCGCATTCGTTCCTTGCTTTCTTTTCTTTATTTTTATCAGCTTTATTCCGGAGTCTCCGCGCTGGAACGTGATGGCTGGTAATGATGGCCTCGCCCTGAAAACGCTGACCCGAATTTCCAGTCAGGCTCACGCAAAAAATGTGCTGAAGGAAATTAAAGATTCCTTATGCGCCTCTGAGCGGCCGAACCCACAACCCACTGAAAAAATTCGTTTTAATAAACGTAATATGATTTTTCTGGTAGTCGGAATTGGCCTGGCCATTTTCAACCAGCTGACCGGCATTAATGTCATCCAGTATTTTGGACCTTCCCTGCTGAGAAATGTCACCGGCAGTATGCAGGAGGCGATGTTTATGACCATCTGGCTGGCGGTAATGCAGTTTATTGGCGTGATGGTGGGCATGGCGCTGATTGACCGGGTTGGCCGTAAAATCCTGCTGTCGGTGGGTTCGTGGGGAGCCGCACTCTGTCTGGTGATGACTTTTATCTCTTTTTATTGCGGCATTAAGGGCGTCGCTTCTGTCGTCGGGCTGTTTGGTTTCATGCTGATATTCGGGGCGACCTGGGCGCAGGTGGTGTGGACCGTTATCGGCGAAATTTTCCCTAATCGTCTGCGGGCTGTGGGCATGGGGCTTTCCATCAGCGCCATGTGGATATCCAATTTTCTGGTCAGCCAGAGTTTTCCGATGATGAATGAGAATCCCTGGCTGATGGCGCACTTTGGCGGCGGTTTTCCTTTGCTGATTTTTGCATTCTGCTCGCTGATTTCCTGGTGGTTTGTCCGTCGGTATGTGCCAGAAACAAAAGGTGTTTCGCTGGAAAAAATGGAACAGCTGGTGGCTGAACGTTTTGCACTGACCAGCCGTAAAGAGAAGTCTTCCCTCGTTAAATCTGAAGAGAAAACCCTATGACTGTATCTGTTGCCAGTGCGCCCTGTAGCTGGGGTGTTGATGATGTTAACAATCCTTATCTCCCGCCGTGGCAGAAGGTGCTGCTGGAAGCGGCGCAGGCGGGCTACCGAAGTATTGAGCTGGGTCCGTGGGGATACCTGCCGGTGCAGGCGGATCAATTAACCGCTGCGTTAAGGCAGCATGACCTTTCGCTGGTGGCGGGGACGATTTTTGATGATTTGGTCAGCGAAGAGAATTTCCCGGCGATGGTTGAGTTGACCCACCGTATTTGCCGCAATCTCAACGCCGTGCCGACTGCGGAGAAAATTCATGGTAGTGATCAGCCGCCACCCTACCTGGTGATAATTGATTTTGGTAACCCGCAACGGGCTGCGCTTGCTGGTCAGCCGCAACGTTCTCCCCGTCTTCCGGCAGAACAATGGCGGGCGATGATCGAGCATATTGTGGTTCTCAGTGAAATAGCCTGGAAAGAGTACGGTGTTCGCCCGGTTATTCATCCCCACGCCGGAGGCTGTATTGAGTTTGCTGATGAGCTGGAAAAGCTGGTGGCGGATATACCGCATACGGTCGCCGGTCTTTGCCTGGATACCGGGCATCTTTATTACTCTGGCATGGACCCGATTACCACCTTCGACAGGTACTGGGAGCGGATCGATTATCTGCACTTCAAGGACATCAATCCGTCGGTCTGGCGGGAAGTGATTGAAGGCGAAGTGGATTTTTTCTCTGCCTGTGCCAGAGGCGTGATGTGTCCGCTGGGTTGCGGGGCAATTGACTACCCGAAAATCCGGGATTTTATTCAGCAACGTAATTATCAGGGATGGGTCACTATCGAACAGGAAAGGGATCCGCGTCATGCCGACACCAGTCTGCGCGATGTCACGGCAAGTCTTCACTATCTGCAATCGGTCGGTTTTTAAGGGAGAACAAGATGATTAACGGTATTAAACCTCTTGAACATTCACTGCGCTGGGGCATGGTCGGCGGCGGCGGCACCAGTCAGATTGGTTATATTCATCGCTCGGCGGCGCTGCGCGACAGCGTTTTTAGCCTGGTGGCCGGTGCCTTTGATATTGATGCCGGGCGTGGTCAGGCATTTGGTACGGCGCTGGGCCTGCCCGTCGGGCGCTGCTATGCCGATTACCAGAGTATGTTTGCTGCGGAAAGCCTGCGAGACGATGGTATTCAGGCGGTGTCCATCGCCACACCCAATAGTACCCACTTCGCTATTTGTCGCGCGGCGCTGGAGGCCGGTCTGCATGTGATATGCGAAAAACCACTGTGCTTCACCACGGAAGAAGCGGAGTTGCTGTTTCGCCTCAGCGCTGAGAAAAATAAAATCATCGGTGTGACCTATGGCTATGCCGGTCATCAGCTTATCCATCAGGCGAGGGAGATGATTGCTGAAGGTTTGCTGGGTGAGATACGTATTGTCAATATGCAGTTTTCACACGGCTTTCATCATCAGGCAGTCGAACAAAATAATTCCAGTACCCGCTGGCGGGTGGATCCCCTTTTCGCGGGACCGGGATACGTTTTGGGCGATCTGGCTACCCATCCTCTGTTTATTGCTGAAACCATGGCCCCGCAGCTCCGCCTGAAACGCCTGTTGTGCTCACGGCAGAGTTTTGTAAAAAGTCGTGCTCCGCTGGAGGATAATGCCTATGTGCTGATGGAGTATGACAACGGTGCGGTAGGTAGCATGTGGGTGTCGGCGGTCAACTGCGCTTCGATGCATGGTCAGAAAGTACGTATTGTCGGTTCGAAAGCCAGTATTGAGTGGTGGGATGAGCAGCCAAACCAGTTGCGTTATGAAGTTCAGGGTGAGCCGGTGCGTATTCTTGAGCGTGGTATGAGTTACCTCAGTGCTCAGGCACTTGCCGATGACCGTATTGGCGGGGGACATGCGGAAGGGTTGTTCGAAGCCTGGTCAAATCTTTATCGCCGTTTTGCGCTGGCTATGGCTGCGACAGACCGGGGGGATACGGACTTCCTGGCTGATTTCTGGTATCCGGACGCACAGTCAGGTCTGGCCGGGGTTCGCTGGGTGGAAAATTGCGTGCGTTCTGCCGACGGTGGGGCAGTATGGGTTGATTGCTGAACCGTTGGCGGTTTTTGGCGCCATTTTATTTGGTAAAGCCACTGCAGCTGTGGCAGCATCTTTAACAACAACGAATCGCTCTCCCGTGGGTGCCTCGTGTCATAAAGCAAGGCTATACCGGCATCAGGCCTCACACATCGGGATCTCTGTCACAGTTCTGCATCCATCTCTCCCACTGAACATGAATTTTTTTCATGTTCAGTGAAATTAAATCACTTTTTTTCAGGCGATGACTCAGGCATAACATGTGCAATGTTACTGACTGGCGTTCAATGTTACCAACTATAGATAACATGAAGAATTGTTAAAGATGAGCTGAGAAATTAAACCTTGAAACTTCTGTCAGCCAGTCAGCAGATTCAGGATTTACATCAAAAATTAGGGTGCCGGATTACAATGACTAAAGCGTTTACTTTTACTGTTAAGAGCCTGTGTTTCGACGAAAACTATAATCCGTCCAAAAATACGCGCATCACTACCAACTTTGCTAATCTGGCCCGCGGTGAAAAACGTCAGGAAAACCTGCGCAATGCGCTGACGATGATTGATAATCGTTTCAACGCCTTAGCAAACTGGGATAACCCCAAAGCGGATCGTTACTCTGTCCGGCTGGAAATCATTTCGGTTGAATTAAATATTGCAGGTGACGGCAAAAGTGACAGCTTTCCGGTCATTGAGATCTTAAAAACCAATATTGTTGATCATAAAACCAGTCAACAGATTGAAGGTATCGTGGGGAATAACTTCTCTTCATACGTTCGCGATTATGATTTCAGCGTGTTGTTGTCTGAGCATAATAAAAATAAATCCGGTTTCAGTACGCCAGATGATTTTGGCGATTTGCATGGCAATATATTTAAGCGCTTTATCACGTCAGATGCCTATCAGGACAACTTTAAAAAATCACCGGTTATCTGTCTGAGCGTTTCAAGTAAAAATACCTATCGCCGGACCGGTAACGAACATCCTGTACTGGGCGTTGAATATCAACAGGATGAGTCTTCGCTGACCGATCACTACTTTAATAAAATGGGTCTTCAGGCTCGATATTTTATGCCGCAGGGTAGCGTTGCGCCTCTGGCATTTTATTTTGTTGGCGATCTGCTTAACGATTACACCAACCTTGAACTTATCGCTACGATCAGCACGATGGAGACATTTCAGAAGATCTATCGTCCTGAAATTTATAATGCCAATTCTGCCGCAGGAAAATGCTATCAGCCCAGCCTGAATTACCAGGATTATTCTTTAACTCAGATTGTCTATGATCGCGAAGAGCGTAGTCGCTTAGCCGTCGAGCAGGGGAAGTTTACTGAAGAGCACTTTATTAAACCTTACCAAACTGTTCTTGAGCAATGGTCTGCTAATGCCGTTCTTTGATTAAACAAAATACAAGGTTATTCGTTATGAAGAAGTTATTACCCACATCAACTGCCGGCAGCTTACCTAAACCCTCGTGGCTTGCACAACCTGAAACACTCTGGTCACCCTGGAAATTGCAGGACAGAGAATTAACCGACGGCAAGCTGGATGCGCTGCGTCTGTGCCTGGACGATCAGCTGCGGGCGGGGATTGATATCGTTAGTGACGGTGAGCAGACACGCCAGCATTTTGTCACCACCTTTATTGAGCACCTGAGCGGCGTCGATTTTGAAAAACGTGAAATTGTTAAAATTCGCGATCGCTATGAGGCCAGCGTGCCTACTGTATTTGCCGAGGTGGCTCGCCAGAAACCGGTGTTTGTCGACGATGCCCGCTTTTTACGTCAACAGACCAGCCAGCCGATTAAATGGGCGCTGCCGGGGCCTATGACGATGATCGATACTCTGTATGACGGCCACTATAAAAGCCGTGAAAAACTGGCCTGGGAATTCGCAAAGATCCTTAATCAGGAAGCCAAAGAATTGGAAGCTGCCGGTGTGGATATTATCCAGTTTGATGAGCCGGCATTTAACGTTTTCTTTGATGAAGTGAATGACTGGGGCATCGCCACGCTGGAAAGAGCCATTGAAGGGCTGAAGTGCGAAACGGCGGTGCATATTTGCTACGGTTATGGCATTAAAGCCAATACCGACTGGAAAAAAACGCTCGGCACCGAGTGGCGGCAATATGAAGAGATTTTTCCTAAACTGCAAAAATCCAATATCGATATTGTCTCACTGGAATGTCAGAACTCGCATGTTCCGATGGATCTGATTGAACTGATTCGCGGGAAAAAAGTGATGGTTGGCGCGATTGATGTGGCAACCAATACCATCGAGACGCCGGAAGAGGTCGCCAACACACTTCGTAAAGCGCTTCAGTTTGTTGACGCCGACAAGCTTTATCCCTGCACTAACTGCGGCATGATCCCGCTGCCGCGTCATGTCGCTATGGGCAAACTGAAGGCATTAAGTGGCGGTGCCGAAATCGTGCGAAAAGAGCTTGGCTGAGTCATTCCCTCAGATTTAACAACGTAGTCCGGGTTGGCGATAAGGTTAATCACCAACCCTTTTCATTTCCTGGTGTACTGAGTGACCGGCGATACGGCAGTAATCATTGATTAATCACCACCTACACTTTCACCGCACACCCCACCTCGTTATTCTGTTCTGCGATGTTCATGCAAATAACTTTCCCGATTGAATGCCGCTGTTAACCGCGCAAACAAATGCTATGGTCGGCGAGGGCGTCTGAACTGTTCCCGGAGTAATGCAAATGAAAGGCTCGTGTTTGTGTGGCGCGGTGGAGTTTGACCTGTACGTTAAACCGCAGAAGTTTTACCGCTGTCACTGTTCGCTGTGCAGGAAGCAGAGTGGCGTGGGGTATAACCTGGCTACGCTGGTAAAGCGTGATGATTTTTGCTGGATGAAAGGAGAGGGCAACATCACCTCATGGAGCCGACCATCGGGTTATCGCACTGATTTCTGCTCATTGTGCGGCTCGACCGTGCCAAACAGCTTACGTAACCTGCCTTATCTATGGCTGCCGGTTGGCCTGCTGAATGACGCTGTTGAGATGGAGTGTGTCGGCGATTTTTGCACGGACGATGCGATGCCCTGGGATAAAACGCGTTCGGCTGAGGATCATGGCGGTCCGGTAGCCTCGCTGGCATCGCTGTTAAAGCAGCTGGGTATATCTTAAACCATGCTGCGGTGGTGGATGCTGACAATCACCACGAGGGATAAGTAGTCGTAGCACTCACGTGCACATCCTTACGTATCGGTGTGCCAGGCTGACTGTGTTTATTATCAAATACGCAGCCCTGACGGCGCGCAGCATTCCCGCGCGGCTGGCTTAAGCGTAAGAATGAAGAGGACGTAATGATCACTTTATGCAAAACCTGCGGCACATCCTTTGAAACAACCGATACCCCTCCAGAGCACTGCAACATCTGTGAAGACGAACGGCAGTATGTTCCCGCGACCGGGCAGGAATGGGTCACTTATGACGCCCTGTGTGCTACGCACACCAATAAGTGGAAGCAGCATAACGACTCACTCTTCAGCATCAGTACCGTGCCTGATTTTGCAATTGGTCAGCGCGCTTTTATCCTGCGCACCCCGCAGGGCAACATACTGTGGGACTGCATTGCCACGCTCGACGACGCCACGAAAATGCTGATAACGTCCCTGGGCGGGCTGAAGGCTATCGCCATATCGCATCCTCACTACTACACCACCATGCAGGACTGGGCTGAAGAATTTAACGCCCCGATTTATCTTCATGCCAGTGACAGCCAGTGGGTAATGCGCGACAGCCGCTGGATAACGTTCTGGCAGGGTGACACCCTCCAGCTGACTCGTGACGTGCGGGTGATACGAGTTGGTGGACACTTTGACGGTGGTTGTGTACTGCACTGGGCGCGAGATGATGGCGAGGTGCTTTCCGGCGATATCATCCAGGTCACCCCTGGCGCCCGTGGTGTCTCTTTTATGTGGAGCTACCCCAATTTACTGCCGTTACCAGCGACAACCGTCAGCGAGATTACCCGGCGGCTGAGTTCGGTGAAATTTAAGAAACTCTACGGTGCGTTTGAAGGCGATGATGTCACTGAAAATGCTGATGATATTGTGCGTCGTTCAGGCGAAAAGTACATTTCCTGTCTCAGATAAACGCTGAATATCTATGACCTGCTACCGGTAATGTAGCAGGTTAATCTCCGCTTCCGGCGTGTGGCTGCTGGGCCCCGTACCTGCTATCCGATACGACCCTGAGCGTGAAGCTGAGGTTCTGGTCACCCCCACTGATATTCCTAGTGCGCAACATGACATCGTGGCAGCGGCTGCTGCGGGTGTTCTCTGATAAAAAAACATGCACCTTCCTCAGAACGTTGTCAGCATCAAATAAGCAGTGATGTGTTGGGGTATGAAGCCTTTAGCAACCACATCACCTGCATTTTTAAAATCCATCTGGTCTGATCTCAGGCATTTGAAGAGGTTAGAAACCCTCTGAATTAAAACGCCCGTTATTTGTAAATTATTTTAATGATTTCCAGTTAATGCCGATAACTATGATGAGCGGGATCGATAAATCTTAAGCAGAGAATTTAAATGATTTAAAATTATAGGGTTATGAAAATGAATCATCTGAAACTTAACAGTTATTTCATGAATTTTAAGGTGGGCTCCAAACTCGGTGTGGGTTTTTTCGTGGTAATTGGTGCCCTTATCATTACGGCGCTGGTTGCATCAGGTTGTCTTGACACCATTCAGGATAACTCGGCAAGACGAAGTCTTACCATCGAGATGAACAGCACATTTGGCACGGCCCGCCTTAATCGCACCCTGTATCAGTACACCAATGAGCAGCAGTATGCTGATAAAAATGCCGAGGCGCTAAAACAGCTGAGAAGTCAGTACGATAAGCTGGCGCAGTTTAAATGGGATTCAGAGGGAAATACGTTTCTTAAAGGCATTGAAGAAGCGATGAACAGCTATGGAACGCAAAGAAACATCTTGGTTGATTATATGCAGCGCATGATGGCAATGGCCGCCTCTTTGCAGCAACTGCCGTATCTCAGTCTTGCAAAAAGCATGGATTCGGTTGTTGAAGGCGGAACGCTGGCGGCTGATACCTCCTCTTTACTGGAGCGTTTGTCGTCACAGCTTAAAGAAGTCAATCTACTGCTCCTGGCTTTTACCAAAGTCCCGGAAGATAACAGCAGAGCCGCGCTGAACACCGCCCTTGGCGATGCCAGAAAAACGGCGGTGATGCTTGAAGAGGCTAAAAACCCGGCGTTATCCGAAATCACCTCATCGGCCCTTAACATTATTGATAAGGTTTTGTCTTCAGTTTCTCCCTTTGAAACGCTCTGGTCTGCGCATCATACGGCGGCAAAAACGCTGGTAGGCCGGGGTGAGGATTTTGACGCCTCTCTGGCAAAAATGTTTGATTATCAAAAGAAAATATCTTCTGATTTTATCAAAATGGCGCAGATTAAAATTGGCTCTCTGTCGTTACTGGCCGTCATCATCAGCGTTTTATTTGCCTGGCGCATAACCCTGAGTATCAAGCGGCCGTTGTCGCAAACGCTCAGCATGGCACGCAGGATCTCTGAGGGCGACCTGACGCCGACCACGGTAAGCGATCGCAAAGATGAGCTGGGGTTGTTGATGCAGGCTTTTGATGATATGAGGATTAAGCTTGAAGAAATAATCAGTAACGTCCGCAACGGCGTGTCGAACGTCAACAGCGCCGCCTCAGAAATCGCGATGGGAAATGAAGATTTATCATCGCGTACAGAACAGCAGGCTGCTGCGGTTGTGCAGACAGCGGCCAGTATTGAGCAACTGACCTCAACGGTAAAACTTAACAGCGAGAATGCGATTTGTGCCAGCAAGCTGGCCGGAGAAGCATCATCGCAGGCCACCCAAGGCGGTCAGGTTGTCAGCGGGGTGGTTAATACGATGGAAGAAATCAGGAAAAGCTCCTCACGCATTTCTGAAATAACCCAGGTAATTAATGGCATCGCTTTTCAGACCAATATTCTGGCGCTGAATGCCGCCGTTGAAGCAGCCAGAGCGGGCGAAGATGGAAGAGGTTTTGCCGTCGTCGCAGGTGAAGTCAGAAATCTGGCACAGCGGAGTGCAACGGCTGCAAAGGAAATAGAAGGGCTTATTCAGGAGTCTGTCGGACAGGTCAATACCGGCGCTGCACAGGTTGAAAATGCGGGTAAAACCATGCAATCCATCATTAATGCGGTGGCTCAGGTTAATGAGGTGATGAAAGAAATCGCCACCGCTTCCGATGAGCAAAACCGGGGGATCGGTCAGGTCAGTCAGGCGATGACTGAAATGGATACCACCACGCAGCAAAATGCCGCACTGGTTGAGCAGTCAGCCGCAGCGGCAGGATCTCTTCAGGAAGAAGCCGGACGTCTGGAGCAGGCGGTGGCGTTCTTCAAAACGAAATCTGTTCTGGTGTCATCTGTGCCACCGGCTGCCATCAAAAAACTGCAAAAACCGGTTGCGGCTCTCTCGCACTCTTCAACGGAAAACTGGCAGTCATTCTGAGGTGACAGGAGCTGAAATATGCTCCGGATGATATTATCACAGGCCGCGCCAGCGGCCTCACTTACCGGTAAATGCAGTGTAAGAGTGATTTATTTGCTGAAAAGTCAGGCTTCTGCTTAATTGCCAACGTTGACAGTAACGGGAATAGCAGTTGACTGGTTAATCCATGAGCACGAGAGCACTTCTTACAACCGCCATCCTGAAGTTAAGAAACTCTGACCTGGCCATTTACCTCAAAATGACCCGCCTCCTGTGATCAACGCGCAGTAAGCCTGGCAACGTCTGCTTAAGGGCAAATAGCGGACATGTTTATCAGGCAAAGTCCGCTATGAGCGAATAGCAGACGCTGTCATATCAGAGCGAATGCTCAACAAACTAAACGTGAGAGATCGGACTGAACGATTCAGGCGGCTATTTATGTTTAATTAGTGAGACGGAAATCAGCTTTATGCTGTACAGAAGGAAACTTTATGCGTACTCGCCCATCATCCCGGTTAATCATCCTTTCGCCTGAAAACGATGTTTTGCTGTTTAATTTTTCTCATAAAAATGACGCCTTAAGCGGCATGTCATACTGGGCGACTCCCGGCGGTGGGCTTGAATTGAACGAATCCTTTGAACAGGCCGCACTACGGGAGTTGCAGGAAGAAACCGGGTTAAAAAGAGATTCTGCTGGAGCGGTGGCTGCATCCCGAACCTTTCCCATGCAGCTGCCTGATGGGGAGACAGTTCTTGCTGAAGAACGTTTTTTTATAATCCATGCGGAAAAGACAGATATCGACTGCTCGGGATGGAGTGATAATGAAAAGAGCGTCATTCAAAATCACAACTGGTGGACATTAGAAGAGCTTAGAGATACGAACCAAACTATCTTTCCCCACGATTTAATCATCGATATACTCTCCGGGTATTTGGTCTAACCTTTTGAATAAATTAAATTATAAGATTCCTGATGTCAGACAGTTAAAGCCGGTAATTCATTAGCATACACTTCTGGCACGAAGCGGACATGCACTTAGGGCAGGGTTCGCTATGAGCGATAACCGAACTTAAGACTGCGAACGACCCGCTTGAGCGAACAGTGAACCAGGTTCCTTACGATAAAGTCTGCCGACTATAGAGGCCACGCAGCTAAATAATGAGCGAATCCATGCCGACTGCGGGTCTTTCGAAAGGGTTAATATGGCATACTCTCAGTACAGATTGAAAATTAGTATTTGAGTCATAATCTACAATATTCATTATGATTTTATTGGATGTAATAACGCATGCTAAAAATATCTCAGATAGTCTATTTCTGCGCAGTAGTTGAGGAAAAATCAATTGCAATGGCCGCCGCAAGATGCCATTGCGTTGCTGCAAATATAACCATCAGAATTAAAGAGTTAGAAAGGTTTTTAGGCGTGGAGCTGTTTTACAGAGAAAAGAACCGTATTTATGTCACTCCTGAAGGACGGCTCCTTTATGAAAAATCTAAAAAAATTATAGAACTGCATGATCATACGGTGTCGATATTTTCCTCTGACTCTGAGAAAGGCACCCTGAACATAGGTGCTCTGGATGCTGCGTTAAGTAACCAGCTTCCAGACTTGATTGCTGCATGCCGCGAAATGATGCCAAGTGTAGCATTTAATGTCAGAACAGGTCAATCTTTTGATTTAGAAAATGCATTATTAGAGGGTTCTATGGACATAATAATTTCTGACGGCCCGGTCCAGCACCCTTTAATGGAAAGTATGTTAGCGTTTAAAGAAAATCTTATGCTGGTCACTTCATCAAAATTATCTACGATATCTCAGGATACTTTAAGTGAACGTGAACTGTACGTTTTTGGAGATAACTGTTTTTACAGAAATCAGGTGGATAACTGGATCTGTTCTACCGGCATGAAGCCCAGAATAATGATGGAGTTTGAATCATACCCGGTTATGCTAAGCTGTATAAAAAGGGATCTTGGGTGTGCATTTATTCCGGAAAGCTTTAGAAATAACATTAAAAATGTTGAAGACTTTAATTTTCACACAGATATGATAAAAGAGACTAGCGATTTATATTTTATCTGGAGGAAGAGTTCGCTTTCAAAATTGACGATGAGTTTCATGAAGAATGTTTCGGGTCAGGTGCGCTTTTAAAGCGCCCTGACTATAGGTAATAGGGCTATTCTTGAATAAGTTCAACCAAATAACCGTCTGGATCTTCTATAAAAGCAATGATAAGAGAGGGGTTCAGTTTCATTGGTCCCGCTGGCCTGACAACTTTGTAACCAAGCTGTGAAGCTTCAACGCAAATATCCTTGATGTTCTGAGAGCCAATCGCCATATGCCCATAACCGCCTCCTTTTTCATAACTGCTGGTATCCCAGTTATATGTTAGTTCCAGCACAGAAACGGAGGCTTCATCACCGTAACCAAGATATACCAGGGAGAATTTTCCGTCAGGAAATTCCTCACGTCTGAGTTCTCTCATTTTTAGCACGTTACAGTAGAAATCGAGGGATGCCTGAATGTTTGTACATCTTAGCATTGTGTGTAAAATTCTCATTTAGTAATACCTTCAATTTGTGGTTTTCTCCATGTCAAACGAACACCCTTACACAGAAATTCTGGAGCTGGGCAGTATTCAGAAATAGCATCGAAGAAAATCTTAAAAGCTTGCCCGCGACAGTGAACTTCAAAGTCTTTTTTGCTCTGATAAACCTCGTGGAAATAAATAACAGAGCGATTAGTTTCATCTTCTAATATTTCAAACTGTAACGTCCCTGGCTCATTTTTTAGCGAGTCACAGGCGTCAATTTGCCCTGCAAGAATAAAAGTATTTCGGTTTTCCTGCGGGACGGTAAACTTAACCAGAACATGGTATGCCATATAAAATTTCCATCTTTAGTGAAATTGTTAGCGCATTCTACTTATGCTTCCCCATAGGTAAACTAACTAATATTTAGCCCAGCATTAACAAAAAGTTCCATTTTAATTTAGTGGGTTCTCGCTTGAGAAAATTAACTATTCTCTTCAATGCAATAGATGATATGACTGGCAAGCATTCTACCTGGTAAAAGTAATACTTACATTTTAAAATACGAAGTGATTTAGTGCGCGAAGCCCAAATAATTTTCTAAGAATAAATTCGTTGGGTTACTTTTTTACCATATTCACAGGCAATTACGGTCGACTGTGGCGATACGCCCACTCAGACTGAAATGAACCGGTCTGTTTCGGGCGACAAAAAATCAGAAAAATGATAAACAATACTTATCAAAAGACTTTAAAATTATTCCAGTGAACAATAGAACCTGCTGCTTTTTGCCCAGAAAAATGGATAAGCTATCGCGATGCTGACTGTAAATTCCAGATATATGTATCAGGAGATGGGTCAGTAAACTCGATACAAGTTAATTAAAGTTAGTAACGTCCGCTACTGACACAAAGCGGACTGTTGCATCAGAAAAGGTCTGCCGTGAGCGAAAAGCGGACAGGCCGGTCAACCGCGCGGGTAAGTTACTTCCAGGCCGCGCCACAGGCTGTGGCGCGGTGCAGTGATCAAAAATTGGTCCAGCCACCATCTGCCGCGGCTGAACTGATTTTCATATCCAGGGGACGAGACAGAGCAAGGGACGTAACCGGCATTGCAGGGACAGCATGTGAGTCCAGTCTGAACACGGAGACAACCTGGAGAAGTCGTTCAGCCTGATCCTTAAGGCTCGCTGCTGCGGATACTGATTCTTCGACCAGAGAAGCATTTTGCTGTGTTGTGCTGTCCATTTGCGTCACGGCAATACCGACCTGCTCAATACCACGCGCCTGCTCTGCGCTGGCTGACGTAATTTCCTCAACCGTATCGGTGAGTTTGCTCACCGCAGACAAGATACCTGCCATCGTCTCCGAAGCATGCACCACCAGTCCGTTACCCTGTTCAACACTCTTCGCATTTGACTCAATCAGCTGTCGAATTTCGCCGGAAGCACTTGCACTGCGTTGCGCCAGTGACCTGACTTCACTCGCCACGACGGCAAAACCACGACCATGCTCGCCTGCCCTGGCCGCTTCAACAGCGGCATTAAGCGCAAGAATGTTGGTCTGAAAAGCAATACCGTCTATAACGGCGGTAATTTCAGCGATACGAGCGGAACTTTCGCTGATGGATTTCATTGTCCCGGTTATGTCATGAGTGGCACTGCTGCCTTTGTTGGCAACATCGCGCACATTCACCGCCAGATGCGCCGCCTGACGTGCATTTTCAGCATTATTTTTCACGGTCATGCCCAGTTGTGTCATGGTCGCGGCCGTCTGTTCAAGCGCACTGGCCTGCTCTTCTGTCCGCTGAGAAAGGTCAACATTTCCCTGTGCAATCTGGGTACTGGCTGAAGCAACGCTTTCCGCATTACTTCTTACCTGACTGACCGTGTTTACCAGCGAGTCCTGCATATCACGGATAGCGGCCAGCAGTATGCCTGTTTCATCCTTGCGGTTTGTAGCAACGGCAATACTCAGGTCACCCCTGGAGACACGTACTGCCGCTTCAACTGCTGCCTTAAGCGGACGAGTGATGCTTCTTGTGATAATCACTGCGGATATAACAGCAAGCATTACAGCAATAACGCCGGCAATCGTAAGTATGAGCAGGGTGTCGGAATTGTCTTCCCGCGCCTTTTCAGCTGCGCCGATCATGCGCGCCTCCTGATGCTCCTGAAGCGCCTTTAACGAATCTAAAAAGTCGACCTGTGTCTGATGACGTGAACCGAAAAGTAAATGTACGGCTTCATCATTTTTCCCTTGCTGTGCAAGTACCGCGACTTCATCAATGAAAGGCAGAAAAAGATCGGCTCGTTCCCGGAGACGGGAAAATATTTCCAGACCCGTCGGTGAGTTGACCTGCTTTTTCAGACTGGCAATCAGATTTCTGACTTCCTGTTCTTCACTACGGTAATCACTAATGGCTTTTTCTTTCAGTGATCTGTCCTGGAGAAGGATTGCACTTATGGTAAGCCGACTCATATCTGAAATGTAATAACGCAGCGCCTGAGATGCCGAAGCTTTACTGTAGAGGCCACCGGATATTTCATTAGTTGCACTGCCGAGAGAGTTGGCTTTAACGATTCCAATCAACACCATAAAAATAACTAACAGCGCCATAAAGCCAAAGGCGGCACCAAGCCTAACTCCGATTCTGATATTGCCCATAGTGAACCCATCCTGTGAGGCATCAGCAGTGATACGCATTGCTGACGCAGAGAAGCTTCCGAGTAAAAAAGGAAGTGCTGATTAGAACTGCCGCAGTTTGGTCGCGGTATCATTACTATCGGCAACTGTCATAAAAAGTTCACAAATCGTTTTTGGGGGCTTCTACAGCTGGGAATGTCATTATTTCGGTTCAACGCACGCACCATAGCGAAAAGCTTTTTTACCCGTCCATCGTGATCGTATAACGTCGGTCAGGCACCGAAGTGAAGCGCCAAAAAGCCAGGAGGGCCGTTGTGCCGCCTCACTGTCGCCCAGCATGACGCTTACACCTTCACTGGTGATGCGTAGCAGGCAGTCAATTTTGTTCAATCTGGTCCCCGGTCCACAATTCTGTTCTGGGAGAAAATGAAAGGTGAGTTTTGGCGGTGGTACTGAATACTCAGTGGTAAAAAGCGTTGGTTAACTTTATGCTGTTTATATCATCTTCCAGATGGATCTGCCGCAGTTCATCTATTCATCTCCAATGATTTGACACCTAACATGAGGATACGCTTATGTATAAATACAGAGTTAAACAGAATAAAAGTACGTCAGATGCTAATTCTATTGCTAAAAATAATAACAGCGGTCAGCAAGGATTTTACCTTGAAGATAGTAGGCATCAATCTGTTTTACGAAACAACGGAGGGAGAGAAGATATAGTTCAAAATAATAATATTGCAAACATCAATAACCATTCTGATTTAACTGCTCCGATTCAACTTGTTTCTCATGGTGAGGGTCATCTAAGCGAGTCAGAAGAGGAAGAAACAGAAGACAAACATGAATTGAGCACTTTCGAAGCGGAGGCTAAGTTTAATGAATATATCAATTGTATACCCAAAGATGTTTTGGAAGGAGATGATAAAGAACAATGGGTTAAGGCACTTAAGATTATTTATGAACAAATCCTGAAAAAGAAACAACTACCGCCAAATCCATATTCAGCAGAGTTAGAAAAAAAGAGATTATATCGTGGTACTTCATTAGTAGATGGTAGTCTTTACAAAGGGAGTGATGGTAGTGCGCGTAACACACCGACCACACCTTCCGCTGAGGTTGCGGTATTATTTGCATTAAAGGCAAAAAGTGAAGGATATAAAGGAGTCGTTGCTCATAGCACTGTACAGAATATTAAAAATAAAAAAATAGCATTTTCAGCACCAGATACAATGGCGGGCCAGGAGCAAGAAATTACACTCAGGGCTTCCCCTGAAAATTTAAATGACTTTTTTGAAAAACCAGAATTAGAGACTTTCGTAAAAGCCTTGCGAACAGTTGGAGTCGATTACACAAAATACATTGGCAGTGGAATTCAAAGTGGAGCAGCTTTCGATGGTTTTGTTAAAAACGCAAAAACCCTTCCTGTTAATTCCGAGAATCAATTAGGTGAATTCCTTGGTAATCCAGAGCTCATAAAAAAATGGGAAAATTTTACATCTTCTCGCAATGAAATAATTGACAAGATAAAAAATGAAAAAACAGCAATTGAAATAAAGCTGGGGAAAAGAAAAGACGATAAAAACAAATATTTTGATGCTATGAAAGCTGAAAGTGATCTATTTTTAAATTTAACAGAAAAAGTAAATATTGGTCCTTTATTTTTATTAGATGATCTTAAGAAATGGTGCGATAATTATAAAAATGGAAAATTTGAGGAAAAGATAACCTCAGCAATAGTAGAGCTAAACAAAAAAATTGCTAATTATGATGAAGCAAAAAAAACGGATGATAAACTTCAGGAGGATGATTTTGATTTATTTGGTGATGATGAGTAATAGCATTCTACAGCTCGCAAGGAAGGTACTCGACCACATCTGGAAAGATGGTTACCAGTAGGCCCGGGCGGGAATCATACTGGGCGATTTTTACAGCTCAGGTATCACGCTGTTGGATATGTTCAGCGAGCATCTCGCTCTCTCTGACTTCGATACTTTAATGGGGGCCATCAATAATATTAATAAATCATGTAAAGGCTCAGTCTGGCTTGCGGGCCAGGGAGTAGATAACGCCTGGACCATAAGGCGTAAAATGCTCTCGCCAGCGTAGACGACGACTGCTGCCACCTGAAGCGGCCTCCTTATCCAGCATAGCTTCCTGAGGCGGGCGTTATCCTCTTCAGGCGACTGGAGCTGCTTCACTTCGGGGACTTCAATGTCGCCAGGCCTCTTGTGCCAGGTATAGAAGGTAACGTCTGAAATGGCATGTTTGCGGCAGAGTTCCCGGGCTGAAAGCCCGGCTTCGGCCTCGTGGAGAATACTGATGATCTGTTCGTCGGAAACCGCTTCTTCATGGGGATGTCCTCATGTGGTTTGTGAAGACATTACTCATACCACGGTGTACTAATCAATGGCAGGCAGACCACGGGTTCAGCATAATGATTAACTACTCTGTCGTTATTGCTGGCTGTTTGCAGTCGGCCAGGCGCATCCAGCAAAGCCAGAGTCATTGGGCTGCGTTAATTTTTTGAAACTTTCTCTTATCTTTTTATCGCAAAATACTTCCAAATATTTCTGGTGGCGTTTAGGATTCGTCCTGCCGCAGTGTTACGAGTAAAGGATGGTTATGAGAAAAGTTTGGGTCGCGCTGGCAGTGACATTGGTGCTCAGTGGCTGTGACCAGCCAAAAATTGATACGTCCAGTGATGAGAGCATGAAGTCCTCTGTTCAAAAGGTCAGAGAATCACTGCCTGAAGACAAGCGCGCATCTTATGATGATGCACTTAAGGTGGTAGCTTTCAGCCACCTGAACGTTAAAGACCTCGTGCAGGCGGGGATGACGAACAACACTGCGGGTGTTGAAGCGCAAATGAAAAGCGACCTGTCAGGAAAAACCGGCCAGGAAGTCATCAACTACGCTGAGATGATCCGCAAGGAACGGGCTGAAAAAGAAAAGGCACAGGCCCTCCAGGAAATCGCAGAGCTTGAACAAAAACAGGCTAATGCACAGGCAAACCTGAAACAGCTTGAGGCTTTCGCGGTCACACGCTCGCGTTTTTATTTTGAGAAAAAAAAATATGGCAACATCCAGCCTGTTATTGCGCTGAGCGTAGAGAATGGCACGTCTGAATCCGTTTCCCGCGCCGATTTCCGTGGCGTAATTTCCAGCCCGGGTCGTCAGGTGCCATGGTACACAGACACCTTTAGCTATCAAATTCTTGGTGGTCTGGAACCGGGAGAGAAAGCTGACTGGAGTCTCGCGCCCAGTCCCTTGTCTGACTGGGGCAATGTTAAGGCACCGGCAGATGCCGTCTTTACGGTTACAGTTATCCGTATAGATGATCCCCAGGGAAACCAGATATTTGGCGATGCTGACTTTACTGAACGTGATGCCAGTCGCCTTGCGGAACTAAAAGGGCAGTATCCCGGTGCAACCCCCTGATGCCAGGGAGCCAGCGGAAGGTCAATGAGTGAGACGCCCTTCAGCTGTTAAGCCGTGGCAGCAGGGCCTCATGATGTAGCACCAGCCGCTATCCTGCCTGCCCATATCATCAGGGCAGGCAGCGATCGGCGTTATTTTTTTAACAATCGTGGCAGCTGGTTTTCCAGCTCAAGAAGGCAGCTGTCCATCATCTTTTGCGTTTCCAGCGTCACTCTGGCGTAATTGTTGGCCTTCCAGTCATTTAACGGCGCGGTGACGTGGGTCGGCGAACACTCTGATATTATATATGCACTCAGTATATTTCCGCCTTCCGGACGTTTATAAAATACCAGCCGCCAGGTTAAATCATAGTTGCTGTTACTGGCCGACATATCGGTATAAATCAGTGACCATTGCGCGGCCGCAATATACAGCGGCTGGGTCCAGACATATCCATTACCATTTTTGTCCAGCCAGTGTTTAATTTTTACTTCCGCTCGCGGTGAAAAATAGCCGGATGTCGGCTCCGGCATCGTGTCTACTGATGTGCCCTTATACTGGTTCTTGTCGAATGTAGCACTACCGATCCCTCCGCCCAGAACCGCTGTCATTACTGACAGCCCCACCAAAGCACCGGTGGTGACAGGTGATACCACGCGAAGTTTTATATCCGGGTAAAGATTATTGTTCATATCTGTGGATACAAAAGTACTGGAGACGTCCAGCGTGCTGCCACTGGCGGCCTGCACTTTGTGTGCATTGTTTTTCCCTGCGCAGCCGGTCAAAAATGCTAAAGATAATACACCTGTAATGACTAATCTGTTCATGTTTATTGCTATTCCATTGGCCTGAATTGTGATGAGGGATATATTTAATTCAACTGCTTATAGTATGGATTGATTGATGATAAATATCGTAAATGCCAGAGGTAATCTGAGGTTTTTCTGTAAACATCCTCAGTTAATTTTAGTTGTATATCTGCCAGTTATTGTTCACCTGAAAAGATAAGGTGAGTAGATGAAATACAGCGTTTACACCTGTGGTTTTTTTAATTCTGCCATCAGAAAAATTGCTGTTGCCAGCGTCCTTTTTTCGGTTGACAGGTGATTATATTCTTTTTTATGAAGATTAAATGACTGGTATTTGGGCCCAGTTATTAAGATGAGTGGTTAAAAATTTCTTCTTAGACCCCGTACTGTAACTAACTTCTCCATTATCATTGAAAAATATATGAAAATTTATGAATGTTTTATTAAGGATTTTATTTAAGAAGCTATGGCCGAATCCATTGCTTGTGAAATGAGTTTCTAATGTTAATCTGGGAAGGATTAAATAAAACCAGTTTCCACACTCTTTTTTTATAACAAAAACATAGTAAAGTTCTGGAGAGGTTGGTTTTACAAGTTGGTCATGCCTCACGCCAAAGGTTCCTGAGTATCCTTTCTTTAGTTTTTTGCCTGGCTGTATTTTACCTGTAATCTCCACATGTTCCCGGACGAATCTTTAACTGCGAATATATCGTCACCAATATCAATTTCCGGCATAGCCACATTGTATTCACGCCATGCCAGCTCTGCCATTACCGCCAGGTGGGCGGCTTTAGATTTATAATGATGTAATGCCATACATTCCTCCGTAAAAAGTCAAATCAGCAACATGCTACCGCCCTCAGACTGATGACTGATGAGCGTATTCATTCCATGCAAATCACTTGCAGCTATAAGTAACGGCTGTAAAAGAGAAATCTTTAAAGAAAATGATGTATCACCTGTCGTAAAGGGCTGGAAGGTATTCCTGATGGTCATAGCCGACGTTGAGTCTTACAGCTGTTTTTCGCCAGACGCCCTCTTAATCTGCCACCTGGTTCACGACATCAAAATTTACATTCTGAAAACAAAATAATCACATTGTGTGATTTTTTTTGTGTAAGTTAATTCCATTCTTTATTAGTGAGACTGGCTGATGTTTCGCTTCTGATCGCCGCTTATTCAACAGTGGCACAGTGACGGAATAACATAATGGTAACGAATTTTGTTAAAAATGATCGAAGTACTTTCTTTATGGCAACCATCCCGCGGTCGCGCATTATCTGGAGATAAGGTATGCAGCTGAGTGAACTGATGAACCCGGATTATTGTGAAAATCCTTTTCCGCTGTACAGCAAGCTCCATCAACAGGGGCCGCTGATCCGCAGCGGAGAAAACATCATCAGCGGCAGCCACGCCGTGGTGGATGCTCTGCTGAACGATCGGCGGGCAGGTAAAAACTACATGGCCAGCGTCCGGCTGCGTTTTGGCGAAGAAGCGGCTGCACGTCCGGTATTTCGCGGCATGAGCAAAATGTTTCTTGTTCTGAACCCGCCGGAACATACCCGACTGAGAGGACTGGTGATGAAGTCCTTCAGCACCAAAGAGATCCAGCCGCTAAGGGAGATGGCCCTGACGGTGGCAAATGAACTGGTCGATTCCTTCATTGATCGCCACGGCTGCGACCTCGCTCAGGAGTTTGCATTCCCGCTTCCGGTGCGCATTATCTGCCGGATGCTGGACGTGCCGGAGTCAGATGCGGCCAGACTGGGTGGCGCGGCATCTGCGCTGGTCAGACTCTTCGACCCGCAGATCACTCAGCAAGACCTGCTGAAGGCCGAAGATGCGTTCACCGCACTGGAAGACTATTTCAGCACGCTGATTATTTCCCGGCGTGGCAGCACCGCCAGTGACCTGGTATCGCTTTTCCTGCGCAGCGGAAACGACGGCGACAGGCTGGATGACGATGAAATTATTGCCAACGTTATTTTGTTGTTTATTGCCGGGCATGAAACCACCTCAAACATGCTGTGCAACACGGTGATGGCCCTGCACGACAACCCTGAGCAGCTGGAACAGCTGAAGCAGGACCACACACTGATACCGGCCGCCATTACGGAATGCCTGCGCTACGACAGCTCCGTGCAGATGCTCTATCGCTCGGCGCATGAGGATATTGAGCTGGCAGGCCAGCTGATACCTCGTGGAACCAGCCTTTTTCTCAGCCTGGGAGCCGCCAACCATGATTCGGAGGTGTTCCCGATGCCGGACAGGCTGAACATCCGCCGTCGGGAAGGGCGCTGCCTCTCTTTTGGCGGCGGTATTCATCACTGTATGGGATACCGGCTGGCGCTGGCCGAGATGGAGGTTGCGCTGGAGGTGTTGCTGACCCGCCTGCCGGAAATGCGGCTGATAAAAAAGGGCATTTGCCGCAACCAGCGGGCAAACCTGCGTGGTGTCAGCGCGTTGCCGGTCAGCTGGTAAACATCAGATAAAAAGGAGAAGGATCATGCCAGAAACAAAAACCGCATGTCGTCTTGTCACACCGCAACCGGGTTCCGTCGGGCCACAGGCGCTGTTTTATCAGCCGGGCGTGTCCCGCCAGACGACCGGTGCCGTCGGCATCCATATGCAACTTGCCACTATCCCCGCCCGTTCACAGGGCAAGGCGCATAAACATGAACACCATGAAACCGCCATCTATGCCATCAGCGGCACCACCGGCGTGCGCTTTGGTGAACAGCTGGAACACGATCTGGAGGTGCCGGAAGGCAGTTTTTTATATATCCCTGCTGACCTTCCTCATCTTCCTTACAATGCCACAGACGCCAGCGCGACGGTGGTGATTGCCAGAACCGATGCCTGCGACCCGGAAGGGGTGGTGATGTTGCCCGATCTGGATCGGGATGTGCTGAGTGCAAAGTCACTTAACTAACCGACAGGCCTGATTTCGCTCGTTCGGGCAGCAGCGGTTTCAGCACGGCGAAGCTGGAAATATTATTGCACGGTCACTTCAGGCTTCAGCTGCCGGGTTATGTCGTCACTGAAAAGCATTAACCCGGTCGCAGGAAGCCTGCCATTTTCAACCGTCATGAAGAAAAGCTGTTCACCATACTGGTAAATTTTTCCCACTGCTGCTGGAGCTGAGTAATATGGGAGGATTCGATGCTTTTAAAAAAATCTGCATCGTCGTTCGCATTTACCATCTGATGCAAACCTGAAAACCATGATGAACTGTTGGAGGTGCTGTTGGTCAGTGACAGCATAGCGCTGCGTTCAGTCTGAGTTTCTTGCTGGCCTGAGCTGAGTAAATCCAGCTGTTGACTGAAGTTTTTCACCCCATCCTGATCGCCATACTGCTGTGCGATGGCCAGCGATCTGCTGGTCATATCTTTTAATATTTCATCCTGCGCGGTCGCTTTGGTGGTGACGTAATTGTTGATTTCAGATCGGGTTGCAGCCTGATAGTCAGCAGGAACAAATTTCTCAACCAGATAGTTCAGCTTTGCCTGGGTAAGCGACAGATCCATTGAATTGGTCGTGGAGTTGCCGGAACCGCCTGGTGTCTGAAGCGCTTCAGAAATAAGCCCGCCCATATCGGCTGACGACGCTGTTGAGTGGGTCAGCATCCCTGAGAAGAAGGTGTCGACATCGTTGGTGACGGCATTGGTCTGGCTTTTTGTCAGGGCGATGATGCTGTTTCTCGACTGCAACAGCGCTTTCTGACTTTTTTCTGTTGCCTCCTGACTCAGTTGGATTGCTGGTGTTTCTCCCGCCTTGATCTGGCTGATTTTTTCTTCAGAGAGAACGAGGGATGTGGCGGTATTGACTGGCTTGCTAAAAACATCACTCTGAGCCATGCCCGTTGTACTGATGCTACTCATTTGACACTCCCTTTAGTGAGTAAAAAAAAAGCAATATCATTATCGGAACGTCCCGTGGAAACTTGAGCCTTTGTTAACAGTTTTCGGGGTGATGAATAGTAGCGATGTTCAGAAATCAGTTTATCGGTCACATCAGGGCATGGTGATAAAGAAAGAGGGCTGTGGTTTGTGGCAGGCTGCAACGGGCGTACTGCTGTTGTTTAGTTGGCGTGACTGACTTCCCGGTAAATCTGCCGGAATGTCGCAATGAATCCAGAAGAAATCACGGCAACATGGGTAATTAATGTTGCCGTGTTTGTTTTATTACCTGAGTTACTGCTGGCAAAGCAAAGTAAATACAACTTTTAGGGCGAGTGAAGGGAGAACGCCTGATTAATTAGTCGTTTTTACATTTTTATCTGATGCAACCGTGGTGAACGTGCCAAGGGCCTGGAACAGCGCTTTTACCCGAATATCATCCAGTTTAATAATATTTTTACTTAATATCAGAAGCAGGGGGATCAGCTGCTCCTTCATCTCAGAAATTGTTTTACCAAAAGAGTCGCCACCTCCGGCGACAGGTGCTGTCCAGGCCATAAGGGGGGCATTATCCATCACCTTAATTTCGTTGAGTAATGAGGGGGTCTGCATTCCATCTGAGCAGCTTTTTGATAATGCCACAAGAAAGTTGTCGATTCCCTGAATAATGGCCGCCACGTTCTCCCTCGCGTTTGCGTCTTTAATCTGAGGTAAAGCTGTATTCGCAGACAAGCGCAGCACAATGGCTATGGAGTCAACGATAATTTTTGACTGATTTAACTGCGAATGATGTATTTCATTTTCAGAGGGTGCAGAAGTATCAGGGTTTTGATCCTGTGTTTCACTCATTGTGGTCATCCTTATGCTGGTATACGGGGTTGGGGTAACAAGTCGCCTGTTTATCGTGGCATAACAGATAAATCAGGAATGGGGCGGCTGGCAGCCGTATTAATGATTTGGTTCAGATTGTTCAGATTCAGTGCGTATTCCGCAGCGGTCAATTTAAGAAGCGCAAGTGAATTGGCGACGGAACAGGTTGCATGATTGATCAGCCCCCGTAATGCCAGATCCAATACCGTGGAAATAGTCCTGGTAAAAAGCTCAACCAGAAAGCGAGTTTCATCATCCGGTTGTGAAGCCTGATTATCCTCAGACGTTGCACAGCCAGCATGCGGTTCGGTTTCATTTGTCTGCGGATTGATGTTCATTTCCGTATGCGAAGAGGGATCAACATTGTACGGCGTGGTCTGAGTAAGCTTGATACCAAGGGCAGACAGAACCGTGTCGAGCGAATCAAGACACAGCGCCATGGCACAAAGATGCTGGCACAGATCGGAGCGGACGGATGTAAAGTGTGCAGCCAGATGGCGGGTTTCACCCATACTTTTTGCAACAGCTTCTGTTGCCGCTAAAAATGCTTCAGCTGTTTTCTCCAGAATGGCGATGCCCTGGCTACTTTGCTGATAAAGTTCCCACCATGCATTTTGTTCAGCATTGAGTTTCTTTGCGTCATCCCGGAGCTGAGTAATTCTGGGGTCCTGATGCATATCCTCACCCGGTGAGGGATGCGCTAAAGCGAACGTGAGCACTGAATAGTGGTATGCGCGCTCGCGGATAATTTCTAGCTGGCTGTGACAGTCAGCATGGGCAACCGGCAGCTCAAGCGACTGTTTTATCTCAACGAAAGCATGTTCAATAAATTCATTTAATGAACGGAAAAGCGACAGGAAATGGTTGGTGCTTATCTCAAGGCCGTGAATGATCTCCCGTGTCTGCAATCGAATGAGCTTCAGTTTCGCCAAAAATCGCAGTATTTGCTGTATGGCATCAACCAGCGTGGCTGCATCACCGAATATTCGGGACTGCATTTCTACCTCAGCACATTCAGAAATTAACCTGACGGTATAATCTGTCATCTCCCTTTGTAACTGAATAAAACGTTGAGCATTATTTTCCATCTCCATGCGGGGCAGGGGTAATGGCATAGTGACTAAGTCGTCCATTACAAAGAGCCTTGTGCAGGTTGAAGCGGCATAACAGACGCGAGCCCCGGAGCGCTCCAGCTTTTTAGCGCCAGCCTGCCATTTTTATCAATATCCACACCAATACAATCATGTGTTAGTTTGCTCAGGGTTGCTCGCCATGACTCTGTGTTGTTCAACAGAAAGGGTGTTATGGCCTGACTGGCTTCCTGAAGGCCACTGGAAATTGCCGCAGTGCATTTTTCACCGATTGTTGCGAGAGCGTTTTCAATCAAATCTGTGGGTAAAAGTTCTTTTATCTTTTTGAGAAAATCGACGGGTCCGGTTAATGCATTAAGTAATTCCGCCGTTAAAGCTTCCAGTTTATCTTCAAGACCCAGGAAATCTAAAAGCTTCTGAACGGGTTCCTCAATTAATACTTTCACCACATAGCTGACCGAGTCGAGAATAAACTTGAGAGGGGCAATAGCATCTTCAACTTATGCTATTTCATCGGCAATCGGTAAAACCCATCCCACTGCGGATTTAATTGTGTCAAGAACGCTGGTTATTTGCGGGGCAAGCGACATTAGTCCGCTCAGGCTTCCCAGTAGATCTTTACCTGTCAACACGGCGTTTTTCACCAGAGCACAGACAGCCTCAATATTCTTGTGTGCCGTTTCCATAGCCACGGCAATCTCGCGTTCAATCTTATCGACCGGTCCCTCTCCGGCGGCAGAACCGGCAAATCCTTCAAACAGCTTAAGGACATTGGTGAGTGCTGACAGGGAGTTAATTGCATGAATATATTCAGGCACATGGCGTGAGAATTCACATAAAGCGTTATCCAGAGTGGAGGTGGCTTGCTGCAATTTTCGAAAAAGTGTGTCGGCGGGTTTCAGCAAATCATTGTCCAGGGTACTCAACGTGTTTTTAAGCGGTGAGAGGAATTTTTCGGCCAGACCCAGCATTGTTCTTAATTCAGGAATGACAACGTCCAGACCCGGAATGCCTTCGAGGGTCACGATGCTGGTCTTGATGACACTCAACGACGAATCGAACCGGTTCAGAACAACGCAAATCTCATGCGTTCCATTGATCGCAAGCCCTGCAATTTGTATGTGCTCTTTAAGCGAATTGATAAGAGGAACCATTTCAGTGGTTACCATCTCGTTTCCTGCCAGGAGGCTTCTTCGTAAAGAAAGAAGGTTTTCCTGAATGATATAACTGTTATTTCCCATCTTGTCTGCCTGCGACTGAGCATTATGTTGTATTGGTTTTTCGAAATTTTTTTATGGGTAAGTCAGAAATGACCCATGGGTCAGGAATACTGCTGGATAGTGGGTTCCCGCAAAGGGAGACATTACCTCTTCTCACTTTTGGGGGCATTGTTATGGGATGTATAGCTTTAGCTGCATGCTATTTTGTTATCGGCAAAAGGTGAAGAAATATTTACCTTTCCCGTATCAAAGAAGTTTAAGAATAGTTTTTTCGTTGTTTACC
Source organism: Erwinia papayae (assembly GCF_058241465.1). Taxonomy (NCBI): domain Bacteria; kingdom Pseudomonadati; phylum Pseudomonadota; class Gammaproteobacteria; order Enterobacterales; family Erwiniaceae; genus Erwinia; species Erwinia papayae. Next base: position 1,723,127 of record NZ_JBZCHT010000013.1, read on the forward strand.
CGTACAGATGAATATTTTATTCACCGTCGGAAGAATTTCTTCTTTTAAAACGCTGCAAGAACTTTTTGTAGCGTTTAAATCGGTCAACCTCATGTCCCACAGCCTGACACCGTAACCTGAGGTTACACAATTTCTAACAGACTGATACAGCTGCGTTTTATAGCTTAAAATTCTGTTTTATAAAAAAACAGCTGGGCTGTGTCTCTGATGTGCCTTTTTGCTGCCGATATTACTTCTGCTTACTATCACAAAGGCCTTCAAAAATGAAAATATCTACCCGTCTTACGGCAGGCTTTGGCCTGCTTATTTTGCTGTTTGCTTTATGCGCCGGGATCGCTCTTCATGCCCTTCATCAGGCAAGGGATGGAATGGATGATGCTGTCAACGTCAAGATGAAGCGTTTCACGCTGGTGCTGGATATGCGAAGCAGCGTCAGAGATATGGCTATCGCGGTGAGGAATCTGGTTCTTCTCTCCAATCCGGTGCAGATGAAAACGGAGTGGGACCGGCTTCAGGCTCAGAAGCTGTCTTATGAAAAAATGCGCCAGCAGCTGGTGGCGAGTATGTCCGAAAACGTCTCTCCTCAGGGTAAACATGCCCTTGACCGCGTTCTGGCAGCAGAAGATGCGGCGATGAGCACGCTGATGACCGCAGGAAAGCTGGGTATGGATAATCAGATGGCGCAGGCAACGTCTTATCTGATGGTCACGGCTCGTCCCGCGCAGTTTGCGCTGCTTGATGCGTTGAACGAACTGACCGGGGTCGAAAAAAAGCTCAGCCAGGATACCGTGGCTGAAAATAGTGTGAAAACCAGCAGAACGACGCTGGAGCTTACCGTATTGGTGGTCATCTCCATCCTGGTTGCTGCCGGGACCTGTTTGTTCACTATCCGCATATTAATGCGTCAGTTAGGAGGGGAGCTGTCTCAGGCGCAGCATCTTGCCGCAGCTATTGCTGAAGGTAATCTGGCCACCGCCGTATCACTGAAAAAGGGTGACACCACCAGTCTGCTGGCCTCGCTCGACGTCATGCAGAACCGTCTGCGCCAGCTGGTGTCGCAAATCAAAGATACTGCCGCTTCTGTTGCGCTGGCCGCCGATGAAATCGCGCGGGGCAATACCGAGCTCTCTTCGCGTACTGAACAGCAGGCAGCTGCATTACAGGAAACCGCAGCCAGCATGGAGCAGCTGACCGCCACGGTGCGGAATAATACCAGCGGTGCCCGCCAGACGGCGGATTCAGCCCGCAGTACCGCGACACTTGCTCACAGTGGCGAGAGTGATGTTGAAAGAATGACGGTGACGATGAACAGCATTTCAGGCAGTGCCGCAAAAATTCGTGATATCACCAGCGTTATAGAGAGCATCGCTTTTCAGACTAACATTCTGGCACTGAATGCAGCGGTCGAGGCTGCCCGCGCCGGGGAAGGAGGACGTGGCTTTGCCGTGGTGGCGGGTGAAGTGCGTACCCTTGCCCAGCGCAGCGCCGTGGCGGCTAAAGATATCAAAACATTGATAGAGGAAGCGGTGATGCAGGTTGAAACTGGCGTTACCGTCGCCAGCGGCACCGGGGCCAGCATTATTAAAATCACCAGAATGGTAGGGGAGCTGGCGGGCGCAATGGACGAAATTGCGCTGGCCTCCAGTGAGCAGATGCAGGGGATCTCGCAGGTCAGCGTGGCGGTCAGTCAGATGGACGGCGTCACGCAAAATAATGCGGCGCTGGTTGAGGAGTCATCCTCTGCCTCTCAGTCCCTCTCCGAACAGGCGCATTCTCTGCGAGGTATGGTGGAAATCTTTCGTCTCTGAGAGCCTGATGCCTGAGCGGGACAAATATCTGCGCCAGATTTAAGGCGTTATTACACTTCTTTCCGGGTTAATTTTTCGCAGCCAACGTCTGCAACCACAGGGCCATAAGAGATTTCCTGATGGCCCTGTTTCCGCTGTACCCAACTGAGTTGCTACAGCCTGAAATTTGGAGCAGACAATACCGCACATCGCTTATGCAATTCCTCGCACTGAGATCCTGACGATGCAGATTATCGCAAAATGATAAGGTCGGGCGTCAGGCGCGACTATGCAGCTCCTGAAGTATCTCGATCAACTCAAATTCTTCCGCCACCAGTTCCATTGTTTCATCGTAGGTTCCCTCTCTCTGGAAAAATTCTTTGTGACTTTCTCTCCAGTACCTGAGGCTGAGATCTCCTTCGCCTTCCTTCTGTGCGTGTGCTTCATCTACTTCACAGAAGCGGACTATGCGTATTGAAATAATCCTGATGACACACACAGGCTGGTCCCTGCCGTCAAGAATAATGCAGTAACTGCCAATAGCAGATGATTCATCTTCACGTTGAAATGATGACAGTGAACCACAGGTAGCCGTTTTCATTCCTTTAACAACCCGCTCAGCCAGCGCATCAGCCATCTCTGACGTATCGCCAAATGACCATGCACTGGCACCGGGATATTTAACTTTTAAGTTATCGATAATGTTCATCACTAAGTCCGCCTGAATTGTATGGTTAAGCGCCCAATTGCCATCATGATGCAGGGATTAATCGTTACCGCTCCGGGCGCTTCGTACACCACCATCCATGCAGAAACCAGGCCCGTCATGCTGAAATAAACAGAAGGCACTGAGCAACTTTTAGTTGCGGTTGAAGGGAACCTGCTGTTGTTACTGTTTCAATCTGTCGTGCTGTTCAAGCTCATATTCGATAAATGCATCGATCATCGCCCGCCAGACTTTTTCAATAATGATTTCCGGCACGCCTGCTTCAGTGGCTTTACCACGGACCTTATTAATCACCTGCTCGACCCGGTCAGGCGCACGAACTGCTGTATGGTCAGTTTTAAAAGCGGCGGCGGCTTTAACACATTCAGCTCGCTCAGCGATGGTTTCAACCAGTCGGCTGTCGATCTGGTCGATACGCTTTCTTACTTCTTCAATGGATGAAAATGTCATTTTTGATTTCCTTAATCAGCACATACGCAATCCATCAAGGCTACTCTTGCAATAAAAGCCAGGCCCATCAGGGCTGGTTTACCTGCCATTTTTAACCTTCATTAAATATAAAAATGCCACTGGCTGAAAATCAGTGGCATTATTTTTTACTGACGCACTAAGCGGGCTGACAGCAGGTTCTGTTCACAGTTACTTCTGAAAGGATTAATATCTAATCCTCCACGACGAGTGTAGCGGGCAAATACGGTAAGCTTAGTGGGCTGACAATATAGCATTATGTCGCTGTAGATACGCTCAACGCACTGCTCATGAAATTCATTGTGATTTCTGAACGAGATAATGTAACGCAGCAGTTTTTCCCGGTCTATTTTGCAACCTTCATAACGAATAATGACACTTCCCCAGTCAGGTTGATTAGTCACCAGGCAGTTAGATTTCAGCAGGTCTGAATGCAGCGTTTCAGATACTATTTCACCAGAAGGTGAGGTGCTTCCTTTTAATAAAGAAGCATCGAATTCGTAATTTTCAATGGCAATATCCAGGCCGTCCAGCGACTCACCGGGTAAGTTCGTTATGTGATTATTATAACTGTTGATGTCTGTATAGAGTTTTAATTCTACCGGGGCACCCGCAACGTCAGAAAGATCTTTTTTCATCAACGCCGAAACATGCTCAGCATCCGGGAACCGGCTCTGATTAAAACTGTTAAGATAAAGTTTAAATGATTTTGACTCTATCAGATCGGGACTGCTGGCCGGGATAAAAAACTCGCCAATGGCAACAACCGGTTTACCTTTGTCATTAAGCCAGGATATTTCCCATGCCGTCCAGAGGTCGGTGCCTGAAAAAGGGAGAGGGACATTGTCTTTAATGCCAATTTCTTCCCGGTTAAGGCTGCGAGGAATAGCCTCCAGTATACTGGGTGTATAATGTTGTATATATTCTGTTTTTGTTCCCAGTAAAGTAATATTTTCGGGATTCATATCAAATTCCTTAAATGTTTTTGTTGATATATTTTCTGAAAAGGTAGCGAGTTCCGTAAATCGGGAAAACACCAATTACGGCATAGGTCATCTTAATGAAAAACTGAGAAAGAATAATGGTTTTTATAATGTCAAAACTCAATGTGTTATAAAAGGCCAGGGTGCAAAATATAACGCTGTCCAGCGCTACAGCTACAACGGAACTGGTCAAAACCCGGATAAAAAGCCAGCGTGAATTGGTCATTTCTTTAATTTTGCACAGCAACCAGGAGTTGGCATTTTCTGAAATGACGTAGGCCAGAGAAGAGGCAATCAATACTGCTGCAATACTGTCAACGATTTCAGTATAGGCTTTTCCAAGGCCCCATTCACTGATGCCGGGTAGTGCTGAAGTAACCAGTAAACCGCAGACAAACAGGATATTGGTAAATAAAGATATAAAAATGGCCCGACGCGCAAGTCGCAGGCCATAAAATTCGTTCAGTATGTCAACAAGAATAAAAGTCAATGGATACAGAAATATGGCAGGTGGCGCAACAATATCGAGAAATCCTATGTTTACGGGTTTAATACCCGTTATGGTGCAGAATATATAGATCACCGCCAGGCTGAGACTGATTAACTGATAGGCGAACCATGATCTGTCCTGGCGATCCTTCATATCGTATGCTGTGACTAAATCACTTTTGCCGTATAGCCTTCTGTACATTTCTTTAATTTCGTGTCGGTTAAGATCTTCTGAGATATCGCTACTCTCCAGTTCCTGTATTGGCAGAGAGATGTGTTTACCTGTAGACAGCACCATAGTATTAGCCTTTATCGATTCTGTCATTCTGCTGAATCCAAGTAGCTTGTATTTCTTGTTTTTTTCCATGATTTATTACTCAGTAATGTTTTCAGGAAGTCGTTCTTCTATAATTGTGCCAATTAACTTGTCGTTAACACTGGAAAAAGCTATTTCCTGTCTGGCGTGATGAGGTTCTCTGATATATAAACCCTTACCTGGATTATAAAAAAGGCAAGGCTGTTTATCCTGAAGCGTGCTGTAGCGTTTTAAGATGAGAATATCACCAGGGAAAAAAGTTTTTTGTATTTCCTGCTCAACAACTAATGCTATTAAGTTAGCACCGTCCTCAAAAGCCCAGGTCACCGGATATTGTGTCACTAACTGACCTATGCGCATATCCATGCTGGGCAGCAATTGTGACTGAGGGATCATCGGGACTGCGGCGGGATTACGATTACCCACCACTGACAAGGTACTGTCCACTTTGTCCAGTTCTTCAATGTCATAATGTTCGATCACATCGCACTGAACGCCGAAAAAATCTGCGATTCTGGTGATAGTGGAATTCTGAACATTGTTCACTTTCCCTTCAAGGATCTTATACAGCGTGGTTCTGGTCACACCAGAATGGAGTGCCAGTGAAGTCTTGTTCTCGCCGGTTTTTCTGATGAGATACTCTATGTTATTAATTATATTGCTTTTTCTTTTTATGCCTGAGGTCTTCATCATTCGTGGTTCACAAATTTAACATATGCGAAAAATATCATAAATTTCATTTTCAGGCCAGTTTAACGCCGGGTTGCTTACATATGCAGAAGCGATTTGTTTCTTTTTACAACTCTTATAAGGTGTTTAAAAACAATTAATTATGCAATAAGTTAACGTTTTTGTAGCTTTTTTTGTATACTTTTTCGTTGACTATTATGCATTAGTTAAATTACAGTTTTGGCGTCGTTTTACGGAAATGTTTGGCAACACCAGGCAAATCTGAGACTGAACAGGGCCATCTGACAACAAAAATTAATGATCAGGCTTACCAACAGATTATTTGTTATGCAATAAACATCAATGCGCCGATATTACCTGACTTCTCAAAGCGTCAGGATTTTTCTGAAGAATAGAAAGCCGGTCAGAGAGCCGTGCTTCGTAGAATTTTAACGCTTATTGCCAGCAGCTCATTTGCCAGCATCAGGGAAATTTTACAGGTGGAATTAACCACAGGTTTCATTTCACTTGCCAACGCGTAAGCAACTCACCGCGTTACTGTTTTGGGGCAAGTTTCCTGAATGCATCAGGATAAATGACGTTTTCCATTGCCTTTATCTTCGACGTCTCAGCCTGAAGCTCTGATGAGTAATGCAAGATGACGCTAAATTTTCCGCCGTATAAAAACATCGTTGGACATAGATACATGATTACGGTGTTGCGCCGTTATTGGTCAGCGATATTGCCGTGCAGGCCCGCCATCGTTATCGCCTGAGGAATCTGCCCGGGCGTTTGTTAAATCAGGCTGTATTTTAAATTAAGGAAGGAATCTGAATGAACGGAGATAATGCTGATGGTTGCTGGCAGTTGCTTATGGAAAAATATTTTCTCCATAAGCAACTGAAAGAGCAGACTGAATTAAGCTACGTGAAGGTTGTCGATAATTTCAGAAAATATGCGGGAGTGATTTGCGGGCCTCAGGATATAACCCGATGTGATGTTCTGGCATGGCGACACCATGAGCTGGAGGAGCAGGGGGCTTCTTTACAGACATGGAATAACAAAGTTGCTTATCTGCGCGCATTGTACAATTTCTGGATCAGGCAGCAATTAATTGATTCTGAAGATAATCCTTTCAACAGCACTGCTGTCAAATCGCCAGAGAAAATCAGAGACACGCTGTCAGACACTCAGATGACGCGCGTTGCACTTGTCATGCAACAGTTTGAAGATGCGGAAAAACGTGCTGCGGGCGATCTCCCTAATTGCGCGCTGTATCCGGTCTGGTACTGGAGGATTGTGCTCGACACGCTGCGCTTCACCGGAATGCGTCAGAATCAGCTTCTGCATATTCGCCTGAAGGATGTTCGCATGAATGAAGGTGCGATTGAACTCAGCATACAGGGCAGTAAAACCTGCCGTGAGTGGACATTTCCAATTGTCAGTCATCTGCGGCCACAGCTGAAGGTGCTGATCGACAGGGCACAGGCCAGCGGTGCAACCCTTAGCGACAGGCTGTTTCACTACGAACGTTTTGTTACCATGCCCTGTGACCATGAAAAACTTACCTCTATTCCTTCGCTGCAACCGCTACGTTCTTTTTTCAGACGGCTGTCAAACGAATGTGGATTTTTTGTCACACCACATCGGTTAGGACACACGCTACTGAAATCCCCCGAGCGTAATCTGCATCTGGTAAAGGAGCTACCCAACCACAGCAGTACCAGCAATACGACGGTAAACAGGGAGATTACTGCCCGAACGCTGGCACAGGATCTGTCGTTATATGTTGATAAACCGGCAAAAAGAGCTAACGGCGGGTGATCTTTTGTCAGGCCATCCTGACTTATTGCCCCGCCAGCGGTCTGCATGATGCAACCCGTTTGGCGGAGGGTGATGTTGACGATGGCCGGAGAAAAATTTTCAGACGTTAAAAATCACAGGATGACCTTATTGGTTTTTAACAGATAATTATAATCACTCACGCTGGTTATATTCAGATGCATTCCATGCGCGAGTGAATGCGTCGTCTCAGCACACAATTCTTCTCCGGGTAGTGCATAGGGTTTTCTGAAGGTAATCTGAATATTTTTTTCATCAGTTTTTAAATTGGGTGAAAAGCGGAAAACCTTAGCCGTGGGATTATACATGCACAAACGATTCGCCTCTGTACGGTATTTTATCTGCTCCCACACATCTTTTTGTTTCAGGTCCTTCCGAACATTGATCACTACCGGAAGATCCTGTCCTACGAGGATTTTTACCTTTCCCTCGCTGACTTCGTCCTGCGGTGGCAGGCCGGTAAAAATAACCCTGGCGATGTGCTCAACGGCATCAGGGGTGTTTGTGCGATAAATAACCCGGATGCTCTGAGTATCACCTGGTGCCATCACAATGGCCTGTGGTTCGGTATAAAGCGTGCCTCCCGCCAGATTATCATCGGGTAGTCGACTGATTTTACTGTAAAGAAGAACGCTTTTGTTTCCATTGTTTTTTATGTCAATTGTGGACTACTGACTTCCTGACTTAATCAGCACGGCTGAAGAGGAAGGCAATATTTCTGCACTGGCGAAGTTTATCAGACCCGATGCGATAAAAATAAAAATGACAATATTACGCGTGACTACAGATAAAGTTGACATTAATTATGTCCTCCTTTTTGTGAATGTTTTTGGTTGAAATTTTACACGTGGTGTCTGTTCTGCTGGGGGAGGACATTCCCTCTCCTTGCAGAAGTTTAATATCTTCTTCATTAATCAGAAGAATTTTTTTATCAATAAATCGGGCAATTAATTTTCCTTTCTTATTGTAAAAGAGATCGCTCTGATTGACCCAGCCAGGCATTTGATTCCACTTCATCAGCAATGAACTATTTTTCGATGCGTCAAAATTAAAATATGATACTGAACCGTGAGCGGCAGAAAATTCTCTGACGTTGTTTTTAATGATAACCCCTGATGGCAGCCCTTCAGGATTTACCCGTATAAAGTCGCCTCTCTGCTCTGCCACGGGACTGATAATGGCTTTACCATCATGATTAGTCACCGAGCTGCTTTGCAGTGAGGTGACATTGAGAAAATGATGAACGCCGGTATTAACCACCGCCCATGTATCGCCAATGCGGCCTGGCGAAAAGACAACCCCTTCCTTACTTATTGCTACTGCACCGGATAAATAAGCCGCTGTAGTCCGCGATGACTCGCCCGCCTCTTTGCCCTGAGACAGGGAAATATCCGCCGTTGTGTAGGGTGTCGTGACGGCATTATCCAGCGTGTATGTCTCTGAACGTCCCGATCCCGACGTGCGCATCTGACTGGCAGTAAGCCTGTAATTGTCGGTAACCGAAGCGCTTACTGAATTGGAAAGACGTGTTCTTTCACCATATCTGTAGTACTGGCTTCGCCAGTTGACGCTGCGGTTTCTGAGACTGAGCGGAACGCTGAGGGTCAGATTAACGCTTAGTTTGTCTGTCCGGGCATGTCCGGGAGCGAGGGACATCCAGGAAACCCCCATACCCAATGAGGCTTTAGCCACCGGTATACTCATACTCGCTGACAGTGAATCCTGACTGGGGGCGTTATAAAAACGATAGTGTGTCAGTGAAAGACTGCCCGTTATCCCTTTTGGCAATTGCAGCGTCTGGCTCAGGCCGATACTGCTTTGTTGTGCGCTGTAGCTGCCCATCAGCGCCTGATCGATGTAGCTGAAATGACGGCTGTTGCGTGTGTAAGTCAGGCTGGTATTTTTATAGCTGGCCGTGACATTCAGGCTCAGGCCCTTCTGATTTTTTTCATTCTGCACGGCGCTCAGCCAGCTTGCAGAGCGGAAATTACCGTTTAACGTTGTGTTATTAACCGTGATCCCCCGGTATTTTGACGCCGAAACGAGGGCAACGGATGGGCTGATATTTTTGCTGAAGTATTTGCTGAAACCAGCACCGCTGACCAGGCTGCGTCTTGCCGTTGCTGTCCGCCCGGCGAAAGCATAATAGCCAGTCACTCCCTCGCGCACCGTGGTAATTTGTCCACGGGAAATCACCCGTGAATCCACTATCTGACCGTTTCGTTTAATTAACACCATGACATCGCCAGTAAAACCGGAGACCGGGATATTGCGCAGTTCAGCATGTCCTTTCTGAATCATCTGTTTATACAGCAACAGATTGTTCTGCCAGAATTCAACCAGCAGAACTTCCGCAGTGTCGTAAGTAAAATTAACAAATGCCGTGGCGTTTCCCTCAGCAGAGGATATTACGGCACCATCAATATAACCGGTGCCAAATCCACCATCACTGACCATGGTTCGGCCAGCGCGAATTTTCACGCTGGCAACGTTACGCTCGATATAGCCATCACGTACTCTGTTTACAGACGTATTAATGCCACGGCTGCGAAATGAGCTGTAAGAACCGTGGGATCGTAAAATAGTATTGTTCATATTCAATCCAGCTTCATATTCTGTATTGGTGCTTTCAAGTGCATCAGAAGAACCGGAGAACCGATATGCATAGGTGTTATAGTTAATAAACGCACCGGTGCCTCCGCTGGTTCTCATCTTGCCGTCAGGATTAATCAGATATGTCACCGGGATCTGAATACGTAAGGAATTATCGCTACGGTCGAAATCTTCCTTTACTTCCGGGTTGAGAACGAAATATTTTCCGTTAGCTGTCTTTTTATAGCGTCGCCATTGACTTTTTTTTATGCCTGACTTCGATTTAAAAAGATCTGAATAAACTACTTTTCCATTGACTGATGATATTTTATCCGATGAGATAAAATGATCGTTAATGTAAATTTCCGCCTGGGTATCACCCTGAGGTAATACGTGTTGATTGAGTGCGTTATCAAGCTGTATGTCACTGATGCCATTTGCCGACATCAGGTTTGGGTCAAACTTCAGCTGCTTACTGAGCGCGGGTGTCATTGCGAAAAGCAGAGAGCATATAATAAAAAAAGAATATATTTTACGCATAAAAAACCAGGCACCTCATATTGAGATGCCTGCTGCAACTCTAAGATCCTGGCCCATCAGGGCTATTTACTTGCCAATTTGATCCCGGTCAATGCTCGAAATCCTCACGTACTCCGTGTACGTTCCGGTTTCTGCGCGCTGTCCGTGTCCAGACTGGCTGCGACAATAACGCCTGGTGGGGCAGGCTTTAAGTATTAAATCAGAAGTAACGCACGTTTACCTGCGCAGTTCCCTGCCAGTCAACTTGTTGCGCGTTAGTGATCATATCCCCACGGTTAAGTTGAGGCTCGACGTCAAATACCCATGAGAAGGATTTTCCTGCTGAAGGCGTATTTTTTGTTTCGTCCCAGGGCGTCCAGTCCTCTGTTTTTTTATAACTCCAGTTTGCATTTAATACTTTACTAAATGAGGTCCCATTGTGCGCGCCACCATTCTGATAGCCAAATGATGTACTGTTAGTGACACCATCCACTGTCGATGAAACCGGGTTGAGAGTAAAGTTACCCAGTTTATTTCCGGTTACCGGATCCATGCCCAGACCAAAAATACGGCTGGCATCAGCGTGGCCAGTTCTGCCGTCAGTGTTCTCACCAACCATCGCGCTATTTTCATTAGGATCGGTCGCCCAAAAAGCAACGCTCTGATTAGATGGGCAACTCACCTGCAATGTCACCTGTTTTGCCTGGAAATTATTAATCGAAGTCTGTTTGAGGTTTTCATGTTGCATAATACCCCAATCCAGTCCATCACCTCCGACAATATTTGCTGTGCAGGCATTCGGAGCAATAATACCATGTACGTTAATATCCATTCCCGCCATGACAGAATGGGATAACAGTGAACTACTGGTGAAGCCAAAAATCAGCACTAATTTTTTAAAAGACACGTCTTCTTCCTTTATCTGAATATATAACTAATGAACACAAGCCAGGTCGGCCTGGAACGGGAAAGAAGATACCTTTAAAATCGATAAGGTGTGACTTAATAAATATCAAAATTCATTAAATCTTTTCTGTTAAAAAAGTTGTTAAAAATCAATAAATTGATTGGTTTTCTACTGTGATTTAAGAGATTTTAAGAGGTTTTGTGAAAGTGCATTGTGTAATGCACTTTTTGTTTAAATGGTATGTTGCGGGATTATTGGTTTTTTTCACGTAAGTAGAGCGGTACTGTTTCAGAATAGACCAGCCATGACCTGTTATTTAAATGCTTTATCTTCCAGAGGAGTGATTGTCCTTTGGTAATGAAAAAATCGGGTAACCATCTCTTCTCAACATCCGGGGTCAGCGTCATCTGAGGAGAGTTGAGAATTAAATCTGATCTGACAAGGTAATTGTCGCCGTTCTTTTTATAGGTGAAATTTACTGTTTTACTCAGATATCCTGAGATCTTCTTGCCGTTGTAAAGTACTCCTGAGATGGATATGGTTCCCTGACCTGAATCAAGATTCTGAAATGACACGATATTCATACGCTCATTTCCTTTTATAAAAGATATCTCAGCCTTACACTCACCCTCTGGCCTGGATTGATTTTTAACGAAGAAACAGAAATATGTCACCAAAGAAAATACAAGAAAAATTATTATCTTTTTCATTTGCGAAAGCTCTTTATGTAATACAGGGAATGACAATTTGCATTGTGTTCGCCATTTAACGGTTGCTGACAGAGAATGAGAGAGAGTCTGTCCGAGTACTTATAGCTGGTCATATAGATATAAGGCGTTTTGTTGCATTGTAATTCCTGTGCTGAGGCGATGCTGACCACCTTCTCTTTATTGATAACAGAATCTCTGTTAGTAAATATTTTGCACCCTGAAAAACTAATGGCTTCGGATGTGAACAGGTTTTTTTCCTGGGGTTCGTTTTTTATGAAAAAGAATGAACCGCCTACCATAACGCCGGCAAAGGCTGTTATTAACATCGTTATGCCATTTTTTTTTGCTCTGTCTGAGGAGGGTTTTACAGGTGGTGACATTTTTTCAGTGATGATTTCATTCACCGATGATTCCGGTGTGATGGCGACATCATTATTTTTCATAACGGCAATTTCTTGCGTTTCTTTCCCGGTGTTTTCATTGCTCTTTGGTTGCTCTCTGACTATCTCGGTCAACGGAGAGAGGAGAAATCCTCTGCGCGGCATTGTTCTTATAATGTCTGTGGTCAGTCCTGACTTTTTAAGTGCGCTACGCAGGGTGGAGATATTTTGATACAGAGAGGTTGATGTGGGTTCCATGCCAAACCGTCGCCATGCGTATTCATAAAATTCCTGATGGGATACCAGGTTTCCTGCATTATTCAGCAGCAGTTCGAAACATAATGCAGCCGAGGCACTAAGAGAGTATGTTCCATTTTTTCCGGAGATTTTCTTTTTTTCTGGCTCAAAACAGACGATATTATTAACCATTATTCTTCTGCTCACGAATATCTCCTCACTACAATCTTCTGGATTTTTTAAGAAGCATTATTGCGATAATGGCTTTATATGCTCTGTAAGTTATACTTTTAATAGTATGATGTGGAAAGGTTTATTGAAAGATCGCCATGCGAATCAATATGTTATCCATTGTAACAAAGTTTCCAATAAAATCATCTTTTATACAAAAGTTTCCAGGGTGCATAACATGTCAATCGCACCGGCGTGAAAAGCGTGATGATGCTTATTCTTTGCCGCCTTTTAATTGTTACCCGGGCGCAGCTACGTTAGTCGGGTAAAATAAACATTTACTCAGAGCCAGGCCCATCAGGGCTGTTTATCTGCCATTTTGACCCCGGGCAGTGCCCGAAATTCTCACCTGGTCCGTGTCCGCTCCCCGCTCCGGTTTCTGCGCGCTGTCCGTGTCCGTGTCCCGACTGACTGCGACAATAACACCTGCCGGGACAGGCTCTTATTCTCTCTTTATTCTGGTAAACGCGTTTTTTATTTTGCCTGAATGCATAACGGAAATTGGGCGGTTTAAGCTCAGGCAGGCTTAGCATGGCGTTATCCTCGGGTGCCATGGCAAAAGACGTTCCCTCCCTGTCGGGTATCAGCCAGCCATCAGCCACCGATACATCCAGGGCTTCAGCCAGTCTGCCACTGCCAGGTCCCGTGCCCTGGGCTCCAGGTTGACGTCAGGATCTGCCATAGGGAATTCTATCCTCGGGCCCGCATAGCCGGGGGCCAGGGTCATCTCCGGCAGGCTGAGCAATGGCACACCGTCAGGCATCACATCCCTTATTCCCTGTGGTAGTGGCGGCAGGTGGCTCAGTTTAGTGCCTCTAAACCACAGCGCCTTCAGCCCCTGCGACAGGCGCGTCAGGTGGGGCTGTGGGAGTTCATGGATGATTAATACCTGAATAAATGGCGGTAAATGCTCGGGCAGGACAGAAATATTTAAGTTACGCAATTTAAATTGAGTGGAGCGGGATTACAGACACTGGCGCATTAGCTTCGATGCTGCAGCGCGGTCTTTCGCTTCTTCAGGCGGTGCACTCCTTTCCCATGCTGACCAGATGGCCTCATAATTTTCAGCAGTCTGTGGCGTTTTTATAGCGTGGACATCTGCCGTGGAGAGATCTTCTGCCCCATGATGTGTGTTCTACGTCTTCTCCTTCATGTTGTCTGACCTCATTGAGGTCATGAACTTCGCAGGTAACGTTACAGATATCGTTACTGTCGAGGGTTAACGACAGGATTTCCCTGCTGTCGGCGTCGGGAATACAGAAGTGATTCTCCCCATGCCGTCCGGACTGAATATTTTCTCTGCATCCTGGCCAGGCAAGGGTCCTGAGTTGTGCAAACCTGTTGACCACCTGTTCTGGCGTTGTATCTGCCGGTGGGTGACAAATTTTGCGGATGCATTCGCGCGCTTCAGACCGGTGCCCAGGGCTGAAAAACGCTGCTGTTTTCTCCCATGTCTGCATGTCAGGCGAAGTAGCAGGACGGGCGTCAGCGGGAGTGGTGGGGGTGTTGATTGTGGCTGGCAATGATCCGTTGCCAATATTAAGGGCATTATTAAATACTTATCAGTATCAACACGGGCAGTGACAGTTTTGCCCGGAGCCTGTACTTATATTCACTACCCTGAACGCCATTACAGGGTCTGTACAATTTATTCAACGGTGAGGTGAAAACAGATGTCTTTCAGGCAACCCCTGTTGTCCACGGCTTTGAGCGTTGGCGATACGATCGGTTTTTTCTCTCCATCATCCCCGGTGACAGTGACCGCCCCTAACCGCTTTAACCGCGCAAAATCGTTTCTTGAAAAGAAGGGCTTCCGGCTCAAAGCGGGTAGCCTGACAGGCCGGTCAGACTTTTATCGTTCAGGTTCGATTAAAGAACGTGCTGAAGAGCTGAACGCGCTGATTCGCGATCCTGAGGTGCGTTGCATCATGTCCACTATTGGGGGCAGTAACAGTAATTCACTCCTGCCATATCTCGACTATAAGACGCTGATGGAAGATCCTAAAATTATCATTGGCTACTCTGATGCGACCGCTCTGCTGGCAGGGATTTACGCCAGAACAGGGTTAATTACCTTTTATGGTCCGGCGCTGGTCGCGTCTTTTGGTGAATTTCCGCCGTTAGTGGATCAAACCTGGCACTCTTTTTATGAAATGCTGATGCAACCTCATTCGGCAACCCGTCATTACACTTTGCCAGAAAAATGGACGGATGAGCGGCTGAACTGGGACACCGTTGAACCCGTCAGGCCCAAAATACTTTGTGATAATACCTGTCGTTTTGCCGGAAAGGGCAGAATCGAAGGGCGGGTAATTGGCGGGAATCTTAATACGCTTTCCGGAATTATGGGAAGCCCGTGGATGCCTGAGATCCGGCACGGCGATATATTATTTATCGAAGACAGTCTGAAAGACATCGCGACGGTTGAGCGTTCATTCTCTATGCTCAAGCTGAACGGCATATTTGATAAAGTCAGTGCAATTATTTCAGGTAAACACGAGCGCTTTAATGATGAAGGGAGCGGGCGGCAACCTTCAGACGTTTTATATGAAGTTCTGGCAGATAAGCCTTTGCCCCTGGTTGATGGTTTCGACTGTTGCCACACTCATCCTATGCTGACTCTTCCCCTTGGTGTCCGGTTGTGCATTGATTTCGACCAGTGCACCGTTGCCGTCACCGGGCAATACCTGCGTTGACGGGGTTTATTCATCAGCATGACACTGGGCCGGTTTACAGATTACGGTCCGATCCCGCTGGCGATGTCCATGCCGCGCAGGGGGGCCTTTCAGTCAGCGATTCTGCTGGCGTCTCTGCATAACCTTCGCGCCACGGCCATTTCATAAAGACTGGTCAGGGATAAGCCAGCCTTCTTCCGCCTTATCGGCGGTGGTGAGTATTTGCTTTGCAGGCAAAGAGTTATATCGTTGCTGACTGTAACGCCTGAAGCCTGCGTTGCTTTTGGTCAGGCCATTCTTATGGAGCGGGCTGATGCGGATGTTGGTCAGGCCGCCTGCTGATAATTTCAATAAGCAACTCACGGGGAAATATCGTTTCCTCAGATATGACCAGCTCCTCCAGAGACCACCAGTGCAGAGCGCGAATCACCTGCTGCTCATTTTCACTCCAGCCTGAAAGGGAGGTTTCAGTGGTTTCTGCCTGAATGATAAAAAAACGTTCATCTGCCTGTACGGTTTCGCCGTCAGGCAGGGTCATGGTAAAGCTTCTGCTGGCGATTTGCCGACCTGCGGACTGTCTTATCAGCCCGGTTTCTTCACGTAACTCGCGTAATGCGGCCTGTTCAAAGGTTTCGTTATCCTCCAGCCCTCCGCCCGGCGTTGCCCAGTATGATTTGCCGCTCAGGGCATCACCTTCATGGCAGAAATGAAAGAGTAAAACCCGATGCTCAGGAGTAAAAATGATCAATCGCGATGACGGACGGGTACGCAAAAAACCTCCCTGAGTGCGGCTTATTTTCTGATAATTAACTGAGCGTAGACCCAGGATGGATCGGTGATAGCCACCTGATCGGTTTGCTGAACGATGATCCACCCCTGGGCGGCAAGCTGCGGTAGGGTTCCGCTTATCTTTTCACCACAATTAAATACCGTGTTGTCGCTCAGCATCGCAGCGGCTGAATTGGTGGCAACGGCCGGTGAATGGCAGACGTGAGCTTCACCAGCCCATGACATTCCTGAAAAGCCGCAGGCAAGCAGAGTGAGCAGGGCTGAGATTTTTTTCATTTTGCCTCTTTGTGACAGAAAATTGTTTTCAAGTTAGTAATAAACCATTAAATAAATTAACCTCTTTAACAAAAATCAGGCAACCAGATTTTTATCAGATGTTACTTCAGTGCCTTAAAACAGCCTGAACAGCTTTAATGCACAAGGGGCGTTAGCCGCCACTGTGATGACTGACGGTGCCCATTGAAGGTAATTTTGCGCGACGCATCCTGAAGCCAGAAGTCTGAACAGGCCTGCCAGAAAGATGTTTACCCAGCGGCGCATACACAGCAGAGCAACCAACTGAAAAGCCTGCCGGACATGTCGAATGGACGAAAGGAGCCCGATGAATGCCGATAAATCACCCTGAGCCAAAACCCGATTTAACGATTGGCTTTTTGCTGATGCGTCAGTTCACGCTTGCCTCTGTCGCCGGGCTGGTGGAGTCTTTGCGCTTTGCGGCGGACGAATCTTTCTCCAGCCGACAGATTTTTTGCCGCTGGGAGTGGATGACCTGTGATGACCGGCCGGTTATCGCCAGCTGTGGATTGCCCGTTTCACCCACGGCAACGCTGGATTTCACTAAATCCTGGGACTACTTCATCGTGGCGGGCGGGTTGCTTGAAGAGACGCGGGATCCGCCAGAATGGTTGTTGCAGGCGCTGCGTGAACTGCATGCGCGAAATATCCCGATCATCACCCTGTGTAGCGGGGCATTTGTGGTGGGAAACGCCGGCCTGCTGGATGGGCGCTACTGCGCTATCCACTTCACCACCCGCGATGAATTTCGTATGCGTTTTCCGCAAGCCATTCCGGTTATCGACAAAACCTATATAAAAGATGGCGGGATCATCTCCTGCCCGGGGGGGACGGCGATTGATCTGGCTGCGGATTTGATTCGCCAGCACTGCGGGGCGGTGCGCTCGCAAAAAGTGCTGAAATATCTGTTGGTTGACGATACTCCGCAACGCGCAGGCAAGGCTAAGCAGCGAGGCACCCTCAACGCGCCCGCCGTCTATGAAAATGCGCTGGTCAGTAAAGTGATTGGCTTTATGAAAGACCATCTTGATTCACCGATCCCCCTGGCGGAAGTCGCGGATTTTGCCGGTGCGACCTTCCGCCAGTTGAATCTGATGTTTACCCGCTGCACCGGCCATTCGGCGTCTGTTTACTGGCGCAATATGCGCCTTGAGCAGGCGCGCAGGCTGATGGCGGATTCAGGTAACAGCATCAATGCCATCGCCAGCGCGACCGGATTTTCAGATGCATCACATCTGATTTCATGGTTTCGCAAACAGTATGGCGAAACGCCCAGCTCATTTCGTAAACGGCGCAGGGAAGTCGAAAAGCTGGTCAGGGAATAGAGAAGGGCGACATCCCGTCGCCCTTTTCATCCCACAGACTGTGTCGTTTGGGCAGCACCGTTCGTACAGCGGCTTTTTCCGCTGGTGGCTGGTCATCCAGCGAAGAGGCATCTTCCAGGCTACGGGCGTTGGTTTCCGGGGCCAGCAACCAGGAGACGGCCAGACCAAAGAAGGTAATTGCCGCTGCAATATACATCGTCGGGCCGATGCCGATATTTTGCAAAGAAACGGGCACCAGCCATGTCCCCACCGCCGCACCAATACGCGACAGCGAGGTGCCCACGCCCACCGCACCGGCGCGGATCTCCGTTGGGAAAATCTCGTTCGGATAGACCAACTGCAACACCTGAGCACCGCCAATAAACAGCGCGTACAGTCCAAACATCAGCAGGATCAACAAAGAGGGGCCGTCACGCAGCAAACCTAACAGTAGCAGTGCCAGACCAGACCACAGGAAGCTGTGCAGCAGTAGCTTACGACGCCCCAGGGTATTGATCAGGCGGGTGGCAATAATGCAGCCGATCACGAACAGCAGGGTGATGCTTACCGAACCCCAGGAAGCCCAGCGGCCGCTCAGATGTAGCGCATCCAGCACTTTGGGCGCAAAGGCGTAGACCGCAAATACCGGAATGACGGAGCAGGTCCAGAAGACCGTGACAAATGCCATGCGCCTGCCGTAGCCGGAATGGAGCAGGTTGGCAAAGGAGAGATTTTTGCTCTCGGTCTGAACCGGCAGATTGTCCAGGCCAAACTCCGGGCCGTAAACGCGGCGGATAATGGCTTCGGCCTCAGCGTGGCGGCCCTTGCTCATCAACCAGCGTGGGGACTCCGGGGTGCCCATACGCACAATGAACAGCAGGATGCCAATGACGGCAGTGCTGGCCAGTGTCAGACGCCAGGCGCCAGGGCCGGCAACATTGAGAATCGTTTCACCGGTCAGATAAGCTGCGGCGGCTCCCGCGAACCATAAGATGGTGAGCGTGGCGAGACAGGGCCCGCGATTTTTCTTCGGCAAAAACTCCACCAGGAAGGCGGTGGCTACCGGATATTCAATCCCCACCGCCACGCCATTCATAAAGCGCAGGGCAAACAGCATTTCGCCGCTCTGCACCCAGTATTGCGCCAGTGAGCAGAAAATGAACAGGGTCGGGCCAACGAAATAAAGCAGGCGTCGCCCAAGACGGTCAGTTAACGCACCGCCAATAAAGCCGCCGAAGAAGATGCCGATTAATGCCGAAGCGGCAATCAGGCCCTGCCAGAATGCGTTGAGGCCCAGGGTAGGGGAAACCTGCATCATGGCGATGCCGATGATACTCAGCACATAACCGTCGACAAAAGATCCCCCGCCTGAACGCACGGTCAGCAATCGATGGAAGCGGTTAAGTGGAAGGTCTTCTACAGAAAGCGTATTTGACATGATAACTCCTGTCTTTCCCCGATGATGTTAAATTAACAGGGGTAACCGGCCTTATTAGCCACAAAGGCGTATTGCAGGCAGACGAAACCCATACCGTTAATTTAACGATCACGGAATTAATATAGGTCAGGTAAGATCGTCAGAGCATTATCCAGAGCAGATAAAGCGATGCCGAAAAATCAATAGAGAGTAATTTCTGTTATTTCTGCTGATTCATAACAACGACTCCTCTGGTACAGGGCAGGCGGGTAAGATGTTTTTATTATCTGGTATTTACTTACTTTGATTTATTGCCGGTAATTTTTTGGCGCTATGCTGCGGGTAGACCACCAACAGATCAGCGAGCCCAGGCTCACCATCGCAGTGCCCTGCCAGAATGAGAGCGTCAGATGCGAGTTCAGGATAAAGGCCGCCAGCAGCGCCGAGATAATGGGAATAAAATAGGAGGCGGCAGCCAGCACGGTCACATTGCCATGTAAAATACCCACATTCCATGCCGCGTAGCCAAAGCCCATGGCAATGGCAGCCAGCGCCAGGCTAAGCCATGTATGCCAGGAGAGAACAAAGTCTGGCTGCGGGGATGTCAGATATTTTATCCATAATGTCAGGGCGGTTAAAATAAAGAACAGCGTGATGCCATTATTCCCTTTGGCAATAATTTTTGTCACCACGCAATAGATTGCCCAAATAACAGCGCCACTCAATGCGAGGCCGAAGCTGAGCGGATTTTCCATTATATTGCTGGTCATCTCATTAAATGAGAAACCCCGCTCGCCGCCCAGCACCAGACATATTCCCGCCACGGATAACAGCATTCCCGGAATAATAAGCGGGCTGGTCTTCTGGCGGTTGACCACCACCGCCAGCAAAATTGTCATCGCAGGCCAGAGATAATTTACCATTCCAACTTCGATTGCCTGACGGCCCGAGTGGGTGAAACCAAGCGACAGCGACAGACAGAGTTCGTAACTCACAAACAGGAGGCTGCCGAAAAACAGGTAGCCTGACGGAAACTGCCGCAGCTTCGGAAAGCCAACGGTGAACAGCAGCAGAATGGCGATACAGGTGTAAATCAACGCAGCGCCTGCTACCGGGCCAAAGCCTTCGCTCACGCTTTTGATTAACCCAACGATTGCGCTCCACAACAGGATAGCTATCAGTCCGATGAGTGTCGCTTTCTTCTGGGGCATACCCTGCACCTCTGTCTGAATGTTGTTAACCACCGGCTCATCGGCTGTGGAACTGTTAATAACTGGTTAAATATCGCCTTAAAACTATGCCTGCGCATGGACGCTGTAAATACGTCTTTTGAGGCAATAATTCCGGAATGTGATCGCTATCTTAAATCATCCAGGAAATTAATACCGAATGGATTATTTTTAATTAATTGATTTTAAATAATTAAATTTAACATGTATGTAGGAATTTACTATTTAGCAGTCCTTGCGTTGTATTTTTAATGTATACAAAAAATATTCACCCATTGACCTCTTTCGCCTCTGTGTGCAAATTTTTAACAAATCGCAGTCTGCCGGGCTGCTGAACAGACACTGATGGTTGTGAATTTCCCTGGAGGTTATCGTGTTGACATTTGATGGTATCTACACCCCCGCAATTACCCCTTACGCAGCCGATGGCAGCATTGATTTCGCTCGCTTTGCCGATGTACTGGAGTCCCTGATTGAAGGCCGTGTGCACGGCATCATTATTGGCGGTTCGACGGGAGAATACTATGCCCAGAGCCCGGAAGAGCGTAAGGCACTTGCTGAACATGCGCGTCAGGTGATTGGCAACCGTCTGCCGCTGATCGTCGGTACGGGGGCCATCCGCACTGAAGACGCGGTGGACTACGCGAAGCATTCGCGCGAAATCAAAGCCGATGCGATCCTGGTCACTTCACCGCCCTACGCGCTGCCCACCGAACTGGAAAACGCCCATCATGCGCTGACGATAGATAAAGCCGCGCAGCTGCCGATCATGCTTTACAACTATCCGGGCCGGATGGGGATCTCAATGGGTGAAACCTACTTTCAGCAGGTGAGTCGCTCGTCAAACGTGGTCGCCATTAAAGAAAGCTCGGTTGATTTCAATAATTTGCATCTGCTGGCCTGCAAATTCCCCAATATTGCACTTTCCTGCGGCTGGGATGACCAGGCGCTGGAGTTCTTCGCGTGGGGAGCGCGTAGCTGGGTGTGTGCCGGTTCAAACTTTATTCCACGCGAACATGTGGCGCTGTATGAAGCCTGCGTGGTGGAAAAGGACTTCGAAAAGGGACGTAAGATCATGGCTGCGATGATGCCGCTGATGAATTTCCTTGATGGTGGCAAATTTGTGCAGTCCATCCGCTATGGCTGTGAGCTGAATGGCCTGAGCTGCGGTCAGGTTCGTGCGCCGCTGCACGGCCTGAATGAAGAAGAGAAAGCCCAACTGAAAGCGACGATTGCCGATGTAAAACGCAACGTGGCTAAGGTCACAGAAGGATAAGGGGGCAGAATGAAACAGCTTCAGACGCTTAATGACGTCACGCGCCTTGCGCATGATCTTTCGTTTCCTGACAAGGCGTTTATTAACGGTCGTTTTGCTGCCGCTGTTAACGGTAAAACGCTGACGACCCGCAACCCGGCTACCGGTGAGGCAATCGTCAATATTGCGGCCTGTGATGCCTCCGACGTTTACACGGCAGTGAGCGCGGCACGTAAGGCCTTTGAATCAGGCAGCTGGAGCAAGCGAGCTCCTGGGGAACGTAAAGCTGTGCTGCTTAAGCTGGCGGCGCTGATGGAGCAGGAGCTTGAGTCACTGGCGGTGCTGGAAAGCCTCGACAGCGGTAAACCGGTCAGTGAATGTCTGGCGGTGGACGTGCCGGAGACTATCCATGTACTGAAATGGCACGCGGAAGCCATCGACAAGTTTTACGATCATACGGCACTAGCAGGTCACGCTCTGGCGCTGGTGGTGCGTGAGCCTGTTGGGGTGGTGGGCTGCGTCCTGCCCTGGAATTTTCCGCTGCTGATGCTCGCCTGGAAAATTGGCCCCGCGCTGGCGGCAGGCTGTTAATTGGTGGTGAAGCCAGCAGAGCAGACCTCGCTGACCTCGCTGCGCGTGGCGGAACTGGCGTTTGCTGCGGGAGTGCCTGCGGGCGTACTGAATGTTGTCACCGGAACCGGGAAAGAGGTGGGCGAACCGATTGGTTTGCATCCGGATATTGATATGGTCAGCTTCACCGGCTCCACGGCCACCGGACGTCGTTTCCTGCACTACGCGGCGGAGTCCAATCTTAAAAAGGTGGTGCTGGAATGCGGCGGAAAAAACCCGGCGCTGGTGTTTAACGATGCCGATGATTTAGCCGCAGTAGCCGGACATGTGCTTAACGGTGCTTTCTGGAACATGGGCGAGAACTGCTCTGCCACCTCACGTTTGCTGGTGCAGGAAGGGGTGAAAGAGGCGTTGCTGGCGGAGATGGCAAAGCAGATTGGCGACTGGAAGATGGGCGATCCACTCGACCCGAACAACCGGCTTGGCGCGATGGTTTCGCCGGAACACTTCAGTAAGGTGAGTGGTTACCTCGACATAGCGCGTCAGGAGGGGCTGCGGGTGCTACATGGCGGCAACTCGGAGCGGGGCGCTTACGTGCAACCAACGATTATCGATGACGTCATGCCTGAAAGCGCCCTGTTCAGGGAGGAGATTTTCGGACCGGTGCTCTGTGTCACCCCTTTTAAAACCGAAGCCGAAGCCATTGCCCTGGCGAACGACACCCCTTATGGGCTGGCTGCGTCGGTCTATACCGGCAAACTCAGTCGTGCCATTCGCGTATCGCGCGCTGTTCGCGCCGGCACTGTCACCGTCAACTGCTTTGGTGAAGGCGATGCAACAACGCCTTTTGGCGGCTATAAGCAGTCCGGCTTTGGCGGGCGTGATAAATCGGTGTTCGCGCTCGACCAGTACACCGAACTGAAGACCATCTGGATTGATGTTGCTGAAGATGACGCCTGAAGTCCTCTTTGACGACCTGGAAGACAGAACGCATTTCTATTTCTGTCTTCTGGCGGCGTTGAGTATCAGAAGAAAGCAGGGACGCATTGCTTCGGGGCGGCAGAAAAACGCCTTTATTATGAAGTGGCTGAAAAATGCCGGGCAAAATGCCGCTTTTCAGCAGCGCGCCAGCAGTGAAATTGTCTGGCTGCGCGGAGAAATACTGCGCCATCCGCCCGACCGGGATGTGGAACCCGTCCTGATAATGATTTACCAGACCGCCAGAGAGATGTGCAGAGCGTGATCCCTGCGCCTGATATTTTTGCTGTAGTACACCTTTATCTGTAGGTTAAGCAGCATATCAGGTCGACATTCAGGAGGCGGTAATGAGAACGGGGAAGGCAGCGCTGTATGAGGATCTCAAGCGACACATTTTAACGATGGAACTGGCTCCGGATGAGCTGCTGGATGAAGCCAGTCTGACCGCGCAATACGGGTTGTCACGGACGCCGGTGCGCGAAGTCTTTCAGCGCCTGGCTGGTGAAGGATACCTTGAGATTGTTGTAAAGCGTGGTGTCCGGGTGATCCCCCTGAGCCATGCGACACTGCGTAATTTCTTCCTGGTGGCCCCAATGGTTTACGCGGCCACTGGACGACTGGCGGTACAGCATTACAAGCCAGCCCAGTTAAAGGGGCTGAAAGAGACGCAAAAGCGCTTTCGCAAAGCGATGCTCAGCAAGGACGCAGAAGCGCTGGCGCTGGAAAATAACCGCTTTCACGAAATTATGGGAGAGATGGCGGCAAACCCCTATTTGCAGCCGAGCCTTGGCCGTTTGCTGATTGACCACTGTCGCATAGGCCACACTTTTTTTCGACCGCAGAATGATGACATGGCGCGGCGTCTGGCGCTGGCGGCCGATCATCACGATGCGTTTATCGCCGCACTGGAAGCACGTGACGAGCAGGCGGTGGTGGAGCTGGTTTTTGAACACTGGTCGCTGTCGCGGGAGAACATGGAGATATTTATTGCCCCTGAAGGACTTAAAGCGGATGACCCTGTCCGGTCATCTGAATAACCTCGCCTGAGGGTACGCCTGCCGGCGTCCGCTGGCAGGTCATTTCTGCACCAGAACACATCCTGTCGCCGCTCGTACGGGGGCTTTCGCTCGCCTTTTTTAACATAAAATTAACTAAATTTATACTTGTTGTATACATTAGATATTCATCACATATTCCTTTTTTTCATCCTGGCTAACATCATTCCGGCAACGCTTTTCGCGTGGAAAAGCACAAGCAAACAACAGTAAAAATGGCAGCGTACCGGAGTAAACTAACGTGCAAAAGATCACTTCACTTCCTGCTGATGACGCCCTGCCAGGGTGGTATCACACCAGTCCATCGCGCACTCCGCATCCCGCCCATGTCGGGCAAAAACATGCTCGCTGGGTCATTGTTGGTGCCGGGCTGACCGGTCTTGCCGCTGCCCGTCAGATGGCGCATCACTTCCCCGACGATGAAATCGTGCTGGTTGAGGCGCAGGAGGTCGGGTACGGCCCTTCCGGACGCAATGCGGGCTTTGCTATCGATGTGCCGCACGATATTGGGGCAAAGGACTACATTGGCGATGTGAAAACCGCCAGCCTGATTTTTAAGCTCAACACCCTGGGTCAGAACTATCTGCGCGCTATCGTCAGGGAACACGGCATAGAGTGTCAGATGTCCGAGTCCGGTAAATACCAGGCGGCGGTAGGTGAAAAAGGGGTGGCGATTCTGGAGGCCTACCGACGTGGGCTGGAGAAGGTAGGTCGTGAAACGCAGATGATTGCAGGCAGGGATCTGCCTGATCATATCGGCACTGCCTACTATAAGCAGGCGCTTTATATTCCGGGCACTATCCTGCTCCAGCCTTCAGCGTTGGTGAAAGGGCTGGCAAACAGCCTGCCTTCAAACGTAACGCTCTACGAGTACACGCCGATCACCGCCATTCATTATGGCGACAGAGTGACGCTGGTGCATGATAAAGGCAGCATTACCGCTGATAAGCTGATCCTGGCGAATAACGCTTTCGCATCACACTTTGGTTTCCTGCGCGGGCGTTTGTTGCCAACCTTCCTGTACGGCAGTCTGACTCGTCCTCTGACTGGCGATGAGCACGCTTTTCTCGGCGGCAAGCCGGTGTGGGGGGTGATTCCCGCGCATCCGTTTGGCAGCACCGTTCGTCGCACTGTCGATAACCGCATTCTGGTGCGCAACAGTTTTAGTTTCCACCCGGATGGCCGCCCGCGTGACTATCATCTGAAGAGCTTTATTGCCAGACATCGCAAGTCCTTTGAGCGGCGCTTCCCAACGCTCAATCATGTCGATTTTGAATACTCCTGGAGTGGGGCAATCTGCCTGTCAGAAAATCACGAAGGCTTCTTCGGCCAGCTGGCACCGAACGTCTACGGGGCGCTGTGCTGTAACGGGCTGGGGATCACACGCGGCACGGCCACCGGTAAACTGCTGGCGGATATGATTGCCGGTGAAAACAATGAGTTAATCAATTTTCTCCGCGCGTCTCCGGGGCCAAATAAAACGCCGCCGCAGCCGTTTTTGTCGGTCGGCGTAAACTCGGTGCTGAAATGGGGACAATATCGTGCAGGGCTGGAATTGTAGTGTTTGTCACTGAAAGCAGGAGTGATCACAGCAACAAAGCCGATGCTATCGCCCCGCCACTGCGCGGGGATAACAGAAGGCGCTTTTTTGTTACCCGCTTCATTTATTCTGCGACCTTGCATCAGCCTGGCGTTTGCAGTCTACCCGCGCGCATTGCGGCAATAACGCCACCGTCAATCAGCAGATCGCTACCGGTAATGAATCCCGCATCTGCACCGAGTAAGAAAGAGGCGGCCACGGCAATTTCTTCCGGGGGAGCCATGCGTCCAGTGGGTGAGGCCTCGACCATTGCGCGATAAATATCACCAATTTCTGAATCAAGTTCATGTTTTGCCAGCGGGGTGACGATAATGCCAGGGCTGATTGAGTTGACTCGCGCCCCCTGGCGCCCCAGCTGATAGCAGACGCCTGTACCCGGAGATGGTTTGCACGCCTGGCAATCATATAAGCGACCAGGGTATCAGGAACGGCATCAGCTTGTAAAAACGGCAGACTGAGTAATTCTTCTGTCGGTGTCCAGGCCAGGGCGTGATCCTGCTCAGGAGGTAACGCTGGCATCATATGCCCGGCCATACTGGAGATGATCAGACCCGCGCCCCCCGGAGCGATAACCTGTCATGAATGACACCCCTTCCCGACAACTGAAAACCGGTGCTGACCCGCGCAAGCTGGCTGATTATGCTGCCCTGCGTGAAGAACTGAGTAAGCTGAAACATCCGGCGCGTCCGGATGTGAACTGGCATCATGCTGAAAAACTCTGCCTTTCTCTCTTCGAACAAAATGGCGTGGAGCTACAGACAGCAGCCTGGTATACCCTGGCACGTTCGCATCTGGCCGGATTGTTCGGGCTTAATGAAGTTCTGGCGATACTGGAGGCCCTGATAAACCATCAGTGGAGTGCACTCTGGCCGCAGTCGGTACATGCCCGCATGGCAATCCTCAGCAGTCTGAGCCAGCGTTTGCAGCAACGGATGCGCTCGCTCCCGCTCAATGACAACGACCTCAATCAGTTGTATCGGGCGGAGCAACTGCTTACCAGCCTGGCAGCGGTATTACAGCGTCTGGAGCTTAAACATCTCAGCCAGCTTGATACATTGCGTACCCTGGTGCACAACAATGCCGTTCGGCTGAAAAACAGCGATGACACAACTAGCACCGGGCCGGACATTCAGTCTGGTGTTGTGTTGCCTGCCAGCGTGATAAATGATACGACAGCACCCATGAGGGACCTTGCTGGTAGTCCGCCTGACAGCGCAGTGAAGTGGGTGTACGTTGCGCAGCCACCGCGTCAGGCGCATGCAGAAGTATTGGCGGCAATGCCTGCTCCGGTAAAAAAGTGGAAATCCTTCGCAGCCGGGATCTGTACCATGCTGATGATAAGTGCCTTTGCAGTATCGGGCTGGCATCTCCTCAACCGGCCTGATCCGCTACAGACTCAGCTTGCAGCTTCACTGGCACCATTACCTGCACCTCTCACAGCAGAAGAGTCAGATGCGTTACGTCAGCAGGCCCGGTTGCCAAAGGACTTTATCGCCCGGACACAGCAGCAGCTTATCCGGCTGGAAAAGTTACCTGCTGGCTGGAATATCACCTACGCCAGAAAGCTCGCAGAACAGGCAAAAGCACTGTGGCCGGATCAGGCTAAGCTTCTGATACAACAGTGGCAGCAACAGATAAATGCATCAGCACTGTCTGCGGATGTAATGAACGGCTGGCACGAAGGGATGCTCAGACTACAGGAGCTGACAAACCAGCTGAATGCACTGGATGGGCAGAAAGGAAGGTACATAACCGTCAGCGAGCTGAAAACACAGGTGTTTGCTGCAACCCAGTCATTCAGTAAAACCGTGCCGGTTGAAGAACAGCTACGGCAGATGAATATACAGGAAAATCCAGTGATGATCCCCTCTACGCAAAAAATGCTGACAGAGCAGCATTTGAAGCAGCTTATCACCAGCTATCTGAGGGTGACTTCAGGTCAGCAGGCCTGTTACCCTCATTCCTCATCGTGTTAAAACGCCACAGTGAAAGTATCCTGATCCGATGTTTTGCCTCTGTCTGTTAACAGTGTTTGTAACAGGGCTGCCGTGATGCTCAGACCTTACATTGGTGCTGGCTGACGCTGGTTGCAGAGCGTTGCCTGAGTAAACAGGTTGTCAGAAGGTCTCAGCCAGCTGATAAAACCGTTCCTGGCCTGCCAGCCACGTGGCATCCCAGGAACAGGTCAACGCGGCAATAGCTGCCATCCGGCTGCAAACAACCGGATATCTTCAGCACCAGAGGGATTAAAAAAATAGCCTTAACTTAGTCGCCACCATTGCCACCGGCTCCTCCTGCGCCGCCATTTCCTCCTGAACCATCAGCGGCGGAGTCTCCTCCTTTACCTCCATTTCCGCCGTTGCCACCCTTTGTGCCTGCGCCTGGAACTCCGCCTTTTCCACCGTTTCCTGCATGATTACCATTGCCGTTTGCCCCATCTTTGCTGGCATGTGGCAATACAGGTTGTTCCGTTGAAGTGCTGTTTGCAGTGTCATCAGCCTTAGCCGTCAAATAAAAGGGGGATATCACGATGAAAATCAATGCGATTAACACAGAATCTATTTTGTGCAGTTTCATAAATGCTCCAGACAGAGGCTGTTTACTTCCCCCCTCGCACAACTTACCCAGGAGGGAGAATTATTAGATTAAATGGAAGATTCCCAGGGGTTTGCTCAATAAACACTGAGCTGCAACAAGAACGGATCTTTAATTTGCCATCTGTATCACGCCGATCATTTTTTAACCTGCTGCGTTATAAAGTTCCCGCCATAAACCGCCGATATTAACCTGTAGCCTGAAGGGCATTGCTTTTTTTTGCGAAAAATCCACGTTGCAGCACGGGAAAGATAATCATGAAATTCAGCCGGGCATCTGTACGTACACAGCTTACAGTGGGATTTGCATCCCTTGTCGTTATGGTTCTTCTGATAGCATGTCTGGCGGTCAGGGCGCTTGTCGGTGCAAACGATACATTCAGAAACCATGTTGAACAGGTTTCGGCCAGAGAAAGTCT
This sequence comes from Erwinia papayae, assembly GCF_058241465.1. NCBI lineage: Bacteria > Pseudomonadati > Pseudomonadota > Gammaproteobacteria > Enterobacterales > Erwiniaceae > Erwinia > Erwinia papayae. The sequence continues at coordinate 1,752,163 of NZ_JBZCHT010000013.1, forward strand.
GGTGAATGCCATTCTGGGCGATGTAAAAACTAACTCGCTCGAAATATACGGACTGGTTCTGGTCAGTGAGCCTGCCGATATTGTGGCAGGCAAGGAGCTGGTTGCAGGTGCAGAAGCACGAATGGTGGCTGCAACTCAACAGTTGGAACAGGCTGTCAATTCTCAGGCGGATACCACAGAAAATGACAGAAACTTTGTTAATTCTATCGTTGAAGCTGAAAAGGTATACCGTCCTGTCGCAGGGCATATCATTTCTCTGGCTCTGGAAGAGAAAAAAGCTGAGGCGATCGACAGGCTAAACCGTGAGCTGCGGCCTGGGCTACAGATGCTTATCAAGGCTGCTGACGGTTATCTGGATTACAGCAAACAGCAGTCAGTTAAAAGACTGGAGAGTGCGCAGAAAACCTACCTGGCTACGCGGCTGGTGTTTATTTTTGTCAGCCTGGCAGCGCTAATCACCTCAGTACTACTCGGATGGATAATTATACGAACGCTACTTCGTGCGCTGGGTGAAGAACCCGCAACGCTTAAAGAGGTTGTTCAACGTATTGCTGATGGCGATCTGAATCCTGTCCCCAATGCGACTCAGGCACCTGAGGGAAGCGTTCTTGCTGCATTAGGAATGATGCAAAACAATCTGGCTCAACTGATTAGCCAGGTCGCGAACTCAGCTGAGAATATTCTAAAAGCAGCGGAAGAAATTAATCAGGGGAATGAAGATCTCAGTCGTCGGACTGAAGCTCAGGCATCGGCGTTAGAGCAGACCTCTGCCAGTATGGAGCAGCTGACGGCTACGGTAAAAAATAACGCTGCGAGTGCGCAGGAAGGCAATGACAGGGCCACCGGGGCATCTCAGACCGCACAGCGCGGTGGTGAGGTGGTGGCGCGGGTGGTGACTACCATGCAGGACATAGCCAGTAGTTCCGGACAAATAACACAGATTATCAACGTCATTGAGGGCATCGCATTTCAGACCAATATTCTGGCACTCAATGCGGCGGTTGAGGCGGCGCGCGCTGGTGAGCAGGGCAGGGGATTTGCGGTGGTTGCCGGTGAGGTTCGGAATCTGGCGCAACGCAGTGCCCTCGCAGCGAAAGAGATAAAATCCCTGATAGATGATTCTGTGCTTCGGGTGAGTACAGGTTCCGGACTGGTGAGCAACGCGGGTAGCACTATGTCTGAAATCGTCAATGCCGTGAACAGTGTGACCACGCTGATGGCGGAAATTACCGTAGCCTCCAGGGAGCAACATACCGGGATTGAGCAGGTCAATAAAGCCGTTATACAAATGGATGAAGCCACTCAGCAGAATGCGGCGCTGGTCGAAGAAAGCAGTGCGGCCACCGCAAACCTTGAAGGGCAGGCCAGACTTCTGCTTCAGGAAATTGCCGCTTTTGATATATCGCGTGCGGGTGCCAGACCTCTCTCTCTTTCAGCTGTGAGCTAAGGAGCCTCCCGTGAAACGTTACCGTATCATTTGGGTTATCACCGCGATGGCTTTACAGATGGGGCTGGCGGCTTTCGCCTCTGCTGAAACGCCTGTCACCGTAGGACTTATTACTAAAACCGATGCTAACCCCTTCTTTGCAAAAATGAAGGCCGGAGCACAACTCGGGGCAACTGTTCATAACATTAAACTTCTTACGGCCGCAGGCAAGGTAGACGGTGATGTCGCCTCGCAAACGGCTGCAATTGAGTCAATGGTCGCAGCAGGTGCCACCACGTTGTTGATCACCCCCAGTGACGCAAAAGCCGTCGTGCCGGCAATTGAGCAGGCGAGGGCAAAAGGCGTTCAGGTGATTGCTCTCGACTCGCCAACCGATCCGTCCAGTGCCGTTGACGCGCTGTTCGGAACGGATAACTACCAGGCAGGAGAAGCTATCGGACAGTATGCCAGGGCCGTTATGCCGCATAAATTTCCCGGACAACCATTAAAAATTGCCACGCTGGATTTGTCCGAGGGAAATCTGGTGGGAGCCAGACGTCATAATGGCTTTATGAACGGTCTTGGGCTGAAGGCGGAAGGGAGTGAATCTTATCAGCTTTCACAAAGCTCAGAAATTTTGTGCTCCGGCAGTACCCAGGGTGCAAAACAGCAGGGGCATGATGTTATGGCGGGATGCCTGAAAGATCATCCTGACATCAACCTTGTTTATACCATCAACGAACCGGCGGCGGCCGGTGCTTTTCAGGCTCTGAAGGAAGCGGGGAAAGAGAAGTCGGTGCTTTTAGTGTCGATTGACGGCGGGTGCGATGCCATCAAAAGTATAGCCAGAGGAGAAATGGCCGCTACTGCTCAGCAATATCCCCTGACAATGGCTGCAATGGGCGTGGATGCTGCCGTTGCCTATGCCCGGCATGGAAAAAAAGTGAGTGGTTTTGTTAATACCGGTAGCGTGCTGATTGCTGGCGTGCCTGCTGAAGGTGTACCCGGTCGGACAGTGGCAGATGGCATGAATGCGTGCTTCGGGGCTAAATAAACCGGAAAAATCTCATTACCCGTTATCCGTCCGGCAAACGTTTTCCTGGCAGGGCATGTCTCTTAAATAAGGGGGGGGAGGCTGAAGGATGTGCTCACTCACCAATAGCAAAACTTATAAAATGGCTGATGAATTACTTAACGTCATAACCTGAAAAAGACCTTCAGGCCGGGGCTGGACGGAGGCGCACAAAGCACGTTTTGTGCGCCTGCCGTCAGCAGACAAGCCACGTCACAGCTATTTTTAGCGCGTCAGTTAACATCCTTTTCCCTGCATGGCCTGCTTTACCCTCTCACGCACGAGTACTAAAAAATCACAGGGTGTTGTTCCCCAGAGGGCTGGTTCAAAATATTCACCATAGATGTTGCTGAATACAGTGTTTAGCTGGCCTTCAAGTAGCAAAAACTTTTCAATATCTTCCAGAAGAGCTGTTTGCATCGCCCTGCCGGATTGCCTGTTACAGGCATCAATTTTGGGTAGCCTGATTAAAGTGCCGATGATAAGCCCCGCTGACATCATCAATCTGCCCAAAGGGCAGGCATTCGCGCTACTTGAAGGCGGGCGTCTGTGGAAAATCCGCATGCCGCTGCCGGCAGGTCATGATGACCTCCATATGCCTGCCAGCCTGAAGCAACTGGCTGATGATATGGAGAAGAACTACCACAGCGGGGAAACGTGGTGGACAGGCGGTGAGGTGGGCCATGCCGGAGGGATGAATGTCGCAGAATGAGGGGAGTAACGACAGGCAGCGCCGTGCGCCTTCACAGCCCCGTCAGTCAGGCTTTTTTGGCACGCTGCTGTGGCCGGAGGCGGGTGCGTCGCACAGTTATCAGGTGATGCTGGCGGAAAGCCACTGGTTGTCAGAGGGCTACACCCGCAGTCTGTTGATGTCCGCCCCGGTGCAGACCACCAGTCGCTGGATGTATCTGGCCTGGCAGTGGCTCTTTGTGGACAGCGGCTTCAGCCAGTGAATGCAGTCATTTAAAGCGCTGAGTGAGAAGGGCTCCGGGCTGATCCCCGCGTTGAACGGCCTGGGCGCTTCGCTGGTCAGCTGGCTGGGCGTCTATTTACAGGCGACGGTGTGGGTGGCGCTGATTTTCATTATCCGGGTGATGATCCTGTTCCTGAGTCTGCCGCTGTTCGGGCTGGTGATCCTCACCGGCATTGTTGATGGTCTGGTGCGGCGCGACCTGCGGCGCTACGGGGCAGGGTATGAGTCCAGCTTTGTCTATCACCACGCCAAACGCTTTATCAAACCTGCGCTGTATGGACCCTGCATGCTGTATCTCGCCTGGCCCACCGCCGTCTGGCCGAATCTGTTTTTACTGCCGTCGGCGATGCTGGTCGGTGGGGTGCTGGAAAACGCTTATCGGAACCCGCCTGTGTACCAGGAGTTTTGCGGCACAGAAGACAGAGGTGTCCATCGGGTTGGTGGTTCTGAATCGTCTGCTGTCGGTGGCACGGCCCCACTCTGTCCGTAAGCAGGTGAAATCCGTCTGAATTACAGTGGGTAAGGGGACGCTGTAATTCAGCTATCCATGCACAAACGCCATATGGTGTAGCTTTTTGGCGTTGTGTTTATGCGGCATCGTTAACACATTTCAGAATAGCTGATCCTAATAATAATGGTTTGGCCATCCATGCACCAACGCCTCTGTTAAGCAGAGTCTTTGAAATTTAGGGTATTTCAATAACAAACAAGCTGCCTCATTGCAAAATTTACAACAGTGCCTCGCAAACTTTGCAACAGTGCTGCGATAACATCGGTGGGATAATGGAGGCGTCGGAAAGATTTTCGGATCAGGGATATGATCAGGAAACATCTTAGAAAAAAAAGACTGTTACCTGATACTGCCTCAGTGCAACAAAGCTGTTAGTTACTGCAGATTGGCAAGTATGTCATCACGATGGATGTGGATTTTTTCGGCGCCCACTTAAAATTAGCCTTACCATAAAGATTTAATATCTTATTTATTATTTTAACACTGCTGTTATACACGAGGATTAAATATGTCAGGATTATTAATCGGTATGAATTCACTGGATGCCTGTGATGATATTGCAGACGGATTGAAATATTCTGAGAAAATTCTGCAACAGCAAGGCGAAAATTTTAACTTTTCATTTATTGAAAGTATTATCGGTCTTATTACAGAATCAGTAAGCTTAGGTACTTCGGCAGCTAATTTCCCCACGCCTACCCATGAAGCAGGCAGAGCCGCATATCAGTTAACCTTCAAAAATGATTCACTGCTTATCCTCGTTCCGGCTTCAATACAGAGCCCAAGGCAGGCTGTCGGCATACCCCGAGGGGCTTTTTTTACTCATGCAGTCCGCCCGCTGTTTCCCGGGGAGGAATGTCAGTATCGTGTTGAGGTAAACCGAAGAATTGGTGGTCTCCACCGATTCGTCTTTTTTGGTATCAGTACCGATCCAACACTGGTTTCACCCGATAACTTACCTGATTTTAATGAAATAGTGCGCATCGAAATTTGTGTTCGCCTTGCCAGTCAGGCACATAACAGAACGCAGATAGAATACATTCAGGTTGATAATGATAGAATTAACCCCACCACAACATGGGGAGCGAGCGATCTGATGTATGCAACTCACAGAAGAAGGAGTCAGTCAAAAGAGGCCTCATTCGGTATGGCTTTCTATGGAACCCAATATTCGAACTTACAAAACAATGAAGTCGTGAGTAACATATTAGTATTTACACCTTCAGGCAAAACTAATCTTGACCGGCCTGTCCAGCCACCGCCACCAATTAATCCTCGAATGCCAGATATTACACCTCCATTGGTTCCTTTACCGGAGATTATACCGCTAATATCGATGGATGAGGCATCCCCGGTTGACTTACAGTCACTGTATGATATACGCAATGTCCAGGTGGAAAATGCTGCCAGAACGTTCAGTCAGGATACACTTGCGGGTTACTTAAGAAATGGTAATTCCCCCCTGATACCTTATTCGGTCATTGGAGCAATTACTGGTATTATTTCTCTCGCTTCCGCCGCAATGAGTATTGCCTCTGCCATAAACTCAGGACATCCTACCCGTGAAATGGCTCTGACATTAAATATTCATAATGCCTCAGACTATCCGTTATTTGTTGTCCGCAGAGAAAATAGCGATTCTCTTTTTATGGGTGATGGATTAATAAAAAGTAAAATGAGCCTAAGCATTCCATATAGAGTATCGCAGTTAAGGGAGGAAGTTGTAATCTTCTTGCGGATGGTGTTAGGTCAGGGACGTGACAACCTGGATATTACCATTAACATTCGCGATTACGGAAATGATCGATTTGTAAAGATAAGTCGTGTTAGTTTTTATAATGCAGGGAGCTTCAACGATAGTGGCGTAGATAATCACCATTCCCTTGTCCATAGTAGTTTCTTTCGCAGCAATATATTTGAGGGCGTTCGGAGCACCGTAACAAGCACCGGAATAACACATGGCGGAAGAGGTAGTCTGGATCTTACCATTACCGGTTATGAAGTTTAAATACCACCTCATCTTCGGCGAGAGGTAAAGTCAGCGAACGTATGAATCATGATCTGCGCTGCGTATTTAAATATCGCAGTGCGGATTTTTTAATTAAAGTCACTTCTATTATCGAGTATAGTTATACGTGTTGATAATGCAGATCGCGGAGCGAAAAGTACTCATTGCCGATCGCGTAAGTGATATTTATGGGCGTTGGTGCATGGATGGCTAAACTATTATGGTTTTCTACGCCGGAACCGCCAAAATTATCGTTACCTCAGTTTCAGCCGAGACTGTAATTTAAGTTATATATCTGCCTGTTTTTGATATCTTCACTCCAGATACGGAGACAGGCAAATTATGGACGAAAAAAAACTCAAAACCCTTGCGGCTGAACTGGCTCAAGGCCTTAAAACCAAAGCCGATCTCGATCAGTTTTCCCGTATGTTGACGAAGCTTACCGTCGAAACAGCGCTCAATTCGGAGTTAACTGACCATCTGGTGTTCAATGAAAACTCCACAAAATCAGTTTCTTATGATCTTAATGGCTATTCGTCAAAAACATTACTTTGTGACGATGGTAAGATTGAACTGAGCACGCTGCGTGACTGCGAAAACACCTTCGAACCACAGCTGATAAAGAAAAGCCAGACGCGTATCACGCAAGATTTTATCCCTGTACGCCAAAAGCATGACGACCCGCGAAATCGTCGCCACGTTTAAGGAAATGTACGATGCGGACGTGTCTCCCGCGCTGTGTATTCAATGATAACGATATATTTTTGCTAAAAAACTCTTTAAACAACCTCGATAACTCATCTCGTACCTTAATACCATCACTACATTCAGGTGCATGTGTACTATCTGGTACCGCTTTCCACACCCCAGTAGTAATACAGATTGATAGGTTATCGAAAGAACTTGCACCAGAGAGCGATACAATTGATCTGGATGCATATTGGTAATTGCTCTGGCGCGCAGCGCTTTCCCTACCTCGCCAGCCCCTTTAAGAGGACGTGACCTTGCTACCCGTATTTTAACTCTCCGTTGCGTTAGTAACGTCCTGGCACTTAACGGAAGCCCAGACTCATTTCGAATGCAAATGCCAATCTCGCCTGATTTTATCCATAATGTCCTTTATCTTCATTCCCCCATAAACAATTTCCTGCTGTAACTCCTGCCGCTTTACGTCACTCTGCCGACCACCAGTTATCCGGGAGAGCCGCAGAATGCGTCATAGTAAACCCCTTATTATCCTGCTGATGGCCTCGCTGCCCGCCTTACAGTGCCAGGCGTCAGAGAAAGACGAGCTGGCGCTGGTGATGCGTCAGCTCGATCAGGTCCAGGCGGGGCTCGATCGCGCCCGCGTGGTGGCGAACCAGAATCAGGATGCCCGCTTTTATTTCGACTATCAGCAGGCCACACATGATATCGCTGCCATGAGGCAGGGTATCGCCACCTATATGGAGCCCTCACGGGCGCAGCCAGCTGCACCTTCGTCCGTCTCCGGGCGTTACCGCGCCGAGGAACCGGCATGGCGATGAATGATTCTCAGGTCTTCGGATGGAGTGCGGACACCGGCAGCGGTCTGACCCCCGCGCAGCTTAATATCCTGATCCTGGGCACCCTGGCCGTGGTTATGCTGCTGTTCAGTGCCTGGGCACTGGTCCACGCCTATCGTGGCCTGCCTACCAAAGCCGTTACGTTCCGGCAGTTCAACGAACTGCTTATCCGCCTCATTGTGCTCTGGCTTCTGACCCTCTTTCTCTTTTTCCACTGATATGCTGTGGGTGCTGAAGGAGATTGACCGGGTGGCCTGCGGCGTGGTGTGCAGTTAAACGGGCCTGTGGGTTATGCGGGCAGCGCGGTTTGCTGCCTGCGTAAGCCGCAGGTTGCGGGGGCAGGCGGCAAAGAGCCCGCGTTCAGTTTGTCAGGATCGATTCAATTCCATTGATCAGCGCCGGAAAATAGGACTGGTCAATGATGATGCCTCCCGTCAGTTTCCAGCTTTCATAGATTTGCGGGGATGCAGTGAAGCTGAACCCCACAGCATCACTTCCACCAATGACATTAAATCCACAGGTGAAGGTACTCATTCTTGGTGAGAAGCTTACAGGCTCAGGTCGTTTGTTTGCGGACAGTGATTGATAAAAGTCCGTCATTATTTTTTTCAGACTTACAAGATCATAGGGTATAAGCTCACACTGACATTGAAGGCTTATGCTGCAACCATTTATCTCCAGCCAGCACATTATCACATCTTCCTGAGGCTCCTAAGGTTCTTCAATTCTTTCGATGAATGAGAGGCGAAAGAGAGTATCTTCATTCTTTATTTCAAACATTTATTGTCCCGTCGCTCAATCGATATGGAAGTGCATAATTGTCCAGTCGCGTTCCCTGACCACGACGAGCAAGGTATATTCTTTGTGGATGTACTCAATCTTGTTACCCACCTGTACCCTGGTCAATCGTGTCATACGGATACGGTAAGTTATGAGCCCGGCAACTTTTCTTGCATCAGGACTGCGAACCCCATATCTGATTGCTTTTTCCAGTATATGGACAGGAATATATCTGCCAGGGTTACTCATATGTGAAGCCGTTTTGTGAGTAAATTTAAGATTACGCACAGACAGGCCGACTTTAAGGCGGCTACGGAGTATACTCAGAGTTGCTCCACTCAGTACGACACCCACTTTTTTTCCCGCAACAACATCCAGTATTGCCCGTCCGCTGCGCAACAGGCGAAAAACGCCGAATGCCAACAGGCCTCTTATCTACAGGATCGATAAGAGGTGTTTGCAGCGGGGTTTCTTCAAGCGTGATGAACCGTCCCTCAGAGTCATATACCTGCCATAACCCTGGTGCCTGAGCAAACGTATAGCCAATACAGAGGCCTGTATTATCATCAACAACAGGCTGAGCACCCAATGGAGGATGGTACTGTGGTTTAACAGCATAATACTGGTTGTATGGCAGGGGATTTCTGAAATTAAAATACTGACCTGGTTCATCGGGATTAATATCAATCATACCTAATTCCATTTATTACAGTCTCCATTTGCCTTATAGAAAGAGTTCAGACTCTTAACAGTTATTCATTCCTCTGCAACGTTAAGCTTTGAATAGTCTTTTTTCAACTGGCTGTTTAATGAATTTTATCAGCAGCACTTTTTAACGCGCAATCGCCTTCCACCGATTAACGGTCCCACCATTTTGCAGATTCTTTCACATCTGCGGTCACAGTTCTTTATATAACCGCAGACACATATCCTGAAAATAGCGCCGGAACCCCCACAACGGAGTCTTTCCATGCGCTGTCCCTTTGAACCTGGCCCTCAGATTATTCATCACATCATTTACAGCCAGGCCGGTTCCATCGGCAAGGCGGTTATCGAACTTATCATGAACAGCGTCGATGCCGGCGCGAAACAGGTGAGCGTTGAGATCTCCGCCGAAGGCTTTGTCTGCCGCGACGATGGCCGGGGCTTTGCCTCCCATGAGGATGTGAAACGCTATTTTGGTCGGTTTGGCACGCCACATCAGGAGGGGGATGCCACCTATGGCCGCTTCCGACTGGGCCGGGGCCAGATTATGGCCCATGCCCGCACGCTGTGGCGTTCAAACCTCTGGCAGATGTCGGTGGACACACGGGAAATGAGCTATCACTACGATCTTGATGAGATGACAACCGTCGTACCGGGCTGCTCAGTGAGAGGCGAATGGTACGAGTCGCTGAGCAGTCAGGAGCGCCTCACCTGCCTCCAGGAAATTCGTGATCTGGTGCGTTACACGCCGGTCATCGTCAGCCTGAACGGAGCGGTTATCACCCGTCAGCTGGCGCTGGAAAAATGGGACGCGGAAGACGATGAGGCCTGGTATTGCCTGTGCGAGGAGGGTGTCCGTTCTTTTTCGACCTGGGTTGGTGAAAATATTATGCCAGAGAATGTGGACAGACGTATGGTACTGAACTGGCGGCGTCGGGTTATTAATGATGAGGGACTGACCAAAATCACCTGGAATAATAAGCTGACGCACATGCGGGCAATATTTAATTTTGCCATCAGTCAGGGATTTATATCTTCAAGGGATAATCCGTTTAATGGCGCGATAGCGCGACCGGATGTTAAACGCAAAAAAACGCTGACCGATGAGCAAATCAAACGGATTTATTTGCTGATGGAGGCGAGAGTTGCCGATGAATATACCTGGCGAACGGGAATACGCAGAAATGCTCTGAGCCCGGCCTTGTTCTGGTTGACCGTTGTGGACACTCTTCGCCGGACAGGCATGAGACGGAATCAGCTGCTCCACATCAGGCTCTGCGACGTCAATTTAAAACATAACTGGATAAGCCTGCGTCCGGAGGGGGCCAAAAATCACCGGGAGCATCGCGTCCCCATCACCCGGCATCTCCGGCCCGGACTGGAGAGGCTTTACAATCTCTCGATTGAGCGCGATGCAAAGATGCACGACCAGCTTTTTAATCTCACCCGCTTTGACGGTCGGCGGAACGAGGTGAGTGAGAATATGGATCATCCGCCGCTGAGGGCTTTCTTCAGAAGGCTGTCTAACGAATGTGGTTTTGTGGTCAGCCAGCACCGTTTCAGACATACGATTGCCACTAACCTGATGAGTCTGCCTGAACGTAACCTCAAGATGGCGCAGGATCTGCTGGGACACTCGACGCCGGCGGTGACACTCCAGTATGTGGAAAGTGATATCGAGAAGGTCAGAAGCGTGCTTGAACAGCTGGATGCGGCATAGGATAAATCTTAAGTCAAATCTAAGTCGATGATTATCAATACGGAAAAAAAAGGACATAACGCTTTACAAAAGATTGACAAAGAAAGGATCTGAGGATAAATACGTCCGTGAAGTATTTTTAATGGATGTGAGAAGTCCGGAGGCTGCTTGAACATCCTCCGGACTTACAGTCCCGTGTTCAACAATGGTGTGGTAAGTGAACTACCAACATCATGCTGGGGACCACTGTCTTGCCCGTTAAGGATCTCATCCCTTAACGAACAGGCTCTGAAGAAGTGGTGCCGGACTCGGAATCGTATCCACGATTAACATGCTGTTTATTATTGGTTTTGTAGAGATTTATCACAAACAGCGCCCCCACTAAGGCCCCCATAAAAAATCGCTTTGTTTTTGTGATGGTTGTCACGAAAAATTGGAGTGTAATTGACACACTCCCCCACTCTTACGACACGCGATTTGTTCCATACCATAAAACTCACCATTGTTATGAAGCAGAGTTGTTGTTTTTTATCGTAGGGAGTTAACACCATTTCCGCATTTTTCCACCACGCCTTTCAGCATCCTGTCTTGTAAAGCTATTACTAGATGTTATCAGTTCATGCGTTAGCCCGAATTCATAGCACACAGATTCCGGGATTTTTTCTGATAATGGAGAAAAGTCACTGGGGAAAATATTGTGATAAAAATCAGAAAGTAAGGCAGGCTACTGGAGAAAAAATCCGCATCGGCGAATTATCGTAGTCTGTGTACCTCAACCAGCATTTTGAAGGCTCTGCTACATGGAAGAAAACACAAGGCAGCGTACGGAAAATTATATTTCAGCGAAAAACCAGCATCCTGCCTGGATACTTCTTGCTACTCGTCGTTCCCCGCTGATACTGAGTTGCCTGAAAACGCTGTTTGAAAAATCACATGATGGTATCCCTCTTGAGGAAGCGATTCAGTCCCTTACCGGCATTCTTGTCGAGCATGTGAGCCAGGAACAGTATGAGATTAATCAGGAAAATCCGTCTCTTCAGGCCAGCCGTGAACTACGAGAATTGATAAAACGGCGTTTAATTGTCGAACGGGATGGACGTATCTTCGCCACCGATGCGCTTGAGGTCGCGATTACGTTTGTTGAGTCGTTGGATAATCGTTTCATGACCTCTACGGCTTCCCGTTTGTCCACCGTACAGCGAGAAATTGAAAATCTGGAAACCCGGCTTAACCCTAACCCGGCAAACCGGGTTTCAACCTTACGTCGTCGTATTACCGAGCTGGAACGTGAATTACAGGAGGCAGAAGCCGGACATATTGAGGTACTGGAAACGTATCAGGCGGTCGAACATATTCGTGAGCTCTTCAATTTAGCTTCCAGCCTGAGGGCTGACTTTCGTCGCGTTGAAGATTCCTGGTGTGAGGCAGACCGTGCGCTTCGGCAATCCATTATCGGTGAGCAATATCACCGTGGTGATATAGTAGAACGCCTGTTAAACGATCAGGACGCGCTGCTTAATACACCGGAGGGAAGAGTCTTCGACAGTTTTCAGCAACAGCTACGCCAGTCAGCTGAACTGACTGCAATGAGCGAGCGACTGCGCGTAATCCTTGGCCATCCTTCTGCTTCTGATGCGCTCAACCGTCTACAGCGTCATGATTTGCGCTGGCTGGTTAAACGCCTGGTCGATGAATCGCAAACCGTACTTCAGGCTCGCGCCCGTAGCGAGCGCGATGTTCGCGGTTTTATGAAAACGGGTCTTGCGGCTGAACATCACCGTGTTGGCCATCTGCTTAACGAATTTCTGAATCTGGCATTAAAACTCGATTGGCAGCGCCAGGTTATTCGCAAACAAGAGGTTCCGCTTCCTGCCATTGGTGTGGCAGTAACGGGTGTCCCTGCTATTGAGCGCTTGCGTTTTAAAGAAGTGGACGATGAAGCGGAACAGACATTGGATCTCAGTAATCATGCGGCGGATTTAACGCAGATTGGTGATGATTTCTGGGATGCTTTCAATGGTCTCGATCGTGAGGCGTTGATTCAGCAAACGTTGCAGCTTCTGGCAAAAGAAAATCGTCCCGTTGGTCTGGCCGAGTTGGCGGCGTTGTTGCCCCCGGCTCACGATCTCGAAACGTTCGCCGTCTGGATTGGCATGGCGAGAGAAGCGGGCATTGAGGTTATTGATTCACAGCGCGAATTTGCTGAACTTAGTGATGGGGAAGGTCGTCTCTGGCGATTTAATCTGCCCATTACCGGTCTGGAAAGTCAGGCATTAATGGATATTGATTGGGAGTAGTTGGCATGGCGGGCTTTTTTGACAAACTGATTAACCGGAGCGTTACTGCAAATACAGGCAGTGAATCTTCATCGTTGGATGAAGAAGTTGCCGAAGCATTGGTTGAGGAAAATGCAACCAGTAGCGAAACGCGAACACTGAAAAAAATACGCGAAGCGACTCAGGAATTGCTCAAATACGGCCTGCTGGAAGAGGCCAGTAAACCCAATCTGTACCGCGTGGTACTGACTCACCCTGAAGAGGTTACTTGCATTCTGGAACCTCTCGATCTGGATATTGGCATTGATGAGATCCGCGGTCTGCTGTATGTCAAAGTCAGACTTGACGAAACGCCAGAACAGGATGAATGGTCACACCCTCTGGTGAGACGGCAACGGCTTAATCTGGAACAATCATTATTAGTCGCCATATTGCGTCAGCATTTTGTTGCCTGGGAGCAAGAAAGTGGAACCGGCGCCAGCCAGGCGCAGATCGCTATCGACGATCTTCTCCCTCAGCTCCAGATTTACCTTGGCGATCCGGGGAGTGAATCAAAAGAACGTACCCGGTTGCTTACCCTGTTGGATCAATTAAAGGGTCATGGGCTGGTCACGTCGCCGGATGCGCATGAGCGGATCGTGATTCGTCCGATTATTGCTCATCTTGCCGATCCGATAAATCTTCAGGCATTACTGGCATGGCTGCGGGAACAGATTGCCCGGCAAACCTCCCCGGATAACGCGTCAGAAAAGGATAGCAGCGAGGAGGACGTATGAATCAGATGGTTCGTCTGACTGGGAAGGAATCTTTCATTCTTACCCACATCGAGTTGTTCAACTGGGGCGGTTTTCATGGATTGCATCAGGCCGCAATCCATCATGAAGGGACTGCCGTTATTGGCCCAACCGGGAGCGGAAAAACCACGCTGGTCGATGCCTTGATGACGCTACTCTGCGCCAATCCCCGTTACAACCTGGCCTCAACCGGCGGTCATGAAAGTGACAGGGATCTTATCTCCTACGTGCGCGGCGTATCCGGCCCCGGTGATGGAGGTGAAGGCCAATCGCATATTGCCAGACCGGGTAAAACCGTGACCGGCATTGCCGCTACGCTGGAGCGCTAAGGGCAACAGGTACGTCTGGGGGCGCTGTTGTGGTTTGATTCCACCAGCTCCAGCGTGACGGATATGAAAAGGCTTTGGCTATTCAGCGATAACCCCGGACAGACGCTGGAGCACTGGTTGAATGTTTACCATGATGGCGGCACACGTTTGCTGCGGCAAATGGAAAAGGAAGTGACCGGCATCTGGACATATCCGAATAAAAAACAGTACCTGGCTCGCCTGCGGGATTTCTTCGAAGTGGGGGAAAACGCGTTTACGTTGTTAAACCGGGCGGCAGGGTTAAAACAGCTCAACAGTATTGATGAGATTTTCCGCGAGCTGGTGCTGGACGACCATTCCGCCTTCGATCGTGCAACAGAAGTGGCCAATAGTTTTGATGCTCTGACTGAGATTCATCAGGAACTCGAAACGGCGCGTAAACAACAGCACTCTTTACAACCTGTTGCTCTGAGCTGGTCGAAGTATCAGGAACAGCAGCAACATCTTACTGACGGGCAGATGCTGGAATCGTTGCTACCTGTCTGGTTTGCACAGCAGGCAAGCCAGCTCTGGCGGGAAACTGGCAGTCGTCTTGAGGTCGAACTTGGTGAGGCACAAGCCAGCGAAGAACAGATCCAATCGCGGTTTGAGTTGCAGAAAAAGGTCGTGACTGACTGTTTGCAACGCTACCTCCAGGTCGGCGGTGCCAATATTGATGAACTGAATGAGCGCATCAATGACTGGCAACAAACGCTCGGTAAACGAGAAACGCTGGCGCGCCAGTATCAACAGTTGACCCGTAATCTTGGATTACTGCCTGACCTGAGCCAACCACAGCTGGAGGCGAACCAACATGAGGCCAAAGCCTGGTGTGAGCAGCTTGCTGATGATATAAAGCGAAAAGAAGACGAGGTGTACCAAAAAGGTGCGCTCAGCCATAACATTAGCGCAGAGCTTAGGGAGCGGGAAACGGAAAGCGCCGAGATTGCGCGTCGCCCGGGTTCTAACCTTCCAGCGAAAGATCAGGCGTTTCGCAGCGAGCTGGCAAAAGCGCTGAACGTTGAAGAGTCTGAACTACCTTTCGTCGCTGAACTGATGCAGGTTAAACCGGAAGAGGCGCAGTGGCGCGGTGCGATTGAGCGCGCTGTCGGGAGTAACAGGCTGCGTATTCTTGTTTCACCTGAATCGGCACCGGAAGCGTTGCGCTGGATAAATCAGCGTAATAACCGTCTGCATGTGCGGCTGCTGGAAGTCAAATTGCCGCACTCTCCCGCCCGGTTTTTCGACGATGGTTTTACCCGCAAGCTGTTGTGGAAAGAGCATCCGTGGCGGGAAGCCGTCAAAGCCTTACTGGCGGAAAGCGACAGGCATTGTGTTGACAGCCCTGAACGGCTGCGTGACATGCCCCATGCTATGACGGTTCAGGGGTTAATGTCAGGTAAGCAGCGTTTTTATGACAAGCAGGATCAGAAGCGCCTTGATGAAGACTGGCTGACGGGGTTCGATAACCGCGATCGCCTGAACTTTCTTGCCAAAGAAATTGCCGCGCTTCAGGAGCAATTTAAAACCGCAAGCCAGCAACTGGAATTTGTGAAAGGTGAGATGAGTCAGCTTCAAAACAGGGTGGCTTTGTTCCATAAAATTCAGCAGCTTGATTACGATAGCATTGACGTTCCTGGTGCAATGCGCCAACTGGAACAACTCCGGGAACGACTGGACAATTTGACCCGGCCGGATTCTGACGCCAGCGTGGCGAAAGCCAATCTTGAAGAGGCTCAAACGGTTGAGTCTGAACTTGATAAGCTGCGTCAGGCGGCCAGTAGAGCGACGGTCAAACTGGATACTGCTTTAAAATCAGCCCAGACCGCAGAACGTAAAGCCGAACAAAGCGCGCAACAAGGTATGCAGGATGAAGAGCGAGAGTTGTGCGCGTCACATTTTCCTGTAGTGACTCTGGAGCAACTGCCTGATATTCAGGATCTGGAACGTCAACATGCGCAGGTCATTCAGCAGGAAATTAAGGGGGTTGAAGGCGTATTGCATCGCCTGAACCTTGAGTTAACCAAACGTATGTCTGAAGCCAAACGTCTGGATACCGGCGCGCTCGCAGAAGCAGGGGCCGATCTGGACGATAACCCTGCCTATTTACAGCGCTTGCAGGAGCTGACCGAAGAAGCCCTACCGGAAAAGCTCAATCGCTTCCTCGACTATCTGAATCGTTCATCTGACGACGGCGTAACACAACTGCTCAGCCATATCGATCATGAGGTGCTGGTGATTGAAGCGCGACTCAGCGAGCTCAATGAAACCATGTTCAGGGTTGATTTTCAGCCGGATCGCTACCTGCGTCTGGATACCAAAAAAGTTGTCCATGAAAGCCTGCGCACGCTTGAAAAAGCACAGCGTCAGCTAAATGCCGCCCGGTTTGTTGATGATAACGGCGAGAGCCATTATAAGGCCTTACAGGTGCTGGTGGCGCAACTGCGGGATGCCTGTGAACGAAACCGTACCCTGGGTGCGAAGGCGCTGCTGGATCCTCGTTTTCGTCTGGAGTTCGCCGTATCGGTGATGGATCGCCAGAGTGGTAATGTGATTGAGTCGCGTACTGGCTCGCAGGGCGGTAGCGGTGGAGAAAAAGAGATTATCGCGTCTTACGTGCTGACCGCATCACTTAGCTACGCGCTATGCCCTGCGGGGAGTCGTTATCCGCTGTTTGGCACTATTGTCCTTGATGAAGCTTTCTCCCGTAGCTCTCATGCCGTGGCGGGCAGGATCATTGCCGCGCTTAGAGAGTTTGGTTTACATGCGGTATTTATCACTCCTAATAAAGAGATGCGCCTGCTGCGCGACCATACTCGCTCGGCGATTGTCGTCCACCGGCGCGGTCAGGATTCGAATATGGCCTCGCTGAGCTGGGAAGAACTGGAACAACACTACCAGCGGCGGGAGAACGCATAGAATGTATTCTCCTGAGGAACTGCGTAAAAAACTAGCCCGGCAGTGGGATAACACAAAGCTTCGGGCTGAGCGCTTACTTCCCCCAAGTAGCTGGCCGCTCTGCCTGCCCATTGGCAAACCTTCCGCCAGAATGTTCGCAGAGCAAACGCAGTACGTTTTGCAGCACGTGCAGTTATGGCGGCAAGTAACGGTTGGGCGTGTGGATTGGGAAGAGGTGAGTTATCGGGCGAGCGACACGCCAGTATTAATGCCGTTACGCTGGATACTGAATGGACCTTCTGACTGGATCAACGCAGCGGCGGATCCGGCGGTGAGTCGGGAATTTCGCTTGCTGGAGAGAATTATTGAGCATGTCGATCCCATTTTTCATTCGCTGTTGGTCAGCCATCGTTCTCTCTGGCGGCACAAAGATCCACAAGACATCATCAGCGCAGCCAGGCTGGCCTGCCGATTAGAACCAGGCTGCGCAAAAAGGCTACCGTTAAGGCTGTTTTCCGGGCAAGGGGTGGATACCAAATTTATCGAGAATAATATTTCGTTATTAACCCGACTGCTGGATGTGCGTTTTTCCGGCGAAGCCAGCGAGCATGGATTAACGACCTTTCTTGATGCCTTCGATGAGTCCAGTCACTGGGTTCTGGTTGTGCCGCTATCGCCCGGATTGCTCCCTTTTAAAAAATGCCGGGTGACGACGGCGGAACTGGCGGAAACAACATTGCCCGCGTCGCGTATTCTGGTGATTGAAAATGAACAGTGTCTGCATCAACTTCCAGCATTATCTGACACTATCGCGATCTTAGGGTGCGGCCTTGACGTGCAATGGTTATCCAGCTCTGTTCTGGATGAAAAACGCGTTGCCTATTGGGGGGACATGGATAGCTGGGGGCTACTGATGCTGGCGAGGGCCAGGCGCTGTCGCCCGACGCTTGATGTTCTGCTTATGAACCGTGAGTTGTTTGAGCAATATGCCAGCCATAGCGCCGTTTCTGAACCGGTAAAAGCGCAGCAAGCAATACCTGATGGCTTGCTTAATGAAGAGATCGATTTTTATCGCTACTTAACCTGCTTACCGCGTGGTCGTCTGGAGCAGGAATTTTTGCCTGCGGGGATAGTTGAAGAGGCGCTGGTCATGTGGCGAAAAGGATTATAAATAAGGTTGAAAGATCCGTCAGTACCCTTAGCAATCTACCGGATATTCGGTAGATGCGGTATCATATAGCCGAATATTTTTCAGCCAGAGGAACCCCTATGCCTTTGCAAATAAAAGACATTATAGATCTGCAAACCCTTGTCGAATCGGAACAGGTAGAGTTCAAACTGGCAGGGTGGAAAGACGGCAAAGGCGAGTTACCGAAAGACTTCTGGCCCACCTATTCTGCAATGGCTAATGGTCGAGGTGGCTGGGTGGTTCTGGGCGTAAAAGAGCAGGCAGGCAAGTTCACGCCCGTTGGCGTTATCGATCCTGAAAAGATAAAAACCGATCTGTTTAATCAGCTAAACGATCGCGATCGGGTTAGCGTGAATGTGCTGAAATCAGAAAACGATGTGCAACAGGTCTCTTTGCAGGGGACGGACGTTCTGGCGATCCATATTCCACAGGCGATGCGCAAACAAAAGCCGGTTCATCTGAAAAAGTCCCCATTTGGTAACACCTATCAACGTCTGCACGAAGGCGATCGCCTTTGTGATGATATCACCGTCAAGCGGATGCTTGCAGAGCAGATCCACGACAGCCGTGATAACGAAGTGCTTTCTGAACACTACACCTTTCAGGACGATATCGATCTGGACAGTCTGAAAGTTTACCGCAATCTGCTTTCGGCAAATAACCCGCAGCATCCTTATCTGGCCTGCGAGCCGTTTGAACTATTTAAAATGGTTGGTGGATGGCGTAAAGACAGAGAAACTGGAAAAGAGGGAATTACGCTGGCTGGGGTTCTCATGTTTGGTAAATGGGATGCGATTATTGCCGCTGCGCCTAACTACATGGTGGATTATCAGGAACGCCCCGAGGCCAAAACGGAGCTGCGTTGGGTGGATCGGGTATGTCCGGACGGGACATGGTCAGGAAACCTGCTTGATTTTTATCGCAAGGTATACCAAAAGCTGGTCGCCGATCTGAAAGTCCCGTTTACTCTTGAAGAGGGTCAGCGCAGAACGGATACGCCAGTACATATTGCGCTGCGCGAAGCGCTGGTCAACACGCTGGTCCATGCTGATTTTACCGACCGGGTTTCTATTTTGATCGTCAAACGTCCCGATATGTTTGGCTTTCGCAATCCCGGCTTGATGCGTCTGCCGTTGGAGGATGTGATTGTGGGTGGCGTCAGTGATTGCCGCAACAGGTTGCTACACCAGATGTTTTTGCTTATTGGTCTGGGTGAGAAAGCGGGTTCAGGGATGCCGAAGATTTTCAGCGGCTGGAAATCGGCTAACTGGCGAACCCCCAAACTTTGGGAAAAAACGTTTCCTGCACAGACGCTATTAGAGCTTTCTACCGCTAGCCTGATCCCGCAGAATGTTCTGGATGACCTGCATCAACGATTTGGCGAGACCTTCGATCTGCTTGATGATTTTGAACAGGTGATTGTTGCAACGGCAGCGATTGAAGGCTGGGTCAACCATGAACGAGCCTGCCAGTTAACAACACGGCACTCCCGCGAAGTCACGCTGACGCTTCCCCGACTGGAAAGTAAAGGTTTTCTGGTCGCAGAGGGGGAGCAGAAAAGCAAATATTACACTTTGCCCGGCGTATCGGTCATGACACCGGATGAGGTTTTCTCGTTAGGAGCGGTTGTGAGCTCCACACATAACGAGGGGAACTCCGCATATAACGAGCAGAGGTCCACACATAACGAGGGTAACTCCACATATAACGAGCAGAGGTCCACACATAACGAGGAAAGTTCTACATATAAAGCCGAGGACGATCAACCTGCGTCCCGGGATGAGTATGGACGTTTGCTTAACCGCTTTATCGAAAGACCCTATATTGATGATGTTGATAATCTCACCGAGGCTTTCCGGGATTCGTTGTTTACTTTAGCTTCGGTTCCTCGTGAAAAGTTGCGTCTGGGGGATAAAGCGCTGATGAAGAGTGTTATCCTGAATGTGTGTCAGGGGCAGTATATTTCTGTTGCTGCGCTGGGACAGATCCTTAGTCGTAACCCTAATGCGCTGCGTCAGCAGTACCTAAAACGGTTGGTGGAGCAAGGGGAACTGAAGTTGGCGTTTCCGCAGTATAAGAATGACCCGAAGCAGGGGTATAGTGCTGTTTGAAAAACTGATATGTAATATCTTTAATAAGTGCTTATGGGATATGAGTGAACTTGATTACGCAAAACAGGCACAGCGTTTTTACCAGCAAGCCCCTACTATTATTTTAGGTAGTGGAGCATCTGCTGCATTTGGGTTATCAGGTATGGGGGCTTTAGCTACGCATTTATTGCAATCTATAGATCTTAGTCGTAGTGATGGGGCATCTAAAGATAAATGGCAACAGTTTTCTGAGATGCTAAATAACGGAAAAGATCTTGAAACAGCACTACATGAAGTAAGGTTACCAGAAGATTTAACAGAACAAGTTGTTCATCTGACATGGAAGCTATTAAATCCACAAGATATTGATGTCTTTAATCAGTCAATTCAACAGTCAAACTTCTTTCCATTGTCAGAGTTAGTTTCTTCTCTTTTTAGAAGTGCGTTGAATGAAATAAATATCACAACAACAAATTATGACCGATTAGCTGAATATGCAGTAGAGCAAGCGGGACATCATCACTACACGGGTTTTTCACATGGATTTTGTCGCACACAGAAAGGAATTGAACACATTAGATGTAATCGAATTGTTAAAATCCTGAAGGTGCATGGTAGCTTGGATTGGTTTATCAGCCCACTAAATGATATCGTAGGGTATAGTCATTTAAATCTAATCCCTGATAATTATATCCCCAAAATTGTAACGCCTGGCATTGAAAAATATTCAGCGACATATCATGAGCCCTTTAGAACTATTATTAACCTAGCCGACAATGCAATACGAAATGCGACTTCGTATTTATGTATAGGGTTTGGATTTAATGATGAGCATATTCAGGAAAAACTGGTTGAAAAATGTGTGCGAGAGAATGCTTGTATTACACTAATAACTCACGGTTTAACTAATTCTGCTCGTGATTTTCTTCTGAGTGGAAAAGTAAAGAATTTTCTTGCGATAGAATGTGGAAAAGGGCATTCAGGATCTGTTATTTATAGTTCGGAAGCTACAAGCCCAGTTTTTGTTGATGACGACTATTGGAGCTTAAAAGGATATCTAAAATTGGTGTGCTAACGGAGGGGATATGGCATTGTTTGAGTTTGAGGATGAACAAGCATTAGGTAAGGTTGCATCGGTTGATACTACAACAGTGATCATTGATGTGGCAGTACCTGAATATCTAAAACGGCTCCAGGTTAATCGACTTGTTGTCTTGCAAAGTGCAAGGCCAGGGCAACATTTAATTGGTCTGATAACACAAGTAACAAGGAAGAAAATAAACAACATATTAGATTCATCTGAAGATGAAGATCATGAACTGAATCTATGTAAAATTTTATTGATCGGTACATTACTTGATAGAGATGGGGCTAGGTATAATGTTTTTCGTCGTACTTTAGAAAGTGTTCCAGAAATTGACGCAAATTGTTTTGCTCTTGAAGGGGAAGAATTAACGGCATTTATGAGAGTTCTTTCAAATGCGACTAGTCAGGGTAATGCATTAACGTTAGGAAAATATACGCTTGATGATAATGCTACTGCGTATTTGAATGGGAATAAATTTTTTCAGAGGCACGCTTTTGTTGGTGGAAGTACGGGATCTGGCAAGTCATGGACGACAGCAAAAATTATTGAGCAAATGGCTAGTTTGCCATCTGCCAATGGTATTGTCTTTGATATTCATGGAGAATATTCCCCCCTTTCTTATCAGGGTGTTAAACACTATAAGGTTGCAGGTCCTTTAGAAGTAGAACAAAATAAGACCATATCACCATTATGTAACTTTAAAATAACCTCAGCAAAATCATCATCAACCGTATAAAAATAACACTCTGGCACATTAAGCACCTTGGCAAACGCGCACATCATCTCAAATGTTGGGCGATGTATACCGCTTTCATATTGGGATATGCGTGATCGTGCAGTGGCTTCTTCAATGCCAGCCAGTACGCCTAGCTTTTCTTGAGTGAGATTGGCTTGTAAACGAGCCGTTTTAAGGCGAATGGGCAACATGATGGCACCATCAATAAGGATATTGATAGCATGTTTAGCACTACTTTACATGTAGATTGCTTAGACTTCCTGAACAATAGGGAGGGGATTTATTTGTATTCGTTAAGAATGACTCTGATGTTTAAGGTAAAGCTCCAGAACCATCTCAGCAAAATCATCGTTAACGGTGTAAAAGTAGCATTCCGGCACATTAAGTACCTTTGCAAATGCACACATCATTTCAAATGTTGGACGATGTATCCCTCCTTCATATTGAGACACGCGAGAACGCGCAGTTTCTTCTTCAATGCCAGCAAGAACTCCCAATTTTTCCTGAGTTAGATTAGCCCGTAGTCGGGCGGCTTTGAGACGAGTAGGTAGCATCATTACACCATCAATGATCATACATTGACTTAGTGTTTAGCATTACTTAACATCGTTGTTGTTTAGACTATCTGAACAAATGATGTTTAATGTGAGGCCACAAAATAAGGATCATGGAGATGATTGATAAGGATTGGCACCCGGCAGATATCATCGCCGGGTTAAGAAAGAAGGGAACAACACTGGCAGCCGTTTCCCGAGAAGCGGGATTAGCATCTTCCACGCTGGCAAACGCGTTAACAAAACACTGGCCGAAAGGGGAAAAGCTGATTGCGGAAGCGCTGGGGGTTTCACCTGCGGAAATCTGGCCTTCCCGTTACCGCAAATCAGAAGATCGTTAAAGTAAAACAGGATCTCCCGAACCGTTATCGAACTAGATCGGTAACGGTTCGGGAGAAGGCAAGCGAAGCGCGACAGTTTACTTTTGTTGTTCGCCCCATGCTCTCACCCCGTGACTTCGCCCCATGGTATGGGGCAAGTATATGCGGCGAGCGCATGAGGCGAATGCGGTGGCAGCCATGCAGCCCTGTGCCGGAAAATACATTTCCCGGCACAAAACGGCGTGCGCCAGTTCATGCGGGCTGGACGCCCTTATTGCCTGTCGCATGGGGGTAATGTCGCGGCTGGACGCCACGCCAAAACCCCCAAGGTCAACGGCGGCACACCGTCGCACGCTACGCGCGACCAACCCCTTTAAGACGCGCGTTTTAGCCTGTTATTTCTCTTTCTCGCAAGCTCGGTGCGAAATAACGGGAAACGCTGCTTTAAATGGGTTGGTCGCGCCTCGCTACCGGCTTGTGGCCGGAGACTTAGCGACGACGGTGTGCGGGGCAAGCCCCCCAAATAAACCGACGCGTGGGCGCGTCTTTTTGCTCGCTGGGGCGGCAAAATTTATTCGGCTCCCCCCGGCCTGCTCGGTTTCCCTTGGGGGAAACGCTCGCGGGTGGGTTCGGGCGACGCAAATTAGCCATTTCTACGAAATGGAATTTACTCGCCTCACGCCACTTTTTAATTTCTGCTGTTCGCATCCATTAAAAAGCCATACAAGGGCGGCCTGTCATATCGCTTGTCCCTCTAAACACGTGTAATTTTGATGATGACAGAATCCCGCTGTTGTATCAGGGATGTTCGGTGCTCGCTCTGCTGCGCTCCGCCTCAGCCCTGATACAACAGCGGCGTAGAGAAACAAGATAAGCCGCCTCTGTTCGATTAGAAGCGACTTATTCCATAGGTATATCAGTCTGGCTCAGGCAACCTTAATCGACTTCTCAAAGCGATAAGCCGGGATGAATTGATGCTGGCAGGCATCGAGATAATCTGACCACCATTGCATCATCTGCGTGCGTTCGTCGAGGTGTTCCGCTTTGTGAATATAGGCGGCGCGAACGTGATTGCGCTCCTGATGGCTCATCTGCCGCTCCACGGCATCTTTTGACCAACGACCTGATTCAATCAACGCACTACACGCTATCGTGCGGAAGCCATGTCCGCAGATATCCACCTGTGTGTCATAACCCATTGTGCGCAGCGCCTTGTTGATGGTGTTCTCACTCATTGGCTTACGGGCAGCGTGATCGCCGGGAAAGAGTAATTCCCCGTTGCCGGACAACAGTTTTAGCTGCTTCAGTACCGTTACCGCTTGTTTTGACAGCGGCACCAGATGCGGCGTTTTCATTTTTGCGCCGCGCTCTGAGTGACGCACGCCAGCGATAGCTTCCCGCTGTGCGGGAAGTGTCCACATGGCGTTATCCAGATCGATCCCCGTCCAACGGGCAAAACGCAATTCACTGGAGCGGATAAAGATCAGTAAATTAAGCTGTACCGCCAACCTTGTTAGCAGTCTGCCTGAATAGCCTTCTATTCTTTCCAGCAGTTCCGGCAACTTTTCCAGCGGCAGGGCAGGGTAATGGTTTTTTGGCGGCGAGGTGATAGCGCCGCAGAGATCATTGGCCGGATTGCTGGCAATCAGCCCTTCCTGTACGGCGTAACGCATGATGACCGTCGTGCGTTGCTGTATCCGTGCAGCCGTTTCCAGACAGCCCTTTTTCTCCGCTACCCGCAGCGGGATCAGTAAGTCGGCGGTTTTCAGGTCGGTAAGGGGGGTCTTACCGATCAGCGGGAAAACGTGTAATTCCAGTGAACGAAGGACTTTGGCGGCGTGTGCCTCACTCCAGCGAATGTTCGCGGCTACCCACTGACGAGCAATGACTTCAAAGGTATTGCCGTTTTTCTTCGCCTGTTTGTCGTGCTGTTTTTTTACGCCGGGATCGTCCCCTGCGCTGAGAATAGTTCGGGCTTCTTCACGCAGTTTACGGGCATTTGCCAGCGAGACAGTCGGGTAAGCGCCAAACGCCAGCTTCTTCTCCTTGCCGCCAAAGCGGTACTTGAGTTGCCAGAGTTTAGAGCCGTTGGGTTTAACCAGTAGGTACAGACCCTGAGCGTCGCTGAGTTTGTAAGGTTTATCGATAGATTTGGCATTACGAATGGCGGTATCGGTGAGGGGCATAGCGGGGGCTCCAGAGTTTATCGAACCAACAGACCCCATTAAGCCCCCAAAAACTCTGGATGTCAAAAAACCTGACGGAACTTTTCAGCACCATCAGGTTTCTTTAACTTACTGATTTTTTAACGTTTCAGGACTTATAGGAACGTCATGAAACTAAATAGTGGTGCCCGGACTCGGAATCGAACCAAGGACACGGGGATTTTCAATCCCTGAGTCAAAGTTAATAGTTTGTAAACAGGCGTATTTGCATACTGTAAAGAGTGTGCAAAATGAAAATACTTCCCGTTATCTCTCCCAAAGGTGGAGAAGGCAAATCCACGTTTGCTGCTTACCTTGCCGGTTTTCTTGCCGATGCCGGCCTGAACACCCTTCTTGTGGATGCAGACTATTCCCAGCCCACAGCCAGCAGTATCTTCGCGCTGGAGCATGAATCCCCTTTCGGTCTCTATGAATTGTTAATGCAGATGGTCAGTGACCATACGCAATGCATTTCGCAGACCGCCATAAAAAATCTCGATGTCATCTACTCTAACGACCCGGACGAACTGTTGCCGACCGCGATGCTCCACGCTGCAGATGGCCGTCTTCGCCTGCGTAACATACTTCAGCATCCTTTCTTTAACCGTTATGACGTCATTATTGTGGATTCGAAAGGCGCAACAGGCGTCATGACCGAGCTTTCCCTCCTTTCCTCTACCGGTAATGTGATGGGCGTTGTTAAACCCATCCTTCCGGATGTCCGTGAATTTATCCGCGGCTCCCTTCATATGCTTACCCGCCTGAAAACCTATGAAAATTACGGTATTCGCCTTCCTGATATTTCCATTCTCGTCAACTGTATCGAAAACACTCTGCTTGACCGTGAAGCAATGGACGGTCTTGCCGCCATCATTAACGAAAAACATTACGACGCCTCTGCGCTGGGCAACCGTGACGTTTATCGTTTACTCGATACCCGTATCGAGGCGCTGGATATTTTCAAACTAGGGCACGTCAAGCAGCAGCCCGTGCATCGTCTGGAATACAAAACACGCCGCAAAGGTCCGGCCGCAGCCGTCACCATGCACGACCTCGCGTCTGAACTGTTCCCCGAGTGGCAGAGCCATTTCAGTGACGTTCTGACCCGGGAGGTGCGTCATGTCTGAGATGATGATGCCCTGCTCTTATGAGGCTGAGCAGGCCGTACTGGGCGGACTAATGCTTGATAACGACCGGTGGGATGAGGTGATACTGCAAATCTCCCCGGAAGATTTGTTTTCCCGGCCGCACCGTATGGTCTTTCGCGTGATGGCCGAGCTGGCCGGAGAAGGGCTACCGCTCGATCTCATCACTATTACGGAACGGCTGGAGAACAGAGGCGACCTTGAACAGTGTGGCGGCTTTGCTTATCTGGCTGAAATGAGTAAAAACACGCCGTCTGCAGCCAATATCCTGGCTTACGCCGGGGTGGTGGCGGAGAAAAGCCGCCTGCGGCAGCTGATGACGGTAGGTAACAGTCTTCTTTCCGATGTGCAGGCCCCGAAAGCCAGCTCGGCGGGCATTCTTGAGTCGGCCGAAGGTAAGTTGTTTAACATTGCCGAACAGGGAGCCATGCAGCTCAACAGTGAGACCGGCGTTAACGAGGCGCTGGATAAACTGCTGACGCAGCTGGAAAGCATGTCCGCCAGTGACGGCCTCACCGGGACACCGACAGGGTTCAGTGAACTGGACGCGATGACCTGTGGTCTCCAGCCCGGCGATCTGGCCCTGCTGGCCGCCCGTCCTTCCATGGGGAAAACGTCGCTGGCCATGGCCGCCTGCACAGCGGCCGTGAGCGCAAAACCTGACGATCACGTCTTTGTGTTCAGTCTTGAAATGCCCTCAGAGCAGCTGATGATGCGCCTGCTGGCGATGGAAGGCCGGGTGGAACTGTCCCGGCTTCGCAGCGGCAACATGGATGATGAAGACTGGGCTCGCGTGTCCGAGGCAACCGGTCGCATTATTGAGTGGAAAAACCGTCTGATCATTGATGATACCAGTTACCAGACCCCGGCCACACTGCGCGCCCGCGCCCGACGCTATGTCCGCAAATACGGCAGACCCTCTCTCATCATGCTGGACTATCTGCAGCTTGTCCGCTCCCCCGAGCAGGAAAACCGCACGCAGGAAATAGCGGAAATTTCCCGCTCGCTTAAGGCGCTCGGTAAAGAGCTGGGCTGTCCGGTACTGGCGCTTTCCCAGCTCAACCGCCTGGTGGAGCAGCGGGCCGATAAACGCCCCAATAATGGTGACCTGCGTGACTCCGGTGCGCTGGAGCAGGATGCGGACCTCATCATGTTTATTTACCGGGATGAGGTTTATAACCCCGGCACCCCTGATGCCGGGGTGGCTGAGATCATTGTCGGCAAGCAGCGGCAGGGGCCAACCGGCACGGTAAAAGTCAAATTTGACGGGCGTTACACCCTCTTTTCGGAGTTTCAGGAAGGCAGCTATGACTTCGGTTACCGCAGCGGGAGGAAACAGGCATGAGCCGTAAAAGTTCTAATGTGGGGGCTGCCATGCTGCAGCCCGGACGCCAGTCGCAGGCGGCCGGCAATATCAGCGTCATGCCGGCGGCTGAAATGCCCATGGTCCTGACGCTCGACCAGTTAAGCCCGAATCCTGATAATCCGCGAACATCACGCAATCCGCGTTATGACGATATCAAGGCTTCCATCCGTTCGCGCGGGCTGGACACCGTGCCCAAAGTCACCCGTGACCCGGATGGTGAGCCCGATATGTACATCTTCAGCGACGGGGGTAATACACGTTATCAGATCCTGTCAGAACTGTGGCAGGAAACCGGAGAAGACCGGTTTTTCCGCGTCCATGTGTTGTTTAAGCCGTGGCCGGGACGGCTGCAGTGTGTTATTGGCCATCTGGCAGAGAATGAAGTGCGCGGGGAGCTGAGTTTTATTGAAAAAGCGCAGGGGATCCACAAAGCCCGCTCTATATATGAAGAGCAGATGGGAAAGACGGTTTCGTTGCGTCAGTTGTCAGAGCTACTGACCCGTGAAGGTTTGCCAGTCCATTACTCAACAGTCAGCCGTATGGAAGATGCGCTGAAATATCTTTATCCGTGGATCCCAGACCTGCTTGAGTCCGGGCTTGGCAGGCCACAAATAACGTCACTGCTGGCGCTCCGGCATGATGCGGAACGCGTGTGGGATGAGTTTTGCCTGATTTCAGACACAGGCGACAAATCCTTCAGCGACGTTTTTGGCCAGTGTTGTGGCCGTTTCAACTCCCCGGAACTGTGGTCTCTGGAGATGTTTCGCGATGAATTTATTGGTGATTTACTGCAGGCGTTACCCCATCCGGAACTGGACTATGACCGCTGGATGATGGAACTCGATCCTAAAGAACGCAACCGCAGACATCACTTTGGCGAGCCGGAGACGGTTGCCTTTCCCGCCGCAAACAAGCCTGTTAATGCTGATCACGCCCTGCATACCACAGGCTCAGATGAGCGTGAAGGCGTCCCGCTACCTGTCTCCAGTTCACGTCCTGAGGTCTCAGGAGGGGCTGTAACGCCCGTTCCGGGTAATGCGTCTTCTCCTTCTGAAACACCGATTAATGAGCCCCCCCGGCATGAGGTTCAGCCAGATATGTACGGTGCCGCGCCGGCTATTTCAGGTGAGAGCGGGGATGTTAGCGGGCTGGTTACCCTCTCCGATGGGTACGGAGAAGAGAATGGCGGAGAAGAGGACAATGGGGAGGATGGCCTGCTTTCTCTTTTAACACCAGAACCTGAAGTTGTCCTGCAGGATGACGCGCCGGTGAGTAATGACAGCATCTGGCATGTGCCGGCCCATCAGGACGATATCGAACACCTGCAGAATACGGCTTTTCGTCTGGCATGGGAGCTGGGTGAGGTCCTTGGCTGCGAAGATGAAATTCTACCGCAACGCGACAACGACATGTCTGCCGGTTATGGCGCGGCAGGTGAGGTGTGTTCTGAAGCCGCCGCATTTCTGCTGGGCCTGACCGGCGAAGCGCCTGCACTACATCCTGCGGCAGGGGATTGTGGTTTGCCGGAGCTTTTCACCGGCGGACCGGGTGAGGGGGAGGCACCTGCCCTGACAGATGAAGATGCTCTGAAACTGCTGCGCCTGATGCGCGTTATGCGACGTCTCCGGGAGCTGCAACGCGGCCTGACGTACGGGGAGGATAACAGTGATGAATAACTCACAGCGACAGTTGCGACTGCTGAATCTTATCAGGAAACTGCTGAAGCTGGGCCGCAGCAACAGTAATGCCCATGAGGCAGGGCTGGCCCTGCAGCGTGCCCAGAAGCTGATGGCCAGATACGGTATCAGCGAGCTTGACGCCGGCCTTACATCTGTGCGGGAGGCGTCTTCCCGCACAGCCCCTTCGGATGCTGAAAAAGTTCCGGAATGGATGGTGACCCTTGTCTGGGGAGTCTGTCATGCCTTTGGCTGCCGCGCTTATTATTCATGGCGTCAGACCTCTGCCGGGTATCGCCGTTCGGTAACCTTTTACGGATTCAGTGAAAAACCTGAGATAGCAGCCTATGCCTTTGATGTACTCACGCGCCAGCTGAAAGATGCCACAAATTCTTATCTCAAATCCCAGAGTAAGCGGCTGAAACTGGCCACGCGCCGGGCGAGAGCGGAGCAGTTTCGTGACGGCTGGGTATGTGGGGTGCGTGAGGTGATATCGGCGACTGACATCAGCAGCGAGGAGGAGCAGGTGATGAGCCACTGGCTGGAAAGCCGCAGTATGAAAACAGTCACAACCCGTGAACTGAAAGCCTGCCGCGGGGCGGATACAGCACGTTATCAGGGGTATGAAGCCAGACAAAATGCCCGTCTTCATCAGGGTGTCAGCGGCCGGGGGCCGGCAGCCATTGGTTACCGTCAGGATTAAGGGGGAATGATGAACAGTTTATCGCAGGCTGCAAACGGATTGCTGATGCAGCTGGTTATGGATCTCAGAAGTGGCTATCTGCGCCGCTGCGAATCGCTGGGACTGAACCGCGAGGAAATGCAGATGCTGCAGGGGCTCTCGCTCGAAGAGCTTCACTACCTTTCCGGCAGTGAGGTGTCGATCATCAGTGTGGGCATCAATCACGGCAATCTGGTGCGCATGCTGCAGCAGGCCCGGACTGAACAGAAACGACTCCAGCGTATCGATCGGGCGCTGGCGCTGGGCGGCTCCA
Source organism: Erwinia papayae (assembly GCF_058241465.1). Lineage (NCBI taxonomy): Bacteria > Pseudomonadati > Pseudomonadota > Gammaproteobacteria > Enterobacterales > Erwiniaceae > Erwinia > Erwinia papayae. The sequence continues at coordinate 1,782,558 of NZ_JBZCHT010000013.1, forward strand.
TTGAACTGATGGCTAATTACTTCGGGCTCTCCAGTACGGACGTGGCGGCCCGCCGTCGTATTGCCGGTATCGATGTCCGGCCGGGGCGCGGTAACGCACTGGGTGATGAGGAAAACGCCGCCCTGTGGCGTCAGTGGCAAAAGTCCGGCGTTGAAGATGCGGAAAGTGCTGACGGGCTGGACGTGATGATGCTGGCTGCAGAACAGATGAACGTCTCGCTGACGTCGGTCTGGCATGCGGTCCGTGGCTGGCACAAGACCCGGCAGCCTTCTCCGGCACGAACGCCGGTAAGGAAGACGGCATGAAATACAGGATGGTTGCGCCGGGCCTGCGGGCTCCCCATGGTACGCCGCCGCAATGCTGTCAGAAGGCGTTACGTCAGGTTCGCCGTTTCCGGCAGGGGGCGCGTAATTACACCCGGCTCGATGAGAAAGGCTGCGGTTACTACAAAATCGATCTCGGCCCGTTCTGGCGTCTGCTGAGTCGCAACGAAGGCCGGACATGGCTTCTTCTCAGCCACGAACGCTATAACAGCGCCATACGGAAATAGCAGCATGACAGCCTGTTTACCCTGCACCCGTACGCGGGTGCAGTACTAAGCATACTGACAGTTCAGAACGGCCGTGATGGCGGCCGAAAAGGAAAAATAATGAGTCTGCCTGCAGAAAGCCTGATTGCTTATACGCTGGATAAAATGAATGCCCGACTTGCGGCCAGTCCCCGGCGGGATGATGGCAGGATACGTAACGGCCTGCTGTTTACCGGAAATGTGCATGATTCCATTCCCCGCCGGCTGTTGCTCGACACGCGGCTGTCACCACTGGACAAGATGGGCTGGATGATGATCCGGCTGTATGCACAAAATAATGAGGGGGCGGTTTTCCCCAGCTATGACGAACTGCAGCTGCAGCTTGCCTCACCCGGAAAGGGGAAAGCCTCAAGGGAAACGGTAAGCCGCGTCCTGCTTATGCTGCGAATAACCGGCTGGCTCAGCCTCTGTAAACGCGTGCGGGATGATAAAGGGCGGGTGCGGGGGAATATCTATGCTCAGCACGATGAGCCCCTGACGTTCAGCGATGCGGAAATGCTCGACCCCCGCTTCCTTGATACGGTAGCGGATGCCTGCCTGAGTAAAAACCGGACTATCAGCCAGACCGCCCGCGAAGTGCTCGACGATATAAAAAACGACCCCACCATGCGCCATTATCGCAGCCATCTTGCGCTGATCGAATCGCGTCTGGACCGCCCACAGACGCCCAGCCAGATGGCGAAACATCATCACCGAATACCCTGTCCCGCACCGGGTTCGGAAACCGAACTCAGTCATAAACGGCCAGGAATCGTCGCTAAAAAACAGGGTTCGGATACCGAACTCAGCCCAGAAAGATACAACAATTCACTGAGTTCGGAATCCGTACTGCCAGTAAAAACAGGCAGTTATGACCGGGTTCGGAAACCGAACCATTACGTACGTAGTATCACACACAGTGTGAATAAAAATACGTACGTACCGGGTAAACCTGTGCTTCCCGACAGTCTGCATGAACTTGTGCCGGCAGAAGATATTGCCATGCTGACCGCACAGCTGCAGGCGCTGCCTGAAGAACAGGCACAACTTGTGCTGCTCAGCCTGCAAAAGGTGATGGCACGCCAGCAGCTCAGCAACCCGGTTGGCTGGTTGCTGGCCGTGATGAAGAAGGCGCGTGAGGGCAGGTTATACGCGCCCCGTCAGGGTGGCGATATATCTGACAGTGTCGGGCAAAAAACAGTTCAGCGTCCCGAACAGCAACAATGGAAACCCGAACCACGCGCCTCTGCCCGCCCGGTATCGGAGGAAAATATCAGGGATCTGGTGAAGAAAATTCGGGAAAAAATCATAAATTCATGAGATTGCAGATTTTTACAGGCAGCTGAGCATGAAGTCTTGCACTTTTGCCAGCAAAATGCTGGCTAAAAAGTGAGCGCTGTTGCCAGTGGTAACGCTGGCTAAAAAGTAAGCACTGTTGCCACTGGCAACACTGGTTGAAAGCCAGGCAATACTTCTTCGCCATAAAAGAGATGAAGGTTCTGCAAATTTGTAACGGTGACGATCTGGTTTTAAGTTGTTCATATACCCCTCTCGCCCGGACTATCTCAAGCGTGTCAAAACTCATTACCCACTAAAGAGAGGCGTTAGACATGTCTGATGGTAAAACAAAGGGCGGAACAACCGCTTCACGAGCGGGGGCCCTACAGTCCTCTGTTAATATCCTGCTCCATACACATTATGCAATCCGGCTTTGGGAGGGCAGGAAACGTGATGCTCCGGACGAGACAGGGGTGAAAAAAAAGAGGCCTGAAATAATCAGCATGCCGCAAGCCATTGCGCGAGCTGGTAATGCTTCCCGAGACTCAGCGGCAGATAATCCCTATGCCGATATGGCTCTGGTACGGCTCGAAGAAGCCCTGCAACGAGCAACACTTAAAATCAATGAAAACGTCAGTTCACTGGATGCCATATTGTCAGCCGTACCCAAAGGGGTAACGCTCTCGGAAGTTGAATCAGCCGAGCCGTTAAATGTCAGCGTTTTCAGCCGCTCACCGTTAGGATACCGGTGCGTATGGCTTCTGGTTGGATATGATCAGTTAGCAATGAAAGCTTTCCAGGCTTTTCATTACGGACTGATTTCGCGTTCGCAACGTGACGCTATCCTGGACAATGGTGGCCATGCTGTTCGTCAGGTCTATGGCGTGATTCAGCCTTACCGAACACTTGCAGTGACTCGCCGTGATATTGCAGAAAAAACCACGCAAGGGCTTGTTGCCATTGAGCGAAATGGCGAACCTGATCCGGATGTGTTAAGCGGTAAAAAACGTTCTTCGTTCTCACCTCCGCTTAAAAACACCACAGCAGAGGAGGAATGATATGATTCGCCCTGTGTTCCTCCTCACCTCCTTCTTTTTACTGAGCGGATGCGCAACAACGGACTGGGCTGCGATTAATAAACAGGTCAGTGACACAGCCGCAAACCTGACAAAAACGTTGGGCGGCAACAGCAGCGGAGAAAGTGGCGGGATGCCTCTGATGAGCCCGGCGGGGCAACAGGCCCTGCAGTCCGTCGATAAAACGTTCTCCGTGCCGGTCGATGTGGATACCGCGGCGGCCCGCCTGAAGCGCCATTACAAATTTATCTCCACGCAGGAGCTTGAGGCACTGCGGCAGGCCGCAAATGACGGGGACTGGAAAGCGGCGGCTGAAGATGATGCGCATCCCGTCTGGGATGCCATGCCGGGCAGATACTACAAAATGGGCTCCGACTGGAACGGACGTGATCACCTGGATATCGAAATCGAGAAAAACGGGTCCGGCAGCAGGCTCTATGTTGTCTATCGCTCATCATCAGCACAGCGTCTGGCTGGATCCGGCGTCACGAAGCTGATGAATGATGTCCGCGCTGTTGCGGCGGGTGAAAAACGCTGATGCGGGAGGCAACACATGCAACTCTTTCTGTGTGAAAAACCCTCCCAGGCAAAGGATATTGCCCGCGTACTGGGTATCAGCAAGCGTGAGCAGGGATTTATCAGCGGCGGTAACATCGTTGTGACTTGGGCGGTCGGCCATTTACTCGAAACTGCCAGCCCTGAAGCCTATGGCGAGCAGTATGGCAGGCCATGGCGTGCCGATGTTCTGCCTGTGCTGCCTGAGGCCTGGAAAATGGTCGTCAAAGATCAGACAAAATCGCAGTTCACCGTTATCAGTAAGCTGCTCAAAAAGGCGTCTGAGGTGGTCATCGCCACCGATGCCGACCGCGAGGGAGAAGTTATCGCGCGTGAGCTGCTGGAATACTGCCACTACAGTGGCGCGGTGCGCCGGCTCTGGTTATCAGCCCTGGATGAGGCCAGTGTGAAGGAAGCACTGGGCAATATTCTTCCCGGAGAAAAAACAGCTCTGCTGTATGATGCCGGCAAGGGCCGTAGCCAGGCTGACTGGCTCATCGGTATGAACCTGACCCGCCTTTATACTCTCAAAGCCCGTGACTCAGGGGTGTCAGAAGTGCTGTCCGTCGGGCGGGTACAGACGCCGACGCTTGCCATGGTGGTTAACCGGGATAATGAAATCACGTCCTTCGTGCCAAAGCCCTGGTGGCAGGTACATGCGCTTATTGAAAAAGAGGGCGTCCGGTTCCGGGCTGGCTGGGTGCCCGTTGAGCAGTACTGTGACGAGGAAAAGCGTTGCATCAATCCTCAGGCAGCCCGGGCGGTGGGACAGCTTTGTCAGCAGCAGGGCAGGACTACGGTACTGGAGGTGACCCAGAAGCGGGAGAAAACGGCTGCGCCGCTCTGTTTTGACCTGGGCACCCTTCAGCAGGTCTGTTCCCGAAAATTCGGCATGGGCGCAAATGATGTGCTCGCCATTGCTCAGGCACTTTACGAAACCCATAAAGCGACCACCTACCCCCGGACAGACTGCGGTTTCCTTCCAACTTCAATGCAGCAGGAAATACCCGACGTTCTGGCGGCAGTGGCAAAATCCGATCCCGCTGTGGCCCCGGTACTGAATCAGCTGGACAGGCAGTTTGTCTCGCGTGTCTGGAATGACAAGAAAATCACCGCGCACCATGCCATCATTCCCACCCGACAGGCATTTGATTTGTCGCGCCTCAGCGCCGATGAGCTGAAGGTCTACCATCTGATACGCCAGCATTATTTCGCCCAGTTCCTTCCGCTGCAGGAATCTGACGTGACGGAGGCGTCTTTCAATATCGGTGGCCAGCTGTTCCGTACACGCGGGAAAGTCGGTGTGGTGACGGGCTGGAAGTCATTGTTTCAGGCTGAAAAAGATGACGATGAAGAGGACGTCGACGGTGACAGTATGGCGCTGCCGGCGCTGGCAAAAGGGGATATTTGCGCTGTCACCGATTCTGAGGTTAAGGATATGAAAACCAGTCCGCCCAAACCGTTCACGGAGGGGACGCTGATTGCTGCCATGAAGAACGCGGCCAGTTTCGTCAGTGACCCGAAGCTGAAGAAAGTGCTGCGTGATAACGCCGGTCTGGGCACAGAGGCGACGCGTGCGGCTGTGCTTGAAACCCTCTTCAAACGACACTATCTGGAGAAAAAAGGGAAGCACATCCACTCAACGCAGATGGCCCGGGAGCTGATTGCGGCCCTGCCGGAAACGCTGACGAGCCCGGGCATGACCGCATTATGGGAGCAGGCACTGGATGATATTTCGCAGGGGAAAATGTCGCTTGCGGTCTTTATGCAAAAGCAGCTGCAGTGGACCCGTCACCTTGTCGAAAAAGGCCGCCAGGACAGTGTGAAAATCACCGCTCCCGTCACGCCTCCCTGCCCGTTATGTAAAGGCCCCACACGTAAACGTAAAGGTAAAAATGGTGATTTCTGGGGGTGCATACGCTATCCGGACTGTGAGGGAATTATCAGTACAGGTAAGAAGAAAGCAGCGAAGCGTAAAAAAACATCGGTTAAGGCTAAAACAGAATAATCCGCGCAGTATTGAACTATTTCACTGTACAACCCCGGGGCGGGTTCTGCTATTGTTGCCAGGCTTTGATGCATAGGTGCCCCGCTGGCCACGGTGCTGTAAGGTAAACTTTAACGGGATTTACCCGCAGCAGGCCTGGCAGGAAGTTATTGCACACTAACTGACCTGTAAGACGCATGCACTCCGTGAAAACCGCGTCGGGATTATTCCCCGGAGACAGATGAGACGACCGCAGGTTAAGGCACTGACCCCAGGGCACCGGAAACGGTGCCCTTTTATTTTTACGGATCACGTTTTCCATTTTGACCGTTGACATTCCGGGAGGACGGTTTAATTATAAAAGTGCTAAACCGTCGTTCATACGACCACCAATGATTCAGTAGCCTGTGAGAATCGCCTTCGGGTGGCTACAGCGAAAGCTCCTGTAACCTGAAAGGGAGCAAACTTTGGTACATCTGCGCACCTTTGAAAGCAGATATCGCCTGTACAAGCGCATTACGACGCGGCGATGAAGGTTCCTTCAACATACCAGACTCTCAGGATTCAACCGATCCTGACCCCGACGGGAAACCACTCCCGTCAGGGCAGATGGTTTCTCCGTCGTACCTATTTTTACCTCCATGGAGAAAACATCATGTCTGCAAACAACACTTCTGCATCTGCAAAATCTGAGTACTTCAACCTGACTATCAAAGGCATCGGGTATCTCAGCAACATTCGCCAGGTTAACCATCAGAATGGCTCGTTCCTCAGCTGCGTAATCAATGCACTGAGTGGTCCGACTGATAATCCGGCCTACGTCCGTTTTGACATTTCTGTCGCAGGTAAAGAGGCAACCAGCCTTATCGCCCGCTGCCAGAAAGCCGTCGATGAAGACAAGAAAGTCCTGCTGGGCTTTAACCTGAGTAACCCGTCCACGGACATATTTACGCTGAACAAAGGCGACCATGCCGGCGAACAGCGCGTCAGTCTGAAAGCCCGCCTGATAAAGGTGGACTGGATAAAAATAGGCCAGGACATGGTTTACAAGACTGAAAAATCTGACTCCGTGCCGCCGCAGAATGGCTCTGCCGCACAGCAAAACTACGCAGAGAACTCATTCTGATGCGCACCTGACACACCCCGTTCGCGGGGTGTTTCTTTTATTCCCTACAGGAGAAATGATTATGTCCTCACGCGGCGTTAACAAGGTTATCCTTGTCGGAAATCTCGGCCAGGATCCTGAAGTGCGTTATATTCCCAACGGCAGTGCAGTTGCCACCCTTTCTCTGGCCACGTCTGAGAGCTGGCGCGATAAGCAGTCCGGAGAACAGAAAGAAGTGACCGAATGGCACCGGGTGGTTATTTTCGGCAAGCTGGCAGAAATTGCGGGTGAATATCTGCGTAAAGGCTCCCAGGTTTACATCGAGGGCCAGCTGCGCACACGCAAATGGACCGATCAGGCCGGCCAGGATAAATACACCACAGAGGTGGTGGTCAATATTGGTGGCACCATGCAGATGCTTGGCGGCCGGCAGTCCGGCAGCGGTCAGAATACGTCTTCCCGGAATGACTGGGGCCAGCCTCATCAACCTTCCGGACCGACTCACAGTGGCCAGGCTTCCGGCAGCAGTGCCGGTGCGCCACCGATGGATTTCGATGACGATATACCGTTCATTGGATTCGGGTATGGAGTACCAAAATCGGCAATCCATGCACTCTGAACAGCCTTTATGGCAGTTGCTCTGAACTTACACATAATCCGGTCAGCATTTAAGGATAACTGACATGCCTGTTATACTGAGGATCAACGGTTTCCGGTTCTTTTTTTATTCTAATGAAGGTAACCCGCTCGAACCTGCACACATTCACGTAATGAAAGCAGGTAGTGAAGCCAAATTCTGGTTAACGCCATCAGTGGCACTGGCCAGTAACGATGGGTTTAATTCACGGGTATTGAAAGAACTGACGGGGATCGTTGAAGATAACCAAGCATTGTTTCTGGAGGCCTGGAATGACTATTTCAGCTAAACGGGTCAGCTTCGATGAGGCCACGATGTGGGTTGAACTCAACGACGCCCGTACCATCGGTGTGCCGCTGGCATGGTTTCCACGCCTGTTGCATGCTTCAACTGAACAGCTTAACAGCTATGATCTGAGTCCCCGTGGTATCCACTGGGACGCGCTGGACGAAGACATTTCTATTGCGGGTTTGCTTGAAGGCCGCGGCGATGTGACCCATCGTCCCCATAAAGTAGCCTGACAGCGCGCTATTAGTTAAAAACGCTGGCTTTTGCCGGCGTTTTTTTTCATCAACGGAAAATCAGTTGTTAATTGAGTGAAACCGGACCGATTCCGCACAGTGAGGGCTGTTTTATCACTGTACAGGAAAATTCCGGATGAAACGTAACACCTCTCACAACGTATTTTCACCAGGCAGGCTTGCCACTGTTCTTCCCCTGCTGCTCCTTGCGGGCTGTGTTTCCCAGCCGCAAAAGTTGCAGCAACGCGCGCCTGCCGACCCGACACCCGGCACTACCGTCACCCGCAACGTTCAGCCGGTCTCGCCGGACGAGTACGCGCGGACGCCGGAGGTGGTGCGCTACGATCGTTACCTGCTGGTCAGCACCGATCCGCAGGCAGCCCAGCGCGACCCTCTTTCCCAAATTATTGATATCCGCATCCCGTCATCCCTGCACCCTACCGTGGCGGATGCGCTGCGTTACGCCCTGCGCCAGTCCGGTTATTCCCTGTGCGCGACGGGCACCGCTAACGGCGTGCTTTACCGCCAGGCATTGCCGGCAGTCCAGTACCAGCTGGGCCCTATGCGCCTGCGTACTGCCCTGCAGGTCCTGGCCGGTCCGGCCTGGCAACTGGAAGTGGACGATGTGCAGCGGGTGGTCTGCCACAGCCTGCGCGACGGCTATCAGCTGCCGGTCTCTCAGCTTCCGCCGCCGGTCAGCAGCGGGTACGTGCCAGCACCGTCAGCCGTGTCACAACCGGCCATCAGCGCTCCCCAGCCCGTCCCGTTAAACCTGTCAGCGGAGGGTTTCTGAGAAAATGAGCGAACAGCAACCCTTCCATACGGACCCCGCGCCGGCCCGTAAAAAATTCAGCTGGCGTCCCCGCCGCCGCCTCATCTGGGGTGCTGCCGCAGGTGTGGCGCTGGCCGGCATTCTGGCGCTGGGCTACACCGCCTTCAGTCTGGGCATATCGAACCTTGATGAGCGCCTTACACGCCTTGAATCTCAGGGCAGTACAGCGGCCTCTGTTGAGACAGTGGCGGCCCTGCAGTCAGATGTGACCACGCTCAAAACCGGTCTGCAGGATACCCGGAAAAAACTTGGTGAGATGCAGCAGGAGCTGAGCGCAGCAGCGAAACAGGCCGGCAGCGACGAAGTGGTGCGTCAGTCATTGCGAACCCTTCAGGACGCCCAGCAGGGGCTGGAAACCCGCCTGAGTGCGCTGACTGAGCAGCTGACAGCGCTGAAATCACAGCCGGCACCCGCACCCGCCGCACCGGTCAAAAAAACTGAGCCTGCTGCAAAAAAGCCCCGTCCCGCTGACACACGTCTTGCTGCTCCGTCCCGCCGCGTGGCCCGCAGCGCGCCTTTTGTGCTGACGGGCGTGGAGAAGCGGGGGGCAGAGTCCTGGGCTGCCATCGCGCCCCGGGGCTACAGCAGCCTGGCGCAGGTGGCCCTGGTCGGAGAGGGCGAAACCGTTGCCGGCTGGACGCTGGTGAGTGCCGGTTATGGTGAGGCGACGTTTCGGGTTAACGGCCGCCTGACCGTGCTCAGAGCAGAATAACGGAGAGAATGATGAAACTGAAACATACCTTTTTAGCCGCCATGTTGCTGAGTCCCCTGACCCAGGCCGCGACCTCATCAGGGCAGACGGATGTCAGCCGGCAGGAATCAACACAACGGGCGGACTCCGCACAACAAAACCTGCAGCAGCAGGCCGGTCAGTGGGGACTGAGTGCAGACGATTATCAGCGGTATCAGCAGCTGATGAAGGGCCCCCGTGGTATCCAGTCGCCGGGCCTCGATCCGCTTTCCACCCTGGGTATTGAGGCGCAGACACCGGCAGAGCGCCGTAAGTTTGCGGAAAAGTGGGTGAAGGAAGAATTTGCCCGTACCCAGAAGGAGCTGGATTTCCAGCGTGAGGTGAACGCGGCCTGGCAGCGCCTGTATCCGGGCGCACTGCCGGTCAATATGGGGAACGCTTCCGGCGTTGCGCACGACAGCGGCGGCCGGCTGGCACTGTTCGTTAGGTCAAAAGACTGCGCCACCTGCGATGCGAAACTGTCTGCCGTGCTGGCTGATAACCGGCCGGTGGACATCTATCTGGTTGACAGCCAGGGCCGTGATGATGCCCTGCGTAGCTGGGCGCGGGACCATCACATTCCCGTGGAAAAGGTCCGCAAGCGCCAGATCACGCTTAACCACGACGGCGGCCGGTGGATGCGCTTTGGTAACGGCCTGATGCCGGTTTTACTGCAGCAGGCGGGAGACGGTAAATGGGCAATCGCAGCATTCTGACCGGCGCGCTGGCGCTGGGCATACTGATGGCGGCCGTTCCTGACGGCCATGCTGACCAGACGGTGCCGGAGGGTTACGTCCGCGTGGCCATGGCGCACGGCGTGCCCCCGGAGGCGCTTTACTCGGTATCACTTAGCGAGTCTTCGCGCAAACTTCCCCGCGGCGTGCGGCCATGGCCCTGGACCATTAATGTGGCAGGGAAGGGGTATCGCTATGAGACGCGCCTGCAGGCCTGGCAGGCGCTGCAGGTCTTTATGAAGCGTCACCCGCTGAAGCGCATCGATGTCGGTATTGCCCAGGTCAATCTGGGCTGGAACGGTCATCATTTTGCCTCGACGTGGGATGCGTTTGACCCTTACACCAACCTGAACGCCGCCGCCACCATTCTGCGTGAGTGCTGGGCGCGTAAGCCAGGCAGCTGGCTGGATGCGGCCGGCTGCTACCACCATCCCGCAGGTGGTCAGCCTGCTGCACGTTACCGCGCCATTGTGAGAGGGCATCTGGCAAAAATCAGCCCTGCACCCCGCATTTCTGCGCCGGCAGCTGAAGCGCCCCGCTCGGTTGCTGCGCTCACCCCCGATCCAGGCTTCGTCTGGACTGAACCCGGGAGATAACCCTGATGAAAACGCTGTCCTTACTGCTGTTTACCCTCCTTCCCCTGACCGGCCATGCTGAACTGAACGTGATTGCTGATCTGGGCGGTGAAGATGCTGCGCCGTATTTTGAGGCCGTTAATAAACAGCCCGGCATGCCCGGCGTCAGTGACGTACAGCCTTCACGCCAGCCGGGCCACGGTGTTCCGCTGGCTGACGGGATGGCGGGTATGTTACCCGTTAACACACCTGAACTGAGCCCGGGGAATACAGCAGACCGGCCGCTGCAGTTGCCCGGCATTGGGGCGTTGTTTCTGATCGGGGATGATGCTCTGTCCCGTGACTGGCTGAAGGCCAATGCCGGCGCGCTGGCTGAACAGCATGCGGCCGGGATGATAGTCAACGTCACAGACATGGATACCGTGCGCGAGCTGCGCGAACTGGCCCCCGGTGTCAGCCTGGCCCCGGCTTCCGGGAGCGAGCTGGCCCGTCGCCTGCAGATTGCGCATTATCCGGTACTCATCACCGATACCGGCCTGACGCAGCAGGTTAAGCCGTAATGAGCGCGCCAAATATCAACGGTCTGCTGATGGCACACCCTTATGGGGCGGTCATACTGATCGTCCTTTTCCTGGTGGTGATGGCCTTTCTGAACCTGCGCTGGCGTGAGAAAGCCAGCACCCGCCGTCACCGGCGATACCGGGCAACGGCGGGGCGGGTACTGAATAAGCTTAACAGCCTGCCGGGAGACGGGCAGCGTCTGACCTATTTGCGCAAAATCAGCCCCTATGTCTTTGAAGAGCTGTTGCTGTCTGCCTTTGAACGTCAGGGACTGACCGTAGTGCGCAATGCCTCTTACAGCGGTGACGGCGGCCTTGATGGCCAGGTCATCATCGACGGCGAGCACTGGCTTATCCAGGCCAAACGGTACAGTCGTGCTGTTTCCCCCGCACATGTTGAGGACTTCGACCGGCTTCTCCTGCAGTCCGGCCGCCGGGGGCTGTTTGTCCACACGGGCCGTACCGGAAAAATGAGCCGCACCATTCGCACGGCGTCACCGCGTCTGCGCATCATCAGCGGGCAACGCCTGCTGGCCATTCTCGCCGGTCAGGACGTCCGGCAGTATCTCTGAGGAATCTTTTATGCACATCTTCCTGAACAGCCTGCGCTACGCGTTGTGGCTTGTGTTCTGTTTATTCCGTCATGCCGTTTTCGTGCCTGCTGCTTTCGGCGGTGTCTACCTGCTCGCCTGGCTTGTTTTCGGCCATCCGGTCAGTGACCTGAACGACCAGTTGCAGAAGGAGGCAACGGCATGGCGCACCGCGCCGCCCGGACATTACATGTGGGAGGAATGCCCGGTGCCTGATAATGCGGCTCCGCCTGATGCAAAGCCGGCAGCCTGTACCGTCACTGCCGTTTCCACAGAAACCGCGGCGAACAATTACCTGCTGTCATTGCGGGCCGTATGGATCATTTTTTTCATTCTGTCGAATGTCCTGTATGTGCTCTGGCGCTTACTGGCGGATGCCCTGCGTTATCACTCTCAGTCCTGCAGGGAAGCCGGCTCCGCAAAGGGGACGTATACCCGCAGGGCCGACGGTAAATTCAAAAAGGAGGCAGGCGATGAGTAACCGTTACGTGATTGAAGCCCTGTTGCGTCCGGCCGTGGAGCTGAATACCGCCGTGGTGTCGGGCATGGCAGCATATGTCTGTGTGCAGGCACCCTGGGCTGTTGCCCTGGCCCCCTCTGTCAGTTATGTCACTGCGGCCGGGTTTGCGGCGCTGGCTGTCACCCGCACCCATCAGGGGATGAAGATTATTCGCTACCGCCTCAATCTCCGCCGCCTGCCGCGCTATGTTATGAGCACTAAACAGATCCCCGTCAGCCATCGTCGTCTGTTTCTCGGGCGGGGGTTCCGCTGGACCCAGAAACACACCCAGCGCCTGCAGGATACGCTGCGCCCGGAAGTGGCCCGCTATCTGCAGCCGAACCGCTTTTATCAGGGCGCGCGTCAGCTTGAAATGCTGACAGAGCATCGTCTGCCCTGGCTGGGTAAGCTGCTGAGTGCTGATACGCCGCTGAACCCGGTGCGGCCGTTGCCGCCAGTGGGCGGGAATCCGGCGCTGCACGGCATCGAGCCCGATGAAAAAGACGTCACCCTGGCCCTGGGGGAGAGGGTTGGCCATACGGTGGTGTACGGCACCACGCGCGTCGGGAAGACCCGGCTGGCAGAGCTGCTGGTCACACAGGATATCCGGCGGGGGGAAGTCACCATCGTGTTTGATCCGAAAGGCGACGCAGACCTGATGAAACGCGTCTGGGCAGAGGCTCACCGGGCCGGGCGCGGGGATGAGCTGTATATCTTTCATCTCGGCTGGCCTGAAATTTCAGCCCGTTATAATGCCGTCGGGCGTTTTGGTCGCGTGTCAGAGGTGGCTTCACGCGTGGCCGGTCAGCTTTCAGGGGACGGCAATAATGCCGCCTTTCGTGAATTTGCCTGGCGGTTCGTCAACATTATTGCCCGTGCACTGGTCGCCCTGGGTGAACGCCCTGACTACACGCTGATTATGCGCTACGTGAACAATATCGCCGATCTCTATATCCGCTACGCCGAGAAAATCATTCATGAGCAACTGCCGGCGCTGCAGACGCAGATTGAGAATAATCAGCAGGTGCTGGGCGAGGATGACGTGCCCCGTAATATGCAGGGACAGCCGGATGCGTTACGCATCTGGGCCATCGAGGTTGCCCTGAGTTCAGAAGAAGGCAAGAAGCTCTATGATCCCATCCTCGACGGGCTGCGCTCAGCGGTGCGTTATGACCGCACTTACTTTGACAAAATCGTGGCCTCCCTGCTGCCGCTGCTGGAAAAACTGACCACCGGCAAGACCGCTGAACTGCTGGCTCCCGACTATCTTGATATGGATGACTCACGGCCCATTTTTGACTGGGAGCAGATCATCCGTAAAAAGGCCGTGGTCTATGTGGGACTTGATGCGCTCAGCGACAGCATGGTGGCGAGCGCGGTCGGTAATTCCATGTTCGCCGATCTGGTGAGCGTGGCCGGACACATTTATAAACACGGTATCAATGCGGGCCTGCCGGGCGCGAAAGAAGGGAAGTCCCTGATTAACCTGCACTGCGATGAGTTTAACGAGCTGATGGGGGATGAGTTTATCCCGCTCATCAACAAGGGGGGCGGTGCGGGCATGCAGGTGACGGCCTATACCCAGACGTCTTCTGATATTGAAGCACGCATCGGGAATGCGGCCAAAACAGCCCAGGTACAGGGTAACTTTAATAACCTGATTATGCTGCGCGTCAGGGAAAACCGCACCGCCGAGCTGCTGACCACGCAGCTGCCGCAGGTGGAAATTTACACCAAAACGCTGGTCTCCGGGCACCAGGACACGGCCGATGTCAATGCAGACCAGGACTTCACCTCAAGCACCCAGGACCGCGTCGGGACGGTAAAAGTCCCGCTGCTGGAGCCGGCTGATATCGTGACGCTGCCGAAAGGGCAGGCGTTTGCCCTGCTGGAGGGCGGGCAGCTGTGGAAGATCCGTATGCCGCTGCCTGCCGGGGATGCTGATGATGTGCTGATGCCGGAAAGTATTGAGAAAATCGCGGAGGAGATGCGGCGCAGCTATCACAGCGGTGAATCCTGGTGGCGGGACGGTCCGGTCCTGAACGTGCCGGTCACGGGAGGCGAGAATTGCTGAGGTAAAACGTCCCCCACAGCAGCAAACGCTGCCGGAGCGCAAACACGGCATGCTGTATAATCTGCTCTGGGGCTGGCCGTGGGCCCTGGTGGGTGTGGTGCTGTCCTCGCTGCTGCTGAGCCTGCTGATTGAATATATCGGCATCGCCTTCTTCTGGCCGGAAGCCGGGGCGGCGCACAGTGAAGCGGTCATGAACACCGAGCTGGGGTGGCTGTCCACAGAGTTCACCCGCAGCCTGCTGCTGTCTGAGCCATAGGTGACGGTTGTGCGCTGGGTGAGCACTGCCTATCAGTGGGCCTTTGTGGACAGTGGCTTCCTGGACTGGGTCCGTCAGCAGTATGCACACCAGATGCACAGTGACAATGCCGTCACCCGGGAAATCAACAGCTGGAGCGGCTGGCTGGCGGGCTACCTGCGTGAATACCTGCTGGCCACGGTCTGGATCAGCATTATCACACTGGTCCGCGTCACCATCCTGGTGCTGTCCGTGCCGCTGTTTGTGCTGGTCGTGGTGGTGGCTCTGGTTGAGGGGCTGGGGCGGCGTGATTTGCGGCGTTACGGGGCGGGGTACGAGAGCTCCTTTGTCTATCACCATGCCAAAAAGCTGGTCAAACCGGCAGCCGTGGTGCCCGCCATGCTGTATCTCTCCTGGCCCACTGCAGTCTACCCCAATCTGCTGTTGTTGCCGGCGGCTGTCCTGTTGGGGATCGCAGTGACCGTGACCACGGCTTCATTCAAGAAGTATCTTTAAATCAGGGCTGGACGGAGGCGTGCAAAACTTGTTTTGCGCGCCTGCCGTCAGCAGACAAGCCATGAAACTACTGTTACTGGCGCGTCAGTGTCAGTGTCAGTTTACAAGCAGCTCTGTCACTTTAAAGCTGTCTGGCTTGATAGTTGTGCTGTCGTAGGGTGCCTGTATTTTCCATTGCTGACCCGGCTCCAGATTTTCAGCCATCGCTGCCGTATTTCCTATCACTGTCCCGTTCTGGAGCAAGTTGATTTTGACAATTACAGTCTTCACAGGCCCGCCTGACACGTTTGTTCCCGTGCCTTCTACTTGCTGTATACCATTTGCTGCTGTGGCGAAATGCAGGTCAGAAAGTTGAACTTTGCCTGTACCATCAGCAGCAATTACGGGGCCGGTAACCAGTGCCGTGATTAACGCGGCCTTCAGAACAGTTTTCATCATTTTCATTTTCCCTCTGTTTTCTGTTGAGTTTTTCTTAATATCACAATAAATCCTTATTTACAGCTAAACCTGCCACCGGCACTGAGCCTCAATTAATTTTGAAATTCCTGTTTAGGGTTTATCGCTGACCCGACGCTCTCTCTTCCGCATCCTGTCCGCACCCCTTAATCCTTCTGGAGGTGCGTATGAACTCAAATCGTCCGGCCATGCGGCGCAACCGTCGTGTCCCGGGCATCACGGTCCTGGTACTGCTGACCTGTCTGGCGTCAGCTGCTGCACAGGCATCCGAGAAAGACGAGCTTGCGTCTGTTCAGCGTCAGCTGGACCAGGTGCAGGCGTCGCTTGAGCGGGCCCGCGTGGCGGCTGCACAGGCCGACCCGGCTGACCGTGGCCGCTTTTTCTTTGATTACCGTCAGGCCACATCCGATCTCAACACCATCCGCAGCGGCATTGACCGCTATCTGGAGCCCTCCCGCGCGCAACCGCGTGACCCGTCTTTTGTGGCCGGTAATTACCGGCGGGAGCGGCCCTGATGCCCATGACATCCGAACAAACGAACGCGTTTAAAGCCGGCTCCGGCAGTCTTGATGTGAACATTCTTCATCTGCTCTGCATCGGGGCACTGCTGGCGTTTCTTTTTCTGTGGGCCGCGTGGGCGCTGTCGGATGTCTGGACCGGCTGGAGTAACACAAAAGTGCGGGACGCGGCCCTGGGGCGTTTTGCTGTCCGCACCGTGCTGCTGTTGCTTGTGTGTATCTGGATGTTTGCCAGTTAACCCGATTATTAATGTTACGTCAGGAGATTAATTCCATGCATCAATCTGAGTCTGTTGTTGCCCGTCTGCGCCGCCTCGCAAGCCGCACGATGAACCGCGCCGGTACGCTTGCCATTCTGGGCTGGATCACCTGCAGGCCGGCCTTTGCGGATTTGCCAAGAGTTGAAGCGCCTCAGTCCAGTGGCGGAACCGGCCTGATGGGTCAGATCAAGGGCTACCTGCAGGACGGTGTGGTCATTGGTGGTCTGGTTGTGGCAGCCATCGCCTTCATCAACGTCGCGATTGCTGCCGTCCATACCTTCACGGAAGTCCGCAATGAGCGGGCAACCTGGACCAAATTTGGCTCCATCATCGTGGTGGGTGTGGTGCTGCTGGTTGCCGTTATCTGGCTGCTGGGCAAGTCCGCAGAAATCATTCTGTAGGAGTTCACGACGATGCAGACCATTCGTTTTTTACCTGACCGTCTCAACAGTGAACCCGTGGTGTTTCGCGGATTCACCACCCATGAGATGGGGCTGGCTGCCCTTGCCGGCGCGGGTGCGGGTCTGCTCCTGTCACTGCCGTTTATCCCGCTTGCCGGCTGGGTTGTCGTTCCCACCGGCCTGCTGGTCATGCCTCTGCTGCTGGTCTGGTTTGGCGGTCGCTGGATGGCCAGGCTCAAGCGCGGTAAGCCCGAGAACTGGCTCTGGCAGCGACTCGAGACGAAAAAACGCCGGCTGGGGATGGGCAATCCGAAACTGATTGTGGATGCCCGGGGCTGGTCAGTGAAACGAAACAGGAGATCCTCATGAGCCGTTTTCGCCATGCGGTAAAAGACCGCGACCAGCATATTCAGACGCTGCGCATCGTCTGCGCCGTGCTCGTCTTTTTCCTTTTATTCACCTGTGCCGGCTGGATGCTGGCACCCAGCAAGCTGACCGTATATAACCCGCCGGATTTACGTACCGGCAGCACGCGTCCCTGGTGGGAAGTGCCGCCCCCGACGGTCTACTCCTTTGCGTTCTACATTTTTCAGCAGCTCAATGCCTGGCCGAAAAATGGCGAGGTGGACTATGCCGCCAAAATCAATGCGCTGTCGCCGTATCTGACGCCGTCCTGTCAGGATTTCCTGAAAGCGGATGCAAAGAAACGCGGTGACGCCGGGGAGCTCACCGACCGCGTGCGCGTGGTGTATGAGGTGCCCGGCCGCGGTTACCAGTCACAGAGCGTGACCGTACAGGATCGCGATCACTGGATTGCCCGCCTGGACGTGGTGGCCGATGAATATTTCCACGCCGAGCCGGTCAAACGCGCCCTGGTGCGTTACCCGCTGAAAGTGGTGCGCTGGGAAGGCGATGCGGAGCGTAACCCGTTCGGTCTGGCGCTGGACTGTTATGCCGGTGTGCCCCAGCGTCTGGAGGCGGCACCGCCTGCACCTAAACCGGAGAAGTCAGGAGTGTTTCAGTGATGAGTAAAAAACCCCACTACCGCGCCGGGCTGATGGCGCTGTCCTTCGCCCTGCTGCCTCTGGCGACACTGTTATCACGTCCTGCCGGCGCAGATGAGCTGATGAAATGGGAGCGTATTCCGCTGCAGATCCCCCTGAAGGTGGGGCAGGAGCGGGTGGTCTTTGTGGACAAAAACGTCCGCGTCGGTTTTCCGCCGGCGCTTAACGGTAAACTCCGGGTGCAGAGCACCGGCGGGGCCGTCTACCTGAAAGCCGACAGCGCCTTCCCGCAGACGCGGGTGCAGCTGCAGGATGTGGAAAGCGGCGAGGTTCTGCTGTTTGATATTGCCGCCGGTGAAAAAGGGCCGACCGAACCGGTCCGGCTGGTCTACAGCGGTGATGTCAGCACGCTGAGTCACGCCGGCGATGCGGCCGGTCAGCCAGGTGGTGCAGACCGGGCTGCTTCCGGATCAGGCTCACCGGCTACCACCGGCAGCGATGATGGCACGCAGGCAAAACGTAAAAAAATCCGTTACAGCGCCCCCATACCGGTGCTGCTGACCCGCTATGCCGCCCAGAGCCTTTATGCGCCGGCCCGTACGGTCGAGGCGGTCCCGGGGATTCATCCGGTCAATCCTCATCTGCCCCGACGTGTCAGCACGCTGTATCCCTCTGAACCATTAACGGTCACGCCGCTGGCTGGCTGGGGCGTGGCAAACCGCAGCGTGGTGGCACTCAGGCTCACGAATACCGGCAGCCGTAAAGTCGTTCTGGATCCGCGTGCGCTACAGGGACAGTTTGTGTCCGCCACCTTCCAGCACCGCTGGGTCGGCCACGCCGGCACGCCGGAAGACACCACCACGGTGTATGTGGTGACCGCCGGTCGTCCGGAGAGCGCATTTATCGCTGAGCCGTCTGCGCTGCGTAAAGCGGCCCGCACGGCAAAACAGGAGGCCCGCCATGCAGATTAAATCTAATGCCCTGGTGAAGTTTATCGTGCCGGCCGTGGTGATTGCCGGGCTGGCCGTGGGGCTTAAAAGCTGTAAAAACGAACCGGCAGAACAACCTCAGGCAAAACAAAGCGGCTCCCTGAAAAACCTCTCGCCGGATGAACTGAAGGCGCTGGGCGTGGAAGGCGACACGCCGGAGGACACGCTGCGCACGCTCATCGGGCGGCTGAACGATGTGCGTGACCGTCAGAAAACGCTGGATAAACAGAATGCTGAGTTAGTGAAGGAGAACGAGCGCCTGCGTAAGCGCAACCAGGACGTGTCAGGTCAGGTGAATGAGGCCGTTAACGGCCTGCGTGAGCAGTACGACAAACGCCAGGCACAGCTGCAGGATGAGCAGCTCAGTCTGACGGCGAAGATCCAGAGTCTGACCGACAAGCTGCAACACCCCGATGCTGAGAAAAAGGCGGCAGACAGCGATATCCCGCTGGGGCTGGGCCTGGACGGTATGGGCAGCAACACTGGCGGGGCGGCGTCTCAGGGCGCAGACGGCATGATGTGGGTCGCGCCGACAGACCAGAAAGAGACGGATCCGCGGGATGCGGCCAGCGGCAAAGCGTCCCCTCAGTTCCCGACCTCGTTTCTGGGGGACAATGAGCTGACCCGCCAGAAAGCGGCCTATGAGGAGAAAGTGAAGGGACGTACGAATGAAAAAGGCGCGGAAGAGAGCGCTGAGCCGGTGTACACCCTGCCGGAAAACTCCACGCTGGTCGGCAGCCGGGCCATGACGGCACTGCTTGGCCGTGTCCCCATCAACGGGACCGTGACCGATCCTTACCCGTTTAAGGTGCTTATCGGTAAGGATAACCTGACGGCAAACGGTATCGAGCTGCCGGACGTTGAAGGGGCGATTGTTTCCGGGACGGCCAGCGGCGACTGGACGCTGTCCTGCGTGCGCGGCCAGGTGACCAGCGTCACGTTTGTCTTCTCCGACGGTACGGTGCGCACCCTTCCCAGACCAGACACCAGTAACAACGCCGGCGGGCAGAATAATAACGCTCAGGCTAAACAGGATACCGGCACCGGTGGCGGTATCGGCTGGATCTCGGATGAAAACGGCATCCCGTGCATTGGCGGCGAACGTAAGTCCAATGCCTCCACCTACCTGCCCACCATCTTTGGCCTGTCGGCTGCCGGTGCGGCCGGTGAAGCGATGAGCCAGGGGCAGTACACCACGCAGAACAACGTGAATGGCATTTCCGCCACCATGACCGGCGACGCCGGACAGGCGGCGCTGGGGAAAGCCATTTCCGGCGGCATGTCTGAAACCACGGACTGGATCAAACAACGCTACGGGATGACGTTTGATGCCATTTATGTGCCGCCGGGTGCCCGTCTCGCCGTGCATATCACCCGTCAGCTGGCCATTGATTATGAAGATAAGGGCCGTAAGGTGCGCTACGACTTCACCCTGCCGGGTGGCGTCAGCGACAACGGCGGACTGGACTGAGTACACGGCCATGGCGGGACAGATAACGTTTTTCCCTCTTTCATCCGTGTGCTGGACGTTCAGCGACGGGGCAGGCTGGCATATTGATGTGATCCCTGCGTCTTCTGCGGTTCTGTTGCTGCGACCCGTTGCGCTGTTGCCAGCAGGTGCACCTTTACTGCGCTGGCGCGATGGTCTGCTTTTACTGGATATCGGCAGGTTCTCCCTGCCGCTCAGTGCCCGGGACTGTGCCGTTTCGTGGCGCAGCCCGAAAATCCCGCGGCGGCTTTACTGCCCGCGTATGACATTACGGGAGCTGGGTCATCTGCTGAATGTCAGTGCGTTCGTTTTCATCTGCGGCGGTTACGATCCGGCCGCCTCACAAAGGAGATACCGGTAATGTACAGAACGGTTTTCATTCTGGCCCTGAGCTGTGTGATGCTCAGCGGCTGCTCAACCTCCAAAGAGGAAATGCTGCCGGCGGGCGATAACACCATGCTTGAACTGTGGAACGGTGCGGACGGGGGAGGCAGTACTTCCCGTCAGTCTGCGGCGGCCCGCGACACGCTGCGACGCCCGCTGACGGGCAGCGAAACGCAGGCGGACGCGCAGGCCGACCGCAGCTACAGCCGGACTCAGGAAAGCGAAATCACCCAGCAGTTTCCCCGGCTGCCTAACCCTGACATGGTGATGTACCTGTATCCCCATCTGGCCGACGGTAACACGCCGGTGCCTGGTTACAGCACCGTGTTCCCGTTCTACAGCCAGACGCAGTATGCCATGCCTGGCGAGCGTACGGAGGCCCTGTAATGCTTTCACTGTTTACACGTAACAAAGCCACCGACCGGCAGACGCCGGTTGACGACGACATTTCCGTTCATGGAGGCGTTGATGGCCGCCAGGCGCTGAAACGCCCGGGAAAAATGACGCGCCAGGACGAGGCGAAGGTCTATCACGCCAATCCGTCCATCATTGACTTTCTGCCCTGGGCGGAATTTCTCGATGAAGAGCAGTGTCTCCTGCTTGATGACGGCGTGTCGGTGGGGGCCGTTTATGATGTGACACCGGTAGCGACCGAAGGGCGAACTGAAGAGCGTCTGGAGCAGATCCGTGACTCGGTTGAGGATGCACTTCAGGACAGCTTTGATGAACATGACGTGAATCCCTGGGTCGTGCAGTTCTTCTGCCAGGACGAGGACGACACTGACGCGTACCTCGACAGGCTGCGCGGGTATGTCAAACCGCATGCCCAGCGCACGGCATTTACCGACGCCTGGCTGGGTGAAATGGAGCGCCATATTCGCAGTATCTCCCGGCCTGAGGGCCTTTTTACTGACTCGCTGATTACCGGCCAGCCGTGGCGTGGACAGCAGCGCCGCACCCGGATGGTGATTTATCGCTGGCTGGGAAAAAGCCGGGATCCGATGCCGCCGGTGGCGATGCTCAACCAGGTCTGCGACCGGGTCGTTAATGCGCTGGGCGGGTCGGGGATCCGCTGTACCCGGCAGAACGGCCTGCAGGTGCATGGCTGGCTGCTGCGGCTGTTCAATCCCTCACCGGACTGGGTGGATAAGACCACCCTTTATCGTCAGGCCGCTTACGCAGACCCGCGCGAGACGCCTGAAGGCACCGTGCCGGTCAGCAATGATTTTGCCGAAACCCTGTGGTTCACGCCGCCGGTTTCAGATCCGGAAAACGGCGTGTGGTGGATTGACAACAAACCGCACTGCGCGGTGGCGGTGGAAAAACTGCGTACGCCGCCGGAGCCGGGCACCCTGACCGGGGAAAAAAGCCGGGGTGAAAAGAAAATTAATGCCCTGATGGATATGTTTCCGGAAGGGACCATGGTGTGCATGACCGTGGTGGTCCAGCCCCAGGACCGGCTTGAAGAGCAGTTTAACCGGCTGTCGAAAAATGCGGTCGGGGAAAATACCGAATCGGGTCGCGTCCGCCAGGATGTGAAGACGGTCAAGGAGTACCTGGGCAACCGGCACAAGCTGTACCGGGCGGGGATCACCTTCCTGCTGCGCGGCGATGACATGACCAGCCTGAAGCGCAAGCGGCTGGAGCTGTCCACCGTGCTGCTCGGGGCCGGTCTGCAGCCGGTACGTCCGGAATTTGAAGAAGGTCCGCTGAACAGCTGGCTGCGGGCGCTGCCGATGTGCTTTGACCCTGACAGTGACAAAAAACACTGGTATACCCGTCTGACCTGGGTTCAGCACCTGGCCGGTCTTTTGCCGGTGACCGGGCGGGAAACCGGCACGGGGCACCCCGGCTTCAGCTTTTTCAACCGCGGCGGGGATACCCTGACATTCGATCCGCTCAACAAGCTCGACCGCACCCAGAACGCGCATCTGCTGCTGTTCGGCCCGACCGGAGCGGGCAAGTCGGCCACGCTGTGTGCCGCGCTCTCCCAGCTGATGGCCGTCCACCGTCCGCGGCTGTTTATTGCGGAGGCCGGGAACTCGTTCGGTCTGCTGGCCGATTTCTTTGACAGCCTCGGGCTGACGGTAAACAAAATCAGCGTTAAACCCGGGAGCGGCGTCAGTCTGCCGCCGTTTGCTGATGCTCATAAACTGGTGGAAGAAGGCCTGGCCGCCCAGGCCGTGGATGAGAGCGACCTGCCGGATATCGATACGGACGACGAGGGCGAGGATGACAAGCGTGACATTCTCGGTGAAATGGAAATCTCCGCGCGCATGATGATCACCGGCGGCGACCCGAAAGAAGAGGCTGACCTTAAGCGTGCAGACAGGGCGATGATACGTGAGGCGCTGCTGATGGCGGCGCATGCCACGTATAAAGAAGGGCGGCAGATGCTGCCGTCTGACCTGCAACAGGCGCTGTATGACATTGCCTCTGACAACGATGAGGGCGTCATCAATGTCCGCAATGCCCAGCGCAAGGCGAAAGCGGCGGAAATGGCGGAGTCCCTGGGCATGTTTACCCAGGCTGGCAGCTTTGAAGCGGAGCTGTTCAACCGCGAAGGGGCGCTGTGGCCGGAAGCGGATGTGACGCTGGTTGACCTGGGGCATCTGGCGCGGGAGGGCTACGAGGCGCAGATGGCCCTGACCATGGTCTCGATGACCAACATGATTAACAACATCGCGGAGCGTGACCAGTTTCTGGGCCGGGATATTGTCTTTACGGTGGATGAGGCGCATATCGTCACGGTCAACCCGCTGCTGTCACCCTACATGACCAAGGTGGTCAAGATGTGGCGTAAGCTCGGTGCCTGGCTGTGGCTGGCCACCCAGAACCTTAAAGATTACCCGGATATTGCCGAAAAAATGCTGAACATGGCGGAATGGTGGATTTGTCTTACCATGCCCCCGGAAGAGGTTAAAGACATCAGCCGTTTCCGCGCGCTGACGCCGGAGCAGGAATCAGTGCTGCTTTCCGCCAGTAAACTGTCGGGCTGTTATACGGAAGGCGTGGTGCTGGCGAAACGGATCGAGGCGCTGTTTCGTGCTGTGCCGCCCAGTCTCTTCCTGGCACTGGGCATGACGGAAAAAGAAGAGAAAGCCGAACGCCGGGCGCTGATGAATGAATTTCACTGCAGCGAACTGGAAGCGGCAAAACGCGTCGCACTGAATCTGGACCGTCTGCGCGGTCTGACGGAGAAACAACAGGAGCCTGCCACGGTATGATGACACTGAAGTACCCCGAACCCACTATTCATGAGCACAGTGGCTCAGCGCTATTCATCCTGTCGCCTCAGGGGGAGCCCGGCGTGCTCCCGGCGACCCATCAGCACCTTATGAGGCTGCGGGCAATGCTCAGGCAGCGACTAACCGGCCCGGTCAGAATGACCTGTCACCCGCACCGGGTGGGACTCAGCAGCAGCGTGGCCATCTACCTTGAGGGAAAGCTGAAGCAGGCGGTGAACATCCTTATTACCGTGACGGGACAGACGAGCTGGCCCCAGGAAGAGGAGTATGCGCATCCGCGCTGGTATATAACGGTGCCGGATTCGGCTGACCTGGTGTATCTGATGCTGTGGATCAACGGGCTTAAAGTGTAACCAGAGACTTGCCTTCACCAGGGGCATGATTATAAAAAGAAAATAACAATATTTCACACCGGCCGCCAGGGCCGGTTTTTTTGCTAAGTAACATCATAGAAAGGCATAAAAATGATTACGAGGTCAAAAGGAAGATTTATTTTGCATAACATTCGAAACGCATTCACTTATAAATCCTTTTTGCTGATGTGAAATTTCCATGAACATTGATTCACCTTCCATTTTGAAAGGTAAAACGCCTCCCTCGTATGCAAAACCAGTTTTGTTCAGAGGATAAAACAGCGCAATCCTGTACTCTGCTTCATGAGCAAATATATTTGGTTTATAAAAAACAAGCTCTTCAGGAGTGAAGCTGCCTGGAGCCGTTGCTGGATGGTAATAGATCACATCTTTCCCTTTAATTTCAATCCCCGGCAATCTGTGGTCTAAAAGAGAAAGTCTTTTTTGGAGGAGATCAACGTCGAATGCGATGCAGATATCAGCTTTAAAAGCAGCATAGAGTTCTGGCTCATCCTGCCGGTTACTTAAACATATACAATAACAATGGCGAGGAGATAGCGTAAACATGGGATCTGCGGTCATATCGTCAGGGTTAAGGGTGCGTCCATTAATTTTTATAGCAACTTGATAACGATCAGGAGTGAAAATTTTTTCCATTTCATTATCGCGCATTTTTTCGTTTTCCATGCGTGGATAATGCGTCAGGTCACACAGTCGTATCGGAGCTTCGTCGCGGATGACGGGGCCAAGAATCTTCTCCTTTCCATACAGATACCTGATATTCATCATCACCTCTGGCGATTTAGCTGATTGATTACAGATTAGTATTTTATGCCGAGTTTAACTGTCTGTAGTTATATCATTAGCTAAATGGTTGTGCTCATTTCTTACTACAAATGCTACAGATTCGATGATTAATTTTTTTGTTCGGATATAGAGTTTAATGCGGCTTTTATAAACAGCCACGGGCACGCTGTCAGGCGATTCAGTCTGACGGAGTTCCGATTCATGAAACTGACTTCTCTTGTTTTCCTGCCGGCTCTGCTGCCGGCATCCGTACTGGCCGGCACGGTCGTCTTCACCGACAGTCAGCATCTGCCGGCTAACCTGCCGCCGGACGTGCCGGTGGTCCTTCTTGATGGTCCTGACCAGCTGCAGGCCGACATGTTCGGGGAACTGCCTGCAGATCCGCAGCAGGCCGAAGCACAGGTCAGGCAGGCTATGGCGTCTCCTGCCTGGCAACAAAAACAGCTGCAGCTGAATGATTCTTATCGCCAGGTGGTCCGGGCCTGGGAACTGGGCATCAAAAAAGTGCCGGCGGTGGTGTTTGATGACCGCGATGTGGTGTACGGCACCACGGATGTGGCCATGGCCACTTCCCTGCGTAACCGGGGAGGTGGTCAGTGATGACAAAACCGTCCCGCATCAGAACCACGCTGTGTTCGCTGGCGGTTGCCACGGTACTGGGTACGGCAACCGCGCCAGCGGCTGTTGCCGCACTTAACACCGCGCAGATTATTGCCAGCGCCGTGTCGCAAAACTGTATCAGCTGGCGTGTGAGTGGCATCTGTTACTGGCTGTTCTGCACCCCCTTTGGCTGCAAGGTGCGCACGTCGGTCAAAGTCACTCACTTCATTCCTCAGACAGTCGTTTCGACCTATGTCGCGCCGGGCGGCAATCCGTGGCAGGAAATGGCGTTTGTCAGCCAGACCGCCGGCGGGCTGGAGAGTGCCGTGACCAGCGGGCTGTCCGGTGTTTCTGCCGGAGGAGCCAATCCGGCCGACATGAAAAATCCCGGTCAGCGCAAGTCTGCCGTTCGTTTCAAGTATGCCGATGCGATTGGCCACCCGGCCACGTCCCTCATTGGCGGCAGTATTCCGGGCTACTCCTGTGATACTGCTGCCACCCCGTTAATGCCTTACTTCCTGAGCACGCTGGATTCGGCGGCCTGGCGCACGGGCGTGCCGGAGTCCCTGTATCCGGAAGCGCTTGTGCCTGGCCAGCGGGAAATCGGCAGTCAGGCAGCAGCCAATATGTGGGGCAACATCTATCCCCGCTCCGGGTTTATCAGCCAGACCGATGATGACAAAGCCTCTGCCGTGGTGGCGCAGCGTGTGGCAGACATTATCACCCGCGTCGGGCAGCCCCATGTTTATCAGGTGCTCAAAGGCAACCGCCATGACGGGTACTGGCCACCGGGCGAGGTCACGGAAAACACCGGCACACGCAATCACAAATGGCAGCGGCTGGCCCCCCATATGACACAGTCATGTGCCGTCTTCCCGGACGGGGGCTATACCGCAGCGAGCGATAACAATGAAGCCTTTGCGCTCTGGCAGCCCTACAGCTGCTGCAAAAAGCGCGGGCAGAAATTTCTGGGCAGCACTGATATCTGATGAGGAAAACCGTGAAAAAATCACCTTCATTTTCAGCCGTTCGCGTAAGCCTGCTGCTGACCGGCTCCCTGCTGACTGTCCTCCCGGCCGCGCACGCGGCCGATGATGACAATACCATCCTCGGCATGTCCCTGCCGCAGGTGAACAACAGCGCCATCGGTTACGGCAAGTCCGTCGATGGTGCGGTGTCGGACAAACTGTTCTACACCCTTGGCGGCGGCTCGGTCATTTCCCAGCCGGCCACGCGCGGCAATATGCAGAAGCTGGGGCTGAATACCGGCTGGAGCAGTGACCTGATGTGCGGCAATTTTGATCTGAAAACCACCGTCGGCAACCAGCTCAACGGCGTCACATCCGGCTTTAAAAACCTGATGGGCGACGTGATTCAGGGGGCCACCGGCGCGGTGGCCAGTCTGCCGGCGATGGTCATTCAGCGGGCCAACCCCGGTCTGTATGACATGCTCACCAACGGCGTGCTTCAGGCCAATGTGTCATTCGACAAGGCGCAACTCAACTGCCAGAACATGGCGAAAAAGATGATGGACTTCAGCGACAGCAGTAACTGGACGCAGCAGGCCATGATGGATGAATACAAGTCTGTTGTGAACAGCGGAGATACTGATGCGGTTCGTGCAGATGAGGCGGGGCGGAAAGTCACCGGCACGTCGGGCAACAACTGGATTGGTGGTCAGAAACGTGGGGGGGCGGGGCAGCCCGCCATCCGTGTCACCCATGACCTTGTTGCTGCCGGCTACAACATGATGAACGGTTTACCTGTCACCTCTGATTCGACTGTCGGCGAAAGCAGCTGTAACGGTGGCGCATGCTCTAAATTCGGCAGCGCGGAAGAGGCGGCGGCCATGACCGTGAAGGTGCTGGGCGATCGCTCGATGCGCACCTGTGCCAACGCGAGCGAATGTACCAGCGGTGATGCGGATGACCAGCCCGGTACGACCGTTGCCGGCACCGGCTTTGCCCCACTGCTGGAGGAGGCAACCAAAGCCAACGCTGAGCAGCTGGTCAGGCTCGTCAACGGTACGGAAAAGCCGACGGCCGCGAATCTGGCGAAGCTGAAAACAGGCGGGCTGCCGGTGACGGCCGGCGTGATAAAAGCCCTGCAGCGTGATCCGGATAATGCTGCCCTGACCGCCCGCCTTGCAGGCGAACTGGCCATGTCTGACACGGTGGAAACGGCGCTGCTGATGCGTCGCATGATGGTCACCGGTATGTCGGAGCCGAATGCCGCTGCCCAGCCAAAGGCCATTGATACCGCCGGCCAGCGTATTGAGGCGCTGGATCGGGAAATTGCGGCGCTGAAAAACGAGATGGAGATGAAGCGTGAACTGTCACGTAATTCGGTGCTGACCATTATCGACAGGGAGAACCAGCGCGTCGAAACCAACCCGCAGACCCAGTCTGATGACAATACCGACAGTCGCTTCAACCAGATGGCAGCGCCGCAGTCGGCTGAATGAGGGAATAAGGATGCGTAATAAAACGACTGTCAGGAAAGTCCTTACCCGTGCCGGCATCTTCCTCGCCTGCATGGCGCTGTTCATGGTGGTCTCACTGATGATGGCTGACACCGCCATGAAACATCCGACTGAAGCTGCTGCATTCCGGAGCTGGATGCAGTCGACGCGTTACGGCTGGCTGATGTGGCGACTGGCGCTGTATGCGCTGGTTGCCTGGGGCCTCTGGAAAATCCGGCATGCGCCGGGCTTCCGGGAGGCATATCGGCGGCCGCTGCTGCGCATCAGTGTGGTCAGTGTGCTTTTTATCGCGTTGTGTGAGTACGCGATGTTTACCGGTCCGGGAGTCTGACGATGACGACAAACAGTTATCTTGAGTATTTTCTCACGCTGCTCGGCTGGGTGATCAATAACGGTCTGTGGAATGTCCTGCTGAGCACCGGCCTTTTTGTCCTGCCGCTGGCGTTTAAGGTGGTGGGTATCTGGCTCAGGGTCCGTGAAGAGGGGGAGGATGAAGGCAACAAGGGGATGCTGTCGCTGCCCCGTATCGAGAACGCGCTGTATGCCGGCTTCCTGGTGATGATCGCCTGCTGCGTACCGCTGATTAATGTCAGCCTCAGTACGATGCAGTACGACACAACCCGGGCAAAGAGCTGTGGTGTGTGGACGCCCAAAGCGCCGGATGAAAGCGGCTATGCCGGCGTGGTCACCAGTCTCAACGACCAGACGGCTGCAGCACCGGTATGGTGGGTGCTGATTCATAAACTCTCAAAAGGGGTCACCCAGGCGGCCGTGGCGACCATTCCCTGCCGCCCTGACATGCGTCAGATCCGCTTTGAAGTGCAGCATACGCGTATCGACAACAAAGCGCTGGCGCAGGAGCTGCAGGACTTCACCAACGACTGCTATTCGGTCGCGTTGTATCTGTGGAAGCAACAGGATCAGGGCCAGACAAAGGACAAAACCACGCTGCGTGATATCGAATGGATTGGCAGCAGTACATTTCTGAGCCGGTATTATCCTTCGTTGCAGTCCAAACTGCCCCGGGCTGCGTTCCCGTGGACCGACAGCCGGGACAGCGGCCGGCCCAATACCGGAAGAGGAGGCTATCCCACCTGCAGCGAGTGGTGGAGCAGTGCGGACACCGGACTGAAAGCACGGGTGAAGGACCAGGCCGACCCCGATATGTGGCTGCGTATCTCAGCCGCAATGAAAATGTCAGGCTTTAACGACAGTGACTATCAGGAAGCCGTCATCCGTCGTCTGGTCAGCCCGGAAAGCCTGACGGTCTCACAGAATGGTCACGTGTATGCCGGCTATGGCGGCAACGCCGATTTTACCCTGGATAATGCAGCGGCACGCGTGGCGGCTATTGGCGGGACATCTCTCGGCAGTCTGGCGGCGTTCCCGGCGTTCGATGCGATGCGACAGGCGCTGCCAATGGTGCAGGCTATCCTGCTGATGGCAATATATGTCATGCTGCCGCTGATCCTGGCGTTTGCTGCTTACGAGTTCAAGACCGTTATTACGCTGACTTTTGTAATATTCGCTCTGAACTTCCTGACGTTCTGGTGGGAACTGGCGCGCTGGCTCGACAGCTGGCTCCTGACAGCGTTGTACAGTTCAGATACACACAGCCGCTTTAATATGGCGGGACTGCAGAACAGCTCAGATGACCTCATTATGAATCTGGTGATGGGAGCGATGTTTATCGTACTGCCTGCTGTTTGGCTAGGCGCTTTATCATGGGCAGGAGTCAATATCGCTCAATCGTTAAGCAATGCTTTTGTAAGCGGTACGGCTGAAAGCAAAAACTCAGGAGGGAAGTTAGGCGAAGCGGGCGCAAATTTGGTTGTTAATAAAGTAGGAAAATAAGAGATAAGACGGCGACTGATGCTTTAGTCGTCGTCTTCAAGTTTTATACCAGAAGCATACCATCCTGAACCTGCATCTCCATGAGTCCTGTATTCCATAGTTGGCTTTTGACCGGATATGGGATTGTTTTCATCCATATCCTTAGCTGTTGATGAACTAGATAAGAGAGCTGAGCCAACAAAAACTAGCCCTCCCAAAAGTAGTGCCGAGCCTGCGATAAGCATTCCGCATAATATAAACGCTAAAATAACTAGAGAAAATAATAAAACCGCCGGGATATTTCCAACCCAGCCGGGCATATTATGGTTAGTGGCCCATGAGACAAACTTATGATTCAAATGGAAGAAGTTTCTTTTTAGGAACTTCCAATAAAACGCAATACGTTCGCCTCGGCGGCTGGCTCGTTCCTCTTGGTTCAGATGCATTTTAGGCTCCTGTCCTGAGTTAGAGAATTATTGTGCGACTATAGCGGATTTTTTGAGCAATTACTAATTACTGCTTCAGTACCCAGAGCTACCTAATAAATTCTCTAAAAATCATCAGGTTAATTTTTTCCGATGCGTTACGACTTGTCATCACTAAAAATGCATCATTATACTGTTTTTATATACAGTATAATTTGAGGGGCGAACCATGCCGATTCCTTTAGAACAGACGATGTGTTGGGATAAAACTTCGCAGAAAAATTCAGCCAACACACCGGTTTTGATGATGGCGGCGATCGCCAGACTTACAGGTAGCAATCCATCACTGGCATGCGTTCCGTTGTTTGGCGATGGGGTTTCATGTGGTTTCCCTTCTCCCGCTCAGGATTATGTCGAAAAGCGTCTTTCCCTGGATGACCTTTGTATCCGCTATCCAGAAAGTACTTACTTGGTGCGAGCAGAAGGGGACTCGATGCGTAACGCCGGTATCAGAGATGGAGATTTATTAATAGTTGAATGTATTCGTGAGGCCAGGCACGGTGATATTGTCATTGCAGCTGTAAATGGAGAATTTACCTGTAAACGACTGCAGTTGTTGCCTTCTCCAGCCCTGGTGCCAGCTAATCCCGCATATTCAGCAATACCCCTGACTGATGACATCGAAACAGTTGTCTTCGGTGTGGTACGCCATCTTGTGCATTCATTCAAGTTCAAGGACGCTTAACAGTGTTCGCCCTGGTCGATGTTAACTCATTTTACGCTTCCTGCGAGACAGTTTTCAGACCCGATCTCCGTGGCAAACCTGTGGTGGTGCTCTCTAATAACGATGGCTGCATAATAGCCCGCTCCTCAGCAGCAAAATCACTTGGGTTAAAAATGGGCGATCCCTGGTTCAAGGTTGGTCGTGAGGCTGAGAGAAAGGGGGTTGTAGCATTTTCAAGTAATTACAGCTTATATGCTGATATGTCAGACAGAGTGATGACTATTTTGCAGTTACTGACTCCGCGAGTGGAAATTTACAGTATCGACGAAGCTTTTTGTGATCTTACGGGTATGCGTAATCTGTTATCGCTTGAGGTGTTTGGCCACCAGATACGTGATCAGATTAAGCGAAGAACACATCTGACTGTGGGAGTGGGAATAGGCCCTACAAAAACGCTCGCCAAACTGGCTCAATATGCAAGTAAGCGCTGGCCCGCAACGCGAGGTGTGGTAGATCTCAGTGACAGACAGCGTCAGCGTAAGTTAATGGCTTTAGTACCAGTTGAGGAGGTCTGGGGTATCGGACGGCGGCTCGGTAAAAAATTGCAGTTGATGGGGATTAACAATGCACTCCAGCTGTCTGAGCTGTCTCCTTCATTTATTCGTAAGCAATTTTCAGTGGTTGTTGAACGAACAGTAAGAGAACTCAACGGCACGCCCTGCCTGGGCCTTGAAGAGTTTACAGCTCCAAAGGAGCAAATCATATGCTCCCGCTCCTTTGGAGAAAAACCTACAGATGAATTCAGCATCCATCAGGCCGTCTGCGCTCATGCCGAACGTGCAGCGGAAAAGTTACGCGCAGAGCACCAGTTTTGTAAACGAGTAGCGGTGTTCATCAGTACCAGTCCCTTTGCAGAGAATGAGTCGTTCTATAAAATCAGGCTGTAACGGAGCTTGCTGTTCCGGCCCGGGATTCACGGGATATCATCAAGGCAGCTGTAAGAGCTCTTGAAACAATATTCATCCCGGGGCATCGTTATCAACGCGCAGGTGTAATTCTCACCGATTTTCGCAGCGCGGCAGTATCTCAACTTACCCTGTTTGATGACCTTCAGCCTCATCGTAATAGCGATGAATTAATGACACTCATAGACAGCATTAACAGCTCTGGTAAGGGTTCAGTCTGGTTTGCAGGGCAGGGCATTAAAAGTGATGCCACAGGCTGGAAGATGCGAAGAGAAAGACTTTCGCCCGCTTTTACAACCAGATTGGATGATATTGTCAGAGTAAGGTAATCATCTTTTTTATATTTGCTCGAAACCGCACCATTGACATTACAAACTCTATACGGCAGGGTTTACAGTCTGTTACATGGTGAATAAGTCAAGCGTACTTTTCATTGACCGCTTTTTTATTAAATATGTTTGGAGGATACGGATCGTGAGAAGTCTTACCGCCATTTTAATAATTCCTGCTCTTGTCACAGCCTGTAGCATGCAGGAAATAGCAGATACAAATAAGAAAATAAGTGATGGTGCTTCAGGTATAATGAACTCTTTGAGGGGAAATTCTAACCCATCAACTGATGTTACGACACCAATGCATTTACCTCAGTCATTAAAAAAAGAATCCAAGTCTAAAAATTATACTGTGGCTGTTGATGTAGATACTGCTGCTGCCAGAATAAAAAGACATTACAAGTTTATGTCAAGTCAGGAGCTGGATAGTTTACGGAATAGCTCTAATGACGGGGCATGGAAAGCGGCCGCTGAAGATAATGCACATCCAGTTTGGGAGGCAATACCTGGTAGCTATTATAAAATGGGCTCTGACTGGAATGATAACGATCATTTAGATGTGGAAATTGAAAAAAACGGGAATGGGAGTAAACTCTATATAACATATTCATCGGCATCTGCAGAAAGGCTATCGGGATCTGGCGTACAGAAGTTGATGAAGGAAATTCATTCCGTGGCTATAGGTGAGTGATATTTTATCGGGAATAGGTAGTTATCATTATGTGTTAATGACAACTACCTTTTTTAGTTGGTTTATTTTAACTCAATATATAGGCCAAGCGCGATACAAAAAGCATGCAGTAGAATTGGTAAAAGAAGCCCTCTGCTTTGATATCTTGCTCCACAGAAAATTAATGAAAGTGCAAACATTTGGATTTTGGTGGGCAATGAATACTGTGTGTGTATAACTGCAAACAAAACAGAAACAGTCAGCCCACCGATGATATAGCCCGCCTTTTCACCAAGGGCGTTTAAAAAAGAACTCAGGATAATTCCTCTGAAAACCAGTTCCTCCAGTAGAGGGAAAATAATAATTGTGGCTGCGATTTTTACAGCTGCCATTTCATGTGACAAACCTTTAGTAAATTCTGTAACGAAGGGTTCTTTCGGCGTAAGGTAGTATGAAGCAGCGTAAGCAATAATTATGAGCAAGAAAAAAACAAATGACTGCTTGTTAGGTTTCCCCCAGGTTAATCCTTGGTAAAGTGAGGTGTTATTTAATAAGTGAGTTATGGATAAAAAAATTAAAAGCATCATCAGAGGCTTAGTTATCTGCAA
This sequence comes from Erwinia papayae, assembly GCF_058241465.1. Classification (NCBI taxonomy): domain Bacteria; kingdom Pseudomonadati; phylum Pseudomonadota; class Gammaproteobacteria; order Enterobacterales; family Erwiniaceae; genus Erwinia; species Erwinia papayae. Next base: position 1,816,178 of record NZ_JBZCHT010000013.1, read on the forward strand.
ATGTAATATTGAGAAATTAAGCCTAGTCATTAAGAATATATTTAGATCAATGGAGGTTAATAATAAATAAAAGAATAAAAAGTTAGATAATCCGAAAATCAGAATCATAAGGCGTTGTTTTAAAATATCCATATCAACCACTTTTATCGGAGAAAACTACATATTAATCACCCAAACAACGATGTCTACATCCATTTGACGTCGTATTTCCCTGTTGGTACTATCAAATTGTTGTACTGTCGCACTGGCGACCACCAATGCTCTTGTAGCCTGTGATGAGCGCCTTCGGGTGGCTACAGTCGCACTTAAGCTGCGACCACCAATGTTCCGGCAGTCTGTGAGGAGCGCCTTCGGGTGACTGCACAATAAAACTCTCTAAGCCTGAAAGGGAGTACATGAAAAATGTGGCAAATCTGCTCACCTTTGAAAGCAGATATCGTCTATGAAAGCGCACTATGACGCGGCGATGAAGGTTTACTGTGTAGCAAATCTGCCAGTTTCAATTCTCTTCCGTTCTGTGAACGGCATCAGTTCAACGTCTTCTCATTTGCAGTGATACGCCCTGAGTTTCGTACGACTTTTGCACCGACGTATAAGGCCATTTGGTACATTTGGCCGCTTACGGAGTTGCATTAGGAGCACGAAGCTGCGCGGCGTCACTTGTGAAGTGGCGAAGACACTACCAAGTGACGCGCGCAGCGCATAACGTCTCAACCCACGTACGACGTGGTTTTCAACGTTTTACTACCATCTGACCAACATGTAGCCCGCGTCAGTACGGTTTTAAAATCACTTTCACATCAACGTAAGCACGACGGGAAGCCGTCTGAACGTTCAACTATCAGTAAGGAGGAAATCGACTCGGTATCGATGGCGACACTACGAGCAGTAGTGTTGGAGGCAGCTTGACGTAAGTCAGCTCTGCATAAGCAGCAAACAGATCAGAGATCTGGGGTGCCTCGCAAGAACTCAACAATTCGCCGCCCCGATGCACAGATACCAGTCGAGACGCAGGAAGCGCAAAAGCAACCGTGTCGTCGGGGAATGAATTGCTGGTCTACAGATCCGTCTGCTTCTCTACAAGCAGAGGGACGTGTATGCCTTTGGAGAGGGTGAAATGTCCAGATTCAGTAAACAGCTGTGCAAACAACTCGTCACTCTTGCCCGTCAGGGGCGGGGAAGTTATAAAACGGTGGCTGACCGTTCAAGAATTGCAGAACGTTTTTCTGAACGACTGTCTGAACTGAATATTCAGATCAGGGACGTAAAACATATTAAAACTTCCCATATTGAAAAGTATATTGAGAGCAGGAAGGCAGACAATTTGTCTCTAAGGACGTTACAGAATGAGATGTCGGCTATCCGTTCTGTTTTATTGTCAGCAGGAAGAAATAAACTGGCCGATCCCAGTCACACTAACCTGAGTAATCAGGCGCTCGGAATTTCTGGTGCTAACCGGGATGGAACTAAACTTCCTATTACAGACGAAAAACTTAATGCGGTGGTCAGTTTTGCTCAAAGAAAAGATGAAGGCGTTGCTCTTGCTGTGCAACTTTCCCGATATCTCGGATTGAGAACAGAAGAAACCGTTCAGTCTGCAAAGTCTTTAAAGACATGGAGGCAGGCACTGATTAATAATCATGAGCGTGTCCGTGTTGTTTTCGGGACTAAAGGCGGACGTCCAAGGGAAACGACAGTTTTTAATCGCGAAAAAGTTTTATCAATTCTTGATAAGGCAATTAATTATGTCAGTGAACATAACGGAAAACTGATTGATAAACCCTCTTTGCATAAAGCTATTGATCGCTACCGTAATATTGTAAGAGAGGCAGGAATGAATGGTAAAAATGCGCCGCACAGTTTACGTTATGCTTACTCTCGCGATGCTGTGAATCATCATATTAAAAATGGAATGAGTCGTGATGAAGCCGAGGCATTAGTGTCGATGGATTTAGGGCATGGTGATGGCCGGGGGCGGTATATCAAACAGGTCTATTTTCGTGAGGAAACAGAATAGACGTTTTTACACTTTACTTCAGGACGTAACGCCACAGCACAATCAGGGCTGTGGCTTATTAAAGGCTAATCTGAATCCTTACATGCTCTGATAACTGTCATACGTGATACGCCAGCGAGTCTTGCCGTTTCGTTTATTGACTTTCCATTTTCCTTACGAAGCGTTCTTATTAATTCATGTTTTTCCTTGTCTGCCAGCCTTCCCCTGTATTTCCCCTTTTCCCTGGCGCTTTTAATTCCCTCCATCTGTCTTCTGCGTCGATCTTCATAATCCTTACGGGCTATTGCTGCTAACATGTCCAGCATCATATTATTCACTGCACGAAGCATACTACTGGTAAAGTCATCTGTTGATGATGTGGAAAGGGCAAGGTGACTTGTAGGCAGGTCAAGGCTTATTATTGAAAGTGATTTTTCATTAATCATCTTTTTCAAAGATGCCCAGCCATTATCATCCAGGCGTGAAAGCCGATCCACTTGTTCTATAAGTATCGCATCCCCTGACTCTGTATCCTGAAGCAGTCTCATCAGCTCCGGTCGGTGCAATGCTGCACCTGAAGCATGTTCAACATACCAGCCAGCTATGCGATGGTTGTGTAATTGAGCAAAGTCCTTGAGCCTCGTTTTCGCACGCAACGCATCCTGTTCCTGAGTTGAAGCACGAAGATATCCAAATATGAACAAAGTCCCTCCGGTAGTAACATCAAGATAGTCACCTTTTAGTCAGTGTCATTTGAATAGTAACTTAATTATATTCTGTCAATAAACTGGACAGTATTTTACAGGTATACCCATTTGATACCACAGTTGACATAAGCTCCATTTGCTCTGAAAATGAACAGGCTTATACGTTGCTTTTGCAACCACCAATGGTTCAGTAGCCTGTGAGAATCGCCTTCGGGTGGCTACAAAAAAGCTCCTGCAACCTGAAAGGGAGCAAACTTTGGTAAATCTGCACACCTTTGAGAGCAGATATCGTCAATGTAAGCGCACTATGACGCGACGATAAAGGTTCCTTCTGTACTAACCAGACAGTCAGAATGTTGTCTTTTCTGACTCCCCGACGGGAAACACTTCCCGGTCGGGCAGGTGTTTCCTTTTTTTATGGAGAAACACAATGTCTGTCATCTCTTCTGCGGTTTTCCCTGAACATCTCCTTACTCAGCTTCAGCAGTCTGCTGACGCAGTTGTACGGAGATTGAAATCTTTCATTTACCTGCATCGCAACAGCAGCTGGTATGTCAACGGCTCGGGCAATTATGCCGTCCGTGCGCATATCTCTTCTGTCAAAGATCAGGGCGTTAACGTCTTTCTTACCGTTCGTATAGGTTGCCACCGCGCTGAGTATGTATTTCACCGCCTGCCGGTTTCCTTTCCTGAGGGAATCACAGGTCGTCGAAACGCATACCTCTATGCCTGCCGTCAGGCACAGCATCTGGCACACCTGCGCTATCGTTTTCTTTCCGGAGGGCATTCTCATGACTGAAGCACTGCACGATGTCACTTTCCGTATTCTGTCGATGTCTGAGACGCGACGGGATGTATGTCCCGCTCAGTATGGCCCCGTAAGTGGCGTTTTCATCCGGGGCGAAATCCTCAGAGATAACGTCTCCTGTGGCGAACAGGTTTTTGTCGCACCGCTCGGTGATTGTGATCCAGCTGACCCCGAACTTTGCGTCTGGTGTCAGTATTACGGATATTCTTCCCGGGTTAAGGCCGGCGACATACTGGATGGCGTGGCCGTTTCTGGCATAAATTTCGCTGATCCACTGTCGTTAGCTGTGCTGCAACGCCTCCGCTTTAATCCTGAATATGTGTATCAGGAGCAGAGGCACTGAACTGATCGGCTGATGAAGGCCGGCCGAAAATGTTGTGGACCCTGACGGGGATATCTCTCCGTCGGAGGGAATATCCCGTTATTTACCTGAGGATATACCCATGCACACAGACGTTTATACGCTTAAAACTCCACTGGACACGCTCAGCTGGCTTTGCCTGCTTGAGAGTGAACTCCTGAGCATCAGGGCATTTCAGCGTCTCGATCTACATACGGACCGGGATGAACCGAATGAACTGACGTTTCTGGAAGATTCCATCATTGGGACCGGCACAGCTTATGGCTGGTTTGTCTTTTTACTTGGGGAAGGCGATATTCCGCCTTTGCCTGATACGTCTAAAAATCTGCTCTTCACGCTGGACGAGCTGGGAAAAGAAATTAACCGGCCCTTCTGGGAGAAGGCCGTGGATGAAGGTATCCAGGATGCCCGGTGTGATCGGGCTATAGCGGCTCTCGAACGGATGTAACCAGCAGACAGAACACACCCTGACGGGGATTTACTCCCGTCCGGGGGATAAATCCCCCTTTTTTTTCTTCGCGGAGGATTTATCAATGAAAGACCTGTCTTCTTCCCCGGCTTCCATGTCGGTTGTCTACACTATCGAGCACGTCAGCACGGTTCCGTTGCGTCACTGGCATGCTTTCGTTCTGACCGTAACAGAAACCTTCTGGCAATTGCCGGTGCGTCTGCGTCCGGGAAATATGTATCTGCCGTCGCTTAACCGCGCGGCTGACCTGTTTCCGGTTGCTGATGTCATGGCGTTCTGTGGCGATTCAGGCGGCTGTTTCTGGCCGGTCAACATGACCATTGAGCGGGAGCGCAGCCACAATACGCTGAGTATCCAGGAGCTGGATTTTCAGCATCAGCCCTGCGATTTCTTTGCGCGTGTTGTGATGGTCCTGCTGCATAACCTGTGTCCGGACAGCTTCCGGATACATTCTTCAGACGAGGGTCGCAGCTGGGCGTTACCGTTACGCTGGATTGAACAACATCTCGGCCTGCCTGAGCAACCGACGCTGAGCGCGCCTCAGCCGGTACTGAAAACACCGGTAGGCGAGGGCGCGTTTGATTCCCTGCTGCTGCAGCTGCTCTCCGGTGGTGAGCGGGTGCTGAGCAATGAGGACTGGAACGCATTCGTGCTGGCGGAATTCCATCTGTACGAACTGAAGCGGGTCGCGGAAACATCTGACTCGTTTTAAACAGTAATGACTTTAACCCCGTCGGGAGAGATGACTCCGGACGGAGCGGCTCTCCCGTTTTTACAGGAGAGCCCCATGCTTTTTTTCGACAATAAAGACCTGACGAACGTCCTGCTGACCGCCCGCATGCAGGGAGGCCAGCTTCATCTGGCAAAGGATGAGGGTGTTTATCTGATGCCGGCCACCGGTGCCTGGCAGGGCAACGATCCGGTGCCGCGTATTGCGTATGCCGCAGGGTGTCACCCTCAGAAAAATGAGGACTGGTACGACACGGCGCGCCTGCTTGCCGGCGGCGATGATTTCATTGAATCACTGACGATAAGCGACGCGATCGCCACCTCTGTACTGTCCGGCAGGACGGACCTGAGGATCCTGATTACCGACACACAGATACAGGTGCTCACCGCAGCGACTGACCGGGTGAAAGTGGCGCAGTATCGCCAGAAGGCCGATCAGCTTTTGGCGAGTGCAGTCTGTCACTTCAGTGCCTGTGTCGGGCCTGATGAACTCTGCCGCTGGCGTGAAAACGCCGTGCGTCTGCTGACGCAGGCGGCCTTCATCAGCTGTAAGCGGGCGAAGCCTGAAGATCATCAAACCTTTCTGAACGCCTGTGGCAGGCTGCAGGCCAGGTTATCGCAGGTGACCCCGCAGGGTGCGCTGCGAATAACCGGACGTTAATTCACCCCGGCAGGGACTTTTCCTGCCGGAAAGGTTCCTGCCTCTTTCTGAACCGAAGGAGGCCCGTATGGGACTGGATATTTTTCTCTACAGCCAGCACCGGCAGATCGTCGCAGTACCGGCACCGTATCATCCGGTGTGTGAACTGAGCCGCGATTTTTCACTGATTACCTGGGTGGATAAGCATGTCGGTGAGGTGGAAAACGCGACCTGTCTGGAACTGTCACGCGAGCATATTCAGCAACTGAAAGAGAGGCTGGACTGTGCGATTGCGACATTTACAGAGGGTAATGAGGATAATCCGCTTCTTCAGCGCCGGCTGCAGTATGTTTTCACCCTGCGTGACAGGCTGGAAAGCCTGCTCAGTGATTTTGACTTTGAACATGAATACCTGTGGTTTTATGCCGCATGGTAACTGACTTCTGAATTTCCCGTCGACGGGCGTATCTCTGCGCCCGCCGGCGCAGGGGTATGCCTCTGATTAAAGGTATATCTCATGAAAAAAACGACTTCACACAAGGCGGGCCGCCGCCCGGCAAAACAGACTGACCTTTATCGTCAGATCACCGACCGCATTATTGTCGCGCTGGAAAACGGCGTCGCGCCCTGGCGTAAGCCGTGGCGCGCGGCTGCCGGCAGCGGTCTGGCCGGTCTGCCCCTGAATGCCACAACCGGACGTCACTACAGCGGCGTGAATGTCCTGCTTCTCTGGATGTCAGCGGAAGAGCAGGGTTTTCACAATAACCGCTGGATGACTTACCGGCAGGCGCAGCAGGCTGGCGGGCAGGTGCGTAAAGGTGAGAAAGCCACCCTGGCGGTGGTTTACAAGGACTGGACGAAGCAGGCGGAGGATCGCGAAGGCAACCGCCTTTATGACAGTGACGGTAAACCGCTGATGGAAACCGTGCCGATGCTCAAACCCCTGCAGCTGTTCAACGCTGAGCAGTGTGAGGGATTGCCGGCAGAGGTTGCGGCTTCTCCTGAACAGCCCCCGACTGTGGATGAGGACGGCATACTCTGTCCGGACGTGATGAACAGGGTGATCCGGATGTTTAACGCCACAGGGGTTAAACACCGGATGCTGCCTCAGAACCGGGCTTATTATCGCCCGCTGACGGATGAAATTGTGATGCCGATGGCTGAGCAGTTTTTTACGGAGGCGGACTGCTGGTCCACGCTGTTGCATGAGCTGGTACACAGTACCGGTCATGCGAAGCGACTTAACCGGGAGGGGATAACCTCCTCATCCCGGCAGTTCGGGGACCCGGTGTATGCCTTTGAGGAGCTCATCGCCGAAATGGGCAGCGCGTTTTTGTGTGCCCAGCTCGGCGTGTTCGGTGAGGTTCAGCACGACAGCTATGTGGACCACTGGCTGAAGGTGCTGAAATCTGACAAAAAGGCCCTGTTCCGCGCCTGCCGGCATGCCCGGGAAGCGTCGGAATATCTGCTGGCACTGCCTGAAAGTCAGGCTGTGGCGGCGTAATTAACTTATCCGGTGACGGTTATTCCGTAACTGTCACCGTCCCGTGAGGACACTGCTCCTCACGGGGCTGTGTCCTCTTTTTTTTATGAAAGAGGAGTATCAACTATGTCCGAATGGTGTCATAACCGCCTGGAAATCACCGGTAAATCCGTCTGCATCGATGTCATGCTGCAGTGGATAAACGGAACTGACGTACCGCGTCACCGCCACGCCGTGCAGCAGAGCATTCAGCTGTTTCTGGCCGGCGCGGCGGGGATACTCAAGCCGGTGCGCACCACGTCGTATCCGCCCTGTCAGGGGCTGGTCCGTGCAGGCACAGGACTTTCCACTGCGGCCAATCAGGCGTTTGAAAGCTGGCTGGCATTGTTGCTGAAGGATGCCGTCCTCGATGCGGAAACCATCCGGGCCATTGACCGGCTTTATCACCAGTCAGGTCTGGGCGCGCTGAAATGGGAGAATATTCCCGGCCCGGCACGTGAGATTATGGCGGAGCTGATTGCCAGACAGTATACCGACTGGTTTGGTCTGGTCAGCGCCGGCGATGAGTCTGATGCCGCAACTGCCTGGGAGCGGCTCAGCCAGTATCCTGAACGCTCCCAGCCCTGCGATATGCTGGCCGTCATACCCTCCCGTCTGGCTGCAGAGCTGAACGGGGCCGGGGGGCTGATGTCCGGTGTGTCGACCACAACCAGCCTCTACTGCCGGCAGTACGGCATGGAGTGGCCGGCCGGGCACAATGTCACCTGGCAGCGCCATACGCCAAACAGTCTTACGCTGCAGATGGATACGCCCTGGCTCCCGCCGTCAGGTGAGGTTGTCGGGGAAATCTCAGCGGTGTTTGACTGCGAGGTGCGTCACAGCTACAGCGAGCCCGTGAGCGGGCTCAGCGGTTACGACTGCTATGACGGCGGCGAACATGTCGACGGACATAAAGGTGCGGCCGGCGCGTCTCAGCCCGGTCAGGTGCTTTATCTCGTCAGCGATGAGCCAGCGTTACCTGCTCAGGAACCTGCATCATATCGTGAGGTCCGGGGGTAAAAGCCTGTTCCTCCGTTAACCCAGCCACGGCAATGCCGTGGCTTTCTACCCTCAGGGGACACGTCCCCTGGTCAGGGTGCGTGTTCCCTTTTTTATGGAGAAGACGCATGCCTGGCATGATTAACCACGAAAAAGCCTTTGTTAAGTTGTTCAGTCAGACGGCCCGGTATCATCACCGGTTTAAAGTGTTCGAAGACTTCATCAGCTGCAGCGTCATCGCGCTGGAAAACCGGCTTTGCTTCAGTGAAGCCCGGGAGCAGAAGTATTTGCGTATAGTCGGTGGATACGAAAAGGAGGACGTCACGCGCATGGCGCAGCTGCTGGCCCACGTTGTTAACGGGCTGGGTGACGCGTCCGGGGACTTCCTAGGCCGCGTCTTCATGCAGCTGGAGCTGGGTGATAAATACAGGGGGCAGTTTTTCACGCCCTGGGACGTGGCCAGAATGATGGCGGCCATGCAGCTGGGCGACACTGAAGCGCTGTTCCGTGACAAACCCTTCATCACCCTGAGTGAACCTGCGTGCGGTGCCGGCTGCATGGTACTGGCATTTGCCGATGTTCTGCGAAAAGCGGGGTGGCCACCGCACCGGTATCTGTGGGTCTCCGCGACAGATATCGATCCGCTTGCGGCCGGAATGGCATACATACAGCTGTCCCTGTGCGGGATTGCCGGCGAAGTGGTGGTAGGCAATACCCTGGTGAATGAACGACGCCGGATACTTTACACACCCGGGCATTATCTCGGCGGCTGGCCTGTTCGTCTGAGTTCACGGCACTTTCAGGCGGCATAATCACATCCACACGCTCCCGGCCGGGAGCGTTTTTTATTTCTGAAGCAGGGTATCTGGTTTTTTATCGTAGTGAACGCTTCCCGCTGTCAGGCTGTTTTTTTCACATCAGCTGCTGCGGGAGAACACCGTGACCTGGAAAACAACAGCCGAACAAAACGCCATCATCGAATGGAAGGGTAATCATCTTGTGGTAAATGCGTTTGCAGGCACAGGAAAAACCTCTACGTTAGTGAACTACGCTGAAGCCAACCCGGAAAGTAAGATGCTTTACCTCGCCTATAATCGCGCTGTGCGGGATGAGGCTGAACGCAAATTCCCCTATAACGTAGAGTGTAAAACGTCGCATCAGCTTGCATGGGCCCGTTTCGGCAGGCATTTCCGTGACCGGCTGACAGCCAGTCTGCGCATTACGGATGTGGCCAGAAAGCTCAATACCCGCCACTGGCCGCTGGCGCGGCTGGCGCTCAGCGGGCTGAACATGTTCCTCTGTAGTGCTGACCCCGAACCGGGGCTGATACATCTGCCGTCTGAGGATGATCGCCACGGTCTCGATGCAGGTAAAATTCTGGGGGCAATCCAAATCCTCTGGTATGAAATGAGCCGTACTGATTCAGTCTTTCCCGTCACGCACGACACCTACCTTAAACTGTTCCAGCTCTCTCATCCTGACCTGTCAAAACGCTGGGACACCATCCTCTTCGACGAGGCACAGGACGCCAATCCGGTGACCAGTGCATTTGTACTGAATCAGCCCTGCCGGGTCATTCTGGTCGGCGACCGTTACCAGCAGATATATCGGTTTCGCGGGGCAGATAATGCACTGAGTGCCCCGCAGCTGGCGCAGGCAGACCGGTTATGGCTGACAGCGAGTTTTCGGTTTGGCCCTGAGGTCGCGCGTGTGGCCAACATCCTGCTTGAACGTGCCGGAGAGGAAAAGCGCGTGACAGGTAACGGGGGCCAGGATGCTGTCGTCAGCAGCCTTCCGGCAGGGGCTGAGCATATTGCTGTACTGAGCCGGACGGTATCCGGCGTGATCGGCAGTGCCCTGACGGCAAGCCTTATGGAGAAAAATGTCTTCTGGGTCGGGGGGATTGAAGGCTACAAAACAGAGGAGCTGGAAGACCTGTACTGGTTCTCCGCCGATATGCCTGAAAAGATGCAGTCCCCGCGCCTCAGCCGGGACTATCGGGATTTTGATGAATACTGCTCAATAGCAAAAGCCACACAGGACGTGGAGATGAACCAGGCCATTCGTCTGCTCGATGACTTTTTCCCACTACCGCAAAAGCTGGCCATCATGCGCCGTCAGGTGGTAACCCATGAGAAAGACGCTCAGGTCACGGTTTCAACCGCACACCGCAGCAAAGGGCTGGAATGGCCGGTGGTAATGCTGAGTGAGGATTTTACTGACATTACCGACCCGCTTCTTTCGCAGGATGAGCGGCAGGATGAGACTAACCTGCTGTACGTGGCTGTCACCCGGGCCAGAAGAACGCTTGTGCTTAACGAACTGATGCGCTGGCTGAGCGATGAAGGCGGGAAAAACCGCGAGACGACGCACGAAACCGTACCGTCCGGAAATGGAGAGAGCGCCGACAGGCACGAAGAAACGGGAAAAACTTCTGAGAGTGAGTAACTGGTTTTTTATGGTGAAGCGCGGGGAGTGTCACAACACTGGGCAGCCCTATACCAGGAGAAAATCATGCGCGACAGAATCAGGACCCTGAGGTTTCTGTTTTCAAAAGGTGAACCGGAACCATTACATCATGTATCCGTTGTCACACCTGCCGGCTACCACACTCCGCGTACGGTCGATACGCTGTGCCGTAGTCCGTTAAGAAAAACCTGCCTGCAACAAATATGGGAAAACAGCTCACTTCCGGCGGATGTTTATCACCGGCTTTATATAACGCCACTGCATGGCTTACTGGCCAGGGTACAGAATGTGCCGGCAACACAGCAGGGAAAGTGGTCGCAGTCAGACGGCTTCGGGGACCTTACGCTGCAGTTCACAACCTGTGCGGTCAGACTGGCCAAAGGATACATGTTTCCACCCGGCGCTGCGCCAGAAGAGCAGGCAGAGCAAAACGTGATGTGGAATGCGGTCATTTTCTGGTCTGCACTGTTCTGGCATTTGCCGCTCCTGGCGTCTCTGGAGGGTGAGTTGCTTGACGGTAAACGCTGGCTTCCGGGAATAACCGTTCCGGACTCACCTTATCGATTTCGCTTACGTGAAGCTGACAACTCTTCAGCTTTTGCAGCGCTGGCAGCCGGACAACTTATGCCAGCAGAGGCTACAGGATGGCTGGCAGAAAATCCCGAAGCTCTGGGTAATCTTGCCGGTTCCTTATGGAATCAGCATCCGGCGATGCCACTTATCAGAAGCTTAATGAAGCAAGCTGCCGAAAAGGTGGAATCGCCTTCGCTGGAGGTATCCGGGGCAAATGAGAAAGTTAACACCCTCATAGAGCCGGCTCTTTCAGTTCCGCAAACGCCGTCTGATCAAGAGATTGAATTAGAACCGTCAGTAGAAACAACACTGAAAACTACATCGCCAGAAGCTGCAGATTTGCAGGGAATTCAACTCGCATCTTCTATTGCACCGGTGCCGATGGCTGATGGCAGCAATCTCGTCAGCAATGAAAAGGCAGGCGGGATTACGGAATGTGATCCAAACGAAACAGAGAAGGCTGATACAGAGATGCTGCTAAGCCTTTTCAGTGCCATTGAAGAGCCTGATATGACCGGGACTGAAGCATGTGATGAAGAGTCTTCAATCAGTACGAGAACAGAAAATGAGCCAGAATTTTCCCCCCTTAATGAACTACTTCCAGATGCTGATAAGCCTGAGATAAATCAGACAGTAGCAGAAGACTCTTTCCCTGAACACGCTGTAGAGGATAACATCCCTTTACACAGCATTAACATTGACGCACAAAAAACAGTGATAAAAAAACAGACTGGCACTGAATTTCTCAGGTGGCTTTCTGAAGGACTTAAGAGCAAGCGAATTGACATTAATCAGCCTGATTCGAGGGCGCATGCAGTTGCAGGGTTCATCTTTCTCAGGGTTCCGGACATATTTTATCTTTACATCAGAGAAAGCGGAGCAGAGCTAAGCAGGGATACCATACAAATGGAATTTGAGAAGCTGCATATTCACAAGGTACGCCGGGGAGAGCGTTTTATTAAAGCGAAACTGTACCACTCTCCTGGCAAAGAAGGCACGTTTAAACCTGTAAGTGGATATCTTGTCAAGACTACACACCTTTTCAGAGGAGCGTCTTCCCCTGAAGACAGCGGGCTTCTGTCTTTCCTGTGAAGGAGGGGCAGTCCATGAGGGCCCTTAAGGGCAGCTTGATTTAGAAAAAGGAAATGCTGTATGTCTGACAAAAACCATTATACGACATGGGAAGAATTGCTTGAGGAGTACTTCTTCGCCCGAAACCTGCGCGCTGCAACAGAATGGAGCTACGCAAAGGTTGTAAAGGGGTTCCTGAAATTTACGGGGGCTGACATAACCCCATCAATGATTACTCATCATGAAGTTCTAAGATGGCGGCGATATGTACTCAGAGAAAAACAACAATCGGCGCAGACCTGGAACAATAAAATTGCACATCTCAGGGCCCTCTATAACTATGCTATGGAAAGTGGTTTATTGCCTGCGGGCAAAAACCCTTTTAACAACTGCACTGTACAGCGGGACAGAAAGAAAAAACGGACTTTAAACCGCTCTCAGCTAACCCGCCTTTATCTGATAATGCAGCAGGCTGAAATTGAATCCAACCGGAAAATTTTCGCACGTGGCGGGCGGAGTGCGCTTTACCCGGCTTGGTTCTGGATAACCGTCCTGGATACGCTCAGATATACGGGAATGAGGCAAAATCAACTGCTGCATATTCAGCTCAGGGACGTCAATCTGACAGAAGGCTATATAGATCTGCGCCTTGAGGGGAGTAAAACGCACAGGGAATGGCGCGTTCCCGTTGTTAAGCAGCTGCGTTTGCGGCTACAGCTTCTTCTTACACGGGCAACGGAGGCTGGAGCCGGGCCAAAAGATAACCTCTTCGATGTCAGTTTTTACATTGCCGGGAAAAAAGCAAAATTTGACAGAAATGATGTGACAGTGATGCATCAAAAGATCCGCTCCTTTTTTCGCCGTCTGTCAAAGGAATGTGGTTTTGCCGTTTCGCCGCACCGTTTCAGACATACCCTGGCTACAGAACTGATGAAAGCACCGGAAAGGAATCTTCAGCTCGTTAAAGATTTACTGGGTCATCGTAGCGTAAGCACAACAATGGAATATGTGGAACTCAAGATGGACATTGTGGGAAAAACACTGGAAGAAGAATTGTCCCTGCACACAGATCTCTGTGTAGAAAGGGAATTACAACTATTGACACAAAACTGATTGACTGGGATTATTGCCAGTGATCGAGAGAAGGGAGCCTGCGCGAACAGGCTACCTCACTTGAGGGACTGATTCAGAAACGTTAACCAGTGCAGATACGCCTACACCGGAGGACATTCCGTAATGACCGGCCCCTGTATTAACCGCCCGTTAAGGTTCTCATCTCTTAACCAGCGTGCTTTGATGCAAAATTAGTGGTGCCCGGACTCGGAATCGAACCAAGGACACGGGGATTTTCAATCCCCTGCTCTACCGACTGAGCTATCCGGGCAACGGGGCGCATTAAACCGTAAAGGCCGTCCGCCGTCAACGGCTTTGTCATAAAAAATACCGGAATACCTACTGAGTGAGTGCTTTTTATGCATCATCGCGGCAATCGACTCAGGTAAGGGCACCATTCCTGCGACAGAGTGCAATACTTAGCACATCCTCCGCCAGCGCACGCGCCGTCTCCACTTCCTGTAGGTTGCGTTTCACCAGCAGACGGCTCAGACAGCCTTCAAGGATTAACTCCATCTGATGTGTCACCAGCGTGGGGTTATCGGTCTCCAGTTCAGCCAGCAGGTCATGGGTATATTGCCACGATGCCCGTTTTTGCAGTTCGGCGACCTGATGGATGGGATGATCCGGCTGCGGGAAAAAACTACAGGCGGCAATAAACAGACAGCCCGGATAGCGATTGTTGCGCACCGCATCTTCCAGTACCTGATAACGGGCCAACAGTTTTTGTCCCGCATTCAACGTTTCGTCCAGCAGCAGCTTACGACGCCAGACGTCAATTTGCTGGCTGTGATAACGCAGGGCGTCATACAGCAAAGCCTCACGATCCGGCCAGTAACGCTGTAAATCCTCTTCCCGGCATGCCAGGGCTTCGGCCATCATGGCAAACGACATTGAGCTGGCCAGGCCATTTTGCTCAAGTACGTTCAGTGCATGCTCAAGTACCTGTTCACGTTGCAAATGACTCTCCCCCTGAATGCATTTTTTCCGTCTTCACGGCGGAAAACCTGACACAGTGTCGTTTAACGAGTCAGTTTCTGCAAATGTTGCCTGAATTCGGCAGCATTCATAAAACCGGTTACCCGTGACTGGGGGATCTCTTTACCACTGGCATCAAAAAACAGCAGTGTCGGCAGGCCCAGCACCTGAAGGTGCGCCAGCAATGCGCTATCCTGGGCGCTGTTGCGGGTCACATTGGCCTGGAGCAGCTGCGTGTTTTTCAGAGCAGTCTGTACGTCTGGCTGGCTGAAGGTGTACTTTTCAAACTCTTTACAGGCAACACACCAGTCAGCATAAAGATCGAGCATGGTGATGCGGCCATTACTCTGTTGCAACGCCTGGGAGAGCTGACTGATATCGCTGACAGGACGAAAGTTCAGAGTATTAACCTTTGCTGTGCTCACCGATGCCGGAAAAGCCCAGTCCTGCAATGGCCGGGCTGCAATCAGTGCGGCGGTCAGCATGACGATTTGTGCCAGACGCAGCCAGCCATTGGACGATTTCAGACTGATAAATGCCCAGCTGAAAAAAGCCACGCCTAAGAAACTCCACAATCGCAATCCCCAGAGTTCGCCAACAACCCGCTCCAGCAGGAAAACCGGCAGGGCGAGGATCACGAAGCCAAAGCCTTCCTTGATGGTCTGCATCCAGGCACCGCTTTTGGGCAGCAGGCGGTGACCAAAAAGCGTAACCGCAATCAACGGCAGCCCCATTCCCAGTGCGTACAGATATAAAGTACCCGCTCCGGCCAGCAGATTACCGCTCTGGGCGATATACAGCAGGATAGCGCTGAGCGGTGCGGTAGTGCAGGGCGAGCAAATCAGGCCAGCCAGCGCACCCATCATCATCACGCCGGAGAGAGAGCCGCCCTGCTGGCGGTTGCTCCACAGCGTTAAACGGGTCTGTAATGATGAGGGCAGTTGCAGCGTAAACAGGCCGAACATCGACAACGCCAGCAAAATAAACACCACTGACAGGCCAGTAAGTAATACAGGCGACTGTAATGCAGCCTGAAAGCGCAGTCCGGCGGCGGCGACGATCATCCCCATCAGCGTATAAGTCAGCGCCATACCCTGCACATAGCACAGTGCCAGTGCGAACAGTCGGGCTGAAGAATATGCGCGTTGACCTCCAAGAATAATGCCGGAAATCAGTGGGTACATCGGCAGTACACAGGGGGTGAAAGCCACGCCAATGCCAATCAGCAGCGCCCACAGAGGTGAGAAAGGCAGCTTGCCGACCGGGGCGCTTTGCGGCATCTCCGGCTGCCTGGTTGCCGTATCGTCCTGTGCGGTAGCGGACGCGACAGGAGCAACCGACGTGCTGGCCCTGAACTCATTCAACGGCAGGGTGCGGGTTTCGGGAGGGTAACAAAAACCGGCGGCGGCGCAGCCCTGCCAGCTTACCGTAAGGGTTGAACCTTTTGCCGCCTGTAGCAGGGTAAAGGGCAGTTTCAGGCTCTCCGGATAGATCTGCGTTTTGCCATAAAATTCATCTTCGTGCGGCTTGCCTGCTGGCAGGCTCCACTCCGCCAGCTGCGCGTCCCTGACGGTAATGCTGAACTGCTGACGATAAAGGTAGTAACCGGGTTTAATTTGCCAGCTGAGCGTCAGCTGGTTGCCCTGCTGATTGAAGTCGAAAGCAAAAGCCTGGTTGGCAGTAATGAATTGACTGTTGTTATTTTGGGCAAAAAACGAGGCTTCAGCCGGGATGCCGAACAGCGTGGTCAGTAGCAGAAAAACAGACAGTGTCAGGAATTTAGCCATGGCAGTTAACCACATTCTCCATGTTGAACTGAGTAAACCGGCGGCAGGAATATGGCCCTGCCGCCCTGGATGGCTCAGAGGGTCATCCTTCGGCAGGGAAATATACCACGGCGCGGCGGATGATGTTTTTCAGGATGTAACCCGCACGACAGCGCGCACCGCCTCATCTTTAAACGTTTACAGAAACAGGTGGCCAAACAGAAATCCGCAGGCGACGGACAGAACAATGGCCAGCGTACCCGGTACGATAAACGGGTGATTGAACACAAATTTTCCAATCCGGGTAGAGCCGGTATCATCCATTTCGACTGCTGCCAGCAGCGTGGGATAGGTAGGTAATACGAACAGGGCTGACACAGCGGCGAAAGAGGCTACCGCCGTCACGGGCGATACACCCAGCAGAAGGGCGGCGGGCATCAGCGCCTGAGTGGTGGCCGCCTGGGAATAAAGCAGCGTGGAAGCAAAAAACAGGATGACTGCCAGCATCCAGGGATGATCACTTAACAGTTCACCGGCAACCTGTTGGATATCACTGATGTGCGCTTTTACAAAGGTATCCCCCAGCCAGGCCACACCCATCACACAAATGCAGGCGCTCATACCGGATTTGAAGGTACTGGCCGAGAGGATCCTGGCGGTATCCACTTTGCAACACAGGCAAATCAGGGCGGCGGTGGTCAGCATAAACACCACAATCGCGTCGTTGCGCGGCAATACAGGGTTGGCGATGAGTCCAACGTTTTTGCTGATGGCGGTGGCGTAAAGAACCACCGCGACGATACCCAGCAGGAACAGCATCACGGCGCGCCGGGCACCGGGCTGTGGTTCAACATCCTGTGTGCCGCGTAGCACCGTCTCGCCGTCCGCCAGACGCTGCTGATAAACCGCATCATCTTTCAGCTCGCAACCAAGAAAGTTGGTGACCAGTGCGGCAAGAAAAATAGCCACCATGGTTGATGGAATGGCGACCGCCAGCAGGTCCAGATAACTGACGCCTCGCGGTTCGAGAATGCCGGAAAGAAACACCACCGCAGCAGAAATTGGTGAGGCGGTAATGGCGATTTGTGACGCAACCACCGCGATCGACAGCGGACGGGAAGGGCGTACGCCCTGCTCCTTTGCCACCTCGGCGATCACCGGGAGGGTTGAAAAGGCGGTGTGGCCTGTACCGGCCAGCAGGGTCATGACATAGGTCACCAACGGTGCGACAAGGGTAATGTGCTTCGGGTGTCTGCGCAGCAGGCCTTCTGCAAGACTTACCAGATAATTCATCCCACCCGCGACCTGCATCGCAGCAATGGCGGCGATCACCGCCATGATGATTTCAATCACCTCACTGGGGATGACGCCGGGTTTTATCTGGAAACCCAGCGTGAGGATTAAGGTGCCCACGCCCCCCGCAAAGCCGATACCGATGCCGCCCAGTCTGGCCCCAAGATAGATCGCTGCCAGCACGATAATTAATTGCGGCACAACCATAGTTTTTCTCCCTGCATGTATTTGCTAATTAACCGTTAAAAATATGTGGAAAACGCCCACAAAAAAGGCACGTCGTTCTGAAAACGCCCGTGCCTGGTTGGCTCAACCTGTCAATTTACTCATCTTCATCTGTATAACGTCTGGCCTTGTAAGCCGGGTACATCAGATTGTGGGTAGAGAAGATGTCATCGAGCTCCGCTTCGGTCAGCAGGCCTCGTTCCAGTACGACTTCGCGAACGCTTTTGCCCGTCTCAGCGCAAATCTTGCCTACGATATCGCCGTTATGGTGACCGATATACGGGTTCAGGTAGGTCACGATGCCAATAGAATTGAATACATAGGCTTCACATACCGCTTTGTTAGCGGTGATGCCGTCTACACATTTATTCAGCAGATTGCTACAGGCATTGGTCAGAATATCCACGGATTCAAACATCGCCTGGCCGATAACCGGTTCCATCACGTTAAGCTGCAACTGTCCCGCTTCGGAAGCCATGGTCACGGTGACGTCATTGCCAATCACCTTGAAACAGACCTGATTAACCACTTCTGGCACGACCGGATTCACCTTGGCAGGCATGATCGACGAACCCGCCTGAAGTTCCGGCAGATTGATCTCATTCAGACCCGCACGCGGCCCGGAAGAGAGCAGGCGCAGGTCGTTACAGATTTTGGACAATTTCACCGCCAGACGTTTCAGGGCGCTGTGCACCATCACGTAGGCACCGCAGTCTGACGTGGCTTCAATCAGGTCTTCCGCCGGTACGCAGGGCAGTTTGCTGACTTCAGCCAGCTTCTTCACCGCCAGTTGCTGATACCCATCCGGCGTGTTGAGGCGCGTACCAATGGCGGTGGCGCCCAGGTTCACTTCCAGCAGCAGCTCGGCGGTGCGCAGAATGTTTTTGATCTCTTCATTGAGCAGCACATTAAAAGCGTGAAATTCCTGGCCCAGGGTCATCGGCACGGCATCCTACAACTGGGTGCGCCCCATTTTCAGGATGGTGTTAAATTCGACGGCCTTGCGCTGAAAACCTTCGCTCAGTTGGCCAATCGCATCCAGAAGCTTCAGAATTGATGAGTAAACCGCAATGCGAAATCCGGTCGGATAGGCATCGTTGGTGGACTGACATTTATTGACGTGGTCATTTGGATTGAGAAACTGGTATTCCCCTTTCTGATGCCCCATCAGTTCCAGACCGATATTTGCCAGCACCTCATTGGTGTTCATATTCACCGAGGTTCCTGCCCCCCCCTGATAAACATCAACCGGAAACTGATCCATGCATTTACCGTTGTTCAGCACCTCTTCACAGGCCTGAATGATGGTATTGGCAATGTTGCGTGGCAGCGTTTTTAATTCTTTGTTAGCCATAGCAGCCGCCTGCTTGACCATCACCATACCGCGAACAAATTCGGGTATATCACTGATTTTACTGTTACTGATAGAGAAGTTTTCAATCGCACGCAGAGTATGAACACCGTAGTAAGCATCCGCCGGGACTTCGCGTATACCTAGCAGGTCTTCTTCGATACGAATGTCATTAGCCATGGGAACCTTCTTATTAATGCCCTTCATCATTTTCAGCGCTTTTGGGCGAGTGGGGTATCACGAACAAAGCGATCACAGGTCGCCGGGGCAACATTTTATCCATTTTGAATTTTCGGAACACGATTATCTTCGCTTAATTGTAACGATAACGTCGCCGCTTATGTGGTTAAGCCCGTTTCAGTCTGTTGGCATGAATTTCCTCTGCGGTGGTTGAAAAATGCCTTTCAGGCGCCAACCTCATGCAGTATGACTATCCTTTTTTGCCCTTACGCCCCGTGCGGAATGGCCCTGACTGACAGGAGAATACGGTGCGTCTGATACCGTTTATTGTGCTTTTTGTTCTGGCGTGGATTGAGATCACCCTCTTTATCCAGGTTGCACATGTGCTGGGTGTGCTGGTCACTATGCTGCTGGTGATAGTCAGCTCCTGCATGGGAATTTCACTGGTAAAACAGCAGGGCATGAAAAACTTCATGCTGATGCAGCAGAAGCTGGCAGCGGGCGAGAGTCCGGCTGCCGAAATGATCAAAAGCGTGTCACTGATTCTGGCCGGCTTTCTCCTGCTGCTTCCCGGCTTTTTCACCGACCTGTTGGGTTTGCTGTTGCTGTTGCCGCCGGTGCAGCGACATCTGACATTGAAACTGATGCCACATCTGCGGGTCTGGCGGGGTGGGCAAGGTGCCGGTGCGGAGAGCGGCTTTACCGTCGACGGCGAGTATGAGCGTAAGGATGCGAAACGCCTTGAACACGACGATAACCGTGATGACAGGTAAACAATCTCAAAGGCGGAATTTTCCGCCTTTTTGTTTTTTAATGTGAAGCCGTGCGCAATATTTGTTCATTTGTGACACAGAAGAAAAAAAATTCTTTTTTTGCCCTTGAAAGCCCCAGCCACTGTCCCTATCTCTTTCGTCACGAAACCGTGCCAGTGAGGCCCGGTGTTCATCCCAAAAGACAGATCTGGATTTCTCAAAGGAGAGCTATCAATGAAAATTCGTCCACTGCACGACCGTGTGATCGTCAAGCGTAAAGAAGTGGAATCTAAATCAGCTGGTGGCATTGTTCTGACCGGCTCCGCAGCAGGCAAATCAACTCGTGCCGAAGTGCTGGCGGTGGGTAATGGTCGCATTCTGGAAAGTGGCGAAGTCAAACCACTGGACGTTAAAGTGGGCGACGTCGTTATTTTCAACGAAGGCTACGGTGCGAAAACTGAGAAAATCGACAACCAGGAAGTGCTGATCATTTCTGAAAGCGACATCCTGGCAATTGTTGAAGCCTGATTTGCACCTGACTCACTGAACGAAAAGAACTTAAGGGATATTTATAATGGCAGCTAAAGACGTAAAATTCGGTAATGACGCTCGCGTAAAAATGTTGCGTGGCGTGAATGTTCTGGCAGACGCGGTAAAAGTGACCCTTGGCCCGAAAGGCCGTAACGTGGTGCTGGATAAATCTTTTGGTGCACCTACCATCACTAAAGATGGCGTTTCTGTTGCGCGTGAAATCGAGCTGGAAGATAAGTTCGAAAACATGGGCGCACAGATGGTGAAAGAAGTTGCTTCTAAAGCCAACGATGCGGCAGGCGACGGTACCACCACGGCAACCGTTCTGGCTCAGTCAATCGTTAACGAAGGTCTGAAAGCCGTTGTTGCGGGTATGAACCCGATGGATTTGAAGCGCGGTATCGACAAAGCTGTGGTTGCTGCTGTTGAAGAACTGAAAAAACTTTCTGTTCCTTGCTCTGACTCCAAAGCTATCGCTCAGGTGGGCACCATCTCTGCTAACTCTGATGAGAGCGTGGGTACACTGATTGCCCAGGCAATGGAGAAAGTCGGTAAAGAAGGCGTTATCACCGTTGAAGAAGGCACCGGCCTGCAAGACGAGCTGGACGTGGTTGAAGGTATGCAGTTTGACCGTGGCTACCTCTCCCCTTACTTCATCAACAAAGCTGAAACCGGTGCAGTTGAGCTGGAAAGCCCGTTCATTCTGCTGGCCGACAAGAAAATCTCCAACATCCGTGAAATGCTGCCGGTACTGGAAGCGGTCGCTAAAGCCGGTAAACCTCTGCTGATTATTGCAGAAGATGTTGAAGGCGAAGCACTGGCAACGCTGGTGGTCAACACCATGCGTGGCATCGTGAAAGTGGCTGCGGTGAAAGCACCAGGTTTCGGTGACCGTCGCAAAGCCATGCTTCAGGATATCGCGGTACTGACTGGCGGTACTGTTATCTCTGAAGAGATCGGTATGGAACTGGAAAAAGCCACCCTGGAAGACCTGGGCCAGGCTAAACGTGTGGTGATCAACAAAGACACCACCACTATCATCGATGGTGTGGGTGAAGAAGCGACTATCTCTGGCCGTGTGACTCAGATCCGCCAGCAGATTGAAGAGGCAACTTCTGATTACGACCGTGAGAAATTGCAGGAGCGTGTGGCTAAACTGGCAGGCGGCGTGGCCGTGCTGAAAGTGGGCGCAGCAACTGAAGTTGAAATGAAAGAGAAGAAAGCGCGCGTTGAAGATGCTCTGCATGCAACCCGTGCTGCGGTTGAAGAAGGCGTGGTTGCCGGTGGTGGTGTTGCGCTGGTGCGCGTTGCTGCCGTGCTGGCAGGCCTGACCGGTCAGAACGAAGATCAGAACGTGGGGATCAAAGTTGCCCTGCGTGCGATGGAAGCGCCTCTGCGTCAGATCGTCTCCAACGCTGGTGAAGAGCCTTCCGTTGTTGCTAACAATGTTAAAGCGGGCGAAGGCAACTACGGCTATAACGCGCAGACTGAAGAATACGGCAACATGATCGACTTCGGTATCCTGGATCCAACCAAAGTTACCCGTTCTGCTTTGCAATACGCCGCATCCGTTGCGGGTCTGATGATCACCACTGAATGCATGATCACCGAACTGCCGAAAGGCGATGCGCCTGACTTAGGTGCAGGCGGTGGTATGGGCGGCATGGGTGGAATGGGCGGCATGGGCGGCATGATGTAATACCCCCCACCTTGCTAAGAACAAACCCTCTGTCTCTGACAGGGGGTTTTTCTTTTTGCGGGGAAAATAGTATAAAAGCCTGTCCCAACGGGCGTGTATTGTTGTAGTCACTCTGGAGACGGACAGCGCGGAACAACCGGAGCGTACAGGTAGTACGGAAGGATTGTGAGCACTGCCCAGGTTCAAAATGGCAAAAAAATAGCCTGGTGGGCCTGGCGCTAAGTTAGCGCGTAATAACAGACCTGAATAATACTCTGACAGCTGGCTGAGCAATGGATGCTTACGTAAAAACCGGGACGTTCGGTACGATCAGGAACTCTGATGATAATAATGGGGAAAAAAATGCGGATTAACATTTTGCTGGGAGTTTCAGTCGCGGCGATGCTGCTGGCAGGCTGTAGCAGCTCCAAAACGCTCAGTCCTGCGGGAGAGCGAGTGACCTTTACCGACAAACAACCTGCCGCCGGTTGTCAGTTGCTGGGTAATGTGACCGGTGCACAAAGTAACTGGTTGAGTGGCGCTGGCGGCGGTGAAAGCAGCTCCCTACGTGGTGCGGCAAATGACCTGCGTAACCGGGCTGCTGAAATGGGCGGTAATGTGATTTATGGCGCAACCAGCCCCACCCAAACTATCTGGTCAAGCTTCGCACCGCTGGACAGCAAAATGAGCGGCCAGGTCTACAAATGCCCGTGATAAACCGGGCAGGCTGAATGGATGTTAAAGGGGCGAATCAATCTGCACTCGCCCCTTCAGATTGTCGGGCACACAATTTTACGTGGTTCAGACCTGACGCAACTGCAAATCGAGCGGCGTTTTCGCCGGCTCTCCGCCAATCTCTCTGGCCAGCTTCGGAACCAGATAGCCAGAAACCTGCCCTAACAGTTCGCGCACAATCCTTCGCGCTTCGTCATCAGAAACCCAAAAATGGGCCGCGCCCTGTACTTTATCCAGTACATGCAGGTAGTAGGGCAGCACGCCTGCATCAAAGAGGGCATTACTCAGCGCGGCGAGGATACTGGCCTGGTCGTTGATGCCACGCAGCAGAACGCTTTGATTCAGTAGCGTCACCCCGGCGCGTTTTAACTGTTGCAGAGCGTCCCTCAGCTCGTCATCAATTTCCTGCGCATGGTTGATATGTGTTACCAGCAGCACTTGCAGACGGGACTGCGCCAGAAGCTCACAGAGCGACAAGGTGATACGACTGGGGATCACCACCGGCAGCCTGCTGTGAATACGTAGTCTCTTAATATGTGGGATCTGTTCCAGTTCAGCTATTAACCAGCTCAGCTCGGCATCTTTCGCCATTAACGGATCGCCGCCGGAGAAAATAATCTCATCCAGTTCCGGCTGGTGTCGGATATACTCCAGCGCCTGATGCCAGTTGCGCTTATTGCCCTGGTTATCAGAGTAAGGAAAATGGCGGCGGAAACAGTAGCGACAATTAACGGCGCAGCCGCCTTTAACCAGTAACAGCGCACGGTTACGATATTTATGTAACAAACCCGGCACAACGCTGCTCTGCTCATCGAGTGGATCGGTGCTGTAACCCGGAGCATCAATAAATTCCTCACGGGCGGTGATCACCTGAAGCAGGAGAGGATCTTGTGGATCGCCTTTTTGCATTCTGGCGGCGAAGGCGCGTGGTACCCGCAAGGCAAAAAGGCGGCGCGCGTCACTGCCCATCGCCAGCGTCGGGTGCGAATCGAGGCCTAAAAGTTGCAGTAATTCATTTGGATCGGTGATTACATCTGCAAGTTGATGCAACCATTCTTCTCGCGAAGGGATGTTTAGGGTTACAATGTCTGCCATTTTTTTGGCTAAGTACCAGTATTAAATTGTAGAGGGCCTTTATGGCGACTTATTCTAGCAACGATTTCCGTCCCGGTCTTAAAATCATGTTCGAAGGCGAACCTTACGCTGTCGAATCAAGTGAGTTCGTCAAACCCGGCAAAGGCCAGGCATTTGCTCGTGTGAAAATGCGTCGTCTGCTGACCGGTTCCCGCGTTGAGAAGACCTTTAAGTCTACCGATTCGGCTGAAGGTGCTGACGTAGTGGATACCAACCTGAACTACCTGTACAACGACGGTGAGTTCTACCATTTTATGCATCCTGAAACTTTCGAGCAGCACCCTGTTGAAGCTAAAACCGTAGGTGATGCCGCGAAATGGCTGCTCGACAACGCCGAATGTATCGTGACCCTGTGGAATGGTAAGCCTATCCAGGTATTGCCGCCCAACTTCGTCGAGCTGGAAGTTGTGGATACCGATCCAGGTCTGAAAGGGGACACCGCTGGTACTGGCGGTAAACCTGCCACCCTCTCTACGGGTGCCGTGGTCAAAGTGCCCCTGTTTGTGCAGATTGGCGAAGTGATCAAAGTTGACACCCGTTCTGCTGAATATGTCTCTCGCGTAAAATAAGCGCATGATCGGGCCTGTTGTCAGGCCCTTTTTACGGCTATGTGGGTCTGAGCAGATGACGAAGCGGATACTCTTTATCGCAGTGGCAATGATGATCTCCAGCGCGCTGAGCGCTTGTAACACTTTTCATGGCTTTGGTGAGGATGTTCAGCATCTGGGTGGTGCTATTTCGCACGCCGCCAGCTGAACACTTTTACTGTACGCAATGTGCGCGTCCGACCAAATTACAGCTATGCTTTAGTTGCTGTATCTTACTTCTGGTTAAAAGGACATTGTCATGTTGAAGAAAAGTATTGTGGCTATCTTTTCCGTTCTGGTGCTCTCATCGGCGCTGACTGCCTGCAACACCACGCGTGGTGTGGGTGAAGATGTATCAGCCGGTGGTCGTGCCATTCAGCGCAGCGCTCAGTAGCAAAACGCCGGTGCTTTCATCGCACCGGCGTTATCTCACTTCTGTGTTACCCAAATCAATTTAGTCACGTCAAACCCGGCCTGTCGGGCCTGTGTGAGCAGCTGCTCTTTGACCTGCTCCGGCAGCTGTGGCTGTCGCGAAAGGATCCACAGATAATTGCGATTCGGACCGCAGACCAGTGCATACTGATAGTCTTTGTCCAGCGCTATCACGTTGTAGCCACCATAAAACGGACCAAAAAACGACACCTTAAGTGATGCCCGGCTGGGTGATGCCGTAAAGTAAGCTTTACCCGTGCTTTCCTGCCAGCGCTGTTTTTTGACGTTATAGCCACGATTTACTACCTTCAGGCCACCGTCGTCGCGCTTGCTGTAGGTCGCCGTCACCTGTTCCAGACCGCGCTCAAAGCTGTGGTCGAGCCTGGCGATTTCGTACCAGCTACCCAGATAGAGCGAGGCGTTAAATCCTTCGATGGGGACGACGCCTTTCGGCGGGGTGGTGCTACAGGCAACGGAAAGCAGTGCGCCAGCGCCTGCGGCCAGCATTTTCCACAGAGACATAAGCTATTCCTTTATTATTGAACAGCCTGAGTATAGGTGTTTTTCACCCAGGCGGCAGGAGTGCCGCCTGAGATTTACAGGGTTAACACGCCGATGACGGTAACGACGGTCAGAATGGCGGCCAGTCCGTAAAATACCCATTTGCCAGCCGGGATGTGGATTTTCAGATCGTGCATGGCGTGATGAAGACGGTGGAGCGCGCACCATAAGGGCAGCACAATAGCGAGGAAAATCAGCCCCCGGCCCGGCCAGCTCCCGGTAAAATCCAGAATACGTTCGTAGCTCAGCGCCTGCCTGCCAACACCCAGCGGCAGCAGCACGCCAATAAGCAGCACCAGCACCGGAGAAACGATGGCTGCCCACATGCCACCGGCACCAAACAGGCCCCAGAACAGCGGTTCATCAGAACGGGTAGTGGTTGTTTTCATCGTACCTCCTGGAGAAAAGTCGCGGTCAGCACGACAACGCTGACGACGATCGTTACTGCCCACAGCGCTTTAATGATCGGTTCCGGCGATAGTTTTTTATCACCAATAACGATTACCGCCGCTTTAGGTGCCAACTCAAACCAGGTTTTACTGTGCAGCAGTGCCGCCGCCAGCGAGAAGATATTCAGCAGCAGTACCACCGGGTGCTGAAGAAAGGTGACAAAACCCTGCCAGCTTTCTGCGCCATGCTTAAGTGCAAACAGCCCGCTAATCAGCTCAATGCTGAACCACAGCGCCGGAATGGCGGTGCCCTCTCGTAGCATGTAAAAACGGTAAAAGCCCGATTTTTGCCACCAACTGGCGGCCATTGGGCGATGATAAGCATTACGTTTGGTGGTCATCACGCGCTCCTTACTGAGGCCTCAGGGTTGCAATCATAAAGTCTTTGGCACTTTCAACTTTGCTCTGTTGGATGGCTGCCGCCGGATCGGCGTGTTTCGGACAGACTTCAGAGCAGTAGCCGACAAAGGTGCAGGGCCAGACGCCATTGTCGCTGTTCAGCAGCGGCATACGCTGACGCTTGCCGCGATCGCGGCTGTCAAGGTTATAGCGGTGGGCGAGGGTGATGGCCGCAGGGCCAATAAATTCCGGATTCAGGCCAAACTGTGGACAGGCCGCATAACACAGCCCGCAGTTGATACAGCTGGAAAACTGATGCTACTTAGCCATTTGTGCAGGCGTCTGCTTGCCCGGCCCACGGCTGGCATCCTGATGGCTACCGATAATATAAGGTCTGATGGCTTCCAGACTCTCAATAAAGCGGCTCATATCGACGATCAGGTCGCGTTCGACTGGAAAGTGAGCCAGCGGCTCAACACGCATTCCGTTCGGGTAATGGCGCAAAAAGGTCTTACAGGCCAGCTTCGGCACGTTGTCGACCATCATGCCGCAGGAGCCGCAAATAGCCATCCTGCATGACCAGCGATAAGAGAGATCAAACGCCAGATTGTCTTTGATATAACCCAGCGCATCGAGCAGTGAGGTCTGTTCGTCCCACGGCACATCGAAAAATTCGCTGCGCGGGACCTTGTCTGTTTCCGGGTTGTAGCGCTGGATTTCAATTTTACAGCGAGGTAGTTCAGACATGCTGACTGCTCTCCTTACTTTCTGCTTCGGCACCGTAGACACGTTTTGCCGGTGGCAGACGGGTAATATTGACCTCGTCCCAGGCAATGGTGGGTGCGCCCTGTGGATTGAAGAAACTGAGAGAATGTTTGAGAAAATGCGTGTCGTCGCGTTGTGTGCAGCCTTCATCAAGCCGCTGATGCGCGCCACGGAACTCTTTACGCTGGAAGGCAGAATGGGCCATGCATTCAGCGACATCCAGCCCGTGGCCCAGCTCAATGCTGTAGAGCAACTGGGTGTTGAAAACGCTTGAAGTATCGCTGATGCGTACCCGGCTGAAGCGTTCTTTCAGCTCCGCCAGTTTATTGATGGTTTTTTCCATCAGCTCCGGGGTGCGATAGATGCCGCAGCCTTCTTCCATGGTCTGGCCCATCTCATCGCGAAGCCGGGACCAGCTTTCGTCCCCCTGCTGGTTAACCAGCCCTTTCAGCCGCCGTTCACAGTCTCTGGCCTGGGCTTGCAGGCTGGTCGTCGCGGTTTTGTTGTTTTCCAGCGCCCGTGCGGCGGCAGTCTCTCCGGCCAGTCGCCCGAAGACCACCAGTTCAGCCAGCGAATTAGAACCAAGACGATTGGCACCGTGCAGTCCCACCGAGGAACATTCACCCACTGCAAACAGGCCGCAGATTCGGGTTTCACACCGGGCATCGGTTTCGATGCCACCCATCGTGTAGTGTGCTGTGGGACGGATGGGAATGGGGCTGGTAACCGGATCGACGCCGCCGTAGGCTTTACTCAGTTCGCAAATAAACGGCAGGCGCTCCTGTAGTTTCTTCTCTCCAAGATGGCGGAGGTCAAGATAAACCACTTCACCACGCGGGGTATGGATGGTGCGTCCCTTTTGCGATTCGTGCCAGAAAGCCTGAGAAACTTTGTCCCTTGGTCCCAGCTCCATATATTTGTTTTTAGGTTGGCCGAGAGGCGTTTCCGGGCCAAGGCCGTAATCCTGTAAATAACGATAGCCGTCCTTATTCACCATGATGCCACCTTCGCCGCGACAGCCTTCGGTCATCAGAATGCCAGAGCCTGGGAGGCCGGTTGGGTGATACTGCACAAACTCCATGTCACGAAGCGCAATACCATGACGTAAAGCCATCCCCATACCGTCCCCGGTGACAATGCCGCCGTTGGTGTTGTAGCGATAGACCCTTCCTGCGCCGCCGGTTGCCAGTACCACCGCGCCCGCATGGATCTGCAGCAGGGTTCCCTCCATCATATTCATCGCTACCAGCCCGCGAGCCTGCCCCTCATCCACCAACAGGTCGAGGACAAAATGCTCATCAAAGCGGGTGATTTGTGGATATTTCAGCGAGGTCTGGAACAGCGTGTGCAGCATGTGAAAGCCGGTTTTGTCGGCGGCGAACCAGGTTCGTTCGATCTTCATACCGCCAAAACGGCGTACGTTAACCGACCCATCCGGGCGACGACTCCAGGGGCAGCCCCATATTTCCAGCTGAGCCATCTCCTGCGGGCAGTGTTCGACAAAATAGTCCACCACATCCTGCTCACAAAGCCAGTCACCTCCTGAAACCGTATCCTGAAAGTGCAGATCAAAACTGTCATGATCCTGGGTGACCGCAGCAGAACCGCCTTCTGCCGCTACGGTGTGGCTGCGCATAGGATAAACTTTGGAAACCAGAGCAATAGCCAGGGTTGGGTTTGCTTCAGCCGCGGCGATAGCTGCGCGGAGTCCCGCCCCGCCAGCGCCGACAATCACCAGATCGGCAGTATAAGTTTGCACGATGTTCTTCCTGTCAGAATAGAGGATGAGGGGAAAGCCCCCTGTTTCCGGGGTGGACAGTATAAGACTGCCGGTTAACTGCAAACTTGATGTGTTCAGGTATTTGCGTGCGAAATAAGCGTCAAAAATACGATCGTTCCTGCGTTTTTTACCGCAGCGCGTCGCTTGCTGCGCAGGCGATAAACGACGATGCTTAATTTATCCACACAGATTTGTTTGTCGCTGCCTGCTCGGGTAGACTGCTTCACCCTGCTAAATGAGGAGTAGAAACTATGAGCGATACGGCCAGTTGGTTGCCGAGCGCGCCCATCGCCAATTTATTAAAACGGGCGGCAATTATCGCTGAAATACGGCGCTTTTTTGCCGATCGTGGGGTGCTGGAAGTAGAAACCCCGGCGATGAGCCAGGCGACTGTGACCGATATCCATCTGTTTCCTTTTCAGACGCGCTTTGTTGGTCCGGGAGCCGCTGACGGCCTGGATCTCTATCTGATGACCAGCCCGGAATACCATATGAAGCGTCTGCTGGCTGCGGGCAGTGGCCCCATTTTCCAGCTGTGTCGCAGTTTTCGTAATGAAGAAGCCGGACGCCATCACAATCCCGAATTCACCATGCTGGAATGGTATCGGCCGCATTACGATATGTACCGGTTAATGAATGAAGTGGACGATCTGCTTCAGCAGGTGCTGGAATGTGCCCCGGCGGAAACGCTTTCCTATCAGCAGGCGTTTATCCGTCATCTGGAGATTGATCCGCTGTCGGCCGATAAGGCCCAGCTGCGCGAGGTAGCCGACAGGCTGGGTGTGGGCGACCTGGCTAACCGGGAAGAAGATCGCGATACCCTGCTGCAACTACTGTTTGTCATCGGGGTTGAACCACAGATTGGTAAAGAAAAGCCGGCCTTCGTTTATCACTTTCCGGCAACTCAGGCGGCCCTGGCGGAGATCAGTACGGAAGATCATCGGGTAGCTCAGCGTTTTGAGGTCTATTTCAGGGGAATGGAATTAGCCAATGGTTTTCGTGAACTGACCGACAGCCGCGAACAGCGCCAGCGTTTTGAGCAGGATAACCGCAAACGCGCCGCTCGTGGTCTGCCTCAGCAGCCGATTGACAGCTATCTGCTTGACGCCCTGGCGCATGGTATGCCGGAGTGCTCCGGTGTGGCGCTGGGGGTGGATCGCATGGTGATGCTGGCACTGAAAGCGTCACAGCTCAGTGAGGTGATCGCGTTTTCAGTCGATCGCTGTTGATGGTGAGCCGCTCAGGGATAATGCTCTCCCTGAGCCAGCCGCCTTACAACCCACCCGAGCGATAAGTTCGGGCAGCAGGTGCTGCCGGGTTAGTTGCTACTTTGCGGCCGATTGTTTCCATTCTTACCTGAAACGGTGGGAACGGCATTTCCAGACCCTGTTCCTGATAGCCGCGCAGTATCAACTGATGCAGATCGTGGCGCAGTGGCATACGGTGTCCCATTTCTGCGGCATGAATGCGCAATTCGAATAACTGAATTCCCTGTTGTAAATCAACCAGCCAGGCCTCCGGCTGCGGGACATCCAGCACATACTGGCAACGTTCTGCAGCGGTCAGCAACACCCTGGTGACTTCTTCGCTGTCAGCCTCCGCCGCAGCCGGAATGGTCAGCACCACCCTGGTGACCGAGTCAGAAAGGGACCAGTTAATAAACTGTTCGGTGATAAAGGCCTTGTTCGGCACAATAATCTCTTTACGGTCCCAGTCGGTAATGGTGGTGGCACGGGTATTGATACGTGTGATGCTGCCGGTCAGATCGCGGATGGTCACGGTATCGCCGATGCGAATGGGTTTCTCAAACAGAATAATCAGGCCGGAAATAAAGTTGGCGAAAATCTCCTGCAAACCAAAGCCCAGCCCGACACCCAGTGCGGCGACCAGCCATTGCAGCTTCGACCAGTCGATGCCGATCATTGAGAAGCCCATCAGACCACCGAACAGGATCAGCAGATATTTGGTGACGGTGGTGATGGCATAGCCGGTGCCGGGGGTCAGATTAAGGTGTTGCAGCAGAGCCAGCTCAAGCAGGGCGGGCATATTTCTCACCAACTGGGTGGTGATGATCAGCACCAGAATGGCGATCAGCACTGAGCCGAGCGTGATGGGTTGCAGACTCTCCACGCCCTGTACGGTAGTGCTGACATCCCACAGATTAATATTCTCCAGAAAGCCGAAGGCGGAGTGAATTTCTGACCACAGAACGATAACTGACACCAGCGCAATCAGCGTCAGGATTGAGCGAACCAGGCGCAGCGACTGGGCGCTGATGGTATCCAGATCGACAACCGGCTCATCCATATCCGGCACATCAGAGTTATGCTGGGCGGCGATAACATCCTCTTCGCCCCTGGCGCGTTGAGCAAGAATATCTGCCCGACGTGTTCGCGCCCTGTCAAAGGCGATTCGTCGCCGTTGGATAAGCATCCAGCGGCGAATGATGTGATAAATCACCAGCAACAGAAACCAGATGGCGACCGAGGTTTCCAGTCTTGCCAGCAGTGCCTGTGCGGTTGCAAGGTAACCAGTACAGGATGCCAGTGCGGCAATCAGCGGTATGCCAATCAACAAATTCCACAGCACATTACTGATAAAGTTCTGACCATTACCCTCTTTATCGAGGTACAGCGGGATACCGGCGCGTTTCAGGCTGATAGTGACCAGACTCAGTGCGCAACAAATGAGAATAAAGCAGAGTCTGCCCAGCGTAGCGGAGAACTGCCGGTCTTCCAGATTATCAAAGCTAATCAGCAACATAATCAGCGGCACGACAAAGCCGACGCACAGGCTGTAAAAACGCATCGCTCTGGCAACCCGGTTTTGCTGCCAGCGGAAATGAACAATAAACAATCCCTTCTGGCGGGCGAATCCGGCACTGATCATAAAGGCCCACAGCAGAGGCACGGTAGCCGTCACGCCGTCGCCGATCGCGACGGCAATCGGGTAAGGCCAGGCGTGTTGCAGACCGTAGCCCAATGCCATCCACAGCACCGGCAGGGGAAGGGCCACCAGAATTGACCAGAACACGGTGCGCAGGGTCAGCGCAAATTTATCCTGAGTGACCTTACCAACTTTACTGGCTGAGCGGTTAAGGAAGTCACGATAGTGGCGACGTGAACTGAGACTGAAGCCGACCAGCAACAGAGCGCCAAGGATTGGCAATATGGTTTCCTGGCTGGTAGACATCATCACCAGCGCGCCACCCAGCTGCCCAAGGGTATCCAATGACAGCAGGGTTTTCAGATCGCGCATCACATCCAGTGGAAAGCTGAGACTCAATGGGCTGACATCTGCCGTCCAGAACAGGTAGCGGTGGGTGGCTTCCCGCACCTCGCGCAAGGCATCCTGTAACTGACCATTCGACACTTTCAGCTTGGTCACTTCGAGGATCAGATTGTCGCTGCCGGAGAGGAGCGATCCGAGCAGCTCGCGCTGGGTTTTGATCTGCGCGGTGAGGATCCTGCGTTGATCGCTGGTTAGCGGAGTACCGTCATCCTGTCTGGCCATCAGCAGCTGCTGCTGCCGTTCCAGCAGATCTTCATAATGCAGACGTTGCACGCGCAGCTGGCCCATTTCACTGTCCAACTGCTGCGACTTGGGCATTTCCGGTAGCCGGGCGACCTGGGCACGCAGCGCCTCACCCAGCACATTAGAAACGCCCAGCCACTGTGACTGCTCGCGAAGGGTATCCAGCGCCTGGCGGACCTGCATGATCTGATTTACCGCCGTGCGCTGCTGTGAAACCACCAGACTCATCTGCTGAGCCTGTTGGTTCAGCGCTTCGGACAACTCGCGGTTGATGCGAAACTGTCTGCTGATATTTTCAGGCAGGTCACCGCTGTTTTCTGCCAGCTGCTCGGTTTTCTCCAGAGCCTGCTCGGCTTCCTGCTGACGGCGGCTGTTAAGTTGGTTGCGTAGCTCCTGTAATCCGCTGTCCAGCTGGCTGGCTCGTTGCTGATGATACTCGCTGCGCAT
Organism: Erwinia papayae; assembly: GCF_058241465.1. NCBI lineage: Bacteria > Pseudomonadati > Pseudomonadota > Gammaproteobacteria > Enterobacterales > Erwiniaceae > Erwinia > Erwinia papayae. The sequence continues at coordinate 1,849,152 of NZ_JBZCHT010000013.1, forward strand.
ACGTGCCAGTTCCTGGCGGTTGTTAGCCGAAAGCTGTGCCAGTTCCAGCTCATCCACCCGCGCCTTTCTGGCTGCCGACTCCGCCTGACGGGCAGCAAGTTGCGCTTGCGCCAGTGGGGTCGCGGCGGGTGGTTGTCCCTGAAGTCGCCGTTGAATCTCGTTAAGCGCACGCCTGGCTTCAGTCTGTTGTTGAGGCAACTGCGCCAGAGAATCGTTGATATCCCTGACGTGGTCCTGTTCCTGCTGCGACAATCGTCCCTCTTCCAGCAGCTGACTGCTTACCTGAAGGATCTCCTGATCCAGTTCAGAGGCGGTCATCGTGCTGCGCACCGTTTTTGGGCTGTCGGTCAGGGCGGTTATCTGCTGCCGTAGTTCGCGAGACAGTTTGGGGAAGTTGTCGATGATTTGCTGATAATCACTGGCGTTGGCCTGCGATTTTTGCAGTTCATCCAGCCAGTTGAGTGCTGACTGTAAGCTTTCTACAATTTCCGCCTGATTTGGCGTGTTTTTATTGGCTTGTGTTTCTTCAAGCGTCTGTTTGAGCTGTGCTGCGGTGGGGACGGCGGCGGCACAGACGGGCTGGTACAGTGCCCAGCCCAATAACATAACCAGTATCAGACGTAACATGGTGGCTCTGCTACGGGTGGTGCAGGACGCTTGATGCCTGCTCCTTGTGTACCCCGGTTGCCAGGGTCTGACCACAACGCGTTTTACTCTCTGCTGCCAGATGCTCTGCCAGCTTCACTTTACCCGGCGCGAAGAGATTGATCACCGTTGAACCCAGTTTGAAACGCCCCATTTCCTGGCCTTTCAGCAGTACAACCGAACCTTCTTCTTCTGCACCAGGCCAGCTACAGCGTTTGATTATGCCTTCACGCGGCGGCGTCACCGTGCCAGCCCAGACAGTTTCGATGCTGCCTACAATAGTGGCGCCCACCAGAATTTGTGCCATCGGACCAAATTCGGTATCAAACAGGCAGATAACACGCTCATTGCGGGCGAACAGATTTGGAATATTCTGCGCGGTCAGCGGATTGACCGAATAGAGATCGCCAGGTACGTAGATCATTTCGCGCAGGATACCGTTGCAGGGCATGTGTACGCGGTGATAATCACGCGGCGCGAGATAGGTGGTGACAAATTCACCGTCGCGAAACAGCTCGCTGATGGCTGCATTACCCGCCAGCAGTGCTTCCAGTGAGTAAGTATGGCCTTTCGCCTGGAACAGTTGATCGCCAGCAATTTTACCAAGCTGACTGATTGCGCCATCTGCCGGCTGTACCAGCAGGTTGGGATCGGTTTCTATCGGACGCACGTCGTCGCGTAGCGGGCGGACAAAAAAATCATTGAACGTACGGTAGCTGGCGGTGTCGGGCTTTTGCGCCTCGTTCATATCCACCTTGTAAAACCAGACGAAAATATCAATTACGGCTTTCGTTAACCAGCCGCCGCGCTTGCTTGCGCCCCATCCGGCCAGTTCAGTAAGGCCTTTTTTGGGCAGAACAGAATTCAGTCCAAGTTTCAGACGATCCAACACAATAGCCTCCTGGCTTGGTAAGCATGCAAAGATATAAGGGTGCGGATTGTAACAGCGCCGGTGCATTCGGGCTATGGCTGTGCAGCGAACCGAACAGGCCTGTTTTTAATCACTGTTTTCTGCAAAACTGCGCCGCGTCTTGAGCTGCATCTCTGACATGCTTTCCAGAATGCGGTGGTAATTATCAAAACGCGACTCATCGATATCACCGCGCTCAACGGCTTCACGGATGGCGCAGCCAGGGTCGGTATCATGTTTGCAGTCGCGGAATTTGCAGTGACCGGCGAACTCCCGGAATTCGACAAATCCACGGGTAATTTGTTCCGGCTCCAGATGCCATAAACCAAACTCACGCACTCCCGGAGAGTCAATCACATCGCCACCATGAGGAAAATGATAGAGGCGGGAGGCCGTGGTGGTGTGCTGGCCCAGACCTGAGACATCCGACACTTCATTAGTCAGAATCTCGTTGGTGCCTGGTTCCAGACCCAACAGGGCGTTGAGCAGACTGGATTTACCGACGCCAGACTGGCCTGCAAAAATGCTGACATTGCCCGTCAGCGCTTCTTCCAGATCCTGCAGACCATTTTTTTGTTGGCTTGACACCATCAGTACGCGATAACCAATCTTGCGATAGATAGCCATTTGCTCATCCACAAACTGGCGGCCTTCTGCATCAAGCAGGTCAATTTTGTTCAGCACCAGCAGCGGCCTGATATCCAGCGTCTCACTTGCCACCAGATAGCGATCAATAATGTTGAGCGACAGCTCAGGCAGGATTGCGGAGACAATCACAATCTGATCGATATTGGCCGCAATGGGTTTTACGCCGTCGTAAAAGTCCGGACGAGTCAGAACAGAGCTGCGTTCATGAACCGCTTCGACGATGCCCTTTGCCGTGGTGCCCTCCTGCAAACCCGGACGCCAGCGCACGCGGTCGCCGGTTACCAGTGAGCGGATAGTGCGGCGAATATTACAGCGGTGATTGACGCCATTGTTATCCTCCACATCGGCATGCATGCCAAAGCGGCTAATGACCACGCCATCCTGCGCATCGCCAAACAGGCTGTCATCGGGTTCAGGCTTATCGTTTCGCTGTTTCAGGCGGCGCTCGTGGTTGGCACTGACACGGCGTTGCTGACCTTTGGACAGTTTGTTTTTACTCACTCTTCCTCACACGGCTTGTCAGACTTCGCCCTGACAGGGCAAAACGTTTATGATACACGCTAACGTTTGATGATATAAGCCACGGCGAGAGACTCTATGACTGCAAATGCCAGTAATTTGATTTGGATTGACCTTGAAATGACCGGGCTGGATCCGGAAAGGGATCGCATTATTGAGATTGCCACGCTGGTGACTGATGCCGACCTGAATATTCTGGCGGAAGGACCGGTTTTTGCGGTACACCAGTCTGATTCACAGCTGGCGTTGATGGATGAGTGGAATGTGAAAACTCACACCAACAGTGGACTGGTCGCACGGGTGAAGGCCAGTGAATATGATGATCGTGCCGCTGAGCTGGCGACAATTGAATTTCTGAAGCAATGGGTGCCAGCGAACAGCTCACCAATCTGTGGTAACAGCATCGGGCAGGATCGCCGTTTTCTGTTTAAATATATGCCGGAGCTGGAGGCCTGGTTCCATTATCGCTATCTGGATGTCAGCACCCTGAAAGAGCTGGCCCGCCGCTGGAAGCCGGAAATCCTGGCAGGCTTTAAAAAGCAGGGCACACATCAGGCTATGGATGATATTCGTGAATCGGTAGCTGAACTGGCTTACTACCGCGAGCATTTTATTCAGTCGTAGTTGATCAAATGGTACGATTTGCCAGAATTTGCGGCAAAGTGCTGAAAATGGCAGCATTTTGCTGATTTAAACAGCAAACGAAACTAATTCAGGATAAAAATTTACTTGCGGTGTTGCAGGGGAATGATTTTTTCGTATAATGCGCACCCCATAACGACACGCTTTTCTAAGCGTCGTACCAAGCGGGAATAGCTCAGTTGGTAGAGCACGACCTTGCCAAGGTCGGGGTCGCGAGTTCGAGTCTCGTTTCCCGCTCCAGTTTTTCCTCCATTATGTTCCACTCTTCTCTGTTAAAGATGCTGTCATTGCCATCATGCTTTCACTATTCCTGGTTACTCTTTAATTGATAAACCATATTCTGATTAATCAATGGCCCTGTTGATTATCGGCATGTTAAGCAATTTCCTTCGTTGAACCCCCAGTCAGTTAATCAGTGTATCCGACCTCCATACAGACTTGTGATGATCAATTTTTTTAATATCACATGGCTCCCATTTTTTATTTTGGTTGGCCGTTGCTCTGTCAGCAGCGAAAAACGTTATTTTACCTTTTTATACACGGAAAAGGCGTTTTGCGAATTTAACCTGGCACGAAAATCAATGTAAAAATTATTTCATCTCACGTCACTTTTATTAATAAAAGATGTTAGTTGTGCAAAAAAATGACTGAATACCCCTCTTTATTCTGAAGAGAATAAAGAGGGGTATTCATTGATATTGTGCAGGCACGGGATTTACTGAGTTAAGAACTTTACTAAGTTTTTACATAGTTTTTTGATGCCGTTTTCAGGATTAGCTGGGCCTGACAGTGTATTTTCCAGCAAAAATGATTCCGGTCTCTCAGTTATTGAAATTTCATTGCTGATTGTCCATCCCTGCCGGGGGCGCGTCTGGATAATATTTTGTCTGAAGCCAGCATTTTTTAACTGTTTACGCAGTTCTGAAATCGTTTGATAAAGTGTATTTGGCGTAACTTCTTTTCCCAGACTCTCCCATCCTGCTTCATACAATGATTTATGACAAACGACCTTACCGGCATTGATGATGAGTAACAGAAGACACCGAGATGCCGTACTGTATAAAGTATTTTCTTCTCTGGTTTCACAATTGATGAGTCGGTTTTTATCTGGAATAAAATCGACAATATTGTTAATGCAATACCTGGTAATTTTACTATTTTCCATAGTGTTAAACATCCTTAAAGAAGCTAACCCAAAGGTTCCAAAAAAAACTGGTACATATTAAGGAGGCCTGATGTGTCTCAACCTTATTGTGCCATTTGTAACGTAGCAGCACGATGTTGGGTCTCGAGTGCATTACTGATGACGTTAGTTATTATCGACAAATTTACGCTAAAGTTAAGTTGAAAGTGCTTAATTAAGTTTTCTCTTTAGCGGTCGCTTTATGATGATGAAGGGAGTTGAGAAGTAAATTATGCAATATTAAGTTTTTTTTTATCGACTAAGTGATTGCTGTGCTCAGGCTAAGTAATCTTTTGAGTGGAATTAGACCTATTTTATGGATTAACACCAGATATTTATGATTGAATGTTTTTTGCAGCATTTTATGTTAACCATGTTGTAAATAAAGTTGCAATTTCTCATTGAGAATATCTCATCAAACCTTGTTTGACTAAAAATATTAAACATATATAGGATATGTATATGAATCTGTTAAATTTTAAAAAAGTAGTTATTTTAACATTGATTGCCGGGTTCTCCTCCTCTGCGGCTACCGCTAACGATGGAACGATATCTTTTACTGGCAACATTTCAGACACGACCTGCGTTATTTCCGGGGGCGATGATACTCAGCTCAATCAGGGCGCTGATTTCACGGTGACGCTGCCAACAGTGAGTACAACAGCACTCAATGCAGCTAATAAATATGCGGGAGATACAAAATTTTATATCAATCTCTCAGGGGACAACTGTACCAATGATAAAATTGCCAACGTGGTTTTTGAAAGGGCACAAAGTACTAACATAGATTCCACAACGGGTTTTCTGAAGAATACAGTGGCGACCACCGGTGGTGGTGCAGGCAATGTTTATATCCGTATCCTTAACAAGGACGCTTCAGCGCTGAACTTATCCTTGCAAAATACCAGCCATCAGCCAGTAACAATTAAAGACAATACCGCCAGTTTCCAGTACTGGGCACAATATGCTTCTGTGGGCGGTGCGGCAACGGCAGGTAAAGTTGCCAGCGATTTGGTCTATTCCGTTACCTATCAATAACCAATACTGGTTAGTCGTATTTTAATTTTATACCCAGGGGACCTGTGTCCCCGTTTAATTAAACGACAACGGAGGGAGAGGGTAGTTTTACCATTTACTCAGCACATGACTGGTTTTTATTAGTAAAGGAATAATTATGTTAAGAACGATAACGCTTCTGCTGGCTATCATTTATCCGGCAACATCATTTTCAGCCATACAAATCATGGCAACCAGGGTCATTTTAAATGCAGAAGAGAATGAACAGTCTTTTGTTATAAAAAATACCGGAAAGACGCCGTCTCTACTTCAACTGTGGCTGGCAGATAAAAATGACGATAGTGTGGAGATAAAAGGTGATATTCCATTCACCATAACACCACCTGTCTCGCGTGTTAATGCACAAAGGAAAAAAGTTTTCAGAATATTAACTGTAGACAATGCGAAATTATCTTTACCTCAGGATCGCGAGAGTGTTTTCTGGATTAACGTCCTTGATGTACCTTCTGATGTGTCAGAAACCGAAAATGCCAACAAATTAAATATTGCGTTCAGAACAAGAATAAAATTATTTTACCGGCCGGTTGGCCTGAAAGGATCGCCCGAGGAATCAGCCACAAGACTGGTTTGGTCAGAGACGAGGTCTGGTGGAGACTATATCTACAAAGTGACTAACAACGAACCGTATCATGTTTCTTTTGCAAATTTATCGCTGAAAGCTGGAGATAAAGAAGTAGCAAACTTAGCCGGAAGTATGGTCGACCCCTACTCTTCTAAGGAATTTGTCTTCAAAGCTGTAAGTAGTAGTAATGTAGAAATGAGTTACAGATATATAACTGATCTTGGTGCCTTTGTTACTGGATATTATAAAAAATAAGCATAATGACTATGGGAAAAAATCTCCGCCTTAGCATTATTGACTAAGTTGGTTTTATTATCTTTTCCTTTTTCTCAGGCTGCCTGGGCTGAACAAGGTGTACAACATGTCGAAAGTAAGGGAAATTCAACAAATCGTAAAGTGAAATTTAATACGGGATTTCTGACAGCCTTCAACAAAGATATTGATCTCTCCTGGCTTGAAAATGAAACCGGCATTAAGCCTGGTCGCTATATATTAGAAGTTTTTCTTAATGGTAAAAATTTAAAAGTCCAGCAGGTTGAATTTGTGATGAAAGAAGGGAAAGTCATACCATGTATTTCACAAAAAATCATGAAAAAAATCGCGATAAATAATAATAAAATGCCTGCTGGCTGGAAGGATCAGCAGTGTCTCGATTTAGCCGGCAGCATACCAGGTTCATCGGCAAAATATGATTATGAAAATGAGCAACTAACGTTAACCATACCGCAAATATATTTGCATGAACAACCTGAAGGATACATTGATCCTTCCCGTTGGGATGACGGGATCAATGCACTGAGTGCCAGCTATTCGCTAAGTGCGAGTAATACAAGCATCCGTAAGCAGCAAAACAGCTCAATGCTTTATGGAAATCTGCTGACGACACTGCGGCTTGGTGCATGGCGCTTCCACACCTACGATTCACTGGTGGCAGGAAGCCAGCAGGGCCAGAGTATTCAACATTTGCAGGCTTATGCTGAGCGGGCGGTGACTCCACTGTTATCCGAGTTGTCTTTAGGAGATCTTAGTACAACCGGGGAGTTTTTTGATACCACATCACTGCGTGGCGGGATCCTGAGAAGTGACGAGCGGATGCTACCCTGGACGGTAAAAGGTTATGCCCCTGAGGTCCGTGGCATCGCATACAGCAATGCAGTGGTAACGGTGAAACAGGGGGAAAACGTTATTTATGAGCAAAATGTCCCACCTGGCGAGTTCAATATCAGCAATATGACAGCGCTAGGCTATGGAGGAAATTTAGATGTTACGGTGACAGAAAGTAACGGTGTCATCAGGACTTTCCAGATACCTTACAGCAGCATTCCCCAATTGCTACGCAAAGGTTATTTCAGATATTCAGTTGCGACGGGTGAGGTACGACGTATTGGTTTAGCGTCTACACCAACATTATTTGAATCCACATTGCAATACGGATTAAGCAATAGCATTACCGCGTATGGTGGATTACAAACTACGTCAGACAAAAATTACAGCGCGCTAAATGGTGGTATGGCGGTCAACACTATTTTAGGGGCAATAAGTGCAGGTGTGACCTACTCTGCGGTGCCAGCTGCATTGAAAACAGAGAAAGAAAGATCTTTAAAGAATAATTCTCGTTTAAAGCTGAGTTACAGTAAATTAATCAGCGAAACCCATACTAACTTCAACGTTGCCAGTTACTATCTGACCGGAGATAATTTTTATACTCTGGATGAGGCTTTGCAAACCAGCGCCAGGCAACTCATCAGCAATGACTGGCGTATGGAGCGTTACAGAAACAGGCTGGAAATCGCCGTCACTCAGGATATTCCAGAGAACTGGGGGCAGCTGGCAATAAGTGGCTGGTGGGAAAAAAATAACAGCACTGGAAAAAATAATAACAGATCATCTTATCTTCTTAGTTATAAAAATAGTTATGGTGCAGTAAATTACAGTATTAATTTTAACAAAACATTAACATTGCAGGGAAAAGAAGATACTGCATATATATTAAATGTTTCTATGCCTTTTGGTTTTAAAAAATCGTCAAGGCCTCGTCTCCGGGCAACAGCAAGTTACGCCAATGATAGTGCAACGTTTCGAACCTCTCTAAGCGGCAGTACACAAGAGGAAGATTCTTCAACAAGCTTTAATACCTACTTCAGTCATTCAAGTCGTAATGATCCCAATTTCGGAATTAATGTAGCTAAAACAAATAATTCTTTACAGAGAAGCATTAGTTACAGTCAGTCGAAAATAAATTCATCTGTAGCAGGATCTATCAGTGGTGGCGTTTTATTTCATAGCGATGGTGCACACTTTTCGCCCTATCTTGGAGAAACTCTTGCGCTTATTGAAGCTAAGGATGCCGAAGGAGCAAGTATTATGGGGAACAGAAATTCTCGTATTGGATCCAATGGTTTTGGCGTATTGGGTAATTTAAGACCATATGAAGTTAATACATTGAATCTGGATGTCAAAGGTGCGCCTGTTAGCTTTGATACTGATGAAGATAGCGTTGAGGTGGTACCAACATCTGGGGCGGTTGTTAAAATAAAATTCGATAATAAAAATAAAAACAGCAGTAGTGTTATTGCCAGGATAAAGACAGACAGTGATGAGTGGATACCTTTTGGTTCCCGAATTTATGATCAGAAAAATAACATTTCAGGTACTTCAGGTCAGGGGGGAGTTACGATTCTTTCTCTGTTCTCAGATTCTCAATATATGGAAGTAAGGTGGCAGGAAGATAAAAGAAAAATAGTCTGTCAAATCACGCCTGAAGAACTAAAACGCACCAAAATACGGGCCAGGGAAGGTGCATCAACGGTTAGTGTTCAGTGCAAAAAAAGATAAGGTATTCTGAAATGAATTTTAAGAAAATCATGCAGGTGTCGCTTTATATAATTGTAATTATCTCAGGAGTTGCATCTTTTACAGCCGGTGCCAGTTGTGTTCTGACCAGTCCGGCACTTAACATTAATATACCAGCGCTGACGCTGTCGCCATCAGAAAAAGGAACCGTGGGAACTGTTTTATATTCAAGTCGAATACATGTTTCACAAATTGGATATAATTGTGGCAGTGGAGTTCGATCATCGTGGATATCTTCCTATTCACGTTCGGAGATGTCAAAGTCCTCGTTAAGTAATGTTTACAATACTGCTCTTCCGGGTATTGGTATTCGTGTCAAATGGCCTGAAAACAGAGCCGATAATGCCTGGGTTCCTGGATCATATTCCTGTCAGGGTAGTTGTATTGAACCGGCAGATTATATATTGGTGGAATTCGTACAGACGGGAAATGTCACGGGTGGCATTATCTCTTCCGGTGGGCTCTTTACCGTTGCGGTTTCTCCTGATAGCGAACCACAAAATACCTTAACTTTACTTACAGTGAATCTTGGTTTGGTTACGGTCAATGTATCCTCCTGTTCCATTTATGCCAGCACTAATAGTATAGATTTAGGTAGTTATTCATTATCCGATATAAAAAAATCTGGATTTCAGGGAGATAAAAAGGATTTCACAATAACATTGGATTGTCCGGTATCCTCATCTGCAAAAATCACCTTCGAAGGTAAAAATGCGTGGGGAATGAGTAGTGGCGTTATTGAAAACTCCGGAGATGCCAAAAATGCATACATTAAACTTTATCAGAAAAACGTTGTACGCTATATAGAAAAAGCCTTAAACACTGCTGGTAACTTTGGTAGTTCTACGGCATTTACCGGAAAGCGTACTGTCACCTACGCGGGTGAAATGTATTTTGAGGATAGCTCAAGAGAGAATGTGACCGCTGGAACGGTATCAGCAAATATAATTTACACTCTGACAATAAATTAATTTTTATTGAGATTTTAATAAAATGAAAAAAATATATTTTATATTATTTTATCGGTTGTTTTTTCCTCGATGGGGAATGTAAATGCAGCAGAACCGTTAACTGGAAGATCTTTGCCCCAGCGCGACCTTGATCGACTGGAAAGACAAAGCCAGCAGGAAACAATAAGGAATGAAAAGATGCGTGAACAGCGTATACAACAGGACAACACAGCGCGTGATGCTTTGCTGAATCCTTCAGATAAAGAAAGTCGTCATCAATTTAAAATCAAAGAAATCCTGATTGAGGATGACGATAAATATGAGTTTTCATCTGAGCGCAATGCCATCATTGATACTTATCTGAATACTGATATGGGAGAACAGGAAATTCTCAATTTGGTGAGGGAGTTAACCAATTTCTATATCAGTCGCGGTTATGTCACGACGCAGGTCACCATAGTTCCGGGTTCATTGCGTTCCGAAAAACTGATTCTTAAAGTTCTGTGGGGAAGTATCTCCGGTTTTTTACATAATGGTGAAGAGCCTGGCTGGCGTGAAAAAACCAGGCTGTTTAGTGCAATGCCGTTTGCCACCGGTAGGCGACTGACGATCAGTGATATTGATCAGGGACTGGACAACCTTCTGCGTGTTTCACCCGGCGATAACCTGCAAATAATGCCTACGGAAACCAGCGGCTATTCACTAATTAATCATCAGGGAGAGAGTATTTTTCCTCTCTCACTCCATGCTGGTATAAATAATTCCGGATCCCGGGCGGCAGGTTGGCATCAATACTATCTGAACACATCTTTACGCAATATTCTGGGTCTTAATGATACTATTGGATATTACTATTCCTATAATGATCTTAACGCAGATACAGACAATCAGTCTGCCAGAAGTATTTCTATGAGTATTCCGCTTGGCTATTGGTCATTTGACACCAGTTACTATAAATCAAAATACAATAAAGTGATCGGCGGTAATTTTGGGGGCTATGGCAGCGATGGAAAGTCTGAACGGCTTTCATTAAAAGTAAGCAGAACATTATACCGTAATGCCAATGGTAAATTTACTGGATATGTTAAGGCTGAAAAAAGAAGTAATGAAAATAATATATTTGGCTTTCCAATTGCTATCTCAAGTAAAGACTTCAGTAGTCTTAATACGGGTATGACATGGGTAGGCGGTATGGCAGGTGGTTGGGCTTATTTTGATTTAAGTATGACTGCTGGTGTACCCTGGTTCAATTCTGCCTGGAAAGAGGATCGTGATCTTGCGGGGTTTGATCTCGACTATAAAAAATATAATGGAATGTTGAGCTGGAGTAAGCGTTTAGCGAGCTCTCAATCTGGCCGACTGAGTGTTGATTATGAAATTAATAGTGGCTTCCAGTATAGCAATGATGTACTGGTAAGTGATGCCAGATATAACATTGGTGATGAATTTACAATCAGGGGATTTAAAGACGATGTTGTCTCCGCTGAGCGAGCTATGTGGGTATCTAATACAATAAAATTGCCGCTAATTATACAATATGCTCGTGTTAATCAGATAGCCCCTTTCACCGGTTTTGATATAGGTATGGCCAGACGAAATTGCCCCGGAGCTGCGAATAATTGCGAACGTGATTATATGAGTGGTGCAGCAGTTGGTTTTAAAATGAATGGTAAGGATTTTTCTGGGGCATTGACATCGGCCTGGCCTGTAAAGAAACCCGCTTCTCTTAGTAACCGCAAGGTCGATAATCAAACGATTTATTTTAATTAAGATGTTGGTTTCTAATCTTTCCACCAGGAGAATTTATTATGAAAAATAAGAAAAGATGGACTCATCGACGTATTAAACGTTATTCGATTCGGGTTTCGCCTCTGGTATTAGCAATGGCCAGTATTATGCCAGTCACATCTGTCGCGGAAATTATTGTCGATGAGAGTGCTTCTCGTCGCCCTGGTATTGCTTCTGCGGCCAATGGTACCCCTCTCATTAATATCAATGATCCTAATGCCAGCGGTGTCTCACACAATAAATATAATCAGTTTAATGTGGGGAGTAATGGCGTTATTTTTAATAATAGTATGCAGGATGGTGTCAGCAGTATTGGTGGTTTTACGATGAAAAATAGCCAATTGAGCAATGAGGCAAAGGTTATTTTAAGTGAAGTCACCGGAGCTGGAGGCAGCCATCTGAACGGTGCAATGGAAGTTTTTGGCCGCAGTGCCGATCTGATTATTGCAAATGAAAATGGTATTACAGTTAATGGTGTCTCCACGATTAATGCTAATAATCTGACACTAAGTACGGGACGGGCTAATCTTGACCAGAACGGAAATGTGCAGCTGGCGGTTGAAAAAGGAAATATCTCCGTAGAAGGTCGTGGTATTAACACCGATGGCCTGAGTTATTTTGATATTGTTAGCCGAAGTGCCAGCCTGACCGGAGAAATTTCTGGGAATGCCGATGTGAAAGTGGTGACCGGTCTTAATGACTATGATACCCAGTCACGCAGGCACCAGGTGCGAAGCAACACCGGCGAAGGTACTCCTCAGGTCGCAATCAGTGGCAGCAATCTGGGATCCATGTTTGGGAATAAAATTCAGTTAATCAGTACAGAAAGTGGTGCTGGTGTAACACACACTGGCAGCATCGTTGGCAACAATGGTATTGAAATTACTGCGGATGGTGAAATTCGCCTTGCCAGCCTCAACAGCAAAACAGAAAACGTTACTGTTAAAGGAAGAAGTATTTATCTGAATAATAATACTGAGGCCGGCACAGGCGGAATTGGTGCTCAGGGGGATGTGATCCTCACGGCTCTGGCGGATATGGAGCTGAATGCCAATGTTATTGCTGAAACTGGTCAGCTTCGTATCAATGCCGCTTCTCTGTTGCAAAGCGCGGCAGTATTAATGGCAAAAAGTACCAGTCACACCACGGAAGCCATTCCCGGAATTGAAATCAACGTCGCCGGTCGTTATCAGATTAAAGGTTCACTCTATGCCGTCGATAGCAGTGGTAATAAGATTCAAAATGCAGTAGTAACAATCAGTAATGGAAAATATCTCGTTAAAGTTGGAACGGCGGTTATCAGTAATGCGACAGTTTATTCTGATGCCAGTCTGGTCAGCACCAGTGGTGATATTGCGATAAATGCTGGTGTTGTAGAAAATAACCAGTCAACCATTGCTACCAGTAAAGGTAATTTGATTTTCAACCTGACCGATTCTCTTATTAACAATGGTCTGGTTCAGGCAAATGGTTCTGTGCAACTCAATGCAGGACGGCTAAAAAATGCCGGAATTATCAATACTACTGATGGAATGAAACTCACGCTGGGTACTCTGGAAAATAGTGGCAGCATGTACGCTGGTAGTCTGAGTGTGAACACTGATGATCTGACCAATAGCGGTATAATCATCACCAGATAAGGTGATTTATCGTTAAAAGTGAAAAATAAGACGGTTAACAGTGGTGATCTACAGTCCGCTGGCACTATGGCGCTTAAATCTCAGGGGATTGAAAATAAAGGAAAAATATATGCTGGTGAGCGTGTTGATATGGCACTCTCTGACAGCCTGGTAAATGAGGGAAGTCTTTACGCTGACGATAGTATTTCGTTAAGTGCGGACAATCTGAAAAACAGTGGTGTGGTCGTCACAAAAGAGGGTGACTTGTCGCTGAATATGCAGAACCAGCTTGATAATAGCGGTACACTTCAGGCGGGTAACTCCATTACACTTGAAGGCCAAAAACTGATAAATGCAGGGAATATTTATGCATCCAGGGCCCTGGATGCTGTTCTTGCCAGTGACCTGGAAAACGGAGGAAGAATATATGCAGATGATGTTAATATAGTCAGCTCTTCTCTGCTAAATCAAGGGGATGTGGTTGCTGAGAAAGGAAATGTTTCTATACGGGTAACGGGTGATACTGATGTTGTTAACAGTGGATCTGTCCGTTCAAAGACTGCTGATATTACCACCATAGGTTCATTAACTAATCAAGGTACAATAGGTACTACTGATTCATTGAATATTAAATCAAAGAATCTGACGAATAACAGTAAAGTCATTTCTGAAGGTGATCTTACCCTTACTCTTGATAACGAACTTGTAAACAATGGCAGCGGAGCTGTTATTTCTGCTGGCAAGGACATGGAAATAAAAGGAACAGATAAAGATACACTGAAAATTAAAAATAGCGGTGGTGCATTTATACAGAGCCTGACGGGGAATATTAATGCTAACGACATTAAATCGCTGGAAAATACTGACTCTTCCATTGTTTCTAACAGTGATATTGCTATTTCTGGTGTTGAGAAAATTGAGAATATCAATGGTAGGATCCAGGGAAATAACGTTACCTTAAGTAAGGTTGATAAACTTGCGAATGATGGAGCTGATGCGAAAATTATCGCAAATAATGCACTGAAAAGAAGCGATGTCAGTGAGTTAGCTAACAGTGGTGCCGTATCATCTTATGGTAATATCAATGTTGTAAATGTCGACTCTCTTCAAAATGATACCGGAACCATTTCTGCTTCCGGTAATGTTGAATTTAACTCTGTTAATCTACTTGAAAATAAAAATTCTGCAACTATTTCATCGATCTATGGTACAGTTCTGCTTAACACCATAAAAAATCTGAAAAATATATCAAACTCCATCATTTCAGCTCAGGATATGATAACCATCACCAATACCACTACGGTTGAAAATAGTGATGAAAGCTATCTCTATTCTGAAGGTGGAATTACTCTTAGTGAAATTAAAACACTGGATAACGCTGCGAAAATAATTTCTGGACTTGATTTGGTTATTAACAGTCTTGATAGCTTTATAAACAAAGGTCAGTATGCACAGATTTTTGCACTAAATGTTATCATATCAAAAATATCAAGTTTTATTAATAGCGACTATGCGTGGCTGATTGCCGACGACACTATAAAAGTTTCTGATGTTAAAGACTTCAAAAACATTCTTTCATTTGACGATGTTTTGGAAGTCCTGGATGATGCTGCGACTTACATAACTGCAAATAAAATTGAACTGGATGTCGAAAATCTTATCAGCAGTGGATATGGATCGCAAATTATTGCAGATGCTGATTTTAAAATTAATGCCGATAAGATTAGTATCAGTGATGAAGCCATTATCGCTTCTGAAAGTACCTTATCTGTTACCACAGATTCGCTGTTAAATGATAATGGTGTCATAGATGGCGCAAGCTATGATATCAGTGCAAAATCTCTGATTAATAAAGGCCAAATCTCATCTTCCAGTAGTAATGGTGTCAGCACAATTACCTCTGACAGTATCGACAATACAGAAGGGCGTATTTATAACGCTGGATATCTTACACTAAAAACCAGCGCACTGGATAACAGTAACGATGGCTATATCTGGGCTAACCGTCTGCTTGCCCTTGATTTACAGGGCGATTTCAATAATGCCGATCACAATGTGATTGGTGCCAGTGCGGGCGGGAAGCTTTCTATAAAGACCACTGGCGATGTGACTATTGATAAAACCATTGAGTCAAAAGGTTCAGTAGCAATTGACGCTAAATCTATTACCAATAATAAGGCAGTTGTCAGCCTTGAAAATGTTTATCTTGTTGCCGAAAATATTATAAACTCCACCAATGCACTGATTTTTGCCATGAATAATATCGTTATTAATGCAACTGATACTCTTCTTAATAAAGTGAAAGGTAACATCCTTAGTCAGGGGCAAATAGCAATCAGTGCGGATACTATTCACAACCAGGCGGGTGTGATTCGTTCTGAAAGTCATATGTGGCTGGACGCCAATAAAATTTATAATCAGAGCACCTACAAAGGTGATGAGTGGGATTACAGTGCCAGCGAGACGGGTACAGATATTATTAATGAAGGTGATGGGGTTACGTGGAAAAAATACCACCGTATTACTATTACTATCCCGGGTCTGACTTCAGACATTGCTCTTGACACACGTGCTGAAATATCTTCAGGCGCCAACCTTTATATCAATCAGGACGCTGAAAATCCGGGTGAAACTCGTAATGAGGGTGGGCTGATCCAGTCGAGTGGCAGCATGTATGTTCGTGGTGATCTTTACAACTCACCTAAATTTCTTGAGATAACACTTTATGATTACCTGACAACAAAATCTGATATTAAATTAACTTATTACTATAGCCCATTTATCGGGAAAATAGTCGATTCTACACGTTTATTTACCTCGATGTATGACATGCTGTGTGTTGTTTTTGGTGATGGTTCAATTAGTGGTGAAAAATATAAGTACGTTAACGCCATCAGGGCACTGGCTAATACACATACTCTTTTAAATTCAACAATGAATAAGCTTTTCGGCGAAAGCTGGAAAGCTGATGACTATTCGGTATTAGTTGACAGGTGGACGGCTCTCACTGCTTCTGAAAAAACCTTGATCAGTACCCCTGTGTGGAACGAAGATTTAGGTGATTACAACAGTGAACCCGGTTATTCGACAATCTCTAATGCTAAATTAAAATCGAAGAAAATATATTTTCTGCCTGCTGAGAAATCCAGCATTGTTGCCGGAGGCAACTTTGTACATAAGGACGGTAGCTTTAATAATGGTCTGGATACAGAGCTTGCTGACGGTATTACTGAGAATCAAACTGTTGATGTTACCGTTGGAGATGAAACAGTATCAACTATCGAACAGTCATATGAAGTTAAATTCAAGAGAAAACAGATTGCAGAAATATCAATGGGAATCAGTACCCTTCCTGGTATCGCTGAATTGCTGGAAATTAATTCACTTTTCCAGAAATCTCAAGATTTTATCGATTATATCGCTTCATTAATTAGTCCAGATACTAATGCAGGAAATAACACCGGAGAGCTTTCCAGCATATCAACATCGGCAAAAAGTCCCAATACAGTTATTCCTGTTTATGAAACTCGCATAGAAATGATCGATCAGAGTCAATTCTATGGCTCACAGTATTTCTTTGATGCAGTTGGTTATAACAGTGAACAGCCCGTTGTGGTCATTGGTGATAACTACTTTATTTCTGAGCTGATTCGTCGTCAGGTCAACGAGTCCGTTGGTACCTATTTTAGTGTCAAATACAACGTGGACGGTGCCGATACGGTCAAAATGTTTTTCGATAACGCTGCTGAACAGGCTGCCTCAAGTGATTTTGTTATTGGCAAGGCATTAACTGAAGAGCAAATGGCAGGATTAACTCAGGATATTGTCTGGTTTGTCACCGAGTCTGTTGAGGGGGTTGAAGTACTGGTTCCCAGAATTTATCTGGCCAGTAGCACCATTGAAGAGATCAAAGTTGCCAGTGAAACCGGCTCTGCCATTGTTAGTGCCGGTGCCAATGTCATTGTTGATGCAACAGAAATCAACAATGTTAATGCTGTAATTAAGGCAGGTAATCACGCTGTTTTAACGGCAGAAAATGATGTTAATAATATCAGTAGTGGTATGAATTCGGGTATTTCTGCGGGTGGAAGCGTGGCGGTAACCAGTAATTCGGGCAACATAAATAATAGCGGCAGCAGTATTTCTGCTGATGAGCATGTCATTCTCTCTGCTAAAGAGGGGGCAATTAATCTTATTGCCAGCGTCGGGCGTGATGATTCGGGTAATCAGTCTGTTGGCGCTTATGATGATGGCATTACTGCCGGCGGCTCAATACAGATGACGGCCAAAGATATTGATATTACAGCGGTTGGATTAACAGCAGGCGATGCGGTGATGCTTAGTGCAACTGAAGGGAGTGTTAATTTCAACGACATTCATGAGACCTCATCAGCTTATAGCCACCAACATGATGCTACAGGTTTCATGTCATACCGCACCGAAGAAACTACGTCTGCCAACGCCACTTCAAAAACCAGTTCGGTAAATGCCGGTGGGGCTTTTATTGTCAATGCTGCGCAGGATGTGGTGTTTAGTGGCGGCGATTATACGGCTGATGCCAGCAGTATCAATGCAGGTAACGATGTAATTATAAAAGCGTCGCAGGACGTCAGTCATTCCGAAAAGCGCGTCACCGAATCTGAACTGACTTTTGGGTACAAATATCAGGTTCCCGGTGCAAGTGGTGGCGATTCTGTCAGTACCCTGGACTCACTCGGGCGGGAAACGGCAGCGCAGGACAGCAGTGCTGCAACAACAGATACGGGCCAGGAAAAATATGATCAATATAATGATAACAGTGGATATTCCAGTAATTCCTCTGATCTGGATAAAACGGCTTCTGCTCCTAAAAAAACCGGTGCAGCACAAATTCCGTCAGCGGCGAGTTTTGAAGCCGGACTCAAAACTACTGAAACAATAACCACGGAAAGTTCGATAACGAACAAAAATGCCAATTTCAACTTTGCAAATGGCGCCTCTGTTAATGCAGGAAATACACTTGATATTGGTGGTATGGATCTTTCTGTGGGTGATGAGGCAACGGCGAATCTTTCTGCGGATAATATTATTTCAACCAAATATAAGGATATTGATAAAAAAACCGAGGAAGTAACAACCACATTTGTTGGTATTAAAGGTGAGGTGAGCAGCACACCACTCGATATCCTCTCTAAAAATATGGATCTGGCTGAGCAAGCGCAGTCTGGCAAGCAAATTAACGGCGTTCAAACGGCTGCATCGGCAGCGGGTGATGTTTCTAATCTGGTATTTAATGACTGGTTAGCAGGTTCAGTAAATATCGGTTGGTCATCTACAACAACCCATAGTTCCTCCGTGAGCGAGTCTGATAACATTAATAAAATTTCAGGTGGCACAATAAATATCACTTCTCAAAATGATACAACTTTGAAAGGTGTTGCGATTGATGCAAGTAATATCAATGTCGATGTGGGTGGGGATTTTTCTTTAAGTTCAGCGGAAAGTACATACTCAGCATCTTCAGGCTCGGTATCTCAGAGCGCCAATTTATCATTTAGCGCAGGCGCAGCACCCACAGGGGCGGGTGTAGGTTCATCCTACACTTACTCCAGAGATGAATCCAATTCTGAAATTAATGCTAAAACGCACACTAGTTCTGAAATGAATGCCACCAATGTCAATGTTAAGGTAAAAGGCGACATGACAATGTCGGGTGCAAATATTTCGGCGAATAAAACTGATGTGGATGTTGGTGGCGATCTGGCTATTAATTCAGTTCAGGATACCTACCATGAAAGCTCTCAGGGTTATAATGTCAATGCATCAGCAGGAATATCAGTGAGCACCAGCGGCATACTTCCTAATGCTGAAGCGGGGTATGGCAAAAGTCACTCAAACTATGATAGCCAACTGACTAAGCAGCAATCGGGTATTCACAGTACTGAGGATGTAAACATTAAAGTTGGAGGGAATGTGGATCTCGCCGGCTCTCATATTATTTCCGACAGTCAGTCAGGATCAATGGATGTTGCTGGAAGTATTAATGTGACTGATATTAAGGACAGCGTAGACTCTGGCGGCGTTTCTGCCGGTGGTGGGGGGGGGGTTCCGTCAAAGGTAATGTGTATGCCAATGCTTACTACAATACTGAAGATACGATTGATTATAAGGAAACACAGAAGAGTACTATCAATATTGACGTTTCAAACAATAAAGTTAATGGGAATATCAATACTGACACCGACAATATGTCGGAGGTAACTAAAGATGAGGTAACGGCAGGTAATAATATTTCCTTTACCGTTGGTGCTCCAGTGAAGAAGAAAAACAAAAATAATTCCACGGTACCTGATAGCGGCGGTAGTGGTTCCGGCAATAAGCCTGCTTCTGGTGATGCTGGCAGACCACAAAAGCCATCGGTAACGGACAGCACACAAAATGCGACCCAGAAACCGGGCAGTAGCGATGGAAAAACACCACAGAAGCCATCGGTAACGGACAGCGCACAAAATGCGACCCAGAAACCGGGCAGTAGCGATGGAAAAGCACCACAGAAGCCATCGGTAACGGACAGCACACAAAATGCGACCCAGAAACCGGGCAGTAGCGATGGAAAAACACCACAGAAGCCAACGGTAACGGACAGTACACAAAATGCTACTCAGAAGCCAGGAAGTAGTGATGCCAACGCACCGCAAAAACCCACGGTGTCTGAAAGTTCAACCGGCACTTCCGAGGCTGGTAACACTGGTGGTAAGAAGTGGCCTACCGTCCAACCGGCTAAACCTATCGTTGGAGGACCGGGCAGTTCTTCATCAACCAGCGGAAATTACGCGGGCAACACCAAACCAGCTGGTAATTCACCTGCCGCAAATGGAGCAGTGAAAGGGAATGCGACCGGAGCTGCAACAGGCATGGCTGGTGGGGTGGATACAGCGGCAGGTGGGGGGGCTGATCAGGCGTCTTCTACCGGCGGCGGTAGTGCAGCGAAGAAATGGCCCACGGTTCCAGAGGTGAAACCGATCGTTGGTGGTACTGGTAGTGCTTCTCGCCCGGGATTAAATACGTCAGGTAGCACGAAGGCAGCGGGGAATTCTCCAGCACAGGATAAGGCATTCTCCTCTGATGGCTCATCCGGGCAGCCAGCAAATGAAAGCGGTTCTGCCAGTAACTGGAAAACATTGATGGATAACCAGATTATTGAATAATTTTTTTTTATGATGTGATTGAGGGTTCAACTCTGTCTTTCATGCGCTCTGGGATCAGGGCGCATTTTTTTGTTTTTTTCAGGAGTGTACCTGATAACCGGATTCTGTTTCAGTTTGAAATTGCCCCAATGAAAGAAAAAACTTGTCAATACCAGGCAATAAGTCCATAATGCCACCCGTTCCGCTGCTACAGAACTGCAAAGAGATATAAATCAACAGGTTATATCAAATTTCATTCGAAAATAAATAGCAACGTTACACGCCTTTCTTTGCGGGAATAGCTCAGTTGGTAGAGCACGACCTTGCCAAGGTCGGGGTCGCGAGTTCGAGTCTCGTTTCCCGCTCCAGATTTTTTCTTTATATATTCATCTGCACTATCCAGCACCAGTAATACAGTTGTAAAAGCTGCCAACCATTTTATCTGACAGTCGACTGGCTGTTTTCATCCGACAGGTTGCCAATCTTCAGATTTTTCAGGTGATGAATCTGTCAGTTTTGCTGACAGGTGTTGGATGTGCTGTTAGTGGCAAAAGAGCAGCACAAAATTAGTGTAAAGGCTATAAAACAAGCGCCGGGATTGTGCCGCAATCTTTCTTGTATGAAGAGGTTGCTAAGGCATGAGTATTAGTCCATAATGCACACCATCTTGCAGGGTTGGATTTAATTAAAGTTGTTGTTTATCAACAAGATAAACTGATTCAGCCGCCAATCTGTATGATATGTCAGCACATCTGATATTAAGCGGGAATAGCTCAGTTGGTAGAGCACGACCTTGCCAAGGTCGGGGTCGCGAGTTCGAGTCTCGTTTCCCGCTCCAGTTTTTAAACTCTCCCTTTTGTAATCGTTGCCTTGAGCAACAATGCCGCCTGAAATTTTAACGCTTACAGACATTCTTCAACAGAGTTATCCACAGAGCGGGTTACTGTAAAGCTTATTTTCTGCATACATATTTTCTTACGAATGCAATGCAATTCGTTGTTTTTAAATAATTAAATAATATTTCAAATTGTCGCTCAGATCGCTTGTACTTTCTGTGACGATTGAATGACAACAACTTTTTATTTTTATGCACAGCGTGTGGAAAACGGTAGCGCCTGATGATGACAAGGGTAGAAACGCGTCAGGCATCTCTTGTTAAGCCTTTTTCAATTGCCCTGACCAGCCGTTTTTGTTGTCCACTTTGCATTTCAATCGCATTTTCAGCACGAGCCGCTTTCTGGCGCGCCAGCGCCCAGAGGATATGCTCATCCAGCATTGCGTTTTCACCGAGTCTGCTGTTAAGAACCGCAATATTCTCAACCGACCAGGGAGCATTTCCCAGCGCCACTGCGACGTTACGTAACCAGCGAAGATGCCCGATGCGGCGGATAGCAGAACCTTCTGTGACGCGTAAAAAGGTTGCTTCGTCCCAGGCGAACAACTCGGTTAACGGCGGAGAATGCAGCATGGCTCGCGGGCTGAAGTCATCCTCATCGGTCAGTTGCCCATAGCGGTTCCAGGGACAGATCAGCTGGCAGTCATCGCAGCCGTAAATACGATTGCCAATCAGCGGCCGGAACTCTTGCGGAATACTCCCCTCCAACTCAATTGTCAGATAGGAAATACAGCGCCGGGCATCAATAACGTAAGGCTCGACGATGGCTCCGGTCGGGCAGGTAGTGATACAGGCGACGCAACGCCCACACTGCTCCTGCTGGGGGGTATCGACAGGCAGCGGCAGGTTGATTAACAGTTCACCAAGAAAAAACCAGGATCCCGCTTCCCGGTTAAGGACCAGCGAATGTTTACCGGTCCAGCCAAGTCCGGCTTTCACTGCCAGTGGCCTTTCCATGACGGGTGCTGAATCGACAAAAGGGCGGAACTCTGCGTTTTCACAGTGTTCACGAATCAGATCCCCAAGCTTTTTCAGGCGATTGCGTAATACTTTGTGGTAATCACGGCCAAGCGCATAACGGCTGACATAGCCAAGCTGAGGATTTTTTAAGGTACGTGCAAAAGCGGCTTTGGCTGGAAGATAATTCATCCTTACGCTAATCACCCGCAGCGTACCGGGTTGCAGTTCATGAGGGCGGGCGCGCATCATGCCATGTCGTGCCATCCAGGCCATCTCACCATGATATTGCTTTTCCAGCCAGGCCTGTAGACGCGGTTCTTCCAGGCTTAAGTCGGTATCACAGATACCTACCTGCTGAAAGCCAAGCTGTTGCCCCCACTGTTTAATATTTCGGGCAAGTTGATGAAGATCGAGAGGATGCGACATGAATAACCTGAGCCAGCACAATAACCCACTAAGTTTACCCTATTCCGTCTGGCCTGTAGAGGCGATAGCGCAACTGGAGCGAGATGCTGCTGATGCGCTTGGGCTGACGTTGTATGAGCTGATGCAGCGTGCGGGCGAGGCGGCTTTCAGCCATATCCGTAGCCTGTGGCCGGACAGTCAGCACTGGTTGGTTCTCAGCGGGCACGGTAACAACGGCGGAGATGGTTTTGTTATCGCCCGTCTTGCTTCGGCCGCTGGGATGAATGTTACGCTGATTGCCTGTGAAGGGAGCAAACCATTGCCTGAAGATGCGCAGCGTGCGCGTGATGCCTGGCTGGCGGCGGGTGGGGTAATTCACGGTCCCTCTGTTATCTGGCCGGAAAAAGTTGAGGTGATCGTTGATGCGCTGCTGGGAACCGGTCTGAATAAGGCCCCTCAGGGAGCGTATCAGCAGTTGATTAAGCAGGCCAATGCGCATCTCGCCCACGTTTTTTCTGTGGATATCCCCTCAGGATTGAGCGCGGCTGACGGAACGGCACCAGGCGATGTCATCACAGCTGCACATACCCTGACTTTCATCGCCCTGAAAGCGGGTCTGCTAACCGGTAAAGCCCGCGATTATGTTGGCAGGCTGCACTACCATGCGCTGAATCTGGAGCGCTGGCTGGCGGCCCAGATCGCGCCGTTCGCCCGTTATGACGCTTCATCTCTGCCCCACTGGCTTTCGCCACGCAGGCCGACCTCACATAAAGGCGACAACGGTAAACTGGTGATTATCGGTGGCGATCACGGGACTGCGGGCGCGATACGTCTGGCCGGTGAGGCTGCATTGCGTGCAGGTGCGGGTTTAGTGCGAGTGCTCACTCACAAACAAAATATTGCACCGCTAATGACGGCACGTCCAGAGTTGATGGTGCATGAACTGAGCAACCCGGCTATTGAAGAGGCTCTGGAATGGGCTGATGTTATCGTCATTGGCCCCGGCCTTGGGCAGGGTGAATGGGGGAAAAATGCCCTGAAAAAGGTAGAAAACTCTCAGAAACCCATGCTTTGGGATGCTGATGCGCTCAACCTGCTGGCAATCAGTCCCGATAAACGTCAAAATCGCATCATTACGCCACATCCGGGTGAAGCGGCCAGGCTGCTTAACCTCAGTATCAGTGAAATTGAGAGTGATCGCTTACTTTCTGCACGTAGCCTGACGAAACGTTATGGCGGTGTGGTGGTACTGAAGGGGGCCGGGACACTGATTGCCAGTGAGGCGGGACAACTGGCTTTTGCCGATGTGGGGAATGCCGGGATGGCTGCGGGTGGCATGAGGGACGTTCTCTCCGGTATTATCGGCAGCCTGATCGGGCAAAAACTCTCACTGTATGATGCCGCCTGTGCCGGATGTGTCGTTCACGGTGCTGCGGCGGAAGAAGTGTCAAAACGGACGGGTCAGCGAGGCATGATTGCCAGCGATCTGTTTTCCGAACTGTATCTGTTTGTCAATCCAGAGACGTTGAATCAAAAATAATGAATACCTGCGTAATGACATTGCCCGATGAGGCCGCCACTCTCGCTTTAGGGGCCAGCCTCGCCCGCGTCAGTAAAGGTGGCGTAACGCTTTATCTCTATGGCGATCTTGGTGCCGGAAAAACTACTTTCAGCCGTGGTTTTCTGCAAGCACTTGGGCATCAGGGAAATGTAAAAAGCCCGACTTATACACTGGTGGAACCTTATAACCTTCCTCAACATCGGGTATATCATTTCGATCTTTATCGTCTGGCTTCCCCGGAGGAACTGGAGTATATGGGGATTCGCGACTATTTCGCCGACGACAGCCTTTGCCTGATTGAATGGCCGCAGCAGGGAGCCGGAATGTTGCCCACGCCCGATATCGAACTGCACCTTAGCTACCACAATCGGGCACGCCAGGCCGAGTTGAAAGCCTGTTCAGCAGTGGGTGAAATGATGATGCGACAGGTTGTGATGGAAAAGGGCTGTTAATGATGTTGCGGATGAAGTTTGGTTTTTTACTGGTACTGATACTGGCGACTTTTTCGAGTCTGGCGGCAAATCTTGCTGATATTAAGGTGGCAAACGGCAACAACCAGGCAATGGTAACCCTCAGTTTCAATGGTCAGCCGGTATATGGTTTTTTCCCGTTGCATAACCCAAATCGGGTTGTGCTGGACATTCGTCAAAGTGGCGTTGTGAAGGGCTTGCCGCTGACGTTCAGTGGCGAGAACATTGTTAAACGCATCCGTTCAAGCCAGCCTAAAGATAATCAGAGTATTCGCCTGGTATTTGAGCTGACTCAGCCTGCTAAAACCCGAGCGGTGACACAGCGCCAGGGCAGTAGTTATAACGTCGTATTCACCATTAGTGGGACCCAGCCAGTAAAAGCTACATCAGCGCCGGCTGAAGTCAGCTCTGTTTCCCGTCCGGCATCCTCTGCGCCTGCGGAAAATCCTTTCAAGGGTAATCCTGTCACCGCAGTGACCAGCGGCGATCGCGTTGTGGCATCGGGACGGAGCGCTCGTTCGGCCAATGATGTGGTTATCGTGGCTATTGATGCCGGCCATGGCGGGCAGGACCCTGGCGCGATTGGGGCCGGTGGCCTGAAGGAGAAAAATGTCACTATTGCCATTGCCCGTAAACTTAAGGCGCTGCTGAATGACGACCCCATGTTTAAAGGCGTGATGACCCGTGATGGTGACTATTTCATCTCTGTGATGGGCCGTTCTGATGTGGCACGTAAACAAAATGCTAATCTGCTGGTGTCAATTCATGCCGATGCTGCCCCTAACCGAAGCGCTTCCGGTGCATCGGTATGGGTATTATCCAACCGCCGCGCTAACAGCGAAATGGCGGGGTGGCTGGAACAGCATGAGAAGCAGTCAGAGCTGTTAGGTGGTGCGGGTGACTTGCTGGCGAACAGTCAGGCGGATCCTTACCTCAGCCAGGCGGTACTCGATTTGCAGTTCGGCCACTCCCAGCGGGTTGGTTATGATGTGGCGGTAAAAGTCATTGCCCAGCTTCAGCGTGTTGGTGCACTGCACAAGCGCCGACCAGAACACGCCAGTCTGGGCGTATTGCGTTCGCCGGATATCTCTTCATTGCTGGTGGAAACCGGTTTTATCAGTAACCCTTCGGAGGAGCGACTGCTCGGCAGTAGCGCTTACCAGCAGAAGATTGCCGAGTCGATTTATAAAGGACTCCGTAACTACTTCCTGGCGCATCCGCTGCAATCTGTCCCAAAGGAGGAAAACCGGCCGTTGCAGTCCGCAGCGGTGGTTAACGTTGAAACTAACCCTGCTCCGGTGAACACGCAATATTCTGGGGTGGTTAGCCGCCATGTGGTAAAACGCGGGGAAAGGTTGTCGGGAATTGCGGCCCATTATGGCGTCAGTACCGCAACGTTGCGTGGCATGAATACGTTGAAAAATGATGTGGTCTGGGTGGGCCAGCGGTTGAAAGTACCTGCGGGTAGCAGCATATCCAAAGCTGCCAGTGTGTCGCAGGCGAAAAAACCTGTCAGGCATAAAGTGGTTCGAGGGGATTCGCTAACGGCGATCGCGGCGCATTAGGGCGTCAGCCCAAAGGCGATTCAGCAGGCAAATAATATGAAGTCGCAGAACGTTATGCTGGGGCAGACGTTGATTATTCCGGCCTCGTAATCGGGTGGGATCTGGCTGCCATTGATATACGGAATGACCGATTCTCTGTCTCATTATTGAACAGCAAGGAATTTCATTATGCCGATTCAGGTGTTACCTCCCCAACTGGCTAACCAGATAGCGGCGGGTGAAGTGGTTGAACGTCCGGCGTCGGTGGTGAAAGAGCTGGTTGAAAACAGCCTGGATGCCGGAGCGACCCGGATTGATATTGAAATTGAAAAAGGTGGCGCAAAACTGATCCGCATCCGTGATAACGGCTGTGGTATTGGAAAAGATGAGCTGGCGATGGCGCTGGCTCGCCACGCCACCAGTAAAATCGCCACGCTCGACGATCTGGAAGCCATTATGAGTCTCGGTTTTCGGGGCGAAGCGTTAGCCAGTATCAGTTCTGTATCCCGCCTGACGCTGACTTCGCGGACCACAGCGCAAGCTGAAGCATGGCAGGCCTATGCGGAAGGACGCAATATGGAGGTGAGCATCAGGCCTGCCGCCCATCCGCCCGGCAGTACGCTGGAAGTGCTGGACCTGTTCTACAACACCCCCGCCCGTCGTAAATTTATGCGTACTGAAAAGACCGAATTTACGCATATCGACGAAATCATTCGGCGCATTGCACTGGCGCGCTTTGATGTGGCCTTCTCACTCAGTCATAACGGTAAGCTGGTGCGGCAGTACCGTGGCGTAACTGAAAACAGTCAGCGCGAGCGACGACTGGGTTCGATTTGTGGCACGGCATTTCTCAACCACGCGCTGACGATTGAGTGGCAGCATGGTGACCTGGCGCTACACGGCTGGGTGGCCGATCCTGCTGGTTCCAGGAGTATCACCGACCTGCAATATTGCTATGTCAATGGCCGGATGATGCGTGACCGACTGATCAACCATGCTATTCGCCAGGCTTATCAGGATAAGCTGGGCGATGAGCATCAACCTGCCTATGTTCTCTACCTGCAAATTGATCCCCATCAGGTCGATGTCAACGTGCATCCGGCCAAGCATGAAGTGCGCTTTCACCAATCCAGGCTGGTGCATGATTTCATTTATCAGGGGGTGAGCAGCGTTCTTCAGCATACCGGGGCTGAAGTCCTGCCTGCGGTTGAAGCACCCGCCGGGCGCTGGCAGCCAGAAAATCGTCAGGCTGCCGGAACAAATCACTTTGCCTCCACTGCCCCGCCGGAAACTCATGAGGTCAGAGAGAGCACGCCAGCTCAGTGGCAGGCTAAGACAGGAACCAAAACGGCATCCGGCAGTTGGCCACGACAGGAACCGGCGTATCAAAAAAGGGAGGGGGCGGCATATCAGCAATTGCTGCAAACCCAACCGCAACCTGCGGAAAGCCACAGTGCCTTAGCAAAGAATCATCCTGTTTCATCCGATGCCGTACAGGCTCCGTTAAGTGGCCACAGCCAGAGCTTTGGACGGGTGCTGGCAGTGATGAGGGAAAGTTATGCGCTGGTGGAGACGAAGGGGAGTCTGGCGCTGATCTCGTTAATAGTGGCCGATCGCTGGCTGAAGCAGGCGCAGCTGGATCCCGGTAAAGAGGGATTAAAAGCGCAGCCGTTGCTCATCCCGGTACGAATCAGGGCAGATAAAGCAGAACGTGATGCGCTTGAACGCTACTCATCCCTGTTGATTCAGATGGGGATTGAACTGTTGCCTGACGGGCAACACGTCACGCTGCGCGCTGTACCTTTACCATTGCGACAACAAAATTTACAAAACTTGATTGCAGACCTGTTAGGCTATCTCGCCCGACAACAGGATGTATCGGCGAGCCAGATGGTGCAATGGTTAGCACGGCATTCGGTAGTCGAACAACCGCACTGGAATCACTCGCAGGCGATAGCATTGCTGGCTGAAGTCGAAAGGCTTTGCCCACAACTGGTTACATCGCCACCTTCTGGCTTAGTACAACACGTTGATATTGAACTGGCGATGAACGCCCTGAAGCATGAGTGAAACTGGTAAGGCTGGCCGCCCAAAGGCCATTTTTTTGATGGGGCCAACGGCCTCCGGTAAAACAGCGCTGGCAATAGCTTTGCGTCAGCAGTTGCCGGTTGAGTTGATTAGTGTTGATTCAGCGCTGATTTATCGGGGAATGGATGTCGGTACAGCCAAACCTTCTGCGCAGGAGCTGCGGTTGGCACCTCATCGTTTGCTGGACATCCGTGACCCTGCTGAAGTGTATTCGGCAGCAGAGTTTCGTCGGGATGCGCTGGCAGAAATGGCTGACATTACCCAAAGTGGGCGTATTCCGTTGCTTGTTGGTGGCACCATGCTCTATTACAAAGCGCTGCTGGAAGGATTGTCGCCGTTGCCCCAGGCAGATCCGCAAGTGCGCCAGCATATAGAGCAAATGGCAAGTGAGAAGGGGTGGGATGCCCTTCACCGTCAGTTATGTGGCATAGATCCCACGGCTGGAAATCGTATTCATCCGAATGATCCCCAGAGACTCTCGCGAGCACTGGAAGTTTTTTTTATTTCGGGTAAAACTTTAACGGAGCTGACTAAAACGTCCGGTGAGGCTTTGCCATACGATGTTGTCCAGTTTGCGATTGCTCCCCGGCAACGTGAGCTCATTCATCAGCGTATTGAGTCGCGTTTTCAGCAGATGTTAGCGTCAGGGTTTGAAACAGAAGCTCGTGAGCTGTTCGCACGGGGTGATTTGCATACGGATATGCCTTCCATTCGTTGTGTTGGTTATCGTCAGATGTGGTCATATCTGTCAGGCGAAATCGATTACGATGAAATGGTTTATCGGGGAATTTGTGCGACCCGGCAACTGGCTAAGCGTCAGATGACCTGGCTTCGTGGTTGGGAGGGTGTCCACTGGTTGGACAGCGAACATCCTGATGCCGCGCTGGCTGATGTGTTACAGGTTCTTAGTGCGAAGCCTGGGTGATTGTGTACAATTGGTACGTTATCGTGCGCAAATTTTTACGCAGTTTTTCAGGGCGAAGGCCCTTAAGTAGTAAACAACAAGCATATAAGGAAAAGATAGAATGGCTAAGGGGCAATCATTGCAAGATCCGTTCTTGAACGCACTGCGTCGTGAACGTGTTCCGGTTTCGATTTATTTGGTAAACGGTATCAAACTACAGGGCCAGATCGAGTCGTTTGATCAATTTGTTATTTTATTGAAGAACACGGTGAGCCAGATGGTGTACAAACATGCTATCTCTACCGTTGTTCCGTCCCGTCCGGTTTCCCATCACAGTAACAACGCGGGTGGCGGAAGCAATAACTATCATCACGGTGGCAGTAATCAGGGGGCTTCTTCTCAGCCTCAGCAAGACGGTGAAGACGCAGAGTAAACACTGTTTTCAGGACGGGTCCCGCAGGTTTTCCTGGCTCCGTCATGGCAATCTTCTTTTCGCTCGATCTGGCCCATCATTCTGACGTGGCTAAGATGATGCTCTTAAGACGTCGTTTAACGCGCATTTTGACTCTGATTCAACGTAGTGTGGCCATCGCGTAGCAGATATAACAAGGTTCTGAGAGGTTATAAGTTTGTTTGACCGTTATGATGCTGGTGAGCAGGCCGTACTGGTTCACATCTACTTTTCCCAGGACAAAGATATGGAAGATCTTCAGGAATTCGAAACCCTGGTGTCTTCTGCGGGCGTGGATGCGCTGAGGGTGGTGACAGGCAGCCGTAAAGCCCCCCATCCCAAATATTTTGTCGGTGAAGGAAAGGCTGTTGAGATTGCTGAGGCAGTAAAAAGCAGCGGCGCGTCAGTGGTGCTGTTTGATCATGCCCTCAGCCCGGCCCAGGAACGTAATCTGGAAGCACTGTGCGAATGCCGTGTTATCGACCGCACTGGGCTTATTCTCGATATCTTTGCCCAACGGGCGCGAACTCATGAAGGTAAATTGCAGGTAGAGCTGGCTCAGCTTCGCCATCTGGCCACGCGACTGGTTCGCGGATGGACTCACCTTGAGCGCCAGAAAGGGGGTATTGGTCTGCGTGGGCCGGGTGAAACCCAGCTTGAAACCGACCGTCGCCTGTTGCGCAATCGTATTACCCTAATCCTTTCCCGCCTTGAGCGGGTAGAAAAACAGCGTGATCAGGGCAGACAGGCCCGTAACAAAGCGGACGTGCCAACAATCTCGCTGGTTGGTTATACCAACGCCGGTAAATCCACCCTGTTTAACTGTCTGACCTCAGCAGAGGTTTATGCTGCCGATCAGCTGTTTGCCACCCTGGACCCGACCCTTCGCAGAATCGACGTCGCAGATGTCGGGGAAGTGGTGCTGGCTGATACGGTAGGCTTTATTCGCCATCTGCCCCATGACCTGGTTGCAGCATTCAAGGCCACCTTGCAGGAAACCCGGCAGGCAACGCTGTTGTTGCATGTGATTGATGCGGCAGACCTGCGCATTGATGAGAATATCGCGGCGGTGGAGGACGTTCTGACAGAGATTGAATCTGATGAGATCCCCACGCTGCAAATAATGAACAAAATCGACATGCTGGAGAACTTTGTTCCCAGAATTGATCGTAACGAAGAGAATCTGCCCGTTCGCGTTTGGCTGTCCGCGCAAACGGGCGAGGGCGTTCCGCTGTTGTTCCAGGCGCTGACCGAGCGACTGGCGGGGGAAATTGCCGAATATGCATTACGTTTGCCGCCAGAGGCAGGGCGGCTGCGCAGCCGTTTTTATCAGTTGCAGGCGATCGAAAAAGAGTGGAATGAGGATGATGGCAGCGTGGGGTTGGCTGTGCGTATGCCTGTTGTCGACTGGCGGCGACTGTGTAAACAGGAGCCAGGGCTGGTGAATTACATTGTTTAGCGATTTGGCCTGATGCCTGTCCCGGCTTTGGGACGACACCGCACACACTAATAATGGAGCACAAACATGGCGTGGAATCAGCCCGGTAATAACGGACAGGACCGCGACCCGTGGGGAAGCAGCAATAATCAAGGCGGCAACTCTGGGGGAAACAAAGGAGGTCGTGACAAAGGGCCACCTGATTTGGATGATATCTTTCGCAAGCTGAGCAAAAAGCTGGGTGGTTTTGGCGGCGGTAAAAGCGGCGGG
This sequence comes from Erwinia papayae, assembly GCF_058241465.1. Classification (NCBI taxonomy): domain Bacteria; kingdom Pseudomonadati; phylum Pseudomonadota; class Gammaproteobacteria; order Enterobacterales; family Erwiniaceae; genus Erwinia; species Erwinia papayae. Next base: position 1,880,700 of record NZ_JBZCHT010000013.1, read on the forward strand.
CAGAAAACTCCGGGATTTGGTAGTCGGGCCATAGGTATTGTGGTGGTCGCTGCCGTGGTGATTTGGGCAGGGAGCGGCTTTTATACCATTAAAGAGGCGGAGCGCGGAGTGGTAACGCGCTTTGGTAAGTTCAGCCATCTGGTCGAGCCAGGGCTTAACTGGAAACCGACTTTTATCGATGAGGTCCGTGCGGTCAATGTCGAAGCCGTTCGTGAACTGGCTGCCTCAGGCACCATGTTGACTTCAGATGAAAACGTCGTGCGGGTTGAGATGAACGTGCAGTACCGCGTAACGAATCCTGAGCGATATCTGTTCGCGGTGACCAGTGCTGATGACAGTCTGCGCCAGGCTACCGACAGTGCCCTGCGCGGGGTAATTGGTCGCTCAACCATGGATCGTATCCTGACTGAGGGTCGTACGGTGGTGCGCAGTGATACTCAGCGTGAGCTGGAGGAAACGATTCGTCCTTACGATATGGGGATCACCCTGTTGGACGTTAACTTCCAGGCAGCCCGTCCACCTGAAGAGGTGAAGGCCGCGTTCGACGATGCTATCGCCGCACGTGAAAATCGGGAACAGTACGTGCGTGAGGCCGAAGCTTACGCTAATGAAGTACAACCACGTGCGAATGGTCAGGCGCAACGTATTCTGGAAGAGGCGAGGGCGTACAAAACCCGCACGGTGCTGGAAGCTCAGGGGGAAGTGGATCGCTTTGCACGGATTCTGCCGGAGTATAAATCTGCGCCACAAATCACTCGCGAACGTCTGTACATTGAAACTATGGAGAGCGTGCTCAGCCATACCCGTAAAGTGCTGGTCAATGACAAGGGTAGTAACCTGATGGTATTACCGCTGGATCAACTGATGCGCGGTCAGGGTGGTGTAAAAACCAGCACGGCACAGGATGGCGGCAGTAACAGTCTGCTTCGCCTGCCTCCGGCTACCAGTAACGGTGATGTCAGTAGTAACAACAGCTCATCAACCGGTTCGGCCAGTTTCATGGATCAGCGCAGGGCAAATGCTCAGCGCAACGATACCCAGCGCGCAGGGGGAGAGTAAGCGATGCGTAAGCCATTAATCATAGTGCTGATTGTTGTACTGGTGGTGCTCTACGCGTCACTGTTTGTTGTGCAGGAAGGCCAGCGTGGCATCGTGATGCGTTTTGGCAAGGTCCTGCGTGACAGCGAGAACAAGCCACTGGTCTATGAACCGGGTCTGCATTTCAAGATTCCATTCCTCGAGTCGGTGAAGTCGCTGGATGCACGTATTCAGACCATGGACAACCAGGCGGACCGTTTTGTCACCAAAGAGAAAAAAGACCTGATCGTTGATTCCTACATCAAGTGGCGCATTAGCGACTTCAGCCGTTACTACCTGGCTACTGGCGGTGGCGATGTTTCTCAGGCTGAAGTGCTGTTAAAACGCAAATTCAGTGACCGTCTGCGTTCTGAAATCGGGCGTCTGGATGTAAAAGATATCGTTACAGATTCCCGTGGACGGCTGACGACGGACGTTCGGGATGCGCTGAATACCGGAAGTGCCGGTCAGGATGACGAGATTGCCACCCCGGCAGCGGATGATGCTATCGCTTCAGTGGCGGCTCGTGTGGAGCGTGAGACCACCAGCAAAGAGCCAGCAATTAATCCAAACAGTATGGCGGCGCTGGGGATTCAGGTGATGGATGTGCGCATCAAGCAGATCAACCTACCTACCGAAGTGTCTGATGCGATCTACAACCGTATGCGCGCCGAACGTGAGGCTGTTGCCCGTAGCCAGCGTTCTCAGGGACAGGAAGAGGCCGAAAAACTGCGGGCTACCGCTGATTACGAAGTGACGCGCACGCTGGCAGAAGCTCAGCGTACGGCCCTGATCACCCGTGGTGAGGGGGATGCGGAAGCCGCTAAACTGTTTGCTGATGCTTTCAGCCAGGATCCGGACTTTTATGCCTTTATTCGTAGCTTACGAGCCTATGAAAACAGCTTCAGAAATAATCAGGATGTCATGGTGCTGAGCCCGGACAGTGATTTCTTCCGCTTTATGAAATCGCCTGCCAGCAGTGCTAACGGTCACTGATTAAGTTGGCATTAACATAAACCGGGAATAGTTATATTCCCGGTTTTTTTTGTTTATTTCTGACTAAATTTTTTATTCCAGGTGCTTTACTGAAAATTATTAAATATCGTGTCAGACATATTTAATAATTCCCTGCATATATTTGGGTATTTTTGCCATTGACGCTGACGGATGGTTTGTGTAGCCTCTTCTTCTCTAATGTTCTTTCTGGATTAATTACAGGTAATTAATTGCTGTGCGATTATTTCAGCAAGCTGAATGCCGTTGGTAATAATGAAGGGCATTATTATCAGATTGAAAATATTGCGGTGCCTGCGGTAATACAAGGATTGTTTCATCAAAAAAAGGATGATGGGAAATGGATGTTTCCGGCAGGAGAAAACGGCCACCTCGCTGCGTATTTTATTCGCACGATACTATGGGCTTTGGGCATATTCGTCGAAATATGTTGCTCAGTCAGACTGTTCTCAAAGCTTGCCCCGATGCTGAGGTCTTGCTGATCTCAGGGGTACGGGAAGCGGGAAGCTTTGCGCTTCCCGCCGGAGCAGACTCTCTCATTCTCCCCTCTTATATTAAGACGTCAGAAGGAAAGTATTTACCCCGTTCATTAGGAAAAGATGTTAAGTCGCTGGTTCGATTGCGTTCGCAATTAATTTATGCAGCGTTGAATGCCTTCTCCCCGGATATGATGGTGGTGGATAATGTTCCTCGTGGGGCGATGCGTGAATTAGATCTTAGTCTTCCGCTGCTAACTAAAAAGAAAACGCATATGGTTTTAGGACTAAGGGATATTATTGACAGTCCTGAAGCAGTAAAAAAACAGTGGAGTAAACAGGATAATACTTCAGCTATTAATTTGTTTTATTCCACAATTTGGGTTTACAGCGATAAGACACTGTATGATTTGCGTAAGGAATATTTTTCGGCTTTATCCTTCAGGCAAAAAATAGCCTTCACGGGTTACCTTGATGCTTCAAATCGTCATCGAGTGACCGCATACAGCCCCTCTTCTCATTCTTCTCCTTATTTACTTTGTCTGGTGGGCGGCGGTCAGGATGGTTTCCACCTTGCTGAAACTTTCGCCAGGGCAGAATTTCCCGTCGGCGTCCGGGGCATCCTGGTCACGGGGTCAATGATGCCTCCAGCGCAAAGAAAGGCGCTGAGCCAGCTGGTTGTGCAACGTCCCCATATGAAAATGCTGGAGTTCGTTGCAGAACCGCTGAGTTTACTGCGTGATGCCCGTGCCGTGGTGGCGATGGGAGGATACAACACGGTGATAGAGATTCTTACCCTCAACAAGAATGCGCTGATTGTACCCCGGATCGATCCCCGACAGGAGCAGTGGATCAGAGCTGAGCGGCTGGCTCAACGGGGCCTGATTGACTGCATCCATCCCCACCAACTGACGGTCGGTCTATTGAGCCGCTGGCTGGCACGGCAGCATCACTTTGCCGATCCGCGTGAACTCCTCGATTTTGGCGGGCTGGATTATATCGGCGAAAGCGTGCGTAGCATCCTTGCGGACAGAGTAACAACCAAGGAGCGTGTGTCATGAAGGTAACGCCGTTGCGGGTGGGATATGTTTTAAAGCGTTATCCCCGTTTTTCGGAGACTTTTGTGGTTAACGAAATTCTGGCTCATGAACGGGCAGGGATGCAGGTGGATATTTTTGCTCTTGGACCGGTAATGGAAACCTGGTTTCAGGCGGATATTGGCAAAGTATGCTCCCCGCTGATTCGCCTGCGGGATAAACAGCGCAATGTGGACGCTTTCTGGCTGTTGCTCAGCGATGCGCTGACCAGCCTGACGGGTTTTACTGAAAAGCTGAGAGATGAAAAAAACCACGACGTGCACGAACTGGCGCAGGGCATTGAGTTAGCACTGTTGATACAGCAAAGAAAAATCACCCATCTGCATGCGCATTTTGCCACTCAGGCTGCGACGGTTGCCCGGCTGGCGGCAAAATTCAGCGGCATAAGCTGGACTCTGACCGCGCATGCAAAAGACATTTACTTCCACTATCCGCAGGATATCCAACTGGCGCTTAAGCTGCGTGATGCCCGCCACGTGGTTACCGTCTCTGACTACAATCTGCGCTGGCTGTGTGAGCAGCACGGCGCTGCCCGGCAAAAAATCCGACGTATTTACAATGGTCTGGCACTGGCGCAATTTCCGTGGCGATCGCCTTACCAGCGTCCGCCAGAAATCGTTGCAGCTGGCCGCCTGGTGGCTAAAAAAGGTTTTTTATTACTGGTCGATGCGCTGCGACTGATGAAAACAAGGGGTATCGCGTTTCACTGCACGCTAATCGGTGACGGGCCATTGCGCGAACCGCTGGCTGATAGCATTGCGCGTGCCGGGCTGGAGTCGCAGGTTAGCCTGACCGGCGCGATTTCGCGTGATCGGGTGGCGGAGGCGATACAAGGTGCCGCCGTGGTCGTTGCTCCCTGTATCGTGAGTGAGGATGGCGACCGCGATGGTTTGCCGACCATTCTGGTCGAGGCGATGGCGCTGGGCACGCCGGTTATCTCCACTCGCGTGGCCGGTATCCCTGAACTGGTCTGCGATCGGCAAACGGGGTTGTGCGTAGCGCCGGATAATATTGATGAGCTGGCGCAGGCGATAACCTGCCTGTTGCTGGACGCGGATATCAGGGAAAAACTTTCACGTCAGGCAAGGGAAAAAATTGTCAGGGAGTATGACGTGGACCGTAATACCGCCGAATTAAGGGCCCTGTTTGCTCAGGAGCCACAAGCGTCCGCCAGCCACGGTTAAAAAGGAATTTACTATGCGCATAGCATACGTCTGTGCCGATGCCGGTATTCCGGTGTTTGGTTGTAAAGGGGCCTCGGTTCACGTTCAGGAAGTACTGCGTGCGCTGGTAAAAAAAGGGGCCAGCGTGGTTCTGTTTGCCAGCCGGTTTGGTGGCAATCCGCCACCTGACCTGCGCTCTGTCCAGCTCTGTTCACTGCCAGCTATTCCCGGAAAGGATGCGCAGCTTCGCGCCAGAGTCGCGTTGGAAAGCAACCAGCAGCTGGCTGAGGCACTGCAACAGCGGGGGCCATTCGATCTGGTTTATGAGCGTTATTCCCTGTGGAGTTATGCCGCGCTGGAGTATGCCAGCCGTCAGGGCTGGAAGACGGTTCTGGAAGTGAATGCCCCATTAATTGAAGAGCAGCGCAACTACCGTCAGATGGTCGCCGAAGAGAAAGCCAGTCAGGTATTACGCCGGTTAATGGTAAGCGCAGCAGTGATTATCGCGGTATCACCCGGGGTAAAAGCGTACCTGAATGACTTTTTTCCTTCAGCAGAAAACATCCATGTGATCGCGAATGGTGTTGATTCTCAGCGCTTTACCCCTGCGGTTCGCCAGTCGCTGAGCAGCGTCCCGCAGGACGCGGTGGTGATTGGCTTTCTGGGCACGCTGAAACCCTGGCATGGGGTGGATACGCTGATAGCGGCGTTTGCACAGCTCCATTCGCAGCGTCCCCATACCCGGCTGCTGATTGTGGGTGATGGGCCGGAAAAAGCGCGGCTGAGTGAACAGGTTGCAGACACTCGCCTGCTGGCCGACGTTATCTTCACGGGCCGTGTGGAACCTGCCGGTGTGCCGCAATGGCTTGCCCTGATGGATATTGCCGTTGCACCTTATCCCGAGCTGGCGGGGTTCTACTTCTCACCGTTGAAGATATACGAGTATATGGCATCCGGGCTACCGGTTGTGGCCTCGCGCGTGGGGCATCTTGCCGAAGTGATAAGCCACGACGAAACCGGGTTACTGGTTGCACCGGATAAACCGGCTGAACTGGCCAGAACATTGCAGCAGCTGGTGGACGATCCCGCCTGGCGTAAACGGCTGGGCGAGGCGGCCAGCCAACATGTGCTTCATTGCCACAGTTGGCTGGCGGTGGTCGATGAGATTTTACGACTGGTCGGGCTGAACACGGGCAGGAAGGCATGATGAAATCCCATCCCTGGTTGCGGGTGGCCCGCCGTTTTTCGCCGTGGCTTCGTCAGCAACGCGGCTTAATTATTCAGGCACTCATTGCGCTGTTGCTCTCGACAGGGATGCGTCTGCTGGAGCCGTGGCCATTAGCATTTATTATTGACGATCTTCTCAATCAGCATGGCAGCCGAATTGAAAGTAAGCTGGATGCGTTGCTGCCCGAGATGAGCCTTGAGAACCTTCTGCTGCTTTGTGCCGCCTGTGTGGTGGTCATTGCCGCAGTCAAGGCAGGATTGAGCTATCTCAGCACCATCGGTCTGGCGGTCGCCGGAAGTCGGGTGATTAGTGGCGTGCGGCAGGAACTGTTCAACCATTTGCAACGACTCTCACTGACCTTTCATCAACAGGCAAAGACCGGCGACCTTACTACCCGGCTGGTGAATGACATCGGTATGCTTCGCGAGGCAATCATTACGGCGCTGGTGCCGCTGTTGGCGAACATGCTGATCCTGATTGGGATGTTCGCCATGATGCTGTACATCAACCTGCAAATGACGCTGTTGTCGCTGTTGCTGATGCCACTGATTATCTGGATCACCCGACAAACCAGCGGTAAAGTTCACAAGGTCAGTCGCGATCAGCGCAAACGTGAGGGCGCGCTGGCTGCCAGTACGGCAGAGTTTCTCGGTGCCATCGGCGTGGTGCAGGCGCTTTCGCTGGAAGCCGTTGCCGCCAGAAGCTTTGCCAGTGATGATGGTAAAAGCATGCAGCAAAACGTAAGGTCCCGCCGCCTGCTGGCCGGTCTTGAGCGTAAGGTCGATCTGATTATTGCTGTTGCCACCGCCATTGTGCTGTTTTACGGCGCAACCAACGTTCTCAAAGGGGGGATGTCGGCTGGCGATCTGCTGATCTCTGTCTCCTATCTGAAAAACTCCTTCCGGCCGGTACGTGAATACGCCCGGTACGCCGGGCGGCTGTCAAAAGCGCTGGCTGCCGGTGAACGTGTGGTCGCGCTGCTGGAAGAGAAGCCTGAAATAATTGACAGAGAGGATGCCACAGCGCTTCAGCGCGTGGAGGGCAACATCTGCTTTGAGAGGGTCAGTTTTGGCTACCCGTCCGCCAGCCGTTCCGGACAGAATACCCTGCACCAGATCAGTTTTTATCTGCGTTCAGGCGAGTCGCTTGCCATCGTTGGGCCTTCCGGCACGGGAAAGTCTACGCTGCTCAGTCTGCTGCTGCGGCTGTATGATCCCCAGGAAGGACGCATAACCATCGATGGTAAGGATCTGCGTCACTGCACGATAAAAAGCGTCCGGCAAAGCATCAGCTATGTTCCGCAGGACAATTTGCTGTTTGGGCTAAGCATCCGTGAAAACATCGCGCTGGCGACCACTGAAGCCGTTACGGACGAACAGATTTACGCCGCCGCCAGGCTGGCGAGGGCGCACGAATTTATCCTCAGGCAGCCAGACGGCTACGATACGATTCTGAGTGAGCGGGGAAACTTGCTGTCCGGTGGGCAACGTCAACGTATTTCTCTGGCCCGCGCAGCCATCCGATCTGCGCCTGTTCTGCTGTTTGATGAGCCGGCCACCGGGCTGGACAGTGAAAGCGAGCATCATCTTATCGCCGCGCTCAGCCAACTGATGGTTGACCGGACAACGCTGATCGTTACCCATAATCTCGCATTTGCTGCCCGTGCTCAGCGCATTATGGTGATTGATGAAGGTCAGGTCATGGAACTGGGAGCACATGCGCAGCTGCTGGCAAGTGGTGGGCGCTATGCCGAGCTGTGGGCTTTGCAACAGTCCGATGCACTTCGGCAGATAGCCATTTAATTAAGGAAAGAATCAATGTTACAGGACAGGGACGCTGAGATTGTCAGCCGCGATAAGACATTACCGGGGCTGGCCGCGTTACTCGACAGGCATCTGCTGCTGGAGAAACTGCGTGAGCTGCCGCAGTTCGCCACGCTTGAGGTACTGACAACAGAATATCTGCGTTATAAGCCAGCCAACAGTTGCGTTGCCTGTCTGCGTCTGCAATTTGCTGACGGGAGCGGCAACTACCTGTTTGCCAAGGCGCTGACGGCTGAGCGCTTTCGCGTTTCCTGGCAGCATCCAAAACGGCAGGCGCTGGTTACTGGCCAGCACCCGCAGGCACCGGTGGCACTGGCTGAATTCGCGATTATCCTGACTTACCCTCAGCACGATCGCGGCCTGCCGCATCTCTGGCTACTGAGTGATTCATCCCGACGTGATGCGCTGTTTCATCGCTGGTTGCCAGGGCTTTCCGCCAGCGCAGACATTACGCTAAAAATATTACGCTACAAACCTGAACGACGGCTGTTGGCCCTGCTGAGCAGCGATGGGCAGCCTCGCGCTGTGCTACGTTTTGCCAGCGCCAGCCGATATGAAGCGATGCTGGAAGGAAATAAGCTGGGCAATGCCACGGGTGAAATCAGGCTGCTGTCGGCACCCTGTGACTATCGCCTGTTAATCACCGAATGGATTGAAGGTGAAACATTGTGTCCTGAGCAGGGGGGGCACTTACCCGAAGGGGCAGCTTTTGCGATTGGGCAACAGCTGGCTGATCTGCATCTGCGTGAGCAATCGCACAGCAGTAAAACGAGGGTGCATGATGATATCGGCGACGTCTGGCGGGTACTCAATACGTTGCGCATGGTTGCCCCGCACCAGGAAGCGCTGCTCTCATCGCTGTTGAGTACGCTCAGCGAGCGGATGAGGGATGATACTTTTCATCCGGTGATCATCCATGGCGATTTTTCTGTGGACCAGATTGTCCGGCGCAAAACGGATGGGCGGTTACAGTTGATCGACTGGGATCGCTCCCGTCCGGGCAATCCAGCGGCCGATCTGGCCTCTTTTCAGGCCCGGCTGGAACTTCAGGTCATTGAACAGACGCTCAGCCCGGAGGGGGTTCGCCAGATCCTGGCGGCTTTTCATCAGGGATACCGTCAGCAGCAGGGCGTGATATCCCCGCATCTGAATGACCACGTTGCCCTGGCTTTGTTGCAACTTGCGGTTGAGCCGTTTCGTAAACGTTCGGCGGGCTGGCATGGTCAAATCGTTGCCCTGATACGCCGGGCACAGCAGCTGATGCTGTCGGTTGATCAACCTGTGCAGCCACTGCTGGACAGGGCGAAGATGGCCGGTGTGCTACAGAATGCACTTGGCTTATCCGCCGGGGCAACGCTGCTGGCTGTTGAAGCCTTATCTTATAAGCCTGGTCGCCGGGCCGTGCTGGAGTATCACTGGTACGATCCCGCAGCTGAACACGCCTTTTCGGTGGTGGCTAAATATCGCCACAAGGGCTATCAGCCTCATGGATTCCGGGTGCAGCAGGCACTATGGCTCGACGGCTTTGATCACACGGCGACCGTTGCCGTACCGCAACCTCGGGCGGTGATGGCTGATTTCTCGCTTTGGTTACAGCAGAAAATTGCCGGTCAGCGGATGACGGAGCTGCTCTCATCTGGTGGTCCGGATATGGGACATCTGGGTTACCTCAGTGGTAAAGCGCTGGCGACGATACAGCAAAGCCGCGCTGCCCTTCAGGCTGTATCGGCAACGCGCTGGACGATGGACGATGAGCTTCGGGTGCTGTGCCAGCGGCTCAGGACAACGGCTGAACAGCGGCCGGAGTGGGCAGACAGGATCCTTGCCGTCGCAAGGGGATGTGAACAGCTGGCACAGTTAATGATTCCGTCAGCAGAGGGTTTTATTCATCGTGATTTTTATCCGGCTCAACTGCTGCTGGCCGATCGCCCCACAGACCAGATTGTCGTTATCGATTTTGACCTTTCAACATACGGGCCGTTGGCTCTGGATGTCGGCAATTATCTTGCCCATGTGCAGGAGCAGGCGCTGCGTGAAACCGGCGATGAAAATGCGCTGCTACAGCACCAGCAGGCATTTATCTCTGGCTGGCAGGAGGTTTCCGGCCGACCTGAGGGGCAAAATATTGCTGTCCACACCACTCTGGCGCTGGCCCGCCTTATTGCCATCAGCCTGCTGTTTCCAGAAAGGCTGAACAGCACAGGACGATTGCTGACACTGTGCGAGGAGAAGCTTCGTCGGTTATTGCGCGACAGGGAGCAGGTAAAATGAAAATGAAAAAGTACGGTGCGCTTTTTCCACTCTCCCTTTTACTGCTGCTGCCGGAGGCTGGTGCAGTCAGCGAGACGTCCTCTGGCTATGTCCGACGGCATGAACGTGCGGCAAAGGATGAGGCGACATCTGTCAGCGCTCATCTGCGCGCCATTTTTGAGGCAAGACAACTGCGCAACAGCAAACTTCGCTATGGCGACAAGAAAACCAACAAAATTGAAGTTGAGCCAACCCTGCGTCTGAATGTAATTGGTTTTCGGGATCGGCCGCTCTCTTTTTTTAGTGAGATCGAGTTTATCCAAAAGAAAAAACGCCAGACTGGCAGTAGTACCACCACGACGGACACCCTCAACTTCAATCAGGCATGGCTGCAACTGGATAAGTCGCTGGTGCCGGGTGGCCGGGTACGGCTGGGACGCTGGCTGCTGCGCGATGAACGGGAGTGGCTGTTTGATGAAAATATAGATGGTCTGTATGCCCGCATCGGCGATGCGTTGGAAACTGAAGTGGGCCTCGGTCGTGTCAACTACTGGCAGCGTAATCTTCTCGACAGCAGTACGCGGGGCGACAGCACCAATCTTATGACTCTGCTTTCCCGTTATGAAATCAGCGATGGCTGGCGAGTGGGGGGCTATCTGGTCTGGCAGCACGACAGGTCTTCGGCCAAAAATCAGCGCCAGCTTAATGCGGGTCTGCGATCCTGGTCACCGCCGCGTGGCCCTTTCAATCACTGGCTGGAGGTCGGCACAGTCAGGGGACAACAGGAGCAGCAGGATTTGCGCGGTTATGCAGTGGATGCGGGCGCGACCTTCAGGCTGGAAACCCTTCCTCTGCAACCCCGCCTGACGCTGGGCTATGCATGGGGAAGTGGCGGCGGTGATGACAGCAGCAGACGTTATCGTCAGACCGGCTTACAGGGAAACGAGGCGACACAGGGCGGCCTGGTTAAATATAAAATCTACGGCGAAACGCTCGATCCGGAACTCACCAATATCCACATTCTGACGGCCGGCGCAGGCGTCAATCTGGCAAAAGATCTCTCTGCCGATCTGATCTACCACTATTACCGACAGCACAGCCTTGCGGCGTTGGTCAGCAATACCACCGACCTGGACGCAAAATATGACCGCATGACGACCAAAAAACTGGGATCGGCACTGGATCTGGTGTTGGGCTGGCGGCCACATCCGCAGGTCAGGTTGGAGGCCATCGCTGGCTGGTTTGCTCCGTCATCACGTTTTTATTCCGCTTTGGGCCGCAACAGTCCGACAGCCAGTAGCGCCAGCTCCTGGTGGATGAAGGCAGAAGTGCGCTTTTAAGCCATCCGGCAATACTTTTTAATCGCGGCACTGACTGTTGTCGCTTGTGGAGGGTCTGACATCCGGCGGGTAAGCGATGCCCCGGCGATCTGCCAGTACAGGACAACGGTGCGATATTAAAGCAGTCAGCGGGTGAATAATTCTTTCATTTTTCCGGCAGAACGCTGAAAAGCCGTGGCATACTACGGCTCTTTTTACCAGACCCTGAATGCACAATGAACACAACTATTCTGATGGCGCTGGCCCTGGTGCTGGTTTTGGAAGGCCTTGGGCCGCTGTTATCTCCACGGATCTGGCGGCGAATGATTCTCTCAATGGCGCAGTTACCGGATGCGCTTCTGCGTCGCTTTGGGGGTGGACTGGTGGTAGCAGGTGCTGTCATCTACTACATGGTTAGCGTGCGTCACGGTGGTAGCTGAGCAGATAATTGTGTGGCCGACGACCGGTAAAAAAGTACGCAATCGTATGCTAAAACAGCTGAAAGACGTTTTTTACGATGGTAGAATCCATTTTTAAGCAATCGGTGATTTTGACAAATGGGTAAGAACGTTGTCGTACTGGGCACCCAATGGGGTGACGAAGGTAAAGGTAAGATAGTTGACCTCCTGACGGAACGTGCGAAGTATGTAGTACGCTATCAGGGTGGCCATAACGCTGGCCATACGCTAGTCATCAACGGTGAGAAAACCGTCCTCCACTTAATTCCCTCTGGCATTCTGCGTGAAAACGTCACCAGCATCATCGGCAACGGTGTGGTGCTTTCTCCTGCCGCGTTAATGAAAGAGATGAAAGGCCTGGAAGATCGTGGTTTCCCTGTACGCGAGCGTCTGTTTATCTCTGAGGCCTGCCCGCTGATTCTGGAATATCACGTGGCGCTGGATGTGGCACGTGAAAAAGCCAGGGGTGCTAAAGCGATTGGCACCACGGGGCGTGGTATTGGACCGGCTTATGAAGATAAAGTCGCTCGTCGTGGCCTGCGCGTTGGCGATCTGTTTAATAAAGACAATTTCGCCGCCAAGCTGAAAGAAGTGATGGAATACCATAACTTCCAGTTAGTTCATTACTACAAAGAAGAAGCGGTTGATTACGACAAAGTGCTGGCGGATATGATGGCGGTTGCTGATATCCTGACCGGCATGGTGGTTGACGTTTCTGAACTGCTGGACAATGCCCGTAAAAACGGCGACCTGATCATGTTTGAAGGCGCACAAGGTACGCTGCTGGATATTGATCACGGCACCTATCCTTACGTGACTTCATCTAATACTACCGCAGGTGGTGTGGCAACGGGTTCTGGCATTGGTCCTCGCTATGTTGACTACGTGCTGGGCATTGTGAAAGCCTATTCCACTCGCGTCGGTGCGGGTCCGTTCCCCACAGAGCTGTTTGATGAAACCGGAGAATTTCTCTGTGCGAAGGGGAATGAGTTTGGGGCCACCACGGGCCGCCGTCGCCGTACAGGCTGGCTGGATGCAGTAGCCGTGCGTCGCGCTGTGCAGATTAACTCCCTTTCTGGTTTCTGTATGACCAAGCTGGACGTGCTGGATGGCCTGAAAGAAGTGAAAATTTGCGTAGCCTACCGCATGCCGGATGGTCGCGAAGTCACGACTACTCCGCTGGCAGCAGAAGGCTGGGAAGGTATTGAGCCGGTGTACGAAACCCTGCCCGGCTGGAGTGAAAACACCTTCGGTGTGAAAACCCGTGACGGTCTGCCGCAGGCCGCGCTTGATTATATCAAACGTGTTGAGGAAGTTACCGGCGTGCCCGTGGATATTATCTCCACCGGCCCGGACCGCAGTGAAACGATGATCCTGCGTGATCCCTTTGATGCCTGATGCGTTCTCTGAGGCCGGATATTTTCCGGCCTTATCTTCTGAAGATGTTCCTGCCCAGACTCACTTTCTTGCCCCTTGCTTAAATAAAATGACCTCGAATCAGCAGGCTGGTTTATCATCATTTATAACATACTCATTTTTGAGCGGATTATGACCGTGTCCGACCTGTTGACGATCGGCCTTTTGAGGTAACTGTGCAGCTAACAAGTTTCACTGATTATGGTCTGCGTGCGTTGATTTTTCTCGCTGCTCTCCCCGATGGTAAAATGACCAGCATTACCGAGGTGACGGCTGCTTATGGCGTGTCACGTCATCATATGGTCAAAATTATTAATCAGCTTAGTCGGACAGGTTATGTGGCGACGGTGCGGGGAAAAAAGGGGGGGATCCGGTTGGGCAAACCTGCCAGTGAAATTGTCATCGGTCAGGTGGTACGTAATCTGGAACCTCTGCAACTGATCCACTGCCACAGTGATTTTTGCCATATAACGTCCGCCTGTCGTCTGAAGAAGGCTTTGCAGGAAGCGGTGCAGAGTTTTCTCGCCGTTCTGGATAATTACACGCTGGCCGATTTGGTGGCTGAAAATTATCCGCTTTACCAATTATTGCAGATTGAAGCGCCTTCAATCCGCTATCGATGACAACGGAGGAACCGCTATGTCAAAAGATCCTTTTCAGGAACGGGAAGCAGAAAAATATGAAAATCCCATTCCCAGTCGCGAATTTATCCTCGCTCATTTAGATAAACGCGAAAAACCGGCCAGCCGTGAAGATCTGGCCATTGAGCTGTCCATTTCCGGTGAAGAGCAGACTGAAGCGCTGCGTCGACGCCTGCGGGCTATGGAACGTGACGGACAGCTGGTATTTACCCGCCGCCAGTGCTATGCCCTGCCTGAACGTCTGGACCTTTTACGTGGCAAAGTTATCGGCCATCGCGATGGTTTCGGCTTTTTGCGTATTGAGGGCAGCAAAGACGATCTGTACCTCTCCGCCGAGCAGATGAAAATGTGTATGCACGGTGACGTGATCCTTGCGCAGGCAATGGGTGCCGATCGTAAAGGTCGCCGCGAAGCGCGCGTGGTGCGTGTGCTTGAACCGCGTAACAACCAGATTGTCGGACGTTACTTTACCGAAGCGGGCGTCGGTTTTGTGGTGCCCGATGACAGCCGCCTGAGCTTTGATATTTTGATCCCCCAGGAGGAGCTGAAAGGTGCCCGGATGGGGTTTGTGGTGGTGGTGGAGCTGATGCAGCGGCCAACCCGCCGCAGCAAAGCGGTCGGTAAAGTGGTGGAAGTGCTGGGTGACAATATGGGCACCGGGATGGCCGTCGAAATGGCGTTGCGCACCCATGATATTCCTCACGCCTGGCCGGAAGAGTTGCAAAATCAGATTGCCGGTCTGAAAGAAGAAGTACCGGAAAAAGCCAAAGCCGGGCGGGTCGATCTGCGCGATCTGCCGCTGGTGACCATTGATGGCGAAGATGCCCGTGATTTTGATGATGCCGTATTCTGTGAAAGAAAACGTGGGGGTGGCTGGCGTCTTTGGGTGGCTATCGCTGATGTCAGCTACTATGTTCGTCCCGGCACGCCACTGGACGATGAGGCGGTGAACCGGGGAACCTCGGTTTATTTCCCGTCACAGGTAGTGCCGATGCTGCCTGAAGTATTGTCCAACGGCTTGTGTTCACTCAACCCACAGGTTGATCGTTTGTGCATGGTCTGTGAGATGACCATCTCCGCCACCGGTAAGTTGACGGGGTACAAGCATTACGAAGCGGTGATGAACTCCTGGGCGCGTCTGACCTATAACAAAGTCTGGAGCATTCTTCAGGGCGATCAACCGCTGCGTAAGCAGTATCAGCCACTGGTGAAAGACCTGGAAGAGCTACACCGCATGTACCTGGTGCTGGAAAAAGCCCGTGAGCAGCGCGGCGGCATTTCGTTTGAAACCGACGAAGCCAAATTTATCTTTAACGCTGACCGCCGAATCGAACGTGTCGAGCAGGTTTCCCGCAATGATGCGCACAAGCTGATCGAAGAGTGCATGATCCTGGCTAACATCGCCTCAGCCCGCTACGTTGAGAAGAATAATGAACCTGCATTGTTCCGCGATCATGACCGCCCCAGTGAAGAAAACATCCGCAGTTTCCGTTCGGTGCTGAATGAACTGGGGCTGACGTTGGGAGGGGGAAACAAACCCCATCCGTTGGATTATGCTGAACTGCTGACGCAGATCGCCAGCCGTCCTGACGCTGAAATGCTGCAAACCATGCTGCTGCGGTCAATGAAACAGGCGGTGTACGATCCGGAAAACCGTGGGCACTTTGGTCTGGCGCTGGCTTCCTACGCGCACTTTACCTCGCCTATCCGCCGCTATCCTGACCTGCTGTTGCATCGGGCAATCAAGTATCTGCTGGCCAAAGAGAAAGGCGCTTTTGAAGGGAATACCACGCCAACCGGCGGCGTTCATTATGATTTACAGCAGATGTTGCAATTTGGTCAGCACTGCTCAATGACCGAACGCCGGGCTGATGAGGCCACCCGCGATGTGGCTGACTGGCTGAAGTGTGATTTTATGCAGGACCAGGTAGGAGAAACCTTCACCGGGGTCATCTCCAGCGTAACCGGGTTTGGCTTCTTTGTTCGTCTGACCGATCTGTTTATTGATGGTCTGGTGCATGTGTCCACCCTTGATAATGACTACTATCGCTTTGATGCGGTGGGGCAGCGGCTGATTGGCGAGTCGGGTGGCAGAACATACCGACTTGGCGACACAGTAGAAGTGCGGGTCGATGCGGTGCACATGGATGAACGCAAAATCGATTTCGCATTGATATCAAGCTCCCGGAAGCCTCGTGGAGAAGGTAAGACCGAGCGCGAACGGGCCAAAAAGGATAGCGGGCAGTATCAGGGTAAACGTCGCCGCAACCAGAGTAAAAAAGCCAACTTTGAGCCGGACAGTGCCTTTCGTTCCGCTAAAGAACAGCAGAGTAACGGCGCGAAAAAAGAGAAAAAAGCCAAAAAACCGTCGGACAAAAGCCGTAAAATCGCCGCCGCGACGCGCTCAAAGCGCGCAGCTAAAAAGTCTGACACAACGGCCTGATCTCAGGTGCGTTCTGAAGAGCAGTGATTACGCGCCCGCCGGGGCTGGAGAACGTGTCTGGGGCGTAACTTATTCCGCCTGATGCATCAAAATTATTGGGTGAGTAGTGATTAATGAGTGAAATTGTTTTTGGACTTCATGCCGTGCAGGCGCTGCTTGACAGCGATCCACAGCGTTTCCAGGAAGTGTTTATTCTTAAAGGCCGTGACGACCGACGTTTGCAGCCGTTGATAAAGGCGCTGGAAGCCCAGGGCATTGTTATCCAACTGGCCAGCCGCCAGTGGCTGGATAATCAGGTGGAAGGCGGTGTACATCAGGGTATCGTTGCGAAGGTGAAGGCCGGACGCCAGTATCAGGAGAACGATCTTCCTGACCTGCTGGCGAGTCTGGACACCCCGTTCCTGCTGATTCTGGATGGCATCACCGACCCACATAACCTCGGTGCCTGCCTGCGCAGCGCCGATGCGGCAGGCGTTCATGCTGTTATTGTGCCGCGCGACCGCTCAGCCCAGTTAAATGCCACGGCGAAGAAAGTGGCCAGCGGCGCAGCCGAGCATGTACCGTTGATCCGCGTCACTAATCTGGCCCGCACCATGCGGCTGTTGCAGAAAGCGAATATCTGGATAGTCGGTACAGCGGGCGAGGCCGATCACGATGTTTATCAAAGCAAAATGACCGGCCCGATGGCACTGGTGATGGGGGCGGAAGGTGAGGGGATGCGGCGTCTGACGCGTGAACACTGCGATGAGCTGATCAGCATTCCGATGGCGGGGAGTGTCTCCTCGCTGAATGTCTCCGTTGCTACCGGTATCTGCCTGTTCGAGGCAGTACGCCAGCGCAAAGCCTGAGACGACGGACCGGCGGCTGTCAGCTGGCCGGTCTTTAATTGATATCGGAAATTATTAACAGAAACAGACACTATTCCCTCCATGCCGCCTGCCGGTAAATATTGCCGGCATTCATAGTGTGGCTCACAGTTAAATATCAACTATTCAATAAGATAGCTGGTTGCAAAGTCGAAATAATCCGTAAGTGAAAATCGGTGGCCTCGCCATGACTGAGCGCGTCAACAGTAAATTATCAGAAGCAATTCTTATTGATTACCAGATGGTTAACCAATAAATTACTTAGCTGAATTATGTCGTGTCATTAGCAGATAAGGGAAACAGCTATGAAATTTATGCTGAAGGGGATTCTGGCGGGTTTATTGCTGCTCAGTCTTCAGGCCGTATCTTCTCCTGTGCCGCTGGAAAAGCCACGGCTCACTATTGCCGTCGGTGGAAAAAGCGTTTTATACAACCTGCCGCTGACGATTGCTGAGCGGAAAGGTTATTTCAAAGAGGCGGGTTTACAGGTTGATATTGCAGACTTTGCTGGCGGTGGGAAAGCGCTACAGGCACTGATTGGCGGAAGTGCTGATGTGGTAAGTGGTGCTTATGAACACACCATTACCTTACAAAGTAAAAATCAATACATCACCGCGTTTATCATGACCGGCCAGGCACCGCAAATTGTGGTGGCGGTATCGCGGAAAACCATGCCGAATTACCGTCAGATTAGCGATCTGAAAGGAAAGAAAATCGGGATTAGCGCCCCGGGATCCTCCACTAATATGGTGGCAAATCTGGTTCTTGCTCAGGCGGGGCTGAAACCAGCTGATGTTTCCTTTATTGGTGTTGGCACCAGTGCGGGTGCTGTAGATGCTTTACGTTCCGGACGTATCGATGCCATCGCCAATACCGAACCCGTTATCTCTCTGCTGGAGAAAAGTCATGACATTACTCTTATCGCTGATACCCGGACAATAGCAGGCACAGAGGCCATTTTTGGTGGGCCAGTGCCCGCCGGTTCGCTCTACGCCAGAGAGTCATTTCTGAAGAATAATCCGGCAACGATTCAGGCATTAACATCCGCGATGTTGAAAGCCTTATGCTGGCTGAATACCGCTTCGCCTGACGAGGTGGCGGCAACGGTGCCTGAAAGTTATCTTCTTGGGGATGCGGAGCTGTATAAAATGGCGTTTACCCATATACGTCCTGCTATTTCGCGGGATGGTCTGTTCTCTCCGGTAGCAACTAAAACAGCATTGCATGCACTTTCTGGCTTCGATCCCTCTGTTCAGGCTGAGCATATCGATCTGTCACGGACATGGACTAATCGTTACGTGAGTGGAGCACAGTGCAATGAACGAAAATGATCATCGCAGTGGGACGGCACTTCAATTACATGCCGTTTCATACAGTTATGGTCAGCCTCGCTCACCGGCAGAAAGAATGATACTGGCAGAAACTCACCTGAAGATTGCAGCAGGTGAGTTTGTCTCTGTGGTTGGGCCAACAGGGTGTGGCAAATCCACGCTGTTGAAGCTTTGTGCCGGTTTGCTCGCCCCTTCTTCTGGTCAGATAACGGTATTTGATAAACCCTTGAAGGGTATTAATTCGCACGCAGGGTATATGTTTCAGGATGAAGTGTTACTGCCCTGGCTGACGGTTTTGCAGAATGTGGTGCTGGGATTAGGTTACCGTGGCATGCCGGCAAATGAATCTGATTCGCTGGGCAGATGCTGGTTAACGCGTGTGGGATTGAGTGCGGTTGCTGATTACTATCCTGCGCAACTATCCGGAGGTATGCGTAAACGTGTGGCGCTGGCGCAAACCCTGATCCTCAATCCTGAGATTATCCTGATGGATGAGCCCTTTTCTGCACTGGATATTCAGACTCGCCAGTTAATGGAAAATGAACTGCTGGCCCTCTGGGAAAAAAAACGCAGTGCGGTACTTTTTATCACGCACGATCTTGATGAAGCCATTGCTCTGGCCGATCGGGTTATTGTCCTTTCGGCCGGACCGGGCACTCGCGCAATAAGTGAATTTTCAGTTCCTTTGCCTCGCCCTCGTGATGTAACGGAAATTCGTACTCATCCGGAGTTTGTTGCATTGCATAAAAATATCTGGAGCGTGCTTCGTGATGAAGTGCTGAAAAGTTACCAACATAATCTATCCCAACATGAGCAATAAAAATTCCGCAATAAAACCGACCTCACTTGTGCTGGGCAGGTTATCAGTATTTTTCTGTGTGCTTGCCATCTGGGAGATCGCATCCCGGGATCCACAACTGGCGTTTTTCTTTGGCGATCCTCAGCGGGTGATGATGACTCTCTGGCAATGGTTTACAGAAGGTGATGGGGTTCTGGAGATTGCCTGGGGAGACCAGGTTCTTTATTCATTACATTTTCCGGCGCAAATTTATCCGCATCTGATTATCACCCTCAGCGAAACCCTGCTGTCATTTATTATTGGCACATTGATGGGAATGGCGGCGGGACTTTTTCTGGGAGTTAATCCGCTGTTATCAGGCATTTTCTCTCCTTATATCAAAGCATTAAACTCGTTGCCGCGCGTCATTCTCGCCCCCATCTTCGCTATGTGGTTTGGCCTGGGTATCTGGTCAAAAGTGGCGTTCTCTGTCACCCTGGTGTTTTTTGTGGTCTTTTTTAATGTATGGCGCGGTGTCCGTGACGTTAACCCTGTGCTACTGGATAATGCCCGCATGCTGGGCGCGAACAGGCGTCAACAGTTGATGACCATTTACCTCCCCTCGGCTACATCATGGGTATTTTCAAGTTTGCATATGGCTATCGGGCTGGCTTTTGTCGGTGCCGTTGTTGGGGAGTATTTAGGCTCTTACCGCGGTATCGGATATTTAATTCTCCAGGCTGAAGGCAGTTTTGATATCAACACGATTCTGGCCGGGACAGTGTTACTCACCCTGTTTGCTCTGTTATTAGACTCCGGGATCAATGTTATTGAACGCTATGCATTTAAATACAGGCAGGTTAAATAATCTCCTCACCTTATCTTTCGCCGGTATCAGGTCGGTATGGACGGTCCTCTGTCAGGCTCTGGTGGTGCGTGCTTCTACTGACCACGGCAGGGGCGTAAAGAATGGCCGTTGAATACCAGTAGCCCGGCATGATGGTTTCGCTGACCAGTTGCACCTGATACCAACTCGCACCCGCCGCCGTCGCTTTATCGGCAATGGCCCGCAGCGCATCATCCGGAGAACCCCGAACGCTGACGCTGATGGTGCCTGTCCGCCGTAAATTGAGGCTTTGTGCACGATTGATCTCCTGCGCTTTCGCCGTCGCGGCAGGCGGTGACTGAGATGTGACGGTGAACAGGCTACAGCCGCTCATCAGCAGCATTGCCAGTAAAAGGAGTAACCGCTGCATTCTGATGTCTCAATGTGATGGGATAGCTGAAGTCTACGCTATCCCGGCAGATTGTTACGCTTTTACGCTAAAAATCCGTACCAGCTGGCCCAGATGTTGCCCCTTACGACTCAGCTCCTGCGCGGTATGTTCGGACTGCGTAATCAGTTCACTGCTCTGATGGGTGGCCTGACCAATCTGAGTCATTGCCTGATTGACCTGGCCGATGCCCGCAGACTGCTCTTTCGACGCAATGTTGATCTCACTCATCAACACTTTCACCTGTTCGATGCGGCCAACAATATTGTCCATCTCCTGGCGGGTCTGCCCGGAAAGATCATGCCCCAGCACCACTTTACTCAGTGAGTTTTCAATCAGGCCATCAATCTCTTTTGCCGCCTGGGCACTACGCTGTGCCAGCGAGCGGACTTCTGCTGCCACCACCGCAAATCCTTTACCGTGCTCGCCCGCCCGTGCGGCTTCCACCGCAGCGTTGAGTGCCAGAATGTTGGTCTGAAAGGCAATGGATTCAATAACCTGAGTAATATACGCAATGCTCTGCGAAGCGTTTTTGATATCGGTCATCGTCACCACCGAACGGGAGACGGTTTCGCCGCCTTTTTCCACAGCCGTGGCTGCTTCTGCGACCAGAGACATGGCTTGAGCAACATTGGCGGCATTCTGCGCCACCGTTGCACTCAGCTGTTCCATCGCCGCCGAAGTCTGTTCAACGCTGCTGGCCTGACGGGAAATTTGTTCACTGATGTTTTCACTGCTTTGCGCGATGTTATCGGTGCCCCCGCTGATCTCCTGCGCCGCTTCCCGGACCTGAGAGACAATGCGTTCCAGCCCGTCGCCAATGCCGTTGATTGCCACAATCAACTGTCCCACCTCATCGTGACGACGGGTTTCCAGGGTGGCCTGCAAATTTCCCGCTGAGTACTGGCGAGCCAGTTCAATCACCTGTTGCAGGGGTTTACTCAGCCAGCGGCGGGTGGCAACCACAAAACAGAGCGCAAACAGCGCAACCAGCCCGGCACCGATTAATAAAAACAGATTACGAATATGCTGAATGGGTGCCAGCAGGCTGGCCTTGTCTATCTCAGCCAGGATCACCCAGCGCATATCCGGCTGATGCTGCCAGGCGATAATCTGCGTTTTGCCTTTTTCATCGGCGGTTTCGATGGTGCCCTGAGCCTGATTTAACAGCTGTTGTTGCAGAGAGTCAGACCAGGCAGGCCGTTTGCCTTCCTGGGTTGGATGAAACACGAACTGTCCACGGTTTTTTCCTTCTGCATTACTGATCACGGTGAATTGCCCGCTGTCACCCAGTTTCTTGGCAATCACTTTGTCACGCAGCAGGGCAAATTGTTTGGTAATTTCCAGCCCGACAAACAGCACTGCAATCACCTTACCTTCACCGTCTTTAACAGGCTGATACTGACTGATATAGCGTTTGCCAAACAGCATGGTCACACCCCGCCAGACCTCGCCGTTAAGCATCTTATCCCAGGCCGGACTGCTGTGGTCCATGCGAGTACCTACAGCGCGCTCACCATCCTCTTTGCGTAACGAGGTGGAAACGCGAATAAAATCATCACCCATGCGCACAAATATCGTCGAGATTGCCCCGGTTCTTTGCTGGAAATCATCCACCAGCACCTGGTCCAGGTTGAGGGTTTTTAAACCTGCCCGCAGGGTCGGGGTCTGTTCACTGCCCACGGGAATGATTTGTGTTTCGTCGACAGAAAAACGCTTTGGCAAAAAGCTCTGAAAAAGTGCCGTATAGTTGGTCACCTCTTCAATCAGTGTGCTGTTAAACATCGAGGCCATATCACTGATACCATCCACCTGGTTTTCCATATTTTGCAGTGTCAGTATCTGCAACTGTCTGGCTGAATTCTGTGTCAGGGCCAGGGTTAATATCAGGAACAAAAGCGCAACGGTAACTGAGGTAATGACCGACAGTTTGACGCCGAGACTCCAGCGACGAAAAGCGAAAAGTTTCATATTCTGGCCTGCTCAACCTGAAAAGGGGGACGTAACGGTTAACGGCAATTCTGTCAAAATATTTAGAACTCAATTTTGTGAGCGCGGTTATAAATATGGCCTTTGGTCAGCCGGTGGCGATTCTGTCTGACGTCACGTACTTTTTTGAGGGGAGCATATGATCGAAATCGCAACGGAAACTTTTGCCGGTATTGAGTGCCTGCACGCATCACCGGTCGGGCAACGTCACCATCCTCTGCCGACCATTCTTTTTTTTCATGGTTTCACCTCATCAAAAGAGGTCTGGTCCTGGGCTGCTGTTGCGCTGGCACTGGCGGGGTTTCGGGTGATATTACCGGATGCTCAGCAGCATGGCGCACGTTATAACGGCGATAACGAGCATCGGCTCGGTCATTTTTGGGACATTCTGCGGAGTAATATTGATGAGGTGCCGCTTCTGGAGGCT
The DNA here is from genome assembly GCF_058241465.1 of Erwinia papayae. Classification (NCBI taxonomy): domain Bacteria; kingdom Pseudomonadati; phylum Pseudomonadota; class Gammaproteobacteria; order Enterobacterales; family Erwiniaceae; genus Erwinia; species Erwinia papayae. The sequence continues at coordinate 1,903,770 of NZ_JBZCHT010000013.1, forward strand.
GCGCTGCGGCAACGAGGGCTGGTTGCGCAACAGCGGATTGCCCTGGCGGGCGGCTCCATGGGCGGAATGACGGCGCTGGGCGCGATGGCACGTTATCCGCATTTTGTCAGTGGCGCCTGCCTGATGGGGTCGGGATACTTTTCCTCACTTTGTCATACGCTGTTCCCGCCACGGGAGGCGGAACTGGCCGGGGCGTTAGCCAGACAAACCGCACTGCTGGCAGATTATGATATTACTGACCGTCTGGAAAACATCGCCAGGCGCCCCTTACTGATTTGGCACGGTGAGGCGGATGAACTGGTGCCGGTTGCTGAGAGTCTCCGGCTGCAAAATGCCTTAAGCGAGGCGCAGCTTGACGACAATCTTACCTGCCTCATCGAAACGGGGGTGGGACACCGCATCACCCCCGGCGCACTTGAAGCGCTGGTGGCATTCTTTCAGCAGCATCTGTAGATGTGTCATGGCGGCAGGGGACAGATTTAAAACCTGTCAGGTGCGGTAAAAGTCGCATGGCCGAATAATTTTCCCTCAGCATTAACTTTACCTTGAGTTATCCCGACACCATCAGTAAGATTACGCGTCAATTTTTCAGCCGTACAAATATACACGTTCCTTGCTTCCATGGGCCACGGCTGACCCTGACAGGAGGCTGAATAATCCGTAAGGAGCAAATTCGATGCGTCATTACGAAATCGTATTTATGGTTCACCCTGACCAAAGCGAACAGGTTCCTGGCATGATCGAGCGTTACACAGCCACCATCACTGGTGCTGAAGGTACGATCCACCGCCTGGAAGACTGGGGCCGTCGTCAGCTGGCTTACCCGATCAACAAACTGCACAAAGCGCATTACGTTCTGCTGAACGTTGAAGCGCCGCAGGAAGCGATCGATGAGCTGGAAACAAACTTCCGCTTCAACGACGCCGTTATCCGCAGCATGGTTATGCGCGTTAAGCACGCGGTAACTGAAGCATCGCCAATGGTTAAAGCAAAAGATGAGCGCCGTGAGCGTCGTGAAGATTTTGCTAACGAAACCTCTGATGATGATGCTGGGGATTCTGAAGAGTAATTTCTCGTGACGGTCAACCGACTGACGCTGACTGGCAATGTCTGTAAAATGCCAGTGCGTAAAGTCAGTCCGTCAGGGATCCCACACTGCCAGTTCGTGCTTGAGCACCGTTCAGAGCAGGTGGAAGTCGGTTTTACCCGACAAGCCTGGTGCAGGATGCCGGTGGTGATCAGCGGCAATGCACATCAGGCCATTACTCAAAGTATAACGGTCGGCACGCATCTGACTATTTCAGGATTCATTAGCAGCCATCAGGGGCGCAATGGACTGAATAAAATCGTGTTGCATGCCGAGCAGATTGAATTGATAGATTCTGGAGACTAGCCAAATGGCACGTTATTTCCGTCGTCGCAAGTTCTGCCGTTTCACCGCGGAAGGCGTTCAAGAGATCGATTACAAAGATATCGCAACGCTGAAAAACTACATCACTGAAAGCGGTAAGATTGTACCAAGCCGTATCACTGGTACTCGCGCAAAATACCAGCGTCAGCTGGCTCGTGCTATCAAGCGCGCGCGTTACCTGTCCCTGCTGCCGTACACTGATCGTCATCAGTAACCGGCAACTGTCCATTAACGACTTTAAGAGGATAAGGTAATGCAAGTTATTCTGCTTGATAAAGTAGCAAACCTGGGCAGCCTGGGTGACCAGGTTAACGTGAAAGCGGGCTTCGCTCGCAACTTCCTGGTGCCACAGGGTAAAGCGGTTCCCGCTACCAAGAAAAACGTTGAGTTTTTCGAAGCACGTCGTGCCGAACTGGAAGCCAAACTGGCTGACGTTCTGGCAGCGTCTAACGCACGTGCTGAGAAAATCAATGCACTGGGCAGTGTGACCATCACGTCTAAAGCAGGCGACGAAGGTAAACTGTTCGGTTCTATCGGTACTCGCGACATCGCTGATGCTGTAACAGCTGCTGGCGTTGACGTTGCCAAGAGCGAAGTTCGTCTGCCGAACGGCGTTCTGCGCACTACCGGTGAGCACGAAGTGGACTTCCAGGTTCACAGCGAAGTCTTCGCGAAAGTGATCGTGAACATCGTTGCTGAAGCTTAATCGGCTTTAGTTACGTAGCAAAACGCCGGCCTTGTGCCGGCGTTTTTGTTTGCAAAATCCTTAGCCCCGGGAGCCATCTTTGCTGAGGCTATGGCAGCATGAATCACAGACCTGGTGATGAGTTTTTAAGGCCCCCAGCCAGCACACTCCACATTCTTATTGTTACTGTCAGCCCCAACTACTGAGCGCGGAGAAAGGTTCCGTCCTGCTGACGAGTAAAGAGAATTTGCCCGTTCGCGCTGTCCACGGTCAGCCCGGTAACGATGCCCTGAGCATTCTGGCGGATTTTTACTGTCTGGCCGGTTTGCAGATTACTGAGGGGTTTATCATTTCCTTCCACCTGCGCCATGGCGAACACATCATTGACCGGTAAGTTATGATCGCGAAACAGCTGCGCCAGAGTCTGCCCGGATGCTATCTGATAGCTGTGCCACTGGCCCTGCGCATCGGCGCTCTCTGATGGCTGTGCTGTCTGTTGAGCGGAGGTGTCCTGCTGATTGCTGAGTTCCGCCTGCATTGTAGGGGCGGTCGCTGCATGATTATCGCCGGTCAGGGAAGTCTGTCGTGGCTCCGGGGCCTGGAGAGGGCCAGAGAAAGGCCAGTAAAACCACCACAACGGCGAGAATGATGCCACGACGATGAAAGGAAGGGAGCGGGTCCATCCAGCGTACCGAATCTGGCAGTAACCAGATTCTGCGGAACCACTGCGCTATTCGTTCTGCTACAGGCGCACCTGGCATGGCGTCATCCTCCTGGCGCGGGTCTCGCGCAAATAGTGAGCTTTTGGCTAAGCGGTGCAAAATAACCTTTAGCGAAAGCGGCTGGCTTTTCCGTAGCCTGCGGGCAAGATGGCCCATGTTGACCTCGATTAAAATATAGCTGATAACGCATTGTCCGTGCGGTGTTTATCTCGCCACGGGGATGCGGGTATTGTTTCTTTTTATCAGCCAAAAGTCACCTGAAGAAGATGGCATTTTACGCCTGGTGCCAGCGCTGTTATGCTTCGTTCTCGGTTTTATCAATGATGAAAGGAAAATCCATGTCTACCCCTTCTTTTGACAGTGTGGAAGCGCAAGCAAGTTACGGTATTGGTTTACAGGTTGGTCAGCAGTTGCTGGAGTCGGGACTTCAGGGGCTACAACCGGAAGCGCTGTTAGCGGGCCTGCGTGATGCACTGGAAGGGAATTCCCCGGCAGTACCTGTTGATGTGGTGCATCGTGCACTGCGTGAAGTTCATGAGCGTGCCGATGCGGTGCGTCGCGAGCAGCAACAGGCAATGGCCGTTGAGGGACAGAAATATCTGGAAGAGAACAGCAAACGTGACGGCGTCAGCACTACTGAATCTGGTCTGCAATTCAGCGTGATTTCTCAAGGTGATGGTGCAATCCCCTCCCGCCAGGATCGCGTTCGGGTGCATTACACCGGTAAGTTAATCGATGGTTCCGTTTTTGACAGTTCCGTACAGCGTGGTGAACCGGCCGAATTCCCGGTCAGCGGTGTGATTCCCGGCTGGATTGAGGCCCTGACACTGATGCCGGTTGGTTCCAAATGGGAACTGGCTATTCCTCAAAATCTGGCTTACGGTGAACGTGGCGCGGGCGCTTCCATCCCTCCGTTCAGTGCGCTGATTTTTGAAGTTGAGCTGCTGGAAATTCTTTAATACAGACTGCCGGTAAATGCTGAAAACCATTTACCGGCTGATAATAACGTTGCAGATAAATCGATATTACGTTGTCAGATGATAAACGTTACCCCCTGAATATTTTCTTCGCCTGTGCGGTGAAATTCCTGGATTTTTTCTGATATTTTCTTAATTAACTCTGTATTGCAGATAAAATATCAGGATTAAATTGATGGTTTTTTATTCGCTGAGAGGCATTCAGGGAAGTGTGTTATCGCATCGCTGCCTGATAAAAAGAGGAAAGGTTTGAATATTATTTTTTATGGCTATATGAAAGTTATTGTTGTGCTGATTATTTTTTGACAGCACATGCTATCAATTATATTTAATACATCTGGCGTTATACTTTCCTGTTTTTTGTTTTATTTTAAACCTTTCTTTCATGATTTTATTTTTTAATTTAATCAATAATTTCCTGATAGGTTCGGATATTATTTTATTTATTTTATGTGGCTGTTTTATTAATTGATTTGTTTTTATTTCTATTATAAGTTCGTGAGCCGTGGCACTCGCTGTCATGAACACACAGTCAATATTAATTTATACAGGAAAATGAAATATGCGTGAATTAAACTCTATGGAAATAGCTGAGGTTTCTGGTGCGGGAGTTATTGCCACTATCACCTCTGGTATTGGCAGCACACTCGGTGGCCTGGCTGACTCTGTTGCATCGATATTTGGTCTGACCACAACATTTTCTTCAGCGGCTCAAACTCTGGGAAATGGCATTGGTCAGGTGATTGAACTTAACTTCACGGAAGGTAAATCCAATATCTCCAGCGGGATATCCGGACTTATTGCCGCTGTCACCAGTATTTTCAGCACGACTACCGACAGCAGCAGCGGCTGAGATTCTGGCTGACTGAGACAAAGATGTACCCATGAACTGTGCATTAATTTCTGATATGCATCGATCATGAAAAAATAAATCCGGACCTGATTTCAGGTCCGGATTTTTACTGTAAACCTGGCTTGAAAAATCTTATTGTGTAGCGGGTTATGGATAAAATTAGTTATTTAATGTGATCCGATAGACAGCAAAACCGGTTTCATCATCACCCACTTTTTTCAGTGGATAGCGTGCGTAGTGTTGGATAAAAGCTGCGGCTTTTTCAGACGGTGATGTTTCAAATCTGATATCCAACGGAGCGTCACTGTTGAAGAGAGCCAGCTGCCAGTTATTATCGGCCTGTGGTTTTACTTCGCCGTGTGCCTGAGTCTGTGCCCTGATATATGCTGCGACCACTGACCTGTTTTCATCCGGCGAGACGAAAGCAATATGATTATCTCCGGTCCCGGCAAATTTTCCGCCATACGCCCGATAATTATTGGTTGCAATCAGAAAGGTGGCAGTAGGATCAATCGGTTTACCGTTAAATGTCAGATTGCGTATCCGTGACGCCTTATCATTAATTAACTGGCACTCTTCGTTGTAGCGTGCGGGCTGAGTGATATCAATACGATAATTAACGCCATCGATTACATCAAAATTATAGGTGCGGAAGTTCCAGTTAATCAGCGACTGAGGTTTCTCACTGGCAACGTCGATTTGATTAAACTGGCCAGCAGAGCACTCCAGCCACTCTTTTACTTCCCGACCTGAAACTTTCACTACCGCCAGAGTATTAGGGTAAAGATATAAATCCGCCGCGTTACGGAAAGTGAGCTGGCCTTTTTCTACTTCAACATAGCTGGCGGGATCATTCTTACGCCCCCCTGCTTTAAACGGTGCCGCTGCTGAGAGCACCGGCAAACCGGCCAGGTCCGGGTCGCCCTGGATAAAATGCTCTACGTAGTCTCGCTGAGCATTGTTCACGATTTGCACTGTAGGATCGTCCTGAATCAGGGAGAGATAGCTGTACATCACATCGGCAGATTTGCCGATGGGCTGGCTGACAAATTTGCGGGTGGCCTGATGGTCTGATTTCAGCAGATCCACCAGGGCCGCATCCTCCGGCGCAAGTGACTTTTTGTTTGCGGTATCATAAATCGGACGTGCTTCTGTCTTTGCACTGTTAACCTGCCAGTGCCCATTATCATTATTGAGCACCAGGTCAACCACACCGAGATGATCGCCCCACATGCCGGGCATCACCGCAGCAACACCATTTAATGTCCCTCTGGTGATATCAGCTCCTTTAATACTGGCAAAATCCTTGCCGGGGAATACCGCATGGGCATGACCGAAGAGAATGGCATCAATACCAGGAACCTGGCTGAGGTAATAAACGGAGTTTTCTGCCATGGCGCGGTAAGGCTCACCCGACAGGCCCGAATGGGGAATAGCGACCACCAGATCCGCTCCCTGCTTACGCATCTCCGGCACCCATTTGCGGGCGGTTTGCGTGATATCGTTAACGGTTATTTTGCCGCTAAGATTTTTTTTGTCCCACACCATAATCTGCGGTGGCACAAAGCCGATGAATCCTACCCTGAGCTGATGAGGTTTCCCGGCGCGATCGGTTACCTGCACCGGTTTAATCAGATAAGGCGTGAACATGGGCTGGCCGGTTTTACTGTCGATAATATTGGCGTTGATATAGGGGAAACGTGCACCGCTGAGAGCTTTATGCAGATACTCCAGCCCGTAGTTAAATTCGTGATTACCCAGGTTGCCAACGGTGTAATCCAGCGTGTTCATCGCCTTGTATACCGGATGTACTTCACCGGATTGCAGTCCTTTCGCGGCCATATAATCGCCCAGTGGGCTGCCCTGAATGATATCGCCATTGTCCACCAGCACGCTGTTTTTGACCTCATTCCGCGCCTGAGTAATCAGGGTGGCGGTACGCACCAGGCCAAATTTTTCACTGGGCGTATCTTTGTAGTAGTCAAAGTCCATCATATTGCTGTGCAGGTCGGTGGTTTCCAGCAGACGGAAGTCTACGGTTGCGGCCTGTAACGTGCTGCTTATCAGCACGCTGAGTAAAGCTAAAGAAGGCTTGAGCATCATTTTCTCCATAAAATTTGTTGTCCGGTCAGCCTCACCATCTCAAAAAAAGATGAAATTATTACGTCGTGTCTCACATATATGTGATCTGTTACCAGTATTTACTGCTGATGGACATTTTGCGGTAGCTCACGACAGTCGTTAAGCCATGCTACGATAGACAAAGGTATGTCAGATTCGCGCACGCTGTGCTGAAGGCTGCACCAGAAGTTCACAGCCGGTATGCGTATGCAATACGAGGTGAAAAGATGCTCAATAAAATTTGCCAGCTGGCACGAGACGCAGGCGTTGCGATTATGCAGGTGTATGACGGTGAGGCACCGCTTGATGTTTCGCAAAAGTCGGACCATTCACCGGTAACTGCCGCAGATATCGCTGCACACAAGGTGATTGTGCAGGGGCTGACGGCACTCTCTCCCGATATTCCGCTGCTTTCAGAAGAGGACCCGGTTGCCTGGGAAGTGCGTCAGCACTGGCAGCGTTACTGGCTGGTTGATCCGCTGGACGGCACCAAAGAGTTTATCAAGCGTAATGGCGAGTTTACCGTCAATATTGCTTTAATAGAGAAGGGGCGCCCGGTACTGGGTGTGGTTTACGCGCCGGTGCTGGACATCATGTATTCCGCTGCCGATGGTAAAGCGTGGAAAGAAGAGGGGGGCTACAAAACGCAGATCCAGGTGCGGGAAGCCCGACCACCGCTGGTGGTGGTGAGCCGCTCGCATGCAGACAGTGAACTGGAGGATTATCTCAGTCAGTTGGGTGAGCATCAGACCACGGCAATTGGTTCGTCCCTGAAGTTTTGTCTGGTGGCAGAGGGTAAGGCACAGCTCTATCCACGCTTTGGACCAACCAACATTTGGGATACTGGTGCAGGACATGCCGTCGCCATTGCCGCCGGGGCACATGTACATGACTGGCAGGGAAAAACGCTGGACTACACGCCACGAGAATCATTTCTCAATCCCGGCTTTCGCGTTTCTATCTTTTAGTCCTGCTGATGTGGCATAAGGGCAGGTGGTGCCTGCCCCAGACTGAGGGGATTAATTGCTGCGCGCGGCACTTTTGTCAGGCGTTATTCCGCTATAACAGTTGCTGTACCAGCCGGATCACCTGCTGAATCTCAACGGCGGTCAGCGCACCGTCTTTGGCGAAACGTACCCGTCCTGCCTTATCCAGCACCACTATCGCTGAACCTTCATTTTCCAGCTGCCAGCTTTTCTTCGCCAGACCATTACTGTCGACGATAAACTGTGACCACGGGAACTGCTTCTTGTTATTTTCGATGCTGCTGCGCACGAACATCCCCGTACCGGGAATGGCATCATCGGTATTTACCAGCGTGGTGGTCTGGTAGCGATCATGGGGAAATCGCGCTGACTTAATTGCTTCGACTAACGCGGCGTTTTTTTCCTTAGCAGAAGCGCGGCCAGCGATGTGTTGTATCACTCTGACTTTCCCCGGCAGCTTCGCACTGTTCCAGCTCTGATAACTGAATTTGTCCTGTTGCCATACAAGTTCGCCTTTATCACTGATACCCACGGGGGGCACCCGCTGCCCAATCGTAAAATTATGGGCACTGGCCATCAGCGGCAGCAGTGTCGTCAAAAGTAAAAAAACCGGGCGAAAGAAGGTCATCACAGCTCCTGGTATCGTTGACGGACTCGTTGATCATGCGTCTGAAATAATAAACACAGATGATAAGGATGTCGTATCTGAGAAACACATATGCAACATGACGCACAAATTATTGACATTTGAAGGTTTATACTGCTTCAGGCTCATAAGATAAAAGAGCACACTGTCATGATGTGTAAATGCAGTAAAAAAATTCAATTTTTCGCTTTTTAACGCGACAACCAGGCTATAGTTGATGCACTTTGCGCTGAGGGTGTTGTGCCAGGTTTGCACCGATAATCGCGCGTGGTTACTCAGGAGTCGTATCAGAATGAAGATTTTTCAGCGATATAATCCGCTACAGGTCGCCAAATACGTTAAGACACTGTTTCGTGGCAGATTTTATATAAAAAACGTTGGCGCGTTTGAATTTGATAAAGGGAAAATACTGATCCCACGAATCAAAGATAAACAGCATTACAGTGTGATGTCAGAAGTGAACCGCCAGGTATTGCGTTTACAAACTGAATTAAACTGATTGCAGAGGGCAGAATATATCTTCTGCCTTCAGGATTTGCCCGCAGTACATCTCCTCTCCGCATTTCTCTTTTGCAGCCCGATTCTTGTTACTGCTGGTCGCCATCAGCTTTCGACTTTTTCTTCTTCCTGCTTGCTCAGCAGCGACGCCGGTCGGGCATCAATACGCGTAACCAGCAGCTGATCGATACGATAACTGTCGATATCGACCACCTCAAACTTGTAGCCGTGGAATTTAACAAAGTCGGTGCGTTTGGGGATTTTGCGCAGCATATACATCATAAAGCCGCCGATGGTTTCATAGTTGCCGGACTGCGGAAACTCATCAATATGCAGTACGCGCATCACGTCATCAATCGGGGTTCCTCCCTCAACCAGCCATGAGTTTTCATCACGCGCGACAATCTGCTCTTCCATACCCTGACCGACCAGATCGCCCATCAGGGTGGTCATCACATCATTCAGGGTAATAATTCCGACCACCAGCGCGTACTCATTCATGATCACCGCAAAATCTTCTCCGGCGGTTTTGAAACTCTCCAGCGCTTCTGACAGCGTCAGCGTATCGGGAACAATCAGAGCAGAACGGATTTGGACACCGCTACTCAGCGCCATACTTTGATTACCCAGTACCCGCAGCAACAGCTCTTTGGAATCGACATAGCCAATAATATGGTCAATATCTTCGTTGCAAACCAGAAACTTGGAGTGCGGATGATTGGCTATCTTCTCTTTCAGACTGGCCTCATCTTCATGCATATCAAACCACACCACATTTTCTCGTGAGGTCATGGAAGAGGGGACCGTGCGCGATTCAAGCTCGAATACGTTTTCAATCAGCTCATGCTCCTGTTTGCGCAGCACGCCTGCCAGGGCGCCCGCTTCAACAACGGCATAAATATCATCGGAAGTTATATCGTCTTTGCGCACCAGGGGGATTTTGAACAGGCGAAAAATGATGTTTGCGCCGCCGTTAAAAAACCACACCAGAGGACGAAAAATCAGCAGACAGAAGCGCATCGGGTTAATGATCTTCAGCGCGATGATTTCCGGAGCGATCATTCCCAGCCGTTTTGGAAAAAGGTCTGCGAAGAGGATAAACAGGCTGGTGACCAGGGTAAAGGAGCAGATAAAGCTGAGTTGCTCTGCCAGTTGCGGATTAACAAAACGATTAAACAGCTGGCTGAACGCCGGAGAAAAAGCGGAATCTCCCACAATACCTCCCAGGATGGCCACCGCATTCAGGCCAATCTGCACGACGGTAAAGAACATGCCGGGGGATTCCTGCATTTTCAATACCCGTTGCGCATTAATGTTTCCTTCATCTGCCAGCAGCTTAAGCTTAATTTTGCGCGCGGCGGCCAGCGAGATTTCCGACAGGGAGAAAAATGAACTGATGGCAATCAGTAGTAAGATGACAAGCAGGCTGTCTAACATAAAGCATCCATAAGATGGCTGATTCAGTCGGGTTGAGACAGAAACAGGCCCTGAGTTAATGACTTGTCATTTTTGGCCTGGGCAGCGTGTCAGCATCCCGGTGGGATGGTGCCGTCAGGTTTGTTTGGGCTATCCGTGCCAAAAATGTCTGCGACAGGCGGGTATCACCACCAGGCAGAAGAAACACAGGCCACGGATGACCTGCGCTGGTGATTATAGCTGCGCGAATGATGGCATACAATTGCCGCTGGCAAAGCCGCCAGATTTCCCTGCCTGCGGCAAAATCCTGCCTAAGATTTATCCGACAATGAAGTGGCTGAGAACATGGCGTTACATTCGATCACGATCCTGTGTTGTATCGTGTCGTTTCTTTGCACACAATAAGTCAAAAAATTATCCGCTATGGGTGAAATGTGAGTCTTTTCTGACCGTTGTTGCCAGACGCAGAATCCCACTCAGATTAATGAATGACAGCAGAGTATGCGCCCATCAGGATTCGGGCCTGCCATAAATCAGGAGTAAGCGTGTCACGAATTCATTTGTATTGCCTGTTTTGCCTGATCGCCGTTGCACCTCTCGCTCAGGCGGCGAATGTGCGCTTGCAGGTGACAGGGTTATCCGGAGAGTTACAAAAGAATGTCCGTGCGCGACTTTCCACCATTTCCAGCGATGAAGTGTCGTCCGATGGTCGCTTTCGTGCCCGCGTCAGTGAAGCAATAAAAGAGGGACTTAAAGCGCTCGGCTATTACGAACCTGAGATTGCATTCCAGCTTCAGCCACCGCCGGCAGGCGGCAAGCGTCCGGTGCTGCTGGCCAGCGTTAAGCCGGGAGAACCCGTTATTCTGGCCGATGAAACGGTTATTTTCCGTGGTGGTGCCAGTAAAGATCCGGACTACCTGGCGCTGCGCAGCACCGGGCGGTCGAAAATTGGTAAAGTATTGAACCACGGTGATTACGACAGTTTTAAAAGTTCGCTGAGCAATATGGCGCTGCGTAAAGGTTATTTCGATGCCGATTACAGCAAAAGCCAGCTGGGCGTTTCAGTTGAGCGGCGGCAGGGATTCTGGGATATCGACTACAACAGTGGCGATCGTTATCGTTTTGGCGATGTCACCTTTGAAGGCTCTCAGATCCGTGAGGAATACCTGCAAAATCTGGTGCCGTTCAAAAAAGGCGACTACTACAGCTCGCGGGACCTGGCTGAACTGAACCGACGGCTGTCAGCCAGCGGCTGGTTCAACTCTGTGGTGGTGGCCCCGCAGTTTGATCAGGGACGAAAAAGCAAAATCCTGCCGCTGCATGGGGTGGTCAGCCCCCGCACGGAAAACACCATTGAAACCGGGGTAGGCTACTCCACCGATGTCGGCCCAAGGGTCAAAGCCACATGGAAAAGGCCCTGGGTTAACTCATATGGTCACAGCTTCACCACCAGCGCCAACATATCAGCGCCTGAGCAACAGCTCGACTTCAGCTATAAAATTCCGTTACTTAAGGCACCAATCGAACAGTATTACCTGTTGCAGGGCGGGCTGAAAAGAACCGATCTTAACGACACCAAAGCCGACTCATCCACGCTGGCGGCTTCCCGCTACTGGGAGTCCACCTCTGGCTGGCAACGCGCGGTTAACCTGCGCTGGAGTCTGGATCACTTTACCCAGGCCAACGTCACCAATACCACCATGCTTATTTATCCCGGTGTCAGTATCAACCGCACCCGTTCACGCGGCGGGCTGATGCCAGACTGGGGGGATTCACAGCGCTACTCGCTGGATGTGTCTGACACCAGCTGGGGATCGGATATTGATTTTGCCGTGGTGCAGGCGCAAAACGTCTGGATCCGCACCCTGGCAGAGAAACACCGTTTTGTGATGCGCGGCAATCTCGGCTGGATCGAAACCAATGACTTTGATCGGGTGCCACCGGATCTGCGTTTCTTTGCCGGCGGCGATCGCAGCATTCGTGGGTACAAATATAAAGGTATCTCGCCGCGTGACGATGACGGCAAGCTGACCGGGGCCTCCAAACTGGCGACCGGTTCGCTGGAATATCAGTACAACGTCACCGGCAAATGGTGGGGAGCGGTGTTTGTTGATTCCGGGGAAGCGGTGAACGACATCAAACAGAGTAATTTCAAAACCGGTGCGGGTTTTGGCGTGCGCTGGCAGTCACCGGTTGGTCCGATCAAGCTGGACATCGCCCGTCCGATTGGTGATGACGAAAACCGGGATATACAGTTTTACATCGGATTGGGGCCTGAACTATGAGTCGTTGGAAGAAGGTTCTGATTGGTATCCTGATTTTTCTGCTGTTGCTGTTGGGCGGCGTAACATTTTTGATTGCCACTACGCCGGGTCTGCATCTGCTGCTGAATGGCGCAACACGTTGGGTGCCGGGGCTGGCTATCAAACAGGTTAAGGGAGGCTGGCGCGATCTTCGGCTGACCGGCGTGCAGTATGCCATGCCGGGCATCACGGTGAATGTCGGGGAGTTTCACCTCGCGGTTCAGTTGGGTTGCCTCCGCCACAGTGCGTTCTGTGTCAATGACCTTGCGTTGAAAGATGTGCATGTTGCGGTGGACAGTAAGAAAATGGCCCCTGCGGCAACCGTACCAGAGCAAGACAACAGCGCCTCTGCGGAACTGAGCACGCCTTATCCCATCACGCTGCGTCATCTGGCTCTGCACAATATCAATGTCACGGTGGATGACACGGCGATATCGCTGGCGGATTTCACTTCCGGTATTCACTGGCAGCAGCGGGCGTTGACGCTGAACCCGACTCACATTCAGGGATTGTTAATTTCGCTGCCGAAAGCGGCAAAAGTTGCCGATCAACAGGTGGTGCAGGCAAAAGTACAGCAGCCCCGCCCAGAGGAAGAGCCGCTGGGCGAGACGCTGAAAGCGATGTTCGCCAAACCGCTGCTGCCTGAGCTGCCAGATTTCAAAATGCCGCTGGATGTTGATATCCAGCAAATCCTTGGTGAGCAGCTGCGCATTACCGGTGACAGCGACATTGCGGTTAACCGTCTGCTGATAAAAGCCCGAACTGAAGATCGCTTGCTGCATCTGGAAACGCTGGATGTGGATTCGCCGCAGGGGCAGTTAAACGCTCAGGGGCAGGCGACCCTGGCCGACAACTGGCCGGTGAATTTTACCCTCAACAGCGCGCTAAACCTTGAGCCGCTGAAGGGTGAAAAAATAAAACTGACGATGGCGGGTGGGCTGCGTGAGCAACTGACGATGGCGCTGAATCTGTCCGGTCCTGTGCGGGTGCAGATGGATGCGCAAACCCGGCTGGCTGAGGCTGGCCTGCCGCTGTCAGTGACCTTACAAAGCCCTCAGTTACGCTGGCCGTTGAGCGGCGAAACTGCATATCAGGCGGATGATCTTCATTTCAGTTTCAGCGGCAAAATGACCGACTATGCGATGTCGCTGAAGGCGGCGCTGAAAGGGCAGGCCATCCCTCCGGCGACGCTGACGCTGGACGGCAAAGGTAACGCAGAGCAGTTCTCGCTGGATAAACTGCGACTGGCGGCGTTAGAAGGCAATACCGACCTTACCGCACTGGTGGACTGGAGCAAAGCCATCAGCTGGCACAGTGAACTGACGCTTTCCGGTATTAACACTGCGAGGCAATACCCTGACTGGCCTGCAAAGCTGAATGGTAAAATTACCACGCGCGGCAGCCTGTATGGCGGGAGTTGGCAGGTGCGGGTGCCGGAGCTGCAACTGCGCGGTAACGTCAAACAGAATGCGGTGACGGCTGATGGTTCTCTGTACGGTAACAGTTACAATCAGTGGGATATACCGGGCATTAAACTGGTGCTGGGACGTAACAACGTTGATCTGAAAGGTTCGTTGGGCGATAAGCTCAATCTGGATACCCATATTGATGCCCGTCATCTGGACAACGCGCTGCCGGGGCTGGGTGGCGTGGCGGTGGGGACCATTCAGGCGCGCGGCGATTTGAAAACGCCACAGCTGCTGGCCGATCTGACCGCAACCGGCCTGCGCTGGCAGGCACTGAGTGTGGGCCGCGTTGCGCTGAAGGGTGATGTCAGTTCGGGTGAGCAAATTGCGGGCAAGCTGGCGCTGCGGATGGAGCGTGTGAAGCAGGATGCGCTGGAGATATCCCGACTGAACCTGGATGCCAGCGGTAACGAGAAGCAGCATCAGCTAACGCTGTCGGTTAATGGCAAACCGGTATCCGGGCAGTTGCAGCTTAACGGCGGTTTTGATCGCCAGGCTCAGCGTTGGCAGGGCAGCCTGAATCACACCCGTTTCGACACGCCGGTTGGTGTCTGGCGTCTGACGCGGGATATTGCCCTTGATTACCAGAACAGCAGGCAGACGGTCTCCATCGGCGCACACTGCTGGCAAAACCCCAATGCTCAGCTCTGCGTGCCACAAACCATCGAGGCAGGGCCATCAGGTCATGCAAAAGTGGTGCTTAATCGCTTCGATCTGGCAATGGCGAAGCCGTTCCTCAGCGACGAAACCAGGCTCAGCGGGGTGTTTACCGGCGATGCCGACGTGAGCTGGAAGGCGGACGGTGCCTTGCCGCAGGGACGCGTCTCCCTGAAGGGGAACGGAGTGAAAGTGGCGCAGAATGTACAGGGGAACACGCTGCCCATCGCCTTTGATACGCTGAATCTGAACGCCGCATTGCATGATGGTAAAGCGCAGCTCGACTGGCTGATCCGCATTGCGAAGAACGGTCAGCTGGACGGCAATGTACAGATAGCGGATCCGCAAAATAAACGCACGCTCTCTGGCAACGTCAATATTACCCGTATCGATCTGGCGATGCTCAATCCGGCTCTGATGCAGGGTGAGAAAATTGCCGGGATACTCAACAGCAATCTGCGACTGGCGGGCAACCTGCAAAAACCGCAGGTGTTCGGGCAGTTGGGGCTGAAAAGTGTCGATGTACAGGGCAGTTTTATGCCGGTTGATCTGACCACAGCCAGTGTGAATATGCTGTTTAACGGCATGAGTTCGACCCTGGAGGGGATGGTGCAAACCTCTCGTGGACAAATTGCGCTGAACGGGGATGCTGACTGGAGTCAGCTGGATGCCTGGCGTGCGCGTATCGCGGCTAAAGGAAGTCGCATACGTGTAACGGTCCCGCCGATGGTCAGGATGGATGTGTCCCCCGATTTGGTATTCGAAGCCACGCCACAAGTGTTTAATCTGAGTGGCCGCGTGGACATCCCGTGGGCGCGAATTACCGTGCAGGAAGTGCCGGAGAGCGCGGTAGGCGTCTCTGCTGACGAAGTCCTGCTGGATAAAAACCTGCAACCTGTAGCGCCGAAAAGTGCTTCAATTCCGATCAACAGTAATCTGGTCATCCATGTGGGTAACGATGTCCGGCTTGATGCCTTTGGTCTGAAAGCAAAACTGAATGGCGATCTGAAGCTGGCGCAGGACCGCCGTGGATTGGGCCTGAACGGACAGATCAACATCCCTTCAGGTCGTTTCCATGCTTACGGGCAGGATCTGATTGTGCGTAAAGGCGAGTTGCAGTTTGCCGGGCCGGCGGATCAGCCCTGGCTGAATATTGAGGCGATCCGTAACCCTGAAGCGACGGAAGATAATGTGACGGCGGGTGTTCGGGTGACTGGCCTGGCCGATGAGCCAAAGGCGGAGGTGTTCTCCGACCCGACCATGTCTCAGCAGGAAGCCCTGTCTTATCTGCTTCGTGGACAGGGACTGGACGCTTCCGGGAGTGACAGCGCTGCATTAACTTCAGCGCTGGTTGGATTGGGGCTTGCGCAAAGTGGTCAGGTTGTGGGTAAAATCGGTGAGACTTTCGGCGTCAGTAATCTCGCACTGGATACCACTGGCGTTGGTGACAGCCAGCAGGTTCAGGTTAGTGGTTACGTTCTGCCGGGTCTGCAGGTTAAATACGGTGTTGGCATATTTGATTCACTGGCGACCTTAACGCTGCGTTATCGCCTGATGCCTAAACTTTATTTGGAAGCGGTGTCTGGCGTAGACCAGGCCCTTGATGTGCTCTATCAGTTTGAGTTTTAGCAATGCGAATAATTGTCTACGGTAGCCTGAGGCGTAAGCAAGGCAACAGCCACTGGATGACTAACGGTCAGTGGCTCGGCGATCATCAGATCGACGGCTATGAGCTGTACAGTCTGGGGCATTATCCCGGCGTGGTGGCAGGAAACGGTCAGGTTTACTGTGAAGTTTACCGGATTGATGCATCCACGCTGGGCGAACTTGACGCGCTGCGCACCAAAGGGGGGGAGTACAAGCGTGAGCTGCTACAAACCCCATTCGGAAGTGCGTGGCTGTATGTGTATCAGCGTTCGGTCACAGGAAAGCAGCGTATTGAAAGTGGTGACTGGTTGCTGCGTGATGCGCAATAACCTGACGAGTTATGCAAAAAAAAAACACCGCTCACTGAGCGGTGTTTCTGTTATACAGGGTAAAGCAATTATTTCTTCGCGGCGCGCTCAAAAGAGCTGACGATTTCGGCTTTCGCGGCTTCAGCGTTATCCCAGCCTTCCACTTTCACCCATTTGCCTTTTTCCAGCGCTTTATACTGCTCGAAAAAGTGCGTGATCTGTCCGCGCAGCAGTTCTGGCAGGTCGTTCACATCTTTAATGTGATCGTATTCTTTAGACAGCTTGCTGTGTGGAACCGCCACCAGCTTGGCATCTTCGCCAGACTCGTCGGTCATTTTCAGTACGCCAACCGGACGGCAACGGATCACCGAACCTGGCTGTAACGGATACGGCGTGGGGACCAGCACGTCAACCGGGTCACCATCCAGTGACAGGGTATGGTTGATATAACCGTAGTTGCACGGATAGAACATTGCGGTAGCCATAAAGCGGTCAACGAACAGAGCACCAGACTCTTTATCCACTTCATATTTGATTGGCGAAGCATTAGCCGGGATTTCAATGACAACGTAGATATCTTCTGGCAGATCTTTACCCGCTGGAACCTGGTTCAAACTCATGGTCAATTCCTTACATATCAGTCTTCGATCGAGTGGCGCTTATTATAGCTGACTGATTATGAAAGTATCCCCCCTTTTTGGCGTTTCGGAATGCTCCAGATCGCCCGGGTATTCTGTATCCCTGACTGCCGCCCTTAAGTGAAAAAACGGACCCCGCTCACGGTCGCGATTTGCTCATTAGGGTAGTATGTAACCAAAAAATTCCAGTAATTTGCATTATTACTCACTGTTAAGAATTAATGTACTGACAGACTAAGTAAGTGATATTAACTATCATTGTGAATCTCAGTATGGAGAATGTTCTGCATTTGTAGTCATTATCTGCTATAAAACACCACTTCCTTCACCTTCTGACCGACCTTCGGCAGACAATTCTCATTAATGACGCTAAATGTTCCGGTCGCTTCTGCCGATAATTCTTTCTCTTTTGGAAGTTATGGGTTACGGGATTCCTTGGGGTGTCAGATCATGCTTAAAAAAGTCTCAGTACGAACCGGTCTGTTAGTTTTATTAGCGTCGATGACGCTGATGCTGTTGGTGGTCAGTGTGATGGGCATTATTGCCATCAACAAAGGCAACCGTTCACTGGATGTGGTTAACCGGATTCAGGGCGTTGAACTGAACAGCCTGTTTCTTGCGAATAACAATTTGCTATACGCCCGTGCGGCATCAGCATTGTCGGTACGTAAAATGGAAATCGGCCTGCCCGATGAAGCTACTGCTGTCGCCGGACAGGCTGGCACTTACATTGCGGCTTCTCAGGCGGAGCTGAAAAAATTTGTAGATGCGGGCACTGTCACCGCGCACGGTAAAATGCTGGCCGATGCCATTGTTGCTGCCTACAACAAATATATGGCGGAGGGCATCAACCCGATGATGGTCGCGGTGCAAAAACAGAATCCGGACGGCTATTACGCCTTACTGGAGGGAAATCTCGCACCGCTGAACATTGCGTTATCCAAAGCGGTAAATGAATTCAAGCTGTTTGCCGATCAGGTCACCACCGCCCGGCTGGAAGAAGCTGACAGAAATCAGCAAATCCTGACCTGGCTGATTGTCTGCTGCGGTATTCTGACGATAATCCTGTTGTGTGTTTCCTGGGTTCTGCTGAAAGTTATCCTGCTCAAGCCGCTGGATTCAGCGATTGAACATCTGGAGTTTGTGGCGGCGGGTGATTTAACCCAGACGCTGCCCGAAAGTGGCAACAATGAGCTGGGCCGCCTCAATCATGCACTGGCTGAAATGCAGACATCCCTGCAACAGTCAGTCAGCCGGGTTCGTGATGCCAGTCTGCAAATTGATACCGGCAGTCGCGAACTCTCTTCCGGTAACCTTAACCTCTCGCAGCGCACGGAAGAGTCGGCCGCTTCGCTGGAGCAGACCGCAGCCAGTATGGAACAGCTTACCGCTACCGTTAAACTCAATGCGGATAACGCCAGCCAGGCGCATCAGCTGGCGCAATCCGTCTCGCAGAGTGCCGATCGGGGCAGCGAAGTGGTCAGTTACGTAATGGAAAAAATGCAGGAAATCACCCGCAGCTCGCGACGTATCGGCGACATTCTCGGTGTGATAGACGGCATTGCCTTCCAGACCAACATTCTGGCGCTGAATGCTTCCGTTGAAGCCGCCCGCGCTGGCGAGCAGGGCCGTGGCTTTGCGGTGGTGGCCAGCGAAGTCCGTAATCTGGCACAGCGGAGTGCAACGGCGGCAAAAGAGATCCGAGAATTGATCGGTGAATCAGAGGTGCGTGTGACGGAAGGATCGCAGATGGCGACCAAAGCCGGAGAAACCATGGATGAAATCGCCAGTGAGGTGACGCGGGTGACAACGCTGATGAAAGAGATTTCCAGTGCTTCGCAGGAGCAAAGCAAGGGCATTGAGCAGGTAAATCTTGCCGTTACCCAGATGGACGAAGTGGCGCAGCAAAATGCCGCGCTGGTTGAACAGGCGGCAGCGGCGACCCAGTCACTGGAGGAACAGTCGCAGCAGCTGGTTCAGTCAATGGCAGTGTTCAAAATCAGTCTGGCATAAAAAAAGGCGATCCAGCGATCGCCCGTGTACTGACTGACAGCGTAAAGCCCGGCCCCGGATGATGCCTGCCGACGCCATTAATGGTGTCGGCAGTCCTGTCAGGCGTCCGGGAATTCGCGCAGGAAGCGTTCCTGATCGTCCACCATTTCAGTATTGCCGACAAAGAACGGTGAGCGCTGATGCAGCGTTTCCGGCACGAGGTCCAGAATACGTCTTGCGCCATCGCTGGCTTTGCCGCCCGCCTGTTCCGCCAGAAATGCCATCGGGTTGCACTCATAAAGCAGACGCAGCTTACCTTTAGGGTGGCTGGCGGTGCTGGGGTAGAGATAAATGCCGCCTTTCAGCAGATTACGATGGAAGTCAGCAACCAGCGAACCGATATAACGGGAAGTGTAAGGCCGGTGGGAAGAGGTATCTTCTTCCTGGCAGAATTTCAGATACTTTTTCACGCCCTGCGGGAAACGGATGTAGTTTCCTTCGTTAATGGAATAGGTGTAACCCTTTTCAGGAAACGCCATCTTCTCGGCGCTGAGGCAGAATACGCCAAGAGAGGGATCGTAGGTGAAGGCGTGGACGCCGCAGCCGGTGGTATAAACCAGCATGGTCGATGAACCGTAAACCACATAGCCTGCCGCGACCTGCTGACTGCCGGGTTGCAGGAAATCTTCTTCAGTTACCGGCGTACCTGGTGGGGTGATACGGCGATAAATAGAGAAGATAGTGCCAACCGACACGTTAACGTCAATGTTGGAAGAACCATCCAGCGGGTCCATCAGCACCACGTATTTACCGTTTTCAACGCCTTCAAAGATGACAATTTCATCTTCTTCTTCCGAGGCAATACCGGCCACAATGCCACGGGCTTTCAGCGCGGCCTTCAGTTTTTCATTAGCAAACAGATCGAGTTTCATCTGCTGTTCGCCCTGAATATTCTCAGCGCCGCTGGCCCCCAGAATATCCACCAGTCCTGCCTTGTTAATGTCGCGATGGATAATCTTTGCGCCCAGCTTGATGGCGGAAATCAGTGCCGTCAGTTCACCTGTGGCGTGAGGAAAGTCGTGTTGCTTCTCGACGATGAATTCGCCTAACGTTTTCATAACACAATCCCTGAATCTGCGGTTGAACAGCAGTTCGATTAATAAACTGCCCATGTATGCTCAAGCAGTTTAGCCGAATGGATGCTGAAGAACATAGGGCAAATCCGTTTCTTCCTCTCGATGGTGACGGTACACTGTGCCCCGAACTTTCCAGTTAACGGACTTTTTATGCGTATTCATATCCTCGGTATCTGCGGTACTTTCATGGGCGGGCTGGCAATGCTGGCCCGTGCGTTAGGGCATGAGGTAACCGGTGCTGATGCTAACGTCTATCCGCCAATGAGCACGCTTTTAGAGCAACAGGGCATTGATTTAATCCAGGGTTATGATGCATCGCAGCTGGATCCGGCCCCTGACCTGGTGATCATCGGCAATGCGATGAGCCGGGGTAATCCCTGTGTTGAGGCGGTGCTTGAGCGCAATATTCCTTACCTTTCCGGGCCGCAGTGGCTGCATGATTTTGTGCTGAAAGATCGTTGGGTCGTGGCGGTGGCGGGCACCCACGGTAAAACCACCACGGCGGGAATGGTGGCGTGGATCCTTCAGGCCTGTGGTCTGGAACCCGGCTTTATCATCGGTGGTGTACCAGGGAATTTCTCGGTTTCGGCCACGCCAGGCAACAGCCCCTTCTTCGTTATTGAAGCCGATGAGTACGACAGCGCTTTTTTTGACAAGCGTTCTAAATTTGTCCATTACTGTCCCCGCACATTAATTCTTAACAATCTGGAGTTTGACCACGCCGATATTTTTGACGATCTGCGTGCTATCCAACGGCAGTTTCATCACCTGGTGCGTATTGTGCCGGGCAGCGGCCGATTGCTGGTGCCGGAGCATGACGCCAACCTGAAACAGGTGCTGGCGATGGGCTGCTGGAGCGAACAGGAGAGTGTGGGTGAAGAAGGGCGCTGGCAGGCGAAGAAGCTGACCCAGGATGCCTCGCACTGGCAGGTCTGGCTGGATGGCGAAAAAGTGGCAGAGGTTAACTGGGCGCTGGTGGGCGAACATAATATGCACAATGGCCTGATGGCAATTGCGGCTGCCCGCCACGTTGGTGTCAAACCAGAGGATGCCGGAAAGGCGCTTAACGACTTTATTAATGCCCGTCGTCGTCTGGAACTGCGTGGCGAAGTCAACGGCATCAAGGTTTACGATGATTTTGCCCATCATCCCACGGCCATCCTGGCGACCCTGACCGCGCTGCGCAGTAAAGTCGGCGGCACCGCACGTATTCTGGCGGTACTGGAACCCCGCTCCAATACCATGAAAATGGGGATCAGTAAGGACGATCTTGCGCCTGCGTTGGCCCGTGCTGACCAGGTGTTTCTGTTTCAGCCGCACCATATCCCCTGGCAGGTTTCAGAAGTGGCCGATGCCTGTGTGCAGCCTGCCCACTGGAGCGCCGATGTGGATGCACTGGTTGAAATGGTCGCCAAAGCGGTTCAGCCTGGCGACACCATTCTGGTGATGAGCAACGGTGGCTTTGGCGGCATTCATCAGAAACTGCTGGACAGGCTGGCGAAATAAAGAGGCGCGGTGTGGCATCACCGCAACAAAATGATGGGACGCAACAAAGCGTCCCTTTTTGATCAGGCTTCTGCCAGTTCGCGCAGATACTGGAAGATCTGCCGGTAAGCTTTTGACGGTTTGCTGGCCGCTTTTTCTTTCTGGGCGTTGCGGATCATCTGGCGCAACTGCTGGCGGTCGGCATCCGGATAGAGGTTCAGCACCTCGCTCATCGCGTCGTCGCCTTCGGCTACCAGGCGATCGCGCAGCATCTCCAGCTTATGAAACAGCGCAACCTGCTGGTTGTGGCGATTTTTCAGCTTGTCCAGCGCCTGACGAATCGGATCTTCTTCGCGTGAGCGGAGCAATTTGCCGATCAGCTGTAACTGGCGACGACGTGCCTCTTTTTTGATCTTTTGCGCCAGTTCAATGGCATCGCGCAGTTCATCGTCCAGAGGGATCTTATCCAGGGCGTTTTTACTGAGATCCACCAGTTCAGCGCCGAGGCGTTTCAGTTCCTCGGCGTCGCGTTTAATTTCACTTTTACTGACCCAGATAATCTCATCGTCTTCTTCTTCTTCATTATCTGGTACATCATCGAGCCAGTCATCGGGCTGTTTAGTCATGGAAGGCTCCCTAAAAAAGAGGCTAATGCTATCAGGAAACGGCGGCTACTGCGAAATTGTTCTCCGACTCTGTTAGACTCAAATAAACCTCAATCACTAAAGAGCCGGGGAATCTGGCATATTTATGCCGGCCAGAGAAACCCTCTGTTAATTATATGGTAGGTCGATGAAATTACTCTCCCAAGTTGCAGAACAGCGTAAAACCCTGGAACAGGCGGTAGCTCAGGCACTCGAACTGGCCAAAGTCAGTACCGACGGAGCGGAAGTCGCCGTAACCAGAACGACCGGTATCAGCGTCAGTACCCGATATGGTGAAGTGGAAAACGTCGAATTCAACAGCGATGGTGCACTGGGTATCACCGTTTATCACCAGAACCGTAAAGGGAGCGCCTCGTCTACCGATCTCAGCCCGGAGGCGATCAAACGAACCGTCCAGGCTGCCGTGGATATTGCCCGTTACACTTCGCCCGATCCTTATGCCGGGGTTGCCGATCGGGAACTGCTGGCATTTGATGCGCCGGATCTGGATCTTTTTCATCCTGCCGATCTTGAGCCGGAGCAGGCGATCGAACTGGCGGCCCGCGCCGAACAGGCCGCGCTGAAAGCGGATCCGCGCATCACCAACACCGAGGGCGGCAGTTTTAACAGCCATGTCGGCATTAAAGTCTTTGGCAACAGCCACGGTATGCTCCAGGGCTACTGCTCCAGCCGTCATTCCCTTTCCAGCAGCGTGATTGCAGAAGCGAGTGGTGATATGGAGCGTGATTACGCTTACACCATTGGCCGCGCTCTGAATGATCTGGCGTCACCAGAATGGGTTGGTGAAGAATCTGCCCGCCGGGTCTTGTCCCGCCTGTCGCCGCGTAAACTTGCCACCATGAAAGCGCCGGTTATCTTTGCAGCCGAAGTCGCCACTGGCCTGTTCGGCCACCTGGTTGGGGCGATCAGCGGCGGAAGTGTGTATCGTAAGTCTACCTTCCTGCTGGATTCACTGGGCAAACAGATTTTACCGGCGTGGCTGACCATTCAGGAGCAGCCGCATCTGCTGAAAGGGCTGGCTTCCACTCCCTTCGACAGTGAAGGGATTCGCACCCAACAGCGAGACATCATTAAAAACGGCGTGCTGCAAAGCTGGTTATTAAGCAGCTATTCAGCCCGCAAGCTGGGCTTACAAAGTACCGGTCATGCGGGCGGCATCCATAACTGGCGGATTGCCGGACAGGGCGACAGCTTTACGCAACTGCTGAAGAAAATGGGCACCGGCCTGGTGGTCACCGAACTGATGGGTCAGGGCGTCAGCGGGATTACGGGCGACTACTCCCGTGGCGCAGCCGGTTTTTGGGTGGAAAACGGCGAGATCCAGTATCCGGTCAGTGAAATCACCATTGCAGGCAATCTGCAACAGATGTGGCGAGACATCGTCACCGTCGGTGATGATATTGAAACCCGCAGCAATATTCAGTGCGGATCTGTTCTTCTGCCGGAAATGAGAATCGCCGGACAGTAATTTCTTCATACTCGCGTAGTATTATCAGGGTGACTTCAGGTCACCCTTTTTTGTTGTATTTTTCTTAATAAAAATAAAGGAAGTGAGCAATGCGTAAAACGTTATCAGCCGTATTAGCGGCGTGCCTGCTGTGCTCGAGTGTCTCCGCGCTGGCCGGTCTGGAAGATGATATGGGGATGCTGAAAGGGGCCTATCGCACCGTAATGAAAACGGACGATGCGACGGAGTTTAAAAAGGCGCTGGGCGATATGCGCAAAGCGGCGGAAGATGCCAAAAACCAGACGCCGGACAAACTGCAAGGCCAGCCAGCGGACGGTGCGGAAATGAAAGCATACCGCGCGCAGATGGACAAACTGATTGCGCAGATTGATGTCAGTATGAAGCTGGCGGAGGCCGGTAATCTGACTGGTGCGAAGGAAGAAGCGAAGAAATTCGACGATACCCGTAAAGAAGGACATAAAAAGTTTCGTTAATGGTCACGGGCTCAGCTGAGCCCGTATTTTCTGACTGCGCGGCCCGCCGATATTTCCCGCTGGCAGAGACGAAAGAGTTTTTCACGCGTCCTGCCACACTAAATAAGTTTTTCCTGTCTCTGACCGACATCGAGCCTGTTTCCGCAGGTGATCGATGCCGCTGATGCATTGAATTTGCATTATCAGCCGGGTTGATATGATTTTCCTGTGACTTATGCCCTCTTCATGCACGAGACGCCGTTTTTGTGGCAGAGATCGTCCGCTACGCCGCTATTTCCGCTTTGAAGTGGAAAAAGTGGCGCTCCACACAGCCACGGCCTGGCGTTAACTTATTTTTATCAGCAATAAACTCGGTTTCGTGCCTGAGCCTGAACGAAAAATAAGGGGCAGCTAGTGAAAGAAGGGACGGTGTCGGAGGGGACAGCAGCGGCTGACCAGGCCATTCAGGCACTCGCCGATCGGGTAATGAGCCAGATTGCCGGATTATTCGCCAGCAGAGAGATTTACCCCAACGACATTCAGCAGCAGATGCTGGCTTCGCATGTGTGGGCAATGGCCATGCGCTCGCTGACCGGCGAGCCGCTGCCGGAAGTGGAGGCTGAGCTGTTTGAGGATATCTCTGCCGAATCAATGGCGCTGGCACAGCAGGTTGTCGATCTGTTCACTAATCTGCCGGTGGAGGAAGCCTGGCTACTGTCAGTCCATTTTGAAGTGGCAAAAACCAACGAAAAATCCTGTTGAACGAAAAAGGAAGGAACAAAAGATGTCACAAATCATTGTCGTGATTGGCGATCGCCTGGGTAAAGGTCAGAAAGTTGCCGCAGGCGTGGAGCGTGCGGGGGGCAGAGCCGTCGTTGTACCGGGGGTGGCGGCAGATATGAAGCTGGGCGACGTGATGAAAGCAGAAAACGCTTCTTTTGGCATTTCGTTTTGCGGCAGCGGCGGCGCAGGGGCGATCACCGCGCAGAACAAATATGGCTATAAAGCAAAGCACGGGATGCGGGCCATTGAAGAAGGGGTGACGGCCATTAATGAAGGTGCCACGGTGCTGGGTTTTGGTTTTATGGACAAAGAGGAACTGGGTGAACGTCTGGTTCAGGCGTGGCACAAGAAACACGGTAGCTGAGTAATGAAAAGGCAATTCACCACCACGGTGAACGTCAGCGGTTCGGGCGACAGCAGGCGTAAAGCCTTCGCTGATGCGCTGAGCCGGGTACAACAGACGCTGCTGAAATCCTCAGACCAGGTGCTGCTGCGTATTGAACCGCAGGATGTAAAGGTGGTTCAGGCGCGGGAAAGCATCAGGCAGGAGAAGTTTCTGTTCTTTTTTCTGGCACGGGAGCGACGGCGTTACCGCATTGAGCTGGAGATTATCGTCAACGTCAGCGTCATCGAGGTGGATAAAGTGGACTTCATTACGGAATAAAAATCTGCCCGCCAGGGCAGCAATAATCATGACTTAAAAACGTTGGCGTAAGCCTGAAAGGAAAGACTGATGTTTTTAATTATTCTTTTAAAGTCGCTGATCATCGGTGGCCTGGTGGGGGTTGGCGTGGGCGCAGGCGCAGCCCGCATGTTTCATGCGCCCGCCACTCAGGGGATGGGGGCATTTCGTACCCTGGGCGAGCTCAACTCCTGCGAGGGCGATCCGGCTTCTCACTTCTCCTTTGGTCTGGGGTTCTTCTTCAATGCCTGGGCGTCTTCGGTGGCGGCCGGTTCCTTCACCCAGGACGTCGATCACCGCATTATTCCCCACTGGGGAGCCGCCGCGCTGATGGTGAAAAATCGCCGCGTCGCTGAAACCCTGCACAATCCCAAAAAGATGGCCCTGGCCTGTGGGCTGATCGGCATGATTGTGGTTGCCTTTCTTAACTCCACTGCTTCCGCAGTGCCGGCTGCGCTTCAGGTGACGGCGGTTAAAGTGCTGGTGCCTGCCGCCAACCTGTTGGTTAACACCGTGATTCCGGTGATCTTCTGGCTGGCGGCCATTGATGCCGGGAAAAAGTCCGGTGCCTGGGCCACCCTGTTTGGCGGGCTGGCGCAGTTGATTATGGGCAACGCGGTGCCGGGCCTGGTGCTGGGCATTCTGATTGGCAAAGGCGTGGAAGAGAGCGGCTGGAACAAAGTTACCGGGGTAATGATGTCGGCCATCGTGCTGCTGTTTGTGCTCAGCGGATTTTTCCGTGGCTTTGATATGAAAGTATTGCAGTCCTTCCAGCTGGGGATCCCGGGCTGGCTGGAGATGATTCATAACACCCTGAGCGGAAAATAAGAGGGCGATGTAAATGGAAGAGTCAACGCGCGGTTTCTGGTATGCCGACTGGTCTTTCCCGATTTTTGTCGGACTGCTCTCTGCCGGGGTGTTTGCCGGGACGCACATGTACTACGTCTATGGGCTGGGGGCTTTCAACGAGGTGGCTTTTGTTTCGATGCTGCGTTCCGGCATGGAAACCGGTGTCTATGGGGCGGTGGCCGCCTTTGGGGCCAGCTTCCTGTTTGCCCGCATCATTGAAGGGTCGCTGGTGGGCATTCTGGATATTGGCGGTGCGGTGCAGACCGGCATTGGTCTGGGGGTACCGGCAATGCTGCTGGGCGCGGGAATTGTCTATCCGGTTGCCAACTTTGCCGCCTCACTGCTCACCGGCCTGCTGCTGGGGATGGCAACGGGCTATCTGATTGTGCTGGCCCGGAAATTTACCATTAACAACAGTGACTCGACCTACGGCGCAGATGTAATGATGGGCGCGGGTAACGCCTCTGGTCGCTTTCTGGGACCACTGATTATCCTCTCTGCCATGGCGGCCTCCATCCCGATTGGTGTGGGTGCGCTGCTCGGCGCGCTGCTGTTCTATCTGTGGGATAAACCGATCACCGGCGGTGCCATTCTTGGCGCGATGCTGCTGGGTGCCGTTTTTCCGGTCACGCTTTGAGCTAAAGACGGTGTGGCACGGAATAAACCATTCTCAATGGATGAATACAGGAGTTTGCCATGTTTGATCTTATCATCCGGCGGGCGCGACTGACGGATGGCGGCCTGACGGATATTGCCATCCTCAAGGGTAAAATTGCCGCGCTGGGCGAGGTGAACGGCAGCGCATTACAGCAGTGCGATCTTCAGGGGCGGTTCTGGTTAAGCGCGGGCTGGATTGACTCTCACGTCCACTGCTATTCGCAGTCGCCGCTTTACCATGACACGCCCGACCGTGTTGGGGTGGAAAGCGGCGTGACCACGGTGGTGGATGCAGGCAGCACCGGGGCTGACGAGGTGGAGCAATTTTATCAGCTCACCCGCAGCGCCCGTACTCAGGTTTATGCGCTGCTGAATATTGCCCGCAGCGGGATTGTCACCCAGAACGAGCTGGCGGATATGCGCCAGATTGACGCTGCTGTCGTGCGCGATGCGCTGGTACGCCTGCCGGAGTTTATTGTGGGTTTCAAAGCCCGCATGAGCAGCAGCGTGACAGGTGATAACGGTATTAAGCCACTGATTCGCGCCAAAGCGATCCAGCGGGAGAACGGCGATCTGCCGCTGATGGTACACATTGGCAACACCCCGCCGGACCTGGATGAGATAGCTGATTTGCTCAGTCAGGGGGATATCATCACCCACTGCTATCACGGCAAGCCCAACCGTATCCTCACCCCAACTGGCACCTTGCGTGCCTCGATCGCACAGGCCTTACAGCGCGGTGTGCGTCTGGACGTCGGTCACGGTAGCGCCAGCTTCAGCTTTGCGGTGGCAGGGGCCGCTATCGCGCAGGGTATTCTGCCGCACACCATCAGTTCTGACATTTACTGCCGTAACCGCCTCAGTGGCCCGGTGCACAGCCTTGCCCATGTGATGTCCAAATTTTTCAGTGTCGGGATGACGCTGCCGCAAATCATTGATTGCGTGACGATCAATGCGGCAGAAGGGCTGCGTCTGCATCAAAAAGGGCGGTTACGGGTAGGCGGCGACGCCGATCTGACTCTGTTTGATTTGCAGGCGGAAAATTGCCTGTTCATTGATTCTGAGGGCGAATCTGTCGCGGGTGAACAACAGCTGATACCGCTGGCCGCGATGGTGGGCGGCAGGTGGTTTATTACCGATGAAGGGAAAAAACAGCATGTCTTCGATTTATGAAAAATATGGCCTGAAACAGGTGATCAATGCCTCCGGCCGTATGACCATTCTTGGTGTCTCCACTCCGGCGGAGGACGTGGTTGAAACCGTGCAGTACGGCCTTAATCACTATTTTGAAATGAAAGATCTGGTGGATAAAACCGGGGCTTATATTGCGGGGCTGCTTGGGTGTGAGGACGCGGTGGTGGTCTCCTGCGCTTCTGCGGGTATCGCCCAGTCGGTGGCCGCAGTGATTGTGCAGGATAACGACTGGCTGCTGGAGAATCTGCACGCTGCACCGCTGACGGTGCCACACGACATCGTGTTGCCAAAAGGCCACAACGTCAACTATGGCGCACCGGTTGGCACTATGGTGACCATGGGTGGAGGACGGCTGGTGGAGGCCGGTTATGCCAACGAATGTTCGGCTGAGCAACTCAGTGCGGCGATGGGCCCGCAGACTGCCGCCGTCCTCTACGTCAAGTCTCATCACTGCGTACAAAAAAGTCATCTCAGCGTGGCTGACGCCGCGCGGGTGGCGCGGCAACACGGTGTGCCGCTGATTGTCGATGCGGCAGCGGAAGAGGATTTACAGTGCTATTACCAGGCAGGAGCCGATCTGGTGATTTACAGCGGCGCTAAAGCGATCGAAGGCCCAACCAGCGGGCTGGTCGTCGGACGTCGGCAGTACGTCAGCTGGGTAAAACGTCAGGCGATGGGCATTGGCCGGGCGATGAAGGTCGGCAAGGAGAGCATTCTTGGTCTGACCCAGGCGATTGAAAATTACAGGGTGCAGGAGAGGGTCTCTGGTGCACAGATGGTGGAAAAAATGACGCCATTTATCAACCAGCTGAACACCCTGCACGGTATCCGCGCCAGGGTGATCTGGGATGCTGCCGGACGTGATATCGCCCGCACGGAAATTCATTTTGATGAAGCGATCATTGGCCGTGCCACCTCTGAAGTGGTACAGGCGCTGAAAACCGGCGATATTGCCATTTACTTTCGTGGCTATAAGGCGAACGAAGGGATGGTGGAAGTCGATGTCCGTAGCGTATCGGCGGAACAGCTGCATACGCTGTTCAGCTGCATCAGTACACTGCTGTCAGGAGCAACAACCTCATGACGCTGACCCCCAAATTTTACCGGGATCGCGTCTGTCTGAACGTGCTGGCCGGTTCGAAAGAGAACGCGCGCGAGGTGTGGCAGGCCGCAGAGGGCTACGTGCTGGTGGGCGTGCTGTCGAAAAACTACCCCGACGTGACGAGTGCGGTGACGGATATGCGTGAGTATGCCCGGCTGATTGATAATGCGCTGTCGGTGGGGCTGGGAGCTGGCGATCCAAACCAGTCTGCGATGGTCAGCGCCATTTCAGCGCAGCTACAGCCGCAGCATGTCAACCAGGTGTTTACCGGTGTGGCAACCAGCCGGGCGCTGCTGGGACAGGAGCAGACGGTGGTTAACGGTCTTATCTCCCCCACCGGTAGTGTGGGAATGGTTAAAATCTCCACCGGGCCACGCAGTGCCAAAGCGCCCGATGGCATTGTGCCAGTGGCAACGGCCATCGCCATGCTGAAAGACTTTGGCGGCAGCTCGGTAAAATATTTCCCCATGGGCGGCCTGCGGGCGATTGATGAGTTCAGCGCGGTGGCAAAAGCCTGCGCGGAGCAGGGTTTCTGGCTGGAGCCAACCGGCGGTATTGATCTGGCTAACTATCAGCAGATTTTGCAGATCGCCCTTGACGCGGGGGTCAGTAAAATCATCCCGCATATCTACAGTTCGATAATCGATAAAGAGACAGGCAATACCCGGCCCTGCGATGTCAGCAGATTGCTG
Source organism: Erwinia papayae (assembly GCF_058241465.1). Lineage (NCBI taxonomy): Bacteria > Pseudomonadati > Pseudomonadota > Gammaproteobacteria > Enterobacterales > Erwiniaceae > Erwinia > Erwinia papayae. The sequence goes on from NZ_JBZCHT010000013.1 coordinate 1,934,261, forward strand.
GCGATGACCAGAAGCTTGCTGGATTGAAACCCCGCCGGCGAGCTCCGTATGTTGTTGGCTGCGACCAACGGTTTCTGAATGCAACCCGCCCGGATGAGGCAGGTATGCTGCCGCGACAATCCCCAGGTGTTCCGGCAGCGTCACCTCAGCGGCTTTCACTGATACTGAGAGGAACACTATGCGTTATGGTTCGGTAATCTTCGCGGCGTCTCTGGCTCTGATGGCGACCACGTCCTGTGCGGTGAGCGCACAGTATGCCTGGGTGGGCACCTATCCGCCGAACGCAGAAGGCATTTACCGTTTTCAGGTCAACCCGGCTGATGGGGCGCTGAGTGACAAAACGCTGGTCAGCAGCCAGCTCAGCCCGGCGCAGATGACCATCGATGCACAGGGCAAAACCCTGTACGTCGCCAGTGAAAGCGAAAAAGGTGTGGTGGTGGCGTATGCCATTGCGCGTGACGGCAGTCTGAAAATGCGCAATCAGGTCAGCTCACAGGGGGCGGGGCCGGTGTATCTGTCGCTGACGCCGGACGGTAAATTTTTGCTGGTAGCCAACTACAACAGTGGCAGCATCGCGGTTCTGCCGGTGCAGGCGGATGGCCGACTTTCTGAAGCCAGTGACGCCCGGCAGCATCAGGGACCGGCAGGCGCGACGAAACCGGCGGCGGCGGTTGAGGGCAGCTTTGCCATCAGCGATCATAACGGTCCTCATGCGCACATGATCGCCAGCGATCCCTCCGGCAGATTTGTTTTCTCAACCGATCTCGGGCTGGATCGTATCTGGCAGTATCGTCTGAGCCACAATGGCAAATTGCAGGCCAGCCAGCCTGCGTGGATCGCCGCTTCTTCTGCCGGAGCCGGACCTCGTCATTTTGTCTTTCATCCCGACGGTAAATCGCTCTACCTGATTAATGAAGAAGCGTCGACCCTGACGCATTATCTGTTAAATAGCGATACCGGCACCCTGAGCGAGGGGGCGACCGTTTCAGCCTTACCGGCAGGGTATAAGGGCACCAGTTTCGCCGCTGGCCTGGTGATGGATAAGGCTGGCAGGAATCTGTGGGTGGCTAATCGCCTGCACAACAGCATTGCGCACTTTGCCATTGCGCCTGACGGGTCGCTGAGCCATAAAGACGATGTCTGGACTCGGGGTGACTACACACGCACGCTGAGCCTGTCAGCCGATGGCAGGACGCTCTACGCGGTCAATCAGCGCAGCGATAACATCACGCGTTTTCGCGTGGACCCGGCCAGCGGTGTGCTGTCGTTCAGTGGTGATTACACGGCGGTCGGCGCACCTTCCCAGCTGGTATTCACGCCGTAATCTAGTTCCGGGTGGATAAGCGCCACGTCGCACCACCTTTTCTTGCCTTTTCACCACAGGAACAGCCTTGAGATTCCCAAATCAACGCCTCTCCCAGCTGTTTAGTCTGCTGCAAAACGAAACGCTGCCTCCTGACGAGCTGGCGCGGCGTCTGGCGGTATCGACCCGTACTGTGCGCACGGATATCACCTCGCTGAATGCCCTGCTGGCTGAGCACGGGGTCTGCTTTGTGCTCAGTCGTGGCGCGGGTTATCAAATTAACATTACCGATGCTACCCGCTACGGTCAGTTGCAGCAGCAGTCACCTTCACATTTGCGGATACCGCGCACCTCCGGCGCTCGCGTGCATTATTTGTTGATCCGTTTCCTGACCGCCGCTTTTTCGCTGAAGCTGGAAGATCTGGCGGAAGAGTGGTTTGTCAGTCGTGCGACATTGCAGGGCGATATGGCGGAGGTACGTGAGAGGCTGGCGCGTTATCAACTGGTGATTGAAACCCGGCCGCGCTACGGTATGAAACTGTTTGGCCGTGAAGTGGCAGTGCGAACCTGTCTGACCGAACTGTTGTACCAGATTGCTCAGGAGGATTCCGACGATCCGCTACTCCGGCTGGAAGCGCTGAACAGTGGGATGCTGGAGAGGTTGCACCCGCTGCTTAATCAGTGCTTCAGCCGCTGCAATATTCGTCTGAATGATGACAGTGAACTTTACCTGCGGATTTACTGTGCGGTGGCGGTGCGGCGTATCAGCGAGGGCTATCCGCTGTCTGATTTCAGTGCCGATGATGTCGATCAGGATGTGCACGACGCTGCCCGACAGATTATTCATCTGATGCGACCGCTAACCGGCAAGGTAATTTCACCTGCGGAAGAAGCCTGGCTGCGGGTCAATATCGCGGCAAGAAGGGTTGAGGAGATCGCCCCCAGCGCAATAGGGCCGGATGACGGCGAGTCGCTGGTAAACTATATCCTCAGCTACATCAACAGCCATTACCGTTTCGATCTTCAGAGCGATATGCAATTGCGGGCAGATTTGCTGACGCATATTAAAACGATGATTACCCGCGTGCGCTATCAGATAAACATCCCCAATCCGCTGCTGGCGAATATTAAACAGCACTATCCGATGGCCTGGGATGTGACGCTGGCTGCCGTTTCAAGTTGGGGTAAATACACCCCGTATGCGATCAGTGAGAATGAAATGGGTTTCCTGGTTCTGCATATCGGTGTCGGACTGGAGCGTCATTACAACGTCAGCTATCAGCACCATCCACAGATCCTGCTGGTGTGCGACACCGGCACCTCAACCGTTCGTATGATCCAGACCATGCTGATGCGCAAATATCCGCAGATTGTCATCCGTCATATTATTTCGCTGCGCGAGTATGAGCGGCAGGAAAGTATTGAGGAGGATTTTGTCATTTCCACTGTGAGGTTGACTGAGAAAAATAAACCTGTGGTGGTGATGTCACCGTTTCCGACCGGCTATCAGCTGGAGCAGATCGGTAAACAGGTGCTGGTGGACCGAACCCGTGTCGGAATGCTGGAAAAGTTCTTTGACGCCAGACACTTTTGTATCGTCGATCGCCCAATGGCCCGCAGCACGCTTTTCCGGATGCTCTGCGACCAGCTGGAGGCGGAAGGGGTGGTGGACTGTGATTTTTATCCTTCCGTTGAGGAGCGCGAGGCGATTGTCAGTACCATGCTGGGAGAGGGTATTGCGTTGCCACACTCACTGGGGCTGCTGGCGAAGAAAACCGTGGTCTATACCGTACTGGCACCACAGGGTATCCGCTGGGGAGATGAAACCGCCAGTGTAATTTTCCTGCTGGCTATCAGTAAAAGTGAATATGAAGAAGCGATGGCGATCTACGATCTTTTTGTCACTTTCATGCGTGAAAGGGCAATGACGCGGCTGCGGGACAGTGTGGATTTTGACAGCTTCAGGGCGGTGGCGCTGGATTGCCTTAGCCGGATATAAAGCAGGTCGGGGATGAAAAATCCGTAACCGGGCTGTGCCGGTTACGGATGTCATGAGTGGGACTATTTCAGGATAGTAAAGGCGGTGGTGACATGTTTCACGCCGCTCACACGGCTGGCAATGTCGGCCGCCGCTTTTCCTTCCGCGTCGGTTACCAGGCCTAACAGGAACACTTCGCCATTTTCTGTCGTCACCTTCACATTAGACGATTTCACCTGGTCGCTGGCTAACAGCTGTGAGCGGACCTTGGTGGTGATCCAGGTATCGGAAGATGCCGTGCCAAAACTGGCTTTATCGCTGGTACGAATTTCGTTGTAGACCTCGGTTGCGCCGTCCACGCCCATGGTGATTTGTTTGGCGCGGCTGGCGATGGTGGCGTCAGGGGCCTGACCGGTCAGCAGTACTTTCCCCTGATAGGCGGTAGCAACAATGTGGGCATCGGTTTTGATCTGCTGGTCTTTGGACAACGCATTGCTGACGCGCAGCTCCAGCGTACCATCATCCACCTGAGTGCCCACCGTCCGGGGATCGGAGGCGGTTTTAGTGGCAACGGCTGCGCTGCCAATCACTGCGGCCACGCAGCCCTGTAACATCAACGCGGTAAACACCACGGCAATAGCGGGTAATGCCTTCATTTCGGCTCCTTAAACGTCCTGGTGGGGAAACAAGGTGTTATCGATCAAATCGCACAGGCAGTTCACAGTTAACATATGCATTTCCTGAATTCTTGCGCTGCGGTGTGAGGGGATGCGAATTTCCACATCCTGTGGGCCCAGCAGGCCGGCCAGTTCGCCGCCGTCGTGGCCGGTAAGCGCTATGATGGTCATATCGCGCGTTACCGCTGCCTCCAGGGCTTTTACAATATCGCGGCTGTTGCCGCGTGTTGAGATAGCCAACAGAATATCCCCTGCATTCCCTAACGCACGTACCTGCTTGGCATAGACTTCTTCGTGCAGGCGGTCGTTCCCAATTGCTGTCAGCAGGACATTATCCGCACTCATGGCAATGGCAGGCAGACTCGGACGTTCAGTCTCAAAGCGGTTAATCATCGTTGCTGCAAAATGCTGGGCGTTGGCGCTGGAGGTACCATTACCACAGCTCAGAATTTTGTTACCGTTCAGCAGAGATTGCACCATGGTAATCGCCGCACGGGAAATGGCATCCGGTAACGCTTCTGCAGCGGCGATCTGCGTTTGAATACTTTCGGTAAAACAGACTTTAATTCTTTCCAGCACTTCTTTCACCTGGTCAGTCAATGACAGAGCGGTTACTCCGCCGAAAAAGCATTGGGCAGCCAGTCGGCATTCGCACCGGTTATGGCAACCACATCAAAACGACAGTCTGCCGTTTCCAGACTCTCGCCACGGCGATTAAGCCACAGGGCGGCGGCGGTTAACAGCTTTTGCTGTTTGCTGCGGGTAACGCTGGCCGCGGCACCGCCAAACAGGGCGTTACGACGGTAGCGTACCTCAACAAAAACCCAACATGCTTTATCACGCATAATCAGGTCGATTTCTCCACCGCGAAAACGAACATTGGCGGCGACAAAGCCAAGACCTGACTGTTCGAGTAACTGGCGGGCCTGCCGTTCGCAGGCCGCCCCTGTTTTCAGCCTGTTCAGGAGGCCGGAACGATTTGTCCCTGACGATACTGGCTCCATGTCAACTTCCTGTTGATGACGCAATCCGTGTTGGCGCTCAGGTTGCCGGTTTCGCCTTTAATCTGGAAACCTGACATCTGGCGGATATCGTTAAAGTGGTTAGCCAGCGTCCAGGCATCCACCCCCATCGCATACAGCCTGACCAGCGAATAATCGTTGTTAAAACTCTTCGCTGCCTGCTGTAACAGGGTTGGCTGGCTACCGGTCAGCAGTGGCATATCACTGAATTGCAGGCCTTCCATCTCCAGACGGTAGTCCGGACCGGCCCCCGCCTGGAAACTGCGTGAACTGGCATAGAGTTGTACCATGCTGCGGCTGCTGACGCGCATTGAAATCATCGGTTTAATGAGTGCCATCTCATCCTGGGTTGCCACGATATAGACCGAATCCACATTGCCATCGCTGCCGGAGGCCGCAGGCTGCGGACTGCTGACCGGTGCCGGAATGGTCAGTCCCGCAACCGTCACGCCCTGAGGCTGTTCAGCCTGCGCGGTGATCGGCGTACCGCTCAGGCGCAGACCGGCTCCGCTGTTGATCCCCTGCTTCAGTTCTGAAGTAGAACCAAACTGCTGTTGCAGCACCGTACCGCCACCCAGTTTCTGCCACTCGCTGGCGAACGCTTTGCTGACACGATCGCCCAGTGAACTGCGTGGCACCATCAGCAGCGGTGCGCGTCTGTTCTGCTCCCACATATGATGGGCTGCATCACGCGCTTCGTCTTCAGGAGAAAGCGCAAAATAGCAAAGATTCGGATGGTTCTGTACCGTGCCAGGCTCATTCAGCGCAAGGATATTCAGCGGTGTCTGCACCGTAGCAAGTTGCTCAACATGGTTTTTAAGCAGTGGACCGACCACCAGCGTGGCGCCATCTTTTTGCGCCTGGGCTAACACCTGATCAATGGGCTGAGTGCTGGTGTCATAGACCTGCACCTGAGTGGCGCTGGAGGGGGCGGCTGTTGCAACGGCATTGCTGGCTGGCGTTGCCGGTTGACCCGATACGGTGGCATCTGGCGCGGCTGCGGCAGGTGATGTGGCAGGCGCAGATGAGGGCGCAGTCACCGGATTCGCTTCGCTGCCCGCTGCCGGTGCGGCTGTAGCGGCGGTGTTAACGGCGGCGCTTGCTGGCGTAGCGTTCGCGTCCACAGGCTGAGCCGTTGCCTGGGTCAGCGCGCCATTTTTGGCGTCGTTGAAACCTTTCTGGATAGCGTTCGCAAACACCTGCGCCTGGCCGCTCAGCGGCAGCAGCAGAGCAATTTTACCGGTTGAGGAAGGCTGGAAGTTATGCGCCTGGCTTAGCGCCGTTGGCAGCATTTTTGCCGCCGGATTATAGGGATAGCGTGTCTGCCAGTCGCTGATCCCTGCTTTCAGCATCTCTGCATCGCTGCTGTTAGCGCGATAAACATTCAGCAGATCCAGCCAGCCCTGAAGGGTGTTTTCATCGGCATTAATCACCAGGTTGTTGGTCTGTTCCGCCGGCATCTGCGTCAGAACCTGCCAGGTGGCATCAATATTTTTTTGCCGGTCAGCCGGATTTTGTAACAGCGGTTCCTGGGCGATCCAGGCGCGAAGCACTTCCAGCGAGGGGCGTCCCTCACTTGCTGCTATCTGCAATGCATAGTAGCGGGCCAGTTGTTCTTTCGACAGCTGGCTCTTGTCCGTCTGTTGGAGCAGCTGAGCTGCACCGGGGAAATCACGCTGGGAAATTTTCAGCTCGGCCTGAAGCAGCAGCGCTTCCTGGCGTTGGGTATCGCTCAGTTGCTGAGGTAGTTGGGCCATCTGGTTGTTGGCATCCGGGAACTTCCCTTCTTTTAACAGCGCCCTGATAGCAAGTAATTGCCAGTCAACCTTGTTATTATCTGAACTTTGCTGCATCTGTTGCAGATAATAGTCGGAAGTACCGGACGCCGCGCCCTGAACATTCACCGCAGGTGTCTGTGGGCTTTGGCTGGTACACCCGGCAAAAAACAGGGCGGCCAGCAGAACAGGCATGCAGCGTCCTGCTTTGTTATGAATGACTTTCGAAGGAAGCATACTGTATCCAGTGATGTTTTTTTCAAGATGCTCAATATTAAATCGGTAAACCGGATCAAACAATGAAACAACGCGAAGAGATTTCCGCCAGCACGCTTTACATCGTTCCCACACCGATTGGGTAACCTGGGCGATATCACCCAGCGTGCTCTGGACGTGCTGGCTAACGTCGATCTGATCGCAGCGGAAGATACACGTCATACCGGGCTGTTGCTACAACATTTCTCCATCAATGCGCGCCTGTTCGCATTGCACGATCATAACGAACAGCAGAAAGCGGAAAGCTTGCTGGCGAAGCTGCGCGACGGGCAGAGCATTGCATTGGTTTCTGATGCCGGAACCCCGTTAATTAACGATCCGGGTTACCATCTGGTGCGCCTCTGTCGTGAAGCGAGCATCAGGGTCGTGCCCTTACCGGGTGCCTGCGCGGCGATTACAGCATTATGCGCGGCCGGGCTTCCGTCTGATCGATTCTGTTACGAAGGGTTTCTGCCCGCTAAAAGTAAGAGTCGCTGCGATGTGCTGCGGGCACTGGAGCAGGAGCCGCGCACGCTGATTTTTTATGAGTCCACCCACCGACTGCTGGAGAGTTTACAGGATATGGTCGCGGTGTGTGGGGCTGCGCGCTACGTGGTACTGGCGCGGGAAATCACCAAAACCTGGGAGTCGATTCAGGGCGCGCCGGTGGGGGAATTGCTGGCCTGGGTGCAGGAAGATGAAAATCGCCGCAAGGGTGAGATGGTGCTGATTGTTGAGGGATTTCATGCTGTGGACGATGCGCTACCGCCTGAGGCGCTGCGTACGCTGGCACTGTTACAGCAGGAGCTGCCGCTGAAAAAGGCAGCTCAGCTGACCGCAGAAATTCACGCGGTGAAAAAGAATGCGCTGTATAAGTATGCGCTGGCGCAGCAAGAGGGGTGACAAACCGCGTCGAATACCCTATTATCCGCGCCGAAGCTGACCAGACAGTCGCCGCTTTGTTGCCGTCCTCCTTCGGGGGAGACAGACAAAGGGGAGGAAAGTCCGGGCTCCACAGGGCAGGGTGCCAGGTAACGCCTGGGGGGCGCAAGCCTACGACCAGTGCAACAGAGAGCAAACCGCCGATGGCCCACTTGTGGGATCAGGTAAGGGTGAAAGGGTGCGGTAAGAGCGCACCGCGCGTCTGGCAACAGTTCGCGGCACGGTAAACTCCACCCGGAGCAAGGCCAAATAGGGGTTCACAAGGTACGGCCCGTACTGAACCCGGGTAGGCTGCTTGAGCCAGTGAGCGATTGCTGGCCTAGATGAATGACTGTCCACGACAGAACCCGGCTTATCGGTCAGTTTCGACTCTTTATGTAGACGCCCACAGAAGTCATTCTGTGGGAGTTTTACTTTGTGGATGGGGATGAATGACTGTCCACTCCGCTCTCTGTAAAAGAACGCGGCTTACCGGTCAGTTTCGACTTTTTATGTAGACGCCCACAGAAGTCATTCTGTGGGCGTTTTACTTTGTGCATAAAGTATGCGCCATGAGTCAGAGCGGTCAACGGCTGCGCTTTGGTCAGGGTTCTCGTTGTGCTGGCATAAGCAAACTGAATAACGCCAACCAGCAGCAGGTTATGGCCGTCACGCTGAATCGTCAAAGCTGGCTGGTGTTCCCGCTAACATATCCTTGCTTTGCACCCTCATGTTTTCATCTTGTAATGAGATTGAAATCATACTTTTTGATTTTCTTTACATTTTCGTAGCGCTAAATGAATCCGATCACATTTTTTTCGCTGATTAATCATTAGATTTCAGGGGTTATGCACATAATCGATTCAGCCAAAAGGAAGGACTCATGAAAAAAACGTTGCTGTTATCTACTGTTGCTTTGCTTGTATCCGGTCAGGTTTGCGCTAAAAGCTGGTTGCTGACCAGCGCTGAAAGCGGCACAGAACAAGGAAACTGGCAGGTAACCAGCCAGCAGCTGAAAATCAAAGATCAGACTTTCAGCATTGAGCAAAAAGTACTCCACGGGGGTAAACAGGAAGGCAGTAAAATTATCACCATCACCAGTAAAAACGGTCTGACTATCACCCTCAGCCCCACACGTGGTATGAATTTACTGCATGTGGAAGGGTATGGTGTGCGCATGGGTTGGGATTCGCCGGTGAAAGAGGTGGTTAATCCGGCCTTTATCAACCTGGAAAGCCGTAATGGTCTGGGCTGGCTGGATGGTTTCAACGAAATGGTAGTGCGTTGTGGTTATGAATGGACCGGCCACCCGGTCACCGCTGATGGCCGTATTTACACCCTGCATGGCAAAGTCGGCAACACACCGGCGTCTGAGGTTTCCGTTGAGGTCAGTGAAAAAGCGCCTTACGAAATCCGCATTCGGGGACTGGTAAAAGAGAGCACCTTTAAAAAGGTTGATCTCCAGACCGCTACCGAGCTGAGCTATATTCCCGGCAGCAACAGCTTCAGCCTGCATGACGTGCTGACCAACCATGCCGACTACGCTCACGATTATCAGATTATCTATCACAGCAACTTCGGCACACCCATTCTGGAAGAGGGTGCCCGCTTTATCGCGCCCGTTGAGAGCGTCAGCCCGTTCAACGATTACGCTAAAGCTGGCCTGAAAAACTGGCAGACCTATGCCGGACCGACCAAAGATTTTGACGAAATGGTGTTTAACTTTAAACCCCTCTCTGGTGCCGATAAGCAGACCGTTGCCGCAGTGATCAACAAGGCCGGAGATAAAGGGGCGGCGATCGGCTTCAATACTACTCAGCTGCCGGTGCTGACCATGTGGAAAAATACTGACACGCTTAAGCAGGGCTATGTCACCGGTATTGAACCCGGTACCAGCTATGCCTATCCGGTGACCATTGAGCGTGAACAAAAACGTGTGAAGAAGCTTGAAGCAGGTCAGAGTACCCATTTCGACCTGACCTATACCCTGTTGCACAACGCCAGTCAGGTTGCTGAGGTGGAAAAACGCGTCTCCACCCTTCAGGGATCAGAAGCACCAAAGGTCATTGAAACGCCGATGGCAAAAGAGTAATTCATCTTCATGCCGCGCCATCGGGTGGCGCGGTTCCTCCTCTCCCTCTCTACAAATTTCACTGGTCACACTTTTGCGTTGTTGGCAAAAACCTGCACCATGTCACCATTATCTGAAATCCGGGATACAGGTTGATGGCGATTAACGGGTAAACTCCCTCCATCATAAATTGTTGAGGAGAACCCGGATGAATAGCGGACCACTGGACGAAGATGATCTGGAATGGCTTGATGACCTCCTGCTGAACCACGGAAATGATGATTCTGTCGTGGATGTTTCCGAACTGGACGGTATGTTGACCGCCATCCTCTCAGGCCCCAACCTGCTGCCCACCTCGCGATGGCTGGCCGCATTATGGGGAGATAAAGAGTATCTCATGGACGAGTTTTCTGAAGAGACCATGAAGCGCTTTATTGATCTGGTTTTACAACATATGAACGACATCCGCGATCGGCTTAATGAGGCGCCGGATCAATTTGACCCGATGTTTGGTTTCCGTGAGGTAGAGGGGCAGGAGTACCGGGTTGTGGAAGAGTGGTGCTTCGGCTACATGCGTGGTGTGGCGTTGGATGACTGGTCAACGCTGTCATCAGAGCTACAACCGGCGCTTGAGGTCATTGCTCTGCATGGCAAAGAGGAGAACTTCGCCCAGCTGGACAACATGACGCCGGAGGAGTGGGAAGAGAGTCAGGATGCGATTGGCCCGGCTGCGTTGCAACTGCATCAGCACTGGCTGTCAAAACGTCAGAAAGCGTTACATTAAGCGTGCTGTAGTCGGCTGCGGTTCGGACGAACAGGTCACGCCCTGTTTAAGGTTCACACGGGCAGATCAATGATCAGCGCATGCAGAGACGTCCCGGCCTTTATGGTCACCCTCGGTTCTTCGCGAATAAATGCCCCATCTCCGCACGCCAGTGCTTCGGTTGTGTCCGAAGCGCTGGCAACATGCAGGTTGCCATGAATCGACTGTAAATACGCGCGGGGACCATGCAGCTCAACGGTCTGTGTTTCTCCGCTTTTTAACACCAGATGGTGCACCCACACCTGCTGGCGCAGTTGCAGGCTATGTTCTGCACCGTCCGGCGAAGCCAGCAGCGTGTGAGTCTGTTTTTTTGCCAGCTGTATTAGCTGGAAGGTTTCATTATCACGCTGCGGACAGGCATCCAGCCACAGCTGCATTCTGACCAGCGGCTGCGTTCTGCTCAGATTGCATTCGCTGTAGCTGATACCCGACTGAGCCGACAGCAGCAATGCTTCTCCGGTGCCGACGCAGGCGTGATTGCCTTTACTGTCGCGGTATTCTGCTTCACCCTGCAAAATCAGGTTCAGGACATCAACTCCCGGATAGGTGCGGGCCTGAAAAGAGGCTGCTGGTGCCAGCACTTCATGATTGAGTACGCGCAGGGAAGCGTATCCCAGCAGTCTGGGGTCAAAATAGTGTCCAAAGGAAAAGGTGTAGCGTGCCTGTAGCCAGCCATAATCAGCTTTGCCACACGCCTGCGCGGTGCGACTGGTAATCATCAGAGCCTCCCCTGTTGGTCTGAACCCGACCTTTTATCATAACGTTATGGTAAGTTTCTGGACGTTGGATTGTTAGCCAGTTAATCTGCTCGCTATATTCAAAATTCCTGACAGAGAATGGCCATGGCTAAAGACCGTGCACTGACACTGGAAGCACTGCGGGTGATGGATGCAATTGATCGGCGGGGCAGTTTTGCCGCAGCTGCCGAGGAGTTAGGTCGGGTTCCTTCCGCACTTAGCTACACCATGCAAAAGCTGGAGGAAGAACTGGATGTGGTGCTGTTTGACCGTTCCGGACATCGCACTAAATTCACTAACGTGGGTCGGATGCTGCTGGAGCGGGGTCGCCTGTTATTAGAAGCCGCAGACAAGCTGACTACCGATGCCGAAGCACTGGCGCGCGGATGGGAGACCCATCTCACCATCGTTACCGAAGCACTGGTGCCTTGCGAAATGCTTTTTCCGTTAATCGATAAACTGGCAGATAAAGCCAATACCCAGATTTCGCTGGTTACCGAGGTGCTGGCAGGGGCGTGGGAACGGCTGGAACAGGGGCGGGCGGATATCGTTATCGCGCCGGCTTTGCATTTCCGCACCTCGTCAGAAATTAACAGCCGTAAGCTTTACAGTATGTTAAGTGTTTTTGTCGCCAGCCCGGAGCATCCCATTCATCAGGAACCTGAGCCGCTCTCCGAAGTGACCAGGGTAAAATACCGCGGCATCGCGGTGGCCGATACGGCTCGCGAACGTCCGGTTCTGACCGTACAACTGCTGGATAAGCAGCCGCGACTCACGGTCAGCTCCATTGAAGACAAACATCGTGCCCTGCTGGCTGGCCTGGGAGTGGCTTCAATGCCTTATCCGATGGTGGAAAACGATATTGCCGAAGGTCGGTTGCGAGTGGTCAGCCCGGAATATACGCGTGAAGTTGACATTATCATGGCATGGCGGCGGGACAGTATGGGGGAGGCGAAAGCCTGGTGCCTGCGGGAAATTCCAAAGTTGCTGGCAAAACGGGCAGGTTGATGAATTAGCGGGGCGACGCTGAACGCACCGCCCCTGCACTCAGTCAACATGTCGCTCGCGCCCGTGGGGGTGATCCCAGTTGAAAGCTGGTCCGTCAGAAATTATGCCATAAGGATTAATGGTTTTATGGCTGCGATAATAATGATGACGAATATGGGCCAGATTAACCGTTTCAGCGAGGCCAGGCATCTGGTAAATCTCCCGCAGGAAACCACTCAGGTTTGGATAGTCGCCGATACGCTGCCTGTCGCATTTAAAATGGGTGACATATACCGGATCGAAGCGCACCAGCGTGGTCCACAGCCGTAAGTCAGCCTCGGTCAGGCGGTTGCCGGTCAGGTAGCGATGTTCTCCCAACATTTTTTCCAGCCGGTCCAGCGAATTGAACAGCGCATGAACCGCCTCATCGTAAGCCTGCTGGGTGGTGGCAAAACCCGCTTTATATACGCCGTTGTTCACCGTGTCGTACACCCAACTATTAACCTGATCGATACCGTCACGCAATTCGGGCGGATAATAGTCGCCCGTCAGGGCACCAACTTCATCAAATACACTGTTGAACATCCGCAAAATATCGGCCGACTCGTTGCTGACCAGGGTATTTTGCCGTTTATCCCACAGAACAGGTACGGTGACCCGGCCGCTGTATTGACTGTCAGCCTCCAGATAGACCTGGTAGAGAAAGTCCTTGTGCATCAGTTTATCACCGGTCGCTGCCGCAAAGTCCTGCTCAAAGGTCCAGCCATTTTCCAACATCAATGGATGCACCACCGAGACAGAAATCAGCCTTTCCAGGCCTTTCAGCTTGCGCATAATCAGTGTGCGATGTGCCCACGGGCAGGCGAGGGAAACATACAGATGGTAGCGGTCAGCTTCGGCAGCAAAGCCTGCCACACCAGTTGGACCCGCTTCACCATTCGGCGTCACCCAGTTGCGAAAGGCAGACTCAGAACGCTTGAAGTGTCCGCCGCTGGCTTTCGTGTCATACCATCTGTCGTGCCAGACTCCGTTAATCAACAGTCCCATAATTGTTTCCAAATATCAGAGGCCAGAAAATTTTTTTTACGACGTTAAGCAGTAAATATAACGCATTACTGGAAAGTTTTCTTTTTTTTAAATATCTGTGATTGTTTATTGTTTGGGGGTGTTAAATTTGAATATATTCATAATTAATTTATTTTGTGCTTAATGTGTATTTAATTTTTAACATTTACTCTGTTGTGAGACTTTCAGGATGGGGAAATATTCTGATGATTATTTGACTTTTCCTGAATGTTTTTATTAAATCAGCGTGACGCAGAAATGTGAGCGTCAGGGATATTAAAATTTTAAAGGAGAAGTTGCAATGCGTGAGTTAATTTCTACAGAAATTCAGTCTGTTTCAGGTGCGGGTATATTTGCTGATGTTGGGGCTGCAATTGGTTCAGCTATAGGCAATATTGTTGATCAGGGTACTGCATTAGGTGGCCTTGTAACTGATGCTACAACTGCTGCCAAAACTTTAGGCTCTGGTATTGGTAGCTTACTTGAACTGGATATTGTTTCTGCTATTACAAACATCGGCTCAGGCGTAATTGGTATCGTAAAATTTGGTCTCAGCATTTTTTCACAGTAAAACGAGAGTTGATTATTAACTAGTTGATATATTGATATTTAATGGCATTTTTCTTAATGTTTTTATTCTAATGATAATTAAATATTTTAGAACTTCATTATGGTTTTTATTGCGCTTGGTTAATGTCAGATATTTTTTTAACTAAAAATTTTATCATTATTTAAAACAGATCGTTTTCGATCTGTTTTTTTAATGTTAACGTTACCTGATTCAGCCGATTTAATTATCATCCACGGCTGGATAGTAAAAAATATTTTCGTGATTTCTCAAAATAGCAGACGATCTGAAAATTGAAAAACCAACTTTCGAGGCAGAAAAGCATATCAGGGTCATACTAATGAGCTGAGAGTTAGTCCGATATCGACCTCGACGATTAAAATCCTATCCGATAAATGATCCCGTAATAGAAAAATTGCGAGATGACAGACGTAATAACTACTTTGCACTGGCGGAAGACGGTGAATTTTTTCTGGCAGAATGCTGCCTGAGATTATCCACTTGTTACAACATCTCTGTCAAAAATGAGTCGCCAGGAATGAATAAAACATCTGGAACAGGTAGTTATCTCCCAGGATGACATCCCTTGTAAATATATTAACAATGACCAGAAGGATAAAGCGGCGATGAAAATACTGGGGATAGCGCATTGCGTCAGAAATCATTTTCAACAATATAAGCCGCAATGCCACGAGCGATTCCGTATGTAGTCAGTGCGTTTACCGTTAAGCCGCCATTTCAGTGAGCGTGCGATGCTGGCAGGTTGTTGACGCTGGCCGAAGACGCCACCGCGCATGACAGGCGAGGTGACACCACAAAATTTGTGGTGTCTTAGTCCGGAACCTTTTGAAAACAGAGATTACGCGCAGGTCGGTGTTCGGGGGATAGGGGCACGATTATCGACCATGCCCGAAGCATTTCTGTAGCTTGCTGAAATTACCACTTCTTGTTTAACAGACGGTCAATGCTGTATGCGCCTGGACCGGTAATAAACAGCAGCAGATAACCGCCAGCGATGGTGAAGTTCTTCATGAAGTTGATAGAGTTACCTGCCACGCTGAAATCAATATGAAAAATAAACGCGGTAATCAGCGTAAAGACCGCAGTAAAAATAGCGGTGAAACGCGTAAGGAACCCAAACAGAATGGCCAGACCGCCACCAAATTCAAGCAGAATGGTCAGCGGCAGCAGAAAGCCCGGTACGCCCATATGTTCCATGTACTGCTGCGTTGCGGCATAACCGGTGAGCTTGCCCCAGCCCGCGACAATAAACAGCACTGGCATCAAAATACGTGCGATCAGGAAACCCACATTTTCTAATTTTTTCATCATCAACCCCATACGTTTTTTGCTGAGCAACAGATTGTTGTGTAGTCATTCAAAACAGGCATGACGCCTTGTTGACGTCGTATGCCGTTCATTGCTGAGAATATTATTCGTGAAAGATGAGTATTGTAAGCAAGATAAACTGACCAGGTTATTCAGGAAAACTGAACAGCAGGCAACAGTCCCGGAAAGTACCGGATACTGTCGTCAGGTTGGCGGGTAAAAGCGGATTAAGGTGTTCATCGGCGTGGAAGGTAGTTTCGCACCATACGCCAGGTACTCCAGAGCCCAAGGCCACGTCTGGCCCAGCGGGTGATGATGCGCGGATTACGCACAGACCAGATGGCCATCAGGCTGCTGCCGACCGCGAGATAGCGGCGCAGGCTGACCAGCGTCAGCCAGCCGCTGTCGTAACGTGCAGTGCTTTCCAGCCATAATTTTTTTTCTGCACTGAGGTCAAGCCGTTGTTGCTGCACCAGACGCAGCAGTTCAGCCTTGCGCTCGTTCAGCTCGCGGCTCATCAGTCGTCCTCCAACAGCTTACGGTCGGACTTCAGCTCTTTACGTGTGGCACTGAGGAGCGTTGAACGCCGCGATTTCACCAGAGTCCAGACGCCAAAGATAATCGCCAGAGCGAACAACACTGCGGTAGTGATACCAATTGCCATCAGCCGGTACTGAGCATCGACCGCCCAGATAATCAACACCATCAGGCTCATCAGACCAAAGGCGGTGAACAGCATTGTCAGGCCAACCATCATCAGCATCTGAATCAGCCTGGCTTTCTCTTCCTCAAGTTCAACCACCACCAGTCGGACGCGGGTTTCAACTATCCCCACCAGAGTGGTGACAATTCGTTGGCCGATATTAATGACCCCTTTGCCGGGGCCGTGGCTTTGTTGTGAATCCGCCATTGTTAGCGACGCGTCAGCAGGACACCGAGAACCACACCAATGGCGGCACCGATGCCCACGCTGGTCCAGGGATTTTCGCGCACGTAAACATCCGCATGATCCGCAACTTCCCGCGATGTTTTAGCAATGCGTTCGCCGGAATCGCCCAGAAGAGCGCGGGTTTCTTTCAGCGCGCTTTGTGCTTTGCTACGCAGCTTATCCAGCTCAGATTTTGATTTTTCGCTGGTGGTACTCAGCACTTCTTCCAGCGTGTCAGCCAGCGTTTTCAGGTCAGCACGCAGATGTTCAGAGGTGGTATCTTTAGGCATTATAAACTCCTTGAATATTCAACAGGTGAGGGACAGGGTTATCAATAAGGTGCAGCGATTACTTCCTGCAATTCATGTTTAGCTTCTGCCAGTTTCGCTTCACGTTTGGCAATTTTCTTGCTGTCGTCACCCTCCGCTTTTTCCTTCTCCAGCTCTTGCTGGCGTTCAGCAACTTTCTGCTGATGTTGCTTTATTTTCTGCTGGTGGAGTGTTTTCAGTTTTTCATCTGAACACCCGGCTCTGGCCTCGGTTAGCGCGCGTTCGAGGCCATTTACCCGCCGCTGATTGTTATGCTGGCGGGCAATATCGATCTCATGCTGAGTGTCCTGCTCTTTTTGCAGGCAGAGTGAGTCAGCTGCCTGGGCAAAACTGGTCAGGGTAAGAAGTGTGAATGCAGGAATTGCGAGAAATTTCATGTAGGTTGCTACCTTCCGTTGTTCGGGCGCTGCAATACCCGGTTGGTCCTGTTAACAAATCGTTCTGTGAATGGAGTAAGCATAGTCAGAAAATACGGAAAGCTCAAAAAGAGATAAATTTCAGGGAGGAAACACACGGCCCGGTGTTCAGGCCGGGCGCTGGGAGGGAGTGTTAACTGACAGCCTGCTGGTAGAGGCTGATGCGGTGGCTCCAGTCAGCAGAGGCGGAGTGCTCCTGCCGGGCGATATTAAAGTCGAAGGGCAGGAGTTGGCGTAGGACTTTTTCTGCTGCGGCGCTTTGCGTTGGGGTATCGAACCTGATGACCAGTGCATTGTCATCCAGAGTAATGCTTTTGATCTGAATCCCCTCTGCGTTAAGCCGCTCATAGACGTAAAAGCCGTCCGGTAAGGCGACTCCCTGACGTGATGCACGGATGTGCAGAGCTGATTCATTGCGCAGCAGTACCGGCAAAAACAGCGTCAGCATCAAAGCGGCGATAACCGCAAACAGAGTCAGGTGTCGGCCGCGTAATCTGGTCGTATTTAGCATTCTTACTGACCTGCACTACGTTTTTTTCGCCACAAGACATACAGCGAACCCACCAGCCCAAACACCAGCAAAAACAACGGGAGTAGCATCAGGCAGAACATTAACTGGTCTTCGTAGCGGCGGAAAACAGGCGTTTTGCCAAGTGCGAAGCCCATTACTGTCAGGATCAGCACCCAGAGAAGACCGCTCATCCAGTTAAAGAACTGAAAACGTGCATTACTCAGGCCAGACAAACCGGCAATGGTGGGCAGCAACGTCCTGACAAAAGCGATAAAGCGGCCCACCAGCAGGGCAGACAGCCCGTGGCGGTGAAACAGACGATGCGCCCGCTCATGATACTGTACCGGCAGGTGCGACAACCATTTCTGTACGATGGTGGTGTTACCCAGCCATCTCCCCTGAACATATCCCACCCAGCATCCCAGGCTGGCTGCCGTTGTCAGGATCAACAGCGTGAGCGGAAAGGTCATTGTCCCTTTAGCAATCAGTACGCCCACCAGAATCAGCAGACTGTCGCCAGGCAAAAACGCAGCGGGCAGCAGGCCATTTTCAAGGAACAGGATCATAAACAAAATGCCGTAGATCGCCCACACCAGTGTGGGGTCGGCCAGCATTTCATAATCCTGCTGCCAGAGTGCGTGGACCAGTTGTTTGAAAATATCCATACAAGCGATTCCTGAAAAAGCATTATTAGCGCTGTTATTGGCAAAATCCGACACGATGAATTGTTCATTAGTATGGGTGCGGATTGACGACTTTACATCAACGAAATTATCACGGACGTAAAAAAACCGAAGTTCTGAACCATTACCAGCGGCGTGAAAAGCGTCGCCAGTTACCCGATGACGGAGAATATGACGGGATCAGCTCAGCGGCAGGACTGTTTTACAGGCGCGAAAGGCAGAGGCAAAGAAGTTTTACACAGGCTGACACAATAAGCGCCGATTGGGGGGGCTTTTCCGCTGCCCTGAGCGGCGGAAAAGGTTAATTATTTGCTTACTACAGGTGATTGCAGGGTTACAACCGGGTTTTCTGAGAACATATAGCGGTCAATATTGCATTCAAAATCGTCTGTTGTTGCATCAAACAGCATCTGACGCGTGTTTTCCAGATGTTGCCACATTGCCAGCTTACTGGCCGAAGGATCCTTTTTGATCAAGGCATTAAGGATTCTGTCATGGTCATCACACCAGCTTTCAATCGACTTATCATCGATGTGTTCGTGCAGTTTCAGCCAGTAGGGATTATGCAAACGGTGTAACCACATTTTTTCAACAATTGCTGCCAGCGCGCCATTCTGTGTTGACTGGGCGATCTGCACATGAAATTTCAGATCCCATTCTGAATCGCGAAAGCGATCTTCTTTTCGCGCCTGTTGCTGGATTTCCATCAGTTGCAAAATATCCTGGCGGGTAACCTGAGTGGCTGCAAACTCCGCAATATTGCTCTCTACCAGCTGACGTGCCTGTAGCAGCTCAAAAGGACCAAAGCTGGCGAACTCAAGCGAACTGTCCGGGGTTACCGTTTTATTTTGTTGCTGCGAGATAACATGAATGCCGGAGCCTTTGCGTACTTCGACGAAGCCCTCCACCTCCAGCATGATAATTGCTTCACGGACTACCGTCCGGCTGACGCCCATCTCCTCCGCAATGTAGCGTTCTGCGGGTAATTTTTCGCCAACCGAATAGATGCCCTGTTGCAGGCGCTGTTTAAACTCGGCGGCGAGCTGTTGATAAAGACGTCTGGATTCAGTCAGAACCATAGTTCCTCTCCGGCTGTGTGACTAAAATACGATTTGTTATACCACTTTCATGCCAGGAGAGGAACTGCTGCTAAGATTGTGTCAGCGTCGCGCCGTTCTCCGGCACAATTTTTGCCTGACTGACCACCGGACGATTACTGAGCAATGTCCAGATCGCCGCTGCGCCCAGCAGATCCATCAGCGCCAGAACGGCAAACAGCGGGCTGAAACCCAGCGTATCCGCCAGCGCGCCAACCACCAGGGCGAACAGCGTGCTGGCGGTCCATGCAGCCATCCCGGTCAGACCATTGGCCGTGGCCACCTCGTTACGACCGAAAACGTCAGAGGAGAGAGTAATTAACGCGCCGGATAATGACTGGTGAGCAAATCCGCCCAGGCAGAGCAAAGCAATAGCAACATAGGGGCTGGTAAACAGGCCGATGGTTCCCGGACCGATCATCAGCACGGCCCCCATCGTCACCACCAGTTTACGTGACACAATCAGATTAACGCCAAACCAGCGTTGAAACAGTGGCGGCAGATAGCCACCCAGAATGCATCCCAGGTCGGCGAACAGCATCGGTAACCAGGCAAAGAGCGCAATTTCCTTCAGGTTAAATCCGTAAACTTTGAACATAAACAGGGGGATCCAGGCATTAAACGTCCCCCAGGCTGGCTCAGCCAGAAAACGCGGCAGCGCTATCCCCCAGAACTGGCGGTTGCGGATAATTTGCCAGGCTGACATCTTTCTGGCATGGGTGGACTGATGCTGAGCTTCCTGACCGGCGAGAATATAGTCACGTTCATCATTCTGTAATTTTTTGTGGTCTTTCGGATGCTTATAGAAGAACAGCCAGCACAATGCCCAGATGCCACTGAGGATACCGGTGACAATAAATGCCATCTCCCAGCTGTGCGCCATAATTGCCCAGACCACCAACGGCGGTGCCAGCATTGCGCCAATGGACGAGCCGACATTGAAGTAGCCTACGGCAACCGAGCGTTCCCTGGCCGGAAACCACTCACTACTGGCTTTCAGCCCGGCAGGGATCATTGCGGCCTCTGCGGCACCCACGGCGGCACGCGCAATGGCCAGCCCGCCCCAGCTGTTAGCCAGCGCGGTGGAAGCACAAAATATCGCCCACAAAATAGCGAACATGGCATAGGCTGCGCGGGTGCCCAGCAGATCCAGAATATAGCCTGCCACGGGTTGCATAATGGTATAACAGGCGGAGTAGGCGGCAACGATGTAAGAGTACTGCTGGGTGGTGATATGTAACTGTGATTCCAGCGCCGGTGCGGCAACGGCAATGGTGTTGCGCGTCAGATAACCTAAAACGGTTCCCAGGGTCACCAGCCCGATCATATACCAACGCAATCCCCTGATTTTACGCATTGTTACTCTCCAGATTCTGTTTTAAGACCACGATATTTTCGCGGCTGTTCTGTCCGGAGCGGGACGGCTTAGCGCTAATGGCACCCGCACGATGACTATTCGGAAACTTATCCAGCCAGTATCGGAACGTCGAGACGATAACCTGTCATACAAATTATAAAGGTGAGTACCATCACAAATACTGCTATTTTTCGGATGGTTAATTTGTATTTAATTTAATATTCTGATTTTTAATATATTTTTTATATAGCATGGATTTGTCGGGATAAAAATCGATGATTTTGTGATCGCTGTGGCAGAAAATCCCCAGCATAAAGGCTTATTGGTATGATAACTTTATTGCATGATGACCAAACAGGGGAAGGTTATGTCCGGTTTTTTGAGTGAAGACTTTCTATTGTCAGGCGAGTTTGCCCGCCGGTTGTACCATGATTTTGCTGCCGACCAGCCCATTTTTGATTACCACTGCCACCTGCCACCGCAGCAAATTGCTGAAAATTATCGTTTTACTAATCTGTGGGACATCTGGCTGAAGGGTGACCACTACAAATGGCGAGCGATGCGCGCCAATGGCGTAGCGGAAGCATTGATCACCGGCGATGCCAGCGACCGCGAAAAATACGATGCCTGGGCCAGAACGGTGCCTGACACCATTGGTAACCCGCTTTATCACTGGACGCATCTGGAACTTCGTCGGCCTTTTGGCATCACTCACACTTTATTGTCTGAACATACAGCCGATGCTGTCTGGCAGCAGTGCAACGAACTGCTGGCAGAAGAACGTTTCAGTGCGCGTGGCATCATGCAACAGATGAACGTCAGAATGGTGGGTACTACTGACGATCCCATCGACGATTTACGTTATCACCGTCAGCTGGCGGAAGACCCCAGCTTTGATATTGCTGTTCTGCCCAGCTGGCGTCCGGATAAAGCCTTTAATATCGAGGCGGCGGGCTTTACGGATTATCTGCAAAAACTCGCTGCGGTGGCGGATATTGATATTGTCCGGTTTGACGATCTGCGGCGGGCGCTGAACCTGCGCCTGGATCATTTCGCCGCTCACGGCTGTAAGGTGGCGGATCATGCGCTGGATGTGGTGGTGTTTGCTGAGGCAGAAGATGCCACGCTGGACGGCATCCTCGCCCGGCGACTGGCTGGAGTCACCCCTGACGCGCTGGAAATTGCGCAGTTCAGAACGGCGGTGCTGCTGTGGTTGGGCAGGGAATATGCCCGACGCGGCTGGGTTCAGCAGTATCATATTGGTGCATTGCGCAACGCCAACAGCCGCCAGTTCAGGCTGTCAGGGCCTGATGTGGGCTATGATTCGATCAATGACAGTCCGGTGGCGGTGCCACTGACGCGACTGCTGGATGCGCAAAACCGCGATAAGCAACTGCCTAAAACCATTCTTTACTGCCTCAATCCGCGTGATAACGAAGTGCTGGCGACGCTGGCGGGCAATTTCCAGGCAGAAGGGCAGCCGGGCAAAATCCAGTTTGGTTCCGCCTGGTGGTTTAACGATCAGCTTGATGGTATGACCCGCCAGATGACGCAGCTTGCGCAAATGGGGCTGCTCAGCCGTTTTATCGGGATGCTCACCGACAGCCGCAGCTTCCTCTCCTATACCCGCCATGAATATTTCCGCCGTCTGCTGTGCCAGATGATCGGCCGCTGGGTGGATAACGGCGAAGCCCCTGCCGACATCAATCTGTTGGGCAAAATGGTACAGAACATCTGTTTTAACAATGCCCGTCGTTACTTTGACGTTGGCATTTAACCGGCATGGGCAGCGTGCTGCCCTGTTGTCCCGAGACCTTACAGGAAGATGTTATGCTCAGCCTGAACCGCCAGCACTTTCCAGGCCGGAACCATCCCGATCGTATTATTCAGTTTGGTGAAGGGAATTTCCTTCGCGCGTTTATCGACTGGCAAATAGACCTGCTGAACGAACACACCCACCTTGATGCCGGTGTGGTGGTAGTGCGTCCGCGTAACGGCGAGGTATCGCGCACGCTGAACAGCCAGCAAGGTCTGTACACCACGCTCATCCGTGGCATTGATTCGGCGGGTGATGTGGTCAGTGAGTCACGGTTAATCCGTTCGGTTAACCGCGAAATACATCCTTATCAACAGTTCGACGCCTTTCTTGCACTGGCGCGTGACGAGGCTATTCGCTTTGTCTTCTCCAATACCACCGAAGCCGGGATTCAGTATGCCGCAGGGGAAAAGGTGACCGACACGCCGCCCGCCTCTTTTCCGGCCAAACTGACCCGTCTGCTGCTGGAGCGCTGGCACCATTTTGCCGGGGCCAGTGATAAAGGCTGGGTGATTATGCCTTTTGAGCTGATTGATGATAACGGTGCGGCGTTAAAAGCGTTGGTGTTGCAGTATGCTGCGGAATGGCAGCTTCCGGCGGCGTTCAGTCAGTGGGTGGCGCAGGATAACCTGTTCTGTTCCACGCTGGTTGACCGTATTGTCACCGGCTATCCCCTGGATGCGGCAGAGATTGAGCAGCAGCTGGGCTATCGCGATGAGTATCTGGTCGCGGGAGAGGTCTACTACCTGCTGGTGATTCAGGGGCCGGACTGGCTGGCTGAGGCATTGCGGCTGAATGATTACCCGCTGAATGTCAGGCTGGTTGACGATATCAGGCCCTTTAAACAACAGAAGGTGGCGATTCTGAATGGCGCACACACGGCGCTGGTGCCGGTGGCCTTTCTGGCGGGACTGGACACGGTGGGTGAGGCAATGGCCGATGCGCAGATAGCGGATTTTGTCGAAGCCCTGCTGCGTCAGGAGATCATTCCGACGCTGTCCCTGCCCGCGCCTGAGCTTAATCTGTTTGCCGATGCGGTGCTCAACCGCTTTCGTAATCCGTTTATTCACCATCAACTTCAGGCCATTGCCCTGAATGGCATGACCAAATTTCGCACACGGTTGCTGCCGCAATTGCTGGTCAGCCAGCAACAGCAACAAAAACTACCGGCCAGACTGACTTTCGCGCTGGCGGCGCTGCTGGTGTTCTGTCGCGGTCAGCGCGACAGCGGCGACTATCCGCTTCAGGACGATCCGCGCTGGTTACAGCTTTTCAGTACCTTGTGGCAGCAGTACGACCAGCACCAGCTGACCGCACGGCAACTGGTGGAGCAGGTGCTGTGCGATGAGGCGCACTGGGGAGTGAATCTGAATGATGTGCCTGAGTTAGCCGCCAGCGTGACGGCAAATGTGCAGCGAATTGTTGATAAAGGTATGCGTGAGGCGCTGGCCCACGTTAACTGAGGAGCAGGCTATGTCGCGTTTTATTAAAATTCATCCTGAAGACAACGTTGCCGTGGCGCTCAGCGCGCTGGAGGAAGGTGAAACGCTGACGGTGGATGGCCTGCCTGTTCACCTGCAACAGCCGGTGGATCGCGGGCACAAATTCGCTCTCCGACCACTGGCCGATGGCGAACGGGTGGTGAAATACGGCCTGCCGATTGCTCACGCCACCCGCTCTGTTATCGCCGGTGAGGTTATTCATTCACACAACGCCCGCACTAATCTGAATGACGTGGATGACTATCGTTATCAGCCCGATTTCGCCAGGCTACCCGCGCAGGCGGCTGACCGTGAGATAGAGATTTACCGTCGTCGCAACGGGGATGTGGGCATCCGTAATGAGCTGTGGATCCTGCCGACCGTCGGCTGCGTGAACGGCATCGCGAAACAAATCCTCAGCCGCTTTCTGAAAGAGAGTGAGGATGCCGCCGATATTGATGGCGTTCACCTCTTTACCCACCCGTTTGGCTGCTCGCAGCTGGGGCAGGATCACGTTAACACCCGCACCATGCTGCAAAATATGGTCCACCACCCAAATGCCGGCGCGGTGCTGGTGATTGGACTTGGCTGTGAGAACAACCAGGTGGATGTTTTCCGCGCCACACTGGGGGACTACGATGCCGATCGCGTCGGTTTTATCACCCTGCAACAGTGTGATGATGAGGTCGAGGAAGGGGTGGTGCAGCTGAAACGTTTGTACGAAGTGATGCGCCATGACCAGCGCCAGCCGGGCTGGCTGAGCGAGCTGAAGTTTGGCCTGGAGTGTGGGGGTTCCGACGGCCTGTCTGGGATCACCGCTAATCCGCTGCTGGGACGCTTTTCTGACCAGATGATCGCCAACGGCGGCACCACCGTACTGACCGAGGTGCCGGAAATGTTTGGCGCCGAGCGTATTCTGATGAGCCGCTGTCGGGATGAGGCAACCTTCGGAAAAACCGTGCAGATGATCAACGATTTCAAACGCTACTTCATCGACAACCATCAGCCGATATATGAGAACCCCTCGCCGGGCAATAAGGCAGGCGGCATCACCACGCTGGAGGAGAAGTCGCTCGGCTGCACTCAGAAAGCGGGGCAGAGCCAGGTGGTGGACGTGCTGAAATACGGCGAAAGGTTAACGCAGCCTGGGTTGAATCTGCTGAGTGCGCCGGGAAACGATGCGGTGGCGACCAGCGCACTGGCGGGGGCGGGCTGTCATATGGTGCTGTTCAGTACCGGGCGCGGTACACCCTACGGTGGATTTGTGCCGACGGTTAAGCTGGCGACCAACAGTGAGCTGGCCCTCAAAAAGCCTCACTGGATTGACTTCGACGCCGGGGCGTTGCTGCACGGTACGGATATGGAGACCCTGCTGGCGAGATTTGTCGATACGCTGGTGGAGATAGCCTGCGGTCGCCCGACGCGAAATGAGCAAAATGATTTCCGCGAGCTGGCGATTTTCAAAAGCGGCGTGACGCTCTGAATGGGTTAAGTCAGGACGCCACGGCGACCGGCCGTGGCGAAACCACTACGAGATGCGTTGCTGCTTTGTCTGCTGTTCTGCCATGCAGGCCGCAGCCGTGAACAGAATATCGGCGGAGGAGTTCAGCGCTGTTTCAGCCGAATCCTGAAGCACGCCAATGATAAAGCCGACCGCCACCACCTGCATCGCCACATCGGCAGGGATACCAAACATATTGCAGGCTACCGGGATCAGCAGCAGCGAACCGCCTGCCACCCCGGAAGCGCCACAGGCACAGATCGACGCCACCACGCTCAGTAGAATCGCGGTGCTGATATCCACATGAATACCCAGCGTGTTAACCGCTGCCAGCGTCAGTACGGTAATGGTGATAGCGGCACCCGCCATACTGATATTGGCACCCACCGGAATCGACACCGAATAGGTATCCTCATCCAGTCCCAGTTTTTTTGCCAGCGCCATATTGACCGGAATATTCGCCGCTGAGCTGCGGGTAAAGAAGGCGGTTACGCCGCTCTCCCGCAGGCAGGTAAACACCAGCGGATAAGGATTACGGCGGATTTTCCACCACACCAGCACCGGGTTAACCACCAGCGCCATCAGCAGCATACAGCCAATCAACAGACCCAGCAGATGGGCATAATTCCACAAGGCAGAAAAACCGGTAGAGGCCAGAATCGAGCCAACCAGCCCAAAAATACCCAGCGGCGCAAAGCGGATAACGATACGAACCAGCCAGGTGATGGCATCTGCCGCGTCGTTCAGAAAGGTGCGGGTTGTCTGGCTGCTGTGGCGAAAGGCGAAGCCCAGCCCGATAGCCCACACCAGAATACCGATGTAATTGGCATGCAGCAGCGCGTCAATCGGATTGGAAATCATACTCATCAGCAGTCCGTTCAACACTGCCATAATGCCCGAGGGCGGCACGATCTGCTGGTCAACGGCGCTCAGCGTCAGGCTTTGTGGCAGCAGATGGCTGCATACTACCGCCAGCACGGCGGCAAAAAAGGTACTGAGCAGATAGAGGGTGATAATCGGGCGAATATTGGTTTTCTGTCCGTGTTGATGGTTAGCGATTGAGGCAATCACCAGCACCATCACCAGCATCGGGGCGACGGCTTTCAGCGCATTGACGAACAACGTACCGAGCAGGCCAACGGACTGGGCGCTCTCTTTTGAAAACCAGGCAAGGGCAATACCGGCCAGCAGGCCTATTAAAATCTGACTCACCAGGCTTGCCTGTAACAGACGTTGCAGCAGACCCGGACGGCTTTTTTCCATACTCATAGTAAAACCAGTGATTAAGTGATTGTTATGAACGCATCCTTCTTCTGAATTCAGCGAAAAGCGTGTGTTTGCCGGGGCAGTATAAGGAAATGTGATGTCAGGGGAAGGGAAAAATAGCCTGCGGCAGGTAATTACCGCTGTCGCAGGCTCGTTGTTATATAAGGGTAAATTGATTATTTCAGCTTTTGTCGTTGGTCGTTACGACGATTAACCACCGCGTTAATCACCAGTGTCACTGCCAGAATACCGCCTACCACGCTCAGCGAGACAGCCACCGGAATATGCCAGAAATCGACGATCAGCATTTTGAAACCGATAAAGACCAGTATCACTGCAAGGCCATATTTCAGCATTGAGAAACGCTCCGCCACGGCCGACAGCAGGAAGTACATGGCGCGCAAACCCAGAATGGCAAACAGATTGGAGGTCAGGACGATAAAGGGATCGGTGGTGACGGCAAAGATAGCCGGGATACTGTCGACGGCAAAAATCACATCGCTCAGTTCGACCATAATCAGTACCAGCAGCAGCGGCGTGGCATAAAGCAGCCCGTTGCGGCGAATAAAAAACTGCTCACCTTCGAGGTCATCAGTCATACGCAGATGTTTGCGCAGCCAGCGCACCACCGGCTTATCGCCCGGCGAACCTTCACCCTCTTTACCCGCCAGGGCCATTTTCACGCCGGTAAACAGCAGGAACGCACCGAATACGTAGAGGATCCAGCTGAATTCATTCACCAGCCAGCTCCCGGCGAAAATCATGATGGTGCGCAGGACAATCGCTCCCAGCACGCCGTAAATCAGCACCCTGCGCTGTAAATTCGCCGGTATGGCAAAGTAGCCAAACAGCATCAGCCAGACAAAGACGTTATCCACCGCCAGCGCTTTTTCCAGCACATAGCCGGTCAGGAAAGCGAGGGTTTGCGTGTGGGCGATTTCAGGTCCGGCGGTGCCCTGCAAATACCACCATAAACCAGCGGCAAAAAGCAGCGAGACGGAGATCCAGACCAGCGACCAGAAGGCGGCCTGTTTGAGAGACATGGTCTGACTACCGCGACGCCCCTGCAACAGCAGGTCAATCGCCAACATAATCAGCACCACAACAGCAAAGCTGCCCCAGAGTAACGGTGTGCCTACGCTATTCATAGAAGGTTCCTGTGCAAAATAAAATGGCTAACGTTGGAAGACGTCAGCCACAGTATATTTGCTGTAAGCAAACCTCGCCTTCCGGCAAGGTCTCACTTACAACACAGGACGGGAATCCTGGTTGCCCGGCAACCGGGTGCTTGCGCACCGTAATGACGATTAACCGGCAATGAAGTTACTCCCCTTTGCTGCCGCCGACAATAACGGACGGCAGCGTAAAGGTCAATCATGTTTGGTAATATTCAGAAATATTTATCGCAATTTCGCGGCCTGAACCGCACCGGGCGTTTGATTTTTAACGTTGCCTCTCTCACCATAAACGCATATCGGCACGCGGGGAGAAAAACCAGGATGATCACCGGCAGTAAACATGCACTGAACTGGAGCAGCATTCTCATTGCCATTCCCGTGGGCCTGGTGGCGTCGCTGGTGACGCTGGGATTCCGGCAACTGATTGAATTAATTAATAAGCTGCTGTTTGGCAGTGGGCAGGATGTCACCCAGGGGATCGGCGTTTATCCGTGGTATCTCTGGCCGCTGATTGTGGGTGCAGGCGGGCTGCTGGCCGGATTTTTTCTGCGTTATGCCACCGCTATTGAGCAAAAGGAGACGGTTCGCACCGATTATCTGGAGGTGATCAACGCCCGGCTGGAAGCGGTGCCAACCAAAACCTCGCTGTTTCGTGCGCTCTCATCGATTGCCAGTATCAGCAGCGGCGCATCCATTGGTAAGGAAGGTCCGATGGTGCAGCTTTCCGCGCTGAGCGGCAGCCTGATGGGACGGCTCTCTGTTATCCGGAAATTATCACTCAAAAACAGCGATGTGGTGGCTATGGCTGCGGCGGCCGGACTCTCTTCGGTCTACCATGCGCCGCTGGCGTCGGCCATTTTCGTGGCGGAAATCGCCTTTGGTATCTCTTCGCTACAGCGTCTTATCCCGCTGATCATCGCCTCTGCGGCGGCGGTGCTGAATATGTGGATGCTTGGTTACCGTTCGGCGGTTTATCCTTTCTCGCAGGCACAGTTTGAGCTGACCACCAGCAACCTGCTACTGACCGTTGCCATCGGTTTGCTGGCCGGGCTGCTGGGCTGGATAATGATCTGGCTGATTGACCGCAGTAAAACGTGCTTCGCACGGGTGAAAAATCTGCCGCTGCGGCTGGGGCTGGGTGGCGTGCTGGTTGGCATAATGGCAATCTGCACCCCTCAGATCCTGGGAAACGGTTATGAAGTGATCGTTGAAATTATGGCGGGCGGTTATGCCCTGCAAGGGCTGGTGATTCTGCTGCTGCTGAAAATGGTCGCGACCGCCGTTTCGGTCGGTTCCAACGCGGTGGGTGGGCTGTTTACGCCGTCGCTGTTAACCGGTGCAGTACTGGGGGTACTGGTGGCGTCTCTGGGCGCGATGGCGGGGATGCCGGTCGATCATGCGGTGATCTTCGCCGCCGTCGGCATGGGGGCCATGCTGGCCTCGGTCAGCCAGGCACCGCTGATGGCGATGCTGATGGTGCTGGAGATGACGCTGAACAGCAGCCTGCTGTTTCCCACCATGATCGCCTGTGCGCTGGCTTCAATGACCGTCTACCGGCTGCAATCCGGCAGCACTTATCCGGTGATTAAGCATCACTTCAGCCGTTCAGATGCCAAATTCGATTTCGACAACGGCATTATTTCGCAATTTATTGTCTCTGGCGCGGCGCTGAAGCCGGAGGATTCGGTGGGTAAAGCGCTGGCAGTCAGTTCACTCAAGCGCGAACGCTTTGTCTATGTCATCAGCGAGACGGGGGCATTTCTGGGCGCGGCATCGATTCACGATATTTCCCGTCAGGTACTGGACAAGACCATCACCCTTGACTCGCCGGTCAGCTGCGTGGTGGATGAAACCTTTCCCTGTATTTACGAAAACCAGTCGATTACCGAAGGCTGGGAGGCATTCGCCCGCGTCACGCTGGAGCGTCTGCCTGTGCTGAATAATCCTCACGAGAGGAAATATCTGGGGGCGCTGACCAAAACCAGTCTTATCCAGAAAGCCAAAGATTTTCTTTGAGGGGCCAGGCGATGTCTCTGCTGGCCTGATCCCCTCACTCAGCGGCTCCGTTTTCCAGCGCTCTGGCGGTCAGCCACAGCCGGGTATCAAACTCCAGCTGGTGATACTGCGGCTCCATATGACAGCACAGTTGATAAAACGCTTTGCTGTGATTCTTCTCTTTAATGTGTGCCAGCTCGTGAACCACAATCATCCGTAAAAACGCTTCAGGCGCCTGTTTAAAAAGTGTGGCAACCCGGATCTCTGCTTTGGCTTTCAGCCTGCCGCCCTGAACGCGGGAAATGGCGGTGTGCAACCCAAGAGCATCTTTCATCACCCGGATTTTATTGTCATAAAAGACTTTATTCAGCGGTGGGGCATTGCGCAGCGACTGGTTTTTCAGATCCAGCGTGTAATCGTACAGTGCCCTGTCGCTGGTAATATTATGGTTGTGCGGGTAGCGCTTTTGCAGCACGTCGTCCAGGCGCTGTTCCGCAATCAGCGTGCGCACCTGGTCCAGCAGAGATTCGGGATAGCCTTGCAGATATACCAGCGATGACATGCTGACTCCGGGGTTGAAAAGTGGGGGAACAGGGTTGGCAAGTCTACCACGACCGCAGGCGTATTTATCCAGATGGCAGGATTGCGGGGCCATAATCAGGCGGCCCGGATGCCGATCGGGGAAGAAAAACATTTACTGCTCCGACGTTTTAGGGGATAAATCGCGGGAATTTTTACCATCAGGGTGATCCCATGAGCCAATTTGAACTGAGCCAGCGCACGCTGACGTTGCACCGCTTTCCCCGGACGGGCGAGGAGAGTCCTCTCCAGGCGTGGGATGCAGCCGATGAGTATCTGTTGCAGCATCTGGCAGAGAAGCCGGCAAGCGGGCCGACATTTATCTTTAATGACACCTTCGGCGCGCTGGCCTGTGCGCTGGACGGGGAGCTGCGTTACAGCATCAGCGATTCACTGATCGGCCAGTTGGCCACCCGCCATAATCTGGCGCTCAACGGGATGGCGGAACAGGACGTACAGTTTCTTGACAGCCTCACGCCGCTGCCGGTCAGGCCCGCCCGCGTGCTGATTAAAATCCCGAAAACGCTGGCGTTGCTCGAGCAGCAACTACGGGCATTGCGTCTGGTGGTGGGCCCGGAGACAGAGATTATTGCGGCGGCTAAAGCGAAAGATATTCACACCTCCACGCTGCAACTTTTCGAGCGCGTACTGGGACACACCACCACCTCGCTGGCGGTCAAGAAAGCCCGGCTGATTTTCTGTCGTGCCGATCTGCCTGCGCTGGTGGAGGCACCCGATACCTTTTCGTGGCAGCTGGAAGGCACTGATTACCGCATTCACAATCATGCCAACGTCTTCGCCCGCAGCGGACTGGATGTCGGGGCACGTTTCTTTATGGCGCATCTGCCGGAAAATATTGAAGGTGAGATTGTCGATCTGGGCTGTGGTAATGGGGTGATCGGCCTGATGGCGCTGCGGCAAAATCCGGCGGCGGTGGTGCATTTTGTCGACGAGTCCTCGATGGCCGTCGTCTCCAGCCGGATGAATGTTGAGGTGAACCGGCCCGAATGTCTGTCACGCTGCCACTTTACGGTGAATAATGCGCTGGCAGGGTTTCCTGCCAACAGCCTGCATACGGTGCTCTGTAATCCGCCTTTTCATCAGCAGAACACCCTGACGGCGCACATTGCCTGGCAGATGTTTCGTGATGCATACCGCTGTTTACAGCACGGTGGCGAACTGCGCATTGTCGGCAACCGACATCTTGATTACTTCCAGAAAATGAAAAAACTGTTTGGTAACTGCACCACCGTGGCTTCCAATCAGAAATTCGTTGTTCTACGCTCGGTTAAACTGCGTTAATCCCTGCTTATCGCCGCTTAATCCATGAAAATCGCTGCTGATAGCCGCAGTGAAAATGGGTGTTGCGGCGATAGCTCGCCTGCTCTTCCGCCATACAGTAAGTGCACACCCCGCTCAGCTCGATCTGCCCCTCCGCAACACCTTCCCGCATTGCCATACGCTTTGCCAGCAAAGGCAAATCAAACCATACCCCATTGGTTGTGGCTGATGCCTGGGAACGAACCGCCAGTGGGTTGCTGCCTTGCTGTTCCGACAGGGCAATCAGCGGCAGCAGATGGTGAGGATCCTGCTGGCTTATGGCGGCTATCCTTTCTTCGCCCAGCTCGTAGCAGCAGGGACCGATAGCCGGACCAATGGCGATGGTCAGGCTGTCCGGCGTGGCACCTCGCTGAAAAAGACGCCTGATCGCGTTGATAAGCACGCCGCCCAGCGCGCCGTTCAGCCCGGCATGGACCGCCGCAACCTGTTGCCGGCGATGGTCTGCAATCAGCACGGGCAGGCAGTCAGCGGTGTAGACCGCGACAGGTCGGCTCCCGGTAGCGATCAGCCCATCAGCCTGTTGGCTTTTGACCGGAAGCGCCTCGCTGTCCAGCAGCACCTCCGCCGTATGACGCTGAAGGTTATACACCGTCTCTGCCGGTGGGCGTTCCCCGGCGGGCAGAAAAGCATGACCCAGCCAGTCAATGGATGAGAGCAGGGGAGAGAGATAAGCACCAGACATTGCGGCGTCCTTTTTAGCAGGCTGTGAGTTAACAATAGCTTCACATTATGGCCGTTATACTGCATTTTTAAGGCGATAATCTGAAACCATTTCCTGTAAATTCCTGAATGGAGCTGCACCTTGAAGATGAAAACCACCACCCTGTTAAGCACCAGTGTCCTGATGGCGCTGGCTTTGTCCGGCTGCGCGACAAAAAAGCCTGATGGCAATGCCGAACTTAATCAGCAGTCGGTAATGGCGCTGAACTGGTTCCAGCAGTCGGGCGAGTACCAGGCGCTGGCTTATCAGGCTTTTAACTTCGCAACGCTGTCATTTGATCAGGCTCCCTCACTGACCGGCAAACCGAAGGCGGTCATTGTCGATCTTGATGAAACGATGATCGATAACAGTGCCTACAGCGCATGGCAGGTGAAGGCAGGGCAGCCGTTTGCTGATAAAAGCTGGTCAGCCTGGACCCAGGCCCGCCAGGCCGCAGCGGTGCCGGGCTCGGTGGATTTTGCCCGATACGTTAACAGTCATGGCGGCACGGTCTTTTATGTCTCCAACCGTGACAATAAAGATGCTGCCGCGACGGCAGACAACCTTAAACAACTGGGTTTTACCGGCGTTAATCAGAAAACGTTACGCCTGAAAACTGACAGCTCCAATAAGCAGGCACGTTTCGATGCCATCAAGGCAGAAGGCTACGATGTAGTGCTGTATATCGGTGATAACCTGAACGATTATGGCGCGGCCACTTATCATCAGGGCAACGCGCAGCGCCGTGCCTTCGTCAACCAGAACCATCAGCTGTTTGGCACCCGCTTTATCATTCTTCCTAACCCGCTGTACGGTGACTGGGAAAGCGGCCTGGGAGAAGGGTATAACAAGCTGACGCCAGAGCAAAAGCTGAAAACCCGTGATGCAAACCTGAAGGCCTGGAACGGCAAATAAAATCTTGCCGGGATAACCAAATGGATAAGGTTATCCCGGCTGAACGCAAACTATGACGGAAACAGAGTGTCAGGCCTGCAAACAGGTAGCAGTGAAATTCAGATTCTTAAATGAGGATACTGAATATCTGACCGGCTTTAAGCTGTTTTTATCAGATATCTCATCGCTATTATAGCGTGCGTGGAATACTCCGTTTAGCCGAGGATAAAGAAAGTAAATTAACGGACTGTGTTGGTCGTTTTATTATTTTTAACCGTGTTGTTAACGTGTCGGTAATAGTGTTAGGGGTTTTATTTTCCTATCTGAATCAAGTTTCAATGTTATTTTTTATAGCGAAATTATCCTCTACAGATATTGGTTTTTTTACAGGTATATCATACAAAGTTGATATTGGTTTTTTTCCGGGGGTACCGTACAGGACAGATACTGGTTGTTTTCTGGGAATATCATAAAGGGCTGCTATTGTTTTTATAACCGGCCTGTCGTAATGATCGGGTATTGTGCTGTCAAACGACGGCGGGCTCTGCGCTGGTGTCGTGTGTAAAACACAGGCAGGGGTGTTCGGGGGTACTGAATTATAAGATATTTTTAGCTGTTCTGCGCGCTGCTGAAGAAAGTCTTTTAACTGATCGACACTCACATAATCTTCATCATCCTCGAACATTGCCCCGGCGCAGGCTGGTTCTGATTTTAAAGAATCTGTGGCACCCTTCTCCGGATATTTATCCTCACTGGACAGAGGTTCGGCAAATCGGACCTTTTTTCAGATAAACCCAGATTATTCCATAATTCTTTATATTGAAAATATTCCTTATTACTCATCCTTAATCTGGCGCTCAGGGCAGAAGCAAACGGTTTTATTTCCTGAGTTTTAACTGTATTGCTGATTATCTCATAGCCATCAGCAGACAGAAAATTATTAGCTGAATCGTTTTTTTATGATGATATTTCGACCCGGGAATCGATGCTGCTGGTTGAGCCAGACAGGCAGGAGTTAATACAAAAAGGCATGGAAAGTCGCTTTAATGAGTGCTGAAATGAAATGATATTTTTACACAGATAAAAAATATTAAAAGCAGGCGTTCTTATCATTTGCTTAAGCTGGTTCTGGATTGATATCCCCGGTGAATAAAACAGTCAGATATTTAAAGCCAACCGCGTGGCCTGGGCTATCGCCCGGCGGGCATCCAGTTCTTCCGCTACGTCCGCGCCGCCGATAATGTGCACGATTTTGCCCAGCGGCGTTAAGGTGTCTGCCAGCTGTCGGTTTGGTTCCTGTCCGGCGCAAATCACCACGTTATCTACCGCCAGCAGCTGGGTTTTACCCTCATAGCGAATATGTAATCCCTGATCATCAATCTGGAGATATTCCACACCGCCCCAGAGCCTGACCTGACGCATGTGCAGACTGCTGCGGTGGATCCAGCCGGTGGTTTTGCCCAGACCAGCACCGGGTTTACCTGGTTTGCGTTGCAGCAGCCAGATCTGCCGCGCTGGCACGGGACTAACCGGGGTGCACAGTCCACCCGGCTGTTGCAGGGTTTGATCAATTCCCCATTCGCGACAGAAGGCGGCAATATTCAGACTGGCGGATTCGCCATGCTGGCTGAGATACTCCGCGGTATCAAAACCAATACCTCCTGCGCCGATAATCGCCACGCGTTGGCCCACCGGTTTTTTATCGCGTAACACCTCCAGGTAGCTGAGCACGCTGGGATGGTCAATCCCGGCGAGCTGCGGTATCCGCGCCGTCACGCCGCTGGCGAGGATGATTTCATCAAAGTCCACCAGCTCAGACGCCACCACCCGGTGGTTCAGATGCAGCGCCACGCCGTTAATCTCCAGCTGCCTGCGATAGTAGCGCAGCGTTTCGCGGAACTCTTCTTTGCCGGGGATCTGGCGCGCGACATTGAACTGGCCGCCGATCTCTGCGGCCTGCTCAAACAGGGTCACCTGATGCCCCCGTCCTGCGGCGTTGACGGCAAATGCCAGTCCGGCCGGGCCAGCCCCCACCACCGCCAGCCGTTTTGGTTGCGGGGTGTGCTGTTGTGGCAATTCGGTTTCATGGCAGGCGCGAGGATTAACCAGGCAGGAGGTGATCCTGCCGGCAAAAATCTGGTCCAGACAGGCCTGATTACAGCCAATACAGGTGTTAATCTCATCGCTGCGTCCCGCGCGGGCTTTTTCAACAAACTGTGCGTCGGCCAGAAAAGGTCGGGCCATCGAAACCATATCAGCACAACCTTCATCCAGCAGCGCCTGGGCTACCTGTGGATGGTTAATGCGATTGGTCGCGATCAGCGGCAGGCTCAGATGCTGGCGGAGATGCCGGGTCACCCAGCCGAAAGCGCCACGCGGCACTGAGGTGGCAATAGTGGGGATCCGCGCTTCGTGCCAGCCAATGCCGGTATTAATCAGCGTGGCCCCGGCCAGTACAACAGCCTGAGCCAGTCGCAGCGTCTGCGACAGGGTGTTGCCCTGTTCCACCAGATCCAGCATCGACAGGCGAAAGATAATAATAAATTCGGCCCCCACTGCCGCCCGCACGGCCTGCACAATCTCCACCGCGAAACGCATTCTGCGCCTTTCGTCGCCGCCCCAGCCATCGCTGCGCTGATTCGTTCTGGCCGCCAGAAACTGGTTAATCAGATAGCCCTCAGAAGCCATGATTTCGACCCCGTCATAACCTGCTGCCTGTGCCAGACGGGCGCAGCGGGCGAAATCCGCAATCAGTGCCAGAATCTCGTCGTGGCCCAGCTCCCGGGGCTGAAAGGGATTGATCGGTGCCTGAAGTGGCGACGGGGCCACCAGGGTTGGCTGGTAGCTGTAGCGGCCCGCATGTAAAATTTGCAGCGCAATTTTCCCCCCGGCCTGGTGAACGGCATCGACTACCACCCGATGATGTGGCAACTGGTCCGGGTGGTTAAGCACCGACGCGCCCGCCATCACCACCCCTTCCGGAGAGGGGGCAATCCCCCCCGTCACAATCAGCGCCACGCCCGCTGCGGCCCGCTCGGCATAAAATGCCGCCAGGCGCTGTGGCCCGTCGGGATGCTCTTCAAGCCCGGTATGCATTGACCCCATCAGTACGCGGCTTTTCAGCCAGGTAAAGCCCAGATCCAGCGGGGAGAACAGAGAAGCAGCCATAGTAACCTGCGGGTAAGTGGTCGGATGAGTTTACTGTAGCGAGGAAAGCGCTTTTCGGAAAGCCACCTGTGTGGTTGTGTGATTGAGCGCTGATTATTACCCGGAAAAACCTCCTGAGTCGGCTCAGGAGGCGGTAAGGCCAGGGGAGTGGACAAGGCACAATGACCGAGCCTGTCAGGCACGATCGGCGGATTAATCCGTTGTTCAGGCGTTCGGCTGCATCGACAACGGTCTGCTCCGGCTCAGCAGCTTTGCTGAATCAGTTCTATACTCTGCTGAATTTCTTGCAGAATTTTTGACTCATCCCATTCGGCAAGCTCTGGCGCGAACGGCTCAAACGCATAGATACCCCGGTAGCCTCTGGCTTCCAGATTTTTCACCTGCTGGCAGGAGTGAAGGCGATCGGTCGGGGTGATCATCACACGGTGGTCATCCGTCAGTTTTTCGCGTGGCTGTGGGTCTTCCACGCCGGAAAGGTGTACCAGCCCGATGTCGGCTACATCAAGCCGGGCGAATTCGCTGTCGGCCTGAGGCCAGAGATGGTGATGAAAGGTGTCGATCAGCAGTTTAAAAGGGACTCCCGCATCGTGGATAAGATGACGGGCCTCTAAGGCGGAACGCAGGGAGCTTTGCGGGAAGCCCAGCGGCTCAACCAACCCCGCGATGCCATATGAGGCGAACAGCGGAGCGAGGTCGCGCAGGGCGTTCAGCGTCTCGGTGGCTGAAACCGGCGTGCCGTCATTCAGTGGGCAGAGCACGAGGGCTTTTGCTCCTGTTTCTCTGGCTTCGTTCAACAGATGTTCGGTCAGCTGGCGCACCTCATGACTGCGCTGATTAAAGGGATAGACCGCATTAATGGTAACAATGTCAATCTGGTACTGAGAGGCCAGCTCACGCACCTGTTGGTGAGTAAGGGAGTCCGTAACGCTGCCACCGGGCATGTCATTGCGCAGCTCGACTTTGTGCAATCCTGCGCGGTTTACCAGTTTGAAGAACGCTTCAATGCTGAGCGAGGGAGCAATCTTCCGGTTGATACAGAAACGTTCTGCGGCGATGGTCATGCGACTCTCCTGAACCTGAAATGACAGGTTGCCCTGTCGGATTGTTGGGAAAATTTATTTCATTTTAATATTAAATGAAAATAAATTTCTTTGATGGCGTTCGCAAAATCTTGCCTGGTGGCAACGATTATTTCAGCTTTCAGGATAAGGAAGTAGTCTGGATAACACTTTAATTGCCAGATCATCCGGTAATGAATGGCATAAAAATGCGAGCCGCCTCACCAATTCAAATTTCCATTTTATTATTTATTGAAATAAATTTTTCATTTAACTACCGTTATGACATCTCGCAAACACAGATACAGCCGGGTGCTAATCCACCCTCTGCTTAAATGAGGCGCAAGTATGAATACCACGGGTAATTTTATTGGCGGAAAAAACCATATCAGTAGCAGTCAGGAAACGGTGCCGGTATACGATCCGGCCACTGGCAAAGCTATTCGTGAACTGACTCAGTCAACAGCGCAGGAAGTCTCGGACGCAATTGAGGTTGCTCATACGGCGTTTGATGCGTGGTCACGGACCACACCCTTACGCCGCGCGCGTATCCTGTTTAATTTTAAGATGTTACTGGAACAGCACATCGATGAACTGGCCGAGATTATTGTCACTGAACACGGCAAAGTCTGGACGGATGCGATTGGTGAACTGACGCGCGGAATGGAAGTGGTGGAGTTCGCCTGCGGCATTCCCCATCTGATTAAAGGTGAATACTCTTCAGACGTCGGCACCGACGTTGACAGCTATTCGCTGATGCAGCCACTGGGCGTGGTGGCAGGTATTACGCCATTTAACTTCCCGGCGATGGTGCCGATGTGGATGTTCCCGGTGGCGCTGGCCTGCGGGAACAGTTTTGTGCTGAAACCACCAGCGTTTGCTCCCACCGCATCTGTACGGCTGGCGGAACTGCTGAAAGAGGCAGGCTTACCTGATGGGGTGTTTAACGTGATTCATTGCAGTAACGAAGACGCTGAGCAACTTTATACCGATCCCCGCATTGCGGCGGTGAGTTTTGTCGGTTCTTCCGGCGTTGCGGAGCATATTTATAAAACCGCCAGCGCCCACGGCAAGCGGGTACAGGCGTTCGGTGCAGCAAAAAACCATGCGATTGTGATGCCTGATGCGGACCTCGACGCCACGGTCAACGCCATCATGGGCGGTGCCTTTGGCTCCGCCGGAGAGCGCTGCATGGCGCTGCCGGTGGTGGTGGCGGTCGGTGATGAGACAGCTGACAAGCTGATTGCCCGCCTCAAGCCGTTAGTTGAGGCGTTGAAAGTGGGACCGGGCTGTCTGCGTGGCAGTGAAGAGAATGAAATGGGTCCGGTGGTTTCCGGAACGCATCAGAAGAAGGTGATTGGCTACATCGATAAAGGTGTGGAGGAAGGCGCTAAGCTGGTGGTGGATGGCCGTCAGTTGCGCCTGCCTGGCTATGAAGCAGGCTACTACGTTGGTGGTACGCTGTTTGACCACGTCACTCCTGAGATGACCATCTGGCGTGAGGAGATTTTTGGCCCGGTGCTGGGCATTATGCGCACTGCGGATTATGCCAGCGCGCTGAAGCTGGTTAACAGCCACGAGTTTGGCAACGGGAGTGCGGTGTTTACCAGCAACGGCCATACCGCCCGCGAATTTGTTCATGATGTGCAGGCGGGGATGGTCGGCGTTAATGTCCCGGTTCCTGTGCCTATGGCATTCCACAGTTTTGGCGGCTGGAAACGCTCGGTGTTTGGCGCGCTGAACGTACATGGCCCGGATGGCGTCCGCTTTTATACCCGAATGAAGACCGCTACCGTCCGCTGGCCGCAGGGACAGCATACCGTTTCTGAATTCAGTATGCCGACGTTGGGCTAAGCATAAAGGAGGCTGCCGTGTCACTGCTGTCCAGAAGTAAGAAAGAAGGGCATATCCAGTCCATTACGCCGGAAAGTGCAGGCTGGCGCTATATCGGCTTTGATGTCTGGAAGCTGGCTAAAGGAGAGAAAATATCGCTGGCGTGCGGCGACAGGGAGCTGTGCCTGGTGCTGGTGGCTGGGCTGGCATCGGTTAAAACCGCCAAAGATGACTTCCCGGGGCTGGGACAGCGTATGTCACCGTTTGAGCGAACGCCGCCCTGGTCGGTCTATGTTCCTGCCCATGACCGCGTTGAAGTCACAGCGGATTCCTCTCTTGAACTGGCGGTCTGTAGCGCGCCGGGGCAGGGAACGCTGCCCGCCAGAGTGATTCGCCCACAGGATGTGGGTGTTGAAAACCGGGGGAAAGGACGCAATCAGCGTCTGGTGCATAATATTCTGCCAGACAGCGCGCAGGCAGACTGCCTGCTGGTGGTGGAAGTCTACACCGATGAAGGGGCGACCAGTTCATGGCCTTCTCATAAGCATGACACCCCCCAGCCCGGCAAAGAAACGCAGCTGGAGGAGACTTACTATCACCGTTTTGATCCGCCACAGGGCTTTGCTTTGCAAAGGGTGTATACGGATGACCGCAGCCTGGATGCCTCTATGGCACCTTCTGACCAGGATGTGGTGATGGTGCCGCGAGGCTATCATCCGGTAGCGACCCTGGCGGGTTATGACAGTTACTACCTGAATGTAATGGCCGGGCCGGAGCGGAAATGGCTGTTCAGCTGGGAAGATGACCATGCGTGGATAAACAGCGATGACTACCCACGGCGTGACTGACTGGCCGGAAGGCTGCAAAGTGCGGTGATGTACCCCAACTACCGCCGGTAAACTCAACGGAATCCCGAACGCTTTGCGAGTCGGGATTCTGCTTTATGTGGCAGATAAACTGCCGAAGTGAACCCTTCACGCCTGATGGCTTTGTGCTTCTTCCGAGCGGTTCAGCGCCAGAGAGACGGCCAGCGTCTGGGTCAGGCACAGGGACGCAACCTGAGAACGGAAGCCATCCACCTGGGCTTCACGCACCACGAAGCAGACATCGCTGAACGCCGCCAGCGGGCTGACCTGGCTGTCGCTGATGGCAATCAGCCGTGCTTTACGCTGGGCGCCCAGCTCGACTAACTCCACCACCTCGCGTGAGTAGGGAGAAAAACTGATCGCCACCACCACATCCTTTGGCCCAACCATGCTGAGCTGCTCGGTAAACATGCCGCCCAGACCGTCAATCAGAAATGCTTTCCTGTCGAGATGGCGCAGCGCGTAGGTCAGATAAGACGCCACGCTGAAGGAGCGTCGCAGACCAATAACGTAAATATTGTCCGCGCCCTTCAGCAGCGAAACGGCCTGTTCCAGATCGCCTGCGGCGGTCTGCACAGCCAGTTGCTGTAAGGCCTGGGTGTTCACCATCGTAAACATATTGAGGATTTCAGTGGGGGTTTCCGGCGCTGACGACTCTTCAGTGGACGTCTGGCGAAACAGGCGCGCCCGTTCGGTATAGTTAGCCGTCTCTTCCATCAGATGCTGTTTAAACATCTGTTTCATTTCGTTGAACCCGCCAAAGCCAAAGGCATTGGCAAAACGGATCAGTGTGGAGGGCGGAACATCTGCCTGCTGAGCAATGGAGGCAAGCGTGTCGAAGGCGACGCTGTTACTGTTATCGAGAATATAGCGCGCCACCTGCTTCAGTCGCTTGCTCAGGGTGTCATAGCGCTGTCTGATTTGGTCCTGAAGAATGGTCAGTTGGGTGGGATTATTAGCCATGTGTGCGCTCTGAAAATTAAAAGAGTGAAGTGCCCAGTGTACCAAATGAAGCGAATTTTTCATTTTTTGCTGCGAAATAAGCGGGTTATTTCAATAAAGATCACATAAACAGCCTGCATCCTCCCTGTGGAGAATAGCGGGCATCATCGGCATCACCCACGCGCTTCGCGCCAGTAGCTGATGAGATTCAGGTAGTTGTCTTTCACTTCTGCAATCAGCTGCTCATCACTCAGCTCGCTCTGCATCCAGCGGCGTGAAGGCTGACCAAATATCGTCCGGCCCACGGCGAACCCTTTGATTAACGGATGTCCGGCGGCAGCGGCAAAACCCGCCCGCAGTTCATCTGCCGGTGCATCCAGCCCGAGGATCAAAATGCCACGACAATCCGGGTCTTTACGTTCAATCAGCGTGCTCACCTGCTGCCAGCCTGCACTGGAAAGCGGCGGCAGTTTCCACCAGTCCGCTTTAATACCGAGATGATAAAAGTGCTCGATCATCTCGTAATAGTGTTGTTCTGCCTTAAGCGGACCGTCATCCGGCTGAATGATTTCCAGCAGCAGTTCATGGCCCGACTGGTTACAGGCTTTCCACACCTCCAGCAGCAGTTCATCCTGTTCAGCGCGCAGCGATGCCGGGTCCTGGGGGTGATAAAAAACCAGACATTTGACGACGTGATCAAGCGGCCAGCGAATGAGTTGGGAACCAATATTGCCATGCTCCAGCCTGAGCGGGCGTGAACCGGGTAGCTCAATGGGACGGCCAATCCACCAGCCCTGGCCGGTGATGGCATTGAGGGCGCGCTGACCAAAGGTATCATCGGCCAGAATACCGCTGCGCTTCTCCAGCCCGGCCTCCTGTGCTGCTGCCTGGGCAGCCTTCAGCAGCAACAGTTTAAGCTCAGGAATACGCGCTTCGTCGCAACCGGCTTCCCGCGCGATATCGGAGAGCTGTTTGCGATGGTCAAAAGCAAAGATGCACAGTTCAGGCCACTGCTGTGTGCGACTGGTGACGCGATGCAGGTGATTAAGCCGTTGATCCAAATCGGGGCGCGGCACGGAGTCCGCCCGCTCAAGATAGTCGTCGAGCTCTCTGCGCGTCGGCATGGCTGGCGCACAGCCGTGGCGAGAGACGACCAGTGCGCCACAGGCATTGGCATAGCGGCAAGCCTGCTCCCAGCCTTCATCATTCAGCCAGCCGCGCAGCAGTCCTGACATAAAGGCATCACCTGCCCCCAGTACGTTTAACACCTCTACCCGCACGCCCTGATGCAGCGGGATGTTGTCCCAGCTGGCGGGAATTTCCCCTTCCAGTACCACGCAACCTGTCGGACCACATTTACACACCAGCGTGGCGCGGGTGGCGCGGCGGACGTTTTTCAGTGCGGTCAGGGTATCGGTGCTGCCGCCGGCAATATGAAATTCCTCTTCGGTGCCGACCACCAGATCAAACAGGTGTAACACCTCCTGTAACTGGCGGGTCACCGCGTCGGATTCAACAAAACGGGTTTCACCGTCGCCCGGGGTGGTCAGGCCCCACAATACCGGACGGTAATCGATATCCAGTGCCGTACGTAAACCGTGGCGTCGTGCATACTCCAGCGCTTTCAACACCGCCGCCCGCGTACTGGCATGGGACAGATGGGTGCCGGTAATCGCCAGCGCACGTGAGGAGGCAATATAGTCTTCATTAATATCGTCGGGCGTCAGCGCCATATCGGCACAATTATCGCGGTAAAAAATCAGCGGAAAGGTTTCCTGGTCCTTAATACCCAGCATCACCAGTGCGGTCAGCCGCGTTTCATCCGTTAGCAAAAATTCCGTATCCACACCTGCCTGACTGAGCGTTTCACGCAAAAAACGGCCATTGTGCTCATCACCGACCCGCGCCAGCATGGCGGATTTCAGCCCCTGTTTCGCGGTGCCCCAGGCGACATTACCTGACGAGCCACCCAGATATTTTGAAAAACTGCTGACGTTCTCCAGTCTTGCGCCAATCTGTTGTGCATAGAGGTCGACGGCCACCCGGCCGATACAAATGACGTCAAGCCGCTTTACTTCTGCATTCATCGCTGGGGTTTCCTTTTGCATGGCTGCCTGCCGGAACGGATCGCCGCCGGAAACAGCCTGAGGGTAAACGAACTACTTTAGTTTGAGAAATAAATATTTCATTTGCAAATAAAGTTGAAATTAAACATTCAAAAATGTGAAGGCGTTATCACTCCTGACGCCGCAGGCCGGTGGGGGAGAAAATGAAGGTTACTGTCTGTACCTAGAGGGCGCTAAGCCATGACCTGAACTCTTTATACCTGAATTTTAATAGGTTATTTTTTTCTCTTCTTCT
The DNA here is from genome assembly GCF_058241465.1 of Erwinia papayae. Classification (NCBI taxonomy): domain Bacteria; kingdom Pseudomonadati; phylum Pseudomonadota; class Gammaproteobacteria; order Enterobacterales; family Erwiniaceae; genus Erwinia; species Erwinia papayae. Next base: position 1,978,072 of record NZ_JBZCHT010000013.1, read on the forward strand.
GCTTATCCGGCATTGCTCGCACAATCCGTGTCGTCCTGGACGGCAAAATGGCATCAGAGTTTGATCCTCCTCGCAAAATGAAATGTTTCTTCTGTATTTTTGTTTAATGAAAAAATTTTTTGCCTATAATCCAAAAACATTACAGGGGGCGTTAACCCTTCTCTGCGTCAAACAGAAGCGCAGCCCTCAATCAATCAGGCTAATTTGCAGCCGGTTACCGACCGTAAAAAGGGAAATCTATGAGCAAGCTGAGACTGACAATGGCGCAGGCGCTGATTAAATTTCTTGATAATCAGTATGTTAAGTCTGATGGTGAAGAGCTGAAGTTTGTAAAAGGCATTTTTGCCATTTTCGGGCATGGCAATGTGCTGGGGCTGGGGCAGGCGCTGGAACAGGACTGTGGCGAACTTCGGGTATTCCAGGGGCGTAACGAGCAGGGGATGGCACATGCTGCAACCGGCTTTGCCAGGCAGTCTCTGCGACGTCAGATTATCGCCTGCACCTCTTCGATTGGTCCCGGCGCTGCCAATATGATCACCGCTGCCGCCACCGCTACCGCCAATCGCATCCCGCTGCTGTTACTGCCGGGGGATGTCTTTGCCACTCGTCAGCCTGACCCGGTGCTGCAACAAATTGAGCAGAGTCAGGATCTCAGTATCAGTACCAATGACGCTTTCCGCCCGGTCAGTAAATACTGGGACCGTATCAGCCGCCCGGAACAGCTAATGAGCGCCTGCCTCAATGCCATGCGGGTGCTGACCGATCCGGCCGAAACCGGTGCGGTGACGCTCTGTCTGCCTCAGGACGTGCAGGGAGAAGCATGGGACTATCCGGAATCCTTTTTCGCCCGCCGTGTCCATCTGCTGGATCGTCGTCCTGCCAGTGCCGAGCAACTGGCCGGGGCGCTCGCCGCCATTAAATCCAGTCAAAGACCGCTTATCGTCTGTGGCGGCGGCGTGAAGTACTCCGGTGCCGGTGAAGCGCTGACGCATTTTGCCAGCCGTTACGGTATTCCCTTTGCGGAAACGCAGGCAGGAAAGGGGACGGTTATCTCCTCTCATCCGCTGAATGCAGGCGGCGTCGGTGAGACAGGGTGTCTGGCCGCCAATCTGTTGGCGAAAGAGGCGGATCTGGTGATTGGCATCGGTACCCGGTTCAGTGATTTCACCACCTCATCAAAATGGATCTTCCAGCATCCCTCGGTGCGCTTTCTGAATATCAACGTCAGTAACTTTGACGCCTGGAAGCTGGATGGTATTCCCCTGCTGGCCGATGCGCGTGAGGCGCTGAACGCGCTGGACAGCGCACTGGCGAAAGAGTCCTGGCATGCACAATGGGGCGACCGCGTTGATATTGCGCAAAGCAGTCAGTTAAAGGAGACGCAGCGGGTCTATCAGGCTGTCTGGCAGGAAACCAGTTTCGTGCCCGAAATTGACGATCATATCGATCGTGATGCTGTTTACCGAGAATTCCGTCAAATCACCGACTCGACGCTGACGCAGAGCAGCGTGCTGGGGGTGTTAAATGAACGTCTGCCAGAGGATGCGGTGATCGTCGCAGCGGCCGGAAGCCTGCCGGGCGATCTGCAACGCGTCTGGCGTAATCGCTCGGCCAACAGCTATCACGTCGAATACGGCTATTCCTGTATGGGGTATGAAGTCAGCGCCGCGCTGGGCGTGAAGCTGGCACAGCCGCAAAACGAAGTCTATGCGCTGGTGGGTGACGGCTCGTTCATGATGCTGCATTCCGAACTGGTCACCTCCCTTCAGGAAGGGGCAAAAATCAATATCGTGCTGTTCGACAACATGACCAATGGCTGTATTAACAATCTGCAAATGGAACACGGCATGAACAGCTTTGGCACTGAGTTTCGCTATCGCTCTCCCCAGAGCGGGCAGTTACAGGGCGGGCTGGTGCCGGTGGACTTTGCGGCCATCGCCGCCGGTTATGGCTGTAAAACCTGGCGGGTTACCAGTATGGAACAACTGCATCAGGCGCTGGAAGCCGCCCAAGGCGAAACAGGCAGTACGCTGATTGATATTAAGGTGTTGCCGAAGACGATGGTGCACAAATACGGCAGCTGGTGGAATGTTGGTGTCGCTCAAACGGCACTCTCGGAACGCATTCGTCACGTTGCTCAGCAGATCAATGAAAAACGCGCTCAGGCGCGAGATTACTAATCCAATAACTACCCTGAACCCTACAAAATCGCAGGAGAAAGAAAATGACCTTAAAACTTGGTGTCATTGGCGCTGGTGCTATCGGTAAAGAACATATTCGTCGCTGTACGCAGGTGTTGCAGGGGGCGAGGGTGGTGGCGGTGTCCGATATCAACGTTGACAGCGTCCGTGCGGCGATTGCCCTGGCCGGTATTAACGCAGAATCTTATTCTGACGCTTATGAGCTGATTCAGTCCGGTGATGTGGATGCGGTGCTGGTGACCTCCTGGGACCCGACGCATGAAGAGTACGTGCTGGCTGCTATTGCGGCAGGCAAACCGGTCTTTTGTGAGAAGCCGCTGGCAGTGACTGCGGAAGGGTGTCGGCGCATCGTGGATGCAGAAATGAAAGCGGGACGCCGCCTGGTACAGGTCGGGTTTATGCGCCCTTACGATGAAGGCTATCAGGCGTTGAAGAAAGTGATAGACAGCGGTGAAATCGGTGCGCCTCTGATGCTGCACTGCGCGCACCGTAATCCTGAAGTCGGCGAAAATTACACCACGGATATGGCCATCACCAATACGTTAATCCATGAACTGGACGTGCTGCGCTGGCTGCTCAATGACGATTACCGTTCGGTGCAGGTCCGTTTCCCGCGCTCGACTTCTGCCACCCATGCCCGACTGAAAGACCCGCAGATTGTGATGCTGGAAACGGAGAAAGGCACGCTTATCGATGTGGAGATCTTTGTTAACTGTCGTTACGGCTACGACATCCAGTGCCAGGTGGTGGGAGAAAGCGGTATTGCCAGCCTGCCTGAGCCGTCATCGGTCCAGCTGCGCTCTGCGGCAAAACTCTCCACCTCGATACTTACCGACTGGAAAGATCGCTTTATCAAAGCCTATGACACGGAGCTACAGCACTTTATTAATGATGTCAAAGCCGGTCAGCTGCATGGCCCTTCAGCCTGGGATGGCTTTGCTGCATCCGTTGCTGCCGATGCCTGCCTGAAAGCGCAGGAAACGGGCGAAACAGTCACTATCACCACGGCGGAACGCCCGACTTTCTATCAGCGCTGAGCCTGTTGAAAGCGGCCATTTTTACTGACAGGTACAGATGATGAAAATTGCATTCGATGTTGATGTGATCAAAGAGCTGGGTGTCACCCGCATGGTCCAGCAGGTTGCGGAGTGGGGTTACAAATATATTGAGCAGTCGCCACATCCGCAAATTAATCCCTTCTATAAGCATCCGCGCGCCAGCCGCGAGATAATGAAGGAATACAAGCAGGCCCTGCGGGAAACGGGGCTGGAGATCTCCTCATTTATCTGCGTCTATCGCTGGTCAGGACCGGACGAATTACGGCGTCAGGCGGCGGTCAAAAACTGGAAGCGGATGGTGGAAATCGCGGTAGAGATGGGCGTTCAGGTGATTAACACCGAATTCTCCGGCGATCCAAATCAGCCGGAAATCTGTGATGAGATGTTCTATCGCTCAATGGAAGAGCTGCTGCCAGTATTCGAGCGGGAAGGTATTCGCGTGGAAATTCAGGCGCATCCGTGGGATTTCTGTGAAGAGAGCGACGCCACTGTCGATGCGGTTAAGTCGTTTCGCAGCGACAACGTCAAGTACATCTACAGTGTGCCGCACACCTTTTTCTACGACAAAGGTGTTGGCGACGTGGCAAGAATGTTGCGCTATGCCGGTGACGATCTTTCCCACGTGCTGATTGCCGACACCATGAATCACACCCGACACTGTCGCTATATCGTCAATCCACCGGGGGTGGACGCCACCATCCATCAGCACGTTGCGCCGGGCGAAGGCGAAGTGGACTTCGACGCCCTGTTTCGCACGCTGCGTGAAATGAATTTCGCTGAAAAGAACTTCAGGGTTGGCGGTGAACCGATTGTGGCCGCTTCGCTGTTTGGCTATCCGGAAAAAATGGCGCATCAGGCAGTGGAAACCCGTGAGCTGATAGAATGGGAACTGCAACAACAGAATGCACAGACGGAGACACGATAATGAACCATCAACATGTCAAACTGGCTATCGCGCCCATCGGCTGGACGAATGATGATATGCCGGAGCTGGGCGGTGAAAATACCTTCCAACAAATTGTCAGTGAAATGGCTCTGGCAGGGTTCACCGGCAGCGAGGTCGGCAGCAAATATCCCCGCGATCCGCAGGTTCTCAAGCCGATGCTGGAGATACGCGGTATCCGCATCTGTAACGCCTGGTTCAGCACCTTTTTTGCTGACGGGCAGCGGGAAAAAACCATCGATGAATTCGTTAATCATATGAATTTCCTGCATGAGATGGGCGCGAAAGTGATTGGTTGCTCAGAGCAAAGCGGCAGCATCCAGGGCACCGGCCTGCCGGTGCTGGGCAGTGAGAAACCGTACTTTAGCGAAGATGAGTGGCAGAGAGTCGCGGAGGGCTACAACACGCTGGGACGTCTGGCTGCTGAAAAGGGGATGCAGGTTTGCCTGCACCACCATATGGGAACGGGGATCCAGACCAGCGCTGAAATCGACAAATTTCTCTCGCTGGTGGATGAAAATGTCTGGCTGCTCTATGACACCGGTCATGCCTGGTATTCGGAAGGTAACGAAAAAGCCATGCTGGATATCCTGAAAAAACATTTTTCCCGCATTAATCATGTTCATTTGAAAGATGTGCGTCCGGCGGTCATTGAGCAGGTACGCCGTGAAGGTCTTTCATTTCTGGATGGGGTAAGAAGAGGCACCTTCACCGTGCCAGGCGACGGCATTATTGATTTCAGACCGGTTTTCAGTCTGCTGGATGAGCAGGGCTATAAAGGCTGGATTGTGGTGGAGGCGGAGCAGGACCCGGCAATAGCCAACCCGTTTGAATATGCGGTCAAAGCACGGAAATATATTCGCGAAACTGCGGGTATCTGAAAGATGTTCAATACAGGGCCGCGCGTTGCGTGGCCTTTTTAAAATTATTTTTCATTTTTTATTTATATGGAAAAATAATTTTTAATTTTTGGTTAATTTGTTTATCCGTCCGGAACATGGATGTTCGTGTTAAATGCAGCTGATTTAAAATAAATTCATATTTATCATTTAATTATGTTTATTACCTTGTCTGTTTGATTCCCCATTCTGAAATCCAGCAATAGCGTCATATCGCTCTGTTAAACAAAATCACAACAAAACATGATCCATAACTCAAAACTAAAATTTCATAGTTAACAAATATGAAATATTTGGTTTAAATTAACTTTGTGAGTTTACAGGTAGTGAGGCAAATACCTTTGCACTCAGACAACATCTGAATTTATTCCTATTACAGCAGGTGACTGGAGTCTTGTATGACGAAAGAACAATATCTCACGCTTAACAGGGCATCGGGTCCTAACAGTAACGCCCCGACATCGCCCTACGTTAAGGTTGTTGCGCTGATCGCAACATTAGGCGGTTTGCTTTTTGGTTATGATACCGGGGTTATTTCTGGCGCATTGCTTTTTATGGGCAAGGAGCTTCATCTCACCCCTTTTACCACCGGGCTGATTACCAGTTCACTGCTGTTTGGCGCAGCAATGGGTGCGCTGTTGTCCGGTCATCTGGCTGCCGCGGCGGGCAGAAAGAAAATCATTCTCTGGCTGGCGGTGATCTTTGCTGTCGGGGCGGTTGGGACCTCACTGGCACCCGACGTACACTGGATGGTTTTCTTCCGCCTGGTTCTCGGTGTGGCAGTAGGGGGGGCAGCGGCGACCGTGCCTGTTTATATTGCTGAGCTGGCTCCCGCACACAAACGTGGTCAGCTGGTAACGCTACAGGAGCTGATGATCGTATCAGGCCAGTTGCTGGCTTATATTTCCAACGCAGCATTCCATGAAATCTGGGGAGGCGAAAGCACCTGGCGCTGGATGCTGGTGGTGGCAACCATACCGGCCGTGCTGCTGTGGGTGGGGATGATGTTTATGCCCGACACGCCGCGCTGGTACGCAATGAAAGGTCGCCTCGCTGAAGCCCGAAGCGTGCTCGAACGCACCCGCCGTAAAGAGGACGTTGAATGGGAACTGATGGAAATTACTGAAACGCTGGATGAACAAAGCGCGTTAGGCAAACCCCGGCTGCGTGAAGTCATGAAGCCCTGGCTGTTCAAACTTTTTCTGATTGGGATTGGGATAGCCGTTATTCAGCAGTTAACCGGCGTAAACACCATCATGTATTACGCACCGACGGTGCTGACATCGACAGGCATGTCTGATAACGCCGCGTTGTTCGCCACCATTGCCAATGGGGTGGTATCGGTACTGATGACCTTTGTCGGCATCTGGATGCTGGGTAAAATCGGCCGACGTACTATGGTGATGATTGGTCAGTTTGGCTGTACCGCCTGCCTGGTATTTATCGGTGCAGTCAGCTTTCTTCTTCCTGAAACGGTCAATGGTCAACCCGACCTGCTGCGGGCTTACATGGTGCTGGCGGGGATGTTAATGTTTCTCAGTTTTCAACAGGGAGCGTTATCGCCGGTCACCTGGTTACTGTTGTCAGAGATATTTCCAACGCGACTGCGCGGTATCTTTATGGGGGGAGCCGTGTTCGCCATGTGGATCGCTAATTTCCTGATTTCCCTCTTCTTCCCTGTGCTGCTTGCCTGGATTGGTCTTTCTGGCACCTTCTTTATTTTTGCCGCGGTCGGTATCCTGGGTGCAGTGTTTGTCATTAAGTGTGTGCCGGAGACGCGTAACCGCAGTCTGGAACAGATAGAACACTACCTCCGCGGCTGGCTCGACAATGAGCAGCCCGGCACTGGCAAAATCGGTGCCAAACGTAACAGCGCCGTTTTAGGTAAAGCGCGTTCTTAAGTGATAAAACGGAAGCCTGTTTCAGTACCAGGAAACAGGCTTTTGCCTGACCCGAAATATATCCGCAGTCGGCCCATGCGACAACAGCCTTTCTGCCCGTGTCCTGTGATGAAAAGAGCAGCCTGACGGCTGCAAATTCAGTGAGCTATCGATATAAAGCACGGTTAACCGGCTGTGGCGATACGTTCAGTCGGGCAAACTTACTGATATCACTGCCCGAAACGTTTCCGGTAATACCTGCCGGGTCACTTGCCGTTAATTTCCCCGCGCTCCAGCGCAGCGACGTTGTTGCCGTTAACGTCGGTGGCGTGCATATCGGCTCCTTTAGCCTTGAGTTGTTCTAACAGCGCATGTCGCTGGAACAACGCGGCATACATCGCGGCCGTTTGTCCGGCATTGTTGCGCATATCCGGACTGCATTTGGCGGTAATCAACCGACGGGCAATTTTAATCTCGCCTTTAAAAATTGCGCCCATCAGCGCGCTGTTACCGTGATTATCACGCAGGCAGGGATCGGCCCCGGCATTCAGCAGGGTTTCCACCGTCGTCAAATGGCCGTGGTAGGCGGCAAGGATCACTGCGGTATAGCCGTGTTCATCCTGCTCGTTAAGATTGTATTTTGCGGCGATAAAGTTTTTGATCACGCTGTTTTCGCCCGTTCGCGCCGCATCCCACAGGTAATTGTTCAGCTGTTGTTTGATCTGCTGCTCATTAGCATTATTTGGCGCCTGAGCGGCAAGTACCGGCGCGGCCAACAGGCAAAGCATCAGATAAAGTGCTTTCATCATGTTTTCCTCATCACTGTGCCAGGCAGCCCGCACCGAAGTGCGGGCGCGTACCCTCATATCAGTCGGAAAGCTTATCCGCCAGTTTTTGCACCGTGGCTAAATCTCCTTTTGCCACGCCGGTCAGGCGCGTACCGTAATCTTTATCCGCCTTGTAGAAGTAAGAGAGCATGATGTTCTTGCTTTCCGTATCGGTGTCGGCCAGCGATGTGCCCAGGCTGTTGATCAGATCGTCCTGCTCTTTCTTGCTGTAAGAGCGGTACAGCTCGCCGGTCTGCTTAAAGTTCTGTTCGCGCTGGATTTTGCTTTGCTGCGTGGTGCCTTCCAGCGGCGTATGGCTGTAGCGGGCCGACGCCAGCTCTTCACGCGGATACAGGCGGCTTGGCTGGTAATTCACGCCCTTGTCCTGGGTGTGGCCACTGTTAAGACTGCCGTCCTGATTGCCATTATTGACCTCGTTGCGCGGCCTGTTGATCGGCAGGCTCAGGCCGTTGGCCCCGATACGATAAAGCTGGGTGTCGGCATAGGCAAACAGACGTCCCTGAAGCAGTTTATCTTCGGAAGGTTCAATTCCCGGCACCAGATTGGAAGGTGCCATAGCCACCTGTTCGGTTTCCTGGAATACGTTATCCGGGTTTTTATTCAGCACCATCTGGCCGATTTTGCGCTCCGGCACGCCGGGCCAGATTTTGGTGGCATCCAGCGGATCAAAATCAAACTTCTTCAGATCTTCCGGTTTCAGCACCTGGATATAGAGATCCCATTTCGGGTAGTCGCCACGGTTGATCGCCGCCACCAGATCGTGCGTCATGTGGCTGTAGTCATTACCCTGCACCTGCTCAACCTGCTGCGGGTCGAGATTTTTTATTCCCTGTAGCGTCTTCCAGTGGAATTTGACGTAATGCACTTCGCCCTTGCTGTTCACCAGTTTGTAAGCATGAACGCCATTGCCGTCCATGTTGCGGTAGGAGGCGGGTGTCCCTTCGTTGGAGTAAAGCAAAGTCAGAGTACGCGTTGATTCTGGTACGTGAGAAAAGAAATCGAAGCGGCGTGAATCGTTATCGAGGTTGGTGCGGGGATCGGGCTTAAACGCGTGCACCATATCCGGGAACTTGATGGCATCGCGAATAAAGAAAGTAGGGAAGTTATTGCCGACCAGATCCCAGTTGCCGTCAGTGGTATAAAACTTGGTGGCGAACCCGCGTGGGTCACGCAATGTTTCCGGCGAGTGGTTACCGTGTACCACGCTGGAGAAACGGACAAACACCGGGGTTTTACTACCTGTAGTAAACACCTTCGCGATGGTCAGGTCGGAAATGTCTGCGGTCGCGGTGAACTCTCCATGCGCTCCGGTACCGCGAGCATGAACAACACGCTCCGGAATACGCTCGCGATCGAAACGTTGTAGCTTTTGCAGTAATTGCACATCCTGCAACAGCACCGGGCCGTTTGCACCGGCAGTTTGTGAATTCTGGTTATCGCCTACCGGTGCGCCATTATCACGGGTTAAGGTATCAGCCTGGGTAATCGGGCTGATGGCCAGCGACATTAAAACAATCAGAAGTTTTTTCCGGCTGACGCCGCTGCCGGTGATGTGATCATTGCTCATAATGCCTTCCTCATCGGTTATTGGGGTAAATCATTTCGCAGAGTCGCTTTTGTCAGCAGCCTGTTTTACGGCGCAAAGGCAGAAATCAAGAAAAGCCGCCTGTCAGCCGATCACTCCCCAACGACCGATGCCATTTGTAAAACATAAAAGGCATCGTTGCGTAGCGCACGAGGTGGAGTCACCGAACACTTTCAGGATACTTATTATTTTTGCTGTGAAGGGTCTTAACGACCGTCTGCTTATCGGGGCTTGTCGTTCCCCACCTTAATCTGCGAGTGGGCGCCGCTCTGGCTTTTTCTGCGTTGAATGACACAGGCTATCTGCCTGAAATCACGCACATCTTACATGGAATTGCGCTTATGGGTGAGTAACCACACCCTATCGAATTGATAGGCTAAACTTTACTTACCTGTGGAAATGATAAAGAAGGGAAACAGATAAAAATCACCTGGAATACATAAGAATTATCCTGGTTTTGCTGCGGGTTACTTAAGATTTTCCGAAACTATGACTTTTGACAGCCTTATGAAGCGTTCTGCACTTCCGTCATTCAGCTGCTGTCTGGCAGCGTTTCCGAAGTGACGTCGGTGAAAGCGAGCAAAGCTCAGATCGGTCTGTGACCTGTTTCTGGGGCTGGTAAACGTCAGGGAGGTCAGGTGTTACCTGGATCGCAGATGAAAAATTAATGACCCCTAAAAATTCATCAGCCGAATAATATGCTGGAGAATGTCTGACACGTACAACAGTCAGCTTTGCAGGGCAATTTTCTTTACATAAACCGGACTAATAATCCAGCCGGTTGTTTCCGCTGCTGAAACTATTAATGTAAAGATGTTTAAATATTTCACTATATTTCTGACATTAATTGATAAATAAGGTTATTAATAACCAACTTATTTGTGATGGGTAAAATTAAATTTTAAGAATGAATAAACAGCTTTTCCATTCTGAATTTGATCCTTCCTTCAGTAAACTGAACGGAAAAGTATAAAAAAAAATTAATGCACTTTTATAAAAACATTTTTTATAGTGGTGTCTATTTAAGTTATTGTTTTATATATAAATTTAAAAATTATATTTTTTCGTTCTTTTTTCTTTTATTTATTTTTGAGATGAAAATCTTAAAAATACATGCCAAAAAATCCTCTGGTGATAAAGTTAATTTAATAAAAATTACAATTCAAGGTCAGGTGTTTTCTAGGAATATTCTTAATGTTTCCTGATGCTTCTAAAATGTCAGAACTTATTTCAGCACTTATGTACATACTTAATGTTCAGGGCGTTAATGTGATTACTTATTGAATTAATCTGATGCCCGGCTTAAAGCCTGCCCATCAGGCTATTTTATTTGCCATTTCGGCCCCGTGTACTGCTCACAACCGATACGTACCACCTTTACTCGGTTGTTACCTGAAGTGGATGTCCGGATTGGCCACAACGATACATGCCTGGTGGGACCGGCTCTTATTCCTGTTGTCCTGAGAGAGAGACTGTATTTTGACGACACTTAAACCCTTGTTAGCTAAGAACCGTAGTTGGGCCTTACAGCGCCGCCAACGTAATCCTCAGTATTTCAGGCAGAATGTACACTCCCAACAGCCGCATTCATTGTGGATAGGCTGTTCTGACAGCCGTGTGCCCGCTGAAGTCCTGACCGGGGCGCATCCTGGCGAGCTGTTTGTCCATCGAAATATTGCCAATATGGTGGTCAGCGGTGACGACAACTTTATGAGCGTGTTGCAGTACGCGCTGGAGTATCTGAAAGTCTCCCGTATCGTACTTTGTGGGCATTATGGCTGTGGTGGCGTGCAGGCCGCGATTTCATTGCCGGATATTCCTTTGTCTGATGAGAACTCCCCGCTGGCGCGGCGTATTACTCAGTTGCGCGAGGCGCTGGCTCCTGGTCTGGCAGAAGCCAGCGGTATCGAAGATGAAACGCAGCGTCTGAATCAGCTGGTTGAGGCCAACGTGCTGGCGCAGTTTGCGCATCTGATTCGTACTGAACCCGTTATCACAGCGTGGCGTAATGGTGTACAGCTGGATGTTTTCGGCTGTGTTTACGACCTGCAAACCGGTCATCTGAAAGAGCTGATTCAGCAGAATTCACAGGAGCCTCTGCCATGAATTTATCCACACTTCGTCAGGATATTCCCGCAGGTCTGGTGGTGTTTCTGGTCGCACTGCCACTTTGCCTGGGGATCGCACAAGCCAGTGGTCTGCCGCCCTTTGTCGGGTTGCTGACCGGGGTGATTGGTGGGCTGGTGGTGACAACCTTCAGTCCGTCAAAGTTTGCCGTCAGCGGCCCGGCTGCCGGACTGGTCACCATCGTGACCGGCGCAATTGAAACGCTGGGCTCCTTCTCCGCTTTGTTACTGGCGCTGATCATTGCTGGCGTGTTGCAATTTTTACTCGGCGTAGTGCGCGCAGGCCGCTTTATCAGTCTGGTTCCCGGAACGGTGATTAAAGGGATGCTGGCTGCCATTGGTATTTTACTGATTATTCAGCAGATCCCGGTGGCACTTGGCGCGGCGGGAGAAAGTGAGCTCAGCGAAATGGTCACTGGTGGAGCTTTCAGCGTATCGATTCCGGCCATTGTGGTGTCGGTAACCGGCCTGTTTATTTTGTGGTTTTGGTCCACACCTGCGGTAAAGAAAATCAAGGTGTTAAGCTGGATCCCTGGCCCGCTGATGGCGGTACTGTTCGGCTGCATGGTGACCGTATTCGGCGGCAGAATGTATCCGGAAATTATGGCCGATTTGCCACGTATTTCCCTGCCATCTTTTGACAGTCTCCAGGCGCTCACGGGTGAACTGCAACGTCCAGACTGGATGGCGTGGCAAAATCCGGCGGTATACGTCATTGCTGTGACGCTGGCGGTGGTTGCCAGCCTGGAAACACTGCTGAGTCAGGAAGCACTGAAAAAATTGCGTGCGCAGAACCCGCCGCCGTCGCCTGATAAAGAGATGCGTGCGCAGGGGATTGGTAATTTGCTCAGTGGCTTCCTCGGTGGTTTGCCTATCACCGCCGTCATTGTGCGTAGTTCGGTCAACGTCAGCGTCGGGGCGCAAAGCAAGATTTCGATTCTGGTGCACGGCGTGTTGCTGCTGGTTTGTGGGCTGTGGTTCAGTGAAATGTTGAATGCTATTCCTCTGGCAAGTCTGGCCGCTGTGCTGTTACATACCGGCTATAAACTGGCCACACCCGGCCTGTTTGTGGAACATGTCCGCAAAGGTGCCCAGCAGTATGTGCCTTTCCTCGCCACCATCGGCGGTATTCTGATCTTTGGTATGCTGGCCGGTATTGGTATCGGACTGGCAACCCAGATTCTGTTCAGTGTTTATAAAAGCCACCGCAATGCGCTGCTGCTGACTCGTTACGACGATCACTATGTGTTGCGTTTCCAGCAAAATCTCACTTTCCTGCACAATCCGCGGCTGAAAACCCTGCTGGCGGAGATCCCGGAAAACAGTGTGGTCATTGTGGATTACGATAACGCGGAATATATCGATCCTGATGTTAAGGCGGTGCTCCAGGATTTCGGTGAAGGAGCGCAGAAGAGAGGAATTGTGCTGAATCAGTGGCCGGTTAAACTGGCTTAGCAGTAAAGCCCCGTCGCTGGCTGGCTGCCCTTTTACAGGGCGTCTTCTGGCGATGGCTCCGCCAGGAGAAGAGGGGCTGATGGCTGTTGCTGAAAAGCAAATGCAGCAAGCCCCCATTAGAGAAAACCCCGCCGGATTAAGGTGGGGTTTTTTTTAGATGAATGTCAGGTGAAATCCTGCCTGAGTCCATTTGTTTCCTGGTAACATCAGCCAGAAGTGAAGGTTTAACCTGTATTGTTAAATCTCAGACTGACACGCCTTTTGAGCCGCCAGTCCGGCAATGTGTTAAAATAACCGTATGATTTTACAGATTATCGTTAACAAATCCGTGAGGTAAAATATGCCAGTTAATCCGTCTGCCAGAGCGGAAAAAGCCACGCTCCATTTGCTATGCGGGAAAATCGCCTCGGGTAAATCGACATTATCAGAAACACTCAGTGCATCGCCCGGCACAATAGTAATCAGTGAGGATCGCTGGCTTACTGCGCTTTACGCAAGTCAAATGCAATCCGTAGCGGATTATGTGCACTACTCTGCACAGCTCAGAGATGCGATGAAACCCCATCTGATTTCACTGCTTAAGGCTGGTATCTCCGTGGTACTGGACTTTCCGGCAAATACCCGAACCCATCGTCAGTGAATGATGGAAATCATTGTCGAGTCTGGTGCCAGTCATCGTCTGCACTATCTCAATGTATCCGACGACATTTGCAAAGCCCGTTTACATGCCAGGAATGCTGAAGGCACACACGATTTTTCAGTGACGGACAAACAGTTTGCACATATCACCGCTTATTTTTCGGAGCCGGCTGCGGATGAGGGGTTTGAGGTTATTGAGTACAGCTGAACTTGTTACTGGCCCGCCAGCATTTCCATTTCGCTCTGTTCTGCTGAGTTAACACCACACTGGCCGGCCTGATCACAGGCGGTGTCAAAATCAGACGCGGCGATGCGCCACAGCCAGTGGCAGACGATCCCGGATTTAGCCTGCGCAGACGAGGCAGGGACGATAATTCCGGCACGCGCTGAAGCATTCCGTCGTGCATTGCAAATGTGCCGCAGCGTTCTATGCTACGTTAGCGAACTTATTAGGTTTTCGGGGAATTACCATGAGATTTAAAGGCCTGTCGAAGGGATTTTTTATCCTGATCCTGTTTATCGTCACCGTGGCATTTTTAGATATTTTAGGGCCGTATTATTCTTCCGTGTTATGGGCTGCCATCCTGGCGATTATTTTTCATCCAATGAAGCGCCGCCTGAAACAACTTTTTGCTGACAGAAATGGTCTGGCTGCGTTTGCCACCGTTATGGTGATTTGCCTGATTGTTATTACACCACTGGCTATTGTCGTTTCCTCGATGGCGATGGAGTTCAACGCTGTCTATGAAAGGTTGCAGAATAATAACACCCAGCTGCCGGGGGTTCTCGCTGAGGTGATGCAGCATCTTCCGCAATGGGCAAGGCATTCACTGGCCCAGCATCAACTGGATACGGCACCCCACATCCAACAGAAATTATCGCAGGTTGCACTTCAGGGCGGACAGTACCTGGCGGGCAGTGTTTTTCTGATTGGTAAAAGCAGCCTGGGCTTTGCAGTCGGTTTCGGTATCATGCTTTACCTGCTGTTTTTCCTGCTGAAAGATGGCTCGTATTTGATCAATGTGATCCTGCGTTCAATACCACTGACGGAGTATGTCAAACATCACCTGTTGGTAAAATTTGCTGCGGTTTCCCGTGCATCGGTGAAAGGGACGGTGGTGGTGGCAGTGGTGCAGGGGGTGCTTGGCGGTCTGGCATTTTACTTCACCGGGATTGAGGGAAGCCTGTTATGGGGCGCGTTGATTGCCTTCCTTTCTCTGATCCCTGCAATCGGTTCGGCGATAGTCTGGGTTCCCGCTGCGGTCTACTTCTTCTTTTCTGGCATGATCTGGCAGGGAATTTTTCTGGTGGTGTTCTTCGTGGTGGTTATTGGTCTGGTCGATAACATTCTGCGTCCGTTACTGGTGGGAAAAGATACCAAAATGCCGGACTACCTGATTCTGATCTCCACGCTGGGCGGCATGGAAATATATGGTATCAACGGCTTTGTGATTGGGCCGCTGATTGCCGCGCTGTTTATTGCCTGCTGGAATTTGCTATCCGGCCGCGATAATGAAGCCAACAGCGATGAGATTGATGAAGATTTCATCGAAGAAGGGAAAACGCACCCTGACGCCTGAGGATCTGGTCGAAAATTGTTAAAACAATCTGCCCCGTCCGGCTGGTCTGCCCGATCGGACGGGGCAATACCTGTGCCGCCTTGCTCACCTATCTTCCTCACTATATGTCAGGGCATCCCGCCTCGATCGGCATCACGTTTTCACAACCAGAGTCAGTAATCGCGGTTAGAGGCAGTCCGGTCGTTCGGGAAAAAAACCAATGCCAATCAGCCTGCCGGAGAGACGGGCAAGGAATTTTCGCTGGCGTAACCACTGTTCCATTTTGCCGGGGGGTTTGCGGCGCGTCTTTTGCCCGGCTTTACCGATCATGATTTGTAGTCACTGGGTTGCCCAGGTGGGGAAAATGCGGCGGCGCTGAACTTTCTGCAAATCTTTCAGTGTCAGCGTGCCGTTTTTTAATGGCGCTGACAAAAGGTTTGCTGTCGCCACCGCGTCCTGGATAGCCAGATTTACCCCGACGCCACCAATCGGTGACATGGCGTGGGCTGCGTCACCAATGCACAGCAGGCCGGGGCAGGCCCACTGCTCCAGCCGGTCAATGCGGATTTTTAACAAACTGACCTGCTGCCAGTCTGCAATCTCCTGCTGCAAACGTGACAGCGCGAAGGGGGATGCGTCAGCGACCTGCTGCAAAAAAGCAGGAAGCCCGGCAGCCTGAAGCGCTGGCAGACTGCCTTTAACAATGGAGTAACCACACTGCCAGTAGCTGCCGCGATCAACCATAATAAAGTTCTTTTGCGCCCCGCGATGCCCCATCGTCCACTCAGGATCGCCGGGTTGTCGGCTAATTTTTAGCCATAACACATCGCGTGGTGCGCCAAAGCTGCGCACCTTCAGATCGGCAAGCCGACGAACAATCGAATCGCGTCCGTCACAGCCAATCACCAGCTGACTGTGAAACGCCTGCATATCTCCCTTAACCGAGGCGCGCACGCCGCTGACGATGCCATTCTCTGTAATTAATTCACGAACTTCCGCATTCTGAATCAGAGTAAAGCCGGGGAGCTGTGAGGCCTTACTGCTGAGCAGATTCAGGAAGTCCCACTGGGGCACAAAGGCAATGTATTTACAGTGGGTTGGCAGGTGGCTGAAGTCAGCCAGCGTGGCTTGTTTACCATTGATTTCACTGTATAATTTTTCTGCTTTCTGATGAGGGATTGCCAGCAGCTCGTCGAGGAAACCCAGCTGCCAGGCAATTTCGAGCGTGGAAGGATGAATGGTATTACCGCGAAAGTCGCGCAGAAAATCACCGTGTTTTTCCAGCACCGTTACCGGAACCCCATTACGTGCCAGCAGGTATCCCAGCATTAATCCGGCCGGGCCGCCGCCAACAATGCAGCAGGACGCCGACGAAGCCACATGACTTTCTTTCATTTCATCTCACCAGAGTAACTAAAAGATGATAATAGTTATCATTTGATTGTATGCAGGTCAATCATCGGTAGATAAAGCGTGACTAAGATGCGCACGGTAATTAAATCGCCATCAGAGGGGGGATCTTTTGCTGACGATGCCGTTACGAAGTTCAATAACCGTGTCTGACTTTATTCTTTCAGCCAGATTATGGGGCTGTAAAAAATCGGCATGTTTTAAAAGTTCTTCCCTGCTTTTTGCTACAACCCATCCTCTGGCCCGATGAAGTGTCAGGGTATTAAAGTGACTGACTATATTCAGCGGCAGTGAAATCTTTGCGAGACTAAAACTATTATTAGCAGGAGGGGGATTTTTTACCTTTCCCAGCACAGTGGCAGGGCTGTACATATTTCTTCTGAATGAAGGTGCACCGGTGACAGCGGCATGTGGCCCGAGCGGCATAAAACAAAAACGCATATTGTCATCAGCTGAATCCATACGCCAGCGAAAATCAAACAGGGGTGAATCACAAATCAGTAGCGGCGCATCGGTTGACTGCCAGAAGGTAAAGTCCCAGTTCAGATAACTTTTATAAGTGGTTTCAAAATTATTCTTAAGCCAGGCCACTCTTTTTCTTTCATCGAGTTGAAGAACTTTCCCCACCCCATCCAGACCCCATTTACTGCGAACCGCTGAAGCGGTAATAGCAGGTAATGCGGTTTGTGCATATTTCGCTAAAAGCTGTTGGTCTCCTTTTCCTTGCCACAATGCATTTGCCAGCGTAACCAGGCGTTGCTCATGTTTTGCTATCCCATCTTCAAAAGCCAGATCGACAGGTAAATTATTCTGGTTGCCGACATAGAGATAATCGTGACCCGCAAATTTTGCCTTCTTACCTTTCTCATAACAGGCATCCACGCCATTTTCTCTTAAATTCCAGTAGTGTAAGCCCTGCACATCTTCATTCCACCAACCTCTGAGTAAACCTGCGGTCACTTCATGATTGAATATTTTCATTTTAACTCCGGCGCATTATCAGCAAATAACAACCCCTGCTAAAGAGTAATCAGTGTGGTTGGATACGGGCAGTTTTGCCTGTCACAGCAACACTCAGGTTACAGCCTGATATTCTCTCTGCAATGACAATTTGTCAGCTTTATAGACATATTAAACACATGGATATTTCATTCGATTCACCTTATTTACGGTGGTTTTGTAACTATAGTAAGTTTGAAATAGCTGGACATGATTGTTAAGATATTTCCTTAAATTTTAAAAAACTGTTTATACAGATCACTTAACATGAATAAATTAAGTAAAATTTCCCCAGTTCTTTCCCTCGCAGCACTGCTGGTTTGCACCTCCACTTATGCTGAAGATACAGCGGAAAAAACCGATGTCCTGCTGATCGGCGGCGGCATTATGAGCGCCTCTCTGGGCACCTGGCTTCAGGAGCTACAACCAGGCTGGAAACAGTTGATGGTAGAGAAACTGGACGGCGTGGCGCTGGAATCCTCAAACGGCTGGAACAATGCCGGTACTGGTCACTCTGCCAATATGGAGCTGAACTACACGCCAGAGCGTGCGGACGGCTCTATTGATGTCAGCAAAGCGCTGGAAATCAACGAATCATTTATGATCTCGCGCCAGTTCTGGACCGCTCAGGTTCAGCGCGGTGTGTTGCAGAACCCGCATTCGTTTATCAACTCCACACCGCACATGAGCTTTGTCTGGGGCGACAAAAACGTCGACTATCTGGGTAAGCGTTACAAGGCATTGCAGCAGACTACCCTGTTCCAGGGAATGCAGTTCTCCACTGACCATAAGCAGATTGCACAATGGGCACCGCTGATCATGGATGGCCGCGATCCGCAGCAAAAAGTGGCAGCGACCTGGACGCCGGTGGGCACCGATGTGAACTATGGTGAAATCACTCGTCAGCTGATTGGCAGCCTGTAGAAACATGACAACTTTAAGCTGGAAACCTCTTCAGAAGTCACCAGCTTCAAGCGTAATGCGGACAATTCATGGCATGTTACCGTGACCGACGTGAAAGACGGTAAAGAACATGCGGTGGATGCAAAATATGTCTTTATCGGTGCTGGCGGCGGCGCGCTGAAACTGCTGCAAAAAACCGGTATTCCTGAAGCCGATAACTATGCCGGCTTCCCGGTGGGTGGTTCGTTCCTGGTGACTGAAAACCCGGAAATTACCAGCCAGCATTTAGAGAAAGTTTACGGTCAGGCTTCTGTAGGTGCGCCACCGATGTCCGTTCCGCATCTGGATGCGCGTTTTCTTGACGGTAAACGTGTGGTGCTGTTTGGACCATTTGCAACGTTCTCGACTAAGTTCCTGAAAAATGGTTCTTACATGGACCTGCTGAAAACCACCACCACCAGTAACTTTATGCCGATGACGCATGTGGGTCTGGATAACTTTGACCTGGTTAAATACCTGATCGGTCAGGTTATGCTGAACGATGACGATCGTTTTGCCGCGCTGAAAGAGTACTATCCGGCTGCGCGTAAAGAAGACTGGAAGCTGATCCAGGCGGGTCAGCGTGTACAGATCATCAAAAAAGATGCTGAGAAAGGCGGCCTGCTGAAGCTGGGTACTGAAGTGGTGACTGACCAGCAGAGAACCGTTGCGGCACTGCTGGGTGTTTCTCCTGGTGCTTCAACTGCGGCTCCGATTACGCTCAATGTTATTAAAAAGCTGTTCCCGGAGCAGTTTAACTCGCCAGAGTGGCAGAGCAAGATTAAGGCTGTTATTCCAAGCTTTGGTCAGGAGTTAAACGGTAACGTGGCGTTGACGCAGCAGGTTTGGGATAACACCGCAGCAACGTTGCAGTTGACCAAACCACCGGTTATTCAGATGAACGGCAGCGCTCCAGCGAACGTTCAACCTGAACAACAGAAAGCGGCGGCGAAAGGCCAGCACGACATGGCGCTGTAAGGTGAAAAAAAGGCCGGATAATCCGGCCTTTTTAACAACGGGCGGCTATTACTCAGTCACTTTGTTTTTAAGACTTTCTGCACCCTGTTTGGTTTTATCCCAGGTCTTTTCTGTCCCTTCTTTCGTTTTATGCCAGGCTTTCTGGCTTCCTTCTGAAACCTTACTGCTGGTTGAATTACTTTTCCCTTCCGCCGCATGTTTGGCTTTCAGTTTTAGCTCGGCACCCTGATCTTCCGTCTGGTGCAGTTTCTCTTTCGCTGTATCCGCACCTTTATGTGCTTCCTGCACCGTGGCGTCAGTTGCCTGAGTGACCGTATCCGCGAAAACCGGAGAAGCCAGTAAAAGAGCCGACAAAGCAATAATGGTATTCTTCATAAATTCCTCATTTATTGAATCAGTCCACCCTTAGTATAGCTAAATCATACGGTTGTGTCCGGGAAGCGGTTTTTACTCTGACTTTCAGGGCTGATTTAGTGGCCTGTGAGATTGAATTCAGCAGTGATGACAGGTTGATCCCGCCACCGTCTGGTGTTGCTGTGGGCATATATTGTTTTCAGGTAAACCTGGGTTTCTGTTTGATAAAAACAGACCTGCCAGACGTTATCAGGCTGAACCTGAGCAGGGAAATTTAAAAAAAGGGGTATATGAATCAGGTCAGCAATCCTGCAACTGGCAGGGCAGGTAAAACGTCAGGGCTAATTTGCGTATTTAAGAGAGTTTTAACGTGTCCCTGAATGTTTTAATTTACTGCTGACAGTATCGGCATCTTTTTCGTCTTTCATTATGTTACAAACGGGTCTGAACTGAAGATTTGCAATTTTTTTTCGATCATTTTTTGACAACGATACGTTCTGACTTCCTTTCCCCACCCAGGGCCAGATGTTAAAAAATTCGGCTACTATTTGCAGAAGATCATCCATCTCAGTTGTTTCCGGACATCAAAGCTGATGGCGCTATATTAACACTCTGTTGTTATCTTTGATACTGTCATGTAAGGCAGGTGTTTTATAGCAATCAGATAATCCAGACGGGATTAAGGATGACTTCTCAATTATTTATATAAGATACAATGGCACTTTCTCAGATGTGATTTTAAATATGATAAGGTGCCATTCAGAATTAACGGATTCATAATGCAGTAATTAATTATTTTTAATGATTTTGTATCGTGAAGGCCTGATTTCCCAGAGTGGGGTATTGAGATGCTCTGGAATAATGGCTTCTCCATGACCTGTAGGTGTTTTTTTGAAAGGCTCCGTTAGTCCTCTGAATTTTAATGTAAGATATCGCGAGTATAGAGGTTGAAACTTAAACGCATAATTTTAATTTCTTCTGATGGAATTGATATACCCTTAATGACTGAAAAAGTATATGGCCATAGTGACTACCAAAAAACAGGTCTTATCGAAACGAGGAATATTATAAGGTATCGTCAGGTGCTGGATTAGGGGAACTTTGTTATGGTCTGATCATCATGATTTTGTCAGAGGCATTTTTGCTGAGGAGATTTATTTTACCAACCATGTACAGCTTGACGTACTGATATCACATCTTCGGAAATACCGGGAAAATAAAAAGATAAGCTGATTGCGACAAAGCTACTTGAATCGCCACGGGTTTAACAGACACCTCAGAGTCATTTATGGACTGACCCCAGCCCGGTAGACGATCCTGCCCTATAGTTGGACTGACCCCACCCCGAAAGCGACCGTTAAAACTCTCAATAAATCCGTTCTGTGTTGGCTTATCCGGTTGGATAAGTCGCAGTTTTACGCCATGCTCAAAAGCCCACTGATCGAGCGCGCGGCAGGTAAATTCCGGGGTCTGATCGGTTCTTATAGTTGCCGGATAGCCACGAAAAAGCGCGATGTTGTCCAGAATACGCGCGACCTGAACGCCTGAAATACCGAAAGCGGCGGTGATCGTCAGACACTCCTTAGTGAAGTCATCCACGCAGGTCAGGCACTTAATCCGGCGACCGCTGGCTACTCCGTCGCGGTTAAATCAGAGCTGGTCAGTGGATTTGATTCATGATGCGCTGATATGTGGCCGACGTTTTCGTACATTTAACGTGGTGGATGATTTCACTCGTGAAGCCATAGCGATTGAAATCGATCTGAATATCCCGGCCCAACGGGGTTATACATGTGCCGGACAGGATCGTCGCTAACCGTGGGTATCTGCTGCAACTGCACATGGGCAATGGCCCGGAATTTATCTCACTGGCTCTTGCGCAATCGGTAGAAGATCATGGCGTAGCCCTGGAGTTTATCAGCCCGGGAAAACCTATGCAGAATGCGTTTATCGAACGTTTTAACCGGACGTACCGGACGGAAATACTGGATTTTTACCTGTTCAGAACGCTGAACGAAGCAAGGGAGATTACAGAGCGCTGGCTGACCGAATATAACGGCGAACGCTCGCATGAATCCCTTAATAACCTGACGCCGGTCGAGTGCTGGCTGATGGCGGAAAGCACGGAAATCTCAAAAAGTACCTGGAACTAAAACCGGTCTACTTACAATTTAAGGCGAAGACTATGTTTTCCGAATCAACAATCCCCTGAACCAGATGTTTGTACTACCATTTATGCGATGTGGTGAGGAAAAAGCCATTACGGCGGCATACGAACCTCGCATCATCAGACGTTTTATTGAGTTTTTCAGCCGCTGTTGAATTAATTTGTTAATACGAAGAAATAATACTGAAACGATAGTTATGGAATACACATATTACCATTAATCAGGAGCAAAATTATCTTTTTCTCCTGATTAAACACCGTGTGGTAAACACACATTACCAATAATTTTCAGATTTTATTGCATCACAATAATCAATCCTGTCATTGGGTGATAATAGTGTCGCTAGTTGCTTTTATTATGCTGCTTTCCGGCAGGGAGGGCAAAATACGCAATAGTTCTTCAAAGCCTTTCATTCCCTGCCACACTAAAGGGTCACCAATGACAAAAATATTCTTTTTGGCCCTGGTCAACGCGACATTTAAAAGATTAGGTTTGGATGAGGCCCAGACTGCTCCTCCATTTTTTTCCTCATCACATCCAAGTACAAAAATTACGATGTCGTTCTCTTTACCCTGGAAAGTATGTACGGTGCCAATGCAATTTTTTTCCATTGCATAATATCTTTCTTAGTGAGCGTGGGTGAATACTTATTCCAGCATTGGATATTTCTTTTTTCAATCAATTCTGTCAGTGCGTATTTAACTGCTTTAAATGGGGTAATAACATATATTGATTTTAAATCTTTTTTCTCATACAGAATGCGGTCCAGTAAAATAAGCAAACTCTGACCATGACTGTCGCGGTACTGTCTTTCTTCTTTTCCACCTCTGGAAATTAACCAGTGATTATCAAGCTTATTATTAAGTCGTTGGCTGACAATTTCCTCTGCGTCAAATCCGTGAATCATGCGATTATTGTAGGCCAGCATGTTGGCGATACTAAACATCGGTTCAATACAGCGGCGGTGTACCCACAAAGGAATGCCAATCCAGATATTGCTGCCCATAAAGTCTAATTCGCAGCCCCAGCAGTTAACGCGGTCGCTAATTTGTTGAACAGAAAATGTTGCAGGGTTCCACTCCTCAGCATGCTCTTTTAAGACATTTCGACAAAGATGTTTTACCAGCACTGGAGAGGTGGTAAAGACCGGTTCAACTTGTAATGGATCACCGACAACCAACACGCGCTTAGCGCGCCAGATAGCGCCAACAGCCTGCTGTGGCGGAGCCTGGCCTGCTTCATCGATCATCAGCCAGCCAAGTTCTCCACTTTTTACTCCCCGTAACATACGGCCAACAGAGGCAAAGGTGGTGGATAAAACAGGAACAAACATAAACAGCGTTTGCCAGTGTGCTAATGGGTTCGAACAAAGATGGGGGGAATTCAGAAAATGGCCCATGTTGTATAGCGTGTTTCTGAACCCATCAAGTTTCATTGCCTCACTAAGCCACGCCTGATGCAACTCCATTGCGGCAATAAACAGTAATGAACGCTTGCGATTTATCGACTCATTTTGCCATAAGGCAGTACGCTGTAACTCTGCATCATCAATCGGCCTGCTGACATCAGGTAAATTTATCCCTGAAAATTTTTTTTTCAGCTCAGCCAGCCTTGCTGTCTGCATATCCCTTTTACGGTTGATTGAGGCTATTTCCTGCTGAATTGTGCGCTTATTTTCTTCAGTCTGATTACACTGTTTTTGAAGCACGGCTATATGCTGTGCAATTTGCACATTTAGTGCGCTTAGCTTTAACAGATTGAGTTGTGTATTACGTAATTCCTGCCGGTATGCTCGTACCCGGCCAGGTTTTAGTAACTGGCTCAGCCACCCTGGTGCACTGTTTTCGAGTACTTTTTGCTGTTGCCTGGCATAACTGAGTTGTTTCTCAATAATATCACTTTCCGCTTTGGCCTGTTGAAGTGCCTGGATTTGCCTGTCAAACTCACTTTTATTTTTTTCCAGTTCTTCGGCAAGTTTCTCCGCTAAATTATCAGCGGTTTTGCCGCAAAGTTCGGCAAATTCTGCCAGCTGCTGTTGCTGGACTTTCACCTCATTCAGGCAATGTAAGAAGTGTTCTTTTGCTGTAACAAAAGATAAATTACGGTGATAATTTCTCCAGCGCCACAGGCTCAAAAAGTTTTCATCTCCGGGCCGCGATTTTTCAATTTCTGTTTCACGCAGAAAATGTTCATAAAAGAATAAACGCTGGCAGAATTTTTCACGATTGCTTTTTTTCCCCAGCGCTACAGAGATTAATCCCCAGCACTGCTGCTTGTCTTCAAGTGGTCGAAAAAAATGGTAATTACGCTCTTTTCCCTCTCCATCCTTACCTCTTTTATGTTTTTTTCAGGTAGTAAGGTGGCGGCCTGCTGATTAGCGACCGGTGACAAATAGTCAGCCGAATAAAACTCTTCTGCGAGAGAGCTTCTTTGCGGCAGTTCGTGTGAGATGTTTTCAACTGCTGCATTGTTGGACGACGCAATAATCATCTCGAAACCAGACAGTGACGGCACGATAAAGCCCGAGCCGTCGACAGTCTCTTCCACCTGGCTAAAATTTGCGAGTATTTCGGCCCGTTTAACGATGTTATGGGCAATTAAATCACGCAGTAAGGTTGTTTTACCGGTGCCAGGAGGTCCGTTCACCGACAGAACACCACCTTCAGCCAGCTCTTCAACGGCGGTATTGATGGCAAATTGTTGCATCAGGGACATCGGATGTTTTGGCGCGGAAGGCCAGCGGCCCAGCGGCATTTTCAGCGGATGCAATTTCCCGATAATCGATGCCAGCCCTTTTTGCGTATACAAATCCGGATTTCTTTTGGCAGGCGGAGACAGCCAACTGCTCAGCGTGGCACACCCATCACCTTGCAGTGAATTGATGGCATTTTCTATATCTTCACAAAAGAAACTGTTAAGAATCGGCAACGCGTCCGCCTTTTCAGCGTCTTCAGCGTCGCTCGGTACTTCCTCCTCATCGTCCGGCTGATTCTCTTCCTCAACAGTATCCTGAGTGGTGTGGTTACAGGAAAACCAGTCAATCTGCACGGCATATTGCCATTGTGGAGAGTAGTCAGCCCACGCAACCAGATGGGTATTGAGTAGAGTAAGAATATCTTTTGCGCAAAGTAAACCAGCTTCAGAGGGAGGAATTGCCTTCAGTGTCGCGTGGAAAAGAGCCAGCGTATTTGCCAGATTTTTACAATCTTGAGAGAAGACTTTCGAATTCAGCTGACTGAATCGTTGTTGCTCTAGATGTCCCAATGCCCAGGGAAGTGAACTGACCGATAGCCTGTTGGTTTGCGGTGAACCGAAATTGTTCAGCTGAAGTTTGGCAAAGCAGGTTGTTCCCTCCTCAAAGCGCTGTTCATAATCCTCCGGGTCATTGTTTCCATCAGAGCCCAATACTGCAAGACTGAGCTCAGAAACCTCGCCTTTGGCAAACAACCCGATATGCAGCGTATAGCGAACTTTTTCTGGGATATCCAGCTGCTGGCGTAATGCTGGTGAGTGCCAGGGCAGAACGCTGTCGCCGCCGTGAGTGAGCTTATCAAACGAAATTAATAAGCTTTTTTCATTTTTTTCAAGATTATAGGGTTGGAAAAACTCAATGCGTTGCCATGCTTTAAGTATTTCCTGCGGAAGCGGAACGGTTGCCATCTTAGCTCATTGATTATGCGGATATATTAGTAGCTATGAAGTTACTCCGATTGTGAAAGGTTTTACAGGGGTTGGTTAAAATATCTTATAATTCATGATTTCAGTCGGTTAACTACCATGACGTCTGTATGTCAGTGTGTCATCTTCATCAATATTTTTAATGCCTCTGACGCAGAGAAGACAGCATTTGCTGCCGGATATTTATTGCGGATAATATTGTCCGCAATAATGCTGGCCTGGCCTGGCGTCGTGTCTGAGCGAAAATATCACCATGCTGAAACGGGCGTCACATTTCATTTCTTCCCGTATAACGCTCTTTTGCCAGTGAAATGGCAATAGCAACATCCAGGATCGGGGAGGGAGGCAGATAATTTGCCTGGCCCAGTGCCAGCATGCTGGCAATCAATGGATTATCATAGCCCAGTACATAGTCTGCCAGCAGTGCTCCGGCAACGGTTTGCTTCGATATGCCTGCACCGTTACACCCGCTGGCTGTGTAAACGTTGTTGCCCAACGTCCCCCAAACCGGTGCGCCATTTCGTGTGACGCTGATTGTTCCTGACCAGCATTCAGTCAACGAAACATCGCTCAGCTGGGGATAGATTTTGTGGAAAATTTGCCGGTGCAGCTGGGCGGCCTGATAAGTCTGCGCGGCAGTAACGGCCCCTTTCAGCGCCGGAACGACATGTTGGCGGATCATAAAGCGACCATCACGCGTGTAACGCAGCGTTGCGCCTGCGATGGCGTTAACCGGTGTCAGGCCCCAACTGCCTGTGTCAGGAAGTCTCTGCTGCTGTTAAGCAGTCAATGGCGCGGTAATACTGGCAAAGGTTGCCATCGAGGCCTGACGTGAGTGACGCGGTGCAAGAGCTGATGAAAGAGCGTTGGTCGCCAGCATCACCTTGCGGGCAGTGATACTACCGCCTGGTGTGAAAACCCGGTTAGTGCTGCCGTAATGGATCTCCAGCGCTGGCGTATGGTCATAAATCATCACATTGCCAGGCAGACTGTTTGCCAGCCCAACGGCCAGGCTGGCAGGGTTAACCAGAATCGCGCCGGGCGTATAAATGCCTTTCGCATAGAAGTGGGTTCCCAGCTTTTGTGCCAGCATTTGCTGGTCGAACAGCGTGTAAGATTCGCCCAGAGCATCAAGACTGTCGCGGTATTCCTGTAAAATATGGTTGTTTCTGGCGTCGACCTGGCAGTGGTATTTGCCGACGGTTTCCCAGTCACAGTCAATTCGATGCTGTTTAACCATTTCATCGATCAGGCGGATGCCTTCCTGAAGCAGCGTCCGGTAATCCTGCGCCTTTTTAAGCTCGGCGGTCGAACTGCCAATATTGTGCGGCAAGCCAATAATAAATCCAGAATTGCGGGCTGAGCTGCTTTCTGCTGCGCAGGCCGAGTCGAGTATGACAATCCGTAATTGAGGATCGTGCTGTGCCAGCCTGCGTGCGAAGGCAAGCCCGGCAAAACCTGAGCCGATGACCACCCAGTCAGCTGTGATATCACCATTGAGTGGCTGATGGGGAACGGAGAGGGGATGACCATCCAGCCAGCCATTTCGATTCTGATTAAAGGGGATGCTGGCATATTTCATTGTCTGTTGTCCTTGGTACGGCTTTTATGGATAAGTTGATGGTTTGCCAGAGAAATTTATCAGGTGATAGCGCTGCTTCCGGCAGGCAATCGGGTGGCAATTTATTCCGTTGCTACAAAGCAATGCAGGGGCACCGGCCACCTGCATTCAGGGATGCTTAATAAAGTTGACGATAAAGCTCAGTAATATCGGGCAGTGAGGCCTCTCGTGGGTTACCGCCAGTACAGACATCATCAAGAGCGGCCTGCGCCAGTGCCGGAATATCTTCCTCTTTCATGCCTACATCGCGCAGTCTGGTGGGAATGCCAACATCGGCAGAGAGCTTTTGCACGGCCTCAACGGCAGCGATTCTGACTTCACTTAATGATTTACCACATACGCTGGCAACACCCATTGCACGGGCAATATCACGATATTTCTCGCCGGTGTAATCTGCGTTCCAGGCCATCACCTGCGGTAAAATAATGGCGTTGGCCACGCCGTGCGGCACGTTGTAGAACGCGCCGAGCGGATGTGCCATCCCATGCACCAGTCCCAGACCAACGTTGGAAAACCCCATCCCGGCGATATATTGCCCCAGCGCCATATCTTCAACGCCCTGACTGTCTCCGGCAACCGAAGCGCGTAGCGAACGACTGATAATCTGAATAGCTTTCAGATGCAGTGCGTCAGTCAGCTCCCATGCTCCTTTGGTGGTATAGCCTTCAATCGCATGTGTCAGGGCATCAATGCCGGTGGCAGCCTTCAGTGACGGGGGCATACTGGCCATCATTTCGGCATCGATAATCGCGACAATCGGAATGTCATGGGGATCGACGCAGACAAATTTACGGCGTTTCTCCTCGTCGGTGATCACGTAATTGATGGTCACTTCGGCGGCGGTGCCCGCTGTGGTTGGAACAGCAATAATGGGCACACTGGCGTGACGGGTCGCTGCCACGCCTTCCAGGCTGCGGACATCAGAAAACTCAGGGTTATTGATAATAATACCAATGGCTTTAGCGGTGTCCTGTGGTGAACCACCACCAATAGCAATAAGATAATCTGCCTTTGACGCTTTAAATATATCAACACCCTTTGTCACTACCGCAATAGTGGGGTTTGGCACAACCTCATCGTAAATAACATAAGGCAGCTGATGCTTATCAAGCAGCGCCGTGACTTTCTTAATCACGTCTGCCTGAATTAAAATCTTGTCGGTAACCAGTAGCGCCTTTTTTAAACCCCTTTGAGAAACTTCATCAACTATCCTGGAAATCGAACCCGGTCCGAACCAGGATGTTTCATTCAGTATCATACGGTGTTGCATTATATTCTCCTGTAACGTGAAGCTTGTTTTGTTCAATTTTTACTGTCGGAAAATATGCGGAGGAAATCAGTTATCGATCTTGATTAAGATCAGCTTGCAGTGATTAAGCAGGAAAGTGAAGACGATGAGTGGCCTGTCCGGACTGTCATATCAGTCGGGTTGTCTGTCGGTTTTAAGTTAATATCTGACATTTTTTATCGGTGATCCTTATCGGGAAAATACGGATAGCGGTCCCCCGACAGGCAGGTAGCAGCAGAGGCCCTGTTGTTGTCACCTTCAGCTGCATACCGGCTACAAATGACAGCACGTTGGCACATGACGTACAAAAAACATGAAAAGTAATTTTAAAAAATCTTCAAATTGAAAGGATATTACGGCGTCTTTTCCGGCAGGAATTTTATTGCGGGAAAGCCGCCTTGTTTTAAGGCGGCTTTTTAATCATCACTTACGGACTTATTCAGTGCTCAGACTTCTTATCTGTTATGCATACAGCGCAATTATTTTCATTCTGCCCGACATGCATTCTTTTCCACCATCCGGACAGAAAAATTGTTAATTCGCCATAATACTGGCGGCTAATTGCGCGCTGTCTGGCGTATTACCAATCAGCTCAGTCAGCAGATTGTTAACGCCGTCACTCATCGCAGTGAAATGGGTTTGCGTTGAGCGCGTAACGACAATAAATACTCCGACGCTGTACTGAGGCACCATGGCCATATAAGTAATGAAACCGCCGCCACCGCCGGTCTTCTGAATAATACCCGGCCGGTTATTTTGTGGCGCCATATAAACCCATCCCATACCCAGTGCCGAAGCCTTACCCGGCACGTCCATACCATCCACTTTGGTTAACTGGCTGCGCTGATAGATCATGGTCTGCATGCGATCGACCTGGGATGAGCGGGTGTGGATATCAGAAGAGAGAAACTGCTGCATCCAGCGGCCCATATCGTCCGGCGTGGAATAAATGCCACCACTGCCAATCGCTGCCAGGGTGTTCATGCATGGACTGGCGCCTTTTTCCGCCACCATCAGGCGTGAGCACTGATCGGGTGAAGGGGTAAAGGTGGTATCTTTCATCCCCAGTGGGCGGGTGATTTCACGCTGAAGCAGGGCGGGATAAGATACGCCACTGGCACGGGAAAGCGCATCGGCCAACAGGTCGAACGCCAGATTAGAGTAGGCCGCCTGGGTTCCGGGCGCAGCTTTTAATTTAGCGTTATCCAGCCAGTTCCAGCGCTGGTTATAGGTTGGCCAGACAAAAACCGGGCGGTTTGCCTTGCCGCCGGGCTGCTCACGGGGCAGCCCACTGGTGTGGGTCGCCAGATTAATCAGGCGAATAGTTTGCCCGGCATAGTTGGGCACACTGCTGCTACGCGGGGCGTATTTACTCAGTGAATCATCCAACCGCACGACACCCTTTTCAGACAGCTTCACCAACAGTTCGCTGGTCATCAATTTGGTCAGGGAGGCGATGCGAATAACCGAGTCCTTCTGAGGACGGACACTGCTGCCGGGCCTCACGGAACCCATACTGGCGAAAACACGCTGATTGGTATCGATTGCCACCATCGCCATGCCAGTGGCTTTGGTGTTATAGAAAATATTCTGTGCGTAACGATCCACTATCTGGGAGGCAAGCAGCGGGTCAGGCGCAACCCTTGCAGCCAGACTGCTAAGTGGGCTGATCGCTGTCAGCACTACCAGTAATCGGTGAAGGAAAGATTTCAATGTGGCTGTATCCATCAGACTGAGCAGAAAAGTAACCGTATAGTAATCGGTTTTACACGGCCTTCAACCGGAGGGATTGGTTTTTTAAAAAATGACATTAAGTGCAACCAGGTTTTTGGTAAGGAGCCGATGATTTATTTGTTTATGCAAAGAGAGATAAATGTTTTCTGATGCAAAACCTGCAAAGTCAAACCGGCCAGCTAACAAGATCCTGTCACTGGCCGGAGGGTGTCATTTTGTTAATCTCATCCCGCAGGTTTACTCAGACTGAGCAAAAAAGCAGCCGATGCGGCTCTTCAGTATGCCAGAAGCGGGTTCACAGGTTGTGATTGTTCGTTGACTTTAAACACGCTGATGGACTGAGAAAGCTGCACTGCCTGTTCCTGAAGTGACTGTGCTGCTGCGGCTGACTGATTAACCAGTGAGGCGTTTTGCTGAGTAACCTGATCCATCTGAGTGATAGCCATGTTGATCTCTTCGATACCGGTGCTCTGTTCGTTGCTGGCAAAAGAGATTTCACCCATAATTTCGGTCACGCTTTTTACACTGTTAAGGACTTCTTCCATGGTACTTCCGGCGAGCGCCACCTGCCGACCGCCCTCGTCCACCTTGGCGACGGAGTCTTCAATCAGATGAGCAATCTCTTTGGCAGCTGAAGCCGAGCGTTGAGCAAGGTTGCGTACTTCTGAGGCCACCACGGCAAAGCCACGGCCCTGTTCACCCGCACGCGCAGCCTCTACGGCGGCGTTAAGCGTCAGAATATTGGTCTGAAAAGCAATCCCATCGATCACGCTGATGATATCGACAATTTTCTTCGACGAGCCATTGATCATCTCCATTGTGCTGACTACCTGTTTTACGGCGGCACCGCTCTGAAGTGCCACACGCGAGGCCTGAGCTGCCAGCTCATTGGCCTGACGGGCATTGTCAGCGTTTTGCTTCACGGTGGATGTCATCTGCTCCATAGCCGATGCTGTCTCCTCCAGTGAGCTGGCCTGCTGTTCGGTTCGTGATGAGAGATCCATATTCCCTGCGGAAATTTCACCGGATGCGGTGGTGATCAGATGTGAGCCAGAGCGCACCTCCGTGACTATCCGCAGCAGGTTTTCATTCATATTTTTCAGTGCCAGCATCAGCTGACCGGTTTCATCAGAGGAGGTCACCTTGATGGCGGTTCGCAGGTCGCCAGCTGCGACATTTTCAGCAATCGATACTGCTTCACGCAGGGGACATACGATAGAACGTGTCAGGAAGAAACCGAGAATAATGGCGGCCAGCACGGCAAGAAAAGAGAAAAGCAGCGTGATATGAATAGCGGTTGCCCCGTCAGCAAGGGCTTTAGCGCCTTCGGCCTGCAATTGTTGTGACTGAGATTCAGCAAATTTCACCGCTGCGTCGAGGTAGGCACCTTGCGTCAGGGTGATTTTTTTCAGTGCATATTCAGCCGCGATATTTTCGTCGCCAGCCTGGATGAGCTTCACCAGCTCAATCTTTGACGCTTCGAAAGCCTGTGCCGCATCCTTCAACCCCTGAATTTTCTGTTTGCCGAGTTCAGTTACCTGTAGCTGCACAATAGCTTCGATGGCTTTATTGGTTTTTTGAGTGGATTCATTGAGAAACCCCAGGCGCTGGATATTGTTTTGTGGCCGGGTGGTATCAATAACCATGCCGCGTAAATATTTGATCTGATCGTTGACGCCATCCCTCACGGCAAAGGCCAGCCTAACTTTTTGATAGCGATCGTTAACAATGCTGTCAACGGCTTCATTGATGTGCCCGGTTTTGGTTATCGCTGTAATACTGACGATAATCAGTAACAGGATCACCAGACCAAAAGCGGCCCCAAGGCGCACGCCGACTTTCATATTCTTGACAGATTTCATTTTATTTTTTCCTTGCCTTAGAGAGGGCATCACCAACGGAAGCGGAGGGCATTTTTTTTGGTTTACTGAAGTTACTATCATCGGCAGCGTTCACAGAAACTTGATGTCAAACTCCTGCTTCGGACTGTCGTTTAGCTATTTTTTTCAGAAAATGACGCGAAAATATTGACGGATGACGGATGGGCGACTAAGAAAATGCCCCGGTGTGGCACACCGGGGTGGGGATGTCAGTGGATGGGGGTGACTTTCAGGCTGGTGAGGCCAATGCCCAGCTTGCGTGCTTTAAAGCCATCGATAGCACCTTCAGTCGTTTCCTGTGGGCTGGGTGGTTGAATCTCAATGCTGTCTGCCTGTTGAGTAAGGGTGAAGTGCAGCCTGACCGTGTTGTCATCCTTACCCAGGCTAAACTCCTTTGTCACCTTACCGACTTTAACCGTAAAAGGTTGCTGGCTGTTGGCTGCAAACGCGCGTGCAGTCAGCTCGAGCTCAAATTCTTTTGGCAGCGGATCGCGAAAATGGATACTGACCTGCGGTTGCAAACTGGCATCAGACCATCGTCCTCCCCAGGGTTCGATATATGACAGGCCTGACACCTTCGAAACCTGCTCTGGCAGTCCGGGTAGGGCAAACAGAATGGTGTCTGCACTGTATTTCAGATCGCTGTCAGAAATTTTTAAGCGTGCAACGGTCTGTTGATATTGTTTATCATCGCGCTCGCCGACCTGCTGAAAAGTTACGCGCCCCGTGCTGGTGCCGGGCCTTATCTGCCTTATTACCGGCGGTGAATCCAGCGTTCCCTCGACCACGCAGTAATCACGACTCAGCTCCAGTGTTTTATCCCAGATGAAACCGGGTTTGAAGCAGCGGTCAATCCAGACAAATTTTTCATCTGCTGCAAATTGCGCCAGCTGTTGCTTAAGGGGCGTGGCGAGCCAGACATCCAGTTTTGGCTCAATCTTGTTCGGCGTAACAGAAAGCAGCAACGGCAACTTAAAATCCACACCTGAAAAGCTGAAGGTGTTATTTAGCGTATCTATGCGATAGTCAGAGATGGTTTTCGGGAAGTTCCATAACTTGATAACGTCTGGTTTCCACTCAAGCATTTTCTCTTTCAGATTCAGATAAGTGCTGGCCAGGGATGTTGCCGAAAGGCTGCTGCGCCCCAGGCCAATAAAGTTATCGCCACCCAGGGCATCCAACACGGTTGCGCCGTTATCCAGCGTACTGCGTTTGACCGGAATCACTTTGCTGCTGCTGTCATCGCCGCGCACCATAAAGAACAGGTCGTGGCGATCGTGCTGGTTGAGGTATTTCCACGCGGTGTTATTCATCGCCAGATGATCGGAGCTGACCACAATCAGGGTATTTTTAAAGTAAGGTGTGGCGCGAATACGTTCGATTAGCCGGGCGATATGCTGCTGGCTGCATGCTACGGCGGCCAGGGATTTATTGGGTTTGCCGTCATATTGCCAGGTCTGCCGCTGGCAACTGCGGGAAATAAAACCATCCGGATGATGGGTGTCTACGGTCAGGGCAAACAACGAAAAGGGTTGGTTCAGACGCGACAGTTCCAGATACTTGTCAAAAACCACGTCCAGCAGTGTGTCGTCATACCAACCCCAGTCATTACGGTAGCTTTGATCTTTTACCACGTTTTTCAGTTCGTTGAAGCCATAAAGGTGCGCTGGTTCAAAACCATGTGATGAGAGAAATAAGTCTTTACCGGCAAAATTAAGACTGGCCCCCTGGTAGAAATAGTTCTGGTAGCCAGAGGATTTCAGGATGTCGCCCAGACAGACGTTTTGGGGATAAAAGGTCGACAGTGAACTGGAGGCATTGCCATCAAAGGGTGCGAATAAGGGAATGCCGCACTGCGAGGCCACCATGCCAGCAATGGTATATTCGGTGCCGGGTAGCTGTGCGGTATTGCTGAAATCCAGCGAACTGTTTTTGATTTTGCTCAGCTCAGGCGCAAGACCGGGAAAGGCATTTTCATCAAAATAGGTGCGTTCCAGACTTTCAGCATAGATGTACACCAGATTAAGTTTGTTACCGCCGATCTGCTTAGCCGGTACTTTGTAGTGGCTGTAGAAATCTGAATGGCCCTTACCAACCTGTGATTTAATCAGGCTTGCAACCTGTTGATAAGCTGGGGTAGTTTTAATTGAAGCGATAGCCAGCATCACCGCCAGCAGACTGTATATTCTGCTGTAATCATGCCTTTTGCGTAAACGTAAAATCCAGGAAAGCAGGCCGAACATCAAACTCATCCCTGCTATCAGCCCGATAGCGGGCAAAATATATTTTCCGACACCTGCACCGTTAAGACTACTGGTAATGGTGTAAATGACAGCATCATTAATGCCTTCGCCAGTAAAATAATCGCTCGCCAGCATTGAGGCATTAAGCAGAATATAAGTGCCCAGAAACAGCAAAATAGCAGAAAACCACAGCCGGTTTCTGCCCGCCTTCCAGCTGTAAATTGTAACTGAGGCGATAAAGAGTATCAGTGAAAGCAATTCAGAACCCATTATTTATTTTTAATCCTTATGCGGCACAATCCCTGGCCATAAATGGCGATGAACCGATCTGTCATCGGCAGATCAATTTAACGTAGCGAATTATCTCTGGCAATCAGAACGGGGACAGGCTGCGGGGTATTTACTGTATTCTGTTTACGATTTATTTAATTAAATGTTATTTCATGATTGAAGGGGCTAACTGGTTATTACCCGTTGAGATGATAAATGCCGGGATGCTGCACAAAACGAGGTGAAATTGCAGAAATACTGCAAGTATTATGGAATTAATGTTAAGAAAAAATAATGTTATCTGGTTTTTCTTCATCCGGAAATTAATCATCAGAAGTCAGAGCCATCTCACGGATCCTCAGCCAGCAATCGATAACGCCGATGGCAGCTTAACTGTTTCGGTTTTTCATCTGGCGGATGTCGTGACGTATCCAGTAGCGGGTAAATGCCTGGTGGTTGCCCACCGGGCATTTTTCCTTCACTGACACCACCTGCCATTACCGCGCTTACAGTTCGCCGGTAATATATTGTGCGACACCGTTACCAAAGCTCCAGTCTCCCTTCGCGTTGGTGATAAAGCTGATCATCACATCACTCCCTGCAATGCCACAGCTCTCCTCCAGTTCGCGACACAGTTCCGCCATAAACAGCTGTTTCTGTTGGTCGCTACGTGGACTGGTAAAGACCCTGACCATCACCAGATTGCGTGTACGCTCCAGCCCCAGACCGGTATCCTCAAAAACCATCTGATGAGCTTTGTTTTCGTGAACAATCTGATAGCGATCTCTTTCGGGAACATTGAAAGCAGTCAGCACTGCCCGGTGTGCAGCATCCAGCAGGATTTTTAGCTCTGAAGGCGAACGTCCTTCAATAACATCAAACTGAAGTAAGGGCATTATTTTTCTCCTGATTTTAAATCATTTATTTTATCAAGCATTTAAATTTTCGCGAAAAGAGGGGGGCGGGCTGAAATCGCGAAATAATGCCGTTTGGCTGTTGCTCCCCGATGGCGTCAGTTGCACAGGAAGGGGGAATATTTTGCCCTGAACAGACACTCTACCTGCATGATGGTCAGGAAAAAAGTCGCTATACTTGAACTTATTGTTTTTATAAATGAACAATCAATATGAAAGAGATTAAAACAGGTGCATTGTGGATGCATCTGCACTGGCTGACTGTACTGGCGGAGCAGGGCAGTTTCACTCGCGCTGCTGAACGGCTGGGAGTGAGCAAGGCAGCGATGAGTCAGAAGATAAAAGAGCTTGAACACCAGGCTGGCGTTCCGCTGGTGACTCGCACCACCCGCATTGTCAGATTGACCAGTGCCGGTGAGAAGCTGGTGGAGGAGCTACGTGTCCCCTTTGCCCTTATCGAACAGAGTTTTTCCAGCGTCAGGGACTCTGCCGGACCGCTGCGTGGGTTGGTGCGCGTCACGGCTCCGGTGGCATTTTCCCGTCAGCAACTGGTGCCGCATATCACTGCCTTTTTGCATGAGCATCCACAGGTGCGCGTTCAACTGGAAGTGACAGACCGGCTGGTGTCGCTGGTCAGTGAAGGATTTGATGTCGCCATCCGCCACAGTGACACGCTGTCTGAAACCCATGTGGTGCAGCCGTTGTGTGCTACTCGTGCCTTGCTGGTGGCTTCGCCTGAGTATCTGGCGGCGCGTGGCTGGCCACAATCGCCGCAGTCGCTGTCAGAACACCACTGTCTGTACTATCCACGCGGCACGGAAACGCCAGGCTGGAGATTTACCAAAGGGGCGGAAAAGGTAACGGTTAACGTAAGCGGGCCCTTTGCCACCAACAACAGTGAGTCGCTGCGGGATGCGGCATTGCAGGGAATGGGAATTGCCATGCTACCGGATTTCAGCGCCCGGAGCGCCCTGCGCGAGGGTAGCCTGGTTGAACTTCTGGCAGACTGGCAGACGGTTGGCACCTTTGCCGGTACGATCTGTGTCGTACGTCCCTGGTCTGCCCAGGTCCCGCGAGCCGTGAGGGGCTTTATCCACTGGCTGCGCGAGGCTTTCAGCTCGCAATAACCGAAATTTGCCAGCTGCCAGCGGTTATCAGATCTTTTTTGTTGAGAGAACAGCACATGCATGAGTCAGAAGAACATAACATTACCGACATTCTTGCCCCTGGTCTGCGGGTGGTGTTTTGCGGTATTAATCCCGGAAAATCGTCTGCCCACACCGGCTATCATTTTGCTCATCCTGGTAACCGTTTCTGGAAAACTATCTGGCAGGCTGGTTTTACCAGCAGGCAGCTGAAACCGGAAGAGGAGATGCGGTTGCTGGATACGCGTTGCGGCATCACCATGCTGGTAGAACGGCCAACCAGAGAAGCTACGGAGTTGTCAGGTCAGGAGTTGCGCGACGGTGGCAAAAGTCTGGTGCATAAAATTCTTCACTATCAGCCAGATGCGCTGGCAGTACTGGGCAAGCAGGCTTTCAAACAGGCGTTCCGGGTGAGCCGGGTTGAATGGGGCAGACAACGGCAAACGGTCGGTAAAACAGAGATCTGGGTACTGCCAAATCCCAGCGGTCTGAACCGGGCTTCACAGGAAAAACTGGTGGAAGCGTACCGTGAGCTGGATACGGCGCTTGCTCTGCGGGGACTTTGATCTGCAATGAGTGGGGTGGTCTGTTGTGTTTTTTGCTACCAAAAAAAAGCCCCTGCAAGCAGGGGCCTTAGCACGGTAACCCGACGGGATTAATCGTCCAGGAAGCTACGCAATACTTCAGAGCGGCTTGGATGACGCAGTTTACGCAGCGCTTTTGCTTCAATCTGACGAATACGCTCACGGGTTACATCGAACTGTTTACCCACCTCTTCCAGCGTATGGTCAGTATTCATATCGATACCAAAACGCATACGCAGGACTTTTGCTTCGCGAGCGGTCAGACCTGCCAGAACGTCATGGGTCGCGGAGCGCAGGCTCTCTGAGGTGGCAGAATCAAGCGGCAGCTCAAGCGTGGTGTCTTCGATAAAATCACCCAGGTGTGAATCTTCATCATCACCAATTGGCGTCTCCATAGAGATAGGCTCTTTGGCAATTTTCAGCACCTTGCGAATTTTATCTTCTGGCATCAACATCCGTTCGGCCAGCTCTTCCGGCGTCGGCTCACGGCCCATCTCCTGCAACATCTGGCGGGAAATACGGTTGAGTTTATTGATAGTCTCAATCATGTGAACCGGAATACGGATGGTGCGCGCCTGGTCAGCAATCGAGCGGGTAATGGCCTGACGGATCCACCAGGTGGCATAGGTTGAAAACTTATAACCACGGCGATATTCAAACTTATCCACGGCTTTCATCAGACCAATGTTGCCTTCCTGAATCAGATCGAGGAACTGCAAACCACGGTTGGTGTATTTCTTGGCGATTGAAATAACCAGACGCAGGTTTGCTTCAACCATCTCTTTTTTCGCCCGGCGAGCTTTCGCTTCACCGATGGACATACGACGGTTGATGTCTTTGACCTGTTCAATGGTCAGCCCCGTCTCTTCCTCAATCTGCGACAGTTTCATCAGGCTGCGCTGCACGTCTTCTGTTACTTCTTTCAGCTTTTCAGACCAGGGCTTGTTCATAGCCAGCGCCGCTTTGAACCAGGTTTCGCTGGTTTCATTGCCGGTGAACAGGGTGATGAAGTTCTTTTTCGGCATTTTACAGATTTCAACACACAGCTTCATGATGATGCGTTCCTGAGTACGAACGCGATCCATCATAGTGCGCATGTTGTTCACCAGGTAGTCAAACTGCTTTGGCACCAGGCGGAACTGTTTAAACACGTCAGACAGATTCTGGATCTCACTAACGGCATCAGCATGGCTGCGACCTTTGGCTTTGATTACGGTACGAGTTTTTTCATACTGCACGCGCAGGTCGTTAAATTTTTCACGAGCCAGCTCTGGATCGATGCTGTTGTCATCATCAGAGTTGTCATCATCAGAATCTTCGTCTTCATCATCGTCGTCGTCGCGCTCTTCTTCAGAAAGCTCAGAGCCTACGTGAGTGGCCGTGGGCGCCATCTCTTCTTCTGCATTCGGATCGACAAATCCGGTAATCATATCGGACAGGCGTGCTTCACCTGCTTCAACACGATCGTACTGGTCCAGTAAATAAGTAATGGCCTCAGGGTATTCAGCAACGGAACACTGTACCTGGTTAATCCCGTCTTCGATGCGTTTGGCGATGTCAATTTCGCCTTCTCGCGTCAGCAGCTCAACGGTGCCCATCTCGCGCATGTACATGCGCACAGGGTCTGTGGTACGTCCAATTTCCGATTCAACGCTGGATAACACTTGAGCAGCCGCTTCGGCAGCATCTTCGTCCGTATCACTGGTGTTTTCGTTCAGCATCAGATCATCGGCATCAGGTGCTTCTTCCACAACCTGTATGCCCATGTCGTTGATCATCTGGATGATGTCTTCGATCTGATCGGAGTCGACGATATCTTCCGGCAGATGGTCATTGACCTCGGCATAGGTCAGATAGCCTTGCTCCTTACCACGGGTGACAAGCAGCTTCAGCTGTGACTGCGGGTTTTGCTCCATAAGACGGTATCCACACTTCTGTTAAATTAGATTGGTGTCGGTCGGCTAAGCAGCCAACAATAACAGTGAGGGCGTTTGATTATTGCCGCTGCCCGTCATGGCGGCTGCCAGGCTCAACCTGGCGGATAATCGGCACTTGAGCCGCTGGATATTCTGTCTGGGGCACTGTTGTTGCCTTTCCAGTCCGTGCAGTACGCTCAATTCCCACCTGATTGTCTACCCGGTGAGGATGCGCATTTCCACTCAGACCACTGAAACCGGCTAAAACAGTCATCTCCCCAGTCTCTGTTAGCGGCCTGCAATAAACGGACCGCTTTAATACCTTGTTAAAACTGGCTGCCTGCCGTTCTTCATCTGAAGGTCACTGCTTCTTCAGTGCCTGACTCAACGTCCAGAGTTCGCGGCGTTCTTCCGCGTTGAGCCCATGAGTGCGGTCACGGGCAATCAGTTCTTCAAGACGACGTTCCAGCGCGGCGTCGTACATGCTGGCCAGTGAATCCTTGAACATGGTCTCCACCTCATCGTCTACGATCATGTGGTTCCATGTCGCCAGAGTTTCAATGCTCTGACTAAAATTTGTTCCGCGATATAACTCCAGTAGCTGTCCGGTCGTCAGGCCAGGGTGCGCATTGCATGTCTCGACCAGCTCAACAAACAGCGAAAATCCGGGCAGCGCAGAATTCTCCAGTCCCTGCATTGAGGGGACTATTGCTGCCAGCCCTGGGTTCTGAATCAGCAGCCCAATCAGTATACGCATGGTTGTGCGTTTTAGCTGAGGTTGCGGCGAGGGCTTCGCATTTTCACCCTGCTTTGGCAGCAATTTTTCTAATTGGACATGGTCCGGGATGCCCAGCTTATCCCCCAGAACCTGCCGCAAATAAATGCGCAGCGTTTCTCCTGGCACCTGACTGACCAGTGGCAGCGCCAGCGTGGTGAGTTGCGCACGACCATCGGGGGTACTCAGATCAACCTGCGGCAGCAGCGTGTCATACAGAAAAGTGGACAGCGGCATGGCCTGCTCCATCCTGGCTTCAAAAGCTGCCTTTCCTTCTTTACGTACCAGCGTATCCGGATCTTCACCATCAGGCAGAAACATAAAGCGTAGCTGACGACCGTCATTCATGTAAGGTAATGCGGTTTCCAGTGCCCGCCAGGCGGCTTCACGTCCTGCACGATCGCCGTCATAGCAGCAAATTACGTTGTCTGTCGTGCGGAAAAGAAGTTGAATATGTTCGGGCGTCGTCGAGGTCCCCAGTGAGGCCACTGCATAATCAATGCCAAATTGTGCCAGCGCCACCACGTCCATGTAGCCTTCGACCACCAACAGCTTTGCCGGTTCAGGATGTTTTTTTTGTGCTTCATACAAGCCATACAACTGGCGGCCTTTATGAAAAATATCGGTTTCCGGTGAGTTAAGGTATTTGGGAAGCGCATCACCCAGGACTCGTCCCCCAAAACCGATAACCCGCCCACGTTTGTCGTGGATAGGAAACATTATTCGTTCACGGAAGCGATCGTAACTGCGTCCCTGATCGTTAGTGACCAACATGCCTGCATCAATCAACGACTGGCGGTCATCCTGATTATGACCAAATTTCTTCAGGGCGTTGTCCCATCCTGCGGGGGCAAAACCAATGGAAAAATGTGTAATCACTTCGTCACTGAGACCACGTTTGCGCAGATAGTCTCGTGCGTCAGAGGCGTGTTGTTGAGTCAACGCATGCTGATAAAAATGGCTCAGCCCGTCCATCAACTGATACAAACTCTGTCGCTGGTGGCGCTCGAGCTGGCTGGGGCCCGTGCCATTCTCATACGGTACTTCCAGACCGTAGAGTGTGGCCAGCTCTTCAATACTTTCCACGAATTCCAGACGATCATAATTCATCAGGAAATCAATAGCATTACCATGAGCACCACAGCCGAAGCAGTGGTAAAACTGTTTTTCACCATTGACGGTGAAAGAGGGGGTTTTTTCATTATGAAAGGGACAGCACGCATGATAATTTTTTCCCTGCTTTTTCAGCTTCACACGAGCATCGATCAGATCCACGATGTCCGTGCGCGCCAGCAAGTCATTGATAAATATGCGTGGGATTCGTCCAGCCATAAGCCCCGGTTTATCAGCTCATAAACGAGAACAAGCCGCGCATTCCTTTCGGAAAGCACGGCCTTCTTATACTACAAACTTGTCTGTGAAGCTTAAAAGATCAGTACAGACGAGTGCGGCGTGCGTTTTCGCGAGCCAGTTTCTTCGCGTGGCGTTTTACAGCAGACGCTTTAGCGCGCTTACGTTCGGTAGTCGGTTTTTCATAAAACTCACGACGACGAACCTCAGCCAGAACGCCTGCTTTTTCGCATGAACGTTTGAAGCGACGCAGTGCAACGTCAAATGGCTCGTTTTCACGTACTTTAATTACCGGCATGTAACTCTCACCTCGATAAATTCGGTTTTGTTGCTGACGTCAGTGCCAGCTTGTTTCAAAATGGTGCGAAATTCTACTCCAACACAGGCTGCGTTGTAAAGCACCATAGCGTAATGTCACCAACAGATGCGCCTGTGCCGCTGCCGGTTTTTTCAGGCGAAGGATTATACATCAATCAATCCGCTGCGGCGAAACTATTTCTCTGTTATCCGGGAGGCCATCAGAAGCGCAGACTGAAAATTGCCGCCGGTGGCGTGCCCTTCATGTTACACTGCGCGCCGCAAGAAAAGAGGTGAAAGAAATGCGTGTGCTCGGCATAGAAACTTCCTGCGATGAAACCGGTGTGGCGATTTACGATGATGCATCCGGGTTAGTCGCCAACCAACTTTACAGCCAGGTTAAACTGCATGCCGACTATGGCGGAGTCGTGCCTGAGCTTGCTTCGCGCGATCATGTGCGCAAAACCGTGCCTTTGATTCAGGCGGCATTGAAAGAAGCGGGCTTACAGGCGCAGGACATTGATGCAGTAGCCTACACTGCGGGTCCCGGACTGGTGGGGGCTTTGCTGGTGGGTGCCACGATTGGCCGTTCGCTGGCATTTGCCTGGGACGTTCCGGCCATTCCCATCCATCATATGGAAGGGCATCTGTTGGCACCGATGCTGGAAGACAACCCGCCAGCATTTCCGTTTGTTGCGCTGCTGGTTTCCGGTGGACACACTCAATTGATCAGTGTGACCGGGATCGGCGAATATTCTCTGTTAGGCGAGTCCGTCGATGATGCAGCTGGAGAGGCCTTTGACAAGACGGCTAAACTACTTGGTCTGGATTATCCGGGCGGCCCTGTGCTGTCTAAAATAGCGCAGTTGGGCATCGAAAAACGCTTTGTTTTTCCGCGCCCAATGACCGATCGTCCAGGACTTGACTTCAGCTTTTCAGGGCTGAAGACTTTTGCTGCTAATACAATACGTGAAAATTGTGATGATGCTCAAACGCGCGCGGACATCGCCAGAGCGTTTGAAGATGCCGTGGTGGATACGCTGGTGATTAAGTGCAAACGCGCGTTGGAACAAACGGGTTTCCAGCGACTGGTCATTGCCGGTGGCGTCAGCGCCAATCGCACGCTA
Source organism: Erwinia papayae (assembly GCF_058241465.1). Lineage (NCBI taxonomy): Bacteria > Pseudomonadati > Pseudomonadota > Gammaproteobacteria > Enterobacterales > Erwiniaceae > Erwinia > Erwinia papayae. The sequence continues at coordinate 2,020,938 of NZ_JBZCHT010000013.1, forward strand.
CGGGAAAAAATGGCTGAGGTGATGAAAGCGCGTGGCGGCGAAGTATTTTATGCGCGTCCGGAACTCTGTACTGATAACGGTGCGATGATAGCCTATGCTGGCATGGTCAGGTTGCAAGAGGGGACACGGGATAAGCTGAGCGTTACTGTACAACCACGGTGGCCGCTGTCAGAGCTTTTACCTCTGGGAAACAATTAATATAATACGCCACCGCTGTAGGGTGGCGTAGAGTCGTTATATAAATCAGTTACCTAAAAGGCTGTTTAACCAGGAGCCAATTAAAGGAATACTGGCAATGGTGTTTTCAATAGCGCTGCCGACCTTACTCCCAAGGCTGGAGCCTGTACTGGTGCCTAAATTTGGCAGCAACGAACTGATGCTGACGTTTCCAGGCAGTGGAATGCTAACGCTTGTACTATCTGAAACCAGCCCGTATAAGCTGTTGCCGATCACGCCTCCAATATTACTGAGGGCGTCCTCAATAAACCCTGCACCACTCACCAGTGATAATTCTTGCTGTGATAATTCTTTCATTAACAATTCCTTGTAATTAATATTATTAAATTAAATCCACGCCATTAAATGGCCCAATTGTTTTAATTTATTTCCAGGGTTTTTTGCAATTATCAATTATTAATTACAATTAAGTGAAGTTAAGTTTTATTTGGATTTTCTTTTCCAGATTTTCGATTCCTGACCGCGCCACAAACGCTGAATATTATCGTGGTGACGGAGTAATACCAGACAGGAGAGCATCGCGACCGGGAAGGTGAACTGCGGTTTAAACCACCAGACATAGAAGGGTGCAATCAACGCACTGATGATCGCTCCCAGAGAAGAGTAACCGCTCAACAACACGGTCAGTAGCCAGGTTCCGGTCATCAGCCCGGTCAGATCCCAGCCTATTGGCGCGATGGCACCAAACGCAGTCGCCACGCCTTTGCCGCCTTTAAAATGAAAGAAGACCGGGTATATATGACCAAGACAGGCCGCGATAGCCGTCAGACCGAGATAAAACGGGCTGACGCCATAATGGTATGCCAGCCATACCGGTAACATACCTTTGAGAATATCAAAAATCAGTACCGTCAGCGCAGGCAACTTGCCACCAATCCGCAGTACGTTGGTCGCACCGGGGTTGCCGGAGCCATGTTGACGCGGATCGGGTAAACGGAAAAGCTGGCATACCAGAATTGCGCTGGAAACCGAGCCGCAAAGATACGCGAAAACAATCATACCAAGCGCGAATACACTCATAACACCGTTCCGTGTTGCTGGGGTCGTTTTGATCTCATCATCTGTGGATAATACGCATAAACTGTCGGAAGTGGTATCCGGCAATCACAAAAACAGAGAGTGACATCATGGATATCGTATTTATAGAGCAACTTTCCGTTATCACGACTATCGGCGTTTACGACTGGGAACAAACTATTCAACAAAAACTGGTGTTCGATGTCGAAATGGCCTGGGATAACCGCAAGGCCGCTGCCAGCGATGATGTGAAGGACTGTCTGAGCTACGCCGATGTATCTGAAGCCATCATCAACCATGTTGCGGGGGGAACATTCGCCCTGGTGGAGCGGGTAGCGGAAGAAGTTGCCAGCTTATTACTGGCGCGATTCAACTCGCCGTGGGTGCGCATTAAACTCAGCAAACCCGGTGCCGTGGCCCAGGCAACGCAGGTTGGTGTGATTATTGAACGCGGGACTAATCCGAAATAGAGCCAGAGTGATTGCCATCACAGTTAAAGCAAACGACATTATGGATTGTCTTAAGGTTGGCCTAACCCAGGGCTGACACAATTTCGGCGGTAGCGAACAGCGACCGCCTTTTTAATGTTTTTTGAACGGATAGGGGAATTTGATGGCAGATCTACATCAGCTATGGGTGGCAGCAATACTGGGCATTGTTGAGGGATTAACAGAGTTTCTGCCTGTCTCTTCCACCGGACATATGATTATTGTCGGTCATCTGTTGGGGTTTGAAGGAGACAAGGCAGACACCTTTGAAGTCGTTATTCAACTGGGCTCTATTCTGGCCGTGGTGGTGATGTTCTGGCGTCGTTTGTTTGGTCTGATCGGGATCCACTTTGGTAAAGTGCCACACGAAGGAACTGGCCGGGGGCATCTGACGTTAATTCATATTCTGTTGGGTATGATCCCCGCAGTGGTCATCGGTTTGATCTTTCACGACAAGATTAAATTGTTATTTAACCCGGTTAACGTCATGTATGCGCTGGTAGTGGGCGGCGTGTTGTTGCTGGCTGCTGAATTCCTCAAACCGAAGAAACCGAAAGCCGTCGGCATCGATGATATGACATACCGTCAGGCGTTTGTGATTGGTTGCTTTCAATGTCTTGCGCTGTGGCCGGGCTTCTCACGTTCTGGTGCAACTATTTCCGGCGGGATGCTGATGGGGGTTAGCCGCTATGCTGCCTCTGAGTTCTCCTTCATTCTCGCAGTGCCGATGATGTTGGGTGCCACTATTCTCGACCTGTATAAAAGCAGAGGTTTTCTGACCATGGCAGACTTTCCGATGTTTGCCGTTGGCTTTATCACCGCATTTATCGTGGCGCTGATTGCCATTAAGGTGTTCCTGAAATTGATTCAGAACATCTCCTTTGTGCCGTTCGCTATCTATCGCTTCATCGTGGCGATTGCGGTCTGGTTCCTCTTTGTGCAGATTTGAAAAAGCAGGCCGGACGTTCAGCCCGGCCTTCCCTTCAAGGCAATAAATTTTGCTGAGTTTGCCATTCGTCCAGGATGGCAACGCGCCTTCGGGTTAACTCTTCGCGAACCTCCGCACCTTTAAAACCGGCCTCAATCACTGCTTTTGTAGGGACGCTCAACGCCACCGCCCAGGCTTTACGCAGATAGGTGCCCTGGGGATAGGCATTATTTTCAAACCCGGTGCGGCCACGCGCATCAGCTTCGCTGGTCAGCGCAATCTGCTCCACCCTGTGCGGCTTTCGCCAGGCATCAATACGATCAAAAAGAGTCACCAGGGTTTGCGGGCTCTGACGCTGCACGACATGGATCATATCGTGAAATTCAGTGACCAGCAGCGCCAGATCGCGAAAGGCATTGGGCACCCTTAACCGCTGACAAACCTTTTCAACTATTGGGATACCTGCCAGTCCATGGCCATGATGACTGGGCCATTTTTCAGGGGGCGTCAGCGCTTTGCCCACGTCGTGAAACAGGGTAGCGAAACGAACGGCAACGTCGTCGCTGAGCCGGGCCGCCATTGCCAGCGTCATCAGGGTATGCACGCCGGTATCAATCTCCGGATGCCATTTCGCCGGGGCCGGAACACCATAAAGATTGTCCAGTTCAGGAAACAGCACCGCCAATGCGCCGCAGTCGCGCAGCAGTTGGAAATAGACCTCAGGATGGCGGGTTGCCAACGCTTTTTCCGTCTCCTTCCACACCCGTTCCGGTGTCAACGTATTCAGTTCACCGCTGCTGGCCATATTGCGCATTAACGCAAGTGTTTCATCAGCCACGGTAAAATTAAGATGGGCAAAACGCGCGGCAAAACGTGCCACGCGGAGCACGCGGAGCGGATCTTCATTGAACGCCGGAGAAACATGACGCAGCAGGCGTTTTGTCAGATCGTTGCGACCACCGTAGGGATCGTGGTAATTGCCGTCCTGATCCTGAGCGATAGCGTTAATGGTCAGATCACGACGTAGTAAATCCTGCTCAAGAGTAACATCAGGCGCGGAATAACAGATAAAACCGGTATAGCCACTGCCATTCTTACGTTCGGTGCGAGCCAGGGCATATTCCTGCTGGGTACGTGGGTGCAGAAATACCGGGAAATCACGACCAACCTGTTGATAGCCCTGATTCAGCATCTCCTCGGGGGAAGCTCCCACCACCACCCAGTCTTTATCTTTTACTGGCAGATTTAACAGTGCATCGCGTACCGCGCCACCAACAAGATAAATCTTCACTACTTTGCTCCTGACTGATTGGTTAGTGGCATCATACGCGAAGTGGAGAAGCTGTCACATTGTTGCGGGAAAGTGAAGAGAGCCAGCCGTCATGAAAAACAACACGGACATCGTCATGATGTCCATATTGTGTCAGGTCAGGGCCAGCAGGGGAGCCTGGTAACGGACTGAGAGGAAAATCAGTTCATCCAGCGATCTTTCTTTTTTCTGCTTGGGATCATGTGTGGCAAAAACAGTCCCAACAGAAGGCCAACGCCGGCCACGCCGCCACCATACATAAACCACTGCATAATAATCGTCCGCTGCTTGTCGTCCAGTTGAACATTTGCGGCGCTGACTTTTTTCTGCGCCACAATCAGCTCATTTTTCAGCTTCTGATTTTCATCCTTCAGGCTGTTGATGGCACCATCGCTGCCCGCTACTTTTTTCTGCATTTCAGCGGTGCGCTGGTTCCAGCTGTTATCGATATTCGCCAGTTTATCGGTTAAATCTTTGACCTGTTGTTCGAGCTGAGGCACACGGGTGCGCAGGCTGGGCTGTTGGCTTAACTGTGCCTGAGGGATCCAGGTGGTCCGGCCGTTCGCATCACGAATCTGCGCATAATGCGTGCTTTCATCGGTTTGCAGTAATGACACCTCTTCACCGGCGTTCAGGGTGCCAACCAGGCGGTAACTGTCGCTGGGGCCGCTGCGTACCCAGGTTGAAAGTTCGTCAGAGATGTAGCGTTTTTCTTCGGCATGAACAGATGCGGCAACGCTGAAGGTCAGTAGCGCAAGGCTGATAAGGTGAGTTTTTTTCATTCGATGTCTTTTTTACGTAAGTCCTGGAAAAAAGTAATGGCACAGTCTGGAGTTGGTATGCACAAACCTGAATGAGAACAGTCCTGGTCTCTGGCTGGTGCGAGGCATCACGCAAAGTGGCAGGAAAGCCGGGACAGCCTGGGCGTTTCTGCTTTATTCTTCACGTGATAACGTATTTACCATGCCGGTAATCAACTGATAAAAAAATATGACCATCGAAATCGAATTAAAGTTCATTGTTACCCCTGAAGGCGCCCAAAAACTCCCGGCGTTGTTAGCAGGCTTTTCCCATCAGCACAGCGAAGGGCAGAAACTGACCAACATCTATTTTGAGACGGCAGACAGCCAGCTGCGAGGCTGGGATATGGGATTGCGTATTCGTGGTTTTGGCGACAGTTATGAAATGACGCTGAAAACAGCGGGGCAGACGGTAGGCGGGCTGCACCAGCGGCCAGAATACAACGTACCCCTGGATACGCCAGAGTTAGATCTCAACAGATTGCCTGCCGAAATCTGGCCAGAGGGTTGCGATGTTATTGATTTACAACACCAACTGAAACCGCTTTTCAGTACGCACTTTTTCCGTGAAAAGTGGGTAATTACTTACCTCAACAGCGAGATCGAAGTCGCCTGTGATCGCGGTGAAGTGGCGGCCGGTGAACTGACTGAAGCATTGAGCGAGATTGAGCTGGAGTTGAAAAGTGGTCATCGCGATGACCTGTTAGCTTTTGCGACGGAGCTGGCGGCGATGGGGGGAATACGGCTCGGGAGCCTCAGTAAAGCAGCCAGGGGCTATGCGCTGGCAAAAGGCAATCCGCCACGCGATCTTCGCCCCGTTCCGATGATGAATATTGCCGCAAAAGCCACCGTTGAGCAGGGGATGCGCGCTGCTTTTATGTTGGCACTGAGTCAGTGGCAGTATCATGAAGAGCTGTGGTTGCGCGGCAATCAGGCTGCGCTGGAGCAAATCCACCAGGCTCTGGAAACGTTGCGTCAGGCCTTTTCGCTCTTTGGCGCGTTGGTGCCACGCAAAGCGAGTAGCGAACTGCGTCAGTCTCTGACCCGGCTGGAAGAGCTGTTGCTGGAAAATTTACCGGCAGAAAAATTCTGTTTCAGCTCTCTCAGTCTGGAAACCCAGTTGGCACTTACTAACTGGATTGTGACTGAACGCTGGCGACATTTTATTGATGCCAAAGCTGATGCCAGGCTTCAGGGATCATTCAAGCGATTCAGTGACATCATGCTGGGACGCATCTCAGCCGATCTGAAAGAAACCTTTGCCCGCGTACATCAGCTGAATGAGTATCAGGATAAACTCACCCGCCTGCATCGTCAGCTGCTGGCAACGCGTCTGCTGGCGGGCGCTTATGACCCCATCGCCGTTGCCAACTGGCTGGAGAACTGGCAGCTGGTGGCTCAGGCGATTACGTCCGGGCAGGTAGCCTGGCTGGAAAGCCAGTGTCGCCAGACCATAAAACAACCCGTCTTCTGGAAAAACGGGAATATCTGAAACCGGCCGCAGTAAGCGGCTGGCGGAAATAATGCATCCAGGGAGTTCTTTTATGTTGCCATTACCTTCGTCGTCGCTGCCTGCGCTGTTGAAAGAACAGGTGTCACGTCTCAACCCGGAAGCGGGACCACTCAATGCGACTGAATCCGCAGTGTTCGCTTTCAGCGATTTTATCAGTGAGAACCTGAATCGCCATCCGCAGTGGCTGTGGTTATTGAGAGAGAGCCCACCCGTTGCGGATGAATGGCAGCATTACGCGCAATGGCTGCATACCCATTTGGATTCGGTGACTGATGACAATACTCTGATGCAACAATTACGGCTGTTCCGCCGCCACATGCTCACGCGTATTGCATGGATGCAGACGCTGGCTGTCAGCAGCACACAGGAGTCGTTGCAGCAGCTTAGTGTGCTGGCTGAAACGCTGATTATCGCTGCAAAAGAGTGGTTATGGCTGGCCTGCTGCCGCGAGTTTGGCACGCCGGTAAATGCTCGTGGGGAGGCACAGCCGTTGCTGATTCTGGGTATGGGCAAGTTAGGCGGCGGAGAGCTGAATTTCTCCTCTGATATCGATCTGATTTTCACCTGGCCGGAAAATGGCACCACCACAGGTGGTCGCCGTGAGCTGGATAATGCGCAGTTTTTTACCCGTCTGGGACAGCGGCTGATTAAAGTTCTGGATCAGCCCACCGTTGATGGCTTTGTTTATCGCGTGGATATGCGGCTGCGTCCCTTTGGTGACAGCGGCCCACTGGTGTTGAGTTTTGCCGCGCTGGAAGATTACTACCAGGAGCAGGGACGTGACTGGGAACGTTATGCGATGGTGAAGGCCAGGCTGATGGGAAGTGCGGACGACCGCTGGAGTCAGGAATTACAGCAGATGCTGCGACCGTTTGTTTACCGCCGCTACATTGATTTCAGCGTAGTCCAGTCGTTACGCAACATGAAAAGCATGATAGCCCGGGAAGTCCGACGACGTGGTCTGGTCGACAATATTAAACTGGGCGCGGGCGGTATCCGCGAAATTGAGTTTATTGTTCAGGTGTTCCAGTTGATTCGGGGAGGGCGGGAGCGCAGCCTGCAACAACGCTCACTGTTGAAGGCTTTGCAGGCAATTGGTGAACTTAATCTGTTGTCATCAGAGCAGGTAGAGCAGCTGACCGGGGCCTGGCTTTTCTTGCGGCGTCTGGAAAATCTGCTGCAAAGCATCAATGACGACCAGACGCAGACGCTGCCCGGTGATGCGCTGAACCGTGAGCGGCTGGCCTGGGCGATGGCACATGGTTCATGGGATGAGCTTTACCAGCACCTGGAACAGCACATGGCGGCCGTTCGTGCTGTGTTTGATGAGCTTATCGGCGATGACACACCTGAAACCGGCGAAAGTCAGACAAACGGTGAATACGGTGTCCTGTGGCAGGACAGGCTGGAGGAAGCCGAGCTTATTCCGCTGGTTCCTCATCTGGGCGATACGTCACGACAGCGCCTGCTACAGATAATGACCGATTTTCATCAGGATGTGGATAAACGCACAATTGGTCCGCGAGGTCGGCAGGCTCTGGATCAACTGATGCCGCGCCTGCTGTCTGAAGTCTGTCCACGCAGTGATGCTGATATCACCCTGAGCCGCCTGACGCCTTTGCTGTTGGGGATTGTCACCCGCTCCACCTATCTGGAGCTGTTAACTGAATATCATGGTGCGTTGAAACATCTGATCCGTCTGTGCGCCGCTTCACCAATGATCGCTAGCCAGCTTGCGCGATATCCTCTGCTGCTGGATGAACTTCTCGATCCTGCCACGCTTTACCAGCCTACGGCCACTGATGCCTATCGTGATGAATTGCGGCAGTATTTTTTACGCATACCGGAAGAGGACGAAGAACAGCAACTGGAGGCGTTACGTCAGTTCAAGCAGGCACAACATCTGCGTATTGCTGCCGCTGATATTGCTAAAACACTACCGGTCATGAAAGTAAGCGATCACCTCACCTGGCTGGCTGAAGCGATAATCGAGCAGGTTGTGCAACAGGCATGGCAAATGATGGTTCAGCGTTATGGACGTCCCTCGCATCTTGAGGATGAGCAGGCGCGCGGTTTTGCAGTGATTGGCTATGGTAAACTGGGCGGCTGGGAACTGGGTTACGATTTTCATTTCTGGTTTTAATGCTTTCTCATGCTTACCTAGTTTGTATGTTTATCAATAAGTTAACCTCAAAACCACACTGTATATTGTTCCAGTGTTTTTTGACGTTTGCGCAGTTATGCGGCAAACTGTGGGGTAATCGGTGGGGTAACGAAAACGGTTAAGAACTGAAGATGGCAACGTCAATCAATCGGCTCAGTGACAAAAAGTTACGTGCTTTACTTGGCGTACCAGCGGAGAGGCTTACAAAGATTTCTGACGGTGCCGGATTGATGGTGCGCGTCACGAAAGCGGGATCAATCACCTGGCTGTATAAATATCGCCTGGGTGGCCGTGAGACAGAGGCAAAACTGGCAACACTTGGCCGTTATCCCGATCTGAGTCTGGCAAAGGCGCGTGAAATGCGTGACCAGTGCCGCCAGTGGCTGGCAGAAGGGCGTGATCCGCAACGTATGCTAAAGCTTGACAGGCAAACCACGTTAAAGCCCGTCACGGTGAAAGATGCCATAGATTACTGGCTCACTCAGTATGTCGATGGGAATCTGGTTAATGATGTTCGATACCGCGAGCGATTTGATAATCACATCTTCCCCCACATTGGCGATATGGCACTCTCAGACTGCGAAACGCATCACTGGCTTACCTGCCTTGCCCGAACAAAGAAAACAGCCCCAAGCATTGCCGGAATGCTTCTACAGATGTCACAGCAGGCATTTAAATTTTGCCGTGTTCGCCGCTATGCGGTTAGTCACGTTCTGGACGGGTTAACAATGCAGGATATAGGCGTCAAAGTTAATCGCCGCAAGCGCGTTCTATCCAGTCGTGAATTGCGCGATCTACTTGCCGCCCTGAATACAGATTTCTTTGCGCCTTATTATCAAAATATCGTTTATTTGCTGCTGGTGTTTGGTGCCAGAACGGTAGAGCTGAGACTTTCAACACCCGGCGAATGGGATTTAAAAGACCGGCTCTGGACAGTGCCAGAGAACCACAGTAAAACCGGAGAGAAAATTATCAGGCCGATACCTGACAAACTGATGCCGTTGATTACCCAACTTCTGGAAGAAAATAAACGAAGTGGTTACCTGCTGGGCGAGCTGAAGAAAAACACCGCCGTTAGCCAGGTGGGAGCATACATAGCGCACAGGCTTGATCACGCTGAGCACTGGCGACTTCATGACTTGCGCCGCACCTTTTCAACCGGAATGAATGATTTAGGCATACCGCCACACATCGTTGAATTGCTTCTGGGGCACTCGCTGGGCGGGGTAATGGCCGTGTACAACCGTAGTCAATACCTGCCCGAAAAACTGGATGCACTGAATAAATGGGTTGAACGTCTCGATGTTCTGGCCGGTAATCACAGAAACGTAGTATTACTTAAGGCTGGTGGAGATGAATAACTATCCTGATTATGTTCACGATGAAATGATAAGATATTATGAGTCTGAACTTATTAATATTGGTGAATGTAAGGACATAGCGGGTAAGTTAATTTTTGATGAGCGAATGTCTTTCGTCTGGAGCGCACTTTCAAAAAGAGCCAATTCTAAGGAAATGCCATACTTTTTCTTTGCGAGTCTGACAGAGAAGATAGAATTGTTAAATAAAGGCCCTTGTGAATGGGATTTAATAACCCATAGAAACAAGATGGCTAAGCTAAAAAGGATTTCTGAACTTTCCAGGCTGCTCTCGTTGGAGATTGAGGGTACGCCAGTTGACATTTCAGTCACATCTTTCATGAATCATAGGGTTTTCGTTCGAAGTTTCCAAGATAAGTGGGAAGGCAATGATAGATTAAAAATGATGAATTTTACCCTTGAAAAATATTGCTCAGAAGGAAATGGCTTTTACTTTGATAAAACTGAAAACGATTTAGGAATTTCAAATGTATGGAGTTCTGTTGGAGTAAATGGGCCGCATGTAAGCTCTGTTCTTGATTCGTTGAGCAGAAAGGCCGCAGAATATAGCCCAGCATCGGTAATAAAAAGAAAAGGTGACAATCCCGAAAAGACTTATTTTGTCAGGTCTTTAAGTGATTTTTTCAAAGACTTTTTTGGTGAGTCTCTATATAACATCACAGCCGTTATAAGCAGCATTTTTCTCAACATTGAAATTGATATCGAGACAGTGGTCAGCATTACAAAGTCAGGTAAGCCATTGGCGTAAAACCATATGAAAACCCCTGTTTTATGCCAATGTTGCTTAATCGACATAAGAATCGCTTTTTGTGCCAATGATGTATAAATAGCGATTTATAGAGGTTTAGCGCAAATTACATAATCATTTTTGACACTGCACAATCTCCATAACACCAAAACGGAGAAGTAAACATGTCAAATAATGCACCTGCGCAAGCTCAACAATTTACCCCCCCGACTCCTGAGCAACGCCGCACTATTCTCAATGAGTACGCTTTCAAATACGACAAGCGCATTCGTGAGGATGAGTGCGTGGAAATCACCAGCCTTTCCCGATCTACCCGCTGGAAGATGGAGCAGGAAGGCCGCTTTCCCGCACGCTGTCACTTTGGTCGAAATAGCTGTGCTTGGCTCCTTTCTGATGTTCTCTGGTGGGTACGTAATCCACCGGCAGTAAATAACGTCAACAACCCATACAGCCGCAAATCGGCTTAAGGGGGCACTATGCAGAATTTAAATCAATTGGTACCCATCCATCGTGGAAACATTGGCGGCGAGATTGCATCCCTCGCCAGCGCCAAAAAGCTGCATGCCTTTCTGGAGGTTGGCCGCGACTTCACTACATGGATTAAGGGACGCGTCAACCAATACGGATTTACAGCGGGTGTGGATTTCATAGTTGTGGAAAATTTGAGCTCCCCCGTTTCGGGGAGCGCAAAATATCGCCAACAGCTTGAACATGATTACCTGATCACCACAGATATGGGTAAAGAACTGGCAATGGTTGAGCGCAACGATAAGGGCAGAGAGGTTCGCCGGTATTTCATCAACTGCGAACGACAAGCGAAGGCCGCTGCTATTCCTCAGTCACTTCCCGAAGCATTGCGCCTCGCCGCTGATATGGCAGAGAAAGCCACGCGCCTTGAAATCCAGTTGCAGGAGACAGCACCAAAAGCTGATTTCGTTGACCGGTTCGTAAATGCCTCTGGAAGCATGGGATTCAGGGAAGCGGCAAAACTTCTGAACATCAAAGAGACTTTGTTGCGCCGCTTCCTGATTGATAAAGGGATCATGTATGCGCTGGCAGGAAAATTGACACCTTACGCCCATCACATCGAGTCCGGGCGCTTTACTGTCAAAACTGGCGAGAACATGACTAATGGGCATGCATTCATCCAAGCGAAATTTACGCCAAAAGGTATTCAGTGGATGGCTAAAAAACTTTTTGAGGCTGGGATGCTGGGAGGTCGAAATGCGGGAGCCTAATAAAACAAAGGCGACCTTGCAGGGTCGCCAGTGGAGCAGAACAGAATTAACTCAGGGCCAGGATAGCACACTGATCATTCTGGTCAATCCTGATATAGCTGCTAATTCGAGCGAAGTCCAAGCGCCAAAAATGGCGTTAGCCTGCCGGGAGGGATGCTCAGATGTGAGCAACGGTCAGCCGTTTGGCTCTGTGCCAACAAGCTTCTCACAGGTTGGGCGCAACAAATCATGTTCTTTACTCCCACACACTAAATGTGAGGAAGAACAGGATTTAAAGATAATAAGCGCGATTATTACTGCGGCTAACACCAAGACTATTTTTTTCATTACTTATCCCTTTGGTTCGATGCCTAAATTGCGGAGCTTGTCCCGGCAAGCCTCTTTAACCCAGGCGCTAAATTGTCCGGGGCCAGCTTCTGAATCAATTTGCTGTAAAAGTGAGTCTTCGAAGCGGATATTTTTCTTTGTGCTGCCTGAACGTTCGAAAGCAGATTTGGTAATTTTATCTTGCACTGGTACGTACCGGTATTATAGGATGAAACCCAATGGTACGTACCACGATGTTTTTGTGCAACCATTAAATACAGCGAAGCCCGGAAGTGTTACCAGCACTAACGGGCCTCTAACCACCACCGTTAGAACAAGTAACGAGGCAGCTATGAAAGATCATACCACACACCCGCAAGGGCGGCATTTCTACACCTGGCGCTTTCTGGCACTTAACCGTCACGATAAGAACGCCACACTGTGCCGCCTGTCCGTTGAGGCTCCCACAGAACGCGAAGCCCGCCGCATTCTGGCACCACACTTCATCCTCTCGCTGGCTGCACGTTTGCCGCTTCAGGAGGTGCACCATGTCTAATCGCACAGTAGCCCAAAACCATCACTACAAGCTGGCCTGCACCGCCATGCATCATATAAACGCCCTGCTGATAGCTGTAGAGCAGCACGGCATTGAAATGGATAGCGGGGATGTTCTTGCAGCAATTGGCGGTATTCAGGCTATTGCCATAAACGTGAGTAGATCACTGGAGAAGCTTGGAGATATGGAGGTGAAGCATGGCTGATATGCATGGTATGCAAAAGCTCATCAACACTTATTACAACATCACCAGTAATGATGCTAAAGATGTGCTGAGGTTGGCGGAAGAGGCTGAAGATACGCTTTGTTCTGGCATTGTTGCCATCGGTGATCTGATGCATCACGCCTCTGAAAATAGTGATTATGGCGAAAATTCAATGCGTTCTGACATGTTCAATATTGGCTTGTTACTGCGGTGCCTGGGTAATTTTCAGGCTGCTATTGGCACTACCATTGAGAACTGTAAGCACTCTATCAGCCAGGCCAAAAGGGAGAAGCGCCAATGATCAGCAATGTAAAATTTAATGAGCTGTCTGGTCGTGTTGATTCTTTGCTTCAGCGTGTGGATGAACTTGACTCAAAAATTAAATCGCTGGTGGCTACACAGGGTGGTGAAATTCCGCCTGGCATGTCCCCTGTATCAACACTTGCGGCTGAATATGGTATTTCGACGAAGAAAGCTGAGGAGCTGGCACAGAACACCGGCGTGATGATAGTTAAACACAAAGCTGGTGGCTATCTGGTCCACGATGAGAAGTTCAGGGAGGCGGCACGGCTTGTACTTAAAGCGGCCAAACGTAAATATGGTTCGGCGTACTGGTATCACCCACTGATTGGCAAATTCCAGATGAGCGGGGGGATACCGAAATGACAGATACCGCAATCACGCATGAAGAAATGTCTGATGCGCTGTTCACCTGCGTTTACAGCTGGATAAATGGTCACGTACTGGACAAAAAAGAAACGGTGGCCGCAGCAGCGCGGCACAAGGATAAATCCACGCCATACGGCGCACTGGCGCAACGCCTGAAGGGCTTTGTGGTTGGTGCCGGGGTTACCTATGAGGAACTGAGCGAAAACGGCCTGTTGATGACCGACAAAGCCGCGCAGAAGAAAAACCGTATAGAGCTGGTGGCCGATCTGATTGGCAATGACGGTGTTAAAGCTGTTCTGACCGATTCCAGTCGGATCAACCGGGTATTCCCACCTGAAAAACCGGAGAAGAAAAAGAAACGTGTGGCTGATGCGGCCACATCTTCTCTGGCGCATATGGGACCAAGCCAGCGAGGGGAGGTGTTACTTAGTCACTATGATGGCCTTCTGTCGCTTCATGATGATTCAAATACCGTTCATCACTACACCGGAATTCTGTGGCAACCGCTGAACGATAAGGAACTGACGCGGGAGATGGCCGCTATTTTCATTGAGGCAGATGTACCCTATTCGATGCCAACCGCGAGGAACGCCGTTGATACGATGAAGCTGAGTCTGCCACTTATGGGGATCACTGCCCGTAATCTGATTGGTTTTCGCAACGGGGTTTTTGATACCCGGTCTGGGGTTTTCAGGGAACACAACCGGGAAGACTGGCTGCTGATCGCCAGTGATGTGGATTTTGTGCCGCAGCAGGATGGCGAGACACTGGAGAGCCATGCCCCGGCGTTCTGGAAGTGGCTGACCTGGGCAACCGGAGGCAACAGCCGTAAAGCGGATCGTGTTCTGGCCGCACTTTATATGGTTATGGCCAACCGCTTTGACTGGCAGTTGTTTCTTGAGGTTACCGGGGCTGGTGGCAGTGGTAAGAGCGTCATGGCTGAGATTTGCACCATGCTTGCAGGCAAGGCCAATACCGTATCGGCCAGCATGAAAGCACTGGAGGAACCGAGGGAAAGAGCGCTTGTCGTGGGCTACTCATTAATCATTATGCCGGACATGACGCGCTATGCAGGTGACGGCGCAGGCATCAAGGCGATCACTGGCGGTGATAAGGTGGCTATCGATCCGAAACATAAAGCTCCCTATTCCACCCGTATCCCTGCGGTGATTCTGGCCGTAAACAATAACGCTATGACGTTCAGTGACCGTAGCGGCGGCATATCCCGGCGCAGGGTGATATTCAACTTCTCACAGGTGGTGCCTGAGAACGAGCGTGATCCGCTGCTGACGGAGAAAATAGAGTCAGAGCTTCCGGTTATCATTCGCCATATGCTCACCCGGTTTGCTGATCAGTCAGAGGCAAAGCGTTTACTGTTTGAGCAGCAGAAGTCCGAAGAAGCGCTGGCTATCAAGCGTGAGGGAGATTCCCTGGTGGACTTCTGCGGCTATCTGATGGCTATGGTTGAGTGCGAGGGAATGATTGTGGGCAATGCTGAAATGGTGCCGTTCAGTCCGAGGCGTTACCTCTACCACTCCTATCTGGCGTATATGTCCGCGCATGGCCTGGGCAAGCCTGTTTCCCTGACGCGCTTCGGTACGGATATGCCGGGGGCAATGTCTGAGTACGGCAAAGAGTACAAGCGTAAGCAGTGCACCAGAGGGGCCGATAAGGGCAGAACCATTTCCAATATTCTGCTGGGTGACGATGCTGACGGCTGGCTCCCTGCTGCCTCAGGACTCCCCGATACAGATGTAAAAAATTAAAATAACTGGTTTAAGTGTCTACCGTGTCTACTGATGAAAATAATCATCTATAAATCAGTTAATTAGTACGGTAGACAGTTGGTAGACACTAAGGGTTAAAGTGTCTACCGTGTCTACTTTTTGATTGTTTTATATACAAAAGGTAGAGAGTCGGTAGACAGTAGTAGACACTTAAAAGGTCAACTCCCTACCACTTAACCTACTGAATTAAATGTAAAATATCGCTGCGGTAGACAGGTAGACACTTAAACGCATAAATTTTATTTTTCTGTGTTTTATTTTTTGTT
This sequence comes from Erwinia papayae, assembly GCF_058241465.1. Lineage (NCBI taxonomy): Bacteria > Pseudomonadati > Pseudomonadota > Gammaproteobacteria > Enterobacterales > Erwiniaceae > Erwinia > Erwinia papayae. The sequence goes on from NZ_JBZCHT010000013.1 coordinate 2,036,548, forward strand.
TAAGCACCGTCAAACGCTTCCTGAATGAGAGGGAATAACGTTTGTGAAAAACCTGTACCAGCAACAACTGGCCCTTTAACCGGAGTTTTAAAATGCCAAAAACGCTTAAAGAAATTCGTGACCATTATGATCACTACGGTATCACCGACATTCCGACAATGGACTTACCTCACTATCAGCAGGTGCTGGCTGATGGCGCTTTCTTCTGGATAGATCACCATGATTTTGTGAGAAGCACTTTTTCTGAGGAAATCTTCGCCACAAACCGTGAACAGCTTGATGCGCTGATAGCCCACCTTCAGAAGTACAGGGAAAAGATGCAGGGGCAGGGTTGAAGCCTTTGCCAAAAAAAGCATTTGACCTGTCCCAACTGTAACAAAGTGATCTAAGATAGGCTAAATCATTAGCAAGGAGCATGTATGGATACGGTTGAAGAACTTAACGGGACGTACTTCTATAACGGTATTCCCAACCTTTCTGCGGGAGAATTATTCTTCTGGGTATTTCTGGATAAAATTGATGAGCAATACGGCATACATGATTTAGTCGCTGTCAGCAGCATTATCCTTGGGTTACCCTTACTGAAAACTCGTGCTAAGCCGGGTGCGGCAACCAAAGGGACTTCGATAGCCTCTAAAATGTCCCGTCAGTATCTTGATATACATTTGCCATTCAGGCTTCCCACTATCACGAATAAAAGCATTAAACTTTTAAAACCCATGTATGTGAATAACCTGGGGGCATTTGTTGGAAGAACGGTGCCGGTAGTCGGCTGGCTACTACTCGCGAATGATTTCGCCCAAATCACATTTAAAACGATGACCACTTATAATCGTATAGTTCGAGATGGTGATAAAGTATGGTAACTGAAAATGAGGTCCTCACTTTTTTTCAGGATGAGTTGCCCATATTAGGCTTGCTTCCAACTAAAAGTAATGCTGTGGGAATGGATGATATTCTTCAGGAATACACGGAACAAGAAGATCTATTTCCTACTCTTGATAAGTTCGGGCATCATTTCGGTATTGATTTATCTGCAATGGATATGAACAAATATTATCCGTGGGTTACGCCCTGGTTCTTCCGCAAGTGGTTTACCAGTAAACCTCTTAAACAAGAAAAGAAACCGCTCACGGTCAGGATGTTTGCTGAATCAGCCGAAGCGGGGCGCTGGCTTTATGACTGAGCAGTTAGATAAATAATTTTGTAAATTATTCGTACCCATGTTTACCCGTGATTACCCCTGTCTCTGACGGGGGTTTTCTTTATATTTTTCATGTATATCTTGAAAAGTGGCACTCAGACGTGAGCCGCCACTGGCCGTTAAATCAAGCTGTAGCGAGTGCAGCCTGTGGGATGCAGAAAAAGATTTAGCGGCCTCCCTATTCCCGGACTGGTTTCACGTCTCAACATTTAACGTTACGAGAAACCACGACATGAAAAAATTGCTTGAACTCCGCCAGGAGAAAACCGCCCTCAAAACCCGGATGCGCTCCATCATGGATAAAGCCACTGAGGAAAAACGCAACCTGAACGCTGACGAGGGTAAACAGTTTGATGAACTCCGCGCCAGAGCAGAATCCCTTGATACTGATATTTCCCGCCTTGAAGCGTTGGCCGATGAAGAACGCAATCAGCCGGGTAAGCCAGTGGACGGTAAAAAAGTCTCTAACGACGAGCTGCGTCACTACATCCTGACAGGCGAAACCCGCGCCCTTTCCACTGCGGTTGGCTCCGATGGCGGCTATACCGTTATTCCCGATCTCGACAAAGAGATTATGCGCCAGCTGACCGATGATTCCGTGATGCGTCAGATCGCCACCGTGAAGACCACCAGCAGCAATGAATATAAAAAGATGGTATCCGTGGGCGGTGCAGTAGTGAATCACGGCGAAGAAGGTGTGGCCCGTACCGAAACCAGTACGCCAAAGCTGGAAGAAGTAAGCATTAAGCTGTTCCCGATCTATGCCTATCCGAAGACCACCCAGGAAATTCTGGACTTCAGCGATGTGGATATTCTGGGCTGGCTGTCATCTGAAATCAGCGACACCTTCACCGAAACCGAAGAAACCGACCTGCTGACCGGAGACGGGGCTAAAAAGTCCAAAGGCTTCCTGTCCTATCCCCGCGCGGCCACTGGCGACAAAACCCGCCCGTTCGGTACGCTGGAGAAAATGGAGACTGCCGGAGCCTCGCCCGTTGCTGACGAGCTGATCGACCTGTTGTTTAAGCTGAAGGCCAAATACCGCAAAAATGCCGTATGGGTGATGAACTCCAGTTCAGCCGCTGCCCTTCAAAAGCTGAAGAACGGTAACGGTGACTACATCTGGCGTGATCGTCTGACTGAGGGTTCCCCTGATCTGCTGCTGGGCCGTCCGGTTTACTACCTTGAAAACATGAGCGATGCAGCAGCAGGCGAACCGGTGCTGGCCGTGGGCGACTTCAGGCGCGGTTACTACATCGTGGATCACACTACCGGAGTGCGTACCCGCCCGGACAACATTACCGAACCGGGGTTCTACAAGGTGCACACCGATAAATACCTGGGCGGCGGGCTGGTGGACTCCAACGCCATCAAGGTACTGGAAATTCCGGGTTCAGGTTCCTGATCCGATGATTCAGGGGCTGCGGCCCCTTTCCTGCCTTCTGGAGTCTGACCCATGAAAAATAATGATTTTGAAATCCGCACCTCTGAACTGAGCGCCGCCGATAAAAAGCTGGTGGGCTATGCCGTCCGTTACAACAGCCTGTCAGAGGTTATCTGGGACGAGTTTGTAGAACAGTTCGCACCCGGTGCCTTTGCGGCCAGTCTCGCCAGCGGTACTGACTGCCGCGCACTGTACGAACATGATTATACCCAGCTGCTGGGGCGCACCACGTCCGGCACTCTGATCCTCACCGAAGACAATACCGGACTGCGCTTTGAGCTGACGCCACCCGATACTCAGCTGGGCCGCGATGTGCTTACGCTGGTGGAGCGTGGCGATATCTCCGGAATGTCCTTCGGCTTCAGAGCGCTCAATGAGGAATGGAACGTTGCCGCCTCGCCCTATGTCCGCACCGTGACCGCCGCCGAGCTGCGGGAGATCACCGTCACCAGTATGCCCGCCTACACAGAGAGCAGTGTGGAGATCGCCCGCCGTTCTCTCTTGTCACAGCATCCTTCGCTGGCTGGCCTGAGTCTGGACATGCGCCGCCGTCAGGCCGAACTGGCGGGGTTGTGATATGTGGCCTTTTCGCAGAAAAGACGAGCAGCGGAGCATGACCATTGATGAGTTTCTGGCGATGGCAGGGATTCCCAATACCGGTTCAGGCGAATACGTGTCTGCGGGTACAGCGGAGTCTCTGCCTGCGGTGATGAATGCCGTGGCGGTAATCAGTGAGGCCGTGGCAACAATGCCCTGCTATCTGTATAAAGTCCGTAATGATAAAGGCCGTGAAGCGCGTGAATGGCTGGACGGTCACCCGGTGGATCACCTGTTGAACGAAGCGCCCAACGACTGCCAGACCGCCTACCAGTTCAAACGTACCATGATGCGCCACTGCCTGCTGAACGGTAACGCCTACGCGGTGATCCAATGGGGCCGTGATGGACAACCGCAATCATTATATCCGTATGTACCCGGCGCAGTGGTGCCGGAGCGCATTGCCGAACATCGCTATAAATACACCATTACCGAACCCTACAGCGGCACGGTGCGCACCTATCTACAGGAAGAAATCCTGCATCTGCGTTATGCCACGGACGATGGATTTCTGGGCCGTTCGCCGATCACCATCTGCCGGGAAACGCTGGGTCTTGGTCTTGCCCAGCAGCGGCACGGGGCCAGCATCATGAAAGATGGCATGATGGCAGCGGGTATCGTCAAATCAAAGGACTGGCTGGATAGTGTGAAGGGCAAGCAGGCGCTGGACGCACTGGAGCGTTACAAAGGTGCGAAGAACGCCGGAAAAACACCATCCTCGAAGGTGGCATGGAGTACGAACAGCTTGGCATGAGCAATCAGGATGCCGAATGGCTGGCCTCCCGACGCTTCACGATTGAAGACATTGCCCGCATGTTCAACGTGTCGCCAATCTTCCTTCAGGAATACGGCAACAGCACCTACAGCAATTTCAGTGAGGCCAGCCGTGCCTTTCTTACAATAACCATGCGTCCGTGGCTTGCCAACTTTGAGCAGCAGATTAAATCCTCCCTGCTGGTGGCCTCGCCCGTTCCCGGCATCCGGTATCAGATGGAATTCGACTCTGCCGATCTTCTCCGCGCCACACCTACCGATCGTTATGCCACCTATGAGAAAGGCATTAAGTCCGGCGTGATGTGTCCTAACGAAGCCCGCGAACGCGAAGGGATGCCCCCACGTGAAGGTGGTGACGAGTTCAGCCAGGCATGGAAACAGGAGTTCAGCGTGAAGAAGTCCGGGGAGGCTGAACAGTGAGAGCCGGAACCATGCGTCACCGCGTGACCATTCAGAATTTCAAGTCAAAGCGCCTGCCGTCCGGGCAGATTCAGCAGGTATGGACAGACACTGCCACCGTATGGGCCGAGGTGAAAGGCGTGAGCGGGCATGAGGTTATCGCCAGCGGTGCGGAAAAATCAGAGGTCACCTTTCGCATGTGGATACGCTACCGGGCCGATGTGACCAGCGCCAGCAGGATACTCTGGCAGCAGAAAGGCCAGACCAGACAGGGTTATGCCGTGGTGTCAGCCCTGCCGGATGAAAAGAACACGCGGCTTGAACTGTTATGCAAAGGAGGCGTTAAGCCATGAGTGAACTGATCACGCTGGCAGAGGCAAAGCTGCACTGCCGCATTGATGATGACTATGAAGACACGCTGATTGAGGCCTATATCACCGCCGCGCTTGAGGTCTGTCAGAAGCATATCGGCAAACGCTTTGACACCGAGCCGCCGCAGATTGCTTTCAATCCTGCCCTGAAGGTGGGCTGCATGATGTACGTCTCACAGCTGTATGAATACCGCACCACTATCAGTGAAGTGGAAACCAGCGAAGTATCGATGGCTATATCCGCGCTGTGGTCAGTCTATCGCGATGTGGGAGTGTACTGATGCCGTGGCAACCCTTACGCCGCTGTAGTGAGGCTGGCTGTAATGTCCGGGTGAAGTCAGGCAAATGCGATACCCATAAGCGGGCGGCATCCAGACAGCAGAACGCCAGACGAGACGGACGCCGTGAACGGGGATATACGCCTGAATGGGATAAGTATCGACTGGTCTTTCTGAAGGCTAACCCGTTATGTGTTCACTGCCTCCGTCTGAACATCTATACGGCTGCAACCATTGTTGATCACATCATCCCTATTGAAGGTGGCGATGATGTGCTGTTCTGGCCTGCCAGCAATCATCAGCCGCTATGTCATTCCTGTCACTCCCGCAAGACCACAACCACAGACCCGGTGACCAAGCAGCAGCGTAAGGCAGGTAAGTACCGTGAGCAGGAAGAAGCCGCACGTCACCGTAACGACTGGATGTATACCCATGACTGAGCAGGAGATGAGGCAGCTTGTGGCCGCACTGACCCGCAGCCGTGAGCAGTTCACCCGCAGACAGCACGCCAGCCCGCGCAGGCGAACGTCAGAGCGTGATCGTGATATTCGGGAGGCGATACGCAACCGCTGACCGTTCAGGAGTGAAATGATTGCAGATGCAACTATATCAATGAGAACGATTATCATCGGGAGGGTGGGGGTGTCCGGCATGACAACACCCTGACCCGGTGGCACCACCCGCTCCCTCAAATTTTTACGCGCGGCATTTTTTTTAACAGCAGAAAGTCACAGGGAAACAACAAATTATGGCAAGACCCCCAAAACCGCCCATCTATCTGGATGATATTGCGGTACAGCAGTGGAAGGCAAAGTCTAAGCAGCTGGCGGATCGTGGTGATCTGACGCCTGCCGACTGGAACAGCCTGGAATTGTATTGCGTCAACTACTCAATGTACCGGAAGGCTGTTGAAGATATTGCCCAGCGCGGGTTTTCTGTTGAGGGTTCCCGGGGTGCCACCACCAGTAATCCGGCCCTGAAGGCGAAATCAGATGCTGAAAAAATCATGATAAAAATGTCGGCACTGCTGGGCTTTGACCCGGTAAGCCGTAACCGGACACCTGTTAACGTGGAAAAGAAAGATGGACTGTCAGCCCTGGAATAAGTACGCCAGCGACATTAAAAGTGGTGTAATTCCGGCCTGTAAACGGGTTAAACAGGCAGTGGAACGGTATTTTTCAGACCTGAAAGACCCCCGTTATACATTTGACGTTGAGAATGTTGAGCGGTTTATAGCGTTTTCAGCCTTCTGTCCGCACGTCAAAGGCCCGCTGCGCGGCCAGCCGATTATGCTGGAACCGTGGCAGCAGTTCGCTTTTGCCTGCCTGCTGGGCTTCCGGGTGAAAGCAACCGGACGCCGGAAATACAAGAGCGCCTATATTCAGGTGCCGCGCAAGAACGCTAAATCCACCGTGGCCGCAATGCTGGCTAACTGGTTTCTGGTGATGGAGCACGGGCAGCAGGATATTTACACCGCCGCCGTGAGCCGGGATCAGGCCCGTATCGTGTTCGACGATGCCCGCCAGATGTGCCTGTTATCAAAGCCGCTGAAAAAACGCCTGACCATTCAGCAGCATAAAATGATTTACGCGAAGTCCAACAGCCTGCTCAGGCCACTGGCGGCCAAAGCAGCGACCATCGAAGGGACTAACCCCAGCCTGGCGATTGTGGACGAGTACCACCTGCACCCGGATAACGGCGTTTACTCCGCGCTTGAGCTGGGCATGGGCGCACGGCCCGAGGGTATTCTGTTCGCCATTACCACCGCAGGCAGCAACGTGGTATCAGCCTGTAAGCAGCATTACGATTACTGTTGCCAGATACTGGCCGGAGAGGAAACTAACGAATCACTGTTTGCCCTGATTTACGAGCTGGATGACGAAAGCGAGATAGACTCCCCGGCGTTGTGGATAAAGGCCAATCCCAATCTGGATATTTCCGTTGACGGTGCGGCGCTGGCTGACACCATCCAGAAGGCCAGAGGCATTCCCTCGCAGTGGGTTGAAATGCTTACAAAGCGTTTTAATATCTGGTGCCAGGGTGCCACGCCGTGGATGGGGTCCGGCGCATGGGACGCCTGCAAGGACGATTACAGCGAGTCTGACCTGGCCGGAATGGAGTGTTACGCCGGGCTTGACCTGTCATCTACCGGAGACATTACCAGCGTCTGCTATGCGTTCCCGTCTGACCGGAAAATCCGGCTGCTGACCCGCCACTACCTGCCAGAAGCGCAGCTGAACAACGTAGCCAATAAAAATCGCGCCATTTACCGCCAGTGGGCTAAATCGGGCTGGATACGCACCACGCCGGGTGACTGCATCGACTATGACCGCATCCGTGACGATATTCTGCGTGATGCTGAGGTGTTTGGAATAAAGCTGGTAGGCTTCGATACCTGGAACGCCACGCACTTACGCACCCAGCTACAGGGCGCGGGCCTCGACGTGGAGCCGTTCCCGCAGACCTATCTGAAGTTCAGCCCGGTAGCGAAGTCGCTGGAGGTGTTCGTAAACCGCAGGGTTATACGGCACAACGGCGATCCGGTTCTGGCCTGGGCGATTGGTAACGTGGTGATGGAGTCTGACGCCAACGCGAACATTAAGCCGAACAAAAAGAAATCGGCCAACAAGATAGACCCGGCGATAGCGGGATTAATGGCGTTCGGCACATGGCAGGCCGAGCATGAAGATTTCAGCTTTGATATGTCCGAGGCCCATAAGCAGCGCCTGGCAACTTTTACCGGGATTTGAGGATTATCCATGCCGCACAAAAACATTGCTGAAGCACTGGCCGGAGCCATGCGGGAGGATGGCTGCGAGCTGGACTGCACAGACCGCCTGATTATCCGGCAAACCCTCTACCGTGCACTGACCGCACAGCGCCGCAGGGCAGACCGTGAGCGTTCAGCCAGCAAAACTTATATCTGGCGTAAACCTTCACCACGAAGAAAGTAGGGATTTCTGTATGTTCTTTGTGCTAATTTATTAGACGTTTAGATTAATTACAGGAGGTTACCAGTATGAATCCGATACTGGAAAAGGCATTAGAACATTTAAACGTTATCAATAATTCATCGGCAGGAATGCTTGCTCATCCACTGGATGAGAGCAGAACAAAAGAAATGCTGAAATTCCTGAAAAGCGAAGGTGTTCCCTTTAACCATAGTGATATTTTAGAATGGGCGCGTTCGAAAGGATGGGCAGAGCGAAACTCGAAAGAACTTGCTGACCTTGCCGAAAGAACAGGGGCTGGTGGACGTGTGGTAATTAAATACCCTGGGCGGCTTGGTGATAAAATCACCTCAGAGTTACGAGCCATGAAGTAAGTTTTAGATCATATTAAACAGGTCGCTTTTGCGGCCTTTTTTATGTTCGAAGTTACCCGGCTACGGTATACACAGCAGCGATTTGTTCCCATGCTTTCAGCCCATTCAGCAACCATCCCTGATATAATCCCCTGCTTCAAAATGTTCTCATGCTTTTTCCTGCATCCGTTGCTGTGCGCCGTTCTGTGGGGTAATCCGTGGGGTAATATTTGTAATTATTTGATTCAATACAAATTAAAACCATTTAAATTCAACAGGATATTTAAAAATGCTCAGCTATCGACACAGTTTTCATCTCTTTAATCGCATCATAAACGCGCAGCGAGGCGAAGCGGTTTTTCAGCACCTTGTCCTGCCAGTTGCCAAAACCTGTCTCTTCAGCCGCCATTTTCGCCAGCGTCTCCGCATGATGCGCGGCCTCCTGAGCCACGTTTTTTACAATGGCGTCAATTTGTTGCTGTGAAAATGTGGCAAGCATTGCCTGGGCCTTTTTGGCTGCGCGTACCCGATCTCTGGCGTTCTGCCTGGCGCGCAAATCATTGTCCAGTTCAATCATGAGATTATCCTTCATCAAACGAAAAGAGTGGCGACGGGGCGTACCCTGTCAGGTCATGCTTTATGCTTTGCCGCGATTTTTTCGATATCGTTATGTGGTCGCGCAATCACACGAGAGGTCACCACCTCACCGATACGTTTTGCTGCCTCCACGCCAGAATCCACCGCCGCATTTACCGCACCGACATCGCCTTTCACCATCGCGGTGACCAGACCGGAGCCGACGTTTTCGTAGCCAATCAGTTCAACATTGGCGGCTTTACACATGGCGTCTGCGGCCTCAATGCAGGCCACCAGCCCTTTGGTTTCAATCAGACCGAGTGCTTCTTTCATGAGGTTTTCTCCATCATTCTGCGATTTTGTAATGTGAAACGATCTTTTGGATATCGTTGTGTGGTCGGGCGATAACCAGCGAAGTCACCACTTCACCGATACGCTGTGCCGCCTCCACGCCAGAGTCCACTGCGGCTTTCACCGCGCCGACATCGCCTTTCACCATGGCGGTGACCAGGCCAGAGCCGACGTTTTCATAGCCAATCAGTTCAACATTGGCGGCTTTACACATGGCATCTGCAGCCTCAATGCAGGCCACCAGCCCTTTGGTTTCAATCAGACCTAATGCATCACCCATATACGTTCTCCCGGCCTTCAGGCCTTATGTTTAATGATGATTTTGTAAATATCATTGTGTGGCCTGGCGATAACCAGTGAGGTCACCACTTCGCCAATGTGTTGTGCTGCTTCCACACCCGAATCCACTGCGGCTTTCACCGCGCCGACATCGCCTTTCACCATGGCGGTGACCAGACCTGAACCGACGTTTTCATAGCCAGTCAGTTCAACATTCGCGGCTTTGCACATGGCATCCGCCGCTTCGATACAGGCCACCAGACCTTTGGTTTCAATAAGCCCTAATGCATCACCCATTTTGATTTTCTCCGGAACAGGTTTGTGATTTTGGGTTCATTCGCACAGCCAATCCGTGTTCGGCACTCACTATAAGTAATCAGCATTTTTTTGAAATTTAAAATTGCTATAAATATAATTTTGGTTTTTTGTTCTTTAATTAGGGTTTTTTTATTGTCTTTTTTATTTGTTTGTCCTGTTTTTTTATTCGTTTTTCCTAATAAAGAAGATGAAGTTTTTGGCGGTTTTTATTCGCTGATGGGAATGTTAAAAAAATGCATTTTTCTTGCGAAAAGGTGGTGATATTTCCCCGGCGGAATGTGGTCGGCGTCATATTTCAATCGGGCAGACTGAAAGCAAAACGTGCGGTTTTACAGGAACGCACGTGATGCATTGAGCAAAGATCTGGAGCGAAGCAGAATAATCGGGGGAGAAAGCAGGCGGTGAGTGAGAGGGTGAGGTTTAGTCGGTTTCCGTGTCAGGGTTCAGAATGCAGATAAACAGAGGAGAGTTGATGGAGCTGAGTAAAACTGCTTTGTCACTGAGCTTTTGTGCATTGAGGAACAGGCCATCGTGGCTGTCCGACATTTCCCGCATAAAATAGTCAAAGATGATGTCCGGGGAGGCATCGATGGATGACGCACTGGCTTTCCAGTCGCTAATACGATAGTCAAGTTGCGATGCGTTAATACGGTGACTGGTGTAGTGAAATTTTACGTAACGCTGAAGGTAGAGCCAGCCGCTTTCAGAGTCGGTATAGCCCTCAACGACCATGGTTCCCTCTCCTTTCGCAGCAAAGTTGAAATGGATATTGCCGTTAATATTTTCTTTCTTCATATCCTCAAAGAACATGATTCCTTTGCCTGAACAACGCATCATCTCGCCGCCGTCTGCGGCAAGTTCTTTCAGGCTGGCGAAGCCGACGGCGGTGAAAAAGACGAAGGCAGACAATGCGAAACACTGGCGAGCACTGAACCTCACGACACTTTCCAGGAATAATAAAAATAGTTATCGCAGTAGCCAAAGGGGTTATCCTTATGCATCGCACAGTGAGCCAGAAACACGCGACCCAGACCGAGAGTTTCCAGCCTGTCTCCATAGAAAAACATAAAGCGCTTGTCCGGTTTACACGCCAGATCCAGGCGCTGGCGAACGTGGTCAAAATTGCTTATGTAAACGCTCGCTGCAACAGATTGCAGCATTCCTTTGCTGGCCAGTAGTTCACACTGATTCAGGCTTAACGGGGTCAAGGGGATATGAGCAGGTTTGTCACCGATAAGAAGACCAAAGACCAGCAACAGAGCAATGATCAGCAGGCTGACACTGGCAATATGCCAACAGATTTCCTCTGTGTGCGACGGGGGGATGGTGGTGCTGGCAGCAGTGAGCAAGGCGACATTGTCTGACGGAAGAGGCAGCGGTGGCAGGGTTGTGTTTGTTTCCGTGCACGCCTGAAGTAATTCGACGCTAATATCCGGATTAAGTTGCAGGTAGCCACGTGGCACGGTAACGATCACATTTTCAATATCGTAATGGCGAAAAGTTTTGCGCAGCATACTCAGATACTGGTTGAGGTTGCTGTTTGATGAGGTGAGATTATTTTCATCCCATACCCTTTTCAGTACTTCCTCGCGGCTGACCAACCCGGTATGAAGCAGAAAAAAAACCAGCAGGGCGCTGGCAGTGAGCGTCAGCTGACTGTCTGCCTGATCCTCTCCGGGAAGTGTCAGCGTGCCGTCCTCAGCGTCAAAAATAAGACGGGCGTTAATGTTGTAGCGCATCTCGGCCTCAGTAGATTGTTTTATGCGTAACTCATCGCTCTTTCAGGATTTACCAGCCAGGTGTGGAGCTGATGATTGTGTTTACTTTTCAACCTGTCTGCTGTTGAGAGTGAAGTGCTTGCCTGGCTATCTTTGTCTCAGATTTTCCTCGTGTCCGGAGCACGATTATCAGTGATTAAAAAGCAGGCTTTATTAATGATTAAAGTAATTAAAATCCGAAATTTATTGATGTTTTCTCTGTTTTATTTTGTTGAATGATACCGGGAATTGAAAATGTTTATTTTTGATCGCTATCAATTTGCGCAGCAATATTTCCCGGCAGGGTGTTTATTGCGCGCAGAGTCACAACTTATGGATGCTGATATTTAAAGGTGTAGCTATATTGGTAACGGAAATGTGTAATACATGTGTTTTTTCAATCCTCACCTGTCTGATATTTTCGTTTTTATTTTGTTAAATTACACCTGTTTTTTTTGTACATAAATTCTGATGTGCTTAAGGGACTTTTTTTTAATTATGAGTGTAAAGGATTATGAAATATTATCTTCATCGAATACTGAAGTTACTTACGTTATTGCATAATGAAAATGGGCCATTAACCAGCCGGGAAATATGTAAGCAGCTTAAGATAAAACCAAGAACGCTACGTGATGATATTTTCCGTTATAAAGCGGACTTGTTCGCTAATGGTGTGGAATTACAGGCGCGACAGGGCGTGGGGTATCAGCTAAATGTGAAGGATGAAGATAAATATCGTGCCTTGTTAAAATCTTTGTCAGGTTCTGAACAGCGCCATCATTTTGTTGCGCCGCTACGCCATGATGAACGTGTCAACTATTTACTGCGAACGCTTCTTCTGGCAGATGATTATCTTAAGCTGGATAAGGTGGCTGAAAAGATGTTTATCAGCCGTTCTTTACTGAACAATTATATGAAAGAGGTACGCAAGGCGCTGGCCGATTTTAATCTCACTCTGATTGATAAAACGGCCTGTGGCATAAAATTATCGGGCAGTGAACTGAGTATCAGACAGGCGATCGCCCGATTTTTTTTCTATGACGACAGTCACAGTGATTATCAGCTGGAGAGTGCTGGTGATACCCGGCGGGTCATCCGGGAACTTTTAGCTGCCACACTTTAGGAAAATGAGTGGCAGCTGACCGATACCGGTTTTCAGAATCTGGTGATTCATCTGGAAATCGCGTTAATGCGCATCAATAAATGCGGCGATGATATCGCTTTGCCTCCCCAACATCAGCGCCTCAAAGCGCGCGATGAATTCCATATCGCCCGGCAGTTGGTACAACGTTTTGAACGGGTATTTAACCTCTCGTTTCCTGAGGCGGAATGTTACTTCATTTCCATTCATCTTGCCGGAAAGAAAAGCCCAGGCGAGGAGGGAGTTTTTGTCGTCCCGCCGCCAATTATTGCCCTGTTTGAACAGATTACCGAGCGGATATCGGCAGCCTTTGCCGTCGATCTTGGCAATGATACCGAGTTGTACCATCTTCTTACCCTGCACTTAACGCCGATGATCGATCGCCTGCAATGGGATCTGAAAATCCATAATCCTTTACTTGAGCAGATTAAAGAAGAAAACGTTACGGCGTTTGAAATGGCCGTGCTTGCAGCAAAAACCGTCTGTCTGGAAACCGGCCTGATAATGAATGAGGCCGAAACAGGCTATCTGGCAGTCCATTTTGCTCTGGCGCTGGAGCGTCGCAAAGCCAGTCGAAAAAAAGTTAACCTGATCCTCGTTTGTGCCAGTGGTATGGGGAGCTCTCAACTGTTGTTGTATAAACTGAAACAACATTTCTCCGGGCAAATTAACCTGATCAAAGTGGTGCAGCTGTATCAGCTGAACCACTTTGATTCAGAGGGGTATGATCTGATTCTTTCCACCGTTGATATACCGTTTCCGGTTTCTCTCCCGCTGTTACGCATTAACTATTTTCTTGATCCTGCCGGGCTTAACCAAATGGAAAAATGGCTGAACGGTACGCGGCAGGATGTACAGTTAATCAGCCAGTATTTCCACCCGGATTTATTCTTCACTGACCTGCACAGCAACGAGCGTTACGCGTTAATCAACGAACTTTGCCAGCGGGTCAGCAGCCACATTGCAACGGGAGAGGATTTTCCCGCCTGGTGATTGAAAGAGAACAACTCTCCGCTACGGAATTTGGGCACGCCATTGCCTTTCCCCACCCACTCTATCCCGTTGGCAGGCGTACCTTCGTCACCGTTGCGGTGCTGAATAAGCCGCTTCGCTGGGATAAGCAAAATGTGCGTTATGTTTTTATGCTGAATATTCGTGAGGGAGAAACTGCCTCTTTGCAACGTCTGTACGAAACGCTGATGGCTTTTATGTGTGACGGTAAAAAGCTGAAAGAGCTTGGCGACAACACCACCTTCACAACATTTGTGCGCTTACTGGAAGAGACGATATTCCAGGCTGAACAACAAAGCGATCGTTCCCCCTTCAGATAATGCCGCATCAGAAGCGGCAGTTATTTGTATGCCGCATTATGCCGACGCGGGTTACTATTCAAAAAAGGAGGACAGGCTATGAATATCCTGGTGTGTTGCAGCACCGGCATGTCATCCAGCATTGTGGTGAGAAAATTACGACAGACCGCCAGACTGCAAGGACTGGATTATTATTTTCTGGCGGTGAGCATCGGACAGATTGCGCTTTATATCCAGCAGGCTGATGTTGTCCTGATCGCGCCGCAAAATATTTCTGATACACCACATTTAAAAGAAATTATTCATGCGCAAGGGAAAGTGATGATGACTCTCGAAAGAGAGGAGTATGGCAGCATTAATACCGCAGCTATTCTGGAAAAAATAAAAAATCAACTGCAAGGAAAAGGGAATACAACGATGAATCAGACATCCACCACCTTTCTGGAAAAACATTTAATGCAGGTTGTGGTCAGGGTGGGAAGCAAGCGGGCACTGACGGTTATTCGTAACGCAATGTGCGCCTGTATGGCTCTGCTTATTATTGGCAGTACTTCGGTGCTGTTTTCAAATCTTCCCTATGCACCACTGGCTAATTTTATGGCACCGGCTGCCCCTTTTTTCAACACAATATTTAATGCAACTACCGGCGTAATGGGGCTGCTGACTGCCGCCAGTATCGCTTATTATGGTGCGCTGGAATATAAGCAGGATATATTTGTCACTATTGCCACCACGGTCAGTCTTTTTATTGTCAGCCAGTATCAGCCAGGTGAGGGTAATGAATATATTCTCAATACCGAAGGGCTGGGAACATCGGGGTTAATCAGTGCCATATTGATCGGTTTTATTACACTTAAGACGCTGGCCTTTTTTAAGGAAAAAAATATTGCCATTCGTATGCCAGATGGTGTTCCTGACGCAGTGAGTGAGTCATTCACCTCGTTGCTTCCGGCACTTTTTTTACTGGCGTTGTTCAGTACGCTGATCGTGGTTTTTCATTTCAATATTAATGTCCTTATTGCCAGAGTGATGACCCCGGTCACATTCGTACTCAATTCGGCACCGGGTTATGCTTTTTATCATATGTTGTGCGCGCTGGTCTTTTTCTGCGGCATTAATTCTCAGGTTGTTATTGGGGTGGCGATGCCCTTCCTGATGCAGAATGGCGCCGCCAATGAAAAGGCTTTTCAGGCGGGAGAGCAGGTTATTTTTGCGGCAACCAACGCCACGGATGCCATGATTTGGGCGGGCGGGACCGGCGCAACCCTGGGATTAGTGCTGCTGATGGCTTTGACGGCAAAAAGTCAGTATTTCAAAAAGCTGGGCAGGATGTCGTCCGGTCCGGGCATATTTAATATTAATGAACCGATTATTTTCGGTGCGCCAGTCTGTTTTAATCCGCTGTTTATGGTGCCGTTTATTCTGACGCCGGGTATTACCGCTGCGGCGACTTTCTTACTGATGCAGCATGGTGTAATCACCATGCCCCATGTCGCTAATCTGCCGTGGACCACGCCAACCTTTATTGTCGGTTTTCTGATGACTGGCGGTAGCCTTTCCACCACCTTATGGTCACTGGCGATCGTTTTGATTTCCATGCTGTTTTACTACCCTTTTTTCCGCATCGCAGACAGGCAGCTATATCAACAGGAGCAGCAGGCTGCAGCTCAGATACAAGATGGAGAGTCAGCATAATGGAACACCTCAGTGTAAACCCTTTTCCCGATGACTTTCTGTGGGGAGCCGCCAGCGCAGCCTGGCAGGTTGAAGGCGCGATAAATGAAGACGGTAAAAGCGAATCCATCCAGGATCATAAAAACTTTACCAACCGGTTTCATGACACCAGCGTCACCTCCGATCATTATCATCGTGTCGACGAAGACATTGCCCTGATGAAAGAAGCCGGGCTGAAATCCTGGCGGTTTTCTATTGCCTGGACCCGCGTCTGTCCTGACGGACGCACCCCCAATCCCTTGGGGATTAAATTTTACAACCGATTGATTGACGCCCTGCTGGAACAGGACATCCAGCCGCTGGTGACACTCTACCACTTTGATCACCCCCAGGCGCTTCAGGATGCGTATGGCGGTTGGTATGGCGACGAAATGATCGGGGATTTTCTCCATTTTGCTGAAATCTGTTTCCGCGAATTTGGTGACCGCGTGAAGTATTTTATGACCATCTGCGAATCGAACAATGTGGTGCTCTATCCGGACCTGATTGGCGGAGTGCCTGAGGGCGTCGGGATGGAAAACTGGCGTTTTCAGGTCAGCAGGGTGATGGCGCTGGCTAATGCCAGAGTGATTAATCTGTGTCACCGGTTATTGCCCCAGGCGAAAATTGGTCCCTGCATCGGTTATGCGGTCGCCTATCCGGCAACCTGTGCCCCTGAAGATGTGCTGGCCGCCCTGAATGAAGATGAATTCAGAACCTTCTATCCTCTGGATCTGCTCTGTCTGGGCAGGCAAAACCCGGCGGTAATCCGCTTTTTTGCCCAACGTGGCACGGACATTCGGCTGGCATCCGCAGAAATGGATGAGCTGCGCAACGTGCAGCCGGATTTTATTGCCTTTAACTACTACCAAAGTGATGTGGCGAAGTTTTGCCCGGTTACTGTGCAGACTTCACAACCTGGTTTCAATCCCGACGGTACAAAAGGGGGATTTATCTACCCCCGTTTCCCCGGTTTGTACGCGGGTGACAGCAACCCTTATCTTGAACGTAACGACTGGGACTGGGAGATCGACCCCATCGGACTGCGCATCGCCTGTCGCAAATTGTACGACCGCTACCAGCTGCCGCTGATGGTCACCGAAAATGGCCTGGGTGCCGAAGATCGTCTGCTTGATGGACGTGTTGATGACTCTTACCGCATCGATTATCTGCAAAAGCATCTTATTCAACTGCAACTGGCGATGGCAGAGGGTGTGCCGGTGCTGGGATATTATCCCTGGTCGTTTATGGACCTGCTCAGCACCAGCAATGGCTATCGCAAACGCTACGGTTTTGTCTATGTCGATCGTGATGATACGGACCTTCGATCGCTGAAGCGTTATAAAAAAGCCAGTTTTTACTGGTATCAAAAAATTATTTCCAGCCAGGGAAAGAATTTAATTTAACGTCGGAAAAATACGATCTGTCATTTATATTATTCAGGAGGTAACAAGATGAAGAAAATTTTACTAATGTGCTCTGCGGGAATGTCGACCAGCATTATGGTGAAAAAAATGACCGAGGCGGCCAGCAAAATTAATGCAGAAGTGGAAATAAAAGCCATACCGGAGCAGGCGCTGAGTGAAAACCTGAATACCACCGATATAATATTGCTGGGTCCACAGGTCAGATTCCTGCTGAATAAAGTACAGGACGTGGCAAAAAGCATTCCGGTAAGGGTTATTGATACGCTGGATTACGGCACCATGAATGGTGAGAAGATATTACAACAGGCATTAAATGCTATAGCTGAGAATAATTAAATGGATATTGAACAGGTCTGTTTTGAACTTATTTGTCATGTTGGCGAAGCGCGTTCATCCTTTATTGATGCAATACAGCAGGCAAAGAAAGGTGATTTTGAGCAGGCGGCAACGCGGATGAACAGCGGGCAGGAGAGTTTTAATATGGGACATCAGGTCCACGCAAAATTAATTCAGGCAGAAATGGAAGGGATGCGCGACCATCTTTCGCTGATCCTGATCCATGCAGAAGATCAAATGATGAGCGCCGAGAATTTCAAACTGTTGTCTGGTGAGTTCATTGATCTTTATCAGCGGCTGGCAATCATGACTGACAGCCGTTAATCGCTCTGGACGTTTTTGATTGAGGGAACAAATGAAAAAGTGGCTGCTAATAACAGGAGCACTCTGCACGGGATTACTTACCTTACAGGGAACGGCAAAAGGGGTTGATATCTATTTAATCCGTCACGGCAGGACAATGTTTAATACCACTGGCCAGGTCCAGGGATGGAGTGACTCGCCGTTAACAGAACAGGGTATTGAACAGGCGAAATGGGCCGGGAAGGGGCTGGAGAATATTGTTTTCACTACCGCGTTCAGTAGCGATAGCGGCAGGGCGAGAGCAACAGCAAAACTGATTTTGCAGCAGAATAACGCAGCGAATAAACCGGAGCTGACAGAATCCCCGATGCTGCGCGAATGGGGTTATGGCGGTTATGAAGGTCGCGACGATGCGGAATTGTGGCAGCCGCTGTTTGCTGAGAAAAAGGTTGAGTTTAAAAAAGACTGGTCAACCTGGGAAACCTTCACCAGCAAAATGAGCGATAAAGAAATGGCCGACGCAATAGCCCGCAATGATAAAACCGGAATGGCGGAAAATTATGCGGCTATTGTGACACGACTTAAGGCGGGCATCGCTGAGGTGATCCGTGAGACGGAGGCAAAAGGCGGCGGCAACAGCCTGGTGGTTTCTCATGGCAGCGCTGTCCCCACCATCCTGACTATCCTCACCCCGGAAAGTTATCATGGTGAAAGTATCGGTAACGCCAGTCTGACCCTTCTTCATTTTGAAGAGGGTAAATTCAGCCTGGTAAAGGTGGGTGACACGCGCTACCTGTCACAGTAAATATCGCACTGCGTATTGCAGGACTGCTTACCAACTGAAACTGTCGGCATCGCGCCATGCGGGGAAGCGATGACGGTAGTCCTGTAACGTCTCCAGCGACAGTTCGGCATTCAGCACCGCAGATTGATGGGGTTCAGCTGCCGCCAGAATCTCACCCTGCGGACTGATTATCCGACTGTCGCCGCTGTACAGATGGTGATTGTCATCACTGCCAACCCGATTACAACCGACAATATATGCCTGATTTTCAATAGCACGGGCCAGCAGCAGTGCCTGCCAGTGGCCGGCACGAGGTTCAGGCCAGTTAGCCACATACAGCGCCAGATCGTAATCGTTTTGATTACGCGAGAACACCGGAAAGCGCAGGTCGTAGCAAATTTGCGGCAGGATGCGCCAGCCGCGCCATTCCACCACCACCCGGCTGTCACCGGCCAGATAATGCTGATGTTCATCAGCCATACGAAACAGATGGCGCTTATCGTAGCGATGGACCTTGCCATCTGGCTCTACCAGCAGGAAACGATTCACCGCTCCTTTTGCCGTCTGAATGGCTACGCTACCGCCTGTCAGCGCCTGAGTTAAACGGGCTTTTTCATGCAGCCAGCTGATCACCTGCGCTTCCGGCAACGACGCTTTCGCCGCACCCATCGCAAAGCCGGTGGTGAACATTTCCGGCAGAACGATCAGATCGCTGTCAGGCAAATGATCAATGACGCCATCGAAAAAGCGCAGATTGGCCTCGCCGTCCATCCACACCAGCGGCTGTTGTAATACGCTGAGTTTTAAAGTTGACACAGGCGCTCCGCAGCAGTATCCAGCGTGGTTTCCTGCTTGGCAAAGCACAGGCGGATCAGTTTATGTGGAAAGGGATCGGCGCAGAATACCGAGAGGGGGATGGCCGCCACACCTGCTTCTCGGGTCAGCCACTGGCAGAACGCCACGTCATCCAGATCGGAAATGGCGCGGTAATCGGCCAGCAGGAAATAGGTGCCTTCGCATGGCAGTATCTCAAAACGGCTGTTTGCCAGCCCCTGGACCAGACGATCGCGGCGGGCGCGGTAAAAATCGGGCAACTCACGATAGTGCTGTGGAAAAGCATTGAGCATATCGGCCAGCGCCAGCTGGGCCGGGGTAGTGACGGAAAAGGTCAGATACTGATGTATTTTTCTTACTTCTGCCGTCAGCGCCGCAGGAGCCACACAATAGCCCACTTTCCAGCCGGTCATATGAAAGGTTTTGCCAAATGATGAGACGGCGATGGCGCGTTCACGCAGCTGCGGATGGCCAAGCACGCTGGCATGCCCCTCTGGTGTAAAACAGATATGTTCGTAAACTTCATCACTCAGCACATAAATTTCCTGTGCCTTTATCGCCTGCCACAGTGCGGCAAAGTCATGCTGCTGCCAGACGGTGGCTGAGGGATTATGCGGCGTGTTAAGAATAACCAGCCGGGTACGCGATGTGAGCAGAGCCGCGAATGCCTGCCAGTCTGGCCGAAAAGTCGGCGGTTGCAACGCGATACGCTTCATTACGCCACCAGCCAGCGCCACCGCTGGCGCGTAGCTGTCGTAGCTCGGATCAAAGCAGATCACTTCATCGCCCTGGCGCACCAGTGCGGTGATCGCAGCATATAGCGCTTCTGAAGCGCCGGTGGTTACCGTAACTTCGCTGTTGCAGTCTGGCTGATAGCCATACAGTTCAGCGGTTTTGGCTGCAATCGCCTCGCGCAACGGCTGCACACCGATCATTGGCGCGTACTGGTTTGCGCCGTTGTTAACATGGTGTGCCAGACGGTCTTTAAGATAGTCCGGGCCATCAAAATCAGGAAAACCCTGAGAAAGATTGATGGCGTTGTGCTGCTGCGCCAGAGCGCTCATTTGCGTGAAGATGGTAGTACCAAGAGCGGGGAGTTTGCTCTGTGGTGTAATCGACGTCTGGCTCATAAATATTAACCTTTGAGTAACGTGGCTTTTATCATGTGTTAACCCGTTGCCGCCACTATAGCGGCGATGCTACTATTTGGCAATCAAGACGCTTAGACGTCTAAATGTAAAACTATGCCGCAACTGGCTGAAAATGGGAACATGATGAGCGCAATTTCACAGTTGGATCAACTGGTGACCACCTGCCACTGGATTGGTGCCAGGGGCTGGGCACCGGCTACAGGCGGCAATATGTCGCTGAGACAGGACCGCGATTTTTGTCTGCTGAGCGAATCTGGTAAGGATAAAGGGGCGCTGACCCGCGATGATTTTATTCAGGTGGAAATTGCCAGCAACCGGGTGCCTTCGGGGCGCACGCCTTCGGCAGAAACCGGGCTGCACACCCTGATTTACCGCCTGTTTCCGCAGGCGGGTGCCGTGCTGCATACCCACACGGTGAACGCCACGGTTCTCTCCCGAATTGAGAAAGGGACCGCATTAGCGCTGCAGGGCTATGAAATGCAGAAAACGCTGGCCGGACAGTCCTCGCATCTTGATACCGTTGCCATTGCGCTGTTCGATAACGATCAGGATATTACTGCTCTGGCGGCACGGATTGAGCAGTTTGCTCAGCAAACACCGTTGCGTTATGGCTTTTTGCTGCGTGGCCACGGGCTGACCTGCTGGGGCAACGATGTCAGTGAGGCAAAGCGTCATCTCGAAGGGCTGGAATTTTTGTTCCAGTGTGAATTACAACGCCGTGTACTGGAGGCAAGATGATCCGGGCGATTGTTACTGATATCGAAGGAACAACCAGCGATATTCGCTTTGTTCACAACGTGCTGTTCCCCTGGGCGCGGGAAAATCTGGCCCCCTTTCTTGCAACGCATCAGCAGCGCGAAGAGGTGGCACAGGCACTGAACGATCTGCGTGTGGAGATTGACCGGCCGCAGGCGACAATCGAAGAGCTGACCACAGTGCTGTTCGGGTTTATGGATGCCGATCGCAAATCTACCGCGCTGAAAGCTTTACAGGGAATGATCTGGCGCGATGGTTATCTGAACGGGTGCTTTACCGGGCATCTGTATGCCGATGTTGTGCCCATGCTGCATCAATGGAAGTCGCAGGGGATTGATCTGTATGTATATTCCTCAGGCTCGGTTGCCGCGCAGAAATTGTTATTTGGCTACAGCGACGCGGGTGATATTACATCTCTGTTCAGTGGTTATTTTGACACCCACGTTGGCGCGAAAAGAGAGGTCCTCTCCTACCGCAATATTGCCACTGAAATTGCGCTGCCGCCGGGTGAATTGCTGTTTTTGTCGGACATACACCAGGAGCTGGATGCTGCACAGGATGCAGGCTGGAACACCATACAGTTACTGCGTGGCGAGGCGGACAACACCAGCCGCCATCGTCAGGTGAACCGTTTTGATCAGATTAACCTGGAGCTGTTTTCCTTATGAGTGCACTGACCATTTTTACCGACAGCGAGGCCACCTCCCCGGTGTGGCATAGTACCGATGCTGACGAAATCCGCCAGCAGCTGAATGCCAAAGCGGTGCGTTTTGAACGCTGGCAGGCTGACCGCGATCTGGGCGTTGATCCCCAGCCGGAAGCCGTGATCAAAGCTTATCAACACGCCATTGATAAGCTGGTGGCGGAGAAAGGCTATCAGAGCTGGGACGTAATCAGCATGCGGGCAGATAATCCGCAAAAAGAGGCATTGCGCGGCAAATTCCTCTCTGAGCATACTCACGGCGAAGATGAGGTACGTTTTTTTGTTGAGGGGGCAGGGCTGTTTTGCCTGCATCTGGATGGGCATATTTATCAGATCCTCTGTGAGAAAAACGATCTGATCTCAGTACCGGCAGGGACACCACACTGGTTTGATATGGGTTCCTCGCCACATTTTACCGCGATTCGTATTTTTGATAATCAGGAAGGTTGGATCGCGAATTTTACCGGTGACAAGATTGCTGATGCTTATCCGCGTTTGCCTTAAAAGACAGAAGGCATAACTTTTCAACGTCATGCCAGCTGGAAGCGTTCCAAGATAAGTGCAGCATTGCGCTTAGCGGGGGCGTTGCAAAATCCCGTTTGCCACAGGGAAATGGCAAACGGATCTGGAGGATTAATGACGCACCCTGACGTCTTAGCCTCTTTGTTAAATAATTCTGCTTCTGTCAGGATGGCCTGAAAATTCCCTCGTTAACCTGTGCTGGCGTGACCACGCCGGTATCCAGGATCCAGCTACTGATCAGTGAGGCGGGCGTAACGTCGAACGCCGGATTAAACACTTGAGCTGTTTCTGGCGCCCACTGAACTTCACCAAAACTGCCTGCCACGCCGGTCACTTCGCTGGCTGAGCGTTGTTCGATAGGGATCGCGTTGCCATCCGCACAGTGCCGGTCAAGGGTGGTATGCGGGGCGGCAACGTAGAAAGGGATGCGGTGATAATCTGCCAGCACGGCCAGGCTGTAAGTGCCGATTTTGTTGGCAATATCACCGTTGGCGGCAATCCTGTCTGCGCCGACCCACACCGCATCAACCTGTTTTTGCGCCATCAGGCTGGCGGCCATGCTGTCGCAAATCAGTCTGTAAGGGATGCCCAGTTCACCCAGTTCCCAGGCGGTCAGACGGCCCCCCTGAAGCAGCGGACGGGTTTCATCCACCCAGACGCTGGTGACCTTTCCTTCCTGCCAGCCACGGGATATCACCCCCAGCGCCGTTCCCACTCCTGCCGTCGCCAGACCTCCGGTATTGCAGTGCGTCAGCAAACGGCTTCCCGGTGTAATCAGCGTTGCGCCAGCCGCAGCAATGTTGTCGCACAGCGTCTTATCCTCCTCCACCAGATGCAGGGCTTCAGTGGTCATCGCGCTGACAAAATCGGTTTGTGCCAGCGCCTGTTTCATCCGGTCAAGGTTGTTCATCAGGTTAACGGCGGTGGGGCGGGCGGCACGCAATACCTCCAGCGCTTCTGCCAGCGACGGTTTCGGCATCCCTTTTTCTGCTAACAAAGCCAGTAACAGGCTGGCGGACAGGCCAATCAGCGGAGCGCCACGAACCCGCAGCGCTCTTATATGCGCGACCAGATCTGCCACCTCAGGCGTCGGGCACCAGATTTTTTGCTGCGGAAGTGCCTGCTGATCGAGGATCCACAACTGGTTGTCACGAATTTGTAAGCTGGTTGTTTTTAGTGTCTGCATGAAGGTTAAATCCTGGTTGCGTTTTCCGGGCATATTGTGCCAACATGCGCTGTGGATGTATAGACGTCTGAATGGCTTATTCACGACAAAATGCCGGCAAGATAACAGCGAATACTACCCGGCACGCAGGCCAGAACAGTTGATGGGGAAAAGTGATGTCGCAATACCGTACATTCACGGCAGAGGATGCTGTGGAATATGCACGCCAGTTCGGCGGCATTGACAATCCGGACAGTCTGGTCGCTTCACAGGAAATCGGTGATGGTAACCTGAACCTGGTGTTCAGGATTGTTGACTGTGAAGGTCACAGCCGGGTGATTGTTAAGCAGGCGCTGCCTTATGTGCGCTGCGTGGGTGAATCCTGGCCGCTGACCCTTGAGCGCGCGCGTATCGAAGCGGAAGTGTTGCATATTCATGGTGAATTCTGCCCTGAGCACACGGTGAAAATTCTGCATTACGATCCGCAGCTGGCGGTCATGGTTATGGAGGATCTCTCCAGCCATGCAATCTGGCGTGGTGAACAGGTTAAAGGCGTCGATTATCCGCAGGCCGCAGGGCAGCTGGGAATCTATCTGGCGCAAACGCTGTTTCATACTTCCGATTTTTACCAGCACCCGCATCAGAAAAAAGCAGATGTTATCCGCTTCACCAACCCTGAGCTTTGTGACATCACCGAAGAGTTGTTCTTTAACGAACCCTATGAGGAGCATCAGCGTAATGGCTACCCACGCGCGCTGGAGCCGCTGATTGCCACGCTGCGTACTGACGACGCCCTGCGACGGAATGTCGCCGCGTTGAAACACCGCTTTCTGTCAAATGCCGAAGCCTTGCTGCACGGCGATGTGCACAGTGGATCGATTTTTGTGGCGGAAGACCGCCTGAAGGTTATCGATGCGGAGTTTGGGTTCTATGGCCCGATAGGTTTTGATGTGGGCAGCGCGCTCGGCAACCTGATGATCAACTACTGTGCGCTGCCGGGCCTGCTGGCCCCGCGTGAGGCCGCCGCCGCCCGTGAGCAACGTCTGCGCGATCTCTCAGCGCTATGGCAGAGCTTTGCCGAAGGTTTTCTCGCACTGGCGGCGGAAAAAAGTCGGGATCGCGCGCTGGCGTATCCGGGCTATGCAGCAGAGTTTTTGCATAAAATCTGGCGGGATACGCTGGGTTATGCAGGCACTGAAGTGATTCGTCGTACGGTGGGGATGTCTCAGGTAGCGGATATCAAAACCATTTCTGACGATGCCATGCGCACTGAATGTGTGCGTCAGGCGGTGACGCTGGGACGTACTTTGATCATCGCGGCTGACCAGATTGCAGACTGCGATGCGTTGATTGCCCGTATCCGGCAGAATGGCTGACTGAGCACTGGCCGCCCGAGAGGGGACGGCCAGGGTTTATGCCAGCCTGCTACTGGCATAACAGGTTTTTATTGCTGGCAGACAGCTGCGGATCGCTGGCTCGCTGAGCAATCGTCTCCGCCAGGCGGTGTACAATTCTTTGCTGGGCGGCAAACATCTCATCCATGCCGCCCGATGCATCTTCAACCAGCGTTGTGCGGCACAGTAGCTGCTCTTCTCCTTTGCGCAGGCCCCAGTCGGCCTGCAATTTCACATACTGACCGGGCCAGCTGTCAAAGCGTCTGATCTGCACTCTGATAAAGATTACCGGGCGCAACGGGCGCGAGGTAATACCGCTGACGTCCTGGGTATGCAACAGCGTCGTCAGCGCCGAAGAGAGCGCGGTCTGAATTTCGTCCCCCACCGGACTCAGCCAGCGGTCATTGTCCAGGAGATCAATCCTGTCGTTGCCGGTCATCACCACCAGCTGTGGAATATCAATCTGCGGAGGAACGCCCGTTGGCAACAGATAAATGACGAAGGGTGCCGACGGGGGCCCGTCCGGACGGGGCGGCGGTGCAACATTCAGCGTGTGATAACGCACCGGCGGCGAGGAGCAGGCCGTCAGCGCGCCGACAATCAGCAGAGTAAAACAGACAAATGCGTATTTCATCGGCCAGACCTTTCTGGTGGAGGAAGTGAAGAGGCCGCCTGTGCGGGGCGTCCCTGAATCAGGGCTTCCGGATTGCGGTTAAGCATCTCGCTCAGCGTGCGCATTGCCCGTAGCATCCGACCGAGTTCCTGCAAACTTTGTGTGGCGGTAATCATCAGCGGTGAGTCTTCAGACAGCAGCGTCTGCACCGTACCGGTGGTGCTGTCCAGTCGGGCGACCAGCCTGTCTGCCTGCGGCAGGGTATGGGTGTTCAACCGCTGTAACAGCTTATTGCTTCCGGCCAGCGTGGCATTCAGCTGGTTGCCAATGTCCTCCAGAGGCATGCGGTCAACCTTACCGACGATGCTGGCAACCTGTTGCTGGATGCGCTCAAATCCGCCGTTAACGGTGGGGATAATCAGTGGCCTGGCCGTCATATCAAAAGGCACTTTGTGGGCATCGGCCTGGAAATCCAGCGCGATGTAGAGCTGGCCGGTCAGCAGGTTACCGGTGGTTGCCTGGGCCCGCAGACCGTGTTCCACCATATCGCGGGTGAATTCAGCCGTGGCCTGAGATAGATCTTTTCCCGGTTTGGGCAGTTTATCCAGCACGTTACCCAGCCTGTTCGGATAAACCTCGATATTGACCACCGAAGGAAAGCGATAGCCGACCGGGCTGTAATCGAGGCTGACCGACACCACCTTGCCAATGGTAATGCTGGAAAACTCCACCGGCGCGCCGGGTGCCAGTCCCCTGAGGGAACGTTCAAAACGGAGCTGGAAAGGAACCGATGGTCCGTCAGGTGGCGAGAGGGCCTGCTCTTCATCTTTTGCCAGCTCATAGCTGCCATCGGCGTTGTTATCCGGTGCGTTAGCTTCATCCGGCGTGCGGAACGCAATCCCCCCGGCCAGCACTGAGGCAACGGTCTGAGTTTTTAAATGCAGGCCGTTTGCGCCTACCGACAAATCCATCCCGCTGGCATTCCAGAAACGGGAGTGGCGGGTGACAAAGCGGTCCCAGGGCGCATCAATAAACAGATTGATCTCTACCGCTTTGCCATCATCCTGCAATCGCCATGACACGATCCGCCCAACCTGGACACGACGAAAATAGACCGGTGAACCAATATCCAGCGAGCCGAGATCGTCGGTTCTGACCGTGAAACGACGGCCAGGGGTGCCGTTGATTTGTGCCGGCGGCATCTCCAGCCCGGTAAAATGGCGCATTTCTGCTGCTGATGTTCCCCGGTCGGCGGCAATCCATGCGCCGGATAGCACCGTTTCTATCCCGCTGACGCCACCCAGCCCGACTCTGGGACGCACCACCCAAAAACGACTACCGGCACGGGCCAACCAGGCGGCATTTTTGTCTAGGGTGATGACGGCCACCACCTGATCACCTTCGCTGTTCAGCGAGAGTGATTTCAGCACCCCCACGGTAATATCCCGGTATTTCAACGGCGTTTTGCCTGCCTCCAGCCCGGCAGCGTTCTGAAAGGTTATTTCAATATCGATGCCTGTGGCGTGCAGACTACCGGCAAGTAAGGTCAGGGCTGCCAGCAGCGCCGCCAGCGGGATCAGCCAGACAAGCCACGCGGTTTTCCAGCCGGTGTGGCGATGCGGGGCCGGAGGAACGGAATTACTCATGATGGTTGCGGCTCCAGATCAGGCGTGGATCAAAACTGAGGGCGGAAAGCATGGTCAGGATCACTGACAGGGCAAAAAAGAGAATGCCGCTTCGCGGTTCCACGGTCACCGATGGGGCGAACTGCATGGCACATGACATGATGACCACCACGATCACGTCCAGCAGTGAGAGATAACCGATGGCTTCCGTCAGCCGGTAAAGCTGGGTTCGTTTGCTGGCCGCCCACTGGCTCTTCAGATGACAGGTGATAATCAGCAGTCCCATCGCCAGAAATTTCATCACCGGGATCACCACGCTGGCGATAAATATTATTGCTGCGATGGCAATCGCGCCGCTGTCGCGGAATGCCACAATGCCGCTGAGGATGGTTTTTTCGCTGCTGTTACCCAGCAAAGTGGTTTGCATCACCGGCAGCAGGTTCGCCGGGAAATAGCAGATTATCGCCGCCACTAACAGCGCGGTGGTGCGTGAGAGGTTATCGACAGTATTCAAAGAGAGCCTTGTGTGGCAGCGTGGACAGCGGGTGGTAAATTTTGCGCGGCGATCTGCCTCGCAGACCAGCCCGCAATGGCGGCATCCCGTCAGTCTGGTCGCAACTGCCTCCATCGGCTTTCTGCCGGATGGGGTGGGGGTACCGTTAATACTCCACAGCCCGGCGAGATCGTGACGACTGATACTCCGGCAGAGCAGGGCAACCCACACCAGCGCCCAGAATCCCGGCCCAATGCTGAGCTGAATGAATTCGACCATTTTGTAACCCGCAATCAGTAACCCAAGCAGGCAAACATCGCTCATGCACCAGGGGTTCAGCCAGTGAAGGATCTGCAAAGCGGTTCGGTGTCCCGGCGCGTGATGCGTGCGGCTGGCAAAGTGGCACAGCCAGCTGTACAGAACAAGTTGTACCGCCGGAAATAACACAAATATCAGCATCACGATGGTCGCCAGCAGCCACTGATGACTCTGTACCAGCGAGACCACCATATTCACCAGCGTCACCGGGCGCGTGTTTCCCTGCAAACCGACGGTAATAAGCGGCAGAAACGTTGCGACCGGCAGCGCAAAAACCGCCGACAGCATCAGTGCCAGTCGACGCGAATAGCGCAGCGCTGGCGCAAAGAGCGTTTTGGCACAACGCAGGCAGGATGCATGTTCACCGCAGGTCAGGCTTTCGCGGCGGTGAAGATGGCTGCAACAGGGACAAATGGCTAACTCAGGAAAGCTGTTCATCGGGCGTTGTCCCGCAGAAGAGCAGAAAAGTGGCGGCACTGAGGCCGCCCCTGTGTGCTCCGACGTTATTTCAAACGGGTGATCAACTCATCCGCACCTTTTTCAACGCCCACCTTCGCTGCGCTCAGTGAACCAATACTCGCGCTGACATTCATCGCGTTGGGATACTGCTTTTCTACCCAGGCGGCGAGCAGCTGGTTGGTCTGGGCATCGTAGATTTCGGTGGCATAGCTTACCCAACCGTTCATCATCCCCTCTCTGCCACGGATCGACTGCACGATATTGTAAGGGCCGCCGGCCAGGTCGAACTTGGTAAAGGTGCCGGCTACCGGCGTGGTGGTATCAGCCCCGGTCAGGGTCAGGCGAATGCGTAATGTGCCCGGCGTTGGAGCGTTAACCAGGCTGAAGCGTTGTTTCAGACGATCGCTGAACTGCTCCTGCATGTAGGTCGCCAACGACTGCTGATCTTCCGCATCCATATCGCCAAACTGATTATCTGCACCGCGATAAATGGTCACCGGCTCGACAATCACCTGGCTGTATTTATGCCAGTCCGGATTGCTGCTGTAGTTATACGGAATGCGATAAGCATCATCACCGGTATTAGGTTGCAGGCGGGAAGATGACTGAAGATTGCTGTAGGCAACAGGCTGTGTACCGGCACAGCCAGCCAGCGTGACAGCGGCAAGCAATACAAGAGAACGATAAACGGCAGGCATCTGAGACATAGGGATAATCTTCGCAAGTAAGTGTAATAGCGTGTTGCTGTCAGCCAGATTTAATCTGGTGAGAGCGGAATGGCCAGCTCAAAACTGTACCGTACGGTTTATTTATGCATACAGATGATTTCTCTGTCAAGAAAATGTACACTCGGGTTTATTTTTGAAAAAAGATGTGAGCCGATGAAAGTAAAAACGCTGGCACGACGCGAGGCCATTATTGAAGTGGCCGCCGAGCTTTTTAAGGAATTGGGCTACGAGCGAGCTTCAATGAATGAGCTGGCAAAACGGCTGGGTGGTTCTAAAGCTACGCTTTACAACTATTTTGCCTCTAAAGAAGACCTTTTTTCTGCTGTGGTCAGAACCTATGCGACCCAGCATCTTACCGATGCAGCAAGTGAACTGAACGATGTTTCTCAGCGCGATCTGCCGTTGAAGGAGAAATTGCAGCGTTTCGGCGAAAGGATGTTGCAGATGCTGGTTAACGACACCAGCGCGCTGGCTGTATACCGCGTAGTGGTGGGAGAGTCGGGGCATACTGATATTGGTACAGTATTTCATGACTCCGGCCCTCGGGAGAGTATGGAAAAGCTTTCCGGGGTGATGCTTTCAGCGATGGATGCCGGCGAGCTGCGTCCCGGGGATGCCAGCCTGCGGGCGATGCAATTTATGGCGCTGCTGACGGCGGAATGTGACTCAAGAATTTATCAGCGGCATTTGCAGCCTGTAGGAACAACCCGTATTCATGAAATGACGCGCTGTGCGGTCAGTATGTTTTTCGCCGGTGCGGGCAAACCGGCGGCACAGTGAGGTGGGACGCCGCCTGTTCAGGCGGCGGCAACGCTGGGCGATGATACCCCGGGTTTTTCTGCTGCTGCGGCCAGCGCGTCAGCAGCAAACTCATCAACGTTAATTGAGCGCAGGCGGCTGGCTTCTGCCCGGGTCAGAATGGCTGCTTCTTCTTCATTTAACCATTTCTCCTGCAATCCGCGTGTTGCCAGCTCGTCCAGGCGGGTAAACGACAGATTTTTCTTCAACTGCTTACAGAGGCGCTCGTGGATGGTTTCGGCGGCCATGACGTCCTGTAACGCTTCTTCCAGCTGACCTACCGGATTATGTTCACCGGGCGTGAGATACTGGCCGCGTCCCAGACGAGTGCGGGTAGCTGAGGGGGTTTGCAGCAGCTGTGCCAGTTGATGATCCAGCTGGTCAGACGGTGCCCGGCAGTGGCGGCCCAGGGGGAAAATCATCCCGCGTAGCAGGCCAGCTATGATTCGATTGGGAAAGTTGCGCAGCAGATCGTCCACGGCGATTTCTGCCTGGTTAAGCGCATCCTGTACGCCCCAGTGCAGCAGGGGGAGGTCGGCCTGATTACGGCCTTCATCTTCGTAGCGCTTTAAGGTTGCAGACGCCAGGTAGAGCTGGCTCAGCACATCCCCCAGCCTGGCAGAAATCCGTTCCCGACGTTTCAGACTGCCGCCGAGAACCGACATAGCGACATCCGACAGCAGCGCCAGACTGGCGCTCAGGCGATTAAGATGCTGGTAGTAACGGCGGGTGGCGTCGCGGGTTGGCGAGGTGCTGGTTCGGCCACCGGTCAGTCCCAGCCACAGGCTGCGCATCCCGTTGCTGCCGACATGACCGACGTGACTGAACAGCGCCCGGTCAAAGGCAATGACGTCATTGTTCTGTGCGCTTTCCATCTCCGCCAGTACATAAGGATGACAGCGAATCGCCCCCTGGCCGAAGATAATCATGCTGCGGGTCAGAATGTTGGCCCCTTCCACGGTGATGGCAATCGGGGCACCCTGATACGCCCTTGCCAGAAAGTTACTGTTGCCGAGCATGATGCCTTTGCCGCCGGCAATATCCATCGCATCGACGATGGCCCGCTGGCCACGATGTGTGCAGTGGTATTTTACAATCGCTGACAGCACCGCAGGCTTTTCGCCCTGCACAATGCCGTAGGTGATGAGCGAGGCGGCAGCATCCATCACGTAAGCATTGCCAGCGATGCGCGCCAGTGGCTCTTCAATGCCTTCCATCTTGCCGACCGGCAGACGGAACTGGCGGCGAATGTGTGCATAAGCTCCCGTTGCCAGCGCGATGCTTTTCAGGCTACCGGTAGAGTTGGAGGGCAGGGTGATACCGCGCCCGACAGAAAGGCATTCCACCAGCATTCTCCAGCCCTGGCCGGCCATATTTGGCCCGCCGATAATGTAGTCAACCGGCACAAAAATGTCTTTGCCACGGGTTGGGCCGTTCTGGAACGGGACATTAAGCGGAAAGTGACGTTTGCCAATCTCCACTCCTGGCGTACGGGCAGGGATCAGGGCACAGGTAATGCCGAGGTCTTCAGTTTCGCCCAGCAGATGCTCAGGATCGTAGAGTTTAAATGCCAGGCCCAGCACGGTGGCGATGGGGGCCAGGGTAATGTAGCGTTTGTTCCAGGTCAGACGCATCCCCAGCACCTGCTGACCCTGCCAGTCGCCCATGCAGACGATGCCGGTATCCGGGATAGCGCCTGCATCGGAACCGGCTTCCGGGCTGGTCAGCGCAAAACAGGGGATCTCCTGACCATGGGCCAGGCGCGGCAGATAGTGGTCTTTCTGTTGCTCCGTGCCGTAATGTTGCAGCAGCTCACCGGGACCAAGAGAGTTGGGCACCCCGACGGTGATCGCCAGAATACCCGACACGCCCGCCAGCTTTTGCAGCACAAGGGCCTGCGCGTAAGCGGAAAACGCCAGTCCGCCGTATTCTTTCTTAATAATCATGGCAAAGAAGCGATGTGCTTTCAGATGTGCCCATAGCTCTGGTGGCAGATCGGCCAGCTCGTGGGTTATCTGAAAATCACTCGCCATACGGCAGGCTTCGTTCACCGGGCCATCCAGAAAAGCCTGTTCCTCTGCGCTGAGGCGGGGCTGCGGATAGTTGTGCAGTTTTTGCCAGTCTGGTCGGCCGCGAAACAGATCGCCCTCCCACCAGGTGGTTCCGGCCTCGATAGCTTCTTTCTCGGTGCGGGACATCGGCGGCATGACTTTTTTGAAGGTGTGCAATACCGGCTTTGAGAACATCGCTCTTCGCATGGGCAGCAGATTAAAAGGCAACAGAATGATAGCCAGTGGGATAATCAACCACGGCGTCCACAGCTGAGCGACGGCCATTGCCGCGCACCACACCAGCACTGTCAGGCTGCTCAGCAGCAGATTAACGCGGTGATAAAAGAGTGCGCCAATCAGCAGGATTGTCGCCACGCAACTGAGAACCATCATAAACATCTCCGTTAAGGGGTAAGAGGTCTGACCTGTTAGCTACAGGTTTAGATGAGATGTATTCTGTTAGCAATATGTTCACATGATATTTACAACATCGATCACAATCTGCTGACCATGCGAGCTGACGCCTGCCAGCGCCGGGAAAGGCGCTTTGCGCCTGGTCTGCAACCGGGTAAACTGACGCCTGGCTCACCTAAAAGGATTCCCCTATGTATCAGGACATCATTCGCGCCGAACTTAACGAGGCGGCTGACACACTGAATAAATTCCTCAGTAATGACGCGAATATCCACGCGATTCAGCGTGCTGCCGTATTGCTGGCTGATTCATTCAAAGCCGGAGGAAAAGTGCTCTCCTGTGGCAATGGGGGATCACATTGTGATGCCATGCATTTTGCTGAGGAACTGACCGGGCGCTATCGCGATAACCGTCCGGGCTATCCCGGCATTGCTATTTCTGATGTCAGTCACCTCTCCTGCGTCAGCAACGACTTTGGCTATGACTATGTCTTCTCACGTTATCTGGAAGCGGTGGGAAAGTCGGGCGATGTTTTGTTAGGTATTTCCACCTCCGGCAACTCCGCGAACGTGATCAAAGCCATTGAAGCAGCCCGCGCTCAGGGAATGAAGGTGATCACACTCACCGGTAAAGACGGCGGCAAAATGGACGGCATGGCCGATGTGGAAATTCGAGTGCCGCATTTCGGTTATGCTGACCGTATTCAGGAAATTCACATCAAGGTTATTCATATCCTGATCCTGCTGATTGAAAAAGAGATGGCGGCCTGATTTGTCTTACCCTTTGACGAGGTCATTGTATGTGTGAACTGCTCGGGATGAGCGCGAATGTCCCAACCGACATCTGTTTCAGCTTTACCGGGCTGGTTCAGCGGGGTGGGGGAACCGGTCCGCATAAAGACGGTTGGGGGATTACTTTTTACGAAGGAAAAGGCTGTCGCACATTCAAAGATCCTCAGCCCAGTTTTAATTCGCCCATTGCCCGACTGGTGCAGGAGTATCCGATTAAATCCTGCTCGGTCGTGGCGCATATACGCCAGGCAAACCGGGGCGAAGTGTCGCTGGAAAACACCCATCCTTTTACCCGCGAGCTGTGGGGACGTCACTGGACCTATGCCCATAACGGCCAGCTGACCGGCTACCGTTCGCTGGATACCGGTCCGTTTCGTCCGGTTGGCGAAACGGACAGCGAAAAGGCCTTTTGCTGGCTGTTGCATCAGCTGACGTCTCGCTACCCACGCACGCCGGGCAACTGGCCTGCTGTCTTTCGCTATATTGCGCAACTGGCGACGGAACTGCGAAAAAAGGGCGTGTTCAATATGCTGCTGTCAGATGGTCGTTATCTGATGGCGTTCTGTTCCACCAACCTGTTCTGGATAACCCGACGGGCACCGTTTGGTAAAGCAACGCTGCTGGATCAGGATGTGGAGATTGATTTTCAGAAACAGACCACACCAGACGATGTGGTCACAGTGATAGCCACCCAGCCGCTGACCGGCAATGAAACCTGGCACAAAATTGAGCCAGGTGACTGGGCGTTATTTTGTCTCGGAGAGCGCCAGCGCTGAGCCGTTACCGCTGTTCATTTTGCTGTTAAGCAGCGCGCTGTTCAGCACATAGCGGCCCGCGTTAACGCTGACGGCAGGTGGCTGGTGATTCTGCACGAATTCGGCATAGCCCGGTTGCAGCTGTTGCCAGAAGCTGTAGTACACCGAATAACGATGGCGTTGCAGATTACTGTCAGTCATACGGAACGGATAGATGCTTACCTCCACCCGAGGCTGGCCGTTACGCAGCGCCGCTTCCACATAATGATAAATATCGTCAATATTGCTGTCGGTCATGGCGTAACAGCCAATCGACACGCAGCTGCCGTGGATCATCAGGTATTTCCCTTCATATCCCTGCTGACGGTCATATTCGTTGGGGAAGCCGACGTTGATGGCGCGATAGAAGCGACTGTCGGGTTTCAGTTGCGAAAGGCCCACGCTGTAAAACCCTTCCGGGCTTTTAAAATCACCCTGACGGCGTTTTGGCCCCAGTCCACCTGAAAAATTACAGATACGGTAACTGTCGAGCAGGCGATATTCGCTGCCAATTTTGCCGTAGAGCTCAAGCAGGCGCTCTTCCTTAAATATCTGAATGTAAACAGGAGTGCCGAGAAGTTGCTTCTTTAACTCTTTGCTTACCGGTGCCAGCGGAGTGACCTGTGCGACGGGGGCACTGGCAAATACAACGGTTGGCAGAAAAAACATCGCAAACAGCAGTGCGATTTTGCCCATTCTGGTTCCCTTGATCGTAGGGGGTGGATACGACGTCCGCAGACGTTACAGCGTACAGTTTCGGAATATTCCGTTAGCGCAGCGCCACATTAGCACTGTCTGTTTTTTTAGCAAGAGAGCAGAGCGGAAAAAAAGAAAGAAAACTCGGCTCAGCCCTCAGCCGCTGCGCTTTGCCGGGCAAAGCGATGGTTGCTATAACGCATTTTAACTGTATACTTATACAGTTATTGCGGAGGGTATATGCGTAAGATTATTCACGTTGATATGGACTGCTTTTTTGCCGCAGTGGAAATGCGTGACGACCCCAGTCTGCGCGATATTCCCATTGCTATCGGCGGCAGTCATCTGAAACGCGGGGTGATCAGCACCGCTAATTATCCGGCACGCAAGTTTGGCGTACACAGCGCGATGTCCACTGCGATGGCGTTGAAACTCTGTCCGCATCTGAAAGTGATAGCCGGGCGCTTCGATGCCTATAAAGAAGCCAGCAGCCATATCCGTGAAATTTTTTCCCGCTACACCGCGCTGATCGAGCCGCTCTCGATGGATGAAGCCTATCTGGATGTCACTGACAGCCCTCACTGCCACGGTTCGGCCACCCTTATTGCGCAGGAAATTCGGCAGACGATTTCTCGTGAACTCAATCTGACGGCCTCGGCCGGTATCGCGCCGGTAAAATTTCTCGCCAAAATCGCCTCAGATCTTAACAAGCCCAACGGGCAGTTTGTGATCACTCCCGCAGAGATGCCAGGGATGCTACTCACGCTGCCGCTGGCAAAAATTCCCGGCGTGGGCAAAGTGACGGCAAAAAAGCTGGAAGAGCTGGGGCTGCTGACCTGTGGCGATGTGCAGAACGGCGATCTCGCGCTGTTGTTAAAGCGATTTGGCAAGTTTGGCCGCATATTGTGGGAGCGATGTCACGGCATTGATCAACGTGAAGTGGTGACTGACCGGTTGCGTAAGTCGCTGGGCGTGGAGCGTACGCTCTCAGAAGATATTCATCAGTGGGAGCAGTGCCTGACAATCATTGATTTCCTCTATG
The DNA here is from genome assembly GCF_058241465.1 of Erwinia papayae. Classification (NCBI taxonomy): domain Bacteria; kingdom Pseudomonadati; phylum Pseudomonadota; class Gammaproteobacteria; order Enterobacterales; family Erwiniaceae; genus Erwinia; species Erwinia papayae. The sequence continues at coordinate 2,072,561 of NZ_JBZCHT010000013.1, forward strand.
AGGAGCTGGAGCGTCGTCTGACGAAAATCAGGCCTGACCGGCTGATAGCACGCCAGGGGGTAAAGCTGAAGTTTGATGATTTTCAGCAAACCACTCAGGAGCATCTGTGGCCGGTGCTGAACAAAGAGGATTTTATCGCGGTGGCGAAGCAAAGCTGGGATGAACGTCGGGCGGGCCGGGGAGTCAGGCTGGTCGGGCTGCATGTGATGCTGGTGGACCCACAGCTGGAACGTCAGCTGTTACTGGGATTGTAGAAGGGCCGCCATACTGACGGCCCCGAATGCTTAAACGCAGGGTGAGGTTATTTCGCGGGAATGGCTTTCAGCAGGGCGGTCAGCAATTGCCAGTACAGCCCCACGCTACCGATATGAACCTGCTCATCCGGCGAGTGCGGACCGGTGATGGTCGGGCCAATCGACACCATATCCATCTCCGGATAGGGTTTTTTAAACAACCCACACTCCAAGCCTGCATGAATGACCTGAATATTGGGCGCTTTGTTGAACAGCTTTTTGTAGGTTTCTGCCACCACGGCCATCACCGGAGAGTTCGCATCGGGCTGCCAGCCAGGGTAGCTGCCTTTCGCCACGGTTTGTGCGCCAGCCAGGTCGCCCAGCGCGGTGAGCATCTCCACCACGTAATCCTTACCGCTGTCGATCAGTGAGCGAACCAGACAGTTGATTTTTGCCTCGTTTTCACTCATCGCCACCACGCCGACGTTCAGTGAGGTCTCCACCACGCCTTTCATAACGTCAGAGTTACGGATAACACCGTCAGGCGTGCTGTTCAGGAGTGCGATAAAGGTATCGCGGCGGCTGCTGGTCAGCGCCTGTTGTGCTGCGGCGACGTTCTCCACCACCACGCTGATGTTCTTCTCTTTTAACCCCAGCTCGTTTTGCAGGGTGGTGAGGTAGCTGAGCGCGAGGCTTTTCAGGTCATCAACCCGGGTTGCCGCCACGGCCAGAGTGGCAAAGGCCTCGCGAGGAATCGCGTTGCGCAATGTGCCGCCGGTGAAGTCGATCAGGCGCAGGTCAAGCTCTCTGGCATGAGCATACAGGAAACGGGATAGCAATTTGTTGGCATTGCCCAGGCCGACATGAATATCCGCACCGGAATGTCCACCTTTCAGACCTTTCAGGACAAGCTTAAGAGGGACAAAGTCTGACGGTAGGGCTTCCCGATGGAGCGGCAACCTGCTGGTGAAATCGATGCCGCCTGCGCAGCCCATGTAAATTTCCCCCTCTTCTTCAGAATCGGTATTAATCAGGATCTCTGCCTGCAACCAGTTGGGTTGCAGACCAAAAGCGCCCACCATACCGGTTTCTTCCGTCATGGTCAGCAGCACTTCCAGCGGACCGTGCTCTACTGATTTGTCACTGAGTACGGCAAGCGCAGAAGCCAGGCCAATACCGTTGTCTGCGCCCAGTGTGGTCCCCCGCGCTTTCACCCATTCACCGTCAATCCACGGGCGGATGGGATCTTTGGTAAAGTCATGCACGGTGTCGCTGTTATTTTGCGGCACCATGTCGAGGTGCGCCTGGAGGACGACCGGCTTAAGATTTTCCAGCCCGGGCGTCGCCGGTTTGCGGATCAGAATATTGCCCACCGCATCGCGGTCGGTGGCAAAGCCCTGCTGTGCAGCCCAAGACAAAATGTACTGTGCCAGCTGTTCTTCATGGTATGAGGGGTGCGGGATGGAGCAGATTTTAGCGAAAAGATCCCACAGCGGCTGGGGTGACAGTTGAGACAATTCAGACACGACAAATCTCCTGTGTCGGCACCATCAGGATAAGGCAACGGTGCAGGGTGAATATGGGCCAGTAAGCGGGTTTCCGTCAGCAGATCTGACCGGTTGCGAAGGAGAATATCATCGTTTCCACCGTGATGCTTATCTGATGAAGGGGAAAAGCCAGCCCGGTGCTGGTTTTTAGTGGCACGGATCTTTATAATCCTGCGCAACCCCTCTCCTGGTACATTTTTAAGCCAGTCAGCCTGGCCGGGACTTCTTTTATATGAGTGAAAAATACGTCGTCACCTGGGATATGCTGCAAATTCATGCCCGCAAACTGGCTCAGCGCCTGCTTCCTGTCGAACAGTGGAAAGGTATCATCGCGGTCAGCCGTGGTGGACTGGTTCCTGCTTCCTTACTGGCGCGTGAGCTGTGCATCCCTTATGTCGATACCGTGTGCATATCCAGCTACGATCACGATAATCAGCGCGAAATGAAAGTGCTGAAACGTGCTGAAGGTGACGGCGAAGGCTTTATCGTCATTGACGACCTGGTGGATACCGGCGGCACCGCGCAGGCTATCCGTGACATGTATCCTAAGGCGCGTTTTGTCACCATTTTCGCCAAACCGGCTGGTCGCCCGCTGGTTGATGATTATGTGGTTGATATTCCGCAGAATACCTGGATTGAACAGCCCTGGGATATGGGCGTGGTTTACATTCCGCCGATTGTGAAAGGCTGATTGACCTGTATCATTGCAACGCCCGGTTCAGCCGGGCGTTGTGCTTTTTACGGTTCGCAGCCCACCGGCAGCCAGGCTAGACTACCCGGCACTCACTGCGCCGGAGAATTGCCCCCATGACCAACAAAAACCTGAGCGAAGAGTTATTCAAACCGCGATTCAGGCATCCTGAAACCTCATCCCTGGTTCGTCGTCTCAATCGCCATCAATCGGAGCTTTGTTCTGCGCTGGAAGGTGAAAGTCACACCGGCTGGTATCGGACAATCAACCGCCTGCTGTGGGCCTGGCGCGGAGTAGCACCGCTGGAAACGGAGGAGGTGCTGTCCCGCATCGCCGTCAGCCAGGCAGAACGCACTGACGATCGGCTGCTGGATACCGTGATGGGTTACCGGGGCGGCAACTGGATTTATGAATGGTCAAAACAGGCGGCGCTGTGGCAGGACCGGGCGGCAGCGGAAGAAGATGACAGGCTGGCAGGAAACCACTGGTTGCAGGCGGCGTATCTGTTCAGCATTGCTGGTTATCCCCATCTGAGTGGTGACGAACTGGCCGGACAGGCGCAGCTGATGGCCAACCGGGCATTTGAGCAGGCAACCTCGCGGCTTTCGGGTGAGCTCAAAAAGCTGGAGTTTGCCTTGCCCGGCGGTGGTCCGGTGTGCGGTTTCCTGCATATGCCTGCCACTGCCAGCCCACCCTATCCCACCGTGCTACTTTGCGGCAGTCTGGATACTTTGCAGACCGACCACTATCGCCTGTTTCAACGCTATCTGGCCCCGCGTGGTATCGCATTGCTGACCATTGATATGCCTTCCATCGGGTTTTCCGCAAAATGGAAACTGACCCAGGACACCAGTTTTCTGCACCAGCAGGTGTTGCAGCAACTGGCAACCGTTCCCTGGGTTGATCATACCCGGGTGGCGGCACTTGGCCTGCGGTTTGGTGCCAATGTGGCAGTGCGGCTGGCGTATCTGGAAGCCCCCCGACTGTGCGGCGTGGCCTGCCTGGGGCCAGTCGTCCACAGCCTGCTGTGTGAGAGGTCATTGCAGGATAACGTGCCGTTAATGTATATGGATGTGCTGGCCAGCCGCCTGGGGATGGCAACCGCAACGGATGCTGCGCTGCGCGCCGAGCTCAACAGCTATTCACTGAAAACGCAGGGATTGTTAGGCCGGCGTTGCCCGATACCGATGTTTTCAGCTTACTGGCCGGCGGACCCGTTCAGCCCGGAAGAAGAATCCTTGCTGATCGCGCGTTCGTCTGCGCAAGGTAAGTCGCTGCGGATAGAAGGAACGCCTGTTTTTGGCAGCTTTGACAGAGCTTTAGAGAATATCGTCAGCTGGTTTGCAAAAGCGTTGCGTTGCTGACTGGTAAAAACGGAATACTCTGCTATACCAATAGCTTCAGATGGCCGCAGTGCCTCTGTAATCAGGAGAAAACCAAGCTTAATTCTGGAGGTTAGACAATGGCGTTACCAGGTGGACATCCCAGGAGCCGCTTAATGAAGCGTTTTGGTTCTCTTGGACCCTATATCCGCGAAGCCAAATGCGTGGACGATCGCTTCTTTTTTGACTGTCTTGCCGTTTGCGTCAATGTGAAACCGGCTCCTGAACTGCGTGAATTCTGGGGATGGTGGATGGAGCTGGCAGCGCAGGACGATCATTTCACCTATGAGTATCATTTCGGGTTGTTTGATAAAGAAGGCAACTGGAAACCTTCAACGGTCAAAGGAAAGGAAAACAACGAGCGGCTGGAAGAGACGCTGCGTAACTTTCACACCCGCCTGAAAGCCCAACTGGAAGAGATGTCATTGGGGCTGAAGCCTGCCGCCGACTTTGCCGATGAACCGGTCAGACTGACCGCCTGACAGCAGCCAGATAACCGGGCAGAAGAACGAAAAAGGCTGGCAATCGCCAGCCTTTATTACAGACAAATTACCTGAATCTGACCGGGTTCAACTCAGAACTGATATACCAGACCTACAGCCACGATATCATCGTTGTTGAGTGACAATTTATTGCTGTCGCTCAGCTGGTTGATCTTGTAATCAACATAGGTGTTCATGTTCTTGTTGAAGTAGTAAGTCGCGCCAACGTCGATATATTTAACCAGGTCAACGTCGCCAATACCTTCGATATCTTTACCTTTGGTCTGCACATAGCCCAGAGACGGACGCAGGCCGAAGTCAAACTGATACTGGGCAACCAGTTCCAGGTTCTGCGCTTTGTTCGCCGCGCCAGTCACGGGGGTGGCGGTATTGTTGATGACTGCCGTGCCGCTGATCGGGGTCATATTACGAGTTTCGGTGTAGATGGCTGCCAGATAAACACTGTTAGCGTCATACTTCAGACCCGTTCCCCACGAATCGGCTTTTTCGCCTTTGCCCCAGGCCTGTGCCTGCTGCGCATTAGTCCGGTCTGAGCTGGTGTAAGCTCCGCTGATGCTGACGCCTGAATTACCAAAGGCATAGACTGCGGACGCGCCGTAGCCGTCACCATTTTGTCTGCTGATGGTGCTGCGCGCATTGGCAGAATCCGCGTCGTTTTTACCCTGGTATTGCAGGGCGAACTTCAGACCGTCAACCAGGCCGAAGAAGTTAGTATTACGCCAGGTGGCAACGCCGGTGGCGCGCTGCGCCATGAAGTTATCGGTACGTACCGTGCCATCACCGCCAAATTCAGGAAACATATCGGTCCAGGCTTCCACGTCGTACAGCACGCCGTAGTTACGGCCGTAGTCGAATGAGCCATAGTCGCCAAACTTCAGACCGGCAAAGCCAAGACGGGTTTTGTTATTGAGGTTAGCATCGCTTCCTTCGGAATTATTCGCTCTGAATTCATATTCCCACTGACCATAGCCGGTCATCAGATCGTTAATCTGCGTCTGGCCTTTAAAGCCTATCCGCACGTAAGATTTGTCCCCGTTTGCCGCGTCATTGTCGCTGAAATAGTGCAGACCTTTAACTTTGCCATACAGATCCAGCTTGTTGCCGTCTTTATTATAAATTTCTGCGGCCTGGGCAGCGGTTGAGAGAGCCAGGGCGGCGATAATAATGGCCAGTGCGCTTTTCTTCATTTTGCTATCAATCCCGAATAAGTAAATTTTTTATAGTGACCTTCAGAAAGTTCTGAAAGAAGAAACGTTTTACCCTGCGAATATTGCAGATTTATTACATATGAGCTGGTGAATTGTGAACTTTTTCTGCAGGTCACTGTCACGTACTTTTATTACCCCCTTTTCCTGCCGCGCCTGTTGGCTTCCGCAGGCACACCTGATACAAAGACTCCCTTACCTTTTTTTCAGTTACGGCAGGAAATAATGAGCAGCAGCCAGACCCTGGTAGTGAAACTGGGTACCAGCGTATTAACCGGCGGATCGCGTCGGCTGAACCGGGCACACATTGTCGAATTGGTGCGTCAGTGTGCGCAGCAACATGCGGCAGGCCACCGAATTGTGATCGTCACCTCTGGCGCGATGGCCGCCGGACGTGAGCATCTGGGCTACCCGGAACTGCCGCCGACCATCGCCTCAAAGCAGCTGCTGGCTGCGGTGGGGCAAAGCCGCTTAATCCAGCTGTGGGAGCAGCTGTTCTCCATTTATGGTATCCATATCGGTCAGATGCTGCTGACCCGTGCCGACCTGGAAGATCGTGAACGTTTCCTCAATGCGCGGGATACGCTGCGGGCTTTACTGGATAACCACATCGTGCCGGTGATCAATGAAAATGACGCGGTGGCGACGGCGGAAATCAAAGTGGGCGACAACGATAACCTTTCAGCACTGGCGGCGATTCTGGCCGGCGCGGATAAACTGCTGCTGTTGACCGATCAGGCGGGCCTGTTTACTGCCGATCCCCGCCATAATCCGCAGGCGGAACTGATTCAGGACGTCCGGGGTATCGATGACGCGCTGCGTGCGCTGGCCGGTGACAGCGTCTCCGGGCTTGGAACGGGCGGCATGACCACCAAGTTGCAGGCCGCTGATGTAGCCTGCCGCGCCGGGATTGATACGATTATCGCAGCAGGCAGCCGTGCCGGAGTCATTGCTGATGTTATCGACAGCAAACCGGTGGGCACGCGTTTTCATGCCATGCAGACGCCGCTGGAAAACCGTAAACGCTGGATTTTTGGTGCGCCGCCTGCGGGAGAGATAACCGTGGATGATGGCGCACTCTCTGCAATTCTGGAGCGCGGCAGCTCACTGTTACCGAAGGGGATCCGCGAAATCAGCGGCAATTTCTCACGCGGCGAAGTGATCCGTATTCGCAGCCTCGAAGGTCGCGATGTCGCCCACGGTGTCTGCCGTTATAACAGCGATGCTATGCGAATGATTGCCGGGCATCACTCCCAGCAGATCAACGACATTCTGGGTTACGAGTATGGCCCGGTTGCCGTGCATCGCGACGATATGATTGTCAGTTAAGGAGCAAGGCTTATGATGCTTGAAGAAATGGGTAAGGCCGCAAAGGCCGCGTCTTACCGGTTGTCGGTGCTCTCCACCGGGCAAAAAAATCAGGTGCTGATGACCCTTGCCGATCGTCTCGAAGCACAAAGTGATCAGATCCTCACCGCCAATGAACTCGACCTGGCGGATGCGCGCAAAAATGGTCTGAGTGAAGCGCTGCTGGACCGCCTGATGCTCAACCCGGCGCGCCTGAAAGGCATTGCCGATGATGTGCGTCAGGTCTGCCATCTGGCCGACCCGGTGGGCGTGGTGATTGATGGCGGCCTGCTGGACAGCGGCCTACGTATTGAGCGTCGCCGCGTGCCACTGGGCGTGGTCGGGGTGATTTACGAAGCGCGACCCAATGTGACGCTGGATGTTGCCTCGCTGTGCCTGAAAACCGGTAATGCGGTGATCCTGCGTGGCGGCAAAGAGACTTATCGCACCAATGGTGCCACCGTGCGTGTGATCCAGGATGCGTTAAAACAGCATGGTTTGCCTGCCGCTGCCGTGCAGGCGATTGAAAGCCCCGATCGCGAGCAGGTCAACCAGTTGCTGAAGCTGGATCGTTATGTGGATATGCTGATCCCTCGTGGAGGGGCGGGTCTGCACAAGCTTTGCCGTGAGCAGTCGACCATCCCGGTGATCACCGGTGGTATTGGCGTATGTCATACCTTTGTCGATGCTGATGCCGATCAGAACGCGGCGCTGGCGGTGATCGTCAATGCCAAAAAACAGCGACCCAGCGCCTGTAACTCGCTGGAAACCCTGCTGGTCCACGCTGCCATCGCCGACAGTTTCCTGCCTGCTTTAAGCCAGCGGATGAAAGAAGAAGGGATCAGATTACACGCCGATCCTCGCGCGATGACCCTGTTACAACAGGGGCCGGCAGAGGTGAGCGCGGTGACCGACGCACAGTATCGCGACGAATGGCTGGCGCTGGACCTCAATGTTAAGCTGGTGGACTCCCTTGATGAAGGCATCGCTCATATTCGTGAATATGGCACGCAGCATTCTGATGCCATCCTCACCCGCAGCATCATGAACTCGAACCGTTTTATTAATGAGGTGGATTCATCGGCGGTATACGTTAACGCCAGTACCCGCTTTACCGATGGTGCCGAGTTTGGTCTGGGAGCAGAAGTCGCGGTTAGTACCCAAAAGTTACATGCCCGTGGCCCGATGGGTCTGGAGGCACTGACTACCTATAAATGGATCGCTTTTGGTAACGACACCCTGCGCCGCTAGGCCAGTTTTCATTCATGTGCCACAGGGATGTGCCGTTGCGCCTTTCAGGATAAGTTCTCGCTGTGCAAAATTAACAGGTGTGCTTTGATGGTTACTCTCTCCCAGATATTGCCGTTTGCTGCCATCGCCGCAGGGTTGGTGCTGACCCCTGGTCCCAATATGATTTACCTGGTTTCGCGATCCCTTTGCCAGGGCCGTAAGGCGGGCTGGATCTCGCTGGCAGGCGTGGCGATGGGTTTCATTTTCTATATGCTGTGTGCGGCAATGGGCATCACCGCGCTGATTATGGCGGTGCCACTTGCCTATGATGCGCTGCGCATCGCGGGGGCGCTTTACCTGTTATACATGGCCTGGCAGGTCATCTTCGGCGGAAAATCACCTTTTCAGTTACGTCATCTGCCTGCTGACAGTAACCGCAAATTGTTCACTATGGGCTTACTGACCAATCTTCTTAATCCGAAAGTCGCACTGGTTTATCTTACTCTGCTGCCGCAGTTTATCAGGCCTGAACAGGGTGATGCACTGGCACAATCGCTGACGCTCGGTACGGTACAGATCGCCATCAGCCTGCTGGTCAACGCGCTGATTATCTATGCCGCAGGCACCATTGCGAGCCTGATGGCTGAGCGCCCTGTCTGGCAGAAAGTACAGCGCTGGCTGATGGGTACGGTGTTAACCGGCCTGGCGTTGAAAATGGTGTTAGACGGACGGAAATAAGTCTGGTGATTAAATTTTCATCAGGCTGTGGTTTTTCAGGTGGTGCCTGCCGGTTGATGCTGATGTGGCGCTGCACTGCGCCGGATTGCATATCCCCGATAAACGTTCGGAAACGGATGCGCTGATCGCCTCTACGGCGTACTGGCATGACATGATTCTGGTGACACGTAATACCCAGGATTTTGATCACCTGGGAGTGCAGCTGGTTAATCCCTGGCTGGCTGACCAGCGTAAAACTCCACCTCTATAGAGCAAGGTTGTCATTACCTTTCACACGGCTTTCTGCGGGTGTGGAAAATAATGCACTGCCCATCCCAGCGTTGCAAAAGTCAGGGCAGAAATTTATAGCCAGACGGGTTATCAGGCATAAAAAAACGGACGCCTCAGACGCCCGCTTGTTTTCACTGTCGCAGCTTACTTAAGACAGCTGCTGCACTGGCCGCTCTGAATCTGCTGGAAGAAATCATTGCCTTTGTCATCCACCAGAATAAACGCCGGGAAATTCTCCACTTCAATTTTCCAGATCGCTTCCATTCCCAGTTCCGGGTACTCCACGCACTCCAGGCTTTTAATGCTTTGTTGCGCGAGGACGGCGGCTGGCCCGCCAATACTGCCAAGATAGAAGCCACCATGTTTGTGACAGGCATCGGTCACCTGCTGGCTGCGATTACCTTTTGCCAGCATGATCATGCTGCCGCCGTGCGACTGCAACAGATCGACATAGGAATCCATTCTTCCGGCGGTGGTTGGACCCAGTGAACCTGAAGCATAGCCTTCCGGCGTTTTTGCCGGGCCTGCATAATAAACCGGATGATCCTTCACGTACTGCGGCAGCCCCTCACCGTTATCAATACGTTCTTTCAGCTTCGCATGGGCAATATCACGCGCCACAATAATGGTGCCGCTGAGAGACAGCCGGGTGGAAACCGGGAAGTCTGAAAGCTGCGCCAGGATCTCCTTCATCGGACGATTGAGATTAACCTGCACCGCTTCGCCTTCTCCTGCCTGACGCAGACGTTCAGGAATAAATTTGCCCGGGTTATCTTCCAGCTTCTCAATCCAGATGCCGTCACGATTAATTTTCGCTTTGATATTGCGGTCGGCGGAACAGGAAACGCCCATTCCCACCGGACAGGAGGCACCGTGACGCGGCAGTCGGACCACCCGAATATCATGGGCGAAATATTTGCCACCAAACTGCGCGCCCAGACCCAGATTCTGCGCCTCTTTCAGCAACGCCTGCTCCAGCTGAATATCACGGAAGGCCTGGCCATGCTCATTTCCTTCGGTGGGAAGGTTATCGTAGTAGTGAGTGGAAGCCAGCTTAACGGTTTTTAGTGTCGCCTCTGCTGAAGTGCCGCCAATGACAAAGGCGACATGGTAAGGCGGGCAGGCCGCCGTGCCGAGAGTCCGCATTTTATCCACCAGATAAGCCTGAAGTTTTCCCGGGGCCAGCAGCGCTTTGGTTTCCTGATACAGATAGGTTTTGTTGGCTGAGCCGCCGCCTTTGGCCACGCAGAGGAACTTATACTCGTCGCCGTCAACGCTGTAGAGGTCGATCTGCGCTGGCAGATTGGTGCCGGTATTCACCTCTTTGTACATATCCAGCGCGGCATTTTGCGAATAGCGCAGGTTATCTTCGATATAGGTCTGGTAGACCCCCTGCGACAGCGCCGCTTCGTCACCGCCGCCGGTCCATACCCGCTGGCCTTTTTTACCCATGATAATCGCCGTACCGGTATCCTGACAGGTGGGCAGGATGCCTTTGGCGGCGATCTCTGAGTTACGCAGAAATTGCAGCGCCACATACTTATCGTTTTCGCTGGCTTGCGGATCATCCAGAATATCCGCCACCTGCTGTTGATGGCCAGGGCGCAGCATAAAGGAAGCATCGTGGAACGCCTGTTTTGCCAGCAGCGTCAGGGCTTCTGGCTCCACTTTCAGTACGGGCTGACCATCGAATTCAGCGACGGAGACATGATCACGGGTGAGCAGATAGTAGTCGGTATCATCGTGCGCCAGCGGGAAAGGGTTCTGGTAATAAAACGGTTTATTTGACATCGCTCGCTTACTCCTAAAATTTAACCGCCGGAGGGCTCTCTCCGGCGGTTGTTAATCAGAACATCATTGCCATCCACGGGTAACCAATTACCAGCAGGGCGGCAAGGAAAATCGCCCCGAAGATAGTCCCCAGCCGCCAGTAGTCTTTGGTCGGCAGATAGCCACTGCCATAGTATATAGGGCTTGGGCCGGTGCCGTACGGAGTAATGATCCCCATGATACCCAGCGAGGTCACCATCAGCAGGCAGAACACTTCCATATTCATGCCGGGAATGGTCGATGCGATGGTCAGCATGGCAGGCAACAGCGCGGTGGTGTGCGCGGTGGTGCTGGCAAACAGATAGTGCAGCAGATAAAACGCCAGCAGCAGCACAATGGTGGCGATGCCGGGAGAGATACCCCCCATCATCGCACCGCCTTCTTTACCCAGCCAGGCGATAAAGCCGGTGGAAGAGAGACCATCTGCCAGAGCAACCAGCGTGGCGAACCAGGCGAAGGTATTCCAGGCTGCTTTATTGCCGGTGATATCGCTCCATTCCAGCACGCCGGTCCACAGCATCAACACAATCACTAACAGCGCGGCCATTGCCGGTTCAATAAAGCTTGCGGCGAAAATCCACATCACCAGCGCAGCACAGACCAGCACCAGTAACAGAATCTCATTACGTGACATCTTACCCAGTTTTTTCAGCTCACGGCTTGCCCACAGCGGAACCTCATCGTTGACTTTGACTTCGGGCGGATAGAACCAGTAAGCCAGTAGCGGCATGGTCAGGATCAGTAACAATCCCAGCGGCAGGAAGGCGATAAACCAGGTACCCCAGGAGATGTTGATGCCAACGATGCTTTTCACCAGAGCCAGTGCCAGCAGATTGGGTGCCAGCGCAGAAAGAAACATTGAGCTGGTAATACAGGCCGCGGTAATCGCAACCCACATCAGGTAAGAGCCAATTTTGCGCGCGCTGGGATCGTTCGGTTTAGAACCATAGGGCGGCGGCAGGTTAGAAATAATCGGGAAAATGGTGCCCCCACTGCGCGCGGTATTCGATGGCGTAAACGGTGCCAGCAGCAGGTCAGCCAGCGTAATGGCATAGCCCAGCGTCAGGCTGCGACGGCCAAGGTATTTAACCAGAATCAGCGCCAGACGTCGGCCAAACTGCGTTTTGTCGTAACCAGCAGCAAACATAAAGGCACCGAAGATTAACCAGACGGTGGAGTTACCAAAGCCGCTCACCGCCCATTTGAATGACTGGCCCGCCAGCTTAAATTTCGGGTCGGCCAACTGTTCCGGGCTGAACAACAGCCACTGGCTGCCCAGCGCGATGACCACCACGCCGGTAAGGCCAATAACCGCGCCGGGCAGGGGTTCGAAAATCAGGCCAACGATTACCCCCACAAATACGGCGAAGAAGTGCCATGCGTGAGGTTCCAGTCCCTGCGGAACCGGCACCAATAGCAGCAAAAGGCTGACGAAAACAGGGAGCGCCAGCATCAGCAGGCGTTTGCTACCGTCCTTTGCGTTGCCCGCTTTGTTCAGCGGCATAGAGATTGATTTATCAGTCATAGTTCAGATCTGCCAGTAGTTTAGAATTGGGTTCAGTCCATTCGCTACCTGTCACTTTTTCTTATTTTCCTGTCATTTTCCGACTAACGGCGAGCGGTCATTCAGTCGCTTTCAGCACGTTAACTTATGCAGGAATAGTCATCTTCATGAAAAGAAAAATGACCTGTCGCATTATTTTTAATATGTATTAATAAAATGAAAGTAAATGACATTAACTGAATATTTATATTCTGCGCCTTTTGATGTGATGATAATTGATCAAGATCAATAAACCACCTTTACCATTCGCTGATTTAATTTTTCGAATACCTGACTTGTTTATAAGGTTTATTTTTAACAGATGTGTAATTTAAAAAATCTGCGATTGTTCTGATGAGAGTGATTGTGTGTGATATATACACGTTTTTTTGATGTAATTCAATTAAAATTAACAATTTAAATCGAAATTAAAAAGTAAATGAGAGGTTAAATTAATGGGTAATATTGTAATTTTTTTATTTTATGTAGAATTTCATTCGTTGTATTTTCAGAGCAACACAGTGCTTCAATAGTTTTTTAACTAATGTAATCGATTTAGTAATTAAAAATAGGATTATATTGCATGCATGCCATCGATAAATAATCAAAACGAAAAATAATTCCGGCAATCGAATATTAATTTCTTGTTTTAAAAATTCTGGAGTTGACAATTATGAGCAACCAATCGCTTATCTTCAGCCCGTTTACCCTGCCGAATGGTACTGAACTTAAAAATCGCCTGCTGATGGCACCAATGACCACCTGTACCGGCTATTTTGATGGCACGGTGAGTAGTGAACTGGTGGAATATTACCGGGCGCGCGCGGGTAGCATCGGAACCATCGTGGTGGAGTGCTGTTTTATCGACAGTCTCGGGCTGGCTTTTCCTGGCGCTATCGGTATCGATAACGACGAAAAAATAGCCGGTCTGGCAAAAATAGCGCAGGCAATCAAAGCTGAAGGCTCCAGGGCGATTCTGCAAATTTATCATGGTGGTCGCATGGTCGACCCAAAACTTATCGGCGGACGGACGCCGGTTGCACCCAGTGCGCTGGCGGCACCGCGAGAAGGTGCCGCAACACCGGTCGCGCTGACCACCGAAGAAGTGGCTGCAATGGTAGTGAAATTTGGTGAAGGTGTCCGGCGTGCGATTCAGGCTGGTTTCGACGGCGTGGAAATACACGGTGCCAACACCTATCTTATCCAGCAGTTCTACTCGCCAAACTCCAACCAGCGCGACGACGAATGGGGCGGCAGCCGCGATAATCGTGCCAGATTTCCGTTAGCGGTGCTGGATATCACCCACCAGATGGTCCGCCAGTACGCTGATGATGCTTTTATTATCGGCTACCGTTTTTCCCCGGAAGAGATGGAAGTTCCTGGTATTCGTTTTGACGACACACTCTGGCTGCTGGAAAAACTGGCGGCGTGTGGCCTGGACTATCTGCACTTTTCACTGGGCTATGCGCTGCGATCGTCGATTGTTGATACCCGCGATCCGACGCCGTTAATCAGTAAGTATCTGGCACAACGCTCTGCGGCCCTGGCAGCGGTCCCGGTAATGGGCGTCGGCGGCGTGGTAAATGAGGCGGATGTCAGTCAGGCGCTGGCGCACGGTTACGATCTGGTGGCCGTGGGGCGGGCGTGCATCGCTTATCCGGACTGGGCCGCTCGCATTGCCAGCGGGGAAGAACCGGAACTGTACATCGACAGTACCCAACGCGAAGCAAAGCATATACCTGAACCGCTGTGGCGTTTTTCGCTGGTTGAAGCGATGATTCGTGACATGAGCATGGCCAGCGCGAAGTTTAAAGCGGGCACCTTCGTTGAGAAAGTGCAGGATGATGCCCATCAACTGACGTTCAGCATCCAGCTTGAAAGCGATCGGATCGCGGCGATCGAGCTGGCCGACGGACCGGCCGACGATGTCAACTTCATCACCAGCTTTAGCGAAATCCGCCAGCGTATTCTTACCGCCAACAGCCCGCATGTGGATGCCATTTCCGGTGCCACCTCGCAAAGTGAGGCGGTGAAAAAAGCCGTCTCCAAAGCGATGGTGAAATCCAGCAAGGAACGGATGATGGAGGAGGGCGGAAGCACCGGGGCAGCAGAAGAGTATGACGTCGTGGTGGTAGGCAGTGGCGGAGCCGGTCTGGCGGCGGCCATCCAGGCCCATGATGAGGGGGCGCGGGTACTGATTGTGGAAAAAATGCCGACCCTGGGCGGTAATACCATTAAAGCCTCTGCCGGGATGAATGCGGCAGAAACCCGCTTCCAGCGGGTGAAAGGCATCCGGGACAGCAAAGCAAACTTCTATGCGGAAACGCTGAAAGGCGGCAGAAACCTCAACAACCCGGCATTGCTGCACCGCTTTGTTGAAAATGCCCCCCAGGCCATTGAATGGCTGGCCGGTCACGGGATTATGCTCAATGACATCACCACCACCGGCGGCATGAGCACAGATCGCACCCATCGGCCAAGGGACGGGTCGGCAGTAGGCAGCTATCTAATCAGCGGATTAATGCGCAATACAGCCCGTCGTGAAATCACCGTAATGACCGATACCACGGTGACCGAAATTCAGTCAGAGCAGGGCGAGGTCTGCGGTCTGTATCTGTTAAATGAAGAAAACGAACAGCTGATTATTCGCACCCGCAACATTATTATTGCCACCGGGGGATTCAGCGCCAACAGCCAGATGGTGGTGAAATACCGTCCGGATTTGGACGGTTTTGTCACCACCAATCATAAGGGGACAACCGGCGGGGGAATTGCTCTGCTGGAACACATTGGTGCAGGTACGGTGGACATGGGCGAGATCCAGATCCATCCAACGGTAGAACAGAACAGCTCCTATCTGATTTCGGAATCTATCCGCGGCGGGGGCGCTATTCTGGTTAATCAGCAGGGCAGCCGCTTCTGTAATGAGATGGAAACCAGAGATAAAGTATCGGCGCAGATTATCGCCCTGCCAGAGAAGAACGCCTGGATCGTCTTTGATGAAAATGTACGGATAAAAAACAAAGCCGCAGATGAATACATTGCACGGGGTTTTGTGGTCAGCGCGGATTCGCCTCGCCAACTGGCTGACAAGCTGGGGATGAGTCATCATCAGTTACTCGCCACGCTGGAACGCTATAACGGTTTTGTTGAGCAGCAGAATGACACTGATTTTGGACGTAAAACGGCAATGCGTAATCCGCTGAAAGCGGGGCCTTTCTACGCGATACAAATCGCCCCCGGCGTGCACCATACTATGGGCGGTGTCACCATCAATCCGGACACGGCGGTGCTGGATAAGCAGGGGCTGGTGATCCCCGGTGCCTTTGCTGCCGGTGAAGTGGTCGGTGGCCTCCACGGCGGGAACCGCATTGGCGGCAATGCCGTCGCTGATATCATTATATTTGGCACCCTGGCGGGCCATCAGGCGGCAAGCCGGGCAAAAAATTAAGTCATCTGCGCCCCGCCAGCCAACGGGGCGCGTCATAATAAGGAGCCTGTGATGTCGTCTGACTACCGCATATATGGCTACTCAGCCGTCTTAATGGGTTCTCCCATCCTGTTAAAATTGTTCGAAGATAACCAAACGCTGGCTTTTCAGGTATTTCGTCTGATTAAACAGTACGAAGACCTGCTGACCGTCAACCGCGCCCGCTCTGAGGTGATGGATATCAACCTGGCGGCGGGACGTCATCCGGTGGCGGTCAGCGCGCCGGTTTTTGCCTTAATCAAATGTGCGCTGGCGGCCAGCCTGCTGGAGGAGAGCTGCTTTAATCTGACCATTGGTCCACTGGTCAAGCGCTGGCGTATTGGTTTTAAAGGCGACAGCGTGCCGCCTGCCGACGAGATAGCCGGGCTATTACCGCGCACCCGTCCGCAACAGGTGGTGCTGGATGAGTCCGCTGGCACGGTGTTTTTGACCCGGCCCGGAATGGAAATTGACCTGGGGGCGATAGCAAAAGGGTTTATTGCTGACCGGGTTCGGGATTATCTCCTGGCGCAGGGCACGGAGCGTGCGCTGATCAACCTTGGAGGCAATGTCCAGACATTGGGCGCACCACCCGACGGCTGGTCTGTCGGACTGAAAAAGCCTTTTGCGGCTGCCGATGCACTGCTTGGCGCAATTAAGGTCACCGATAAATCTGTGGTCACGTCCGGAATATATGAACGCTACTTTGAGCAGGATGGACGCCGCTATCATCATATCCTTGATCCGCGCACCGGCTACCCACTGGAGAATGAGCTGGAGAGCGTCACCATTGTCTCTGCGGATTCACTCGACGGCGATATCTGGACCACGCTGATTTTTGGTATGGGTGTGGAAAAGGGATGCGCGGCACTGCGCCAGCAGCCGGGAATTGAGGCGATCTTTGTGACCAGACAGCATGAGGTGATCCTCTCTTCTGCTCGTCAGTTTTCCTTTACCCTGCTGGACAAAGCGTACCGGCTGATTACTGGCAGTACTGTTTAAGCAGCTCGTGGTGCTCTGCTTTCAGGCGGTAATGATAAACAGGACGTCCGGTCAGTCCGTAATGGACGCTGGTATAAAGGATGTCAATTTGCGCCAGCCAGATCAGATATTTACGACATGAAACCCGCGAAATATTCACCGCGCTCGCCAGCTCGTCGGTGGAAAACTCGTTCGCCGGGTGAGCATCAATCCACTGACACAGGGTTCGCAGGGTTTGCTGGGTCAGACCTTTCGGTAATTTGCGGGCATCGGCAACAACGGGCGTCCCGCTGTGCATCAGACGGTCAACATCAGCCTGTTCGTAATACTGATGTGACACCATCAGCTTTTTCTTCTCACGCCAGCCGGTCAGGGCCTCTTCGAAGCGAGGAAACTGGAAGGGTTTCAGCAGGTAATCCACCACTCCGTAATGCATCGATTTCTGAATAGTCGCGGCGTCAGAGGCGGATGAGATCACAATCACATCAATCGGGCTGAGGGCCGCACGCAGCACGGGCAGCAGATCCAGCCCGTTGTCCTGTTGCAGATAGACATCCAGCAGGATCAAATCGATATGCAACGACGGATTGTTGATCATCTCTTCGGCCTGACGCAGGGTGGCTGCGTGACCGCAGCAGGCAAAGCCGGGCACCTGGCTGACATAAACGCGGTTCAGCTCTGCAACCATGGCATCGTCGTCAACGATCAATACATTTATCACTTATTTTTCCTTTCACTGTCCCAGGGTAACTGAACAAAAAACTGGGTAAAGACGCCAGGTTCGGATTCTACGGTAATCGTGCCGCCAAGCTGTTCAACCTGCTGCCTGGCGAGAGCCAGTCCGACGCCGTGTTCACCACCTTTGGTGGAAAATCCCTTATCGAAAATCAGCGGGACCTGTTCAGGGGGAATACCCGGACCGTCGTCGCTGACTTCGCAACCCAGCCAGCCATTCTGATAGTGCAGCAGCACGCTGACTTCGCCTGCGGGCTGCCCTGACAGGGCTTCAAGCGCATTTTCGATAAGATTACCGAGCACCGTAATCAGCACTGCAACCTGCTGTTCATTTGGATTATCCGGTACCAGACACTCTTCTGCCAGCGTCAGTATATGGCCTGCCTCGCGCGCACGGTTCATTTTACCCAGCATAAAACCGGCAATGACCGGCGATCGCAGCTTGTGCTGCAAAGAGCCAATCTCTTCCTGATAGTTATTGGCGGTTTGCAGAATGTAATCTTCCAGCTTGCTGTAATTTTTCATATGCAGCAGGCCGAGGATCACATGCAGTTTATTCATAAATTCGTGCGACCGTTCGCGCAGCGCATCGACATAGCTGACCATACCGTCCAGCCGCTGCATCAGCATCTGGATTTCCGTTTTGTCACGAAAGGTACTGATTGCGCCAATCACCTGATTATTGTTGCGCACTGGCAGAATATTGCACAGAAACAGGCGGCCATAGCTGCGAATTTCCCGATCCTGTACCGGTTTGCCGCTGCGCAGTACCTCACCCAGCGCGGCCACCAGCGGGCCTGGCTCGACGCGTTTGCCCTGCTGGAATTCATCCGGCGACAACAACATTTTACGGGCGGCATGGTTAATCAGCGTCACCCGCTCCTGGCTGTCGATGGCGATGACACCCTCTTTAAGGGATTGCAGCATGGCCTGTCGTTGTTCAAAAAGGGATGAAATTTCATGCGGTTCAAGGCCAAAAAGGATTCGCTTAAGCATTCGTACCAGCACGCCTGTCCCCAGTGCGCCAATCAGCGCACTGAACAAGACGGTCCACAGCACGTTCCAGCGGCTGCGGCTGATTTGGTCCGCCACCTTACTGAGGGAGATGCCAACGGAAACCACGCCGATTTGCTGGTGCCGATCGTCCCAGACAGGCGTGAATACGCGCATAGCTTCGCCGAGCGTCCCCCGGTTTACCGCCGCATTTTCATGTCCGGCGAGGGCGGGATTGATATCATCGCCAATAAATCGTGCGCCGATGGTGGCAGGGTTAGGATGGGAGTAGCGGATACCCTGCATATTGGTTATCACCACGAACATCAGTCCGTTGCGCTGCTGAACGCGATTTGCCACGGTCTGGATGCGATAACTATCGGGCGGCAAAGTCAGGCTCTGTTTTACTTCGGGATCGTCCGCTAGCGTGCGGGCTACGGCAAAGGCGGCAGCTTTCACACCATCGCGGGTGAGATTGCTGATATGGACAAAGTACAATGCAAAAATCACCACCAGCATCGGGACAATCACGCAGCCTACCATCAGTGACACCGAGGTACTGAGTTTCAATGGTCGCCTGGGTGCAGGCTTATGGGGTTGTGTGTCAGCCATTATTTTCCCATTGCAAAGCGCAAACCGTGATTATCGCTGATGGCCCGGCATTGATAAAGCGGTGCAGGCCATTCACCTGGTGTACTGTACAGCAGATGTCACCCCTGACGATGTTAATAACAGCATATTCCTCAGGTGGTGGAGGCATTAAGTCAAACGCTTTTTCAGGAAATAAACGAGGGACGAAATATCCGGAGCAGGAATTATTCATCACGGAAAAAAGAAGTCACAGGACGGTCCCTTTCAATTTTTACCGATGTAAAAATTGAAAATATATTGCTTGTGCATATTGGGGGATCGTAATAATCGAATATGACTGAGCGGCCCGTCCGGAATTAATTATATTTAGTGTCGTTTCGCACCAGCCAGCATAAAAATACCTGCTATATTTTTCGGTGGTCTACACACACTGTTAAGGAAAATAAAATGCAGAAACTATCTGGCGTCATTTTAATTGCTTCTCTGGCTTTCGCTCCGGTGGTATTCAGTGCTCCGCAGGGTACGCTCAGCGTACATATTCTGAATCAGCAAACCGGGCTTCCTTCGGCAAACGTTAATGTCATCCTGGAAAAACAACAGAATAACCAGTGGGTCCCGCTGGCTGATGGCAAAACCGATAATGACGGGCGCATTAAATCGCTTTTTCCGTCCGATCAGGATATGCAGCCCGGAAATTATAAAGTCACCTTTAAAACGGGTGACTATTTTCATCAGCAAAAGATGGCCTCTTTTTTTCCTGAAGTCCCGGTACTGTTCACGGTGACGGAAAAAAATGAAAAACTGCATATTCCGTTGTTACTCAGCCAGTTTGGCTATTCAACCTACAAAGGGAGTTAACCGCCACCGCGTTCCCGGCGGGTGGCCGGGAGCGCTTGCTGCCTTATTAATCGCCCCTGGCCGCGCATT
This sequence comes from Erwinia papayae, assembly GCF_058241465.1. NCBI lineage: Bacteria > Pseudomonadati > Pseudomonadota > Gammaproteobacteria > Enterobacterales > Erwiniaceae > Erwinia > Erwinia papayae. The sequence continues at coordinate 2,092,776 of NZ_JBZCHT010000013.1, forward strand.
TATTCTTGCTGTTCCACATCGCCTGTTGGATTGCCACTGTGCGAACGCTTCTGATCAGACGACCATTATTCTGTTCAGCCTCGCCTCTTTATCCCCTTTATCAGCGACTCTGGTAAAGTGTCTCGCCCTGCTGTATTTCGCTATCGTTCGGGAGGCAGCCGGACTTTCAGATGGTCGCGTTAAAAAGGAAAGAGTGAATGCTGAAAGAGAATTTCAACGAATTGCAGATCTTTCTGGTCGTTGCACGGGAACGAAGTTTTACCCGAGCCGCCGCAAGCGCAGTAAGCCACTCCACTCTGGCGGGGTCGCGATGCGAGAAAAAGGCGTGGTGGCGCTGTCCATCGCGGTAATTTGCCCCATTTCCGCCTCGCTGAGCTGAAAATCCAGAATATGCATGTTTTCTTCCATGCGGGCTTTGCGTACGGTTTTTGCCAGAGAGACGATTCCACGCTGGAAGATCCAGCGCAACACAACATGACCGACGCTTTTGCCATATTTCTCACCAATGGTAGTCAGCAGCGGATGCTGAAATAAGCCGTTTTTACCCTCAGCGAAGGGGGCCCGGGCCCCAGGCTGAATACCCCGGCTCTGCATCCAAGGGACGGGATGCAATTGCTGGTTAAATGGGTTGACTTCAATCTGATTCACCGCCGGAACCACCTTATTAAAAGCCATCAGATCGGCCAGCCGGTCCGGATGAAAATTGCTGACGCCAATAGCGCGAATTTTTCCGGCATGGTGCAATTCTTCCATCGCCCGCCATGCGCCATGTACATCGCCATAGGGCTGGTGGATGAGATAGAGATCAACATAGTCCAGTTGCAGGCGATTCAGGGAGCGCACGAACTGGGCTTTTGCCCCCTGATAATGGGTGTCCTGAAGCAACAGTTTGGTGGTGACAAACAGCTCGTTGCGGGCAATGCCGCTCTGCCTGAGCGCATTTCCCCCCTGCGTTTCATTCTGATAGGGCGCGGCGGTATCAATCAGCCGGTAGCCAACCTCCATTGCGTCCAGAACCGCGCGTTCACATTCCGCAGCATCGGTCATCTGGAAGACGCCAAAGCCGAGCAGGGGCATGTTTACGCCATTATTCAGTTTTACAGTTTGCATAATGTCATTCTTACGCTGCACAGGGAGGTAACCTTAGCGCAGGGGAACGGATTTTTTCAGTGGCGTAATCTGCAAGGGGCTATCAGCTCAGCTCATCAATCAGCCCGGAGCGGCTGCTGCTGGCAGGGAAGTAAGCGGATTCGAAGAAGAAAGAGTGGGGAGATCACGCTGCATGGCAGGCAATCTGTCAGCGGCACTGAGCAAATGAAATGCTGACAAATCGCCCTGTTTACCAGAACCACGAGCACATGGCGCAACAGTAAACTATTGTAATAGAAAGCAATATAAGCTCTACAGGTTTAATAAGCGTCATGGTTTTCACTGGCGGTTTTGGTTAAGTACTCAATACATCGGTCCGGCTGTCAAAAACTTTAACCGAAAGTGGCCTGTTACTTGTATTTATTAAAAAAAGAGCTAAGCCAGCCGCTATCATGCGCCGACTGCTTCGCTGCACTCATCAGCAGAGAGCCTGCATACCAGTGAATGACGCCCGGCGGATGCACCCTGTCGATACGCCGACCTTATCACCGCCAGCGCGGTGAACATGACAGCAAGAAGAGAGGCCGGGCGATAGCGGCCTGCAAGGATCTTCGTCGATGTGACGGCTGTTCACCTGAGAATACTCCGCAAGCCGTCAGGCAACCTTGCCCCTGACCGGAAAGAACGACTACAGTTCTGGTTCGAAAGATCTTTTCCCGGAACGCAGACGACAGGGAGCCATAATGAAAAAAGTCCTTGGCACTTTTTTACCGTTGTATACCACCACCCTGTTGATGTTGCTTGGTTCCGGCCTGCTGACGACTTACGTCTCATTGCGGCTGGCCCACCAGCAGGTCAGCGGCGGCCTGATTGGCGGCATCACCGCCGCCCATTACATAGGGCTGGTGATCGGCGGCAAAGTCGGGCACAACCTGATTGCCCGTGTCGGGCATATCCGTGCCTATGTGGCCTGTGCCGGAATTGTCACCGCCTCGGTACTGGGGCATGGCATTACCGACTATCTGCCGATGTGGATTTTTCTGCGCCTGATTATCGGTTTGTGCATGATGTGCCATTATATGGTGCTGGAAAGCTGGTTGAACGATCAGGCGGAAACCGAACAGCGTGGAATGATTTTTGGTTTCTACATGGCCGCAACCTATCTGGGGCTCTCCTTTGGACAGATTATCCTGATGACGGAGATTGGCTCCGGCAGCAGCAGTTTGCTGATTGTGGCTCTCTGTTTTGCGCTCTGTCTGGTTCCCATCGCCCTGACCACCCGCACCAATGCGCAGCCCATGACGCCTGCTCCTATGGAGCTGGGCTATTTTTTCCGCACCATCCCTAAAATTCTGCTGATCATTCTGATCACTGGCATGGCCGTCGGCGCGTTCTACGGTATGACGCCGGTCTACACCAGCCTGTTGGGCTTCAGCACCCAGCAAACTGGCCTGTTTATGGGGATCACCATTTTTGCCGGCTTGATCTCGCAGTTTCCTCTCAGCTGGCTTTCGGACCAAACGGACCGGCACCGGCTGTTACTGTGTACGGCGTTACTGTATGCGCTGGCTGCGCTGCCACTGATGCTGCCCTTTCGGTTTGATTTCTGGTGGGTGGTGCTGGCCGCCTTCATCACCAGCATGATGCAGTTTTCTCTCTATCCACTGATTGTGGCGATGGCAAACGACAGTGTGATGGCGGAACGCCGTGTTTCGCTGACCGCCTGCCTGCTGATGGCCTTTGGTGTCGGAGCCTGTATCGGTCCGTTGGTAACCGGTGCGCTGATGCAACCATTGGGCGGCAATCTGCTTTATGGCTTCTTTTGTCTCTGCGGGATCGGCATTGCCGTAATCAGTCAGCTTCATGCCAGAGTGCAACCGGAGACGAGTGATGCGGCCATTCCGCATGTCGCGATGCCAGACAGCCTGACCAGCTCGCCGCTCGCTGCCGCACTGAATCCTACCATTGCCGAAGAGGAGATTCAGGCGACGATGGTGAATACCGAAGAGGAGCAACCGGAAGTCGCGGAAAAATAAGCCCGACGGTAAATGCGTCTCATCAGGCCCGGCACTCAAGCCAGAGCCTGATGAAACATTCTTTCGTTGAAAGAACTGTTTGACGATGTTTGCCCGGTTTGATTACTATCATGCGACATTTTACTTTTCTTTTAGCCAAATACACAGAGGACATATCCCGCTCCGTAAGGATCTCAACGGACCGCTGACTGGTAATCATGATGATTATGAATAAAGCCCGTATTAACTCTTCCTCCTCCCGGCTGTTTTTGTCAGCCATTCTTTCCAGTGAACATCACTGGTGTAGTGGCCTTTAGGCATTCTCTCCCACGTTATTTCTTCAACAGACTTTTTTGTGGCGATCTGTTCGTGCCGCAACTCTGTCGCTGTTTTCTGAATTCATCATTTTTTCCGGAGAGAAAATGAAATACTGGTTGTTTTTAACTTTTGCCATTCTGGCGGAAGTGACTGGCACGCTGTCGATGAAATACGCCAGCGTCAGCGGTAACTTATCAGGTCACGCCGCAATGTATTTGATGATCACCCTTTCCTATATTTTTCTTTCACTGGCGGTCAGACGCATTGCCCTCGGCGTGGCTTATGCCCTGTGGGAAGGGGTTGGTATTGTGCTGATCACCCTTGGCAGCGTTCTGGTATTTGAAGAGGTGCTCAGCCCGTTAAAACTGGCTGGCCTGGCGGTGATGATCGGCGGTATCTGGCTGATTAAATCGGGTTCCCCTGCGCCGGAAAAGGCCGGCCACGCTCAGGAGGTCAGTCATGCCAGCCGGTGATGTTGTCCATTTGCTCTGGCTGGCGCTCGCCATTGTGCTGGAGATTATTGCGAATATTGCCCTGAAATGGTCTGAAGGTTTCCGGCGGCCGGTTTATGGGGTCGGTTCAATCCTCTGCGTATTAGCCGCCTTCAGTGCGTTGGGGCAGGCAGTAAAGGGTATCGATCTCTCCGTAGCGTATGCGCTGTGGGGCGGTTTCGGTGTCGCCATGACGATTTCAGCAGGCTGGATCCTGTTTGGGCAAAAGCTGAATGCCAAAGGCTGGGCAGGACTGGCCTTGCTGCTGTTGGGAATGGTGATGTTGAAGCTGGCATGAAAAAGCGGACGGCCTGCCATGTGGCAAGGCCGTTCAGTCGTCATTCAGCGACCTGCGGGTAAACAGGCGGGTGAGGATAATGGCAAATAAAGCAAAAGCACCGCCAAGGGCGGTATTTTCCAGACGGTGAGCCGCGACCGCCGTTTGCGACATCCCCAGGCTGGCAATCATAAACACCACCATCAGGGTGACAAAAAAACTGAAGACAAAATAAGATTTTGAAATCAGCGAGTAAGAGAAGGTAAACGCGATAAACCCGCAGAGGATAAATCCACAGGTCAGCAATAATGGCGTATGCCAGAAGTGGATCAGTATCGCGGCTACCACACTGCCGATCAGGGTCCCCGACACTCTTGCCCGCACGCGTGAAAGCGTATCCTGATAGTGATTGCGCAGGCAGAACAGCAGCGTCATTCCCGCCCAGTAGCCATTTTTCAGATGCAAAAGTTCCACCGTGGTCAGGACCAGGCACATGGTCAGCAAGGCAAAAATAACCGAGCATTGCAGATGGATCTTATGGTGATAGTCATGAGTGGTGGCGCGTAAAAAGCTCAGCCAGTAACGCGGGTTAAAGTCGTGTCGTTGAAAGTTGAAACGACGAAACAGCAGCGCCAGAAACAGCATCTGGACGAGGCCGCCTGCACCGGTCATTGCAGCACGCATGGCCGCATGTTCCAGCCCGCCCGCATAGTAACCTGATACCAGATAAGCGATGGACCACTGCAACAGCATCCACCAGGCGCTGCTGTCGACATCCGCCATCGCGACATAAAGTCCGGCATACAGCATGGCTCCGGCGATATAGAGCGGCAACAGGTTGCCAGCCAGACAGCCAAGCCAGCAGGAGAACGCCAGCCCTGAGGTGGTCACCAGCAGCAGCGACAGCGACGAGTCACCCCAGGTTTTGTTTGCGCCGAAGGCCTGCGTCAAAGCACCGCTGGCAATCACGCTGGCGGCGGAGACCTGATTTAACAGAAAACCGGCCAGGCAGATGGCGATGATGGCTGGCAGGCAGCACAGGCCCAGCAGGATATCGTGTCGTAACTGAGGAGCAGGGCGCATTAATTAACAGCATCTCCGGCGGCGGAAAAAAGCGATCTTGCAGAGGTAAATGGTTTTTGGCAAGACGCGCGACTGAGGGTGTCGAAACGAACAGCGCGATCGCCCTTAAAAGGTGCAGGAAAGCGCATGGCGCAAAGAATCAGCGACCTTCATGCCGTTCGACCTCACTCCGGCCCGCGTTTTCGGGCATCAGGCACAGAAGGTTTGCAAAACGCTGAAGTGCTGTTTAGGCTGTTGCGCAAGGTGATGGTGTTCCACCTTTCCCAACCGCCCCGCCCGGCCGGGGCTGATGACGCCTGATATCGCATCTTTTCACTATGAAGAGGATGGGGTTCAGGTGCCTGTCGCCTGCCTGACACCCCTCTCTGTAAACGTCTTGAGGACATGATGATCAAATCTTTAATTGCCGTCGTTATTGGGGGATCTGCGGGCTGTGTGGTCCGCTGGCTGCTGGGGATCCGGTTGAATGCGTTGTTTCCTGAACTGCCGCCGGGTACGCTGCTGGTCAATCTGGTGGGCGGCTTTATTATCGGTGCGGCGATGGCCTGGTTTCTGCGCAATCCGCAGATCGATCCGGCCTGGAAGCTGCTGATTACCACCGGATTGTGCGGTGGCATGACCACCTTCTCTACATTCTCGCTGGAAATTGTCACGCTGATACAGACCGGCAAGATGCTGTGGGCAATGATCTCTGTTTTTACCCATGTGGTGGGGTCGCTGTTGATGACCTTTGCCGGGTTCTGGCTGATGACGTTGCTGCTGGGATAAAACCACGGCTAAACCCATTGGCTTCTCCCGCTCTGGAAGGATGTCTGTCAACCGGGCAACTGCCTGACGGCAGGGACATCAGCGGCAGGATGCGCCATCCGTGGCGCGTTGTGCTACTCAAACAATCGTCTGGGGCGCAGGATCATCCTGAAGGTGTTTTTTGAAGTGTTTTTCGATCTGTTCCAGCGTTTTACCTCTGGTCTCTGGCGCAAAGAGGATGGCAAAAATCCCGCCTGCAATACCAATTGCTGTGAAGGCAAAGAATGTCATGGTCAGGCCAAAGGTTTCCAGCAGGATCGGGAACATAAAGGCAATGGAGAAATTGGTCATCTGCATGGCAAACACCGAGATTCCGTTTGCCATGCCGCGAATACGCATCGGAAACATCTCTGACAGCAGCAGCCAGGTGACCGGGGAGAGGGCACCCTGCTGAAAGCAGAGGAATACCAGCATCCCGGCCAGCACCAGATAACTGCGCAGCACATCAGGATGACCATCGACCGTTTCTGGCATCAGCCAGGTAATCAGACCAATCGCCAGCAGCGTACAGGTACAGCCAATCTGGCCGACCAGCAGCAGCGGTCGGCGGCCAAACCGGCTGAGCAGCATAATGCCCACAAAGGTCATGATGACTGAAATGACGCCGTTAGCGATGGTTGCCAGCAGTGAGGCGTTGGTGCCCAGCCCGGTGGCCTGCAACATGGTCGGCGCGTAAAACATAATGGTATTCACCCCCGACAGCTGTTGCAGCATCGCAATACCAATTCCCAGCGCCACCAGCCGCTTAATCCACACGGAAATGGTTTTCTGCCGCCGGGCATTTTTCTGGCTTTTCGGATCCATCGATTTACGGATTTCATTCATTTCACGCTCAACCATGCGGGAATGACGCGTGCGTTCCAACACGTCACGGGCTTCGCGGTAGCGCCCGTGCATCGCGTACCAGCGTGGCGTATCCGGCAGAAACAGCATACCCACCCATAAAATCACCGCCGGGACGCAGGCGACCCCCAGCATCCAGCGCCAGGTGGTTTCTCCGCCCCAGACTTCATTGATCGCTGCGTTGCTGGTGTAGGCGATCAGCTGGCCGGAGACAATCATCAGTTCCTGAAGCGTGACAAACTGCCAGCGACGATTGGCCGGAACAATCTCTGCAATGCTCGATGGGGCATACTACAAATAAAAATCAATAAGTTATATTTTTTAGGGGTGCTATTGGGGTGCCGGGCAGCTAAACTTATTGCATCCTTTTAAGTTCTTGCTTTGCCTCTTTCCTCTTTATATCAATGAAATCTGCCAGATCACTGACGTGAACCATGCGTGGGGATTTTTGGCTATCACCTATGCGGAAAGTTGGAAGTGGCAAATCACCGCATCCGGCCTTTTTATCTGCTGTCGCAGGTTTCATTCCAAGATAGCGCTCAGCCACAACTGCAAGCGGAATGGTTGATGTTTCGAATTCGGCCATGAGAAGAAAGATTGTATTCATTCGTTTTACCCTAAGTTTCACCGCTGCAACGGTATTTATATCGTGACGTGTCACACAGATAATTTGGTTTCGTGCCAACCCAGAGTTACCCAGCATTCTGACTCTTTTTTAAAGCAACAATCCTGAACGGGTAATGATTCATTACATTTTTTGCATTTCCGTTTGCTTAGTTCCTCATGAGAATTCAGTAATTCGGCATGATATTTACGGATCATTAATGCGATTAATTCCGTCCTGTCATAAGGTTCACGTCCAGGGCGTCTGGCCACACAGTCATAATCAAGCATTGCCAGTTCCTGAGAGTCGAGCATGACCTCTAACTTATATTCACCGGCAGCGGTTTGTCTGGCCCGTTGTGCGGCTTTTCTTTCTGCGGGTGATTTAGTCATTGTCTTTCTCCGCACGGTAGATTGCAGTGTTGATATCATTTAGCTTGAACTGAGCGTTTTTTATACGTGCACGACAATTAATATCTTCCCTTTTTAGTTTTTCCAGGCCTTCCCTGTGGTCCTTAATTTCTTGCCTAAGACTTTTCAGCTCCCAATCAACCTTATCCTCACCATCCGTAACCTTGCTAATCCAGTCAAAGGCATCTACCACTGCACCACACCTGCGGCAAGTCAGCATTCGATGGGGATCATCAACTAAAATATTCATGTGGCTACAATGGCGTGGCAAGTTTGCTGGATTGGGTTCTCTGACAAAATTACGCATTTCCCTGATATCTGAATTGCTATCGAACCTCTTTGTAAACGCCAGTACGTTTTCTGAATCATCTGGTGCATCAACATCACTCATCATCACCTCCCGGCTCCGGCGCTGCTGCCAGCAACCGCTCAACTTCTTGCCGCGCATCTGAACATTCAATCGCGCTGAAAGTACCGCAAGAGCCATCGCTATCAAGCAGCCTGTTTATGGCACATATCAGATCGCTATCTGCTGGCGTGGGCGGGGTGGTGTAGAATTGCAAGCCGATCGGCCAAACGCAATTAACATGGTCGCTGACCTGGACATCACCTATTTGCTGTTGGCATCCATCATCAACAATGCGATCAACTGGCTCAGCCTGCAGCGAGGCGAGAGCTATCTCCATTAGCTCAACCATGTATACCTTCTCTGGCACAGATTCAGAGGCAACCTTCCAGCGTTCAATCTCAATGCGGCAAAGTCCGATCAGCGCCAGCCGTTCTTCATTCGTCATCGCTCTTACTCCCGCTGTTGAGGCGCAGCACTTCAGCGCGCATCCAGTTAGCGCCTCGCATCCATGCATGGAGTTCATAGGCATTTCCTGCTGTGTGCTTATTTGCTTCAGTAATGTCAGCGACACTACCCGGCACAGCAACCCGGGCGGGCATGGGGTTGGCATATAGTTTATTAACTCCATCTGGAAGACCTGTGAAATCAGCGTCGTCAACTGGACCAGCGTTTAGCCAGTGATTGCCTGAGACCTCTATTTGAAAAACTGCCTCCTGTTCCCGCAGCGCCGCCAGCTCGTTCTCTGCTGTTATGGCCCTGTCAAAATTGATCCCGACACGCTCAGTTGCGACACTTAGTTCCGTTATAAGTCTGGCGCACTCTCCATTGCGTTGGTCGATAACCGCCTGCTGCTCAGCAATTCGCGCCGCCTGTATAGCAAACTTACGGGCCAGATAATCTGGTATTTCCTCATTCACACGCAGGTCACCCGGCAGGCATTTACCCTTCAAAATCCCGCGCATTTCATTAGCTGTAATTGTCATGCTGGCTTCCTCCCCGGGTTACTGAACAGCCACGGCTGCTGGCTGAGCGGTAGTGTTTTGTCGTATGGGCGCTGGTTCATGAATCTGACCCCTTCAGAAATAGAATCCAGTGAGTTTTGTCGGCCTTGCCGGTACGTTGCCAGACTGTCGGCTCTTGGTCCGTCAGGGCAATTATCTGGCTGGCTGGTATCTGCGTTTCGTTCCACTTAAAGATGAGAGTTCCTTGTGGCCGCAGTACACGAAACGCCTCAACAAATCCTTGTCTGATATCTTCCTGCCATGTCGAGCGGTTCAGGCGTCCATATTTTTTACCCATCCAGGCGTTTTCACCGACTCGAACGAGATGAGGAGGGTCAAAAACAACCTGAGAGAATGAATCGTCAGGGAATGGCAGAGCGCGAAAATCAGCAATAACGTCCGGCGTAATATGTAGCGGACGTCCGTCGCAAAGAGTGTGTGACTCACTGCGAATGTCAGCAAAAACGGTGCGAGGATCCGTTTTATTAAGCCAAAACATTCGACTACCGCAGCACATGTCGAGAATAGGGCGCTGGTTCATGAGGCACCGCCACTTATTTGAATAGATATGTTGAAATCGGGTGTCGAAATCTGGCCTTCTGTGCACTCAATGCCGAGCATATATTCAGCAATAACCAGTGCCAGGAGTTTGATCGACTCGTCTGGATTACCGCCCGTGATATGGTTAACCTCATCGACAACAGGTTGCATTTGCTCACCCATATTCATGAATCACCTTCCGTGCGCCGGAATTCAACCACCCATACCCACGGGTTAGCCACCCAGCTGTCAGCCCCATAGATGGATTGCCAGACATGATGAAAGTGCTCATGTGGCGTGGCGCTGTAATGATATCCGGGTATCGAGTTGTGGCCTCCAATGCAGCCCTCGGCAATAGCATCTCGCTCCGTCATGCTGTTTAGCCGCTCCACACGAACACCAGTAATCTCCAGCTTTATACGGGATGCCCAGCGCGGCATGTGGATTGATGGCGTCCACTTATCGACCACAGCTGGTTTATGGCATTTCTCAATTGGCACACGGTGCGTCTGCTGGGTCCAACTTTGCTGCTCACTGGCTTTATAAACCAGTGTGGCCACGTCAGTTGCCCGGCTGTGCACACGGAAAGTCTCACGCACCCATAGGCGATCACCTACTGCACCGAACGGGCAACGAACACGGATTGGCTTATTCAGGATCGGTGATTTACCAATGGCCCAGCAGGCCTTACTTTCATCTTTCGGGCAGGTGCTACTTAAAACCCAGCCTTGGAAATCATGGGCTGATGGGACACCTTTGACGATCCGGCGCGTCTGCGTCTTTCGACCGTCAAGAACTGCACGGACCATTTCAGCGTTGAAGATAATAGGGCGCTCACGCATGGTCGCCTCCCGCGATCAATGACATTAACCAGTTTCGGATAACGCGATATTCATCATTACGATACGAACCATCGGCATAGATGAACGGAAGTCTCAGGTTGTGCCCATTGCGTCGCAGATATTCCTTGCACCCTGACTCTGTAAAACATGCCGTGACAAACACGTCGATTTCCTGCATTGCGTACCGGTCATATCCGCGAGTATCCCGCCCATCTTGATAAAGCAGTTCCAGTCTAAGGGCTTTGAGGGGGGCAACCTCTTCGCCTTCCCAGACCCATGCAATGCGGCTAGGCGAATGCTCATCACTGCCGATGATTTCCTGTTTTTGGAAGACGACAAACATTGGCTGTTCAGTACAGCGGTTATCCTGCTCACGCAGGTGTTTGGCTATCTGGTAAAACTCTGTTGGGATGGCTATTGAATCACGCATGGTCGCCTCCCACGCACTCGCACAGACCGCACATCGCCAGGCTAATCGGGCTGGGGTCATCTGGATGGGCGATCACATCACACCGATAAACATTTTTACGGTAGCTAACTGAATAACCCCAATCACCTGTTTGCAATAATCGTCCTGTTGCCACACGGTGGCGTGTACTGCGCCCATTGGTTGTTGTGATTGTGAAGTTACATTTATCACCGATAGCGACAGGCTTCGGCTCTCCGGCGTATTTACCGCATTGTTGACACTTATGCATGGTCGCCTCCCTGCTCACCGGCGCGGAGTTGGGCGGCTACACCTTCTGCAATAAGTTCGCATTCGTGAACGATATCAATTGACTCTTGAGGGAATTCATCTTCGCAAGCCTTAAGCGCCACCACTACATTGCGGGCACCTTCAGCCATCCACTGTCGTTGCATTGAGTCAGTGCTGGGGTTTTTAATTTCGTCTGCCAGGTCAATAATCGCTTCCGCAATTTTGTATACCCGCAGCCCTTCATCATTCAGAACCTTATTCCGTCCTTTTCTGATAAAGAGAGGCTTACCAAGCTGTTCTTCAAATAGCGCCATCTGCTGTGACAGTGCGGACTGTGTGCGATTGAGTTCAGTTGCAGCAGCAAGGAAAGTTCCCCTTTTGTGGATGAGCAGAAGCCCCCGCAAAACACTGGTATCAATGTTCATTTCGCAGCACCTTCATTGAGTTGAGAAAGTTCCATAGCATCAATGTGTTGGAAAATCGTGGAAACGTATTGGACCTGATGAAGCGCATCTGCAAGGGCATTGTGCCGTTCACCGGTAAAGGGGATTTCTCGCTTAGGGTCAATACCTAAACGGCGACCGATTTCAACAATGGTTCTGACGTCTAAATCGTCGTAAAAATTCCAGAATGGTTGGATATTGGCGCGATGATATGCAGCGCGGAGAATGACGTTATCGAATGAAGCTCCGTTACCCCATACCTTGACCGACTTACCCACGCGGTTAGCTTTAATGAAAGCATTCAATTCGTGCAGGGCTACCAGAATACTTTTGGCTTCGCTGTCACATATAGCTGCGCGGGCTTCAGTACTCTGCATCATCCACCAAATTATTGTGGATGCATCAGGAACGGCACCGAGGGCCATTTCGCTATTGAGAAGAACAATTACTGAGAAAGTTGCACCGACATTACCGGTTGCCGGGTCAAAGAAAGCAGCTCCAATGGCTACAATGGGGGCGGTTGGTTTATTGCCCAATGTTTCTAAGTCAATCATCACGTTGTGCATATAATTTCCTGTTTTCAGGCTGCACGAATCCCTTACCAGAATTGGTAATAATTCGTTCAGCTCAAGCGTATTAAATTGGCTGGTGGGCGCTGCAACGCACCACAGCCAGACTCTCCCTTCAGACTGAAGGAGCGGCAGGAGTCGAACCTGCATCAGGGGGATCGGACCTGACTATCACCGGATACGTTCACATCGGTAAGAGCGTTCATCGCCTCTTTGGTGCGCCAGACACACCCGACAAGCGCTCTTACCTGATATGAAAAAGGACGGTTAGCAGGGCTATTGATCTCCCTGGTGAGGCGTACCCTGTAACCGTCAAGACAACACAGCATTCGTTTCGTGGGTTATAGGTGTAAACTTTTTTATCTGTAACTCACAATTGAAATGTAATAAAAGTTACCTTTGGTGTCAATAGGCGTGGTAACAAAAGTTACAGAAAGGATTTAGGGGTATAACCCCTTAGAACAAGGGGGGTGGGATTAAAGCTCTTGAAGTACCTGTACTACTTTGCCAAGAATGCGGCAAGTGTTATCACACTGAATTGGCTTAAATTGAGGGTTTAGAGGCATTAAATAACGGTAGGGACCGTCAACGACCATTTTTTTTACAGTGGCGTCAGAACTGCCATCAATGACAGCCACAACTATTTTCCCGTTTAAATCATCAAAAGACCCATAACTCGGTTCAACTATAACGGTTGACCCTTCTGGGATACTTGGGTATCCGTTTGGGTTTGTCATAGATTCGCCTCTTACATCCAGTGCAAACGCTTCTTCAGTAACCTTCACAGTAGTAGAGCACCATCTTATTACATCAACTAGCCTTGCAGCGGCATATGAATCAGTCCACCCCCCAGCTTGAACTGACGATATGACAGGAACCGTTATTATGGGGGGGGTAATAGGTTTTAGCTTTGTGTCATCCTGGACACGATCACCTGTACCGTAGAGCAGCCACTCAGGAGTACATGAAAGGGCTTTAGCCAGATGGTGCAGATTTTCACCAGCCGGTTTAACAGCCCCGCTCTCCCATTTGGTTACAGATACACGGCTAACACTAAGCAGATTAGCTAGCGCTTGTTGGCTGTATTCCATTTGGATTCGCCGTTGTCTTATACGGTCTTTCATATCTGTTTTCATGTAACCAATGTTACGCGAATCTAGAGTAAAAGATGTTTGCGTAATGATGTAACTTTTGTTACCTTCATTCAATTCTAAAAGAGGAACCATAAATGTATAAAGACCTTGTCATTAAGTACTTCGGTGGAGTTGTAAAAACTGCCGAAGCTTTGGGTATCAGGCACCCCGCAATTTCTCGGTGGGGTGTCGTAATCCCAGAAAAGCAGGCGATGCGTCTTGAGCGCATTACAAAGGGTGTGTTGCGTTATGAGCCTAAGCTTTACGCTGAACACCATAAACGATCAGTTAAAGCCTGATAACTACCAGCTGGTGATTAAAATGGTGGATCTAAAAAAATTAGTTATCCGTGTGTGCAGAGATAGTCAATTCACGAATACGCAAATTGCAGATCAGTTGGGAATGACTTTCTCGGAGTTCAATAACCGTCTGCACATGAAAAATGGCACCAGGTTTTTTGATATTCAGCATATGTCCGCTTTGCAGCTTATCGTTGGCTATCCGTTCCTGGCGGATTATTTTGCAGGGCAATTTGGAATGCTGGTGGTCAACAATCCGATACCTGAAGAAATCGACAACGTTGAACTGTTTAGCATTCAGTTAAGAGCTGACGCTGCACAAGGGAAGGTTGCACAGGCAAAAATCGATGCGGAGGAAGATGGCGTTATTGATAAGCAGGAGCTGAAGCACATCAGTCAGCAGGTAATGAATTCTGTCCGCTACACGATAAAGGGTTTTCTGGCGTGGGCTGCATTACATGGCGTTCAGGCAGATGCGATTGATTTGGTAGCTAACAGAAAAGTTGAGGGCCAGCAGGTTGCAGCCTCTGGCCCTCGTGGGTTGTGATGAAACTTAGGGAGAATCAACACTTGAACAGTTTACTCGTAAAAGCTGGTATTCCGCAATTGCGCGTCTTTGTGTTGCCTGGCGGCGCGTTTGTCTATGTAGAAAATATACCCGGTTCGCCGCTGCCTAACAACTACCAGCGCGATCTGCCCAGGGTAGATGTCGAGTCCCGTTGGAGCGAATTTAACAAGCTGGGGGGGCAGCAATGAACCCCACTGAATTTATTCATCAAAACATCGAAAAGCAGCTTATCAATGATGGTTATCCAAAGGATTTAGCCGTCATCGGAGCCAGAAAAGGCGTCGATCATTACCGTACCTGTTCGCAGGCGTCAAGAAAGGGCGCGATGTATGACGATTGTCTGTATATGGCCCGACAATATGCCTATATGCACACAGTTAAACGTGATCAGGTCAGCAAGCCAGTGAAGACAACTCGCAGCCGCAAAAAGCAGGCAGGGGGCTTGATTGGATGAGGAACACATCGAACCCTGGCAGGCAACCTATCGTGAGCGCTATCACGGCACCATCGTTGAAACTATTGGCATTGATACGGTTAACCAGCGCGTTATCTATCGCCGGAAAGGTTATGAGTATGAATGTGTATGCCCTCGCAGGGACTGGAAGAAGAAATTTGAGAGGGTGCTATGAGCGTTAAGTTATCTGCTTACGTATGGGATGGCTGCGCGTCATCAGGGATGAAGATCACCAGCGTGGCGATTATGGCGCGGCTTGCTGATTTTTCCAGTGATGAGGGGCTGTGCTGGCCGTCTGTAGCCACAATTGCGCGTCAGATTGGCGCTGGTTCCAGCACTGTCAGCAAGGCTATTGCAGGTCTTGAGCAGGATGGATGGTTGATCCGAACGGCACGAAGAAAGGGCAACCGTAATGCATCAAACATGTATCAGCTGAACGTCAAAAAGTTGAGAGATGCGGCTTTATCTCACACTCCAGATTCTGAAGCATCAAAATCTGACGTATCAAATTCTGACTATTCAGATTCCGAAGCATCAAAATCTGATGCATCAAATTTTGACCCGTCAGAAAACGCAGATAAAACCCGTTTTGACCCTCCAGAATCTGGATACGATCCGTCAGTAAATTCAAAACATGATCCATCAGATAAAAAAACTATTTGTCAGCCTGCTGCGCAGTCCGACCCTGAAGTGATTTTGACTGACATGGCTAAACAGGTTCTGGCCCATCTGAATCAGGTAACAGGTCAGCGTTATCAGGTCAGCAGGACATCGCTGGAAAATATGCGGGCCAGGCTGGCAGAAGGTTTTACCGCTGATGAACTGATCCTGACGACAGATTATCTCAACGCGAAGTGGCGCGGCGATCTGCAAATGGCTGAGTATCTCAGGCCGGTGACAATGTTCCAGCCGACAAAATTTCAGGGATATCTGACCGGGGCAAAAAACTGGCAATCAGCCGGTCGCCCAGCCTGCGTAAACGGGGAATGGGTGCGGGGAAATGGTGAAAGCATCAGTGGCAGACGCGAGGATCACACAGAACGTGATGCCGCCTGGCGTCGTTTCATCGGTAGCGCAAAGCCATTGAGAAATCCCAGCAATCTGGAGCAGACCGTCAAAGCTGAGGCCAGCAA
Organism: Erwinia papayae; assembly: GCF_058241465.1. Lineage (NCBI taxonomy): Bacteria > Pseudomonadati > Pseudomonadota > Gammaproteobacteria > Enterobacterales > Erwiniaceae > Erwinia > Erwinia papayae. Next base: position 2,108,741 of record NZ_JBZCHT010000013.1, read on the forward strand.
GGCCGGTGTACGCAGCATGAATACCAGTTTCGCGGTAAGCCGCTGGAACAGCATATGGAAAGACTGCTCCCAGCGCCTGAATGGAGGGAATGCCGCGTGAATATTCGTGAGAAGGTTATCGAATTTATTCGTTTAAACCCTGGTTGTACCTCTGCACAAATTGCTGATGGATCGGGTGTGCCGCGTCGTCTGGTTCAGCCGCTGATGAGTGAATTATCCGTTGAGGAAGTTGTGGTTCGTAGCGTTTTTAAAACGCATCCGTTTTTCTACCGGCTGGCTGAAGAATCTGACCGCGCGACCCTGGGCGAGAAATACCGGCAGCATCGCTGTATCGCTGAAGACCTGGAAAAGAGGAATCTGTGGCGTCGTGCTGCGCGTGAGTGGCTGATGGCGATGGACGCGACGAAGGATGAGGCAGCGAGGGACAAGGCAACAGCCCGCCGTGAACACTGCATCATGCGTGGTCACTATGGCGTCAGCTATGAGACGTCAGGGGTGCGTGTTTACAGCGCCCCGGTAACAGATATGTGGAGGGACTGATGCAACAGAAACTGAAAGCGCATTTCCTCAGAAACGAAATTTTTTATCACAGCATTCGCACTTCAATAGTGCTGATCGCGCTGGTGGTATTTACCCTGGCTATGGAGATGGTAATCGCATGAGTTCACTGTCAATAGTTCATAAAAATCGCGATGACTCAAATACCGATATTGTTCCACGTAAAACTTATTTTGCCGGGTTGAAAGAATTTTATGTGGAGCCGGGTTACAACGTCCGAGAGATTGACCAACAGCACGTTCAGGAGTTTTGCGAGGCATTTATTGCGGGTGAAGAAATTCCTGCGCTGGTTGTCCAGGTAACGGAAAAGGGACTGAAAATCATTGATGGTCACCACCGTTACTACGGTGCAGTTATGGCAACCGAAAGGGGCCATGAAGTGGCGAGGCTTGAGTGTAAAGATGCGAAAGGCACGGAGGCTGATCGCATTGCACTGATGGTGACAAGTTCACAAGGGAAGGCCTTGTCCCCACTGGAACGCGCAGCGGCTTATCAGCGCCTGATGAATCAGGGCTTTACTGAAGGGGAAGTGGCGAAAAAGGTCAAGCGGTCTGTAGCTGATGTTGAGCATCATTTGCAGCTGCTGGAATGTGGTGACGAACTAATCAGCATGGTCAGGACAGGAGAGGTGGCCGCAACCACAGCGGTATCAATGTCGCGAGAGTTTGGGGTTAAGGCGGGAACGGTCGCCACACACGAACTGGCAAAAGCTAAAGCCGCAGGGAAAAAGAGGCTCACCAGAGCTTCTGCTATTCCTCAGTTTAACGCCATTAAGGCGAGGCGACTGGTGGAGCTGATGGCTGCATTCGAATTTGATGATGATGGTTACACTGCGGCTGATGATATTTATCTGGAGGCTATGGGGATTATTGCCGAATTCCGTGATTTTCAGGGGAAGTCGGAAAAAGCGGAAGGGGCTGAATCATGAAATACAGCGTGATATACGCCGATCCTCCCTGGCAGTATGGCAACACGGTAAGCCGTGGCGCGGCAGATAACCATTACAGCACGATGACACTGACTGAACTGAAGCGGCTCCCTGTGTGGGAGCTGTCAGCAGAAAACGCAGTGCTGGTTATGTGGTATACCGGCACACATGATGAGGAGGCAAGAGAACTTGCCGAGGCATGGGGGTTTGACGTCCGTCAGATGTTCCTTTTCACCTGGGTAAAGTTTAACGCAAGGGCAGAGGAGCGTTTCAACAAAGCGTTGAATGAGCAAACGGTTTACGACTTCACAGAACTGCTTGATATGCTCAACGCAGAAACCCGCATGAATCCCGGAAATTATACGCGGGGAAATCAGGAATCTGCGCTGGTGGCCGTCTGCGGAAATGGTCTGGAACGTGCCAGCAAATCGGTAAAGCAGGTGATCTATTCCTGCCAGGGTGAACACAGCACTAAACCGGCAGAGGCCAGATTCAGGCTTGAGCAGCTTTACGGGGATGTTCCACGCATTGAACTGTTCGCCCGCCGTCCTGCTGATGGCTGGCACATATGGGGTAATGAGTGTGATAACAGCATTCAACTGGTGCCTGGGAGAGTGGTTTGAAGCTGACTTTACCATTCCCGCCCAGCGTAAATGGTTACTGGCGTTCCACAGGGAAGGGAACGCTAATCAGCGCAAGAGGGCGCACATACCGAACGAATGCGATAGCATCAGTGTATGCACAGCTAAAGCGTCGTCCACAGCCAATAACCCACGATATTGATGTTCATGTCATCCTGTACCCGCCGACCCGCGCTAAACGTGATTTAGATAATTTTCAGAAGGCGCTGTTTGATGGTCTGACCCACGCTGGCGTGTGGGCTGACGACAGTCAAATCAAGCGGATGCTGGTGGAGTGGGGCAGCGTGACATGTCACGGCAAGGTGGAAGTAACGATCAACGAATTTCATCAACAACAGGAGTCGCCAGGGTTGCTCTGACAGAACACAACATGTACATTTGATCAGTGAATTGCCACTCGTTTGCAGACGGTGGCAGTCTGAAAACAAGGGAGAAAACAATGCATCAGTTACTCGTAATTGACGGCGTTTCTGTCCGTCTGGATAAATCAGGTCGCTATTGCCTGAATGATTTACACCGCGCTTCAGGAGGAGAGGAACGGCATAAGCCCGGAAACTTCTTTCGCCAGGACAATATTAAAGAGCTTTGTGCAGAAATTGACCGTTGCTCAGATATGAGCATCGCTTCGGTAGAGTCAATTCGTGGTGGGGCAGGTCAGGGTACATACGTATGTAAAGAACTGGTCTTTGCCTACGCTATGTGGATCAGCCCATCATTCAATCTGAAAGTCATCCGGACATTTGACGCTGTTGCATCTGGTCAGGCTATCAGTCAAAAAACAGACCAGGTTCAGGCTGGCGTCATTCTGCTCGAATCAGCAGCCCGCATGCTTAACTTCTCAAACTCTTCCAAACTTGGCGCATACCAGAAACTTCAGGATTTTGCCGGTCTGCCAGATATGATGCCTGTGTACGCCATCGATGCACCAGCAGGATCACAGGATGGCTCCAGCAGGCCAACAACCTCGTTAACCACTCTCCTTCGTGATAAGCGCCTGGATGTAACCACCAGTGAAGCGTATCGGCGGCTCGAACGTCTTGGACTGGTAGAACGTCTGACGCGGCCAAGCAATTCTCGCAACGCCAGCAACGGGCAAAAAAGTTTCTGGTGTGTCACTGCCAGAGGTTTGCTTTACGCGAAGAACGTGACCAATCCGAAAAGCCCGCGTGAAACACAGCCGCATTTTTACACATCGAAATCGGATGAACTTATCCGTCTGATGCTTACTTCGACAGCTGTTTAAGGGGTAGGCATGAGAGCAATATTAACCCCGTTTCGTGTGAATGAATTGGGGATGGTTCTGCTGAAGCCTGGCCGGGATTTGTGGCCGGTGTTCAGCCATCGTCGCATTCTGGTCAGTTCCGTACCAGAATTTATGGCGGACCTGCCGGTAGGTGCTGTTTCTGATGCTGACCAGCCGCTGATGGATGATCCCGCGATTTTCGAATTTCTGTGCAATGAAAAAGTGATACTGGCTGCGGGTAGTAAATCAGCTATGGAATTCTGGTTGATGACTCAGCGGGGTTGTCAGTGGAAAGATGATTATCACAGCAAAGATGATACCTCCCTGATTACACAACATGGCGTTGTGCGTTTGTGTTTCCATCATGATAACCAGCTCCGCGAGATGGTTTCTGCTGATGGCGTGGTAAAGCTTTCCAGGAAGAATGCTGCTGAGTGGGTGATGCATACAGTACGACTGGCTCTGTCATTGCCGGAAGGTCATCAGTTATCGCTGCCCGAACTCTGCTGGTGGGCAACGCTCAACAACGTTATTGATTTGATGCCAGAATCCCCGGCACGGCGGGTGCTGAAACTGCCGAAGCCTGCACCGTTAGTGGGTGTTTTGAAAGAGTCTGCAATAGCACCATACAGACCTGCCAGCGATATTTTGCAGGAAGTGGCTAAACAGGTTGTTGAATTAGCCATTGACCCGGAAACACCTGAATCGTTCATGTTGCGTCCCAAACGCAGGCGATGGGTAAATGAGCCGTACACCCGTTGGGTTAAGGCTCAGCCCTGTTTATGTTGCGGGAAGCAGGCTGACGATCCTCATCACCTGATCGGATACGGGCAGGGCGGAATGGCAACCAAAACCCATGACCTTTTCACACTGCCGCTGTGCAGAAAACACCACGATGAATTGCATGCTGATACTAACGCATTCGAACGGCGTTATGGTACTCAGCCAGAATTGCTGCTGCGCATTCTCGACAGAGCGCTGGCTATCGGGGTTATCGCTACGGGTAGAAAGAATTCAGGAGGTAAGGATGCGTAATATTCAGCTTGTGCTTGAGCGCTGGGGAAACTGGTCAAAACATCGGATTGAGAGCGAGGTTGGGTACTCAGCGATAGCGGGTGGATTCAAAGGATTGCTGCCTGAGAATGCCAGCAGCATTAGTTGCACAGACAATGATGCGATGATTGTTGATACCTGTGTGGGCAGACTGAAACAAAAGCGCCCTGATGAATATGCGTTGCTGGTGGACCATTACATAAGGGATATTTCAAAGCGGGCGTTGGGCAGAAAGCTGAAGCTGTCAGAGGGCATGATCCGCATAAAGTTTCAGATGGCTGAGGGATTTATCGACGGGTGTCTGTCAATGCTGGATGTTGAGCTGGAGATGGATCACTCGTTCTGAAAATGTGGCCCACATAAGGGCCACTCTAATAATTATGGTAAAAGCAGACCGAAAAAAGCAAATAAGAGATAGCATGCTGTAGCAGCAAACCACAGGAAAGAATAAACCTTCATCCAGTTATGTATTTTTATGTTCTTATCATCAAAGAAAGCATATCCGGGATCGTTGTTTGCCATGAAGCTTATTTTTTTTCTGTGACTTAATTTTATGAAGAACCTTAAGACCGGAAATACCCAAAGAATCCAGTCGTATAAAAAAAGATGCAGGGGCCGGGAAAATCGTATTTTTCTCTATAGGCAGATACTAATTCGTAATAATCGTATCGTTTTAATGCATAAATTATAAGTGACACAATAAGAAGACAGCAGCCCATCCCCCCGAAAAATAACGATGTACCAGCCAATAATTTGTTAGTTATCATAATATTCAATTACTTTGTTAACTATTGTCTCTACGCCTGAGCTACCAGCATATCCCCCTGCAACTGACCCCACAACAGCACATGCGACACCCCCGGTGCCTGCTGTCACTATTCCAATAGCAGCACAACCAGCTAACGCGGCAGAGCTACCCCATGCACCACCCAGCATTCCGCCGCCTGTAGTAAGAGCAAATTTTGAATAGTCTCTCACTGCGATTTTACCACAATCGCCTTCACGCCCTTTCGCGCAGGCTTCTGCTATATCATTTGTCGTTCCGGCGAAACCGAATCCAATCCCAATTAGCCCTCCATTTTTCATGTAACGCGCTGCTCTGGCCGCATTACCCACATAATAGGAATAACCGGGAATACCACTCAGCCCTGACGTTGACCACTCATGCACAATGGATTTACTCGACAGGTTTAACGCCCGCTTCAGATTTTCATACTGGCGGAATTTAACTGTATAGCGGGCCAGCGATTTTAACAGCGGCTTGTTGACCAGCTCCTTTAGCTGATTCAACAGCTGATTGCGCTCGACAAAAAACTGCTGGCTGATAAGCGTCCCCTGAGTGCGGAACTGATTCTGATAGCTGACCTCAATTTTTTTCAGTGTCTGCTCAATGGCCCTGAAATAGCGTTCACCCGCATCACCTGCGGTGCTGAAAATCTTGTCTCCGGCACCGGTCAGCGCGGCAATCATCCCATAATGTTTATGCATAAAACTGGCGGCCTCTGTGTCCACACCAATAAATGCGGAATTGGTTTGATTCTTTGCCTGCCGAAGCGTGTTGAGCATATGCATTGTGAGCTGAGTAGGTGTATCAGGATCAGCCACAATCAGTATTTGTCCGGGCTTCAGATACTGTGTATCCGCATTGAGTTTCATAAAAAGCTGGGTAGCAGGGGAGCGAATATCCCTGAACAGTTCCCGCGCCTGGTAATCCAGCGTACCGGGCCTTTCCACCACACAATATCCGGGGGCTATATTACGCGCCATGATTCCATTCTCCGTTCGTTGTTAACTGGACATGATGATTGCCACAAGGGGCAGTACCAGATTTGTCAAAAAACCGCGATAAATATAAATAATTCTACTGCGTTACGCAAAAAGTGTTGTAACCTGCTAAGAGTGGTTACTTTGACACACCGCTTAACATTGAAACCTCGCCAATCGGCGGGGTTTTTGCTTTCTGCACAACAGATAAGCTGCCTGACGTGGTATCGCGGTGCGATGTACTCGTGTTGTGAAAAAGGCGGCTTTTCGTTGTGGTGAATGCGTAGACTGATGCGTTTGTCGTGAAGGGCGTATTTCAAACCAGATGGGTCACTGATTTACTACGATGAGATGCGGGATTATGCGACCCTCAGGAGTTCCGCACAAAGCCGGAGATCAGCACTGGCCGCCACACATTAATCAGCTCGGTAAGCAGGATAGACCGGGGTTCGATTCCTCGTACTGAGCACCATGATTGAGCCGCAACCATAACTGTCAACTCGTCTGTACGTGGTTGTCACGTTGCGGACATCTAATTCACCCCGGCATCGACAAATGCGGAAATTAGCTTAAGGCGCGGGGTGTTTTATTAGCTTATATCCCTACGGGGGCTATACAGCGTACCGTTTACGACGATGAATCCTTTCTTGATCCACTGCGTAACTTGCTGGCTCATTACGCCTGCATGCCGGGCAAATTCGGCTTGATTGCCGTCAAACTTCTCTTCAATGTATTGCAGTAACGGCATGGGATTACTCCGCAATAATTTTTGGGTTTACGATCAGATATGAACTGCCGTGTTCGTCTTCCATTTCGACCGCATCAAATCCGAGATGAGCAGCTACACGACCGCGTAAGCGCTGCATTTCCCAGCTTGCATCATTTGTGCAAGAGCGAGGGGAAAGGATATCAGCAAAAGAATCGTCGCATTTATCGTCAACGATGGCTTCAGCCAGATCTTCAACCTCATCAATTTCTAATTCAGTGCGCAGGAATTCAACAACATCATTAATTCGCTCGTTGAGAGATGAGTTGTCAGCAATGCTCGAAACATCATAAGAATGCACATGCTCTCCGTGAGAGCCAGCAATTTCACTATCCTGTGATGCAAACACGCCGTCAAAAACATTATCGCCAGTCATTGCGAAAGCGCCAACTTTGATAACCGGTGCTGCTTTGCTGTGTGAGCCGTGAAAGAGTTTCATGTTGATTATCCAGTTTGTCGTCGATGTATGTATAGTAAAACGCTTTATGCTTAGTGTAAAGCATTTTACTATATATTCTTTATTTTTTTCTTTTGCGCCCCCGAATCACACTCAGATATCTCCTGTCATTTTTCGGGACGGCGCAATTTCTTTCCAACAGCAAGCCGCCATCATCCCGGTGGCGGGGTAACAGCATGTCTTCAGATAACGATCCGGGCTTTTGGGCCAGCGTGGTGTTGTGGCTCTATGCCCATAAAACAGAATGGGGATATGCGGGAGTAGCCGGTATGTTTTCATTACTGCGCAGTGCCTATGCAAAAAGCCCCTGGTCAAAACGAGTTCTCGACGCTGTGTCATGCAGCGCACTTGCCTTTTTCGCAGCGCCAACACTTCAGGTTATCGGTGCTCTCATGAACTGGACAATTCCCGACGCTGCCGCACAGGTTTTCGCTGTGTATATCGGCTACGTGGGTAATGACTATATCAGTGAAAAATTGCGTGGCTGGATCAGCCGCAAATCAGGAGATGCTAATGACGGGCAGTGATAAAACTCGCGGGATCCGCAACAACAATCCAGGAAATATTCGCTGGGGCGATGACTGGAAAGGTTTAGTCCCACAGGCTCAGCGCACAGATAAGTCGTTCTGCCAGTTTACAAAGCCTGAGTACGGTATCAGGGCGATGATTATCATTTTGCGAAATTACCAGAGCAAATACGGTCTGAAAACTATCACTGGCATCATTACGCGCTGGGCACCACCGAATGAGAATGACACTCCGGCTTATATCAAAAGCGTGGCTACGGCGACAGGCACTGATGCTGATAAACCAATCGACCTGACCGACTCACGAAAACTCTTTCCGCTTTTACAGGCGATTATCAAACACGAGAACGGCAGTCAGCCCTACGCATTTGACGTATTTGTGCGGGCGCTCGACCTCGTCTGAAAACAGGAGGCGTCATGGCTGTTATCAACTTCTTCAGAAACTATTCACACCTCATTGTTATAGCGCTTATCTGCGGAGCGCTCTGGATGCTGAATGCCAGAAATCTCCAGCTTGAGGCAACAAATCACAGGCTTGAACAACTGACGGACAGTAAAGACAACCAGATAAACGATCTGCGCTCAAAGAATGACGGTTTGGCCGACAGCGTCAACGACCTCGCCAAAGCAGTGCAGCAGCAAAACGGGGTTATGTCTCAGGTTGCAGAACAACGGGCTGTCACAGCACAGCAGAACAGGAAGCTCCAGAATGAAATCAAGCGTTATCTCGCGGCTGACAAGTGCGCTGTTGCTCCTGTTCCCGCTGATGCTGTTGACAGGTTGCGGGACGCAGCAAAAGCCGCAGGTGGAGTACAGGACAATAAAGCAGCCGCATCTCAGCCTGCCAGCCCAGCTGACAAGCCCAATTGATTTACCGGAGATTGCGCCCGTCCTGACATACGGCGACAGCGTTGCACTGAATGCTGACCTGATCGCGCTGGTGGGCCAGTGCAATATTGACAGGG